>NZ_CP179206.1:0-3720048 GCF_051201655.1 Vibrio sp. nBUS_14
GGATCTTATTCACTGGATCTGTGATCAATTGCTGGTGATCTGACTTATCAACAGGTAAAATCAGCGGTCATTTCATATAACTTAAATAGAGTGGGGCACCGTGTCATCTTCGCTTTGGTTGCAATGCTTGCAACAGCTTCAAGAAGAGTTACCAGCTACAGAATTCAGTATGTGGGTACGTCCGTTACAAGCGGAGCTCAATGGTAATACTCTAACTCTATTTGCACCAAACCGATTTGTACTCGATTGGGTGCGCGATAAGTACTTAAATAGCATTAACCGTTTGCTACAAGAATATTGTGGTAATGATATTCCGCATCTTCATTTTGAGATCGGAAGCAAAAGAGTGACTGCTCCAAAATCTGAGACTATCGCCCCAGCTCGTACCCGTACAGCAGCCGATGTAGCCGCTGAATCGTCAGCACCTGCGCAATTACAAGCTCGTAAGCCTGTTCACAATATATGGCGTGATGAAGAGCCTGTAGCGGTTGACCTTAACCACCGTTCAAACGTAAACCCAAAACATAAGTTCAATAACTTTGTTGAGGGTAAATCAAACCAATTGGGTTTGGCGGCGGCACGTCAGGTTTCTGATAATCCAGGAACAGCTTATAACCCGTTGTTTTTATATGGTGGTACCGGTTTAGGTAAAACGCACTTGTTGCATGCGGTGGGTAATGCCATTGTTGACAACAAACCGAATGCTAAAGTGGTTTACATGCATTCTGAGCGTTTTGTTCAAGACATGGTGAAAGCGCTACAAAATAACGCGATTGAAGAATTTAAGCGCTACTACCGTAGTGTTGATGCCTTGCTTATCGATGACATCCAATTCTTCGCGAATAAAGAGCGTTCTCAAGAAGAGTTCTTCCATACCTTTAACGCGCTGCTTGAAGGCAACCAACAGATCATCCTAACGTCTGACCGTTATCCAAAAGAGATCAACGGGGTAGAGGATCGTCTTAAATCTCGCTTCGGCTGGGGTTTGACGGTTGCGATTGAGCCACCTGAGCTTGAGACTCGTGTTGCGATCTTAATGAAGAAAGCAGAAGACCACCAAATTCACCTTGCGGATGAAGTGGCATTCTTTATTGCTAAGCGTTTACGCTCTAACGTTCGTGAGCTCGAAGGCGCATTGAACCGTGTTATTGCGAATGCAAATTTCACTGGCCGCCCGATCACGATCGATTTCGTGCGTGAAGCACTGCGTGACTTACTTGCCCTGCAAGAAAAACTGGTCACCATTGATAACATTCAAAAGACAGTCGCCGAATACTACAAAATCAAAGTTGCTGATCTATTATCTAAACGTCGTTCTCGTTCTGTTGCTCGTCCACGCCAATTGGCGATGGCACTGGCTAAAGAGCTGACGAACCACAGCTTGCCTGAGATTGGTGATGCATTCGGTGGCCGTGACCACACGACCGTGTTGCACGCTTGTCGTAAGATTGCTCAGCTGCGTGAAGAGAGCCACGACATTAAAGAAGATTATTCGAACTTGATTCGTACCCTTTCTTCTTAATACACAGTATTCTTAACCTTAATAAGCAGAATCTTGGCCACGTACTATTACGCAGTGCCATTTAGACCGTAAGAGCAAGATATGAAATTTACCATTGAACGTAGTCACCTGATTAAGCCATTACAACAAGTATCTGGTGCGCTAGGTGGCAGGCCAACGCTTCCAATTCTAGGAAACCTACTGATTAAAGTAGAAGATAACGTGTTGTCGATGACAGCGACGGATCTAGAAGTTGAACTGATCAGCCGTGTAACGCTTGAAGGTGATTTCGAAGCGGGCAGCATCACCGTACCTTCACGTAAGTTCCTAGATATCTGTCGTGGCTTACCAGACAGTTCAGTGATCACAGTGGTATTGGATGGTGACCGTGTTCAGGTTCGTTCTGGTCGTAGCCGCTTCTCATTGGCAACATTACCTGCGGCAGATTTTCCAAATATTGAAGACTGGAGCAGTGAAGTTGAAGTGTCTGTGACACAAGCTGAATTACGCGGTCTTATCGAGAAAACACAATTCTCAATGGCGAACCAAGACGTTCGTTACTACCTCAACGGTATGTTGTTTGAGATTGAAGGCTCTATCCTGCGCAGCGTGGCGACCGATGGTCACCGTATGGCGGTATCTCAAGCACAACTGGGTGCGGATTTTGCTCAAAAGCAAATTATTGTTCCTCGTAAAGGTGTTCAAGAGCTGGTGAAGCTACTGGATGCTCCAGAACAGCCAGTAACACTGCAGATTGGTAACTCTAACGTGCGTGCTGAAGTGAACAACTATGTATTCACTTCTAAGCTCGTTGATGGCCGTTTCCCAGATTATCGCCGCGTAATGCCGCAAAATACCACTAAGACATTAGAAGCCGGCTGTGATGAGTTACGTTCAGCGTTTTCTCGTGCAGCGATTCTGTCGAATGAAAAATTCCGTGGTGTTCGCGTTAACCTTGTGGATAGCGAGATGCGTATTACCGCGAACAACCCAGAGCAAGAAGAAGCCGAAGAAGTGCTAGACGTAACCTTTGATGGTGACGCACTAGAGATTGGCTTCAACGTAAGCTACGTATTGGATGTATTGAATACGCTGCGTTGTGAACAGGTTCGAATCTCAATGTCAGACGCGAATGCGAGTGCCTTGATTGAGAATGCACAAGATGACAGCGCGATGTACGTTGTTATGCCGATTCGTTTGTAAGCCGTGTTTATTTATACATTATGTTTGTTTCTCAACAACGTTTGTCTATCGAGCCGTGATTGAAGATTAATATGAAGACGTTATGCCTTTATCGCGCTTAATCGTAAAGCAGTTTAGAAATATTGAAGCCTGTGACATTCAACCGTCATCAGGCTTTAACTTTCTTATAGGGGCTAACGGAAGCGGCAAAACCAGTGTCCTTGAAGCGGTGTATCTGCTCGGACATGGTCGCTCGTTCAAAAGCTCTTTAACCGGTCGTATCATTCAAAATGAGTGTAGCGAATTGTTTGTCCATGGCCGTTTTATGACCTCGGATCAATTTGAGCTGCCAATTGGCATTAATAAGCAGCGCGATGGCACCACAGAGGTTAAAATAAGCGGTCAAACTGGGCAAAAATTGGCTCAGTTAGCTCAAGTATTACCTTTGCAGTTGATTCACCCCGAAGGGTTTGATTTACTAACCGATGGACCTAAGCATCGCCGCGCATTCATTGATTGGGGAGTCTTCCACAGTGAGTCGGGTTTTTATGATGCATGGGGCAGGGTAAAGCGCCTCAATAAACAGCGTAATGCATTATTGAAAACGGCGACGAGCTATCGAGAGCTGAGCTATTGGGATCAAGAATTGGCCCGTTTAGCTGAAAGCATCAGCCAGTGGCGTGCCACTTACGTTGAACAGCTTAAAGAAGTCGCCGAAGAAATCTGCGCGACCTTCTTACCTGAGTTTGAGGTAAAGATTAACTATTATCGTGGCTGGGATAAAGACACCCCGTACGCCGAGATTTTAGAAAAGAATTTTGAAAGGGATCAGCAGCTTGGTTACACCTTTAGTGGGCCAAACAAAGCGGATCTAAAGATAAAAGTGAACGGCACTCCAGTGGAAGATGTCTTGTCACGAGGTCAGTTGAAGTTGATGGTGTGCGCGTTGCGAGTAGCACAAGGGCAACACCTCACTCAAATGACAGGTAAGCAGTGCATCTATTTGATAGATGACTTCGCTTCCGAATTAGATAGCCAACGCCGAGCACGTCTTGCTGAGTGTTTAAAGGCGACCGAGGCTCAAGTTTTTGTAAGCTCTATTACCGCTGGTCAGATTGCAGATATGCATGACGAAAATAGCAGGATGTTTCATGTGGAACATGGCAAAATAGAGCAAGGATAATTAGTCAGAGAGTAACTATGTCAGATAATTACGATTCATCGAGTATTAAAGTACTGAAGGGTCTGGATGCGGTACGTAAGCGTCCTGGAATGTACATTGGCGACACGGATGATGGTACCGGTCTGCACCACATGGTTTTTGAGGTGGTAGATAACTCTATTGATGAAGCACTCGCTGGTCACTGTAATGACATCATTGTAACTATCCATGAAGATAGTTCTGTGTCAGTAAGCGATGACGGCCGTGGTATTCCAACTGAATTACACCCAGAAGAAAATGTATCAGCAGCAGAAGTAATCATGACGGTTCTTCACGCTGGTGGTAAGTTCGATGATAACTCGTACAAAGTATCTGGTGGTTTGCACGGTGTTGGTGTTTCAGTCGTTAACGCACTTTCTAAGCAAGTTACTCTTACTATCCACCGCGGTGGAAAAATCCACACTCAAACATACTGCCACGGTGAGCCTCAAGCGCCACTAGCGGTTGTGGGTGATACGGACAAAACAGGTACAGAAATTCGTTTCTGGCCGAGTGAAGAAACCTTCACAAACATCGAGTTCCATTACGATATTTTAGCTAAGCGTCTACGCGAGCTATCATTCTTGAACTCAGGTGTATCCATTAAGCTAATTGATAAGCGCGAAGAAGACAAAATGGATCACTTCGAATACGAAGGCGGCATCCAAGCGTTTGTTGAACACCTTAACACCAACAAAACACCAATCATCCAAAAGATTTTCCACTTTGATTCAGAGCGTGATGACGGCATTACCGTTGAAGTTGCAATGCAGTGGAACGATGGTTATCAAGAAAACATCTACTGTTTCACCAACAACATCCCTCAACGTGATGGTGGTGCTCACTTAGCGGGTTTCCGTGCTGCACTAACGCGTACCTTGAATAGCTTCATGGACAAAGAAGGTTTCTCGAAGAAAGCGAAGACTTCAACATCTGGTGATGATGCTCGTGAAGGTTTGACGGCGATTGTTTCGGTGAAAGTGCCAGATCCTAAGTTCTCAAGCCAAACCAAAGACAAGCTGGTATCTTCAGAAGTGAAGTCTGCGGTTGAGTCTACAATGGGTGAGAAACTGTCTGAGTTCCTAATTGAGAACCCAGGTGAAGCGAAAATCGTTTGTTCGAAAATTATCGATGCAGCACGTGCTCGTGATGCAGCGCGTAAAGCTCGTGAGATGACACGTCGTAAAGGCGCATTAGATTTAGCGGGCCTTCCTGGTAAACTAGCTGACTGTCAGGAAAAAGATCCTGCACTGTCTGAACTCTATATTGTGGAAGGAGATTCTGCTGGCGGATCAGCTAAGCAGGGGCGTAACCGTAAGAACCAAGCAATCCTACCGCTTAAAGGTAAAATCCTTAACGTAGAAAAAGCGCGTTTCGATAAAATGCTGTCTTCTCAAGAAGTCGCAACGCTAATCACAGCGCTTGGTTGTGGTATTGGTCGTGACGAATACAATCCAGATAAACTGCGTTACCACAACATCATCATCATGACCGATGCCGATGTCGATGGTTCTCACATCCGTACACTGCTACTGACGTTCTTCTACCGTCAAATGCCTGAATTGATTGAACGTGGTTACATCTACATTGCTCAGCCACCACTTTACAAAGTGAAGAAGGGTAAGCAAGAGCAGTACATCAAAGATGAAGATGCGATGAACCAGTATCAAGTATCTTTGGCTTTAGACAATGCAGAATTGCACGTAAACCCTGAAGCGCCTGCGTTTGCTGGTGAAGGCTTAGAGAAGCTTGTTCATCAATACAATGCGGGTATCAAGCTGGTTGATCGTATGAGCCGTCGTTACCCACGCGCATTGGTTCACGAACTGATTTATGTACCTCGCCTAACGGCAGAGCAGTGTCATGATGAAGCGGCAGTTGAAGTTTGGGGCAAGCAGCTTGTAGAGCAGCTAAACGGCAAAGAAGCGGGTGCGAGCCAATACTCTCTTGAAGTTGAAAAACACGAAGAGCTAGGTCTGAGCGTTCCTAAGATTGTAGTGCGTACACACGGTGTTACTCACGAACATGTACTCAGCATTGACCTTATCAACTCGAAAGAGTTTGCGAAGTTAGCTGATTTGTCTGAAGCACTTGATGGCTTGATTGAAGAAGGTGCTTACATTAAGCGTGGCGAGCGTACTCAAGCAGTTTCTAGCTTTGTTGAAGCTCTTAACTGGTTAGTGAAAGAGTCTCGTCGTGGTCTAAGCTTACAACGATACAAAGGTCTAGGTGAGATGAACCCTGATCAGCTTTGGGAAACGACAATGGATCCTGAAACTCGTCGTATGATGCAAGTAACGATTGAAGATGCTGTTGGTGCTGATCTGTTGTTTACAACCTTGATGGGCGACCAAGTAGAACCGCGTCGTAACTTCATCGAAGAAAACGCACTGAAAGTAGCTAACCTAGACGTTTAGTTACCAATATGGCTTGATAGCTTTGGTTATACTTTCCATTAAACCACCTCATTTGAGGTGGTTTTTTTTGTCTCGAAAAACGGTGATTTTTTAGAGTTCTGTGGTTAAAGCGGTAACTTGTCGTCCGTTATTTTGTAAAGGGGCGAGGGGATATGTTGATAAATATGCCACCAAACTGTATGCAACTTGTTGTTTTTGTGTGGATTGGTTCAAATATTGTTCAATTTTTCTTTGTCTATCTGTCATCTTTATGGATAACTACGGAAATAATAATTTTTAGCATGCTGGCATGAAAGGCACTTCCTTTTTAAAGGTTGATGTCGACCAGAACGTGTTTATTTCCAAAAAAAAAAATCATACATAAGGATATATTATGAGCAAATTCAGGCTGTTGCCTTTGGCCATGCTGGTAGCGTCAAGCTTTGCCGTTGCAGATGATGCCAAAGTTTTTAAATATTCAGACAGTGGAACACCGACTTCATTTGATACAACACAAGCTGGCACCGGCTACTCCAATACTATTGTGACGGCCGTTTACGATACTCTGTATGAATATAAGTATCTCAAAGTGCCCTTTGAGTTAAAAACCAATCTTGCCGTTGCATTACCTGAAGTTTCGGATGATGGCCTAACGTATACCATCAAAATCAAGCAAGGCGTTAAGTACAGTGACGATGATGCCTTTAAAGGTGGAAAAGGCCGAGAGGTGGTGGCCAGCGATTTTGTTTACTCTATTAAGCGACACTTTGACCCTAAAAATCGCTCACAAGGTGCTTGGTTATGGGCGGGAAAAATTATTGGCTTAGATCAATGGAAAGCGGATGGCGCAGATTACGCGAAAGACATTGAAGGCCTGCATGCTCTCGATGACCACACCATTCAGATCAAGCTTACTCAACCTTTCCCTCAGTTAACGTATACATTGGCGATGGGTTATTCTGCTTTGGTGCCGCACGAAGCTGTCACAAAGTATGGTCGTGAACTTTCAGTGCACCCTGTAGGCTCTGGGCCTTACAAATTGGTCTCACACAACAGTACGAAAACTGTCCTTGAACGGAACCCCACTTACCGTAATGAAACGTTTGATTTGGCTGGCTCGGGTTACGATCCCGCGGTTCATGGTAAAGCGGGTATTGCGGCGCTTGATGGTAAAACACTGCCGATCGTCGACCGTATTGAAGCGAACTGGATAAAACAGCCTTCCGCACGTTGGAATTCGTTTACAAAAGGCAATGAAATCCAAGTATCTACCTTGCAAAATGAGCAAATTGAAACGGTTTTGTCATCCAAACAGCCAGTAACATTGAATCCAGAGTATGCGGAAAAATACCACTATCGGGTAACGACGCAATCGGAATTAATTTATAACTTATTCAACTTCGATGACGACTATTTTGGTTTTGATGATGACGCAAAAACAGAGGCTCAAAACAAGGCATTACGTTGTGCGATCGTTAAATCTTTTAATTGGGATGAGCGTATTGAGCGTTTTTATCTTGGCCTAGGTGAAGCGTATCCAGGGTTTATTTTACCGGGCACGGATGGCTTTGACCCAAATATGGATAAGGCCTCGATACAGCAAGATATTGCTGGTGCAAAAGCGTTATTGAAAGCCAACGGTTGGAACGCAAAAAATTTACCGACTCTAGAATATCCAAGTGTGTCTAGCACACGTGCTAAGCAATTTTTTGAACAGTTTCGTGGCAACTTAACCAAGATAGGTTATCCGAAAAACAAAATTAAATTCAAAGGTTACGCAACGTTTGGGGATTACAGCCGTGATTTGAAGAATAGCCAGACGCAGATGATGGGTTTTGCTTGGTTACTTGACTACCCAGATGCGGAAAACACTTTGCAACTATTTTACGGCCCAAATCGCTCGCCCGGCTCCAATAGCTCGAATTACAGCAACCCAGAATACGATGCATTGTATAAGAAGTCATCGGTCATGCAACCAAGCCCAGAACGAACGGCGATCTATCAAACCATGAATACTATGCTAGTGGAAGACTGCGTCGGTATTGGCAGCTTTTCTCGCACGAGAATTGATTTGTGGAATAAAGACGTCGTTATGTGGCCTCAACATGACTTTGTTGGTAACTACTTCAAATATGTGGATGTAAAGTAAGGCGAAGCTGAATGGAAACGTTGCGTTATTGTGGTAAAAAGCTGATATACAGCATGCCTCTACTATTCGGTGTTACGCTGATCAGTTTTATCTTGATGGTCTATTTTGGCCCGGATAAAACGTATGATCTATTGGGGCGAAACCCGACCATTGAAGACATCAATGAAATGCGTCATCAACTCGGTTACGACAACCCTTTTTGGGTCCGTTATGCTGAATATGTGAAGCAAGTTTTTACTTTTGATTTTGGATATTCAGATTCAACGGGTGAAAAAGTTACCTCTATCTTAAGTAAAACCATCCCTGTTTCGCTGGCACTGCAAGCACCCGGTTTTATTTTGGGTCACTTGATGGGGATCGGTTTGGCGTTATTGGCAGCTCAAAACAGAGCCTCGCTTATCGATAAGCTGGTGATGTCGTCTTCGGTTGTTGGCATGAGCATTTCATACCTGATTGTGATTATCGCAACACAACTGATTTTCTGTTCAAGTTTTGGTCTTAACCTCTTCCCAGTCTATGGCTGGGAAGTGAACTCTTTGTCGGATTATATTTACTATACGACCGTTCCGACGATCTCCGCAGTCTTTGTGGCCGTTGGGTACAATACAAGGTTTTACAGGGCCGTGTTGGTTGAAGAGCTTAATCGAGATCACATTCGTACTGCTAAAGCATTTGGTCATAAGTCGACCACCATTCTTTTTAAGCATGTATTGAAGAATGCAATGATCCCCATCATCACAAGAGTCGTGTTCTCTATTCCGTTTGTTGTCATTGGGGGGTCTTTACTTTTAGAAAGTTACTTTGGTATTCCGGGGGTAGGGCTGATTACCTATGATGCGATTACAACGGGCGATTTACCGGTACTTAAAGCCGTTATTGTGTTGATTACATTCTTATTCATTGGTGTTGTGAGCATTGTCGATGTGCTTTACAAAACGGTGGATCCAAGAGTCTCGCTGAAGTAGGGGGAGGTACAATGTTAGAGGTGTTAGTCAAGCCTAGTGCGGTGGCATCAAGCCCGCAAAAGCGCGAGTCTTTGTGGACGAAAGCTTTGGTTAAATTTAAACGAGATAAGATAGGATTAATCAGTTTTATCGTGGTTGCCGTCTACCTCGTGATTGCCTTGCTCGTTTGGACAGGATTTATCGCTCAAGACTGGGATGCGATGATGGGGTCGAGTTTTTCAGCCCCGACAATGGAACATTGGTTTGGTACGAACATCAATGGGCAGGATATCTTCCAACGCGCTATTTATAGCACAAAAACGGCTTTTGAAGTGGGTTTAACGGTGGCGATATTCGCGACTATCATGGGGGCTTTGTTTGGTTGTATCACGGGGTATTTTTCTGGTTCAGTTCTGGACGAATTCATTCTATGGATCATGAATAGTATTGACTGTATTCCCTACTTTCTGATGGTTGCTGCGATCGCCGTCGCATTAGAGGGTAGCCCATACTCTATGCACTTTGCCATGACGCTTGCATTTTGGACGGGGACGGCGCGTGTTGTGCGTGGTGAGGTTATCAAGCTAAAAAGTATGGAGTTTGTTGAAGCTGCACACTCTTTGGGTGTGCCGACCTATCGAGTGATCTTTAAACATCTTATGCCTAATACGATGCATTTGTTGTTGGTGGATATGACACTGTTATTTATTACGGCCATTAAAAGTGAAGTTATTTTAAGTTTTCTTGGATTAGGTATTAAAGACAGCATCAGCTGGGGGTTAATGATTTCAGAAGCAAGCAGTGATGTGACTGCTGGGCACTTTGCCAATTTCTTCGCATCATCGGGTTTGCTGTTTGTCCTAGTTTTGGCGTTTAATTTGTTTTCAGACTCTTTGCAAGATGCATTAGATCCAAGGAAGGTGTAGCGTGAGCGATAATCAACCGTTATTAAAAGTGAGCAATCTTGCTGTCGATTTCAAAAATGATAAGGGGACAGTGCGTGCTATCGATGAAATATCATTTCACGTTAACCCTGGAGAAACCGTTGCGATTGTGGGTGAGTCTGGTTGTGGTAAATCAGTGAGTTCTTTGGCTGTGATGGGGCTAGTTCCTTCACCACCAGGGAAAATAGCGTCAGGTAGTATTCAGTTTAAAGGCAAAGAGCTTGTTGGGTTAAAAGAAAAAGAGTATCGAAAAGTTCGTGGTAATGATATTTCGATGATTTTCCAAGAGCCGATGACGGCTCTTAATCCTGTGCTAAAAATCGGGACGCAGATGGTCGATGTGATTCGTTTGCACAGTAACCTTAACAAGGTGAATGCAAGACAACGTGCTATCGAAATGCTCGAAACCGTTGGTATTCCATCTCCTGAAACCCGTATTGATGAGTACCCTCACCAGTTATCCGGAGGGATGCGCCAGCGTGTTATGATTGCGATGGCTCTCTCATGTGGCCCGGACTTGTTACTTGCAGATGAGCCGACAACCGCTCTGGACGTTACGATTCAAGCTCAAGTGATGGAAGAAATGGTTCGGTTGCAAAAAGAGTTCAATATGGCTGTTGTGCTAGTGACACATGACCTTGGGGTTGTCGCTGAATCCTGTCAACGTGTCATTGTCATGTACTGTGGGCAGATAATAGAGCAAGCACCGGTAGAGCAGATCTTTGCATCACCTAAACATCCTTATACAAAAGGCCTATTGCAATCTATCCCTGTAGTACGAGATAAGAAAATACCCCGTTTACCCACCATTGAGGGGATGGTTCCAGACTTGGCCAACTTACCTAAGGGGTGCCGATTTTCTGACCGTTGTGATCGTGTCATTGACCTTTGTCGGGAGTCGAAACCACAGCTTAGCAAGGGAGATACGCACCAAGTAGCATGTTTTCATGCAGAAGGGAGAATGGCATGAATACACCATTGTTAGAAGTTAAAGGCCTCAAGAAAGAGTTTGTGGTTGGCAGTAGCTTCTTCAAAAAAAATCGAGCAGTTTGTAAAGCGGTGGATGATGTTTCATTTACGATTTATAAAGGGAAAACATTGGGTTTAGTGGGAGAGTCTGGGTGTGGAAAGTCCACGCTGGGGCGTTGTATTTTGCGTTTACATGAACCTACAGCTGGCGAAGTAAGCTTAAATGGTCAAGATTTGGTGGCCTTACCCAGTAAGGCGCTTAAAAACTTACGTAAAGACATGCAGATTATCTTTCAAGACCCTTTTGCCTCGTTGAGCCCACGTATGACGATTCATGACATATTACGTGAACCTCTCGATATTCATAACATCGGAACTATTGAAGAACGAGAAGCAAAAATATCAGAAGTGATTGATATCGTTGGCTTAAGGCCACATGTTTTGAATCGTTATCCGCATGAATTCTCGGGCGGCCAGCGTCAACGTGTAGGCATTGCGCGTGCTTTAGTCCTTGAACCAGAGTTTATCGTTGCTGATGAGCCGGTTTCTGCGTTGGACGTATCAGTACAGGCACAGGTACTTAATCTCATTGCTGAATTGCAGGAGAAGAAGGGAATATCTTTTCTATTCATTGCCCACGATTTAGCGGTGGTTCAACATATATGCGATGAAGTCGGCGTGATGTATCTAGGCCGACTCGTTGAAAAAGCTTCCGCTGAGGAGCTGTATCGCAATCCGAAACACCCTTATACAAAAGCACTGTTATCTGCAATTCCGGTCCCAGATCCGACCAAAATTAAAGAGCGAGACTTTTTACAAGGAGATGTTCCATCACCGTTAAGCCCTCCTAGCGGATGCACCTTTAGAACGCGCTGCCCACAAGCAACAACGGAGTGTGAAAATTTCAAACCAGAGTTAACAAACTTGGCATTTGACGGTCAAACTGAACACTTGGTTAGTTGTCATTTATATAAATAATACGACTCATCTCAATCAAGCCTTGAGTTCAAAGTAAAGTGCCCTCGCTGAGGGCACTTTTTTGTTCGAAGCCCTTGAAACTGATTTGCTCAATCCACATATCTAGTTGTGAAGAGGATGACTGTCTTGCTCTACAAGAGAAGAAACAGAACCTTCATTACCGCTGACGAAGTATCGCTCAATAGAGGATAACTTTGGCAGCACATAATTTAAAAATTGATTCATTGTCATGTCCCAGCGTTGTCGCCAATAGAGCTGAAACCCGAGGAATGCGAACTGAATCCCTTAGCTGTTTACTGGATCACTTACAGGTTCGATCTCAGTAAAATTCACAGCTAAGACTATTGCTTACTAAAAGGATAGCATTATGAGAACTGTAGATTTCACTCCACTTTACCGTAACGCAATCGGCTTCGATCGTCTATTCAACATGATGGAATCGAACACGTCGAAAAATACTTCTGGCGGATACCCTCCTTACAACATCGAGCAAAAAGACGAGAACAACTACCGTATTACTATGGCAGTCGCTGGTTTTGCAGATGATCAATTAGACCTTACTCAAAAAGAGAACATGCTAATTGTTAAGGGTGAGCGTAAAGCAGAATCAGAGAAAACTTTTGTATACCAAGGTATTGCAGAGCGCGATTTCGAGCGTAAATTCCAACTGGCTGACTATGTGAAAGTGGTGGGCGCAAGCATGGAAAATGGTCTTCTTCACATCGACCTAGAACGCGAAATCCCAGAAGCGATGCAACCGCGTAAGATTGCTATTAATGGGAATAGCTTACTAGAAGGCTAATCCCCGTCATATTTGAAGCTACAGCGTTGTTGACGTCGTAAATTCCCCCTAATCACATAGGTTCCCTATGCTCATAGGGCTGAATTTTCTAGTCGCCTAGCTGAACCCCCAATTATTTAGGGTATTCAAGTGATAAAAACTATCGGGAAGTAAAAGTGAAAGAGCACCTATGAGGTGCTCTTTTTGTTTGGTGCGCCGAGCATGGCGTTGATCTAGGAGGTGAAAGTCCTCTACGGGCTCAGTCGAGCGAGAACCGTTAGCCTATGCAAGGGTGTTCACCGTGAGGTGAAATCTGAAGGAAGCAAATGGCAAAACTTGGTTGTGACGAACAGAAATCTGATAGTAGGCCATTACAACTTGGGCAACCTAGCCATAGATAGAATAGTCCAATGCCTCGACGGGAAGTGTGTAGTGGTAAATCAGGCACAGCCAAGGGAAAGAACAACGCCTTACCTCGGGAGATCTTATTGTTTGTCTCAATAGAGACTAATACAGCAGTGATGTTGTGTGATGGACAATAAGAAGTCAGCAGAAGGCATAGTACTTTGAGAATGTACAACTCAAAGGAAGGCCTGAACTGAATATATCAAGAAGCAGTCACTAGACACTCAATCATGTGGAGTCATAGCAAGATGAAACTCATCTCTACGTCCCAAAGGGCAATACCGCAAGTAAAGCTCATGGATACGAAGAATGACAAGCATGGTCGGCGTAGACAGGAGGGCGAGTCTTGGTGACCTCAACTTCGTTGATGGAGCAAATTTGCTCTTCAACCAATTTGAATCAAGCTCTTAGACGCGTGAAGAAGAACAAAGGGTGTGCAGGAGTCGACAAGCTCGACATCAACGCCACTATCTCAAGACTTCGACAGGCATCAAACGGGCAAGAGCTTCGCCAGATTCTTCTGGATGGAAGCTATCAACCTCAATCTGTTCTTGGTGTAGAAATCCCCAAAGCTAGTGGTGGCGTAAGGCAATTAGGTATCCCAACAGTCCTTGATAGGGTAGTCCAACAGGCAATCACATCAGTGCTGTCATGTATCTATGAGCCGAAGTTCTCCGACAATAGTTACGGGTTTAGACCCAACCGCAGTGCGCACCATGCATTGGCGGCCGCCAGTCGCTACATCCGAGAGGGTCGAGGTTATGTAGTAGATATAGACCTAGCAAAATACTTCGATACAGTGAATCACGATAGGCTAATGCACAGGCTGTCACAAGATATTGCTGATAAACGCGTGTTAAAGCTAATTAGGTCATACCTACAGGTAGGCATAATGCGACATGGACTAGTTGAGCAGAGACAACGAGGCACACCCCAGGGTGGGCCATTATCTCCGCTACTATCAAATATTGTATTAGATGAACTGGATAAAGAGTTAGAGCGTAGAGGGCATAAGTTCTGTCGATATGCAGATGACTGCCAAATCTACGTGCGTAGTGAGGAAGCCGCTCATCGAGTCAAAGAGTCGATAACGGAGTTCTTGGAGCAGAAACTAAAGCTGACGGTAAACCGTAAGAAAAGTGCAGCAACGAGAGTGACAAAGCGAACTTACCTAAGCCATCGCTTCCAGATAGACGGAACAATCGGGATATCGAAGACGGCACAAGCTCAAATGAAGAAGCGAGTACGTCAGATAACGAAGCGAAATCGAGGACGAGAGTTACAGGTGATAATCACGGAGTTAACTCAATATCTAAGAGGATGGCAACACTACTTCAAGCTTACTGTTCGTAAAAGTGCAATGCAGCGCTTAGATGAATGGATACGGCGTAGGCTAAGGTGCTACCGACTAAAGCAGCGCAAACGCAGACACAGCATAGCGACATGGTTACAGCGACAAGGTGTAACGGAGCGTAATGCGTGGAAGCTAGCGATGTCAGATAAGGGTTGGTGGCATCTAGCTTTAACGCCACAGGTTAATCACGCCATGCCAATAAAATGGTTCGAGGGGTTGGGGCTGTACTCATTAAGAGATGGGTACGAGTCACTGAAAGTATATTCGGAACCGCCGTATGCGACCCACGCTTGTACGGTGGTGTGAGAGGACGGAGGCTGCGAGGCCTCCTCCTACTCGATTTTCTCTAACGTCATTCCATAGAGGGAGGAACGACCGAGTAGGGAATCTCTATTTGCTTTCGCTGTAATACCAATCCGGAAAATTAACTGATCAGGTTTATCCAATCTCTTCTGCTTATTTTTGTGACACGATCTTTGCACTCAAGAAATCCATTCCAAGCGCGACAAACCTTGGAAACAATGTCGTTATAATCAGTGAAACTTTGATTCGCGAGATAATGTTGCCGCAACCAACTCCAAACTTGCTCTATAGGGTTAAGCTCTGGCGAGTAGGGAGGAAGCTTAATAGTACTGACGTTATTAAACTCTCTCGCAATATCATAGGTATGCCAGCCTGCACCATCCATTATAACGACAGCATGACGTCCTTTTTCAGTAGCCTTAGATATCTGCTCTAAGTGATTGGTCATTATGTCCTTGTTAACCCAAGGAACCACCATGGCTTCACCAATTCCTCTTTCAGGGCATACCGAACCAAACAAATAAGCGTATTCAAATTGCTGTTGTTTTACCACGCGAGGCCTCGCTCCACGAGTCGCCCAAAGGCGTGTCGTTGTGTTCTGCTGGCCGAATCTAGCTTCGTCTTGAAACCAGACATCAACACTCTCTAGCCCAATATGGCCTGGGATCTTAAGGATCGTTTCTATTTTGAATTTTTTTAAAATCGTCTTGGACTTGCTGTGATTGTTTAGGGTGTTTGGAGCGAGAAGTTATCCAAGAGAAGCCCATGTGATCGAGGAGATAATAGATAGAATTAGGGTGGTAGTATTTATCAAAGTTTTTCACGATATAGTCATGTATATCGCTCCCGGTAAGGCGCCCGCCCGAAGGGGACTCTGCTTCTTTCTTAATGAATGCACTGAGTTGTTTTCGTTGTTCGGCATTGAGATATGCAGGTCTGCCTGTGCGAGGTTTTTCTTGAAGCCCTTCCAATCCTTCTTCAAGAAATGCTTGAACCCATTTGTTTACACTAGTTCGACTGACTTTAAGGTATTTGGCAATTTGAGTGCGCGAGTGACCTTCTTTGAAGTGGGCAAGTGCTAGCAAGCGAACCTTCATTTGAATGGTTTTTTGTTGGCTTGCTAGCTTTTTAAAATCAGTATTATTAAGGCTATCCATGGCGATTTTCTGTAAGAGTTCGACGGCCTTAATTAGATCATATTTTTACTTTAATTGGTATAAGCCTTTTTCACTTCTTCAGCAATGATCGCAATACCCTTCTGCATTGCTTCATCGTCTTGCACGTAGTTCATACGTAGGCACTGATGAGCATGATCCCACTCGTCTTCTTGGCCGATAAAGAAGTATTCACCTGGAACAATCAATACACCACGAGCTTTTAATCTGTCGTACAGTTCCATGGTGGTGATTGGCAGTTCATCAAACCATAGCCACAAGAAGATAGCGCCTTCAGGTTTGTGAATACGGAAACGAGGGTCATCAATCGCCTCTTGCAGCAATTCAACGGCGCGCAAAGACTTCTCTTTATAGAAAGGCTTGATCACTTCGCTGCTTAAGCGCAGCAGGTCATCGTTTTCAATCATGTGGTTGGCGATAGCAGGGCCAACACTGTTTGGTGCTAAGCTGATGATGCCATTCATGTTGGTTAGCGCTTGGGTGACTTCTTCGCTCGCAATCACGATACCGCAGCGCACACCTGGCAAACCAAGCTTAGAAAGGCTCATGCACAGAATCGTGTTTTCATTCCAGAACGGTTCCACATCTTCAAAAATGATGTTTGGAAACGGTAGACCATAAGCATTGTCGATTAGCAGTGGGATATTGTTGTCACGCGCTAGCTTATCCAACTTACGCACTTCTTCATCTGTCAGTACGTTACCCGTTGGGTTAGTTGGGCGAGACGCGCAGATAGCAGCGACTGAGTCATCTACTTTTAGTTGTTCGAAGTCGACGTGGTATTTGAACTGGCGGTTTTCTAGCAGCTCGATCTCCGGGTGGTAAGAGATAAAGATGTCGTCATCAATGCCTGCGTCACCGTAGCCGATGTATTCAGGTGCGATTGGCAGCAAGATTTTCTTGTGAGAACCGTCAGGCTGCTGGCCAGCTAGTAGATTGAACAGGTAGAAGAAGCCGCTTTGGCTGCCGTTAGTTAGGCTGATGTTCTTCTCGCTGATGTCCCAGCCATAGGTCTCTTTCAGCATAGCCGCTAAAGACTTAATAAAGCTGTCTTTGCCTTGTGGGCCATCGTAGTTGGCGAGGGCGGCGATGAGTTCTCCACTGGCGAGCATGTCGGCACTGGCTTGGTTAAAGTAATCGAGCATGGCTGGGATAGCGGCTGGATTACCACCACCGAGCATGATTGCGCCAGGAGTGCGCAGGCCATCATTCAAATCATCCATTAAACGAGTGATTCCAGAGTAACGATTAAACTTTTCACCAAACTTAGAGAACTGCATTACTTATTTTACCTAATTCATTGTGATTGCTTGTTATGTGTCATTAAGGCAGACCTTATGCCTGCCATCAGTGTGTTCCTTGAACATACCGCAATGTTTTTGCGACGCATAGCGCCAAATGCTCTAACACGAAAAAAACTTCTATAAAGTTTAACTAATGAGTGTCTGCTTTCTTATTGAACGAGTGTTTCGTGATCAAAAAAGGAGAAGCCTAAACTTCTCCTTTTAAGTCCTGTGGGTTATTTCAATCAGCGCTTACTTTGAGCCAGTATAAACGACTAATACCTTGTCATCTTGGTATTGGCGTTCGAACGCATAGTAGCCCTTGCTGTTACGGATGATGTGCTTACCTTGGGCTACTGCTGGGTGGCGTTGGCGGAATTGGCCAAGCGCTTGCCAGTGTTCTAACAGCTGCGCTCGTTCGCCAGTGATTTGATCCCATGGCATATCTGAACGGGTTCCTTGCATTGGGTCTGAACCTGTTGGGCCGAAGTCTCGTGCAATTTCATCACCGTAATAGATTTGTACTGCGCCCGGAGCAAGCATTAATGCGTTTGCTGCTTTGGTCTGCTTGGCAAAGTCGCTGCCGTGTTGTGTCCAGAATAGCGAAGTATCATGAGAAGATAGGTAACTCAACACGTTGAACTCGCTGTCACTGTTGATCTTGTCTGCGTAGCTAAGGTAGTCAGCATCGAGATCGGATAGGCATTTAAGCGCCTTGGGTGCGATATCACTCTGGAATTCAAAGTTGATGATCGAATCAAACCCGTTAGCGAAGTAATCGGATTTCACTACGCTGTGCGCCCACACTTCACCTGTCATCCAGAATGGTAGGTCATCCAACGCTTTGTCTGGGTTGTTTTGCTTCCATTCTGCAAGCGCTTGGTTAGTGCTCTCTTTAAGCTCTGCCCACGCATCTAACTCAACGTGCTTGGCGGTATCGACTCTAAAACCATCAACGCCATATTCACGTACCCAGTCAGACAACCAAGTGATGAGATGTTCACGAGGGGTTTGGAGTTCATCTGTAGCGCTGGTGGACTTGTTGCGATAGAAGTTATGCAGCCCAGTGGTCTCTGTTGATTCGGTTTTGAAATCGGGTAGGTGCGCCAAAGACATGGTGAGGTTATTGTAACCCGGAGAGTCATAAGCGCCGATATCGCTGCGCAGCCAAGCTTTCCCCCACCATTTCTCCCATGCTTCTTTGTCACTGTAAGAGATGTAATTGTTGAAATAGTGCCAGTTTTGGCCTTTAGCGGGTTGCCAGTCTGTCCAGTTTTCACCAAGTGTTTTTGTTGCTTCTTCATCGGTGAGGTTGAGCTTACCAAAGTCGAACTCTTGCATGTCTGCAAGGGTAGCGTAACCAGTGTGGTTCATTACCACATCCCAAACGACACGAATACCTTTGCTATGCGCGGTATCTATGAAGTTTTTCAGCTCGTCTTCTGTGCCCATGTTGTCATCAAGTTTGGTCCAATCTTGGTGGTAGTAACCATGGTAGCCATAATGTTTGAAGTCACCGCGATCACCGCCCCCAACCCAGCCGTGAATCTGCTCTAGTGGAGAGGTAATCCAGATAGCATTGGCACCGAGCGATTCTATGTAGTCGAGTCTTTCGGTTAATCCGGCCAAGTCACCACCGTGGAAGGTGCCGATTTCATCTTGTCCGTCTTGGCTGCGCCCGTAACTGTTGTCGTTATCAGGATTGCCGTTATGGAAGCGGTCGGTCATCACGAAATAAACCGTAGCGTTGTCCCAACTAAAATCGGCTTTGGTTTCTGGCTCTACTTTCTCAAGTAGCAGAACGCCTTGGCTATTTTCTGCTGGCTGCATGGTGACGCTGCCGTTGGTTACAGTTGCTTGTGTGCCTGAAAGAGCATCTCTAACTAAGGTGCTATCGTCAAAGGTCTGAGCAACATCGATAGTGGTTGGCTGGTCACTAGGAACCGGACAAGCAAAGCTTTGTACTTGTTGTTGCTTCGGCTTTATCTGAACCGTCAGCTCATTGGTTTGTGGGTTGAGCGTAAACTGGTAGGTGTTAGCGCGAAAGACCTTGATATCTAATTCAGACTTCTCGGCGCAGTCGTCTAAGCGAAGGGGTTTATTGAATTTGATGCGGTTTTCTTCAGCCAGCGCATAGTTGGTGCCACAGGTATTTTGAGTATCGCTAATAGAGAAGGTATAGCTACCTTTAGCGAGCTCCTGTTCAGCGATAACAGTGCCTTTTCCGGTCGATTCAAATACGACGGTGTTGTCATCAATCGTCAGCAATAAGCTATCATCACTAGTTTGGCTGCATGCGCTGAGTGCGAGTATTGAAAGCGCGAGTACTGTTTTTTTCATTGTTCCCTTCCCCTGAATAAACAGGTTATTTATAGCAAACAATGCCCTCTACAGTCTGAGTGCTGTTTCATTCAGTTAATCAATAACACCTCTACAAATAAATGCTTGGCTCACAAAAACAAAAAGGGAAGCTTTCGCTTCCCTTTGGGGTTTACCGTTAGTTACTCAGAGTATGACTTAGAGCAACTGTCTCACTCGTGCTTATTTTTGCAGTAGAGATATGTCAGCAATTTGTAGGAACAGGTTACGTAGGTTGTTCAGTAGCGTTAGACGGTTTTTCTTAAGCGCTTCGTCATCAGTCATCACCATCACGTTATCGAAGAATGCATCTACTGGTTCACGTAGATCAGCAAGCTTGCTCAGGGCTTCTTGGTAGTTGCCTGTCGCGAATGCTGGTTCTAGTGCTTCCGTCATTACTTCAACGTTTTCAGCCAGCGCTTTCTCTGCGTCTTCTTGAAGAAGCGTTAGGTCGATTTCAGCGGGTAGATCGCCATCGAACTTCGCAAGGATATTACCTACACGCTTGTTCGCTGCTGCTAGTGCTTCTGCTGCTTCCAGTTCACGGAAGTGAGAAACCGCTTTAACACGTTGGTCAAAGTCAGCTGGCTTGGTTGGACGACGTGCTAGTACCGCTTGGATTATATCAACGCTGAAACCAGCATCTTGGTACCATGCGCGGAAACGACCTAGCATGAAGTCGATAACGTCAGCTTCTACGTTTTCGTTAGTTAGCTTGTCGCCTAGTAGCTCTTTTGCTTTACCGATTAGATCCGTTAGGTCTAGGTTGTAGCCGTTTTCAACGATGATACGTAGCACACCTAGTGATGCACGACGTAGGGCGAATGGGTCAGAACCTTTTGGTGCTTGGCCAATACCGAAGATACCTACGATAGTGTCTAGCTTGTCTGCCATTGCTACAGCAGATGAAATACCAGTGCTTGGTAGTGTGTCACCCGCGAAACGAGGCATGTACTGCTCGTAAAGTGCTAGTGCTACTTGCTCGTCTTCACCATCGTGCGTTGCGTAGTGCATGCCCATCACACCTTGAGTATCCGTAAATTCGAATACCATTGATGTCATTAGGTCACACTTAGCCAGTAGGCCAGCACGCTTAGACTTTTCAACGTCAGCATCAATTTGCTCTGCAATGTAGCCAGCAAGTTCTGTGATGCGGTCTGTTTTGTCTTTGATAGTACCCAGTTGCTTCTGGAAGATAGCTTGGTCTAGTTCAGCAAGACGGTCGATCAGCGGACGCTTACGGTCGGTGTTGAAGAAGAACTCAGCATCAGCAAGACGTGGACGTACAACCTTCTCGTTACCTTCGATTACGTGACGAGGCTCTTTAGACTCGATGTTCGAAACGAAGATGAAGTTTGGCAGAAGATTCTTATCAGCGTCATACACTGGGAAGTACTTCTGGTCGCCTTTCATGGTGTAAACCAAGGCTTCAGAAGGTACTTTTAGGAACTCTTGCTCAAACTTAGCAGTAAGCACCACTGGCCATTCAACCAAAGAGGTCACTTCTTCAACAAGGTCATCTTCTAGGTCAGCAATACCGCCAACCGCGTCTGCTGCTTTTTTAGCATCAGCAAGGATGATCGCTTTACGCGCATCGTAATCTGCCATTACTTTACCGTGCTCTTCTAAGATCGCAGGGTATTGGTCAGCAGAGTCGATTGTGAACTCTTGTTCGCCCATGAAACGGTGGCCACGGATAGTACGAGCAGAAGCTATGCCTAGGATTTTGCCTTCAACAAGCTCATCGCCTAGTAGTACAGTCAGTGTTTTCACTGGACGGATAAATTGAATGTCTGAGTTACCCCAGCGCATTGCTTTAGGAATTGGTAGGCCAGCCAGTGCTTTCGCAGCGATGTCCATTACCAATTCTTGTACTGGTTTGCCAGCCACTTCTTGTTTGAAAAGAAGCCACTCGCCTTTGTCTGTTTTCAGACGGTCAGCTTGCTCAACAGTAATACCGTTACCACGAGCCCAACCTTGTGCAGCTTTCGTCGCGTTGCCTTCAGCATCGAATGCAACAGAAATTGCAGGACCGCGCTTCTCAACGACTTTGTCTGCTTGGCCTTCAGCCAGTGCTGTCACTTTAAGTGCTAGACGACGAGGTGCTGCGTACCACTTGATGCCTTCGTGAGAAAGCTCAGCCGTTTTAAGACCTGCTTCAAAGTTAGAAGCAAAGGCTTCTGCTAGAGAACGAAGTGCCGTTGGTGGAAGCTCTTCCGTACCCA
Source organism: Vibrio sp. nBUS_14 (assembly GCF_051201655.1). NCBI lineage: Bacteria > Pseudomonadati > Pseudomonadota > Gammaproteobacteria > Vibrionales > Vibrionaceae > Vibrio > Vibrio sp. nBUS_14. Next base: position 22,149 of record NZ_CP179206.1, read on the forward strand.
GTTCAATTAGAAAATTCTTCGCCATGATTATTTACCTTCCTTTTCTTCTACAGATCGGCACATTGGGAAGCCAAGCGCTTCACGTGACGCGTAGTACGCTTCTGCAACAGCTTTAGTCAGGTTGCGGATACGAAGGATGTAACGTTGACGCTCTGTTACAGAGATAGCTTTACGCGCATCAAGGATGTTGAATGCGTGACCTGCTTTTAGAATGCGCTCGTAAGCTGGAAGCGGCAGTGGCTTCTCAAGCTCAAGTAGCTCTTTACACTCTTTTTCGCACTGGTCGAAGAAAGTGAATAGGAAATCTACGTCTGCGTGCTCGAAGTTGTACGTTGATTGCTCAACTTCGTTTTGGTGGAAGATGTCACCGTAAGTCACGTTAGAGCCGTCTGGTGCTACGTTCCATACAAGGTCGTAAACAGAGTCTACTTCCTGGATGTACATTGCTAGACGCTCGATACCGTAAGTGATCTCACCCGTTACAGGCTTACACTCAAGGCCGCCAACTTGTTGGAAGTAAGTGAATTGAGTCACTTCCATACCGTTTAGCCATACTTCCCAACCAAGACCCCATGCGCCTAGTGTTGGGTTTTCCCAGTTGTCTTCTACGAAGCGAATATCGTGAACAAGTGGGTCGACACCAAGAACTTCAAGCGAGCCTAAGTACAACTCCTGGATGTTATCTGGAGAAGGTTTTAGAGCTACTTGGAATTGATAGTAGTGCTGCAGGCGGTTCGGGTTTTCACCGTAACGACCATCGGTCGGACGACGAGAAGGTTGAACGTATGCCGTAGACATTGGCTCTGGGCCAAGTGCACGTAGACATGTCATTGGGTGAGAGGTGCCAGCACCTACTTCCATATCTAGTGGTTGAACAATGGTACAACCGTTTTGTGCCCAGTAATCCTGCAGCGCGAGGATCATTCCTGGAAGGTTTTGATATCGTATTTTTGCATAGTCAGGTTCGCGCGATTCTTTTAAATGAATGATAAAAATAACCTCTGAGTATACCGAGATATTGGTAAAGCGAGTAGGGGTAATCTTGTTTAATTAGTGGTCTAAAATGTCGTTTAGTGGATTTTTTTGCCTTTAATGTTTGTTTTTCGGTACAAGTAGATATTTTGATAACTTTGACACTTGTGTTTGAAAGCGTGGGTGATTAAAATCTCGCGGTCTTTGGGGAGTAGCTTACTTATTCATATCCTATTGAATGAGTTCGTCCGTCAACATAATTGATGCAAAATCATCATGGCGTTCGAGGCAACCACCACCTTGGTGGCGCTTAGCAAGACCTTAGACAAGCATCGTGAACCGGGATGGGGCGCGAGGTTTGTCTTTGGTTAAATATAATAATCCTCATCCCAAATGAGCATGTCGTGAGCGTTTTAGCAATTTCAATTACAACTGTCGCCTTAGCCGAGATCGGTGATAAGACTCAGTTGTTATCCCTTTTATTAGCCAGTCGATATCGAAAACCGTTACCTATTATTACGGCTATTTTCTTTGCCACTATCGCCAACCATGCCCTTGCTGCGTGGCTCGGGGTTGTGGTCGCCGATTATTTATCTCCTGAAGTGCTTAAGTGGGTGCTGGTGGTCAGCTTCATTGCGATGGCGGGCTGGATTCTGATCCCTGATAAATTAGACGATGATGCGCAGATCTCGAACCGAGGGCCGTTTGTCGCCAGTTTTATCGCTTTCTTCATTGCTGAGATTGGTGATAAGACCCAGATTGCGACCTCCATTCTAGGAGCTCAATATTCGGATGCTTTAACGTGGGTAATACTCGGTACTACCATTGGTATGTTGCTGGCGAACGTGCCCGTGATGATCATTGGTAAACTATCGGCAGATAAGATGCCACTTGACCTGATTCGCAAGATCACGGCCTCGTTATTCGTGGGTTTGGCTATAGCAGCTGCGTTCTATTAAGCGGTGGTACTGAGTCTCATTATATTCAACCAGTATAGTATTGTGTTGTAGGTCATACTCTTACAGTATTGTGGGGTTTATCGAGCGAATGGACATATAACTTTCAGACTTGTCATGATATTTTAATCTTGTGAGTTAAGCACACGAGGGCATGATTATGTTGACGCGTTATATGGGTATTACTCCACAAAGCCAAAGCTATCTATTTACCTTTGGTCTTGCACTTACACTATTAGGCATGGTGCTGACGGACATGTGGCTACCCATGGTCGCCGGCGCTATGATCATGACTGGACTTGCGGTAGAGGCTTGGATTCGAGTCGCGCATATTATTCCTATGCGAAAAGATATCCGAGAAATTCAGCATCAGCTTGAGCATCTGCAAAAAAATCTAGAAACGAATAGACAAAAAGCCGCTCGTACTCTGAGTTCTGTTTAAGAACATAAGGTACGAGCGGCTTTTTTGATGCTTGAGATTTAGGTGAGGCTTTATGTCTCCAAACCTTTTCTTATCAAATATTGGTAAGGCAAAGCTTCAGTCGCTTGGCCGACTAACTGATGATCCATAAAACGACAAAAGCTCGGAATATCACGAGTTGTCGAAGGGTCGTCAGCTTTTACCAGTAACACATCGCCATCCTGCATGTTTCTAATTGTCTTCCTGACCATCATTACTGGTTCTGGGCAACGCAGGCCTTCAGCTTCTAAAGTGTGGGTTGCCAGTTCAGGTTTGAATGTCATGGTTTGAATCTCTATATCTATCTAACGAGTGAATAATACGTCTGCAGAAAAAATATGCAATAAGTGCTTGGCAAACAGAATCATTTCCTATAACTTAGTTAACAAGTTGATAACAACTTGAAACAAAGGCAACTAGCTAAGGAGTGGCGATGTTGACAGGATTAGATAGATTAACAATTTATTCAGTTCTCTGTTTTATTTCTTTTTGTGCGTTAGTACTAAGCTCATCGACAGAGACCTCTCTAATGCCAATCTTTGGCATAGTAGCAACGATTATAGGTATTTGGGTAGAGATGCGCCGTTGGCAAGGCATAGCCGAGGAGCAAGAGCACTAACCCGGATACAACAAGCAAATCCGATACGACAACATTCCGACACTATCCCCAGATTTTCTTGGGCTTCCCCGCGTAATTGCGGGATTTTTTTTATCTAAAGCATGCTATAAACAACTTAGTGACCAATGATAATTTTATACAGCTAGGTAAGTGGCGTGGAATTAGAAGACATCTATCGTAGAGACCTGAATTTACTGGTCGCCTTAAAGGTATTGATTGAAGAGGGCAGTGTTAGTCAGGCTGCACTTCGTCTTAACCTAAGCCAATCGGCAACCAGCCGAGTATTAGGTCGCTTAAGAGAGCTACTCAACGACCCCTTGTTTACACGCCAAGGTCAGCATCTTATTCCCACCAAAAAAGCACTCGAGATCAGCCAGCGTATTGATCAACCTTTAGAATCATTCCGTCAATTGCTTAGTCCGAGTGATTTCGATCCTTATTATTGTAGCGAGCGTTTTTTGATCGCGACTACTGACTACGCGATGCAAACCATCTTGCCTTATGCGTTACCTAAGATTTATGAGCAAGCACCGAACATCTCTTTGGAGTTTGCATCGCTGCAGCATGAGCATTTGTTTAAGCAACTCAGCACCGAACGTGTCGATATGGCGATTTGTCGTCCGAATGGCAGCATCGCACCACTTCATCAAGAAGTCTTGGGGCCTGTGGGCGTATCTTGCTTGTTATCTAAAAACCACCCATTGGCGGATCAGCCTTTAAGCCTTGAAGATTATGTTTCTTTACCTCACGCGATGATTGCGATCAGTGATGGTGTTAAGGCTTTACTCGATAACGCTTTAGCCAATCAACAACCACGAAAAATGGTGCTGCGCGCTTATCACCTTGAGGCTGCATTAGCGATTGTTGATAGAATGCCATTAGTGATAACTGTACCCGCTGATTTGGCTTATTTGGTGGCAGAGCGTTATGACTTAGTCGTTAAGCCGCTACCATTCGAGTTTATGCCGTTTGATTACTCATTGATCTGGCATTCACGCTGTGATTCTTCTGCCTCGCAACAATGGTTAAGAAGGGTAGTAAAAGACGAATGCGGTGAGTTGATCCAGAAGCGTATTGCGGATGTTGGCTTGGGTTAACTGAGATCTAGCTTTGGTGTACTCGATCCAAATGACAAAAATGCAAAAGGGCTGATTACTATCAGCCCTTTGTTATTCTGGGATATTTAAGGTTCTAGCTGATTACTTAAGCTTTATAACTACGCGACCAGTGATTTGACCGTTAGTGATGTCTTCTGCAGCTTGAATAGCGCCATCTAAAGACACTTCTTTAGTCGCTTGGCCGTAGAAAGAATCAGGTAGTAACTCAGCAAGTTGTTCCCACGCTTTAATACGTTTTTCTCGAGGGCACATTACAGAATCAACACCTTGTAGGCGAACGTTACGCAGAATGAATGGCATTACCGTAGTCGGTAAGTCAAAACCGCCTGCTAGACCACACATCGCTACCGCGCCATTGTAATCAATTTGCGCCAATACTTTCGCAAGTACTTTGCTGCCTACTGTATCGATGGCGCCAGCCCACAGTTGTTTCTCTAGTGGCTTAGCTGGTTCTTCTAGTTCAGCACGCTCTACAATGCGTGTTGCGCCTAGTGATTTAAGTAGTTCACCGTTTGCAGATGCACGACCAGTAACCGCTGCCACTTTGTAGCCCAGTTGGTTTAGTAGAGTGATAGACACACTACCTACGCCACCACTTGCACCAGTTACTAGAATTTCACCGTCTTCTGGCTTGATGCCTGCGTCTACGATAGCTTGCACACAAAGCATTGCTGTGAAGCCTGCTGTACCGATTGCCATTACTTTCTTAGCGTCTAGACCTGCTGGCATTGGCACTAACCAATCACCGTTTAGGCTGGCTTTCTCAGCCATGCCGCCCCAGTGACCTTCACCTACCCCCCAACCCGTTAGAACAACTTCATCGCCTGCTTTGTAGCGTGGGTCATCAGATTGTGAAACCACACCTGAAAGGTCGATACCAGGAACCATAGGGAAGTTACGAACAATACGCCCTTTACCTGTAATCGCCAAACCATCTTTGTAGTTCAAAGAAGAGTAGCTAACATCGATCTTCACGTTACCTTCTGGTAATTGAGACTCTTCAACTTGGGCAACTGACGCGATAGTTTTTTTGTCTTCTTGGTTTAGTACAAGTGCTTTAAACATGATCTGCTCCGTGGAGGAATATTAGGAAACTGAAGTAACTTTAGTTGAATCATCCGAGAAAAAATAATGAAACATCAACATTGAATATATGCGTTTTGTGCATAGATGTCAGTGTTGGTTTTCCTCTCGTTGAGTTCGCTGAACGAATCGATGCATTGTTGAACGTCGAGTAATAAAAAGTGCAGCTATATAAATATAGCTGCACAAAAGATTACCCTTCAAGTATTATAGTCAGTAAACGCTATGGGCGTTCAAATACCGTTGCAATACCTTGGCCTAAACCAATACACATAGTCGCCAAGCCGTATTTCACGTCTTGTGCTTCCATTAGGTTGATTAGGGTTGTCGAGATACGAGAACCAGAACAACCTAGTGGGTGACCGAGTGCAATTGCACCACCGTTAAGGTTAACTTTCTCGTCAACTACATCCAATAGACCGAGATCTTTCGCACATGGAAGAGATTGAGCCGCGAACGCTTCGTTGAGTTCAATAACGCCCATGTCTTCAATGTTCAGACCTGCACGTTTTAACGCTTTTTGAGTCGCCGGTACTGGACCGTAACCCATGATTGAAGGATCGCAGCCTGCGATAGCCATTGACTTCACGCGAGCGCGAATCTTAAGGCCAAGCGCGTTGGCTTTATCTTCACTCATGATCAACATTGCCGATGCACCATCAGACAATGCCGATGAGGTACCTGCTGTTACCGTTCCGTTTGCTGGGTCAAATACAGGACGAAGTTGAGATAGACCTTTAACCGTTGTTTCTGGGCGAATAACTTCATCGTAATCCAGAGTGAAAAGTGAACCGTCTGCCGCGTGAGCTTCTGTTGGTAGGATTTCGTTCTTGAAACGACCTTCTACTGTTGCAGCTTGTGCTCTGGCGTGTGAACGAGCAGCGAAGGCATCTTGGTCTTCACGACTGATGCCATGCATCTTGCCAAGCATCTCAGCCGTTAAGCCCATCATTCCTGCTGCTTTTGCTACGTGCTTAGACATGCCTGGGTGGAAATCGACACCGTGGTTCATAGGTACATGACCCATGTGTTCTACACCACCTATCAAGCAGATTTCCGCATCTCCAACCATGATTGAACGAGCAGCATCATGCAAAGCTTGCATAGATGAACCACATAAACGGTTCACCGTTACTGCACCAATTTCAATCGGTAGGCCAGCAAGCAAAGCAGCGTTACGAGCCACGTTAAAGCCTTGCTCTAGCGTTTGTTGTACACAACCCCAGTAAATGTCTTCAATTTCGACAGGGTCTACTTCTGGGTTGCGCTCTAAAATGCCTTTCATCAAATGTGCCGATAGATCTTCAGCACGAGTGTGACGGAAAGCTCCACCTTTGGAACGTCCCATTGGGGTACGAAGGCAATCAACAACAACTACATTATTCATTTTGCTATTCCTTTTCCAAATGTGGGTTACAGAGAACTGACTTGTTGGCCGTCGTAAAAGCTTTCGCCTTTCGCAGCCATATCAAGCAATAGTTGAGGAACTTGGTACATTGCACCTAAGTCTTGGTAGCTCTTCGCCATATCAACGAAGTTACCAATACCCACACTGTCTAAGTAGCGGAATACGCCGCCTCTGAATGGAGGGAAGCCTAAACCGTAAACCAATGCCATATCCGCTTCTTGCGGTGTCGCGATGATGCCTTCTTCTAAACAAAGCACCACTTCGTTGATCATAGGAATCATCACACGTTGGATAATTGTCTGGTCATCAAAGTCTTGTGGCTGTTGGCATACGTCAGCCAAGATAGGAAGAATGTCTTCAGAGAAGGTTTTCTTCGGGCGACCGCGTTTGTCTACGCTGTACGTGTAGAAACCGCTGCCGTTCTTCTGGCCGTATTTTTCAGCGACGTAAAGTGCATCAATTGCATCACGACCCTCTTTCCCCATACGCTCAGGGAAACCTTGCGCCATTACTGCTTGTGCATGGTGTGCGGTGTCTAAACCAACAACATCTAGCAAGTACGCAGGGCCCATTGGCCAACCGAACTTACGTTCCATCACTTTATCGATCTTCGTGAAGTCAGCGCCGTCACGTAGCAACATGCTGAAACCGCCAAAGTAAGGGAAAAGTACACGGTTAACGAAGAAGCCTGGGCAGTCGTTAACAACGATAGGGGATTTACCCATCTTCGCTGCGTAAGCGACTACGCGATTAATGGTTTCTTCTGAAGTATGTTCGCCACGGATGATCTCAACTAAAGGCATGCGGTGAACGGGGTTAAAGAAGTGCATGCCACAGAAGTTTTCTGGGCGCTTCAAAGATTTCGCTAATAGGTTGATTGGAATCGTTGAGGTGTTTGATGTAAGAACCGTGTCTTCACCCACCAAGCCTTCCACTTCGCTCAGTACCGCTGCTTTTACTTTAGGGTTCTCTACAACCGCTTCCACAATCACATCTGACTGCTCAACACCTGCGTAATGTAGGCTTGGAGTAATAGAAGATAGAATGCCTGCCATCTTGAATCCATCTAGGCGACCGCGCGATAAGCGTTTATTCAACAGCTTAGAAGCTTCGTTCATACCAAGATCAAGCGATGCTTGTGCGATGTCTTTCATCATCACTGGCACGCCTTTCAACGCTGACTGGTAAGCAATACCGCCGCCCATGATGCCAGCACCAAGTACCGCTGCACGTTCAGTCGCTTTGTTGGCAGACTTACCAGCTTGTTTCGCTAGGCCTTTGATGTATTGGTCATTCAGGAATAAGCCAACTAATGCTTTTGCTTCTTCCGATTTTGCTAGTTTAACGAAGTGTTTACGTTCGATGTCTAACGCTGCATCGCGATCGCTGCGCGCTGCTTCTTCAATAGCAATTACCGAAGTGATTGGTGCTGGATAATGAGGCCCTGCTTTTTGAGCCACTAAGCCCTTAGCCATAGTAAAGCTCATCATCGCTTCTAGTTTGCTTAGTGAAAGCGCTGATGTTTTTTGTTTACGACGTAGCTGCCAATCGAGTTTCTCATTGGCTGCTAGAGAAACAGTGTTAATCGCTGATTCTAATAGTTGGTCTGTTTCAACAATCGCATCTAACAAGCCAACTTTAAGTGCTTCATCTGCACGGCATGCTTTGCCTTGCGTGATAATTTCCATTGCACTGTCAGCACCGATAACACGTGGCAGACGCACACAACCACCAAAGCCAGGCATGATGCCAAGTTTGGTTTCTGGTAGGCCTATGCTGGTGGTCTTGTCACCGATACGGAAATCGGTCGCTAAGACACATTCACAGCCGCCGCCAAGGGCATGGCCACGCATCATTGAAAGAGTTGGGACAGGAAGGTCTTCGAGCTTGCTGAAAATTGAATTAGCGAATCTTAACCATTCATCAAGTTCTGCTTCTGGCTTAGCAAATAGGCCAAGAAATTCAGTGATGTCTGCGCCTACGATGAACGCGTCTTTGTTTGAAGTTAAGATTAAACCACGTAATCCAGCGTGAGCATTAAGAGCATCTAACGCTTTATCTAGTGATTCTAAAGTCGCAAGGTCGAGTTTGTTTACAGAGGCCGGAGCACAGAAGCTAAGTTCTGCAATACCATCTTGTAATTCCTTTACCTGTAAGGTGTTAGCTTGGTAAATCATTGTCTATCTCCATGACATACAATCCACGATTGTTTGAGAGAATCTTGTTATCTTTCTATTATTGTAGAATACCTGGTAAGACCAGTTATCTTAGTTTGTACCTCTGCTTGGTGAATTTCAATACATTTTTTAAACAATTGTTTAACATTGTGCGATAGCACAGATCCTCTAACCCTTATTATTCACGCGTGATACACTTCGCCGCTCTGATTAATTAAGTTAACGATATGAATGAACAGCCCTATTTAATACCGTCAGCGTCGGCTCTGTTTGAAGAAGAGATTAAGAAGAGCGTCTTCATTACTCATCTTGCTCATACTCCAAGTGTAGAAGCTGCTAAACAGTTCGTAGAACAGGTAAAAAAAGAGCATTCATCAGCGCGACATAATTGTTGGGGCTTTGCTGCAGGGCGACCTGAAGACTCAATGCAATGGGGCTTTAGTGACGATGGAGAGCCATCTGGTACTGCGGGTAAGCCTATCTTGGCGCAACTGTCTGGTTCTGGTGTTGGTGAACTGACGGCTGTTGTTACTCGTTATTCTGGCGGAATCAAGCTTGGAACGGTTGGCCTAGTAAAGGCTTACGGTGGTGGCGTACAACAAGCTCTCAAGCTGCTTCAAACTATCGAGAAAAAAATAACCACAAAATTACGGCTAGAGTTAGACTATGGCTTTGTGCCAATCGCGCAATCCATTATGGCTCAGCATCAGGCTGTTGAAGTCCAAGCGGATTATGGTGTTCAAGTTGAGCTTATTATTGAAATAGAGCTCCTTCAGGTAGATTCGTTTACCCAAACCATGATCAATAAAAGCGGTGCTAAGGCACTGGTAACGAAAGTCAAAGACAACTAGGAAGTGTGAAGCATTTCGCTTCGTTCAATAGCTCATGCAATTTCGCTCAATTATTCGAATCGTCGGATTATTATTAGCACTTTTTAGTGTATCAATGCTCGCACCTGCGCTCGTCGCACTGATCTATAGAGATGGTGCGGGTGTGCCATTTGTGACGACTTTCTTCGTTCTATTATTTTGTGGAGCAACTTGCTGGTTTCCAAACCGACGCTATAAACATGAATTGAAGGCGCGAGATGGCTTTCTCATTGTGGTGTTGTTCTGGACGGTAATCGGCAGTGCAGGTGCATTACCGTTTTTGATCGCGGATAATCCGAGTGTTTCGGTTACTGACGCCTTTTTTGAATCATTTTCTGCATTAACGACGACAGGTGCAACCGTAATTGTTGGCCTCGATGATCTACCTAAAGCCATTCTATTTTACCGCCAATTCCTGCAATGGTTTGGTGGTATGGGTATCATCGTATTGGCGGTAGCCATCCTTCCTGTTCTGGGTATCGGTGGTATGCAGCTATATCGTGCTGAGATCCCGGGTCCAGTAAAAGACAGCAAGATGACTCCGCGTATTGCTGAAACGGCAAAAGCGCTTTGGTACATCTATTTAAGCTTAACTATTGCTTGTGCGGTCGCGTTTTGGCTTGCTGGTATGAGCTTCTTTGATGCAATCAGTCACAGTTTCTCAACCATTGCTATTGGTGGCTTCTCGACTCACGATGCAAGTATGGGTTACTTCAATAGCCCTGCGATTAACATGATTACGGTCGTGTTCCTTCTTATATCTGCATGTAACTATTCTCTTCACTTTGCGGCATTTGCTTCTGGTGGCGTACATCCTAAATATTACTGGAAAGATCCTGAGTTTCGCGCCTTTATCTTTATTCAAGTCGTCCTGTTCTTAGTTTGTTTCTTATTACTGCTGAATCATCACTCTTACGATTCGTATTATGATGCTTTCGATCAAGCGTTGTTCCAGACAGTATCTATTTCAACAACCGCAGGCTTCACCACCACCGGTTTCTCTGAGTGGCCGTTATTCTTACCTGTGCTGCTTCTGTTCTCTTCTTTTATAGGTGGTTGTGCAGGTTCAACGGGTGGCGGTATGAAAGTTATTCGAATATTACTGCTTACTTTACAGGGTGCTCGTGAAATGAAGCGTCTTGTCCACCCGCGTGCTGTCTATACCATAAAGGTTGGTGGTTCGGCGTTACCACAACGTGTCGTGGATGCGGTTTGGGGCTTCTTTTCTGCATACGCATTGGTTTTTGTGGTTTGCATGTTGGCTCTTATTGCTACGGGGATGGATGAGCTAAGCGCTTTCTCTGCCGTGGCGGCAACATTGAATAACCTTGGTCCTGGTCTTGGCGAGGTCGCAATGCACTTTGGCGATGTTAATGACAAAGCCAAGTGGGTATTGATCGTGTCTATGCTGTTTGGACGTTTAGAAATATTCACCTTATTAATTTTATTGACCCCTACGTTTTGGCGTAGCTAAGGACATATTGTGGCAAAAGCTCTATTTTTGTATTCAAGCCGTGAAGGGCAGACCAAGAAAATCTTGAACTATATAAAAGAAGAAATGAATGGGTTCGAATGTGAGCTTCAAGATTTGCACACTATTGGTAATGTCGACTTTGCTCAGTACGACAGAGTGTTGATTGGTGCATCTATTCGTTATGGTCACCTTAATAAGAAGCTATATCAATTCATTAATGCCAACCTTACTCAGCTGCAATCAAACAAGGTCGCTTTCTTCTGCGTTAACTTAACGGCTCGTAAAGAAGACCAAGGTAAAGATACCCCTGAAGGTAGCGCTTATATTAAGAAGTTTCTTCTCAAGTCACCGTGGCAGCCGACTTTGATCGGTGTATTCGCGGGTGCCCTCTATTACCCACGTTATAATTGGTTCGATAAAACCATGATTCGCTTCATTATGAATATGACAGGCGGAGAAACGGATACAACTAAGGAAGTTGAGTACACGAACTGGGAAAAAGTCTCTTTATTCTCTAAGAAACTGCAAGACATGTAAGAGAAAAGCCTACTTTTGAGGCGTTTTGTGCTCTTTTTAATCGAACGAATAAAAAAACGAGAAAAACTTCAAAAAGGGCTTGCCAGTGTGATCGAAATCTCTATAATGCGACCTCGTTGAAACGGGAAGGCTTCGTAAGAAACCAAAACGAATCAGCAGGTCAAATTAGCCAAGCTAAGCGCTTGAAAAAAGTTTTGAAAATAGTGGTTGACACTAAAACTTAAATCGCTAAAATGGCCGTCCGATTTGAGCGAAGCTCAAAAAGGAAAAGCTCTTTAACAATTTAAACCTATCAATCTGTGTGGGCACTCGTTGATGAATATCAAAACGTTTTATCGTTAGATAAAACAGATTCTTCGGAATCAAATGATTTCAGTGAACTGAGTGACCAATACGTTTAACTACTTGTAGTTAATCGGCACAGTCAATTCATTACCATTCTGTTCCTATTTATTTAAGAAGAGAGGGGTAATAACTTTAGAATTACATGTTCATGTTTACATGAATATTAGTTTTGAAGTCAGTATTCGTTGAGTCACACCTATTAATTTAGGTAATCAAAACTTTAAATTGAAGAGTTTGATCATGGCTCAGATTGAACGCTGGCGGCAGGCCTAACACATGCAAGTCGAGCGGAAACGACACTAACAATCCTTCGGGTGCGTTAATGGGCGTCGAGCGGCGGACGGGTGAGTAATGCCTAGGAAATTGCCTTGATGTGGGGGATAACCATTGGAAACGATGGCTAATACCGCATAATGCCTACGGGCCAAAGAGAGGGACCTTCGGGCCTCTCGCGTCAAGATATGCCTAGGTGGGATTAGCTAGTTGGTGAGGTAATGGCTCACCAAGGCGACGATCCCTAGCTGGTCTGAGAGGATGATCAGCCACACTGGAACTGAGACACGGTCCAGACTCCTACGGGAGGCAGCAGTGGGGAATATTGCACAATGGGCGAAAGCCTGATGCAGCCATGCCGCGTGTATGAAGAAGGCCTTCGGGTTGTAAAGTACTTTCAGTTGTGAGGAAGGGGGTAACGTTAATAGCGTTACCTCTTGACGTTAGCAACAGAAGAAGCACCGGCTAACTCCGTGCCAGCAGCCGCGGTAATACGGAGGGTGCGAGCGTTAATCGGAATTACTGGGCGTAAAGCGCATGCAGGTGGTTCATTAAGTCAGATGTGAAAGCCCGGGGCTCAACCTCGGAACTGCATTTGAAACTGGTGAACTAGAGTGCTGTAGAGGGGGGTAGAATTTCAGGTGTAGCGGTGAAATGCGTAGAGATCTGAAGGAATACCAGTGGCGAAGGCGGCCCCCTGGACAGGCACTGACACTCAGATGCGAAAGCGTGGGGAGCAAACAGGATTAGATACCCTGGTAGTCCACGCCGTAAACGATGTCTACTTGGAGGTTGTGGCCTTGAGCCGTGGCTTTCGGAGCTAACGCGTTAAGTAGACCGCCTGGGGAGTACGGTCGCAAGATTAAAACTCAAATGAATTGACGGGGGCCCGCACAAGCGGTGGAGCATGTGGTTTAATTCGATGCAACGCGAAGAACCTTACCTACTCTTGACATCCAGAGAAGCCAGCGGAGACGCATGTGTGCCTTCGGGAGCTCTGAGACAGGTGCTGCATGGCTGTCGTCAGCTCGTGTTGTGAAATGTTGGGTTAAGTCCCGCAACGAGCGCAACCCTTATCCTTGTTTGCCAGCACGTAATGGTGGGAACTCCAGGGAGACTGCCGGTGACAAACCGGAGGAAGGTGGGGACGACGTCAAGTCATCATGGCCCTTACGAGTAGGGCTACACACGTGCTACAATGGCGCATACAGAGGGCAGCAAGCTAGCGATAGTGAGCGAATCCCAAAAAGTGCGTCGTAGTCCGGATTGGAGTCTGCAACTCGACTCCATGAAGTCGGAATCGCTAGTAATCGTGAATCAGAATGTCACGGTGAATACGTTCCCGGGCCTTGTACACACCGCCCGTCACACCATGGGAGTGGGCTGCAAAAGAAGTGGGTAGTTTAACCTTTCGGGGAGGACGCTCACCACTTTGTGGTTCATGACTGGGGTGAAGTCGTAACAAGGTAGCCCTAGGGGAACCTGGGGCTGGATCACCTCCTTATACGAAGATACCACGATGAGTGTCCACACAGATTGATTAGGTTTAGAAAAGCAAAGAGATGAAGAACTCCCAAGTTCTTCGAAGTTTGTTTCTACTTTTAAAGTAGAGATAAATTGCAGTGTCCCGTTCGTCTAGAGGCCTAGGACACCGCCCTTTCACGGCGGTAACAGGGGTTCGACTCCCCTACGGGATACCATTGGGTCGTTAGCTCAGTTGGTAGAGCAGTTGACTTTTAATCAATTGGTCGCAGGTTCGAATCCTGCACGACCCACCATTTCCTCCCAAGGAAATAAAAATATGGGGCTATAGCTCAGCTGGGAGAGCGCCTGCCTTGCACGCAGGAGGTCTGCGGTTCGATCCCGCATAGCTCCACCATTCTTTCTCCATGAAGGAATTAAAACTATCATGGGCGATTAGCTCAGTTGGGAGAGCACCTGCCTTACAAGCAGGGGGTCACTGGTTCGAGCCCGGTATCGCCCACCATCTTTAAACATTCTTTGATGACAAAAGTCTGAAGAGAGTTTTTAAAAATGGTTTTGAAAGTTTAAAACTTGAGAAACTCTTGCTCTTTAACAATTTGGAAAGCTGACTGATTTGATTACTTACGAGTAATTCAAATCAAATTTAAAAGTTCTCAATGTTTATCTGCTCTTAGTTAATAAGAACAGTATAAACACAACAAACACATTCAAGTGTCTTGTATTCGAATCAAACTTAGTTTGATTCACAATTGAGTCCGGCAAACAGTCATTAAGAATTAACCCTTCTTAATGACAACCAAAAACCTTGGTTAGTTGCCATACACTAAGACCCTTTCGGGTTGTATGGTTAAGTGACTAAGCGTACACGGTGGATGCCTTGGCAGTCAGAGGCGATGAAAGACGTAATAACTTGCGATAAGCCCAGATTAGGTAGTAATAACCTTTTGAGTCTGGGATTTCTGAATGGGGAAACCCGCGTGCATAAGCACGTATCCTGTTGTGAATACATAGCAACAGGAGGCAAACCGGGGGAACTGAAACATCTAAGTACCCCGAGGAAGAGAAATCAACCGAGATTCCGAAAGTAGCGGCGAGCGAAATTGGATTAGCCCTTAAGCTTTTAATGATGCAGGTGAAGCCTCTGGAAAGTGGCGCAACAAAGGGTGATAGCCCCGTAACCGACACATCATAATCAGTGAAATCGAGTAGGGCGGGACACGTGATATCCTGTCTGAATATGGGGGGACCATCCTCCAAGGCTAAATACTACTGACTGACCGATAGTGAACCAGTACCGTGAGGGAAAGGCGAAAAGAACCCCTGTGAGGGGAGTGAAATAGAACCTGAAACCGTGTACGTACAAGCAGTAGGAGCACCTTCGTGGTGTGACTGCGTACCTTTTGTATAATGGGTCAGCGACTTAATTTTAGTAGCAAGGTTAACCGTTTAGGGGAGCCGTAGGGAAACCGAGTCTTAACTGGGCGTACAGTTGCTAGGATTAGACCCGAAACCAGGTGATCTAGCCATGGGCAGGTTGAAGGTTGAGTAACATCAACTGGAGGACCGAACCGACTAATGTTGAAAAATTAGCGGATGACTTGTGGCTAGGGGTGAAAGGCCAATCAAACCTGGAGATAGCTGGTTCTCCCCGAAAGCTATTTAGGTAGCGCCTCGGACGAATACTACTGGGGGTAGAGCACTGTTAAGGCTAGGGGGTCATCCCGACTTACCAACCCTTTGCAAACTCCGAATACCAGTAAGTACTATCCGGGAGACACACGGCGGGTGCTAACGTCCGTCGTGGAGAGGGAAACAACCCAGACCGCCAGCTAAGGTCCCAAAGTATAGCTAAGTGGGAAACGATGTGGGAAGGCTCAGACAGCCAGGATGTTGGCTTAGAAGCAGCCATCATTTAAAGAAAGCGTAATAGCTCACTGGTCGAGTCGGCCTGCGCGGAAGATGTAACGGGGCTAAGCTATACACCGAAGCTGCGGCTACGTACCTTAGGGTATGTGGGGTAGGGGAGCGTTCTGTAAGCCGTTGAAGGTGGTCTGTAAGGGCTGCTGGAGGTATCAGAAGTGCGAATGCTGACATGAGTAACGATAAAGGGAGTGAAAAACTCCCTCGCCGGAAGACCAAGGGTTCCTGTCCAACGTTAATCGGGGCAGGGTAAGTCGACTCCTAAGGCGAGGCCGAAAGGCGTAGTCGATGGGAAACGGGTTAATATTCCCGTACTTCTTACAATTGCGATGGGGGGACGGAGAAGGCTAGGTGGGCCTGGCGACGGTTGTCCAGGTTCAAGTATGTAGGCGGAAAGTTTAGGTAAATCCGGACTTTCATTAACGCTGAGATACGATGTCGAGCTACTACGGTAGTGAAGTCATTGATGCCATGCTTCCAGGAAAAGTCTCTAAGCTTCAGATTGTAAGGAATCGTACCCCAAACCGACACAGGTGGTCGGGTAGAGAATACCAAGGCGCTTGAGAGAACTCGGGTGAAGGAACTAGGCAAAATGGTACCGTAACTTCGGGAGAAGGTACGCTCTTATCAGTGAAGTCCCTTGCGGATGGAGCAGACGAGAGTCGCAGATACCAGGTGGCTGCAACTGTTTATTAAAAACACAGCACTGTGCAAAATCGTAAGATGACGTATACGGTGTGACGCCTGCCCGGTGCCGGAAGGTTAATTGATGGGGTTAGACTTCGGTCGAAGCTCTTGATCGAAGCCCCGGTAAACGGCGGCCGTAACTATAACGGTCCTAAGGTAGCGAAATTCCTTGTCGGGTAAGTTCCGACCTGCACGAATGGCGTAATGATGGCCACGCTGTCTCCACCCGAGACTCAGTGAAATTGAAATCGCTGTGAAGATGCAGTGTACCCGCGGCTAGACGGAAAGACCCCGTGAACCTTTACTACAGCTTGGCACTGAACATTGAACCTACATGTGTAGGATAGGTGGGAGACTATGAAACTGCGTCGCTAGATGTGATGGAGTCGTCCTTGAAATACCACCCTTGTAGTTTTGATGTTCTAACGTTGGCCCCTGAATCGGGGTTACGGACAGTGCCTGGTGGGTAGTTTGACTGGGGCGGTCTCCTCCCAAAGAGTAACGGAGGAGCACGAAGGTGGGCTAAACACGGTTGGACATCGTGTGGTTAGTGCAATGGCATAAGCCCGCTTGACTGCGAGAATGACAATTCGAGCAGGTGCGAAAGCAGGTCATAGTGATCCGGTGGTTCTGAATGGAAGGGCCATCGCTCAACGGATAAAAGGTACTCCGGGGATAACAGGCTGATACCGCCCAAGAGTTCATATCGACGGCGGTGTTTGGCACCTCGATGTCGGCTCATCACATCCTGGGGCTGAAGTCGGTCCCAAGGGTATGGCTGTTCGCCATTTAAAGTGGTACGCGAGCTGGGTTTAGAACGTCGTGAGACAGTTCGGTCCCTATCTGCCGTGGGCGTTGGAAAATTGAAAGGGGCTGCTCCTAGTACGAGAGGACCGGAGTGGACGAACCTCTGGTGTTCGGGTTGTCATGCCAATGGCATTGCCCGGTAGCTAAGTTCGGAATCGATAACCGCTGAAAGCATCTAAGCGGGAAGCGAGCCTTGAGATGAGTTTTCCCTGGCACTATAAGTGTCCTAAAGGGTTGTCGTAGACTACGACGTTGATAGGCAGGGTGTGTAAGTGCTGCGAGGCATTGAGCTAACCTGTACTAATTGCCCGTGAGGCTTAACCATACAACACCCAAGGGGTTTTGTGGACTCAAAGACAGACCTTGAATGCGTTTGAAGAGATATAACTTTTATTGCTCTATTGAATAGAGAATCAGCTTTCCAGATTATTTTGCCTTCGGTTTTTAAAAACTGAAAGTAAAAGCAAAATTTGCTTGGCGACCATAGCATTGTGGACCCACCTGATTCCATGCCGAACTCAGAAGTGAAACACAATAGCGCCGATGGTAGTGTGGGGTTTCCCCATGTGAGAGTAGGACATCGCCAGGCTCTAAATTTATTTTCACTTTTTAGAAGTGAAGAAAAAGGTATCGTTACTTGCATTAGCAATTAACAACATCATTAGTGTACTAATCTATTGATGAAAATTTGTTGGAGGGATGGCTGAGTGGTCGAAAGCACCGGTCTTGAAAACCGGCAACCGTTAATAGCGGTTCTAGGGTTCAAATCCCTATCCCTCCACCACTATTGAGAAGCCCGCTGAGAAATCAGCGGGCTTTTTCATATCTACTATTTAGAAAAAAGAGCACTAATGTGCTCTTCTCTATTATTCCCTTAATCAGCATATCTAAAGTTAACTAGTCAGGGAGATACTTTCCTTCGGCTACTTGCCAAAACGCTCTAATCAGTGGGTTATCAAGTTGAGACCGTTTACAGCAGACACCTAGTTCGAACGGTTTTATCGGTTCTATTTTTAAACGATCGACTTTGTCTCTCACTGGACTGTTGTTAATGACGACATCAGGAGCTATACCCACTCCACAACCCAGCGCTACCATACTTACAATCGCCTCATGTCCAGATACCTGGGCGTAAATACTGGGCTTAATCTTCATCTTTTTGAACCATTCATTTGCACGTTCACGAGCAGTACCAGCTTCGGGAATGATAAAAGGCACTTCATTCCAATTTGGCTTTTCGGATTGCAATTGCTGACTAAAGCTACTGACACCGGATGGGATGATCACTGACAGTGGTATATCGCTGATGGTTTCGAATTCTAATCTTGAAGGCAAAATGTCAGGTTTAGCTGAAATAGCGATATCAGCCTCATCATTCAGTATCTTGTCGATGGATTGTGCTGGATCACCGGTAGATAGCTTAAACTCAATATACGGATGAATAGCCCTGAATTCGGTAATGAGTTCAGGAAGGTGACTGTAGCTTGCTGTTACGGAGCAGAAAATACGGATCTCACCCTTGAGCTCCTGTTCTCCGCCTTTCAAGTGAAGATTGTATTGCTGCCACTCGCCAACGATGCTCAATGCCACAGGCAAAAGATGTTTCCCTGCTGGAGTGAGGTCAACACTTCGGTTGTCTCTGATAAGCAGTTCTTGCCCGGTTTCTTCCTCAAGCTTTTGTATTTGACGACTAAGGGCCGAAGGACTGACGTGCATAGCAGCAGCTGTTTTGCTGAAACTCTTGCTATCACATAAATGTATAAATAATTGTAGAGATTTTATGTTCATGTTCTGTGATCGTTTCCATGTTGCATTTATTGCAATAACTAATTGTGAATATATCACTTTCAGCAACGGGGTGTCTGTTTTAGTATGAAGTCATTCGATAGAGGTATATCGACCTTACGGACTTATTTTTAAAGGAGTGCCCTACAATGGCTAACTATTTCAATACATTAAACCTTCGTGAGCAACTAGACCAACTAGGTCGCTGCCGTTTCATGGATCGTGAAGAATTTACGACTGAAGCTGAATACCTTGAAGGTAAGAAGATCGTCATTGTTGGCTGTGGTGCTCAAGGCCTAAATCAAGGTCTAAACATGCGTGATTCAGGTCTAGACGTATCTTACGCTCTACGCCAAGCTGCAATTGATGAGAAGCGTCAATCATTCAAGAACGCTGACGAAAACGGCTTTGTAGTTGGTAGCTACGAAACGCTAATCCCTCAAGCAGACCTAGTTATTAATCTTACTCCTGATAAGCAACACACTAATGTTGTTGAGACAGTAATGCCTTTGATGAAAGAAGGCTCTGCTCTTGGTTACTCTCATGGTTTCAATGTTGTTGAAGAAGGGATGCAATTACGTGCTGATCTTACCGTTGTAATGGTTGCACCTAAGTGTCCAGGTTCTGAAGTACGTGAAGAGTACAAGCGTGGCTTCGGTGTTCCAACATTGATCGCTGTTCACCCAGAAAATGATCCTAAAGGCGAAGGCTGGGATATCGCTAAAGCTTGGGCCGCAGGTACAGGTGGTCACCGTGCAGGTTGCCTAGAGTCTTCATTCGTAGCTGAAGTTAAATCTGACCTTATGGGTGAGCAAACCATTCTATGTGGCATGCTACAAGCTGGTTCTATCGTATCTTACGAGAAGATGATTGCTGATGGCATCGAACCAGGCTACGCAGGTAAACTTCTACAATACGGTTGGGAAACGATTACTGAAGCACTTAAGTTCGGTGGCGTAACTCACATGATGGACCGTCTATCTAACCCAGCTAAAGTTAAAGCGTTTGAGCTTTCTGAAGAGCTAAAAGATCTAATGCGTCCGCTTTACAACAAGCACATGGATGACATCATTTCTGGTCACTTCTCTAGCACTATGATGGCTGACTGGGCGAACGATGACGTGAACCTACTAGGCTGGCGTGAAGAGACAGGCGAAACTGCATTCGAAAACTACCCAACTTCTGACGTAGAAATCTCAGAGCAAGAGTACTTCGACAACGGTATCCTTATGGTTGCTATGGTTCGTGCCGGTGTTGAGCTAGCATTCGAAGCTATGACTGCATCTGGTATCATCGATGAGTCTGCTTACTACGAATCTCTACATGAGCTTCCACTAATCGCAAACACAGTTGCTCGTAAGCGTCTTTACGAAATGAACGTTGTAATCTCTGATACTGCTGAGTACGGTAACTACCTATTCGCTAACGTAGCAACACCGTTACTACGTGAGCAGTTCATGCCTTCAGTAGCAACTGACGTAATCGGTCGCGGTCTAGGTGAAACATCTAACCAAGTTGATAACGCTAAGCTAATTGAAGTAAACGAAGCTATCCGTAACCACCCTGTAGAGTACATTGGTGAAGAGCTACGTAGCTACATGAGCGACATGAAGCGTATCGCTGTAGGCGGTTAATTAGTCGCTTAGATACTGATAAATTTGTAGAAAAACAAAGCAGTATCACGAGCCCCTTACTGGTTGGGGTTATGAACAAGCAACACAACATCTAATAAAAAGGCTTGGTCGCCGTTGACCAAGCCTTTTTGCTTTTAGGCGAAAAGTTATACAGATTCGTGGGATGGACATTGCTTGATAGGTCTTAAACGTCGAATTTCAGCTCTTGATTGAGCCTTATAAATACAAAAGGGTTGGTGTTTTCACACCAACCCTTTCAGATTTCTTGCTTTGTGTCTTACTTGTCAGCAATCTTTGCTTCTAAATCCGTTAGCTTCTGTTCCATCTCTGTCAGCTTTTGACGAGTGCGAAGAAGTACTTGTGTTTGAACATCAAACTCTTCACGGCTCACAACGTCTAGCTTGTTTAGTTGGCCTTGGATAACTTGGCGAACTTTTTGATCTACATCTGAACCAAGCTCTTTTACTGGTTGAGGCATAGAGTCGTGGATCTGCTTAGCAATCTGTTCTAGTTTTTTTGGATCAAACATATCAATTAAAACTCCTGAATATTTCCTACCATTCTATTTAATCGCACCGAAGAAGTCGCCTCTAGAGTATAAAAAAAGGCCACCGAAGTAGCCTTTTTAATTGTTAATACAACTTAGAGATTACTTATTATCAGCTAATTCTCTGTGAGCCGCTTTTGCTTCATCGATGCGAGCTAGTTTTTCTAGGTCTTTGTCTTCAACAAATACAGGTAGAGGTTTATGCTTCTCTGCTAGGTAGCTGTAGATTACTGGCAGTACAAACAAGGTAAACAATGTACCGATTGCTAGACCAGCAACGATTACGATACCGAT
This sequence comes from Vibrio sp. nBUS_14, assembly GCF_051201655.1. NCBI lineage: Bacteria > Pseudomonadati > Pseudomonadota > Gammaproteobacteria > Vibrionales > Vibrionaceae > Vibrio > Vibrio sp. nBUS_14. The sequence goes on from NZ_CP179206.1 coordinate 43,599, forward strand.
ACTGAAGCGTTGAGCTGCACCTGCACCACTTGCGTACATCAGTGGAACTAGACCTGCGATCATCGCAGCGGTTGTCATTAGGATTGGACGAAGACGAACCTTCGCAGCTTCCATAACAGCTTCAATACGCGTCTTGCCATTGTGCAGTTGTTCTTCTTTTGCTACTTCACAGATCAATATACCGTGTTTGGTGATCAAGCCGACCAAGGTTATGAGACCTACTTGCGAGTAGATGTTCATGGTCGCAGCGCCCCAAGCCAAGGCAATAAGTGCCCCACAGATAGCCAGTGGTACAGAAACCATGATAACCAATGGATCTTTTAGAGATTCAAACTGAATCGCTAGAACCAAGAAGATAATAGCCAGAGCCAAACCAAAGGTTGCGTATAGTGCGCTACCTTCTGTTACGTACTGACGAGACTCACCCATGTAGTCATGGTTGTAACCGCTTGGTAGCTTAGTTGCTGCAATGCCTTCAAACCAATTGATAGCATCCCCCATGGCTGTGCCAGGAGCTGGTACTGCACCAATTGTTGCTGAGTTTAATTGGTTGAAGTGAGGAAGAGAGCGAGGCTCTGCCACAACATCAATCGTGATTAAACTGCCTAGAGGAATTGCTTTACCATCTGCGCCACGCACATAGTAGTTGTTCATTGATTCAGGGTTTAGACGGAACTTACGTTCAACCTGAGGGATAACCTCGTAAGAACGACCATTCAAATCGATACGGTTTACGTAGCCATCAGACATCATAGTACCTAGAGTGATACCAATGTCTTGCATCGTCACGCCGTAAGCGCCCGCTTTGTCTTTGTCGATATGGATCTTCATCGTTGCTGAGTCGTAGTTCAAATCAAGATCTGAATAAACGAACAACGGGTTTGTCGATACTTCGGTTAAGATCTCTGTCGTGATTTGGAATAGGCTCTCGAAGCTGTTCGGTGTTGTAATAACAAACTGAACAGGAAGACCTGAACCTGCACCTGGAAGTTCTGGCATTTGGAAGGCTGTTACGGCCATACCAGGAACATCTTTCACCAAGTTACCCACACGGTTTGCTACTTCAGACTGGCTTGCTTCACGTTCACTCCATGGAACCATTGATGCGATACCAAAGGCTTGGTTTGCATTTGGAACGCCAGTAAACACTTGCGCATACGCTACTTCTGGCTGATCAGACAGAAGGCTGTTTACGTCATTCATGGTGTTTTGCATGTAGTCCAAGTTCGCATTCGAAGGTGCTGTACCTATAAGCATAATTACACCTTTATCTTCTGAAGGCGCTAACTCACTAGGGATGAACTTGAATAACAGTGGCAAACTTGCAAATACGATGACAGCGAAGCCAATGAATACTGGGCGATGCTGCATTACCGCGCCAAGCATACGCTCGTAGCGATTGGTCATGCCGTCCAATACGCTATGTACCTTCTGCTCAAACTTGCTTGGCTCGGCGTGAGCTTTGAGCATTTTTGAACACATCATTGGCGACAACGTTAACGCCACAATACCCGATACAAAAACAGCACCAGCAAGGGTTAGTGCAAACTCTTTAAACAGAGATCCGGTGATACCACCCATCATTGCAATAGGAGCATATACTGCACCTAGCGTTAGTGTCATTGCGATAACGGGTACCGCAATTTCACGAGTACCGATGATCGCAGCTCGGAAAGGGGACTCACCTAATTTTATATGCCGGTCGACGTTTTCCAATACAACGATGGCATCATCAACTACTAAGCCGATTGCGAGTACCATTGCCAGTAGCGTCATTAGGTTCCACGAGAAGCCCATAGCCTGCATTACCATAGCCACACCAATCAGAGAGAGTGGGATAGTAACGATCGGGATAAGAACCGCACGGAATGAACCTAAGAACAAAGTAATTACGACCAGTACAATTAATGCCGCTTCAAGAATGGTTTTAATAACTTCTTGAATGGATTCATTAATCGCAATAGTCGAGTCATACATGATATTCATCGAGATGTTACTTGGAAGGTTCTTCTCTAATTGAGGAAGAAGCTCAAGAACATCAGCGGCAATGTTGATAGGGTTTGCACTTGGTGCCGCGTTGATTGCTGCAACAACCGCCTCCTTACCGTTTGCACTCGCTCGGTAAATATCGTGGCTTTTCTCTAAAGAAATCTTAGCGATGTCAGACAGGCGAATAATTTCACCCTCACCACTTTTAACGACTAAGTTCTCTAGCTCTTCAGTGTTTGATACTTGCGTATCGGCACTGCCGTTATAAAGAACGAATTCGCCGGTAGCTTGACCTGTCGCTGATTGGTAGTTGTTGGCATTCAATACCGACATAACATCAGTAGCGGTTAGGTTAACAGCTGCCATTTTTGACGGATCTAGCCATACGCGCAGTGCGTATTTCATACCACCATAAAGGTCGACTTTAGATACACCATTTACCGTAAATAGCTGCGGGTTGATTACACGCTCTAGATAGTCGGTAATTTGGCTTGATGCGAGCTCATCACTGGTAAAGCCAATATAAAGTACTGCGGTCGTTGAACCGGTCGACATAGTTACGGTTGGATCTTCGGCTTCTTTTGGAAGCTGAGAACGCACCGAATTTGTCTTGGCCAATATGTCAGACAGCGCTGCATTCGGGTCGGTGTTCAGCTTCATGTTAACTGTGATAGTCGAACTACCCAGTACAGAAGATGAAGTCATATAGTCGATGTTATCCGCTTGAGCTACAGCCTGTTCGAGGGGCTGGGTTATAAAGCCTTGGATAAGATCGGCACTTGCACCGTAGTAACTCGTTGTTACAGTTACCACGGTATTCGTCATTTCAGGGTATTCACGCACCTGCATTTTGAAGATTGCTTGTAGACCAAGCAGCGCAATCAAAAAGCTGATGGATACCGCTAGAACTGGACGTTTAATAAAAACATCAGTAAAGCGCATTATGCCTCCAGTTACAGCTTGGGTGTTTCAGATGGTGGAGTGATCGCATCACTTTCCACAACCTTAACTTTGGCACCGTTGCTTAGACGAACTTGGCCAGAAGTTACAACCGTATCGCCAGCTTTAACACCCTCAAGGATGTGAGCAATATCAGCGGTACGTTCACCTACTTTTACAACATGTTGAGCAACACGTTGAACACCGTCTTCTTCCGTTAGGATGTAAACATTATCACCGTATAGTGTGAAGGTGATTGCTGTTTGAGGTAGTGTTACTTGGTTCTCTAGCTTAGGCAGAATGATATTGGCACGCGCGAACATACCGCTACGAAGCTTGCCATCATTGTTTGGAATGTCTGCTTGAACTTGAATCAAACCACTTTGGATACTTACTGCAGGTTCGATTGCACTGATAGAACCTTCGAAAGGCGTCTCAGGGTAAGCGTCAACGAAGATATCGATAGCTTGACCTACATTAATGCGTGAGATGTCTGTTTGAGAAACTGTAAAGCGGAGGCGCATAACACTGGTGTCTTCTAGACGAACGATATCTGTACCTGATTGCAGATATTGACCTAAGTACACGTTACGAATACCCACTTTGCCATCGAAAGGAGCACGAATTTCACGGCGTTCGATAGATGCTTTTAGGCTTTCAATATCAGCAGATAGAGAGTAGTAGTTTGCTTCTGCTTCATCGTATGCTTCTTTTGAAATAGAACCTTTCTTATACAGGCCTTGGTAGCGTTTATATTTTGCTTTTGCAGCAGGTAAACGCGCTTCCGAACTTTTCAGGTTCGCTTTCTCAACATCTGAATCTAAACGAACAAGTTGCTGGCCGTTTTTAACGTCAGTGCCCGATTCGAAAGAGATTTGATCAATAACGCCGCTGGTTTCGTTAGCCAGTGTTACACCTTGGTTTGGTTCGATGAAACCAATCGCTTCAATCACTGGAATCCAGTTGATCGGCTGAACTTCGGTCACCGTTACCGGAAACTCTGGTTCAGGACGGTTTGCCAAGTATTCCGCTATTTTTTGTTGCTTGAACATGTTCCACCCGATAACGCTGCCGAAAAGAAGTACAGCGATGAGTAACATGAAGAAAGTCCACTTTTTCATTATGGTCAAAACTCCGATCTAGTGTGTAATTATTGCGTCCCAACTGGCTTCTATTGCTGCTTCTAATGCGGCCTCATCCATTTGGTAAAATCCTAAAGAATGCTTTCGCGCTAGAGAAACACTAGCCGCTAAGCTCAACCCGCTCAATACTTCGTTATGTAGCGGTTTAAATAACCCTTGCTCTTTCCCCTCATTAAATAGCTGCTCAACTTGGTCAAACATTTTCCGTTCAAGTTCCCTGAAGTTTAGGCTATTTGTGATAGGTAGAGCCTCATACTGGACCCGATTTTTAATCGCAGCCAAGTTCGTTCCTGCTAAGTTCCATATGTTTAGCCACATGGTTCTATAGCGTTGCTTGATTGGATCTGAATCGTTCACGCCTTCTTGAACAGCATCAGCTACTCGTTGAGTTACGAGTACACAAACATCAGCAATCAAGTGATCTTTGTCGTCGAAATAGCGATATATCGTCCCCGCAGCGACTCCAGCTTCCTTTGCAAGCTTTTGCATCGACAGGCCTTGAAAACCGACGTCAGCAATCAGTTTTTCTGCAGCAGAAAGTATTTGTTGGCGTTTGTCCCGATGTGTATGAATTGTCATATACTTATCACTACAGCGAATGAACGTTCATTCATTATAGCCTAATAACTAGACTTATGTGTAATACCGTTTTGTATGAATGGTGTAAATTCTTCAATAAGTGAACGTAGCATTTGTGATGTTGCAGCATTATTATAGGCGCGCAACCAATTCGAACTTGTAAGAATATATAGAGAATCAAATGAAACTGAACCCAAGACAAGATGAAGCCGTGAAGTATGTCTCAGGCCCCTGCTTAGTATTAGCGGGTGCTGGTTCAGGGAAGACACGTGTTATCACTAATAAAATTGCTTATTTGGTTCAGGAATGTGGTTATAAAGCTCGTAACATTGCCGCGGTAACTTTTACTAATAAAGCGGCGCGTGAAATGAAAGAGCGTGTTGGACAAACCTTAGGAAAAGGCGAGTCGAAAGGGCTAATTGTTTCAACCTTCCACACCATGGGCCTTACGATCATCCGTCGAGAGTACAAAGCGCTTGGCTTAAAAGCGGGGTTTTCTCTATTTGATGATCAAGACCAGTTAGCTTTATTAAAAGAGCTAACCGAGAAACAAATCGATGGTGATAAGGATTTGTTACGTGCATTGATGAGCACTATTTCAAATTGGAAAAATGATATGCTCACGCCAGATCAGGCGAAAGCACGTGCTCAAGGCGAACAAGAACAGTTGTTTGCATTCTGTTTTGATATATATCAGAAACAGATGAAGGCCTATAACGCACTCGATTTTGATGATCTGATTGCGATGCCAGTATTGCTACTGAAAACCAATCAAGAAGTGCGTGAACGCTGGCAGTCTCGTATTCGTTATTTGCTGGTCGATGAATATCAGGATACCAACACTAGCCAATATGAGTTGGTTCGCTTACTGGTGGGAGAGCGTGGTCGTTTGACGGTCGTAGGTGATGATGACCAATCTATTTACTCATGGCGTGGTGCAAAACCACAAAACTTGGTGCTGTTAGGTGAGGATTACCCGAACTTACGATTGATCAAGCTAGAGCAAAATTACCGTTCAACCAGTCGAATCTTACGTGCGGCAAACATCTTGATCGCCAACAACCCACACGTCTATGAGAAATCGCTGTTTTCTGAGATCCCGGATGGCGAAAAGCTCAAAGTACTTAACGCCAAGAATGAAGAGCACGAAGCCGAGCGTATTACTGGCGAAATCATTGCGCATAAATTTTTGAATCGTACTGAGTATAAAGACTATGCGGTACTTTATCGAGGCAACCACCAATCACGATTGATTGAAAAAGCGCTGATACAAAACCGAGTGCCTTACAAAATCTCTGGCGGTACCTCTTTCTTCGCCAGAGCTGAGATAAAAGACATCATGGCTTACCTGCGAGTATTGGTTAACCCAGATGATGACAATGCTTTCCTACGTATTGTGAACACCCCGCGTCGCGAGATTGGCCCTGTTACGTTAGAGAAGTTGGGCAGTTACGCCAATATGCGTGGCAAAAGCTTATTTGAAGCCAGCTTTGAAATGGGATTAGAGCAAACCCTAACAGGCCGAGGCTTGGAGAACCTGCGTCGATTTACTGATTGGATTGTCCGTATCTCGGATAATGCTGAACGTGGAAACACCGTTGAAGCGGTGCGATCCTTAGTGCGTGACATTAATTATGAAGATTGGCTCTACGAAACCTCTCCAAGTCCGAAAGCGGCAGAAATGCGAATGAAAAATGTGTCTGATCTCTATAGCTGGATTGTGGCCGACCTCGAAGGTGATAACTATGATAAAGAAGAGAAAACTCTCCGAGAGGTTGTTCAACGTTTAACTTTACGCGACATGATGGAGCGCGGGGAAGATAATGACGATGCAGACCAAGTTCAATTAATGACCTTGCATGCTTCGAAAGGCCTAGAATTTCCTTATGTTTTCTTGATGGGAGCCGAAGAGGGCATTCTTCCACACCAAACCAGTGTTGATGAAGGTAATGTAGAAGAAGAACGTCGTCTTATGTATGTAGGGATTACTCGAGCGCAAAAGGAGCTGACTTTCACTAAGTGTCGTGAGCGCAGGCAGTACGGTGAGTTGATCAAGCCAACACAAAGCCGCTTCCTAGATGAATTGCCTCATGAGGATGTGGAGTGGGAAAGCGTTAAGAAACCACAATCCGCTGAAGAAAGAATGGAAAAAGGACAGGCACACATTGCTAATATTCGTGCGATGTTCAATAAGAAGTAATGCTCTGCTTTAATAGCACTGTATAGATGCTAATAAAAAGGTGATCATGAGATCACCTTTTTTGAATCTGGTATTTTTAATTACAGATCGGTAAATTACAGGCCAGCAATCATGTGCTCTATAGCATCTTTAATTTCATCGTCAGAACAGTCCATACATGAACCTCTAGCTGGCATTGCATTGAAACCGTTGATTGCGTGATCTGCAAGGATGTCTCGGCCTTGTGCAATTCTTGGTGCCCAGTCACCAGCATTGCCAGCTTTTGGTGCGCCGCTTACGCCTGATGCGTGACAAGCAATACAGAACGTTCCGTAAACTGCTGCGCCATCACGAGGGCCTGTTGGTTCTGCGACTACTGGTTCGCTGCCGACTAGGTAAACTTGACCAACTGGTTTGATGCGTTCAGCAATTGCATCTTGCTCTGCTTCGCTAAGGCCTGAAGCCACTGCGCCAGTTGAAAAGGTTAAAACTGCGATGACAACGCTTAAAATTCGACGAGACATATCCATTAAACTCACTTTACATTCCCAAGGTAAGTACGTGCTTACCAATTTATAGTGTTGGAGGGTGTTTTGGCTTCACCAGCAAAGAGCAACTGTTAAACCAATGTAAATAATGGGTGATTATATCCCGATAAGTTGTTGCAATAAACAACAACTTATAAGCAGTGGCGGGTTGTAGTACTCAAATAAGGGGTTTATCACATATTAACTGTCGAAAAAGAGACCAAACAGAAAAAAAAGTTAAAAAAGTACTAGACGGCCTTGGGTGATATACGTATTATTCCACTCCGCCGACAGGGCATGCGCCTGTAGCTCAGCTGGATAGAGCGTTGGCCTCCGGAGCCAAAGGCCGAAGGTTCGAATCCTTTCAGGCGCGCCATCCGGTCTCTTACTTAGGTGAGTGAGAAATTGGCAATAAAGAAACAATGGTGGCTATAGCTCAGTTGGTAGAGCCCTGGATTGTGATTCCGGTGGTCGCGAGTTCGAATCTCGTTAGCCACCCCATTCTTTCTTTACAAAATATCGGTAGCTTCGGCTTCCAGTGTTGATTCATTATTCCCAAGAGTCGATACAAAATTAGTCGGTGAATAGCGCAGCTTGGTAGCGCATCTGGTTTGGGACCAGAGGGTCGGGGGTTCGAATCCCTCTTCACCGACCACTATTTCAATAATCGCTTTTAAGTGGTTATATAAAAATTAGTGGTGGCTATAGCTCAGTTGGTAGAGCCCTGGATTGTGATTCCGGTGGTCGCGAGTTCGAATCTCGTTAGCCACCCCATTAATTTTGGTAACTTCTTTGAAGTTCCCAGTTTGAGAAATCAAGCGAAATATCTCGGTGAATAGCGCAGCTTGGTAGCGCATCTGGTTTGGGACCAGAGGGTCGGGGGTTCGAATCCCTCTTCACCGACCATATTAAGAAAGCTCATCAGAAATGATGAGCTTTTTTTCTATCTGGAGAAAAAATAATGGTGTATTCGGGGCTGGAGCCCAGTCCATCAAATCTTTCTTCACCGATCACCTTAAGAAGCGTCAGTCGAAAGGCTGGGCTTTTTTGCATTTATCGCATCGGAAACTCTTCCACTTTTTGATTAGCAACTGACTCATTCCGATATCTCGCGTGGCACCACTTCAGTCCAGCGCTCTCTATATAAAACACCCATCATAGATTTTCACGCCTCAATTGAGATAAATGCTTTATGAAACGTGCAGATCTATATCTAATTTTATATAAATAAATCACTCAATTATTCGACAGGCTAATGAGTTTGGTCTAAAGATTTTTATGAAAAGTGAAAACTGACCCCAAATATGTTCACTAAGGCCTGTATTTAACAACTTTCTTTACATCAAGCCGCTCAAAATCTTCTCTAATTTATTAAACCTCTCGTTTTGCTGGTTTGTATTCTTTGAAATAATAAGAAAGGTTTAATGTATGGCTTAATAAGAGCTATCTGGTTTTTTTATTTGCTTGAATTAATGAATTTAGCGTTTGTTTCTATTGTGTTAATTGTTTTTGGAATAATTATTTTTTTTAGTGACTGGTAGTGAGATCTGCTTTTAATCATAGGTTTAACTCTACAAGTAAGTAGTAGTAAGGGGGTTGTGAGTGTTTATTACCAACAATATGATGTTGTTTTTTCTTACTATATGCTCTCTATCTGAATACTTATGTGATGTTTTTGCTTGCTAAGCGTTTAATGTCGACTTTTTATCCTATTTTTGTTGCTTTTCTGTGAATTATTTGCCAAATTGTCAACCGTATAAAATATCAGAACAATATTCTGGTAAGAATGGATTCAATTTTGCAGACAGGGCAGAGAGCTGCCAAAGCAGTAGAGGTCTGGTAATGTCACTTTTAGAAGTAAAAAATCTTCGTATCGAATACCCATCTCGTCATGGAGTTCACGCAGCAGTAAAATCACTTTCGTTCAACATTGAACGTGGTGAGATTGTTGGCGTTGTAGGGGAGTCTGGTGCCGGTAAGTCAACAGTAGGCAATGCTGTGATCGATCTACTGAGCCCTCCTGGTCGCATTGCTAGCGGCGAGGTTTTTTTGGATGGCGAAAAAGTCTCTGGCCTATCTCCTGAACAGATGCGTTCTGTTCGCGGCTCAAAGATTGGTTTTATCTTCCAAGACCCAATGACTTCTCTTAACCCTCTATTTACAGTAGAGCAGCAGTTAAAAGAAACGATTCATGCCAACATGAAGGTTTCGGATCAAGAAGCTTACCAACGCTCATTAGACTTAATGAACCAAGTTGGGATTCCGCAACCAGAAAACCGTTTAAAGCAGTACCCACACCAATTCTCTGGCGGTATGCGTCAGCGTGTTGTTATCGCGATCGCATTGGCAGGTGAGCCTGACTTAATCATCGCAGATGAACCAACAACCGCATTGGATGTGTCTATCCAAGACCAGATTTTGGGTTTAATTCGCGACCTATGTATTAAGAAGAACGTAGGTTGTATGTTGGTCACGCACGACATGGGTGTCGTATCTAACGTTACCGATCGCGTAGCGGTTATGTATCGTGGTGATTTAGTTGAGTTTGGCCCGACGGCGAAAGTCCTTGGTACTCCTGAACACCCTTACACGCACAGTCTTATCTCAGCGGTTCCGCGTTCAGATCGTAAACTCGATCGTTTCCCTCTTGTGAGCTACATCGAAGAAGCGCACGAGATGGAACCACTTGATGTGAAAAACCACTGGTTAGGTCAAAGCCAAGATCACCGTGATTACACTGGCCCGTTGTTGAATGTTGAAAACGTCAACTTACGCTTTACCACCAAGGATTCTTTCTTTGAGAGTCGTCGTGAGTATGTTCAGGCGTCAAACAATGTGAGCTTTGAAGTACACGAAGGTGAAACGTTTGGTCTTGTGGGTGAATCTGGTTCGGGTAAGTCAACGATTGCTCGTGTGATTGCTGGCTTGTACGCACCCAACTCAGGCAAAGTGACCTTTGAAGGCGTTGACCTTACTGGGCTTAAGTCTGAGAAAGAGCGTCGTCCAATGCGTCGCCAAATGCAGATGGTGTTCCAAAACCCATACACATCAATGAACCCTCGAATGAAGATCTTCGACATCATTGCTGAACCTATCCGATTCCATAAGCTTACGCGCAACGAGAATGAAACTCGTCAGATCGTTCACGACCTGCTAGAGCACGTTGGTTTAGGCAAGATGGCTGGAGTTAAGTACCCACACGAATTCTCAGGTGGCCAACGTCAGCGTATTTCTATCGCTCGCGCCTTGGCAACTCGCCCACGTCTTCTGATTTGTGATGAACCAACATCGGCGTTAGATGTATCGGTACAAGCGCAAATCCTAAACTTATTAAAAGATCTACAAGACGAGCTAAACCTAACCATGCTGTTTATCAGTCATGACTTACCGGTTATTCGTCAGATGTGTGATCGTGTTGGTGTGATGCAGATGGGAGAACTATTGGAAGTCGCGCCAACCGAGCAGCTATTCCAATCGCCTCAGCATGAATACAGCAAACACCTAATTTCTTTAATGCCTGAATTTACGGGTTTAAGAGAAGAAAAAGCAGTGGCACAAGCCGCGATATAAAAATCAGCAGGCTGGAGTTTGGCTTGCGAAAAACAATAAACAGACGCAAATACAACAACTAGGGATCTGGATTCCCGCATGAAGGAGTTATGCAATGAAAACCATGAAAAGCAAATTAGCAGTAGCTTTGATGGCAGCTGGCCTAAGCTTTAGTGCAGCAGCAGCAGATATTACTGTTGGCTACGCAGCTGACCCAGTGTCACTTGACCCACACGAGCAGCTATCTGGCGGCACACTGCAAATGTCTCACATGGTGTTTGACCCTCTAGTTCGTTTCACTCAAGAGATGGATTTTGAAGGCCGCCTAGCATCTAGCTGGGAGCGTGTAGATGATACGACTTTCCGTTTTAATCTACGTAAAGGTGTGAAATTCCACTCTGGTAACGAGCTGACTGCTGATGATGTTGTGTGGACTTTTGAACGTCTACAAGCTTCTCCAGACTTTAAGTCTATCTTCACGCCATACGAAAAAATGATAAAAGTGGATGACTACACAGTTGAGCTAGTATCAAAAGAGGCTTACCCACTAGTACTACAAACAGCAACTTACATCTTCCCAATGGACAGCAAGTTCTACTCTGGTCAAACAGCGGAAGGTAATGACAAGTCTGAGCTAGTGAAGCACGGTAACTCGTTCGCTTCGACTAATGTTTCAGGTACTGGCCCATTCATCGTAACGCAGCGTGAGCAAGGCGTTAAAGTAACGTTCGAACGTTTCAACGATTACTGGGACACAGAAACTGAAGGCAACGTAGACAAGCTAACACTTGTGCCAATCAAAGAAGATGCAACGCGTGTAGCAGCACTTCTTTCTGGTGACGTGGATATGATTCACCCTGTAGCACCAAACGATCACAAGCGTGTTAAAAACGCTAAGAACATCGATCTAGTAACGCTACCTGGTACTCGTATCATTACGTTCCAAATGAACCAAAACAGCAACGAAGCACTGAAAGATGTGCGCGTTCGTCAAGCAATCGTTCATGCGATTAACAATGAAGGAATTGTTAAGAAGATCATGAAAGGTTTCGCAACCGCTGCTGGTCAGCAAAGCCCAACAGGTTACGCGGGTCACAACGAAGAGCTCGTTCCTCGTTACGATCTGAAAAAAGCGAAAGAGCTGATGAAAGAAGCGGGCTACGAAGATGGCTTTACACTAACTATGGCAGCGCCTAACAACCGTTACGTCAACGATGCGAAAGTAGCGCAAGCGTCTGCGGCAATGCTGTCTAAGATTGGTATCAAAGTTGATCTTAAGACGATGCCTAAAGCACAGTACTGGCCTGAATTTGATCTATGTTCAGCAGACATGATGATGATCGGCTGGCACTCAGATACAGAAGATTCAGCTAACTTCAACGAGTTCCTAACAATGACTCGTAACGAAGAGACTGGTCGTGGTCAATACAACTGTTCTGGTTACTCAAACCCAGAAATGGATGCGATTGTAGAGGCTTCTAACACTGAAACTGACCCTGTTAAGCGTTCTAAGATGTTGAAAGGCGTTGAAGCAACACTTTACAACGACGCAGTATTCGTACCTCTACACTGGCAAAGTGAAGCGTGGGGCGCGAAATCTAACGTAGGTGCAGCAGACGTAGTAAACCCAATGGTTATGCCTTACTTCGGCGACCTAGTTGTAAAATAATCTAGCTAGCTAGAATCGAGAGCCTGAGGCTTTTCAGGCTCTCGAATTATTAAGAAATAGATTTAAGTTTCGGTATTTGGTCTTCCTTCAGTCTGGCTAAATACCTTTTTTAAGACTGAAATTTTTTATCTAGTCGCGTATTTTGATTAGATAGTCATGGATAGATAAGGGGCAAGGAATGGTTACGTTTCTGGTCAAGCGCCTGTTTCAGGCACTGATAGTGATGTTTGTGATCAGTTTGGTGGCGTTTGCCATACAGGATAACCTGGGCGACCCGTTGCGTGAGTTAGTCGGTCAATCTGTTTCAGAATCGGAGCGTCAAGCGCTGCGTGATGAACTCGGCTTAAATGATCCCTTCATTACAAAATACACTCGCTTTGTAGGCGCAGCTCTACAAGGTGATCTTGGTACTTCATATTTCTTTAAACGTCCGGCTGTGGACGTGATTCTCGATAAGCTGGTGGCGACGCTTGAACTCGTGTTTGGCGCTTCTCTGATCATCGTTTGCCTGTCGATTCCACTTGGCGTTTATTCAGCTATTCACCCTAAGAGCTTTTTTACCAAGCTGATTATGGCGAGCAGTAGCGTCGGTATCTCGGTTCCTGTGTTCTTGACGGCAATCATGCTTATGTATGTCTTCTCAATTGAACTTGGCTGGCTACCTTCGTTTGGCCGTGGTGAAACTGCAAACTGGTTTGGCTGGGAATCTGGCTTCCTAACGCTTGATGGCTTGGCGCACCTTGTGCTTCCAAGTATTGCTTTGGCTTCAATCATGCTACCACTGTTCATTCGCCTCGTGCGTTCTGAAATGCTGGAAGTATTGAGCTCGGAATACATCAAATTCGGTAAAGCGAAAGGCTTAGCGCTAAACAAAATCTATTACCAACACGCATTGAAAAATACCATGCTACCGGTTCTTACTGTTGGTGGTGTTCAGATTGGTACTATGGTGGCATACACCATTCTTACTGAAACGGTTTTCCAGTGGCCCGGCACAGGTTTCTTATTTTTAGAAGCGATCAACCGTGTAGATACACCGCTGATTACCGCATACGTTATTTTTGTTGGTCTTATTTTCGTAGTGACTAACACGATTGTTGATTTGCTTTACGGTGTTATCAACCCAACCGTTAACATCACAGGGAAAGGAGCATAATCATGGAACAGACATCGACAGTGCCGTCTCGCTGGGAACGTTTTAAGCAATCAGACATTGTGTATTACTTCTTACGAGACAAAGTGGCAATGGTGAGCTTCACCATTTTCTCAATCTTTTTGGTGATGGCATTAGCAGCACCTATTCTAGCGCCAACAGACCCGTACGACGTGACTTCGATTGATATCATGGATTCAGAACTGCCTCCATCATGGATGGAAGACGGTGAAGAACGTTTCTTGCTCGGAACGGATGAGCAAGGCCGCGATATTTTATCGACTATGCTTTACGGTTCGCGCTTATCACTGACCATTGGTTTCTTAGCGGTAGGCCTACAACTGACGCTTGGTATCATCATTGGCTTATCTGCGGGTTACTTCGGTGGCCGTATTGATAGCTTCTTGATGCGTTTTGCGGATGTTCAGCTCTCTTTCTCGACCATGATGGTTGCGATCATTGTGTCTGCCATCTTTAAGGCAAGCTTTGGTAGTGACTTCTATGCGCAATACGCCGTTGTCATGCTGGTGGTGATCATCGGTATTGCTGAATGGCCGCAGTATGCTCGCACAATTCGTGCATCGGTATTGGCAGAGAAGAAGAAAGAATACGTAGAAGCGGCACGTGTTATGGGTTTTAGAGCGCCTCGCATCATGTTCCGTCATATTCTGCCTAACTGTTTATCACCGATTTTGGTTATCTCTACGGTACAGGTGGCAAATGCCATCATGTCAGAAGCGGCACTTTCTTTCCTAGGTTTAGGTCTTCCGGTAGACCAACCGTCACTGGGTGCTCTGATCAGTACAGGTTTTAACTACATTTTCTCAGGAGCATGGTGGATCACAGCATTCCCAGGTGTGCTTTTGGTAACACTAGTTCTAGTTATTAACCTATTAGGTGACTGGCTACGTGACGTATTTAACCCTAAAATTTATAAAGGGTGATAACACGGATTGATTTTTAGTAAAAAAAATCACTAAACTAAGAGCCGTAAGCAATTACGGCTCTTTTTTTGCTTAATGGATCTGGAACTTAGTATTATTGATATGGTCAATAATACTTAAAATGGGATTCATGTTTTATCGACATAGAATCGGTAACAATTAGCCCGAGAGAGTTTAAGTGGTGGTTATGAAATTGACAATGAATGCTGTATGTCGTGCTGTGAGTAAAAATTATCGTATGGTGCTTATTGCTGCATCCCTCTTGGCATCGAGCCAGGTTAATGCAGAATCGGTTCTATGTGATGCTACTCAAGCAAGCACTAATCAATTACCACAGCTAGAACAATCATGTCCGATCGGTAAGGGTGTTTGGGGCAGCAAGGCGCCTAAACGTCATTCAACTAATGAACTGTTTTGGGTTCAATGTGGCCTGCTTAATAAGCCTTTGTCATTGAACCGAGCAAAGCCCCTATATGAGAAAATCTCGACCAACGTTTGGATGAAGCCTGAAGGCGGAGACTATCGTTGCTTAATCGGACCTTATTCTACCTTCTTGGATGCGAGAAAAGACCTCGCTCAGGTGCGCAAGGTTCCCGGTTATGGTGAAGCCTTTATTCGCATGGTCGATAAGTCGAAAACCTCATCACAGCCTATCGTTGCAAAATCGGCAGAGCCAAAAATGGTTAAGCCTAAAGATCCTGTAAAACCAAAACCAGTAGCGAAGCCTGCACCGAAACCTGTGGTCGCTACTTCAGCGGTAGCGGCAACGAGTACAGCCGCAATCCAAGCGATTCCTAGCAATGGTTCAAGTTCGGGCAATGATCTCGATATCGAAGTTCGTGTAACCGCTAATGTTGCGGGCAAAAAGTATGCGGTGCCATATTTGTCTGGCCATAAACAGCAGTTCTATATGGAACAGGGAAAGCCTTGGAGCCGCTTGGACTTTGGCAGCGCCGAACTTGTGTGTAATCAGATCGGAATGAAGTTGATGAATGAACAGCAGTGGCAGAGCATCTTAGGCTCAAAAGTGATGGAAAACCAAAACTGGCCAATGCATCTACCTTATTGGGGCGCGGATAAGAAAGGCCTGTTCACCAACGGTAACGTAAACCAACTTAAAGGCTCTTCATTACTCAATGTGATGTGCGTTAAGTAATAACGACCTGTTATAAGACTAAACAAGCCTCAGCCATTGCTGGGGCTTTGTTATTTATGCTTCTAACTTTCTCAACCTCGGTTTTACTGTGAATGCTGACCCGTTTCTTCAATATTAATTTGATTAAAAATCGCTAAAAATTGTTCAAATAGCGCAGTTGGTGCGTAGAAAACTATAACTCAAGCAATAAGGTGATTGAGATTATGAGTTTGAAGAAACGATTAGAAGACGTAGCCCCGCGTTTTGAAGCCGGAGGTAAATACGAAAAGCTTTACCCAGTCTATGAGGCGTTTGCCACCATCTTTTATACGCCCGGAAACGTAAACCGAGGCTTGACCCACGTTCGAGATAGTATCGATCTCAAACGTATTATGATTTTGGTGTGGCTGGCGACTTTCCCTGCCATGTTCTGGGGGATGTATAACGTCGGACACCAAAGTGTCTCGGCACTAACATCCAGTTATCAACTTAACGAACTTACCTCGGTCATCGAGAGCAGCTGGCGCTTGTCGTGGGCATTTGGTGATGCACAGTCCTTAATGGCAAGTGGCTGGGGGAGTCAGATGTTGCTCGGCGCCCTCTATTTCTTACCTGTGTACGCGACGGTTTTCGTTGTCGGTGGTTTTTGGGAGGTGTTGTTTGCCGTTGTGCGTAAGCACGAGGTCAACGAAGGCTTTTTTGTTAGTTCGGTTCTCTTTGCCTTAATTCTTCCGCCGACTATCCCGTTGTGGCAAGCAGCGCTAGGTATCACCTTTGGTATCGTTGTCGCGAAAGAGCTGTTCGGTGGTACAGGACGTAACTTCCTTAACCCTGCACTCGCAGGCCGCGCGTTTCTCTATTTCGCTTATCCAGCCAACATGTCGGGTGGGCTTGTGTGGGTTGCCGCTGACGGCTATTCAGGCGCGACACCACTGAGTCAATGGTATGAGGGTGGCAGCACTTCGCTTATGAATAATATGACTGGCGAGGCGATAACGTGGATGGACGCGTTTGTCGGCAACATACCGGGCTCGATGGGTGAGGTTTCTTCATTGCTCATCATGTTGACGGGTCTGATTCTGATTGTCATGAAGATCGCCTCTTGGCGCATTGTCGCCGGTGTGATCATTGGCCTCGTCGTGACTTCGAGTTTGATGAACTGGATTGGCTCTGATACCAACTCAATGTTCTCGATGCCGTTCTA
Organism: Vibrio sp. nBUS_14; assembly: GCF_051201655.1. Taxonomy (NCBI): domain Bacteria; kingdom Pseudomonadati; phylum Pseudomonadota; class Gammaproteobacteria; order Vibrionales; family Vibrionaceae; genus Vibrio; species Vibrio sp. nBUS_14. The sequence continues at coordinate 60,608 of NZ_CP179206.1, forward strand.
CTGGCACTTTGTGTTGGGCGGTGTTGCCTTTGGTACTTTCTTTATGGCGACCGACCCAGTTTCTGCCGCTTTTACCAATCAGAGTAAGTGGGCTTACGGGATTCTTATCGGTGTGATGACGGTCGGTATTCGAGTGCTCAACCCGGCTTATCCAGAGGGCATCATGTTGGCCATCCTGTTCGCCAACCTTTTCGCACCACTGTTCGACTTTATTGTGAAAGAGCAAAATATCAAACGTAGACAGAAACGAACATTGCGCTGATTTAGGTGGAATGAGGGAAGGTTACTCCCATAAGAAAGGCTTGCAACGTTGCAAGCCTTTCAATTTTTATCGCGATTAATTTGAAGTTGATTCAACTCCACTTCAAATCAATCTCGAACGGTTGGGTGTTACCACAATGCTCACCACACATCTCGTCGTAGGCACTGTTATGAATAAGCGTGGCCGATGCTACACCTTGGTCGCTAAAGTGGTCGCGCGCTTGGTTAACACTTAAAAACTTCATTGGGTGCTGGTGGTCGTCTTTAATTAACCGTTTTTGTTCGCCAACGATTTGGTAAGCCAAGTAGATCCCGCCTTCAAATGATTCAATTAGTAGATTCATCATAAACTCCATTGCTGTTCTTGATAGGTCAGTATCTGTGTTACGTAGAGTTGGGGAGTAAGGTTCAAGAATGGGCATAAAAAAAGCAGGCACAAGGCCTACTTTTTAAGAGATATCAATAAAAGACGTTGATTATCTCATCGTTACAAATTCTTCGCTGCCCGTTGGGTGAATCGCCACAACAGAGTCGAAGTCTGCTTTGGTTGCGCCCATCTTCATTGCAACGCCGAAGCCTTGAATCATTTCATCAACAGTGAAACCGATGCCGTGTAGACCAACTACTGTCTCTTCTTCGCCAGCACATACTAGCTTCATCTTACAAGGTTGACGGTGCTGAGTGACTGCAGTGTACATTGCAGTAAAACCAGACGTGTATACCTTGATGTTGTCTTTGCCGTATTGCTCTTCAGCTTCTTGAGTCGTTAGACCAATTGTGCCGATAGGTGGGTGGCTGAATACAACAGTAGGAACGAGCGTGTAGTCCATCTTCGCATTTGTTTGGCCGTTGAATAGACGCTCAGAAAGCTGACGACCGGCTTTCACAGCAACAGGTGTTAGCTCGATGCCGCCTTCCATGATGTCGCCAACACAGTAGATGCCAGGAACGTTGGTTGCTTGGAACTCGTCTACTTTGATGTAGCCACGGTCGTTAGTTGCAACGCCCGTTGATGCTAGGTTGATAGCGTCAGTGGCTGGGTGGCGACCGATAGCCCAGATTAAGTGGTCAACGTTTTGAGTGTTGCCGTTCTCTAGGTGTAGAGTCAATGTGCCGTCTGCTTCTTTCACTACTTCTTTTGGAACAGAGTGTGTGTGAAGTGTTGGGCCTTCCGCTTCCATTACTTCAACCAATGTCTCGATGATCATTGGGTCGAAGCTACGTAGTGGTGACTCTTTACGACAGAAAAGATGTGTTTTTGTGCCAAGCGCACTTAGTACGCCTGCGATTTCTACTGCGATGTAGCCTGCGCCGATTACAGCAACACGCTTAGGTTGCTCCATCAGGTCGAAGAAACTATTTGAGTCGATACCGTGCTCTGCGCCAGGGATGTTTGGAATGGTTGGACGACCACCCACTGCGATCAGGATGTGATCAGCTGTGTAGTGCTCACCGTTAACTTCAACAGTCTTCTCATCGACAAACTTAGCAAAGCCTTTGATTACGTTTATTTTGTTGTTACCAAGGACACGATCGTAAGATTGGTGGATACGACCAATGTACGCTTGACGGTTTTCAACCAGTTTGCCCCAGTTGAAGCCTTTTACGTCAACGTCGAAGCCGTAGTCTTTTGAATATAGGTTGATTGCTTCGGCAACTTGAGCACCGTGCCACATAACCTTTTTAGGAACACAACCAACGTTTACACAAGTACCACCAAGGTCTTGAGCTTCGATAAGTGCAACTTTTGCACCGTGCATTGCTGCGCGGTTAGCTGATGCGATGCCGCCTGAACCGCCGCCGATACAGATGTAATCAAAATGAGCCGCCATTACTTTCTCCATTTATTGAAGGTTGTGGGTACAGTGATCGCACTGAACACCTACGTCCTATAGATTCTTAAATTGTCTAATTATTATATTGAGGGCAGATTGGTTGAACTCAATCTCCCTGTTTAAAATTTATTCGTGTATGTCACAGTCTATTGAAGACTCTTCAAACTATGCCATCGAGTTTGAGATTACTCGGGTACGATCCACTCTACTTTGAAGTGACCGGTCGCCGGCGCAATTGCTTCCTTCAAGAATGGAAGAATTTCGTTCATTTGGCTTTCTAGCTTCCAAGGTGGGTTGATAACAATCATGCCTGATGCTGTCATGCCACGCTCGTTGGTGTCTGGTGATACGCCAAGTTCGATTTGTAGAATCTTGTTGATGCCTAAGCTTTCTAGCCCTTCGATCATGTCTTCGATGTCACAACGATTTACCACTGGGTACCAAATTGCGTAGATACCGGTTGCCCAGCGCTTATGGCTTTGAGCAATCGCAGTCACAACATCACGATACTCTTTTGCCAGCTCGTAAGGTGGGTCGATAAGAACCAAACCACGACGTTCTTTAGGTGGCAGGCTGCCTTTTAGGCGTTGGAAGCCATCTTCTTTGTAGATAGATACCTGACGATCGCGGTGGAACTCTTGCTCCAGTAGTGGATGGTCTGCAGGGTGAAGCTCAGTCAGTACCATGCGGTCTTGGTCGCGCAGGTGTGCACGTGCAACACGTGGTGAACCTGGGTAGAAACGCAGTTTCTCGCCATTGTTGAGTGCTGAAATAGACTCAAGATAGCTTTGAATGTCTTCAGGAAGTTCTTGTTGCCCCGCTTCACTTGCAAACCATAGACGTGCAATACCTTGCTTGTATTCGCCGGTTTTTTCAGACCATTCATGCGTTAAGTCGTAACGACCTACACCAGAGTGAGTGTCATGATAAACAAAAGGCTTATCCTTCTGTTTCAAAGAATTAAGAATAAGGCTCTGTACGATATGCTTTACTACGTCGGCATGGTTACCTGCGTGGAAGCTGTGGCGATAACTTAACAAATTAAACTCTCGTAACACTCTCGAATTAGAGTGTGGTTAGTGTAGGTGGGGTTAATCCGACTATTATAACCCTCAATGGACCATAAATTCTCGATCAATTCAGGAACAGTCGTTCGCAATATGCAGTTAGTTATTGGTTCTGCTATTGAAATTTGCCTTCATGGGCACTATTTAATAACTATTCGCAGGTGATTTTTTAGGGTGCCCCTAGCTTGATGACTGTAAGACGACCTCATTACCCAAAAGACGAAAGTCTCTAAAGCCAAAGGAATGTTTATATGTCTAACCCGCTATTAACCTTCACGGACTTACCTCCGTTTTCACAAATCAAACCTGAGCACGTTAAGCCAGCGATTGAGCAAGTGATTGAAGCGTGTCGCAACAAGATAGAACAAGTACTTGAAGGTAATACTTCTCCAAGTTGGGACAACCTCGTTGCTCCGATTGACGAAGTGGATGATCGTTTAGGCCGTATTTGGTCACCAGTAAGCCATATGAATTCTGTGATGAACAGCGATGAGCTGCGTGAGGCTTATGAGAGTTGCTTGCCTGTACTTTCTGAATACGGCACTTGGGTTGGTCAACATAAAGGTTTGTTCGATGCTTACAAAGCGATCAAGGCGAGTGAAGCATTCTCGGCATTAGACCAAGCTCAACAGAAAACCATTACCGACGCACTGCGAGACTTTGAATTGTCAGGTATTGGCTTACCTGCAGATGAGCAGCATCGTTACGGCGAGATCAGCAAGCGCCAATCTGAGCTAGGCTCTCAATTCTCAAACAACGTGCTTGATGCCACCATGGGTTGGAGCAAGCAGGTAACAGACGTGGCTGAACTGGCTGGTATGCCTGAGTCAGCATTGGCAGCAGCACAAGCGGCGGCGGAAGCTAAAGAGCAGGAAGGTTACCTACTGACTCTGGATATCCCTTCATACCTACCGGTGATGACGTACTGTGATAACCAAGAACTACGTCAAGAGCTGTACGAAGCTTACGTAACTCGTGCTTCAGATCGCGGTCCAAATGCAGGTAAGTGGGATAACACCGAGATCATCACGGAGCAACTTAAGCTGCGTCACGAGATCGCTCGCATGCTGGGTTTCAGCACCTACAGCGAAAAATCACTGTCGACCAAGATGGCAGAAACGCCAGACCAAGTGCTGGGTTTCCTTAACGACCTCGCAGTAAAAGCAAAACCACAAGGTGAGCGAGAAGTAGAAGAGCTACGTCAGTTTGCTGAGAAAGAGTTCGGTGTTTCTGAGTTAAACCTGTGGGACATCGCTTACTACAGCGAGAAGCAAAAACAGAACCTGTTCGAGATCTCTGATGAAGAGCTTCGTCCATACTTCCCTGAGTCGAAAGCGGTTTCTGGTTTGTTCGAAGTACTCAACCGTGTGTTTGGTATGTCGGTGAGTGAGCGTGAAGGTGTAGATACATGGCATGATTCAGTACGCTTTTTCGATATCTTTGATGCGACAGGAACATTACGCGGTAGCTTCTACCTAGACCTATACGCACGTGAACACAAACGTGGTGGCGCTTGGATGGATGACTGTCGCGGTCGTCGCATTACTCAATCTGGCGAGCTACAAACGCCAGTGGCTTACCTAACGTGTAACTTCAATAAACCGGTTGGCGATAAACCCGCACTATTTACTCACGATGAAGTCGTGACTTTGTTCCACGAATTTGGTCATGGTATCCACCACATGCTAACGCAAGTTGAAGCGGGGGCTGTGGCAGGTATCAACGGTGTACCTTGGGATGCTGTTGAGCTACCTAGTCAGTTCCTAGAAAACTGGTGTTGGGAAGAAGAAGCGCTGTCGTTTATCTCTGGTCACTTCGAAACAGGTGAAGCCTTACCAAAAGAGATGCTAGAGAAGATGCTAGCGGCAAAGAACTTCCAGTCAGCGATGTTTATCCTACGTCAGCTAGAACTTGGCCTGTTCGATTTCACGCTGCATACAGAATACGATCCAGAAGTCGGAGCACGCGTACTAGAAACATTAGCCGACGTGAAGTCTAAGGTTTCGGTACTGCCAAGCCTTGATTGGAACCGCTTCTCACACAGCTTTGGCCACATCTTTGCTGGTGGCTACAGCGCTGGTTACTACAGCTATCTATGGGCAGAAGTATTGTCTGCAGATGCGTTCTCCGCATTTGAAGAAGAGGGTATCTTCAACACTGAAACCGGCAATCGCTTCCTGAACAATATCCTTGAGATGGGTGGCAGCGAAGAGCCTATGGAGCTGTTCAAACGCTTCCGTGGTCGTGAGCCTCAAATCGATGCGATGCTTCGTCACGCGGGTATTCAAGCTTAGGTTTGTGATTCCCTTATATTGCTAGCTGCATAGCTTATATTAGGCAATAGAGCTTAGATTCGAGACGACATAAGCTAGATAGATTAAAGGCTGAACATTGCGTTCAGCCTTTTCTTTTTGAGTTGACCTAAACATAATCTAGTGCGTGTATAGATTATGGGTTCACATTGCGATTGATTGGGTTTTGCAGCGAGATAAGAGTCTCAGTCGATTGAACCTCGTCGATCGCCTGTAATTTATCAATCAGTACGAACTGCAACTCTTCGATCGATTTACACATCAGTTTAACGAAAATGTTGTAGGCGCCAGTGGTGTAGTAAGCCTCAACCACTTCATCCAAGGCATTCAGTTTTGCAATGGCTGAGTGGTAGTCGCGAGCTGCGTTAAGGTTGATGCCAATAAAACAACATACGTCGTAACCAAGCTTCTTGGTGTTTACCACAACCTCGGTTCGCTCAATAATGTCGGCCGATCTCATCTTTTCGATACGAACGTGAATCGTCGCGGGGCTGACATCGAATTTCTTTGCCATTTCAGCATAAGGCGTGCGCGCATCTTCCATCAAAGTTTTGAGAATAGCACGGTCTAGGTCATCCAGACGAGCAGTTGTTGTGGACATGCGTAAACCCTTATATCGAATGAAAATAGTTCGGCTAGAGTACATATCATAGCCAAGGTTGATGATATTAGCAGTAACTATAGGGTTAAGGTGAATTCAGTGCGATTTTGGTTGTTTTTTCTTGTGATGTGTTGGTGATCCACCCTTACCATTAAGGTTTTTTCTGGACAGACGATTTCCACAAAGGACCAGCGGCAGAACTTGACCGAGATGGTCTGTCTTATCGTGTCGTTTACTTCGATAGTAAGCGCTCTCAAAATCCTGATTATCTTGAGTGTGCTTATCAGCTTTATCACACCACACCAATGCAATTGAATGCTTAATTAATTGGTCAATGGTGTTTTTCAATAATATTTAGAAAAAATGCCCTGTATTTGAATCATCAAGAAACAGGGCATTGATATTGAATGTGAGTATGGTTAGGGCGTGTTGACCTTTCTCGGTTAAATTAGCTCGAAAGCTCAACACGCCCTAGTTACTAATGACTTGTCGTGTCGTTACTAAGCAAAAGTTTGAGAACTGCTCTGTAAGAAACGCTTGTTTCCCAATAATCTTTTTGCTCTTAAGCACGTAGGTATGTTCGTTCAATTTTCCTTTGAAATTCCATTTGCTAAAAGCTTCATGTCGAGCGTCAGCACATGAGGTTTGCAAAATATAGCTTTCAGTGACTGAGGTATCACATCCACCTTCGATATTTTTCACACCATGAAAAGTCACATGACTCTGACGATCACGATAAGTGGTTACAGCCAGCGCATTGAAAAGATGGATACCATCAGACTTATTAACATAGGGCAGCATTCTATGGGGATTTTCTTTTAACGTGGCAGTTGCCAAATCCTTAAGTTCAGAAGAGCAGGGGATAGCTTGGCTCTCAAAAATACTGTCCATTGATGTTTTCGCTTGAGCGATATTAAACAAGCTTGGTAAAGCGAGCAGCGAACTTAGCACATAAGCAAATAACTTCATATTTATACTCCGAATCAATACTTGGTCATAGGCATAACCGTAAGTAGCACGTCAAAACTTTTACTGTTGTCGTCAACTAAAGTTACTTTGATTTCTTGGCCGGGCTCTAAAGCTTCTTTAACACCCATAAACATTAGGTGGTAATCTTTTGGCTTTAGCTCAATAGAACCTTTTGCAGGTATCTCCAGCGCATCAACTTTACGCATCGCCATCTGACTATCACGCATAAACATACGATGGAACTCTGTATGTTTTGCGATAGAGGAGTTTGCCTCTACAATACGAATAGGCTTGTCGGTATCGTTGGTGATCTTCATATAACCTGCGCTAACCTTTACCCCTGGAATCGTTGCTTTAGCACGGGCATTTTCGATCGTAAGTGCGTCATTAATGGTTTGTACTTCGTGATATGTTTGTGTATCAGTAGTTACTGTGTCATGAGCGCCATGGTCATGTGCAGAAGCTTGGAATGCAGCGAGTGCTAAGACGACTGATAATACGGTCTTTTTCATAATTTTCCCTATAGTTTTAGTTATTAGCAAGGGCTTTGCTATGAGCACGATCAATACCTGCAGCTAGCTCAATAGGCGTTGTTGTGTGGCTCATTGCATCAACCAGCTTTCCTTCTGGGTTAATAATATAGAAAAGAGATGCGTGGTCTACGGTGTAGCTAAGTTCAGAAGACTCCATGTCAACTAAATCAAAGTAAACACCATACTGTTGTGTTAAGGCATCTATTTCTTTTTTAGTTCCTGTTAGTCCTTTCATGCGTTTATCAAAATACTTTGCAAATTTGTCAAGAGAGTCAAGATCATCGCGACCAGGATCGACACTGATAAAGATACCTTGTACGTTTGCATATTCTTCAGGCGGTAACATAGAAAAAGCGGCCGACATCACACCCATTGAAGAAGGGCAGACTTCAGCACAGTTTAGGAATCCAAAATAGAGAACGACAGTTTTCCCTTTAAATTGGTTAAGGGTGACGGTGCCATCAAGGCTATTCAATTGGAATTCACCGCCAAGATCTTTCAGCGCTTTTTGTTTTTCTCCGATCGGGATTGTGCTGTTGTTGATGTAAAGTGCGAAGATGCCAGCGAGGGCAAGTGCTCCAAGAAGGAGCACAATTTTTACAGGGTTTTTCGTCATTAAATTTGATCCAGAAGAGTAGAGACTACTGTATTACTAGCTTGAATATTTTCTGATAGATCTCCCTCTGAAAAGTCGAGAGAAATAAGTAAACAAAACACCATGATGTTAGCGATTGAACAAAGTAACATCTGCTTGCCCCATTGGGCATCGGGCACTTTTTGGTAACCCATTTTGGCAATATATAGCCAGTGAAGACTCATTAAACCGATACTCAGTGCATACCAGCTTCCCGCATAACCGAGGTAATTGAGTCCCAAAGCAGAAACAGCAAACGCAATAATATAAGCAATGATGTGTAAACGAGCACGTTCGATCCCCACTTTTACAGGTAGAACTGGAATGGATGCTGCTTTGTAATCATCGAATCGGTAAATGGCGATGGCATAGGAATGCGGAAGTTGCCAGATACAGAAAGTAACAAATAAGATTGCAGCGCCAGCATCAAAGTCGCCTGTCACTGCGCAATAACCGATAGCCGGAGGACATGCACCTGAAAGTCCGCCTATCAGGGTGCCATAGATGGATTTACGCTTATAATAAAGGCTATATAAACCAACATAGACAACGAACCCGAGCACACCAAATTGAAGTGCAATCGCTGTTGTGAATTGGCTTAGTATATAAAAGCCAGATAAACCTAATACTGTAGCCCAAATAAGCGCGTGAGATACAGGTATAACATTTTTGACAAGCTCCCTCTCACAGGTGCGTTTCATTAACCGATCGATATCTTTATCGATCACGTTGTTGAAAACGCAACCAGATGCAACGATGAGGCTAGTACCCATGCAAACAGCAAGCAGTAATAGCCAATCGATATTGCCTTGAGAAGCGAGAAGCACACCACCGATGGCGGCAACTAAGTTGCCGCCGATAATACCGGGTTTGGTGATTTTTAAATAAGGTCTATACATCCTGAAACCCTATTAATAACCCATCAGCATATTGTGATTTAAGTGTTCCATAATCCACAACGAACCGATGAGGATAATTGCAACGATTACCACAACAAAAACGGCGGAAGAGGTATTCCACATCTGTTTTGATGAGGTGTTCATGTGTAAAAAGTAAACCAGTTGAACAAAGATTTGTGCTACTGCGAAAACCATGATTACACCAATGATTAGCGGCTTAGAGCCGACTCCAGCCATCACCATAGCAAAAGGTACTACAGTAAGAATGATGGATAGAATTAAACCATTCAGATACTCTTTTACGCTACCGTGAGCCTGTCCACCTTGGTCGTGTTCAGATGAATTAGCCATTATAATACCCCCATCAAGTAAACAACGCTGAATACACAGATCCAAATCACATCTAGGAAATGCCAGAATAAGCTCAGACAAGCTAAACGAGTTTTATTGTCTTCAGAAAAGCCGTCACGCTTGAAGTGAACGAATAGAACAATCATCCAAATCAGGCCTGCAGATACGTGCAGACCGTGCGTTGCAACAAGTGCATAGAAAGATGACCAGTATGCACTACTGTGGAAAGTGGCACCTTCATGACTGAAATGCCAGAACTCATAAAGCTCCATTACTAAGAAAGACAGACCGAGCGCAAAGGTAATGCCCAGCCATTTAAGCATACCTTTCATGTCTTCTTTGTTCGCCTTTAGCATCGCCATGCCAAAAGTGAAACTACTAAGAAGAAGTAGGGCAGTTTCACCAGCAACGAAGGTTAAATTGAACAGTTCAGTTGGCTCAATTTGTCCAGCAAAGCTGCTAGAGAAAACAGCAAACACTGCGAAAAGCGTACCGAATAATAAACAGTCACTTAAGATATAAATCCAAAAGCCAAAGATCGTATCGCCTGCATAATCATGATGGTCATGGTCATGGTCATCGTGATCATGACCGCCATGTGACTGAACAGCGACGTTTGGTTCAAATGTATGTTTAACTTCTGTAGTCATAATTGCTGTCAGTCCCTATGCCATAACAGGTTTTAAGTCAGAAGAATCATCTTCATCCTGATCTTCGTCTTTGTTTTCTTCGCGAGTCAATTCTTGTTCGCCATTAACACGTGCTAGATGAGCACGTTCAATTGCTTCAACTTCAGCGACTTCAACGTAGTAGTCTTTGTTGCGCTCAAAACTGTATGCAATCCATGATGCCAAAATGCCAACACCACTAGCGATGACCATCCACCAGATGTGCCATACAAAAGCAAAACCCAGTGTTAATGCAAATGCGCTGATCACAACACCTGCCCAAGTATTCTTTGGCATATGGATGCGCTTGTAACGCTCAGGTGCTTTGTACGCTAAACCGTTCTCTTTTGCATAGTGGTGTTCATCACGATCGTGAATCTTAGGAAGAGTCGCGAAGTTGTAGAACGCTGGTGGTGAAGAGGTTGCCCACTCAAGTGTACGTCCATCCCAAGGGTCACCGGTAAGATCAAGGTTCTCTTTACGGTCACGAATACTTACGTAAACTTGGTAGAACTGAGTCGCAATACCCGATGCAATGATAAATACGCCAAATGCAGAGATCCAAAGTAATGGTGCCCACTCAGGGTTATCAGCAACATTCAGACGACGTGTCATACCACTGAAACCTAGAACGTAAATTGGCATGAAGGTTACGAAGAAGCCGACAGTCCAAAGAACACAAGAAAGTTTGCCTAGTCTCTCGTCTAGCTTGAAACCCGTTGCTTTCGGGAACCAGTATGTGAAACCTGCAAAGTAACCGAATAGCGCACCACCGATAATCACGTTATGGAAGTGAGCGATAACGAATAAGCTGTTGTGAAGTACGAAGTTTGCTGCTGGAACTGCAAGCATAACACCCGTCATACCACCAATTGTGAAGGTAATTAGGAATGCAATTGTCCACCACATGCTCGCTGAAAACTCAACGCGACCTTTGTACATAGTAAATAGCCAGTTGAATATCTTAACCCCAGTCGGAATTGAGATAATCATCGTAGCAATACCGAAGAAAGCGTTAACACTTGCCCCTGCACCCATAGTGAAGAAATGGTGTAGCCATACAACGAATGACAGAATCATGATGACGGCTGTTGCCCACACAAGTGAGACATAGCCGAACAGACGTTTGCGTGAGAATGTCGCTGTGATTTCTGAGAAGATACCAAAAGCAGGTAAAATCAGAATGTATACTTCAGGGTGACCCCATGCCCAGATAAGGTTAACGTACATCATTACGTTGCCGCCCATATCTGTTGTGAAGAAATGGGTGCCAATGTAACGGTCAAGTGTCAATAGCGTTAACGTTACTGTCAGAATTGGGAAAGCCAAAACAATCAGTGCGTTTGCACATAGCGACGTCCATGTAAACACAGGCATTTGCATCAGTTTCATACCTGGTGCACGCATGCGAATAATGGTAACAACGAAGTTAACACCGGTCAGTAGGGTACCGATACCAGAGATCTGTAGCGCCCAGAGCCAGTAGTCGACACCCACCCAAGGACTGTATTCCATACCAGATAATGGTGGGTAAGCAAGCCAACCTGTTGCAGCAAATTCACCGATAAATAGTGACATGTTAATCAGAATTGCACCAACAACAAATAGCCAGAAGCTCAAAGAGTTTAAAAATGGGAAGGCTACGTCACGTGCACCAATTTGAAGTGGAACGATGATGTTCATAAGGCCAACCACGAATGGCATGGCAACGAAGAAAATCATGATTACACCATGGGCACTAAAGATTTGGTCGTAGTGCTCTGGAGGTAGATAACCAGTTCCATTGATGGTTGCTGCTGCTTGTTGAGTACGCATCATGAAGGCGTCAGCGAAACCACGTAAAAGCATTACTGCCGCAACAATGATGTACATGATACCGATTTTTTTATGGTCGACGGAAGTAAACCATTGTCCCCATAAATACTTCCACTTACCGTAGTAAGTGATTGCAGCTACAAGTGCTAGTCCACCCAAAAGAGCGCCTAGCATAACCGGTAATATGACTGGGTCTGTAAATGGAATCACATCCCAATTTAGTTTGCCGAAGATAGGATCCGGATCGGCGTAGACATCGCCTTTATAAGCCATTTTGGACTCCCGCATGTTTTTCAATGATATCTTTGAATTGAAGAGGATCGACAGAAGCAAAATAAGTCACAGGGTGAGCTGTTTTAATTTGCTCTTTAGCATTGGCTGTCAGTACGTCGTAGCTACTGTCGTTCAATACTTTGTCGGATGCTTTAACTTTTTTAACCCATTGGTCGAAGTCGGCATTGTCAACTGCGTGTGCTTTGAACTTCATATTGGTAAAGCCAAAGCCGCTATAGTTTGCAGAAATACCACGATATACACCTTCCTCTTCTGCCATAAGGTGAAGTCTGTTTTCCATACCAGCCATTGCGTAAACCTGACTACCGAGTTGTGGGATGAAGAATGAATTCATCGTGGTGTCAGACGTAACTAAGAATCTTACTGGGCGGTTTACAGGTAGCGCAATTTCATTAACCGTTGCTATTTGGTGTTCAGGGTAGATAAACAGCCATTTCCAGTTCATTGCAACAACTTGGATAGTCAAAGGTTTTTCTTCAGATGCAATTTCTTTACGCGGGTCGAGAGAGTATGAGGTTTGATAAGTGATCCAACCTAACGCAAGAATGATTAGACAAGGAACTGCCCACACAATCACTTCGATTTTTGTGGAATGCTCCCAGTTTGGTTTGTATTCAGCATCTCTATTACTGTGACGGTATTTATAAGGGAAATACACGGACATCAGCAAAACAGGGACTATGATGATTGCCATTAAAAGTACTGATGTAATGATCAATGAAGATTGGGCTTGACCAACCGAACCTTTTGAATCGAATAGAACCATGTTACTGCTAGTAAATAAGAACGTTAACAGTGCTACTGATAATATTGCAAGGATCGTTATTTCAACTATCCTTCTACGTGTTGTCTTCATTTTTCCTCACCTATTTATCGTAATGTTATTAATTAACTCAATAACAAAATCAGAAGACTTCTTTAAAAAATTGTTAAATTTTTATTATTTATTTGTAAATAGTTGACATTGTGGTAAAATTTAATAGATGACGAGTGCATGCACGGACCCTGATTAATTTTTTAGTTCTACTCGAGACGTATGAAGTACTGCATTGAACGCCAGGTAAACTTCACAGTGACTTTATTACAACTTTCCTCAGGTAACTGACACGCCAGAATTCAGATTTTCTATATCCACAAAATTTGTCTTGTTGTTTGCTTTTGATATTGACCGTACCTGATCTCCTTATTTTTTAGTGAGTTTTATGAGTTATATGATTGCAATTTGAAGGCAAAATAAAGCGGAGTAAAGCGTCAGTTACATTTCGTTACGAAATAATGATACTTGTTACAAATATTACAGGTTTTGGATGTAAAATAGGTAATCTTGCCCTTTTATAGTGTGTTCTTCCTCGCTTTATCCTCTCTGGTCACTCACTTCTGCATTAGTTAAAGATTAAAACTACAAATAGTCTTTTTCTGTAACTCATGAGCCTTACTCACACTCTCTTCTTTATACTTCTAGAGCCATGTACGCTTTAAGGTGCGATATAGATCAATTTTCGATGCCTGCAGTCCTGAAGATTAGTGAGTTTATAAAGTGATTGAGCTTTCATTATGTGTTACTTAACCTGAGATCTGGTTAAGCGACCACGATGCCATGTATATCTGACAGTTCAAATTCTTGAGCTGTTAGATTCAAACTTGGCTGGTCATTTTTCAAGAAATAAGGCACAGATTAAGTTCAACATAAAGCCATGAATACTGCGATGTATTGAGTGTTCAATGTAGGAAATGTTCTGCTCTCGAAACGAGCAATTAGTTCCATTCCAACGCACTTTTATCCAGAACTCCGGTTAACTAGGTATTACTTACGGCTCTTGTTTATCTCTACTTTCGCTGCGAATAGTTTGCACCGCTAATATGTATTGTTGAGGCAATCAGGTAAACTGATTGCCTCTTTTGTTTTAATACTACTGTCTGTTGGAGACGACCTTGCAACTAAAACTGATTTGCGAAGATGCCACCCAAATCGATCATCTAAATGACTTAGCGACCCGTTGGAATTTATCTCATGCTGAAAACAGCGATTTCGCTTTGGTACTGACTAGTGAGCGACTTGAGTTACGTAAAGTCGATGAACCTAAGCTTGGTGCTATCTTTGTTGATTTAGTCGGAGGCGCAGTCGGTCACAGACGTAAGTTTGGTGGTGGTAAAGGTCAGGCAATTGCTAAGGCAGCAGGTTTAAACAAAGGAGCAACACCAACTATCTTAGATGGCACCGCTGGTTTAGGGCGCGATGCGTTTGTTCTGGCTTCGTTGGGTTGTAAAGTACAAATGGTAGAGCGAAATCCAGTGGTGGCGGCATTATTGGATGACGGCCTGCAGAGAGCACAAAAAGACCCAGACATCGGTGGTTGGGTGAGTGAACGCATGAAGTTGATTCATGCTTCTAGCCATGATGCCCTAGACAAGCTGAGTAACGATCCTGACTTCGAACAGCCAGACGTGGTGTATCTCGACCCTATGTACCCGCACCCAGAGAACAAAAAGAAATCGGCTTTGGTTAAGAAAGAGATGCGTGTATTCCAATCTTTGGTGGGTGCAGATCTGGATGCTGATGACTTATTTGAGCCTGCGATGAAGCTGGCATCTAAGCGTGTTGTGGTCAAAAGACCGGATTATGCGGCGTGGTTAGACGAGCAAAAACCAAGCATGGCGATCGAAACTAAAAAGAACCGTTTTGATGTGTATGTGAAAGCATCAATGACTTAAGTAAAGCATCAATAACTTAGCAACACGCTAAGAAAGTTTCCCGTCATAAATACGATAAATTGCTATTTAACACTTGCGGTAGTCTCATTACGGATGTATATCTAACTAAGAATCATTATTATTCTTAGCTGGAGTTGTAGCATGGCTAAACGCTTTTGTAAGTTAAACCGTCGAGATATCACCGAACACTTGGGAGAAATCCACAGTTTGGTGACTGAACCAAAGTTCGTGTGCCGCTCTTGTGCGCGCTCATCGTCGGATCAAGCGAATCTATGCAAACCTACAGCCATCCCACCGATTGATTGCCAGAATAAACCCGCGGAAGAAAAAGTCGCGTGTGGTCTACTTGCTGAAACATTGCCAACGCCAGAAGTTTCTCTTATCGAGGTAATGGACAGCGTTGAGCCAACAGTACAAATCTTTGACCCTGCAGCCGTAGAAAAAGTGGATAAAGTTGCGCTGAAAAAAGCTAAGCTGAAAAAACTGATGGCGAAGGCGAGCGGCGATGAGAAAGCTGAACTCAAACAAGCGAAGAAAGTGGCGAAGAAACAAGATAAGTACAACAAAAAGCTAGCTAAGATGATTAAAAAGCAGCAAAAGCTGCTTAAGAAAAGCCAAAAATTGGAAAGTGACCTTGAACGCATCAACCAACAACTTGATGACGTTGTCTTCACTGAAAGCAAGACTCAGGTCGTAAGCCACAATCACATCCACTGAAGTTAATTTGAAGAGCTTACTGCTGCATAGATGATTTAAAAAGAGCGACCTATGGTCGCTCTTTTGCTTTCTGGATATTATTTTAAATAAGAATCTTGCTAGTCAAACAAAGCTTACTTAGCTAAATACAGCTTGTTAGTTAACTTAAGCTTGTTAGTTTAAGGCGCTAGGCATTGCTAGCATCTCTCGCAACACGCTTCTTAACCCAAGTTTCGTTAACCCATAAAGACAGCAAGATAACCCCACCACCGATGGAAAGTCGTACTAGGTCGACATCTCTATTCCAAATAAGGATGTTCACCACAAGGCCGGCTGGAACTAATACATTGTTCATCACAGCAAGTGCGCCAGCATTGACCATGCACGCGCCTTTGTTCCACATAAAGTAACCCAGTCCTGAAGCAATTAAGCCGAGGTAAAGCAGAACTCCCCATTGAAGTGTGGTCGTCGGCAGTTTCTCTGGGTTACCCAATAGCATGAAAGCAACCGAAGCCACACACAGAGCGCCTAGATAAAAATAACCAAATACCGTGTGTTGAGGTAATTCAGTCGCTTCTTTTTCCATTACCACCTTGTAGCCGACCTGACCGATAGCAAAGCATAGGTTCGCGCCTTGCACGACCAAGAAGCCGACCAAAAAGTTCTCATTGATGCCTGCAAATTTAATAAATACCGCGCCTAATACCGCAATAGCAGCGGTCACTAAATACCAAGGTGAGAATTGCCCTTTGAGAAAGTCATAAATAAGCGTGACATAAATGGGGGTGAAAACCGTAAATAAAAGGACTTCAGGCACCGACAGCAGCAAGAACGACTGATAATAGAAACAATACATCAGCCCAAGCTGAATACCACCAATCGCCATCAATTTAGCGATCAGCTTACGTGAGACACTACGGAACTTAAGGAAGGGAAGAAATACGAGTCCCGCAAGGGCAACACGCATTAGAACAGAGAACCAAGCATCAACCTGACCAGCAAGGTAGACGCCGATCAGGCTAAAGGAGAAAGCCCACAGTAGGGTGACACCAGCTAAATAGCTCATAGTAAAACTTCGTTAATAAAATATGATCTGTATGTTACCTAACCTTAAAGCATTAGTCTCCTGAATCTCTTAGAGGCACGACCAGCATATCAACGGGAGAGGCGTTGATCAGTTGTCGCGTTGAAGAAAGTAGCTTGCTCCAGAAGTCTTGATGGTGACCACAAACCACTAAATCAACATTGAACTCGTTGATGGTATCACACAGCTCATGACTCAGGTCGCCACTACCCACTAAGGTGTGGGTGATCGGGTATTGAGCATGTTCAGCAAAGTTTTGCAGCTGGACTCGAGATGCTTCCATCGCGTTATGCTGAGTTTCCGCCATGTTGATATCGATTAGGCCGGTATACAGCTCAGCATAGTTAATATCGATATGGATGAAAGATACTTTGGCTTCCAATGGCTTTGCCAGTGCTACCGCTTTATCGACAATTAATTTGCTGTCTTCTGATAAATCGACCGCGACTAAAATATGTTTGTAACTCATATCGCTACCTCCTTTATTCATTGTCTGTGTAAAGATTAGCACTATGCGATGGCTTTTTTTGCTTAAGTGATCTCATATCCATCGTCTTGCGTACTGGCTTTTCAAATTGTTGGTCAAATAATGGTCAGCGAGATATTCATTAAATAGTGATATAGTAGAGAAAACTAAGGTGTAATCAGGAGACTTTAATGCTATCTAAAACAATGGTTGATCAACTCAACGATCAAATTAATCTAGAATTTTTCTCATCCAACCTATACTTACAAATGAGTGCTTGGTGTGAAGACAAAGGGTTTGAAGGTGCAGCAGAGTTTCTGCGTGTTCATGCAGTAGAAGAAATGGAACACATGCAGCGTCTTTTCACTTACGTAAGCGAAACAGGTGCAATGCCAATTCTAGGTGCGATTGAAGCACCAAAACATGAATTTGATAGCCTTGGTGCTGTGTTCCGTGAAACTTACGAACATGAGCAAATGATTACTCAAAAGATCAATAAATTGGCTCACGTTGCTTTCAGCACACAAGATTACTCAACCTTTAACTTTCTGCAATGGTACGTTGCAGAGCAACACGAAGAAGAGAAATTGTTTAAAGGTGTATTGGATAAGCTAGAGCTTGTTGGTGAAGACGGTAAAGCACTGTTTTTTATTGATAAAGACCTAGCGCAATTGGCGAAAGATGGTTCATCTTCAATTATGGAAGCTCCTACCGTTTAGGTAGTACGAGAAAGACACTGATTATCTTTTTCTTTTGAGTTTTCTTACGAAGATGTAGGGAGGAAAAGATGATCAGCGGCGACACTATTCTATTTGCACTAATGGTTGTGACATGCTTGAACTGGGCGCGTTATTTTACTGCGCTAAGAACACTCATTTACATCATGCGAGAAGCACATCCTCTACTTTATCAGCAAGTCGATGGTGGTGGATTCTTCACAACTCATGGCAATATGACCAAGCAGGTTCGCCTGTTTAGTTACATCAAAAGTAAAGAATATCACCATCATCACGACGAAGTTTTTACGTCGAAGTGCGATCGTGTAAGACAGTTATTTATACTTTCTTCCGCTCTGTTGGGTGTAACGTTGCTGTCTTCATTTATCGTTTAAATTCCAGATGAATTGAGTGATTAACTAGATCTCAATTCGTTGAATCATCCATCCACTTTATCATGTTGGGGCGGGCAGGAATTTGCACGAATGAACATCAATTGCAAAGTTGAAAATTGCCGTTAGAATAGCGAGCAACTAGTAAGGATGTGCAGTTATGCACATCCTTTTTTATGGGTGGCGTTATGGGCACAAGGTGTGCTTTGTGATGCAAAAGTGAAGAAAGCAGAACCGCAATGAGTGAAAAATTTGACGTAATCGTAATTGGCGCAGGTGCAGCTGGCTTGATGTGTGCAGCAGAAGCAGGCAAGCGCGGGCGACGAGTGCTCGTCGTAGATCATGCAAAAAAATCGGGCAGAAAAATTTTAATCTCAGGTGGCGGCCGTTGTAACTTCACTAACTATGATGTTTCAGCCAACAACTTCCTATGTAACAACCCTCACTTCGTGAAGTCAGCCTTATCTCAATACACCAATTGGGATTTTATCTCGATGGTGAGCAAGTACGGTATTGAGTTCGAAGAGCGAGACCATGGCCAATTGTTCTGTGTGAATGACCACACTGCAAAAGACATCGTGAGCATGTTGCTTGAAGAGTGTAAGCAGGCGAAAGTTGAAGAGCGCTACCGTTGTGATGTTCACTCCATCGAAAGAACAGACGCTGGCTTTAAGATGCACCTCAATACCGACGAAGTTGAGTGTGACTCACTTGTCGTGGCGACGGGCGGTTTATCGATGCCGAAACTAGGCGCGACGCCATTTGGCTATAAGATTGCCGAGCAGTTTGGTTTGTCTGTGATGCCAACAACCGCAGGTTTGGTGCCATTTACTCTGCATAAAGAAGATAAAGAAGCCTTTGCTGAGCTTTCAGGAATCGCGATTCCTGCCGAAATCACCGCGCAAGATGGCACTTTATTCAAAGAAGCGCTGCTATTTACTCACCGCGGCCTATCTGGCCCTTCTGTACTGCAAATCTCTTCATTCTGGAAAGCGGGTCAATCGGTTTCTGTCAATCTAGTTCCTGAAGTGGATGTGGCTGATTTACTTGAAAACTCTCGTGAGAAACACCCAAATCAGAGCCTGAAAAATACCTTAGCGAAAGCATTACCCAAGCGTTTCGTTGAGGTGTTGATTGACCGTAAAGAGCTGGAAGACAAGCCGCTCAAACAGTTCAACGAAAAGCAGCTAAATGACATTGTCGAGCATTTAGAGAACTGGAAAATCGCACCCAATGGCACCGAAGGCTACCGAACTGCGGAAGTCACTCTAGGCGGCGTGGACACCAATCACCTATCTTCAAAAACCATGGAATGTAAGGCGGTTTCTGGCCTCTACTTCATCGGCGAAGTAATGGACGTAACAGGTTGGTTAGGTGGCTATAACTTCCAATGGTGCTGGTCGAGCGGCTTTGCAGCTGGGCAGTGGGTGTAGTTATTGTGTAGAAACAATAAAGTTCGCCCGTAAGCACTAAAGTTTGCCCGCAAGAGCATTTTCAGACAATAAAGTTTGCCCGTAAGGAGAACTAACCTATTCTTTACAGAGGTAAGCCTTATTGGATTAATCATGGGACGTGGACGAAAATTAGAGTCGTTGAAAGACTATCAACGGGCGCTGAAGAATAGGTATGGAATAGGTCAAGGCTCCGAGTACAAGCCTTGGCTTCGAATTCAAGATGTAAAATCCAAAGGTACTCGTTCGTTAATCTACGGTAGGAAATCTCAAAGACACCACCATATGATGTCTTCAATCGAAAGTGAGTTTTTTTATCTAGCGGAGTTCTCGGATAGCGTTATTGATATCCGAGAGCAGTTCCCAATCTTGCCTCTCAACTACACACAAAAAGTAGCTAGCATACTGGGTGTAGAGCATCCAGCACATCCTCAAACGAAAGAACCTATCATCATGACGACTGATCAGTTGCTCACGGTGAGCTCTCTTCAAGGTAACTCATATCACGCAGTTTCTGTTAAACCTGAAGATGAGTCAGACAACCTACGTGTACTCGAAAAAATTGATATTGAGCGAGTTTGTTGGGAGCTTCTTGGAGTTAAATTTAGCTATTTTACTGGCAATGATTTGACAAAAACTCAGAGTCGTAACCTCGATTGGGCCACTTCTCCTTTCCGCGAAAATCCTGTTCTTTTTTCTAATGAGCAGGTCGACTGCGCACTATCTATTATTAGGTTAGGTCAATGTTTTATTGAAGATATTCATAGTCGATTTGTTTCGATGAGTATTGCTTCCAATAATGATGCCTTGTTGCTGATTCGCTACCTCATCGCAGAAAAATTCATTGATGTGGATTTGTCTATTAATATTCCAGAGTCAGGTGTATTAGATGTTAAAAGAGTGCTAATGGATAAAAGGGGAGGAATATATGGAGCTTCCTAAAAATAGTGTTTGGGAGTTTAAGGGCTCTGATTTAGCTGAAGATAATTTGTATCGAGTCTTGGATATCATGCGTGATGTTGAGTCCGTGGTGCTATTTCCTCTCAATAAAACTTCAACAACAGTACGACCTTTTGCTGTATCGGTCGAGGCATTTTTTGAGCAAGTAAAATGTCAAAAAGTTAAAAATTCGCAGTTTATCTTACCTAGTTTTCTTCTGGTATCTGAAGAGAGCATTCCTCAAGAACACATCGTTCGTAGAGATAAAAACTATGAAACGGTCAAAGATATTGCTTTTGATAGAGCTTTTGTTTTTGACTACGCAACAAAAAAGCGTGTCCCTCAGCTCGCAGAATTCGCTCGGGAAATCGGAATAGATCGTAAAGCTTTAGCTCGGCTACTGACTCTATTTTGGCGTTATGGTCAGGACAAAATGGCTCTGCTTCCCGCTTTTTCACAAAGTGGTGGTTTGGGTAAGGATAGAAAGCCGACGAACAAGCCACTCGGAGCCCCAAAGAAACCTAGGACGGTTGCAGTAGAAAGAGCAACTAAATACATCGTTTCTGATGTTGATAAAGATAAGTTTAAGAAAGCGCTCAAAAAGTACTATTTGAAAGAATCTGGTCTTACTTTGGCAAAAACATATAAAAAAATGCTAGCAGATAGTTATTCTGATGAAGTGCGTTTTGCTGATGCATGTGGAAGGCCGCCAATTGTACCGACACTCAAACAGTTTAGTTACTGGAGAAAAAAACTATTTGATAAAGAAGAGATTATTAAGAGTAGAACGACTGAAAATGACTATTTGAGAAATAAAAGGGGCTTATTAGGAAGTGTTATTCAGGATAGCTACTTACCTGGGACTCACTTTGAAATTGATGCAACCGTTGCAGATGTGCACATTGTTTCTGAGTTTGGTTCTCAACATGTGTTAGGGCGACCAACTATTTATATTGTAGTGGATAGAGCTAGTAGAATGATCGTAGGTATGCATGTATCACTCTTCCATGCTTCATGGCGTGCTGCGAGGCAGGCATTAGTGAATTGCTTTCTACCTAAGTCTAATTATTGTAGAGAATTCGGTGTGGATATCGAAGAGTCTGAATGGCCGTGTGCACATATTCCGAAAGAACTTGTCTGTGATAATGGGGAGATGATTGGTTTGAAACCTCAGAAAGCTCTTACCCCTATGACTAAGTTGTCCTTTGCTCCTCCTTATAGGCCTGATTGCAAAGGTGTGGTTGAGAAACGTTTCGATATTTTAAATAAAGAAGTAGTTCATGAGTTCTTAGGAACGACGAGAGGTGGAAAGGTTGTCAGAGGTAATCGAGATCCGAGAAAGGATGCGATCTATACACTAAAAGAAGTTACTACTGAAATAATAAAAGCCGTTCGAGAGCATAATCGCTCGACTCTAGATGACTTAGCCTTTTCTAGCCCACTATTGGTTGAGAACGACTTATCGCCTACCCCACTAAATTATTGGAAAATTCACGTTGCTAAGCACAAACATGAGCTGCAGGCAGCAAGCCCAGGTGAAGTGATAGCTCGTTTACTCCCTCCGGCTGAAGTTAGTATGACGCGAAGTGGGATTCACTTTAATGGGTTGTATTACTCTTGCTCAGAACTTGAAGAGCGTGATTTGGCATCTGTAGCAAGGTCGTCTGGTCAATGGCGTTTAGAAGCTCGAGTTGATGAAAATACGACAAACCACATTTATGTACGGCTAGATAAAAATAAAGGTTTTATCCGTTGCGAACTTTTGCCTCGTAGTCGTATGTTTTGCAATAAATCCATGTTTGAATCAGATTTTATACAGGATTGGCTTGATTCAAAAAAAGAATTAGCTCCTATAAGCGTAGCTTCAATCGACGATCATAAGCATCGACAGCAAGTGACGCGCGATGCGAAGACGCGAAATAAAAACTCTGAAAAAATGACGTTTGCAGATAAAACAACAAATGTCCGTCAGCATCGTAAGGATGAACTTTCTGCAACAACGAATGTGCTTACCTCTGAGAGCGATAATTCAGCCTTAATTGAAGTCTCAGAAGCTCCACATACAGGTAGCAAGGTTATTCCGCTACCAAAGGGGAGAAAAAGAAGAACCAAAGGAGGCAAGTCATGAGAGTGGAGAGGGCAATCTATCATGATGCAATCCTACCTGAGCATCAAGGAAACCCATTAATAGAAGCTCTTCGACCAAAGAGACGTTGGGAAGATGTAATGGAGGAATTTAGTAACTATCCAGGTTATGCCGAAGATATTGCAGATGATCCAGATCCTTTAGTTCGAGATGAGTACTTAAATCGAATTGAAGAGCTTAGACAGCCTCTAACTGCTTATCAAGCTTGCTTTAGAGCGGTAGAAAGAGCAATCAAAAAGGGATACTCAGTTAAGAACCCACTCAAACCTACAACTGCACAATATTTACACTACTTGGTAGATGAAAGGCCAGATGTCGAACCACGTACTGGTTTTTTTCAACCTAAAGGTGATGGATTGACTCTGATCGGTGAAAGTGGTGTCGGCAAGACATCCATGATTGAGCAAGTCTTGGGCTACTTTCCAAATGTTATTGAACACGATCGATATCATGGTCAGACGCTAGGACTGAGAAAGCAAGTGGTTTGGATTAAGGTTGATTGTCCTAGTAACTCAAGTGTAAGGGATTTATGCGAAGAAATATTATCTTCTTTAGATCTTGCTCTGGACCGAGAGAAAACTAAGCCAGCAGGGACGATTGGAGCTCTTGTTCGTCAGATGGAGCAATGCATTAAATCAAGCTTTCTTGGGATGTTAGTCATTGATGAGATGCAAAACCTTCAGTTCAAACGCACTGGAGGTGAAAATAACCTTCTTAAATTCTTACACAGATTGGTAAATAAATTAGGGATCCCTTTATTCTTTGTGGCAAATCCACCATTTGACCAGACATTAATCAAAGAGCTAAAAGCGGCCAGGCGTGCTGAAAGTGGTTATCATCACACTATGTCAGCCCTTGAGAAGGAGAGTGACTCTTGGAAGGCTTTCATAGGACAGCTTTGGAATTACCAATGGACCAATGTATATACAGAGCTGAATGACGAACTAAATGATACGCTTCACAAACTTTCGGTTGGTAATATTGATATGGCAAGTCGTACATATCGAGAGGCTCAGCGGTTGGTTATTGGAAGTGATGATGAAAGAATCACTGTTGCTACACTTGAATCGGGTAATGCCGTTGCATGTGGGTTATCACGACAAACAGCCGAAGTTCACAAGCTAAAAAGTACAGTTGCTTTGCCTAGCGGTAAGCAACGACGAATTAAGCAAGACGGGAAAGTCGCTGCAATAAACATCGATAAAACGGGTGATATCACAAAACCTCAGCACCCAGAGTTTTCAGCGCAACTCATAGAGCTTGTAGGTGCAGTTGACTTACTAAGCCGAATTGACAACCCGAACTTATTTCAGCAAGCGGCTAGTATGGATGAACCTATACGTTATTTAAGATCTCGTAAAGTCCTGTTAGACGCTCCTTTGTTGGAGTTGTCCTATAGTTGAGTTAGTTATCACTCTTTAAAAAGGGGTTGGTTATGTGGCTGCCTCAAGTGCTTCCTGATGAATCTCTATTTAGTCGAATATGTCGTTATTTAGCGCTCTCGGGTACGTCACGTAATCAGTCCTTACAGCGCTTACTGGGGGATGGAAGAGCAGCTGTTCATCCTTACCTGACTTCTCATTTAGTTAATCTTAGTCGATTTACTGAGGAATCGGCGGGGAGCTTGCTGAGGTATCAGACATTACGTCCCTTATTTGCTTATTATTTGCCTCGATATAGCACTGGAATTAATGATGACTTTGCTAGCTCTAATGATTTAATAAGGGCTTGTCAGTTATCAGCTTTTCGAGAAAGAGAGCATTTAGTCGCAAAATATTGCCCCGAGTGTGCACAAGAAGATATGCGTAACTATGGTGTTGCTTATTGGCACTGTACACATCAAATTCCTGGTCTATGGGCATGCTCAAAGCACAATACTTGGTTAGTTCAGAGTGAACTTCCTAGTCGTTCTCATACGGATAGCCACTTTCTCCCGAATCCTAGTGCTCAGTCAGAAGACTGTGGAAGTTTGGCTATGAAATTTGCTGAATATACAGAGCTAAAATTGAACGTAATTCGTAATGAACGAAGTAGAAAGGAAGTGTTTTCTGACTTGTATCGACGAGAGTTAAAAGGGAAAGGGGGCTTGACCAACGCTGATCGGGTTAAAAGAAAAGCACTTGCGTTGGGGGTGTTTGAAGTATCAGCGCAATTGTCACCGCGTCCATCTTATTTATATCCTCGCTCTCGAACTGACTTTCGATACTTCTCATCTTTGTTTTTAGGTCAACACCCACAACATCCATTCAAGCACCTCTTGTTGGAGTTTTATTTGTCTCAATGTTTGTCTGATAAGATCTTTCATAACAATGTAAGCCCTCCCTCCTCTATAGAACTTGAGTATGAGGAGTGTTGTTGTGAGCTATTAAAATCAGGGTTATCCATGGCTGCAGTAAGCCGAGAAATTGGGAAAAGTAGATGCTACGTTAAAACTATCGCCTTGAAGTTTAAGATCCCAGTTAATTTAAAACCAAAAAAGATTACAGACAGACTAAAAGAATCCATCGTAAGGTTGGCTTATAAGGGCTTTCATCGAAATGTGATTGCTAAAAGGTTTGGTGTGTCGATAGGCAGTATTGAATTAATTATATCAACAACCTATGGGTTGGTTGAGTGGCGCAGAAAGTGCAAGAGAGAATCGCTCAAGCGAAAATACAAATATTCGATTTTTAAGTTCGTGAAGGTCTATCCAAATTCATGCCGACAAGAAGTAAAGAAGAATTGCGAAGCTGCATTTTATTGGCTTTATCAGCATGATCCTGAGTGGCTTGAATTAGTTCTTCCGATTCCTCAGAGAGCGTACCATATTGATCGGGTGGATTGGGTGGCTAGGGCGTGTTGATCTTTGCTGTACATTCCGTGTTCAACAATACATCGGTAGCCACATTAACATGAATGCCAGTGATAACATGCTGGCATAATTCCTTTCTAGCTTGTCATATCTACTTGAAATAGCTCGATAATGCTTAATTCTCCCAAAGGCATTTTCGACCAAGTGACGATACTTGTATAGACACCAATCCATACTGTCTTTGTCTATATCTTGTCCGTAATTGCGTTTAGCAATTACTGTTTCTCCGCCACGTTCCTTAACAAAAGTACGGAAAGGTTCGCTGTCATATCCTTTATCACAAACGATGGTATTAACTTCATCGAGTTGCTCAACTAAGCTTTCGGCATGCACTATATCGTGGCGTTGTCCCTCTGATAAATCAAAGCAAATCGGCAGGCCACCACTATCTACAGCTAAGTGAATTTTGGTTGAGTTGCCCCCGCGACTTTTTCCTATTTGCTCTGAACTTTCAGTAGCTGCACCTGTACTATGCTGATGCGCTCTAACTATAGAGCCATCAATAAATACCCATTCAAAGTCAGCCATGCTAGATAAGCTTTTGAAAAGATTATCTAAAATCCCTTTCTTTGACCAAAGATTAAATCGTCTGTAAACGGTACTCCACTCTCCGAACTCAGAGGGTAGATCTCGCCAAGGAATACCTGTTCTCATTCGATAAAGTATTCCTCAAATGTCATTCGATGTTCAGTTTTATCGTAAATACGACCTGTACTTTTCATAACTTGGAGTAGCAGTTCCCAGCGAATATCAGTTAGCATTGTTCTTGGCATGGTATTGGTTATGGTTTTACTTTTGGCGAAGCAAATTATAACTCTTTACCATGCTGTTCAAAAAACACTCACGAAAGATCAACACGCCCTAGAGACAAAGAGATTTTTCAGAAAGTGTCCGAGTGGATATTTGAAAATGGAAGGGCTTTGACTTATGCAGAGTTAGACCGCAGGTTAGGGGGGCATGGATGGCTAACTTCAAAACAACATAAACTACCAATAACTATGAAGCTTTTAAGGACACATAGGCAGCAAAATGAAAGCCATGGAGACGAGTAGGGAAGTGCATTGCTAAATCTTTAATTCAATTTCATATGTTTCATAAGGAGAGTGTATGAGCTGCAAACAATTAGATGTTGGGGTGAAAGTTGCCAGAAGGCTACTAGAACAGTGGGGAGCTAGTCAGGAGGAAATTGATGTGATTTTGGGCGATGATGACTTGGAGGCTGCTACAAGAGTGAGTCATATCCTCAACATACATGCATCTCTTCGACAAATATTCAGCAATCCGAAGAATATTAATAATTTCATGGGTAGCAAAAACGGCAACGATTTTTTTTCCCAAAGAACTCCTCTTAGTATAATTGTATCGGGACGCTTATCAGACCTTGAAGATGTTCACCAAAACATAGAGAGTTTGCTCGTAAGGTGAAAATGTTGGCTTTCTAGGCTGGGACCTTACGTTAACCTAATTGGTTTACTTCGAATAATGCTGAGCAGGAAGGCGTGCTTTTCTACATTTTTAGGAACTGATCATTGTTTGCTCAGTTTTTATAATAAATAATTGGTATATAAACTATATGCATAGAAAGGTTGTCATGTCCTATTTTCAGAATACCCCCGTTAACATTGAATCAAACCATAAGCTTCGAAGTCCTCAAGTTGAAGCTTATCTAAAAATACAGAACTACTTTGCTGAGAGTCCTAATGGGGAGGCTCTTGTTGTTTTGCCTACGGGTACTGGCAAGAGCGGATTGATATCAATTGCTCCATATGGGATTTGTAGTGGAAGAGTTTTGATTATAACCCCTGGCTTAGTGACAAAGCAGAGTATTCAGAAGACTCAAGAAGGTAAGCGCCAATAACTCCGCATTATTTCGCGACTTAATTTGAACCCTGATAATGACAGCAGTCATTACTCATACAAGGTTCAATTATGTCTATTTCTTACCAACAGTGGCAGCAGCATATCGATGCATGGCTACAAACTAAGCTCACTCAAGCCCAATATTGCCGCTCTCACCAAATCGACCAAAGTCAGTTTAGTTACTGGAAACGTAAAGTATTGGAGGCGTCCAACACGAACACCGTCTCTTCTCAATTCACTATCGCTCAAGTGGAAATGCAGCACACCTCCTCAAGCCTTTCAGTAACCTTGCCTAGTGGTCTATTAATTGATGGGGTTGACGAAATGAATGCCCATGTCGCACTCAAACTGCTGGAGAAGTTAACCTAATGCAACCAACGTTAAGACCTGCTCAGCATCTGCCTGCTGTTTATCTTTACCGTGACCCTATTGATTTTCGAAAGTCACACAATGGGTTGAGCGCACTCATCGAAATGGAACTTGGACACAGCCCATTCAGCGGCCACCTCTATGCGTTTACCAACAAACAGCGTAACAAAATTAAGTGCTTGTTCTGGGAAGATAATGGTTTTGTGCTGTACTACAAATCTTTAGCGGAAGAAAAGTTCAAATGGCCAAAGCGCTCCGACGAGGTAGTCACTCTTACTGGGCAGCAGCTAAATTGGTTACTGGATGGGTACGATATTACCCTAATGAAAGGTCATAAAAAACTCGAATATGAGTCTTTATTTTAAGGAATTTAATGCCTTATTTTGGTACAATAAAGCCTCTTAAAATAAGGCGTTAAAGGCTATTTTACCCATGAGTTTCTCTTCCGAAAAATTGACTGAAATCGAACAGCTTCGTGCTCAGTTAGCAGAAAAAGAAGCGAAACTTCAATCTCAATCCGAACGCCTTCAATCTCAATCAGCTCGCATCGCAATTTTAGAGGAAGTGGTTCGCCACCTAAAACTCAAACGCTTTGCACCAAGTAGCGAGAAAACCTCCGTAGACCAATTTTTATTGTTCGATGAATCAGAGCTGTGTACTGACCCTGACTTGACTGCTTTTGAAAATAACCAAGATAACAAAAGTGTACAAGACGATAATGATACTAAGCCTCGTGGCCGAAAACCGTTATCTAAAGACTTACCACGTGAGCAAATCTTCCTATACCTAACAGATGAAGAAAAAACAGGGGCTAAGAGCACTTTCTTTGCAAAAGTGAAAGAAGAACTCGACATCGTGCCAGCTAAAATCCGTGTCCTGGAATATATGCAAGAGAAAGCGGTCTTTGATGATAAAGAAGACGCTCAATATATCATCACGGCTCCGTTGCCAAAGCATCCGCTTCCTGGCTCTATCGGTAGCATTAGCCTCATCGCTCACGTCATTACCTCAAAATACGTCGATGGATTGCCGTTATATCGTATCGAAAAGATGCTGAAACGGTATGGCGGTGGCCTATCTCGAACGACATTAGCTAACTACGTAATTAAGGTCTCAGATGTGTTTCAACCTCTCATCAACCTATTACGTGAGCAGCAAAATGCAGGTCGATACATCATGATGGATGAGTCGCCACTTCAGGTACTTAAAGAGCCTGGTCGTGCTGTGACATCCGATAAATATATGTGGGTTTCATTAGGCGGGCCGCCAGATAAGCAAAGGGTTCTGTTCCACTACGATCCGTCTCGAAAAAAAGAAGTACCACTTGAGCTTCTCGATGGCTTTAAAGGCTACCTGCAAACCGATGGTTATGCGGGCTACAATGCTGCCTGTAAAAAATACAGTCTTATTCATGTTGGTTGTATGGATCACGCACGCCGTAAGTTCATCGAAGCGCAAGATGCACAGCCGAAAGGTAAAAAAGTAAAAGTGAGTAAAGCTGATACCGCGCTCGGTTACATCAATACACTTTACCGAATTGAGCGTAAGCTGACTGAGTTAAAAGAAACTGAAGAATATACGCCAGAGCAAGTCATAAAATACCGCTGCGAGCACAGCATCCCAGTGCTAGATAAACTGAAGGTGTTTTTAGACAAGACCATTAATCGAGTACCATCAGACAGCTTAACGGGTAAAGCGGTCAGTTATATGCTAAATCAATGGTCAAAACTGGTGGCTTACTGTGATAACGGTGAAGTACGCATCAGTAACATCATGGCAGAAAATGCAATCCGCCCATTCGCAGTGGGTCGAAGAGCTTGGCTCTTTGCTGATACGCCATCAGGAGCTCAAGCGAGTGCGACTTGCTATAGTTTGATTGAAACGGCGAAATTAAACGGTCTTGAACCTTACTCCTATCTTCACACCCTTCTCAGTAAGCTACCATACGCAGAGACGTTGGAAGACATAGAAGCGCTTCTACCTTGGAATCTAACCAAAGCCTAACGGCTTTGGTTCTCCTCATCAATACGCCGAGTAACTGGCGCTTACTCCCAGACTGCTGAATTTACAAAAAAAACTAATGATGAAGCTGAGCAATCTAAGCTTATTGTGGCTAACTCAGTACGAAGTGTTGCTGATTTAATTACGGAGGTTGAGACAATGGCTTGTAGTATTTACTCTATGCAGCAGAATTCACAAAAGATTGGCTCTGTTGTATCTGTTATAGGGGACATTGCTGACCAAACAAATTTACTAGCGCTTAATGCCGCGATTGAAGCAGCTCGAGCTGGGGAGCAAGGAAGAGGGTTTGCTGTTGTTGCTGATGAAGTCAGAGCTTTGGCTGCAAGAACACAGCAGAGCACATCTGAAATCAATAATATGCTTTCAGATCTTAATGAAGGAACAAGAACTGTAGTCAATGCTATGGATGAGACTAAGTTATGCTGTGAAAAAACAGCAGAGGCAACGAAAAATGTGAATGTTAGCTTAGATGTAATGGTGAACTCTATTACACGCATTAATGACTTAGGTTTAGAGATAGCGACAGCTGCTGAACAGCAAAGTGTTGTGACAGATGAAATTAGTCGTAATATGACCACGATTCAAAGTATGGTGCATGAATTGACAAGTAATAGCACTCAAACAATGGAAAATACTCAAAACCTAACCCAAAGTAACAGGCAGTTATCTGTGCTTGTTGATCAATTTAAGTTGAGGTGATTTTAGTTGTGTTTGAAGTAGACGCCACTTTGCAAAGAGCGTGGGTAAGATCAGTCTATTTTGTTCGCAAAAAAATGCGCTGGGTAATATTGCTGCTTTCATTTTGTTCAACAGTGCTGTCATTCTTAGTTGGTGCGTCGTTTTGCCTTTTCAACTCTCCTTTTTGTGAAGAACAGAGCATATTATTCGTACTTGGTGATTAGAATGCGGGGTTTATGGTGCCTTACACCGCTAGCAGGCTGTGCGGTAGTGTTCAAGGTCAGGAAACATTGAGATTCCTTACCTTTGAACTTGTTAGAAGGGTTATCTGCTTACTACCCAAACATGACCAACTCTGAGAAATCAGGGCTGATGGCGATGGATTAAACCGAACTCGGCTTGATTAGGCACCTCCTCATCTCGACTGGTGCTAAACCGAAAAACTCTTTAAAACACCTGCTGAAGTGAGTGGTTGAACGGAATCCGGTTGAAGCTGCAATTGTGGAAATTGAATCGCCAGATTGGTAAAGCAACTGCCTTGCATAGGTAAGCCGAAGTTCTAAGTAATATTTAGATGGTGATGCTTGTACATGGGTTTGAAATATTCGCTCAAGCTTCCTTCTAGAAATGTTGAGGTAGGCGGCAATATCATTGACTGAAAGTAATTCATCTAAATTGTTACTCATCAAGCTTATCGCTTCTTTGACTTCGTTTGGGGTTGAGGCTGGTAAGCTGTGGCTTAACTGCAGTTCAGTTTTAGATAAGGAGGTTCGGTCACAAGATAAAATTTCGCGAACAGCATTTGCAATTGAAGAATGCGTTATCTGGCTTATAAGGCTTAACATCATATCCAAAGTACTGCTCGGCCCCGATGAGGTAAGGGTATTGTCATGATGAACATACGTTTCATTGGAGAGCGTGTATTGAGGGAAGTGCTCGATGGCGTAGGCATGATTATCAGGGTGTAAAGCATATGATGCGTCATCAAGAATTCCTGCCTGAGCAAGATAAAGAGAACCATTCCATATCCCCCCGAGCGTAACATTACGTCTCGCACTATTAATAATGGTGTTTGAGAGTATTGAGTGCTCTGTAAGGTCTGTACGTAAACCTCCGCAAATCATTATTACATTGATGCTATCTAATAATGAAAAATCATCAATTGTCATATCAGTACTGACATTTATACCAACATCACTTAACACGAGCTGCTCTCCAATACTGACAGTCTTATACTGAAAACGCTTAGATTTTTCTACCAAGTTTGCAGTCACTAAACAGTCAATCGCTGTTGTAAATGAGAGCAAGGAGAAATGTTCTAAAAGAACAAACACTAATGTTGTTGTAGATGACGCCATCTCTGAATTAGGTATGAAGCGTTGATTAATGCAGGACATCTGAGTCGAAAATTGTCGCTTATTGGCCATAACAATTCAGTTAATGTTAAGTTTACGTGACCATTAAAGTGTCATTTGTTTGGTGTTTTGTGTTTTTTTTGGTTGGTGATTTTGATGATTGTCACAAAATTAGTGGCTAATGAACCCATAATATTTAGTCTGTCGCAATGGTGTCATGAATTGGCGCTCTCAGTTGGTCGCCCTGCAATTTACAGAGGTAGTTTATTAACACATTTGTAACATAGTGTGTAAAGGAGATACCTCGTGTTTTACCAAAATGACACCATAGAGAAATTTGATGAACAGTTGATTTCAGCAATGAACGCTGAAGAACTTCGACAGCAAGATCACATCGAATTGATTGCATCAGAGAACTATACAAGTAAAAGGGTTATGCAGGCTCAAGGGTCCCAATTAACCAATAAATATGCAGAAGGCTACCCTGGGAAAAGATATTACGGTGGTTGTGAGCATGTTGACACCATTGAATCTATTGCAATAGTTCGAGCTAAAGAGCTTTTTGGTGCAGATTATGTGAATGTACAGCCACACTCAGGTTCGCAAGCGAACGCTGCTGTTTTTATGGCCTTGCTAAATCCTGGAGATACGGTGTTAGGCATGAGCCTTGCCCATGGTGGGCACTTGACTCATGGTGCAAAAGTAAGCTTCTCCGGAAAAATCTACAATTCTATCCAATACGGGCTGAATGAATCGACAGGAGAAATAGACTACGAGCAAGTCGCCCAGTTGGCAAACGATCATAAACCTAAAATGATTATCGCTGGTTTCTCTGCTTATTCACGAGTGGTCGATTGGGAGCGTTTTCGACAGATCGCTGATTCTGTCGGAGCATACTTGTTCATTGATATGGCACATGTTGCTGGACTTGTAGCAACGGGTCATTACCCAAATCCAATTCCTCATGCAGATGTCGTTACCACGACCACGCATAAAACATTACGCGGTCCTCGAGGTGGGTTAATTCTCGCCAAACGAAACGAAGTTATAGAAAAAAAATTAGATTCAGCCGTGTTTCCGGGAGGACAAGGCGGTCCTTTGATGCACGTTATTGCGGCTAAGGCTGTCGCATTTAAAGAGGCTCTTCAGCCAGACTTTTCGGATTATCAGTCTCAGGTGCTAAAAAATGCGCAGGCGATGGCAGCTGGATTCATTCGTCGAGGGTATGACGTGATCTCTGGTGGCACAGACAATCATTTGTTCTTAGTCAGTCTAATCCAGCAAGGCATCACAGGGAAAGACGCGGACGCCGCTCTAGGCTGGGCGCATATAACTGTAAACAAGAATGCTGTACCTAACGACCCTCAGTCTCCCTTTGTTACAAGTGGACTTCGCATAGGTACACCCGCAATAACGGCGAGAGGCTTTAAAGAGCAAGAATCGGAGATGCTCACAGAGTGGATCTGCGATATTCTTGATGATCTTGAAAATGAAGACCTTATTCATACGGTTCAACGCAAAGTCGTATCCTTATGCGCTGACTTTCCCGTCTATCGCTAATGCTTAGTTAAGGGGCTCAGCTGTGAGCCCTAATAGTGAGGAGGCGGTATGCCAATTAGTCTATTTGATATGTTTAAAGTGGGGATTGGACCCTCAAGTTCTCACACTGTGGGTCCGATGCGCGCGGCATATCTTTTTGTTAAGCAGCTCATCGATGAGGACAAATTACAACATTCGCATTCTTTGCGTTGTGAACTGTATGGATCTTTAGGAGCGACAGGTGTTGGGCATGGCACAGGGCCTGCTGTGATGTTGGGGTTAGAGGGTTTTGAAGCCGATAACATTGATCCTCAGCTGTTAGTGGAACGAACCGAAGCGATCGAAAGGCAAAAACAGCTCATGCTTGGTGGCACCAAGAGCATAGCTTTCGATAGCGAAACTGCACTTTGTTATTTACCTCTGGAGTCTCGAGTTGAACACCCTAATGCAATGAAGATAGTGGCTTTTTCAGAGGAGGGTGGAACTGTCTTAGAAAAGACCTATTTCAGTATTGGTGGAGGGTTTGTCACGGACAAAGAGCAGTTCTCAGTTGACTCAGATCTTCAACAAATTGAATTCCCTTACTCGTTTAGTTCTGCAGAAGAGCTACTGAGTCTATGCCGTCATGAAGGTATGAGTATTTCAGAAATTGCCCTTGAGAATGAAAAGTACCTAAGGGGTGAAAACGAAGTCCGGCGCGGGGTTTTAACGTACTGGCAAGTGATGAAAGAGTGTGTCCAACGAGGCCTATTACAAGAAGGGGTCTTGCCTGGAGGGCTTAATGTCAAACGCCGTGCGCCCTCGATGTTACGTGCACTCAATAGTGAAGCTTGTGCGACTCATAAAGGTCAATTGGGTGCTATGGAGTGGGTCAACCTCTATGCATTGGCTGTGAATGAAGAAAACGCGTCGGGTGGAAGAGTTGTTACCGCGCCAACCAATGGTGCTGCTGGTATTATTCCCGCTGTACTCCACTACTACGTCAATTTTTGTGACGGTGCCAATGAAGAAGGGGTCATTCGATTTTTGCTCACTGCATCTGCCATCGGCTCGATTATCAAAGTCAATGCTTCTATATCGGGCGCTGAAGTGGGTTGTCAGGGTGAAGTCGGCTCAGCATGTGCAATGGCAGCAGCAGGTTTGGCGGAAGTGTTGGGAGCCACGCCAGAGCAAGTTGAAAACGCAGCCGAAATCGGGATGGAACATAATTTAGGGCTCACCTGTGACCCGATCGGTGGTTTGGTTCAAGTCCCTTGTATTGAACGCAATGCAATGGCATCGGTTAAAGCCATTAATGCAGCATCTATCGCGATGAGGGGCAATGGGGAACATTTCGTATCGCTAGACTGTGTTATTCGCACAATGCGCGAGACGGGAAAAGACATGATGGATAAGTACAAGGAAACGTCACGTGGTGGGTTGGCAATTAACGTTATCGAATGTTGATGTGGCTTTTTATATGTAGCAATAGGTTGGTTCAAGGAAAGGAAAGGAAAGATATGGAGAATTATTCAGGTTTTGAGTTGTTTAAACATGCTCTGAATTATCATGAAAACTGGCAAAGGGTTTGGAGAAACCCCTTACCTAAAAAACAATATGATGTGGTGATTATTGGCGGTGGAGGTCATGGCTTAGCGACGGCCTACTATCTAGCGAAAGAACATGGCATCACAAATATTGCGGTGATCGAAAAAGGCTATTTAGGCGGGGGTAACACTGCAAGAAACACAACTATTGTACGTTCAAACTACTTGTGGGATGAGGCAGCAAAGCTTTATGAGCATTCAATGAAGCTTTGGGAAGGACTATCAACCGAGTTGAATTACAACTTGATGTTTAGTCAGAGGGGAGTTCTAAACCTTGGTCATACCTTGCAGGATATGAGAGATATTGAACGTCGAGTTAGCGCTAATCGCCTTAATGGTATCGATAGTGAAGTTCTAACAACTGCAGAGGTTAAAGAACTGGCTCCAATTCTCAACTGTTCGCCAAATGCCCGTTATCCAGTCCTAGGTGCAAGTTGGCAAAAACGTGCCGGAACAGCAAGGCATGACGCAGTTGCTTGGGGGTTCGCTCGCGCGGCCGATAAACTTGGCGTAGACCTAATACAGCAAAATGAAGTGACGGATATACGTGTAGTTAATGGTTCGGTTGTTGGCGTCGAGACAAAGAAAGGCTTTATTGGTGCAAAGAAAGTGGCTTGTGTAGCGTCGGGTAACTCTGGTGAACTCGCAAAGATGGTCAAGATGTCACTGCCTTTGGAGTCTCACCCATTACAAGCGATGGTATCTGAACCGTTAAAGCCTTGCCTCGATACGGTTGTGATGTCAAACCATGTTCATGGGTACATGAGTCAATCAGATAAAGGGGATCTCGTGATCGGTGCTGGTATTGATGGTTACCTTGGTTATGGTCAAAGAGGGTCTTTCTCTGTAATTGAACATACGATTGCCGCGATCGTCGAAATGTTCCCAATCGTAAGCCGTGTCAGATTAAATCGTCATTGGGGAGGCATTGTGGATACCTGCCCAGATGCATGTCCAATCATTAGTAAGACTCACATTAAGGGGCTGTATTTTAATTGTGGATGGGGGACTGGAGGCTTCAAGGCAACGCCGGGGTCGGGTCATGTTTTTGCCTATACGATAGCGAAAGACCAGCCTCATCCATTGGCTCAACCATTTACGATAGACCGCTTTATCACTGGTCACCTAATCGATGAACACGGCGCAGCTGGTGTGGCTCACTAACCAAGGAGGAATGGGTATGTTGCAGATATATTGTCCTTATTGTGAGGAAATTCGAGAAGAAGAAGAGTTCCACTATGTTGGTGAAGCTCATATCGTTAGGCCGACCAGCCCAAACACGATAAGTGATGAAAATTGGGGACAGTATCTTTTTCATCGCAAAAACACCAAGGGGCTGCATGACGAGATGTGGTTCCACAGTGCAGGTTGTCGAAAGTTCTTTAATGTGACGCGCGACACGTTGACGTACGAGATTAATAAAACTACCAAGATGAACGACCGCTCGGCATCATCATTCAAAGGAGATATACAGTATGGTTGCGCAAAATAGACTTAATGATGGTGGTCGCGTAGATAGGAGCCAAACGGTAACGTTCACATTCAATGGGAAAACTTACCAAGGGTTTCATGGTGATACGATTGCTTCTGCTTTGTTAGCGAATGGGGTGGATGTTGTAGGCCGTAGTTTCAAATATTCTCGCCCAAGAGGCATTATCGCTGCAGGCGCTGAAGAGCCCAACGCGGTGTTACAGGTCGGTAGTCAAGAGGAT
Source organism: Vibrio sp. nBUS_14 (assembly GCF_051201655.1). Classification (NCBI taxonomy): domain Bacteria; kingdom Pseudomonadati; phylum Pseudomonadota; class Gammaproteobacteria; order Vibrionales; family Vibrionaceae; genus Vibrio; species Vibrio sp. nBUS_14. Next base: position 97,421 of record NZ_CP179206.1, read on the forward strand.
ACAACCATCCCCAACATCCTAGCGACTCAAGCTGAACTTTATGAGGGTTTATGTGCGAGCTCTGTAGCTGGTTGGCCTAATGTCGATGTCGATGTTATGGCTGGGCTTGGTAAAGTGGGCGGAGCGATGATGCCACCAGGGTTTTATTATAAAACCTTTATGCAACCTCAAAGCCTATGGCCAACATACGAAAAATACATTCGTAAAGCGGCTGGACTGGGTAAAGTGCCTACCGCTGAAGACCCTGACCAATATGACAAAATTAATCATCATGCAGAGGTGTTAATCGTTGGTGGTGGCCCAGCAGGACTGTCGGCAGCTAAGGCTCTCGTGGGTTCAGGCCTACGCGTTATCCTTGTTGATGAGAAAAATGAATTCGGCGGTTCGTTGTTGTCGAGCACGAAGACAATTAACAGCCAACAATGCCTTGATTGGGTATCAGAAACGCTTGCTCTATTGCAATCAGATCCCAATTTTACATTGTTATATCGTACGACTGCGTTTGGCTACTATGACCATAATTTTGTGGGTGCGGTAGAGCGCCGTACCGATCATTTAGGTGAGCGTATTCCTGGTACCCGGCAGAGGTTGCATCGTATTCGTGCCAAAAAAGTCATTTTGACGACGGGTGCACTGGAAAGGCCGCTGGTATATGGAAACAATGATGTACCAGGGTGTATGTTAGCCTCGGCTGTTTCAACATACATTAATCGTTATGCGGTCGTGCCTGGTAATCAATTGGTAGTGATGACTACCAATGACTATGCGTACCAAGCCGCCATCGACTGGCGTAATAGTGGAAGAGAAGTTGTGGCGGTGATTGATACACGCAAAACTGCCAAATCTGAACTTCCCAATCTAGCGCGTGATATGGGCATTAAAGTGCTCACGGGAAAAGCCGTCATTAATGTGAAAGGCAATCGACGCGTAAGTGCTGTGGAAGTTGCGTCTTTGAATGATGATGGCAGCGCTGTTACGGGTAAAACCTTTAAACTTAACTGCGATACGGTTGCAAGTTCAGGAGGATGGAGCCCAGTCGTGCATCTTTCATGTCATACAGGCAGTAAACCAGTATGGAATGCTGATATTCATGGCTTCGTGCCTGGAATGGCGAATGAGCGTCAGTTACATGCTGGAGGCGCGGTTGGCATATATAACTTAAGTGATGTGTTAGAGAGTGGCGCCAGTACGGCTGTTAAGGTTGGCGAAGCGTTAGGTGCTAGGCTCAATGAATCATATGGTTTACCTCCGAAGGTTCAAGCTGAACACATTACCAAAGCTATGGAGCTCTACCATATCCCCCATACCAAACCGACGAGCAGAGCACCAAAGCAGTTTGTCGACTATCAAAACGATGTGACTGCCGCTGGAATCGAACTTGCTACTAGAGAAGGTTATGAGTCGATCGAGCATGTGAAGCGATACACTGCTATGGGCTTTGGAACCGATCAAGGAAAAACATCAAATATCAATGGCATGGCCATTGTCGCGAAAGTACTAAACCGATCGATCGCGGATACGGGAACCACAATCTTTCGTCCGATGTATACCCCCGTAACTTTTGGCGCATTGGTTGGTCGTGATGCGGGAACCTTATTTGATCCTGCACGTTTCACTGCTATGCACAAATGGCACATTATGAACAATGCGATGCTTGAGGATGTCGGGCAGTGGAAGAGGCCTTGGTATTTCCCTAAAACGGGAGAATCAATGCAGGAGTGTTTAGATCGTGAATGTCTGGCTACGCGTCGTAGCGTTGGTATTTTGGATGCATCCACACTCGGAAAAATCGATATTCAGGGTAAAGACGCAAGAGAGTTTTTAAATCGGGTATATACCAATCCTTGGTTGAAATTGGCTCCGGGGCGATGTCGATACGGCATTATGTGTAAAGATGATGGGATGATTTTTGATGATGGAGTGACCTCTTGCATCAATGATAACCACTTCATCATGACTACGACTTCAGGTGGGGCTGCTGCTGTTCTTGAGTGGCTTGAATTGTGGCATCAAACAGAATGGCCAGAGTTAGAAGTCTATTTTTCTAGTGTTACCGATCATTGGGCAACAATGACCATCTCTGGGCCAAATAGCCGTAAATTGCTAGAAAGGCTTGTGGAAAAAAATGACATTTCCAATGAAGCGTTTCCCTATATGACGTGGCAATCGATGACTGTCGCGGGCGTAGAGGCAAGGGTGTTCCGTATCAGTTTCACTGGAGAACTCTCTTTTGAAATTAATGTGCCAGCGAACTACGGCTTGTATGTTTGGGAACAAGTCATATCAGCGGGCGAAGAATTTGATATTACCCCTTATGGCACCGAGACAATGCATATTCTGCGTGCCGAGAAAGGTTTTATTATCGCAGGGCAAGATACAGATGGTTCAGTCACTCCCCAAGACATGGACATGAACTGGATTGTTGGAAAAAACAAAGAGTTCAGTTACATCGGAAAACGCTCTTGGGATCGCTTAGACAATAAAAGGGACGACAGAAAGCAATTTGTAGGTTTGTTGGCAACGGATCCAAGTGCCGTCATTCCAGAAGGCGCTCAAGCGGTTTTCGACCCTGATGAAGCAATACCGATGAGCATGGTTGGTCATGTAACGTCTAGTTATTACAGTGCCGTATTAGGTCGTTCTATAGCATTAGGAGTGATAAAAAGAGGATTATCACGACATGGAGAAAAAGTATATTTCCCTCTGCCAGACGGGAACACGATCGAAGCTGAAATAGGCCCATCTGTATTTTATGATCCAAAAGGAGACCGACAAAATGTCTGAATTCACGTTAGAACGTCCAACCACTCGACAAACCGAAAGTCACCAACTGACGAACTGGACACCGCGTCAGGATTCTCCCCTTGACCATGTTGATGTGGTGACTATTGAAGGAATAGAAACAGAAACGACGGTAGCAATACAGGAGTTGAAAGGTTTAAGTCACCTAATTTTGCGAGGAAATAGCCATGTCCCCTCTTTCTGTAAAGCGGTAAAGCAGGCACTAGGGGTTGAACTTCCTGTTATGTCATGTACTTCGATGCAGAATAATGAGCTGCGTATATTTTGGCAATCTCCAAATGAGTGGTTGATTATTGGCCCTCCAAATAGCGCTGAAAAAATAGAGCAATCTCTTCGAAATTGCTTACAAGGACACTTTGCAGTAACGGATATTAGCAGTAGTCAAACGCTAGTAACGATTAAAGGTGAAAATGCAGAGAACGTACTTAGGAAGTCGACTTCCTACGATGTAGATATACGTAACTTTCCTATTGGGAAGGTGGCTGGTATTGCATTTTCTCGCTCTCAAGTTCAATTACGAAGAACAGATAAAACTTCATTTGAGCTCATAATTAGGAGAAGTTTTGCTGACTATATATGGATGTGGTTAATGGATGCAAGTAATGAGTATGGCGTGATATTCATTAAGGATTAGTTTTTTAAAGCTAGGTCATCAACGGTCCCAAGTGCTAAAGGGACCGTTGCAAATTACAAATTTTAGGTGATGACATGAGTAGTTTTATTTTTACAGCAAGTTGCCCCAGTCGATTGGGAACCGTTGACTTAGTGACTAGACATTTGTGTGATTTAGGGTGTTACATCTCAGAACTGAATTCATTTGATGATGAATTAAACTCTCGCTTCTTTATACGTGTCGAATTTAATCAACAAGGTGATAAACCATTTGATGAATCGGATTTCCAGCGTAACTTTGGAGATAAAGCGAGAGCTTTTGAAATGGAATGGGAGTTGACCAATAAAACGCACAAGCCATCAGTCGTTATCATGGTGTCTAAATATGATCATTGCTTAAATGATCTTTTATATAGATATCGCACTAATAATCTCAAAGTAGAAATACGAGCGGTTATTTCAAATCATGAAGATTTGCGCGAATTAACTCAATGGCATGGAATTCCTTATTACTATTTCCCTATTTCGTATGATACGAAGTTTGAACAAGAACAATGTGTTCAAACGGTTTTAGAGGATGCTGGCTGCGAACTGTTAATTTTAGCGCGGTATATGCAAGTTTTATCTCGTTCAATGTGTAAATCTTGGACTGGTAAGGCGATTAATATTCACCACTCGCTATTACCCGGATTTAAGGGAGCAAAGCCGTATCATCAAGCGTATAACAAAGGAGTTAAGCTCGTTGGCGCGACCGCCCATTATGTTAGTAGCGACCTTGATGAGGGGCCGATAATTACACAAGGTATGGAAACTGTTAATCATAGTTATTATCCACAAGATCTTGCTCGAAAAGGAAAATATATTGAGGCATTTACACTAGCAAGAGCTATTCAATATCACATCGAAAAACGTGTATTCCTATTTGATGATAAAACGATTGTCTTTGAACGATCATAAATTACCGTCTGCCGACTGGTAGACATTTGCCATAGTACGCCTAAGAAAAACGAAATTATAGAACTAGCTGCTTAGCATGTAAGACATGTCTAAGCTGGCTTTTTGCACCCGCAATTCTGCACAAACGTGAAATAAGGAAGGCTCAGTATGACGAAATTGAATCAACCCAATAAGCCCAGTTTAATAATGGCTATCATGCCAATCGTTATTACTCTGGGGATTTTGGCGCTACAACTATTTGTCTTTAATGACTTTACACCACATATCCCCCTTGTTATCGGTATTAGTGTCACCGCGTTCCTAGCGTGGCTAAGAGGTTACCGATGGGAAGATATTGAAGATGGCATTTTACATACAGTGCGATTAGCTATGCAGTCGATTGCTATTCTGATGTTAGTTGGTATGATTGTAGGGATCTGGATCGCGAGTGGCACAGTGCCTCTTTTGATCCAGTACGGACTTACAATGCTTACCCCTCAGATATTTCTGGCTGCAAGCATGCTGTTGTGCTCCGTTGTATCGCTATCACTTGGAACTTCATGGGGAACCGTAAGTACAGTAGGACTAGCCTTGGTTGGGATAGGTGTTGGGTTTGATATTCCACTATATTGGACTGCTGGCGCAGTCGTTTCGGGCGCCTTTTTTGGCGATAAAATGTCTCCCCTTTCTGATACGACTAACTTAGCTCCAGCGGTCATTGGCGTAGACCTGTTTAAACATATTAAGAATATGTTGCCAACAACAGTGCCGGCGATGGTAATCGCGTTAGGTATCTACCTCTTCGTTGGTTTTAATAGTGCTCCACTTGGTCATACCGCACTGGAGAAGATTGAGCTGATTAGCCAAGGAATTGAATCAAATTTTAATTTGTCAGTATGGTTACTTATTCCACCGGTGCTAGTTCTAGCGTGTTCTCTTTGTAAATTGCCTACGCTTCCTTCATTGTTTATGGGTGTAATTAGCGGCGCCGCGATTGCGAATTTGACACAAGGAGTATCTCTACATGAACTATTCCAATATGCTCAAAGTGGATATCAGATTGAAACTGGAGTAGCTGAAATTGATTCGCTGCTGGCGAGAGGTGGTGTACAGTCGATGACATGGGTAATTACACTAGTAATGATCTCATTGGGCTTCGGGGGAGCGTTAGAGAGAACTAAATGTCTCGAGACAATTGTAGAGGCTATTTTGAAGAAAAGTCGTTCATTTTTGCGCTTACAAACTTCCGCATTAGGTACTTCCATTGCGACTAACTTAGTTGCCGGTGACCCGTATCTATCCATCAGTCTCCCTGGCAGAATGTTCGCTCCAGTATATGAAAAGCAAGGGTACTCTAAGCTTAATTTGTCGAGAGCCGTTGAGGAAGGTGGAACATTGATTTCACCGTTAGTTCCTTGGAATGCTGGTGGCGCTGTGGTGATCAGTGCATTAGGGTTAGGTATCGCGGATGGAAATATTGAAAACTTACTTTATATACCTTTAGCATTTGCGTGTTGGATATCACCAGTCATTAGTATCCTTTATGCCGCGACAGATAAATTTACTCTTCGTGAAGCCGTAGCATAACTCTCTTTGAATAGAGCCACTACTATGCTAATTCTAATCACTTAACGTGTTTTGGGTGAACTGTAGAGCGAGCATTATTCATACAAACGGTCCTTGATTGGGACCGTTTTTTCTTTCCGCAAGAATATTGCGTTTCACCGTGGGCGTATGCCCCCTCGTTAGTCGGTGGCTTTTACGTAAGCGTCTGCGAACCGACTCATTGACTTTCTAATATCAACACAGATACCGCCAACTAAGACGGTATCTGTCACTCTTGCTGGTTTTGTTTTTTGGGTATTCGTAACCGGAATCGAAGAACATAACTGTGACCAAAGCGCATCAAAGCGTTTTGATATGCACGAGATAAAATCTCAAGCGCAGCCAGAGAAAGATTGCCATGGTCAATATCGACTTGATACTCACGATAAAACCCACCCTCTAATCGCTTCCAATCTGCCTCATTGTGCATCGTTTTATCTTCCATAGCGTTTCTCCTGTTTTACTTTTTCCACTGCTTGTATTGCCAGCCGCATTGTTGTACTCGATAGTCAAGATCCAGTCTCAGGTTTAAAGAAAAAGCTAAATAAGGTGATGGATTTTGCCTGTGGTTCAGGTTCATTGTTATTAAACGTACGTAAACGTTTAGGACCTAATGGTATTGGTAAAATATATGGACAAGAAAAAAATATTACAACTTATAACCTTGCTCGTATGAATATGTTGCTGCACGGAGTTAAGGATACTGAGTTCGAAATACATCATGGAGACACGTTAACTAACGACTGGGATATGCTTAGTGAAATGAATCCAGCTAAGAAATTGAAATGTGATGCTGTAGTTGCTAACCCTCCATTTAGTTACCGTTGGGAGCCTACGGAAGCACAAGGCGAAGACTTTCGATTTAAAAGTCACGGTCTTGCACCAAAGTCTGCTGCTGATTTTGCTTTTTTACTTCATGGTTTTCACTTCTTAAGTGACGAAGGTACGATGGCGATTATTTTACCTCACGGAGTATTATTCCGAGGTGGTGCTGAGAATCGTATTCGAACTAAGTTGTTGCTAGATGGTCATATTGATACAGTCATCGGCCTGCCAGCAAATCTGTTTTTTTCTACAGGTATTCCCGTTTGCATTTTGGTACTTAAAAAATGCAAAAAGTACGATGATGTACTTTTCGTTAATGGCAGTGAGCTCTGTGAAAAGGGTAAGCGTCAGAATAAATTACGTGAAAGTGATAGTGATATTGATAAAATTATCGATACTTATCAATATAGAAAAGAAGAAGACCGTTATGCTCGTCGAGTATCAATGGAGGAGATTGAAAAGAATGATTTCAACCTTAATATCTCACGCTACGTTAGCACAGCCGTTGCAGAGGCTAAGGTTGATTTAGCGGTTGAGCATCAGAAACTAGTTGATATCGAAAAGGAAATTAATGCTGCGCTAAAGGAACATAACAGTTTCTTGGAAGAACTAAATCTTCCTAAGTTACCAAATTAATATTTTGGTAAGCCTGCTTCTGATAGTGTAGATGAAGTTAGCCTTGTATCACTTTTCTATTTGTAAATAGAAAGTCACATCTCACCTATAGGTTTATCGTTTTATGACAAGCTAGGGTATAGTGAAGGGTATCCTTATGGCTCCTGCGTTATAACTTCTCTTTAAACAATTGCTTAAGAGGCGGTGGGCGGCATGATGTAAAAAGATGACAGATAAACCAAATTGGTTACTCTGCCTTTATTTTAGTGATCTCGTATAGAAATACAGCGGAAGTTATATAAACTTTCGCTGTATTTTTTTTCTTACCCTACTAGTTTTAGCCCTTTTCTCCCTACCAATGAGACATTCCCTTCAGCAGCAGTGGTTATATGTTCACTCCACCAGCTCATCATCGGACGTCTACGCTCAAGGTAATCTGTACGATTGTAAGCACTTCTCACTTGGTTTTTGTCTACATGAGCTAGAGCTGATTCAATATCATCAGGAACAAACCCTTGTTCATTGAGTGTTGTACTAGCTAGGGATCTCAAACTGTGGCTTACTAGTCGATTCTCAAATCCCATTCTTTTTAGAGCCATATTAGCTGTCTGGCTATGACAAGGTTTCTTAGGGTTTCTATCTGAAGGGAACAGAAAATCTCGATGACCGCTAATTGGTTTAAGTTCTTCTAACAAGGCAATAGTTTGATCAGTTAGCGGTATTTTGTGCTCTTTTCTTTTTTTCATTCGCTCTTCGGGGACAATCCAGAGTTTATTTTCTAAATCAATTTCTTCCCATTTAGCACCTGCGGCTTCTGCTGGTCTACTCATTGTGTGTAGCTGCCACTCAATTAGAAAGCGAGTCACTTTTTTAATAGATGCATTCGCGATTGCATTCATCAGTTCTGGTAGCTCATTGGGCTTCAGAGCTGCCATGTTTTTTTTCTTCGGTTTTTGAAATCCAGAATAGATTTTATCAATAGGGTTAGAGGTGAGCTTACCGACATTAAAGGCATATACCATTATCTCGTTTAAGCGTTGACATAAGCGTTTAACGTAAGCGCCAATAACTCCGCATTATTTCGCGACTTAATTTGAACCCTGATAATGACAGCAGTCATTACTCATACAAGGTTCAATTATGTCTATTTCTTACCAACAGTGGCAGCAGCATATCGATGCATGGCTACAAACTAAGCTCACTCAAGCCCAATATTGCCGCTCTCACCAAATCGACCAAAGTCAGTTTAGTTACTGGAAACGTAAAGTATTGGAGGCGTCCAACACGAACACCGTCTCTTCTCAATTCACTATCGCTCAAGTGGAAATGCAGCACACCTCCTCAAGCCTTTCAGTAACCTTGCCTAGTGGTCTATTAATTGATGGGGTTGACGAAATGAATGCCCATGTCGCACTCAAACTGCTGGAGAAGTTAACCTAATGCAACCAACGTTAAGACCTGCTCAGCATCTGCCTGCTGTTTATCTTTACCGTGACCCTATTGATTTTCGAAAGTCACACAATGGGTTGAGCGCACTCATCGAAATGGAACTTGGACACAGCCCATTCAGCGGCCACCTCTATGCGTTTACCAACAAACAGCGTAACAAAATTAAGTGCTTGTTCTGGGAAGATAATGGTTTTGTGCTGTACTACAAATCTTTAGCGGAAGAAAAGTTCAAATGGCCAAAGCGCTCCGACGAGGTAGTCACTCTTACTGGGCAGCAGCTAAATTGGTTACTGGATGGGTACGATATTACCCTAATGAAAGGTCATAAAAAACTCGAATATGAGTCTTTATTTTAAGGAATTTAATGCCTTATTTTGGTACAATAAAGCCTCTTAAAATAAGGCGTTAAAGGCTATTTTACCCATGAGTTTCTCTTCCGAAAAATTGACTGAAATCGAGCAGCTTCGTGCTCAGTTAGCAGAAAAAGAAGCGAAACTTCAATCACAATCAGCTCGCATCGCAATTTTAGAGGAAGTGGTTCGCCACCTAAAACTCAAACGCTTTGCACCAAGTAGCGAGAAAACCTCCGTAGACCAATTTTTATTGTTCGATGAATCAGAGCTGTGTACTGACCCTGACTTGACTGCTTTTGAAAATAACCAAGATAACAAAAGTGGACAAGACGATAATGATACTAAGCCTCGTGGCCGAAAACCGTTATCTAAAGACTTACCGCGTGAGCAAATCTTCCTATACCTAACAGATGAAGAAAAAACAGGGGCTAAGAGCACTTTCTTTGCAAAAGTGAAAGAAGAACTCGACATCGTGCCGGCTAAAATCCGTGTCCTGGAATATATGCAAGAGAAAGCGGTCTTTGATGATAAAGAAGACACTCAATATATCATGACGGCTCCGTTACCAAAGCATCCGCTTCCTGGCTCTATCGGTAGCATTAGCCTCATCGCTCACGTCATTACCTCAAAATACGTCGATGGATTACCGTTATATCGTATCGAAAAGATGCTGAAACGGTATGGCGGTGGCCTATCTCGAACGACATTAGCTAACTACGTAATTAAGGTCTCAGATGTGTTTCAACCTCTCATCAACCTATTACGTGAGCAGCAAAATGCAGGTCGATACATCATGATGGATGAGTCGCCACTTCAGGTACTTAAAGAGCCTGGTCGTGCTGTGACATCCGATAAATATATGTGGGTTTCATTAGGCAGGCCGCCAGATAAGCAAAGGGTTCTGTTCCACTACGATCCGTCTCGAAAAAAAGAAGTACCACTTGAGCTTCTCGATGGCTTTAAAGGCTACCTGCAAACCGATGGTTATGCGGGCTACAATGCTGCCTGTAAAAAATACAGTCTTATTCATGTTGGCTGTATGGATCACGCACGCCGTAAGTTCATCGAAGCGCAAGATGCACAGCCGAAAGGTAAAAAAGTAAAAGTGAGTAAAGCTGATACCGCGCTCGGTTACATCAATACACTTTACCGAATTGAGCGTAAGCTGACTGAGTTAAAAGAAACTGAAGAATATACGCCAGAGCAAGTCATAAAATACCGCTGCGAGCACAGCATCCCAGTGCTAGATAAACTGAAGGTGTTTTTAGACAAGACCATTAATCGAGTACCATCAGACAGCTTAACGGGTAAAGCGGTCAGTTATATGCTAAATCAATGGTCAAAACTGGTGGCTTACTGTGATAACGGTGAAGTACGCATCAGTAACATCATGGCAGAAAATGCAATCCGCCCATTCGCAGTGGGTCGAAGAGCTTGGCTCTTTGCTGATACGCCATCAGGAGCTCAAGCGAGTGCGACTTGCTATAGTTTGATTGAAACGGCGAAATTAAACGGTCTTGAACCTTACTCCTATCTTCACACCCTTCTCAGTAAGCTACCATACGCAGAGACGTTGGAAGACATAGAAGCGCTTCTACCTTGGAATCTAACCAAAGCCTAACGGCTTTGGTTCTCCTCATCAATACGCCGAGTAACTGGCGCTTACTCAAGAAGTTTTGGATGACAACTTTTGGGTAAACCTTGATGTGATTTTTAACCCTATACATCTACCTATTGTTTCTGAATACAGTAATGATCTTTCCGATGAACATTTGTTTGAAAGTAATATTGTGTATTCAAATATTCAGAAGCTATCGAGTGGAAGAAAAACAGGGCTTTTGAATCGACCAATTGTTGATTCAGAATTTTTTGACATGATAATAGTTGATGAAGCTCATCATGCGCCTGCAGGAACTTGGCAAGAGGTTCTTAGTTATTTCCCTCAAGCTAAAAAACTTCATGTTACTGGCACCCCTTATCGAGGTGATAATCAACCAGTGCCAGGTGACAGAATTCATGAAACCCCTCTATCTGAAGTGATGAGGGATCGTTACGTAAAATGGTTAAGAAAAGAAACAGTCAACGCTCACCAGCTGCGCTTTACCGTAGCAGAAATGCCGGGGGTATCTCTAACAAAAGACGAAGTTTTACAGTTCAAAGATAGGGAATGGCTAGAAAAAAGCGTGGCTCTTTCTGAAGAATGCTCGTTAGATGTAATTGACAATAGTATTGCTCGATTACAGGAACTAAAAGCTGCCAGCCCTAAAGTTCCCCACAAAATTCTTGCTGTAGGTTGTAGCATAAAACATGCTGAAGACTTACTAAGATGGTATAAAGCTAGGGGGCTAGAGAGTGTCATCGTTCATAGCGATATGGATCCCGAAGAGGTAGATTCTTCATTCCAGAAAATTAATAATCATGAGTGCCAGGTAGTTATCTCTGTCAACATGCTTATGGAAGGCTATGATCACCATTACCTTACTATTCTCGCTATGTTTAGACCATATCGTAGCATCAATGCTTTTGCTCAAGTTATCGGAAGAGTGCTTCGAGCTATTCCTGAAAATGAGATAACTGCCTTTGAAATAGACAATAACGCTGTCGTGATTTATCACGAAGAGACGGGTTTGAACTTCATGTGGGATAAATTCCAAAAAGAAGTTGATCGAGCTAAGCAACAACGGGTCAGAGATTATACCGAGCTTAGCAGAGACTATTCTCAAAGGACGAGTAGCCTTGCTGGAATTGTTACTGACGATTCGTTTGTAAGTGATCAAGATTCTTACTTGAGTGATTTAGACTTTAATGTTCTTTTTGAACAGAAGCGTGCGGAAGTGAACGAAAAGGTTTCTAAAACATTAGAAGCTCTAAAGGATGCTGGTGTAGAAGATGACCAAATTGCAGTCATCAAGAGTAAACTTATTGAGACTGAAACCACCAAGATATCAGATGCAGAGATTGATCCTGCTCTTATTGAAAAACGACCTGATATCGCTCGAAAACAAATTAGAAAGTTGTTAACTAAGAAAATTCAAGACGAGGTAGCTAATGTCTTGAGTGATTGTGCTTTAGGCGAAAAATCATTTGAATTGGCCCCTAAGTTTAAGGGTATAATCCCGCACCTGAAATTAGATACTCCAAATGATGGTCTTCTGGTTCGATACGTAAATTTGAAGTTAGCAAAAAAATTCGGTTCAGTTAACGGCCGAGATAACAAGGCTTTGCTACAATCATTAGACCTAGTACCGTTGCTTATGGATGAGCTTAGGAAAATGTTGTCATGTTAAATGAAAAAATACAAATTTTGACAGATAAGCTTATCGCTACCTATCTTGCAAAAGGGGTTCAACCAAGCGATATAGCTGATACTGTTTTCGAAGATAACTATGTAGATATGAGTTTATCTAAGAAAAATAACCTATTAACTATGACCTTTACATTCGAGGAATTGGATGATGAAGGACAACTGGTTGTGAATTCTATGCGGTATACGTACAGTGAAGCAAAGCAACTTAATAGAGTTGAACAAAAGGTAGGGAAGAGCCGCTATAAAGTTCAATGGGATAGATATGACGACTTGATGAGCACCTTATCTGAATTATTAAGTTTAGTTCCATCTACAGCTGCTAGAGAATCGTTAATTGAAACACTCCCTCAAGATTTGAAAGCCTTTACTAACAGTTCTATCGCTGCATAATCCCTTCATAAGGAGAAGCTAACAGCTTCTCCTTTTGTACTCCAAGGTTTCTATCAGGCAATATGTATAGAGCGCATTGCATTGTGTTGCGTTTGAATCGAAGTTGCGTAGCTTCTTTCTAATTTTATTAACTTCGCTGCTTTATTGTTGCAGTGTCAAGCAAAGCATTACAAGTGTCTTATCAAGCTCGCCATCCTCGTAATCTAGCCTAATTGTCAGGCTCCCATTCTTTGTGTTTCCAAGCAATTTCTGCGAGCACAATCTTCACAAAGTGGTTCCAATCAACTATTACTCCTTAAATTTAGGGTTTGTCTAGAAGGTTATGCTACATAGAGCTTTTTGTAGTTGTCTAGGAGCAAGTTGTCTTGTTAGGGGCATGTTATCTAGTACTAATTCTGTATCCAATGGCTATTAACTTTCATTAGACAGGGGAGGATGTTTCCGTGATAGTCAATATTCTGCAAAGCGCACGGTATTGAACGCTATAGTTTATTTAACTTGTTGACTAGAATAGAATAATAGAAAGGAATCTCTTAGGTAGACTAGTTATGATTGAGTATGTGTTCGGTAAAAAAAGCAACCCTCAGGCCGTTGAATGTTTGGTGGAGTGCCTTAACGGGGTTGATCTAAAGGGTACGCTATATGTAGGGTATCCAATATTTGATGTTGATGATGACTCTTTGTTGACAGACGCTTTACTCGTAACTAGGGAGCACGGTGTAGTCGCATTTGACTTAACAACACAAGTTGGCTCCAGTGAGGACGATGTTCTCAACTACCAAGATGATATATATAGAGGTCTGTTCAAGCGATTTTTGACTGAAAAACCGTTGGTAGTCAGACGTAAATTAAGCTTTGAAATTACAATTTTTAGTTTCAGGCAATTACCTGAAACAGATCTTGATGCCGATATCATTACTCCTTCAGACTTTGTAAATCAGTTAACTGACTGTGAAGCTATTAGTGAAGAACAATTTAAACTTATAAATGCTTCCATCCAAAAAACTTCCGTTTTAAAACCCCAGAAAAAACGTAACAAAGCAGTAACTGAAGGTTCATATGGAACCATCATGAAGAAAATCGAAAAGGAAATTGCGAATCTTGATAAATGGCAAAAGAAAGCAGCAATTGAGTCGCCAGAAAAACCTCAGAGAATTAGGGGTTTAGCGGGGTGTGGTAAGACTATTATTTTAGCTATGAAAGCTGCATATTTGCATGCATATAATTCAGAACTAAAAGTCGCAGTAACTTTTCAATCAAGAGCTCTATATCAGCAGTTCGAAAAACTTATCGAAAAATTCTATTTTCAGCACCTAGCTGATGAACCTGACCCTGATTTTCTCAAAATTCGTCATGCGTGGGGAAGTGCAAGAGAGGTTGGGATTTACTCTGAGATTTGTGAGCAACTTGGGATTGAGCCTCTTAGTTTCTATGCGGCTCAAAGTAAATATGGACAAGATAAAGCCTTCGAAGGGGCATGCCAAGAAGCTTTGGAAGTTGCAGAAAAAGTGTCAATTGAGCCTTTATATGATTATATCCTCATTGATGAAGCGCAAGATTTTCCAGCATCATTTTTTAAGCTAGTGTATAAGTTTACAAACAGTAAAAAGCAGGTAGTTTGGGCATACGATGAGTTGCAAAATTTGGGTGAATTTACAATGCAACCTCCAGAAACACTGTTTGGAAGTACTGAACTAGGTGCACCCTTAGTCACTTTGGAGAATGAACAAAACAAACCACTTCAGGATATTATGCTGCCCATTTGTTATCGGAATCCTCCTTGGACTCTCTCATTAGCTCTTGCTCTCGGCCTTGGTGTCTATAGAGAACAAGGCTTAGTAAGAATGTTTAATGATCCTACTTTTTGGAAACACATAGGGTATGAGGTTATTGGTGGTAGGTTAGAGCTAGGGATACCAGTTAATCTACAACGTAGTGCTGAGCGTACTCCTAATTACTTTTCCGAGCTTTTGACTCCTGAAGATTCTATTAAATATGAAAGTTTTAGCTCAAAGCAAAGGGAAGCTGAATGGGTCGCAAATGATATTCAGGATAGTATTGAAAACAAAGAGTTAGAACCAAGTGATATTCTGGTTGTTTTTCCTAAAGCATACACGTTAGGCAGTGATAGCGCTTTCCTTATGAATGAATTAAGCCCGATTTCAGATAATAAGTGCGACATTCATGGAAAGGTGTAGAAGAGGAAGCCAACTGCTGAAAGTGGTACGCTCTTCTCGCCAAAGAAACAAGCAGTACTACCATGAATTATCAGCAGTTGACCGAGGGCAGAAGATACCAGATTTCTGCTCTTTTGGAACGGGGGATTTCGGTTTCTGAAATAGCTAAAACTGTTCAGTGCCATCGCTCTACGGTATATCGTGAGCTTAAACGCGGCAGTAGAGGCAGTCATTATTGCCCAAGCGAAGCTCAGGTATTCTCAATCAAAAAACGCACATCAGCTCGTAAATACAGAATACCTCAGGAGCGTGTTGATTTTATCCGTCTCCTTTTGGAATCGGATTGGAGTCCAGAGCAGATTTCCAGTGTATTAACGAGAGTCGGTGCCGCTGTCAGCCATGAGTGGATCTACCGATTTGTTGCGCAGGATAAACGCTTGGGAGGCAAGTTATATCGCCACTTGAGGCAAGGTCACAAGCGGTATCGTCGCGGTAGAAAAGAGAAAGCGCCAGCGATCAAGAATGCTGTTTCTATCGATGATAGGCCAAGCATCGTTGACAGTAAGGAGCGATTGGGTGATTGGGAAATCGACACCGTATTAGGCAAACATGGCACTGGTGCTATGGTGACAATTTTAGAGCGTAAAACACGATTTTACGTGGTCAAGAAAGTGCCATCGAAGTCAGCAGATGATGTCACCAAAGCCACCATCGAGCTACTCATGCCTTATAAGGAACATGTCCATACCATCACGGCAGATAACGGGAGAGAGTTTGCAGGCCACGAAACCATCGCAAAGGCGTTGGAGGCTGATGTGTACTTTGCCCACCCTTATAGTTCTTGGGAGCGTGGAGCCAATGAGAATGCTAACGGGCTTTTAAGGCAATATGTGAAGAAAGGAACCGACTTAACAACGGTAACAGACAGCGATATTGAATTCGCTGTATCACGGATAAATTATCGACCGAAAAAGTGTTTAGACTTCAAGCAACCAGCGATTGTCTTTAAAGAAATGGTATTGGCTGCTTGATATTGGAGAGTGTCGCACTTCGGGGTTGAATTCGGGAGAAAGCGCAATATTAATTGTCATGTTGTCGGTAAGAATACTAGCCGAGATATTGTGTTTGTTGATGATTCTATTGCAATTACGCATATTTATAGAGCTAAAGGAAATGAAGCTCCTCTAGTGTATGCAATGGAAGCTAACTACAGTAATTCTGGTCTTGAACTCGGTAAAAAAAGAAACTCACTCTTTACTGCTATTACCAGAGCTAAAGCATGGGTCCGTATTACAGGCGTTGGAGATGAAATGGTGGAACTATCGAATGAGATAAGTAAAGTCTTTGAACGTCAATTCCAGTTGGAATTTAAGTACCCAACGGAGGGGGAGCTTGCACAGCTTAGTACTGCTTATAAAGATAAAACTGATGGTGAGAAGCAGGATATATATGAAGGGTTTGGCCACATTAAGAGGCTGAAGGCCATGTTTGAAAGTGGTGAACTCTCGAAAGAAGATATTCCGGAAGATTTTAGGTCTCTATTTGAGTAATTTATTATGGAAATAAGAGACGTTCATTTAGTTGAATCAATTAACAACTTAATTTTTCAATGGCAACTTAAAGGATTAGTACATGATTCTCGCAATCATACTGTTTTTAGGAAATCCGGAGGGCTTAAAGAAATTAGTTGGGGTAATGACGGCTATATCCTAAAGGATGAAGAATTTTCGTCAATTTCAGAATATTGTAGCTTGGTTGAAAATAGGCAGTATTCGATGCTTCTTAGTGATGGCTCTCTATTTCAAATATCATATACACTAGATCGCTCTACAATCGTTAAGCACCGATTATGTTGGTATCCTTGCCCAGTCCTTGTGGACTCTTCGGACTTGGATGGAAACGATATAACAGATATTATTTTAGAGAAAATGACTAAAGGTGACATAGAATCTTTCCGATCTAGAAGCCCTTTAAGGTTTGATTATGCACCGAATCAAGCAACAGAGGAACACCCTACGGTTCATATGCATTTAAGTGAGGAAACGTGTCGAATTCCTGTGAAGTCACCATTATGCTTGAGAGAGTTTGTCACTTTTATTGTAATGAATTTTTATGATGTTCTTGTCCAAGATGCTTCTTTATATCGAGATTTAAGGACGTGGGGGAGTATTGACACCCTGACTCAGGGACAAAAAAGTCGATTACATATAAATACTTTTCAGATGCTGTAGTTGGTAGCAGATGGGGGCTCTTGAAAGTAACTATTCGAGTTGCTTGCGTTGTCCACACAGTAAGAGCTCTACAGCAACAACTGATACAGCGTCGAGAGCGTCCTCTGATTGTCAGAGTCTTTTAAGTTCATGCTAACGAAGATGGGGTTGACTAGTACGCTTATATGGAATTGGAATGAGTATCACAGCAGCTACCAATAGGCTCGATGTCTACTTAAGTGTCAATATTGACTGTGATTTATCTGTAGAAGCATAAAACAACATTCTAGAAGAGCTGAAACATTTAGAGTATGTTTCTTCTGTAATATGGCGAGGGAATCGATGAGATAACCCTATATATCGATTAATGAATTTGTCGAGTGTACGTGTCTAACACCCCTTATCATGGCTAAGTACGGTTATCTTAGCGTAATACTAAGTTATCAATTTCATCTCTGACTGCTTGTAAATCAGATAAGCGTCCTGAAGCGATGATACTAGTTGGGCTTCGCCGCTTGAAGAAGTGTTGTTGTTTGTATGACTCATAAAGCCATATACATTGTCTTCATCGCTAAATATTGCCCTTAAAATAGCATGGATACTTAAAAGGTTGCTGATTCTAACTTCAAGGCTATCCTCTTCAGTTGGTAGAATAACTTGTATCTGTTCATGGGTAGCTCCCCATTTTAACAACAACCTTTCGGTGGATTTCAGCCCAGATACTAGCTTTTGATTCATCAATCCTTAACCCTATATATCGTTATACTAACTTTTAACGAATCTCCGACAGATTTTTTCACCTGGCCAAGCCTTAATGTGCAAAGCATTGGTGGATATATGTTTTGGTTTAATATTTGTGAGGGTATATCTCCTATATATGGTTTAATTTTCAACAGAACTGCGACATAGAATCGACAGAATGTCGATCTTATGTCTACCAGAACAGGGTTAATGAAGCGACATAGAATTAACAAAATGTCGATTCTATGTCTATTGGACACCTCGACAGTTGTTGTAAATTTTATATTCGTAGCTAAAACCATTTTATCCCACTGTGAGTGACCGAGTAATGGTTCGGGGGTATAGGATAATCCTATCTCACGTCAGGACACCGAAACCTAGGAGCTGTCAGAGAGCAATAGTTTGATCGGAAATGTACCTGTTCAAGCTACTCATAACGATACGATAGCAATCTTGCAAGGATAAATGCTGATATTGAAGCACTGGAAAGAGAGATAGCGGTGATGGCCTTTTTATCCAATCGTGGTCATCAAAGTCATGGTGATAAGAACTACTTAATTTTTGAGTACGATTAGTATAAAAGATTTGGAGCTTTAGCTCCCCTGCTCGACATGCGGAAGGGAGTAGTCAGTCACTCTTGATATCTAGCACGATTTTGGCCAAGGGCGAGGTAAGCTTAGTATGGGGTAATAAGTTAAAAGATGATAATAAGTCCTTCAGACGAATCTGCACATAGCTTTATTTTAAGGCATCATATTGTTTATGGTGTCTCGGATGTATCTAATATCGTAAGTAAAAGCGGATATTGGGTGAGGCAACCTGGCGTACTAGATTCTACAGTCCACCTGTACCAACAACATGAAGAACATCATCTTTTAGTGCTGGTTATGAACTCTAACATTGTTAAAGAAACTAGGGCTATTTTCAGTAATCCTCAATATTTTTTATCGAGGTTGAATGAGACGTTTTATAAGGGGAGGGGGGCTTCTCAACAGTCTGGTTACTACACCATTAAGTTTTGTCCAGATTGTATACGTGCACAGATTAGGGAGTTTGGCTTCGGCTATTTTAAGGCCTGTTGGTTATGTAGTGATTTTTGTGTTCAACATCATCAGACACTACGAAATGTAGACTACCCACTTTCTAACCCTTATGACTATCTTCAAAAAATCTTATCAGGTCACTTTCCTGCCAGAATACATTCTTACGAAATTCGTAGATATCATGTAGAAAATACATTGCTCAAATTCGCTGCAAAGGCTTCCCCATGCCTAGCGGAAATTTTCCAAAAATGGATAAGGAAGCGCCTTTACTTGATTGATGAGAAAGTTGCTGGGGAGTGTGGGCTTGATGATAGAACCCGTGTTCTGGTGTGGTTACTACATGATGATGGTCGTTTTCGTAACGCAACACATGTTCATTTGAGCCTGATTCTAAAAGCGATACAAAAGATCTATTCAAATCATTATTTAGACTTTATCAATACACATAGTAAAACCATTACTATTCCTTGTGGTATTAAGTCTCGAGAAACAGTGTTTATTCCGTTCATGGTCCATAATGAAAATGATTGTCAAAAATGCCTCGAGATCAATTGCTTCGCATCACGTTCTATCTCTGTGGTTTGCTCGATTGTTCAACAGGACTTAAGAGAAGAAATGAACTTATGTGACAAGATAATTTACAGAGAGAACATAGGTCAGAATACAAACTTTTTCTTTTCAAATAGGAATAAATAAACCGAACGGAGATTGATTTGTGCAACAAGGTTGCGTTACGAGCTTCCCGTTTTGTCACTTATTTCGGCTATATTTTGCTTCATAAGTAATGAAATGTAAGAGGCCGATGAGTGTGAGTGAGTTTCCTTTTTTGCAACCTCAAAAACTTCTTAACGCCCCTTTTATGGTTGTAGACCCACGGGATCTATCTGATGAGTGGCAAGAAGCCTTTGAGCATTTTTTGATTGGTGTTGCAGCCCCTCACCCTATCTGCGTTTATCAGCATGATTATGATAGATTCTGTTTACTCGTGAAGAAGGGAGATATACTAATTTAGGTGGCTTGTGTAAAAAGAGCATAGGTATCTACACAGATTGGTCGCATTGTGAGCGGTTGATTTAATTCAGGGAACTGATCTAAGGATCGATGATCAAGAGAGTTAACTATTTTTTCAGTTGTACTGATTATGACTCTTTTTGGACAACACCATTTACCGTGCCTCTTAGAATCAAGACTCTCTAAACGTTATCAAACCATTGTTATGAGCTTAGTGACCGATAAAAAAGGCAATGAGTTGGCACGGTGGTATTTATTATCAAATGTTTTCGATGTTGATGCGACAGAGATAGCGATGTAGAATTGCCACCGCTGGAATATTGAGTCTTGGTTCAAACTGTTGAAAACGAATGGTCATCAGCTTGAGAAATGGCAACAGACAACGGGTGAATTGATACTTAAACGGTTAATTGTAGCCAGTGTTGCAACCACGCTCGTTTTCAAGCTTTACTCAGATAAGTCAGAATAAGCGAATGAATTTAAATGTTTTTTAGTGAAATTAAGCGGGCGTTTAACGAAGCGTTCAAAGCCAGTGATATATTCAGCCTTGCTTGCTGGCCTCTGGGTGTTCTTACAAATGTGCGAGGTATTGAACACTTACACGACAGAGGACATCAATAGGATGAAAGAGTTGGCCAGTACGTTTTTTGCTCAACTTGTGTAGATGTCTATGGTGGAGAAGTTGCAAAGTTTATTGATTCGGCTCTTTCCGAAACTGATGACAATGCTATTTGTAAGGAATTATTTTTAACATGGTTAATATATGATTGGATTATATAAGATATTTTGCTTTCTTTTCCTTGTTTTTTTAGGGGGAACAGCTTATTTTATTGAACCTTATTTTGAAATAAAAGACTTAGTCACAATAATATTAATTCCTCTTTTAGGTTGGGCATTACCATTATTTATATTGAGAATGCTGCACCCTAAGCATGAGCTATTTATATCGATTATTTTATTTACGGTGATGCATTTATTTATTTCTAAACAAATAAATGAAAATTGGTTTTTACAAGTGTTTTTTGTTATATACATGCTATTTATAATATATACTTTGTATGTTTTAAAAAAGAAATCAATTATGTAAATATATTTGATATTGCTGAATTTTAAAAACCAACTACATTAGTAGTTGGTTTTTTCTACGTTAGGCTTTGTTTATACCTCTAAACTCAAAATGCTTATAAGAGACGTAAGAGCTCATCGATTGGATGCAGTAAAGATAAATTTTTTGTTCAGCCTTGTTATTTAGGTCGTGATTTTTTTGTTCTCAATGAGATAGAAGATGCAGTTGATAGGTAAATAAGTGGATAGTTCGCGATTTTAGGTGCCAGTATTGAGAAGGTAGGCTCCTAACAATGCTTACCAAGAAAAGAGGTTAGAAAGCTATGCCCTGCTATGAGCCTGAGCTATTTACTCACTTTTATTTGTTGAATGACCAAACCAGCAATAATCAGCATCAAGCCAAACAGTGTCGCCGGGTGAATCTCTTCGCCAATAATAGTCGAAAGTAGCATTAACGAGATAAACGGTGACGCAAAAATTAGGTTACTGATACGTGCCGTATTGTTGGTTAGCTTGAGTGCTGATAGCCACAAGACAAAGGTAATACCCATCTCGAACAGGCCTACATAAGTCACCGCCATCCAACCTTTCGCTGTTATTTGGCTAAAGCTTTCGCCTTCGTAAAGGGTTAAACCGATCGCGAATGGCAATGCCACTAAGAACCCAAGCAATACACCCACCACAGGGTCAGCTTTGTTCTTAGTATTTAAAATCCAGTAGCCCGCCCACAGCAGCGTTGAAAGCAGAGCTAAGGCCACACCGAGTGGGCTATCGAACTGCATGCCTAACACATCACCTTTGGTGGCAATCACTACAACGCCCGCATAGCTGAAGGTACACGCCACCCAATCTTGTTTACGAATCTTTTGCCCTAGAAACACCGCCGCCATTAGCGTCAGCGTGATCGCCCAACTGTAGTTGATAGCTTGCGCTTGAGAAGCGGGCAGTAAGTCGTAGGCTTTGAAAAGAATCAGGTAGTAAGCCAATGGGTTGACTAAACCAAGCAATAAGTAATACCAAGGGTTTGAAAGAAACGTAGTACTCAACTGAGAAAGCTTGCCTTGAAAGGCACAGATGGCAATCAATGCGATAGAAGACACAATGCTAGCGATAGTCAGCATTTGGATCGGTGAAAACTCAGCAAGGGTCAGCTTAAAAGCAGTAGCAACTGTTGACCACAGTAATACTGCGGAAAGGCCAAAGCCCAAGGCACGACGTTCGTTCATAGCAACTCATTCTAATTTGATGGGGCAGAATACGGAGCGCCTAGTCTATCTGTCGAATTTTAATACGGCAAACTGGACATTTATCCAGTATCAAAATACCATTTAATGAGTTATTTCAATTAGGCTAAATCATTATCATGCAATGGATTATCGAACACCAAGCAACGCTTATTGCTGTAATTTCTGGCGCGCTCGTCAGCGGTGGCGTTGTGGGTTGGTGGGTTAAACAGAAGCTCTCTTTTCAGCAGCGATTGCTGGAGCAGCAACTTAAGTCCGATCGTTTGTTGCACGAGTCTCAACAGGCGCAGCTCAAGTCATCGCTCGCAGAGGCGCAACAAGAGCTTAATGAGTTGGATGACGACCGCGACAAAGCGGCATTCGAGCTCAAGCAAGCCCATGGCAAGGTGATGGCCGCAATGGAAAAGCTGCGCTATTTTGAAGCCGTGAAACAAGAGCGCCAGCAGTACGCCGATGAAATCAATGTTCTTAAAGAGCATAAGTCTGAGTTGGAAGCTGAGCTTCGCGAGCAAGAAGCTAGGCACGATCAAGAAAATCTCGCCAACAGTGAGAAACTGCAATTGTTAGAGCAGGCAGAGTCCCGATTGAAGCAGCAGTTCGAACTGTTAGCGAATCAACTGTTTGAGAGCAAAACCGCCAAGGTTGATCAGCAGAACAAGCAGAGTCTTGAAGGTTTGTTATCGCCGTTGCGAGAGCAGTTAGAGGGCTTTAAGAAGCAAGTTAATGATAGCTTCAGTCAAGAAGCTAAAGAGCGTCACACCTTAGTTCACGAGCTTAAAAACCTACAACGCCTCAATGAGAGCATGACGCGTGAAGCGGTTAACCTGACTCAGGCGTTAAAGGGTGATAATAAGCAACAAGGTAACTGGGGCGAAGTGGTGCTGGCTCGCGTGTTGGCGGATTCAGGCTTGCGAGAAGGTCATGAATACCAAACGCAGGTGAACCTACAGAACGATGCCGGCAAGCGTTATCAACCCGATGTAATCGTCCACCTGCCACAAGATAAGCAGGTGGTGGTGGATTCGAAAATGGCGTTAGTCGCATTTGAGCGCTACTTCAACGCTGAGACCGATCAACAACGCGACGCAGCACTGCGTGATCATTTAGCTTCACTACGAGCGCACATCAAAGGCTTGAGCCAGAAGGATTATCATCAGCTTAAAGGTATACAGAGCCTTGATTATGTGTTGATGTTTATTCCGGTAGAACCTGCGTTTCAGGTGGCGATTCAAGCCGATCCTAGTTTAGTTAACGATGCCATGGAGCAAAACATTATCTTGGTCAGCCCTACGACCTTGCTGGTGGCACTACGTACCATTGATAATCTATGGCGCAATGACAGACAGAACCAGAACGCGCAAGTTATCGCTGAGCGCGCGAGCAAACTTTACGACAAGCTACGCCTGTTTGTTGATGATATGGAAGGCCTTGGTAGCTCATTAGACAGAGCCAACCAAAGCTACCAAGGAGCAATGAATAAGCTAGTGACTGGGCGTGGCAATGTGATTCGTCAGGCGGAAAGCTTCAAACACCTCGGTGTTGAGGTGAAGAAACCGATTTCGGTTGGCTTGGCGGAAATCGCTCAAAATGAGGCTTTTTCAGAAAATGCCTCCTTAGTAGAAAGACAACCCGCTGAGGATAAAGTAAACTAATTGGCCGCAGCGCACTCTAAACACAGAGTGCACTGTCGATGAGAACTTACCATGGTAGATAACAGCATTATGGACACAAGCGTGCAGACAAATTCAGCAGTAGAGTCAGAAACCACACACTTTGGTTTCGAAACCGTCGCGAAAGACCAAAAAGTCGCGAAAGTAGCAGAGGTATTTCACTCTGTAGCCGCTAAATACGACATCATGAATGACTTAATGTCGGGTGGTGTTCACCGCTTGTGGAAGCGATTCACGATTGATTGCAGTGGCGTTCGCCCTGGTCAACGTATCCTAGACCTTGGTGGTGGTACTGGCGACCTGACTGCGAAATTCTCGCGTATCGTTGGCGAAAAAGGCCACGTGGTTCTTGCTGATATCAACAACTCAATGCTGAATGTTGGCCGCGATAAACTGCGTGATAGCGGTATTGTTGGCAACGTACATTACGTTCAAGCCAATGCTGAAGAGCTGCCTTTCCCAGATAACTACTTCGATTGCATTACCATCAGCTTCTGTCTGCGTAATGTTACCGACAAAGACCAAGCGCTCCGTTCAATGTACCGTGTGCTGAAGCCGGGCGGTCGTCTGTTGGTTCTTGAGTTTTCTAAGCCAGTACTTGAACCTCTATCAAAGGTTTACGATGCCTACTCTTTCCACCTGTTGCCAAAAATGGGTGAGCTGATTGCCAACGACGCAGACAGCTATCGTTACCTTGCAGAATCAATCCGCATGCACCCGAACCAAGAAACCTTGGAAGGCATGATGCAAGAAGCGGGTTTTGAAAATACAAAATACTTCAACCTAACGGGCGGCATTGTTGCGCTGCACCGTGGTTACAAGTTCTAGTCGAACTTGGTAGCAGGCTCGTAGGGCGTGCTAAAAATAAGAATAAAGACAGAACGGATAGGTTAACGCTTATCCGTTTTCAAAGGTAAGGACAGTCATGCCATTTGATCCATTGGTCACCGCGGTTATTGAAACCTCTTTAAATACTTTCGTGAACGATGATCCAGCCTTGGTTCGTCGTTTGTCTCGTTTAAAGGGGCAGATCATTCAAGTTAATTTGAAAGAGCTGAATAAAACTCTCACTTTCGTTTTTAGCCAACAAATCGATGTGTTGTCTGAATATGAAGGGCAGCCTGATTGCTACCTATCTTTGAACCTATCGGTACTGCCTGAACTGCGTGAGCAATCGAACATCACCAAGCTGATCAAGCAAGATAAGCTGATCTTAGAGGGTGACATTCAACTCGCACAAAAATTTGCTCAGCTGATGACAGACTGCAAGCCGGACTTAGAAGAGTGGCTATCGCGCGTAACGGGCGATGTGGTTGCGCATACCTTGGTACAAGGCGTTAAGAATGTTGGCGGTCTTGTAGCTAAGCAAGCGACTAAGCATCAAAACCATCTCTCTCAGGTATTAACTGAAGAGTGGAAGATTGCACCAGCGCCATTAGAAGTGGCACATTTTTGCGATCAGGTTGATGACGTAAAAAGCTCGGTAGCTCGCCTTGAAGCTAAGTTGAACGCTCTGTTGGAGAAAATATGACCCCAACAGAACTGAAACGTCTTTATCATATTATCAAGGTACAGTTAGAGTACGGCCTTGATGAATTGATGCCTGAGCACCATTTGACTAAAGCTCCTTTACTGGCGCGAAAGTCACTGTTTTGGCTTAAGAACAAGCATCAAGATAAAGAGTTGGGTCATCGCTTACGCCTTGCGCTGCAAGAACTTGGGCCAGTGTGGATCAAGTTTGGTCAAATGATGTCGACACGTCGTGATCTGTTCCCTCCTCATATCGCTGATCAATTGGCTTTATTGCAAGACCAAGTCGCTCCATTTGATGGTGCATTGGCCAAGCAAGATATGGAAAAGGCACTGGGTGGCAGTTTAGATAACTGGTTTACCGACTTTGACATCGAGCCACTGGCCTCGGCTTCTATCGCTCAGGTGCATACGGCAAAGCTTAAAGAGAGCGGCCGCGAGATTGTTCTGAAGGTAATTCGCCCTGATATTCGCCCGGTGATTGATGCAGATCTAAAACTGATGCACCGAATGGCGCGTATAGTCGCTAAGTCGCTTCCTGAAGCACGTCGTTTGAAACCGGTTGAGGTCGTTCACGAGTACGAAAAAACGTTAATTGATGAACTGGACCTGCGCCGAGAGGCAGCCAATGCCATTCAGCTGCGACGTAATTTTGAAGGCAGCGAAGAGCTATATGTCCCAGAGGTTATCCCTGATTTAAGCAGTGAAACCCTGATGGTGTCAGAGCGAATCTATGGTATTCAGGTTTCCGATATTGAAACTCTAAACGCCAACGGCACCAACATGAAATTGTTGGCAGAACGTGGCGTGACGGTATTCTTCACTCAAGTATTCCGAGACAGCTTTTTCCATGCCGACATGCACCCGGGTAACGTATTCGTTAATCCAGAAAATCCGGATAACCCTCAGTGGATTGGTTTGGATTGTGGCATTGTTGGTACGCTCAACAGCGAAGATAAGCGTTATTTAGCAGAGAACCTGCTGGCCTTCTTCAATCGAGATTACCGTAAGGTCGCAGAGCTGCACGTGGATTCGGGTTGGGTTCCACACGACACCAACGTCAACGATTTCGAGTTCGCGATTCGCATGGTGTGTGAGCCAATTTTTGCAAAACCACTTGGCGAGATCTCATTTGGCCATGTGTTGCTAAACTTATTTAATACAGCAAGACGTTTCAACATGGAGGTTCAACCTCAGTTGGTGCTTCTTCAGAAGACCTTGTTGTATGTCGAAGGCCTAGGCCGTCAGCTGTATCCGCAACTTGATTTGTGGGCAACGGCGAAGCCTTTCCTTGAAACCTGGATGATGAATCAGGTGGGGCCGCAAGCTGTGATTAACGCAGTAAAAGAGCGTGCGCCATTCTGGGCAGAAAAACTGCCAGAGCTGCCAGAGCTACTTTATGACAGCTTGCGCCAAGGTAAAGCGATGAACCACAGAATGGATCAGCTTTATCAAGGCTATAGAGATAGTAAGCGTCAGCAAGCAACTGGAAAGTTTTTGTTTGGCGTTGGAGCAACTTTAGTCGTATGCTCCGCAATATTAGTTTCAAGCCCCTATGAGCAGCTATCTATGGGCTGTGGCATCGCAGGTGTCACATTTTGGCTGCTAAGCTGGCGAGCTTACCGTCGTTAGACAGTAGACTCTTTTAAAATTTATGTGTAGATAGCCTGAGGAAGATATTATGATTGGTTGGCAACAGCTACTTATCATCGCCGTTATTGTGATTTTATTATTTGGTACAAAGAAATTACGTGGTGTTGGTGGTGATTTGGGTTCAGCGGTTAAAGGCTTCAAAAAAGCAATGAGCGATGAAGATAAGCCTGCAGATAAGAAAGACGCAGACTTTGAACCAAAGAATATTGAACAGCAAAAGACAGAAGCGAGTGCTGAAACAACTGCTGAAGCAAAGAAAGACAAAGAGCAGGTATAAAAAGTGTTTGATATCGGTTTTTGGGAACTGGTATTAATATCTGTCGTTGGGTTAGTGGTGTTAGGGCCTGAGCGTTTGCCCGTTGCAATTCGCAGTATCTCCCAGTTTGTTGGGCAAGCGAAAAGCATGGCAAACAGTGTGAAAGATGAACTTTCTCATGAGCTTAAGGTGCAAGAGCTGCAAGAAAACCTACGCAAGGCGGAAAAAATGGGTATGGAAGATTTATCTCCAGACCTAAAAGCATCAGTCGATGAACTCAAGCAGGCCGCTGCTGAGGTTCAACGTCCGTACGCTAAGCCTGAGTCTGATAAGCCAAGTGAGACTAAACTTAGTGTCACGGAAACTGTTGAATCTGAAACCATTCAGGTCAACAGCGAAGCTTCAGCGCCGTCAGATAAGAAAGCCGAATAGTTTCGCAAGGAGGAGTCGCCGGATACTTGAGTCGTTAGATGTTTAAGTCGATAGCTATTCAAGTAGATAGATACACGCGCGGCTCCTTTCGATATTTCCTCATAAGAGTTTTGACATGTCCTCGACAGAGCAATCACAACCTTTAATAAGTCATTTACTAGAATTAAGAAACCGCTTGCTGAGAGTGATTCTAGCTGTTCTAGTTGTTTTTGTTGGCTTAATTTATTTTTCTAATGATATTTATGAATTCGTATCAGCACCTTTGGTAGATCGCCTACCGGAAGGGGCGACGATGATCGCAACCGATGTTGCGTCGCCATTTTTTACCCCGATGAAGTTAACCTTAATCGCGTCTATTTTTGTCGCGGTGCCGTTTATTTTGTATCAGGTATGGGCTTTTGTCGCTCCGGGCCTATACAAGCACGAGAAGCGTTTGATCATGCCGTTATTGGCTTCAAGTTCATTGCTGTTTTATTGTGGTGTGGCGTTTGCTTACTTCGTAGTATTCCCGTTGGTGTTTGGCTTTTTTACTGCAATATCATTGGGAGGGGTCGAGTTTGCGACTGACATATCGAGCTATCTTGATTTCGTATTGGCATTATTCTTTGCGTTTGGCGTTGCCTTTGAAGTGCCAGTCGCGATTATCTTGCTGTGTTGGACTGGGGCTACGACTCCTCAAAGTTTGGCAGAAAAAAGAGCATATATAGTTGTTGCTGCTTTTGTCATAGGTATGCTTTTGACTCCTCCAGATATGATTTCACAAACCCTATTAGCAATTCCGATGTGTCTATTGTTTGAAGTCGGATTGTTTTTTGCGAAGTTTTATACAAGGAAGGATGAGGAAGATGGGGATTAGCATATGGCAGGCTTTAATAGTTCTTTTGATCGTGATTCCCCCCTTTATCCCTATTATTATTGCTCATAAAAAAAAGCATGCATATAGAGTTGCAATAACCATCTTGTCAGTCGTTGGTCTATTCATATTTTTATGTTGGGTTGCTGCTCTTATTTGGTGTTTTATAGAACCGGCAAGAAAGCAATACCCTATCTCCGATGAGCTTGAGAAATTATACGAGCTGAAGCAGAAAGGTGTCATAACTGATGATGAGTTCATAATGAAGAAAAAAGAACTTCTTTAGACATAATAAAAAAGCGGCCTTGGGCCGCTTTTTTATTATGTCTGTTTATCGAATCTTTAACTGATAGCCACAGTTTTGACATATATAGAGCTCTTTAATCCCTAATATTTTATGCCATCGAGTTCGATGTTGACGTTGTAAGTGTTGTGAGTGGTCACACATAATCAACTACCTCCATATGCAGGCGGTTGATATTATACATATCACCTTGTTTTCTCAAATGAATTGAGGATAAATCCGTAATAATTACTTATTGATAGATCCATCATAGATTAAACAATGATTTAGCATTGATGGTGGTTATGTTTTCGACTTCTTCAAGGGTAATTCCGCGTAATTCAGCGATACGTTTTGCGACCAATTCTGTGTACGCGGGCTCATTGCGTTTACCGCGATTTGGCACAGGTGCTAAATATGGGCAGTCTGTTTCGAGAATGACGTAATTCATATCCAGATGTGGAATCACCTTATCCATCCCTGAATTCTTAAAGGTCGATACGCCACCTAAACCTAGGTGAAAGCCGAGCGCGTTGATCGCTTGAGCTTCTTCTAAACTGCTGCCAAAACAATGGAACACGCCACGTAAACTGCCATCTTGTTCTTGGCGAAGCAGGGCAAGTGTCTCTTCAATAGAATCACGCGTGTGGATCACGACAGGTAGGTCTAGATCTTTTGCCCACTGCAGTTGGGTCACAAACGCCATCTCTTGTTCGGCCTTAAAGGTTTTGTCCCAGTACAGGTCGATACCGATTTCACCGACGGCGATAAAATCATGCTTATCAAACCAAGCTCGAATGGTTTTCAGGGTCTGCTCGATATTCGCATCGACATAGCAAGGGTGTAAGCCCATCATTGAACGGCACATTTCAGGAAACTGAGCTTCCGTCGCTAACATGGGTTCGATAGATTCTAAATCGATGTTAGGTAATAGAATCGTATCAATACCTTGGGCAAGTGCGCGCTGCACCACTTGTTCGCGGTCTTCGTCGAATTCGCTCGCGTAAATATGGGCATGGGTGTCGATCATTATTTTGTCCTGAAAGCAGTCTGTACTGAGTTGTCATGAGTATACGGCAGTGTGAGGAGAAGGTCATTTTTTGCCATTTATCCCTTTTTTTGAATGGGTTTTTCGCTTTACTGCTAGCGTCCTGAGCCATCAGTGATATGCTTTTGCCAGTATTTAGCACTTTTCATATCTAAGCATTTTGGTGTTTAGACTAGGCAAGGAGAATCTAGTGTCTGTTTCAATTCAAGGTCAATTCCCAGGTCGTCGTATGCGTCGTATGCGTAAACATGACTTTAGCCGTCGCTTAATGGCAGAAAATCAATTGTCTGTAGATGACCTAATCTACCCAATGTTTATCTTGATGGGTAAAGAGCGCCGTGAGCCTGTAGAGTCAATGCCAGGTGTTGAGCGTCTGTCTATCGACCTTATGCTTGAGGAAGCGGATTACCTGTCAAAATTGGGTGTTCCTGCGATTGCTCTGTTTCCGGTAGTGAACCAAGATGCGAAAAGCTTATGTGCTGCTGAAGCTCATAACTCGGAAGGTTTGGTGCAGCGCGCAGTACGCTTACTCAAAGAACACGTGCCAAATATGGGCGTTATTACTGATGTAGCACTCGACCCGTTTACCACTCATGGTCAAGACGGCATCATCGATGAAGATGGCTATGTGATGAATGATGAGACGACTGAAGTCTTGATCAAGCAGGCTCTGTCTCATGCTGAAGCGGGCGCAGATGTCGTTGCACCATCAGATATGATGGACGGTCGTATTGGTAAGATCCGTGAAGCTTTAGAAGAAGCGGGTCATATTCATACCCAAATCATGGCTTACTCTGCGAAATACGCATCGTGCTACTACGGCCCGTTCCGTGATGCGGTCGGCAGTGCTTCGAACCTGAAAGGTGGTAACAAGAAGAACTACCAGATGGATCCAGCAAACAGCGATGAAGCGATTCACGAAGTGGCCATGGATCTTAATGAAGGTGCGGATATGGTGATGGTTAAGCCAGGCATGCCTTATCTAGACATCGTGCGCCGTGTTAAGCATGAGCTACAAGCGCCGACTTTTGCTTACCAAGTGTCTGGCGAATATGCGATGCATAAAGCTGCGATCCAAAATGGTTGGCTGAAAGAGCGCGAAACCGTAATGGAATCACTGTTGTGCTTTAAGCGTGCTGGTGCTGATGGCATCCTGACGTACTTCGCTAAAGATGTCGCAGAGTGGCTTGCTGAAGATAACGCGCAAGCTGCAGAGCATTTGCAAGGCAAGTAAGTACGATCAAGCAAAACATATGATCACCAAAGGGTTGGCCGTTGTACCAGCCCTTTTGTTTTATGAGGATGAAACAATATGTCTGTCATTGTGCGTGAAGGCTCATTAGAAGAGGTGGTTTCTGTTGTTGAACAGATTACCGAGTTTGCCAAAAAAGAGAATGTCGCGTCTTTATCGGAGCGATTAGCGGGTAAAACAAGCCTGCTCCTCGTTGCTGAAGAGGCGGGTGTGTTACTGGGTTTTAAGATCGGTTATGAATTGGATGAAAACACATTTTATAGCTGGTTTGGTGGTGTTTCATCACTGGCGAGAAACAAGGGTGTGGCGCAAGCGCAACTTGATGTTCAAGAGCGGTGGGTGAAGCAACAGGGATATCAACAACTAAAAGTGAAATCTCGTAATCAGTTTCCAGCCATGCTGCGTTTGTTATTGAGAAACGGTTATCTAATCGAAAAATTAGAAGAAAAAGAAGACATTAATGCCCATAGAATTCATTTTTTGAAGCGAATTTGAGCACTGTAATTAAAGGTCTAGAAATTAAATGAGATTTATTATCATTTAATTGTTGACTATTAAATGAGAATCATTATTATTAACTTTGTCTTAGGGAATGAGGAAATGTTCACAAGAATGTTAAGTACTCAAGTATCTACTTGGCTACCCAACAGAATTCTCGCGAACTTGTACTAAGTTCTTTTTGACACGACATTGCTCACATTGCTTCCAGTGTAATTTATAGCTTTTAGGTAAAGCTGTGATATTCAATTTGAATAGCTTTACCGGTTTTTGCTAGGCGACATCTTAGGGTGTCGCTTTTTTTATATCTCAATTTCAACAAGATGCATATTTAGTGGCAAGTATTTTCATGAATAAAACGCCATCAGCATTCTTTTCCACAATCCAAGATCGAGAAAAGATCGTTGATCATATGTTCGATCTGTAAATTAGTTCTTTATTTTCATGTGCTTATGCTTGTTTTTTGCTTGGCTTAGTCGAGTTCTTAACAGGGTGGATAAATAATATAAACAGAGTTATCCACAGAAGAGCCTTGTCGCGGAACAAAAAATAACAATAAATTGATTACAACGAACACAATCGAGTCAACGGATAAGGATCGACAACGTAGAATCCAATTAGCAGACGTGGCATCCTTAACAGATTATTTCTGTACTTACTGGATACACAAACATTATGGCTCGTATTCCTGATAATCCATTGATCCTGATCGATGGCTCTTCTTACCTATATCGCGCGTTCCATGCTTACCCTGGCACCATGAGTAATGGTGATATCCCAACCAATGCTGTTTATGGCGTGGTTAACATGCTGCGCAGCATGATGCGTCAATTTGCTTCTGATCGTATTGCGGTTATTTTTGATGCGAAAGGGAAAACGTTCCGTGATGATATGTACCCAGAGTACAAAGCAAACCGTCCACCGATGCCTGATGATCTTCGTTGTCAGATCGAGCCACTGCATAACGTAATTCGTGCAATGGGTCTACCGCTTATCTCTATCCCTGGGGTAGAAGCCGATGACGTGATTGGTACGCTAGCTTCTCAAGCTTCCGCGATGGGCATGCCTGTTCTAATCAGTACTGGCGATAAAGATATGGCCCAACTGGTTGATGAGAACGTTACTTTGATCAATACCATGACTAATGTGGTGATGGATCGTGAAGGCGTTATCGAGAAGTTTGGTATCCCACCTGAGTTGATCATCGATTATCTTGCTCTAATGGGCGATAAAGTCGATAACATCCCAGGTGTTCCGGGTGTGGGTGATAAGACAGCTACAGCCTTACTGCAAGGTATTGGTAGCATCGAAAAGCTGTATCAAAACCTTGATGATATTGCGGCGCTTGGTTTCCGTGGTTCGAAGACGATGGCTAAAAAGCTGGCTGATAATAAAGCCAATGCTGACATGTCTTACGAACTTGCGACGATTAAACTCGATGTTGAATTAGAAGACACGCCAGACTCTCTTGTTAAAGCACAACCCAATACTGATGAACTCATTAAGCTATACGGCCAGTTGGTCTTTAAATCGTGGCTGAACGAGTTACTTGAAGGTGGCAGTGGCGTGGTTGAAGCCGATGAGAAATCTGCCACAGCGGGAGCTGGCTCGGTACGCAGCAGCACAGCATCAACCACTTCTACTGTAGAAATGAATACCTCTGCAGTGACGATTGACCGTAGTAACTACGAAACGATTCTAGATGAAGCGTCATTCAATGTTTGGTTAGATAAACTCAAAGCCGCAGACGTGTTTGCTTTTGATACCGAGACTGACAGCCTAGATTACATGGTTGCTAACCTTGTGGGTTTATCATTCGCAACCGAAGAAGGCGTAGCCGCTTACGTGCCTGTCGCTCATGATTACTTAGACGCACCACAACAGTTGGATCGCAATTGGGTGCTTGAACAGCTGAAACCGATTCTAGAAGATGACGCACAAGCAAAAGTGGGTCAAAACCTGAAGTACGATATGAGTGTGCTAGCGCGCTACGGTATCGAGATGAAAGGCATTAAGTTCGATACCATGTTGGCGTCATACGTTTTTAATAGCGTAGGTGGCAAACATGACATGGACAGCCTAGCGCTGCGTTTCCTACAACACAGCTGTATCTCATTTGAGCAAATTGCAGGTAAAGGTAAGAAGCAACTGACTTTCAACCAGATTGAGCTGGGTGAGGCTTCTCCATATGCTGCTGAAGATGCTGACGTGACTTTACGTCTTCATAACCGCCTGATGGAAAACATCGAGAAAGATGAAAAGCTAAAATCGATCTATGAAGAGATCGAGGTGCCGCTGATTCCTGTGATGTCTCGAATTGAGCGCACCGGTGTATTCATCGACGACATGTTGTTGGGCGCTCAATCGCAAGAGATTGCGGTTCGTCTTGATGAGCTAGAACAGAAAGCTTACGAGATTGCAGAGCAAGAGTTCAACATGAACTCGCCAAAACAGCTGCAAGCGATCTTGTTCGAAAAGATGGGTCTGCCTGTTATTAAGAAAACGCCTTCTGGTGCCGCTTCGACTAACGAAGAAGTGTTGCAAGAGTTAGCGTTGGACTACCCATTGCCTAAGTTGATCATTGAGTATCGCGGCTTGGCTAAACTGAAGTCGACTTACACCGATAAACTGCCGAAGATGATCAACGCTGAGACGGGTCGTGTTCATACGTCCTATCATCAAGCAGTGACCGCGACGGGCCGTTTGTCTTCGACCGATCCAAACCTACAGAACATCCCAATTCGTAATGAAGAAGGTCGTCGTATCCGCCAAGCATTCGTTGCACAACATGGTTGGAAGATCTTAGCGGTCGATTACTCTCAAATTGAATTGCGTATCATGGCGCACCTATCGGGTGATAAAGCGTTACTGGAAGCCTTCCAACAAGGCAAAGATATCCACGCGGCAACCGCTGCAGAGATCATTGGCGTTGATATTGAGAGTGTGACCACTGAACAACGTCGTCGTGCTAAGGCGGTTAACTTTGGTCTTATCTACGGCATGAGTGCCTTTGGTTTGGCTAAGCAGCTGGGCATTCCTCGTGGTGAAGCGCAGCACTATATGGATACTTACTTCGAACGCTACCCTGGCGTTATGCAGTACATGGAAGACACTCGCAGCGCTGCTTCAGAGCAAGGCTTCGTTGAAACCATTTACGGTCGTCGTTTGCATCTTCCTGAAATCCAATCTCGTAATGGCATGCGTCGTAAAGCCGCTGAACGTGCGGCGATCAATGCGCCAATGCAAGGTACGGCGGCGGACATCATCAAGAAAGCGATGTTGTTAGTGGATGAGTGGATTCAAGCAGAAGGCGATGGTCGTGTGAAGCTATTGATGCAAGTACACGATGAATTGGTATTTGAAGTTCAAGAGTCAGCTTTAGCCGAAATTGAAAGTAAAGTACAACAATTGATGGAGTCTGCCGCTGATCTAGAAGTACCGTTAGTCGCGGAAGCAGGCCATGGTGACAACTGGGATCAAGCCCACTAATCAGTTTTCGACCTTATTGATTAAATTAGTATGAGCCAGTGCACAAACACTGGCTTTTTTTTGTCTAAAATAAAGTTGAGTCGTAGAAAGGGTTTGGGTGTTTTAATAAAACATTAATGAAAAAAAACTACAAAAATTGTTTTCATTTCTGAGCGATTGTTGTACATTAAATCTCGTAGGGTACAGAGGTAAGATGTTCTATCTTTCAGACCTTTTGTTTCACGTTATTGGATTAGGCTGATTCAGCCGCCCCAGCCAGCATTTGGCTGGGGCGTTTTTTCTTGTGCGAAAGAAAAATATTTCCAACCTATAATTCCCTCGTTAATCTGCTTCTTTTTAGTACCTTTTCTCTTCTTCTCGAAACTTTCTCTCTATCACTTGATTTGTCTTAAATCTGGAATTTGATCAGCAATTGGTGATTTAAATCCGTCTTTAAGTGGATTGTTTTATTCTTGGAAATAACTTTTATTTTACAAGTTACTCATAATGGATTGATCACTTACGTCTTACTTATCAGTGTATTGATTGGGTGAATGCTCAATATAAGCGCGATGGCCGCCAAGGATTTTTTCCACATGAGTATTCCTTTCTCACTGTTCAGTTTGTTAAAGGTTGTCTTTTAGTCTGGTTCACTTCTCTCGCTTCT
Organism: Vibrio sp. nBUS_14; assembly: GCF_051201655.1. Classification (NCBI taxonomy): domain Bacteria; kingdom Pseudomonadati; phylum Pseudomonadota; class Gammaproteobacteria; order Vibrionales; family Vibrionaceae; genus Vibrio; species Vibrio sp. nBUS_14. The sequence goes on from NZ_CP179206.1 coordinate 133,416, forward strand.
AACTGATTAATCTTGTCTGAAATGATCAAGACTTGGGTTTAGCCCACTAATTTTTGGGCAAAAAAATACCCCACCTATATAAGGCAGGGTATGGATAAGGCTAAATCAATGGTTGTCAGTGCTTTACCCTTTAATTATAGAGAAAGAGTTATATAGAGGAACTACTCTGAGTCGTTTTGCTCTTCGTCAGCTAACTCATCAATGATGTGATCGGCAAAGACCGGAGCAAACCACTCATCCATCTTGGCACGCAGTTGGTCAACGCCGATGCCCTTCATTGAAGAGAAGACATCAACCGCAACATCACCACCGAAAGATTTCGCATCGTTACGGATTTTCAGTAGCTGTGCTTTACGCGCGCCACTCTTCAGTTTGTCTGCTTTTGTTAACAAAACCTGCACTGGGATACGGCTATCAATAGCCCAGTAGATCATTTGTTGGTCAAGGTCCTTCATTGGGTGACGGATATCCATCAATACCACTAAACCTTTTAGGCTTTCGCGTCGCTGTAGGTATTCACCTAGCGACTTCTGCCATTTTTTCTTCATCTCAAGCGGTACTTGAGCGAAGCCATATCCAGGCAAATCGACAATATGACAGCCGTCGGTAACCTTAAATAGGTTAATTAGCTGAGTTCGGCCTGGGGTTTTACTGGTTTTCGCCAAGCTTTTTTGGTTGGTAACGCGGTTTAGTGCGCTAGATTTACCAGCATTGGAGCGTCCTGCAAACGCAATTTCGATCCCTTCGTCTTCTGGTAAATGACGAATATCAGGTGCACTGGTAATGAAATGCGTGTTTTGATAATGAATTTTTACGCTCACTGTTAACTCCATCTCGACTTTGTGTAGTCGATTGATTACTTTTTTGTGAATTTGTGTAAAATAACCGTGCTCGGCATAAGGTCGCCTATTGTACCATGAGTGGCAACATAGAGTGGTACTGGAAGCTTGATAATTATAATGGAATGTCATGAAGAAATTAGCGCTAATTTTGAGTCTTTTAGCCAGCTGCTCAGTATGGGCTCAAGGTAATATTGAAGCTGGTAAAGCCAAATCACAAACATGTGTTGCCTGCCATGGTGCTGACGGCAACAGTCTGATCACTCAGTACCCTAAGTTGGCTGGCCAACATAAGAAGTACCTAGAGAAGCAGTTAAAAGATCTGAAACTAGGTATGACGAGTGGTGATAAGCAAGGTCGTTATGACCCTGTAATGAGTGGTATGGCGATGCCTTTATCTGAAGAAGATATGGCTGACCTAGCGGCATACTATGCATCTCTGCCTATTTCGAACAACTCTACACCTGAAAACGTAGTAGACGAAGGCAAGATTCTGTACACAGCGGGCAACGCAGAACGTGGCGTAACGGCGTGTACTGCTTGTCACGGTCCTCGTGGTAATGGTACCGAGCTTTCTGGTTTTCCTAAGATTTCTGGTCAACACGCAGATTACATCAAAGCTCAGCTTGAGAAATTTCGTGATGGCAACCGTGGTAACGACATGAATGCGATGATGCGTGATGTAGCTAAAAAGTTGACAGACGCAGATATTGAAACCTTATCGAAGTACGTTGGTGGTTTACACTAATATGTCGGTTTCTTGTTCTTAGCCAGAACAACGAAATGTACGTTCGAGCAAAATTGAAGAGACACCCCAATCAGCAATGGTTGGGGTGTTTTCTTTTGTATTGATTTTATTTATGCGTTTTCATTTCATGTCTAATTTATCAATGTGTGATCGATTTGTGTACGAAAGTGTGACGTCGCACTCTTGTAGTCTTTTTGTAACACGGTAAAGTAACCGCCATCAGCTAGGAGCTGATTTAGATATGGATGGTCATCTAGTCTAACGGTATAGACAGAAACGGATCAGGCTAGGACAGCCCAGCAACAAGGTGTTAGAAAAGGATAGCCAAAACTCATCAGGACGATGAACAACAAATAAATTTGGCATGGAAAGCACCAATAACAAATGGAGATTTGTGTACTAAGTTGAGTATACAAATTTTGGCCGATATAGGCAGATTTAGAGAGCGATAGGTTTTCCTATCGCTTTTTTTATTGATTTGATGAAAAAACACCCAATACCCCTCCACTATAAACTCAGTTTCTGGTATGTTTCGCATCCCTGTTTAAGGATGTGCTATGTATACTTGTCCCTTATGCCATCACCAAGGCGTGAATCACTATTTTGAAGACAAACGTAGAGCGTATCTACAATGTCAGCAATGTGAACTGGTATTTGTTAAACCTGAACAAAGGTTAGAAGCAAAAGAAGAAAAAGCACACTATGATCTCCATGAGAACGATCCTAATGATGCGGGCTACCGCCGCTTTTTATCTCGCATCGCGGATCCCTTAACAGACAAAATTTCATCTAACTCACAAGGGTTGGATTTTGGTTGTGGCCCAGGCCCTACGCTATCTATTATGTTAGAAGAAGCCGGACACACCATGGAGTTGTACGATATTTATTACCATCCAGAGACTTCTGTGTTGGAGAAAACGTATGACTTTATGACTGCTACCGAAGTGATAGAGCACCTTTATCACCCAGACAAAGTGTGGCAGCAATGGTTGAATTTAGTTAAACCCAAGGGCTGGATTGGTCTTATGACTAAGCTAGTAATAGACGTAGATGCGTTTGCTGGTTGGCACTATAAGAATGACCCGACACATGTCGTCTTCTTTAGTCGTCAAACATTCCAGTTTTTGGCCGAGCGGGATAAGCTCGAACTAGAATTTTTTGGAAGTGATGTAATTTTACTGAGGAAAGTGCAGTAATGGGTCGTAGTAAGAAATCAAGAAAGCCGGGAGCACTTGGCGCTCCTGAACCTATGGTAACAAGAAACCGTAGTGAATCTGATGTTGAAGGTCGCGAACGCAAGCGTGTTAAAAAGCGCAAAGGTCTTAAATTTGGCAGCCGTCACTCAGATGGTAGCGAAGCGAGACAGCGTAAAGCTGCACAAGATCGTGATCCTCGTTTAGGCAGCAAGAAAAAAATTCCGCTGATTGTTGAACCTGCTAAGAAGCCGACAAAACAAGAGCGTAAGCTATCTAACGAACAAGAGTTAGAGATGCTTGAGAATGATGCTCAACTGAACACATTGTTAGATCGTATCGAAAATGGTGAAAACCTAGGTGCTGGTCTACAGAAGTTCGTTGATGAAAAACTTGATCGTATTGAACACCTAATGGGCCGTCTAGGTCTGCTAGAGCCAGAAGACGATGAAGAAGAGATCTTCGAAGAAGCACCTGTTGTCGCTAAGAAGAAGAAAGCAAGCTCTGACGAAGACTTGTTGTCTCAATTCGAAGATATCGATTTAGACAGCTTTAAAGGTTAAGACGAAATGAATGTAACCTTATTAGCAATTGCTGGTGGAATGATCATTCTCGGCTTGGGCTCTTATGCAGGTTACCTTCTACTTCAAGTGAAGAAGCAGACGGAGTTGCAAAAGCAGCATCAAGCACTTGCCATTGAAAAACGTAACGCAACAATTTACGACAACGTAAATACCTTGTGTTTAGCGGGTATTCAAGGCCAGTGTGATTTGCCTGAGATCAGTATCCGAGTGTGTATCATTATGGATAATGTTCAGGGTGATGAGCGCGTCGATTTTGATTCTGAATATCCTGCTCTTTCTGAGCTGTACCATATCGTTAAAGATATGGCGCGCGGAGACGGAAGGCAGGAACTGACCAAGAAAGAACGCATGCAGCAGAATCTCACACGCCACAAGGCAGAGACTCGCTTGAATGATGCGGTTATCGAAGATTTGAAAAGGTTGCAGGAGAAGGTTAAGCCTCTCAACAATCAAATCAACATTCAGATGATCTAGTCACTGAGACTTTTAATATAGAGGCTTGTTTAATACACGGCGTCCTTAAGACACATTGTTCTTAATACACCTTATCTTTATAGAGAGTGTTAAATGAGCCTTCTTACCTTTTGCACCTTTTTATTTCGGTGCATTGTTAGTGATCAAGCTAGCAGTTCTGAGTTTTTATCTGAAAAAAAGATTTTGTCTTGAAACGTCCTTACAAGTCGTGTGGCAAAATAACCCGTCTATATTTTAATGTATGTAAAATGATTTGAGAGACCTTAGGTTCTCGCGGATCTAAATTGGAATTACCGCTATGTCGAGCAAGCCAGTAACAACGAATCAGCAAATCGTTTGGGATCAAGAAATCTTAAACAAGTATAACTATTCGGGACCTCGTTACACTTCATACCCAACTGCGTTGGAGTTTCATGAAGCGTTTACCGTCGCTGATTACGACATGGCGTGTACTCAGTACCCAGAGCGTCCTCTCTCTCTTTACGTACATATCCCATTCTGTCACAAGCTTTGTTACTACTGTGGTTGTAACAAGGTCATTACTCGTCATTCGCATAAAGCCGATGAGTACTTGGATGTGATCGAACATGAGATTCGTCAGCGTGCTTCTTTACTGAATGGCCGCGAAGTGACTCAACTTCACTTCGGTGGTGGTACGCCAACATTCTTAACTAAAGCTCAAATTACCCGTTTGATGCTTATCCTACGTGACGAGTTTAACTTTACGGCTGATGCTGAAATCAGTATTGAAGTTGACCCACGTGAAATCGAATTAGATGTCCTTGATCACCTGCGTAGCGAAGGCTTTAACCGCCTGAGTATTGGTGTTCAAGACTTCAACAAAGAAGTGCAAAAGCTGGTTAACCGTGAGCAAGATGAAGAGTTCATCATCGCGATGGTTCAACGTGCCAAAGAGCTGGGTTTCCGTTCAACCAACCTAGACTTGATCTACGGTCTACCAAAGCAGACTCAAGCGCTATTTGCTGAAACATTAAAGCAAGTACTTGAGATGAAACCGGGTCGTTTATCGGTGTTTAACTATGCGCACATGCCGCAACTGTTTGCTGCGCAGCGTAAGATTAAAGATGAAGACCTACCTGAACCGAAAGAGAAGATGGCTATCCTACAAGATACCATTGAGACTTTAACGGGTGCGGGCTACCAGTTTATTGGTATGGATCACTTTGCTTTACCAGAAGATGAGCTAGCCGTCGCACAGCGTGAAGGTATTCTGCATCGTAACTTCCAAGGCTATACGACCCAAGGTGAAGCTGACTTAGTGGGCTTTGGTGTTTCAGCTATCTCAATGGTCGGTGATGCTTACGCACAAAACCAAAAAGAGCTGAAGAAGTACTACGCACAGGTTAACGACCTACGCCATGCTCTTTGGAAAGGGGTTGCTCTAGACAGTGACGACCTTCTACGTCGTGAAGTGATCAAACAGCTTATCTGTAACTTCAAGCTTAATAAAACAATGATCGAATCTGAGTTCTCGGTTAACTTTAATCGTTACTTCAAAGAAGATTTAGTGCTACTGCAAACCTTCGTTAACGATGAGTTGGTTGAAGTCGACGACAAAGAAATCCGCGTGACGCTGCGTGGCCGTTTGTTGATTCGTAACATCTGTATGTGTTTCGATAAATACTTGCGTGCTAAGGCTCGCCAACAACAATTCTCTCGCGTGATCTAATCGCTTGATTGAGAATAGAAACATAAAAATAATGCCAGCATCGTGCTGGCATTTTTGCATTAATTTCAATTAAATTGGAGATGGATTACGTAATCTTTTTTGCGATTATGCTCAGCGTAGGTGAGATCGTATAAGATTTAGTACAGTTCTTTTAGTTTACGAGTTAGAGTATTTCTTCCCCAACCTAAAACCTTGGCAGCATCTTGTTTATGACCATTGGTATGGTTGAGTGCAGCCTCTAGCAGTATACGTTCAAACTCTGGTAGCGCATAAGTCAGCAGCTCCTTTTCTCCTGAATCAAGCGCACACTTTGCCCAATTAGCCAGCAGTTGCTGCCAGTTATCACCAGAGCCTGAAGTGGTCACCACTTTCTCTTCCAATAACTCAGGAGGCAGGTCTGAAGGTAATATTTCGCTACCGCTGGCCATCACAGTGAGCCAACGACAAATATTTTCCAGCTGGCGCACGTTCCCTGGCCAATTCAGTTGATTGAGCTTTAGGATCGTTTCTGGGTGCAGTGTTTTTACTTCTACACCGAGCTCTTCGGCGGCAGAGGCTAAGAAGTGATGAGTCAGTTTCTCAATATCTTGCTTACGTTCACGCAGCGCAGGAATATGGATTCGAATCACATTCAGTCGATGGAAAAGGTCTTCACGGAACCCCCCCTCATGCACCAGTCGCTCTAAATCTTGGTGGGTAGCCGCGACGATACGTACATCAACCTTAACCGCAGAGTGACCGCCCACTCGATAAAATTGGCCATCCGACAAGACACGTAGCAAGCGGGTTTGAATATCGAGTGGCATATCCCCGATCTCATCCAAAAACAGGGTGCCGCCGTTAGCCTGCTCAAAACGTCCTTGGCGAACACTGTTGGCTCCGGTAAAGGCACCTTTCTCGTGGCCAAACAGTTCGGATTCGATTAAGTCTTTAGGGATTGCTGCCATGTTGAGGGCAATGAATGGCTTCTTTGCTCTCGGGCTGTGGCGATGTAAGGCGTGTGCGACTAACTCTTTACCCGTTCCGGACTCACCATTAATCAAAACAGAAATGGACGAACGAGATAAACGGCCAATGGCGCGGAAAACCTCCTGCATTGCGGGCGATTCGCCGATGATTTCGGGTGCGTTGGTCTCTTCGACCACTTCGCTGGCTTGTTCACGCTTCTGTTCTTGACTGTGTGCGATTGCTCGCTCTACTAAAGTAAGCGTCTCATCGATATCAAACGGCTTTGGCAGATACTCAAAAGCCCCTTTCTGATAAGCATTCACCGCAGCATCAAGATCGGAGTGCGCCGTCATAATGATCACTGGCAGATCTGGAGAGCGCTGGTGAACTTGGTGTAACAGCTCAATCCCGTCAATGCCGGGCATGCGAATGTCCGACACCAATACGTCTGGCGTTTCGCGTTCAAGCGCCAGCAGCACGCTCTCTGCGTCAGAAAATGTTTCACACTTAATATCCGCAGATGACAGTGTCTTTTCTACGACCCAGCGTATAGAACTGTCGTCATCGACGACCCAAACGTATCCCTTACTCATAATTCAATTCCTTTGCAGCCAAATCTATTGTGATAATCATTGTTGTTTTTATTGTTCGGTATTCGTTGTTGCCGATGAAACGTTGTTTCCAGTGGGAATCAAGGCTTCGCTTATATCGGCAAATAAATCGTGAATGTGGTGTTACCTGGCCAGCTTTCAACGTCTATTTTCCCGTTGTGCTGATCGATCAGGTTTTGAGATATCGATAGCCCTAAGCCAGTGCCACCCTCGCGCCCACTTACCATTGGGTAAAAGAGGGTGTCTTTTAACTCATCGGGAATGCCCGGACCGTTATCGCTGATCTCAATGCGAGCAGCGAGTTTGTGTCGCTTGCCATGGATATTGGCCTGATGCACCGTTCTGGTGCGAATGGTGATTTTTCCGGACTCTTGCGCCTTTAAAATCTGTGCAGCGTTACTCACGATATTGAGCATCGCTTGTTCTACTTGAGCTGAGTCCATCACTATTGCTGGCAGGCTGGGGTCGTAATCTCTTTCGATAGCGAGTGTTGAGCCCGTTTCAAGCTCTACTAATTGCCTAACTTTTTCTAAAATTTGATGAAGGTTCTCTTCGGTTTTTTTGCCCGGCTTTTGTGGGCCAAGAAGACGGTCGACCAAGGCTCTCAAGCGATCGGCTTGTTCAATAATTATCTGTGTGTACTCATTAAGAGATTGATCTGGAAGCATTTTACCAAGCAGCTGCGCCGCACCTCTTAAGCCACCGAGTGGGTTCTTAATCTCATGTGCTAACCCGCGCACCAACAGCTTAGCTGCTTGTTGTTGTGCGTGTTGGTTAAGCTCTTGGCTGAGGCGTCTTTGCTGGTCTATCTTGCGCATCTCAACCAATAACAGCGTTTCTCGTTGCCAAGAGATTGGGCTAACCGTGACTTCAAGCATCAGTGGGCGGTTATCAACAACGAAGGTAACGTCACTGTCGGTAATGCTCTGGCCACTTTGTAGCGGTTGCGTCAGAAGCGCCAAATCTAATGAGGCATGTTGGATAAGTTGGCTCAATGGGTGATCGACGATGCGTCGCGCGCTTTGGGAAAAGAGTTGTTCAGCCGCCGGGTTGGCGTATCGGACATACAATTGCTCATCGAGCATCAAGGTCGCGGTCACCATATTGTCGAGAATGGCGTTGGAAAGATGATGTGTATCTATGCTGTCGCTTTGGGCTGATCGATTCACTATTTCGTCCTTGAACTGGTGTTTTTCTCACTGCACCAAATTGGTGCGTAGCTAAGTTCAAGTATGGCGCATATCAACCAGAAGCTAAAGATAATTCATTCGAGTCGCTGAAAGCTGCTTCGATTAGGTGAAAAGAAGAGGTAATTCAGTCTTTTTTAACACATTGGCCTACTTGAGCGTCGCTCGATGTAAATACACGGTGACTGGACTAGTAGATGCAATAAGCTTGCCGCTTCTATATGCTTGAATTGCAATGGTGTGAGTGCCTCGATCGATGCCTTTCAATTCCCAAGTTGGCTGGGTTTGCGGAGCACCATAACGGCGGCCATCGAGCATTAATTGCAACTGCTCACCAATACCTAGCTTTCGGTTGAGCTCGATTTGAATGGGGATTGAGCCACGGTTACTACGAATGGTTTGCTCATGAATGGGCGTCAGCATGGTGAGTGTAAACTGAGCCGGTGCCTCGCGTTCTATGGTTTCAGTTTGTGTCTGAGCTTGAGCAGGTGTTGTTGTTGAAGTTGCAACGTCAATGGGAGTTGAGGCCTCAAATCTAGGGGCTGGCGCTGATGCTTGTACATCTGGCAGGCGAAGTGACTTAGCACCTTGATCGGTCGGCGTATCACTAAAGTGGAGTACGCCATCTTCGTCTACCCAGGTATATACCGTTTGAGCAGAGCATGAGAATGCGACTGTTAACCCGATTAGGAACAGTATGTTTTTCATATCGTTAGCCTCTTTTCACCGTAAGGTGTTTTCACGTTTGGCGTTGGTTTTGTTATTGATTTTATTGTGTTTATAGCAACAGCCTCTGAGGGCTTTTGTTTAATACCACTCACAGTAAGTTAATGTTCAAAATAGCGCAGGAAAAAGGCTTGATAACGAGACAGGATTTTTCGATAAGTAGTTATTCTACAATCAAAAATTCTAACGACGTTATCGAGTGTTTTAACAAGCTAGGGTGAGCAGTTGTTTACTACGATTGGTATCGAATATGGTACGAGGAAGGAGAGGTAGGGAGAATAGAAAAAAGGCCCACCTGCGAGGCGAGCCTAATCTTTTTCTAGAGTTTCTTACTTATTGCAGTAAGAAGACCGACTAAAAATTAAACTGAGTAGTACAGTTCAAACTCAAGTGGGTGTGTCGCCATGTTCACGCGTTGTACATCGTCAGATTTCAGTGTGATGTAAGAATCAATGAAATCGTCAGAGAATACGCCGCCAGCGGTTAGGAACTCACGATCGTCGTCTAGAGCTTTAAGCGCTACTTCTAGAGATTCCGCAACTGTTGGGATTTCAGCCGCTTCTTCTGCTGGAAGGTCGTATAGATCTTTATCCATAGCTTCGCCTGGGTGGATCTTGTTCTTGATACCGTCAAGGCCAGCCATCAGCATTGCTGAGTAGCATAGGTATGGGTTAGCTGCTGGGTCACCAAAACGTAGCTCGATACGACGTGCTTTCGGGCTTGGTACTACTGGAATACGGATGGAAGCAGAACGGTTACGTGCTGAGTAAGCAAGCATTACCGGAGCTTCAAAACCAGGTACAAGACGCTTGTACGAGTTTGTTGATGGGTTAGCAAATGCGTTGATTGCACGAGCGTGTTTGATTACACCACCGATGTAGTAAAGCGCCATTTCAGATAGGCCGCCGTACTTATCACCAGCAAACAGGTTAACGCCGTCTTTTGCTAGAGATTGGTGAACGTGCATACCAGAACCGTTATCACCAACTAGTGGCTTAGGCATGAATGTCGCTGTTTTACCAAAGGCGTGAGCAACATTGTGTACAACGTACTTGTAGATTTGAGTCTCATCAGCTTTTGTTGTTAGCGTGTTGAAGCGAGTTGCGATTTCGTTTTGACCCGCAGTAGCGACTTCGTGGTGGTGAGCTTCAACAACTAGACCCATTTCTTCCATTACTAGGCACATTGCAGAACGGATGTCTTGAGAAGAATCTACAGGAGCTACTGGGAAGTAACCGCCTTTAACGCCAGGACGGTGACCTTTGTTACCGCCTTCGATGTCAGAACCTGTGTTCCAAGCTGCTTCTACGTCATCAATCTTGAAGAAAGAACCCGACATGTCATTTGAGAATTTAACATCATCAAATAGGAAGAATTCTGGCTCAGGACCGACTAGAACTGTATCTGCGATACCAGTAGAGCGTAGGTATTCTTCAGAACGTTTAGCGATTGAGCGAGGGTCACGGTCGTAGCCTTGCATTGTTGCAGGCTCAAGAATATCACAACGGATGTTTAGTGTTGCGTCTTCTGTGAATGGGTCAAGAACTGCAGATGATGCGTCAGGCATCATTACCATGTCAGATTCATTAATGCCTTTCCAACCTGCTACTGAAGAGCCGTCGAACATTTTACCTTCTTCAAAGAAGTCAGCGTCAACTTGGTGAGAAGGAATAGAGATATGCTGCTCTTTACCTTTTGTATCAGTAAAACGTAAGTCGATGAATTTAACTTCGTTCTCTTGGATCAGGGATAGTACATTTTCTACTGACATCTTGGATAACCTCCAGTGTTATTAATTCGGTATTAGCTCGATTCGGTTGAAACCAGCATTGATTAATGTCTGTATGTGCGTTAATCGATGCTGATTTGTCTGATGCCAAAAGCGTGCCAAAAAAATTATTCCATTAATTTCAATTGCTTATTTGTTTTTGTTTGCGTTTACATTCGAGTTTTGCACCAAAATGATCTCTGAGTGCACTGTGTTGGTGCAATGTGCTTGATGTGCACCAATATGATGAATCACAAACGAATACCATTCAGCAACGAATTGAGTACGTTGTCAATCCACTTTTCTTTTTCGGGGTAGATTTGGCTCGAAGTTAGCGCGCAATGATTTTAAAAATCGTACGAATTTAGCTGTTCTATACTGTATTGGATCGATGTTAAGCGAATATGAATCGCTAATAGAGAAAAAAGCCTTGGTTCAGATCACATATTTCTGGGTTTTTTTCTAAAATCTGGTATATTATTGACCGTTTTTTAAATCAAGCTAGCGGTTATTATCCAAACAATTGAGATAATTGACGGCTACCTTTTATGAGTGAATCGAGAATCCATGTCTACTCCACAGATTGATAAGTTAAGAAATATCGCGATCATCGCGCACGTTGACCACGGTAAAACGACTTTGGTTGATAAACTGCTACAACAGTCAGGCACTCTTGAGTCTCGTGGTGAAGCTGAAGAGCGTGTCATGGATTCGAATGACATCGAAAAAGAGCGTGGCATTACAATCCTTGCTAAGAACACAGCAATCAACTGGAATGATTACCGCATCAACATCGTAGATACTCCGGGACACGCGGACTTCGGCGGTGAGGTTGAGCGTATCATGTCTATGGTTGATTCAGTTCTTCTGATCGTAGATGCAGTTGACGGTCCAATGCCTCAAACTCGTTTCGTAACGCAAAAAGCATTCGCACACGGCCTTAAGCCAATCGTTGTTATCAACAAGATTGACCGTCCTGGTGCTCGTCCTGATTGGGTTATGGATCAAGTATTCGACCTTTTCGACAACCTAGGTGCTACTGATGAGCAACTAGACTTTACTGTTGTTTACGCTTCAGCTCTAAACGGTTGGGCAACAATGGAAGAAGGCGCAGTTGGCACAGATATGGAACCATTGTTCCAAGCTGTTGTTGATACAGTAGAAGCGCCTGCAGTTGACCTTGACGGTCCACTACAAATGCAAATTTCGCAACTTGATTACAGCTCTTACGTAGGTGTTATCGGTGTTGCTCGTGTTACTCGTGGTTCGGTTAAGCCAAACCAACAAGTCACGATCGTGAATGCTGAAGGCAAAAAACGTAACGGGAAAGTAGGTACTGTACTTGGTTACCTAGGTCTTGAGCGTCACGAAGTAGAACAAGCTAACGCTGGCGACATCATTGCAATCACTGGTCTTGGTGAGCTGAAAATTTCAGACACTATCTGTGACGTAAACAATGTTGAAGCAATGGAACCTCTATCTGTTGATGAACCAACAGTAACAATGACTTTCCAAGTAAACACTTCTCCGTTCGCGGGTAAAGAAGGTAAGTTTGTCACTTCACGTAACATCCTTGAGCGTCTTGAAAAAGAATTGGTTCATAACGTTGCACTGCGTGTTGAAGAAACTGAAAGTCCAGACCGTTTCCGCGTATCAGGCCGTGGTGAGCTTCACCTTTCTATCCTGATCGAAAACATGCGTCGTGAAGGTTTCGAGCTAGCAGTATCTCGTCCAGAAGTCATCATCAAAGAAGAAGATGGTCAGAAAATGGAACCGTTCGAAACGGTTACTATCGATGTAGTTGAAGAGCACCAAGGTGCGATCATGGAAAGCATCGGTCTACGTAAGGGTGAGCTAACAGATATGGCACCAGATGGTAAAGGCCGTGTTCGCATGGACTTCATGATGCCTTCTCGTGGTCTTATCGGTTTCCAAACTGAATTCCTTACAATGACGTCTGGTTCTGGTCTTATTTACCACTCGTTCGATCACTACGGTCCTTACAAAGGCGGTATCATTGGTCAGCGTAACAACGGTGTTCTAATTTCAAACGCAACGGGTAAAGCTCTTACTTACGCTCTATTCTTCCTTCAAGCTCGTGGTCGTCTATTCACTGAGCACGCAGATGAAGTTTATGAAGGTCAAGTAATCGGTATTCACAACCGTTCAAACGACCTGACAGTAAACTGTCTGAAAGGTAAGCAACTAACGAACGTTCGTGCATCTGGTACTGATGAAGCACAAGTTCTTTCTCCACCGATCAAGCACACTCTAGAGCAAGCTCTTGAGTTTATCGATGAAGATGAACTAGTAGAAGTAACGCCACTAAACGTACGTATCCGTAAGAAACTTCTTACTGAGAACGAACGTAAGCGTGCAGCACGTCCAGCTAAGGCATAATTGCCAGCGGACTCGCTTATAGCTATCAAGTAATACGTTTTACAATTAGTAAGAAAGCCCCGATTAGCCTAGCTGCTCGGGGCTTTTGTTTTTCGATGAGATGCGAGAGGGTTCTGCAGACGTTGTGGGTAACCCAGGGCGTTAATCAGCGTTGTCTTCCGCCTAGCCACCCCGTAATCAGGATAGGCTGTATCGTGTTGTTTCTCTGTAGCGTTACTTCTGGTTCAGTTGAGCTAAGAATTTATCCGATTCTGCTATCGCCGCATTCATCTGTTCTATCGCGTAGGCAATGTCTTTTTCTAAGCTCATAAACTCGCCCTGCAACGAACCAACGGCACTCGCATTGAGGTTGTGTTTGAGATAAAGCGTATTGTCGCGAAGGGTGTTGAGTACCGGGTCCATTTTCTTCTCAGCGCGTTTCATTGCTGAAAGCATGGTCTTGTAAGACGATTGGGTTTCTCGCAGTTTTTGTTCACTCGAACGGCGCAGTGAAGCACTGGTGTAGAGGTCTAACTCGCTCTGCCACTCTGCAAACAGCGCGTCTGACACGTCTTCAATCGCAGCAATGCGATCACTGACATTTTGTGCGGCTTTCTCGCTGTCTTGGTATTTATCGTTGATTTGGTTGTACATGTCTTCAAGGTCGCCGCCACTGAAGTTCGTCAGGCCACTCAAGGCTTCAAGTGCGCTCGTAAACTCTTCCTGAGCATCCTGCTGCGACTCTTTAGCGTCTTCCACTCTGTCGACCATAATGTCACGCTTGTGGTAACCCACTTGCTCCATTGCGGAGTAATAAGCGGATTGGCATCCAGTAAGAGTAAAAATAGAGAGGACTATAACTATTAAATAAGGCATCCTAGTTTCCTATAGTTAAGTGACGGAATATTAATTAGGACTATGAACGAGTTACTAGGGCGTGTTGATCTTTCGTGAGTGTTTTTTGAACAGCATGGTAAAGAGTTATAATTTGCTTCGCCAAAAGTAAAACCATAACCAATACCATGCCAAGAACAATGCTAACTGATATTCGCTGGGAACTGCTACTCCAAGTTATGAAAAGTACAGGTCGTATTTACGATAAAACTGAACATCGAATGACATTTGAAGGAATACTTTATCGAATGAGAACAGGTATTCCTTGGCGAGATCTACCCTCTGAGTTCGGAGAGTGGAGTACCGTTTACAGACGATTTAATCTTTGGTCAAAGAAAGGGATTTTAGATAATCTTTTCAAAAGCTTATCTAGCATGGCTGACTTTGAATGGGTATTTCTTGATGGCTCTATAGTTAGAGCGCATCAGCATAGTACAGGTGCAGCTACTGAAAGTTCAGAGCAAATAGGAAAAAGTCGCGGGGGCAACTCAACCAAAATTCACTTAGCTGTAGATAGTGGTGGCCTGCCGATTTGCTTTGATTTATCAGAGGGACAACGCCACGATATAGTGCATGCCGAAAGCTTAGTTGAGCAACTCGATGAAGTTAATACCATCGTTTGTGATAAAGGATATGACAGCGAACCTTTCCGTACTTTTGTTAAGGAACGTGGCGGAGAAACAGTAATTGCTAAACGCAATTACGGACAAGATATAGACAAAGACAGTATGGATTGGTGTCTATACAAGTATCGTCACTTGGTCGAAAATGCCTTTGGGAGAATTAAGCATTATCGAGCTATTTCAAGTAGATATGACAAGCTAGAAAGGAATTATGCCAGCATGTTATCACTGGCATTCATGTTAATGTGGCTACCGATGTATTGTTGAACACGGAATGTACAGCAAAGATCAACACGCCCTAGGGAGTTACAAGTTGAAGATAAAAAAGGTTGCTACACTCAGCGTTCAGTTTTCTCGCTATCTTTTGACGCGAATTACGCACGATAGGGTCAACGTAAATGCGGGCTACTTGGCCTATATTACCTTACTCTCGATTGTACCAATGCTGACGGTTCTACTCTCTATCTTGTCGTCATTCTCTATCTTTGCTGATGTTGGCCTCGTGATTCAAAACTTTGTTATTACCAATTTTGTTCCAGCGTCAGGGGATGCGGTGCACGGTGCCTTACTCGAGTTCGTTGCCAATACCGGAAAAATGACGGCGGTCGGTAGTGTGTTCTTATTCATTGCAGCGCTGATGCTGATCTTCAATATCGATAAGAACCTAAATTACATTTGGCGAGTCAATGAAAAGCGACGTGCGGTATTGTCCTTCTCTATGTACTGGATGGTACTGACGCTTGGGCCTATTTTGGTCGGTGCGAGTATTGCTGCAACATCGTATGTAACGTCATTGAGCCTGTTACAAAACGAAGTGGTTTCTGGTGCGTTCAATACCGTGATTCGTAAGCTCCCTTTGATTCTCTCTTTCTTTGCGTTCTTCGGTTTGTACTTATTGGTGCCTAATAAAAAGATACACTTTTCTCATGCGGCTGCGGGCTCTCTGGTTGCGGCTCTGTTGTTCGAACTCAGCAAGAAAGGCTTCGCGGCTTACATTACACAATTTCCTTCTTACCAGTTGATTTATGGCGCATTAGCGGCGATTCCGATTCTTTTTGTCTGGGTGTATTTGTGTTGGTTGATTGTGCTAGTTGGTGCCGAGGTGACGGCTGCCCTTGGTGAGCAGGAACAGTGGAGTGACCCGCAAGAAATGGTACACTCAGCGGATAACAATAAAATTATAGATCAAGGAAACAACAGTGATAGCACTGATCCAGAGAGTAAGTGAAGCTGCCGTCCGTGTTGAAGGCGAGGTCGTGGGTGAGATTGAGCAAGGCTTATTGGTTCTGTTAGGCGTAGAAAAAGGTGATGACGAAGCCAAAGCCAAACGCTTGATGGAACGAGTGACCACTTATCGTGTCTTTGGAGATGAAGACGATAAAATGAATCTCAATGTAAAACAGGTAGAAGGTAAGGTCTTAGTGGTTTCTCAATTCACTCTGCCAGCTGATACCAAGAAAGGCACACGAGCAGGATTTTCTCGTGGTGCTCACCCTGAAGATGCAGAGCGTCTTTACAACTCTTTCTCAGACCAGTGTGAATCAGTGTTGCCAACGGAACGTGGCCGATTCGCAGCCGACATGAAAGTGTCTTTGGTTAATGATGGCCCAGTGACATTCTGGCTGCAGGTTTAGGCTTAAAGGAATAAGCATGTTTAAACTCATAACCCCAACCACCGAAAATCAGCTGAACAAGTATTACCATTTTCGTTGGCAGATGCTCCGTGAGCCTTGGCGAATGCCAGTCGGTTCAGAGCGCGACGAATATGATGCCATGAGTCACCATCGCATGATTGTCGATGGTCGAGGTCGCCCGATGGCGATTGGACGTCTTTATATCACCTCTGATCTAGAAGGTCAGATCCGCTATATGGCGGTGAAGAAATCTCGCCAAAGTAAAGGCATGGGCTCACTTATCTTGGTTGCGCTAGAGTCACTGGCACGTCAAGAAGGGGCGAAGCGTTTGGTGTGTAATGCACGTGAAGATGCGATCTCATTCTATGAGAAGAATGAGTTTGAACGTCGTGGTGAAATTAACGATCAACGCGGCCCTGTGCGTCACCAACAGATGGTGAAACCTCTTGATCCAATGGCTGATGTACTGCGCAAACCAGAATGGTGTAATGAGCTTCAGCAGCGTTGGGAAAATCAGATCCCGATCAGTGACAAAATGGGCATCAAGATTAACCAATACACGGGTTATCAGTTTGAGTGTAGCGCTCAGTTGAATCCCAACCTTAACCCTCATAACACCATGTTTGCTGGCTCAGCTTTTACCTTGGCGACTCTAACGGGTTGGGGAATGACGTGGCTACTGATGAAAGAACGTGGGCTGACCGGTGATATCGTACTGGCAGACAGTAATATTCGTTATCGTCATCCAGTCGAGCAAAACCCAGTTGCATCTACGTCATTGGATGGGATCAGTGGCGATTTAGATCGCCTCGCGTCTGGCAGAAAGGCTCGTATCATCATTCACGTAACCATTCACAGTGGCGATGTGGAAGCGGTTGAGTTTACGGGAACCTATATGCTGATCCCTGACTACAAAAAGCGATTATCAACAGACTCCAACGTAAGCGTATAGCTGACACTGGCTAACAGATACAGATACAAGGCGCTACTCCTGTGGGGTGGCGCTTTTTTGTTGGCAGTCGCTCATCTCGGAATACTCAGCTTGAGTCAGCTTTCCTGAGATTTGATGGCATTGGTCCGATAACGAAATGGATAGAGTGTGTTGCTCGATCTTAAGCAAATCGAGTTCTCCAGAAACTTCACCATTTAACGTTTGAACTCTTTGTGTACCTTGCTCTGCTGCGGACGCACCAATAATGTGCATTGGTTCGAGAGTGAAGCGACCACGGTCAAAATTCGCATTAAGCTCTGGGATTTCAAACACGTTATCAATCGATGTTTCAGAAAGCTTATCGTTAAAGGTCATCACACCTTGGCGAACACTGCCAGTGAGTAGCCCAGTGGTTGAGTAACCGAGCATCAAAGAATCGCCATACAAGCCTGCGGCTTGAAGTTCAAACTCACCATAGCCCGTTGCATCGAGCGGTAATTCGAGTTGCTGCAGCATGGGTGTTATGGGTAATCCATCGGCAGAGATATCTAAGCTCCATGGCTTACTGATTTGGTTGAAGTCGAGTGTTGCGTTGGCTTCAATATAGCCGTGTTTTAGTGGCATAAACAGGCGTGTCAGCGTCCATTTCCCTTGTTCGCTATTCATTTCAACCACGGGCTGAACACTGACAATATTTTGATAGCTTGCATCGTTGGCGCTAACCATCAACTTGCCTTGCCACAGTCCTAACTTTCTCTGTTGCAGCAGTTGAACTTGATGTCCTTCTACATGAAGCCCTGAGACCTGCCAGTAAGGTTTGTTTGCGAGTTGGATAAGTTGGCTACGTTCTATATTAAGTCGGTCAATAGAGGCTTTCTGAAGCTGTGTCAGCCAAGGCAATAGGCGAGCGGATGGTAGAACTTTATCTTGGCTTTCCGTAATCCACTTTATGCCTTGCAGGTCGAGCTGTGCTAATTGAATGCTGCTAGGGGTTACTTCGCCATTAAGTTGAATACTGCCTTGTAAGAATTGAGTATAGAAGTCTTCAATCAGAATCTGGTTCGGATCTAAATTGAGCTTGATACTTGGCTCTATGAACATGTCATCATCTATGGTCACTCCCTCTGCTTGCAGAGAGAAAATGGCTTTCTGTTGCTTCCACAGCTCAAAAGGCAGTTGGATATTTTCTAGTGAGGCATCAAAAGCTGCGAGGTGACCATTTTTCCATTCCACATCGCTGCGCAAGATATCTAAACTGTTGATGTGGTTTATTTGGATGCCTTCTACGTTCCAATTTTTGCTCAATAGGCTCTGAGTTTGCTGCTGGTTGAGGCGCAAGCCATCTACAGTAACATTCACCAGTGACCAATCATGCTTATATTGTTCTGCTTGTCCTGAAATCTTGGCCCCTCGCCATTCAAATGAAGCGCCATAAAGGGTGCTGTCATTGGGCTTTAGATCGAGGTCAATCAATAAGTTGTCAAAGGCTTCGTCCTGCCAATAGAGTTGTGCGGCAGTGAGTTGTGTTTTTCCGAAGGGCAGTATTGAGCTGTGCTTATTCCAAGTGGGATCGGAGATCTGCAGGTCGATGCCACGCGCATTAAAGTCTGGCGTTGAAAAGTCTAAGTCATGAAGAGCGAGCTGGTGGAGCTTGATATGTTGTTGCGTAAACAAGGGATCGAGAATTTTTAGGTTATTGGTATCCAGTTGCAGGCCGCTGATCAACACAGAATCCAACACCAATTTGGCTTCGGTTACAGAGTAAGGGCTGAACCAGATGTCGATCTTGTCGATGTACAGGGGTGGCTGCTTTTCTGGTTGGGCTTGAGGCAGGGTAATGCCCATTAAAGTGATGTGATAAGGCGCCTGATACTCAACATCTTCAATGAGTACAGGTTGCTCAAGCGTATGCTTGATAAAAAAGTTAGCAACATCCGATCGGTATTGAGTTTGTAGGCTTAATAACAACGCTGCAATAGTCGCAACGATGATGGCCACCACAATGCCAATCACCATGAATACCTTTTTCATTCCCTGACAGCCTTAAATTTCAATAGTCTCAAAACAGAGTGGAACAAAAAGGGGCAAGCAGCAACAAAAAAGCCCCTCAAAAGAGGGGCTTGCTACAAAAATATCGTTTTAAATGGGCGTTCGCTTTTGGCTTGGCCCGAGCAGATATTGGGTTAGTCTAGTTGAGGACCTGCCGCAACCAGTGACTGACCTTCAGCATTGTCTGTGTATTTATCAAAGTTGTTGATGAAGCGCTCTGCTAAATCTTTCGCTTTGCTTTCCCATTGCAGTGGGTCAGTGTATGTATCGCGCGGGTCAAGAATCGCAGGGTCAACATCGTGCAACGCTAGCGGTACTTCTAGGTTAAACATAGGGATAACCTTAGTTTCAGCTTGGTCGATTGAGCCATCTAGGATAGCGTCGATGATGCCACGAGTATCTTGGATTGAGATACGTTTGCCTGTGCCATTCCAACCTGTGTTCACTAGGTAAGCTTCAGCGCCAGCCGCTTCCATACGCTTCACAAGCACTTCAGCGTACTGAGTTGGGTGAAGCGTTAAGAATGCTGCACCAAATGCCGCAGAGAACGTTGGTGTTGGTTCAGTAATACCGCGCTCTGTACCTGCTAGCTTAGCTGTGAAGCCAGATAGGAAGTGGTACTTAGTTTGCTCCGGAGTCAGCTTAGATACTGGTGGTAGCACACCAAACGCATCCGCTGTTAGGAAGATAACTTTTTGAGCGTGACCTGCTTTTGATACTGGCTTAACAATGTTGTCGATGTGGTGAATCGGGTAAGAAACACGAGTGTTCTCTGTTTTTGAACCGTCATCGAAGTCGATAGAACCATCACTACGAACCGTTACGTTTTCTAGCAGTGCATCGCGACGGATTGCATTGTAGATTTCTGGTTCTGCTTCTTTAGATAGACGAATCGTCTTCGCGTAACAACCACCTTCGAAGTTGAAGATACCATCGTCATCCCAACCGTGCTCATCATCACCGATTAGCTCACGCTTAGGATCGGTTGATAGGGTTGTTTTACCTGTACCCGATAGACCGAAGAATATCGCTACATCGCCTTCTTCACCGACGTTAGCACTACAGTGCATTGAAGCAATGCCTTGCAGAGGAAGTAGGTAGTTCATCATTGCGAACATGCCTTTCTTCATCTCACCGCCGTACCAAGTACCACCGATGATTTGAACGCGCTCTGTTAGGTTGAAAGCAACGAAGTTTTCAGAGTTTAGCCCCTGCTTTTCCCAGTTAGGGTTCGTTGTTTTAGCACCGTTCATTACCACGAAATCAGGTTCGAACGTTACTAGCTCTTCGTCAGTTGGACGAATGAACATGTTCTTAACGAAGTGCGCTTGCCACGCTACTTCAGTGATAATACGTACACTTAAGCGCGTATCAGGGTTAGCACCACAGTAACCGTCAATGACAAACAGACGCTTGCCAGATAGCTGAGTTGTCACAAGCTCTTTCAGCTCATCCCACACTTCAGTTGTAATTGGTTTGTTGTCATTTTTGCCTTGATCTGACCACCACATGGTATCGCGTGTCGTGTCATCTTTAACAATGTACTTATCTTTTGGTGAGCGGCCAGTAAAGATACCAGTGTCAACCGCAACAGAGCCTAGTTCCGTTACTACGCCTTTTTCGTAGCCTTCCAAACCTGGCAGTGTCTCTTCAACGAATAACTGCTCGTAGCTAGGATTACGAAGAACTTCAGTAACGCCAGTCAGTCCGTGCTTAGTTAGATCAATTTGTGCTACCTTGGTATGTTCCATAACGGTCATAGGTGCTCCTTGTAGGATATTTTGTAGGGATTTTGTAGTAATTTTTTATTGTTATCTGCTCACCATGCTAGCAACGAGACTCAGGGGAAACAGGGATACAGATCAAAAAGCATCCATGTTAATTCTGGGGTTTTAAGCGCCTCGTCACATATTGGCCTAACTAGTCTATCCTGTACGCAAACCTTTGCGCTAGGGGCGAGAACATTATTAATCGATTAAAATTAAGCGGTGATTTTATTACGAGGTGTGACGGAGTTTGCGCTATTTTGATCACAAAAAAGGCCAGCTGAGCGCTGACCTTTGTGGGGTAAATTACGTGTTTTTGGTACGCTGTAAATTAATGAACCGTATTGTTGCCTTTATCTGCTGCTTCTGCGTACAGAGCGTCGACGTCGTTCTTATCAAAAGAGTAGTTTGTGCCACAGTAATCGCAGTGAAGAGCCACACTTCCTTCAGTGCTGAGGATGTCGTAGATCTCTTCTTGAGCAACGGTAATGATAGCCGCACCGCTGCGTTCACGAGAACAACCACAGAAGAACTCGACAGGTTGAGGGGTAAACACCTGAACCTTCTCTTGATTATATAGGCGGTATAACAAATCATTCGCTTCTAGAGAGAATAGCTCTTCATTTTTTACAGTGTCAGTTAACTGCTCTAGGTGTTCGAAATCATCTGGCGTACCGGTACCGTCAGGCATAACCTGAAGAAGCATACCCGCAGCGTGTGCTTTGCCTTCATGTTCACCCGTACGTAGCCATAGACGAGTCTTTAGCTGTTCAGAGTTTGCGAAGTAACCTTCAAGGACTTCAGCAAGCGTGTTGCCTTCAAGACCAACGATGCCTTGGTAACGCTCACCTTTTTTAGGATCGATAGTGATCACGAGGTGGCCTTTACCCATCAGGTCGTGCAGGCCAGCGTCGTCAGCAATATCACCGTTAAAGCGCGCAACACCACGAACCTTCTGCTCGTTATCGCCATTAATAACAGCGAGAGATACTGGGCCATCACCTTGCAGTTGCATCGTGATAGAACCTTCAAACTTTAGAGTCGCGGTTAGTAGCGTCGTTGAAACCAGTAGCTCACCCAACAGCTTTTGTACTGGAGCTGGGTATTCCTTGCTAGAAATAATCTGTTGGTACGCTTCGTCCATCTGTACCAATTCACCACGTACTGATAGGTCTTCAAATAGGTAGCGATTTAAAACATTACTTGTAGACATTGGGTCTGCCATTTGGCTATTCCTTCTAGCTTATTGAGTCTTGAACTTGATGATGTCACGACGTTGCTTTTTGTCTGGGCGACGTTCTGGTGCTGGGCTATGAGCATTAAGCTTGCGCTGTTGTGCAAACTCTTCTCTTTTTGCCAAGCTTTCGGTGGTTTCTTCATAGAGTGTTTGAGCGACCGGCGCTCCGCCACGGTGTGCGGATATTTTCTCTATGGTGACCGTCTTTTCTTCATTCCCTTGGCGCAGGGTAATCACTGCCCCAAGTTCTACGATTTTGCTGGGTTTGCTGCGCTGACCATTATAGTGGACTTTGCCACCATCGACCATGTTGCGAGCAATTGAACGAGTTTTGTAAAAGCGTGCTGCCCACAACCACTTATCGAGTCTGACAGCTTCATTCGTCGTTTTCATATAGGACAGTGCCTTTTCAGTTAGAAATGAATGCGGTTTAACTGTTATTCACAGTATGCAACTTATTTTATTTGATGACGCTTATCACATTTAGTAGAAGCTTATGTGGAGGCGACTGGCTTTTTTTTCAAGGAAGATTACAAAATAGCTCAGGTAATGCCGATTTATAGATTTGCTATGATATAGTTCAAGATCTTATGCTTTTAATAAGCTGGAACAGAATTTATGAACAAAAAAGCTGATAGTTTAGTAGGTTACAGCTTTATTCGTTATAGAAAGGGTTAGGGAACGTGAACTTTTTAGAGCTCAAACTTCGCATGGATAACTCTCCGGTGTTGAGCCGCTTATTAGAGAATGGATTTGTACTTCAGCAGAAACTGAGCCTAGCTACGTGTTGTGTGTTGATTGCAGCTTCCGCATGGATTTTAGGACAGCTTGCATGGTTTATCGAACCTGCCGAGCAAACCGTCGTGCCTTGGGCAGCAACCGCTTCATCGTCTTCTGCTCCTCAATCGACTCTTGATATCTCTTCTTTGCAGCAGAGTAACCTTTTTGGTGCCTATAACCCAACCACGCCTGCTGTGGTTGAGCAGCAAGTTATCCAAGACGCACCCAAGACACGATTGAATCTGGTTTTGGTGGGTGCGGTTGCCAGTTCTAACTCAGAATTGAGCTTAGCGGTGATTGCCAATCGCGGCACACAAGCAACCTATGGTATTAATGAAGAGATCGAAGGCACGCGAGCTAAGCTCAAGGCCGTATTAGTCGATCGTGTGATCATCGATAACTCTGGGCGAGACGAAACCCTGATGCTTGAAGGTATTGAGTACAAGCGTTTGTCTGTATCAGCGCCTGCGCCACCTCGTACCTCTTCTTCTGTGCGTGGTAACAACCCAGTTTCTGCAGCAGAGAAGCTAGATGAAATTAAAGCGAAGATAATGAAAGATCCACAGCAAATCTTCCAATATGTTCGACTGTCTCAGGTGAAACGCGACGATAAAGTGATTGGTTATCGTGTGAGCCCTGGCAAAGATTCAGAACTTTTTAACTCTGTTGGGCTCCAAAACGGAGATATTGCCACTCAGTTAAATGGACAAGACCTGACAGACCCTGCTGCTATGGGCAACATATTCCGTTCTATCTCAGAGCTTACAGAGCTAAACCTCGTCGTCGAGAGAGATGGTCAACAACATGAAGTGTTTATTGAATTTTAAAACTTTGCGTCTAACGAAGGACGAAAGTGTAGGAGAAGTACGTGAAGCATTGGTTTAAGAAAAGTGCATGGTTATTGGCAGGAAGCTTAATCTACACACCCGCAGCCATCGCGAGTGATTTTAGTGCCAGTTTTAAAGGCACTGATATTCAAGAGTTTATTAATATTGTTGGTCGTAACCTAGAGAAGACCATCATCGTTGACCCTTCGGTTCGTGGAAAAATCGATGTACGCAGCTACGACGTACTCAATGAAGAGCAATATTACAGCTTCTTCCTAAACGTATTGGAAGTGTATGGCTACGCGGTTGTCGAAATGGACTCGGGTGTTCTTAAGATCATCAAGGCCAAGGATTCGAAAACCTCGGCAATTCCAGTCGTTGGTGACAGTGACATGATCAAAGGTGACAATGTTGTCACACGTGTCGTGACGGTTCGTAATGTTTCAGTACGTGAACTTTCTCCTTTGCTTCGCCAGCTGAATGACAATGCAGGTGCGGGTAACGTTGTGCATTACGACCCTGCGAATATCATTCTAATTACTGGCCGTGCTGCGGTCGTAAACCGCTTAGCTGAAATCATCAAGCGAGTTGACCAAGCGGGTGATAAAGAGATCGAAGTCGTTGAGTTAAAAAATGCATCTGCGGCTGAAATGGTGCGTATTGTCGATGCATTAAGCAAAACCACGGATGCGAAAAACACACCTGCTTTTCTACAACCTAAATTAGTTGCTGACGAGCGTACCAATGCGATTCTTATCTCAGGCGACCCTAAGGTACGTAGCCGTTTAAGAAGGCTGATTGAACAGCTTGATGTTGAAATGGCAACCAAAGGTAACAACCAAGTCATTTACCTTAAATACGCAAAAGCAGAAGATTTAGTCGATGTGCTGAAAGGCGTGTCGGATAACCTGCAATCAGAGAAGCAAACATCAAGCAAAGGCAGTTCATCGCAACGCAATCAAGTGATGATCTCGGCTCACAGTGACACCAACTCTTTGGTGATTACCGCCCAGCCAGACATCATGAACGCTTTGCAAGATGTGATCGCGCAGCTGGATATTCGTCGTGCTCAAGTATTGATTGAAGCCTTGATTGTTGAAATGGCAGAAGGGGACGGCGTTAACCTTGGTGTGCAGTGGGGTAACCTAGAAACAGGTGCCATGATTCAGTACAGCAACACCGGTGCATCGATTGGACAGGTTATGGTTGGTATAGAAGAAGCAGAAGACTCGACAACTACGAAAGCGGTTTACGACTCTGACAATAACTTCTTGCGAAATGAAACCACAACAGAAAAAGGGGATTATTCGACATTAGCTTCCGCTCTTGCTGGCGTTAACGGCGCGGCAATGAGCGTGGTCATGGGCGACTGGACAGCATTGATCAGTGCAGTAGCGACCGATTCAAATTCAAATATCCTATCTTCTCCAAGTATCACCGTCATGGATAACGGCGAAGCGTCGTTCATTGTGGGTGAAGAAGTTCCGGTTCTAACGGGCTCGACTGCAGGCTCAAGCAACGATAATCCATTCCAAACCGTTGAACGTAAAGAAGTGGGTATCAAGCTGAAGGTCGTGCCACAAATCAATGAAGGCGACTCGGTTCAACTGCAAATAGAACAAGAAGTATCGAACGTATTAGGTGCAAACGGGGCAGTAGATGTTCGTTTTGCTAAGCGTCAGCTGAATACGTCAGTGATTGTTCAAGACGGTCAAATGCTGGTACTGGGTGGCTTGATTGACGAGCGTGCACTGGAAAGTGAATCTAAAGTACCATTCCTAGGAGATATCCCTGTACTTGGGCACCTGTTCAAATCAACCAGTACTCAGGTTGAGAAAAAGAATTTAATGGTCTTCATCAAACCAACCATCATTCGTGATGGTATGACAGCCGATGGTATCACTCAGCGTAAATACAACTTTATCCGTGCTGAGCAGCTGTATAAGTCAGAGCAAGGCCTGAAACTGATGGCGGACGATAACATCCCAGTATTGCCTAAATTTGGTGCAGAGATGAATCACCCGGCTGAAATTCAAGCCTTCATCGATCAAATGGAACAAGAATAATGGCTGAATTGGTAGGGACGGCAAGGACTTATCAGCGCTTGCCGTTTAGCTTTGCGAATCGCTACAAGATGGTGTTGGAATATCAACATCCAGAGCGCGCACCGATACTTTATTATGTTGAGCCACTGAAATCGGCGGCGATCATTGAAGTGAGTCGTGTTGTGAAAAATGGTTTCACGCCACAAGCGATTACTCTCGATGAGTTTGATAAAAAACTGACCGATGCTTATCAGCGTGACTCGTCAGAAGCTCGTCAGCTCATGGAAGACATTGGTGCTGATAGTGATGATTTCTTCTCACTAGCGGAAGAACTGCCTCAAGACGAAGACTTACTTGAATCAGAAGATGATGCACCCATCATCAAGTTAATCAATGCGATGCTGGGTGAGGCGATCAAAGAAGGTGCTTCGGATATACACATCGAAACCTTTGAAAAGTCACTTTGTATCCGTTTCCGAGTTGATGGTGTACTGCGTGATGTTCTAGCGCCAAGCCGCAAACTGGCGCCGCTGTTAGTTTCGCGTGTCAAGGTGATGGCTAAGTTGGATATCGCGGAAAAACGCGTGCCACAGGATGGTCGTATTTCTTTGCGTATTGGTGGCCGAGCGGTTGATGTTCGTGTTTCAACCATGCCTTCTTCGCACGGTGAGCGTGTGGTCATGCGTCTGTTGGACAAAAACGCCACTCGCTTAGACTTGCACAGCTTAGGTATGACAGCAGAAAACCATGAAAACTTCCGTAAGCTGATTCAGCGCCCACACGGCATTATTTTGGTGACTGGCCCGACAGGTTCAGGTAAATCGACGACCTTGTACGCTGGTCTGCAAGAACTCAACAGTAATGAACGAAACATTCTAACCGTTGAAGACCCTATCGAATTCGATATTGATGGCATTGGTCAAACACAAGTGAACCCAAAGGTTGATATGACCTTTGCGCGCGGTTTACGTGCCATTCTTCGTCAAGATCCCGATGTGGTTATGATTGGTGAGATCCGTGACTTGGAAACCGCCGAAATTGCAGTACAAGCTTCTCTGACGGGTCACTTGGTGATGTCGACTCTGCATACCAATACCGCGATAGGTGCGATCACGCGTCTACGTGATATGGGTATTGAACCCTTCTTGATTTCTTCTTCATTGCTGGGGGTTTTGGCTCAGCGCTTGGTTCGTACCTTGTGTAACGAATGTAAAGAACCTTATGAAGCCGATAAAGAGCAGAAGAAACTGTTTGGGTTGAAGAAGAAAGAAAGCCTGACGCTTTACCATGCAAAAGGTTGTGAAGAGTGTGGTCATAAGGGATACAGAGGTCGTACGGGTATTCATGAGCTGTTGATGATTGATGACTCAGTACAAGAGCTGATTCACAGTGAAGCGGGTGAGCAGGCGATTGAAAAAGCCATTCGTGGCACAACACCAAGTATTCGAGATGATGGCTTGAGCAAAGTTCTGAAAGGGGTAACTTCCCTAGAAGAAGTGATGCGCGTGACCAAGGAAGTCTAGTATGGCGGCATTTGAATACAAAGCATTGGATGCCAAAGGCAAAAGTAAAAAAGGCTCAATTGAAGCAGATAATGCTCGTCAGGCTCGCCAAAGAATAAAAGAGCTTGGCTTGATGCCGGTTGAGATGACCGAGGCTAAAGCAAAAACAGCAAAAGATGATCAGCCATCGACCAGCTTTAAACGCGGCATCAGTACGCCTGATCTTGCGCTTATTACTCGTCAAATATCCACGCTCGTTCAATCTGGTATGCCGTTGGAAGAGTGCTTGAAAGCCGTTGCCGAACAGTCTGAAAAACCTCGTATTCGCACCATGCTACTCGCGGTGAGATCTAAGGTGACTGAAGGTTATTCGTTAGCAGACAGCTTGTCTGATTATCCCCATATCTTCGATGAGCTATTCAGAGCCATGGTGGCGGCTGGTGAGAAGTCAGGGCACCTCGATGCGGTATTGGAACGATTGGCTGACTACGCAGAAAACCGTCAGAAGATGCGTTCTAAGTTGCTGCAAGCGATGATCTACCCAGTCGTGCTGGTGGTATTTGCGGTGACGATTGTGTCGTTCCTACTGGCAACGGTAGTGCCTAAGATCGTTGAACCGATTATTCAGATGGGCCAAGAACTTCCTCAATCGACACAATTTTTATTAGCATCGAGTGAATTTATCCAGAATTGGGGCATCCAATTACTGGTGTTGACTATTGGTGTGATTGCGTTGGTTAAGACTGCGCTGAAAAAGCCGGGCGTTCGTCTAAGTTGGGATCGCAAACTATTGAGCATCCCGCTGATCGGCAAGATAGCGAAAGGGATCAACACCTCTCGCTTTGCACGAACACTTTCAATTTGTACCTCTAGTGCGATTCCTATCCTTGAAGGGATGAAGGTCGCGGTAGATGTGATGTCGAATCATCACGTGAAACAACAAGTATTACAGGCATCAGACAGTGTTCGAGAAGGAGCGAGCCTACGTAAAGCGTTGGATCAAACCAAACTTTTTCCACCGATGATGTTGCATATGATCGCCAGTGGTGAGCAGAGTGGCCAATTGGAACAGATGCTGACAAGAGCGGCAGATAACCAGGATCAAAGCTTTGAATCGACGGTTAATATCGCGTTAGGCATTTTTACTCCAGCGCTTATTGCGTTGATGGCTGGTTTAGTGCTGTTTATCGTGATGGCGACGCTGATGCCAATGCTTGAAATGAACAATTTAATGAGTGGTTAACCTGCTGCTCATTAGACGTTAGTTTTTGGATTATCGAGAAGAAGGGCATTATTCCCCTTAACTCGCTATCTGTAATTTGGAGAAAATAATGAAAAATAAAATGAAAAAACAGTCAGGCTTTACC
Organism: Vibrio sp. nBUS_14; assembly: GCF_051201655.1. Taxonomy (NCBI): domain Bacteria; kingdom Pseudomonadati; phylum Pseudomonadota; class Gammaproteobacteria; order Vibrionales; family Vibrionaceae; genus Vibrio; species Vibrio sp. nBUS_14. Next base: position 162,218 of record NZ_CP179206.1, read on the forward strand.
CTATTAGAAGTGATGGTGGTTGTGGTTATCATTGGTCTCTTAGCTAGCTTTGTTGTTCCTAACCTGTTGGGTAACAAAGAGAAGGCAGACCAACAAAAAGCCATCACCGATATCGTGTCGTTAGAGAACGCGTTAGATATGTATAAGTTGGATAACAGCGTTTACCCAACAACGGATCAAGGCCTTGATGCGTTGGTAACAAAGCCAAGCAGCCCAGAGCCTCGTAACTACCGTGACGGTGGCTATATCAAGCGTCTACCAAACGACCCATGGGGCAATGAGTACCAATACCTAAGCCCTGGTGACAACGGTACCATTGATATCTTCACTCTTGGCGCAGATGGTCAAGAAGGCGGTGAAGGTATCGCTGCGGATATCGGTAACTGGAACATGCAAGATTTTCAGTAAGCTTAGGCTTATTGTCGCTTGATGCCGTTATTTGATGGTAGGACGTAAACAGATGGAGTCTACAAGGTGAAAACTAAGCAAACACAGCCAGGTTTCACCTTGATTGAGATTCTTTTGGTGTTGGTATTACTGTCAGTAACCGCAGTCGCGGTGATTTCGACCATCCCTACCAATAGCAAAGATGTTGCTAAAAAATACGCTCAAAGCTTTTATCAGCGAATTCAGCTACTCAATGAAGAGGCTATTTTGAGTGGCTTAGATTTTGGTGTTCGTGTTGATGAAAAGAAATCGACCTACGTTCTGATGACTTTGAAGTCTGATGGTTGGCAAGAAACTGAGTTCGAAAAGATCCCCTCTTTAACTGAATTACCAGAAGACCTCGCACTGACGCTGACACTCGGTGGTGGCGCGTGGGAAGACGAAGATCGTCTTTTTAATCCGGGAAGCTTATTTGATGAAGACATGTTTGCGGATCTGGAAGAGGAAAAGAAGCCCGAGCCACCGCAGGTCTACATCTTGTCGAGTGCTGAAACGACACCGTTCACGCTTTCTTTCTACCCAAATACCGGTGATACCGTGCAAGATGGCTGGCGTATTCGAGTGTTAGACAATGGTGTGATTCGACTGTTAGAGCCGGGAGAAGAAGATGAAGAAGAATAACCGTTCTCCTTATCGTTCTCGCGGTATGCCTCTTGGTTATCGAGGAATGACACTTAGTTCTCGAGGAATGACACTGCTTGAAGTATTAGTTGCGCTGGCTATCTTCGCTACGGCGGCGATCAGTGTGATTCGTGCCGTCACCCAGCACATCAATACACTCAGTTATCTAGAAGAAAAAACCTTCGCGGTGATGGTCGTGGATAATCAAATGGCTTTAGTCATGCTACATCCTGAGAAGCTTAAAAAAGCGCAGGGCACGCAAGAGTTAGCGGGAAGAGAGTGGTTCTGGAAGATTACCCCTATCGATACCAGTGATGATTTATTAAAGGCGTTTGATGTGAGTGCGGCAACCAGTAAGAAAGCGTCTCCAGTCGTTACGGTGCGCAGTTATGTGGTTAATTAAGAGAATGTGGTCAATTGAAAGCGTGCGGTCAACTAAGAGCGTGCGGTTAACTAAGAGCATGTCGCTAAGTAAGAGCATGTCGGCAAATAAGCGTTCGTCACGTAAACAAGGTCTATCTTCCAAAGGGAGAGGCTTCACCTTAATCGAAGTTTTGGTCTCGATCGCTATCTTTGCCACGCTAAGCATGGCGGCTTATCAGGTGGTTAATCAGGTACAGCGAAGCAACGAGATCTCTATTGAGCGCAGTGCTCGCTTGAACCAACTGCAACGCAGTTTAGTCATTTTAGATAATGATTTTCGCCAGATGGCGGTGCGAAAATTTCGTACCAATGGTGAAGAAGCATCATCTAAGCTGATCTTAATGAAAGAGTATTTACTGGATTCCGACAGCGTAGGCGTCATGTTTACTCGTTTGGGCTGGCATAACCCGCAGCAGCAGTTTCCTCGCGGTGAGGTGACGAAAGTTGGCTACCGCATTAAAGAAGAGACACTTGAGCGGGTATGGTGGCGTTACCCAGATACGCCTGCAGGACAGGAAGCCGTCATTACCCCTTTGCTTGATGAGGTTGAAGCCTTGGGATTTGAGTTCTACGATGGAAAGCGCTGGGGTAAAGAGTGGCAAACCGATAAGTCCCTGCCGAAAGCGGTGAGGCTTAAGCTGACACTAAAAGACTATGGTGAGATAGAGCGTGTTTATCTCACTCCAGGTGGCACCCTAGATCAGGCCGATGATTCTTCAAACAGTGACTCTTCAGGCAGTAGTGAGGGGAATAATGACTCATCGAACTAGCAAGCGTGCAGCGAGCATACCTGTTCTAGGGCGCAAGCAGCGTGGTGTCGCACTGATCATTATTTTGATGCTATTGGCAATCATGGCCACCATTGCAGGCAGTATGTCTGAACGTCTGTTTACGCAATTCAAGCGTGTTGGTAACCAACTGAATTACCAACAGGCTTACTGGTATAGCATTGGTGTAGAAGCGTTGGTGCAAGACGGTATTAGGCAAAGTTACAAAGACAGTGATACCGTGAACCTAAGCCAACCATGGGCGTTAGAAGAGCAGGTATACCCACTGGATTATGGCCAAGTTAAGGGCCGCATTGTTGATGCTCAGGCGTGCTTTAACCTTAATGCCTTGGCTGGCGTAACAACGACTTCAAGTAATCAGACACCTTATTTAATCACGGTTTGGCAGACCTTATTGGAAAACCAAGACGTTGAGCCTTATCAGGCTGAGGTTATCGCAAATTCCAGCTGGGAGTTTGTTGATGGTGATACCCGAACTACCTCTTCGTCTGGTGTAGAAGACAGCACCTATGAAGCGATGAAGCCCTCTTATTTGGCGGCGAATGGCTTGATGGCCGATGAATCCGAGTTACGAGCGGTTTATCAGGTCACTGGTGAAGTGATGAATAAGGTTCGCCCATTTGTTTGCGCTCTGCCAACCGATGATTTCCGTTTGAATGTGAATACTCTCACGGAAAAGCAAGCGCCTTTATTGGAAGCGATGTTTGCCCCCGGCTTAAGTGAATCGGATGCCAAACAGCTGATAGACAAACGCCCATTTGATGGTTGGGATACGGTAGATGCTTTTATGCAAGAGCCTGCCATTGTTGGTATAAGTGCCGAAGTCAGCAAGAAAGCGAAAGCATATTTAACTGTAGATAGCGCCTATTTTGAGCTAGATGCAGAGGTATTAGTTGAGCAGTCACGTGTACGTATACGGACGCTTTTCTATAGTAGTAATCGAGAAACCGTGACGGTAGTACGCCGTCGTTTTGGAGGAATCAGTGAGCGAGTTTCTGACCGTTCGACTGAGTAGCGAACCACAAAGCCCTGTGCCGTGGTTAGTTTGGTCGACAAGCCAACAAGAAGTGATAGCAAGTGGCGAACTGTCTAGCTGGGAACAGCTTGACGAGTTAACGCCTTACGCTGAAAAGCGCAGCTGTATCGCTTTATTGCCGGGAAATGAATGCTTAATTAAGCGTGTTGAGATCCCGAAAGGTGCTGCTCGCCAGTTCGACTCTATGCTGCCGTTTTTGTTAGAAGACGAAGTGGCACAAGATATCGAAGACTTACATCTGACCATTTTAGATAAAGATGCCACTCACGCTACCGTGTGTGGTGTGGATCGTGAATGGTTAAAACAGGCTTTAGAGCAGTTTCGTGAAGCCAATATAATCTTCCGTAAGGTACTACCAGATACACTAGCCGTGCCTTTTGAAGAACAAGGCATCAGTGCGTTGCAGATAGATCAGCATTGGTTATTGCGCCAAGGTAACTCTCAACGTCAAGGTAACTATCAAGCCGTATCAATCAGCGAAGCATGGCTACCGATGTTCTTGCAAAGTGATTGGATTGGCGCCAATGAGGAAGAGCAAGCGACGACTATCTTCAGCTATACCGCGATGCCGAGCGACGACGTTCAACAGCAAAGCGGTCTCGAGTGGCAAGCAAAGCCTGCGGAATTGGTGATGTCTTTATTGAGTCAGCAAGCGATCACAAGCGGCGTAAATTTACTGGCTGGCACCTTTAAAACCAAATCTTCATTCAGTAAATATTGGCGTGTTTGGCAGAAAGTGGCGATTGCTGCTTGTTTGCTGGTGGCCGTGATTGTGACTCAACAAGTGTTGAAGGTTCAGCAGTATGAAGCGCAAGCCGAAGCTTACAGAGCTGAGAGTGAACGTATTTTTAGAGCTGTACTGCCAGGTAAACAACGAATTCCGACAGTAAGCTACCTTAAGCGTCAGATGAATGATGAAGCTAAGAAATACGGTGGCTCAGGCGATGGTGACTCCTTACTCGGTTGGCTAGCACTGTTGCCAGAAACTTTAGGGCAAGTGAAATCGATCGAAGTTGAAAGCATTCGTTATGATGGCAACCGTTCTGAGGTTCGACTTCAGGCTAAAAGCTCTGACTTCCAACACTTTGAGACCGCAAGGGTGAAACTCGAAGAGAAGTTTGTCGTTGAGCAAGGGCCATTGAACCGTGATGGCGATGCCGTATTTGGCAGCTTTACTCTTAAACCCCATCAATAACCTGCGTAAGGAGATCAGTGATGAGAAATATGATTGAACCACTCCAAGCGTGGTGGACTTCAATAAGTCAAAGAGAGCAACGATTAGTTGTTGGTTGCTCAGTTTTATTGGTGTTGGGTGTCGTTTATTGGGGGCTATTGCAGCCACTCAGTCAGCGAGCTGAACTGTCACAAAACCGCATTCAAAGTGAGAAGCAGCTTCTTGCTTGGGTAACCGACAAAGCCAATCAAGTGGTTGAACTACGAGGCAGTGGTGGCATCAGTGCCAGCCAGCCTTTGAACCAATCTGTACCTGCTTCTATGCGCCGTTTTAACATCGAGCTGATACGAGTACAACCACGTGGTGAGATGCTGCAAGTGTGGATTAAGCCTGTGCCCTTTAATAAGTTCGTTGACTGGCTGACATACCTGAAAGAAAAACAGGGTGTTGAGGTTGAGTTTATGGATATTGATCGCTCTGATAGCCCCGGGGTTATTGAGATCAACCGACTACAGTTTAAACGAGGTTAATGTGAAACGCGGTTTATCTTTCAAATATGGCCTGTTATTCAGCGTCATTTTTATCGTTTTTTTCTCGGTAAGCTTGTTGTTGCACTTGCCCGCTGCTTTTGCTCTCAAGCATGCGCCCGTTGTGCGTGGTTTAAGCATTGAAGGCGTTGAGGGCACTGTTTGGCAAGGTCGCGCCAATAATATTGCGTGGCAGCGTGTCAATTACGGCTCAGTGCAGTGGGACTTCCAGTTCTCTAAACTATTCCAAGCCAAAGCAGAACTTGCGGTTCGCTTTGGTCGTAACAGCGATATGAACTTATCCGGTAAAGGTCTTGTCGGATATAGCATGAGCGGTGCTTACGCGGAAAACTTAGTGGCATCCATGCCAGTAAGAAATGTGATGAAATATGCGCCTGCTATTCCAGTACCCGTTTCTATTGCAGGACAAGTTGAACTGACCATCAAACATGCGGTTCATGCTCAGCCTTGGTGCCAATCGGGCGAAGGTACGCTTGCTTGGTCTGGTGCCGCAGTCGACTCGCCAGTGGGTTCGTTAGACCTAGGCCCTGTGATTGCGGACATTACCTGTGAAGACAACACCATTGCAGCTAAAGGCACCCAAAAGAGCGATCAGGTAGACAGCGAGTTCTCAGCGAGTGTAACGCCGAATCAAAGCTACACTTCGGCGGCATGGTTTAAGCCGGGTGCTGAATTCCCACCGGCGATGCAGAGCCAACTTAAGTGGTTAGGCAATCCAGATAGCCAGGGTAAGTACCCGTTTACCTATCAAGGTCGTTTTTAACCCGGTATCTACTTCTGAGCTAGTATCAGCTGGTTATCAAATTACGAGATATAAAAAATGGGCACCTCAATGAGGTGCCCATTTTGTTTGACTGCTTAACTGCTTAACTGCTTAATTGGTTAATTGGTTAATTGGTTAATTGGTTAATTGGTTAATTGGTTAATTGGTTAATTGGTTAACCAAGACCAAAGCCGTCGAGCTTAATCTTTACCCTGTAAGATCTCGGCCCAAGGTAAGTCTGGATCGCCAAGAACAATGAAGTTTGGATTCTCTAGAGTATCCCTTTTATTATAAGAGAGCGGCTCTAATTGAGTACTTAGGGTTCGGCCTCCGGCTTCTTCAACAATGCACTGAGTTGCAGCTGTATCCCACTCTCCGGTTGGTCCAATACGTAGATAACAATCCACAGCACCTTCTGCGACTAAGCATGCCTTAAGCGCTGCTGAGCCGAGAGGAACTAAGTCGTAGTTCCAAGCAGAGCTCATACGGTTAGTAATGCTATTGATGTCTTGGCGACGACTGATCGCCATCGCGATGGATTGGTTTGGCAGTTCATGGCGGTGTGTCTTAATCTTCACACTGTCATTGAGGTCAGGGATCTTCCAAGCGCCTTTGCCACTGTAAGCGTAATAGCTTACACCTGAAACAGGTCCGTACACGACACCCATTACCGGTTTGTTGTGCTCAATTAGGGCGATAATTGTTGCGAAATCACCACTTCTTGCGATGAACTCCTGTGTGCCGTCTAATGGATCAACCAACCAATAACGATCCCATTGAGAGCGTTGCTCTAGGCTGATGTCGGCATCTTCTTCGGATAATACGGGAATATCAGGCGTGAGCTCACTGAGTTTTTTTAATATCAGCTTATGCGCAGCAAGGTCGGCACTGGTTAACGGAGTGTCATCACTCTTGGTAAACTCTTCGTAATCCTTTTTCTCATAGATCTCTAAGATGAGCTGTCCAGCCGAACGAGCAATCTCAATGACTGGAGGGAGGAGGTGAGACAAGTCTTTTGTTATTGGCATAAATATTCTCTTACTCTTCGAGCGAGCCTAAATGTTCTAATTATTGTTTAATACACGAAGGGCTAATAGTAGGGCTGTAATACTGCGAGCCTCACAGAAGTCGAGATGCGTTAATAGTTCTTCGGCTTGAGCAAGTGGCCAGCGCACAATGTCGAGTGGCTCTGGTTCGTCACCTTCTAGTTTCTCTGAGTAGAGTTCTTCTGCGATAAACAGCGTCATTTTGCTAGAGAAGTAAGAGGGTGCAAGGATCACTTCTTTTAGGGGAGTAAGCTTGTTGGCACCAAAGCCAATCTCTTCTTTTAGTTCACGCACGGCGGCTTGATTGGGCTGCTCACCTGGATCAATTAGCCCTTTCGGGAAGCCGAGTTCATAACGCTCTGTGCCTGCTGCGTATTCACGCACTAACAGAATATCGCCTTGTTCAGTAATCGGAACCATCATTACTGCGTTGCGGCCGCTGGGCTTCATACGTTCGTAAGTGCGCTCTTCACCGTTTGAAAAGCGTAAATCGAGAGACTCGATAGAAAATAGTTTTGATTGAGCGACAGTTTGTTGAGCCAAAATTTCTGGCTTGGTCCTTTTTGTCATTGCGCTCGCTCCTTAGCTCATTGGAATTCTTTCTTATAAAGTCATTCTAATATAGGGGAAATAGAGTTGAGTTCCTAGATCCTAGTTTTCATATCCTGAAATTATTGAATCAGGAACCGATTGCGATCACTTGAATACCTTACTCCAAATGGTAACCCGCCCGTCATTATTGGCATTGAACGAGAAATAGACGGTTCGGAAATGCTCTGCTGTTTTAAACACAAAAAAGGTTGATGCTTGAGCATCAACCTTTTCATTGAATCTTTAACTTTCCGCTGCCTAAGACTGAATGAGTGCTCAGTCTTAGGAGCACTTAGTTGTAAAGTGCTTAGTCGCAAGGTGATTAGTAGTAAGAATGCTCACCGCGATCGTGCTCAGTTGCATCACGAACGGCAGTCAATTCACCTTCGAATTGTTGAAGAAGTTCTTTCTCGATGCCTTCTTTAAGCGTTACATCAACCATAGAACAACCGTTACAACCGCCGCCGAATGCAACGATAGCCGCACCTTCTTCGGTGATCTCTACTAGGCTAACGTGACCGCCGTGGCCAGCGAGCTGTGGGTTCACTTGTGTTTGGATTGCATACTCAACACGCTCTATCAACGTTGCGTCGTCTGATACTTTACGCATCTTCGCGTTTGGTGCTTTAAGTGTAAGTTGAGAGCCCATTTTGTCTGTAACGAAATCAATTTCAGCTTCATCAAGGAATGGTAGGCTTAACTCATCGACATACGCAGAGAAAGCTTCAAAAGAAAGCTTTGTGTCAGACGCTTCGATAGCATCTGTAGGGCAGTAAGAAACACCACACTCAGCGTTTTGCGTACCTGGGTTTACCACGAACACACGAATGTTTGTACCTTCAGGCTGCTGTGACAGCAGATTGGCAAAATGAGTTTGAGCGGTTTCTGTAATAGTAATATTTGACACGACGAATACCCGAGTAGATTTGTAGGTTATTAGCGCCATTCTACTCCTGTCAGATTTGTAATTCAGCCCTTTTTTGTTGGATTGCTGTACAAGTAGCGATTCTCACTATTTATCCAGAGGGCTCAGGAGTGCGGCAGATACAGTAAATATCGATCCTTTTCACACCTACTTCAAGTAGTAATTGGCATAATTGATACACTGTACTACCTGTGGTTACAACATCATCAATTACCGCAATGTGAGGATAATCAGTCGCTTCAAAGTCGCGATGAAGAAACGTGAAAGCACCATTCAGGTTATTCAACCTTATAGACTTGATTAACCCTTGTTGAGAAAGTGTGGCGCGATTTCGCCGAAACAATACCTCACTTTTCACCCCTAATTCTTGAGCGGTGTAGTTTGCCAATAACTGGCTTTGGTTAAAGCTGCGTTGAATGTATCGAGTCCAATGTAAAGGGACACTGGTAATCAGCGGGGCTGGATGGTCAATGCGTGAGGCTAGTAACTTCGACAGATCGCGAGAAAACCAAAACTTATCGGAATATTTCATCTGCTGAATATAGCGCGCGGTTGGGAAGGTGTAATCGCCCACACAATAGAGACGATGCCACGGTGGAGGTTTAGATAAGCACTGACCACATTGCTCGACGGTAGTGAGGGTTTTTAAGCCACACTGCCGGCAACGCGGCACTGGATCGAAGAGATTAAGGCAATCATTACACCATCGCGGATGATCATCATCAGAGGATTTATCCAATTTACATAGGTGACATTGAGGTGTGACCAGCCGTGGTGTGTGTTTTTGTAGCCAATCAGATAACATAGCTCGCAGTGCTTTTGGGTTATGGTGTTCTTGTTACTCACCATACTGAAACGTACCCTTGATGGTGGATGAAATAAGTAGGGAATAATGAGAATGAGTGACGCGTTATATTGGCATGTTTCAGGACAAGGACCCGATTTGGTACTGGTCCACGGCTGGGGAATGAACGGTGCGGTATGGCAACAAACCGTGAATGCGCTAGAAGCTGATTTTCGAGTACATGTGGTGGATTTACCGGGGTATGGGCACAGCGCACATTGCCACGCTCAAGATCTGGAAGAGATTGCTCAGCAACTCTTGGTCGACGCGCCCAAGCAAGCGATTTGGGTGGGTTGGTCTCTTGGTGGCTTGGTCGCGACACATATGGCTCTGCATTATTCCGATTACGTCAGTAAACTGGTGACTGTCGCCAGCTCCCCTAAATTCGCAGCGACAAAAGAACCCGTATTATGGCGAGGCATTCAGCCAAACGTATTAAGCGCATTCACCGAGCAATTGGTTGAAGACTTTCAAACCACCATCGAACGCTTTATGGCACTGCAAGCCATGGGTAGCCCTTCTGCAAGACAAGATGTCAAACAACTCAAGCAAGCGGTGTTGTCCCGCCCATTACCAAATCCTGACTCATTATTGGCTGGCTTAAAGATGCTGTCTGATGTCGACCTCCGTGAACAACTACCGCAGATCTCTGTGCCGATGCTGCGCTTGTATGGCCGATTGGATGGTTTAGTGCCAATAAAAGTCGCCAAAGATTTGGGTGCTGCACTGCCTCATACCGAGCAATACATCTTTACTCAGTCTTCGCATGCGCCATTTATGACAGAAGCAAATGCCTTCTGCAGTGAACTGATTAGTTTCGCGCGCAAATAATCGCTAAATTTATTGCTGGCTTGGTCGATATATAACCTAATACCAATCACAGTAAGTCAGTGTTCAAAGATAGCGTAGGAAAAAGGCTTGAGAATAAGGCCGCTTTTTTTTGACAAGTAGTTTTGACAAGTAGTTTTGATAAGTCGTTATTCTACAATCAAAAATTCTAACGCCGTTATCGAGCATTTTAATAAGCTAGGATGAGCCGTTATTTACTACGATTGGTATAACCAAGGCGTTGCATGATACTCAGACCTAACTCTCTCCTGAGCTGATTGCGGTAAGTTGGGCTATACCTTTTGAGCTGACTCACAGTGCAACAGCGTTATAGCAATAACGATGGGCGATTCTTGAGGAGTTCGCGATGATTGTGTCACCTGCAACTGCAGTAAGTGTGCCACTGATCGCCCCATCCGTTAATGTGCAAACAGAGCAAGTTGCGCGTGATAATAGAGTTCGAGAGCCTGTCGCTCCTGCAGTAGCATTGGCGAAAACCAATGCAGAACGAAAGGTAAAACCGGACGATAAACGAAGGCAGCAGTCGGCTTGGGATCCTTCAGACCATCCTGGTTATGAAATGGATAATGAGTCAGAAGCCAATTCGATTAGCCAAGAAGAACCACAAGATCCTTTTGATAGGTTGTTCAGCTTATTGGCACTGAGAACATACAGTGCTGATCAAGGAAAGGGCTATACCATGCGTTTCCGCCTGCCAAAGCATGTTTTAGATGCGGCGATTCAAGAGGGACAGATGGAGAAACGACGTAAGGTCATAAAATATCATTATGGTCATGCTGTTGCGCCTCATGCTCCATCAGGAATGCTGGTCGTGTTATAAATCGAACACTTATGACCCAACCAAACTTCGATGTCTTTTTTGAACACATAATAAAAACCTGCATACCCTAAGGGATGCAGGTTTTTTGTTTTAGGCGAATCAGTTTTTCAGGTGCGCTAACGGATTATTTTTTCGCTTTAGCAAAGGCAGCGGCAAAAGCACCACCCATCGCCGCGTTTTGTTGCGGCTCCTCACGGCGGCGTTGTCCACCTTGTGAGTTTTGATTCGGTCGGCTTTGCGTACGAGGCGTACTTGAACGTTGCGCTCGGTTATCTTGGCCTGGCTCATCTTTCATACGCATGCTGAGTGCAATACGTTTACGTTGAACATCCACTTCCATCACCTTCACTTTTACGATGTCACCGGCTTTCACCACTTCACGTGGGTCAGCGACAAAGCGATCGGTTAGCGCTGAAATGTGTACCAAGCCGTCTTGGTGAACACCAATATCAACGAAGGCACCAAAGTTAGCTACGTTGGAAACCACACCTTCTAAGATCATGCCGGGTTCTAAGTCAGACATGCTATTGACGCCATCGGCGAAGGTTGCTGTCTTAAATTCAGGACGAGGATCTCGACCCGGTTTATCCAGCTCTTTGATGATGTCGGTTACCGTAGGTACACCGAAGTTCTCATTGGTGTAATCAATTGCATGCAAGCCACGCAGGAAGTCTGTGTTCCCCACCAGAGATTTGATGTCTTTGTGGTTTTTCTCAGCGATGCTTTTCACCACAGGGTAAGCTTCTGGGTGAACCGATGATGCATCTAACGGGTTCTTACCATCCATAATTCGTAGGAAACCCGCACACTGTTCAAACGCTTTTGGCCCTAAACGAGCGACTTTTTTGAGTGTTGTACGCGCTTCGAAGCGACCGTTTTCATCACGGAAGTCCACGATGTTCTGAGCGATGGTACTAGAAAGACCAGCTACGCGGGTTAGAAGCGCAGCTGAAGCGGTATTTACATCAACACCAACCGCGTTTACACAGTCTTCGACAATCGCGTCTAGGCGCTTAGCGAGCATAGTTTGGCTCACGTCGTGTTGGTATTGGCCCACACCGATCGATTTAGGGTCAATCTTCACAAGCTCCGCCAGTGGATCTTGCAGACGACGAGCAATAGACACAGCACCACGAATCGATACATCCATGTTCGGGAATTCTTTCGCCGCTAACTCAGACGCGGAATAAACTGATGCGCCCGCTTCGCTGACAATAATCTTTTGTGCTGTTAGGTTGCCGCGTTTAATCACATCAGCCACAAAGCTGTCGGTTTCGCGTGAAGCCGTACCGTTACCAATCGCAATCAAATCAACATTGTATTGGCGAACCATCTGCTCAACCACGTGTGCAGATTTGTCGTATTGCTTCTGTGGTGGGTGAGGGTAAATGGTCTCTGTTGCCAGAACCTTACCGGTTGAATCTACAACGGCGATTTTTGAACCGGTACGTAAACCCGGATCCAAGCCCAAAGTTGCTCGAGGACCAGCAGGCGCCGCCATCAACAAGTCTTTAAGGTTGGTTGCGAACACTTCAATCGCTTCGATTTCACCGCGTTCTTTCATCGCGCCCATCAACTCGGTTTCCATGTGCATAGAAACCTTAATACGCCATGCCCAGCTGATGACTTGTTTACGCCATGCATCTGCAGGAGCGCTGCTTAGGTTAATACCGTAGTGATCCGAGATGATGTTCTCGCAGTAAGAACCACGTGCACTCTCTTCTTGCTCAGGGTCAGCATTCATAGCCAGCGTTAGGAAGCCCTCATTTCGGCCTCGCAACATCGCAAGCGCACGGTGTGAAGGTACTTTATTGAGTGTTTCGTTGTGTTCGAAGTAATCTTTGAATTTCTCGCCTGCTTGTTCTTTGCCCGTCACGACACGTGAAACGAGTTCTGAGTTACGCGTGAGATGTTGGCGAATCTTTTTAAGTAGGTTGGCGTCTTCTGCAATACGCTCCATCACGATCGCACGTGCACCATCCAGTGCCGCTTTGGTATCAGCAACGCCTTTATCGCTACTAATGAAGTGAGCGGCTTCGGTTTCAGGATCGTGTTGTGGTTCATTCCAAAGTGTATCGGCAAGTGGCTCTAATCCTGCTTCGATTGCGATCTGACCTTTGGTACGACGCTTTGGTTTGTATGGCAGGTATAAATCTTCCAGGCGCGTCTTGCTGTCGGCTTGAGTGATATCACGCTCCAGTTCTGGCGTGAGCTTGCCTTGGTCTTGAATCGACTTAAGAATCGTTTGGCGGCGATCGTCAAGTTCGCGAAGGTATGAAAGGCGACTATCAAGGTTACGTAGTTGGGTATCGTCTAAGCCACCCGTGACTTCTTTACGGTAGCGGGCAATAAAGGGAACGGTGTTACCGTCGTCAATTAGGTTGACTGCGGCGATGACTTGCTCTGAACGAACATTCAGTTCTTCAGCAATTAGTCGACAGATAGCTTGGCTCATCCGATGAATCTCTTATTTAATATCGTGACAGATATATGGGGGTGAGCGTACGATTTTTCTAGCTTTGGCGTCTAATTATCCAGTCAGAAGTCGAAGTTCCGTTTGTGATACCCACCTTGTGCGAGATCTCTTACAAGTAATGTGAGACTAAGTCGCTTTAAACCTGAGAAATCGTTTTAATAATTTTATAACCTGTTGATTTATATTTGTTTGTGTTTTTTTGCGTCTTTCTCACCTGAAATGTTTTTTGGAGCTATCTAGGAAACTCGCCCAAATACCGTAATATTTAACTTGTCGACAGGGAGTTGACAGGAACAGGAAAAATCCTAATGGACTAGGTATCTTCAGGATGAAGATTTGATGACTTAGGATGAGTGGTCAGCAAGGAAGTGATAATCTCTGGACGAGATTCGCCAGTCAGGATGACAGGCTAGAATGGACACCGCTAGGATGGCGATGAACAAAAAGGAAATGGGTTAAAGGATTTAACCACTATCAAGGAAAGATGCAGGGAGCACCTTATCTCGAAGAGATAAACAGTAGCCGGATTGCTGCGATAGAGACTTAACCCCGTCAGGCGAAAGCCTAACGGGGTTTTCTTTTATCTGGCGTTTGTGATTTTAGAGCGTGTGTTTTAGCTTCTGCCGTTGGCAAGCAGGGGGCGGCACGGTTAACTTTCTACGTAGTGAATCGCGTTAATGAACCACTCTTTATCACCTTCCGGTGTGGTTACCGTAAATTCATCATCTACTTCTTTCTTTAGCAGAGCTCTAGCCATTGGTGAGTCGATAGAGATATATCCTTTAGCATCGCCGTAGATCTCTTCAGGTCCTACAATGCGAAACTTCTTAATTTCCCCATCATCATTCTCAATCTCGACCCAAGCACCGAAAAATACCTTACCTTCTTGTTGTGGCGAGTAATCCACGATCGTGACATCAGGTAGGAACTTTCTTAAGAAACGCACTCGGCGATCAATCTGTCGGAGCAAACGTTTATTGAAGGTGTAATCTGCGTTTTCTGAACGATCTCCAAGGCTGGCAGCCCAAGTGACTATTTTGGTGATCTCTGGACGCTTTTCGTGCCATAGGTGGTCATGTTCTGCTTTGAGCTTGTTATAACCTTCTCGGGTGATCAGTTTGGTTTTCATAAATCTGACTTAATGAAATGATGTTCTAAGATAGAATATATAGAAAGGCAACATACGTTAACAATTATTTAGGCGACTTTTTCCCCAATAATGTTACATTTTTAATGTCTTAAACCAATATACAATGACCAAGAATGCTTAACCTTAGGTTTGAGCTTTAATAGGTGGAACCATTACATGCAAGAAAACTACAAAATTTTAGTGGTCGATGACGATGCTCGTTTACGTGCGTTGCTAGAACGCTATCTGTCAGAGCAAGGCTTTCAAGTGCGTAGCGTGGCAAACAGTGAGCAGATGGACCGCCTGTTAACCCGTGAAAATTTTCACTTGATGGTATTGGATTTAATGTTACCGGGCGAAGACGGTCTATCGATCTGTCGCCGGCTAAGAAACGCAAACAACTCGCTGCCTATCCTAATGCTGACGGCAAAGGGTGACGAAGTGGATCGCATTGTGGGTTTGGAAGTCGGTGCTGATGATTACCTGCCTAAACCATTTAACCCACGTGAATTGCTTGCTCGTATCAAAGCGGTAATGCGCCGCCAAGTGATTGAAGCACCGGGCGCGCCAAGCACAGAAGAGTCTGTGGTTGAGTTTGGTGAGTTCAGCCTGAACCTCGGTACGCGTGAAATGTTCCGTGGCGCAGAGCCAATGCCGCTCACTTCGGGTGAATTTGCGGTACTGAAGTCATTAGTAACCAACGCGCGTGAACCAATGTCTCGCGATAAGCTGATGAACATGGCTCGCGGCCGTGAGTATTCAGCAATGGAACGTTCAATCGATGTGCAGGTTTCCCGATTACGTCGCCTAGTGGAAGAAGACCCAAGCAAGCCTCGCTACATTCAAACGGTGTGGGGCTTGGGTTATGTCTTCGTTCCAGATGGTAAAGCCGTGTAATCTAGCTTTATAAGCTCAAAAGCAGCTTGATCGATTCTGTGAATCAGAATTCTTTATTTACGGGTCATCTCATTAATATGTGATGACCCGTTTTGTCTTCAGCACAAAGGTTTAGAGTTATAGTTTCCATTCTACCCCTTAATCACTCCTCACTTTAGGTCTCCTATGCGTATACGTAGCTCCTTTACTCAGTCGATAGTACTTTTCTTAACGCTATTGGTCGCTAGCCAAATTTTTTCTTACTACGCGGTGTTTAATTACGCTTTAATGCCGAGTTTGCAGCAGTTCAATAAGATACTGGCGCATGAGCTGAATTTAGTTCTAGACCAAAGGAACAATATTGAGGTTGAAGCTCCCATGCGCCAGCGCGTACTTGAGCAATTAGGAGTAACGGTACATGCTAAAGATAGCAAAGTAGCGGACGAATATTACCACGCAGTATCGATTGACCTGATGAGTGAAGAGATGACCAAAGAGTTAGGCTCTGAGACTGAAGTGCGCTTGATCCTAGGTAAAGAGAGCTATGTGTTATGGATGGACATTGCAAAACTGCCTAATTCACTGATCCGCATCCCTCTGTCTGAGTTACAAGAAGAAGACTTTATGCCGCTATTTCGCAATAGTCTGATCATGGCAATGCTCATCGTTGCTGGTGGGTGGTTATTTATTCGTTTGCAAAATCGGCCATTGATCGCTTTAGAGAGGGCGGCACAAGAGGTTGGACGTGGCGAAATTCCACCACCATTAACGGTTCGAGGAACAAAGGAAATCCGCTCTGTAACTCGAACCTTCAATCAAATGTCGAAGGGTATTCAAGAGTTGGAAGATGACAGAACGTTGTTGATGGCGGGCATCAGTCATGATTTACGTACACCACTCACTCGTATTCGTTTAGCGACAGAGATGATGTCACCGGAAGACAGTTATTTAGCCGAAGGCATCATCAGTGATACGGAAGAGTGTAACGAGATCATCAGCCAGTTTATGGATTACCTAAAGCCCGTTGATCGTGAGTCATTCGAAGCGGTCGCTGTCGATGACATCGCACGCGAGGTATCGATCTCTGAAGGAGGGTATGAGGTTCAGATTGAAACAGACATTTTGAACACCATGAAACCCGCGCTAGGGAACCCAATTGCGATGAAGCGTGCCGTGAGTAACTTGGTCGTGAATGCCCTTCGTTACGGCAACGGCTGGATCAAGGTATCTACCGGCATGACAGCGGATAACAAGCTTGCTTGGGTAACGGTCGAAGATAATGGTCCAGGTATCCCGCAAGACCAGATCAGTAAGTTGTTTGAACCCTTCACTCGTGGTGATACCGCTCGTGGCAGTGAAGGTACCGGCTTAGGTTTAGCTATTGTTAAACGTATTGTCAGCCAGCACCAAGGTACTGTCGTGGTCAATAATCGCAGTGAAGGTGGTTTAAAAGCGCAGATCAGTTTCCCGGTGAAGTCGTAAGCAGAGTTCAATGGTTTGGCGAATAGGGAATCTCACTTTGGTTTCAGTAAAGCACTAGCAGCATATTTGAGTGCCACTGATGTGAAAAAGGCTTCTTTGAGGGAAGCCTTTTTAGGTATTGGATGACGTTAATTTTACTCACTAAGCCTTGGAGTAAACATCGCGTTCACCCAACCAACGTTTGATGATCGCCTTGGCATTATCTGGGTAGCTATCGTGAATATGACGAGCAATACGCTGGACTTCAGGAATTAAACGTTGGTCACGAACTAAGTCGGCAATCTTGAAATCAGCCAAGCCAGTCTGCTTGGTACCAAGCAATTCACCGGGCCCACGAATCTCTAGATCTCGCTGAGCAATAACAAAGCCATCGTTACTTTCACGCAGCACCCCTAAGCGCTTCTGAGCGGTTTTAGACAGCGGAGAGTGATACAACAACACACAATGGCTTGCGACCGAACCTCGGCCGACACGGCCACGCAGTTGGTGCAGTTGCGCTAGGCCAAGACGTTCTGGGTTCTCGATGATCATTAAGCTCGAATTCGGTACATCCACACCCACTTCGATAACGGTGGTGGCAACCAATAGATGCAGTTTGTTCTCTTTGAACTCTTTCATCACCGCTTGTTTTTCGGCGGGTTTCATACGGCCATGAACTAAACCAATTTTTACGTCAGGTAGTTTGCGTTGCAGCTCTTCTGCGGTATCAGCTGCAGCTTGAGCTTCCAGTACTTCCGATTCATCAATCAGCGTACACACCCAGTAGGCTTGCTTGCCTTCATGGAGACACGCATTTTTCACACGTTCAACAATGTCATCGCGCTTGGTATCAGGAATCGCTACGGTTTGAATGGGTGTTCGTCCCGGCGGCAGTTCATCAATAATCGAAGTTTCGAGGTCGGCATAGGCCGTCATTGCTAACGTTCGTGGGATTGGGGTTGCGGTCATGACCAACTGATGGGGGTAGTAGCCTTGCTTTGCGCCTTTCTCACGCAGTTCTAATCGCTGGTGGACACCAAATCGATGTTGCTCATCAATGATCACTAAACCAAGGTTTTTGAACTCGACATGCTCTTGGAACAGAGCATGAGTACCGACCACCATTTGCGCTTCGCCGCTGGCAATACGTGTTAGTTCAGTTTCACGAGCCTTACCTTTGAGTTTACCTGCTAGCCACCCAACTTGAATGCCCATTGCTTCAAACCAGTTGGCAAAATTAATCGCGTGCTGCTCTGCAAGCAGTTCGGTGGGTGCCATTAAGGCGACTTGCTGACCGTGTTCGAGTGCGCGAACGGCTGCTAGTGCGGCGACCAAGGTTTTACCTGAACCTACATCACCCTGTACCAAACGCATCATAGGGTGCGGCTTTTTCAAGTCAGCTTCGATCTCTTTGGTGACTCGAGCTTGTGCATTGGTTGGCGAGAACGGCAGCTGAGCTAACAGCTTCTCTTTGAGAGTGTTCACCGGAGGAAAAGGCATTGCCTTGTCTTGTTGCCCTTTGCTACGGACTGATAACATCGATAAGTTTTGGGCCAGTAGCTCTTCCATAATCAGACGCAGTTGAGCGGGGTGTTTACCCTCATCAAACAGCTCTAGGTCAATCCCCGGAGGTGGTCTGTGAATGGTATGCAAAGCTTGTGCGAGGGTGATTTGGTGATCGTATAAACCTGATGGTAAAAGCTCATTAACTGCGGCCTTGTCGATTAACTCTAGAGCTTGATCGGTAAGGTTACGTAGCGTGACTTGTCTTAGCCCTTCGGTGGTTGGATACACTGGAGTGAGGTTGGCTTCAACATCTGGCTGTTGCCTAGGAGCAAAGAATTTGTAGTCTGGGTGGACGATCTCAAGCCCCATATTACCGCGCTTGATTTCACCATAGGCATGAACTTGCTTGCCCTCGGCAAAGTTATTCTTCATACCGGCGGTGAAGTTGAAAAAACGCAGGGTAATGGTGCCATTCCCATCACTGATTTTTACCGCCAACATCTTACGTTTACCGAAAATGGTATCGACGTGCATCACTTTGCCTTGCACCGCAGCCCAAAGGCCAGCGTGCAGTTTGACGATTGGATAGATACGCGTTCGATCTTCATAGCGCAAAGGAAGGTGAAACAGTAGGTCTTGTACATTGTTAAGCCCAACCTTTTCCAGTTTCTCTGCGACTTTTGCGCCGACTCCAGATAAAGAGTTGAGAGGGATAGCAGATAAAAGCTGTGACATAACAAGGCTCGTAAACGTAAGAGGTAATCTATTCAAGCATTTTACTGGATTTTTGTACAGGGTAAAGCTTAAGACCTGATGCGAGGGTAAACGAGATGCGAAGAAATTAAGATCAGAAGAGTTGGTCCGAGAGTTGAGCAAACAGGGTTCGAAAAGAATAGGGCAATACAAAAATTAAAGCAGACTCGAAATACGAAGAGTTGAGTGATGAAAAGCTTGTGCTCTTCGCATCTCGAGACTCTTATCTCTCATCTGCTTTATTTATCTGCTTTTGGATCAGTTCTTGCGGCGTCTTACTTTCAGCGCGTGTGGCATCACACGAAGCTTCTTCATAATACTGGCAAGATGAACACGATCTTTGGTGGTCAGCAAGATAGTCACGGTGTACAGGCGTCCATCACGTTCTTCGGTTGAAATACCGTGAATGTTTGAACCTGTTTTAGAGATAACGTTCGTTAACTCAGCCAGTGCACCTTGATGGTTCTGCAGATCGATCTGAAGTTCAGCTGTGAACTCTTGATCGTAATCGTCAGACCATTCTACCGCCATGTATTTGTCCAGTTCTTTTTGGTAACCACGAACGTTTGGACACGTTTCGCGGTGAACCACAAGGCCACGACCTGGAGATACATGAGCAATGATGTGATCGCCTGGGATCGGGTGACAACAATTGGCAAAAGTCAGTAGTAGACCTTCAGCTCCGCGGATAGCGAGTTTCTTCCTAGGCGCATCGCTGTTATTTTTCACTTCAGTCAGTTCGTCAGCATCACCCTGTAGGCGACGAGCAATGACGATACTCATCAGCTCGCCAAGACCAATCGATGCTAGCAAGTCTTCAACGCTTTCTAAGCGTAAATCAGACAATACATGCTCGAGGTTCTCTTGGCCGATATCGGCAATAGAGTGTTCACCAAGTGCGTGATTCAGTAGACGACGACCTAGGATAATTGACTCTTCACGGCGCATTGTCTTCAGAACCTGACGGATCTTAGTACGAGCGCGTGAGGTCACTACGTAGTTGAGCCATGCTGCATTTGGACGTGCGCCCGGAGCACTGATGATCTCAATCGTTTGACCGTTCTTCAGCGATTTGCTGAGTGGGTAAGGGTTCATGTCGACACGAGCACCTACACACATATTGCCGACGTCGGTATGTACCGCGTAAGCAAAATCGACCGCTGTTGCCCCCGCAGGAAGCTCGACGATGCGACCTTTCGGCGTGAACACGAAGATCTCATCTGGGAACAGATCAGATTTAACGTTTTCAATGAATTCGAATGAGTTACCTGCGCTTTGTTGAAGCTCAAGTAAGCTCTGCATCCAACGCTGTGCTTTAACCTGTGCGGTTGTCCCATTGCTACTGCGTGAGCCACTGCCTTTGTAAGACCAGTGTGCCGCGACGCCTTTATCGGCCATTTGCTCCATATCTTCGGTACGGATCTGAACCTCTACAGGTACCCCGTGAGGGCCGATCATTGACGTATGAAGAGATTGGTAGCCGTTGGCTTTTGGTACCGCAATGTAATCTTTCATGCGGCCTGGACGTGGCTTGTACAAGCTGTGAGCTTGGCCAAGTGCGCGATAACAAGAGTCTGGGGTATCAACCACTACGCGGAAAGCATAGATATCCATAATGGTGTGAAAGCGCTGCTCTTTGGTTTTCATCTTGTTATAGATTGAGAACAAGTTCTTTTCACGACCTACGACGCGAGCAGACAAACCGACTTCTTCAAGACGGCCTTCAATTTCGCTATGGATACGTTGGATCATCTCCTTACGGTTACCACGCGCAGCTTTCACTACATTTCTGAGTACGCGATAACGGTTAGGGTAGAGGGCTTCGAAGCCTAACTCTTCTAGTTCGGTCTTGATGTTATGAATACCAAGGCGATGAGCGAGCGGAGAATAGATCTCTAAAGTTTCACGAGCAATACGACGCTTTTTGTCAGGACGAAGTGCCCCAAGCGTACGCATGTTGTGAGTACGGTCAGCTAATTTGATCAAGATAACGCGGATGTCTTGCACCATGGCGAGAACCATCTTACGGAAGTTCTCTGCTTGCGCTTCTTTGCGATCACGAAATTTAAGCTTATCCAGCTTAGATACACCATCAACCAGCTCAGCAACGGTATTGCCGAATTGAGCTTCTAGCTCCTCTTTTGTAACTTCAGTATCTTCAATTACATCGTGGAGTAGGGCTGCTTGCAGAGTTTCGATATCCAGACGCATTTCTGCCAGGATTCTTGAAACCGCTACAGGGTGGATAATGTATGGTTCACCCGTTGAACGGGTTTGCCCTTCATGGGCGTCTCTCGCTACCACATAAGATTGACGCAGAGCCTCAACTTGAGGCTCTGTTAGGTATTCTTGGGCAACGTCTTTGAGGCTATCGAATAGATACAAATTAAAGGCCCGGAAGGTTAATTAGTTCGAATAATGCTATTAACGAGTGTGAGCGATGCTGCTTACTGCTGCAAGTTCAGCCGCTTCTTGTTCTTGTTGCTCTTGACGCTCACGAGCATCTAGTACGTCTTTAGTGATAAGACCTTCTTCGATTTCGCGAAGAGCGATAACCGTTGGCTTATCGTTTTCTTCAGGCACTAGTGAATCTTTACCGCCAGTTTGCATTTGACGTGCGCGGCGAGCCGCAATAAGAACTAGGTCGAAACGGTTGCCAACTTTTTCAACAGCGTCTTGAACAGTTACGCGTGCCATGAGGACTCCAAATAGTAATTAACTAATAAATTTTAGATGACGAGAAAGTATACAAGTTTAACGAGAGACTTTCTAGTTCACCGTATACTTATCTCAATGGAAAATCTAGGGGATCTAGATTATTCCGCTAATAAAGCAGTAAGCATGCCGCTGTATTTAGCGGCTTGCTTATCTTCTTTTAAGCGCTCCGCACGAATGATTGCTCTGAAGTCCATCAAGGCTGCATCAAAGTCATCATTCACGATCACATAATCGTATTCTGCATAGTGAGAAATCTCAGATTTTGCTTCGCTCATGCGTTTCGCAATAACTTCGTCGCTATCTTGACCGCGAACATTCAAACGACGCTCTAGCTCACCGTTTGATGGTGGAAGAATGAAGACACTCTTCGCTTGAGGCATTTGTTCACGGATCTGACGAGCACCTTGCCAGTCGATATCTAGGAATACATCGATACCGCGGTTTAGGTTGTCTTCAATCCAAACACGTGAAGTACCGTAGTAGTTGCCGAATACTTCAGCATACTCTAGGAACTCACTCTCCTTGATGAGATCTTCAAAGTGATGTTTCTCTACAAAGTGGTAGTGAACACCATTTTCTTCACCAGGGCGCATACCGCGAGTGGTGTGTGAAACAGATACCTTCATTGCGTAGGTTGGATTGGTTTCCAGCATTGCTGAGATCAAGCTCGATTTACCTGCGCCACTAGGTGCAGATACGATGTAAAGAGTACCTATGCCCATCTGTATATTTCCACTGTTGGTTGGATTGAGTGAAGGCGATAAACCGACACTATAAAAGATAGCACTGACTCTAATTTTTGTTCCGATGGTGCATCGACTAATTGTTCCGGTGGCTACATCTATGAAGAGGTAACGAGTGAAACTAATCGAGACAACTGGTGAAAATTAGGCCAGAAAAATGGAGGCGAAGAGTAGCATATTAAGATGATTGAGAACAACTGGATTGATCGTTATTTATTCTTAAATGATCTTTCGTCTGATCTTCATATAAATGCAATGAACTATCATGTTCAGTTTTTTATGTGATCTGAACAAAATTTATTGAAGTTTTAATCTCAATCCTTACAATCCGCGCAAACGATTAAATGCTGTATATGTCTAGGGTCTGTTGACCTTTCGCGATGGAGTTTTGTTCGAGAAAAAATCGTTTTAGGCGCGGCAAGGAGTTTGTAACCTAGCATTCTAAGTAAAGACTCCTTAACAAAGCGTAGAACGATTTTAGCCGAACCCTTCGGGCAGCGTTTGTTGGTGATTTCTACTGTGTTATCGACTTCTTATGTAGGCTAGCTACACGTCAAAGTCTCTGCCTTGTAGAAAACCCCAACAATTCGCTGCAAAAAGCATCTCGAAGGGTCAACAGACCCTGCTGGATCAGATGTTTCTACTACCGAGCCTACCTTGGTGACTACAGTTTTTAGTGTAGAGATCCCTCTATTCTCACAGCATTTGAATCTTAAATTTTTTAATTAATACATAGGTTTTGTTGTGAATACCGACTCCACCCTGAAAGCCCAGAAAACATCTGGCTCGCTTGACTCCATGTTCAAAATCTCAGAGAGAAAGACCACGATCAGCACTGAGCTATACGCCGGTTTTATTACCTTCCTAGCGATGAGTTATATCTTGGCGGTTAACCCAGCAATTCTGGGTGGCATCCCGGGAATGGACAAAGGGGCAGTCTTTACGGCAACCGCTCTTTCTGCGGCTATCGCAACGCTTATCATGGGCATTTGGGGTAACTACCCAGTCATGCTGGCGCCTGGTATGAGCATGAACGGTTTCTTCAAAGGCCTACTGTTAAGTGGTTCAGTTGCAGTACTTTGGAATGAAGCGCTATTTGGCATCTTCCTATCGGGTATCCTTTATCTTGCTTTCTCATTGACCAATATTCGTAAGTCGATGATTGAATCTATTCCTGAAGATTTAAAGCTGGCGATTACCGTATCTCTGGGTTTGTTCATTGCTTTCTTAGGCCTTAAGAATGCAGGCATTATCGTGTCTAACCCGTTCGTATTGGTTGGTTTAGGTGACATCTCAGACCCACAAGTGGTCATCGCTTACGTGAGTATCTTCATCGCACTGGGCTGTATGGTTCGTGACATTAAACTAGCAACCTTCATCTCGTTTGTATCAGCGATTGCATTGACGATTCTGGCTGATGTGTTCTTAGGGACATCAAACGCGCCAATCCCTGATCAATTCGTTTCTATGCCACCAAGCATGGCGGGCAGCTTCGGTGCGATCTTTGATTTCTCAGCTTTTACGCCTGAGAAAATATTCGATCTACTGTTCATCGTACTTATCTTCCTGATTGTCGATTTCTTCGATGGTTTGAGCACGATCGTAGGTGTGGGTCGTGATGCGGGTATCATCGACAAAGATGGCAAGGTACCAAATGCAAAATCAGCTTTAGTTGCTGATGCGGGTGGTACGGTGATTGGTTCGATTTTAGGTACTACATCGATTACCGCTTTCTCTGAATCTGGTATTGCGTCTTCTCAAGGAGCGAAAACGGGTTTAGCAGCCGTGATGGTGGCTGGCTTATTCCTCGTTTCTCTCTTCCTATACCCGATCTTCTCTATTTTCTCAGCGGCAATGGTCGCGCCTGCGATGGTTGTGGTGGGTATCTACATGGTTGGCCATCTGGGTCAGATTAACTGGGAAAAGAAAGAGTCACGCATTGCCGCCTTCTTTACCATCATGTTCACAGTGCTAAGCTTCTCACCTGCAAACGGTATGGCGATGGGCTTCATCAGCTACGCATTCACGATGGTTGTGGCGGGTAAGCGCAAAGAAGTACACCCACTTATCTACGGCCTGTGTGTGGTGTTCTTAACTTACCTGATTCTGCTTTAAGGCTAATTAGCTACTACCAATTAGCCATTAAAAGTCGCCAAGTAAAACACAAACAGATGGCTCTGCAGTGAATGTGGGGCCATTTTGGTATCTGTTGCTTCTTGCCTTTGCTTTTTACTGTTAGTTACTTATGAGTTGATAGCGCTATCCTAAAGTCGATGCGTTGAGAGTGCGCGACTTATATTGATGCATGCTACTGTAGAGATTGGATTCATTATTTTTTGAAGAGTGACTATGCCTTCTCACTTACCTAAGTCTTTTAGTAAGCCTTTCCTTAAGATTTTCCACATTCTTGAAGCCGTTCTATTGGTGGCGATCACTTTGGCGACACTGTTTGCCATGATGGAAGAGTTCATGCATGTCTTTGCAGTACGTCGAGTACAACTGACTGACATTCTTCTGATGTTCATTTACTTGGAAGTGCTGGCGATGGTTCAGCAGTTTGTGATGAATGGTAAGATCCCTGTGCGATACCCGATCTACATCGCGATGATGGCGATTGCTCGTTACATCACCTTAGGTATGAAGGAGTTAGATGCAGTACTCATCGTTTGGCTGTCTGTTGCTGCATTTATCTTAGCCGCAGCTACACTGCTCATTCGAGTCGGGCACCATTACTGGCCATATGTTGATCTAAGAACCAAGCAATCGGATGAGTAAATTTTTTGAGATCAAACTCTTATAAATTAAGATCTGCGGCATGGCAGGGCTTTAATAAAAGCTAACCGAACAAAAAAACATCAACTTATTTCAAATAAAGCTTTACAACCTGGCTTAGATCACCAAGAATAGCGTCGCTCTGTTTTCAGAGTTATTAAATGAAACATCCAGTTGTAAAGTAAAACCCTTAGTATTGCTTCATTGTTATTCTCAGTGTTTCCCTTGGCTTCATAGATACATTAAATAATTCAAGCTTTCAGCGCATCGCACTTTTGGCGATTAATTTTTTATTTTTATATAAGGGACACATCATGTCTAACAAAACAAACGGCGTAGTAAAATGGTTTAACGAAGAGAAAGGTTTCGGTTTCCTAACTCAAGACAACGGCGGCGCTGACGTATTCGTTCACTTCCGTGCTATCGCATCTGAAGGTTTCAAGACTCTTAAAGAAGGCCAACAAGTGTCTTTCGAAGTAGAGCAAGGCCAAAAAGGTCTTCAAGCTGCAAACGTTGTAGCTCTATAAGATTTTAAGTCGGCGCAGGTTGCATTAGCAACTTGCGCCACTTTCCCACTTAATCTTCACTTTCTATACTTTCTATACTTTCTATACTTTCTATACTTTCTATACTTTCTATACTTTCTATACTTTCTATACTTTCTATACTTTCCTCTGTTTTAATTTCTACCTCCTGATTCAAGTTTTCGTTTCTCTCTAAAATACCCTCTGATCTCCGGTTTCTACTCACGTATCTGCTCGATAATAACCTTAAGTTCTACGTCTAATGCGGTTCGTATCCTTATCTTAAACGTCGTAACCTTGTTGATTCATTACTGGCCGTATGTTGATCGTCGAACAAAACACTCGGATGAGTAAAACAATTCACTTACTTTACTCAAGTAATTCAAGAGCCCACCCATGTTGCTAGGTTTTTATTACCTCCTTAATAGTCAAAAAGACATTTAAATGTCCTTTTTTTTCGCATTTCAAGTTGTCATTATGACTCTTTTGTCTGTTTTCCCCTTTTTATACAAGGGTTTATGTTTTGGCATGAATGTTGATTAATTAGTATTAGACTCATATTAAGGAACACGCTATGCATTTTGAAAGCACTCATTATCAACCTGAAGTTCTCTCCGAAAAGGTTGCACTTATTGTTACTCGACTTCTTAAAAAAACGCTTAACCTGTTTTATGGGAAACATTTAGCCAAACGAGCGATGTTGTTGGAGACCATTGCCGCTGTACCGGGCATGGTCGCGGGGGTGTTCAATCACCTTAAAGCATTGCGTCGCATGAAAGATGACGGTGGTTGGATTAAAGAGCTCTTGGACGAAGCGGACAATGAACGGATGCACTTGATGATCTTCTTGACCGTTACCAAGCCGTCCATAATAGAGCGCATCTTAGTGATGCTATTACAATTTATCTTCTTAATTATCTATAGCGTGATTTACTTAGCCTCTTCTAAAACCGCACATAGGATTGTCGGTTATTTTGAAGAGGAAGCTTGCAACAGTTACTCAGAGTACATCGCCAAAATTGAAGAGGGCAGTCTACCCAACCATCCTGCACCGAGAATTGCGATGACCTATTATCGTCTACCTGATGATGCGACATTCTTAGATGTACTTTTCCGTATAAGAGAAGATGAAGCTAAGCATCGCGACAAGAATCACGACATTGCCAATCTATACAAAACCAAAGACTTACCTGAGCACCAATGCTAATGCTCCTTTATCGCTGAAATAAAGAAAAGCCCCTGCATCGTTCGAGACAGGGGCTTATTTCTATTTAGTTCTGTGTTGGCTTATTCGATATTTTGGATCTGTTCGTTGATTGAAAATTAAATAAACTTATTTATCATATATTTGAGTATTTATCTTTGGTCGGTATTTCAATTTAACCACCATTTTAACCACCATGGAGTTACGCTCTCTTCACAATGAACTTAATCTGCTTGTTTTGAAACTCAGGTAACAATAAGTCATTTTCTTTAAGGTGTCTCAAAAACATATTTCCATGTTGCTCAGACAGTGTTTTTCCACCCACTAAAGTACTTCCACCAAACTGGCTGCAAACACGATATGACCACATTGCTATTTTGTATTCAGCTGTCCAGTACCTCTCATGCAGATTTTCTTCTCTTACCCACTTGGTAGATAATAGAAAGGGGAACTGTATGCACAAATTGTCATGGCACCATTCTTTGCTTACTAGTTGCTTCTTGTATTGGTCATTTGTTTTACAGAGCTCAATGATGTTGTAAATATGCGCTTTAACAAACTTGCCCACCTGAATCTCAACTGTACGTTGATTAGTAGCTATGGCCTTGGTTTTTTCCGTAGAGAGAATGAGCTTCTTTATGCCCTTGCTTTTCCAGTCTCTTAACGGTCCGGACCAAATGTTTGATCTCAGGCTGGATGTTTCCTTAAATTGGCTAGCAATCCACTCTTCAACTTTGACTGAGCCATCATTGAAATGAAGCTCTTTCCAAGCAGACTTTTTCTGTACTAGGTTTTTCTTAAACTCAGGTTCATTAGGAATAAATTCTACAATAGGTCTGTTGAGATTATCCTTTGTTTCATAGTGGTCTAATAACCTTTCAATTACCTGTTCTTGAGTTTCAAAGCCAACTCTATGCGCGCTTAAGCGTTGGTTGATCTCTTCACTGATTTCGATATTCATCTATGAGCACCTGCAATGTAATGGGCTTACTTTTTATGTAAAAGCTATACATTTAATTGTAGTAGCTATTTATGGTCTGTCAAAGCCTGTTATATCGTTTTCACTTGTACCTGTAATCAAAGCCAACTCAGATATATTTCATCTTCCTGGATAAGCCGTTAACCAGGAGAATATGATGGAATTCATTCAGAATAGCAGTGATCGTTTTCTTCGCTTACGCGATGTCATGGAAACAACGACACTGTGCCGTAGTAGCATTTACAACTTGATTAAAGCTGGTGAGTTCCCTGGAAACTACACCGTTATGGGCAAGCGAAAAGCCTGGTTGGAAAGTGAAGTTCAAGCATGGGTGCAATCAAGAGTTCACAGCAGGTAGCTTAAAGAGGTTGTCGCCATGGGATTTTGTACCAAGCCGCTCAAGAAAAGCTTCTTAGCGGCTTTTTTACATTCAATTACATGGATCTCTAGCTCTTTATACCCTGCTAGGGCTTCTTCTGATGTAGTGTAAATATGGTTATGGCCTTTGGCGAAGTCTATAAGGTTTACCTGCTGTTTTTGTACATCGATAAGGTATGCTTGAAGATGATCAATAGATTGCGTAGCAACGGAAACCTTGTATTTGGCACTATCGTCATACGGGTTCTTATCTAGTTTTTTGAGAGCAATTAGCAGCGATTCAGAACAATTGAGTACTTTCTGAAAAATTGATTGACCGTAATCTGAGTCTACGCACTTCAGTTCGTTCTCAGCACTATGCTTATCAGCTTGTTTTTTTTCCTCACTGATTATCGATTGCTTTGCTTCTTGGATGGCTCTTTTTAGATTTTGCAGATATGGCAGTTCAGTGCTTGAAGCATCTTGGCTGATAATACCTTCAAAATGAATGAGTATTGATTTAACTTCAGTCACTAGTTTTTCAACCTCATCGAATATAGTCAGGTAAGTGCCATTAGCACTGAAATTGGTCTTACCGTTTGTATTGATTTTTTTGAGACTCGATTTAAAGCTTGAAATCAATTCCTGACCTGTGAGTGTGAAAGCTATTTGAAAAAAAACATCACTCAAAAGAATCAGATCTGGTAATGAAGTATCTTTATGTCGCCTACCTGTCTCAATTTTAATCAGCCCTAATTCAACAAAATTGTGCAGGGATTTGGTTAGAGCTCTCTGACTGATACTTAGCTTAGAAGTGAGTTCATCTTTCCGAGCTGAAATTGATTTCGTGGCAAAATCAGCATTGTTCCTTAATAGGTTAAAAAGCTTGAGCATGTAGATGATCTGTTCTTTGTCTTTTGTTGAACAGCCTTCTCGTTCAAGACAATATTCTTCATTTTTTTCTTTCAAGAACGTCAGAAAGTTATCTGGATGAGTGGAGTTCAGTTCATGGTTATAGCTCCTATGTAACCTTAAAGCTGCTGCAAAACTGTAAGGTCGGTCTAGCTCTGGAATCACATAAAACTGCCAATCACTACCCTCGCTGTCTATGTGCTTTGAGAGCGCATCAAATACCTTATCAATTTCACTGAAATGACCAGCTCTACCTAACTGGTGATGCTTGATATCAATACGAAACGACAGGTTTCTTTCTAGCTTTAATTCATCACTAATTGCAATAATTTGATAATGCTTGATATGGGGTAACACGATGATGTTTTCTTTTGGCAATGTCATGATTGGATGATTTTAGTTATGGGGAATTCCCGAACTATATCATTAATTTATAT
The DNA here is from genome assembly GCF_051201655.1 of Vibrio sp. nBUS_14. Taxonomy (NCBI): domain Bacteria; kingdom Pseudomonadati; phylum Pseudomonadota; class Gammaproteobacteria; order Vibrionales; family Vibrionaceae; genus Vibrio; species Vibrio sp. nBUS_14. Next base: position 191,940 of record NZ_CP179206.1, read on the forward strand.
TTTTACTATTGGCTGAGTTTTGATGGTGTGACTCTTGTGGCTTGGTTAGATAACACCAGACCAAAACAAGTGACTTTTGAGGTGGTTTTTTGCTGCTGCTATAGAAGAGGGAATTGAGTGACGGGATCACCTAAACGATGTCGGTATAGTTATATACATACCTCTCTTTTAGTGAACATACCTTAGTATGGTCACCTGATAATCCAGTAATTAAATACAACAGATCTTACTTATGATAACCAACCATAGGTAAGTGAAAATGAACAACAACTACTTCAAAGGGTTGCCCATTCAAGGCAACCTAAATGACTACAACGAAAGATACCTAGACAAAACAATAGATACATTGAATTACGCATGTGATGAGAACAAACGCGTCTATGCAGTACGGATTGATCTTAAGATGCCACAAGCTCCTCAAGAGCTTGATTGTTTGAGTCGAGATGAGATCGTCAACCAATGTCGATTTAGAGATCGTGCTATCTCACTGTTTACTGAATCGCTTAAAGCAAAAATTAAAGCAATGGACCGCAGGTACGAAAAAGCGAATCGAAGAGTACGCCCTTCAGGCGTTCGGTTTATTTGGGCCAGAGAGCGAGATACATCAGTAAATGATCATTACCACATGGTATTGCTTTTTAACAAAGAGAAATTCCATAAGCTAGGTGAGTGGGAAAGAAGAGATACCTTATCAGGGATGATTCATGATGCTTGGGCTAGTGCACTAGGCATGGATTATCACAACGCGATTGGGTTGGTACATTTTACAAAAAATGGTGGGTATTATTTACATCAAGGTACCTCCGAGTTTTCTCGTCAGTATGAGGAGCTATTTTACCGTTTAAGTTATCTCGCAAAAAAAGATACTAAACACTATGGTGAGGGACGCCGTAATTTTGGTACCAGCTATCGGTAGTGATGGACGGAGGGTGTTTAGCCCTCCAGTATGTTAATCAAACCACGACTTAATCGCACTCCAGGTGTTACCCACCACTTCAATGGGTGCAAAGACGACATCAACAGCTGTCTCTACAGTGCCTGATATAAGCTCACCAGTGGCACCGATGATCTCACCTTCACTCAGTTTATCGTAAGTATTACTCAGTGTATCAACGGTACCAGTGAAGGCAGCTTCAATAGGCTTGGCGACAAGATCCCCTGGAGCCCCTACAACGGTGTTTACACTATCAGGTAAGCCAATGTATTCGCCAACATACTTGGCCCCTGTAGAGGCGATAGCGATGGTGCCTAATGGACCTTTCGCAAACTGTTTAGCTGATTGACCGAGTAAGCCCTGCCTAGCTGCAACATGAACGATGGCATGACCACCGCTACTCACTTGGTTGGAGGTGTGTCGTTGTTCAATGCAGCGGTTGACGAAGTGTTCACAATTGTTCGTGGCTACATCGTAACCGCGTTTACCTAACTGATGCCTTGCGTAATCAATGGCATCTTGTGGATAGGGTGCGCGTCGTTTCACTCTGATTTCTTTCTCATCAGAAAACGTAGCTAAGCAGCTGAGTATGACTTGCTTAGCGTGAGCGCAAAGATGAATGACTTCACCATTGCCGATGTATAAGCCATGGTGCTCAGTAATCCCCAGTACATCAACGTTCACCACCAGGTGATCGCCGGGTTGTAAGTGTTCCATGATAGAACCTCTCTTGGTTACAGTTCGAGTGATACGAAATCTTTGTCGACTTCATCTTGAGTGATACCGATATAACGAAGCGTCACGCCCTCTGAGGTGTGGCGTAGCATCTTCATCACGCGACCGATATCTTTAGTGGATTGGTAAAGGAAATAACCCCGTGTTTTGCGCATGGAGTGAGTACCCAACGCAAGCTTGAGTTCTTGTCCTACTTGTTGAAAGGCCATAGACACCGCACGCCGAGAGATCGGCTGCGGCGGTTTATGTTTTAGTTGCTGGCATCGATGCGATTGAAATAGGTAAATATGGTCAGGGTGCTTCTCTTGTACTTTGGCAATGTGCTCCCGTGCTTTAGTGTTTAACTGGATGTTCGCCAGCTTGCCTGTTTTGCTTTCACGAATAATGAGTCGGTCATCATTAATGTCTTCAAAGCGGATGGAGAGTAAATCCGATATCCGCAGTGCGAGGTTTAACCCAATGTGCCAAACGTCAGCCATTTGCGGATTACAACGAATAGCGAGTAAGTGGCCAATGAGTCGTATTGTGTCGTCGTCTTTGATCGCTTGGACCTCAGCCATGGTCTGCTTCCTTTTTTGTCTGTAGGAGGGTGTCTTGGGAAGCACAGAGAGGCCGACACCGCCAAACCCTTATGTAGCAAGGGTTCCAAGCTTCCCGTTTTAACAATATGGGAAGCAGCAGTATCAGCCGTTATCTGTGCTGGTGGATGTTGTTAGAAAGTGGAGTTGGACTTGTGGTGTGTTGAATTGATGCCTAATGACCTCGTACTACAATTTGGTCGTAAGCGTCCATGCCTAAGTAGGCGACGAAGTTTTCTTCCCACAATGGGTAGAGCTCCAGAATTGCGGGTGAACAAATACTCGTCCAGCCACCGTATCGAGTAAAAGCTGCTGAATTACCAAAATCAAAGTCGATATCTCGCTCAAGTTCGGGGTAAGGACCACCGCAGAAACTAAAGTCAGTGATGTACAAGATTGTGTAGCGATTGTTGGCATCTTTGCTTAATGATATCTCTACCGGATGGTAGCCACCGTTTTCAGCGCTATAGCCTTTGTCTCTAAAGTTGATCACGATGTAATTGTCACCGATCACTTCAGTATGTTGGTTCAGCACATCAGTCAAGCGTTTCAATAACGCATTGGAGATGGGTAAAGCGGCTTTGTTAAATGACAAACTGTTTGATGTGTCGCTGAGTAGTGATTTAGCTGGCATAAGCACCTCCTTACTCTTACAGACTGATTGATGGTTATTCATATCCAGCTCCTTTCAGCAAAAGAGACACAATGCTCACCAACCACAATGTGGTCGAGCACTCGCACATCAATTAACCCCAACGCATCAACCAGCCTGCTAGTAATGCGCTTGTCCGCTCTAGAGGGCTCGGCAATCCCCGATGGGTGGTTATGGGCCAGGATAACCGCAGCAGCATTAGCATTGAGGGCGGCCTTTACCACCTCTCTCGAATAAACACTTGCTGCATCGATGGTGCCAAAGAACAGCTCTTCAAAACGAATAAGCTGGTGCTGGTTATCCAGCAGCATCAGTGCAAATACTTCACGGTCATACGAGCCAAGCTTTAGCTGTAGGTACTCTTTCACGTTTGCAGGGTTAGTAAAGGTACCTTCTCGCTTGTATTTTTGCGCAAGCGCTTCAGCTGCGTGTTCTAGCAGCTCATTGAGGCTAGAGGTTTGGTGAGCTGGATATTGGTTATTAGTTGGAATGGTTGGTCGAGATGTACGCATAGGGACCTCCTATATCTGTTAATTGAGTTTTATCAACTGGGCTATGCGTAGTGATGAAATATATCTGAAAGGATTTTGAATACAGGTTAGTGGGAGAGGGGGCGGTAAGGCAGGTTGAATCTAAGTAAAAAAATAATGGCGAGTCCTTGGTATGAACGAGCTAATACATAAGGATTCCCAACATGAGATTTTTAAAACTACAACAGGTTATGGACAAAACAACACTGTGCCGCAGTAGCATCTACATCCTGATTAAAGCAGGTGATTTCCCTTGTAACTATACCGTTATGGGCAAACGCAAAGCCTGGCTTGAAAGCGAGGTTGATGATTGGTTGATGAGCAAGGTGGAGAGTGCGGAATTGTAAATCAGATAGAAAATGATGGCGATATGGTTTATATTATCAACAGAAAAGTAGTTTTTATAAACCAAGCCGTTGCTTGAGAGGATACCATGTTTGCAGAACGCCTAGAACGAGCTCGCAAGGCTGCCGGGCTATCAATGAGTGCATTAGCCAGCGAAGTTGGCTTGTCCGCTAACGCCATTAAGAAGTATGAACATGGCACAACTATGCCCTCTTCTTCAAACCTGATTAAGCTTGCGAAAGCGTTAGAGGTTCGTACTGAGTACTTCTTTCGACCGACCAAGGTGAAGTTAGAAGGTGTTGAATACCGCAAGCGTGCTAGCACACCAAAGAAAGTGTTAGACCGAATCAATGGTGACGTTTTAGACCAAGCTGAACGCTGGCAAGAGCTTTTAGAGCTTTATCCTGACTCAGTAAAACCGATTCCTGAGTTTGGGTTGCCGGGTGACCTACCAAAGCAAATCACTAGCCCAGAGCAAGCCGAGGAGTTAGCGATTCAAATGCGTCACGCTTGGGATCTTGGTTTAAACCCCATTCACGACATGATCGATACTCTTGAAGTTAAAGGAGTGATGATCATTACCACGGATGTGGAAACGAATAAAAAGTTTGATGGTTTAGCAGGGAAGATTGGCAGCACGCCAGTAGTGGTGATCTCTACCGCCCAAAGTGGAGACCGCCAGCGTTTCACCTTAGCTCACGAACTAGGTCACTTAGTCGTGCATGGTCGCTTGGTTGAAGGTATTGATGAAGAGAAGGTTTGCAACGCCTTTGCTGGCGCATTTCTTCTACCAGCCCAAACGCTTATTGAACACCTGGGTGAAAAACGCCGTCATATTGAACCGCATGAATTATTTATGCTTAAGCACGAATACGGCATTAGCATGTTAGCAGCACTGTTTCGAGCAGGACAGTGTGGGATAATTACGCCAGCGACTCAGAAAAGCTTATTTATGCTGTTTAGTAAAAATGGCTGGCGCACACAAGAGCCAGGAAAAGCTTACCCTCATGAATCGACTTATCTACACAAGCAGTTGGTTTACCGTGCTTTAGGTGAGGAGTACATAGGGGAATCAAAAGCCGCTGAGTTACTTGGCATGTCTGTCTCTAGCTTTCATAAAGAACGAAAGTTAGAGGTACCGCTTCAAGTAAAGTCAGGCCAGGAGGCTAAAGGTGCAGCAGCTTCTAATTAGTGATGCCAACATTCTCATTGACATGGAAGAAGGCGGCCTGTTGGAAGCAATGTTTCAATTACCTTTTGATTTTGCAACGCCAGATATCTTGTTTTTTGAAGAGCTGGAAGAAGAGCACGCCCACTTACCCGATTTAGGGTTAGCGCTAAAAGAGGTTTCTTCAGAATCAATGATGTATGCCATGCAGTTAACAGGGACCTATACCCAGGCAAGTAGAAACGATTGTTTTGCTCTTGCTTTAGCTAAGCAAGAGCAGTGTCCTTTGCTAACGGGAGATATGGCGCTTAGAAAAGCAGCAGAGAAAGAAGCTGCTATCGTCAAAGGCACAATTTGGCTCGTAAGCCAGCTGGTGGTTCATCAGCAAATTAACACTGAACAAGCGCGAGAGGCTTACAGGCAGATGCAAGCCAATGGCAGGCGTTTACCGTGGCAGATCGCAGAGCAAGCATTAGTCGAACTTGAACTTATCTAAAGAATTATTAAGAGATTAAAATGAACATATTACAATACGAATCAAAAATCTGGGCTACTGCTGACTTACTGCGAGGTTGTGGTATTAAAGAGTCCGAGTGGCCATCATTTATGATGCCTTTCTTCGCGTTAGCCATGATAGAAAGTCGACTAGTCCGCATGTTCGATAAACTAAAGGCTGAAATTGGTGAGGACGCATTCAAAAAGATCCAACAAGACGACCTCTACGATTTAATCAAAGATGAAGGCCAAGGCTACAACATTTTTATTTTTGAGAAAAACCAATCCTTGGCTGATATCTGTAAGAACGATAAATCTTTTGATATCGACTTCGATGCCTACCTCCATGGTTTCGATGGTGAAACAAAAGATCTGCTCGGTGTTGACGCAGTAGAAGGTGAAAAGTTTCTCGATATTCGAGGTGTAATTGCAAAGCTAAAAGCTAAGAAGGTATTGCTAGGCTACACCAAGCTATGGGCAGAGGTTGATTTAAAGCCTTTTAATAACTCTGAGATCACTACCCTCGAAGAGCACATTAAGCGTAAATGGGCTGATATTTCAGCAGAAACAGCCGGAGAGCAGTATACCCCTGATGATGTTATTGCACTTATTAGTGATATTGTTGCGTCCAAAATAGAAGAGTCTGACAAGTTATTAAAGATTTACGATTGCACTAGCGGTGGCGGGAATATGCTGTTTGGTGTTGAAGATCGTATCAATAAGAAGTTTAAGCGCTTAACGCAAACTTATGGGCAAGACTGGAATGACGCTCTTTACGCATTAGCAAAGATCGAAAGTCGTTTCCGACCAGACTCAAAAATCGAACACGGCAACACTTTAGTCGATGATAAATTTGACAACGAAGAGTTCGACGTTGTGGTTGCCAATCCACCTTATGGTGTTAGTTGGTCTGGCTACGCTAAAGATATTAAAAACGACAAGACTGAACGCTTCAAATTCCTACCATCTATTTCCGATGGTCAGTTGCTCTTTATGCAGCATTTAATCTCTAAATTGGATGCTAATGGTATAGGTGTTGTTGTTCATAATGGCTCAACACTATTTAGTGGTGATGCAGGTTCAGCAGAAAGCAATATCCGCAAATGGATGCTAGAAAGCAAACTTGTTGAGGCCATTGTTCAACTGCCTACGGATGAATTCTTCAACACAGGCATTCACACCTACCTTTGGGTACTAAACAAGAATAGAAATCCAAAAACTCAAGATAAAGTGTTGCTGATTAATGCCAGTGAAAAGTGGACTGAACTGAAGAAAAGTAAAGGCTCTAAGAAGCGAGAAGTTGCCGAACAACAAAGAGCCGAGATAGTGCAAGCACTGGCTGAATATCAGGACAATGAATTTTCCAAGGTCTTTGAAAAGGAACATTTCTACTTCAATAAACAAGCGATCATGCTAACCAATGTAGATCAGAATGGGAAAAGTTTTGAGTCGCAGTTGCCAATGAAAGAAGATAAAAAAACAGGCGAAATGAAGAGGGCAACTTCTAAACCCTTAACGGCAAGGTCTCTAAGCAACGGTGATAGAGAACTTACCGAATTTTCTATTACAGAATTTGATGGGAAATTATACAGTTCATTAGTTGAGTATTTTGAACAAGATATTAAACCATTTGTTTTAGACCTGAAATATAAAGAACAGCCGCTTAAAGTAACGACGGATACAAACATCTACTATTACGATGATGAGAAAGAGACCCTAATAAAAGAAGATCGTAAAACGGGTTCAAGCGAAGCATTAGGCTGCGGAAAGATAGTCATTAAGGCTGCACTAAAAAAAGCCACGAAAAAATTAACGGAGCGAGTCGATATTACAGTTGAGTTAACGCCAGACTATAAAAAAGATTATGAAGTTATCCCATTTAGGAAAGATTCTGTACTTAACCAGCAAGCTATTGAATACTTTATGGCTAAATACATAAGCAAGCCTTTCGAGTATCTTGAAAATGTCGTTGGAGTAGAAATTAATTTCAACAAAATTTTCTACAAGCCAGAGGCGCAACACAGTGTTGAAGATGTTTTAAAAGAAATCGCAGCACTAGAAGAAGAGTTAAAAAAACTGGATGAGGCTATCGCATTATGAAGCTGCATTCAGAAACCTATGATTCGTACAAAAACGCCGAAGGTGAATGGTCAGAGAGTATCCCTAGTGGATGGGAGGAAAAGCGCGTAAAAGATCTCTTTAGGTTAGTGACTGACGCTGCTCCAGCAGATAATGACTATGAGTTGCTTTCGCTATATGCAGGCATTGGTGTAAAACCACGCAAAGACTTGGAGGCCAGAGGCAATAAAGCCAGTTCAACTGATGGTTACTGGATTGTGAAAAAGAACGATATCGTCGTAAATAAGCTTTTGGCATGGATGGGTTCCGTGGGTTTATCTGAATATAATGGCGTTACCAGTCCTGCTTATGATGTATTAAGGCAAGTAAACCGAGACATCGACCCAAGGTACTTTGCTTATCTTTTTCGAACAGAAATAGCTAAAAAAATATTCCGTAAAAATTCACGTGGCATTATGGACATGAGATTACGCCTGTACTTCGACAAACTCGGTGCTATCACTGTTCCTGTTCCATCAGCTAGTCAACAGGTAGATATTTCTAATTATATTGAAGGCAAGATTAGTACGATTGACCAGAAGATCAGCAAGTTGACGTTTCTTAGGGATAAATACCTAAAGTTAAGAGGTGCGGTAATTGATAAGGCCTCAATATTGGGAATTCATGAAACTTCTGATTTTGATGTCAGTGACATAGATAATATTGCCAAAATACCGAAAGGCTGGCGTACTAAAAGATTAAAGGAAGTTGGCTATCTATATAGTGGTCTGACAGGGAAAAAAGGTGATGACTTTTCAGAAGATTTCGATGATAGCATGCCGTATATACCTTTTACTAACATAGCTAATAATTTTTTCCTATCATTATCTCAAGTGAAGTCGGTAAGGATAGGACACCATGAAAAGCAGAACGTTATAAAGGAAGGGGATCTGTTTTTTCTGATGAGCTCTGAAGACTTTGATGATCTAGGGAAGTGTTCGGTTCTAACTGATGTTCCAACGAATAAAACTTTTTTAAATAGTTTTTGCAAGGGGTTTAGAGTAACCAGTAAAGAAATTAGCCCTGTATACTTAGCATACCTTTTACACTCATCCCCATATAGAGTGAATTTATCGAATGAGGGTAAGGGATTCACAAGAATAAATTTGAAAATAGAAAAAGTAAACGATACAAAAGTGTTGATTCCTCCGAAGGATGTGCAGAGCTCTATCATTTTATACCTGAACAAGAAAACAAGCCTTATTGATAGGAAAGTTGAAGCAATAGAAAAATTAATCACCAAGCAAAGAGAAATGAAGATAGCTATTGTTTATGATGCGGTAACTGGAAAAATAAATACTTCAGAAATTGTTAGCAAAAGAGGGTGTACGTCATGAATGAATTACACTTGCAAGATATGTTCTTGATTCCTTTCTTTAGCAATGAACTTGGCTACAATGAAGTTAAAGCAAATACCATTACGAACTCTTTAGTCATTGAGGAGGACTTAGAAGCTTTTATTAGCGAAACTTCTCTCAACAAAAAAGCCTACGGCACGCTGCTAAAGAAGTATAAGGGTGATAAAACACTATTGCTTAAAGAGCTCATAGAGTTAGTTCAGGAGCGTATTGGTAGTAGCCGAAATATGGCACTGTTTATCAACGCGAATAAATCCATCACCCTTCAAGGCGTTAAACTTCATCTGTTCTACCCTAGTGATAGTGTGATTCACGGGGATAAATTATTTGAACAGAATATATTTTCTGTAGTGCAGGAGCTACCTTATAAATTTAAGTTTCAAGGCGAGCAGGTATTCTCATTCCGCCCTGATATCGTGCTTTTTGTAAATGGTATCTACCTTGGTTATAGCGAACTCAAAAGTAACTATACCAGCCAAAACGCCAGTAAAAACGGGCGTGGTAAGGTCATAAAAGACTACTTTGAAGCGATAAAAGCCTATCATCAGCATATCGACAGTAATGATATGTTGAGTGAGAATGAAAAGCTTGCGCTGCGCAAAGACTTCTTAAAGGTCTTCGAGAAAGCCATACATATCACCACAACAGATATTGGTGAAACCTATGTTATTCGCACCATTGCAGATTACTTCGATGAAATACTCACAACTTGTCGTGAAGGTAGGTTTGACCGAGAAGAAATAGAGAAAAAAGCTCACAGCGTATTTAAGCTATATCCGTTGCTAAAATCGGATGCAGATAAAAAAAACAAGCTAAAAGAGTTATTTAACGCGCTTTACAGTAAGTTCATGGTTGAGAAAGAAATCCTCTACTATAACTTCATTGAACGCGATGTACACGTCAAGAAAGGCATTAAAGAGATTAGAAATGAACCAGGGTTTTTAATTTCGCCAAGGCCAAAACAGAAGTTTGGTACCGACAAAATCATGGCTAAGATCGATGAATTCTTAGATCATGAACAAGAGCCAGATTATTTTGAAAAGCTTCTTGAGAAGCAGCTAACTGGTGTTAGTGAAGCTAAAAAAGCAGAGCTACTCCAAAAGCGTAAAGCCTATTCAAATAACAAAAATGTTTATTCGCTGTTAATGCAATATGCTGCGGGCTTTGGCAAGTCAAACATTATTGGTTGGTCGGCACTTCAGTTAAAAGACCTTCGTCGCCCAGATGAAAATGGCAATATGCAGTATGTTTACGACAAGGTAATGATAGTCGTCGACCGATTGCAGCTACGTAGCCAGATAGATTCATTAATGCTTAACATGAATATCGATAAGCGCTTGGTGGTTGAAGCTACAAACAAGAAAAGCTTTCAAAATGCTTTAGCTTCTGACAGTCGTATTGTGATTGTGAATTTGCAGAAGTTTGGCGCTGTTAAAGAGATGATGGATGCCAGCGTTTTAGCAAAGCTTGCAAAAATGCGTATTGTTTTTCTTATTGATGAGATACATCGTTCTAATAGTGGTGATCAGCATGAAGAAATGGTCAGCATTTTTGACGAATTGCAAAGTCCTTTTGATGGCGAAGCTTACTCAGGAAAAGCGACGAAGAAGAACTTAATTGTAGGTTTCACCGCGACACCGGATGATCACACGCTTGCACGCTTTGGTGAATTTAGTGGCTACGCAGAAAGCGAGAAGCTTTGGCGGCCGTTCGATAGCTTTACCATGAAAGAAGCAATAGAAGATGGTTTCATCCTTAATCCACTTAAAAACATTGTACCTGTGGCATCTAAAATGCTATTTGACCTTCCTTCAAATCCACTTGAAGGTTTTTCAGAGAAGGAGTTTAAAGATGCACAGAAGAAGCATGTTTATGAGAACCGTGATCGCATTGAGGCAATATCAAAGTATGTAGCTGACCTTCTAGTAAAAGATGTTTATCGTCAAATTCGTGGAACAGGTAAAGCCATGCTTGCTGTATATTCCATTAAATCAGCAATTGCCTACAAAGAAACGGTAACTAAATATTTTAATGAGCTGGCTAAACTGCCTAAATATGAGAAGTATGCAGAAGCGCCTATTCATATAGTTTACTCAAGCAATCAAGATGAACAAAGTGCTACAGGCTTGAATGGCGGACTCTCCGAGGAAAAAGTATTGGAGAGCTTTGCCCTTAAGAAGAACGGATTGATCATTGTTGTAGCCAAGCTTCAAACTGGCTTTGATGAGAAGAAACTGCATACTCTGTTTTTAGACAAAGAAATTCGCGATATTAGCGCTATACAAACCATTTCTCGAGTCAACCGAACAGCCAAGCATAAAAACGACTGTAAAATTGTCGATTTCTCTTATAACAATGTAAACGTTCAGAACATCAAAGATGCATTTGAGCACTTCTCTGATGTTGTCGTGAGTGACTTTGATCCTTTCGGGGATAAAAAGGTGCTAGACATTCTCCTTTCTGAGCTGAACAAATCAGATACTTATGATAAGTTTTTCAATGTATTTAAGGGGATTTATAAAGACCCTGTTAAGCGGGAGCTGCCTGAGTCATATCTCGATTTTGAAAGTAGCCTTAAGAAATACATCGAAGTAAACCCTAAACGTACCGCAGACACCAAAGCGAAAGCTGCACAGTACTTCACCATACTCAATCGCATTGAATTTGTTATAACCTTGAATGCCAAATACAGCGAACCAAGTTTCATCCTATTTTGGAGAAAGTTCAACACACTGTACAACATGCTTCATCGTAGTGAGGACGTCAAAGACCCCATTGAAGTCTATTTTGACAATCAAATAGGTATGGTTGAAGTAGTAGCTGAAGAGACTAAAAAGAAACAGAAGAGTTCTACAGAGGTGGCAACGGGTTCAACTCCAGGGCCAGGGGGGCAATATGATATCCTAGCGATTATTGCAGCTCGTAATGAACAGGAAGAAAAAATAGGTTCGTTAATCCTCGAGTTTGAGTCAAAAATATCTGACTTCTTTGAGTATGTTGAGAACTCCGCCGAAGGTCAGCGATTGGTTGTTAAGATCAATTCATACGTTTCTGAAAGTGAAATTTATGATGATTTTTCGAAAATATACCGAAGATATAGAGCCTTGAATCGTTCAACTGTGGGTGACTATTTTTTTGCTGAGACAAAAGATTTAGTTAATAAGTTATGCGATGATTTTGAAGCGGTGATTCGCAATCAATCGCCTCCAAGCGACGTACAATATGAAGAAGCCCCAGTACCTTTGTATTTCGGTGACAGGAAACTTTATAATTATAGACAAGTTAAAAATGTCCAAGGTATAAAGGAACTAGCTCAGATACGAATTAAGGCTGACATGCCATATATTACGGATTCTGTAGGGTTAAGTGGCGTTGGTCATTACTCTGATTTGAATCAAATGGGTGTTGTGAATCCTAACATATTAGATCTCTACTTTTCTGTAATGAGTCAGATAGAGTTAATGTTACAAGAAATGGATTTACCGCTATATTCGCCAAGTAACCATGAATCAGGAGGCATTGTCTTCTCGTTGGATAAAGCTTCTAAAGGCAGCGTTGAATTAGATATTGTCTTTAATGCTGTGCTAGGTAAATCTACGGAGATGCTATTTGGTAGTGGTTTTTTAGCTACAGGAATGCTCATAACTAAATTCAAAGAAAAAGTCGTGAGTCTCTTTGCTAACTCCAAAAAAGTTGAACAAGATGAAGAGAATAATACACCAGTGATTGTGACTAAGTTTGTAATGAGTGATGAACTTGAACAGTGGAGAAAAAATCGACACTAAAACAAGTTATCCTGTAGTTGAGAAACTCATATTGTGACGAGAACGCTAAAATTTCTTTGTTTGGTGCAGTGAATATAGAAGAGATCACTTATAAGTGATCTCTTCATGTTGCAGGGTAATTAAGACATAACTTTAATGTCATTATGCAACGATTGGTTTTAAGTCATTGGCTAAAGTAACAAGAGCAACTTTCCGCTCTTCCAAATAATCATACTGGTCATAAATACCTTCAACCCCCTTTAACTTGTGATTCAAGCATCTCTCGGCCACATGGCCGGGAGTGCCTTGTTTTGACAGTAGCGTACGACAAGTGCGGCGTAGGTCATGTACCGTAAAGTGTGGCATGTCACCCATCAAGTTAGGCGGTTGTTTCTTCTTACCTGCTTCATGACCAAATAACTTAGTAATCGCTCTATTGAGCGTGTCGGGGCCCATATGGGGGCTTTTACTGGCTCGCCTGCTAGGAAAGACATACTCAGAGCCAAAACCTCTTACCTTTAATTCCTCAAACCACTCCAACACTTCTGGTGCTAATGGAATAGTAAAACCCACATTAGTTTTACTGCGCTCCTTTGGTAAGTGCCACAAGCCTTCCACTAGATTAAATTCGTCCCATTTTGCTTCACACAGTTCAGATTTGCGAACCCCTAAACAAACCAATAATGCACAAGCTAGATAATTATCACGGCTAAAGTTGGTGCAGTTCTTTCTAGCGATACTAAAGAACTGCTTTAATTCATCTTCATTCAAGAAGCGATCTTTACTTTTCTCTATGCCGCCAGCGTCTCTCACGGTAAATGCAGAGGCTGGGTTACCTTGCAGAAGGTCCAACTTCATCCCGTGGTTAAAAAGCTGCTTACAGTGTCCTAGTGCGTCATTGGCGATGGTCGGGCGACCTGAATCATTAATCGCTGTGATTGCTGTGCGAATATCACGGGCGGTAATTCTATCGAGTGGGATGTCACCGATATGTGGGGCAATATCTTTGGTGTAAACACGTTTTGGGATATTCGGGTGTTTAAGGCGTTTAACTAAAGTTGGGTACCAATCTTCAAACAGGTCGTTAACGGTCTTGATGCTCTCTTGTTCGGCACGCTTGCGCTGCAAGAGGGGATCAAAGCCTTCACGAACTTGCTTCATTTTAGTCGCGGCTTCGAGACGGGCATTAGCTAAAGTAAGATCTTTAACCTTACCAAGCGTCATTTCACGGCGCTTTTTACTGGAGGTAAAGCGTAGCATCCAACTTGCAGTACCTGATGCTGGGACCACTAGGTATAAGCCCTCACCATCAGCATGGCGCTGTGTTTTGTCACCGCCAGCCTTAATGAGCGCTTCTACTTTCTTAACTGATAACTTAGCCATAACCCACCTCTAATCATGCATGATCTTGGTGAATATCTTTTTACCCACCACTTACCTTTGTGGTAAGCCTATCATACCCACCACATTAACCACCAGTTCCCGGTGGTTAATGGTGTATTAAAGAATACAATGGTGGAAAGTTTTCTTGGTTAAGTTGTTGTATTTTAATTATTTTAATGCAGTAAAATACAGTTGTAACTGTTATTCAATGTTCTGGATCTGCTCACGCATTTGTTCGATAAGAACTTTCAGCTCTACGCCCGATGCGGTGATGTCTGTGCTGATAGACTTAGATGCTAGTGTGTTTGACTCACGGTTGAACTCTTGCATCATGAAGTCAAGCTTACGGCCACAAGCGCCACCTTTCTTCAATACTGCATTCGCTTCTTTCACGTGAGAGTCTAGACGATCTAGTTCTTCTGCCACGTCTGACTTCTGAGCCAGTAGGATAAGCTCTTGCTCAACACGAGAACCTTCAAGTTCAATTTTCGCATCTTCAAACTTGCTAAGAAGACGTTCACGTTGCCACTCTAGGATCTCAGGCATGCGTGCACGAACTTTAACGACTTCTTCAGTGATTGCATCTAAACGCTGAACGATGAGCGCTTTCATGTTTTCGCCTTCACGAGCACGAGCGTCAATGAACTCTGCAATTGCATCGTTGAATGCTTCAAGTAGATCTTTGTTGATGGCATCCATATCTTGCTCTGGCGTTTCCATCACGCCAGGCCAGTTCATGACTTGGAATGGGTTCAGACGGCTGTCTTCACCTGTCATGGTCATAACTTGGTTAGCCGCATTGATCACTTGCTGAGCCAAACCTTCGTTAATGCTTAGTTCGCCTTTCGCTGCTGGGTTTGCTTCAAAACGTAGGTTACATTCAACCTTGCCGCGAGCTAGACGCTTACGGAAACGCTCACGTAGGATTGGCTCTAAACCACGGAACTGTTCAGGCATACGGAAGTAAGTCTCTAGGTAGCGTTGGTTTACACTGCGGATTTCCCATACTGCTGTACCCCAATCGCCTTTTACTTCTTTGCGTGCGTACGCGGTCATACTATAAATCATCGAATTTTCCTGTCTTTTATCATTCTGAAAATAACGCGCACGCATAGTATCACGATATGGTGTGCTCCCGAAGCTTGTCGCTTTTTTGCGATAAATGGCCTTCCACGGTCAGTCGCTTTGAACGGTAAATAGCTTTGAAAGATAAACTGCTATATAATCTTGCCCCAATCAAAACTGTCTCACCGCGTTCTTAGGTGATGCACTCTTTCGATAGATAATCACTTCAGACTGTTAATAAGGTAGATACCAATGCGTCCAAATGACCGCGCTGTAGATCAAATTCGTCCAATTAAAATTACTCGTAACTACACAGCTTATGCTGAGGGTTCTGTATTAGTTGAGTTCGGCAACACTAAAGTTCTATGTAATGCGACGGTAGAAGAAAACGTGCCGCGTTGGTTAAAAGGCCAAGGAAAGGGTTGGGTAACCGCTGAATACGGCATGCTGCCACGTGCAACGCACACTCGTAACCGTCGTGAAGCGGCGAGCGGTAAGCAAGGTGGTCGTACGATGGAAATCCAACGTCTGATCGCGCGTAGCCTACGTGCAGTTGTTGACCTGAAAGTCATGGGTGAAATCATGATC
Organism: Vibrio sp. nBUS_14; assembly: GCF_051201655.1. Lineage (NCBI taxonomy): Bacteria > Pseudomonadati > Pseudomonadota > Gammaproteobacteria > Vibrionales > Vibrionaceae > Vibrio > Vibrio sp. nBUS_14. The sequence goes on from NZ_CP179206.1 coordinate 207,653, forward strand.
ACTGTCGATTGTGATGTTATCCAAGCAGACGGCGGCACACGTACCGCTTCTATTTCAGGTGCAAGCGTAGCAATGGCAGACGCTATCAACAGCCTACTAGCAAGCGGTAAACTGAAAAAGAACCCAATGAAAGGCCACGTAGCGGCAGTTTCAGTGGGCATCGTTGGTGCACAAGCACTGTGTGACCTTGAGTATGTTGAAGACTCAGCAGCCGATACAGATATGAACGTTGTAATGACGGAAGACGGTAAGATGATTGAGATTCAAGGCACCGCAGAAGGCGAACCGTTCAGCCACGAAGAGCTGATGCAGCTTTTAGCCCTGGCGAATAAGGGCATTACCGATATCGTCGAAGCGCAGAAAGCTGCGTTGGCCGACTAGTTTTTAATAGCTCCCACATTGGGGGCTATTTTTTTATCTTCGTCGTATTCGCGCCCTCCGCGTTGTTAACTGCGCTTGCTCACCCGAATCACTTACTACTCGTAAGTTCACGGGGTTCGCAAGCTTGTTGCCTAGCGGAAAACACGACTACTTAGAAGATACTGAGATGAGTTTAAGTTAATTAAGTTTTATTGGATAAACGTAGAGGAAAAACATGAAAGCATATCAACGTGAATTTATTGAATTTGCACTAGAGAAAGAAGTACTTAAGTTTGGTGAATTTACTTTAAAGTCTGGCCGTAAGAGCCCTTACTTCTTCAATGCTGGATTGTTTAATACAGGTCGTGACCTCGCACGCTTAGGTCGCTTCTACGCAGCAGCATTGGCAGACTCAGGCATTGAGTTCGACGTACTATTTGGCCCTGCGTACAAAGGTATCCCAATTGCAACGACAACAGCGGTTGCACTCGCAGATCACCACGATGTGGATACGCCTTACTGCTTCAACCGTAAAGAAGCGAAGAACCACGGTGAAGGTGGTAACCTAGTGGGTAGCGAACTTGAAGGTCGCATTATGTTAGTGGATGACGTGATCACTGCGGGTACTGCGATTCGTGAGTCGATGGAAATCATCCAAGCAAACGGCGCTGACTTAGCGGGTGTTCTTGTTGCGATTGATCGCCAAGAGAAGGGCAAAGGTGAGCTGTCTGCGATTCAAGAAGTAGAGCGTGACTTCGGCTGTGCGATTATCTCAATCGTTAGCTTGACTGACCTAGTGACTTTCCTTGAAGAGAAAGGTACTGACGCTGCACACCTAGAATCTGTAAAAGCGTACCGCGCTCAATATGGCATCTAATGCTTGAAGCTCTGAACCTGATGGTTTAGATCCCTAGGTTTAGAATTTCAAAACAGAAAGGCCCGAGAGATAAAACTCTTTCGGGCCTTTTACTTTTCTATTGAGGTGAGCGGCTTTCTTACCTGAAGATAGGCGTTCTATTTGTAGCGGCAACTCTATTTATAAAGGCTACTCTATTTATAACGAATGCCGCGTTCAATTTCTGGGTCTTCCATGGTTTTGAAGCGCTTGTGCAGCCACATCCATTGTTCTGGTGCTCGTAAGATAATGTTCTCAAGATAGCGGTTTAGATAAGCGGCCGCCGCTTTCTCATCTTTCTGAGGATAGTTATCTTCGATTGATTCATCGGCTATGATTTCATACTTACCATCGGCATTTCTAAACCCTGAACCCGGAACAAGAGCGCATCGGCTAGTGTAAGCCAGAATACTGGTGCCTGTTGTGGTACACGCATCTTCTACAGCGAAGAAAGGCACAAACACAGACTTGTTACGGCCGTAGTCATGATCCGGCAGGTAGAAAAGGATCTCACCCTGACGCAGGATTCGAATCATACGCTTCACATCTTTACGATGAATCAGACGGTTGCCATTTTGAGTTCGACCGCGGTATTGAATGAACTCATAAGCAGGGTTGTTGTGTGGGCGATACACACCTAACCCAGGAATCCCCAGTACGGCCATTGCTCGCGCAGTGATCTCTAAGTTCAAGGCATGCACACAGCACAACAAAACACCTTTACCGTTGGCTTTGTGAGTGCGCAGTGTTTGGGTGTCTTTATCTACTAGGATTCTTTTAAAACGCCACGTCGGCCAGAACCAGGTAATGCCGGTTTCGATCAGCGCCATACCGGTATTTTTAAAGTTTTCACTGACCATAGCCGCGACTTCATCTGCTGGCTTATCTGGGAAGGCGAGTTCCAAGTTACGTGTTGCGACCGCTACGCGCTTTTTACCATAGTGAGCCCCAAGAGAGCCCAATGAACGACCTAGCAGTAATAATATACGGTAAGGGAGAACATTAACGATAAGCGCCAATAGCCCAAAACCGAACCACACTCCCCAATATTTAGGGTGGAGCAGTGCCAGAGTAAAAGGTGGCTTAGTAATAACGTGTTGTGCCGTACTGTTTGTCGGAGAAGTTTTCGTCGTCATAACCATCACTTAAGATTTGATTGCTACTTAATTTGATTGCTACTTAATCTGAGCGCTCAGCAGTGCCCAATAAGCATCAAAGTTTTCTGTCGGTTGATATTTGAAGTCAGAACGTACAAATCGATTCAAGCTGCCTTCAACCTGACCGAGCAGTTGAGCCGCTAAGATCTTCTCATCAACCGGGAACGATTTCCCCTCACGAAGCTTCCTTTCACGCAAGATCTGGCGAAGTTGAGTCTCAATACGCTCAAAAAGCTGATTGATGCGTTCACGCAGGCGCTCATTCTCAAACATCAGGGCATGGCCCGACAAAATACGAGTCAAACCAGGGTTGCGTTCAGAAAAGGCTAAGATAAGTTGCATCACGAGGCGGATACGTTCAAGCGTGTCTTTTTCTTCATCGAGAATACGGTTGATTCGAGACATCAACGCTTCTTCAATGAACTCTATTAGGCCTTCAAACATGCGAGCTTTGCTTGGGAAATGGCGGTAGAGCGCAGCTTCAGATACGCCGACTTGCTTGGCCAACTTTACCGTTGTGATACGAGAAGCACCTTCGGTCGATTCCAACATTTGTGCGAGAGCTTGTAGGATTTCTTCACGACGGTTTGATTTTCGAGTACCAGCCATCTATTTACTTCCTTTCCTAAAGATGAGGATTGAGTGAAGCAGGATTATAAACACCATTCAATTCTGTTTCCTAGTTTTGTGAGCCCTAGGTCAACAGAATCGAGAGGTGTCAGCAGATTGTCAGAGCAAATGTGTGCGTTTATGCACCAATAAGCTGTTGGATCTGATCGAGGATCTGGAAACCAAGTGTGTCTTTGCTATCCAGTGGCAGAGATTTATCACCGTCTTTCCAATAAAGGTGCAATTCATTACTGCTGCTATTGAAGCCTTGGCCTTCGACAGAGACATCATTAGCACAAATCATATCGAGGTTCTTTCTTTCCAGTTTGCCGCGCGCGTACTTCTCTACATCTTGAGTTTCTGCAGCGAAGCCTACGGTAAATGGACGGCCTTCCGTCATTGAAGCAACAGAAGCGACAATGTCTGGGTTCTTAACCATTTGAATGGTCATGTCATCTTTACCATCGACCTTTTTAAGCTTCTGGTCTGCAATGGTCTCAGGGCGGTAATCGGCAACCGCAGCGCAGCTAATGAAAATATCGTGCTGGGCGGCGTTAGCGATAACGGCATCAAACATCTGTTGTGCGCTATCGACATCAATACGATTAACCTTGTTTGGCGTCGCTAATGAAACAGGGCCACTGATTAGAGTCACCGTTGCGCCTTGTTTAGCGGCCGCTTCAGCCAGTGCATAACCCATCTTGCCAGAGCTGTGGTTAGTAATGTAACGCACCGGATCGATGGCTTCACGAGTTGGACCTGCCGTAATTAACACCGAACGGCCAGCAAGCGGTTTAGGTTGGAAGAAGTCTTCGCAACGGTGCACGAGCTGCATTGGTTCTAGCATGCGGCCCATGCCGACATCACCACAGGCTTGTTCGCCCGCAGCAGGCCCCCAGATCTCACAGCCACGACGTTTTAGTGTGGCGATGTTCTCTTGAGTTGCCGGGTTGCTGTACATTTGTTGATTCATTGCAGGAGATACCGCAACTGTCGCATCGGTTGCTAAAACCAAAGTGGTCAGTAGGTCGTTACCCATGCCTGCGGTCATGCGTGCAATCAGATCTGCAGTGGCGGGTGCTAATAAGACTAGGTCAGCCCATTTCGCCAGTTCGATGTGCCCCATGGAGGCTTCCGCAGCAGGATCAAGCAAACTATCAGACACTGGCCTTCCAGAGACGGCTTGCATGGTGAGCGGAGTGATGAACTCCTTGGCTGCATTCGTCATCACGACTTGTACCTGCGCACCACGTTCAATTAAGCGTCGAGTCAGTTCGGCACATTTATACGCAGCGATACCACCACTAATGCCAAGTAGGATTTTTTTCCCAGCGAGGCCTTGTAGGTCAGCGTTATCCAGTTGATTAACCAATGTTTGCATGATTCTGTTCCTTAATTTCTCTGGGCTAACGATATCAGAACAAAGGATGAGTGCCTAGAAGCAGAATCGGAACAGACTTGATGCTCATTAAATTGTTATTGTCAAACTTATCAATTACACGATTTTGCTAGCGACTCGTTCCCTTTTATCTCTATCGAAGGATCTCTGTTGACGAACTCATTAAGGTGTTGGGTCGTATTCATGACCCTAAATAGACTTTATATGCCGATAAGTAAAATACCTGTTGAGTCGATGCCGAGAGAAAAGCTATTAAATAGAGGGCCTGATTCTTTGAGTGATGCGGAGTTGTTAGCGATATTTCTTCGAACCGGCACACAAGGAATGAACGTTTTAGAACTATCTGACAAGTTGATCAAAGATTTTGGTTCGCTGCGCCAACTTTTTTCTGCAACCGAGACTGAGTTTTGTGTCCACAAAGGGATGGGGCAGGCGAAATATGTCCAATTGCAGGCCGTTTTAGAGATGACGCAACGTTATTTGGCCGAAACTTTATCTCGAGGCGATGCACTCACTAGCCCAAGCCATACCAAGTTGTATCTTTCAAGTATATTGCGTGATCGCCAGCGAGAAGCCTTCTATATATTGTTCTTAGATAACCAAAACAGAGTAATAAAGGATGAAGTGATGTTTGAAGGAACCATCGATGCCGCATCAGTTTACCCGAGAGAAGTAGTGAAACGGGCACTTCATCATAATGCAGCTGCATTAATCCTAGCGCACAACCATCCTTCTGGTGTCGCAGAGCCAAGCCAAGCCGATAGGCGAATTACACGCAGATTAACCGACGCATTGGCGCTGGTGGACATTCGAATTCTCGACCATTTTGTGGTTGGAGATGGCGAAGTTATCTCTTTTGCAGAGCGCGGATGGATTTGAATCACAATTTAGGTTGTTAGTTGCGATAAATCTGCTATCATTCCGCCCACATTTTAGAACCTTAAATCAGCTCTGATTACTCAAATAGCTGCCCTGTTCAAAAAAAGATCACGAAATCCTTAAAAAGGATCTGTTCGGGTCTTGAGCAATGCATGTCAAGTTAGTATAATACGCGACCTTTGATAGCCTTGAATGGATTTTCCATTATGGTTTTTACCTCTATTTTCAGAATTGATAGAGAGGTTCGGCCACCAAGGTTGATATCGAGCTGAAACGATTTGGAGAGACATTCATGTCCCGAGTATGTCAAGTAACTGGTAAGCGTCCAGTAACGGGTAACAACCGTTCACACGCACGCAATGCTACCAAGCGTCGTTTTCTGCCGAACCTACAAACTCACCGTTTCTGGGTAGAGAGCGAAAAACGTTTTGTTAAACTACGTCTAACTGCTAAAGGCATGCGTATTATTGATAAGAAAGGCATTGATGCTGTTCTTGTTGATATCCGTGCACGTGGCGAAAACGTTTAAGAGGAATTAAGCAATGGCTAAAGGCATTCGTGAGAAAATCCGTCTAGTATCTTCTGCTGGAACTGGTCACTTCTACACAACTGACAAGAACAAGCGTAACATGCCAGGCAAATTTGAGATCAAAAAGTTTGATCCAGTAGTTCGCCAGCACGTTATGTACAAAGAAGCTAAAATCAAGTAATTGATAGCCCCTTTGTCTCTTCTTTATAGAAGAATAAATTAAAAACCCAGCTTATGGCTGGGTTTTTTTATGCCCAAAATTTGGGAAGCCCCAGTATTTTGAGAAACCTGAGGTTTTTTGAGAAGCTTGAGCTTTTTCGAGAAGAGTCAGTGCTTTTGAGAGGCGTAAGCATTTAAGCATTTAAGCATTTAAATATTGTTGGCTCAATTTGGCACCTGCCTTACAGACATTACACTTATCGATGGGCTTATAGGATCGAAAATTACTCAGCATAGAATGTGTCGCCATTTTCACGATATACTGAACCCTCAATAGGTTAGATGAGCAGAATCAGATGAGATATCGTGGACGTCGGTGGAATAACATACTCATGTTAAGCGTGATCGCTTTTATTGGGGTGTTAAACCTGCCAACATTGATTAAAACGTACCTTATCGAACCTGAGCCTGAACTTCAGGTAAGCAGTCCTTATCCTTACCTCTTAAACCCAACAGCAGAACTTCAAGCCTTACATTTTGCTAAGTGGTCGGTAGTGCAAGAAGACGATCATTGGGTTTATCAATTTAAAGAGACAACAGTTCCTCAAACTATCAGTGCGCAAGAGTTGTCGCAGCGTTGGAAAGAGCTTGTGGGCACCGAAGTCGATTCTCAAACCTATACCGACCTCTCACCACAACTGAATACGCCACACACCATTGAAGTGTGGTATCAAGACCAAGAAGAGCCACAGCGTATTACCTATTATCAACTGCCTCAGTTCTGGTTGCTAAAAAACTGGAATGATCAGTGGTTGGCGGTGTCTATTGAAGAGAGCTACTTGTTTCCAAGCTTTGGCTCAGACCAGTCATTTAAATCAGACCATCTCTTTAAAGTAGCCACACTATCTATACCAGACAACCCATCTAAATCGGACGACTAACTATGCCTGAATTACCCGAAGTTGAAGTAAGCCGGATGGGGATCTCGCCTCATTTAGTCGGTGAGAAGATTAAATCCCTGACTTTTCGAACACCTAAGCTGCGCTGGGATATCCCACAAGAACTTAAGCGATTAGAAGGGCAGGTAATTCGATCTATCTCGCGTCGTGCTAAATACCTATTGATTGAAACCGATACAGGCACAGCGATTGTTCATCTCGGTATGTCGGGTTCACTGCGCATATTAGATGCCGATTTCCCGCCAGCAAAACACGATCACGTGGATCTCAAACTTACCAATGGCAAAGTATTACGCTACAACGATCCGCGTCGGTTTGGTGCATGGCTCTGGTCGGCGCCTGATGAGATACATACTGTGTTACTCGGCTCTGGCCCTGAGCCACTAACTGACGACTTCAACGCTGTCTACATTGCTGAAAAGGCAGAAAAGCGTAAGGTTGCCGTCAAACAGTTCATCATGGACAACAAAGTGGTGGTCGGTGTGGGAAATATCTACGCCAATGAAGCGCTGTTTTCTTCACGAATTCATCCTCTACGCCCTGCGAGCAAAGTGACAAAAGAAGAGTGGGTCTTGTTAACTAAAGAGATCAAACAAGTACTCGCCACCGCCATCAAACAAGGCGGCACCACACTAAAAGATTTCGCCCAAGCAGATGGCAAGCCGGGGTATTTCGCTCAAGAGCTGCAAGTCTACGGGAAAGCGGGAGAAAAGTGCCCGAGTTGTGGTGAGAAACTTGAAGAGCAAAAAATCGGACAGCGGAATACGTTTTTTTGCTCTCAATGTCAGGTATAGAAAAACTGAACCTATGTTCACTTTTTTAAGCTAGTAGATATGCAGTCTAGTAGCTACAATTGCAATAATTATATGAATTGAGAATAGTAGAATGAAATATTTAGTAACGGGTGTTGCTGGCTTTATTGGCTCTGCAGTGTCAGAGCGACTATGTGCGGCAGGACATGAAGTTATCGGTATTGATAACTTAAATGACTACTATGAAGTCTCTTTAAAGCATAACCGTCTGAAACGTATCGAGCATGAAAACCTGACTTTTATCGAACTGGATCTTGCTGATAGAGAAGGTATGGCAAAGCTATTTGCTGAGCAAAAGTTTGACCGTGTGATTCATTTAGCAGCGCAAGCTGGCGTTCGTTACTCAATTGATAATCCAATGGCGTATGCCGATAGCAACCTTGTCGGCCACTTAGCTATTCTTGAAGGCTGTCGCCATAACAAGGTTGAACACCTCGTTTATGCTTCATCAAGCTCAGTTTATGGCTTGAACCAAAAGATGCCGTTCCACACAGCAGACAGTGTTGATCACCCGATCTCACTATACGCTGCGACCAAGAAGTCGAATGAGCTAATGGCGCATACCTATTCTCATTTATATGACGTACCGACGACCGGTCTACGTTTCTTTACGGTTTACGGCCCTTGGAGTCGCCCTGATATGGCGATGTTCAAGTTTGCGAACTTAATCGTGGCGGGTAAACAGATCGACATCTATAACAATGGCGACATGATGCGCGACTTCACTTATATCGATGACATCGTTGAAGGCATTATTCGTGTACAAGATCGAATTCCAGCAAAACAGCCAGATTGGACAGTAGAGCAAGGTTCACCAGCAACCAGCTCAGCACCATATCGTGTATTCAACATTGGTCATGGTAGCCCAGTTAAATTGATGGATTACGTTGAAGCATTGGAAACGGCTTTAGGCATCGAAGCGAAGAAAAACTTCATGCCAATACAACCGGGTGATGTATACGCAACTTACGCCGATACTGAAGATCTGTTTGAAGCAGTAGGCTATAAGCCTCAAGTTAAAATCCAAGAAGGTGCCAAAGCATTCGCGGATTGGTATAAAGCCTACTACTCGCTGTAGTAATTAATGGTTTCGAATTAAAAATAGCGCTCAATGAGCGCTATTTTTGTTTTACCGTTTTAATTTAGGGGGGTACTTGCAGCTTAAGCTAAATAAGTGATAAGCATTTGTAGCTAGATTGAGTGTCATGCTTTTTATTTTATTGCTCGCTTTCATCACTTTAACTAAATAGTTTTTCTGACCTCTATGTTTACGTTTACCTATGATTGATGGTTGCTTACTCCGTTGTAAACCCGAAGGTAAAACACCAAACATGGGGTGTTTGTGACCCCAAGTATTCCGTAAGAATACATCAACTGGATAATTGAACGTTGAACTTTGTTCGATGAAAGCATGCGCAGCTTTGGGAGATATCGCGTAACAAGCGGTCCCTTGAGGAACCTTCAAATACTTTACAAGATGTTGTACATCGTACGTGCTAACTGAGTAATGTAGTTTGTTCTTACTGTCTTGTAAGCGAATAAAACCACACTGCTCAATATGCTGCTCTGCGATAGCTAGCGTATTACGAAATATGTTTGCGTCAATACTGGCATGATCTTCGAATACTAGTATGGGTTCATTGAGCTCTACACATTTTTGCCAAATAAGGTAATGGCTGGCATAACATCCAACTTCCCCAATCGCATGTGTTCTCCCCATATTGTATAAAAACTTTTTGTCGTGAATTCTTGATAGCAAAGGATGTTCGTCAACTCTTGCATCTACTCCAATGAAAAATTCAAAATCTACTTGAACACTTTTCAGAGCATCAGCTGTTGATATTTGTCGGTTATCGTTGCCTTTAAAGTAATGCAGTATGCTTTCATAAATTGTATGTATTCATATATGAGAGCGATATGTTATCACTCACTTAGACTTGTTGTAATGGTTGTTCGTTTTCTAAGAGATTCTAACTTTAGAAAGAACAATTCACTCTAACGTTAGAGAAAAACGGATTCATTTCAATGAAGAACTACCACGAAGTAACTTTGATCCATGACCTCTTCAAATGCCTTTTGAATACGCAACCTTTGTTGAGACCTTAACCCTGTCCTGAGAAGTTTTTAGTTTGCTATTAAATCTACTAAAACATGCGTTCAATGAACGCATATTATTTTTGGTTCTTGGAGGATTAGTTAGTCGTTTTGAGCTTAATTTCATCTGCCACCCTTTGTGGTACAAACTGACTTATATCCCCACCATGGATAGCCACTTCACGAACAATTGTCGAAGATAGGAAGGCATACTCTTCCGAAGGGGTTAGGAACACGCTTTCAAGGCCGGGTAGGAGCTTGCGATACATGCTAGTGAGACCGAATTCGTACTCAAAGTCCATGGTTGTTCTTAAGCCCCGCACCAATACGTCAGCTTTCTGTTCTTTGGCAAAATCGACAAGTAAACCAGAAAAGCCTTCAACAGATACGTTAGGTAAATGAGACACAGCATCGCGTAAAAGCTCTACTCGTTCATCTAACTTAAACATGGTTTTTTTGCTTGGGCTCGCGGCGACACCGACGGTGATATGATCAAACATGCTTGCTGCACGGACGATAATATCGAGATGACCGTTGGTTACCGGATCGAAAGTGCCTGGGTAGATAACGTGTGTGGTCATATTAGCTGTCCTTGCTTGATGTTTTAATAGAGTTTAATACTTTGTCGAGTTGCTGTTTGACCATGTCGACAGTTATGTCTTTCATAAGATCATCGCCTTTGGCACGGGTTCCCCATGGAAGGTCTTTCACTGGCTTACCTTGTTGCGCCTCTACATGCTGTTGATAAACACTTGCTACGATATCGAGATCGTTGTAAGGGCCTGTTCTTCGAGGATCACTGTGTGCGTACAAGCCGATTACAGGCGTTGACTGCGTGGTTGCCAAGTGGGCTGGGCCAGTATCTGGTGCCAATACCACCGTTGCATGTTTCAGTACGGCAGTCAGTTGCTTCAAGTTCGTTTTGCCAATCAAGTTATTGATTGGTGGCTGGCATAATGTTTCGATATCGTTACCCAGGTTAACTTCTCTTGGTACCGGAGAACCACATAACACTACTTGCATGCCTTGTTCGACAGCATAATCGGCAATAGCGGCATATCGATCAGTTAACCAGTTACGTGAATCTTTGCTTGCTGCAGGGGAGATAACCAAGGTCGGTTTGTCTGCCATAGTATCAATGGCTAGTTGCTCATCTTCCGGTGTTAAAGGAATATCCCATTGAGGTTTATCGAAGGGCACACCAATGTAGCGAGCAAACTCGGCAAAGTTATCTAATACATGAAACTTGTCTGAAATAGGCAGATGGCGATCAGTAAAGAGTGACTGCATTTCACGAGTACGGTTTTTGCCAAACCCTACCTTACATTTCGCCTTTATTCCCCAGGAAAGTACACTGGCTCTGAGTGCGGCTTGCATGTGTAGCAGCGCATCAAATTTACGATCTGACAATTTGCGCCATAGTTCACGCATTCCTTTGAAGCCTTGTTTCTTATCGAAAACAATCACTTCAATACCCGGCAGGTCGCCGATCAGCATGGCTTCTATTTTCCCGGTTATCCAAGTGATTTTCGTTTCAGGCCACTGCTTCTGGATGGCTTGAACCACCGAAATAGCATGACAAACATCGCCAATCGCGGAGAGGCGAAGTATGCAAAGAGATTGAGGTGCAGTTGAGAACAGTGGCATAAAGAGTCCGAAAAATTGAATAACATCAGAATTATGCAGATACTCGCATTAGTTGTAAAATAGCAATGACGAAAAGCGACCCAAAGGCCTCATAGATGGAAACGATTAGTACTAAGAACCAAACAATTTGGTATAACCCTGAGCTTCTGAGTCAGGTGCCAGAGGATGATATCGTTCAGATTTTTGAAGCTGAATACTGGCAGCAACGTGAGGCTATTTCAGGCAGTGCTCAAGGACGTGGTACCACATGGTTCATTCAGCTTGATGGGATACAAGCTGCATTGCGTCATTATCGACGTGGCGGGTTGTTTGGGAAGCTAATCGAAGACCAATATCATTTCTCTGATTGGGAAGGTACGCGCTGTGCGATGGAAGTTAATGTTTTAAATGTACTGGCTAACGCTGGTGTAAATGTCCCGCGACCTATCGCCGCTAGAGCGACGAAAAGTGGACGACTTTATCGAGCAGACTTAATGTCTGAACGAATTCCCAACGCCAAGGATCTGGTTGATGTCTTGGTCAATGGCCCGATAGATGCGGATGTTTATCGTCGAATTGGCCAAGAGATACGCAAGATGCACGATGCAGGGGTGAATCATACCGATCTCAATATTCATAATATCTTGCTTGATGATTCGCAAAAGGTGTGGATTATTGACTTTGATAAGTGTGGTCAGCAAGCGGGTGATGACTGGAAAGAAGGCAACTTGAATCGCTTAAAGCGCTCGTTCTTGAAAGAAGTGAACAAGCGCCAGATTCAATGGCAAGAATCGGATTGGGAACTGTTATTGCAAGGCTACCAAGGTTAATCGCTGTCAGTTTAGAGTGGTGACTAGCTAAGAATGGCTATTAGTTAAGAGTGATGACTAGTTAATAATAGCCATTAGCTAAGAAGGCCATTAATTAAGAATGTATGCCAAAGTTTTATCCAACGCCCCTCTGTTTTGCTCAATCACTTGAAAAGCCGCTAAGCCTTTTTCTTTACGTAATTTGGGGTGTGTGAGCAGCGCTCTAAGTTGGTCTGCAATTTCATTACTGTTGTGACAAATAGTGACGGCATTGGCTTCCAGTAGCTTGTCAGTGATCTCGCTGAAGTTAAAATAACTAGGGCCGTTGAGTAAAGGTAACTGTAGTGCTGCCGGCTCTAGAAGATTGTGGCCACCTACCTTATCGCCCACAAGGCTTCCTCCCATAAAGCACACATCAGATCCGCCGAGCAATACCAACATTTCTCCCATCGTATCCGCAATATACACTTCAACATCAGAGGTGATGGGTTGCTGACTCGTTCGAGTGATGGTGTTGAATTGGTGTTGTTTAGCCAATCCCGTCACTTGATTAAATCTCTCTGGATGACGAGGCACAATCATCAGTAAGGTCTTAGAGTTGTCTTTAAGGAGCTGTTGATGAGCGTCTAAGATAAGTTCATCTTCGCCTTGATGAGTGCTGGCTGCTATCCACACACAGCGTTCAAAGCCAATTTGTTCACGTAACGCTTTGCCTTTTGATGCTTGTTCAGCTGAAACTTCAATATCAAACTTGATCGACCCAGTCACATGCACAGATGCTTTATCTAACCCTAATCGTACAAAACGCTCAGCATCACTTGGGTATTGGCAAAGTACTTGAGAGAGGTTTTTAGCTAGAAGGTTAAAGACGGTTTGGAATGTAGCATAGCGCCGGCATGAGCGTTCAGACAGGCGAGCGTTGAGTACCGAAATAGGGATGCCAGCTTTCGCGACGCAGTGCAGTGTGTTTGGCCATAATTCGGTTTCCATGATTAGCATCTGTTTAGGCTGAACAGTCTTCAAGAAACCCCGAACACACCAAGAAAAATCAATCGGCATGTAGCGATACTCGACCAAATCACCAAGCTTGTCTATCTGTTCAGCACCCGTGCTGGTTGTGGTGGTAACAATGATGGCTTGATTTGGATCTCGCAGCTTCAATTGTTTAATGATCGGTATTGCAGCAATAGATTCACCAACCGACACAGCATGAATCCAGATAGGATTCTTACCTTGAGTTTGCGGCGTGATGCCGAAATGTTCTTTCCAACGCTGACCAAAACTGGGTTTTCCTGGTTTGCTCTTATAAAGCCCATACAGCAGTAGCGGAGAGGCTAATGACAATATGAGAGTATAGAAAAGTCGTATAAGCATAAGAACAGTGACACCAAAAGGTAAAATCAGTATCGAGAAGAGTATTTTCTTCAATCTCGAAAGTAAAGAGCGTTATAATTAAATGCTTAGTTGCAATTTCAAACGGACATGGTGAATTTTATCTCATCGCTTATGCAAACCGATCAAACCTATCGTTTCTTGCTCTACGTCGAGCAAAACTATTCATTTGCTATTCTTCGCCCATTCTATGATTACGCGAAGCAACTCGGCCATGAGGTTAAGTGGTTGCTTGTTGGTGAAGATGCTTCTGAACACCTTTTACTGGATCAAGAGCAGAGCGTCTCTTTAGTTGAAGCTGTCTCCTTTAACCCTTTAGCTGTTTTAGTGCCCGGTGATCGCGTTCCTGCGTTTATTCCAGGGTTGAAGGTGCAAGTGTTTCATGGTTTGAATGAGAGTAAACGAGGGAACTTATACCCTGAGCGTGGTCTATTTGATTTGTATTGCACTGAAGGACATGAAAGAACAAGCTCGCTTGAACCGCTAGCTAAGCAGCGCGGCTATTTTCAAGTCAAAGAGACCGGGTGGCTGAAGCTCGATAGCTTGTTGAATTATCAAGCTAGTGAGAACCGTCATGAGAGACCTCAAATTCTGTTCGCTTCCACTTTTTCGCCAAGCTTATCGTGTGCGGAATTGGTTTATGAAGAGCTTAAGCGCCTAAGCCAACAAAGCCAGTGGCAATGGTTAGTGACTCTTCATCCCAAAATGAATCAAGAGACGAGAACGAAATATCAGGCATTGGAAGGGGATAATCTTCTCTTTTTCGATAATGACCGAGTGATTGAAATGCAGCATCGTGCTGATGTTATGGTGTGTGACAACTCATCGATATTTCAGGAATTCTTGTTGCTCAATAAGCCTGTTGTTACGGTAAACAACCGAGATCCTCAAGCGAGCTTCATTAATATTGCTCAGGCTGAACAGTTAGAGTCGGCAATTAAGCAAGCAATGCTACCTGATGAAGACAGAGATAAAGCCATCGCTCATTACGGCCCGTCAATAACGCCATATTTAGATGGGCAATCGTCGGCTAGAGTTCTTAACGCTATTACTGATGTGCTAGAAAGCGACTGGCAAGATAACAAGCCAAAAAATTGGATTCGTAACTTTAAAATCCGTAAATCATTAAACTATTGGAAATTCTAGGGCTGAATAATGAGAAAACATACCCTGTCTGTCATTGTTATTACCAAGAATGAAGAAGACCGAATTGAAACTTGCCTTAAATCTGTGGTTGATATTGCCGATGAGCTGATTGTGTTAGACAGTGGGTCAACGGATGCAACCGTTGAGATATGCCATAAATACACAGACAACGTGACCATCACAGATTGGCCAGGCTTTGGTAAGCAAAAGCAACGAGCGCTAGATAAAGCGACATGTGATTGGGTGTTATCAATCGATGCGGATGAAGCTTTAGACCCAGAAATGAGCAAGGCTCTTGTTGAATTATTAAAACAAGATCAAATCAAACACACTGCTTACAAACTGCCTTGGGGAGTGACTCTCTATGGCACGACTCTAAAACATGGCCGCAGTGCTCGCGCAGTCTTAAGGTTGTTCAAGAAAGAAGGTTCTCGATATACGTTAGACGAGGTTCACGAGACAGTCGTTCCTGAGCAAGGCTCGACAGGGATATTGAAGGGGTTTCTTCTTCATTACACCCATCGTGATTATGGTCACGGCCTAGATAAAGCAGCGCAGTACGCTTGGCTTGGCTCGCAAAAGTACCATCGTAAAGGCAAGAAATCATATGGATTATTCTTGGCGCTATTACGAGCCATGTGGACGTTTTTCCTTGTCTATATCATTCGCCGTGGCTTTATGGATGGCAGTGTCGGCTTCATTATGGCGATGACTTACGCTCAAGTGAATTTCAATAAATATGTCGGTTTGTGGATTCTTGAAAACCGTTCAGATGACCGCTCAAAAGACCAAGCCAAATAGGAACTGAGAGATGAAGATTTTAGTTTGTGCATCTTACTTACATGCATGGAATAGTTTACGCCCTGAAGCTGCAATCTTTATTGAGCTTGCCCGTCAAGGTCACCAAGTCACTATCATGACCCAAGGTGAGTCTGAGCATGTCTCAAAGTTAGAAGAGTACGGTATTCGAGTCGTTGATGGTTATCCAAAGCGTAAAATTTGTTTTGATACCATTAAAAAGATTCGCCACGAGCTGAAAACGCATGATTACGACATCTGCTATGCTTTTAACTCAAAGACGATACCTAATGCGGCGTTTGCGTGTATTGGTTTTAACGTTAAGTTAGTCGTTTATCGAGGTACAACTGGCGGGTTATACCGACATGATCCTAGTGCTTATTTAACGCAACTTCACCCTCGTGTAGACGGTATAGTTTGTGTTTCTGAAGCGGTTCGACAAGATGTGGTTAAGCGTGTTTGGAAGAACAAAGATAACGTTGTTACCATATACAAAGGACACGAGTTGGATTGGTACAAGGTACCACCAACTGAGCGCTCTGAATTTGGTTTGAGTGAAGAAGATGTAGTTGCGATTACTGCAGCGCACGTAAGGCCAAGTAAGGGCATCTCTGTCTTACTTGAGGCGACCAAATACATTACTGCACCGAACTTCCATTTGATCTTAGCGGGCAGCGGCTACGAGCCTCATTTTGATGAGATGAAAGCAAGTCCTATGAGTGAGCGCATTCACTACATTGGTCATCGTACTGACATCCCTTCAATTATGTGTATGGCAGACTTTCAAGTTCAGCCATCGATCAGCGGAGAGGGCCTACCACGTACGATTGTCGAAGCGATGGCAAATGGCACAACCTCAGTAGTGACAACTACCGGTGGTGCTCCTGAACTCGTTGTAGAGGGTGAAACGGGTTATATTGTCCCTACGGGAGACGCTAAAGCGTTGGGTGAGGCTATGGACAAGCTCGCACAAGACAAGGCCAAGTGCACAGCCATGAGTGAAGCGGCTAAGAAGCGCCTAGATGAAAGCTTTAGTTCACGAGTGACAGTGAAGAAGCATCTGGAATTTTTTGATAGATTATTGAGTCACTAGTTATGAATTTGTACTTATGCTCTACATTACGGCATTTTCTCTTTGCCTTATTAAAGTCTTTAAAAGAGGTAGAGCAGGAAAGTAAAATAATAGTTGTTACGGATCAGCAGGGTCTTGAGTCTGAGAGTTTCGATTTATCTATCTTACCCAGTACCATCACGGTGAAATTTATAGGTAGAAAAAAACTTCTTGAAGAAATATATAGTGGCGGTGTAGGTATAATTCATAAATGCTTTGCCGTTGCGAATTATCAGAATGAGTTCTTCAAAAAAAGAACAGTCAATAAGCTATATGAAAATGAAATATTAAGTGAGAAATTCACAGACGAAAAAACTCGTTTATTTTTATTTAATGATCGTAACCGTCTTTCAAGGCTAATGCGTTTAGCTTTCCCCTTTTATGAAGTTATAGAAGATGGCTTGTCGAATTATACAGGTACTGAGCTAAGTCTTACTGATCGTTTTCTGTCTAATAAAAAAAATCGGCGTTACATTGGAGATGATCGACGTTGTAAGTTTATCCATTTACTAACTCCTGAATTGGCCCCTAGTCAAATTATAAAAAAAGTAAAAGGTATAGACTTCATCGACCCTAATAACGTCAATAGATTCTTGTATTCAATTTTTAAATTGGATAATTCAAATGTGGTGATCCCAGATGTGATAATTGCTACACAGCCTATTTCTATTGCTGGTATGAATAGTTCAGGAAAAGATATAGACGTTTATCGTGAAATGGTGGAACACCTTGAATCTAAAAAATTTGTGTATGCTTTTAAGGTCCACCCTAGAGAAAATGAAGGTAAGTATAAAAGTGCATTTCCGGCTTCAAAATTTATACAAAGCAAAATTCCACTGGAGTTGTTGGTATTCGCCTCTTCAAACTCACCGGTAGTCTTATCAGTATACTCTAGTGCTGGTATGGGCTTTGAAGGTTTTTGTCGTAGAGTGACCTTAATAACAGATGATGAAGCCGAGAGACAGGCTGATATTTATGATAAATGGAAACAAAGTCTTTTAGACTTAAATGAACGTTTAGAGGCAATATTTTGATAAAAAAGATGGTTTTTGTAATATCAGCTTTGCGTGGTGGCGGTGCCGAGAAATTTGTACTTAACCTTTACAAAGCAATGGAGAAATATCAAGGCTATGAATGTCATATTGTTTCGATAGAAAAAGCTGTTGAGCATAATATTGACGGATACAGAGTACATTTTGTTAGTGATTTTTGTAATGTATCAAAAAAAGGACTAAGGCGTCTTATATATAAAAAAAATGTGGCAAAATCTGTAGATAATTATATACGTAAGAATATCTCTCAAGATGCCTTTATACTGAGTAATATGTTACTTTCTGATAAAATAATGTCTGAGAGTAAATTAAACGTTCATCACGTAATACATAATTCCTATAAGACTGCCTTTTTGTCCGGTAAAGGGTTTTTGAAAAAAATTAAAATTAGACATAAGATTAACAGGTTGTACCGCAATCATCCGCTAGTGTTTGTTTCTCAAGCCGCAGAATCTGAGTATAATGATGAGTTTTATTCCCCATTTAATAACAAGATTATATATAATCCAACAGAGTTATCTGATCTTCAAAGATTGTCAAAATTAATAGTAGAAGATATAGAAGATAGATATCTTATTCATATTGGTCGATTTAATCGTCAAAAGCGTCATGATAGATTGATAAAAGCATTTTATAGAATTAAAAATAATGATATAAAATTATTACTTATTGGTAATGGGACATTAAAGCCAGAATCAGAAAGGTTGGTTAATGATTTGGGTATAGAAGATAGAGTTATTTTTAAAGGGTTTACAGAAAATCCATATCCTTATCTAAAGAAATCTGAAGGCTTAGTACTGAGCTCTGACTTTGAAGGGCTACCCACTGTATTGATCGAAGCGATTGCACTGAATACTCCAATCATTACCACTGATTGTAGTGGAGGGATTAGAGAGATTGTAGGAGATAATGAAAATGTTATCTCCCCATGTCATGATACAGAAAAATTATCTAGCATGATGGACTGTCTAATTCTTTCTCCAGATGAATTTCAATGCTCGTTCCCTACCAAGTTTTTGGCTAGTGAGGTTTCATCTCAGTATCATCATTTGCACTCTCTTCATTACAATTCAACAAGAGATAGATGAGTAGTAGAATCGGTAGCAATGAAAAAGGTTGGCTCATTGGTGTATCAGTCAAACATGCTAAGGCGATTAACATTGTTAATGTGTATATTAGAACTCTAGCTTTAGCTTTTTTACGTAAAGATATTATACATGGGATCAACTGAATCATTATTAATAGTGTAAAGCCTAGTATTCCAGTTTTCACTAGTTTATCTATATATTGGTTATGGTAATGTGTCGGAGAATACCTAGCTACAGCATCTGATACTTTACCTTCTTGATTTAGAGCTTTGAGTTCATCTGCATGAGAGTCACCTAATCCATAAATAGGACTAAGTGTGTACAATTGTTGGGCTGCTCTCCAGAATTGGAAGCGTAGCCCAATCGAAGAATCCATGTCACCATCTGACAATCTTTGGATTTCAACCAATGTAACTTCAGCCCTATTTTTTATAACATCAAATGAAGCTATAAAAATAACAGATAATGAAACGATAGAAACGATCAGATGTTTCACTATTATATTATTTTTATTTTTATTTTTAAAAAATAATATAATAAGAAAGGAAGATGTTATTATTAATGGGAATATAGCACCTCTAGTTTCGGTTATAAACACTCCTAGAACTAGTAATGTATAGCTAACTATCGATATTTTGCTCTTCTTGTACACACATAGATATAAAGCTATTATTGCATATAAAGTCAAGGTTATAGAGTAAGGTATTGGGTTGACATTTAGAATTCCTCTCTCGATATCTAACCCATATCGGTTGTAAGTCAATATCGAAAATGACACGCTTGCAGCAAGGAGTAGTAACCATTTTAGACTCTTAAAATTTACCATATCTTTAGGTAGTACTAAAAGATATAGCATAACTGCTAAGTAGCTCCTTAATTCACCAGATCCAAATCCAATGGTTTCATAAAATATCACATTAAATATAGAAGCTATAAAAATAGTTAGTATGTAAGGGTCTTTATAATTTCTCTTTATATTATCAAGTTTGTAATAGACAACAGCTACTATTACAGATATCAAAATAATTATAACTATGCTTTTATCAGCACCAGGGACTATTAGGAAGCCACTAAATAGCCATATTATTGGAAGTAATATAATACAATCTATGATTTTTTTTAGATTTGGCATATGGGCACTTATCTATAAGGGTTAATACTACTGTCAGGGCGAGTCTTAAGCAGTCTTAAGATCCACATATATTGTTCGGGGTTCTTACTCACATAATCTTCAATACATTGATTCATCATGCGTGCATCTTGCTCTTCGCTTCCTGTTGGGAATGGCAGGGCAGGGTAAAAATCCAACGTGTATTGACCAGTATTACTATCATATTGAGCAAACAAGGGAACAATTTTAGCTTTACTTAGTTTTGTTAGGCGACCAAGGCCTGAGATAGTTGCTTTTTGAGTCGCGAAGAAGTCAACGAAGACACTGTGCTCACGACCAAGATCTTCATCAGGTAGATAATAACCAAGGTACCCATCACGCACTGACTTGATGAAAGGCTTGATGCCTCCACTACGATCGTAAACGCGACCGCCGTATTGCACGCGCTGTCGGTGCATTAGCCAGTCACTGAGTTTGTTTTTTTGTGCTTTCGCCATCGCAGACACAGGTAAATTGCGCGATGCTAATAATACCGCTGGGATATCGATAGCCCATGTGTGCGGTACCAGCAAGATCACATTTTCGCCACTGTCTGTAATATCGGTTAGGTTGCTCAAGCCGTTTATCGAGGTGTTATTCTCTAGCCAAGTTTTACTCTTTAGTGTCAGTGAAGCAAATCCCATCAAAAACGAGATGGAAGTAACGTATGACTGATAAAGGGTTTCTTCGCGCTGTTCTACCGATTGTTCTGGGAAACACATCTCAAGGTTCACACGAGCTCGGCGGTTAGCCTTGTTCTTGATTTTTACAGCTTGCTTAGCCATAAACTTAGCGAGTGCTAAACGAATGCTATTAGGTAAGAAGCAGACTAAAGACGATAACAGAACAGCAATCCAAGTGCCCCAGTATTTAGGTGCTAGAAATCCCCATTCAAACTCAGGATTGTAAGCTTTTGGATCAAAATCATTACGTTGTTTGGCCATTCGTTCACTACATTATTTAAATCAGAGAGTTAACTTTATATCGGTCACTCGGGGAATGATTATGTTTACTAGATTTTCCAATAATGCACCCCAAAAAGTAGGATGCACTATTAGTCTTAATCTGAAATATAAAGTTTATAACTATGCGCTTGCGATCTTCATGTACTCAGCGACACCATCTGCCACTGTTCTAAACTCGATATCGCAACCTGCATTACGAAGCTTAGTTAAGTCAGCTTGAGTGAATTCTTGGTAAGCACCTTTTAAATGCTTAGGAAAAGGGATCGTTTCGATTTCGCCTTTACCATGGTGTTTGATGACTGCCTTGGCGACTTCTTCAAACGACTCAGCATTGCCAGTACCTAGATTAAAGAGGCCAGATACCCCATTCTCTAAGAACCACAAGTTAACAGCCGCTACATCACCCACATACACAAAATCACGCTTAAAGGTTTCGCTACCTGCGAACAATTTCGGGTTTTCACCGGCATTCATTTGGTTGTTTAGGTGGAAAGCGACAGAGGCCATGCTGCCTTTGTGTTGCTCGCGTGGACCATAAACATTGAAGTAACGAAACCCTACGATTTGCGAAAGCGTTTCGTTGTGTGCTGCTGCATCCGCGGTTAAGCGGCGAACGTAGTTATCAAATTGTTGTTTTGAATAGCCGTAGACATTCAATGCACCTTCGTACTCTCGCTCTTCAATGAAAGTGTCGGTTTCACCGTAAGTCGCAGCTGAAGAGGCATACAAGAAAGGGATTTCACGCTCAACACTGTAATGAAGTAGCTCTTTTGAGTATTCATAGTTGTTGAGCATCATGTATTTGCCATCCCACTCAGTGGTAGCAGAGCATGCCCCTTCATGGAAAACAGCTTCAATATGACCAAAATCATCACCGGCCATGACTTGAGTTAGGAAGTCATCACGATCCATGTAATCAGTGATGTCTAGGTCTACAAGGTTCTTAAATTTCTTACCATCTTTTAAGTTGTCGACGACTAGAATATCGTTGTGGCCAGCTTCATTGAGCGCCTTAACAATATTGCTGCCAATCATGCCAGCACCACCAGTTACGATAATCATAATTTTCTAACTCTTTTGAATACAAAACTATCACGAGTATAGCAAGGAATGGATAAGGCGGGCTAGTGGAATAATTCCCCAACCAGAGTATGATACTGCAAGCTAAGTTATAAATTTCGTTGAGTTAATCACTCAAATATATAGGTATTATCATGAAGATTGCAGTAGCCGGTACGGGGTATGTGGGTCTATCAAACGCTATGCTGTTAGCACAACATCATGAAGTAGTTGCGGTAGATATCATCGATGAAAAAGTGACAATGCTGAATAATAAGCAGTCACCGATTGTAGATAATGAGATTGAGCACTTTCTATCAAATAAGACGCTGAATTTCAGGGCGACAACAGACAAAGCGGCTTACAAAGATGCTGAGTTTGTCATCATTGCTACTCCAACAGATTATGATCCAAAAAATAATTATTTTGATACCAGCTCTGTAGAATCGGTCATTAAAGACGTCATGGATATCAATCCAAATGCCGTCATGGTGATCAAATCAACGGTGCCTGTTGGTTATACTGAGCGCGTTAAGCAAGAACTGAACTGTGAACACGTTATGTTCTCACCTGAGTTTTTACGCGAAGGCAAAGCCCTGTTCGACAACTTGCACCCATCACGAATTATCGTTGGTGAGTGTTCTGAGCGCGCTAAAGTGTTTGCTAATCTTCTTGTTGAAGGTGCAGAAAAAGAGAGCATCGATGTCTTGTTTACAAATTCGACGGAAGCCGAAGCAGTTAAACTGTTCTCAAATACCTACCTGGCGATGCGTGTTTCTTATTTCAATGAGCTTGATTCTTACGCGGAAGCGCATGGCTTGGATTCTCGTCAGATCATTGAAGGTGTGGGTTTAGACCCTCGTATTGGTAATCATTACAACAACCCTTCATTTGGTTACGGTGGTTACTGCTTACCAAAAGATACCAAGCAACTGTTGGCGAATTACGAAGATGTACCTAATAATATTGTGGGTGCCATTGTCGATGCTAACCGCACTCGTAAGGACTTCATTGCGGATTCAATTATTAGACGATCGCCTAAAGTTGTAGGTATTTATCGCTTGATTATGAAAGCCGGTTCGGACAACTTCCGTGCTTCTTCGATTCAAGGCATCATGAAGCGTTTGAAAGCTAAAGGTATTGAAGTGGTCGTATTCGAACCTGTGTTAGAGGAAGAGCATTTCTTTAACTCGAAGGTTTATTCTGACCTAGAAGAGTTCAAAGCCGTATCAGATGTGATTGTATCTAACAGAATGGTAGAAGAGATCGCAGACGTTGCAGATAAGGTTTATACACGAGACCTGTTTGGCAGCGATTGATTACAGTTGAATTTTAGCACTTGCTAATTAGACCAGATGTTAACAGCTCGATCTATCCGTTTAGTGGCGATATACTGAACCACTAAACGGATAGGGATACTAATTACTAATGAAAACACGTGACAAGATTGTTTACGCTGCTCTAGAGCTTTTTAATGAGCACGGCGAGCGCAGTATTACGACCAATCATATTGCTGAGCATATCGAGATTAGCCCTGGTAACCTCTACTACCACTTCCGTAACAAACAAGAAATTGTCCGTGATATCTTCACTCTCTATTCAACAGAGTTGCTTGAAAGGTTCACGCCGATTCAAGGCCAACAAGAAAGCCTGACGCTACTAAAGACCTACTTAGATTCTATCTTCACACTGATGTGGAAGTACCGATTCTTCTATGCGAATCTGCCTGAAATATTGTCACGTGACGAGCAACTTCACCTTGATTACATGGCCGTGCAAGAAAGATTGCAAACCAACCTTGTCGATATCATGAGAGCCTTTGTTGAGTTGAACTTACTTAAAGCGACAGACTCAGAGATGAAGTCGATGGTCACTTCTCTTCACTTGATCGCATCGGGTTGGTTAGCTTATCAGTCTGCGATGTCTCCAAAAGCTCAAATTACTGAGCAAGTTGTACATCAAGGAATGTTGCAGATGATCGCGACCGTTAAACCGATTGCGACTGCCCAAGGTTTTGAACAACTGACATTGTTGGAAGATGGTGTGAGAGCGTTGAACTCTTAGTAGAAAGATACGAGTATGCGAGGTACGGGTAATGACGAGCGGGAAAGAGCAGCCTCGAGTAACGAGATACGAGTAACGAAAAGCAGGGTAGAGCGACGACTAGGCTAGCGTTTTTCATGTAACGTTTTACTCTGATTTGTATCGGATTTTAAGCTCTTTGTGTCTCGGGGACTCAAACCTTGCGTCTGCTCCTAAGCTCTTCGTCTCTCGGTTACTCGCATCCCGCATCTGCTTTTAAGCTCTTCGTATCTCGATTACTCGAATCCCGAACCTGCCCTTACCTAACCAACCAACTCTTTGGGTTCTGAGCTTGGCTGTTTCTTCGAATTTCAAAATACAGCGAAGGGCGTGTTTGGCCGCCAGTATCACCCGCAAGGGCAATAGCTTCACCAGCTTTAACTTTGTCACCTTCTTTCTTTAAAAGTGCTTGGTTAAAACCATAGAGCGTCATATCGCCTTTACCGTGGTCAAGTAGCACCACTAAGCCATAACCTCGTAAATACTCGGCAAAAACTACCGTGCCTGAGTAAACCGATTTTACCTGCTGACCATACTTAGCGTTGATCACCATGCCTTTCCAGTTAATTTGGCCCGTTTGGCGTGAGCCGTAGTTATGCAGAACTTTGTCTTTGATTGGCCAGGGTAGTTTGCCTTTACGTTTGGCTAAGCCATCCATCGGGACTGCATTGCGTCTCTCTCGAGCCGCTTTTTCTGCTTTTGCTATTTCAGCTTTCAGGCGAGTTTCATTTCGTTGAAGTTCAGCCAAATAATTTTTGTCACCCGAGATGTTTTTCTTAATACTACCAACAGTTTTCTTACGTTGTGTTTGGGTTTTGGCTAGCGTATCGCGCTTGGTGGTTTGTTGTTTTAACAGTGTTGCTATCTGTTCTTGCTCAAGTTGACGCTGTTTATGGCTCTCTTCTAATTCAAGTTGCGTCTGTTCAATCGTTTTGATTGTTGCGGAGCGAGCTTTGGCAAGGTGTTGGTAGTAGTGACTGATGCGATCTTCTTCAACACCAGTATTGAGAATGTGAGAAGAAGCTTTAGCTCGACTTGTCATGTAGTAAGTTTGAATCAGTTGCTCTAACTTATCGGTATGGGCTTTTTTCTGAGCAGTAAGCGCCTTAATCTTGGTGTCTAAGTTGGCAATATTTGCATTGGCCGTATTGAGTTGCTTTTTACTGTCTAGAATTGCTTTTTCAAGCGAAGCGATGGATAGCTCTTGTTTCTTGAGGTTGGCTTGTAAGCTGTCGAGTTTTTTCTGTTGTGAGGAAAGGTTTTTTTGCTGACGAGATATTTCGCTCGATACGCCTTTAAGCTCACCTTGAGATGCAGCAAATGACGATGTAGATAAAAGAGCAACACTAAGGCTGGTAGATATCAGAAGAGTCCGGCTAATGGCTCGAATTTGTTTGATCATTATCTTCATTTTGCTCTTATTCATTCATCAACAGCTGTTGTGAGTCTTTTCGCACTTCGGTTACTTGTATCCCGAACCTGCTCTTAGTCTTTTCGTATCTCGGTTACGCGAATCCCGTTACTGCTGCTTTATATCCCATCACCATGGATGAAATTTTGTGAGCGACCATTGAACCCTTGATCCATATCTAAAGATGGCTTGTCAGTTTTCGGTTTTCCGACAATTTTTGCAGGAACGCCAGCGACTGTAGTATGAGGTGGAACTGCCTGAAGAACCACAGAGCAAGAACCAATTTTAGCGCCTTCACCGACTTCAATATTGCCGAGGATTTTAGCGCCGGCACCAATCATTACGCCTTCGCGAATTTTAGGATGACGATCGCCGCCTTCTTTACCTGTACCACCAAGGGTCACGTCTTGAAGGATAGAGACATCATTTTCAACGACAGCGGTTTCACCAATCACAATGCCTGTCGCGTGGTCGAGCATGATCGCTTTACCGATACGAGCTGCCGGGTGAATATCAACTTGGCAAGCAACTGAAATTTGGTTCTGTAGGTAAGTGGCAAGTGCGATACGACCTTGTTTCCATAACCAGTTCGCCACTCGGTAACCTTGCAGAGCGTGGTAGCCTTTCAGATAAAGCAGAGGCATCGAGTACATCTCGACCGCAGGATCTCGATTTACCGTCGCGCAGATATCACAAGCTGCCGCATCGATAATCGATTGATCCTGCTTAAATGCTTGTTCAACCACTTCACGGACTGCCATTGCTGGCATTGAAGCTGTCTTTAATTTGTTTGCTAGGATGTAACTTAGCGCAGCGCCTAAACTTTCATGGTTGATAATGGTGGCATGATAAAAACTCGCAAGCATAGGTTCTTGCTCTGACTGCTGTCGGGCTTCCTTCACAATGCATTGCCAAA
This sequence comes from Vibrio sp. nBUS_14, assembly GCF_051201655.1. NCBI lineage: Bacteria > Pseudomonadati > Pseudomonadota > Gammaproteobacteria > Vibrionales > Vibrionaceae > Vibrio > Vibrio sp. nBUS_14. Next base: position 234,110 of record NZ_CP179206.1, read on the forward strand.
CTTTTTGTTGTTCACAGTGTTTCATTTTATCATCCATTATTTTTTAAGGGGCAGATACAAGTGAGCTTAGAAGAACATATTAGAGTAGCGAGTAACGAAAAGCATTTTCGTCGAGCTTTGAATGTGCTTTTCATCTTTTCGTATCTCGCTTACTCGAATCTCTCTACTGCTCTTAGGTTACTCAATTCCCGTACCTGCTCTCATTATCTTTCCGACTTCTTGTCTCGTGCAAGTAGATCTTGTGCTGCTAAGTGTGCATCTTTCCCTTGATACAGCACTTGGTAAATTTGTTCAACAATTGGCATTTCAACGCCCATGCGTTCTGATAGTAACCAAACTTCTTTAGTGTTGCGATACCCTTCGACCACTTGGCCTATTTCTTCTTGTGCAGTGTCGACGTCTTTACCTGAGCCTAAAGCTAATCCAAAGCGACGGTTACGTGATTGGTTGTCGGTACATGTCAGTACTAAGTCACCCAATCCGGCCATGCCCATGAAAGTCTCTGGCTGTGCACCAAGTGCGGCGCCTAAGCGACTCATTTCAGCTAAACCACGCGTGATCAGGGCTGTACGAGCATTGGCACCAAAGCCAATACCATCCGACATTCCTGCGCCAATTGCGATAACGTTTTTAACCGCGCCGCCAAGCTGCATGCCAATGAAATCTGAGTTTGCGTACACACGGAATGTTTTGCCACAGTGAATCTTCTCTTGCAGCTCTTCTAGGAATACTTCATCAGGTGAAGCAACTGAAATTGCAGTCGGCATGCCCATCGCTAGCTCTTTAGCAAAAGTAGGACCAGATAAAACAGCCAGTGAGTAGCCATCACCAAGCACATCATGCGCGACATCTTTAAGTAAACGACCGGTTTCTGGCTCTAAGCCTTTAGTTGCCCAGCAGATACGAGAGCTTGTTGTTAAGTGTGGTTTCAGGCTATTTAGAACGATACCAAACACGTGGCTCGGTACAACAACGAGAAGGTCACGACTTGCTGTTACTGCTTTCTCAAGATCTGATTCGATGATTAGGCTTTCTGGGAAGTCGATATTTGGCAGAAACTCATTATTCGCACGCTCAGATTCAAGGCGATTCATATGAACAGGATCATGTCCCCAAAGCACAACATTGGCACCGTTACGCGCTAGAGATATCGCTAAAGATGTTCCGTAAGAACCTGCGCCTATCACTGTCATGGCGATGTCTTTGCCGTAAGCGTCTGTCGTGTTCGTCGGGCGAGTTGTTTCTGTCATGCTTCCACCTAAAAATAATGAGGGAAATCGAAGAGTTCTGGAAAAACTATCTACTAAAATAATAAGAGCTTTCAATCTTAGTACAGTGTAAAGAAAAAATGCACATCGCAGAAGTTGCGATGTGCATTTAAAAGCTAACTAGCGCTTGAATCGTTAGAGTTAAGTTCTACTTTGAGACTTAAGCCTGTTCGCCTTCTGCTTGCTGAGCTTGGTTTTGTAGGTAGTTCATGAACAAAGCATCAAAGTTTACTGGTGCTAGGTTCAATTGTGGGAACGTACCTTTAACCACTAGGCTAGAAATTGTTTCACGAGCGTATGGGAACAGGATATTCGGGCAGAATGCACCTAGGCAATGAGCTAGTTGACCAGCTTCCATTTCGCTTGCAGAGAAGATACCGCCTTGTTGAACTTCACAAAGGAATGCAGTGTCGTCTGCGTTCTTAACCGTAACAGTTAGGCGTAGGATTACTTCGTAAACGCCTTCGCCAAGTTCACGGCTTTGAGTGTCTAGATCCAGTTTTACATCTGGGTTCCACTCTTTCTGAAACATGTCTGGAGAGTTTGGCGCTTCGAAAGATACGTCTTTTAGGAAGATACGTTGGATTGCGAAGTTTTGTTGTGCGTCTTGTGGTGCTGCTTCAGCCATTTTCTTGTCCTTAAAAATTTATAATTAGGTTTTGTTCGTCATATCAGCCGAACAAAACCTTAAAGTCATATTCGTGTAATTAGGTCAGCTTACTTCTTACCTTTAACCAAAGGTAGGTTCGCTTCACTCCAAGCCACTAAGCCGCTTTTCAGCACGCTTACGTTTTCGAAACCTGCTTTAACCAGTAAGTTCGCGCTTTCTTGAGCTGTTTGACCTGTCTTGCATACTACGATGATTGGGTCTGCTTTGTGGCTTTCAAGGCTACCAAAGCTATTTGCTTTGATATCTGATGGCAAAATGTGAAGTGCGTCCGTAATATGACCTTTTTTGAACTCATCCTTAGTACGAATATCAACCACAACACCGTTTTCACGGTTAATCATGTGTGTGGTTTGCGCTGCCGTGATCTCTTTGTAGGCTGCGTTTGATGTCTTGATAACGTTCGCAATGATGGCAACAACCAAGCCGATCCATACGATGGCTAAAATCATATTCTCTTGAACAAATGGAACTAACTCTTGCATATCTTGAACTCTTATTCGTTATTGGGCGAAAATTATAGGTCAGGAGTATAGCGAGGTTCTTTATAGGATGTATATAGAGTATGAGCTTAAGTACGATTTTAAAAGGTAGATAAGAATAGAAAGGGGTTTTCTTTGGAAGGTTTTTCTTGATTTTATAGAGCGTCTAAAGCGAAAGCTATATGGATGTTAAGCTTTTCTATGATTAGCTTTTCCAAAGCAGTACTTAGTCGCCTCTGAGATTTTTTGCCTCGTTGAGCACCTTGCTATGTGTCTATGTCACCTCACTAAGCTAGAAAGAAATGCCTTAGGTAATTTAGTCTGGAAGGTTGATGAGTGTCGGAATGGGAAGCCTGTAAACTCAGAGGGCCTAAGAGCTCTAATTCAGTCCGTTCAAATGGACGGAAAGTGGAAAAACTTTGCTTCTAAAGCGTACATTATGGATAATACTAACGTGAACTCTGTTTCAACAATTCACCGGGGTAACCTAATTATTAGCGTAGTGTGATTTCGCTTAAACATCAAAGGGCGGTAGCATTCTTTGAATGTAATTATCTGAAATTTTATTAGGTTATTATCAACATAAATTGAATGTTGGGACTTTAAGCTTTAAATACATTAAGTGAGAATATGAATAAATTTGAAGAAATTAAGCATGGATTGCTTATTGAGCCTAAAGTTTGGTTGGTTACAGGTGTCGCTGGATTTATTGGGTCTAATCTTTTAGAGCAGTTATTAAAACTCAATCAAATAGTTATCGGGCTCGACAATTTTGCAACTGGACATCAGCGTAACCTTGATGAAGTTAAAAGTATTGTAAGTAATCATCAATGGCAAAATTTCACTTTTGCAAACGGTGATATTCGGAATTACGAAGATTGTAGAGCTGTTGTTGAGAATGTAGACTATGTATTACATCAAGCGGCACTTGGTAGTGTTCCTCGTTCAATAGCTGATCCGGTAACTACCAACTCAGCAAATATTACCGGATTTTTGAACATGTTAACTGCTGCTAAAGAAGCTGAAGTTAAGAGTTTTACTTATGCGGCAAGCAGTTCAACTTATGGTGACCATCCTGCTTTACCTAAAGTAGAGGAGAATATAGGAAACCCTTTATCACCTTATGCCGTAACTAAATATGTAAATGAGTTATATGCTAGTGTATTTGCTCGTACTTATGGGTTTAAAACAATTGGACTTCGTTACTTTAATGTTTTTGGACCGCGGCAAGATCCCAATGGGGCTTATGCAGCTGTAATCCCTAAATGGGTATCATCTATGATAAAAGGTGATGACATTAGTATATATGGCGATGGTAAAACGAGTAGAGATTTTTGCTACATAAATAATGTTGTTGAAATGAATATCCTTGCATCTGTCGCTTCTGATTGTTTTAAAGATTCTGTTTATAACGTAGCAGTAGGTGATAGACATGAGCTCAACCAACTATATAAGTATATAAAGGACGAGTTAAATAAGTCGGGACTTATTTCGGAGTCAGAGTTACGTTATCAAGACTATAGAGTTGGTGATGTTAGGCATTCTCAAGCGGATATTAATAAAGCAATTAATAACTTAGGGTACTCTCACAAGTATAGTTTAGAAGATGGATTGTCAAAGTCCATTGATTGGTATATACAAAATGCAAATTGTTAGTTGGCGAGCGAAATTTGTTTACTAATATTCTAAAATTATTATCTGGAAATGGCTTGGCGCAAGCTATTCAATTGTTTGCGCTTTATTTTTTTTCAAAATTATATTCAGCTGAAGATTTTTCAAGCTTGTCAGTTGCACAATCATTTGGAGCGATTGGAGCTGTAATAATGACACTACAGTTACACCTGTTAATACCTTTATCGAAGGATAATGATCAAGCTAGGTGTCGGTATGTAAATGTATTACAATTAAGCGTAATATTGTTTGTTTTTCTTCTCCCCATTTTTTTGTTTTTAAATGAACAGTTGTCTTTCGGTTGGGTAATAGCTTTTTCTATATCGCAAATTAACATAGCCACTTTATATTTTAGCTTTAAAGAAGATTTCAGTTTTATCTCAAAGTTTTACATATTAAGAGCGTTGATAATAGTTATCTTTCAGGGGGGGTTATATCTAACAAATGTATCTGATGGGCTATTAATCGGCGCGATATTAGGAGAACTTCTACTTGTTATCTTATTAATATACAAGATTGGGGAATTTAAATTATTTCCAATTAGTAAAAATATAGTGAATGAAATTTCATATCATCGATCTTTTTCATTATATGGTAGTGTACAAGAGATACTGTCAATCGCAGCCTTTTATTTACCTCTCTATTTTTTGGTATATAAATACGGTGAATTGGTCTCTGGAAACTATGCTGTTTCATCAAGGCTGATATGGGGGCCCGCAGTTCTTGTGAGTTCCAGTGTTGCAAATGTTTTGTACGCGAAGTTTGGACAGTGGTGTAATAGAGAAATAGCTACGTTTCTTTCCGATAGGAAGATCATAATGTTAGCTATTCCTATTATTGTTACGTCAATATTAATATTTAAATTGGATAGTTTATACTTATTGTTACTAGGTGATGAATGGACTCTAGGCGTAAAAATGTTCCCGTGGGTTATTTTATGGGCAATGTTTTTCATTATGTCAACGCCCTACAGAATTTTATTTAGACGTTTAGGTAAACAAAAAATTCAGTTTAAAATTGAGCTGGCATCTCTTGTATTATTTTACCCAGTATTAATATTATTAAATATCAATGCCTTATCAGCTCTTATATGTATGTGTTTATTTGGTATTTTCCAACAGTTGCTACTCGCTGGCGTTGCTTTCAACTTTTTACGAAGATCGGGTAGTGATAGATTATATGGATAGATATAATTGGTAGTGGTTTTTATTAAAGCTACCTGGGAATTATAATGCAATTTAAACTTATGATTTTATTTTAAGATAGGTTTAGATATGCAGTCGTAAGAAATATTTTCAAATTTAAGATTATAGTGTGCAATGTATAGAATATTATTACAGTTACCATTTTTTATAATTTTGTTTTTAATAAGTGTTGCTTATTTTATATTCTATTATAATGTAGCTCAATTAGGATATGAAAATAGTTTCGATGTATTAGCAAAAATAGTTAATCTACATGACCACAACGTGTACGTAGAAAAAATTCAAAGTATAAGTAGTGGTGGTGTTAAATATGAGGCAAATAATGATTTTGGCATAGCACTAATTTATTTGATAACTTATGTTTATACAGGGTTTAATAATTTAGTTGATATCTACTTATTTTCATTCTTATTTAATATTAACCTGTTGTTTTTGGCCTTTATTTTTTATAATAAAATATGCAACATTGAAAATCTTAACAATATAACGTGTTTGTTTTTTTTCACAAATATATCACTTGTTTATTTTTCTCAGTTAATAAATAAAGATTTGATAACTTACCTTGTATTGCTCATTGCTTTATATTCCGGGGTGAAAAAAAATTATTTTTTGTTAGTGATAATACTTCCGATAGCATTCCTAATTCGACAGCAATTAGCTTTGTGTATTATTACATTTGTATTTTTGATGTTATGTAGAAACACAAAATTCTGGATCGTTATTAGTTATGTTTTTAGCTCTCTTGTCGCTGGTTATATTTCAGTTCACATGAATATAATTTCTGATGAAAGCTTAGGTAGCGGAATTTCTAGTTTTATTGTAAAGTTTAATAGAGAATATTACGCTGGGTATCTGTTTTTTAATCCTATAAGGCTATTGCAATATTTTTATTCAATACCACAGTCATTTTTTAATATATATGTTGATGGTGAAGTTGATATGGCTGCTATTTTTAGGTTTATGATGCTTCCTTTTGTCTTTTTATCTATGTCTTTTATTTTTAAAAGTATATTCCAGTTTCAGGTTACTAGATTAACTTCAATAAAACCATTTTTCATATTAACTTATTCATTTTTTATCTGTTGGCTGATGAATCCAACTATAAATGGTAGATATATTATTCTTATATTACCAATAATGGTATTGGGTTATTTTATTCAAAGAAAATACTTTATAAAAAGAGTGTAAGTTATGAATAATAACAAAAATATTTTATATACGGGAGCGTTCCGTTTTCCTGATAAAGATGCTGCAGCATTTCGAGTAAAAAGCGTTGCAGATTGCCTTAGGAATGAAGGTTTTAATGTGGATATAGCTGGATGGGAAAAAGGAAACGATAGTTATGAATACGATGGTTTTAAGTGTTATCCACAACACGAACTTGATCAGGAATTAAGTGGGTATTTCAAGTCTTTAAAAAGATTATTAAATTTCCTTCTTAAAGGCAAGAAGACTTTTAAGTGGATTAATAATAACAATAAGTATGATGCAATTATATTGTACAACCCGTTTTTTTTATTTTCTCTAGCTATGTTTTTTTGGGGCCGAATTAGGGGGAGGAACATAATTATTGACTCGACGGAGTGGTATGAGTCTGAGCATTTAATTGGTGGAAGATTTGGGTTGGCTTCTTGTGAAAACTGGATGAGAATGAATGTTATATATCCTAAATTTGATAATGTTATATGCATTAGTAATTATTTAAAGGATTACTATGATTCAAAGGGTGTTAGGAATATAATTAAGTTATATCCAATGTATGATGAGGGTAAGATAAATCAAAATACTCCTCAAGAAAAAGAACACGATAAGTTGGTTTTCTTTTATGCCGGACAACCAGGTAAGAAAGATATTATTCTCGATTTTATCGGGAAGCTTGAAAAAATTCAGAATGAAACATCAAAAAAAGTGATTTTTAAGATTGCTGGTTCATCTATCGATGAACTAATAAAAGCTTCTGACCATTCACCTAATATAATAAATAATATTAAATTTGTTGAATCTATGGGGGTTGTTTCTCGAGAAGAGGTATTTCAACAATATAGACAGTCTGATTATTCCATATTGTTTAGAGAAGATAGAAGATATGCGCATGCTGGCTTTCCTACGAAAGGTATGGAAAGCCTTATTAATGGGTGCCCAATAATATTAAATGATGTGGGAGATATTGCATCAATTGTAAAGTCTGATTCGATGGGGCTTTGTTTGAACTCTATTTCGTTAGAGCAAGTTGAAACATTTCGAGAACTTGTTGATCTGGATTTTGATCGAGCTAAAGTTTGCACTCAAGCGTTGCTACACTTCGGTATGTGCTCTAGATATGACGATATTTCAAGGTTTATGAAAAATTTATGAAACAATTAAAGATAGGCATAGATGCATTACGTAATCGCTCTGGTGGTGCTAGAGCTCATATCATTGGTGTCTTAAATGAAGTCGAGCCGTTTTTAGGTAAAGTTGCAGAAGTTCATGTTTGGACATTTCCGGAATTGGCAAAGAGTTTACCTGACAAGAGTTGGTTAATTGTACATACACCATCAGCATCGAATAAGTCGCTTTTACACAGTTTAGCTTGGCAAAGGTGGTCATTGCCTAACGAGTTGAACGAGAATAACATTGATATCCTTTTGTCAACCGATGCTGGGTCAGTTTGTCGTTTTCAACCTTCAGTTGTGATGAGTAGAGACATGTTATCTTTTGAGAAAGGTGAGATGGGAAGGTACTTCCCCTCTCTTTCATGGTTACGTCTGTGGGCTTTGAAGCATGTTCAAGTATCTTCACTCAAAAGTGCGCAGGGTACGATTTTCCTTACAGAGTATGCAAGAGATATAATTAGTGGATATTCAGGCAAGATTAATGACTCTGAAGTTGTTCCACATGGTATCAGTGAGCATTTTCGAAAACGATACAAAGGCTCCGGTAAACTTAATGAAATTAAGTTTATTTACGTATCCAACGCCGACAAATATAAACATCAATGGCATGTAATTGATGCATTTTATCGTTTTAAGAAAAACACTGAAGCCAAAGTTTCTTTAACACTAGTCGGAGCTGATAGTGGGCCCTGTGTTGAGCAAGTTAAAGAAGCTTTAAGGGTTTATGACGATGGCTCTGGAACCGTTGAGGTTATGCCCTTCTTACCCCATGGCCAAATACCGGAACTCTTGCATCAACACGATGTATTTATATTCGCTTCGAGTTGCGAAAATATGCCAAATACTTTAATTGAAGCGATGGCTTCAAGTTTACCCATAATTTGCTCCAACAGAGGGCCAATGCCCGAAGTACTGACAGATAAGGGTATATACTTTGATCCTGAAACTCCGGAGTCTATAGTTGAAGCTTTACAGGCTATTTCAGCGAGCGAAAGTACTCTGGCACAACAGGCCCAATTATCATATGATCTTGCTAGCAGATACTCTTGGCAGCGCTGTGCCAAAGAAACGATGAACTATTTGGTTCAAGTTTATAAAAAATCAAAGAAGTAGGTTAAATATGTCCTCTCACAAATACCAGATTTGCACTAGTTGTATAATGGATACAACAGACCCTAAAATTACTTTTGATGATGAAGGTGTGTGTAACTATTGTAACAACTTTAGCCATAATATAGCTCCAAATTGGGATACCTCTGAAAAAGGATCTAAGCAGCTAAAAGAATTAGCTGACGCTATTAAACGCGATGGTGAAGGCAAAGATTTCGACTGTATTATCGGTTTATCCGGTGGCTTGGATAGCTCTTATGCAGCAATCATCGCTACGCAAAAGATGGGACTTAGGCCTTTGTTATTTCATGTGGATGCTGGCTGGAACACCGATCAAGCTGTGGGGAATATTGAAAAGCTTATCGAAGGTTTAGGCGTTGAGCTCTATACAGAAGTAGTAAATTGGGAAGAAGTAAAAAACTTGCAGGTTGCATTTTTACGCTCAGGTATACCTGATCAAGACTTAGTTCAGGACGCTGCTTTTTTCTCTGGTCTTTATAATTTTGCAAAAAAATATAATGTTAAGCACATTATTACAGGCTCCAATTTCTCTACTGAATGCTGCCGAGAGCCAGAGGAGTGGGGGGGATATTTAGGTATTGATACAACACTGTTTCGAGATATTTTTTCTAAATTTGGTAAGGGAAAACTTGATACCTTCCCTTTGACTGACATCCTCGTTTATAAGTTGTTGTACAAAGTTGTACCTGGAATCAAGGTACACCACCCTCTTAATATGGTTCCATTTACCAAGAAGGGTGCTGAAAAAGAGCTTAATGAGAAGTTCGGTTGGAAAGCCTTTCAACATAAACACCATGAGTCAAGATTTACTCGCTTTTATGAAGATTACTGGTTGCCACGTCGTTTTGGATTTGAAAAACGACGAGCTCATTTTTCTAGCTTGATTCAAACTGGCCAAATGACGCGAGAAGCTGCAATTCAAAGAATCTCGAAGCCAGAGATGGACGAACACTTTCTTGAGCAAGAATTCGAATATGTTGCAAACAAACTGGATCTGTCTGTTGACGAATTGACTTCTATTTTTGAGTCACCAAAAAAAACATACCAAGATTACAAGAATAAACGCTGGCTTATACAATTAGGAGCTACTTTAATGCGAAAAATTGGTTTAGAGAAAAGGTATTTTTGATGGTCCACATATTAGATTATGGTGTAGGGAACATCCAAGCATTTATCAACATGTATAAGCGCCTGGGAGTGGAATGTCTGAGATGTAGAACACCTGATGATTTACTCGATGCTACTCATATAATTTTACCTGGTGTTGGTTCTTTTGACCATGCAATGAGTCGATTCCTTGAATCAGGTTTAAAAGATAAAGTTGAAGAATTAGTTTTTGAACATCAGATTCCTCTACTAGGTATCTGTGTTGGTATGCAAATGTTAGCTTCGTCTAGTGAAGAAGGTGAATTATCGGGATTAGGTTGGGTTCCGGGGAGAGTTAAGTCATTCAAAGGTGCCTTACCTGAGCAAGACTTACCTTTGCCTCATATGGGGTGGAATGACGTTGAGATAGCAAACAACTCTCCTATATTCAAAGGGTTTGATATTGAGCCTCACTTCTACTTTTTGCATTCTTATTTCTTTGAATGTTCGGCGCAAGAAAGTAGGCTGGCTAGTGCTAAGTATGGTTTAGAGTTTGATTGTATAGTTTCATCTGGAAATGTATATGGTATTCAATGCCATCCGGAGAAGAGCCATCAATATGGCGCAATGTTCTTGAAAAATTTTTCGGAGTTATAACATGTTAAGGCCTCGTATTATTCCATGCCTCTTAATTCATAATAACGGTCTTGTTAAAACAAAAGGTTTTAGTGAGCCAAAGTATGTTGGGGATCCAATCAATGCAGTAAAGATATTCAATGAAAAAGAGTCAGATGAGCTCATGGTATTGGATATTGATGCAACGGTATACAATCGAGAACCTAACTATGAATTGATCTCAAAGTTAGCTGCAGAATGCAGAATGCCTCTTTGTTATGGAGGAGGTGTAACCACTGCCGAACAAGCCTCAAAAATTATTGATTTAGGTGTTGAGAAAGTATCACTTAGTGCTGCTGCGATCTCTAACCCGCAGCTAGTGACTGAAATTGCGTCAGAAATCGGTAGCCAAAGCGTCGTCGTCGTTTTAGATGTAATAAAGAAAAAAGGGCTGTTCTCTAGTTCTTATAAAGTAATGACTCATAATGCAGCTAAAGAAACTAAGAGTGATTTGTTTAGTCTGATAGAGCAATTTCAAAACCTCGGAGCAGGTGAAATTGTAATTAACAGTGTAGATCGAGACGGTTCGATGTCTGGGTACGATCTAGACTTAGCCAGTCAAATCAAGAGATGCATGAGAATTCCAGTTACATTTCTTGGTGGTGCGGGCTCTGAAGAACATTTAGGGGATTTGATTTCTAAATGTGGTGTTGTCGGAGTTGCAGCTGGTAGTTACTTTGTGTTCAAAGGAAAATATAGAGCCGTGTTAATTAGTTATCCCAACCGTTCTCAAAAAAATAAATTAACAGAATTAGTTACTAAGAAATTTTAAAGGATAGAAGAGTGTTTGATAACAAAACCCTATTGATTACAGGTGGAACAGGATCGTTTGGTAATGCGGTACTGGACCGATTTTTAGAAACCGATATTAAAGAAATTCGTATATTTTCTCGTGATGAGAAAAAACAGGACGATATGAGGAAAAAGTACAATTCACCTAAATTAAAATTTTACATTGGTGATGTGCGAGATTATAACTCTATTTTGTCAGCAACCCGCGGGGTTGATTTTGTTTACCACGCAGCAGCGCTTAAGCAAGTCCCGTCATGTGAATTTCATCCAATGGAGGCAGTCAAAACTAACGTACTTGGTACCGAGAATGTGTTAGAGGCGTGTATTGCCAATGAAGTATCTCGTGTAGTTTGCTTGAGCACAGATAAAGCAGTTTATCCGATCAATGCGATGGGCATATCCAAAGCCATGATGGAAAAAGTAATTGTAGCTAAATCCCGTAATGTGGACGCTAGTAAGACAGTTATATCAGCTACTCGTTATGGCAATGTTATGGCATCTCGCGGCTCGGTTATCCCTCTGTTTTTACGTCAAATAATAAGCGGTGACTCAATTACAATTACAGATCCTAATATGACTCGCTTTATGATGACGTTGAATGATGCTGTAGACCTAGTATTACATGCATTTGTTAATGGTATTAACGGTGATATTTTTGTTCAAAAAGCCCCAGCCGCTACTATTAGTGTTTTAGTTGATGCTTTAAAAGAAATTACCTCTAAGCCTGATCACACAGTGAATATCATCGGTACTCGCCATGGAGAAAAATTGTATGAAGCTCTTTGTAGTCGAGAGGAGATGTTTGTAGCAGAAGATCAAGGAGGGTATTTCCGTATTCCTTCTGATAATCGTGATTTGAATTACTCTCAATATGTTGAAGAGGGCGAAAAGGATCTAAGCACGATAGAAGATTATAATTCACACAATACTGAACGTCTCGACGTAGGTGGTATGATAAAACTACTTCATAAACTTGACTTTATTGCTGATATTGAAGCCGGCAGCGTGATTGTTCCTGAGGGTGTCTAATGAAAATATTAGTAACCGGTTCTAATGGATTCATTGGGAAAAACCTTTGCTTCCAATTGGAAGAGCAAGGCTTTAACGATATCGTTAAAATTGATCGTACTCATTCTATAGAACAGTTAGATTCAGCAATTCAAGAAGCGGATTTTATTTTTCATTTGGCTGGTGTAAATAGGCCTAAAAATGAAAATGAGTTTAAGCAGGGAAATGCAGATCTCACATCTTACATAGTCAACACTTTGCAAAAAGCTAACCTAAAAACTCCAATTCTTTTAAGCTCTTCAATACAAGTTGAGCAAACAAATGCATACGGAGAAAGCAAAGCTCAGGCAGAGAATGCTGTACGCGATTATGCGGTACAGACACAGGCTAATGTATATATTTACCGCTTACCTAATGTGTTTGGTAAGTGGTGTCGTCCTAATTACAACTCAGTTATAGCGACTTTTTGTCATAACATTGTTAATGACATTCCCATCTCGGTTAATGACCCTGGTGCTAAAGTTAACCTTGTGTACATTGACACGGTTTGTGAACATTTTATTCGTCATTTGACTAGCAATGAGCCAAGCGGTGAGCAATCAATCAGCCCTGTTTACCCAACTACTGTGGGTGAAATTGCTAGTTCACTTCAAGCCTTTAAAGCGAGTAAAGACTCATTAATTACTGAGAATGTAGGGGTGGGGTTCCTCAGAGCGTTATATTCAACATATATCAGTTACTATTCACCTGAACAGTTTTCTTATACTGTACCCGCATATTCCGACCCGCGTGGTTCATTTTGTGAGCTATTGAAAACAAAGTTTGCAGGGCAATTTTCTTTCTTTACAGCCCACCCAGGTATAACTCGCGGGGGGCATTATCACCATACAAAGAACGAAAAGTTTCTAGTGATAAAAGGAGAAGCGAAATTTCGATTTGAGAATATAGCAACTGGTGAATGTTACGAAAAAGACGTAACTGGTAATGACTATACTGTTGTTGAAACCGTACCTGGCTGGAGCCATGATGTGACGAATATTGGTGATTCAGAGCTTATCGTTATGTTATGGGCAAATGAAATCTTTGATCGTGAAAAGCCTGATACGTTTGCAAAGCCACTGTAATATAGGAAAGATAATGAAAAAATTGAAAGTAATGTCAGTGGTGGGAACTCGCCCGGAAATCATTCGTTTATCTCGAGTTTTAGCTAAACTAGATGAGCATTGCGAACATATACTAGTGCATACAGGGCAAAACTACGACTTTGAGTTAAATGAAGTATTCTTCAGTGACTTGGGAGTACGTAAACCTGATTTCTTTTTGAATGCTGCAGGTAAAAATGCGGCAGAGACGATTGGACAAGTTATTATAAATGTTGATCAAGCGCTAGAAGAAATCAAACCTGATGCGATGTTAGTTTTGGGGGATACAAATTCCTGCCTATCTGCCATTCCAGCTAAACGACGTAAGGTTCCTATTTTCCACATGGAAGCAGGTAACCGTTGTTTTGATCAGCGTGTACCGGAGGAGACTAATCGTCGAATAGTAGATCATACTGCTGATATCAACTTGACGTATAGCTCAATAGCAAGAGATTATTTACTAGCTGAAGGAATACCTGCTGATCGAGTGATTAAAACGGGTAGTCCTATGTTTGAGGTTTTAAATTACTACATGCCTCAAGTTGACTCTTCAGATGTTTTATCTCGATTAGGCTTAAAGCAAGGTCAGTTTTTTGTTGTTAGCGCTCATCGCGAAGAAAATGTTGACTCACCAAAACAGTTAGCAAAGCTAGCAGAAACGCTAAATTCAGTAGCTGATCATTATGACTTACCTGTGATTGTGTCTACGCACCCGAGAACACGTAATAGAATTGAAGCTCAAGGCATTGAATTCCATGAAAATATTCAATTACTAAAGCCATTGGGGTTTCATGATTATAATCATCTACAGAAGAACTCTAAGGTCGTGTTGTCAGATAGTGGCACAATTAACGAAGAATCATCCATAATGAACTTCCCTGCATTAAACTTGAGGGAAGCGCATGAGCGACCTGAAGGTATGGAAGAGGCTTCAGTTATGATGGTTGGACTTGACGTAAAACGCGTAATGCAGGCTTTAAGCATCCTGGAAAGCCAAAGTCGTGGTGAGGAGCGTTTGTTACGACAAGTTTACGATTATTCTATGCCTAATGTATCCGACAAGGTTATTCGTATTATTCATTCTTACACTGATTACGTTAATCGCGTTGTTTGGAAAGAGTATTAATGCGATTAGCCTTAATTATTGATGACTACCTGCCTCATAGCACTCGTGTAGGTGCTAAAATGTTTCATGAATTAGCCTTGCAATTCAATGCTATGGGGCATGATGTAACGGTAATTACGCCGGATTCTGGTGTTACATCACCTTTAGTTGAAAAGGACATTGACGGAATTCGTGTTTGGCGTTTTTTAGCTGGGGAAACCAAAAACGTAAGTAAGATAAAACGTGCTATGAACGAAAGCATGCTTTCTCATAATGCATGGAAAGCTATTTCTTCTAAGGTTAAACCTAATACGTTCGACGGTATTGTCTACTATTCACCCTCTATTTTCTTTGGTGGTTTAGTTAGTAAATTAAAACATCGTTGTAGTTGTCCAGCATATTTGGTACTTAGAGATTTCTTTCCTCAATGGGTTATCGATGCAGGAATGATTAAAGCCGGATCCTTGATAGAACGTTATTTTAGGTATTTTGAAAGAAACTCCTATGATCAAGCTAATGTCATAGGTCTGATGTCGGAAAAAAATCAACAAGTTTTTAATAAGATGTTACCTAAACGATATCCCACCGAAATATTGCGTAATTGGGCTTCCCTAAAACCTACAGAGCGACAAAAAATTAGTATTCGGGAGAAGTTAAACCTAGGAGATAAAATTATTTATTTCTACGGTGGGAACATTGGACATGCGCAAGATATGGCTAACCTGATGAGGTTGGCTTTATCAATGAAGACTTACGAAAAAGCCCATTTTTTATTTGTTGGCCAGGGGGATGAGGTACGCTTGATCAATGACTTAGCTATGAAGTGGGAGCTTGATAACTTTTCATATTTACCATCGGTTAATCAGAAAGAGTTTAAAGAAATTTTATCTGATATTGATATTGGTCTTTTCTCTTTATCAGCTAAACATACCGCACATAATTTCCCAGGCAAGTTACTAGGCTACATGGTTCAATCTTTGCCGATTTTAGGTAGTGTAAATGAAGGCAATGATTTAATGGACTTATTACATGCAAATAATGCAGGGTTAATTACAATCAATGGTGACGATAAAAGCTTTTTGGCTAATGCGATAAAATTATACCAAGATGTGAAATTAAGGCATAACACTGGAAATATGGGCTATCTGTTATTAGAGCGTGAATTTTCCGTAACAACAGTTGCAAATAAAATTTCAGATGTTATTGAGTCTATTAATGATGAAGCTACATAGCTTCATCATATCAAAGAAATTTGTCGTATTGCTCTAATCGAACATTTTTATTGAACTACCACTATCTTATTTATTGAACTACCACTATCTTATTTATTTGGAAGCTTACCTCTTAAATATGCAGTTATTTTCCATATATTACTCCCGAATTCAACTCCGAAGTGCGACACTCTCCAATATCAAGCAGCCAATACCATTTCTTTAAAGACAATCGCTGGTGCATATTTCGGAGCTATCCGACCGCCTATTTCGGTTTTAATCGACCACCAAATCCGTTTTTAACCGACCACTCATTTCGGTTTTAATCATCCACTTTTCGGTGTGTTTCCGAAATCGATGGTCGATTTACCGAAATAAACCTCTTTTCTCTTTTAAATCAATAGGTTTAACCTGAGTCTTTCATGTTGAGAGCACTAAGGATAAATCATGCCGAAAAAGAGAATGCCAATGAATAAAATTAAGGAAATATTACGCCTCCGATACGAGTGCAATCTTTCTAATCGACAGATCGCCGCTTGCCTCAATATTGCTCATTCCACTGTATCCCAGCATCTATCCCGATTTAAATCCAGTGGCCTCACGTGGCCACTGGAAGAGACTCATCATGAAAATCAAGTCACCCAAGCTTTGTTTGATGGTCGCTCATCTTCTCAGCATAAAGTGATGCCTGATTTCACTCTCTGCTACTTAGAATTGAAGCGTAAAGGGATGACTAAAGCTTTGCTTTGGGAAGAGTATTGTCATCAGCATCAAGACAAAGCCTATGGCTATACACAGTTCTGCGAACTGTATAGACGTTGGCTAAAGACACAAAAACGCAGTATGCGCCAACTTCACCATGCTGGTGACAAGCTCTTCATTGACTACTGTGGCCCAACGATCCCTGTTGTGAATCCAGATACAGGAGAATGCAGACATGCTCAGGTATTTGTCGCCACTTTAGGGGCGTCAAATTACACCTATGTCGAGGCGAGTGAGAGCCAAGGGCTTGAACACTTCCTCATGGCTCATGTGAATACCTTTAATCACTTTGGTGGTGCTCCGAATCTACTTGTACCTGATAATCTGAAATCTGCTATAACGAAAGCAGACCGTCATAGCCCTATCCTCAATGAGAGCTACCGAAAACTGGCACAACATTACGGCGTTGCTGTGATGCCAGCCAGGCCCTACAAGCCTAAAGATAAAGCCAAAGCTGAGAACGCAGTTCTCATCGTAGAGCGCTGGATAATGATGCGCCTTCGCCACCAAGTGTTCTATACAATGGCTGAGCTGAACCTGGCTATCCGAAAGCTGATGCATGACTTAAACCAACGAGAGATGAAGCAGCTTGGTGTCAATCGACATGACTTGTTCAACAAAGTTGACCGTCCAGCGTTAAAACCACTGCCATCGCAACCATATGTGTATATCGAAACTAAACGAGCAACCGTCTCCCCTGATTATCACATTCAATATAAAAAGCACTTCTACTCTGTGCCGCACCAACTTGTTGGGCAACAAGTTGAGCTTGAAGCAACGCATCAAATAATACGTATCTACCACAAAGGGAGCATTGTTGCTCACCACTGCACAAGCCAAAAAGAATATGGTCTCTCTACCGTTTACGAGCATATGCCAAGCAACCATCAATACCAATCATGGACACCCGAGCGTTTTATCCGTTGGGGAAAATCTATTGGGCCAGCCACAGGTGAACTGACTCAGATGTTGCTCAAACGCCCAGAGCATGAAGCATTGGCCTTTAGAAGTTGCTTTGGGTTACTAAGTCTTGCCAAAAAGCACTCAGACGCACGGTTAGAACAAGCTTGCCGAGATGCCTTAGTGACAGAGAAGCCATACCTTGGCTTCGTCAAAAACTTATTGAAGAACCATCGTGAAGGCACTCTCTCTCAGCCTTCCACTGATACACCAAACCTTAAACACACTAATGTTCGTGGTTCCAACTACTACCACTAGGAGAAACAATATGGACGCAATAATCCAACAGTTAAAATCACTACGCCTAAGTCATGCTTCTGATGCACTGGAACAGCAAAGAATACACCCCGCGACCTATGCTGAACTTGGCTTTGAAGAAAGGTTAGGACTCATCCTTGATCATGAGATAGTGAACCGAGATCAAACCAAAATCCAACGACTTAAACGGCAAGCCAAGCTGCGCCTAAGCGCTAGCGGTAATCAACTGGACTACCGCCCAGAACGAGGCTTAAAAAGAGCAATGATGGGAGAGTTATTATCAGGCACTTATTTACAAAAGCGACAGAATGTCCTGATTACAGGTGCAACAGGTGCAGGTAAAACCTATGTTGCTTGTGCGCTCGCCGAGCAGGCGTGTGAGCAACACTGCCCAAGTCGTTATTATCGCCTAAATCGTTTACTTGATGACCTGAGTAGTAGCCGCCTTGATGGCAGCTATCAAAAGCTACTACTGAGCTTGTCTAAGAAAAAACTGTTGGTTATCGATGACCGGGGAATGGAAAAACTCAGCCAAGAGCATGCAAGTAATCTTCTCGAAGTGCTAGAAGATAGATACCAAGAGTGCAGTACGATCATTATCAGCCAACTACCTGTAAAAGAATGGCACGAGATGATCGACAACTCGACGATCGCTGATGCGATCTTAGATAGGTTGGTTCATCAAAGTCATAGAATCGAGTTACGAGGGGAATCAATGAGAAAACTGGCTTAAATCGACCACTTGGAGTAAAACTAAGGAAGAGAAAAGAGAGGCTTAAAAAGGTGGTCGATTAAAAACGAAACTAGGGGTCACATCAGCCGAAATACGCACGCTGGTTGCTTGAAGTCTAAACACTTTTTCGGTCGATAATTTATCCGTGATACAGCGAATTCAATATCGCTGTCTGTTACCGTTGTTAAGTCGGTTCCTTTCTTCACATATTGCCTTAAAAGCCCGTTAGCATTCTCATTGGCTCCACGCTCCCAAGAACTATAAGGGTGGGCAAAGTACACATCAGCCTCCAACGCCTTTGCGATGGTTTCGTGGCCTGCAAACTCTCTCCCGTTATCTGCCGTGATGGTATGGACATGTTCCTTATAAGGCATGAGTAGCTCGATGGTGGCTTTGGTGACATCATCTGCTGACTTCGATGGCACTTTCTTGACCACGTAAAATCGTGTTTTACGCTCTAAAATTGTCACCATAGCACCAGTGCCATGTTTGCCTAATACGGTGTCGATTTCCCAATCACCCAATCGCTCCTTACTGTCAACGATGCTTGGCCTATCATCGATAGAAACAGCATTCTTGATCGCTGGCGCTTTCTCTTTTCTACCGCGACGATACCGCTTGTGACCTTGCCTCAAGTGGCGATATAACTTGCCTCCCAAGCGTTTATCCTGCGCAACAAATCGGTAGATCCACTCATGGCTGACAGCGGCACCGACTCTCGTTAATACACTGGAAATCTGCTCTGGACTCCAATCCGATTCCAAAAGGAGACGGATAAAATCAACACGCTCCTGAGGTATTCTGTATTTACGAGCTGATGTGCGTTTTTTGATTGAGAATACCTGAGCTTCGCTTGGGCAATAATGACTGCCTCTACTGCCGCGTTTAAGCTCACGATATACCGTAGAGCGATGGCACTGAACAGTTTTAGCTATTTCAGAAACCGAAATCCCCCGTTCCAAAAGAGCAGAAATCTGGTATCTTCTGCCCTCGGTCAACTGCTGATAATTCATGGTAGTACTGCTTGTTTCTTTGGCGAGAAGAGCGTACCACTTTCAGCAGTTGGCTTCCTCTTCTACACCTTTCCATGAATGTCGCACTTATTATCTGAAATCGGGCTTAACAACAACAGGTAAATTATGAAGAAAATTATAAATAGATAGAACATAACATATTCTGATATTCCTATCATCTCTGCATATATACCTATGCCTGCATATGTCGTGGCTATAGAGCAAATAACAATAAGTGTTTGCGTAGAACTAAGCCCTAGGCGTTGAAAAATGTGGTGCAAATGCTCTCTATCAGGCTTAAATGGAGAGTCACCTCTACGCGCTCTACGAATCATAATAGCCATCATATCCATTAATGGCAGAGCTATAAGCCATAAAGCTGTCACTGGTCTTAGTGGAGGGGCACTACCATTTTGGCTTGAAAGTAGTAGTAACCAAATAACAGTAAAGCCAATTAACATACTACCAGCATCACCCATGAAAACTTTTCTCTTCCGCCCAAACGCTCCTAAGTTCAATAAAATGTAAGGTACGATAATGACTATAAGCACTAGGCATATGTATGCTAAGTTGTGTTGGCCGTCATGATTTAACATAATGCCTAGCCCGCCGAATGTAACAATCGATAAGCCACCCAAAAGTCCATCGATACCATCGACCATATTAAATGCGTTTATCGCACCTACTACAGCTAACACTGTAACTAAATAGCCGAACCAGCCTAGTGTAACAACTTCACCAGAACCCAATATATCTCCAATCGTATTAAGTTCAATACCACCTATAACCATCATTGCAATAGATAAAGCAGCTTGGATCACAAAGCGTAGTTTAAAACTTATATCAAACTTATCATCTAAAGCACCAACACCGACTAGAATTATCAAGCACGCTGCATATAAAGGGGTGTTTGGGAGTATATTGGGGTTGTTTAACAAAAAGTAGAGGATAGATATGCAAATTGAAATACCACCGATAAGTGGTACCGCTCCGTTGTGTAGCTTTCGAGCATTTGGCTTGTCTACTAAACCAATCTTCTTAGCAAACTTGCGAAGTAAAAAGATTGTTGCAAGAGAAAAGAAGAATAAAAAAGATAGATCAAGAAATGGGATTAACACAACTAAAGCCTAAGAGTATTTGTTTCAACCAATTTTAATGTATTTGTATTCGATATAAAAGAGTAAGACAAAATCTACGTGATCTTTCTTAGGAATTAGAGTCTATCGGTTGGTTTATACTTAGGGGAAGTCTATGAAAGGGAGCTCTGTTCAGTTTGATAAAGATGAGAAAACTCTAGATACATCTTTTTTGTCGCTATCAAAAAAAGTGAACACGCATCATGAGGCTGTTGATTTCTCGCCAGTGAGAAGATTGATACATAGAAGTTCTAGCCTAGGTGGTAGTGTTAAATCAACGTTTACATATTTTAGAGTATGTTTGCCAATCACTAGCATGATGATCAGAGGCCCTCTTAGGTTTGCAAGATATTCTGACTCATCTGTTGTAGGCTCAGTTAGCGTTGGTTTTGTATCTACTTCTATCATAAAGAGTAAGATTAGACGATACTAAAGTTATACTGTGTGATAGCATTCTATTGTCATTTATTTGGATTGATTGAGAGATTTATAGTGAAACAACAGCCTCACCCACAGTACTACTCCGCACAAAACCCACCGTTGTACACACAAGGTCATGATGTTGATTTTAAAGAGCTTTTTAAGGCTGTATGGGAAGGGAAACTCACTATTGTTGTAGTCACGGTCTTATTCACACTAGTAAGTGTTTGTTTCGCATTGTTCTCTCAAGAGTGGTGGTCTTCTGAGGCTAAGATTGTACAAGCGCAATCTCAAAATATTACAGAGTATCAACAACAAGTGAAGCAATTTCAGCCAGTGTTTAATATCTATCAAGATGATGGCACGGTATTGGTTAGCAAAGAACTCGATCGTTTGGTTGATTCGAAAGTCTTATTTCAAGATTTTATTAATACGTTTGACTCAGCGAATAACAAAAGAACCTTTTTAGACAGTAGTGAAAAATTTCAAGACTTCAAGCGTTCTATCTCTTCTGGTGAGATGACTGATGATGCGATTAGAAAGTTGTATGATGAATGGTTTGATAGGGTTTCTGTGTCTGTTGTTGATAAGAATAATCGTAACTCTCCGTATTTTATTCGTTTTCAAACTATGACCAAGCAAGACAGTTTTGACTTGTTGACTTCTTATATATCGGTTACAGAGGCAAGAGTACACCAAGACGCATTCAATAACTTGCAGGCTGTTATTAATGGTAAACGCAATGAATTAATTCAGCAAAAGAGAATCATACAAACACAAGCAAAGAATCAGCTGTTAGTAGAAACAGAGCGTGCTAAATATGCTATGGGTATAGCAAAAGCTGCTGGAGTTGATAAGCCGATTCAGACCGGGAATAGTGGTGAAATCTTTGGTATTGATTTAGGTTCAAAGGGTTTGCAAGCAAAAGTTCAAGCTTTAGAATCTGTCAAAAATTTAAGCGTTATTGAACCTCGTCTTCATCAGATTAATGCAAAGTTAGATATGTTAAATAACTTAAAAATTAATAGAAATGTTAAGTTCCAAACCTTTCGTTTTCTTGAAAATGTCGAGCAGCCAATTACTAGAGACAAACCAAAACGAACTCTGATTGTGTTGGTTGGTGCCTTTTTAGGCGGAATGTTTGGTCTGCTTATTGTGTTGTTTCGTTTTGCTTTTAGGAAGGAAGTGTAGCTCCTGACAGCCACCTAATAGAAAATAGAACACCATTTGATGATGTTGACATTTAAATACGTTTTATAAGGTATTGCTTATGATTTACTCATTTACTTGATTGTGGTTATTATCTATCATGATCAATCAGTTGTTTAAGCTGAGCAACTGATTGAGGGTGTGAAAATCATCCTCTACATATAAACGTTTATATTAATGGAAATCATTATGAAAAAAATGGCTTTAGCAGCTGCATTAGCAGTTGGCTTCTCGGGCGGTGCTTTTGCAGCAACAGAAACAGCAGCAGCGGGCGCTGGAGCTGGAGCTGGTACTAGTGGTGCGGCAGCTGGTGCTGGTGCATCTGCAGTAGCAGCAGGCACAGCAACAACAGTAGCAGTAGCAACAGCAGCAGTAGCAGCAGCAGCAGCAGTAGCGGTTGCTTCTAATGATACTGGTGCCACAGTAACTACAACAACTAACTAGTTTTTTGTAGTGAGTGTCTAAACCATTTTATGTGAAAGCATAAAGTGGTTTTTTTATATCTAATTGATTAACTCTCCATATTGGACAGCAGCAACCAGATTGCTAGGAAGCAGAACTCGTCATGCTTAAACCTCTAATCATATCTCTTGGTCTTTTTCTTGCTGGTTGTTCTCAGCAGTTTCAAGATGTTAACTCTACTTTTGATGAAGCCATTTTTGGAAGCTCTGATGTTGAGCTATCCCAGGAATACATTCAAACGTTACCTTATTCCAGCATTTATGCGGAAGTAAACGATCAAGGCAAAATCTTCATGGTTTTGGCCTACGTCGGTGAAAACCCTCAAACGGGTGCAGAGCAGTTAAAGTGGATGTCTTCTGACAAAGCGATGATCGTCACTGAAAATGGACGCATCGTACAAACGTTATTGCTTCCTTACGAAAATCTTTCTGGTTTGGCATTCCAACCGTTGGATGTATTCTCTTCTGCAAATAGCTCGTCACCAGATTCTTCTTCTGCGTTTGATGTGTCAGCTAACCCCGGTGCCCAAAAGTGGCAAGCGGTTTACGACTGGCAACCCAACTATCGATTTGGCTATAAAGCAAATATCACCCGAACGTATGCAGGGAATCAAACGGTAGAAACACCGTTAGCGTCTATTGACACCAAGAAGTTTCAAGAAAAAATTCACTTCCCAATGTTAGAGCAAGAGATCACCAACGAATATTGGGTCGACAGCAAAGGCAAAGTGGTCAAAACCATACAGTATTTAGGCCCTGATATGACAAGGCTTGAGTTAACCGTCCTTAAGCATTATCGAAGCAATTAACGAACAGGGTAATGAACTAAAATGATGAATTATATTAGTCACGCATCAAAAATGACGGGACGTCGGTTGCCATTGGTGAGAACTTTATTAACGGTGAGACCTACGTTAACGATGAGAGCTCTGTTGACGTTGAGCACGCTGTTATCTATGTGTACTTTTAGCTACGCTTCTGCGGCGTCTAACGTTGTTACGCCTTCGGTTAAAACAACAATCGAGCTTCCTCTTCAAGGTGTGACGCTTGAGTATAAAGCTAACGTTCGACTGCTTCAGGTGTTAGACGACGCGAACGCTAGCTCTAACGAAAATGCTAGCGGCAGTATTGGTTATTTCCCCCTTTCAGCTCAACTGTTTGATAAAACCAATACTGAATCTAACAAATCTAATAAAGCTATCGAAGCCAAAAAGCGCAATGTATTTAACCAGCTTGACGCTTTCGCGGTAGAAGAACCAGAAGCAAAGCTGGTAAAGCAACAATTAGCTTCTTTCCAATATCTCAATCGAGTTTTTATTGAATTAGACCGCAATGCGGTTATCTCGCAATTAGATAAGAACCCGTTACTTGTTTCAAGTTCTAATACTAACAAGTCGTCAGACAGCCAAGCTCAAGCCTTTTCTCTGTACTTACCACAACGACCAACGTCCATTCAGTTGATGGGGGTAATGAAAGAGTCGGTAACAATGAATCTGATTGAGCATGGAACGTTGAATGACTATCTCGATGCCTTGCCGAACGGCTTTGTTGGTGAATCAACGGATAAAAGCGTGGCGTATGTTGTTCAGCCAGACGGTGTGGTGCAAACCATTCAATACGCTTACTGGAACGAACAACCGGTTTACCTGGCACCAGGTGCCATCGTATTTATGGCGTTTTACTCTTTGCCATCGGAATACTCAACGTTGAACCAAGATATCGTTTATTTGCTACGTCATAAGGTTGGCCTGTAATGCTGAAACAGAAATCATTCCCTCTATCGGCAGTGTGCACATCGGTTACCTGCGCCTTGTTAATGACCAGTAGTGTGTCGGTTTTTGCCGAAACAACCATTGATTCCTCTTCGATCAGAGCAGAAAAATCATCATTCGACGACACAGAATACAGAACGTCGCAAATGAACTTTGGCGGTGTTGGTCTAATGCAAATGCCAACAGGCCGAATGGCACCAGAAGGTGAGTTCAACTTTAGTGCTTCGTTTAACAATGAATACCATTTTTATAACGTCAGCCTACAGCTCATGCCTTGGCTTGAAACCACCATTCGTTATACACAAGTACAAGACGTGCTTTATAGCGGAGGTGGAGATCAAGATTGTTCTCAAAACTCATTCAGTGGTTGTAACAAGCTTGCCGATAAAGGCATAGACTTTAAACTGCGTTTGATCGATGAAGGGTACTACTTGCCGGAAATGTCGGTAGGTGTGCGTGATTTCGGTGGTACAGGCTTATTTGATGGAGAATTTGTTGCGGCAACTAAACGCTTTGGTCCTGTTGATTTTACCTTGGGCATGGCCTGGGGGTACATGGGCACCAGTGGAAACTTCACTAATCCACTGTGTAAAGCCAGTGACAAGTATTGCGAACGCCCGTCTGATTATAAAGGTAATGGTGGCAGTGTCGATTTTGAACGCTGGTTTAAAGGCGATGCGGCGATTTATGGCGGCTTTGAATATCAAACTCCTTATAAGCCGCTAACCTTGAAGCTTGAATACGATGGCAATGATTATTCTCAAGATTTTCCTGCGCGTACAGGTGTTGACATGACACAACACACGCCATGGAACGTGGGTGCTGTGTACCGTTTCACTGATTGGGGTTCTGCGAAAGTCAGCTATGAGCGAGGCGATACCTTAACCCTTGGCTTTGATCTCTCTACCAACTTTAATGAAATGTATTCTGTGTGGCGAGATACTGAAACAGCAGAATTGCGCCCAAGCGGTGTCGAGACGGTTGACGATATTGATATGGCAGCCCTCGCGGAAGAGCTTGAAACGATCGCTGGCTATGAACAAGCGCAAATCTTGGTCGACGATAACAGTATTGTGGTAAAGGGCACTCAGGTTAAATACCGAGACAGAGACATCGCCCTTGAGCGCGGTGCGACCGTGATTGCCAACGCGGTGCCGAGTTATATCGATACCTATAAAATCATCGAGAATGATAAATCGATGGAACTCACCGAGACAACGGTAGATGCCCAAGTATTCAAAGCGGCAGCTAACAATAGTTATCTCAATGCTCAAACCAGTGATGCAACCGATACTCACGAACTAGAGCATAAGAAATCCGTTATTTATCATGATGGGCGTGAGCGATTCGATGTGTCGATTTCCCCAAACCTAGCTCAATCGTTCGGTTCGGCTGAAAACTTCTATTTATACAGTTTGGGTTTATACACCAATGCTTCGTTTTGGGCGTTAAACAATGTCGAACTGTCGGGTTCTCTTTATGTTAATTTAGTCGATAACTACGACAAGTTTAATTACGAAATTCCATCAGACGGCACGGACCAAACGCCAAGAGTAAGAACCTTGTTCCGCTCTTACGTTGACGATCCGGTTCGTTTAGACCGTTTACAACTGACGTGGTTTGAAGACTACGGCAGCGGTGTCTACACCCAAGCCTACGGCGGTTACCTAGAGAGCATGTTCGCGGGTGTGGGTGGCGAAATCCTTTATCGTCCATTCAACCAAAACTGGGCGATTGGCGCAGATATGACCGCGATCAGTCAACGTGACCCTGAAAGCTGGTTTAGTACGTTTGATCAAGAGATCCAAGTCAACCCAGATGATAGCAGCCGAACGTACAAAGTAATCGACAAAGGCACCACTGGCTTTATTACCGGTTACTACACACCACAATGGGACTTCTTGAGCGATACCTTACTTAAAGTGGGCATCGGTAAATTCCTTGCGGGTGATATCGGTACTCGTGTCGACTTCTCTAAGCAGTTCAAGAGCGGCGTGATTGCCGGTGCGTTTGTCAGCCTAACCGACATGACAACTGAAGAATACGGCGAAGGCAGCTATACCAAAGGCTTCTACGTGTCGATTCCGTTTGATCTAGTCACCGTGAAACCAAGCTCAAGCCGTGCTGGCTTTACTTGGTTACCGATCACACGGGACGGTGGCCAAGTGCTGAATAAGCAGTACAACTTGTTCGATCAAACCGATGCTCGCTCACCTTGGTTCCAAAGACCAAGTAGCGTTAAGTAGAGCGGAAAGAGCAGTATCGAGATGCGAGTAAGCGGGATGCGAAAAGCGGGGAAGAGCAGTATCGAGATGCGAGTAAACGGGTATCGAAGAGCGAGAGAAGAGTAGTATCGAGATGTGGGTAATCGAGTCTTGAAGAGCTTTAAAGCAGGTGGGAGTAATTAAGTCTGCGAGAGCCTAGCTTTTGGTTCTCCCCCTTGAACGCCGTTCGTTTGTGAGCGGTGATATTCATCAAAGGGGGGAGTTAGAGGGGGATGTTAATCTATGTGTTACCAACCCTTCCCTGCCTCCCATTATGTTGGTATTTTCTGCCAAGCAACAGCTGTGATAAAGGGGAGGAGCTAAAAGCATCCCGTAACGGCTTTACCTGCTCTTAGCTCTTCGTTTACTCGTATCTCGCTACTCTCATCTGCTCTTTAGCTCTTCGCATCTCGTTCACTCGTATCCCGTATCTGCTCTTGGGCTCTTCGCATCTCGTTTACCCGCATCCCGCACCTGCTCTTAGACTCTTAAACTTAAAACAATTCAACTAGGTTGATAACATACACAATTTGTGGATAATGCATACGGATTAAACTAATGTATGCATCTGCATTATTATGTGTTCATTTTTTATAAAATCATCGTCATTCATAAGTTGTATGCATTTAATTTTACAATGGTGGTGTACATAATTACGCAGTGTGATGTCGCGGAATATCAATGGGCGGTAGCGTATCTACTCATTAATAAAGTGTGATCTATCTCATGTTTTTTTCTGCGTATCTCTTTCTAATACTCAGCAACTGATAAAATCAGTAGCCTTTATCCCATCAGATGTAAAAACACATTCTGTTCCTATGACTTGGTTAACATGAAGATTAATAAAAATAGCCTCCTTTTAGCGCTCCTTCCTGCATTGCTTGCAGGGTGTACAACTCCAGGAACTCACCTTTCTACTGGCAACAAGAATGTGATTCAACCTTCAGAGGAACAGCAAGAATCTGATATCTCTGATGTGGTAAACCTTTACCCACTGACAGCACAATCAGTATCGAGTTACCGAAATGAATCTTTGTCGGTTTCCCAAGCTAATCCGACATTAGATGTCGATATTGCAAACTATGAATACCAAGTGGGTGTCGGTGATATCCTAAACATCACTATTTGGGATCACCCTGAACTGACGATTCCGGCGGGCTCTTACCGTAGTAGTACCGAAGCAGGTAACTGGGTTCATGCTGATGGTACGATTTTCTACCCGTACATTGGTACAGTAGAAGTGGCGGGAAAAACCGTTCGTGAAGTGCGTGCTGATATTGCCACTCGCTTAGCTAAGTACATCGAAAGCCCTCAGGTTGATGTTAACGTCGCCGCTTTCCGCTCTAAGAAAACTTATATTACTGGCGAAGTGTCTAAACCGGGCCAGCAAGCCATCACCAATATCCCATTAACGTTACTGGATGCTGTGAATCGCTCAGGCGGTTTGTCTGAAGATGCTGATTGGCGTAATGTTTCATTAACGCGTAATGGCGTAGAAGAAAACCTCTCACTTTACGGCTTAATGCAGCGTGGTGACTTAACTCAAAACCGCTTACTTCAAGCGGGTGATATTGTTCACGTGCCGCGTAACGATAATCAAAAAGTGTTCGTGATGGGTGAAGTGAATGACCCACAATTGTTGAAGATCGATAGAGTAGGGATGAGCCTGACGGAAGCACTCAGCAACGCAGGTGGCATCAACCAACTTACAGCAGATGCGACCGGTGTGTTTGTTATTCGTACTTCAGATGACAAATCAGAGCGTATGGCCGATGTTTACCAACTCAATATGGAAGATGCCTCAGCTTTAGTCATTGGCACCGAGTTTGATTTAAAACCTTACGACATTGTTTATGTTACCGCCGCGCCAATCAGCCGATGGAACCGTGTCATTGGTCAGCTTGTACCAACCATTTCAGGCTTCAACGAGCTAACCGAAGGCATGCTGCGCGTTCGTAATTGGTAATTAGCTCAGATTGATAATCAGGTTGCATGTTGCGTGTAACCTGATTTTTTATGTTTGTAGGCCCAATACAATTAGAGACAATTATGTTTAATAAAATTTTAGTGGTCTGTGTGGGTAACATTTGTCGTTCCCCGACTGGAGAGCGCGTTCTTCAAAAACTGCTACCGAACAAAGAGGTAGCTTCTGCTGGTATCGCTGCTGAAAAAAGCCGTCTAATTGGTAAGCCCGCAGACGACACGGCGATTTTAATCGCCGCTGAAAATGGTGTCGATGTTGAAAATCATCAGTCGCAGCAAATTACACCACAGCTTTGTGCCCAGTATGATTTGATATTGGTGATGGAGAAGGGCCATTTAGAAGCGCTCACTCAAATCTCACCAGAAGCGCGTGGTAAAACCATGTTGTTTGGTCAGTGGATTGGCCAAAAAGATATTCCCGATCCATATCGTCAAAGTCGAGAAGCATTTGAACATGCTTATCAGTTGATTGACGAAGCAGCCCAAGCTTGGGCGAAAAAGCTGTAATTAACATTTAGATAAACTATCTAGTTAAGCTTTAGAGACGTCCGGTTAAGCTATGATGCATAGCTATTAATAGAATCAAATAGAAGAGAAGCGTATAAGCCGTATTTAACTTCTCTTCAAAATACTAGTTTAGGAAGTAGCAATCTGATGACAACACAACCATCTCAGCAATCACACAAAGATAACCCTGATGAGATAGATTTAGGAAAACTACTTGGCATCTTATTAGATGCTAAATGGCTAATCATGCTCACCACATTTGCTTTTGCTGTGTTTGGTATTGCGTTTGCCTTGCTTTCAACGCCGATATACAAAGCCGATGCACTGATCCAAATTGAAGAGAAGAGCTCTGGTGGCATTTCTTCTATGGTTGGTGACATGGGTGAATTATTCTCTCAGGAATCTTCTGCGACGACAGAAGTGGAAATCATCAAGTCGCGTATGATCTTGGGTGAAACAGTTGATAAATTCAATTTAACCACCGTAACCTCTCCAAATTATGCGCCCATCGTAGGCAAAGGGTTCGCGCGCTTAACCGGCGACATCAACCATATTGTTGTGAGCCGTTTTACCTTGCCAAGCTATGCGAGCGAATATGTCCACACGATTCAGGTTGTTGATGCCGAGCAAGGCACTTACCAATTGGTTCGTGACGATGAGCGCGTTATCTTAAAAGGCAAAGTGGGTGAGCTAGCAACTTCTGATGACTACAGCTTGTTTGTGGCGGGTTTCGAATCACATAACGGTTTTGAATTCTCAATAGGTCAACGTAGCCGACTAGAAGCGATCGAATGGTTGAAAGCTTCTTTGTCTCTGTCTGAGCAAGGTAAGCAGACCGGGATTTTGAAGCTGAGCTTTGAAGGCGAAAACAAACAGCAGATTTCTGAAATACTGAACCACATTAGCCAGATCTACTTCTTACAGAACGTGAAGCGCAACTCAGCAGAAGCAGAAAAGAGCCTACAGTTCCTAGAGAGCCACCTTCCTGGCATTAAATCTGAGCTAACTGGCTACGAAGACGTACTAAACAATTACCGCCAAAAGAACGAATCGATCGATTTGGGCTTAGAAGCACAATCCACCTTGAAGGTAATGGTAGAGCTTGAAGCGCAATTGAATGAACTAACATTTAAAGAGAGTGAAATCAGCCAGCGCTTCACTAAAGATCACCCGGCATATAAAGCACTGCTTGACAAACGTAAGACGTTATTAAGCGAGAAAGAGCGTTTAAATAAGCAAGTACAAAAGCTACCGAAAACACAACGTGAAGTACTTCGTATGACACGTGATGTTGAAGTAAACCAACAAATCTACATCCAGCTTTTAAACAAGGTCCAAGAGCTGAGCATTATCAAGGCCGGTACGGTCGGTAACGTTCGTATCTTAGATGATGCACAAGCGTATGCTCGCGCTGTAAAACCTAAGAAGCCGTTGATTGTTGTATTAGCAACGCTACTGGGTGGCATGTTAAGTGTCGCATTTGTATTAGTGAAAGCGGCATTCCACCGTGGCGTTGAAAGCCCAGACCAAATTGAACAAATCGGCCTGCCTGTTTATGCAGCGGTACCAAAATCTGATTTACAAATTGAGCTAACTAACCGTTTTAAATCGAAGAAAATACAAACAAAAGGCGTTCAAGCACTGCTTGCTGAATCGAACCCGGCAGACCTTTCCGTTGAAGCGCTGCGTGGCCTTCGCACCAGCTTGCATTTTGCAATGCTTGAAGCCAAAAACAACGTGTTAATGATCTCTGGCCCTGCGCCAGGTATTGGTAAATCTTTCATCTCGACCAACTTTGCGGCAGTGGCGGCCAAAACAGACCAGAAGGTACTGTTGATTGATGCCGACATGCGTAAAGGTTACCTACAGCAAAGCTTTGGTGTTAAATGGGATAATGGCCTTTCTGATGTATTGAGCAACAAACAAGAGTTTTCGCAATCAGTAAAAGCCACACCAGTAGAAAACCTAGACATTCTTACTCGCGGCCAAGTGCCACCCAACCCATCTGAACTGCTGATGCACCCTCGCTTTGCAGAGCTAATGGAGTGGGCATCAGAAGAGTATGACTTGGTTATTGTTGATACTCCGCCCGTATTAGCGGTAACCGACCCAAGCATCGTCGGTGCTTTCGCTGGCACCACACTAATGGTGGCGCGTTACGGTCAAAACACCATTAAAGAGATCGATGTTGCCCGCAACCGCTTCGAACAGTCAGGTATCGAAGTGAAAGGTGTTATCTTTAACGCCATCGAGAAAAAAGCATCAAGCTCTTATGGTTATGGCTACTACAACTACGCTTATTCAAGTGATAAAGCGTGATTAACAGCTTGATAAGAGGTAGTTAGCTCAGAATAGCCGAGCCGCTGATTGGACAATTATTTACTTCCAATACACTGCTCTCTAGTGCTTTTGAGCCCTTTAGTTTATATTTTCTTTATTAATCGCTTTCACCTTATAGGACTTCGCTGAGGTTGTTGGAAGCTAGCTAAGATATTAATTAGCAAATTATCATTTAAAACTAGGTTTACCAATTATGAATTTGTCATTAGAAAACGCAAAAATTGCGATCATTGGTTTAGGGTACGTAGGCTTACCTTTAGCGGTAGAGTTCGGCAAAAAGTCACCAACAATCGGTTTTGACATCAACCAAGCGCGCATTGATGAGTTAACAGAAGGGCGCGATAGCACGTTGGAGTGCAGTGATAGCGAGCTTGCAGAAGCAATTCATCTATCTTACACAGCGACTCTTCAAGATTTAAAAGAGTGTAATGTTTACATTGTGACGGTACCGACACCAATTGATGATCACAAGCAGCCAGATCTGACACCACTGGTAAAAGCGTCAGAAGCACTAGGCAGTGTTGTATCGGAAGGTGATGTGATTATTTATGAATCAACAGTATACCCTGGTGCAACTGAAGAAGACTGTATTCCTGTTGTAGAGCGTGTTTCTGGCCTTAAGTTCAATCAAGATTTCTTCGCCGGCTACTCACCAGAACGTATTAACCCTGGTGATAAAGAACACCGCGTTACGAATATCTTAAAAGTAACCAGTGGCTCTACTCCAGAAGTGGCAGAATACGTTGACCAGCTGTACAAGAGCATCATCACAGCAGGCACACACAAAGCATCTTCTATCAAAGTGGCAGAAGCGGCAAAAGTGATTGAAAACACGCAACGTGATGTCAATATTGCGCTTATCAATGAGCTTTCAATCATCTTCAATAAGTTGGGTATTGATACTCTCGAAGTACTTGAAGCTGCTGGCACCAAGTGGAACTTCCTTCCATTCCGCCCGGGTTTGGTTGGTGGTCACTGTATTGGTGTGGATCCTTACTACCTAACGCACAAAGCTCAAACAGTCGGTTACCATCCGGAGATGATCTTAGCGGGTCGCCGACTCAACGACGGTATGGGCCAATATGTTGTGTCTCAGCTTGTGAAGACTATGATGAAGAAACGCATCCACGTTGAGGGTGCAAACGTACTCGTGATGGGCCTTACCTTTAAAGAGAACTGCCCTGACTTACGTAATACTAAAGTGGTTGATATTGTTGCTGAACTTAAAGAGTACAACATCAACGTAGATATTGTGGACCCATGGTGTTCAAACGTTGAAGCTCAACATGAGTATGGGTTGACTCTATCTGTAGAACCACAACAAGGTGATTACGATGCAATCATCATGGCAGTGTCTCACAACGAGTTCAAAGAGATGGGCGTAGAGAAGATCCGCGCACTTGGCAAGCCAGCTCACGTTCTGTATGACTTGAAGTACGTTCTAGACAAAGAAAGCGTAGATATGCGCCTCTAGTCTCAAATAAAGCTAAGGTTCAGGAGTCTGATTAAGGGCTCCTGAGCTTTATCATGAAGAATGAAGAGCACCTCTGCACTGTAAGCCCTAAATCTCGTCATTCTGAACTGCGAGAAGCGAGCGATTCATAACCTACTGGCTACAGCACCCAAGCTTAACTATTAACGTTTATTCCCCCACACGGAAAACATAATGACCAAATACGAACAAATCCAACAAGAGTTACTGGAATCACCAAAAACGTGGTTAGTAACTGGTGTCGCTGGCTTCATCGGCTCAAACCTATTAGAGAAGTTACTAAAACTCAACCAAACTGTAGTGGGCTTAGACAATTTCGCAACTGGTCACCAACACAATTTAGATGAAGTTAAAAGCCTAGTATCAGAAGAACAATGGTCTCGCTTTAATTTTATGGAAGGGGACATCCGTGAACCCAAAGCCTGCCAGCAAGCCGTTCAAGGCGTTGACTATGTGTTGCACCAAGCAGCCCTCGGTTCTGTACCTCGTTCTATCGCGGATCCACTAACAACCAACGCGGCAAACATTACTGGTTTTCTGAACATGCTTGATGCAGCAAGACAGGCGGAAGTGAAAAGCTTCACTTATGCCGCGAGCAGCTCGACATACGGTGACCATCCAGCGTTACCAAAAGTAGAAGAAAACATCGGCAACCCACTGTCCCCTTACGCAGTAACTAAGTACGTGAACGAACTTTATGCTGGCGTATACGC
Organism: Vibrio sp. nBUS_14; assembly: GCF_051201655.1. NCBI lineage: Bacteria > Pseudomonadati > Pseudomonadota > Gammaproteobacteria > Vibrionales > Vibrionaceae > Vibrio > Vibrio sp. nBUS_14. Next base: position 267,951 of record NZ_CP179206.1, read on the forward strand.
CCGCACTTATGGGTTCAAGACCATTGGCCTACGTTACTTTAACGTGTTTGGCCGTAGACAAGATCCAAATGGTGCCTATGCTGCGGTAATTCCAAAATGGACCGCTGCCATGATCAATGGCGAAGACGTTTACATTAATGGTGATGGCGAGACGAGCCGAGACTTTTGTTACATCGATAACGTTGTACAAATGAACTTATTAGCAGCGACAGCAGAAGAAGACGTAAAAGATGAGGTCTATAACGTAGCTGTGGGTGATAGAACCACTTTGAATGAACTATTTAACTCAATAAAAGATGCTTTAACCAGTCAAAATGTAAATGCAGACAGCGAACCAGTTTATAGGGAGTTTAGATCGGGAGATGTCAGACATTCGCAAGCAGATGTATCAAAGGCAAAAGAACTCCTAGGATATAGTGATCCGGTTAGTTTTTATTACGGAATTAACAATGCCATCAAGTGGTATTTGAAGAAAAATGGTTGAAAATAATGCATTTAGTTCTAAGGTTTCATCGATTAGCAAGAAGACTTTATTTAAAAAATCATCAGAATGTTGCAAATCTAATTTATAAAATGTCAAGGGTTATCTTTTCATGTGATATAAAGTATACGGTAGATATAGGTGATGATGTTAATTTCTATCACAATGGTATTGGTGTCGTTATTCATCCCAGATCTGTTATCGGTGATGGAAGTAGTATTTACCAAAATGTAACTTTAGGTGGTAATAGTAAAGAGTCTAGTTTAAACGGACCGCCTATAATTGGTAAGAATGTAATAGTAGGTGCTGGTGCTGTCATTCTAGGTCCAATTAGGATTGGTGATAATGCTAAAGTTGGAGCTAACTCCGTTGTACTCACGGATGTTCCTGATGGGGCTACTGCCGTCGGTGTGCCTGCAAAAATAATTGAATTAGAAAAATGAATATAAAGAAAGCTGCTATATTTTCATTCGGTCCACTGGTAGCTGCTTTAGTTGGTTTTATTACTACCCCAGTCTTATCGTGGTTATTTAGTGCTGAGAGTATAGGAGTATACTCTCTTTCCATGTCAGTAATCAGTTTTTCAATAATCGTAATGTGTTTAGGTATGGATTCTTCTTATATTAGAGAGTTTCATGAAACAAAAAATAAGTTAGTATTGTTTTCTTCATGTTTAATTCCATCAGCATTTATATCTATTATTTTTATTACGTTTCTTTTTTTTGTCAATACTCTAAACGTATCAGTTTTCACATTAGTTGAGGTTAAGTATTTACTAGTAATATCAATTATTGCAATGGCGAATCGCTTTTTATCATTGAGGTTCAGAATGCAAGAAAGAGCAGAAGTATACTCTGGATACCTGATTTTAAATAAAGCTCTAACTCTTGTGTTTATTTTGATTTATTTTAAATCTGGTGTTTTGGAAAGATCCTCTATATTCTATGCGTTCCTGTCAACACACATTTCTCTTTTTATATATCTATTATTATTATCAAAAGAAAAGTTTAAATTATCAACGCCAGATGTAAGTCTGTTACCTAGTTTATTGAATTATGGCATTCCGCTAGTCGTGTCATCAGTTTCGTATTGGGCAATGGCGTCGTCAGATAAATTTATAATATCCTATTATTTAGGAATGGAGTCTGTTGGGTTTTATTCTGTTGCACAAACATTAGGTGCGGTTTTTATTATTTTTCAGAGTATTTTGTCTGTTATTTGGCCCCCCTATATTTATAAATTAAATAAAAAAAGCCCTATTATAGCAATAAAGAAAGCATCTGATTGGCTTGATATTATTATGTCGATTTCTATTTTTATTTGCATCGTGTTTGTATCATTTTCTGATGTTATTGTTGGGGTTTTCCCAGAGGAATACTCAGATATTAGAAACATTATCTCGGTTATTTTTCTTTCGTCTGTTATATATACCATTTCAGAATTAATGTTAATAGGAATGAATGTAAGTAAGAAAACTTCTTATGTAATGTTCATCACAATTATTTCATTAATAGTTAATTTGGTTTTGTCTATATATTTAGTTAAAGACTTTCAGCTTTATGGTGTTGCTATTTCCACTTTGATCTCATTTTCAGTAATGTTATTTCTTAGAGCATTAGGTAGTCATTACTTTTGGGGGGGTGAGAAAAAAAGGTCAATTTTTTGTAAGTTACTGATTCTATATTTTGTAGTGTTGTTTCATAAATATATCCCAAGTTATATGTTGTTGTTTTTGGGTGTAGGTCTAATTGTTGTTGAATACAAAAAAATGAGGGATGTATTTAATTATGTTAAACTTAATAAAAGCTGATGTTAAATCAATCCTCGGAGTGATTTTTTTGCTCATCCCTTTTTCATACTACTCGTTGTTTGGGTTTAGGGTTGTTATTTTTGGTTCCATATTAATACTTATATCTATATATTTTAAAGGTATTTCTATTAAGAAAAATGTAGATTTAACTTTGTTTTTAATTAACGTTTTAATTGTGTTTTTCCTCTCTGCCTACTCAAATAATTACAACGAATTTTTAGCGGCTTTTGTGTTTTTTATGTTTATGTATTGGCCTTATTTAATAAAAGATTTAATTGTAACTAATGAATTAGTTTCACGGTATATAAAACTTTATTTGTTTTCAGCAGTGTTTTGTGCTCTGGGTGTAATTTTTCAATCATTCTTATATATCAAGTTCGGTATAGAATTTGGAAAAATTGATACTTATTTAAATCGTACTGGATTTGGCTTTCTTTGGCTTGATTATAGTTTCCTTTCCCTATTTTTATCTTCGTCTATTCCTTTGTTTTTTAGGGAGAATATTAGAGGTAAATATATACTTTCATTGATTATAATTGTGGGAAGTATAACAACAACGGCTAGAACGGGGTTATTTTCTCTTGTGGTTGCAATGTTTCTCATAAGTTTTATTGGTTTTAATTACAATTTGCTCCGTTCTAAGGTGAAAAAAACAGACTTAGCAGTCGTAGCCTCTTCTTTTGTTTTGGTTGCAACCATTTCTTCGTTGTGGAGTCATTATAGTGATCGAGAACTGACATTCAATGGTTCTGGTAGGTTTGATGGTTATTATAATGCATTTCTTATATTTTTAGACTTCCCTTATTTTGGGTACGCATATAATGTAGAAGAGTACAGAGCTCTTTACGGTGCAGTGCCACATAATATAATATTATATATTATGGTTTTTGGTGGGTTGTTTGGTTTAGCTTTCTTTCTCTCATGGATTATATTTCTTTTTTTAAGGATTTCTAAGGCTGACTTTTACTTTAAGCTTTCTTTTATGACTGTATTTTTAGGTCTCCAATTTATACCATCATATTACTCTGGGTATTTTATAGCGATACTTATTTCAATCTATACATTAAGTGAGAGTACTAAATATGAAAAAACCCATTAGAGCCCTTATATTAAATTCATTATATAAACCCAATATTGGTGGGGTGGAGAATTCTATCGCTGAGTTGTCAAGAGCGATGGGAGAATTGGGTATTGAAGTCGATATACTGTGTTCAAATAGAAATTTTGTAGATGATACCAAACTGGAAGATCGTGAAATTAATGAACATTACAGGGTATATAGGTATAATGTTAATGGGGTTGGGTATTTTCGTCAAATAAAAAACTGTTGTAGTTTAATTAATTCTACTCTTTTAAAATATGATTATGACATTATTGTATCTCGAGGGTATGTAACTAGTTTTTGTTTATCGATTCTTCGAGTTGATCATTGTTATCTCGTACCGTCGGTTATTTTTTTTCAAGGGCTAGATAAATTTTTTGAATTGAGTGTTAGTGGTAAAGTAAATTACATTTTTTCTTCAATGTTACAGATTGTAGCTATAAACTCCTCAAAAGTTGCTGTATTTAGCTCTAATATGGCTAACCAAGTAAGTAAGCTGAAATTTACAAAGAATAAACCAAAAGAGTTAAAGTTTGGAGTTGATAAGACCAGGTTTTTTAAACCTTCGATTGAGGAAAAGAATACACTAAGAAATTCACTGGGACTTAAAGAAAGTGATGTTTTTCTGCTTTGTCTTGGAAGGTTCTCTGAAATTAAGAACTTTGAAGTTGCTATTGAATCAATGAGATATTTAGATGATCGATATAAGCTTCTCTTAGTGGGTAGTGGGCCAATGGAAGATAATTATCGAAAACTGATATCAGAATTTGGGTTGGATAACAGAGTTTTAATGTTTGGGTCAACGTCTGAGCCTGAAATTTTTTACAAAGTGTCTGATGCATTTTTAATGACTTCACGTTATGAAGCATTTGGTCAAGTCCTATTAGAATCAACTTCTAGTGGTTTAAAAGTTATTGCATTTGAACCTAGTGAAAGTATAAAAACTAGTACAAAGGCTATTTATAATGGTTATGATTCTTTAGTGGCTTATACTCAAGGAACTGATTCTAAGTCGTTATCCCTAGCTATTTCATCTTCTGTTGTTGTCCCTACGCTCTTGGGTGAATTAGAAATGTTTAGACAACAATACTCTTGGAATTCTTTGGTCGGCGAAATAATTTCAATGAGGAAAAAATGAAAATATTATATATTATAACAGGCTTGGGGGTTGGAGGGGCCGAGAAAATAGTATGTGACCTATCAAACAATTTCCACTCAAATGGGGATGACGTTAAAGTGGTGTATTTATATGGAAGTGCAGTATTAACCCCTGAACCAGAGGTAATAGTTAAAAAGATCGATATTTTAAATCCAATCAAAGCAATTTATAGGTTAGTCAAGATAATTGCTGAATATAAGCCTGATATTGTTCATGGTCATATGTTTCATGCAAATATAGTTACTCGAATCTTGAAGATTTTGTTACCAAAATTGAGAGTTGTCAACACCGCGCATAGTGGAAATGAAGGCGGGAAATTTCGCATGCTTTCTTATCGACTAAGCAATAATTTAGTCGATGTTTTTACTAATGTCTCTGAGGGGGCAGTTTCTGAGTTTGTTAATAAAAAAGCAGTCAAAGATAATTTCATGCTTGCCGTGCCAAATGGTATAGATTTACCTAGATATAAATTTGATTCGGAAAAAAGGGCAAAAATAAGAAGCGAATTAGGTATTACTCTGAATACACAGCTCATAATTTCTGTTGGGAGCCTAAGAGAAGCTAAAAACTTTGATATGGCAATAAAATCAGCAAATCACTTGAATAAAAATTCAAATTTTGATTTTGTTTGGATTATTATCGGTGAAGGTCCTATGAGAAGCGAGTTAGAAAATAAAGTTTCGATTAATGGATTATCTAACGTATTTCGGTTTGTTGGCCTTAAAGAAAATGTTAAAGATTATTATTCTGCGGCAGATCTTTTTGTTTCGACCTCTAAGTGGGAAGGGTTTGGTCTGGTTATTGCTGAAGCTATTGCTGCAAATTTATCAGTGATATCTACAAATACAAGTGGTGCATCTCAAGTTATATTCTCTCATGATAGTTTAATTGATGTTGATGATAGTGTTGCTTTATCGGATAAGATAATATCTATCGTCAACATGAATAAGGTTGAGAGGGAAAGAATACAAGCAGAAAATCTTGCTTTCGTCTCTTCAAACTTCTCAATGGATAAGTATTGTAGAACTTGGAAAAATATATACGAAGGTATTGTTAGATGAAAATTATTGTCCTAGGTGCTCTTCCTTCTTCTTTATTTAATTTTCGAGGTTGCCTTTTAGTCAAGTTAGTTGAAAGAACTAAAGTAGTTACTGCGATGGCCTCCGGTGCAAGTTTACAAGAAGTTTCTTCTATAGAGAATTTAGGTTGTAAGTATGTAGATTACCCGGTTCTTCGAAATGGTCTTAACCCATTTAAAGACATGTCCACTTTTTTTCGGTTAGCCAGAGAGTTTAGAAAGTTAAAGCCAGAGATTGTCTTAGCGTATACGATCAAGCCAGTTATTTGGGGGGGGCTAGCATCTAGGTTTTCTACCAAGACTTCATTCTATGCATTAGTTACAGGGTTGGGATATGCATTTCAACCTGGTGGAACGTTCAAGTCAGTATTAATATGGGTTGTTAGGAATCTATATAAGATTGCCCTTAAAAGTTCAGAGGGGGTTATTTTTCAAAACCCTGACAACATGCAGGTGTTTATTGAACAAGGGATTGTTCCTTCAGGAAAATGTCATCTCGTCAATGGTTCAGGTGTTGATTTAAGTCATTTCGCAAATGAACCATTGCCTCAAGACCCCCGGTTTTTACTTATAGCTCGTCTTTTAGGTGATAAAGGTATTCGAGAGTATGCCAAAGCAGCAGAGTTGGTAAAAGCAAAGTATCCTAATGCAACCTTTGATTTAGTTGGTCCTGAAGACCCTTCGCCTGATGGGATTGATATTTGTGAAATTAGCAAGCTGAATGATAAAGGTGTTCTCAACTATCATGGCGCTACGAGTGATGTTAGACCATATATTCAAGATTGCTCAATATTTGTGTTGCCGTCTTATCATGAAGGAATGCCTCGTACAGTATTAGAAGCAATGGCTATGGGGCGACCAATTCTAACCACGGATGTTCCTGGCTGTCGTGAAACTGTTGTTAATGGTGAGAACGGTTGGCTAGTTGAGAAGGCGAATGTAGATCAACTCGCAGAGCGTATGGTTTGGTTTATTGAAAACCAAGAGCAATGGTCAGTGATGGGCGAGAAAAGTCATATTATGGCAAATGAGAAGTTCGATGTTCATAAAGTGAATGCTGAAATCCTAAAAATTATGGGCCTTACTAATGAAAAGACTGTTTGATTTTCTCGCGTCTCTTATCGCGCTTATTCTGTTATCCCCCATTATTGCTCTAGTCGCTTGGAAGATTCGTAAAAATCTTGGCTCTCCCGTTTTATTTCGGCAAACACGCCCTGGATTGAATGGAAAGCCATTTGAAATGGTGAAGTTTCGCAGCATGAAAGATGCGGTTGATGCTAATGGCAATCCGCTACCAGACGATGAGCGTATGACACCGTTTGGTGACAAATTGCGTTCAAGCAGCCTAGATGAGTTACCGGGCCTTTGGAACGTTTTGAAGGGTGATATGAGTTTAGTCGGCCCTCGTCCTTTATTGGTGCAATATCTTTCGCTTTATAACAAAGAGCAAGCTCGCCGCCATGACGTTCGCCCTGGGGTAACGGGATGGGCGCAAATTAACGGGCGCAATGCGATCAGCTGGGAACAGAAGTTCGAGTTAGACGTTTGGTATGTCGATAACCGTACCCTTTGGCTAGATATTAAAATTCTGTTTCTAACGGTTAAAAAAGTCTTCATTAAAGAGGGCATCTCAGCAGATGGGCATGTCACCATAGAACCTTTTACGGGTTCACCGCATCAAGGACATAACCAATCATGAAAAGCTGCGCCATTTTAGGTGCCAGTGGGCATGGAAAAGTAATCGCCGAGATAGCCGAACTTAACGGCTATCAGAATATTGTATTTTTTGACGACCGTTGGCCAAGCTTAAAAGCCGTTGAACATTGGTCTGTGTCTGGTGATACAAGTACGCTTCTTTCTAACGTAAAAGAGTATGACCTGACGGTTGTCGCGATTGGTCACAATGCGACTCGCTGTTCCAAACAGCGTGAATTGACTTCTGCGGGAGCGAACTTTGGTGTACTTGCTCACCCCAAAGCAGTAATAAGTAAGTACGCTAATATTGGCATCGGTTCGGTTGTTATGGCAAATGCGGTCGTTAACCCTTTTTGTCATATTGGCGTGAGCTGTATTATTAATACTGGCTCTACTGTTGACCATGATTGCAAGCTCGCTGAGGGTGTCCACATTAGCCCAAGTGTTAATTTAGCTGGCGGCGTTGAAGTTGGCAAAAACACTTGGATAGGAATCGGAAGCCAAGTGAAACAACTTGTTGTTATTGGATGTGATGCCGTTGTTGGCGCAGGTTCAACAGTTATCAATAATGTTCCAAATTTTAAAACCGTCGTGGGCTCTCCAGCTCATGAGCTTATCAAATCATAAAAATTAAAACTGATTAGGTGACATCGTGCTTAATACATCATTTTCTCCATGGCCTTCGTTTACTCAAGAAGAAGCGGACGCTGTAAGTAAGGTTGTACTTTCAAATAAAGTTAATTATTGGACGGGTCAAGAAGGTCGTGAATTCGAAAAAGAGTTTGCGGCTTGGGTTGGCTGTGAATATGCAGTAGCTCTGGGTAACGGCACGCTAGCGTTAGATGTTGCACTGAAAGCATTCGGAGTTGGCCAAGGCGATGAAGTGATCACCACATCTCGTACTTTCTTAGCATCGGCTTCCTCTATTGTAACGGCTGGAGCGACGCCTGTTTTTGCGGATGTCGATCTGAACAGCCAAAACATCACTGCTGAATCGATACAAGCGGTACTTACGCCAAAAACTAAAGTCGTGATTGTTGTTCACCTTGCAGGCATGCCAGCCGAGATGGATGCGATTATGGCGCTTTCTGAACAGCACGGCTTCAAGGTTATTGAAGATTGTGCTCAGGCGCACGGTGCGAAATACAAAGGTCGCAGTGTCGGTACGATTGGTCATATTGGTGCTTGGTCTTTCTGCCAAGACAAGATCATGACCACAGGTGGCGAAGGCGGCATGGTAACCACCAACGACAAAGAACTATGGTCGTTTATGTGGTCTTATAAAGATCATGGGAAAAGCTATGATGCTATTTACAACCGCGAGCACCCACCGGGCTTCCGTTGGCTTCATGAAAGCTTTGGTACCAACTGGCGTATGACAGAAATGCAAGCGGTTATTGGCCGTATCCAAATTCAACGCATGGCTGATTGGACGCAAAAGCGTCAAGCGAATGCTGCTGTGATTGAAGCAGCTATTTCTGATCTGCCAATTATTCGCAGTGTCGATATTCCTGAATACATTGAACATGCGGAATATAAGCATTATATATTTATTCGCCCTGAGCATCTAAAATCAGGTTGGACTCGCGATAAAATTGTTGATGCGATTGTTGAACAAGGTGTGCCTGTTTATCAAGGCAGTTGTTCTGAGGTTTATCTAGAAAAAGCATTTGATGGCACAAGTTACAGGCCAGAAACACCGTTAAAGAATGCGGTTGAGCTAGGTGAAACCAGCTTAATGTTTTTAGTACACCCAACCTTAACGCAGAGCGAGATTGAGAAAACGGCGGAAGTGCTTCGTGCTGTTTTACTTGAAGCGCAAGTCGAATAGTGCAGCCTATTGGGGCTGATCTTCTTCTGCCTTGTTTTTACTTTGCTAATCATGATCTTACTGTGTTGCCTGTCTCAGCCCTGAGACGGGCGATCGTTTAAGATCTTCTTTTTGAGACTCCGCGTAAGCATGCCAATAGGTCCGGTTCTGGGCACTATTGGGGATGCAATGTCCTCTGCACCTATCTTTCTGATTTAAAAGGGTTGACTCTTGGTTTGGGAAGTTGGGTGAGACGTTTTTTCTATTAATTTCATTAAAATCAAATTTTTAGATACGGAGATCGTGATCCTTCGTCTCAAAATCAGAGATCCTTTTATTCGTCTTTATAGTTTGGGTTGAGCATGCCGCTGTAAGCTAGCCTGCTTAACAATAGACGGTTGTTTTGCTAATCTATAATGCCAGCTTCATTTTTCGAGGTTGCTATGCCACAAGTTTTTACCGATCCAAAGGAAATTAAGCAAGATTTTGCTTTTCTAGCGGTTGGGGCTCGAAATAAAAGTGAATATGAAAGAGCGGTCATTCAAGGCGTCGCGGTTGAAAGCGAACACCTCTTTATACCCGTTGGGTGTAAGCTCGTTCGTTACAATGACGGTGCAAAAGGGTTTTGTTTAGCCCTTATTAATGATGTTGAGAGAGTGGTCTTATATTACTGCTATGTCGTTAATGTGTACGATAGCGATCTCGGTATTAGCGGCGTAAGTCAGGCGCTCGTGTGGCGCAACCGTATGAAGCCAGCTTATAAAAAAGCGACTCAAGATTTTGTTGACCAGGTTTTTAATGGCTATTTGGTTGAACACTATAACGTCTTTGTGCCTGATGTGTACCATAGCTACGGTGGCATGTTCATGTGGCAAGAGCAGTTAGGGCTGGCTATTCAGCGGCGAGATAGAAACGTGTTTTTGTATGACCAACTCAATGCATCAAAAACGCCTATAACCGTCGATACCTTTGAGCGTTTTATTGATGAATTATGGAGTGAGGGTGACAGCAAACTTCATTGTCGAGCCATCATAGCAAAAGCTTAGCAATGCGGGATCCCCTCATCATTTTCCCAAAGCTCAACCTTGTTTCAATCGATTTTGAGCAAGCAGGGTTGGCGCTGCGTGCAAGTTTTGCCTCGTTATTGTGTCGCTAGAATGCCGCAAAATTGCCATGCCTAAGCACACTGTCGAGAGTACATTTCGATTTCTGACGGTGTGAGCTTGGAAGTGCTTATCCCATTTCCTTGCTCGGCTCATTAATCAAGAGGCTTATGTTGTTTAAGATCCATCACTGTGAATATTTGCCTAAAAATGGTGTCAGTATTTTTTGTTCTGATGAGTTGGGTGAACGTGAGAGCGTGGAATGGCTGTTGTGTGTCAGTCATGAGGCGGATGAAGAAGCGCTTGAGTCCAATCATAAACTGGAATGTATTGGCGATATTGTCTGGCAAACTCAAATCGAAATACAATGCTGCCCATATTGTGGTGAACGACTGAACTCAGGCTTAAAGAAAATGAACGCAGTCTATCATCATCATTCCTATGGGTAATTGTTATTCATGCTTTGCATCTCGGTATGATACAGATTTTAAATTATGACCTAAATTCAGGTTATTCAATGGCTTTATAAATAACTATTAACAATAAGAATCATTCTATGCAACGTCTCAACTTCATATGGCAACTTTCTCGCGTACGTAAGCGGGTGATCAGTGTGGCTATTGATACTGTACTCATTCTTTTTGCTCTGCATATTGCGCTGTGGACAAGGCTTGGTGATGTGCAGTTTTTAAATCATGGCGACAATTTATTACTGAGTGGCTTAACCGTCATATCAACGGTGTTTATTTTTACTAAAGTGGGCCTCTATCGAGCCATTCTCCGCTATTTGACCTTCCAAGCATTGTTTGTGGTAACAGCGGGAGCGATGTTGTCAGCGATGGCCTTGGCGGTGTTCACTTATTATTTACAGGTGTCGATCCCTCGCACCTTTCCTATCATCTATGCGGCTTATTTGGCTTTGCTGTGTGGTGGCGTTCGTTTGGTGGTGCGTAACCTTGTGGCTAAGACATCACCGGCGAAAGATTCACCGCAAGAAGTGCTGATTTATGGTGCGGGTTCTGGTGGCCGACAATTGGCTGTTGCATTAAAAGCTTCCGACGATTATCGAGTCCGTGCGTTTATTGATGACGATAACACCCTCACGAATACGGTCATTTTAGGATTGCCGGTAGTTAGTTTAGGCAAGACTCAAGCCTTGATCGATAAGCATGATGTTTCCAAAATATTACTGGCGATCCCAAGTGCTTCTCGCGCTCGCCGTAAGCAAGTTTTAGATTTATTAGCGCCGCTTCCTGTTGAGATCCAAACCGTCCCAGACATGGCGGATATTGTATCGGGCAAGGCGAAAATCGATGAGCTGACCGATGTACCGATTGAAGATTTGTTAGGCCGTGATGCGGTGGCGCCTCAACAAGCGCTAATGGAAGCCAATATCAAAGGCAAGGTGGTAATGGTCACTGGTGCTGGCGGCTCGATTGGTTCAGAGCTGTGTCGTCAAATCCTGAAACAACAGCCTAAAACACTAGTGCTATTTGAAGTCTCTGAGTTTGGCTTATACCAAATTGATCGCGAGCTTTCCCTAGTGAAAGAAACCAAAGGTTACGATGTCGAGATTGTTCCTTTATTAGGTTCAGTGCAACGCTTACATCGCTTGCTAACCTCAATGCAGTCTTTTGGTGTACAAACGGTTTATCATGCTGCGGCTTATAAACACGTTCCTCTCGTCGAGTACAACGTGGTTGAAGGGGTGCGTAACAACGTGTACGGCACTTACTATACCGCTAAAGCCGCGATTGAAGCGGGCGTTGAATCTTTTGTGCTTATCTCGACAGACAAAGCGGTACGCCCTACTAACGTGATGGGCACAGCTAAGCGTATGGCGGAATTGGGCTTACAAGCCTTAGCGCAGCAAGAAAACCAAAAAAACAACGGTACTCGTTTCTGTATGGTTCGCTTTGGCAATGTGCTGGGTTCTTCTGGTTCAGTCATCCCGCTGTTTAAGAAGCAAATTAAAGCGGGTGGCCCGTTAACGGTCACTCACCCAGAGATTACTCGCTTCTTCATGACGATTCCTGAAGCGGCGCAGCTAGTGATTCAAGCGGGTGCTATGGGTAAAGGTGGTGATGTGTTTGTGCTTGATATGGGCGAATCCGTAAAAATTACCGACCTTGCAGAAAACCTGATTAAGCTTTCTGGCCTGTCCGTTAGGAACGAAGAGAATCAGCACGGCGATATCGAGATTCAGTTCTCAGGTTTACGCCCTGGTGAGAAGTTGTATGAAGAGTTGTTGATTGGCGATAATGTCGCGCGCACTGCTCATGAGCGTATCATGACCGCACAAGAGGTGTTCTTACCAATTGATGAGTATGACACGCTACTTGAATCCTTAGACTTTGCTTGTCACAACCTAGAGCATGAGGCGATTCGACAATTACTTCTTGATGCACCAACAGGGTTTTCGCCGACAGATGGCATTGGTGATTTGGTTTGGAATACCGGCCAATTACACCAAGCAGCCAATGCCTCCCGTGCTTAGTGAAACCGATTGATAAAAAGAGCCTCGCAATGTGATTGCGAGGCTCTTTTTTTGTTTGAGGGGCGACGTTATCGATCTGAGGGTGGAATCTGAATAAAAATACAGGACACCCATGTATTTGATTAATTCTTAAATACTAACTACGCTTAAATTATCAGGCGTTATTTATAAAAAGGGTATGCAATGCCAACTATCTCAATGTTCTATGGAATTATCGTTCGTATGTATTACTTCGATAATCAGCAGCACAGTGCTCCTCATATCCATGTTCACTATCAGGGCGATTCTGTGATTGTTCAAATACCGAGTGGGCGTGTTCTTGAAGGTAGGATTCCCTCGAACAAGCAAAAGCTTGTTGACGCGTGGGTTGAAATCCACAAAGATGAATTAATGGCTGATTGGGAGTTAGCTATTAATGGTGAATCGGTGTTTAAAATCGATCCTTTGAAATAGGAGGAAATGATGAACCCTAGTGTAGTTTCTGTGCAACCAACGGATGATTACAAGCTTATTGTCAGCTTTGACAATAGTAATACTAAACTCTTTGATGTTTCACCTTATCTAGATAAAGGCATCTTTCAAGAACTAAAAGATGTGAGTTACTTCAAACGGGTTTCGGTCGCATTTGGTTCGGTCGAATGGCCGAACGAGCAAGATTTCAGTTACGATACACTCTATTTGTTGGGAAAAAGCTTAATTTAATTTCTTCAATATAATCAGAAGGCTGACAGATGACTCAAGCACGTTCAACTCAAGTTTCGCTTCAAGATACAGAGTATTATCATTGTATTTCTCGGTGTGTGCGTCGCGCGTTTTTGTGTGGCGAGGATAAGTATTCTGGGCAAAATTTTGAGCATCGCCGTGTTTGGTTGGTCGAACGTATGAGGTTGCTAAGCCAAGTGTTTGCGATTGATGTGTGTGCCTATGCCATTATGTCGAACCACTACCATTTGGTGTTGCATGTTAATACGGCGTCGGCGGAATCTTGGAGTGATGAAGAGATCGCTCAGCGTTGGACTGCGTTATATAAAGCGCCTTTGCTGGTGAGTCGTTGGCTGAGTGGTGAGTTAAAATCTAAAGCTGAAATCATCAAAACGCTTGAGCTTATTGATGAATGGCGTGAGCGTTTGCAAGACATCTCTTGGTTCATGCGTAACCTTAATGAATATGTTGCCCGTGAAGCCAATAAAGAAGAAGGCTGCAAAGGACGGTTCTGGGAAGGTCGCTTTAAGTCTCAAGCCTTGTTAGATGAGAAAGCACTGCTGAGCTGCATGGCGTATGTGGACTTAAATCCGGTTCGGGCTGGCATGGCGCAATCACTTGAAGAGTCTGAGTTTACTTCCATTTATGAGCGCATTCATTCGGTGGCTTGCCAGCAAGATAACGGCAAAGGCGAAATCCCTTCACTACCTGCTAAAGGGCTGGCTGGTTTTTTAGGCAATGAACGACAAATGCAGCCTACGGTGTTTGCGAAGATAGGGGGGATTGAGTTTTCTTTGTTGGATTATTTATCTTTAGTGGAAGCGCTAGGCCAAGTGGTGCGGCCAAACAAGCGTGGTTATATTCCTCTCTGTCATAATACGATTCTTGAACGGCTCAATATGAATGCCGAAGAATGGCTTAAACTCGCAGAAAGCTTCGGTGGTAAGTTCCGTTGTGCGGTGGGTTCAACCAAAGAGCTTGAATGTTATGCACTTCACACTAACCGGTCGTGGGTTTCAGGGAAAAATCAGATGTTAACCGCTTTGAATTAACCCGAAGTGAGCGTTGTATTGAAATATTGAAAGGACGCATTTAATCTATTATTTAATACAAGAAATGGCCAAGTTCATGGTGTGAACTTGGCCATTTTGGTTCCGCGCTTCAAGAATACGCTTTGATTTTTAATCAGCTCGCGATATGGAAGGTTTAATATGTTTTTTCTGGTAACTGACGGCAGCGTCGAAACCAGCTTGTGATACGCCACACGTAGCTCATACTGATGGCGTAAGCGATGAAGCACAACATAAACAAGGCAAACATGGTGGACTCTGGAATGTTGGCGAGCTCACCATAAACGCCAAAACCTGCAAAGGTACTGGCGATCAGGCATATGACGGCCAACGTTTGACGTGGCGTGCAACCCAAGCGCTGAAATATGTGGTGCAAATGTTCTCTGTCGGGCTTAAATGGTGAATCACCTCGGCGTACGCGTCTGAACATAATGGCGGCCATGTCCATTAACGGAATTGCAATCAGCCATAAAGCGGTGATCGGCCGGATCAGTGTCGCGGTAGGATCTTGGCTTGCGCCCAATAGCAACCAAATCACGGTAAACCCAATCATCATACTACCAGCATCGCCCATAAAGACTTTTCTCTCGCGCCCAAGTAGGCCAAGATTCATTAAAATATAGGGAATAATCGCAGCAATAAAAACTAAGCATAAATAGGCTAAGCCATACTGGCTATCGACCTTAAGTAATATCGCGATACCACCCAAAGTTACCGTCGCTAGGCCACCGAGCAGGCCGTCAATGCCATCCACTATGTTGAATGCGTTGATTGCCCCTATTACAGCAAGTATCGTGACAACGAAGCTGAGAGGCCCTAAGTTCTCGATCAGAGGGTGAAATCGAACAATGTGATCGGCTTAATGTATTGGTAATTTATATGCAAGTTATGCCATTGCTATTGTGGCGTTATGGATTAGGCTTGTTGTTCACTTTTTAATGAAAAGGACTTTTCGTGTTGAGACTCGGTATATTAACCCCATTAACTCTGCTCGTTCTTACGGGTTGTGGTTCAGATTCGGATTCGAATAACAGTGTCCAAAATACAACGCTCACGGCTTTAGATGGCTATCTTGAAAATGCTCAAGTGTATGTCGACACTAACGCAAATAAAAACTTAGATAGCGATGATGAACTGCTCGGTTTAACTAAGACGGGTGGCAAGTTTGAAATGTCGGCTGTGCATTCTGATAAAACACTCTTTGTGAAAGCCATTGCAGGACAAACCTTGGATACTGACCGAGGCATGGTGACACAAGACTTTATTCTCGCCTCCCAAGCTGGCAGTAAAGTGGTTAGCCCAATGACCAATGCGGTGATGGATATCGTTGTCGAAGAATCTTTGTCTTTTGAAGCGGCGCAAAAAAAAGTGGCTTTATCATTTAAAGAATTAACCGATGATACCAGCCTCATTTTTGGCGATTACCTCCTTGATAGCTCAAGTACGAGCCAAGCATTAAAAGGGCTTTGTTGCGTAATTCAATGGAACTAAATCCAGAGCCTACGATCTGATCTGCTACGTCCACTATCTCTCGTAGCCCTCATGCCTAAACCACGTTACAAAACAACCAACTGGAAGCAATACAACCAATCACTTATTAACCGTGGCTCTTTGACCTTTTGGATTGATGAAGAGGCGATAAGCGGGTGGGAGCAAAGCAAACAAAATAAGTGTGGGAGGGCACGTCGGTTCAGTGATTTAGCTATCACGACAGCGATGATGGTGAAGCGAGTTTTTCTATGCCGCTGAGAGCGCTGCAAGGGTTTATCGACTCGATCTTTAGACTTGCCCATATTCCATTAAGCTGCCCACATTACACTTGCATCAGTCGTAGAGCCAAGCAAGTTAAGGTCTCATTTAAGACTAAAACGAGAGGTGCGATACAACACCTAGCCATTGATGCAACTGGCCTTAAGGTTTATGGCGAAGGTGAATGGAAAGTCAAAAAACATGGGACGGATGGCAAGCGTAGAGTCTGGCGAAAGCTGCATATTGCCGTCGATACAAGCACTCATGAGATCATTGCCGCCGAGCTAAGTTTATCAACGGTTACAGATGGAGAAGTACTTCCGAATTTACTGAAAAAAACACGCAGAAGTATCCTTGAGGTGTCTGGTGATGGCGCTTACGACACGAGAGCGTGCTATGCTGCTATTAAGATTAAACGAGCCGTTACGCTTATTCCCCCAAGAGAGGGGGCGGCCTTCTGGGAGCGCGGTCACCCTCGAAATCTCGCCGTGGGTTGTCAGAAGTTATACGGCTCTAATAAGTATTGGAAAGAGCGGTATGGATATCACAAACGTTCACTCTCAGAAACAGCGATGTATCGAGTTAAACAATTGCTAGGAGGGCAACTGAGCTTAAGAAATTACAATGCACAGGTAGGTGAAACTTACGCGATGATAAAAGCGTTGAACAAGCTTACTGGGTTAGGTATGCCTGAAACTTGTCGTATTGGCTAAGAAATATGCGAAACGGGGTTGCTCTATCCCTAAATTTAATTACGCAACAAAGCCCATTAAAAGTGATAGGAGAGCAATTAGTTGATAATTCTACTGTCTCTGCAGGGCGCCAAACTGAGCTGATTGAACAGCTCTCTGATGATTTGAATAGCGAAATTCAAAGTAACAATGGTCAGCTTGATAGCAGTTATTATCCTTCGGTGTCGATCCCGAGTGATAGCACTCAAGCCATTCAGGTAGAGTCCAATCATAAGCCAATGATTGTGAAACCGCTTGAGGATGTCTCCATGACGTTAGGCGACGCTTTTAATGATCTCGATATCAGTGCCCACTTTAGCGATAAAGAGGGTGACGTTTTAGCCTATGAGATAACAGAAAAAAATAAGGTGCCTCATAACCTGACGATATCTGCAGCAGGCATCATTTCGGGCAACGTGTCTAAAGCGGGAGACTATCATTTTGAAGTCGTGGCCATTGATAGCAAAAAGGTACGCTCCTATCCACTCGCGCTGAATGTTCAGGTGGCTGCGGCAGCGGATAATGAGCCTCCGGTACTGGATGAAAACGAACTTAAGCGTCTTCAAGACGACATCATGACTTGGGAGCTCACCGACCAATATACGATCGATGATACCATTGATGTTTCTTCTCTGTTTACGGATTCTGACAACCTGACTTTCCGAGCGGAATCGACGTTAGAGTTGGATCCAGAAACGGGTGAAAAAACCGATTTTGAGATGTTTTGGTATCAAGACGGTACGACGCTCGGGTTTAATTCTGGACCATCGAGAGAGGCGCAATCGGGTGTCGAAACGATCACGATTTTTGCTAATGATGGCGTTAACATAGAAGAAGCAACAGCCACATTCTCACTGCCGACCATTGCTGCGTTTCCTGGTTATTCTACGCCCCACTTTTTGATGGATAGCTACTGGTATTGGACGAGTTCAAATGAAGGCTATGGCCTAGTGTGCAGTTTGGCTTATTTCGACGAGTCTGAGTCAAAAGCCTATCTAGGTAAACGTTCAGTGACGGATGCAAGCCAATGCGCGGAACCAGATATGGATAATCTAGATCTTGATAATCCGATCGCGTTCGAACGTACCTCTTACCATAGAATTGAGTCACTTAATTTTGCTAATGACGGCATTGCTTGGGAGGTTCATAGCTTTAGCTGGGATGGCAATCCAGGTTCAGGTACAGATAAAGCGTTGTTAACTTATACAGAGTACAACAGTAAAGCTCAGGAAATTGAGACGGAAGCCATTACCTTCTATCAAGACCCAGATTTTATTAATGGCGTAATGGAACAACAAGTCAGCATTGATGTTACATCCCCAATATACGCTGAAACTGAGCTTGGTTTTATTGACGCCAGTGGTCATTCATCAGAGATTAAGATCGAAGCCGCTATTCAGGAAAACACGTCAACAAGTGGTGAAACAAAAACATTGGCTATGGTCCGAAGTGCAGGTACTTCAGCATGTAAAGCGTTGAAGGAAGTATACCGCAGCAGCTTTTCAGTGTTTGGACCGAGCCCCACACTGATCGCCTTACCGGTTTTCGAAGAAAAAGGCCGATACTGCTATATTAAATTGGAAGCTGAAGAGGGGGAAATGTTAACCCAAGGCACTTATTTTATGCGTTCTTTTCCATTCAACCCTGCTGGTCATTTTTACGAATCGCTCTATTTTAGTTTTAAATATGAGTGATGATATACCTAGCTAAGTTTAATGACCTAGCTAAGTTTAATTACCTTACCTTAAGCTAAGATAACGGCACTTTCTCGTCGTTGATTGTGCCGTCATCTCATCACTGATGAGTCTATAGTCTGGCCCTTATGGGGGGGCCGAATGCCCAGCGAGGTCTCCTAAATGAAGCAAAAAATACAGGATATCCATCAATTTGATAACTAGGTGGCTGTCTCTGCAGTGAGACACAAAAGCGGAGAAAGAGAGAATGAGAGAGGGCGTTCTTCCTAATAACCACAAATCGGGTGTACGACATGAAGTCGTTTGAAGCGCTGTTCACCGCTCAACGAGTGAATGTATCTGAACTGGTGGCTCTATAAGGCAGTGTGCATTTAGTCGAGCGATTGGCCTTACTTAAGTGTCATATTTATTCCCCCAAAAAAAGACACTTTATAAACAAGGTTATTCTAGAGTTAGTGGTGGTCAATAAATGAGATATTGCGCTTCATACTCCCTCAATTTTTATTGTATATTCATCTTATCTCATATTTAGTGGGTCGATGGTTATCTTAGCGAAGGGGGGCAGGTTCCGATAAGTGAATCAATCATCTTATTGATATCATTTTCCTATTATTTCACATGAACGTATCAAGAGAGGGAGGTAGCTTATGTTTGATCAGAAAATGAATGCGCTGATCATTGATGATTCGCCAGTCATATTGACGAATATCAGCCGAATGCTATCTAGGATGGGTTTCAGGGAAGAAAATATTCATTTTTCTCAAAATCCGAAGGCCGCGGTCACCCTTTCTCGAAGAATTCCTTTTGATGTCATTCTTTGTGATTTCAATTTTGGCGAGCAGATTAACGGCAAGCAGGTGCTTGAAGAGCTTATACATTTTAGCAGTATGTCTGATAGCTGTGTATTTATTATTATTACGGGTGACAGTAGCACGCAAACGTTCAATAGCTTATTTGAGATAACAATGGACGACTACATTCTGAAGCCTTTTAATTATAATGATCTGAAAAAAAGAATAGAACGTTGTATTGAAAAAAGGAGTGCTTTAGAAGGTATTTATAAATTAAAACGCTTAGGGCGATATACGGAGGCTCTTGAGTTATGTGAGCAATTCATAAGCACAGGGAGTAAATATAATAATTTTTTAAAAAGAGAAAAAGGTAAATTTTTAAGACTGCTGAAACGTTGGGGAAAAGCGCAACGCTTTTACACGGAGCTGTATTTCTCTGAACCAGCCGACTGGGTCGCCGTTGGTTTAGTGAACGCGCTAAAAAATAATGGTGAGCTTAAAAAAGCACGTGCTTTAGTGCAAAGTATGCTGAAAGAAAACCCTCATCATATTGATGCAAAAAAAGAGTTTTCCGGGATCGAGATGGCAGAAGGCAACATTAAAGCCTCGATTGGTCATTTGGTCGATATCAATAAGCTGACTCGAGAGAACTCTGAAAGGAATCTGATTATCTCAAATCTGTTTCTGTATATGGATGACTTTTACCAGGCTAAACTCTATTACGCAAAGTTTAGAGAGAGCAATAAAGATACGTATCGAGACGATCACTGGATGGATGTGAACTATCTGAGAAGAGCGCTAATGTATTTGTCTTTTGATGATGACGATGTCGAATTAGAGCTTTGTCAGAGTATCTTCACCCACCTTTACCATGGAAAAGATTTGTCAGCGACGTGCTTGATTAACGTAGACATCTTAATGTCTCACTTTTTGTTCATAAAAGGTGAGTATAAAGAGGCTGCTTCTCTTCTTAATCAATCGTTTAATCGAATTTATGATTCTAAAGATATTCAGTTTTATGATTTATTTTATATGTATTGGCTACTGGTGTACCTCTCTTATGATTCAACTTACCAAAGCATTGCGGATCGGATGGAGACCGCATTTGTCGATATCATCCAAAAAAAATCCTCAAAGCACCATTCTGAGTTGCTGATTGATTCATTGGAGTTGTTACATGAAAAGTCACATCAATACTATACCGATAAGCAACAGGCGCTGACTGATATTACCGCATCGGCTAAACATCTTGAGAAGATACAACTAATTCAAGATTTTATCGTATTGGCAGAAAAATACCCGACGCTTCTATCATTAAGAATTGAGATTCTTAAGTTACTGAAAGACACATGGCCAGTAGGGCATGGAAAGCGCAAGGTAAGTCGATTTTTAGGAGAGAGCGATAACATTATTCGATCCTTCAGCTCTGACGACGATCTGCAGAAAATCGGTTATGAGATGATCTACACTCATGCCAAAAAAGGGGTAGAAGACCAAGCTGAACTTGCTACTTCTTGAGGTGAGCGGTGGGAGCGGTTATATTCCACCCTGTCATAATACGCTTCATGAACGGCTAAAGACTTACTGGATATTCACCTACCCGTTGAGCTGCGTGAGATTTGTGATTAACGACACTCAAGCTCGAGTCAGGCCGTTTTATTGAAAAAAACTTGCGACCTTATTACTCGGACGTACTTTATTCGTACACGTTCACCAGGATAGTTTGATTTATTAAAAAGGACGGGTACGCCTTAAAGATTAAAGACGTTTGGGTACGGTTTTTTCTCAACGACTGACGTGATGATCTCACTCAACACTGACATCGCTGATAGACCCCACTTTTTGCAGGTTTCGGTAAGTGTATGGATGCGGCTACGGAATTTATCGCCTGCATCCGAGGTCGTTCCGAAGCTGATTTTCCTTTGAATGACAAAGCCTCTAATACATCGCTCAGCTTCATTACTGGTTAAGGGGATTGAGGTTTTCTTGAGAAAAACCCACAAGCTTTCTCTATGTTTGAGCAGTAACTTGCATCGCCCCCGATATCGCTTGACCATCACGTCCGTTCCTTTGTTCAACCAATGATCGAATGATTTTTGCAGCCTACGCATTCGCCTCAAATACAGTGAACACTTATCTATCGTTGGCTGCTAACCCATCAATGTTATTCAAAATAAAGCCTCTTGCTTTTTCGAACCATGAAAACGCGATAGAATAGTGTCATCACTCTCAACGACGCGCGAATTATGACAACTGCCCCCCTTTCTTTTGTAGCAACGACCTCATCCACCCCAAAGCAGAAGAATAAGCTTAACCAGTTATGGGAGGAGGTAGAAAAAAAACAACGACGTATCGAGCGTTATCAAGCCAAGTTGGATGATTTTTATCATGACTTCAAAGTATCGACTGAAAAGCAAGAGCAGGCAGTGTGCCGAGCGACTGAACAATGGATTCATCATCTGCTGACTTTTATCCCGCGCAAAACGATTAAAGGGCCGCAACGTGAAGCTCTGTACGATTGGATACAAGAAGAGTTGAGCATTTTAGAGTCAAATCCCTTTAATCCTGTTGACTCGAGAGTGTTACGTGAGGCGTTCAATCAAGCGCTTTTAGCATTACCATCGAACCAAGCGGAAGACATCTCGATAACGGAAGATCAAATAGAAGCGTTTCGCGAAGAGATATCCATGATGCTGGGGTACGAGCTTGATGTCAGCGATGACGAATTAATGGCGATGGTCAAGGATCCTCAGAAGTTTCACGACTATCTGCAAAGTGTGGTAGCTGAAGAAATGGAAGAGGAGTATGTTGATGAAGATGATATTGAGTGGGGAGGTGAAGACTTTTTCTCTCAAGCCGAGGATGAAAATCACGTCGAGCGGTCACATCATCAAGCGAGCGAGGCGCTTTACAGCGATAAACAGATAACCAAGTTGTATCGCCAATTAGCCAAACAATTACACCCAGATAAAGAAGCGGACGAAAATAAGAAGTCTGAGAAAAGCGCATTAATGCAGCAGCTATCACAAGCGAAAAAAGACAAAGATGTGGTGGCCTTGTTGATACTGGCTCAGCAACACCTCCCTGAGCATGAGATGGTAATGGATGAAGGGATGCTGGAGCGCTTAAAGATGACGCTGACTGAAAAAATTGAGCAATTAAATAGGGATTATCAAGAGCTTCAGCATGGTGGTGATATCAAAAGTATCCTTTGGCAACGGTTTGGCGGGGGGAACAAAGCGTCACGTCAGAAAGGGTTACGAGAGTACCGTGATCATTTACACAAAGAAGCACAAGATCTCCTGGCTGAATACCAAGAGGTCAAAAAGGTTAAACAGTTACAGTTGCGTTTAAAGCAGCGTATTGAGATGTCCCGCTTTAACAATCCATTTTTTAAAATGGATCCGTCGGAGTTGTTTGCTTGATTGCTTTTTACAGCCGACATTCCGCACCTCATTTAGGAATAAATTGCTTCATATAGCTTACCTAGCAATTGAAGCAATCGCCTCTGATGGTCTTGAATGCCGGTGATAAACCATTGTTCGCCGAACTCAAGTGTATCGACCCCTTCAAATTTTAAAAACACCCAGCGAGCAGTTGGCTTAGATGTGGTTTTGTTCTTAACCATGCTTGGAAAAAATTCTTCAGTAACAGCCAACTCTTCACGTATCTTATGCTCGAGTCCAGCATAAACCATTAGGCTTAAGGTCATTATCATGAGTAAAGCTTCGATGCGTTGTGGTTTTTTTAAGAAGATAGATGATGTTAAAAACTCAGGGCTTTTAAGGAAGCGAAAACCTCGCTCGACTTTCTGTTGTGACTTGTAGTGTTCCAGTAACGCAGCCATATCGAGATCGGTACTTTCAGTATCATTGGTCGCAAGAATGAACATACCAACTTTAAGCTTCGCGAGTTTTACTTTTTCTAAATCAGTGAACGGATTTGCTTCAATTTTGTAGTGGTATCCAGTTGGAACCTCATCTTTTTTAGGGCGCCCTCGGCCAGCAAACTCGGGCACTTGCCGTATCTCACTTTGCTCGAAACTCAACAGTTGGCATTGACTCTGAAATTCACTCATAGCCTTTTGTGCATCAGTCGCACAGGCAAATTGTTTCTTAGCTAATTGAGCTAGAGATTTAAGCTCTTTGGTCAGATTTTTATCCAAATTTTTATAAAAAGTGGCTTCTTCTCGCTTTGTCGCTTGCTCGCTGTTCACTAACAACCATCGCTGCTTCACGTTGCCATAATCAGATTCAATCCAGTGCCCCGAATAACCATTACCGATAGGCTCTAATTGCGCTGGCGATAATGCCAGTAGAGCTTGTTTGGCCATTTTAATGGTCATTGGGACGCGTGTAATGAACTTCTGCTTTTGTTCATCAAGTGAGCAAATACTGTCTGACGTGTATAAAGCCGCATCAGCAATAAAGTAACGACTATTTTGCGCGGCTTTAAGACATTGAATATGGCGCTTAGTGACCTCTGCAAATGCTTTTGCATCGTTCGTGTTTCCACTGAGAGCCTGCATATAAACAAGGGAGCCCTGCTTGATTTTCACAAATTAATTCAAGGACAACCTGATTCAATTCAGGTCGGTGATCTCGACTATAACCTTTGACGAGTTGAATAGAATTAATGTCATCCTCTGCTGATTGAGCATATTTACCATCAACATGGAAACTCGTTATATCAAGGTGGACAGACTCTGTCTTGAGGCCCAATTTTTCAACGGTATGCTCTGCAATAACTTGATATAAAATAGATACATCAGCTTCAAATAAAGCATCTAATGTGCGCCCAAGAACATCATCAGTTAAGTGGTGCGCTTCTATGTTTTTAGCAAGCAGCTTTGATATTGGCTTTGTCTCGAAAAAGTCAGAAAAAATATGCAATGTTCGACTATGGAAGCCCAAACCGTTCAAAATCATGGCTAGAACGGCATCACCGTGTGAGACATTATGCTCTGAATACTTAGGAATTATGCGGTCGATAAGCCCGGGTAAATCAATCTCATGACAGAATGCAGCGATTAATCCAAGATGATCTAAGCGTTTTATGACAGGTTGAGGAGCAGACATCGCAAGTTACCGGCAAATAAAAGTAATAGATCAAAACGGGGGATCTGCGTCAAGTCTCAACTGCAATCATTATTGATAAATGATCGTGGGATCACACTAATTAAAATCTAGAATTGGCTGCGGAATGACGGTTACAGATGAGTAAAAGGTACGATTAGAACCGACATTCCGCACCTCATTTAGGAATAAATTGCTTCATATAGCTTACCTAGCAATTGAAGCAATCTCCTCTGATGGTCTTGAATGCTGGTGATAAACCATTGTTCGCCGAACTCAAGTGTATCGACCCCTTCAAATTTTAAAAACACCCAGCGAGCAGTTGGCTTAGATGTGGTTTTGTTCTTAACCATGCTTGGAAAAAATTCTTCAGTAACAGCCAACTCTTCACGTATCTTATGCTCGAGTCCAGCATAAACCATTAGGCTT
Organism: Vibrio sp. nBUS_14; assembly: GCF_051201655.1. Lineage (NCBI taxonomy): Bacteria > Pseudomonadati > Pseudomonadota > Gammaproteobacteria > Vibrionales > Vibrionaceae > Vibrio > Vibrio sp. nBUS_14. Next base: position 292,927 of record NZ_CP179206.1, read on the forward strand.
AAGGTCATTATCATGAGTAAAGCTTCGATGCGTTGTGGTTTTTTTAAGAAGATAGATGATGTTAAAAACTCAGGGCTTTTAAGGAAGCGAAAACCTCGCTCGACTTTCTGTTGTGACTTGTAGTGTTCCAGTAACGCAGCCATATCGAGATCGGTACTTTCAGTATCATTGGTCGCAAGAATGAACATACCAACTTTAAGCTTCGCGAGTTTTACTTTTTCTAAATCAGTGAACGGATTTGCTTCAATTTTGTAGTGGTATCCAGTTGGAACCTCATCTTTTTTAGGGCGCCCTCGGCCAGCAAACTCGGGCACTTGCCGTATCTCACTTTGCTCGAAACTCAACAGTTGGCATTGACTCTGAAATTCACTCATAGCCTTTTGTGCATCAGTCGCACAGGCAAATTGTTTCTTAGCTAATTGAGCTAGAGATTTAAGCTCTTTGGTCAGATTTTTATCCAAATTTTTATAAAAAGTGGCTTCTTCTCGCTTTGTCGCTTGCTCGCTGTTCACTAACAACCATCGCTGCTTCACGTTGCCATAATCAGATTCAATCCAGTGCCCCGAATAACCATTACCGATAGGCTCTAATTGCGCTGGCGATAATGCCAGTAGAGCTTGTTTGGCCATTTTAATGGTCATTGGGACGCGTGTAATGAACTTCTGCTTTTGTTCATCAAGTGAGCAAATACTGTCTGACGTGTATAAAGCTGCATCAGCAATAAAGTAACGACTATTTTGCGCGGCTTTAAGACAGTGAATATGGCGCTTAGTGACCTCTGCAAATGCTTTTGCATCGTTCGTGTTTCCACTGAGAGCCTGCATATAAACAGGGAGCCCTGCTTGATTTTCACAAATTAATTCAAGGACAACCTGATTCAATTCAGGTCGGTGATCTCGACTATAACCTTTGACGAGTTGAATAGAATTAATGTCATCCTCTGCTGATTGAGCATATTCACCATCAACATGGAAACTCGTTATATCAAGGTGGACAGACTCTGTCTTGAGGCCCAATTTTTCAACGGTATGCTCTGCAATAACTTGATATAAAATAGATACATCAGCTTCAAATAAAGCATCTAATGTGCGCCCAAGAACATCATCAGTTAAGTGGTGCGCTTCTATGTTTTTAGCAAGCAGCTTTGATATTGGCTTTGTCTCGAAAAAGTCAGAAAACATATGCAATGTTCGACTATGGAAGCCCAAACCGTTCAAAATCATGGCTAGAACGGCATCACCGTGTGAGACATTATGCTCTGAATACTTAGGAATTATGCGGTCGATAAGCCCGGGTAAATCAATCTCATGACAGAATGCAGCGATTAATCCAAGATGATCTAAGCGTTTTATGACAGGTTGAGGAGCAGACATCGCAAGTTACCGGCAAATAAAAGTAATAGATCAAAACGGGGGATCTGCGTCAAGTCTCAACTGCAATCATTATTGATAAATGATCGTGGGATCACACTAATTAAAATGTAAGCGCGTCATAAACCCCGCATTCTAATCGCCTAGCGCGAAGAATAAGATCAAGTCTCCAACCATAAGGAGATTTGAAATGGGAAAACGACACACTAATCAAGAATGGCAAACGCTCATCGAGCAATCTGAATCGAGTTCATTGTCAACGCTTGCATTTTGTAAGCTAAATGAACTCAACCCCTCGACGTTTTACGCTAAGCGCCAGCAACTCAAAAAAGCAGATGTCTCTCAAGGCTTTGTACGGGCAGAGATCGTCGAAAAGACAACGAAATATCAAGCTCAAATAGCCACCGCTAACATGACACTTCTCATCAATGATGTGGAGTTGAGCATTCCTCAAGGCACGCCCGCTACCTACCTGGCAGAACTCATTGGAGCCTTGTCATGAAACATATGCTCAGCGCACCAGAGATTTATCTGTATCGTGAGAGTGTCGATTTTAGAAAGTCCATCAATGGCCTCGCGGCGATTATCGAAAGTGACACCGATTTACCCTTGGGAAGCGGCGCACTGTTCCTGTTCACCAATAAACAGCGCGACAAAATCAAAGTGCTGTACTGGGATAAAACTGGCTTTGCGCTTTGGTATAAACGCCTTGAAAAAGCCAAGTATAAATGGCCTACAAAAGAGAAAAATGAAGTGTTTACCCTGACTCAATTCGAGCTTGATAGACTGCTTTCTGGCTTCACGATTATCGGCCATAAACCCGTTCAAATAAACGATGTTACAATGACTTAATCGATAATAAAGCCTTATCTGCCAAGCGTTAACAGCATGATTTTAGTATAATAAATGCCATGAAAAAGACGCCAGATATCAACCCAGAAAGCCAAGATATTGCCAAGCTACAAGCGATGGTGAAAGCGCTGATGGCGTCAGAAAACCAATGGAAACAAGAGCGTCAATCTCTGCTTGAGCAACTCAAACTTGCTTTCGACCGCCAGTTCGCAAAACGCTCGGAGGCGTTAAAGCCTTACGATGAATCTCAAGGTGACCTCTTCAACGAAGTGGAATGTGAAGCCGCTAAGGGAGAGGTGGTTGAGGTAACAACGACCACAACGAAGAAGCGTGGTAAACGCAAGCCACTTCCAAAGACTTTGCCTCGTGAGGTTATCGAACTCGATTTAGACGACCATGAAAAACAGTGTGCATGCTGCCAACATAGTCTGCATAAAATCGGTGAAGACCGCAGTGAGAAACTTGAGTTCTCACCAGCCGTGCTCAAAGTGCTGGAATATGTTCGTCCTAAGTATGCTTGTCGTCAGTGCGAGCAAACTGAAGACAAAAGCCACATCGTTCAAAAGCCAGCGCCCCAGAGCATCATCCCTAAAAGCTTCGCGACAGAAAGCTTGCTAGCCAACATCATCCTTGGCAAATATCAATACGCAATGCCACTGTACCGCCAAGAGTCGCTGTTTACCCAGTCGGGTATTGAGCTATCACGAACCACGATGGCAAGGTGGGTTATCCAAGTCAGTGAGAAGTTCACACCGCTGTATGCGGCCTTGAAAGAGCATCTACTCCAACAAGTGGTGGTTCAGGCAGATGAAACGCCGCTCAATGTCCTCAAAGAAGATAAACAGTGTTATATGTGGCTCTACTGCTCGGGCGCAGACTCGCCCGACGCTGCACTGCCGAATGTAAAGAATATCGCCTTGTACGACTATCAAAACAGTCGCGCGAGGGCATGCCCTGTTGCCTTCTTGGGGGATTACAGTGGTTATCTGCAAACCGATGGCTATGGTGCCTATGATGGTCTTCATCACGTAACCAATGTTGGTTGCTTGGCACATGCACGGCGTAAGTTCATGGATGCTAAGAAGCTTCAAGGTAAAGGTAAGTCAGGCAAAGCAGATAAAGCGCTAGCCAAAATCCAGAAGCTCTATGGGATAGAATCGCGCTTAAGAGGTGCGACTGTCGAAACACGAAAAGCAGAACGTCAACTGCATGCCAAGCCGATACTGGATGAGCTGTACGAGTGGATGACGACTCAACAAGTGCTAGCGTCTAGCTCGCTGGGCAAGGCGATAAAATACACGCTCGGCCAATGGCCGAAACTTATCCGCTATATCGATGACGGTCATTTATCTATCGATAATAATCGTGCTGAACGCGCCATTAAACCGCTGGTCATTGGCAGAAAAAATTGGCTCTTCTCGAACACACCAAATGGTGCTGATGCGAGCGCGATGCTTTACAGCATCGTCGAGACGGCGAAAGCCAACGGCCTTATCCTCTACGACTACATGGTCAAGTGCATGAAAGAGCTAGCGAAAGCTGAGCCTGATATCGATGCGCTCCTACCTTGGAACTTCAAACATTAACAACATCGCCTCGTGGGTTCATGGGGCGTTTACATTAAAATCTAGAATTGGCTGCGGAATGACGGTTAGAAATGTTGAGCTAAAAATAAAATAATGAGGGCACGATAGAGGACGGCTGAGTAAACCCTATCAATGGGATGGTCTAAGAAGCATTGTTAAAATCACTTCCGAGGTTGAACATTCAATGTCAGGAAAGGTGAGCAAATAGACTCGTTGGTATATCAGTAGGTGCAGAGCATAATTATTAAGATGACGAGCCACTGTAGATTCATGGATACGAAGGGCTTGAGAGATCATAGTCGGTCTCCAACCATCGGAAGCCAGTAAGACAGCTTTTATACGGTCACACTGCATCGTTTACTTATATAAAATCGGGCTAAGACGATTTAAAATAAAAAGCCAACTGAACGCTGGCTTTATATAATACCCATTCATAGATTAAGTCATTATTAATCCTGCCAGATTTCACTTACATATTCAGGGTGATCAATAAATGGGTTACGATTTCCTTGAAATTGAAATGCAGCATCATTACGGTATGTTTCTTTAGCACTTACTGGATCGTTAGAATGCCATTTTTTCAGCATAGCAAGGATCCAAGGTTCAAATACAACCTCTGTGCTGCCATCTAAAACTGCATTAGAGTTGTCTGTATTTAATTCCCAGGTATCAATGCGATCTTGATAGCGAGTTGCCATATAGAAATATGCACGAGCAAAATCACCTTTAAATTCATCAATAGGTTCAAACACTTTATCACCAGTAAAGCCATACGCAATCAGTTCGGCTGTCGGAGCCCCTAATTTACTCCCATTAGATGATGTATACGTTGCAGTATCAACCTCACCGTATGGGTAGTTACCGCGCATATTATTCACTTTACCATCTGTTGCAAATAAATGGTGGATATCAGTGTACATTGGATATTGATCATTAAACCAACTTTTCGGGAAAGAATGCTCACGATTATAGCAGTCACCTTCAACTTTGTAGTTACCACATTGCTTAACCACAGGTGTGAAGTTGTAACTGTCTGATGTGGATGGTATTTCTGTGTACATATCTAAGATAGTATTATCATTCTCATAATAAGTATCTAATGAGTATGTAGACATAAATGTCCATAAATCCCCATATGTCTTATTTGTATGCCCTTTGATAATGTCATAAAGAGCGGTTTTTAGTTCAAAACCTGTTTTACCATCAGCACGTTGGTAATATGCTTTCAATGCTTCGGGATCTTGACCAATTGGTGGTGGCGGTAGAAGATCTGGCTTGACAGCTTCACCAGTCTCCAATAAAACTAAATTATCGATATAGATGATTTCTGAACCATCGAAAGAGCCATTTTTCGCATCATAGAAACGAGCACCTATTTCGATAACTTTATCTTCAGTTGCTTTAAAATCAAAACTTATATCTTGCCACTGATTTACAAGCGTTGGGTCTGAATAAACATTGGTATAGTCATTTAAATAAAGTCGAGTCTTAACTCCACCATCAGTATGGTAAACCGACATTGTAAGTGTGTAATTTTTACCGTTCACGACTTCGACGTTTTGGCGTAGATCTTTCTTATCCCAAACCATTGTGACAGCGCCAGAGCTTATCCCTGTCTTAACCGTTGTTGTGTTTTTTTCGATTGTAATTCCATCGTCAATCGTAGGCCATCCCGTTGGTTTACCGTCACTATTATAGTTTTCAAAACCACCGTTGACCGCAACATCTACACCGACTGTAGGCAGTTTACCTACATTAGTATCACTGCTAATTGTATCGTTACTACTTTCACTATTACATGCAGCAAGAGATGTTATTGCTAACACCAATGTTGCTATTTTAGTTTTTTTAAACATATTCATAGACCTATAGCATTAAAAGTTTTTATAAAGTTAAATTGAGTAATCAAATTAAATGGATATTAATCTAAAAGTAATTACTCATAATTAGTTTAATTAAGGCTTTAACTTAATTTTTCTTACGACGTAAGAAACCAAAACCTAATAATGATAAAATACCGAATATACCAAACGAACCACCAGTTCCATCAGTCTTAGGTACAACAAGTTTAGGAGTTAATGAATCTAATTTAGTTACATTAATATTCATTTTTTGGTTATGATCAGGTAATAATTTTCCATCACGTACTAATGTCATTGTTACTTCATACAAACCAGCTTCTACACCGTATACGTTGAAGTTAACCAATGATTGACCATTTTGCTCCACAGTCACATTTGGAAGTATAATTCCTTCGAGATCCGTCTCTGTTTTTCTTTTCAATGATATTTCTGCAATATCACCAGATTTAACAAAAGACGAATTAGGTATGCTATAAGGGATATCAACAGCACCGCTATTTATCACTAAGCGAACATCATTACCACTTGTTTCACCATATTTATATGACAAAGACATAATAGCAGGGTCGTGATCGGATGAACGGTAAGCATCATCTGTGACAAAGTTAGTTGTACCATTTGGCCCTTTTGAATAAACAGGACCTTTTGTTTCATCTTGACGGTATGTGCTGTAATCGTAATACACAGACTCAGCAGCATTAATATGCCAGTCTACAGCATCAATCAGTCGTGATTCTAAAGAGGGGGTGATTAAAATATGATCAAGAGACCCGATTGAATCATCGAATGCGTAACTCCAGCTCACTTCACCACGCTCTTTATCTTTTTTGCCTACAGCACTCACGTAGCCATATGTTTTTTCGACAATTTGAGGTTCTGTAAATTGAGGCGTTTTACCAATAAAAGTGTCACGTGCAGTTTTTATAACTTTATTAGTCGTATTTTCAGTGAGGACTAAAACAGGATCTTCTTTAGCATATGAATTTAGATCGCCAATAATAACGCGATCACCACCAATCTTATCTAATTCAGTACCTAATTGGACTGCAGCTGCAACACGGAAGTTTTCACATTGACCTTGATAATCAAGATCCGGCGCATCGTCATTACCATCAGCATTAGTATATTGACCTTTATCGTTAAATTGATCAGGACCAAAATCTACGCCTATCCAGTCTTCATGACATGTTGAACCTTTTGATTTGAAGTGGTTAACGCCTACTGTAAGCTCTTTACCTGTTTGGTTGATGACAAACGTTGCTGCCACAGTATCACGTTGATAATTATCGCCGCTCTCTAACGTATGGCCTTTCTGATCGATTACAACATTACCACTATCATCACGCGTTACAGGCGCATGCTGTTGCGGCATTGGAATAATTTTAGAGCTTTTTATACTGACTTTTGCTGGACGATAAATAATACCTGAACTAATAACATCGGAACCGATGGAATCTAGCTCATCTAATATTGTATCGCCATTTGAATCAAATCCAATAAATGCATACTTATTTAAATATGACTCAGGTTCGCCTTTATCTTCCGGTCTTGGGTTGTAGTATTTTTCATTGATGGCATTGACAAATTCTGCGATTGCACCGGTGTCTGAGAAACCGTTATTCTCAATTTCCATCAAACCTACAATATCAGCATCCAAACCATAAATAGCTTCAACTAGTTTAGCTTTTTGATGTTGGTATTCAGGCTCAGTGATTGCACCTCGGCTTTCACCGTGTAAGTTATCTGCTCCTCCAAATGGTGAATTGAATAAGTTTAGTACATTCTGAGTCGCAATCTTAATTGCGAATTCACCTTCATCAACATTTGTACTTAAGCTTGGGCTTTCAGGGCGCTCTGCTCTTACGAAATTTGAACTATCAATCGTTTTAGTAACAAGCAGTTTATAACCATGCTCACTGGTGACCACAACACCTTGGATTGAATTTATTTTATTCTGTGGATACAGAAAACCACGGGTTTACCCGTGGATGAATGCCTTTGGAGACGGTACGATGGATAAATGCAATATTACACCTCATCCCATAGTGTCTACTACACGAAGTATCACGTAGTTTGGGTAACTAAGTACCGTCGGAAAATCCTGAATCCTGGTATGTGCAGCTACCTACGGAAGGTTATGCCAAAGTTACTGCGAAGTTTACCTGGCGTTGAGATTGAGACGATAGGCTTTGATGAAGATCATCTGCATATGATGATGCTTATCCCACCGAAATACAGTATTTCAGACGTCATGGGTAAACTAAAAAGCCAATCGTCGCACCACATGCGAAAAACGTTCAGTTGGCTAAGTAAGGTTTACTGGAAAGAGAACATTGTGTGGTCGCCAGGTTACTTTGTCAGTAGCGTAGGCGTGAATGAACAAGTTATAGCGAATTACGTTAGACACCAGGGCGAAAAGGATTCTGGTCAACTCCGCATGGAGTTGTAACAGTAAGTACCCCGTGCATGCACGGGGGTATCTACCGCCAATTCTAATTGCATTATTTGCTGCATCTGTATGAAATGTTGGATAATAAGCTATTTCACCATCTTCAGCTGCAAAAAAACTGTCAATGATAAGGGTATTATGCTCATTATCAAGTTGTTGTTTAGCTGCAAATGAAGAGCCTGCAACATATACTTGGTTTGGTTGGATGTTGGCATGCTTGTAAGCAGCACTCATGTTATTGCTATAACCGTTAACATTAAACCCAAAGCTACGAGTTATAACTAAACTCTGGTCCTCTGCATCAACTGGGTTAATATCAAGGTTAATAATGACTTCTTGATTAACATAGCGGGCTAAAGCATTGGGAAATGAACCTTCGTCAGCCGTTGTTATTTCAAAAACTACCGGCGGTGCAGGTAAAGCAGCATTACTGCCATACGTAGTAGTACCTAGATCGGTATACACATCCGTCGGTTTTTCTTCCCAGTTTTCGGCTATATAGCGAATGGAATCGCCTGTCGGAATTGAACCATCATTAGTTTTACGGCGGATAAATGCTTTATTCTCTCCCCATTTAGATCCATCAATACCAATAACGTCAACAACGTTCACACCATGTTTTAAGACAACACTGTCATCACCGCTGAAACCTAAATGATTATATTTGTGTTCAGAGAGTAATTTATAGCTAGTAGCTGCAACTTTATCCCCCTGAATTAAGGCTATTTTTGCAGGGTCCATTTTTCCATCATAAATGACAAGTGTTTTACCTGCTTTGATAACTTGTCCAGCTAAAACATTTCTTCCACTAGGATCAAGTACTTCATTTGAATACGAGCTATATTCAATTCTATCTTTATCAGTAAAACTATAATCAGACCCACCGGTATTAGTCAATTCAATAACATTGCTATTATATTTACTACTTTCTATATACTCGGTGATAATAACATCGGTTATTGCCGCTTGAGCACCAGCTGATAATACACCACCGATAACGAGGGCTAATATTTTCTTTTCCATAATTTGCCTTTAAATTTGGTTAATTATATTCGCTAATTAAACTATACCCTTTCAACTTGAAGATGCAGGTATCAGTACCTGAAAATTATCTGTAATTCTGGATACAAGTGAGCCTGCAACTTCTGGTAACGTCACATCGAAAAACTTTTTGATAGCAGAGGTGAATGCTGTTTTGGAGGGAAAATAGACATTGTTCCTCACATGCTCATTCATTACTTTCCAAAGCCGCTCTATTGGATTTAAGTTTGGGCTGTATGGGGGTAAGTAATGAAGCTCTATATTGAGTACTTTTGCCGCATTCCTAACCATTTCTGACCGATGGTAGGCTGCACCATCAAGCACAATATGCACGGTTTGCTCTAGTGGATAATGCTCTTTCTTGAGTTTCCAAAAGAAGCGAACAATACTCTCGCTATCTATCGTTTCATAAGTATCTGTGATCGTTGCGCTGATGTTTTTCAATGACAGAGCACCGATTAGATTCACTCGAGTGCGGCTACCTGTCGTTTCAATTAGCTTATCCTGTCCCTTACGGATCCAGCCACAGCTAAGTTTTGTTGATTGAGTTGGATGAACGGCGTCCATGAAAAGTACAGGCGCATCCTTGGGCTTAAGTACCTCGTTGTAATACTCGATAAATGCTTGCTGCTCTTCAGGCTTTAGTTTATTCTGTGGATACAGAAAACCACGGGTTTACCCGTGGATGAATGCCTTTGGAGACGGTACGATGGATAAATGCAATATTACACCTCATCCCATAGTGTCTACTACACGAAGTATCACGTAGTTTGGGTAACTAAGTACCGTCGGAAAATCCTGAATCCTGGTATGTGCAGCTACCTACGGAAGGTTATGCCAAAGTTACTGCGAAGTTTACCTGGCGTTGAGATTGAGACGATAGGCTTTGATGAAGATCATCTGCATATGATGATGCTTATCCCACCGAAATACAGTATTTCAGACGTCATGGGTAAACTAAAAAGCCAATCGTCGCACCACATGCGAAAAACGTTCAGTTGGCTAAGTAAGGTTTACTGGAAAGAGAACATTGTGTGGTCGCCAGGTTACTTTGTCAGTAGCGTAGGCGTGAATGAACAAGTTATAGCGAATTACGTTAGACACCAGGGCGAAAAGGATTCTGGTCAACTCCGCATGGAGTTGTAACAGTAAGTACCCCGTGCATGCACGGGGGTATCTACTGTGGTACACCTTTGGGCTTTTTGTATGCAAAACCGTGGTGATGTAACCACTTATTAATCCCAGAAACGGTGTAGCTCACACCGAATTCAGCTTCGACGTAAGTAACGATTTGACGCGTATGAAAATAGGTTTTCTCAGTCAAATGCTCGATGAGCTGCATCGTCTGAGTATCAGAAAGTAGACTCTGGCTCCCGCCATTCTCAGGTTTAAGTTTTTCAGATAGAGCATAATCACTAAGATGACGAGCAACTGTAGATTCATGGATACGAAGGGCTTGAGAGATCATAGGCGGGCTCCAACTTTCGGAAGCTAGCAAGACCGCTTTTATACGGTCGCATACTCGACGATCACGCTCAGTATTGTGCATCTGTTCGAGTTGTTGTTTTTGCTCAGGAGTTAGTACCATTTTCATGGTGAGTAGCATGATCCTGATTTCATTGAAAATCAAGCATCTTCAATGATCACGGGTATAGGTCTAAAAATAAACACGGGCATATGCATATGTACTTTGGGCTGATTCACCAAAGTTTTGTTCATACGCTAAAATAACAGAACGAGAAGGTTTGAAATTTATACCGATTGTTTGCCAAGTGCGCTCATCACCCCATTCCTTTTCAAGCGCGCCGTATTCATTATTATCTATTTCCCATTGTTCATATTCTTCATAGTTAGATGATGCAGTCAGTTCCCATTTATCAGTCAATTCATATCGAGCAGAAACTAAAGCGCCTTTGTTTTCTCGCTCTTGATAATCATTGTAAACAGTGACATTATTATCAGAGTTTGTAGGGTCAACAACAACATTAGTACTCTCTTGGGCAATGTCTTCTTTTTCAATAAATGCATTAACACCGACCGCCAGCTTGTCATTAACCTTATAGCGCATACCAAAACCGTAAAGTGTTTGCTCGCCATATTTAGATTCGCCATCCGAACCTGCGCGCATTTCCATACCGGCTACCGCAGATAATTGATCACCAAAATAACCAATATAACCGTTGACGATATCTCCTAATGCTGAGCCTGAAGAAGATTCAGATTCGTATGAATATGATGCACCAATGCGAATCATGTCGAAGTTACCTTCATATTTCAGAGTACGGTCTTGGTCACCAGCTTCACCAGTTTCAACCGTGGTATCGAATGTGAAGTCACCATATTTGTCGTAATCATCGAAAGCCGTATCCGTTAGACCAACCTCTATCGCATTATTTTTATTTAACTGGTAACCAACGAATAGCTTATCAATTGATGTCACCATGTCACCAGAACCATAAGCCCAGTTTTCACGCTCGTAATCTAGCTCCAAACGGTAGTAAACATCTTCTTTCGTGCCTTTTACACCCATTGTTGCAAAGCTATCATCGATAAAGCTTTTATCTCGATAAAACTCACCATAATCGTAATCGGCACCAAAATGGCCGCCAACACCGACTTCACCATACAATTTTACATAATCACCATTATCACTTTTGTAAACCGTTGCGGCATTGACACCACCAGCAACAAAAAGGGATGCTAAAGCAATCGCTATCGCGGTTCTTTTTGTCATTTCCATAACTCCATTCATTCATCTAATTGATAAGTTGTCATTAATGGCGTCAGTCTCTACGGATTATCGGAAATGAAAAGCTTACAAAGCTATAATTGAGAACTAGTTCGCACTAGTATTTTGAACTTTTTGCTTTTTTTAAAACTTTAAACAATTACAGGTATAACCGTGATCATTGAAGATGCATTAAAGCGTTTTATCCCTCAACTAGACTCAAAGCTTGCTAAGTTAGATAAGCCTACGATCGTCGTATTATTAGCTGGCCACACAGCAAAAACGGCGACGGGAGGTTTTGTCAAAAATCCGATGCCACTACTGATCTATACGAGCGATCAATCTATACCGAGTGAAAAACGGCCTATTACTTCGTCGCAAAGAGATGTTGCACCCACTATCATTGATTGGTTAGGTGGGGATGTACCTTGGTTTACTGGTCAATCACTTTTAGATGTTAACTATGAAGGGCGGTCCAGCTTTTCTGTTGGGAATGGTTTCTTTTGGGTGACGAAAGAGCATGGTATTGCTATCAATAGCGCAACAGGTGAGCTCAGTCTCTGTTTTGATATTGGTGATGATGTTGTGAGCAAAACAACGGTACCCGGTGCCCAACAAACTTGGAGCCAACCTTTGTTTCAAGAGGGCAGCTACTTTAATGCGATCTCACAACAGTTGCTGTTTGAAGGCCGTACTCAAGAATTTCGTTAGGAAATCAGCCAACCTTAACTTGTTTCGTGCCGGTATTCCTCTCTCGTTTGAGAGTGAGGTATCGGTACTCATGTTAGTGCTATAATAATTTTGTAGAATATGGCGGTTGGCTTCCATTTTGATTGAGGTTTCTCATCATCAAATGACATTTTTTTTCACATCCAATCCGCCTACCTGCGACGTTTCTTGATCTTCCGCTACAGTTTTGACTGTAAACTGTAGTAAAATTACGCTAATTTGTTTTTATACCGATTTATTTTGAATGGAACGAGGTCAGTCCTATGTCAGCTAAGAAGCCAATGGCTCTAGTGATCCTTGACGGTTACGGTTACCGTGAAGACAACCAAGACAACGCTATCGCGAACGCTAATACACCGGTATTAGACGGTCTTATTGCTAACCAACCTAACACGCTCATCTCGGCTTCTGGCTTAGATGTCGGCCTACCTGATGGCCAAATGGGTAACTCTGAAGTGGGTCATACCAACATTGGTGCGGGTCGCGTGGTGTACCAAGATCTAACGCGCATTACGAAATCCATCGCAGACGGCGAGTTCGCTCAAACGGAAGCGCTCGTGAATGCTGTTGATAAAGCAGTAAAAGCTGATAAAGCGGTGCACATCATGGGGCTTATGTCGCCAGGTGGCGTTCACTCTCATGAAGATCACATCTACGCAGCCGTTGAAATGGCCGCAGAGCGTGGTGCAGAGAAAATCTACCTACACGCCTTCCTAGACGGTCGTGATACGCCGCCACGTAGCGCAGAAAACTCTCTGCAACGTTTCCAAGCGTTGTTCGCGAAGCTAGGCAAAGGCCGTGTGGCTTCGCTTATTGGTCGTTACTACGCAATGGACCGTGACAACAACTGGGATCGCGTTCAAGAATCTTACGACCTGCTGACTCAAGCAAAAGCGGAATTCACATTCGACACGGCGGTTGCTGGCCTAGAAGCGGCTTACGCTCGTGACGAAAACGATGAGTTCGTGAAAGCGACGGAAATCAAAGCGGAAGGCGAAGCGTCTGCCGCTATCGTTGATGGCGATGCGGTTATCTTCATGAACTACCGTGCCGACCGTGCGCGTGAAATCACACGTGCGTTCGTGCCTAACTTCGACGGTTTTGAGCGTAATGTATTCCCAGCGATCGATTTCGTGATGCTGACTCAATACGCAGCCGACATCCCGCTTCTATGTGCATTCCCACCGGCTTCTCTAGAGAACACTTACGGTGAATGGCTATCGAAAGAAGGCAAAACGCAGCTACGTATCTCTGAAACAGAGAAATACGCGCACGTGACGTTTTTCTTCAACGGCGGTATCGAAGACGAGTTCGAAGGTGAAGAGCGTCAACTGGTTGCTTCTCCAAAAGTCGCAACGTACGATCTACAGCCAGAAATGAGCGCACCAGAACTCACTGAAAAGCTTGTTGCAGCAATCAAAGGCGGCAAATACGACGCTATCGTGTGTAACTTCCCGAACTGTGACATGGTTGGCCACACGGGCGTTTACGATGCAGCGGTTAAAGCCGTAGAGTCGTTAGACGAATGTCTTGGTAAAGTGGTTGAAGCAATCAAAGAAGCCGATGGCCAACTGCTTATCACTGCTGACCACGGTAATGCGGAAATGATGGTTAACCCAGAAACGGGCGGCATCCACACGGCGCACACTAACCTACCAGTGCCACTTATCTACGTAGGCAGCAAAGACGTTGAGTTCAAAGAAGGCGGTAAGCTGTCTGACTTAGCCCCAACGATGCTTTCTCTATCTGGTATCGCAATCCCGGCTGAGATGTCCGGCGATGTGATCGTTAAATAGATAAATAGATAAATAGATAAATAGATAAATCATGGTTTGGCTCAGCGGTTCACGTTGAGCTTTAACGATTTTGAAAGCCCGTACTTCAAAGTGCGGGCTTTTTTATAGATGCGAGATACGAGTAAACGGGATTCGAAGAGCTAAGAGCAGATTCGGGATGCGGGTAAACGAAGAGCGAAGAGCTTAAGGGCAGGTGTTGGATGAGAATAATATGCAGGATATACAGGTAGGGAAGAACAGAAGGGCACGACCTTAAACAAAAGACGAAAAGAACGGTCTTGATGAATATCGAAAGAGTGACATTGCTTGAATGATTAGGTAGCTTAAGGCTCATACTATACTTGTCTTTTACCTTACCTCTAGGTTGTTTATATGAGCTCAAATCCATACCGTTGGAAGCAACGACTGCAAAACTTAATGAAAGCGCAGCAAAGGCTTGAGAGAGCGTGCTCACAAGATAGCTACAATGAGTTAGAGCTCGCTGGGTTAGTACAAACTTTTGAATTTTCTTTCGAACTTACATGGAAGACCCTTAAAGACTTACTTGAGTTTGAAGGGTTTGATGTGGCTTCGCCGAGGAGCGTTTTTCGTACAGCCTTAGAAGCTAAGCACCTATCTTCGGAGCAGTGTGAGATTATGCTTGAAGCACTCATAAAACGAAATTTATTGTCTCACACCTATGATGAGGAAAATGTCCTTGAAGCTCAGTCACTGATCTTAGAGTCATTTTCACCAGTGATAGGGCAAGTCACACTCTATTTAAAGCTTAAATGTGATCAAGAGAGTAAATGTGATCAAGAGGGTAAATGTGATCGATAGTTATTTGGTTAACCCAGACTCGGTCGGCCTTAAGCTTCATCAGTATCAGTTGATTGAGGATATTGTTTTGAATCATGCCGCAGTCATTCATGCCTGGGTATTCGGTTCTAGAGCCCTTGGAACTTATAAAGATAACTCCGACATCGATATTGTTATCGAGGGGCACGGTATTTCGTTAAGTGTCGTTGCAGGCTTGCAAGATCGTTTAGAACAGTCGTCGCTTCCCTTCAAGGTTGACTTGCTCGTTAAGCATAGAATTACATCAAGCGAGTTACTTGCCCATATTGACACTTATGGAATTAAGCTCAAGTAATCGAGCGTATTTTTGTATTATTGATCTAGCGAGATAAGGTTTGCTTCTTTTTATTTAAGACCGAATGCTCAAAATCCAACAACCACTCTTTGCGGTTCATGCCGCCGGTGTAGCCAGTTAATGTGCCGTTCGCGCCGATGACTCTATGGCAAGGGACAACAATACTAAATGGATTCTTGCCATTGGCACCACCGACTGCTCTTACGGCTTTTGGGTTATCCATTCTTTTTGCTTGTTCGCCGTAACTGATGGTCTCGCCATAAGGAATGGTTGTTAAAGCCTGCCAAGCTGCTTTTTGAAAGTCAGTGCCTTTTGGCTGCAGCGGTAAATCAAAGCTTTTACGTTTGCCTGCGAAGTATTCATCTAACTGTTTCGTCGCCAGTTGGCATAGCTCATCTGGGTTGCTAGTCATTAGTTCTTCGTGATTTATATGGTCAATCTCAATAATCGACACACCATTGCTCACAATGATCATCTTGCCAATCGGTGCGTCATAGAGCATTTTGTAAGTACTGTCTTCCATGTCATCTTCCTTCTTTCTAGTCTTTAATATCTCGTACCTGCTTTTCAACCTCTTCGCATCTCGATACCCGAACCTCGCATCTGCTTTTTAGACTCTTCGTATCTCGGTTACTCGCATCTCGAATCTTTCTCTACTCGAAGCGCAAACAAGTACCCTGAAATACCGCCTATGATGTTCCCCAAGGCTAAGCCGATAAACAACCCTTCGACACCATCGATTTGGCTGCCTACCCAAGCGAACGGCAAGGTAAAGACAAACAGGCGCATGAAGCTCCACTGGAAGGCTTTGAGTGGTTGATGCATCGCATTCATGGCGCTAATCAGCATCATCACAATGCCTTGGAAGCCATAGCTAAAGGGGACAACTAACAGGTAATGCCACAAGATACCTCGTACGGATTCTTCTTGAGAGAATAGGGCAGCTAAGGGGATGCTTAGCGGCACCATCATTAAGAAAATCAAACCTTGGAACAGCACAGCAAAACGCATGCTCAGAAACAGTGCCTTAAAGCTGCGTTGAGGGTTGTTTGCGCCAAAGTTTTGCGCCATGAAAGGCGTGAGTGCCGAAGTTAAAGACATCAATACGATGATCAAAATCGATTCAATACGCTGGGCAGCTCCGTAAGCGGCCACGGCTTCTGTCCCTTGTTTGGCTAACATCATCATGATAATGGCGCCGGCAAGTGGGTTTAGGGCATTGGAAAGGGCAGCAGGTGTACCGATGGTTAAGATCTGTTTCCAGTCATCGATGATGTTTTTTAGTTTGGGCGGAGCCAGCAACTTTTCTCGTAGGGTTAACACATACAGTGAGCCACACAACGCACCAAACCAACTGAATCCGCTAGCAATGGCGGCGCCTTGAATCCCGAGCTCAGGAAAAGGCCCGTAACCAAAGATCAGCAGCGGGTCGAGAATGCCGTTAATCAGGCCGGCCAGCATCATGATTTTGGCGGGTGTTTTGGTATCGCCACTTGCACGTATCGCGCTGTTGCCTGCCATGGGAATCACAAGCAGCGGTATCGCTAAGTACCAGACTGACATGTATTCGGATATCAGTGGCAGTAACTCAGGTTCTGCGCCCAATAGTGTAAACATGGGTTTTAGCGTAACGAGCCCCAGTGTTGATGCAAAACCAACAAGCAGCACCGCAAGCAGTAAACCGTGGCAGGTAAAGCGTGCGGCATTTTGCGCGCAACCTTGGCCAAGTAACCGTCCGATACACGTTGATAAGCCAATGCCTATGCCCATGGTAATGCAATTGATGGCGAAGGTGACAGGGAAGGTAAAACTCACCGCCGCAAGGGCTTGCGTGCCGAGCAATGAGATAAAGAAGGTATCGACAAGGTTAAACATCAAGATCGCGACCATTCCGAATATCGTCGGTATGGTCATAGTGCGCAGAGTCTGTGCTACTGGGGCCGTGAGAAGCCCATGCTTATCTTGCATGTAAAACGCCGTTGAAACTAAAACCGTAGGATAAACAGATGAGCGATATGAGTAAATGAAAAAGGAAGATATGGGATTCGATCACAATTTTTGTCTTTTCCCCCTTGGGATCGTTCACATTGCCCCAACATATTGATTAACCCATGCCAATCGTGGCAACTATCATATTAAATGGAAATTATCAGGAGATCCGACCGATGAATATCCGTCCTCTACACGACCGAGTTATCGTTGAGCGCCAAGAAGTTGAATCTAAATCTGCTGGTGGCATCGTTCTAACGGGTTCTGCCGCTGAAAAATCAACGCGCGGTACTATTCTAGCGGTTGGCAAAGGCCGCATTCTAGAAAATGGTTCAGTACAACCATTGGACGTTAAAGTTGGCGATACCGTTATCTTCTCTGAAGGCTACGGCACTAAAACTGAAAAGATCGACGGCAAAGAAGTTCTGATCATGTCTGAAAACGACATCATGGCGATCGTTGAGTAATCCGACCCATAAAACTGAACTGACTGAATAAAGAATTTTAAAGGAAATTAAGATGGCTGCTAAAGACGTTAAATTTGGTAACGACGCACGTATTAAAATGCTAGAAGGTGTAAACGTTCTGGCTGACGCAGTAAAAGTAACGCTGGGCCCTAAAGGCCGTAACGTTGTTCTAGACAAATCATTTGGCGCACCAACGATCACTAAAGATGGTGTTTCAGTTGCACGTGAAATCGAACTTGAAGACAAGTTCCAAAACATGGGCGCACAAATGGTGAAAGAAGTGGCTTCGCAAGCGAATGACGCGGCGGGCGACGGAACAACGACTGCAACGGTATTGGCTCAGTCTATTATCGCTGAAGGCCTAAAAGCGGTTGCTGCTGGCATGAACCCAATGGATCTTAAGCGCGGTATCGACAAAGCGGTTATCGCGGCTGTTGAAGAGCTGAAGAACCTGTCTGTGCCTTGTTCAGACACGAAAGCTATCGCGCAAGTCGGTACTATCTCTGCGAACTCTGATTCGACAGTGGGTAACATCATTGCTGAAGCGATGGAAAAAGTAGGTCGTGATGGCGTTATCACGGTTGAAGAAGGTCAGGCTCTGCAAGACGAGCTAGACGTTGTTGAAGGTATGCAGTTCGATCGCGGTTACCTGTCTCCTTACTTCATCAACAACCAAGAAGCCGGTTCTGTTGATCTAGAAAGCCCGTTCATTCTTCTTATCGATAAGAAAGTGTCGAACATCCGTGAACTTCTTCCGACTCTAGAAGCCGTTGCTAAGGCATCTCGTCCACTTCTTATCATCGCTGAAGATGTAGAAGGCGAAGCGCTGGCAACGCTTGTTGTGAACAACATGCGTGGCATCGTTAAAGTGGCTGCCGTTAAAGCACCTGGTTTCGGCGATCGTCGTAAATCTATGCTGCAAGATATCGCTATCCTAACGGGCGGTACGGTAATCTCTGAAGAGATCGGCCTAGACCTTGAGAAAGTAACGCTAGAAGACCTAGGTCAAGCTAAGCGCATTACGATCACTAAAGAAAACTCAACCATCATTGATGGTGCGGGCGATGAAGTGATGATCAAAGGTCGCGTTTCTCAAATTCGTCAACAAATCGAAGATGCAACGTCTGACTACGACAAAGAAAAGCTTCAAGAGCGTGTAGCTAAACTCGCTGGCGGTGTTGCAGTCATCAAAGTTGGCGCAGCAACTGAAGTAGAGATGAAAGAGAAGAAAGACCGCGTTGAAGATGCACTTCACGCGACTCGTGCTGCGGTTGAAGAAGGTGTGGTTGCGGGTGGTGGTGTTGCACTTATCCGCGCGGCATCTAAAGTTGCTGGCCTTGAAGGCGACAACGAAGAGCAAAACGTAGGTATCCGTGTTGCACTGCGTGCAATGGAAGCGCCTATTCGTCAAATCACTACCAATGCTGGTGATGAAGAATCTGTGGTTGCTAACAACGTTCGTGCTGGTGAAGGTAACTACGGTTACAACGCGGCGACTGGCGAATACGGCGACATGATTGCAATGGGTATCCTAGATCCAACTAAGGTAACGCGTTCGGCACTTCAGTTCGCAGCATCGGTTGCTGGTCTTATGATCACAACAGAAGCGATGGTGACTGACAAGCCACAAGATTCTGGCCCTGCAATGCCTGATATGGGTGGTATGGGCGGTATGGGTGGCATGGGCGGCATGATGTAATTACCCCTCGCTATTCATAGTGAAATTGAAAACGGAGACTTCGGTCTCCGTTTTTTTGTTCTTATCTCATCTCGTTACTCGAATCTCTCATCTGCTTCTATCTGCTCTATACTCAAAAAGACAGCTATGACAGAGAGATAACATGTCTGGTTGTTGAATAAAGCATAATAAACGTTTGCTTGAGCATATATTAAATCAAGCTAATAATAAGTCAGTGGAGACTCCCAATGAAAAAACTACTTTCAGTACTTGCCGTATCGGCAGCAGTAATGGCACCTGCGGCATTCGCTTCTTCGCCTGTTATGTTTTCAACGGTAAATGGTTACAACTCACCAGACTCTGATAGTGTTGGCGGCGTGCGCTTAGCGGTACTACACGGGCAAGTCAGTGATGTTAAAGGCCTTGACCTTGCGGTTGTCGGTATGTCTGAGACTCAAACGACAACGGGTGTGAACCTGGGTATTTTTGGTGCATCGAAAGTGAATCAAGAAATGACCGGTGCGTCACTGGGCTTCTTTAACTGGAACACCGGCCAAACAACTGGCCTGAACTTCGGTGCAGTGAACATCACCAATAATGTAAAAGGCGCTAACGTGAGCTTCGTAAACTACTCTGAAGGCGACACTATGGTTGATGTGGGTGCAGCGAACCTTTCAGACACTTCTACGGTTCAAGTTGGCCTCTTCAACAAAACCAAAAAAATCGAAGGTGTACAGATCGGCCTACTCAACTGTGCTGATAACGGTTTCTTGCCGTGCTTCCCATTTGTGAACTTTGCTAAGTAAGACCGTTGTTGAGCCTTAGCCTCGACAGGGTGATTGTTAACGCTTAAGCACTTGTTGACGCATAAGCTATTGTTAACGCCTAAGCACTTGTTGACGCTTAAGCACTTGTTGACGCATAAGCTATTGTTAACGCCTAAGCACTTGTTGACGCATAAGCACTTGTTAACGCCTAAGCTATTGTTTACGCATAAGCAATTGTTGACGCTTAAGCTCTTGATAACGCCTAAACACTTGTTATTTAGGCGTTATCATAACGCTTCATTTTTCCATCGAGTTGAAGCTATTCCCAGATGAATAAGATAAGCGTGTTGTTTTATATTTTTGTTGCGGAGAGTCTTTTCATGGGTACAATGTTCCATTACTCACCATGATGATTTAAATGTTTTGATTCGTTCTAATACTATGAGTTTTAAGACGGCTTTTTTAGGCCTGACTGCCAGTTTTTTAGTTGTGTTGAGCTTATTGCTCATTGATTCAGCGGAAGAGTCAGACAAACAGTATGGAGCAGAAAACCAAGGCGTAACCCATGCACTCACTGAGCTTACACAGATACTGAATGCACTTGAGTACAACATCACAAAGCTCTACCCGTTGCATGGTGAGACCTACACTTTTTCCCATCAAAAAAAGACAGAGGACGATACCTGCTATTTTATTAGTGAGCAGCAGAAAGACCCTCTTTTTGATTTTATGTTCTCTGGCCCTACCGAGATGTGTGACTCTCAATCGGCGCTGTATGCGGAAGCGAGTAAGCGTCTGTTTGTCGCTCCAACGATGGCTTATTTTTCAAATACTATCAGTACTATCTCAGCCATTTATTTCATTTCTAAAGATAAATTTATTATCTCTTCCCCCTCTGATTTTGCTCAATATATAAAAGGCAATACGTTTGACTCAATCGTCAATCGTCGTCCCTACTGGGTGAATACGATCCGTTTTGGTGTCTCTCAAAATAAAGACAAGGTTGTGTATACCGGCCAGTACGATGATTTTCTGACGGGCGAAAAAGTGGTGACATTGACCAAAGGGATCTATATCAATGGCGAGTTTAAAGGGATATTGGGTATTGATGGTTATACTTCGAGCCTGTTTTCGAATGCGAAGCACGGCTATGAGATCACCAGTATCAGCGGTCGGAATCGATATGGCTTGATGGATTTCACTTTTTCACAACCCTTGTACGTAGATGGGATCGATACGCAGCTGTATTTGACGATTCAAGAAACGAAGAGCGAACATTTCTTACACATACTGGAAAGTGACTATGGAAGGCTGCTGATACTGTTGTTCTTGTATCTTATGTCAGCATGGGGGTTATGGCACTTTTATCGTGAGCAAAGACACCGCCGTTTATATGATTCATCAATGAAAGATCCATTAACGGGGTTACTTAATCGCAGTGGCTTTGAAGCGCAATTTCTGGCGCAAGATGAGAGACAAATCTTGGGGATTGGTCTCTTTGAAGTCGATGATTTAAAAGCGGTCTGTGATCAATATGGCAATGAGATTGGGGATAGGGTGATTTGTCACGTCGCTCAACTTATGGTCAACAGCGTGAGACAGCACGATATTGTTGCGAGATTTGATGGTAAGGAGTTCGTGGTTGCTATTGCTGGTGAGTCGTTAGAATTGCTTTCGTCAATCTTTGAGCGTATCCAGAACGATATTGATTTGCAGAGCTACCAATGTCCGACGGGAGAAAAGGTGGCAATTTCGGTTTCTGTGGGAGCCGTGCTCTATTCTTTGCATAAGTTCGAAAGTATCGGGCACTTGTGGAAAAATCAGAGTGTGCGTTCTTCAAGTAAACAACTGTGCAATGCACAATCGATGGGTAAAAATCAATTGTGTATCCACGTTCATTAATGATCTAAGAAGCCTAGTCGTGACTAGGCTTCTTGGTATCAGTGGCAGTATCTCTTGGACTTGCTGTTTAAAGGCTAAAGAGTGATGTGTAAAGGCTAAAGAGTGCTGCTTTATTTTTTCACACGGCCTTTTCTCATCCATTTCTGATGTACACCTCGACGTAGGCTTTGGAAACTGTTTTCCACCTTGTCGACACCAAGCAGGATAACCAGCGCCATTAGCGTGACAATGACAGACTGAGAGAGATACCCTAAGGCAATCATCATCCCCAACGCCGCCAACACCCAGATAATCGCTGCCGAAGTCACACCATGAATCTTGCCATCCAATGTCATCATGACCCCTGCACCAAGGAATCCAACGCCCGTAATGATCTGACCAAGCACGCGAGCTTGATCGAGTGTGTTCGGGGATAGGCTAATCGCCATGGTGAGGAAGAAGTAGGTGCCACTGATGATCAGAATCGACGTTCGGATTCCTACTGGTTTACCACGAGTTTGTCTTTCGATACCGATGAATGAACCACACAGCATACACACGGCTAATCCTGCCCAGCTAAAGGGGGCAAGGTTTAACGTTTGTTCTATAAATTGTGACAAATCATCCCTCCTAAATGTTTAGAATAGCTAATGATCGGCCTGACGATCGAACAAATAGTTGTTGTCTTCTCGATTAATTTTACTGATCCCAAAATGGGTAAAAGGGACATGTAAATATGAGTAATTCTACGGCCAGGATGGGCGTTAGCGATCAGTGAAGGCGAAATGATGTATCGCTTTTGGCACATTGTTGTCAGCCAGTTACCCGTGCTTTTGGCTGTCTATCTTTTCTATGAGTATCGGGGGTATGCATTTTCAATGCTTTGTTAAGTTGTTGATAATGATGAATTATGCATCAATATTATACTTGGTATGAAAGTTCCATCATCGTTCGAAAATAAGCTAAAACGTCCAACATTTTCTAGAGGCATTTAATTTATTGAATTATCATTGAGTTAATAACTTTAGGATGTTGTGTAAATGGTTAAGATTCTCTCTAATAAAGTCAAATTGGTGCTGTTATTGATTGCTGCGATGTTGGGCCAATCATCGGCCATCGCAGCTCAATCTCCAACCCCACTGCGCACTTATGCTCAATCTCCAGAGCAGTCAACTCATTTAACCACAGAGCTACGCTCCGCTTTTCCTGTTGGAAACCATGGCGTAGAGCTGTTTGCATCGGGCACTATGGCGAGTGTTTGGGCAAGCTCTGATACGGCAGATCTTGATTATTACCAGAATCACATTTTCGTCGGTGCCAACTGGCAGATTAACCCCCAATTGCAAACTGAAGTGAAATATCAATACACCTATGCGGCCAATAATCACCTAGACTCATTGACCATGGACTTCCACAGTTTTTTCGGCATTGGACAAAACGGACGTGATGAAGCAGGTAAACACCAATTCCATATATCCAGTGATGAATACGGTGTATCGCTTGATGATTTCGAAGGTGAAGCGTTAGCGAAAGCCCTGCATTGGTACACCCAGTACCAACTTTTTTCTTCGAATACGAGTGCACTCGCCATTGGGGGAAGTGTTTATTATAAAAATGTCGACAGCGGTCCATTCAAAAAAAGTGCTTTTGAGCAAGCCGTACAACTGAACTACAGCCTTGCCCGAGGAGCGAGCTCATTTTTTGCGAGCGCTGGGGTGACGCATAATGATAATAATAGTGCGCTGATAGGCACTGAAATCCGTGATTTGACCGGAGCGGTCGCCTTTGGGTATGGCTACAAATTTGGCTACTTCCATGAAGTACTGGTCGAATATCACTGGTACCAAGGTTTGCTGGAAGATGAGGGGGCCTTCTCTGAAGCGTCTAATGAAGTGGTTCTGGGCTATCGTTTGAATCTTGGCAACGCCATGCTAGAAGCAACCATGATTGAAAATATCATCAATATGGACAACTCTGCGGACATTGCTTTTGGGCTCGGTATTCGTTACTTCCTGTGATGCGCTTAATCGCGTTTTATACGTAGTCGAAGGTTTTTGTTTTACCTAATTAAAAAGTGATTCAACTAAACAACAGTTTACGTAATTAACGTAAGCCGTGTTTGAATGAAAACTTGAAAGGTTCAAGAATAATTAACCACCTCGAGGGCAATCAACGGAGGTTGCTGGCCCTTTTGTTTACTTTATCATTCCACATTTTGCTTTATCATTTAATATTATGCTCTATTACTCAATATTAAGGTCGAGTGGCGTTTTGCTGCTGCGTCCGCCAATTTCACGAGTTAATTTAGGTACGAGGTAGCCAGAAACCTCAGAGATTAACCCCTTAAAGTGACGCTTGGCTTCTTCATCAGAAATATAAAAATGAGCGGCGCCCTGAACCTTATCAAGTACGTGCATGTAATAGGGTAAAATGCCAGTATCGAATAGCTTTTCGCTTAATGCTTTCAATGAGCTAGCGCTGTTATTTACACCTTTTAGCATTACGCCTTGGTTGAGCAGAGTTGCCCCACTTTGCTTAAGCTTATGAAAGGCTTGTTTGAGCTCTAAGTTAATCTCGTTGGCATGATTAATATGGCTGACCATCACCACATTGAGGCGAGTTTGAGCTAACAATTGGCACAGTTCATCCGTCACTCGTGCGGGGATCACAACCGGTAATCGGCTATGAATTCGCACGGTTTTCACATGTGGAATTTGTTCGATGGCATTGAGTAGCCATTCAATTTCGCTGTCTTTGGCCATCAGTGGATCACCACCGGATAAGATAACTTCGTTGATCTCAGAGTGCTGAGCCACATAGTCTAAGCTGATTTGCCAAACTGACTTTGAGCCTTTGTTGTCTTGATAAGGGAAGTGACGGCGGAAGCAGTAGCGACAGTTGATGGCGCAACCACCTTTTACGATCAGTAGCGCGCGACTTTTGTATTTGTGCAGCAACCCTGGAATCGCGTTGTCTTGTTCTTCTAGTGGATCGGCTGAATAGCCTTGATGAACCTCGAACTCTTCGTTGAGTGGTAATACCTGACGCAGTAATGGATCGTGAGGGTTGCCTTTTTCCATTCGCTCGACAAAACTTAGGGGCACCCGAAGGGCAAATAACTCACGAGCAGCAAACCCTGCTTGCCACGGTGTTGGGTCTATTTCCAATGCTTCAAGCAGTTTTGTCGGGTTAGAGATCGCATTCGATAGTTGTTTGAGCCAGTTTTGCTCAACAGATTCGACTTTTCGGGTTATGATATGCGGCATTGAAATTAACTCAAAGATGTGGAAGAGAAAATCATGGCGTCAGTAAGCACCAATGAATTCAAAGGCGGTTTAAAATTCATGTTAGATAACGAGCCTTGCTCAATTATCGACAATGAATACGTTAAGCCAGGTAAAGGCCAAGCGTTTAACCGTGTAAAACTTCGTAAACTGCTGTCAGGCAAAGTGTTAGAGAAAACATTCAAATCAGGCGAAAGCTTTGAGCTTGCCGATGTTGTTGACGTTGAATTAGGCTACCTATACAACGATGGCGAATTCTACCACTTCATGAACAACGAAACATTTGAGCAAATCGCAGCAGACGTAAAAGCCGTCGCTGACTCAGCAAAATGGTTGGTTGAAAATGACGTTTGTACTCTAACGTTGTGGAATGATAACCCTATCACTGTTACTCCGCCAAACTTTGTTGAGATCGAAGTCACTGAAACCGATCCTGGCCTGAAAGGCGATACACAGGGTACGGGTGGTAAACCGGCAACGCTAGCAACAGGTGCGGTCGTTCGCGTACCTCTATTCATCGCTATCGGTGAAGTGGTTAAAGTTGATACTCGTACTGGCGAATACGTTGGTCGTGTAAAATAATTTGATTGTATCCATCTTTTAGGATGGCTCAGTGAAATAGAAAAGGTCGCTTAGGCGGCCTTTTTGCTGTTTGGAGCAATGATACTTCTGTGCCTCTGTGCCTCTATGTCTCTATGTCTCTATGTCTCTATGTCTCTATGTCTCTGTGTTTTTATGTTTCTATGTTTTTAGGGGCCAGTGCTGACGCTGATGAGCTTTATCATAGGCTGATAAGTGAAGGTAACGGGGTGAAGTCTATGAGTGGTTGCTCAATGATATTGCGTTGCGAAGAAAATAGCATAAAAGGTTGGAATAGGTTGGGGTTGAGCGCTTGGGTATCAATAAGCTGCTGTAATGCGTAAAAGCGACTGACGTATTGGTGTGTCTCTTTCGGTAGTGTGAGCGCCTTAAAATCGGGGCTTCCGGCTTTTCTAATGGCTCTGGCCACACGTCCTTCGCCTGCATTGTAGGCCGCTAGCGTCAGTGCGATATCTTTATCAAATTTCTTATACAGAAAGGCCAAATACGCGAGGGCGGCTTGTGTACTCGCTTTGCTATCAAAACGTTGGTCTTCATTGTCTGATACTTGTAAACCAAATCTAATCGCGGTTGCGGGAATGAGCTGCCATAAGCCTGCCGCATTTGCCGATGATACGGCTTTGGGGTTGTAGGAGGATTCCAACATCGGTATCAGCACAAAATCGGCCGGTAGCTGATATTGCTTGAGCTGAGTAAAAATATGATTGAGAAGAGGGCTGACGGAGTTGAGACGCTTGTTTATTTGTGGCTGGTAAGGTGCCAGCACTTGGTGCTGTTGTGCGATACTGGCCTTATCTGGTGTCGCCAACGAGGGGGGCGAAAAACACGTTAGACCTAAAAGAAAAAAGCCGATCAAGCGGCACCAAGGTTGATGCAGGTTGAGAGGCGAATAGAAGAATTGTTTAGACTGAGTGCTCTTCATATGTGTGTTGCACAGGTTGTTTGATTTGAGTGATTAATTCTTGGAAGGCGGCGGAGCTTTGTGCGTTGCTCTGATTATCCTGTTGGCATTGTTTGACTAATGACTCCAATAGTGCCCACTGTTTTCTCACTTGAACGCTCATCTTAGTGGGCAATGCATTGAAAATTCGCTGCATACTGGCGTTGTTGCAAGATAAGCCGAGTGCACGCATCCATTGGCTTCTTTCGCTGGAAGTGCGAGCAAGCTGATTAAGAATCGGCTTTTGTTTTTGAATGTTTTCATCGAGTACTTTGCTATCGAACTGTAAATACAAGCCTTTTTGTTGCTGAATCAGAACCAATAATTGCTGATAGAGCTTTATATCCTCGGTGACTGAATGAAGAACTTGCTGTATGTGCTGCGATGCTGCTGTTGCCATGCGTGACTCCTTAGTCGTGAGTTACTCGTGACCGGTATGAAATTGCATGACTGCTTTGGATAATGCTTTGGTATCCAGGTTCAGTTCACCCCGCGCCAATGCGTTACGGACTTGCTCAACCTTTGCCATATCGATGTCTGGCAGTGATTTCATTGCTGCTTGAGCGCGATCGATTCCGGCTGTATTCGCTTGGAATGCAGGTTCGCTTTTTTTGCTCTGTGCGACGGTGCCGACAGGTTTTTTAGTGGCTTGTTGCAAGTGAGTTTGTGGGACATGACCGCCCGCGACTTTATCAATTTTCATGCTGTTATCCTCAATCATCATGTGCTAAGTCAAATAGGCGACCAGGGTATGACAAACATTAAATATTTATTCTGTGGATACAGAAAACCACGGGTTTACCCGTGGATGAATGCCTTTGGAGACGGTACGATGGATAAATGCAATATTACACCTCATCCCATAGTGTCTACTACACGAAGTATCACGTAGTTTGGGTAACTAAGTACCGTCGGAAAATCCTGAATCCTGGTATGTGCAGCTACCTACGGAAGGTTATGCCAAAGTTACTGCGAAGTTTACCTGGCGTTGAGATTGAGACGATAGGCTTTGATGAAGATCATCTGCATATGATGATGCTTATCCCACCGAAATACAGTATTTCAGACGTCATGGGTAAACTAAAAAGCCAATCGTCGCACCACATGCGAAAAACGTTCAGTTGGCTAAGTAAGGTTTACTGGAAAGAGAACATTGTGTGGTCGCCAGGTTACTTTGTCAGTAGCGTAGGCGTGAATGAACAAGTTATAGCGAATTACGTTAGACACCAGGGCGAAAAGGATTCTGGTCAACTCCGCATGGAGTTGTAACAGTAAGTACCCCGTGCATGCACGGGGGTATCTACTTTTGTACTCGAAGTTCACCTGCTCTGACGAGAGTCAAACTCGAAAAATGATAACCTCAGTCCAAAATTAGAATTGGGTATGTACCTGATTCATGCCGGTGACTACTGCACGTATTACCTTTCCAGAACGGATATTTTTTATATTAATCTGCTGACCTTTCTTTCCTTGTTCTAAGGCGACGCCTTTGGTGCTTGCACTAAACCCCTCTTTTTGGGCGATGATGATCACTTGGTTGCCTTTTTCAATTAGGGCTGGCGAACTTAGGTTTGTTTGACCGATTATTTGACCGGCGCGAATACGACGAGTGGCTTCTAAACCAATGGCTTGGTTCGTTAGTGTGTAGAAATCATTCTGACGTGAAATTGTGCGCTTCTCGGTTTTCAAGTGGGAAGGCGAAATAGTTTCGTTACGGTCAATGGTGTGAGTAGCCACCACCACCGGAAGTGTGATTGAGGATTTAATCGTGATGTTAATGCGCCACGGAGAAGTGATGTCTTCACAACTGACCGATCGTTTTAAATTACCGATGGGTAGTGGGCGATTGTCGCGTCCTGTAATAACGAAGGGCGATTCACAAACGGGCAAATGGTTAGCCGAGCTGGGCACCCAAATACGATATTCGATCTGATAATTCTGCCAGTGATTTGATTGTGCTGAACGCGCGACTTCTTGCTCAAAGTGCTGGCCAACGATGACTTTTAACTCATCCGCTGAGAGGGTTGCCTCATTGGTAAGGGCATTCATCGACCACGCACTTAAAACCAAGCTGATAAGCAGCTTGATGACGGAAAAGTGAACCTTCCCCTTGCTTTGCCTTGCTTCCGTAATCCGGAAGTGAGGCTTCCCTGGTGTTTTGTAAGTCATTGATATTTATGTCTATTTTTTATGGCACGCATCTTGTTTTAATCTTTGGTGTATTTGAGTCGACTCTAAGGAAATAGACATGGCGATCACATTCGAAAACGCGCTAGGTGTCCATCCCGAGGCACTTAATTTTCGCGTTCAGCGTACCAAAGTCCTCGCCAGTAACCTAGCAAATGTTGATACCCCAGGGTACTTGGCAAAGGATCTGAGCTTCACCACCGTGATGAACCATACGTTGACGGGAAATTTGAACAATACGTTGACGGGAAATGTGAACAAGTCGGTGCCGACATTGCAGGTAGCGGCACAATATTCGGTGCCTTACCAAAACAGCAACGACGGAAACACCGTGGAGCTTGGGGTTGAACAAGCTAAATTCACGCAAAACAACATGGACTTTCAAACCAGCCTAACGTTTCTGAATATGAAACTGAGTGGCTTGGCGAAAGCGATTGAGGGACGTTAATTATGTCATTTACTGATATCTATTCGATCACTGGCTCTGCGATGACGGCGCAAACTGTTCGTCTAAACACGGTAGCCAGTAACCTTGCTAACGCAGATGCTGTGTCTGCCAGTCCGGATGATGCTTATAAAGCACTTAAACCGGTTTTCGCAACGGTGTATCAAAAAACGCAAATGGCGACAGAGACAGGGGCTTACCCAAATGCAGAAGTGCGGATTGTTGATGTGGTGCAAAGTGCTGGTCAGGCAGAAAAGCGCTTTGAGCCAAATAATCCATTAGCTGGCGATGAGGGTTATGTGTATTACCCAGATATTGATGTGGTGTCTGAAATGGCAGACATGATGTCAGCAACACGCAGTTTTGAGACCAATGTAGAGGTGCTGTCCAATGTGAGGAGCATGCAACAAGGTCTACTTCGACTAGGGCAGGGCAGTTAATGAGCATTGCACAATTTACAGCGCTGGATACTGAAACTCCGGTAGCAGCACAAACCGACACCGGTATCTCGACAAACCCTCAAGATGCCAACAGTGCGACTTCACTGCAAAATGAATTTATTACGCTGATGGTGGCACAAATTCAAAACCAAGATCCGCTTAACCCATTAGATGGAACGGAATATGTCAGCCAACTTGCTCAGTTTTCGCAAGTTCAGAGTACTGAAAACATGTCGATGCTGATGCAAAACAGTATGGTGCTGCTCGATAACATGCAGGTACTTTCTACTGCAGGCTTGGTTGGAGAAACCGTGTATGTCTCATCGAATGAGTTTGAGTTGGGGGAAGGTGTACAAAGTGGCAAGCTTGAATTGGAACATGGCTCTAACCAAGTCAATTTGGTGATCAAAGACGAATTTGGTCAATCGACCACAGTACCTCTCGGTGCCCATGGGGCGGGCGATGTTACGTTTTCTATCAATCCAGAGGCGTTAGGCCTGAAGCCCGGTAAATATACCGTCGAAGTTGAGGTTCAGGATGGTCAAGAGAGCCCAAATGTTTTGTTGGCTGGCACGGTTGAGCAAGTTCGAATTCCGAGCTCAGGAGGTGCTGCATTGGTCAATGTTCAAGGCGTTGGCAATGTTCCGTTTTATCAAATCAGTCAGTTTGGTGCTTAACGCCTTTTTTTAGATACCGAATAACGGTAACGCTTAATGATAGGAAATCAGAGGACATTATGAGTTTTAATATTGCACTAAGTGGTCTGGATGCGACCAACACCGAATTAAATACAATCAGTCACAATATTGCCAATGCATCGACATATGGATTCAAAGGAGGCCGTACGGAGTTTGCGGCGGTCTATAATGGTATGCAACCGGGCGGGGTCGAAGTCGCGTCGATTTCTCAGAGCTTTGACAAAAATGGCTCTGTTACCGGTACTGGCCGAGCCATGGATTTAGCGATTAATGGTAGCGGGTTCTTCGTCACCAAAGGTCAGTCTGGGCAAATGCTTTATACCCGTTCTGGTGTATTTGGTACTGACAAGAATAATGTTATTACCACCAATAATGGCGCTAAGCTGCAAGGGTACAGTGTCGACAATAATAATACCTTACAGACTGGTGCTGTCGGTGATATTAAAGTTTCAACGTCTTCGTTAAACGCAAAAGCGACGGACACATTAGACTTTGTTGCTAATTTCGATGCGAGTGCAACGGCTATTGATCCAAGCGTATACCCATTCAGTTCTTCTGATCCTAAATCCTTCAATTCTTCTTATACAACTCAGGTTTTCGACTCGCTAGGTAACTCGCATACCGTGACTCAGTATTTCACGAAGGCGTCTGATAATGAGTGGCAAGTGAATGTGGAAGTCGATGGCGCTGCCACTACGCCGGCGACGATTCAAACGGTTCAGTTTAATACAGATGGTACGTTGGCCTCACCAACGGGTGCATTTAATGTCGCTTTCCCGGCTGCGGGCGCAGACCCGATGAGTATTGATATCGGCTTGAACGGCAGCACTCAGTTTGGGGCCGCGTTTGGTGTGAGTGCCAACAACCCAAATGGTTACACCTCGGGTGAACTTGCGGGTGTTCGAGTTGAAGATAACGGTATGGTTTACGCCACTTACACCAATGGTCAATCACAGCTACAAGGTCAGGTTGTCCTTGCAGACTTTGCCAATACACAAGGTTTAGCAACAGCGAGCGGTACGGCTTGGACACAAAGTTTTAGCTCTGGTGCGCCAATCATCGGTGTTCCAGGAACGGGCACCTTAGGTGATCTCACTCCAGGTGCTTTAGAAGGCTCTAATGTTGATTTAACCAGTGAGTTGGTTGCTCTGATGACCGCGCAGCGTAACTATCAAGCCAACGCGAAAACGATCTCTACCAGCGACGAGCTCACTCAAGCTTTTGTTTAACGCGGTGTAATGGGAGTATTGCATGGATAGCTTATTGTTTACGGCAACGTCGGGGGCGAGCCGAGTTCTAAAAGCTCAGCATGTGCGTTCAAACAACTTGTCGAATGCTGACACCGCTGGTTTCCGTGCCGATATGGAACGTGTGCGCAGTGTGGAACTGCAAGGGGCCGGATTTGATGGCCGTACCATGGTGGTGACCAACTCAGCGGCGACACGTTTTGATTCTGGCGATCTTATGAAAACTGGCCGTCCTCTGGATGTTGCGATCATGGGCGAAGGGTATTTGACGGTCGAAACGCCCGCTGGTGATGAAGCTTATACGCGAGCAGGCAATATCAAAGTGGACAACTTTGGTGCAATGAGCATTAACGGTTTCCCTGTTGTTGGGGAAAATGGACCTTTGGTCGTGCCTGATTTTCAGAAAATTGAAGTCAGTGAACGTGGTCGTGTGTCCGTAACTCCACCTGGCGGTGGCGCTCAAATCGAAGTTGGCACATTGAAGATGGTGAAACCAGCCGACAATCAATTGCAGAAAGAGAGCGACAGCTTGCTACATAGTGCTGATGGGGTGCCTTTCCCTGCCGATGAAACCGTGCAGCTTGCCCCTGAGCATATTGAAGGCAGTAACGTGTCAGCGATTGATGAGTTGTTAAGCGTAATGTCATTGACGCGCAATTTCGAGATGCAAGTGCGCATGATGAAAACGGCCGAAACTTTGGCGCAAGCCGGAAACAAATTAATGGCGGCGAAATAGATACTTTGACGCCCCAAAGGAGATAACCAATGCATTCAGCATTATGGGTAAGTAAAACGGGATTGGCAGCTCAAGAAACAAAGATGACTGCTATTTCTAATAACCTAGCCAACGTCGACACTGTTGGATTTAAACGTGATCGAGTGGTGTTTGAAGACCTGTTCTACAGCATTCAACGCCAACCTGGTGCGCAAGTTGACCAAGTGAATGAGTTACCAAGTGGTGTGCAGCTTGGTTCCGGTGTTCGCGTTGTAGGAACACAAAAAGTGTTCACTCAAGGTAATACAAAAAATACCACCCAAGAGTTGGATTTAGCGGTGATGGGGAAAGGCTTTTTCCAAATCGAAAACTCTGATGGCCAGATCATGTATACGCGTAATGGTCAGTTCCATGTTAATTCAGAGGGGTTAATGGTGAACAGTCAAGGTTTGCCGCTGGAGCCGCAAATTCAGATCCCTGATAATGCGATTTCGTTCTCTGTAGGTACTGATGGCACCGTTACGACCACATCGGCAGGTGATCCGACACCCCAGCAGCTTGGTCAAATCACCTTAGCGAATTTCATTAATCCAGCTGGCCTAGAAGCGGTTGGCGGCAACTTATTTCGTGAAACGGAAGCCAGTGGGCCTGCTGATGAATTAATTGCGGGTGAAGACGGTGCGGGTAGCATCAAGCAGGGGGCTTTAGAAGGTTCTAACGTGCAAGTTGTAGAGGAGATGGTTGATATGATTACCACCCAACGTGCTTATGAAATGAACGCTAAAGTTGTCTCGGCTGCGGACGATATGCTGAAGTTTGTCTCACAATCGATGTAATCAATAAATGGGTGATGATAAAGGAAAAAGCAATGAAATGGGTTTCTAAGAGTTGGGCTGTTGCCTTCGTGTTGCTAGGTGGTTGTGCTGGGCGTGATGAATTCACCCCTCCAGAACCAAATACTGAAGAGTATGCGCCCCCTGTATTGGATTACACTTTACCACCGGCGCAATCTGGCAGCCTTTATCGTCACCAATACACGATGACGTTATTCCAAGACCGCAGAGCGTACCGTATCGGTGATATTTTGACGGTGCACCTGTCTGAAGAGACGTCTTCAAGTAAGAAAGCTGGTACACAATTTGGTAAAAGCTCGAACATCAATTTTGCGACCCCAACCATAGGTACAAAAGCCATTGATGAGCTCGGTGTCAGTATTGATTTCAGCCGAAATTTTGATGGTAGTTCGTCGAGTTCACAGGGCAATAAATTACAAGGTGCTATCACCGTGACTGTACATGAGGTTCTCCCTAATGGCGTACTGCGTATCAGTGGTGAGAAGTGGCTGCGCCTCAATCAAGGGGATGAGTTCATTCGCTTGACGGGCATTGTACGTGTCGATGATATCAGCCGTAGCAATCAAGTTTCTTCTCAGCGTATCGCAGATGCACGTATTACCTACGCAGGTCGCGGAGCATTAGCGGATAGTAATGCAGCCGGGTGGCTGACGCAGTTCTTCAATAGCCCATGGATACCATTTTAATGAAGTCAATAAACGCACTTTTTACGTCTTTTCTATTGGTGTTGAGCTTCGGGGTTCCGGTGACGTCGCAGGCTGAAGTGGAGATTCCGCTTATGGACTTAGTGGATGTGCAGGGCATTCGAGATAACCAATTGGTTGGTTATGGATTGGTGGTTGGCTTGGCCGGTCAAGGTGACCGTAATCAAGTTAAATTCACGGCACAATCCATTACCAATATGTTGCGTCAATTTGGTGTCCAGATTGATGACGGCATGGATCCTAAATTACGTAACGTTGCATCAGTGAGTGTTACGGCATCGGTTAATCCGATGGCTGGGCCGGGTCAAACATTGGATGTGGTCGTTTCTTCCATTGGTGATGCAAAAAGCTTACGTGGTGGTACGTTATTGCTGACGCCTCTGCGTGGTATTGATGGTGAAGTGTATGCGATTGCACAAGGCAATGTGGTTGTCGGCGGCTTGTCAGCAGAAGGTCGAAGTGGCTCTAAGGTGTCAGTGAACACGCCGACAGCAGGGCGTATTCCCAATGGTGCGACACTAGAGCGAGAAATTGAAACCGACTTTAATCAGCGAGACGAAATAAATTTAAATCTACGCCGCCCGAGCTTTACAACGGCAAAGAACATCGCTCGTGAGATCAATAACACTTTTGGTCCGAATGTCGCGAAAGCGATCAACAAAGTACGTGTGGAAATGCGTGCACCAATGGATACACAACAACGTGTCACCATGATGTCGATGCTAGAAGAGATGAATGTGGCTGAAGGGCGAAAACCTGCCCGAATCGTGTTTAATTCACGAACTGGCACGGTTGTCATTGGCAAGAACGTTAAAGTGAGTGAAGCGGCTGTGAGTCACGGTAACCTCACTGTCCGTATCTCAGAGTCTCAACAAGTGAGTCAACCTAATGCGTTCGCAGAGGGTGACACCAAAGTGGTCAATCAAACGCAAGTTAATGTTGATGAAGAATTTGTGCAAATGCTGATTTGGCCTCCGGGAACGGAGTTAAATACGATAGTCGATGCGGTCAACAGTTTAGGTGCCACCCCTACGGATTTGATGTCGATTCTGCAAGCATTGAACGAAGCGGGTGCACTGAATGCTGAGTTAGTGGTGATTTAAGGTTTTAGATATGAAGTTAGACACAAATAGCGACCAAGCTCAATTAAATACTATGCTGTACCACGACAACAGCGCTTTGGCGAACATCAAGCAAAATTCGGATGCAGAAGGGGCACTGGAGGCCGTCGCCGGTCAGTTTGAAGCGATGTTCTTACAAATGGTACTGCGTCAAATGCGCAGTAGCAGTGATGTGTTAGCAGACAAAGACAGTCCTTTTTCTAGTCAGCAGCAAGGTGTGTTTCGTGATATGTACGATGGGCAACTGGCGATGGAATTGGCCAAAAAGAAGAACTCCGGTATTGCAAATATGTTGGTGCGCCAGCTTAGCCCATCAATGCAGGAAGTGGCGTTTGACTCATCACGTAATATTGCTTCGGCAAATGATGGGAAAGTTGCCTCGTTTGAACGCATGTCACAGCTTGAAAACGATGAAGTATCGATGCCGTCCGAGAGTCTTAATTCTAAGTGGCAAGCGGTCGCCTCGGTTAAGGAGATACTCGGCGAAGTCGGTATGACGTCCGCGTTTACTCAGCCGCTGATCCGAAAAATGGAGCTGTAAATGAACCTTGTTAATATCGGCCTTTCAGGCTTGAATGCAAACCGAGTTGCACTTGATGTGACAGCGCAAAATGTGGCTAATATCAATACGCCAGGGTACAGCCGTCAACAAGCATTAATGGCGTCCGTTGGTGATAATAAATACGATAAACTCAGCCCTGGAGTGGGTGTTGAGGTGACCAGTATTCGTCGCGTTACAGACCAATTCTTGGTTAAGCAAACTTGGTCTACCAATAGTTTAGCGGCTTATTCGGCAGGTTATACTACGGCGATGAGTCAGCTTGAAAATACATTTGGCGCTGATGGTTTTAGTATTTCTTCTGGCTTAGATTCCCTTAATGCAGCACTCAATGATGCAACGGTAAAACCTGAATCGATTCCTTATCGTCAGCAAATTATCAATGAGTCAGAAGCACTAGCGCGTCGCTTCAATACGCTCACCGAGTCGCTGCATAATCAACATAAAGACATGAGCGATCAGCGCAATGCTGCGCTCAATTATGGGAACAGCTTGATGGCCAATATTGCTCAAGTGAATAAGCAGATTGTGGAGATGCAAGGTACGGGGGGAAACCCCGCTCAGTTGATGGACACGCGTGATGTGCTGGTTGGAGAGCTTTCTCAAATTGTTGAAGTTAAAACCACTGATCAGCCCGACGGGAGTCTACAAGTGACGTTGGCTTCTGGTCAGCCACTGGTGATGGGCTCTGAACATAGTCAGTTAACGGCTAAGCCAAATCCAAGTGACCCATACCTTGCGGATTTAAGCGTGGATTTCGCTTCACAAAGCTTTGTCATTGCTGATTCTGTGGGTGGCAAACTTGGCGCTATCAATGATTACCAAAATGAAGTATTAAAACCAAACCAAGTCGCTCTGGATGATATGGCAAAGGCATTGGCTGATGAATACAATGCGGTGCTAGCAACAGGGCAAGATCTTAACGGCAACCCAGGCAAGCCTTTGTTTAGCTTCGATCCTGCTAACCCTGCCGCTAGCTTAACGATTACGAATATCAGTGCCGAAGAGTTAGCCTTTTCAAGTGATGGCGCACCGGGCAATGCGGATATACTGAACGATTTAATTCAACTGAGTAATAAGCCAGTATCGGTAACAGGTTATGGCTCATTAAGCTTGAATGATGCGTTCACAGCTATGGTGGGAGATACGGCTATTAAAGCGCGCCAGGCCGAAGCTGACTATGAAGCAAAATTAGCCATGAATAAACAAGCCCATGCGGCTCGCGACAACGTTAGTGCCGTTAACAGTGATGAAGAGGCCGCCAATTTAATGGTGTTCGCCAATGCACATAATGCCAATATGAAAGTGATCAGCACGGCTAATGAGCTTTTTGACTCGGTATTGCAGCTATTCTAAAAGGAACCCGACATGCGAATCAGTGATAGCCAATTTAGCCAAATGATGATGAATAGCCTGCAAACGAATAACGCAGGCTTAGGTGAGGTTATGCAACAAATGGCGACGGGGAATCGACTGACTAAGTTATCTGACGACCCGATGGCCTCGATTAAACTGCTTAACCTTGAGCGTGAAAACAGCGCGATTGGCCAGTACCAAAGCAATATTGGCAACCTAAAAACGACCCTTTCTGCCCAAGAAACGCACTTAGATTCGATCAACGAAAGTTTGAAAAGTGTGCGTGACTTGGTGCTTTGGGGAGCGAATGGCACATTAACGGATGATGATCGCAATGGCATGATCATCGAGTTAAAGAGTTACCGTGACTCCATTGAGTCTTCATTCAATGCCCAAGATGAAGAAGGGAATTACCTGTTTTCTGGCACTCAGACGAAGACACCTGCGGTGAGCAGTCCTGGTGGTGTTTATCAAGTGGATGGCAACAGTGATAAGCGTGTAGTGACTGTCGCTAAAGGCGTAACGATGGACTCCAATATGACTGCAAAAGAGATTCTTGAACTCGGTGCTGGTGGTAATGTGTTGAACCAAATTGATGCTTTGATTGCAGAGTTTGAGAACCCGAGTCCGAATTTTCAATCGGAAGTAGACGCAAGCTTATCGGCGATTGATGATACCATCGCTAACGTACTTAGTGCGATGACCGAGATCGGTGGCCGGCATAATAACTTAGACCTCATGGACAGTGCGCATGGTGAAAATAAGTTGTTTGTTGATAAGGTGACTAGTGATTTATCGGCATTGGATTATGGAGAAGCCTCAGTGCGTTTAAGCAATTACATGGCGGCATTACAAGCGACGCAAGCCAGTTATGTCAAGATCAACGATCTGAACTTGTTTGATCGTATTTAAGGAAGTTTTATATGGCGATGAGCACCGTAGAAGTAAGAGCCCATAGCATACGTTTAGCGGGGCAAGAACAAGCTTCTATCATGCCGACTCGCTCTGCGGAATCGAGCAGTGCGACAACACCACGTCCGACACAAATTAAGGCTGACACTACGTCAGCCTATTCTGTTTCTGGCATTCAGCTTGCTCAAGGTCAGCAACAAGCAACAGCGGTGCAAATCGCATCTAAATCGTTGCAACTGATTGGTAAAGAGCTGACTCAAATCAAACGAGGCCTGACTCAAGCCGTTAAACAAGGTATGCAGAATGTGCCTGGCTTACAAGAGGGTTTAGTTCGCTCTAAAGCGTCCATTCAACAGGTGGTGAATCAAGCGCGTTTTGATGGCCAAAAGGTGGTTGATAATGAACTGCATTTAAAACTGGATAAGGCCGATGTTCGCCGTTTTTCTATTCCTGGCTTGAATGTCCACCGCTTGAGTGACAAAACGGAGCAAATTCGCTTAGATTTCCCACAAGGTCAATCGGTGATGCTTCAGTTTGATGGTCAATCAAATGGTGAGCGTACAGTGAAAATGCTTGACCGCAGCCTGATTGCTATGGGAATGCGAGCCTCACTTGCGGAAGATGGATCGATTTTATTTGAAGCGCGTGATACGGCGTATCAGCAGATGCAGAATAAGGTATTGGTGACAGGGGAAGGGCATCGATTTCCTGCAGGACAAGCGAATGTTCTGAAGCTGAAATCAGAACCCGATGGCATTGCAGAGTTAAGTTTTGATTTGAGCTCTCGTGATGGTATTAAACAAACCATCGCCAAAGTGAATCAGCATCTTAAGCAAGTGCAAACGAGCTTAGAACAAGCCAAAGCCTTTCATGGCGATCTCAATGCGCAAGTGCGATCATTGCAAAGTCAATCTCATCAGCTGAGCGTGGCTGATGTGAATACTAATGTTGACCGTTTTTTGGCCGCTTCCAATCAGTTTAGTTCGACGTTTCAAGCACTAAATGCTCAAGCGAATGTCCGCCGTCACACTGTCGTCGCCCTTCTGAAATAATCCACGCTAAGGTCACCCTCACCACTCTTTTTCTGATCGCCTATCATCGATTCAAACTAAAAAGAAAAAATAAAGAAAACAAACAAACGCTAATAAAGTGGCCGATAGTACGGGATATATAATGTAAGCGTCACGATGACTGGTACGTTGGTAACACAGTGATACCAACAAGATGTTATATACCACTAATAATAAGCTGATCATGGTACCGCTGCTGAGGTTCAAGCTTGATAGCTGAGTGAGAAAGAATGTCAGCAACAGGTAATCAAAAATGATTAGCCAAAGAAAAACTTTTTGAAGTGCGTCTCTTTTGGGTTTATTGGGGGCAGGTGCAGGCATATCGAACTCAACTCAACAGTGATAGCAACAAATACGGTTAATACAATAATCGACAGAAAGATAAGGTCACAGTGCCAGTCGCTACCGGTGACCTTTAAGAGGTTAGAGGTCTTGAGTTTTCATCTTTGACGTCTTTGATTCAACCGAATAACGAATGACATCTTGCCTGATCACGGGCTGGTTGAATTCCGCTTTTTGTTTCGCTTTTTGTAGTTCACTGCCTTCTTGGTTGCTAAAGAAGGTTTCTAGTATTTGTGCCGCTGGCGTAGTCAGTATAAATAGTTCAATACGGCGGTTCTCACTGGAATCTGGTTCATCAGGGTTAAGTAGTGCACGATCTGACATGCCTGTAACTTGCATCACGCGTTGATCGGGCATGCCGCCCTCGACTAAGGTATTTCTTGCGACATCGGCACGAGATGCTGAAAGCGCCCAATTAGATTGTTTACCAAAGCGTTTTTTAAAAGGGGTCGCATCGGTATGTCCGCTGATAATAAGTGGGTTACTGATGCGCTCAAATACTGGTGCTAAAGCCAGCAGTAAGTCTTCAAAAAAAGGCGTCAGTTCCGAACCACCACGACTAAACATGTGCTGTTTATAATCATCTTGCAATACAATCCGTAATCCTTGTGGTGTGATGGATACATTAACGTTACCTTGCGCACTGGTTTGCCCGACGACTTCATTAATCACTTTAGCGAGTAAAGCGAGTTGTTCTTGGGTATCGAAGTTACCTGGAATGAGAGAGTCCATTTCTGGGCCATCACCATCGCCTTGGAAGAAAGAACTGACGACATGGTTTGAGTTATGTTGACTTGGCACCGATGAATCTTGTGCCAAGTCAATAGGAGAGATACTTTGTGACGTATCGAAAGGGTTACCATAGCTTTTATCGAACACGCTGGAACTATGAAGGTGCGCAACAATTGCTTTGCGCTCCTCTTTGTCGACCACCTGCATAACCCAAAGGACAAGAAATAGTGCCATCAATGCGATCATGAAATCGGCAAATGCGACCTTCCATGCGCCCCCATGAGGTTCATCATGACTGTGAGCTTTGGCGCGTTTGAATACCACATGTTCTTGTTTTTGCATTATCCCTCCTGTTCAGCTAGCCACTTCTCCATTTGATTGAAAGTTGGTTTGATGTCTAACTGAATATGTTTACGGCCAGCGTCGATAGCGAGCAATGTTGGCTTTTTAGCGATATAAGCAACAAAAGTAGCGCGTATGCATTCAAAAGCCGTCATATTTCGTTTCACTCGCTGTGCCATGGCGTTACTGAGTGGATCTAAACAACAGTAACAACCAAAAATACCAATGAATGTACCTACGAGAGCGGCGGCAACATGATAACCAACGAGTGCTATTGAACCATCAATGGCTTGCATGGTAATGATGATGCCTCCGACTGCGGCAAGAATACCGAACCCGGGAAGTGCTTCTGCTGTGCGCTGCATTGAGCGTGAAGGCTGTAACATCTCGGTTTGAATCGCTTCGATTTCTTGTTCTAGCAACCCCTCTAGTTCATGAGGCGACATTTGTCCCATTGCCATTAAACGTAAATTGTCGGTAATGAACGAAATAAGGCGATAGTCACTGCTTACTTTTGGATACGCGAGGAAGATCGAGCTTTGTTCTGGCGATTCTATGTGTGAATCAAGGAATTTAAATCCACGACTGCGTGCGGTTTCTAGTAGGGTATTCAGTAACGCCATCAACTCCATATAATATTCATACTCTTCCTTAGGATTAGAAAGAGTGGCCCGCAGTTGCTGACGCATTTCTTTTAAAACTTGTGGTGGGTTGCCGATAATCAGAGAGCCTATTGCTGCTCCAAAGATGATCAGAAACTCAGCGGGTTGCCAAATGGCACCCAAGTTGCCTCCAGCCCACATGTATCCGCCAAAGACACAGACTAGTATAGTGATGGCTCCAAAAAACTTTTGCATCTTATGACTCCTAAGAGGACATGAATTGGTTGAGTTGTTTAAGTGCTTGTTTGTGCAGCTGACAGATACGAGGAGGTGTCAGGTCAAGCACAAGTGCGATTTCATGTAGATTCAGCTCATGTTGATAGAACAAGGTCATTAATAATTGATCGCGTTTGGGCATCTTGTTCAGTGCACTGTCTAAACTGCGACGAATGTGCTCATGTTCTATGCTGTCGTATTGACCACCTAAGTGACTGTCTCCGCCGGTTTCGATGAGCTGGTCAAGGCTTTGCATCTCGCCGGCGAGTAGCGCATTTTGCCGATTGCAATAGTCTTGTTCATCAGTGCCGAGTGCTTGAATGATCTCTGCGTCGGTCGGTACTCTGCCGAGTGCACGGGTAAGATCCCGTGTCACATCGTTTAATTCGTGCGCTTGCTGACGAGTTTTACGTGAGCGCCAATCGAGCCGACGTAATTCATCTAAAATAGCGCCACGGATGCGGCAAACAGCGAAGGCAGCGAAGTGTGGATCGTCAATGTTCTCATAGCGGCGACCTGCTTCGATAAGGGCAATTAATCCAATTTGTTGCATATCTTCAATGCTGCAATGTGAAGTCGCGTGAACGCGCAGTTGATTAACCACACGTTTCACCATGATCTGATGGCGTTGTAACAGTGCATTTTCGTCAAGTGGTTGAGAAGGGGTATTTACCTCTTCTGTCACGGTATAACTTTCTGGTAAGTTCATCTCCAACATAGTTGAGCTCCGTTATTGCACAACATATTTGGTTAGCAGGACATCATCAATATCACGCACAATGTCTGTTTTCGCGAACGCTGAAATCAAGGTTTCTTTGACTTCTTTTTGTAGAATATCAATAGATCCAGCTTGTTGTAGCTCATCAAAAGTTTTGTCGCTGAACAGTTTAAGTAATGAGTTTTGCACCATAGGCATATAGTTATCGATATTCTTAATCCGTTCTGGACGACGAGTTTCGATGGCGAGTTCAAGCATCACAAAATGGGTTTGTTTTTTACCTTTGACCGTTAGTACGACTTTATCCAATGGATGAAAGTTTGGCCCTTCTTGGGTTGGCTGCTCTGATGTTAGGAAAGCCAGTGGTGAGTTTTCTAAAAAAGCGTTGATACCTGAGTCTGATGTCTCAGGGCCTGACTGTTTATGCAGATACCAAATACCGCCAACCATAGTGGCGCCGGAAACGAGGGCACTGGTGATGATCATGGCGATAAATAGAGCGATCATTTGTGATTTGGTCATAACCTTTTTCCTCGATGATTGATTAGGCTTGAGTATTTAGCCAATGTTCTGACTCGTTTGTTGTATTCGCTTGGAAAGCATTGGATTCTCTAGCTGAAAAGATTGTGGGATCTTCTTGTTGGTTTTCATCGCTGTAGCCTTGACGTTCTTGGCCTTGGTCCGAACCGACATTGACATCCACATGTACAAAGTTTTGTTCTTGAAGTTCAGCGCGTAAACGGTCGGAAACCTGCATTAATGCTTCACGCGTTACTGCTGTGTTAGCGTTGATTTGTACGCTTAAACGGTCCCCTTCGACTCGAACTAATAAATCCAACTTGCCGAGATCGGGTGGGTCGAGACGGATTTTTGCTTCTTGTAGATTTTGTTGTGCTTGAAACGTCACGCGGTCTTGCAGTACTTGAATCATTTGTTCACCCCATTTACCTGAACTGCTATCAACACGGACGGCAGCCCACTCAGGTCCTTGAGTTTGTGCGGTTGGCTGATGTGTTGTTGAGGGGAGTGCTTGAGCTTGAATGAGCGGTACTTGCCCTGGTGAATGTGTTGTCAACGACAGTCCCTGAGGCGCTTGGTTGAGTAAAACGTTTAAATCCGCCGCCGAGGTTTTAATTGGATTGCTTGTGTTTGTTTGCTCCATGCCTTGGCGGGTTGGAACGACGAGTTGATTCTCTTGCCCTGCTTTTTCAGTCGTTTTAATCATGCTTTGCATTAAAGCTTGAGCCTGAGTTGTTAAGTTAATTGGCTGGTGGCTTCTTGGCGATGGGTGCGTCAGAGTCCCCTTAGAGAGGGAATCCTGAGCGACGGTGTCGGTATGGGCGTATTGTTCTGGTGATACTGGTGGATTTAAGTGAAAGCTCGGAATAACAACAACTAACGCGTCTTCAGGGGGCGTGTCTTTCAATGTTTGAGTTGGCGGCACTGACCTGTCTTTTTCAGAGCGGGCTGGTGTGACTTTCCCATCCAATGGTGACGAAGAAGTGTGATGCGTAGGCATTGTATTGGTTGTTATCATGATATGTGTTCCATGGTCATGGCGAGCTGATAGGCCATGGCTCGTTCTTGTTGATCGTTTGCCATATTCATCTCTTTCTCTAGTTCACGGGTCGCTTTTTCCAAGGCAGTAAAAGCACGAGCATGGACTGCTTTCACGTGTTGGATTTCGGCTGCGAATTTCGGATCTTTCAAGCAAGCTTCATGCTTAATAAGCCATTCACGCAACTGCAAATCATAGTGTTTCAGTGCTTGCCACTCAGCATTTTGGGTTGCGTCTTGGATTTGTTTTGATAAGTGACGAAATAGCGCTATTGGCACTTTATGCTTGCTGTCCAAAATGCATCCACCCTTCTCGAATATTACCCATTACACGATCCACATTGTCTAAACGCTTGGCGTCATTTTGCACACTGGTGTAGTACAGTTCAGCTTGGCAAAAGTCGTATAGCTGGCGTAAGTTCTCCGCAATTTCATTACCATTTTCTTCATCTAAGGCACTGGTTAGGCCAATCAGAATGTTCATACATTTATTGATGCCAGCGCCTTTTTCAGCCAAGCGATTCGCAGCAAGATGGCCTCGAACACGTTCAACTTCATCAAGTAGGCCATCGATTAGCATCACCACCAGTTGGTGTGGGTTAGCGGATGCGGCTTGCGCATCAAGATCGACTTGTTGGTATGAGTCGTAGCCAGAATCCATGAGCATAAATATTTCTCCTAAGGGCTTAACCAAACATCGACATGGTTTGGTTCATTTGGGTCATTAAAGTGTTCATTTGAGTGAATTGTGTGAGGTAGCGGTTATATGACATTTGATATTTGCGATCTAATGCCTCCAGTTTTTGGTCGTTACGATCGATACTCGCTTCTAAGGTATCTTTTCTATTAGCAAAAACACCACTATTTGATTTTAGAAACGGGGCTATTTTTTCATCTAGACTGTCGAGAAGTTGATTTTTACCAGTAAAGAGTTGATCT
The DNA here is from genome assembly GCF_051201655.1 of Vibrio sp. nBUS_14. NCBI lineage: Bacteria > Pseudomonadati > Pseudomonadota > Gammaproteobacteria > Vibrionales > Vibrionaceae > Vibrio > Vibrio sp. nBUS_14. The sequence continues at coordinate 337,894 of NZ_CP179206.1, forward strand.
ATTTTATCTGCGCTGGTGGCGTAAAATGCATCAAACTTATCACTATCTAACTCTAATTTACCTTCCCTTGATGAGGTGATACCTAAATCCGATAAGCGAGTACCACTAAACTCAGTTTGTAAAACGCTCCTCAGTTGTCGTTCAATTGAACGCGCGCTAGCATCACCGGCAAGAACCGCTCGCTCGCTGTCTTCACCGCCTGATGATGTGTATTTATCGACCGTATCGATCAGTGTGTTATAGGCACTAATGAATTCATCTATCTCTGTTTTGGTTGCGTCTTGATCTGCTTCGACGGTTAACTTCGTTGCAGAGTCACCACTTTGATGTACCTTGGTGACAGTGACATCCACACCGTCGATCATGTTTTCAAAAGTATTACTTGCACTTTTGATCTCAAGACCATTTTCGCCGCCGAGCTCAACGATCGCATTTTGTGGTCTGGATAAGATTTTGACTTTACTTGGGTCGAAAGCGTCGTTAAACCAGCTTTCGCTAGGCGGAACGTTAAGCGTGCTTACCGATACCGAATTCGCCCAACCGGTTTCTTCTCCGGATACGACAAAATGAGTCTTGCCACTGCTACGAACAAGTGAGGCATTGATGCCAGGGTTATTTTCATCGCCATTAATTGCTTGGGTCAGTTCTTGAATGGTAGAAACACCATCGCCATCGCTATCAATAGTAGCTAAGTCGATGGTAAAACTTTCACTGCCCATGCTAAGGGTCATTTCTCCAGTGGATGGTACAGCCGTTTCACTGGTTAAATTTTTTGGCATATCTGCCGAAAACTGATGGGAGCTAGCTAATTGTTTAACAAAGAACTCGTAAGAACCTGCGATAGCTTGAGAGTCGGCCTCGGCAGACAAATAGCCCTCTTCTGACAACTGAGTCTTATTTTTTAGTAGGCTACTATCGCTACTACTTAAGTCATCAATCGCACTTTCAAAATCCTCAAGCGCGGACTCTAAAGCATTCCAGGCGTCTAATTTATTTTGATAATTTTGTGACTGTAGTTTGTAGCGATTTTCAAATGGCAATACATCATAAGTTGCTAACTGAGTCGCCATTGTAATTGGGTCCATTGAACTCATAAAAGAACTCCTGTCAGTCGTTCGTATCTACTCTCTATGTGTCGCTATAAAGCTGCAAATCATGTGCCAATAAAAATAATGATATATGAGCGATTTTTAGGGAGTTATAGATTGATTTATATTGTTTTTTCGTGGAATGGAGGAAGTCATTTTTCCGCTTGAATTCCTTCCGCTTCTGCTATTTTTATTATCAGGAAAAAGAAACCTATAAAAAAGCCTCCTAAAGGAGGCTAATGACCTAAGTTGTAAATCAGCTGATTAGCCTAGTAGCGACATCGCCATTCCTGACATCTGGTTAGTTCGAGACAACATTGACGTTCCAGCTTGCATTAGCATTTGGTTCTTCGTCATATTTGAAGACTCAACTGCAAAGTCGGCATCCATAATACGGCCTTTTGATGCCTCTAGGTTTTCTGTCATATTACCTAGGTTAGTAATGGTATGATCCAAACGGTTAATATTGGCACCGAATTGAGCTCTTGACTCACCAAGGTCATCAATAAAAGTTGACATTGTCCCCATTGCTGAAGTGGCGCTAGCCTGATCCGTCAGCCCTGCTGTTAGGGAGGTTATCGTTGCAAAAGTATCACCCGTACCCGCACCTGCCCCTACATTTACACCAGAAGAACCAGCCACATAATTACCAGAACTGTTTACTTGAATCTCCTTTGTAACACTGGTTTCAGCAGCAGTCTCCACTGCCGTCAGGTCTGCCGCTGCGGTACCAACACCCGCATCGGCCTTAGCTTTTAGATCCGCATAATCAGTGTATGAACCAAATGCAGCAGCAGGGGTAAAAGCAGCACCATCAGTCAAAGTTGAAGCACCCTTAGTCGCAAATGAATCTAGCTCAGCATTATAGTCGGCTTCTGCTTGAGTCTTGAGTGCGCCAATATCTGACATAATACCGAACTGAGCAAGCGTGTTACCGACTTTTGATAGTTCACTCGAAACATCCATATCTAGTGTTTCACTTGCTGTTGAGCCAATTTGGAATGTGATTGCACCTGAAGAGAAGGAGTCAGGACCTGAAAATAATGAACGACCACCAAAGTTTGAATTATCAAAAATATTTTGTAGCTCAGCACCTAACTCAGTGTATTCGGTATTTATTGCTTCTCTATCAGCAGTAGTTAGAGAGCCATTAGCCGCTTGCGTAGCAAGATCATTCATTCGATAGGCGATGTTGGTCATTTCATCCATGCCGCCCTCGGCTGTTTGCATCATTGATATTGCATCTTGTGCATTTCGAGAGGCGACACCCATACCACGGCTTTGTGCTTCTAATCGGTTTGCAATTTGTAACCCTGCTGCATCATCTGCTGCAGAGTTAATACGTAGACCGGTACTCAGGCGCTCCATTGATGTATTTAAGAGGTCGTTGGTTTTCGTGATGTTGTTTTGAGTAACTAGCGAAGCGTAGTTAGTGTGCATTGATAAAGCCATAATCTGTTCTCCTTGAGTGTTCAATGTGGGCCTATCGCCCCGCTCACTAACTAGAGGCGGTCAGTTGGTTTTAATGATTAATTAGAAATTTAAAAAACTTTATTAAATGACTCATATTGATGGTTTTTGGTGATGTTTATTCCAAAAAAATAGACTGATAAAGTCGATTTAGGTTAGGAGGGGCGGTTTGGGGGGGAATATTAGGCGGCCATTTAGAGCCGTGTGTACTGTGCATTGTTTTTGCGTATGCGCTCTTGTGTCTTGGCTCTTACGTATTGGCTCTTACGTATGAGCTCTTGCTTATCGGCTTTTGATGAAGGTTAGCGATTCATTGCAGCCTTTCTTTGTGTGGAGAACCGGCCATTCGCGGAAACATTTAGCTTGAAAGATCGCCCTAGTGACGATCAAACGATTTAACCGATAATGGCGTTGGAATATCGCTGAAGTAACCAAAATAATAACGGGCTCCTAATAGTCGATAGCGGTTGAGTTCAACTTGGCTTGCAATGCGACCAGCCACCCAAGAAAATTGATGACGACGTAAAATTCGAGCAATGGGCAAGAGCGAATGCTGATCTTGTTTGTTTTTAGTTGTCACGGATAACTTGATCATGTCTGGCTTACATTTTGCGATGAATTCAAAATGCGTTTGGTGGGGGATCACTTCAAACCATAAAGCATGCGCATGACCTTTCAATTGCTTAACCAACGTTGCCACACCCTCTTGGCAAGATAAGCTCTCATCCCAACATAAAGCTTGGTTGCCCTGTAAAGAGGGAACAATATATTGAAATGCAGCGTTATGGAATGTCATTACCTGATGAATAAAATGGTGCCCTGGTTGCCAAAGTAATGCATCGATATGCATTGGAACCACAACATTGCTGATTAAAACAGGATGGAAAGTTTCCAGCTGAAATTGAGTTTGGCGCAGCGCTAAGTATAAACTAAACAAGTCTAAGCAATATTGCATTTGTTTTGATAGATCAAATCGATAGACACTTTGCTCGCCGCGTAAGCCAAATCGTAACGTGAGGTGTTGGTATTGCACCTCACTGGTTTTGGTTTCACGAATGGGCTGACAAGCGTGTTGAATGTCGTTGTGGTTGAGCGCATCAAATACGAGTTGATCGTCATCGGTGACAATGCATTGCAATGCGAGGGCACACAAATAGTCAGACATCGCTTTATTTGAGATTAGATTACCCAAGATTGCCTACCACGTTGATCTGTTTGTTTTCAGGAATTTCATTGTAAGACATGACGGCTAAACCTTGAGTAAAAGTACGAGCATACCGCGCCAACAAAGGACGTAATTGAGGCATCACTAATAGGATTGGGGGCAAGCCTTGCTGTTTGAGTTGTTGACGAATTAAAGGTAAGTTCTGTTGGAACTGACTAAGGATATTGGGTTCAATCGGGAAGCTATCTAATATCACGTTACCCGAGGCTTGGGCTTGTTGTAGAGCGCTCATTAGCATGGTTTCAAGTTCATCAGAAAGCGCGTAGACATTTAATTCGTTTTTCTGTCCTGCCACTAAATTAACCAAAGTACGTTTAAGTGCACAGCGGACATCGGCGGCGAGCAAGATCGGATCTTTGGTGTTTTCTGAAGATTCCAGCATGGTATTTGCAATGGTACGAATGTCTTTAAGTGGTACTTGATCAAGCAGAAGTTGACGATAAACCTTGAGTTGCTGGGCTGGGGTTAATGCGCCGGCAAGTGCTTCGGCTAATTTAGGTGCTTGACCAGTAAGGCGTTGAGTCATCGCGTCGACGTCATCGTGGGTAAACAGTTCCGCTAAATGAGTTTTCATGATTTTGCTGATGTGTGTTGCGATAACGGTGCCATCGTCAACGACTTGATACCCCATGTTCAATGCTTTGGCTTTGTCTTTATATTCAATCCAAACGGCGGGTAGCTGGTAAGCCGGATCGCTTCCAAGGATCCCATCGACTTCACCGTAAGTTTCACCAACGGCAATGGCCATTAAACGTTCTGGTTCAATAAAACCTTGTTCAATCACTTCGCCGTTGAGCGCGATTGTATACTGGTTTGGTTTCAAGCTAAGGTTATCACGGATACGAACCTCGGGCTGGAGGAAGCCGACTTGCTCAGATAGGTTACGGCGTACACCACGAATACGTTGAGTTAAAGGTGCCCCCTGTTCTTTGTTAACGAGATGCACCAGGCGGTAACCCAGTGCCAACGAGAGAGTGTGTACGTGTGGAATGTCGTCCCAATTTAAGGTTACCTCTTCTTCCTGCATGGCTTGAGAAAGGGCGGCAACTTGTTCAATTTGTGGATCTTGCATTGGCTTTTTACTTTGTCGCCAGCCAGCAAAGGCGAGTACCGCAGCAAAGGTGAAAAAGGCGAGGTGAGGCATTCCCGGGACCATTCCAATGATAGCCATGATCACCGCGGCGGTGAATAGGGTCGCCGGTGTTGCAAGTAGCTGCTTATGCATGGTTTCCGACATGCCGTTATCGCTATCGTTAATACGAGTGACGATAATTGCAGCGGCTGTCGCGAGTAATAGTGATGGGATTTGAGCCACGAGACCATCACCAATGGTGAGTAGGGCGTAGGTCTTAAACGCTTCAGATGCTGGTAAGCCATGCTCGAATACACCAATGCATACACCACCTATGATGTTGATAAATAATATCAATAGACCTGCGACGGCATCACCACGAACAAATTTAGAGGCGCCATCCATAGAGCCATGAAAATCGGCTTCGTTTGCGACTTCTTTACGGCGTAGACGTGCCGTTTCTTGGTCAACTAAACCGGCATTGAGGTCGGCATCGATTGCCATTTGTTTACCCGGTAAGGCATCTAAGGTAAAGCGAGCGGATACTTCAGAGATACGCTCGCCACCTTTGGTGATCACGACAAAGTTTATGATCATCAGGATGATGAATACCACCATACCAACGACATAATTACCCCCGATCACAACCTCACCAAAGGCTTGGATAACTTTACCGGCTGCATCGCCGCCATTGTGGCCTTCGAGCAAGACGATTCGAGTTGAAGCAACGTTTAGGGTTAGACGAAGCAGAGTTGCGATCAACAAGATCGTTGGGAATATCGAAAAGTCGAGTGGTCGTTTAGCGGTGGTACTGACCAACAATACCAAAATAGCTAATACGATATTGAAGGTAAACAGTGCATCCAATAGCAAGGGTGGGAGTGGTAAAATGACCATCGCCAAAACCATCAATAAGACAATTGGAATACCAATGTAGCCTTTGGTGGAGGATTGAAGTTGTTTTAACCGGTTAAGCATACTTTCGTGTCCTTGGGTAAACGCGGATTAATCGTGTTGCAAATGTTTTGGAATTGAAAAGTGAGGTAAAGGCGCTGGAGACTGTCCACCACTTTTACGAAAGCTTTTTAGCTGTAAAACATAAGTCAGAATATGTGCCACAGCGATAAAGAGTTGGTTTGGTATCGCTTGCTCAATCGCAGTGGTGTGATAAATCGAACGAGTGAGTGGCGGGGAGTTGATGATTTCAACTTTGTTCTCACGAGCTATTCGTTGAATGTGCATGGCAATTTCATCGACACCTTTTGCAACCACAAATGGGGCATCTGATAGTGACGGTTCGTACTTTAATGCGACGGCGTAATGAGTGGGGTTGGTGATGACGACATCTGCTGTTGGCACCATTTTATCTATTTTACGGCGGGCGAATTGCTGCTGAATCTGACGAATACGCTGTTTAACCTCGGGGCGACCTTCATTACTTTTGAACTCTTCTTTGAGCTCTTGTTTGGTCATTCGTAGCTCTTTAAGATGTTCCCAACGTTGATAGGGAATATCAATGACACCAAAGAGCAACAAAGCAAAGCCCATTAATAATAAACCATCAAATAAAATCGACATGATCATCGAAAAACCTTGGCTCAATGGTAGATTTTGCATACCAAGCAGTGGTTGTAGGTGATTGTCTAAGTAACCATAAAGAATGCCGAATATGATCGTTACTTTAAATGTCGATTTGATGAGTTCAACAACTGACCGAGTTGAGAAAATACGTTTGATCCCTGAAATGGGGTTTAACTTGCTGAGTTTAGGTAATACGTTAGCGGGTCGGAACATCCAGCCACCTAAAATCAGGCTGCTGCCCATCGATACAATCATAATTACTGTGAATAGCGGCAGCAGCATTTCAATGATCACCGCTAAGCTTTGGCCGAGATGTTCAACCAATTGCTGTGGATTGTCTAAATCCGCTTTAGTTAGGGTCATGTTGTAGCGAAAAACCCCCGACATGCTTTCCCAAATATCATCTAATTGAGAGTGGAAAAACAAAGCTACCGCTAAGAAGATAACGGCAGCGGTAAATTCTTTAGCTCGCGGGATCTGCCCCTCTTGACGGGCCTTTTTTACTTTCTGGGGAGAGGCTTTCTCGGTTTTATCTTGTGATGATTGCTCGCTCATGCGCCCCCCAACATAAAATTGTTCAAGTAGCGAATGGTGTCGTGTACTAACGAAGTGTAGCGACCTGGAACACCAGAAATAGAAATTAACACACTGAACAAACCTAATAACATGGTCATTGGGAAGCCAAGTGCGTAAACGTTCAATGAAGGCGCAGCACGATTCATGACACCAAAACTGATATTAGCTAAAAGCATAGAGACAATGGCGGGCAGAGCCAAAGCCAGCGAGGAGGCGAACATCCAGCCGAAAATACCGACGATGCCTTTAAGTGATAATGCGGTTAACCCTGAACCTACGGGCCATATGACAAAACTTTGGATGACGATGTCGATGACCAATAAGTGCCCTTCTAAAGCAAGAAATAGCAAGGTTGAGAAAATAAGAAATATTCGCCCAAGGATAGCAACGGAAAGTCCGTTAACAGGGTCATTCATCATTGCCATTCCGAGTCCCATTTGCAGAGATACAATTTGACCAAGCATGGTAAATACGTTGAATAGCATGTGAAGAATGAGTCCAAACATGAGTCCCCAGAGCGCTTGCTCGAATGCTAGGAAAAGTGATGTGAGCGAAAAAAGTTCCACTTCTGGCATGGGTGGCATCAGCGGTGCGGTAATCACTGCGATTGACAGAGCAAGTAAGCTACGAACCCAAACAGGGATTAAAGCATCGCCAAAGAATGGCATTGAGATCAGTACGGCGCCAATACGGAAAAATGGCCACCAGAATTGCCCAAGAATCATCGACAATTCTGCGAAGGAGATCGCCATTATCCGATCATCCCCGGAATGTTATGAAATAAGTAATCAAAAAGATCCATGATTTTTCGCAGCATCCAATGCCCTGCGAAAATCACCATAAGTAGTGTTACCAATAGGCGGGGTAAGAAACTCAGGGTTTGTTCATTAATTTGTGTTGCGGCTTGAAATACAGCGATACAGAGACCCACCATTAGACCCGGTACGACAAGCACAGCGACCATTAAGATGATGAGCCATACGGCTTCAGAAAAGAGAGTGACGGTTAATTCAGGTGTCATGCTAAGCTCCCATCACCCAAAGCTGGCAGATAAGGTGCCAACCGTCATTGCCCAACCATCAACCAGAACAAAAATGATCAGCTTAAAAGGCAGTGAGATGATTAAAGGTGATAGCATCATCATCCCCATTGCCATTAAGACACTGGCGACGACAAGATCGATGACCAGAAAGGGAATAAATAACATGAAACCGATTTGGAACGCGGTCTTGAGCTCGCTGATGACAAACGCTGGCAGCACAACGGCAAATGAAATATCTTCAATATTTTGATCAAGAGGCTCATTCGCGATCCGTAACATTTGTTCCAATGAACTTTGGTGGGTTTGCGCGAGCATAAAGTTTCTTACTGGCTTTTCTGCCACAGAAAATGCCTGCATTAAGGTGATTTCACCATTATCGTAAGGCTTAAACGCACCCTCGTAAATATCAGTCCAAACAGGACGCATAATGAGAATGCTCAGTGTCAGAGCAATCCCCACTAACACTCGATTAGGGGGGCTTTGTTGCAGCCCCAAAGCTTGGCGCAAAATCGCTAACACCACAATAATACGTGTAAAGCTGGTGGCCATGAGGATGAAAGCAGGCAAGAAACTAAGTGCTGTCATGAGCAGTAGGATCTGAAGTTTCACACTGTATTCTTGCTGTGTGTCGCCGTCGGAAACCGACAAGATTGTTAAACCGTTATCTGCCGCCATCGTGGGGAATGCAAACAGCATTAAGCCGGTTAAAACCAAAATTAATAGCGATAAACGATGCTGCCAAACATTCAGGTAATTCATTTTAGAGCCCAAAAGGAACTTAGATTTTAATTCCGCTCATTGCAGAGCTATGTACATCGATAAGACGTAGGCCGTACTTGTCATTAATGACGATGACTTCAGCTTGTCCCATGAGAGAACCGTTAACTTTGACATCTAAGGATTCACCGTTGAGTTTATCGAGCTCAATCACAGTACCTTCGCCTGCTTTCATCAAGTCCCCTAGTGGGATCTCTTTGCTGGCAACCTCTAAGGTCACGGTAACGGGAATGTTTTTGAAAAAGCTTAAATCACGTTCAACGCTTGGTTCCGATTTTAGGTCTTGTTCTGTTTGAAAATCATTTAATTGGAAATCATCAAAACTTAATTCGTCGGCGTCAAATGCTTTATTTTCTTCTATTTCGCTCATCGCTGCGATTCCTTATCTGAGTTAAAAATCAATACAAGCTGACCGTTTTGCTCGGCAATACGACCACTGAAAAGAGGTTGGAGACCTATGCTAACTGGGGCGTTATTAAGAAGCTCGATCGGTAAAATATCCTGAGGCTGTAAGCGCATAACATCATTTAGTGGCATGACTTTCTTACTTAGCACCACGTTAAGGCGAACTGGGGTCGATTCCAAGGAGCGGCAAAAGGGTTGGTAAAGATCGGTATCGTTATACAGCTCTAACTGTTCGATCAAGGTGTGAATCATTGCGTTTTCAAGTTTGAGGTGAATGACTCCTTGGTAATCTTCAAGCATGATTGAAATTTTTACGTGTAAGCCGATGCCACGTGGTGCTTCATATTCACAAACTTGCCACATATCTTGCGGAGCGAACCAGTTTATGAGAATTCGGCTGATACGCTCTTGTAAGCGCAAGTCACTGGCCGTTAGCGGTGTGGATGTCGATGCTCGTTCTGTTGTTGCTCCATAAAAACGGTCAGCCAATTTGATCAATGTTTGTGCATCACTATGGACGTAAATCTTACCATTCTCTTGATGTTGGTAAGTTGATATTTGGCTCTTATCCAGTCGCTCCACAGAGAATTGGTGCAATTCTACTGAGGTTAAGCTTGCGTCAATTTTGCTAGTGCTAAGCCAACTTTGTAATTCATTTGTGAGACTCGAACAGGATTCTGAAATTAAATTTTCGATCTTTTCACGAATGATATGAATAGGCTTTCCTAATAACTCCACATCAAGTGTCTTGATGTTATGAGTAGGCTCATTAACACTATTTGTCATCTATATTTTACCGTACCTTTACAAAAGGAAATGATCTAAAGTCGATTTGGTACAGCATACACACGTTTTTTTATAACCTTTTAGTTTCATTTTTAAAGATTGTGACTTTCGTTCCTATGTTGATTTTAATCGAGCTTCAATCACTTTTAATATGAGTGGAAAGACTGTATTTTTGTTATTGATTAAATTATTGATCGTTTTATTAATAACCAAAATCGCTCTAACTTTTTTGTTGTGAACTTAAACGCTTAAGTTTGGCTTTTTAGCTTTTTTTACAATTTAAGTGTTTGATTTTATTTGTTTGTTTTGGTCTTGTTTTGGTTTTGATGAGTTTTCGAAAGGTAACGGGTGGTATGAGTTTTTATGGAATAACCTCTATTTTTTTTCGTTTTTGCATAGATTTGAACAGTATTCTGCATACTTTATTATTCTTATGAAAACCAATGCTTCAATTGTTTTAAATTTTTTAAATGTATTTTTTGTATTGTCAGCTAACTCATCTTTTGCGAGTGATAATATAAATGTTTCGATGGATATTTCTACATGGTCATACAAGGGTAGTAATTTTGAATGTAACTTGATTCATTCAACCATTCCGCATGGGAAGTTTTATTTCCGCTCGGAAGCAGGTGGTAAAAATCTATTTATTGCTGACATTGTTGATAATAATCGGTGGGATAAAGTCGTGCTAGAAAGTAAGAGTGCCCCATGGGAAAAAGAAATCTTTATAAATAAAAAGGCTTCGCATACGCTTACTGAGCCTAAACATCGATTTGCGTTTTCATCAGGAATCGACTCTCTTCTTGATGACATGATGTTGGGTCGCTGGGTTGTGTTGTCATTAAGGGGAAGTCATCCTTCCACCATTAAGAGTATTACGCTGCCAGCTCTTCAAATTCAACAGGCATTACACTCTTTCAATCAATGCCGAGATAAGTTGCCCAAGCTCTCGTTTGCTCAAGCTCGCGATCTGACAATCCCTTTCCAATTTGGTCAAAAAAAACTGCAATTATCCCAAAAAAATACATTAGCGGATTTGTATAGTTATGTTGTTGTTGATGAGCGTATTACGACTATTTTGGTCGATGGCCATGCGGATAACATCGGCGATCAGTTTGCAAACTTAAACGTATCGCGCCAACGAGCCGACCAAGTTGCGAAGGCTCTGGTCAATTTAGGTGTTGAGCGCAACATGATTGAAGTTCGTGCGCATGGGGCTCGTTATCCAATCGCTAGCAATAATACTTCAGTTGGACAAGCGAAAAACCGTCGCGTAACACTTCGACTTGTTCGAGATGATGAACATGTGACGGCAGAAAATAAATCAGAAATAAAACCGACCACCCAACAATATAGGGTAAAGGCTCAATGATGACGAAAATGAATGTTTTGTTGGTTGAACCAAATGAATGCCTTGCTCGACCGGTTTTGGATATGCTTGAAAGTGTGGGCTATTCGTTAAAGCATATTTCTACTGGCCGTCGTGCGCTTTTAGAAGAGCGAGCTTGTATTACTCTGGTCAGTTCCAACTTACCGGACATGTGTGTACGCGAGTTTGTTACCAGTCATCAGAAACAAGAGCGTGCAGGTGTCGTGATCGCGATTGTCGATCAGGAACAAGGTATTTTAGCGGCGGAAACGATGCAGTCTGGCGCAACAGACTACTTACTTCGTCCATTTGAAACCAATCAGTTACTCAATTTACTAAAGCGCGTTGAAGTGTTAGGTAAAACTGTGGCAAATATTGTCGCGCAGTCATGGCGCAGTAAACAAGTGCTTCAATTGGCTCACCGTGCGGCTTGCACTAATGCTAGTGTACTTATTACCGGTGAGTCGGGCACGGGAAAAGAGGTGCTTGCTCGCTATGTTCATGAGCAATCGCCAAAAGCCGATGGCCCTTTTGTTGCTGTGAACTGTGCTGCAATTCCTGAATCGATGCTAGAGGCCGTATTGTTTGGTCATGTCAAAGGGGCATTTACAGGAGCAAGCCACTCTCAAAGTGGTAAATTTGAAGAAGCCAATAATGGTACGATCCTTTTGGATGAAATTGGTGAAATGTCACCCGCGGTACAAGCTAAAATATTGCGTGTTTTACAAGAACGCGAAGTTGAACGCGTAGGTAGTCACAAAGTGATTCAACTCAATATTCGAGTGATCGCAGCAACCAATAAAGATCTGCGAGAAGAAGTACAAAAAGGCTTGTTCCGTGAAGACCTTTATTATCGGTTAGATGTTTTACCATTGCATTGGCCGTCACTGCGTGAGCGGAAAGAAGACATCATACCCATCAGTCAATTCTTTATTGGTAAGTATCAAGATGGCAGTCGCTGTCACCTCTCTCAGGATGCCGTTACGGCACTAAGCCAATATCATTGGCCAGGTAATATTCGTGAACTCGAAAATGTGATTCAACGAGCTCTGGTGATGCGTCATGGTGATTGTATTACCGCACATGATTTGATGTTACCAATGAAATTAATGACCCCCGTTCCCTCCACAGAGCCAACCTCAAATTTTAGTCATATCGAAGCTAAGAAGCATGCCGAGTTTCAGTTCATACTTGATAAATTACGTCACTTTGGTGGAAACCGAACCAAAACCGCCAATGCTTTAGGTGTCTCGACCCGAGCATTACGTTACAAGCTTGCCGCGATGCGCGAGCACGGCATTGATCTACAGTCGGCACTGGGCTCGGCTGCCTAACAGGAGAATAAAATGGCAAGTCAACCAACCAATGCGGTTTCAGCAGAACAGTTAATGCTGTCGAAAATGGAGGCGATGCGAACGCAAACTCAACCGCTCGAATTTGTTGTCAGTGCAAACCCTCTCGACCAGCAACCTTTGAATGCGCCACTGTCTTTTTCACAAGCCATGACCAATGTCCTTGATACCGTTAATCAACATCAATCGTATGCTAGTCAAAAAATGACGGGGGTAGAAACGGGTAAGAGTGATGATTTAGTCGGTGCGATGGTCGCAAGTCAGAAGGCAAGCCTTTCTTTCAATGCTTTAATGCAAGTTCGCAATAAAGTCGTGATGTCGTTCGAAGATATAATGAAGATGCCGGTGTAATCAATGTCAGAATTAACTACCCAAGTGGCCGGAAACCCTGCAATTCATACAGGTTCACCTCAGACTCTGCCTCCAAGTAAGGGGGTAGATGAAGTCACAAGTAAGATCAAGCAATTGTGGTCAAACAGCCAACGTAACTTAGTGTTGTCTGCTGTATTAGCGGCGATTGTTGCGGCTATTATTGTCGTGGCGTTATGGAGCTCTTCCCAGAGCTTTCGCCCACTTTACAGCCAACAAGAACGGTTTGATATTGGTGAGATCATATCGGTATTAGAAAGTGAGGGCATCAGTTATCGGATGCAAGAGCAGAATGGTCAAGTACTTGTCTCGGAAGGGGAAGTGGCACATATTCGTATGCTACTGGCTTCTAAAGGTGTGAAAGCTAAATTACCGACTGGTTTGGATTCATTGAAAGAAGATAGCTCTTTGGGTACCAGCCAATTTATTGAAACAGCACGGTATCGGCATGGCTTAGAAGGGGAGTTAGTACGCACTATTATGTCACTTAATGCGGTGGCGAATGCGCGTGTGCACCTTGCGATCCCTCGGCAAACTTTGTTTGTACGTCAAAACACGGAGAACCCGTCGGCTTCTGTTCTGTTAGAGCTTAAACCAGGAGAAGACTTAAAAACGGAGCAAGTCGAAGCGATCATTAATTTGGTTGTTGGTAGTGTGACGGCAATGAAACCTGAGTTTGTTTCTGTGATAGATCAATACGGTCGTCTACTTAGCGCTGATGTCGGATCACCTGAAGCCGGTAAAGTGAACGCGAAATATCTTGAATACCAAAAGAGTGTCGAGAAGCAAATTATTCAACGTGCCGCAGATATGTTAACGCCAATTGTTGGTCCAAGTAACTTCCGGGTTCAAGTTGCGGCCGATCTGAATTTCAGTCAAGTGGAAGAAACACAAGAGATCCTCGACAACGCACCTGTAGTCCGTAATGAACACACGATTCAAAACAACTCGATCGATCAAATTGCCCTTGGTGTTCCGGGTTCACTGAGTAACCAGCCACCAGTAACTGGTGAGACGCCAACTAATGATAATCAGAACTCGAATGCGCGCTCTGAAGTCAATCGACAATATGCAGTAGGCAGTAGTGTTCGTCGAACTCAATATCAACAAGGTCAAATCCAGAAGTTAAGCGTGTCTGTTCTACTTAACTCACAAGCAGCACCCGATGGGCTTGCTTGGACTGATGCGGATAAAACACAAATATCTACTATGGTCATGGATGCCGTGGGTATCTCGAACACGCGTGGCGATAGCTTGAGTCTGATGAGCTTCAACTTCACGCCAATTGAGATTGATGCGCCGCCGGCTCTGCCATGGTGGCAAGATGCAACAGTCCAACAGCCATTGCGCTACGTGATTGGTGGCATGCTTGGCCTCGCGATGATTTTCTTTGTTTTACGTCCACTGACTATGCACCTTACGGGGGCGGATAAGCCAGTACCAGAGCTAGGCTTTGCTGAACCCAAAATAGAACCTGAATACGATAACCTACAGACACGCGAAGAACGTGAGCGCGAAGAAGTGCTCAACCGTAAATTGTCGGAGAAAGGGATTACCGTTTCATCGGGTCTGGATGTCAACAGCGATATGCTACCGCCTGCAGATTCTCCACTTGAAACTCAATTAAAACATCTACAGCTTATTGCTAACGAAGAGCCAGAGCGTGTATCCGAAATTTTGAAACAATGGGTAAACATCAATGAACACAGCGCAGTCGACGTCAAAGCAGACGCTTAATTATGTAGAACAAACCGCACTCGTGCTGCTAGGTATGGGTGAAGACGCGGCAGCGAAAGTGCTGCAAAATTTTACCCGTGATGAAACTCAGCGTGTGACTCGTGCCATGGCGAAATTGAATGGAATCAAAAGTGATTCTGCTCGCGGTGTTATTCAACACTTTTTTGAAGACTTTCGTGAACACAGTGGTATTCGCGGAGCATCGAAAGAGTACCTGTCCAATACGTTACGTAAAGCGTTAGGTAACGACTTAGCTAAAGGACTGCTGAATAACCTGTATGGCGATGAAATTCGCAATAACATGCAACGTTTACAATGGGTCGAATCGGAAATATTGGCAAAATTTATCGTTAACGAACACCCTCAGATGCAAGCTATTTTCTTAGCTTATCTACCTGCGGACAGTTCTTCTGCGGTATTAAAACATCTACCTCAGGATTATCACGATGAGATTTTATTCCGCATTGCTCAACTGCAAGATATCGATCCTCAAGTCGCCAATGATTTGCACGAGCTTGTTGAGCGTTGCATCGATAAAGTGTCAGCAAGTCAAAGCACTCCACTATCGGGCGTGAAACAAGCCGCGGATATCATTAACCGCTTTGAAGGCGACCGTGCATCCCTAATGGAAATGCTCAAATTGCATGACGAAAATGTTGTCAACGAAATTGAAGAAAACATGTTTGACTTCCTGGTGTTGGCTCGTCAGCGTGAAGAGACTATGGATATGTTGGTTCAGCAGATCCCGTTAGAACTTTGGGCTGTTGCGTTAAAAGGCTCTGAAATCACAATGCAACAGGTCATTAAACGTTCAATGCCGCAACGTATGGTCAAAGCACTCGAAGACGACATGGAGCTGCGAGGTGCTGTTGCGCTTAGCCGAGTACAACGTGCTCGTCAGGACATCATGCAATTGGTGCGTGAGCTTGATGAATCTGGAGAAATTCAACTGGTACTTTACGAAGAACCAACAGTGGAGTAAGACAATGGCAGAGAAAGCAAACAGTACGATGCGATTGCCACCCAGTAGTTATCGCTTACACCGTTTTCCTCCTTTAGCCCAACCGGTGACCATCGATGATGATTTCACGATGGAAAACCAAAGTTGGCAAGACACACAAGCGGATGTTCAACAGCAATTAGAAGCCGGCTTTCAACAAGGTTTGCAACAGGGTCACGACGAAGGCATTCGCCAAGGTGTTGAACAAGGTAAGCAGCAAGGCTTACTTGAGGGTCAAAAAGAAGGCTTTCAGAAAGGTTTTGTGTCTGGAGAATTGTCAGGTAAACAAGGTTTTGTAGAAGCGGCAAAACCGGTGAATGAGTTGTTCCAAGCATTATCTCGTTGGCAAAGTGATAAAGAACAGCAGCAGCGACATATGATTTGTGAGTTAGTGCAGAAGGTGGCGCAACAAGTGATTCGTGCTGAGTTGACTCTAATGCCACAGCAGATTTTGGCCCTAGTGGATGAAACCTTATCTGCGATGCCGGGTAAAGCTGAAACGGTAATGGTGTACCTCAATCCACAAGATCTCGAGCGAATCACACACATTAATTCTGACTTTCCAAAGGCTTGGAAGTTAGTTGCCAATGCGGATTTACCCGTGGGTGGCTGCCAACTTGTGACAGAGGATGCGGAGGCTGACGCGAGTTGTGATTCTCGATTAGAAGCGTGTATGGATAACGTAAAGCAACACTTACTTGATGAGGCGACAGTGCCACTCGTTGATATTGAGCATGAGTAGTTGTCTCAATCACGAGTTGCTGAATGAGCGCTTGAGTGTCGCATTAGCCTCACTTGATTCGATCCCTATAGCGAAAGTGACAGGAAGGTTGATCAAAGTAAATGGTTTGATGCTGCAAGCGGTCGGTTGTCGATTTAAATTAGAACAACGTTGCCTCATTGAAACCGCAGAAGGTGACATGATTGAAGCGCAAGTCGTTGGTTTTGATCACACGATCGCATTCTTAATGCCCATTCGTCGCTTAGGAGGCCTGTTTGCAGGAGCAAAAGTCATCCCGCTTGAGGGCGACAGTACAGTACAGCTTAGCTCTCATTGGCTTGGCCGGGTTGTGAATGGTTTAGGGGAGCCTTTCGATGATGGCGCCCCGCTTAAAGGAGGCGATCGCGTTTCTTTAGAGGCCAAACCCATTAATCCACTCAGACGCCGTCCAGTCGATACTCCACTTGATGTTGGCGTTCGTGCCATTAATGGTTTGTTGACGGTGGGTAAAGGGCAGCGTATCGGCTTGATGGCCGGTAGTGGTGTGGGTAAAAGTGTTTTAATGGGCATGATTACCCAAAACACTGAAGCTGACGTGATTGTTGTTGGTTTGATTGGCGAACGAGGCCGAGAAGTTCGAGAGTTTATTGAACGTAATTTAACACCCGAAGCGCGTAAGAAGGCCGTAATTATCGCAGCACCGGCCGATGAATCCCCTTTGATGCGTTTACGTGCGACGTTGCTTTGCCATCGGGTTGCCGAATATTTTCGTGACCAAGGGAAAGACGTATTGTTATTGATGGATTCATTGACGCGCTATGCAATGGCGCAGCGTGAGATCGCTCTATCTTTAGGGGAGCCACCTGCGTCGCGAGGTTATCCGCCATCAGTGTTCAGTATGTTGCCTCAATTACTGGAGCGTGCCGGAAACAGTGAGAATCCACATGGTAGCCTTACCGCTATTTATACGGTGCTTGCCGAAGGTGACGATCAGCAAGATCCTGTGGTCGATTCCGCTCGTGCGATTCTCGATGGGCATGTTGTGTTATCACGCCAACTTGCAGAGCAAGGCCACTATCCGGCGATTGATATTAATGCGTCAATCAGCCGTTGCATGAATGCTTGTACTCATGACGCGCACATTACCATTGCGAACAACTTCCGCCAATTGTATTCCAATTACTTACAAGTCAAAGAGCTTTTGCCGTTAGGGGGTTACCAACCGGGGCAGGATCCTGAACTGGATCAGTCCGTTTCTATGTATCCACAGCTTCGAGCTTACTTACAGCAATCGGCACATGATTCTGTCGACTATTTAACCAGTTTAAGTTCGCTAGCTCAAATGTTCCAAAGTGATCAATCGTGAGGTAACCGTGGAGTCGAAATTAAAAGCTGTTGGTAAGCTTCGCCAAATGGAAGAGAAGCAGCGTGATAAAGTAGGACAGCAGTTAGATGTGATGCGTCAGCGCCACACTCACCTTACGTTGCAGCTAGAACAACTGTCGACACTTAGAATCCATGCCGGACAATCAGCATTGACGACGCCTATATTAAATAGTGCAGCTTTAATGAACTTAACTCGTGTCGACCAATTGCTGCAAAAGATGCTAAGCCACCACGAGCAAGAGCAAGCGTTGATGCAGGCTGAGTGCGCATCTGTACAAAAGCATCTTGAATACCAACATGCTCGTGTTCAAGGGTTAGAGAACGTTCTTGAGCGTTGGCGTAATAAACAAAATTACGAGAAGACGAAGAAAGAACAAAAGTTAGTGGAAGATATTATCAACTCGCGAGTAAAGCGAAGAAGCTTATAGTTGTTCCGCTTATCTGGTAAGTGGTCGCTCTAGAACCATGATAGCTCAACTCATGTACCACTATCATGGATTAAGTTTTCACCTCTGTACTTATTAACTGTTCACTCTTTAAGTTTTCTTTCCTGCATTTATTAACAGTTCACTCTTTAAGTTTTACTTGTGATTTTTGATCAAATATTGATCAGTTTAATTTTCTTAGCCTTGATTTGTTTGATTTTTATACAAATATTGATGAGCCATTTGTGTTTCATGTGGATGATTCACAGGACGGATGGTTGATTATCCCAACGATGTCGTTGGGGTGCTAAAGGAATAGAGTAGATGCATCAAAATAAAATCAAATTAAAGAGTATGTTTTCATTGTCTGCCGTTGCTGTTGCGATGACATTTTCGCTGTCAGCGCATGCGGCTCCTCTGACGGGGTTCGATGAATCTAATTTGCCGACCAAATACATCGTCAAATTTAAAGAAGACACGTCCAGTGCTTCCGAGTTGAGTAGATACTCATTCTGGGGGCCACGCATCGTACAAGAGTCGGTTTTAGATCAGCTTAAAGCGCGCAAAGTGGAAAAGCTAGGAAACCGCGCGATTTACAGTGTAGAGATGGAAGACTCGGAGTTGGGGAAATTGCGTAACCGCAGTGATGTGGAATACGTTGAAATTGACCCGCCGCGTTACCTGTTAAGTGAGACTACTCCTTGGGGCTACGAGGCGGTGAATGCTCAGCGTCTGGATGACTCAAGTGCAGGTAACCGCACTGTATGTATCATTGATTCGGGTTACGATCTGGCGCACAACGATTTGAGTGGCAACCGCGTATCGGGTACAAACGACAGCGGCACCGGTGCTTGGAGTGTTCCGGGAAATGATAACGCTCATGGTACTCACGTTGCTGGAACCATCGCGGCGATTGCCAATGCGGAAGGCATCAAAGGTGTTATGCCCAACCAAAACGTGAATTTGCACATCGTTAAGGTGTTCAATGAAGCGGGGTGGGGGTATTCATCCAGTTTGGTAAAAGCAGTCCAAACGTGTGCCGATAATGGTTCGAACGTGGTGAACATGAGCCTCGGTGGTAGCCAATCGAGTGTGACTGAAAAAAATGCGTTGCAAACCATTTCTGACCAAGGTGTGCTGTTGATCGCGGCCTCAGGCAACAGTGGTAACACAGAACACAGCTACCCAGCGTCTTACGATTCGGTAATGTCAGTTGCGGCGGTGGATGATAAGCGTGATCACGCGGCGTTCTCTCAAGCGACAGACCAAGTTGAAATTGCAGGTCCGGGTGTAGCGATTCTGTCTACGGTGACGGTAGGCGAGGGTAAGCTGTCAGACATTCGCTTGAACGGTGCCAGTCAATTTGATCGTGGCATTGTTCCTCATAATCGTTTGACCCAATCGGATGGCAGTTATGGTCCTGATCCTGTTGCTGGTTCTATCACGGCGGCACTAGCAAGCTGTGACGTAGCCGGTAGCAGCTTCCGCTGTGGCGATATGTCGGGCAAGATTTGTTTAACTGAGCGTGTGGGTAACCAATCATCAAGCCGCTACCCAGAAATCGATGCCGTTCAAGCATGTTACAACGCAGGTGCGAGTGCGGCGATTGTGTACAGTAACTCTGATTTACCGGGCTTGCAGAATCCTTTCCTTGTCGATCAAAACAACGAGGCGCGTATGCTTTCGGTAACGGTTGATCGTGCCTTCGGTCAGGAGCTGTTGGGTTACGTTGGTCAAGACATTACGGTATCGACTACTAAGGGCGAAGACTACGAATACTATAACGGTACTTCGATGGCAACGCCTCACGTAACCGGTGTGGCGGGCTTGGTTTGGAGCTACCATCCAACTTGTACAGCTGCGCAAGTTCGTAACGCGCTGATCAAAACAGCGACCGACATCGACATAACGGGGCGTGATAACCGTACGGGTTACGGTCTAGTGAATTCCGACGCGGCCAAGCAATATCTGGATGCTGGCTGTAATGGCCCTGATGGTGGTGATTCCGGCAATGAGAATGTGCTAGACAACGGTATAGCGAAATCACCACTGTCTGGCGACAGTCAATCAAGTACAGTATTTGTGTT
Organism: Vibrio sp. nBUS_14; assembly: GCF_051201655.1. Lineage (NCBI taxonomy): Bacteria > Pseudomonadati > Pseudomonadota > Gammaproteobacteria > Vibrionales > Vibrionaceae > Vibrio > Vibrio sp. nBUS_14. Next base: position 358,362 of record NZ_CP179206.1, read on the forward strand.
TGACGTTCCTACAGACGCAACTCAAGCGACATTCAACATGAGTGGCGGCTCTGGTGATGCAGACCTTTACGTGCGCTTTAATGGGACACCAAGTACCAGTACTTACGACTGTCGTTCACGGGCGAGCGGTAATGGTGAAAGCTGCAACTTGAACGTATCAGGTGCAGGGCAATATGAAGTTTTGGTTTACGGCTACCGCGCGTACTCTGGCGTATCTCTTGTTGCCACCCATAACGGCTCTAACGATTCATCCGGTGGTGGTTCTGAACCTTCTAGCTATACCAATTCGGATGCTATTACTATTCCTGATAATCAAGCGTCTGGCGTGGTGAGTTCATTAGATGTGACTCGCTCTGGCGATGCAGGTTCAGTGACTATCGACTTGGATATCACTCATACCTACATTGGTGACCTTTATGTCACGCTAACGTCACCAGAGGGTGGCCAAGTGGTACTGCACGATAACGCCGGTGGCAGCGCTAAGGACATCAAAACCAGTTTCCAAGCGGATTTCTCTGGCTTTGAATCGCAAGGTAAATGGGAGCTTAAAGCTGTGGACAGTGCTAGAAGAGACACAGGCACCATCAACAGTTGGACTTTGGCCTTTTAATAAGGAGTAACTATGAAGAAGTTGACCTTACTTTCTTTGTCTATGATAGGCGTTAACGCAATATTGGCCATCGGACTGAGCTCAAGCAGCTTGGCAAATAATCAAGGATTTCCTTTTGTTGATGAACGCCAAGATCAAGCCGAGCAGCAACCCATACGTTACTTTGTTAAGTATCATCAAGGGAGAGAGAGCGAGGTGAGGTCGCTTCTTCGTTATCACAATATTGAAGTGGTTGACGTTCTGGGGAAGCAGCGCGTGTTGACTGTAATAGGTGAAAAGCCTGAAATCGATAAACTTGCCGATTACGATGCGGTGGAATACACAGAGCAAGAGCCGATAAGACAGTTAATGTATCAAAAGGATAATGTCCTGAATTAAGGCGCGTTATTGTGATAATCATTCCCTGCGTGTCTACAACAAGTTAAATGCATAAATTTTTAACAATAGAGATCAACAGAACCCTACTATTAAAAGGTTACAAACATCATGAAAGAAATACTCAAAGTCGTTCTATTTGTTGTTGTATTCTTGTTGCCTAGCGTTTCTCATGCTGCGATTGGCAACTATAAAGTCGTTCTTATTCATGGCTTCCAGCCCAGTCAATTACAAACGAAACCTTCACAACCCCAAGTCGATCTGGAAGGGGCGGAGGTGTGGGAGGATTATTGGCTGCAGTACGCCGATGCTCGTATTGATTGGCCCTCACAAGAGCGGATAGAAGGTAAAATTGCCAGCGATTATGTATGGCCCAAGCTTCAAGAGCTATCGAGAGAGGGCACTTGCCAAATGGGTTGTATTTTTGTGACGCACTCTGCTGGCGATCTGATTGCGCGGTATGTGCTCGATAATCAAGAGAATTGGCTCGTTAACGTGGGTCTGGAGCCGCTTAATGTTGTTGCAACGTTTGATTTTGCTGGAGCGGGTGGTGGTTCAGAGCTGGCTGATATTGCCATCAATATTACGGAAGGTGCTGGTTGGGCAAACAGTGCCATGCGCTATGCGATTTCACTTTGGCTAGGGGAAGTACCGAGCAAGCGTAACACTGGCGTATTGAACGACCTTAAAGTGTCTAACGCTCGCAAAATAGGGATGCTGCCCGACCACCGTATTCCTAGAATTCGTTTCGTTGGCAATGGCAGTGATTTCCTTAAAGCGACGGCGATCCTGCTCCCCGGCAAAGATGATGGTGTCGTTGCTGCTCATTCATCATGCGGGGCTTCAAGATCGGGTTCTTTTGACAGCTGTTCAAATAGCCTTGCAATGGATGGCAAGGTCGGTTTTCAGAGTAAAGGGGTGACGAGCTTAATGCCCAATCACTATCCTTTGATTATGGGTAACAATTATAGCCACAGTGAAGTGATTGGGTCGCAACATAGAGGCAAAGTGACGTCCGCGAATGCATCAATTACATTGACGGATGGCCGATTGGTGAGAGTAGACAGATACCAGCAAGATGGTTGGTTTGGCGCCCAGTACATTTATGTGCAAGGCTCTCAGCAAGATAGTCTTGCTGAGATTGCCGCAGGACTGTGACGACGGCGAGTTGATTTTTATGCCCCGGTGTTTGGTTTGCAGTCGATGAGTTGGTTATTTTTACAAGGCCGCTCTTTTTGATAAGAATGTTTGATAAGTCTTTGTTCTACAATCAAGCATTCTTAAAAAATTTATCGATCTTTATGTCAGCTAGGGTATCCCTTTATCGATTTCGATGGATATAAGCCAAGCCATGATTCACTTGCTCATTATGGATTCTAAAGAGGGTTCAGAGGTTCAATATGGAAAACACAAAATGGCGAGTAGCAGCTGTGACCATAATGCTGGTTATTATCACTGTTGTTCTAACCCGCTTTGCCGACGAGGATCCTACTGCGCCTTCAACTGTAATCGCGAAGCCATTAGCGCTCAATCTGCTCACCGCTTCAATCGTTGATCAAACAAGTGGGGTCACGGCGTTAGTCCCCGATATTCACCCTCTTACCATAATGAGCGAGGAGGTGACACCTGCTCATTCACTGGCACTCATTGTGCAACGACATCAGCAGGTTTTACAGTTCCCCCCATACTCCCGACCTATCATTGATGGAAATAGTCCGTATCTACATTGGAATCATTTCGAGGAAGTCTCTGTTCCCGTTTTGGATGGACAACACAGTGCCGCGCTGAGCTTGAAGCAGTATCGTTATTTCTATCCCGACGAAATTGAAGTCGGCTTAAAGACCTCTCTTGAAGTCGTGACAGCTTCATTAGATATTGAGGACGTCATCAATCAAAAAACACTCGCGACTTTACCCATAGACAACAATGTCTGGAGGATTCGTCCTGATAATGCTTGGCCTGAGGAGTTAAGGTTAGTCGCACGCATCAGTTTTATTGAGGGTGACGATATTATCAGTGCAGACTTACGGATTTATCATTCTGTCGCAAGTGTCGTCAGTGTCGGAGTTGGAATTCCAGACAATACTGATATGGTCGTGCCGCTTACATTACAAATTGATAAATCGGGCATCTATAGAGTGACGAGCAATCTTTATCAATCGGACGGTTCTGCTATCGCGTCACTGGTTTTCAAGCAACCACTGTCGGAAGGTGAGCAAACCATTGAGCTCAAAGCGTTTCATCGATTACTACCTAAGGGGAAGGTCGATTATATATTACGTGATATCGTGATCGAGCGTATGTCTGGTTTTCCGGGAGAGAAGGCGCAATATGGCAAGAGTACCAATGAGAGTTACCCCATTGGTACCTTTGACGCTAGATTGTTGTCAAATGAGCCTTATCAAGCGAGTGATAGAGAAAAACAACAACTTGAATTTCTACAACAAGCCTCCAATTGATGGGCATGGGAGCAGAACTGCTTCACCCAATCCTACTTTTAGCTTGTTTTCTGTTAAGGCATTCGAAATTCGCTTGTTCGAATCCCATACCAACTCTGAGTTCTGAACCCGCTATGGCTTAATCAAGCTAAACACTAAAGCGCTGACAACGACTACCCCCACCAATAAGACGAATACGCACGACAGATCACTGCGATTAACCCTATCACTATGGTTCCCAACAGCAAAGGTCGCGGCAGCGACTCTCGCCCAGCTTGGTTAACCATAAATCTGTATTTATAAATACAGAGATTGTTTATATTTTTCGGTAAAACCTTATTTATTTGATGAATCTTTCGATTATTCCTAAATGTAACAATTTGATACATTAGCTCTCGTAGTCAGCGAGTTGCATAACTGTTTAATTCATTTCGATTTAACTCAATGACAATCCAATAAGGAGAATAAAATGGAAAGCAGAGGCTTAGGAAGAGGTTTGAAAATAGAAGAACGACGTCAGTTACTACATAAAGGGCTAAAAGCGGCAGTATTTGGTGCACCATTGCTGGCTTTAGGCTTAACAATTAATAGCTCAGTTTTGATGACCGATGCCGGTTACAGCTATGTGCATCAAAATAATATTACTGGTGAGTTGGATGTCTTTACCGAGCCCGGAATTCATTTTCGGATGCCGTTTTTATCCAAAATTACCCAGTATGATCAAGTGATTACGGTCTCTTTTGGTAATAGCCAAGGGGAGGATTTTTATCAGAGGTTAGATCCGGTGCAGGTGCGTTTTGCTGATACGTATATTGGCGAGATCCCGGTAACGTTCCGCTTTAAGCTCAGTAATGACCCGAAAGCGGTAGAAAAGATGCATAAGGAGTTTCGTAACAACAGTAATTTGATCGATGCGTTGCTGGTTAAGAATGCGCGTAATGTGACAGTGATTACTGCGACTCAATACACGGGCGAGGAGTTCTTCCAAGGTGGCTTAAACCAATTCAAATCAAAATTGGGGGACCAGTTACGCGAAGGTATCTACTTAACGGAGCGTCGTCAGGTTGAAGTGGAACAGTTGGATCTTGCGCCGGTCGGGGTCAATCAATCGAACTCGAATCAATTGCAACGAACCAATCAACTGGTTTGGAAGACAGTGCCGGTGGTGGATAACACTGGTCAGCCTATCCGTCAGGACAACCCGTTATCACAATACGGAATTCAAGTCACTCAGGTCACGATTGGTGATCCGCAGCCAGAAAAGCAACTTGATCAGTTATTGGCGGATAAGAAGCGTTTGGTGGCCGACCGTATCCGTGCGATTCAGGAGCAAGAAACATCAAAAGCGCAAGCTGAAACCGAGCAACTCCGTAAAGAGATTCAGCGTACTCGAGAAGTCCAAGACGCGCAGCGAGGCAAAGAGTTAGCGATTATTTCCCAGCAGAAAGAAGTGGAAATAGCTCGTCAAATAGCTGAGCGTGAAATTGTCGAAGTCGAGAAGACTAAGCGATTAGCTGAAGTTGAAAAAGAGAAGGAACTGGCAACCGCAGAAGCAAATTTGGCGATTCAAAAAGCCAATGCATTGTCTGCTGAATTTGAAGCAAGAGCGATTCTTGAAAAAGGTCGAGCGGAAGCGGAAGTGTTGAAAGCGAAATATGCCGCACTGGGGGCCAACCGCGAGGTGTATCTGGCCGAGCTGAACCGTGACGTCGCTAACTCGCTGTATAACAACCTGCAGAACTTCCAGGTTCAGATGCCACAAAACTACATCGGCGGCAGTGACGAAACGGGTTTGAAAACCAACCTCGATGTCATTACAGGCTTCGGAGCGTTGGGGTTAATGGACCAAACCAAGAAGGTTACACAGCAATAAGATCATGGGTAACCAAAAGCTCTAAGTGCCCCGTGATTTAGAAAAGCAAAGAGGCTGATACTGAGTTATCAGCCTCTTTTTATCGGTAATGCCTTGTATGAAAGTATGACCGTCATCTGCCAAATGACATTGTTGTATTTATATTGATGATATTGCCACCAATGATTTCGAGCTATGTAAGCCGGTGTAAATTGCACTTTGTAAGCGCATATAATGGCAACAAAAAAGCAGAACAAGAAAACCCTGTTCTGCTTCTATTTTTAAGCTCCTCGAAATTCGTTTACTCGAATCCCGTATCTACTCTTAAATCATAAAGATGAAAATAATAGACAATACGCTGATTAGGCCTGCAAAGAAGTAGCAGCCCACTTTACCAGCAATGCCGACGTGAAATTTCAGGTCGTGCATGCCGTGGTGAAGACGGTGCATGGCATGCCACATTGGCAGTGCCAGTGTAGCGATGATGAAGAGTGCACCGATAATACTGGTGGCGAACTCAGAGACACGTTCGTAGCTCATGGCTTCTGCATCGATGATGCCCATTGGTACTAAGATACCCAACACTAAGATAGTGACTGGTGTGATCATCGCAAACCAAGTACCGCCAGCGCCGAATAGGCCCCACCAGATCGGCTCGTCGGAACGTTTAGGAGCACGATTTACTTTGTAGTTTGTGTTCATAACGAAGCTCCTTACACCACAACAAGAACGATTAAAGAAATAAAAGCCACCGCGGCCCATTGAGTCAGTACGATGATTCTTTTATCAACCAATTTACCTTTCAGGCGGATTGGCATTACTTGAGGCATCATGCTGAAGAAGGTTTGAGCATGCATTAAGCTGCCCAGCAGAGCCACGATATTAATACCGACAATGATAGGGTTCGCCATAAAGCTCAACCAACCTTCCCACGCTTCAGGGCCTTTCACTAGCGAACCCAAACCGAAGGTTAGGAACAGAGTGAATAGAATCAAAGGCAGTACCGTTGCTTCACGTAGCATGTAGAAGCGGTAGAACGGATGGTTGCTCCACCACGTTCTCTTCATCTCACGAACATAAGGCTTACGATTGCTCATCTTATGCCTCCTCTGCAGTTTTAACTTGGTTCTTGCCAACGGATGTACCGTCTGGCTTGAACATCGAGATAACGAAGTCCATTGAAGACTCAACTTTACCTTGGTTAACCGCCGCTGCTGGGTCTACTTTCTTCGGGCAGACTTCAGAACAGTAACCAACAAACGTACAACCCCAAGCGCCATTTTCACCGTTGATAAGCTTCATACGTTCATCTTTGCCGTTATCACGGCTATCTAGGTTGTAACGGTGAGCTAGCGTGAGTGCTGCAGGGCCAATGAACTCAGGATTTAGACCAAACTGAGGACACGCTGCATAGCAAAGACCACAGTTGATGCAACCTGCGAACTGTTTGTATTTCGCCATCTGCTCAGGTGTTTGGAGGTTAGTGCCGTCTTCAGGCTTACGGTCATTACCAATGATGTAGGGTTTAATCGCTTCAAGGCGCTCGATGAACGGCGTCATGTCGACAATTAAATCTTTCTCGATTGGGAAGTTAGCCAAAGGCTCAATCTTGAAGCCATTCGGGTAGTCACGTAAGAAGCTTTTACATGCCAGTTTTGGCACGCCATCAACCATGATGCCGCAAGAACCACAAATCGCCATACGACAAGACCAGCGGTAAGACAGGTCTTTATCTAGGTTGTCTTTGATGTAACCGATCGCATCAAGTACTGACATGGTTTCATCAAACGGAACTTCAAAGGTTTGAAAGTGAGGTTCTGCATCGTGCCCAGGGTCATAACGCAGGATTTCAATTTTTTGGATTCGATTCGCTGACATTATGCTTGCTCCTCTTCGCGGTTCTCAATTTGAGCGACATTCTCTTCTGCCGCTTTTTCAGCAGCAGCGGCTTTCTCGGCTGCTTCACCGTATAGACGAGCTTTAGGTTGAGATTTAGTAATTTTAACGCCGCTGTAGTCGATGGTTGGTGCTGCATCTTCGTTGTAGAAAGAGAGAGAGTGTTTCAGGAAGTTCACGTCATCACGTTCTGTGCAGTTGTCGTCTAGACGTTGGTGTGCACCGCGAGACTCTTTACGAAGGATCGCTGAGTGAACCATCGCTTCTGCAACTTCAAGGCCGTAGCCCACTTCGATAGCGTAAAGTAGGTCAGTGTTGAACACTTTGCCTTTGTCTTTAATGCTGATCTTCTTGTAGCGAGCTTTCAGTTCAGTGATCTTGTTGATGGTTTCTTGCATCAAGTCTTCTTGACGGTAGATACCACAACCCGCTTCCATGGTGTGACCCATTTCAGTACGAATGTCAGCCCAGTTCTCATCGCCTTCTTGAGCCAAGATGCCTGCGATGCGATCTTCAACCGCTTTGATTTGCTTAGCGATAGCGTCTTCATTCCAGCCTTTGAATTCAGCGGCACGTTTCACGGCTTGTTCACCGGCTACGCGGCCAAATACGACGAACTCAGCCAGAGAGTTAGAACCTAGGCGGTTTGCACCGTGTAGGCCAACTGAAGCACACTCACCAACGGCGAATAGGCCTTTAATGCGAGTCTCACAAGTGCCGTTCGTTTCAATACCACCCATGGTGTAGTGAACCGTTGGGCGAATTGGGATTGGCTCTTTTGCTGGGTCTACGTTTACGTACGCTTTTGCAAGCTCACAGATAAACGGTAGACGCTCTTGCAGGTACTCTTCACCAAGGTGGCGAAGGTCAAGGTGTACCACATCACCAAGTGGGTGCTTGATGGTGTTGCCTTTCTGCTGCTCGTGCCAGAATGCTTGAGAAACTTTGTCGCGGGGACCCAGTTCCATGTATTTGTTTTTCGGCTCGCCCACTGGAGTTTCAGGGCCCATGCCGTAATCTTGCAGGTAACGGTAGCCGTTCTTGTTGACGATGATACCGCCTTCACCACGACAACCTTCGGTCATCAAGATGCCAGTGCCCGGTAGACCTGTTGGGTGGTATTGAACGAACTCCATATCACGCAGTGGTACACCGTGGCGATAAGCCATTGCCATACCGTCGCCAGTTACGATGCCGCCGTTGGTATTGCAGTGGTAAACACGACCTGCGCCACCGGTTGCTAGAACAACAGATTTCGCTTTAATGGTAACAAGCTCACCTTCAGACATATGAATCGCGATTAGGCCTTGTACTTGATCCTCTTCAACGCCGTCTTTGTTTTCTACGAGAAGGTCCACCACAAAGTACTCATCAAATCGTTTGATTGTGTCGTACTTCATCGAAGTCTGGAACAGAGTATGAAGCATGTGGAAGCCGGTTTTATCCGCTGCGAACCACGTTCTTTCTACTTTCATACCGCCGAATCGGCGTACGTTGACTTCACCGTTTTCTTTACGACTCCATGGGCAGCCCCATTGTTCCATTTGGATCATTTCGCGAGTCGAGTTTTCAACAAAGTATTCAACAACATCCTGTTCACATAGCCAGTCGCCACCGCCAACCGTATCGTTGAAGTGGTTATCTAGGCTATCTTCGTCTTTAATTACTGCTGCTGAACCGCCTTCTGCCGCTACCGTGTGCGAACGCATTGGGTAAACTTTAGAAATCAGTGCTACTTCCAATTCAGGGTTAGCTTCAGCCGCAGCGATAGCGGTACGAAGACCAGCGCCGCCTGCGCCGATGACTGCGATATCTGTGGTAATTGTCTTCACAGTTATTCTCCAGTGTGATGCGGAGTATTCCGCTTGTTATTATAAAAAGCCTATTTTAGAGCGCAGTAAACGGCATCAACCGATTATCACCCCTAAGCCTTAAGTGGTAGGTGCAGTGTATGAGAGGGGGTGATTTCAAATATTGATTTAATTAGGTTTTTGCTTCGGTAGTGCATGTGGAGGCATAGAAATTCTAGGTTATGTGATGCTAATCACGGCAATCAATTGTTGATGACGATTCTCCCACAAGGCATGTGTTAACGGCTTGTTGATCATGATTTTTGTTATCAATACTGGCCGAGGTCGAATATAGGTAAATGTATTGTAGAACGTGATTTTCTGGCTTCATTAAAACAACATTTTGCTTTCATCAATAGGCAGATAGAAGCTTACAAAAGAGACGAAAAGTGGTAATTTTCGTCGCCTAGAATTCAGTGATAGGGAACTTAATAATGCACTCTACATGGCAACCCGCCGCAACCATTAAGCAGTTAAAGCAACGTGCTGATGTCCTTAATCAAATTCGTCAGTTCTTTGCTGAGCGAAATGTGATGGAAGTGGATACGCCAGCCATGAGTCACGCCACGGTGACGGATGTGCATTTACATACCTTCAAAACTGAATTTGTAGGGCCGGGTTATGCGCACGGTCAACCACTGTTCTTTATGACGAGTCCTGAATTTCATATGAAGCGCTTGTTGGCGGCAGGAAGTGGTTGTATTTACCAAATTTGTAAGTCTTTTCGTAACGAAGAGAACGGCCGCTACCACAACCCTGAGTTCACTATGTTGGAGTGGTATCGCGTTGGTTTTGATCACCACGATTTGATGGATGAAATGGACTTGCTACTAAAGCAAATCTTAAAGTCGGGCGAAGCAGAGCGTATGACTTACCAACAAGCCTTCATTGACGTTTTAGGCGTGTGTCCGCTTGAAGATTCTATGGATACTCTAAAACAAGCGGCAGCCAAGCTTGGGTTGAGTGATATTGCCGATCCTGAAGAGGACCGCGATACCTTGCTGCAACTGCTATTCAGCGTGGGTATTGAAGAAAAGATTGGCCAGACAGTGCCCGCGTTTGTTTATGACTTCCCTGCCTCACAGGCGGCATTAGCCAAGATTAACCCAAGTGATTCGCGAGTCGCTGACCGTTTTGAGGTGTACTTCAAAGGTATCGAGCTGGCTAACGGCTTCCATGAGTTAGATAAACCACAAGAACAACGGCAGCGTTTTGAAGACGATAATGCCAAGCGTATTGAGATGGGCTTATCACCTCAACCGATTGATCATCATTTGATTGAGGCGTTAAAAGCGGGCTTGCCAGACTGTGCGGGTGTTGCTTTAGGTATTGATCGTCTGATTATGCTGGCGCTGGGCTACGATCACATCGACGACGTGACGGCTTTCCCTTTCCCGCGTTCTTAGCTTTTTGCTTTTGTTTTTACTGAGGGTTATTCGCTATTAATTTTCAGCTTCCAATTAACTTCACTAGCTAGCTGACTAGAATACCAGTACCCACTAGTTAACCAAGATACCAGTATCCACTATTTAACCAAGATACCAGTACCCACTACGGCAACAATGGCACCGACCCAAGCATAGGCGTTTGGTCTCTGCTTGGTGTAAAGCCATAGAATGGGTAGCAACATGATAGGTGTGGTTGAAGAGAGTAGAGCAACCATGCCGACATTGCCTTCTTGCAGTGCATACAAGATCAGCGTCATACCCACTGCCATCGCTAAAAAACCATTAACCGCGGTAATCGCGAATATCTGTTTATTCATTGGGTTAAGTGCGCGTGAAAGTTTAGCGCCCGTTAAGCGAAATGCAGAGTGGGCGACAAAGGCGGTGATCATTCGAATGGCAGAGGCGGCTATTGGGTCGATACTGGTTTGCATCACAGGCTTGGCAATAATACCGCCCAATGCTTGGCAAATCGCGGCGGTGATTCCCAGAGCAACACCAATCCACACCGTGCCCTTAATGGTTTCGAGTTGATTGTTGACTTGACCACGACGACCAAAGAAGATGGCGGTTAATACACCACTAAACACCAATGCCGAGCCAATCAGCTCTACCGAAGTCATGTTTTCGCTAAATAGGAAGTAGCCGAGAATGGCCGAGAACACGGCGTGACAAGAGAATAGCAAACCCGCTTGGCGCGGCCCCATTCGGTTCAAACAGGCAAATAGGGCGGTATCACCAATGAAGATGCCAATTAGGCCAGATAGCATCATAGGTGTCACCAGATCGGCCTCCACACTTGCCCAACCGCCGGTAAACCAAGCCATGCTTGATAAGATGATCGCGGTACAACCCATTCGCCAACGACTATAGGCAAAAGATCCTAAGTGTTGGGCAGGCTTTACTGACATTAGGCTCGCAATCGCCCAAAGAAAAGCGGCAGCAAGAGCTAACCATTCGAATCCCATCTGAATAACATCCTTGTGTCTGGGATAAATGAGCTCATCAATATGCATCAAACCGAACTGAGAACAAAGTGATTCTTATGAAAGAACGACTTTGTTTCCGTTATTAGTTTATGTCAGTTGTTGTTTGCTGGTGTGGTTCATTTACCTTGCTTGAGGCGCGCTATACCTTAAAGCGCTCCACGTCTTGGCGCATCGACTCTGCAGCACTGCTCATTTCATTTGAGCTATTGCGACTGCTTTCCGCTTGTTGTGCCAAATCGTCGGAGGCGTCTTTGATTCCTTGTGTATTACGGCTGATGTCTTCGCTGACCGCGCGTTGTTCTTCTGCAGCACTGGCTATTTGCAGTGCCATGTCGTTGATTTCAGTGATCGCTTGCGTGATCTTAGTTAGGCTGCCATGAGCTTGCTCGGCGAAGCCAACGCTGTTTTCTGCTAGTTGAGTGCTGGTGGTCATGCTTTCAACGGCATGTTCGGTATTCTTCTGCAGCGTATCTATCATCACGCGGATTTCTTCGGTCGAGCCATACGTTCTTTGGCTGAGCACTCGAACCTCATCGGCGACAACTGCAAATCCACGACCTTGTTCACCCGCTCTAGCGGCTTCAATCGCTGCATTCAATGCCAACAGGTTGGTCTGTTCGGCAATGCCTTGAATGGTGGATAGGATCTGGTTGATGCTTTGACCATTGCTCTCTAATTCACGAATCACATTGGCGGCATCTTCAACTTGAGTCGCCAAGCCAGTAATCGCATCGCGGTTTCGTTGGATTACCTCTTGGCCTTCGTTACAAGCGGTGGCGGATGCCTGAGAAGCGGATGCGGTTAATTCGGCATGGCTAGCTACTTCGGCTGCGGTGGCGGACATCTCATGAATCGCGGTCGCAATTTGGTTGATGTCGTTTTGTTGATTCTCAACGCTAATCGAAGATTGGGTCGCCAGTTGGTTGGCTTTCTCTGCATGATTGTTGAGATCGTGGCTGTGTTCTATCACGCCCTTCAACATGCTTTGCATCTGGCTTAAGAACTGGTTCACGAGCTCGGCAAGTTTACCAATCTCATCCATACGAGTGATATCAATACGCTGGGTAAGGTCACCTCTACCTTGAGCGAGCTGAGTCAGTGCTGTAGACAATGTTTGCAGCGGGGAAAGCAGACGGTTGATGACGACGGTACTCGCAATCGAAATCACGATGTACAAAATCAAAGAGGTCAACGTGATGAATTGAATGGCATCAGATACCGCAGAAAACGCCATCTCTTTATCAATAACAATACCCAATGACCAATCGGTATTCGGAATATTGGCCATGTAGACCATTTTATCACCCTGGCCAGGCCAAGTGAGAGTGGTGATCATTTGGTTTTGGAGTAGTTGTGACACTTTGTCTGTTGTTAGTTCTGGATTTAAACTGGTCAGTGGTTTATGACTCAATTCTTCATCACTGTAGGCCACAATGTTGTTGTTACCGTCGACTAAAAACGCAAAGCCATCGTTATCGAGTTTTACATTGAGCACCGTATCAATAATGCTGGTTACGGTTAAATCGGCTGCGAGAACGCCTTGTCTCTCTCCACTGAATGCTTTGGCAAAGCTGATGACGATGCTGCCGTCAAAGTCTTGATAAGGTTCGGTGATGATGAGATCGGATGTTGCGTTGGCATCTTTATACCAAGGGCGAGTGCGCGGGTCGTAGCCTGCTGGCCAATCTTCACCTTTGTCGCCATAAGCGATAGTGCCGTCGCTGAATCCTGCATAAACAGACAAGAATTGTCCCGCTTGTTTGGTGATCAGTAACTCGCGGTCAGAGTTACTATTGCTTGAAATGGTCGATTCATTGGCAAGCATCATATCGCTGCGGATAGAGAGCCAATCGGCAATGTAATTGGTGGTGCCAACACTGACATTTTTCATTTCTTGGTTGATCGCGACTTCAGTCTCTTGAGTCAGCTGATTGACCGATATCCAAGCTTGAGCGCCACTTACGACGGCAATTATGACCGCAATAGCGATCTGAATTTTAAACTTAATAGTATGTCTCAAGGTCTATTCCTCTCTTATTAGACAAAAACTAGGACGTGTTGACCTTTCGTGGTTCAATTTTGTTCAGTACGCTCTAATGACAGTGACGTACTGAATGGTGAATAGGTGTGTCTCTGATATGCGTATAGTGCCGTTGTCTTAAGCTGAATAAATGTGTTTGAAATCATAAATTACACATATGTTTACTCGGTTTTTTGTAAAATACTGAAGTAAAATCACAGTTAATTATTGATTTAAAAATCAATAGCTTATTTTTTTGTGCGTTTAAAAATCAACTAAAGTGCTAAATTTACATTTAGCGCCCTCGTCAAAGTAAGGGTGATCGTTGAACGGCTATTAGGTGATAATAAACAGCGCGAGATAGACCATTAACAAGCCGATAATGCCTAAGATGATGCCCATCTTCGCCATGTCTTTGCTTTCGATAAGTCCAGTCGAGTAAGCCAGTGAATTGGGGGGGGTCGATACTGGAAGAATCATACCGAGTGAAGCGGAGAAGGCGACCACAACCAACAAGCCTTTTAAGCCGCCAATCGCGACCAAACTTTCCATGGATGCGCCAATTGCAGCTGCTATCGGCATCAACAAGTTGGCCGTCGCGGTGTTCGACATGAAGTTGGCCATCAACCAACACACGATCGATAGCGTTAGTACTACTGCAGCAGGCGAGAGCGATTCATAGTCAATGGCGTGTGCCAATGCCGCAGCTAGCCCTGTTTTATCAAGGCCGATACCAATCGCAATACCCCCTGCCACTAACCAAAGTACATCCCAGTTAATCAGCTTGATCTCTTCTTTGCCCATGATGCCGGTCAGAGTGAACACCGCCAGTGGAATGATAGAGACCACATAGGTATTCATACCGTGCAACTTAGTGGTCATCCATAACAGAATAGTGGCAGCGAAGGTGACGTAAACCACTATCGCTCGCCAACTTTTTCTAAATTGACCATCAAGCTTGAGGACCATGTTTCTTTCTTTAGAGGGGAAGAGTTTTTGTAGAAGGAACCAAGCTATGGTCAGTTGGATGATCACAAAGGGTAAGCCCATCATCATCCAACTAAGGAAGTCGATACTGTTCTCGCCAGTTAGGTATTGCAGTGCGATCGCATTGGGTGGTGTTCCGATTGGGGTCGCGATACCGCCGGTGTTAGCAGCAATTGGAATACATAACACCAAAGCTTTAATCCCCATGTCGCCTTTTGGTGCAGAGGCTACGATAGGGCCTAGCAATGCAAGCATCATTACGGTGGTAGCCGTGTTCGACATAAACATCGAGAACACGGCGGTGATCAGCATTAAGCCGAGCATAATGAAGCGCGGTTCTGTACCAAATGGTTTGAGCAATACTCGCGCTAAGTTGTTGTCGAGTTCGTACTTAGATGCCGATATTGCGAGAGCAAAACCACCCATGAACAGAATGATGATTGGTGACGAAAATGCACTAAAGATGTCGGTATATTTGATTAAATCACCGAGATCGTGTCCCGCTGGTGGGTTTCTAAATAAGTGCAGGCCTTTGTCGGAGATCATCACCAGTTCAAGTGTAATGATCAGAATTGAAGTGGCGAATACCGGAACAGGCTCTAGCACCCAAAGCAGTGCTGCTAAGAGGAATATGGCGAGCAAACGGTGTTGAATTAGCGTGAGATCATCGATTGGGATGGAATCTATCGGCATGAATAGCACGCCTAAGGGAATCGCAAAACAAATCAATAGCTTGACCAGAATGCCAATATTGAGTTTAGGCATGATACAAAGACCCTATGAATAAAACATCTTCAAATAGAGTAAGTTATCTGGATTTTTGGTAATTGGAGACGGGTTGTAAAATCGAAACGTTGTTTAAGGTTTCGACCGTTGTTTTGTTTTTGGTCAATTTTTTTCTGGGTAATTCGACGTACGGCTCGTTGAGAATAAGGTTGTCAGTAGCTAGATTGGTTGAAATCTTGTGTTGTTAGAGCTTGAGTAGGAAACGAATTGGTAGAGTTAAGAAAAAGGCGCGTTCTTCTCTGATATAGAAAAAGTAACACGCCTTTAAAACTAAGTGAATTAACTCAAACCATTAAGCTTGGTCTGTGTTCTCTGTTGAATCAACAGCTTCAGTCTCAACGTCCTTGCCTGCAATATGCGCGAAAGGGGTGCCTAGAACGGTTTTCTCACCATTTTGCATAGTGTCGTCAAACTTGATTGCGTCTTTAGCGAACAGGTTGATAACCGTTGAACCAAGCTTAAAGCGACCCATTTCTTCGCCTTTCTTCAGGATGATAAATTTATCACCTTGTGCTGGGTAATCCCACTTGTAAACCGAGTTACCGCGAGGTGGCGTGATGGTGCCAGCCCATACTTGCTCGATGCTACCTACGATGGTTGCACCAACCAGCACTTGTGCCATTGGGCCAAACTCAGTATCAAAGATACAAACCACACGCTCGTTACGTGCGAATAGGTTTGGAACGTTTTCTGCTGTTAACGGGTTAACTGAGAAAAGATCACCTGGAACGTAGATCATCTGACGCAGTGTGCCATCGCATGGCATGTGCACACGGTGATAATCACTTGGCGACAAGTAAAGCGTTGCGAATTCACCGTCTTTAAATTCATCCGCTAGAGCAGCATCACCACCCAATAGCTCACGAGCTGAGTAGTTATGGTTTTTAGCTTGAATCAATTGACCGTCAGTCATTGGGCCAAACTGGCTTACACGTGCATCAGCAGGGTGAACAATAACAGAGTCACCTTCTGCGATAGGGCGCATGTCTTCTTTCAATTCACGTACGAAGAATTCATTGAATGTCTTAAAGTGTTTTGGATCGCTATGCATAGCTTCATCCATGTTCACTTTGTATTGCTTGATGAACCAGTTGATGATCGCTGTCGTTAAACCGCCCGCTTTAGCAGACGCCAGTTTACCAACTAAACGAGTCAGGCCATGTTGTGGGATCCAGTACTGTAATCCAACTTTAATCTTATCCATTGTATTAATTTTCCGATGCTAATTGCTTTTCAATTAAATCTGTCGATGACGGTTTAGGGCGCGAGATGTTACTTAAATTCGCGCCAATTGTCAGTAAATGCACACATTTGTTCACAAAAACGCGATTAGAGATCCGCTTTCTTGCTTCGTGAGTACTGACGGTTATCTTTGTTGTCGGCCATTGTTTCAATAATGCGATGGTAGCTAGCAAAACGTAAGCGGCTAATTTTTCCGTCTTCTACGGCTTCACGCAGAAGACATCCTGGGTCGTCATTGTGTTTGCAGTCACGGAACTTACAACCACCTAGGTATGGCTTGAATTCAATGAAAGCATCAGTGACTTCATCGGGTTCTAAATGCCATAGGCCGAATTCACGTACCCCTGGGGAATCGATAAGATCACCACCAGAAGGGAAGTGATACAAGCGCGCTGCTGTGGTGGTGTGTTGCCCCAGTCCTGAGTTTTCAGAAACGGCACCTTCTTCAATGTCTAAGGTTGGCATGAGTGCGTTCACTACGCTCGATTTACCTACGCCAGATTGACCAACGAAAATGTTGATACGATCTTTCAGTTCAGCTTCCAACTCTTTGATGCCGTACCCCGACTCTTTACTCACGAACATGACTTTATAGCCGATTTTCTCGTATATTTTCAGCGTTTCGCGGTATTCGCTAATTTGTTGTTCTGTCAGCAAGTCGACCTTATTGAGCACAACTAAAGGGGCAATATTCACCGTTTCAGAGGCGATCAAGTAGCGGTCGATGATATTAAGTGATAGCTCCGGTAGTACAGCTGAAACGATAACCATTTGGTCTACGTTTGCCGCAACCGGTTTTAGGCCGTCATAGTAGTCAGGGCGAGTTAGCATTGATGTTCTAGGCTCAACGGCTTCGACAACACCTGAGATGCCAGCCATTGACTCAAGTCCTGCGCGCCAAGTTACTTTGTCTCCGGACACTAACGTTTCAATACTGCGGCGTAAGTTACAACGGTGAACTTCGTTGGTTTCAAGATCTTCGATATCGGCATGTTGGCCAAAGCGCGTAATGACGAGTCCGCTTTTTGTTCCGCCAAGCATGTTCTCATCCCATTGGATAGAATCTTCTTTCTTGAGTCGCTTGTTCTGGTTGCTACGTACACGACGCACTTGACCTTTGGTTAACTTCTTTTTTTTAGCCACAATTTTTCACTTAACACATCTAACTTGCTGATTGAGGACTCAAACGGAATGTTGTTGGTACCACTGATTTCGATGGCCCTAAAGCTGAGTTTGAGTATAGTTATTTGGGTATAGTACCTCTTTTACACATAAACAAATAGGCGACGCCTTATGTCCTTTAGCGATCAGAACCTTATTTGGGTTGATCTAGAGATGACAGGACTTGATCCTGAAACTCATAAAATCATTGAAATTGCGACTATCGTTACTGATAGTGAGCTTAACATCCTGGCTGAAGGGCCTGTTTTGGCTATTCACCAACCTCAGAGTGAACTGGACAAGATGGATGAGTGGTGCACAACGACTCATACTGGCAGCGGTCTTGTGAAGCGAATTCAAGAAAGCACGGTTTCAGAGCAAGATGCGATCAAACAAACGATTGAATTTCTTGAGAAGTGGGTACCGAAAGGTAAATCGCCTATTTGTGGCAACAGCATTGGCCAAGACCGTCGTTTCCTATACAAGCACATGCCTGAATTGGAAGAGTACTTCCACTACCGCTATGTTGATGTAAGCACTCTGAAAGAGCTTGCGCGTCGTTGGAAACCTGAAGTACTCGATGGTTTTTCTAAATCAGGAAGCCACCTTGCACTAGACGATATTCGAGAGTCGATCGCAGAGCTGCAGTACTACCGAAAAACAATCATTAGCATCTAATCTGATTGAATGATCACGTTTATCTAACTTTTCAGGTACATACAGGGCATTTTTTTTGCAAATTTGTGTGCTTTTACAGCAGTTGAGTAAAAACTTCCGTAATTTTGCATTAAGGACTTGCATCACAAAAAAATGCTCTTATAATTCGCAGCCCTGAACGGCGAAAGACGTTTTCAGATTGCGATACTAGCTCAGTTGGTAGAGCGCAACCTTGCCAAGGTTGAGGTCATCGGTTCGAACCCGATGTATCGCTCCAATTTCTCTCTTTTTAGAGAACAGTTTCATTGTCTTATAATGGTAATGATGCGAAAAGATAAACATCCGGACGCGGGATGGAGCAGTTTGGTAGCTCGTCGGGCTCATAACCCGAAGGTCGTCGGTTCAAATCCGGCTCCCGCAACCACATTACAGTTACACGTTGGTCAGTGCCTTTCAGTAAGCACTTAGCTTTTTAGCAGACAAGATGAACGGTTAGCTTATGCGATACTAGCTCAGTTGGTAGAGCGCAACCTTGCCAAGGTTGAGGTCATCGGTTCGAACCCGATGTATCGCTCCACTTTTATTCGAACAAGAAGTAATATTCTTAGAAGTCATCTCCTAGAGAAAGTACTCAGAATGAAAATGGTTTAGTCTCATTGTCTTAAATGGTAATGATGCGAAAAGAGAAACATCCGGACGCGGGATGGAGCAGTTTGGTAGCTCGTCGGGCTCATAACCCGAAGGTCGTCGGTTCAAATCCGGCTCCCGCAACCACATTACAGTTACACGTTGGTCAGTGCCTTTCAGTAAGCACTTAGCTTTTTAGCAGACACGATGAACGGTTAGCTTATGCGATACTAGCTCAGTTGGTAGAGCGCAACCTTGCCAAGGTTGAGGTCATCGGTTCGAACCCGATGTATCGCTCCACTTTTATTCGAACAAGAAGTAATATTCTTAGAAGTCATCTCCTAGAGAAAGTACTCAGAATGAAAATGGTTTAGTCTCATTGTCTTAAATGGTAATGATGCGAAAAGATAAACATCCGGACGCGGGATGGAGCAGTTTGGTAGCTCGTCGGGCTCATAACCCGAAGGTCGTCGGTTCAAATCCGGCTCCCGCAACCACATTACAGTTACACGTTAGTCAGTGCCTTGCAGTTAGCACTTAGCACACAAGATTAACGGTTAGCTCATGCGATACTAGCTCAGTTGGTAGAGCGCAACCTTGCCAAGGTTGAGGTCATCGGTTCGAACCCGATGTATCGCTCCAAATTCTCACTCGTGCTTTGCACTGAAGAAGATGGTCAAGTTTCATTGTCTTAAATGGTAATGATGCGAAAAGAGAAACATCCGGACGCGGGATGGAGCAGTTTGGTAGCTCGTCGGGCTCATAACCCGAAGGTCGTCGGTTCAAATCCGGCTCCCGCAACCACATTACAGTTACACGTTGGTCAGTGCCTTGCAGTAAACACTTAGCTTCTTAGCACACAAGATTAACGGTTAGCTCATGCGATACTAGCTCAGTTGGTAGAGCGCAACCTTGCCAAGGTTGAGGTCATCGGTTCGAACCCGATGTATCGCTCCAAATTCTCACTTGTGCCTTGCACTTGAAGAAGATGGTCAAGTTTCATTGTACTTAAACGTTAATGAAGCGAAAAAAGAAACATTCGGACGCGGGATGGAGCAGTTTGGTAGCTCGTCGGGCTCATAACCCGAAGGTCGTCGGTTCAAATCCGGCTCCCGCAACCACATTACAGTTACACGTTAGTCAGTGCCTTGCAGTTAGCACTTAGCACACAAGATTAACGGTTAGCTCATGCGATACTAGCTCAGTTGGTAGAGCGCAACCTTGCCAAGGTTGAGGTCATCGGTTCGAACCCGATGTATCGCTCCAAATTCTTTCTTGTGCTTTGCACTGAAGAAGATGGTCAAGTTTCATTGTACTTAAAGGTTAATGAAGCGAAAAAAGAAACATCCGGACGCGGGATGGAGCAGTTTGGTAGCTCGTCGGGCTCATAACCCGAAGGTCGTCGGTTCAAATCCGGCTCCCGCAACCACATTACAGTTGAACGTTGATTTGATGCTTCCTAGAAGAAAAGATGAACGGTTAGCTTATGCGATACTAGCTCAGTTGGTAGAGCGCAACCTTGCCAAGGTTGAGGTCATCGGTTCGAACCCGATGTATCGCTCCAAATTCTTTCTTGTACTTTGCACTGAAGAAGATGGTCAAGTTTCATTGTACTTAAAAGTTAATGAAGCGAAAAAAGAAACATCCGGACGCGGGATGGAGCAGTTTGGTAGCTCGTCGGGCTCATAACCCGAAGGTCGTCGGTTCAAATCCGGCTCCCGCAACCACATTACAGTTACACGTTGATTTGATGCTTCCTAGAAGAAAAGATGAACGGTTAGCTTATGCGATACTAGCTCAGTTGGTAGAGCGCAACCTTGCCAAGGTTGAGGTCATCGGTTCGAACCCGATGTATCGCTCCAATTTTATTCAAACAAGACGTAATATTCTTAGAAGTCATCTCCTAGAGAAAGTACTCAGAATGAAAATGGTTCAGTCTCATTGTCTTAAACGGTAATGATGCGAAAAGAGAAACATCCGGACGCGGGATGGAGCAGTTTGGTAGCTCGTCGGGCTCATAACCCGAAGGTCGTCGGTTCAAATCCGGCTCCCGCAACCACATTACAGTTACACGTTGGTCACTGCCTTTCAGTAAGCACTTAGCTTCTTAGCACACAAGATGAACGGTTAGCTCATGCGATACTAGCTCAGTTGGTAGAGCGCAACCTTGCCAAGGTTGAGGTCATCGGTTCGAACCCGATGTATCGCTCCAGTTTACTCTCGATGGTAAACAAAACTCTTTAAACCACAGTGTTTAAAGATGACCTTACCGGTCACGCTCTTTCTTTAATGCTGCGAAGCATAATTCTCCAAAAAAGCAAATAATCCTCCATCATGGTGGATATTTTTTTGTCTTAAATTTTTCTTAGCAACTGGAATGCTAGTAAACATCAGGTCTCTGAAGCAGATACTTGAGGTTTTTCACATCTATAAACAGACTTATCCACAAACAGTACCGTGTGGATAACTTGGTTGATAAAGTTATTTCAAACTTAATTCTTTATATATCTCAAAAAGATCTTTTTTTATTTCAATGCGTCAGCAAAGCACAGTCTTATGTAACCTATTGTTTTATATTGAATTATCGCTTGACTTGAGGTTGTGTTAAAGATCGTTAAGTCGTTGTTTTTTGATCTTAATCATTTATGGGCTTTGTGTTTAACTTTACACGGGTGTTGAAAGTTTACGAAATATTTTAATTTTTTCCACATTGCCAAAATTGAGAACAAGGTCAAACATTGTTCTAATATTATGTGCAATAGGTTGTCTTAAATATTGGACTATTTAGGCAGGTTAACTAGCCAATCGTTGGTGCTTAAAGGGCTAGGCGTCTCTTGGTAGGCCCTTCTCAACAATACGTATCAGTCGGTGCTTTTTGGTGGAGATTTTGCTGTTATTTTTTTGCACACAGCTATTCTTCTGCGTAGAGCTATCTTCTTGCAGGTTGCTCGAGTTGGGTAACTGCTGTAGCTGTTTTTGCAAAGCCCATTCAATGTGGACATCTAACATCTCATTTTGGCCTCGGTGCGATTCGAGTGCTTCAATAATACGTTGTTGAAAAGGTGCATTGCCCATTGAGACAAAAATATTACGTAACCACTGGGTGTGACCAATACGTCTTATTGCAGAACCTTCCATTTTCTTTAGGAAGGTAGCTTCGTCCCAACTCGAAAGTGAAACGAGATCGGCCTCTTGGAAATCTTCTCTACGATGAAAGTCTGTTTGCTCTGTGATATCGGCATGGCGGTTCCACGGGCAAACCAGTTGGCAATCATCACAGCCGTAGATTCGGTTACCAATGGCTTCTCTGTATTCTTCTGGTATAACGCCATCGTATTCAATGGTGAGATAAGAAATACACTTACGTGCATCGACAACACCGTCGGCGATAATGGCACCCGTTGGGCAAGATGTGATACATGCGGTACATTTCCCACATTCATCGACACTCGGTGTATCGACTGGCAGAGGAATGTTAACCAACAGTTCGCCTAGGAAGAACCAAGACCCAGCGTCTTTATCCAGGATTAAAGAGTGTTTACCAGTCCAACCTAACCCAGCTTTTTGGGCTAATGGTCTTTCTAAAATAGGCGCTGAGTCGACGAAAGGTCGTGAGTCTAATCCTTCAACTTCTTTCTCAATTCTTTGTCCTAGCTTTTTCAACTGGTTACGGAACAATTTGTGATAATCGCGGCCTAAAGAATAACGGCTGATATAGCCTTGAGTGGTATCGTTGAGGTTGGATGCAAACTGAGCTTCTGGTGGTAGGTAATTCATTCTAGCGCTGATCACTCGAATGGTCCCTGGGTGAAGTTCATCTGGGCGCGCACGCATCATTCCATGTCGAGCCATCCAATCCATTTCACCGTGGTTACCAGCATCTAGCCATGCTTGCAGGGGCGCTTCGTGTTCAGCTAAGTCAACATCGCAAATCCCCACTTTTTGAAAGCCGAGTTCTTTTCCCCAGATTTTAATTTTTTCAGCAAGATGGTCTAGATTCATGGCTTAATTCTTATTTTCTCTGTTTTACAATTAGAGATAAGGCTAATTAAAATTAGGTTCGGCAAAAATGGGGGCGGATCTTAACGGATCTTTACGATATTAACCAGAACAGACGCCCTTTGATTCGTATTTTTTCATAGAACTTACACTTGAGTGCTTGTCTCCTAAAAGCATCACGGTTTACTATTCTTGTTCTTTTGATTTTTATATAGTCAACGATCGATTTTTAGAGAACGTATTCATGAGCACTAAACAATTTACTTTGAAAGATGAGCAAGCCACGATTCAACTAGGTACGGAGCTTTCAAATCTTTGCTCACAGCAAACAACCATCTATTTGCATGGTGATCTTGGCGCAGGAAAGACGACATTCAGTCGTGGCTTTGTAAAAGCACTTGGCCATCAAGGAAATGTAAAGAGCCCAACGTATACTTTAGTTGAACCTTATCAACTTGCAGATTGGCAGGTATATCACTTTGACCTTTATCGCCTGGCTAATCCTGAAGAGTTAGAGTTCATGGGTATTCGTGATTACTTTACTCCAGACGCTATCTGTCTGGTTGAATGGCCTGAGAAAGGTTATGGGATGCTACCTGAAGCCGATTTGGATATTGATATTCGTTACCAAGACGATCACCGTATTGTTTCTTTAACCGCTAATAGTGAATACGGACAGCGCTTACTTAGTCAGTTGGAGTTATGTTGATTTCTAAACGCCTTTTTTCATCAGTAGCCGTAATGGCTGCTGTTTTTTCTTTACTGTTTTCTTCGCTTGTTTCTGCAAACTCATTGAAAGGGTTGAGGGTTTGGCCTTCACCTGAAGAAACTCGTGTGGTTATCGACTTAAAATCAGAAGCAGACTTTAGCTACTTTACTTTGAGTAGCCCGAGTCGCTTAGTTGTCGATTTAAAACATACCAATCTTGCGACCAAGTTACCTGTTGTGGTGAAGGATAGCCCCGTTCTGTCGAAAGTTCGTAAGAGCTCTCCACCGGACAACAATACCTATCGCTTGGTTTTCGAATTAAAGAAATCCTCAAAAGCCAATTTGTTTAAACTGAGCCCAACACCGGGTGGTCAGTATGGACACCGTTTGGTGATTGATTTCCTTCATGGTGCAGTTAGCAAAGGGACAACAACATCGACACCGAGTAAGCCAGTGGTTAGCAAAAACATTAATCAGGTTAAACGTCAGAAAGACATTTTGATCGTGATTGATCCTGGACATGGCGGTGAAGACCCAGGCTCGATTGGTCCAAGTCGTAAATATGAAAAAGACGCGACTCTGAGCATTGCTCGTAAGCTTGCTGCACAGTTGAATGCGATTCCTGGGATCAAAACTCGAATGACTCGCAATGCCGATTACTTTGTCAACCTTAACCGACGTGTTGCGATTGCTCGTGAAAATGAAGCTCACCTGTTTATCTCTATTCACGCGGATGCGTTTACGACACCTCAACCACAAGGTGGGTCGGTGTTTGTATTGAATACTCGACGTGCCAATACAGAGATCTCGCGCTGGATCGAGAACAAAGAGAAACAGTCTGAATTGCTCGGTGGTAGCGGTGCA
Organism: Vibrio sp. nBUS_14; assembly: GCF_051201655.1. NCBI lineage: Bacteria > Pseudomonadati > Pseudomonadota > Gammaproteobacteria > Vibrionales > Vibrionaceae > Vibrio > Vibrio sp. nBUS_14. The sequence goes on from NZ_CP179206.1 coordinate 382,868, forward strand.
GCTTTCACTGGCAATATTGATGACAAAAACGTAAACCAAACTCTGCTTGATTTGCAGTTCAGCCACTCTCAAAAAGAGGGCTATAAACTGGCAACGACCATTCTGTCTGAGATGGGTAAGGTAGCTAAGCTTCATAACAGTAAGCCAATCAATACCAGCTTGGCGGTATTACGTTCACCACAGATACCATCGGTATTGGTCGAAACGGGCTTTATTTCAAACCCGACCGAAGAGAAGCTTCTTTTCCAACGCTCGCATCAAGATAAATTAGCACGAGCAGTGACTAAGGCTGTGGTTAAGTATTTGAAAGCTAATCCTCCAGAAGGGATTATCTTGTCTAATGCAACGTCGTCAACGGGTAGTGCGAGCCAACATAAAGTGTCTCGTGGTGAGTCTTTATCGGTGATTGCGAGCAAATATGGCACGTCGACACAAACCTTGATGAAACTTAACAATCTGAAATCGAGCAGCCTAGCAATCGGCCAAGTGCTTAAGATCCCAAGCAGCGCTTCAGGTTCATCATCAAGCAGTGCAGTTAAAACTAAGACCATTACCCACACGGTTAAGTCTGGAGAGTACTTAGGCAAGATAGCCAGCCGTTACAAAGTACGGGTTGCAGATATCAAACGTGAGAACCGCTTGAGGTCTGAAACCGTTAGAGTAGGCCAGAAGCTACGTATTACGGTTGAAGTGAAAGACGTACCTCTGCGTAAACATAAAGTCGCAAGAGGTGACTACCTAGGTAAGATTGCTTCTAAATACGGCGTGAGCGTCAACAGCATTCGCCAAGCGAATAAGCTAAGATCTGATAGCCTAGCGGTGGGTCAGGTGTTGATTATTCCGCACAAATAAGCTTTTTAACGCAGACATGTTTCCATCAGTGGCAGTAAGGTAGCTATAAATATGACGATCAAAATACTGCCAGCTCGGTTAGCTAACCAAATCGCAGCGGGTGAAGTGGTAGAAAGACCCGCTTCTGTGGTGAAAGAGTTGGTTGAGAACAGTTTGGATTCAGGTGCTACACGTATCGATATTGATATCGAGAAAGGTGGCGCCAAGATGATCCGCGTTCGTGACAACGGTAAGGGCATCGTTAAAGATGAGCTTGCCTTGGCGCTGAGTCGTCATGCTACCTCTAAGATCCATACCCTTGATGACCTAGAGGCGATCGTCAGCCTGGGTTTCCGTGGTGAAGCGCTCGCGAGTATCAGTTCTGTTGCGCGCTTAACCATGACTTCACGCCCTGCGACTCAAGATCAAGCTTGGGCAGCGCACAGTGAAGGTCGTGATATGCAGGTGAAACTGCAGCCTGCAGCGCATCCGATTGGTACCTCGGTTGAGGTGTTGGATCTGTTCTTCAACACACCAGCACGCCGCAAGTTTTTACGTACTGAGAAAACCGAATTCACGCATATCGATGAGCTGCTCAAACGCATCGCATTGAGCCGCTTTGATGTGACGATCAACCTCCGCCATAACGGTAAGATGATTCGTCAGTACCGCGCTGCCAAAACACAAGTTCAAGCAGAGAAGCGTATCGCTGCGGTATGTGGCAATCCTTTTGTTCGTCATATGCTTAAGATTGAGCTAGAACATCAAGGCCTAAAACTTCATGGCTGGATCACCACGCCTGAAGGAGCAAGACAACAAAGCGATCTACAATACTGCTATGTGAATGGTCGTATGATGCGCGACAAGCTGATCAATCATGCGATTCGTCAAAGCTATGAGACCAGCCTACGCCCAGACCAATTTGCTACGTATGTGTTGTTCATTGAGCTAGACCCGCATCAAGTCGATGTGAATGTTCATCCTGCCAAACATGAGGTGCGTTTCCATCAAGCTCGTCTTGTACACGATTTTATTTATCAAGCGTTGAGTGATGGCTTAGCACAAAGCAAACAAATTGATGCAGCGCCGATCAATCAATCCGCATTTCATCAGTCAGAAGCGCCAAATTATCAACAAGATAGTTCGATGTCTGAAACGGGGGATATTGCGACTTTCTCTGAGCCAGAAAGCACCGTGCCGACTCATTCGGATCAAACACCGATCTCTGAGGCGCTGCGACATGCCATTGAGCAGACGCCAACCTACCCAAGAAAAGCCGAATCTGAGCAGGCTTATGATAACCCTCAGAATAGCGTTAACGATGCTGAGCAACACTATAGCTCACCAGAAAACCGAGGTTCATCGTCTAACAGAAGCTCGTCACCTAGCATGGGTTCGTTATCTAACCAGGGTTCATCACCTCGCAGAGATTCGTCCTCTAAAATAGATTCGTCGGCTCGCGAAACCAGCTTTACCGGATCTCCTCGCCAAGAGTGGATTGAGTCTCGACCTGCTCCGAGAAAAGAAAAAGAACCCAACCAACATCATGCTGAGCCCGCGCCTTCTAAGCGTGAAGTCAAAGCCTACAGAGAGCTTCTGAAAACGCCAGACTTTGATGGGCAAGTTGTACAGCCCTCACTTTCTCAAGAGCATGTGGCACCAGTAGAAACCAGAGACAACATAGAAACTATAGAAACTAAGCCTGCTCAACAGAATCCTGTTCATTCAAAGCCAAGAGCACTTGTGACTGACTTAGGCAAAGCAGTCTCAGTAGTGGAACGCCAATATTTGGTCATGGTAAACAAAAACGGCAGCGTATTGGTGTCCCTAGCCAAAGCAGAATTGCTACGTGTGATTGGTCAACTTGATACTCGAGAAGGGGCATTAAAAAGCCAGCCGCTGTTGGTGCCTTTATCGATTAAGCTTGGTAGTGAACTTGTCGAGTTTGCTAAGGCGTTGAGCCAAACATTGGCGTTATTGGGGATTGAGCTTAAGGCGCGAAACAGTGAAGCGGTCATGGTGATGGGCGTGCCTTCTCCTTTGAGGCAGCAAAACTTACAAATTTTGATCCCAGATCTGTTATCTTACGCGGCTTCATTAAACGCTCAGATTATCGATAATCACGCAGATACTGTTTTTAACGACCTGTTGCCATCATTGGTCAACTGGATCGGGATTCAAACGGCACAAGTAAAAAGCGACTACACTTTATCTGAAGCGGTTCAACTAGTTGGGGAACTTGAACAGCTTTGGCATGGTCTACTTCCTTTAGATGATCCAGAGTTTGTAAATCCTATCGACTTTTCAGCGACCATAGCCGCGTTTACGGTTTAACTTTTTCGCGATGGCATTTATCTTTGCAACTGAATGTATCGCGATACGAAGCCCTTTTTTATAAAGCGCTCTAACAGAGAAACAAATACAAAATATCATGACTGAAAAATTACCTTTAGCGTTGTTTTTAATGGGCCCTACGGCATCAGGAAAAACAGATTTAGCTATCCGCTTACGTCAGAAGTACCCAGTAGAGATCATCAGTGTCGACTCAGCATTGATCTACAAAGACATGGATATCGGCACCGCTAAACCGGATGCAGGAGAGCTCGCGCTCGCGCCCCATCGTTTGATTGATATTCTCGATCCAAGCGAAGCGTATTCTGCGGCAGATTTTCGTCGTGATGCGATCAATGAAATGAATAAGATTGTAGCGGAAGGAAAAATCCCGTTACTGGTTGGTGGCACAATGCTGTACTACAAGGCATTGTTGGAAGGCTTATCGCCATTACCGGCCGCGGATCAAGAGATTCGTAAGCAGATTGAAGCGGAGTCTATTGCACAGGGTTGGCAGGCATTACATGATCAATTAAGAGAGATAGATCCCGTATCCGCTGAAAGAATACACCCAAATGATCCACAAAGGCTTTCAAGGGCATTGGAAGTTTACCGAATTTCGGGTAAAACATTAACAGAGCTAACTCAAACGAAAGGCGATAGCCTGCCATTTCGTGTAAAACAATTTGCAATAGCTCCCAAGGAAAGGAAAGAGCTCCATCGCCGCATTGAACTGCGTTTCGAGAAGATGATAGAGGCGGGGTTTGAAGATGAGATGAAGGCGTTATATGCCAGAGACGATCTTCACCCTGAACTGCCATCGATCCGATGCGTTGGTTATAGGCAGATGTGGGATTATTTAGATGGGAATTGCGATTTAGACGAAGCGGTTTTCCGTGGTGTCTGCGCAACCCGTCAATTGGCCAAGCGACAAATCACCTGGTTACGCAGTTGGGATGATTTAACTTGGTTGGATAGCGAAAACATTGAACAGGCGTTAGAAACTCTTTCAGATGCAATAGCATCTGATTAGTATTGCTGTGTATAATGTGATCGCTTTTGCGTGAATATACTCTGGAAAGGATCAGTTATTGAGGCTTTTAAAAATCACAGCCTTTCAATAACACCGGAGTTTTTTTATTCGTTTAGCTCAGATGCAAAGGCCGCACCTTTTTGTGCACCACTAGCTAAATAACTACAACAAAATATAAATAAGGAAAATAAAATGGCTAAGGGGCAATCGCTACAAGACCCATTCCTAAATGCACTCCGTCGTGAGCGCATTCCAGTCTCTATCTATCTTGTTAACGGCATTAAGCTGCAAGGTCAGATCGAGTCTTTCGATCAATTTGTGATCTTATTGAAGAACACAGTAAACCAAATGGTTTACAAGCATGCGATTTCTACTGTGGTTCCTGCTCGTGCTGTTAGTCACCACAACGGTGAGCAACGTGCGCCGTCTGATCGTTCAGAGAAGACTGAAGATTAATCGTTCAAATAATACAGCTTGCGCTGTAATAAGGAGTTGGTTGCTTGTTTGACCGTTATGAATCCGGCGAGCGAGCCGTACTTGTTCATATCAACTTTACTCAAGAGGGAGAATGGGAAGACCTGAGCGAATGTGAAATGCTGGTCTCCTCAGCGGGGGTAGAAACGCTACAAGTGATTACTGGTAGCCGACAATCCCCACTCCCTAAATACTACGTTGGAGAAGGTAAAGCTCTAGAAATCGCACAAGCTGTTCAGCTGACCGGTGCTGAAATTGTGATTTTTAACCACTCCCTCTCTCCTGCCCAAGAGCGCAACCTCGAGCAATTGTGTAAATGTCGTGTGATTGATCGCACGGGTTTGATCTTAGATATCTTTGCACAACGTGCGCGAACTCATGAAGGTAAGCTACAAGTTGAGCTCGCTCAGCTTCGTCATATATCTACTCGATTGATTCGTGGTTGGACTCACCTTGAAAGGCAGAAAGGTGGTATTGGTCTTCGTGGTCCAGGTGAAACTCAGCTGGAAACCGATCGACGTTTGTTGCGTGACCGTATAAAAGCGATATTACGTCGTTTAGCGAAAGTGGCTAAGCAGCGTGAACAAGGACGACGTGCTCGTCATCGAGCTGAAATCCCAACAATTTCTTTGGTTGGTTATACCAACGCAGGGAAATCAACACTTTTCAATCGAATCACTAGTGCAGGTGTTTATGCAGCAGACCAACTGTTTGCAACCCTAGACCCAACACTACGTAAGATTGAATTGGCAGATGTCGGACCTGCAATTCTCGCAGATACCGTAGGTTTTATCCGTCATCTACCGCATGATCTGGTCGCTGCGTTCAAGGCTACGTTACAAGAGACGCAGGAAGCTGACATTTTGTTACATGTTGTTGATGCCAGTGATGACCGCTTTCGTGAGAACATTCAGGCGGTTCATGAAGTATTAGAAGAAATCGATGCTCATGAAGTGCCAACCCTTGTAGTCATGAATAAAATTGACTGCATGGAAGACCAAAAACCTCGAATTGAAAGAGACGAAGAGGGCGCACCTCGCGCTGTTTGGGTTTCTGCAATGGAAGGAGAAGGTATTGAACTGCTGTTTGAAGCTTTAACTGAGCGTTTAGCGAGTCAGATGGTTCAATTCCGGTTGTGTATTCCACATCAACATCAGGGCCGTATTCGTAGCTTATTCTTTGAGATGAAATGTATTCAACGGGAAGAGTATGATGAAAATGGTAACTTGTTGATAGATATCCGAATGCAACAAATAGATTGGTCTAAACTTGAAAAAAGAGAAGGGGCGCTCTTAGGTGACTTTATCGTTACCAAAGAGACTGCTACAGTATAACGTCATATCAAATGATGGAGCTTTCTAATGGCGTGGAATGAGCCTGGAAATAACAACAACGGCGATAATAACGGCCGCGATAATGACCCTTGGGGTAAGAATAATAATCGCGGCGGCCGAGATCAAGGACCGCCAGACTTAGACGAAGTGTTTAGTAAACTAAGTCAAAAGTTAGGTGGTAAGTTTGGTAAAAAAGGTGGCAACGGTAACGGACCATCTATCGGTGGTGGCGGTGCGATTGGCTTTGGTGTCATTGCTGTCATTGCGATTGCTATCTGGTTCTTCGCTGGTTTCTACACCGTTGGCGAAGCAGAAAGAGCAGTAGTACTTCGATTGGGTCAGTTCGACCGTATCGAAGAACCTGGTCTTAACTGGCACCCACGCTTCATCGATGAAATCAAAGATGAGCAACTAGTAAACGTTCAAGCGATTCGTTCTCTACGTGCTGCTGGCACGATGCTAACGAAAGATGAAAACGTTGTGACCGTTGAAATGGGTGTTCAATACCGTGTTTCTGACCCTTACAAGTATTTGTATCGTGTAACGAATGCAGACGACAGTTTACGCCAAGCAACCGATTCTGCGCTGCGTGCGGTAATTGGTGACTCACTAATGGATAGTATCCTGACAAGTGGTCGTCAACAGATTCGTCAAAGCACTCAAGAAACGTTGAACCGTATTATTGATAGCTACGACATGGGTATTCTGATTGTTGACGTGAACTTCCAGTCAGCACGTCCACCTGAGCAAGTGAAAGATGCATTTGATGATGCTATCGCGGCTCGTGAGGATGAAGAGCGTTTCGAGCGTGAAGCTGAAGCTTACCGAAATGACATTCTTCCAAAAGCAACAGGTCGTGCTGAGCGTTTGAAGAAAGAAGCGGTGGGTTACTCAGAGCGCACAGTTAATGGTGCTCTAGGTCAGGTCGCTCAGTTCGAGAAACTGCTACCTGAATACCAAGCAGCTCCTGAAGTAACACGAAACCGTATGTACCTTGATACAATGGAAAAAGTGTACTCAAGCACATCGAAAGTCCTGATTGATTCTGAATCAAGCGGTAACTTGCTGTACCTACCAATTGATAAACTAGGCGCACAAGGTGGTTCTCAGTCGGGCACTCGCCCTGCAAAAGCATCATCAACTTACGATCAAATTGAGTTAGAAACTCAAGCGGATCCAAAGTCTAGCACTCAAACTCGTTCAGACAGCTCACGTCAAGGGAGATACTAATAATGCGTAAATTAATGATCCCTGTATTAGTTGTGACGATTGCCCTTCTATTGATGTCACTATTTGTGATTCAAGAAGGCGAACGTGGCATGGTCATTCGTTTTGGTCGAGTTCTCGATGACAACGGCGTATCACGAATCTATGAACCAGGTCTGCACTTTAAACTGCCACTGTTTGATCGCGTAAAAGTGCTTGATGCTCGTATTCAAACGATGGATGGTCGTTCTGACCGTTTCGTAACATCAGAGAAAAAAGACGTTCTAATTGATACCTACGCAAAATGGCGTATTGCTGATTTTGGACGTTTTTATCTGAGTACTGGCGGCGGTAATATCATGACGGCAGAAGCACTTCTTGAGCGTAAAGTGACAGATGTTCTTCGTTCTGAAATTGGTTCTCGTGAAATTAAGCAGATCGTATCAGGCCCTCGTAACAAGGACATCCTGCCAGACTCTGCTGATAGCGAAGTCGTAACAACGGTAGCGGCTGCAGAAGCACTAGAAGTTGATGGCGAACGCGATAAGATCATGGAAAACGTTTTGTCTGGAACGGCAGAAAGTGCGATGGCTGATTTAGGTGTTGAAGTTGTTGATTTCCGAATGAAGAAGATTAACCTTCCTGACGAAATCAGTGAATCTATCTACCGCCGTATGCGTGCAGAACGTGAGTCGGTTGCTCGTAGACACCGTTCACAAGGTCGTGAGAAAGCGGAAGTTATCCGTGCTCAAGCTGAGCTTGAAGTGGCAACAGTTCTTGCTGAAGCTGACCGTACAGCTCGAATCACTCGTGGTGATGCTGATGCAAAAGCAGCGAAGATCTACTCTGATGCGTTCAGCAAAGATCCTGAGTTCTACGGCTTCATGCGTTCATTGCAAGCTTATGAGACATCATTTAGCGATAAGAGCGACATTCTAGTACTGGATCCGAAGACTGACTTCTTCCAATACATGAATCAAGCAAGCGGCGCTCCAGCAAAGTAAGCTGATGCGTTAGTAAATGCTTAGCTCAATAAGCAAAATACGTTAGAACTTAAAAGGCTCCCATAATGGGAGCCTTTTTGTTTTCTATTGTTTTCAGATCTACGATTGGGAGCGCGAGGGAAGGCGCTCAATAGCGTTCTACTTATAGAAACCTGAACCGAGTTGTAGGTCATGAAAGCGATAACGGCACCGGCAACCACAAGGCAGCCGCCAATACGGCGCAGTTGAGCGTCTGGCTGTTGGCTTAGCTGAGCAACCATGTTTCTCCAGCCATTAGGTGCAATCAAGGGGCCGAGCCCTTCAACAATAAGAACGAGCCCAATAGTGAGCCAAATTGATTGAGACATGGTTCTGCCTTTTGTCTGTAAAAAAGCAATGATATCAGTATCTTCATACATTCGCCCTCAGTTATCGCTGGTTTGTTTTTGTACAGCGTTAACGTTTATGGACAAAAAGTGACTGCAAGAAGTGTGATTCAGTGCTAGAATCCATTTTTAATTAGCAACAGAAATTGGAAAGATGGGAAATAACGTAGTCGTTCTAGGCACCCAATGGGGTGATGAAGGTAAAGGTAAAATCGTTGACCTTTTAACTGAAGATGCAAAATACGTGGTTCGCTACCAAGGCGGTCACAATGCAGGTCACACACTTGTAATTGACGGTGAAAAAACCGTTCTTCACTTAATTCCATCAGGTATCCTACGCAATAACGTTAAATGTGTTATTGGTAACGGTGTAGTATTATCGCCTGACGCACTTCTTAAAGAAATGAAGCCTCTTGAAGATCGCGGTATCCCAGTACGTGAGCGTCTTTTCATCTCTGAAGCTTGTCCTCTAATTCTTCCGTACCACATTGCAATCGACAACGCGCGTGAAATCGCTCGTGGCGCTAAAGCTATCGGTACAACGGGTCGTGGTATCGGTCCTGCTTACGAAGATAAAGTTGCTCGTCGCGGTCTACGCGTTGGTGACCTTTTTGATAAAGAAGCATTTGCTGAGAAGCTAAAAGAAGTGATGGAATTCCACAACTTCCAACTAGAGCACTTCTACAAAGCTGAAACAGTAAGCTACGAAGAAGTTCTTGAGCAAGCGATGAGCTACGCAGACATGTTAACTGCGATGGTTATCGACGTAACTGACGAACTAGACGCAGCACGTAAGCGCGGCGACAAGATCATGTTCGAAGGTGCTCAAGGTACGCTACTCGATATCGACCACGGTACTTACCCATACGTAACGTCTTCTAACACGACTGCTGGTGGTGTAGCTGCAGGTTCTGGTTTCGGTCCTCGTCACATCGGTTACATTCTTGGTATTACTAAGGCTTACTGTACTCGTGTTGGTTCAGGTCCATTCCCAACTGAGCTATACGATGGCCTTGAGAAGCAAGACCCAGTTGGTAAGCACCTAGGCGATGTTGGTCACGAGTTTGGCGCAACAACTGGTCGTCTACGCCGTACTGGTTGGTTCGATGCTGTTGCTATGCGTCGTGCAATCCAAATCAACTCTCTATCTGGTATGTGTCTAACTAAACTAGACGTTCTAGATGGCCTAGAAGAACTAAAAATCTGTACTGGTTACAAGATGAAAGATGGTTCTATCCTAGAAGTTTCTCCAATGGCTGCTGAGTCATTCGAAGAAGCGACGCCAATCTACGAAACAATGCCTGGTTGGTCTGAAAATACATTTGGTGCTAAATCTATCGACGCGCTTCCACAAGCTGCTCTAGATTACATTAAGCGTATTGAAGACCTAACTGGTGTTCCAATTGATATCGTATCAACTGGCCCAGATCGTAACGAAACTATCATCAAGGTTCACCCATACGGCGCGTAATGCCCACTGAGTGATTACCACAGCATCAATATTGTTTTGACAATGAAAATGCCTTGATAATTAAATCGTTTTTAAAAGCCGACTTTATTAAGTCGGCTTTTTTGTACCTGTAATTTGAAAATGAAGCCGTCTTTGATGACCTTTTGAATGCCATCGGGCAAAATATTGCCCATTAGCGGCAAGTTTTGTCTAAAGCCGTCAGGGTTATTGCCGATACAGATATCATGGAAAGTGAAGTTCACCCTGTTGTGTGCGTGTAGAAACCATCTGCACCCCTCAATAGATAACTTTAGCGACAGATAATAGAGTGCAGGTATGAAGCTACGAATTGTAGCAGCTTCATTGATAATGGCGCTGAGCTCATCCTTGAGTCATGCTAATTTGGCTGATGTGGGAGAGCCTGTTCCAATATATACAGAAGCTGAACTGATTAATTTAATCGAAAAGAATCATCATCTAGAGCGAGTGAAAGCGGATAAGTGCCAGTTAGTTGAAGATATCGTTGCTCGTGCGACGCGTATTAGCTTGCCTTCTTATGAGTTTTTATACGGTGATATGTTGGCTTGGGGTGTGTGTGTTCCACAAGATGTAGAGCTTGGCCTTTACTATATGGAAAACGCGGCACATCAAGGTTTACCCGCTGCATTAGAGCAGTTAGGTCGTTATTACTCTCGTGGTACTTTGGTACAACAAGACAAAGAGCGTGCAATTCCGTACCTACGTGAAGCGGCCTCGATGGGTAACCTAAGTGCAAGCATTCACTTAGCGGAACTCTTACTGCGTGATTACGGTAGCCCGTTAGATTATGAGGATGCTTACCGCTGGTTATATAACTCGGTAACAGCGGATGATAGGCAACACAAACGTATTACTGTGCTTCGAAGCGGTTTGGAGCGGAGAATGCCAGACAATATTATTGCTCGAGCAAAACGCCGAGATGTGTTCTGGTAATGACGAATATTAATTAAGGTTGATGACTAACGACTGCACTCGTTCATCATCCATCTTGATCGAGAAAGATGTCGATATAAAAAGGCCTCGTAGGTAAACACCTATGAGGCCTTTTTTGATCTTAACTGCTTTTTTTGTTTAACCAATTTTTAGATTTAACAGAAAGCGCAGTGAGTTAGTCTTAGTCGTTATTGAATAACTTCACCAGATTCAATCACCGTTTCATGAACAACCTTCGTGAAATCGAGTGCTTCTTGACGAATCTTGTCTCCGTCTACCGTTAGCATGTCGCGGTCTTGTATGATGATCTTTCCATCAACGATGGTGTGACGAACGTTACCCGAGTTCGCTAAGTAAACCTAAACTGAATATGATATTTGATTTTTCATTGGATGAAGATAGATAGCAATCTGAGGTTATTTTAGGCTTTTCCAAAGCATATCTGTAGGTTACCCCTAGCATCAGATATACTAGGGGTATATACCTTCCTTGCTTAAGCAGGCCCGCCTATGTCAAAAAACACACCAACGTCAGAAAACACGACAGCGACAACCACTGTTGATCCTTTTGCCGACCGAGAGTCGAAAAACTATGAAAACCCAGTACCAAGCCGAGAGTTCATTATTTCGTTTCTAACAGACGCGAATATTCCAATGAACCGTAACGATCTATTCGAAGCTTTGGGTCTGGCTGGAGAGGAACAATACGAAGGGCTGCGTCGTCGTTTACGTGCAATGGAGCGTGATGGACAGCTTATCTTTACTCGTCGTCAGTGCTACGCATTGCCTGAGAAGATGGAACTGATTAAAGGCTATGTGATTGGTCATAAAGACGGTCATGGTTGGGTTCGCCCAGATGGAAGCGTTGGTAAAGATAACGATATCTTGCTGCCGCACCATCAGATGAAAACCATCATGCACGGTGATTACGTATTGGTTCAGCCTACTGACAACAGTAAGCGTGGTCGTCGTGAAGGTCGTTTGATTCGTGTTCTTGAAGAGCGCACAACCCCACTTGTTGGTCGTTTCTTCTTAGAATATGGTCATTCTTACGTGGTTGCTGATGATTCACGTATTAGTCATGACATCCAGATCCCTACTAAGCATAAAGGCGGTGCTCGAATGGGTAATGTGGTTGTGATTGAAATTACGGATCGCGGCGGTCATTCTCGTAACATGATGGGTAAAGTGACCGAAGTTCTTGGTGAAAACATGGCTCCGGGTATGGAAACGCAAATTGCAATTCGTACTCACCAGATCCCACAAGAGTGGCCTGAAGCGGTAGATAAGCAAATCGAAAATCTTGGTGAGCATGTTCCTGAAGAAGCAAAAGAAGGACGTGTTGATCTACGCAAACTGCCATTGGTTACGATTGATGGCGAAGATGCGCGTGACTTCGATGACGCGGTTTACTGTGAAGCGAAGAAAGGCGGCGGCTGGCGTCTATGGGTAGCGATCGCTGACGTAAGTTACTACGTTCGCCCAGATACAGCGCTAGACAAAGAAGCGATTAACCGTGGTAACTCGGTATACTTCCCGTCACAAGTAGTCCCAATGCTGCCAGAAGTACTTTCAAATGGTTTGTGTTCATTGAACCCTCAAGTCGACCGTTTATGTATGGTGTGTGAGATGACTATCTCAGACAAAGGCAAACTGTCGGGCTACAAGCACTACGAAGCGGTAATGAATTCTCATGCTCGTCTTACTTATAACAAAGTCGGCGCGATCTTAGATGGTAATGAAGAATTACGTGAACGTTACGAACCAGAAGTACCACATCTTGAAGAGCTTCATAAGATGTATAAGGTGCTTAAGAAAACGCGTGACGAACGTGGTGCGATTGAATTTGAAACGGTAGAAACTAAGTTTATCTTCAATGCGGATCGTAAGATTGACCGTATTGAACCCGTCATTCGTAACGACGCACACAAGATCATCGAAGAATGTATGATTCTTGCGAATATCGCATCGGCATCTTACGTAGAAAAAGCCAAAGAGCCTGCGCTGTACCGTGTTCACGATACTCCGGGTGAAGAGCGCTTAATGGGCTTCAAGAGCTTCTTAAGCGAATTAGGTTTAACGCTGGAAGGTGGTTTGTCTCCATCTCCGGTAGATTATGCACAACTGATGCAACAGATTAACGAACGTGAAGATCGTGAATTAATCCAAACAATGCTGCTGCGCTCAATGAAGCAAGCGGTATACAACGCGGATAACGCGGGTCACTTTGGTTTAGCGCTTAAACGCTATGCTCACTTTACCTCGCCAATTCGTCGTTACCCAGATTTGCTATTGCACCGTGCGATTAAGTACCTTATCGCAAAAGAAGAAGGTCGTAACAGCGAACGTTGGACTCCAACCGGTGGTTACCACTACACGTTCGATGATATGGACTTCTACGGCGAACAGTGTTCAATGACTGAGCGTCGTGCTGATGACGCTACACGCGAAGTGAACGACTGGCTGAAATGTGAATACATGCAAGACCATGTCGGTGAAGTGATGGACGGCGTGATTGCCAACGTGACTGGCTTCGGTTTCTTTGTGCGCCTAACTGAACTGCACATCGATGGTCTGGTACATATTTCTGCGCTAGCGAATGACTACTACCAATTTGATGCTGTTGGTCAGCGTCTGGTTGGTGAAAGCTCAGGTAATATCTACCGCTTGGGTGATTCGGTTAAAGTGAAGGTTTCGGCGGTTAACTTAGAAACTCGTCAAATCGACTTTGATTTAGAAGACACCGATCGTCAGCCGCGTGGTAAAGGTAAAACAGCCAAGAAACGTGCAGCTGAAGCGATGAAAAAGGCGAAAAGCAAGAAGCGTTCAGCAGTGAAGAGCAATAAGCCAGGCGTACCTGCAACGCCTTTAGTTGAACCTACTAAACGACCTGATGGAAGTAGCGAAAGCTCAGCTAAGAAGAAAAAGCCCGCGAATAAAACCGGTGCAGCTAAAGCTCGTGCTAAGAAAAAGCGCGCAGCAAGCCGTAAGCCAAAGGCTGATAAGTCTTAAGTTATCGTTTTACAATGACAGCAAGGCTGAACGTCTAACGAATGTAAATGCGAGAGTATCAGGCGGAAGATGCATGCTCTCGGAATAAACAACACAGAGGTGGGTGCATCGGGTTTGATGCCATTCATCTCTGAGCAATAAGAGTAACCAGAGACAATGAGTAACGAGTTTATTTACGGTATTCACGCGGTGAAAGCCGTACTAGAAAAAGACCCAGCGCGCTTTATTGAAGCGTACGTGCTTAAAGGTCGTCAAGACGATCGCCTGCTTCCATTACTGAATCAACTGCAGCAATTTGGCGTGTCGATTCAACAAATGGGCCGTAAGCCGCTTGATGAAAAAGCACAGGGTGCAAATCACCAAGGTCTTATTGCTAAGGTGAAGCCTGCTAAACAGCTTAATGAAACTCACCTAGACGATATCCTTGCGCAGCACGAACAGCCTCTGCTGTTGGTTCTAGACGGCGTAACAGACCCTCACAACCTAGGTGCTTGCTTACGTAATGCAGATGCCGCAGGTGTAGCCGCTGTTATCGTTCCTAAAGACCGCTCTTCGCCGTTAACGGCAACAGTAAGCAAGGTTGCTTGTGGTGCTGCAGAAACGGTTCCGCTAGTACGAGTGACTAACCTAGCTCGCACAATGCGTGCGCTGCAAGAACAAGGCGTATGGTTTGTCGGCACGGCAGGTGAAGCAACGCATGATATCTATCAAGCGAAGTTGACTGGCCCGCTTGCTATTGTGATGGGTGCTGAAGGTGATGGCATGCGTCGTTTAACGCGTGAAACGTGTGATGACCTGATTAAGATTCCAATGTCAGGTAGCGTGTCGAGCCTGAACGTTTCAGTGGCTTCTGGTATTTGTTTATTTGAAGCGGTACGTCAGCGTCTCGTTCAGTAACGTTCGACTTAACAAAGTATAAACGACTTAAGTCTATGAATTTATTAACGCTCACTACTTGCTGGTGGGCGTTTCTTTTTAGGACGTAGAGTGACAAATTGACAGAATCACAGGTGGCTAGATGGCGAAAGAAAAACTGTTTCATTATTAGCCAAATACCGCTTGCCAATATCGGGTTCTTTCTATAATATTTGCCGTCCTTAAAACTCGGTCATTTTTCTTTAGTTCCTTGCTTCCCTTGGACGACCGAGCCTTTCGTGGAAGCTAATAATCCGTAAGGAGCAACCAAATGCGTCATTATGAAATCGTATTCATGGTTCACCCTGATCAAAGCGAGCAAGTTGCTGGCATGATCGAGCGTTACACTGGTTCAATCACTGAAGCTGGTGGTACTATCCACCGTCTAGAAGACTGGGGCCGCCGTCAAATGGCTTACCCAATCAACAAACTTCACAAAGCTCACTACGTTCTTATGAACGTTGAAGCTGGCCAAGAAGTGATGGACGAGCTAGAAACTGCTTTCCGTTTTAACGATGCAGTTCTACGTAACATGATCATGCGCACTAAAGGCGCTGTGACTGAGCAATCTATCATGCTTAAGCAAAAAGAAGAGCGTGCAGAGCGTGCTCCTCGTCGTGATGACCGTGAAGAACGTGCACCACGTCGTGAAGAAGAAGCTAAGCCAGAAGCTGCTGCTGAGTAATTCTTTTTTGGCCTTTAGGTCATTAAATTTTATTCAACTCGTTTAGGTATTTCCACTGCAAGCATTTGCTTACGCTTATTTATAAGTCTGTGTGAATACCGCATTATTAAATTTAGATCAGGAGATAGCCCATGGCTCGTTTCTTCCGTCGTCGTAAATTCTGCCGATTTACTGCAGAAGGCGTACAAGAGATTGACTACAAAGACGTAGCAACTCTAAAAAACTACATCACTGAAGCTGGTAAAATTGTACCTAGCCGTATCACTGGTACAAGTGCTAAATACCAACGTCAGCTAGCTCGCGCTATCAAGCGTTCTCGTTACCTAGCTCTACTACCGTACACTGACAAGCATCAGTAATCGGTAATAGTTAATAATAGTTTAAGAGGACTAAGATAATGCAAGTTATTCTACTTGATAAAATCGGTAACCTAGGTGGCCTTGGCGACCAAGTAAACGTTAAATCTGGTTACGCTCGTAACTTCCTTATCCCACAGGGTAAAGTCGTTATGGCAACTAAAGAAAACGTTGCTATGTTCGAAACTCGTCGTGCTGAACTAGAAGCTAAAGTTGCTGAGCAACTAGCTGCTTGTCAAGCTCGAGCAGAGACAGTTAACACTCTAGAAGGCGTTACAATCGCTTCTAAAGCTGGTGACGAAGGCAAACTATTCGGTTCTATCGGTACTCGTGACATCGCTGACGCTATTACAGCGGCAGGTGTTGCAGTAGCTAAGAGCGAAGTACGCCTACCTGAAGGCGCTCTACGTAACATCGGTGAATTCGAAGTAAGCATTCAACTTCATTCTGAAGTTTTTGCTACTGCGAAAATCACGATCGTTGCTGAGTAATTTCAGTACCAAGACGAATTCTTTCTTTTGAAAGTTTTAAACACCAGCCTCGGCTGGTGTTTTTTTATGTCTGCGCTTTCTCATTGAACGTCATGATCAAAGATGTTTAAAGGTGATACTAACGCTCTTTAAAGAGTCATCATTAGGCCAAGGTTTGGTGTAACTTCCGCCCCAAGCTAAGCTGTTGAGAGTGCTATACTAATCACAGCTATACCAACCACAGCAAGTAAGTGATCAAAAATAGCGTAGGGAAAGGCTTGAGAACAAGGCCGCTCTTTCGACAAGAAGTTTCGATAAGTAGTTATTCTACAATCAAAAATTCTAACTCAATTATCGAGTTATTTAGCAAGCCTGGGTGACCAGTTATTGACTACGATTGGTATTAGAATGTGAATAATAGGCTAATAGACATGACGGAATCTTCTTGGCTTAAGCCTTCCGGTACCTTGTCGTGGTATTGACGGGAGTGAGCAAGTTTGAGTGCTATGCTGTCGGTAATATTATTGATGACTTCTAAATCGGTATCAAAGTTCAAGTTACTATGACCAGACACGAGTGTTACATCGGCTTTGAGTAGTAAATTTGGTAAGACTTGCCATGACGTATTCACGTTGCTACGGAAAATCGCTTCTTCAACCACTTCTGGGAAGATGATGTCGTCACTGTCGATCTCATCGAGGTTTGGCTCTTGGTAACGAAAGCCCGGGCCTACTTCGACTTCCAACACAAACCCTTCGGTATTAGAGAACTGATAACCCAAACCACTAGAAACGGTATAGTCCTTAAAATAAGCGCTATAACGTGAGTCGATACCTTTGAAGCTACCGTAGAGGTAGGTTTTTGGGCTTAACTTGTAGTCACTCTGAGCTGAGTAAGTCGATTGTCTTTTATCTTCTTCACCATCTTTGTAGAGGTTGTAGTATTTCCATTCGCCACTGGTTCTATGACGGCCAGCCGTATACTCACCGTTAAGGCGCGCGTTGAGAGAGCGTGAATCCGAATTACCACTATGCGACTGATATCCAAATTCGACTTCAGTCTTTAGCGGGTTAGGCAGTTCTGTGTCACTCGTATCACTCGGTGCGATATTCATATCTTTTTCGGGTGTTGGGGCAACGACGACCGGCTCAGCAGCAGGTTCTGGTACGACTATCGAGTCGAGAATTGCATCAACAGAGGCTTTAGCATCATCCGCTAAGGCCAACGGAGTGCTCAGAAGACCAATACTCAGAATACCAGTGCTCAGAGCCAATGATTTGGACACGCATACCTCTAGTTATACAGTGAATGAATGGAAGGATCGTAATGCTACCCTTGGTTAATTCAGTCAGCAATAGGTAAATTCTTACTGAAGAATAAAACAATCCCAGAGGATTGCATTACAAATGCATGTTCTTGGGTATAATGAACGATCATTATTAGTTATTGAGTGTAGTCATAGTGGATACCAGAAGTCAGAAATCAGCCAACGATCAGGTGGACGCCATCAAAGTCCCACCACATTCATTAGAAGCTGAGCAATCTGTTATTGGCGGTTTGTTGCTGGACAACGAACGCTGGGATACGGTTTCAGAAAAAGTCGTGAGCAAGGACTTTTACAGTCGCCCTCATCGTCTGATCTTCGAAGCAGTAAAAGATATCCTTGAAGAAAGTGCTCCTCTGGATCTTATTACACTCTCTGAACATTTAGAGTTGCGCGAGCAACTTGAAGAAGTCGGTGGCTTTGCATACCTTGCTGACCTAGCGAAAAACACCCCAAGTGCCGCAAACATTAATGCGTATGCTGATATCGTGGCGCAGCGTGCACTCGTTCGTAGCCTAATTGGTGTGGCGAATGAGATTGCCGATTCTGGTTACGATCCTCAAGGCCGTACATCGGAAGAGCTTGTTGATCTGGCTGAGAGTAAGGTCTTTGCGATTGCAGAAGGTCGAGCAAGTGAAAACGAAGGCCCACAAAACGTTGATAGCATTCTAGAGAAGACTCTGGAACGTATCGAAATCCTATATAAAACGCCACAAGATGGTGTGACTGGTGTCGACACTGGATTCAACGACCTCAATAAGAAAACAGCAGGCCTACAGGGTTCTGACTTAATCATTGTTGCTGCGCGTCCATCGATGGGTAAAACCACCTTTGCGATGAACTTATGTGAAAACGCGGCGATGAAACAAGATAAGCCGGTTTTGATCTTCTCTCTTGAGATGCCAGCCGAACAGCTGATGATGCGTATGCTGGCGTCACTTTCTCGTGTCGACCAAACCAAGATTCGTACTGGTCAATTGGATGATGAAGATTGGGCGCGTATTTCATCGAGTATGGGTATTCTGATGGATAAGAAGAATATGTATATCGATGATAGCTCGGGCTTAACACCAACAGAGGTGCGTTCGCGTGCTCGACGTATCGCTCGTGAGCATGATGGTATCTCTATGATCATGATAGATTACCTTCAATTGATGCGTGTACCTTCATTGTCTGAAAACCGTACGTTAGAGATCGCTGAAATTTCGCGTTCCCTAAAAGCCCTTGCGAAAGAATTGAACGTGCCGGTTGTTGCACTTTCTCAGCTTAACCGTTCCCTAGAGCAACGTGCTGATAAGCGTCCAGTAAACTCGGATTTACGTGAATCAGGTTCTATTGAGCAAGATGCCGATTTGATCATGTTTATCTATCGTGATGAAGTTTATAACCCAGACAGTTCACTGAAAGGCATCGCAGAGATCATCCTTGGTAAGCAACGTAACGGTCCTATCGGTTCGGTTCGTCTGACATTCCAAGGTCAACACTCCCGATTTGATAACTATGCAGGTCCTGCATTTGATGATGAGTAAGTTAATGTCTTATATGAAAGCAGCGACAGCGAGCATTGACCTCGGTGCATTGGAATACAACCTTCAACTGATTAAGTCTAAAGCACCTAACTGTAAAGTGATGTCGGTTGTGAAGGCGAATGGCTACGGTCATGGTCTATTGCACATCGCTAAGCATTCTAAGAACTCTGACGCCTTCGGTGTCGCTCGTATTGAAGAAGCCTTACAACTGCGTGCTGGTGGCATTGTTCAACCGGTTTTATTGTTAGAAGGTTTTTACTCTTCGGGTGATTTGCCAATATTAGTGACCAACAACATCCAAACTGTGGTGCACTGTGAAGAACAGCTTAGCGCTCTAGAAAATTCAGTTCTTGAATCACCCGTTGTGGTGTGGCTGAAAGTTGATAGTGGCATGCATCGCTTGGGCGTCCGTTCTGAACAATATCAAGACTTCGTTGAGCGTCTGCATCAATGTCCTAATGTGGCTAAGCCTTTGCGCTATATGAGCCACTTTGGTTGTGCTGATGAGTTAGATAAAGCAACCACAGAGCAACAGACTGAATTATTCCTGTCTTTGACGGAAGGCTGTGAAGGTGAACGCTCTCTTGCTAACTCTGCAGGTTTGCTTGCGTGGCCGGATAGTCACTTAGATTGGGTGCGACCTGGCATCATCTCTTATGGCGTGTCACCGTTTATAGATAAGACTGCTCAAGAGCTGGGTTTTAAGCCGGTGATGACCCTGACTTCTCACTTGATTGCCGTTCGCGATTTAAAAGCCGGCGAAAGCGTTGGCTATGGCGGTAACTGGACCAGTGAACGTGATACCAAGGTTGGTGTAATCGCAATTGGTTATGGCGATGGTTATCCTCGCACCGCGCCGAACGGCACTCCAGTATTCGTCAATGGTCGAAAAGCACCGATTGCAGGCCGTGTCTCCATGGACATGCTAACGGTAGACCTTGGACCTGATGCTGTAGATCAAGTGGGTGATGAAGCGACGCTATGGGGTAAAGACTTACCTTCGGAAGAAGTAGCGGAACATATTGGTACTATCGCTTATGAGCTCGTTACTAAGCTGACTTCGCGTGTTGCGATGGAATACGTGGAGTAACTTGGTTAGGCAGCACCCCTCACTTTTGATGCTTTAGTATCATGATAAACTAGCCTTTCTAAGCTAAGACTTATCTGCTCAATTTTCTATTACTCGAGGGGACGAATTTCTGTGTCCCCCCCTTTTTATTTCTCTACTGTCAGTTTTTTACGATGAGCTACTCTCCTTGGATAGTGGCGATCACAGTCCGGCTTCCACCACAATCTCGGTGCTCACCTAAGTAAATGCCCTGCCATGTTCCTAAAGCTAAACGACCATTAGTGATGGGTATTGTCACACTGGTGCCAAGTGTTGATGCTTTAATGTGAGCCGGCATATCATCATCGCCTTCATAAGTGTGTCTGTAGTAAGGAGCTCGCTCGGGTACAAACTGATTAAAGTGCGATTCCATATCGGAACGAACGGTAGGATCAGCGTTCTCATTTAGCGTGAGACTGGCAGAGGTATGTTGAATAAAGAGATGTAATAAACCAACAGATAGAGAGTTGATATCGTATATCTGTTGTTCAATTTCATCAGTAATGAGATGGAATCCACGCTTTCGTGCATTTAGGTGTATAGTCTTCTGAATCCACATACGCCATCCTTTATAATGTATTTGGAAAAAAAGTGGTTTAACGCTATCTTTTGAACTTGAATTTATCAGGTATCGCTCACATTTAATTATGTTAGAGCGAGAGTCTGTACAGATTCTTCTATCAGGAAATCTAATCCTGATTTATCTCAAGGTACAGCTCTTCATATGCGGCATTATACGTCGTGAAAAAAAATTACAAAGAATCTTTCAGTGGTGACGCGGTTTGGTCATCACAGAAAAATATAAACTTTCGCCTAATCGGGGGTTCTATTCATCACTTAAGTGACGTTTAGAATAAAACCTACAGTAACATCGGGATAGATACCATGTTGAAAAATATCAACCCAACGCAAACACAAGCGTGGAAAGCGCTAACGGCACATTTTGAGTCTGCTCAAGATATGGATATGAAAGAGCTATTTGCTCAAGATGCAAAGCGTTTCGAGCGCTTTTCTACTCGTTTCGGTTCTGACATCTTAGTGGATTACTCTAAGAATCTCGTTGACGCTGAAACGATGCAGCACTTATTTGCTCTTGCAAACGAGACTGAAGTTAAGTCTGCAATTGAAGCGATGTTCGGTGGTGATGCAATCAACAAAACTGAAGGTCGTTCAGTTCTTCATACTGCTCTACGTAACCGCAGCGACAAGCCAGTAATGGTTGATGGCAAAGACGTAATGCCTGCTGTTAACGCTGTACTAGCAAAAATGGAACTGTTCACGCACCGCATCGTTTTTGGTGAGTGGAAAGGTTACACAGGTAAAGAGATCACTGATGTAGTCAACATCGGTATCGGCGGTTCGGACCTTGGTCCATACATGGTGACTGAAGCACTAACGCCATACAAAACTCGCCTAAACATGCACTTTGTTTCTAACGTAGATGGCACTCACATTGTTGAGACTCTTAAGCCTCTAAACCCAGAAACTACGCTGTTCCTAGTGGCATCTAAAACATTCACTACTCAAGAAACAATGACGAATGCACACTCTGCACGTGATTGGTTCTTGGCTGAAGCGGGTGATTCTGCACACGTTGCTAAACACTTCGCAGCACTATCAACAAACGCAGCTTCAGTGGCTGAATTTGGTATTGATACTGACAACATGTTCGAATTCTGGGATTGGGTGGGTGGTCGTTACTCACTGTGGTCTGCGATCGGCCTTTCTATCTCACTGTCTGTTGGCTTCGATAACTTCGTAGAGCTATTAGATGGCGCTCACGAGATGGATAACCACTTTGCTTCAACTGAGTTTGAAAGCAATATCCCAGTTATCCTTGCGCTTATCGGCATTTGGTACAATAACTTCCACGGCGCTGAGTCAGAAGCAATCCTACCTTACGATCAATATATGCACCGCTTTGCTGCTTACTTCCAGCAAGGTAACATGGAATCGAACGGTAAGTTTGTAGACCGTGAAGGCAACCCGGTAGAGTACCAAACCGGTCCTATCATCTGGGGTGAACCTGGTACAAACGGTCAGCACGCTTTCTACCAACTGATTCACCAAGGTACTAAGCTGATCCCATCTGACTTCATCGCGCCTGCAATCAGCCACAACCCAGCCTCTGATCACCACCAGAAGCTGATGTCTAACTTCTTTGCTCAAACTGAAGCATTAGCATTCGGTAAGACAAAAGAGACAGTAGAAGCTGAATTCCTAGCGGCGGGTAAAACAGCAGAAGAAGCAGCGGAGCTTGCTCCTTTCAAAGTATTTGAAGGCAACCGTCCAACGAACTCAATTCTTGTTAAGCAAATGACTCCTCGCACTTTAGGTAACCTAATCGCGATGTACGAGCACAAGATCTTTGTTCAAGGCGTTATCTGGAACATCTTCAGCTTCGACCAATGGGGCGTAGAACTTGGTAAGCAGTTAGCAAACCAAATTCTTCCTGAGCTTGCGGATGATGCTCAAGTAACCTCTCACGATAGCTCAACGAACGGTCTAATCAACGCATTTAAAGCGCTGAAAGCTTAAGACTGTTTAAGTAACATTAAGTCATAAATGTAAAACGCCAACCTTTCGGTTGGCGTTTTTTATGTCCGTTGATCTTGCGGTAATAAAAAAGGCTGACGCATGCACGTCAGCCTTTTGTGTTTTTATGTATGGCGGCTGTCTCTATTCGAAACAGATCTCGATGAAGGCATTACCCCATTGAGATGAGAAAGGCATAATAATGATTGCGCCGTCACACTTGTGACGAATCGTGTGGCCTTTGCCAGAAACAACAATAGGCGTTGCCATATCGAAATCAAATCCGCTTTCTGCAAGAATACGTTTTGCGCCGCCCGTCACCATGTTGGTGATTTCACCCACCATATCGGTCACTTCTTCGTTTAAGCCATTTGGTCGTTCACCGAGCATGTTTTCCATGATTTGTAGGGCAAGACCTTCATCAAAGGTGATCGACATTGAACCACGAGATCGTGTACCCACCATACCAATTAGGCCGGACACATCACCACGAGCTATTTCATCTTTCTTAACTCTCGGCTTTTGTGGCTTCAATTCTAGAGAAGCCATCGTTTTTAGCACATTCATTAAAGAAGCTAAAAACGGGTTTACAAATTCAGCGCGCATAATGTTCTTCTATAATCTTATTCTTTTATGTCAGAGGAGCAGGCTTGGCATACGCCATGAGATTCAATAACGTGATTCGTCAATTGAAAACCGTGCTTCTCCGCGTTGTTTGCGAGTTGGGTGACAAGAGCATCGTCTTGTAGCTCTATTACTGTCCCACATTTATCGCAAATTAAGAGCTGCGAAAAGTGTTGGTTTGCATTGCATGAACAGCAACATATGAAGCTGTTAGTTGACTCAACTCGATGAATGAAACCTTGTTCCAACAAAAAATCTAAAGCGCGATAAACTGTAGGCGGTTTGGCTTGCGGTTCACTCGGCTTTAATTGCTCTAACAATTCATAAGCACTGGAGGCTTTTTTATTAGAGAGGATGAGCTCAAACACACGCTTTCTCTGAGGTGTTAATCTAATGCCTCGTGATGCGCATATCCCTTCAACTTGCTCTATCAATGTTTGGTCCAAATTTTTCACCATTCAATCGGACATCCCTAATCAAATCCTATTTCTAGGTTACTGCGTTTTGAGAGCCAATGATTTTTATTAAAGTCAGGTACAGAGCGTATTGTGACCTACGACTTTGAATAAGACAAGGTAACTCAAAATGACATTGTGACTCAAGGCATAACTGATTAATGAAGCTGAATTAGAGATCCGGTGAATGTTTTTGACAATCTTCGCATTTGTGAGACGACGGAATACATCGCTTTAATATGATAGAGGTCACTAGATCGAGGAGCTTGTTAGACATCAGAAGCGTTGAATGGGGGAAAGCGCGCTAACCCACCTCAAACGTTCACTTTCAGAAACGGTCATGCATAGAATTGACGCCTTTTTAGTGGGTCGTATGATAAAATTTAGAACATCCCACAAAGGAGACTTGAAGGGACAGGGATACATACCATTGTCCCTGATTTAGGGCTGGCAGTACATCCGAAGAGAAAGATTAAAAGAGGAGAGTAGTCATATCTTCATGGTCAGTTAAGGGGCGCTATTATGAGTGGAATGAATGCCTATTGTTGTTTCATTATCATGTTACCTGCTTTAAAAAGAGGCTAGGGCCTACACAAACAAATTGTAACAACTGCAATTTGATTTCGTCATGGTTACCCTTATTATGCACTTCAATTGAACGGTGTTTTATTGGGGTAATTTATGAAAAAGGCACTCTTTGCTTTGTTGTTTCTACCGTGCTTATCGCATGCAAAAAATTCAGACTATATTGTGGGCGCGGGGTTAAGTGCTGATAACAATCATATACTAGGGGCAAGCAAAGAAACCTATGTGGTGAGAGGCGGGGTTATCACGAACGATACTCACCGATTTTTAGGAACCTTTACATATTCGGATGAGAGCAAGCTATCGAAATATCTTGGATCATACGATTATATGTATGGTTTAGGGGCGAGTGGCAGGTTGAATACTTTCATCGGCTTAAGTGCGGGTTATAAGTACCAAAACATCGATACGCACAATAACAAGGGTTTTTACGTTGTCGGAGGTCAGGCTGGGGTGAACTACTTATTCACATCGTCGGTATCTACGGAATTAGGTTATCGAATATTGAATGGCAGTACACAAGAAGATGAGTGGATGAAAGATGAATTGTATCTGACACTCGACTACCGATTCTAGATTTGTCGCCGCTGATGCGATGATTTTAATGTGAGAAGTCGGCCTTCTGATTTCTCACCCCTTCGCTCGTGGCGATCAGTAATGAATCACAGCGAAGGGCCTTATTTACAATCCTTCCGGATTTAAAGTATCGACATTGCCCCATCTTCTCCTTTGACCAACCATCCACTAAAAAGGGGTTAGCGCTACTTGGCGCGAGAGCAGCTTTGGTAGCTGGTCACCCTTAACTTATCACTGCGAGTGTATCGGCAGACGGTGTTCAATTCGGTGACATTATTGGCGCAAGTGCCCAATAGTATTTGGCCTATGGGAAACCCTACGCAATGAGTTTAAGTAAATGGCAGAGTATAAACTTGCCACAAAATGTTTAGGTTTCTATGCCCTGTTACCTGTGCTACTTCTTCAATCGAATAACCTTTCTCAAACAACCGACTTGCTCCCTCTCTTCGTAAGTCGTGATATCTCAAGTCTTCAATACCTAACTCGTTTCTCACTCTTTGAAAGCCCGCGCTAACACTTCGTGAGTTGTACGGGAAAATAAGCTCACCCTTGTCTGGTTGTTTTAGTGCGATCTCGAATGATTCACCAAGTAACGGAACAATCATGTGATTGCCCTCTTTCTTCCTTGGGTCTTTTCTATCTCTGACGAGTATCGTTTTATGTTCTTGGTTGAGGTCTTCCCAGCGCAGTTTGCAGACTTCACCTATTCGCATACAAGTAAGAATGCTGAATTCTAGAATGTCAGTGAATGGGATTCGAGTTTTGCCGTTTGGTCTGAACGATTCACGTTGTTCTAGCCCAAGCTTTAGGCGCTTTAGTTCTTCGGAAGTTGGGCGACGTGTTCGTTTCTGGCTTTACTGACTAATCCCATATCAATAAGAACAGGTAAGGCTTCATCAAGGTTTTCTAGTTCAAGAACACGCTTGTTTGCATAGGTTCTGGCGCGTTCTTTTTCCTGAATTTTTTCGATTCCCTGTGTATAATCGCCGAATTATTTTTGACTACAATGTCCACTGTGAAGCGTGATTCACCGCTTTGAAGTGTTCTTTTTTAATGCTAAATGATGCCATTCGTCCGACGCCATCGATACGTACTCTATGCGTACTGAACGGGTGAGTTTGCGGCAGAACTAGTGAGTTTCTGTATATATATGCAGTGTATAGATTTTGAGTAACGCTTTATGAAACCTGACAATACCAGTAAATACGCGGCTAACCGCTTATCCGTTGCACCCATGTTGGATTGGACTGACCGCCACTGTCGTTACTTTCACCGATTGCTCTCGCAGCAGACGCTTCTGTACACGGAAATGATCACAACGGGTGCGATCTTACATGGTAAGGGCGACTTTCTAGAATATAACGAGCAAGAACATCCCCTTGCTCTTCAACTTGGTGGTTCAAACCCGGTTGATTTGGCGGCGTGTGCCAAGCTGGCGGGTGAACGTGGCTATGATGAAATCAACCTCAATGTCGGTTGCCCTTCTGACCGAGTTCAGAATGGTCGCTTTGGTGCGTGCCTAATGGCTGAGCCTGAGCTGGTGGCAGATTGCGTATCGGCGATGAAAGAAGTCACTGATATTCCAATTACCGTGAAAACGCGTATTGGTATCGACGACCAAGACTCTTATGAGTTCTTAACTCAGTTTGTTTCGACGGTGTCTGAAAAAGGTGGCTGTGAGCAATTTACTATTCATGCGCGTAAAGCATGGTTGAGTGGCCTTAGCCCGAAAGAGAACCGAGAGATTCCACCGTTAGATTACGATCGTGCATACCAAATCAAGAAAGATTTCTCTGATCTTGTGATTGCCGTGAATGGTGGCATTACGACACTTGAGCAAACTAAAGAGCACTTGCAACACCTG
This sequence comes from Vibrio sp. nBUS_14, assembly GCF_051201655.1. Classification (NCBI taxonomy): domain Bacteria; kingdom Pseudomonadati; phylum Pseudomonadota; class Gammaproteobacteria; order Vibrionales; family Vibrionaceae; genus Vibrio; species Vibrio sp. nBUS_14. Next base: position 409,905 of record NZ_CP179206.1, read on the forward strand.
GATGGTGTGATGATCGGTCGTGAGGCTTACCATAGCCCGTTTATCTTGGCTGAGGTCGATCAGCAGATCTTTGGTTTAGACACGCCAATCAAGAAGCGCTCACAGGTTGTTGAAGAAATGTACCCGTACATTGAGCGTGAGCTTTCAAAGGGTGCAAGCTTAGGTCATATCTCTCGTCATATGCTTGGTTTGTTCCAAAGCATGCCGGGCGCAAGACAGTGGCGTCGTTACATCAGTGAAAACGCGCATAAGAAAGGCGCGGGCATTGAGGTGGTGCAAACAGCATTGGCTAAGATCCCTAAAGAGCTAAACGTATAACCTCCCTCGAGGTTAAAAGTTCGAGCTTAAACCCAAGCTTAAAAACCTAAGCTTAAAAACCTAAGGTTAAATTCGCCACTAGAGGCTAAATTTACCATAGACAGTTTCTTTAAAAGCCACGCATTTAGATGTGTGGCTTTTTATTTATCTGATAAGTAAGGACTTTATTGGCTTTAGCATACTTGGTATGGAAGCTGCAATGTTAGAAAGTAGGAAAGATAGGTCATTAACTCATTAGGGAGACCATTATGTTTGAATTCATCTTTGTTCTTATTTTTGTTGCCACTCTACTTGTCACTGGTATTACGTTTATGACGGTATTGGCTGCAACCGGAGTCGCGTTAGCAGTCATGTTGGTCTTAGGTATGATGGGCGTCGTGTTTAAGTTGCTGCCTTGGTTAATCGTGATTGCATTGGGTATCTGGTTTTTCAAAAACGTTGTACACAGTTCTAACCAAAGACGTTACTAAGGTCATGGTGTCGTCAAATTTTTACTCGTCAGCGGTTTATCGTTTGAGAATTTATGATGTGTGCTAGAATTTTCCCCAATAATCTATGAATGTGCATACAATTAGCACAACGATATGGAATTGGAGCTATCTCAAATGAATAAAATGCCATTAATTGCTTTAGTGGGAATGCTATCTTTAAGCTCGGCAGTATCTGCTGAAGGAGAGTTTTCTTACACGACTAAAGTCGGTGCCGATATGTGGTGGGGAAGTACCAAGCTAAACGAAGCTAGACAAGATGATGACGCTAACTCACCTTCGTTGTATCTCGCATTTGAGCACAATGCCCCAATGCTGCCAAACGCTAGTTTTCGCTATACTTCTATCGATGCGGATTCATTGGCCTTTGATAAGTACGACTACACCTTCTATTACACATTGTTAGATCACAAGCTGATGAACTTTGATGCAGGTCTGACGTTTACTCAGTATTCAAAATCTAACTACATCGAACCAAAAGCGACGAGTGGGAAAACATCAACGTTTGATGAATTCACGTGGAGTTTCTACGGTAACGCAGAGATCAATGTGCCTGATACCAACTTCGATATCATTGGTACGATGGAGTTTGGTGATAGCAGTGGCATCAAGAGCACTGACTTGATGGCGGGTGTTCAATACCGAATCCCGGTATCAGACTCTGAAATTGCCTTGCGTGGTGGTTACCGTGTTATCGACTTAGATTCGGATGAGTTCTTTAGCTCGGAACTAGGCAAGAGCTTTGTTATGGTAGATGGCTGGTTTGCTGGCGCTGAAGTGCGCTTCTAGGCTATTCAAGCTCATTTAGAACGAATTTTAAGAACGCCACTTTATTAAGTGGCGTTTTTTTATATCTATTGGTTACTTGGGTATATATCTTTCTGGAATGAGTTAGCATATTCATCACTTTCGACCATCCTTTATACAGAGACCGAATTAGCGTCTATTCTTATAAGGTCTATATTGTGAGGTCAAAGCAAGGGATGAAATATGACACTCAATGAATTACGAAATTTGTATCGAGAAAATCTGTTAGTTGAAGCGGTTATTGAGCCCTCGATTCAAGAAGGGACTTGGGTTGTCGAGTTTCGTCATATGGGAGGAGGCTTTGTTTTGCTCACCGATGTTCATGGTGAAGAGTGTCATTACGCTGATCTAGACGTGGCATCGAAGTCGGCAATGGCGGTTGGCTTTCAACAAGTACGGATTGAAAACCAATAATCAATTTAGTGTTCAATCGTTTTTTACTTCCAAAAAGTTATAAAACATACGTTTCTATTCTTTCTAGTTATTAAAGGGAGTGGTTAATCTATTGTCACGCAATGATTAGGGATGTCGTGACCATGTCTTTAAATAAGAAAGAGTCTTCACAAAATAATAATGCACAGTCTGGAACTAATGAGTTACCTGGGCTAGCAGCTCCACTTAATGACCAACAACTGGGTCATCTTCAACACACTGTTTCTGAATTATCTTCTCAGCAACTGGCATGGGTCAGTGGTTATCTTTGGGGCGTGAGCCAAGCTCAGCCTGTGGGTGCTGCTGCACCTATCGCTCAAGCGGCCGCGACAGTAGCGGCTAAACCTGCGGGCAAGCTAAGTATTATCTTTGCTTCTCAAACAGGTAATGCGAAAGGCGTCGCTGAATCGCTTGAGGCAGAAGCTAAAGCCTTAGGGATTGCTGTCGAGCTTTTCGATGCAAGTGATTATAAAGGTAAGAATCTAGCCAAAGAGACACACGTCATTTTTGTGGCTTCAACGAATGGTGAGGGCGAAGCCCCTGATAACGCTATTGAGTTGCATGAATTCCTACAATCAAAGAAAGCGCCAAAGCTAGCAAACCTACAATACGGTGTGATCGGTTTGGGTGACTCAAGCTATGAGTTCTTCTGCCAAACCGCCAAAGACTTCGATAACTTTCTTGCTAAGCTTGGTGCTAAATCATTTGTCGAGCGCCTTGATTGTGATGTTGATTACGAAGAACTGGCAACAGATTGGCGTGCTAAAGCGCTAGAGCAAGTAAAAGAGACGCTATCGACAGGCACTGAAGCCGATGTGGTTCAATTGCCAGTAGGTCAAGCGGCAGACGGTCATTCGCAATACACCAAACAAAAGCCATACACCGCGACACTATTGAAGAGTCAAAAGATCACCGGTCGTGATTCGGGCAAAGATGTTCGTCATATCGAGATTGATCTTGATGAGTCGGGTATTACTTACCAACCGGGTGATGCGCTCGGTGTGTGGTATGAAAACAGCTCAGAGCTTGCAAACCAGATCCTGTCTAAGGTTGGGTTATCTGGTATTGAAAGTGTTGATGTCGACGGTGAAAACTTATCTGTCCACAGCGCACTCGTCAGTAAATTCGAGATTACCTCTTCAAATCCTCAATTTGTGACTAAGTTTGCTGAGTTATCGGGTAGTAAGAAGCTAATCAAGCTGGTGGAAGATAAAGACAAGCTTCGTGAATATGCCGGTAATACACAAATTGTCGATGTACTAGCTGAAAAGAAAACCAAGCTATCGGCTTATGATTTGTTAGGTCTATTACGTAAGCTGACTCCACGTCTTTACTCTATTGCATCAAGCCAAGAAGAAGTGGGTGAAGAAGTTCATTTAACGGTTGGTCTGGTTGAGTACCAAAAAGGTGAAGAGTCTCGTTTAGGTGGGGCATCAAGTTTCCTAGCTCAACGCCTTGAAGAAGGTGGCGAAATTAAGGTGTTTGTTGAGAACAACAATAATTTCAAACTCCCACAAGACGACAACACACCAATCATCATGGTTGGCCCAGGTACTGGCATCGCACCGTTCCGCAGTTTTGTTCAAGAGCGAGAAAACAATGACGCTCAAGGTAAGAGCTGGTTGTTCTTTGGTGACCGAACTTTCACTCAAGATTTCTTATATCAAGTTGAATGGCAGAAGTACCTTAAGTCTGGTGCGCTAACCAAGCTTGATGTTGCCTTTAGTCGTGACCAAAAAGAAAAGGTTTATGTTCAAGATCGCTTAATCGAACAAGCAGATCAGGTTTGGCAATGGCTTCAAGAGGGCGCGTACCTCTATGTATGTGGCGATGCGACTCGAATGGCGAAAGATGTTCATGAAGCGTTAGTTACAATTGCGGAAAAACAGGGCAATCAGAGCCGCGAGCAAGCTGAACAATATATTAATGATTTACGTAAAGCGAAACGTTACCAAAGGGATGTGTACTAATGAGCAAGCAAGTAATCGAGCAAGAAGTGCTAGGTCAAGTACTGGGACCTTTGGCTGATAACGAACGTCTCAAGCGTGAAAGTAAAAATCTTCGCGGTACGATTGAACAAGATCTTCAAGATAGAATTACGGGTGGTTTCACTGCTGATAATTTTCAGTTGATCCGCTTCCACGGTATGTATCAGCAAGATGACCGTGATATTCGTAATGAACGTACCAAGCAAAAGCTAGAACCTTTACATAATGTCATGCTGCGTGCGCGTATGCCTGGCGGGATCATCACTCCGAAGCAGTGGCTCGCGATTGATAAATTCGCAGATGAAAGCACCTCTTATGGTTCTATCCGTCTCACAACTCGTCAAACTTTCCAGTTTCACGGTGTGTTGAAGCCGAACATTAAGTTAATGCATCAAACACTAAACAGTATTGGTATTGATTCGATCGCTACCGCAGGTGACGTAAACCGAAATGTTTTGTGTACGACAAACCCGGTTGAGTCTGAGCTGCACCAAGAAGCTTATGAGTGGGCGAAAAAGATCAGTGAGCATCTATTACCTAAGACTCGTGCTTATGCAGAAATCTGGTTAGATGGTGAAAAGCTAGCAACAACGGACGAAGAACCTATCTTAGGTAGCAACTACTTACCGCGTAAGTTCAAGACGACGGTTGTAATTCCTCCGCAAAATGACGTAGATGTTCATGCTAACGATCTTAACTTTGTCGCGATTGCTAAAGACGGAAAGCTGGTGGGCTTTAACGTGTTAGTCGGTGGCGGTCTAGCGATGACGCACGGCGATACCTCTACTTATGCGCGTAAAGCTGACGACTTCGGTTTTGTATCGTTAGAGAAAACGTTAGATGTTGCTGCAGCCGTTGTGACGACTCAGCGTGATTGGGGTAACCGTTCGAACCGTAAGAACGCAAAAACCAAATACACGCTAGACCGTGTTGGTATTGATGTATTTAAAGCAGAAGTAGAAAAACGTGCAGGCGTTGAGTTTTCTGAAAGCCGACCTTATGAGTTTACTGGTCGTGGCGATCGTATTGGTTGGGCAGAAGGCATTGATGGTAAGCACCACTTAGCGTTATTCATCGAGAATGGTCGTTTACTTGATTTTCCGGGGAAGGCTCTGAAAACTGGTGTTGCTGAAATAGCGAAGATCCACAAAGGTGACTTCCGAATGACAGCGAACCAAAACCTAATTGTTGCAGGTGTACCTAAGAGCCAAAAGGCAAAAATTGAAAAGCTGGCACGTCAATACGGTCTGATGGATGATGCCGTTTCCGAGCAGCGTAAAAACTCAATGGCGTGTGTGGCGTTCCCAACGTGTCCTTTAGCAATGGCAGAAGCTGAGCGTTTTCTTCCTGAGTTTGTAACGGATGTTGAAGACATTCTGAAGAAACACGGATTACCAGAAGAAGATAATATCATCCTTCGTATCACAGGTTGTCCAAATGGCTGTGGTCGTGCAATGTTGGCTGAACTTGGTTTAGTCGGCAAGGCTCCAGGGCGTTACAACATGCACTTAGGTGGCAACAAAGCCGGAACTCGTATCCCGAAGATGTATAAAGAGAACATCACGTCAGCTCAGATTTTAGAAGAGATTGATTCGCTGGTAGGACGTTGGGCTACGGAACGTAACGACAATGAAGGGTTCGGTGATTTTACAATCCGAGCTGGCATCATCGAAGAGGTGATCATTTCAAAGAGGGATCTGCATGCATAATTCTGTCGCTTCAAAACTGAAGTTAGCAGAGCTACTCGCATTGACTAAGACGGAGCAAATACTTCGTCTTAGTCAAATTAATGCTGAGTTAGAGCAGCTAACCGCATTAAAAAGAGTTAAGTGGGCACTAGAACATTTAGAAGGGACACATGTTGTGTCTTCTAGTTTCGGAATCCAAGCGGCATTGATGCTTCACTTAGTGACTCAAGCTAAACCCGATATTCCAGTTATTCTTACGGACACTGGGTATCTATTTCCGGAAACGTATCGATTTATCGATGAGTTAAGTCAGAAGTTGACTCTAAACCTTCAAGTCTTTCGTTCTCAGCAGAGCCCTAATTGGCAAGAAGCGCAATATGGCAAACTTTGGGATCAAGGTATAGAAGGGATAGAGAAGTACAACAAGCTTAATAAAGTTGAACCGATGAGAAGAGCACTAGATGAACTAGAGGCTGGTACTTGGTTTTCTGGGTTGAGAAGAGAGCAATCTCAATCGCGTGCAAACTTAGCTATCTTATCTATCCAAAATGGTGTGTTTAAGTTCTTGCCAGTAATTGATTGGACAAATAAAGATGTTCATTATTACTTAGAAGAGCATGGTCTCAGTTACCACCCACTTCGCGAGCAGGGGTACCTTTCTGTTGGAGATACTCATACAACGAAGAAGTGGGAACCGGGTATGACTGAAGAGGAAACTCGTTTTAATGGGCTGAAACGCGAATGTGGTCTCCATGAAGATGATGGAGAGCAATATGGTTCTGGGATTTAGACTCATTGCTATTTAAAAAGCTGCCATTAGGCAGCTTTTTTATTTTCTAGGGGATAAGATTAGAGCGATTGTGGATAAGTCTGTGGTTATTATGTAGTTACTTTGTAGTTAAAGTTGCACAAATAAGGCTTTGAGTGTTTATTCATCATCTAATCGTTATTTTTGCACTTTTCGGTAATAAACACTTGCCAATGTAAGGAACATCTCTATAATGCCGCCTCACTGACACGGTAGACGCCACAAGGCTTCAGCGAAGAATGTTAGTAAGGCAACTAGCTTTAAGTGATTATTCGCTCCTACTTTTAGAAAGTAGAAATTAATTTTCAAAAGTGTTTGACACTGAGAATTAAAACGCTAGAATAGCCGCCTCTTCTGAAGTGATTTAGGTCACAACGAAGAGAAGCTCTTTAACAATTTAAACCTATCAATCTGTGTGGGCACTCGTTGATGAATATCAAAGCGTTTTATCGTTAGATAAAACAGATTCTTCGGAATCAAAATTGATTTCAATGAACTGAGTGACCAATACGTTTAACTACTTGTAGTTATTCGGCACAGTCAATTCATTACCATTCTTTTCCTATTTATTTAAGAAGAGAGGGGTAATAGCTTTAAAATTACATTCTTTATTTATAAAGAATAGTTTTGAAGTCAGTATTCGTTGAGTCACACCTATTAATTTAGGTAATCAAAACTTTAAATTGAAGAGTTTGATCATGGCTCAGATTGAACGCTGGCGGCAGGCCTAACACATGCAAGTCGAGCGGAAACGACACTAACAATCCTTCGGGTGCGTTAATGGGCGTCGAGCGGCGGACGGGTGAGTAATGCCTAGGAAATTGCCTTGATGTGGGGGATAACCATTGGAAACGATGGCTAATACCGCATAATGCCTACGGGCCAAAGAGGGGGACCTTCGGGCCTCTCGCGTCAAGATATGCCTAGGTGGGATTAGCTAGTTGGTGAGGTAATGGCTCACCAAGGCGACGATCCCTAGCTGGTCTGAGAGGATGATCAGCCACACTGGAACTGAGACACGGTCCAGACTCCTACGGGAGGCAGCAGTGGGGAATATTGCACAATGGGCGAAAGCCTGATGCAGCCATGCCGCGTGTATGAAGAAGGCCTTCGGGTTGTAAAGTACTTTCAGTTGTGAGGAAGGGGGTAGTGTTAATAGCGCTATTTCTTGACGTTAGCAACAGAAGAAGCACCGGCTAACTCCGTGCCAGCAGCCGCGGTAATACGGAGGGTGCGAGCGTTAATCGGAATTACTGGGCGTAAAGCGCATGCAGGTGGTTCATTAAGTCAGATGTGAAAGCCCGGGGCTCAACCTCGGAACTGCATTTGAAACTGGTGAACTAGAGTGCTGTAGAGGGGGGTAGAATTTCAGGTGTAGCGGTGAAATGCGTAGAGATCTGAAGGAATACCAGTGGCGAAGGCGGCCCCCTGGACAGACACTGACACTCAGATGCGAAAGCGTGGGGAGCAAACAGGATTAGATACCCTGGTAGTCCACGCCGTAAACGATGTCTACTTGGAGGTTGTGGCCTTGAGCCGTGGCTTTCGGAGCTAACGCGTTAAGTAGACCGCCTGGGGAGTACGGTCGCAAGATTAAAACTCAAATGAATTGACGGGGGCCCGCACAAGCGGTGGAGCATGTGGTTTAATTCGATGCAACGCGAAGAACCTTACCTACTCTTGACATCCAGAGAAGCCAGCGGAGACGCAGGTGTGCCTTCGGGAGCTCTGAGACAGGTGCTGCATGGCTGTCGTCAGCTCGTGTTGTGAAATGTTGGGTTAAGTCCCGCAACGAGCGCAACCCTTATCCTTGTTTGCCAGCACGTAATGGTGGGAACTCCAGGGAGACTGCCGGTGATAAACCGGAGGAAGGTGGGGACGACGTCAAGTCATCATGGCCCTTACGAGTAGGGCTACACACGTGCTACAATGGCGCATACAGAGGGCAGCAAGCTAGCGATAGTGAGCGAATCCCAAAAAGTGCGTCGTAGTCCGGATTGGAGTCTGCAACTCGACTCCATGAAGTCGGAATCGCTAGTAATCGTGAATCAGAATGTCACGGTGAATACGTTCCCGGGCCTTGTACACACCGCCCGTCACACCATGGGAGTGGGCTGCAAAAGAAGTGGGTAGTTTAACCTTTCGGGGAGGACGCTCACCACTTTGTGGTTCATGACTGGGGTGAAGTCGTAACAAGGTAGCCCTAGGGGAACCTGGGGCTGGATCACCTCCTTATACGAAGATACCACGATGAGTGTCCACACAGATTGATTAGGTTTAGAAAGTAAAAGAGACGATATTGGGTCTGTAGCTCAGCTGGTTAGAGCGCTCGCCTGATAAGCGGGAGGTCGGTGGTTCGAGTCCACTCAGACCCACCAATATCGACTGGATACCTAGATGGGGCTATAGCTCAGCTGGGAGAGCGCCTGCCTTGCACGCAGGAGGTCTGCGGTTCGATCCCGCATAGCTCCACCATCTTTAAGGGTTTTCCCTAAGAATCTTTAAAAATGGTTTCGAAAGAAATCACGCTCTTTAACAATTTGGAAAGCTGACTGATTTGATTACTTACGAGTAATTCAAATCAAATTTAAAAGTTCTCAATGTTTATCTGCTCTTATTTATTAAGAACAGTATAAACACAACAAACACATTCAAGTGTCTTGTATTCGAATCAAACTTAGTTTGATTCACAATTGAGTCCGGCAAACAGTCATTGAGAATTAACCCTTCTTAATGACAACCAAAAACCTTGGTTAGTTGCCATACACTAAGACCCTTTCGGGTTGTATGGTTAAGTGACTAAGCGTACACGGTGGATGCCTTGGCAGTCAGAGGCGATGAAAGACGTAATAACTTGCGATAAGCCCAGATTAGGTAGTAATAACCTTTTGAGTCTGGGATTTCTGAATGGGGAAACCCACGTGCATAAGCACGTATCCTGTTGTGAATACATAGCAACAGGAGGCAAACCGGGGGAACTGAAACATCTAAGTACCCCGAGGAAGAGAAATCAACCGAGATTCCGAAAGTAGCGGCGAGCGAAATTGGATTAGCCCTTAAGCTTTTAATGATGCAGGTGAAGCCTCTGGAAAGTGGCGCAATAAAGGGTGATAGCCCCGTAACCGACACATCATAATCAGTGAAATCGAGTAGGGCGGGACACGTGATATCCTGTCTGAATATGGAGGGACCATCCTCCAAGGCTAAATACTACTGACTGACCGATAGTGAACCAGTACCGTGAGGGAAAGGCGAAAAGAACCCCTGTGAGGGGAGTGAAATAGAACCTGAAACCGTGTACGTACAAGCAGTAGGAGCACCTTCGTGGTGTGACTGCGTACCTTTTGTATAATGGGTCAGCGACTTAATTTTAGTAGCAAGGTTAACCGTTTAGGGGAGCCGTAGGGAAACCGAGTCTTAACTGGGCGTACAGTTGCTAGGATTAGACCCGAAACCAGGTGATCTAGCCATGGGCAGGTTGAAGGTTGAGTAACATCAACTGGAGGACCGAACCGACTAATGTTGAAAAATTAGCGGATGACTTGTGGCTAGGGGTGAAAGGCCAATCAAACTTGGAGATAGCTGGTTCTCCCCGAAAGCTATTTAGGTAGCGCCTCGGACGAATACTACTGGGGGTAGAGCACTGTTAAGGCTAGGGGGTCATCCCGACTTACCAACCCTTTGCAAACTCCGAATACCAGTAAGTACTATCCGGGAGACACACGGCGGGTGCTAACGTCCGTCGTGGAGAGGGAAACAACCCAGACCGCCAGCTAAGGTCCCAAAGTATAGCTAAGTGGGAAACGATGTGGGAAGGCTCAGACAGCCAGGATGTTGGCTTAGAAGCAGCCATCATTTAAAGAAAGCGTAATAGCTCACTGGTCGAGTCGGCCTGCGCGGAAGATGTAACGGGGCTAAGCTATACACCGAAGCTGCGGCTACGTACCTTAGGGTATGTGGGGTAGGGGAGCGTTCTGTAAGCCGTTGAAGGTGGTCTGTAAGGGCTGCTGGAGGTATCAGAAGTGCGAATGCTGACATGAGTAACGATAAAGGGAGTGAAAAACTCCCTCGCCGGAAGACCAAGGGTTCCTGTCCAACGTTAATCGGGGCAGGGTAAGTCGACTCCTAAGGCGAGGCCGAAAGGCGTAGTCGATGGGAAACGGGTTAATATTCCCGTACTTCTTACAATTGCGATGGGGGGACGGAGAAGGCTAGGTGGGCCTGGCGACGGTTGTCCAGGTTCAAGTATGTAGGCGGAAAGTTTAGGTAAATCCGGACTTTCTTAACGCTGAGATACGATGTCGAGCTACTACGGTAGTGAAGTCATTGATGCCATGCTTCCAGGAAAAGCCTCTAAGCTTCAGATTGTAAGGAATCGTACCCCAAACCGACACAGGTGGTCGGGTAGAGAATACCAAGGCGCTTGAGAGAACTCGGGTGAAGGAACTAGGCAAAATGGTACCGTAACTTCGGGAGAAGGTACGCTCTTATCAGTGAAGTCCCTTGCGGATGGAGCAGACGAGAGTCGCAGATACCAGGTGGCTGCAACTGTTTATTAAAAACACAGCACTGTGCAAAATCGTAAGATGACGTATACGGTGTGACGCCTGCCCGGTGCCGGAAGGTTAATTGATGGGGTTAGACTTCGGTCGAAGCTCTTGATCGAAGCCCCGGTAAACGGCGGCCGTAACTATAACGGTCCTAAGGTAGCGAAATTCCTTGTCGGGTAAGTTCCGACCTGCACGAATGGCGTAATGATGGCCACGCTGTCTCCACCCGAGACTCAGTGAAATTGAAATCGCTGTGAAGATGCAGTGTACCCGCGGCTAGACGGAAAGACCCCGTGAACCTTTACTACAGCTTGGCACTGAACATTGAACCTACATGTGTAGGATAGGTGGGAGACTATGAAATTACGTCGCTAGATGTGATGGAGTCGTCCTTGAAATACCACCCTTGTAGTTTTGATGTTCTAACGTTGGCCCCTGAATCGGGGTTACGGACAGTGCCTGGTGGGTAGTTTGACTGGGGCGGTCTCCTCCCAAAGAGTAACGGAGGAGCACGAAGGTGGGCTAAACACGGTTGGACATCGTGTGGTTAGTGCAATGGCATAAGCCCGCTTGACTGCGAGAATGACAATTCGAGCAGGTGCGAAAGCAGGTCATAGTGATCCGGTGGTTCTGAATGGAAGGGCCATCGCTCAACGGATAAAAGGTACTCCGGGGATAACAGGCTGATACCGCCCAAGAGTTCATATCGACGGCGGTGTTTGGCACCTCGATGTCGGCTCATCACATCCTGGGGCTGAAGTCGGTCCCAAGGGTATGGCTGTTCGCCATTTAAAGTGGTACGCGAGCTGGGTTTAGAACGTCGTGAGACAGTTCGGTCCCTATCTGCCGTGGGCGTTGGAAAATTGAAAGGGGCTGCTCCTAGTACGAGAGGACCGGAGTGGACGAACCTCTGGTGTTCGGGTTGTCATGCCAATGGCATTGCCCGGTAGCTAAGTTCGGAATCGATAACCGCTGAAAGCATCTAAGCGGGAAGCGAGCCTTGAGATGAGTTTTCCCTGGCACTATAAGTGTCCTAAAGGGTTGTCGTAGACTACGACGTTGATAGGCAGGGTGTGTAAGTGCTGCGAGGCATTGAGCTAACCTGTACTAATTGCCCGTGAGGCTTAACCATACAACACTCAAGGGGTTTTGTGGACTCAAATACAGACCTTGAATGCGTTTGAAGAGATACAACTTTTATTGCTCTATTGAATAGAGAACAGCTTTCCAGATTATTTTGCCTTCAGTTTTTAAAAACTGAAAGTAAAGCAAAATTTGCTTGGCGACCATAGCATTGTGGACCCACCTGATTCCATGCCGAACTCAGAAGTGAAACACAATAGCGCCGATGGTAGTGTGGGGCTTCCCCATGTGAGAGTAGGACATCGCCAGGCTCCAAATTTAGTTTCACTTTTTAAAAGTGAAGACAAAAGTTCGACTTTGTCTATTGAATAGACAAGTCACCATAAAGTTCTAAATAAACTTAGAGTTTTATGTTGACTTAAAAAGTCAATCGCGTATTATACGCATCCGCTTCGACGCTAAAGCGTTGAAAGCAAAGCTCTTTAACAATTTAAACCTATCAATCTGTGTGGGCACTCTTTGATGAATATCAAAACGTTTTATCTTTAGATAAAACAGATTCTTCGGAATCAAATGATTTCAATGAACTGAGTGACCAATACGTTTAACTACTTGTAGTTAATCGGCACAGTCAATTCATTACCATTCTGTTCCTATTTATTTAAGAAGAGAGGGGTAATAGCTTTAAAATTACACTCTTTATTTATAAAGAATAGTTTTGAAGTCAGTATTCGTTGAGTCACACCTATTAATTTAGGTAATCAAAACTTTAAATTGAAGAGTTTGATCATGGCTCAGATTGAACGCTGGCGGCAGGCCTAACACATGCAAGTCGAGCGGAAACGACATTAACAATCCTTCGGGTGCGTTAATGGGCGTCGAGCGGCGGACGGGTGAGTAATGCCTAGGAAATTGCCTTGATGTGGGGGATAACCATTGGAAACGATGGCTAATACCGCATAATGCCTACGGGCCAAAGAGGGGGACCTTCGGGCCTCTCGCGTCAAGATATGCCTAGGTGGGATTAGCTAGTTGGTGAGGTAATGGCTCACCAAGGCGACGATCCCTAGCTGGTCTGAGAGGATGATCAGCCACACTGGAACTGAGACACGGTCCAGACTCCTACGGGAGGCAGCAGTGGGGAATATTGCACAATGGGCGAAAGCCTGATGCAGCCATGCCGCGTGTATGAAGAAGGCCTTCGGGTTGTAAAGTACTTTCAGTTGTGAGGAAGGGGGTAACGTTAATAGCGTTATCTCTTGACGTTAGCAACAGAAGAAGCACCGGCTAACTCCGTGCCAGCAGCCGCGGTAATACGGAGGGTGCGAGCGTTAATCGGAATTACTGGGCGTAAAGCGCATGCAGGTGGTTCATTAAGTCAGATGTGAAAGCCCGGGGCTCAACCTCGGAACTGCATTTGAAACTGGTGAACTAGAGTGCTGTAGAGGGGGGTAGAATTTCAGGTGTAGCGGTGAAATGCGTAGAGATCTGAAGGAATACCAGTGGCGAAGGCGGCCCCCTGGACAGGCACTGACACTCAGATGCGAAAGCGTGGGGAGCAAACAGGATTAGATACCCTGGTAGTCCACGCCGTAAACGATGTCTACTTGGAGGTTGTGGCCTTGAGCCGTGGCTTTCGGAGCTAACGCGTTAAGTAGACCGCCTGGGGAGTACGGTCGCAAGATTAAAACTCAAATGAATTGACGGGGGCCCGCACAAGCGGTGGAGCATGTGGTTTAATTCGATGCAACGCGAAGAACCTTACCTACTCTTGACATCCAGAGAAGCCAGCGGAGACGCAGGTGTGCCTTCGGGAGCTCTGAGACAGGTGCTGCATGGCTGTCGTCAGCTCGTGTTGTGAAATGTTGGGTTAAGTCCCGCAACGAGCGCAACCCTTATCCTTGTTTGCCAGCACGTAATGGTGGGAACTCCAGGGAGACTGCCGGTGATAAACCGGAGGAAGGTGGGGACGACGTCAAGTCATCATGGCCCTTACGAGTAGGGCTACACACGTGCTACAATGGCGCATACAGAGGGCAGCAAACTAGCGATAGTGAGCGAATCCCAAAAAGTGCGTCGTAGTCCGGATTGGAGTCTGCAACTCGACTCCATGAAGTCGGAATCGCTAGTAATCGTGAATCAGAATGTCACGGTGAATACGTTCCCGGGCCTTGTACACACCGCCCGTCACACCATGGGAGTGGGCTGCAAAAGAAGTGGGTAGTTTAACCTTTCGGGGAGGACGCTCACCACTTTGTGGTTCATGACTGGGGTGAAGTCGTAACAAGGTAGCCCTAGGGGAACCTGGGGCTGGATCACCTCCTTATACGAAGATACCACGATGAGTGTCCACACAGATTGATTAGGTTTAGAAAGTAAAAGAGACGATATTGGGTCTGTAGCTCAGCTGGTTAGAGCGCTCGCCTGATAAGCGGGAGGTCGGTGGTTCGAGTCCACTCAGACCCACCAATATCGACTGGATACCTAGATGGGGCTATAGCTCAGCTGGGAGAGCGCCTGCCTTGCACGCAGGAGGTCTGCGGTTCGATCCCGCATAGCTCCACCATCTTTAAGGGTTTTTCCCTAAGAATCTTTAAAAATGGTTTCGAAAGAAATCACGCTCTTTAACAATTTGGAAAGCTGACTGATTAGCTTAATTATTTTTACTTTTAAAAAAGTAAAACAAAACGGCCAAGGCTGTGATTAAGTTAATCAAATTTAAAAGTTCTCAATGTTTATCTTTCATTAGGTAAACACAACAAACACATTCAAGTGTCTTGTATTCGAATGATCAGAAATGATTGTTCACTTTTTGATTCTACTTTTTATTAAAAAGTGGAAACAAAAAGTAAATTGAGTCCGGCAAACAGTCATTGAGAATTAACCCTTCTTAATGACAACCAAAAACCTTGGTTAGTTGCCATACACTAAGACCCTTTCGGGTTGTATGGTTAAGTGACTAAGCGTACACGGTGGATGCCTTGGCAGTCAGAGGCGATGAAAGACGTAATAACTTGCGATAAGCCCAGATTAGGTAGTAATAACCTTTTGAGTCTGGGATTTCTGAATGGGGAAACCCACGTGCATAAGCACGTATCCTGTTGTGAATACATAGCAACAGGAGGCAAACCGGGGGAACTGAAACATCTAAGTACCCCGAGGAAGAGAAATCAACCGAGATTCCGAAAGTAGCGGCGAGCGAAATTGGATTAGCCCTTAAGCTTTTAATGATGCAGGTGAAGCCTCTGGAAAGTGGCGCAATAAAGGGTGATAGCCCCGTAACCGACACATCATAATCAGTGAAATCGAGTAGGGCGGGGCACGTGATATCCTGTCTGAATATGGGGGGACCATCCCCCAAGGCTAAATACTACTGACTGACCGATAGTGAACCAGTACCGTGAGGGAAAGGCGAAAAGAACCCCTGTGAGGGGAGTGAAATAGAACCTGAAACCGTGTACGTACAAGCAGTAGGAGCACCTTCGTGGTGTGACTGCGTACCTTTTGTATAATGGGTCAGCGACTTAATTTTAGTAGCAAGGTTAACCGTTTAGGGGAGCCGTAGGGAAACCGAGTCTTAACTGGGCGTACAGTTGCTAGGATTAGACCCGAAACCAGGTGATCTAGCCATGGGCAGGTTGAAGGTTGAGTAACATCAACTGGAGGACCGAACCGACTAATGTTGAAAAATTAGCGGATGACTTGTGGCTAGGGGTGAAAGGCCAATCAAACCTGGAGATAGCTGGTTCTCCCCGAAAGCTATTTAGGTAGCGCCTCGGACGAATACTACTGGGGGTAGAGCACTGTTAAGGCTAGGGGGTCATCCCGACTTACCAACCCTTTGCAAACTCCGAATACCAGTAAGTACTATCCGGGAGACACACGGCGGGTGCTAACGTCCGTCGTGGAGAGGGAAACAACCCAGACCGCCAGCTAAGGTCCCAAAGTATAGCTAAGTGGGAAACGATGTGGGAAGGCTCAGACAGCCAGGATGTTGGCTTAGAAGCAGCCATCATTTAAAGAAAGCGTAATAGCTCACTGGTCGAGTCGGCCTGCGCGGAAGATGTAACGGGGCTAAGCTATACACCGAAGCTGCGGCTACGTACCTTAGGGTATGTGGGGTAGGGGAGCGTTCTGTAAGCCGTTGAAGGTGGTCTGTAAGGGCTGCTGGAGGTATCAGAAGTGCGAATGCTGACATGAGTAACGATAAAGGGAGTGAAAAACTCCCTCGCCGGAAGACCAAGGGTTCCTGTCCAACGTTAATCGGGGCAGGGTAAGTCGACTCCTAAGGCGAGGCCGAAAGGCGTAGTCGATGGGAAACGGGTTAATATTCCCGTACTTCTTACAATTGCGATGGGGGGACGGAGAAGGCTAGGTGGGCCTGGCGACGGTTGTCCAGGTTCAAGTATGTAGGCGGAAAGTTTAGGTAAATCCGGACTTTCTTAACGCTGAGATACGATGTCGAGCTACTACGGTAGTGAAGTCATTGATGCCATGCTTCCAGGAAAAGCCTCTAAGCTTCAGATTGTAAGGAATCGTACCCCAAACCGACACAGGTGGTCGGGTAGAGAATACCAAGGCGCTTGAGAGAACTCGGGTGAAGGAACTAGGCAAAATGGTACCGTAACTTCGGGAGAAGGTACGCTCTTATCAGTGAAGTCCCTTGCGGATGGAGCAGACGAGAGTCGCAGATACCAGGTGGCTGCAACTGTTTATTAAAAACACAGCACTGTGCAAAATCGTAAGATGACGTATACGGTGTGACGCCTGCCCGGTGCCGGAAGGTTAATTGATGGGGTTAGACTTCGGTCGAAGCTCTTGATCGAAGCCCCGGTAAACGGCGGCCGTAACTATAACGGTCCTAAGGTAGCGAAATTCCTTGTCGGGTAAGTTCCGACCTGCACGAATGGCGTAATGATGGCCACGCTGTCTCCACCCGAGACTCAGTGAAATTGAAATCGCTGTGAAGATGCAGTGTACCCGCGGCTAGACGGAAAGACCCCGTGAACCTTTACTACAGCTTGGCACTGAACATTGAACCTACATGTGTAGGATAGGTGGGAGACTATGAAATTACGTCGCTAGATGTGATGGAGTCGTCCTTGAAATACCACCCTTGTAGTTTTGATGTTCTAACGTTGGCCCCTGAATCGGGGTTACGGACAGTGCCTGGTGGGTAGTTTGACTGGGGCGGTCTCCTCCCAAAGAGTAACGGAGGAGCACGAAGGTGGGCTAAACACGGTTGGACATCGTGTGGTTAGTGCAATGGCATAAGCCCGCTTGACTGCGAGAATGACAATTCGAGCAGGTGCGAAAGCAGGTCATAGTGATCCGGTGGTTCTGAATGGAAGGGCCATCGCTCAACGGATAAAAGGTACTCCGGGGATAACAGGCTGATACCGCCCAAGAGTTCATATCGACGGCGGTGTTTGGCACCTCGATGTCGGCTCATCACATCCTGGGGCTGAAGTCGGTCCCAAGGGTATGGCTGTTCGCCATTTAAAGTGGTACGCGAGCTGGGTTTAGAACGTCGTGAGACAGTTCGGTCCCTATCTGCCGTGGGCGTTGGAAAATTGAAAGGGGCTGCTCCTAGTACGAGAGGACCGGAGTGGACGAACCTCTGGTGTTCGGGTTGTCATGCCAATGGCATTGCCCGGTAGCTAAGTTCGGAATCGATAACCGCTGAAAGCATCTAAGCGGGAAGCGAGCCTTGAGATGAGTTTTCCCTGGCACTATAAGTGTCCTAAAGGGTTGTCGTAGACTACGACGTTGATAGGCAGGGTGTGTAAGTGCTGCGAGGCATTGAGCTAACCTGTACTAATTGCCCGTGAGGCTTAACCATACAACACCCAAGGGGTTTTGTGGACTCAAAGACAGACCTTGAATGCGTTTGAAGAGATACAACTTTTATTGCTCTATTGAATAGAGAACAGCTTTCCAGATTATTTTGCCTTCAGTTTTTAAAAACTGAAAGTAAAGCAAAATTTGCTTGGCGACCATAGCATTGTGGACCCACCTGATTCCATGCCGAACTCAGAAGTGAAACACAATAGCGCCGATGGTAGTGTGGGGCTTCCCCATGTGAGAGTAGGACATCGCCAGGCTTTAAATTCGACTCTGTCTACTAAGTAGACAAGTCACCATAAATTTCTAAATAAATTTAGAGTTTTATGTTGACTTCAAAAGTCAGTCGCGTATTATACGCATCCGCTTCGACGCTAAAGTGTTGATAGCAAAGCTCTTTAACAATTTAAACCTATCAATCTGTGTGGGCACTCGTTGATGAATATCAAAACGTTATTGGTTCTTTTTCGAAAGAGCGTAATAGCAGTTACTTCGGTAACACAGTGATTTCAATGAACTGAGTGACCTGAGCTAGAAATAGTTCGAATGCTTTTTGGTTTTGCTTTTTATTCAAAAGTGAAAACAACTAGCGGCACAGTCAATTCATTACCATTCTGTTCCTATTTATTTAAGAAGAGAGGGGTAATAGCTTTAAAATTACACTCTTTATTTATAAAGAATAGTTTTGAAGTCAGTATTCGTTGAGTCACACCTATTAATTTAGGTAATCAAAACTTTAAATTGAAGAGTTTGATCATGGCTCAGATTGAACGCTGGCGGCAGGCCTAACACATGCAAGTCGAGCGGAAACGACATTAACAATCCTTCGGGTGCGTTAATGGGCGTCGAGCGGCGGACGGGTGAGTAATGCCTAGGAAATTGCCTTGATGTGGGGGATAACCATTGGAAACGATGGCTAATACCGCATAATGCCTACGGGCCAAAGAGGGGGACCTTCGGGCCTCTCGCGTCAAGATATGCCTAGGTGGGATTAGCTAGTTGGTGAGGTAATGGCTCACCAAGGCGACGATCCCTAGCTGGTCTGAGAGGATGATCAGCCACACTGGAACTGAGACACGGTCCAGACTCCTACGGGAGGCAGCAGTGGGGAATATTGCACAATGGGCGAAAGCCTGATGCAGCCATGCCGCGTGTATGAAGAAGGCCTTCGGGTTGTAAAGTACTTTCAGTTGTGAGGAAGGGGGTAGTGTTAATAGCGCTATTTCTTGACGTTAGCAACAGAAGAAGCACCGGCTAACTCCGTGCCAGCAGCCGCGGTAATACGGAGGGTGCGAGCGTTAATCGGAATTACTGGGCGTAAAGCGCATGCAGGTGGTTCATTAAGTCAGATGTGAAAGCCCGGGGCTCAACCTCGGAACTGCATTTGAAACTGGTGAACTAGAGTGCTGTAGAGGGGGGTAGAATTTCAGGTGTAGCGGTGAAATGCGTAGAGATCTGAAGGAATACCAGTGGCGAAGGCGGCCCCCTGGACAGACACTGACACTCAGATGCGAAAGCGTGGGGAGCAAACAGGATTAGATACCCTGGTAGTCCACGCCGTAAACGATGTCTACTTGGAGGTTGTGGCCTTGAGCCGTGGCTTTCGGAGCTAACGCGTTAAGTAGACCGCCTGGGGAGTACGGTCGCAAGATTAAAACTCAAATGAATTGACGGGGGCCCGCACAAGCGGTGGAGCATGTGGTTTAATTCGATGCAACGCGAAGAACCTTACCTACTCTTGACATCCAGAGAAGCCAGCGGAGACGCAGGTGTGCCTTCGGGAGCTCTGAGACAGGTGCTGCATGGCTGTCGTCAGCTCGTGTTGTGAAATGTTGGGTTAAGTCCCGCAACGAGCGCAACCCTTATCCTTGTTTGCCAGCACGTAATGGTGGGAACTCCAGGGAGACTGCCGGTGATAAGCCGGAGGAAGGTGGGGACGACGTCAAGTCATCATGGCCCTTACGAGTAGGGCTACACACGTGCTACAATGGCGCATACAGAGGGCAGCAAGCTAGCGATAGTGAGCGAATCCCAAAAAGTGCGTCGTAGTCCGGATTGGAGTCTGCAACTCGACTC
This sequence comes from Vibrio sp. nBUS_14, assembly GCF_051201655.1. NCBI lineage: Bacteria > Pseudomonadati > Pseudomonadota > Gammaproteobacteria > Vibrionales > Vibrionaceae > Vibrio > Vibrio sp. nBUS_14. The sequence goes on from NZ_CP179206.1 coordinate 429,987, forward strand.
CATGAAGTCGGAATCGCTAGTAATCGTGAATCAGAATGTCACGGTGAATACGTTCCCGGGCCTTGTACACACCGCCCGTCACACCATGGGAGTGGGCTGCAAAAGAAGTGGGTAGTTTAACCTTTCGAGGAGGACGCTCACCACTTTGTGGTTCATGACTGGGGTGAAGTCGTAACAAGGTAGCCCTAGGGGAACCTGGGGCTGGATCACCTCCTTATACGAAGATACCACGATGAGTGTCCACACAGATTGATGGTTTAAATTTAGTTAAAGCCAGAGCTTTAATTAATAACGTAAGTTATTGATTAAAGCTTTTTGCTTTATGCTCTTTAACAATTTGGAAAGCTGACTGATTTGATTACTTGCGAGTAATTCAAATCAAATTTAAAAGTTCTCAATGTTTATCTGCTCTTAGTTAATAAGAACAGTATAAACACAACAAACACATTCAAGTGTCTTGTATTCGAATCAAACTTAGTTTGATTCACAATTGAGTCCGGCAGACAGTCATTAAGAATTAACCCTTCTTGATGACAACCAAAAACCTTGGTTAGTTGCCATACGCTTATTTGTCTTCACTTTTTAAAGTGAAAGCAAATAGAAACCCTTTCGGGTTGTATGGTTAAGTGACTAAGCGTACACGGTGGATGCCTTGGCAGTCAGAGGCGATGAAAGACGTAATAACTTGCGATAAGCCCAGATTAGGTAGTAATAACCTTTTGAGTCTGGGATTTCTGAATGGGGAAACCCACGTGCACAAGCACGTATCCTGTTGTGAATACATAGCAACAGGAGGCAAACCGGGGGAACTGAAACATCTAAGTACCCCGAGGAAGAGAAATCAACCGAGATTCTGAAAGTAGCGGCGAGCGAAATTGGATTAGCCCTTAAGCTTTTAATGATGCAGGTGAAGCCTCTGGAAAGTGGCGCAATAAAGGGTGATAGCCCCGTAACCGACACATCATAATCAGTGAAATCGAGTAGGGCGGGACACGTGATATCCTGTCTGAATACGGGGGGACCATCCTCCAAGGCTAAATACTACTGACTGACCGATAGTGAACCAGTACCGTGAGGGAAAGGCGAAAAGAACCCCTGTGAGGGGAGTGAAATAGAACCTGAAACCGTGTACGTACAAGCAGTAGGAGCACCTTCGTGGTGTGACTGCGTACCTTTTGTATAATGGGTCAGCGACTTAATTTTAGTAGCAAGGTTAACCGTTTAGGGGAGCCGTAGGGAAACCGAGTCTTAACTGGGCGTACAGTTGCTAGGATTAGACCCGAAACCAGGTGATCTAGCCATGGGCAGGTTGAAGGTTGAGTAACATCAACTGGAGGACCGAACCGACTAATGTTGAAAAATTAGCGGATGACTTGTGGCTAGGGGTGAAAGGCCAATCAAACCTGGAGATAGCTGGTTCTCCCCGAAAGCTATTTAGGTAGCGCCTCGGACGAATACTACTGGGGGTAGAGCACTGTTAAGGCTAGGGGGTCATCCCGACTTACCAACCCTTTGCAAACTCCGAATACCAGTAAGTACTATCCGGGAGACACACGGCGGGTGCTAACGTCCGTCGTGGAGAGGGAAACAACCCAGACCGCCAGCTAAGGTCCCAAAGTATAGCTAAGTGGGAAACGATGTGGGAAGGCTCAGACAGCCAGGATGTTGGCTTAGAAGCAGCCATCATTTAAAGAAAGCGTAATAGCTCACTGGTCGAGTCGGCCTGCGCGGAAGATGTAACGGGGCTAAGCTATACACCGAAGCTGCGGCTACGTACCTTAGGGTATGTGGGGTAGGGGAGCGTTCTGTAAGCCGTTGAAGGTGGTCTGTAAGGGCTGCTGGAGGTATCAGAAGTGCGAATGCTGACATGAGTAACGATAAAGGGAGTGAAAAACTCCCTCGCCGGAAGACCAAGGGTTCCTGTCCAACGTTAATCGGGGCAGGGTAAGTCGACTCCTAAGGCGAGGCCGAAAGGCGTAGTCGATGGGAAACGGGTTAATATTCCCGTACTTCTTACAATTGCGATGGGGGGACGGAGAAGGCTAGGTGGGCCTGGCGACGGTTGTCCAGGTTCAAGTATGTAGGCGGAAAGTTTAGGTAAATCCGGACTTTCTTAACGCTGAGATACGATGTCGAGCTACTACGGTAGTGAAGTCATTGATGCCATGCTTCCAGGAAAAGCCTCTAAGCTTCAGATTGTAAGGAATCGTACCCCAAACCGACACAGGTGGTCGGGTAGAGAATACCAAGGCGCTTGAGAGAACTCGGGTGAAGGAACTAGGCAAAATGGTACCGTAACTTCGGGAGAAGGTACGCTCTTATCAGTGAAGTCCCTTGCGGATGGAGCAGACGAGAGTCGCAGATACCAGGTGGCTGCAACTGTTTATTAAAAACACAGCACTGTGCAAAATCGTAAGATGACGTATACGGTGTGACGCCTGCCCGGTGCCGGAAGGTTAATTGATGGGGTTAGACTTCGGTCGAAGCTCTTGATCGAAGCCCCGGTAAACGGCGGCCGTAACTATAACGGTCCTAAGGTAGCGAAATTCCTTGTCGGGTAAGTTCCGACCTGCACGAATGGCGTAATGATGGCCACGCTGTCTCCACCCGAGACTCAGTGAAATTGAAATCGCTGTGAAGATGCAGTGTACCCGCGGCTAGACGGAAAGACCCCGTGAACCTTTACTACAGCTTGGCACTGAACATTGAACCTACATGTGTAGGATAGGTGGGAGACTATGAAACTGCGTCGCTAGATGTGGTGGAGTCGTCCTTGAAATACCACCCTTGTAGTTTTGATGTTCTAACGTTGGTCCCTGAATCGGGATTACGGACAGTGCCTGGTGGGTAGTTTGACTGGGGCGGTCTCCTCCCAAAGAGTAACGGAGGAGCACGAAGGTGGGCTAAACACGGTTGGACATCGTGTGGTTAGTGCAATGGCATAAGCCCGCTTGACTGCGAGAATGACAATTCGAGCAGGTGCGAAAGCAGGTCATAGTGATCCGGTGGTTCTGAATGGAAGGGCCATCGCTCAACGGATAAAAGGTACTCCGGGGATAACAGGCTGATACCGCCCAAGAGTTCATATCGACGGCGGTGTTTGGCACCTCGATGTCGGCTCATCACATCCTGGGGCTGAAGTCGGTCCCAAGGGTATGGCTGTTCGCCATTTAAAGTGGTACGCGAGCTGGGTTTAGAACGTCGTGAGACAGTTCGGTCCCTATCTGCCGTGGGCGTTGGAAAATTGAAAGGGGCTGCTCCTAGTACGAGAGGACCGGAGTGGACGAACCTCTGGTGTTCGGGTTGTCATGCCAATGGCATTGCCCGGTAGCTAAGTTCGGAATCGATAACCGCTGAAAGCATCTAAGCGGGAAGCGAGCCTTGAGATGAGTTTTCCCTGGCACTATAAGTGTCCTAAAGGGTTGTCGTAGACTACGACGTTGATAGGCAGGGTGTGTAAGTGCTGCGAGGCATTGAGCTAACCTGTACTAATTGCCCGTGAGGCTTAACCATACAACACCCAAGGGGTTTTGTGGACTCAAAGACAGACCTTGAATGCGTTTGAAGAGATACAACTTTTATTGCTCTATTGAATAGAGAACAGCTTTCCAGATTATTTTGCCTTCAGTTTTTAAAAACTGAAAGTAAAGCAAAATTTGCTTGGCGACCATAGCATTGTGGACCCACCTGATTCCATGCCGAACTCAGAAGTGAAACACAATAGCGCCGATGGTAGTGTGGGGCTTCCCCATGTGAGAGTAGGACATCGCCAGGCTTTAAATTAAATCTTTAGGTTGACCGACCTGGAGATATGGACGCTCACTTAGTGAGTTGACCACTGCGGAGCGGTAGTTCAGTTGGTTAGAATACCGGCCTGTCACGCCGGGGGTCGCGGGTTCGAGTACCGTCCACTCCGCCACTTATTCGATAACCTTGCTTAGTGCGAGGTTTTTTTTGAATATAAAGTACTGAAAATTTTTAGGGGTGTAGCTCCAATTGGCAGAGCAGCGGATTCCAAATCCGCGTGTTGGGAGTTCGAATCTCTCCACCCCTGCCATATTTAAGGCTCTAGTCGTAAGACTAGATCCTTTTTGTTTTCTGAATCTAATAGCAGAACAGCGGATCCCCCAGTTTACCAAAACAGTGCGTGTTGCAGTTTAAACCTCTGCTCCTGACATATACAAAGCCTCAGCCGAAATGCTGGGGCTTTTTTACGTCTATTATTTCTGAGAAGAGAAGAGAAGAGAAGAGAAGAGTAATGTTGGGAGAACTAGGTGTCCCCCTGACTCGCTAATCCGGCCGAATCTCCGGAGTGCTGGCTCAGTCCACCCTGCTATATTTAAGGATCTAGACAGCGCGTCCCGTTAGAAAGACTAGAGCCTTTTGTTTAATCCCACTCTTACATCACTCGTACTCTTCAATTGCTTAGGTTTTAGGACATTAGTGAGAAAAGCTTTGACTCGAATTAGAATCCCTTTTCTCTCAGACGTATTAAAACTAGTGGTTGCTAGTTTTAGTACTTCAGATACGACAAAGAGTCATGATTGAAGATAACGATCATGACTAAAGTGGTGGTCAGAGATAAGGAGAGCAACTTGTAGGGTAGAGAGGTTGCTGTCGATGGACACAGAGGTACAAAAAAGGCCGCTAAGTTAAGCGACCTTCGTTTATTTATCTAAGTGTTAATCCAATTCTTTCTCAGCTTGCTTCGCTTTCTCTATCATAGGAGTGATTGTTGAGCCTTGAACTAAGATTGAGAACACAACAACAGCGTATGTCATGACAAGGATAATCTCTTTAACATCGATTGATTTGTCTTCAATAACCCAAATGCCTGAAGGGATTGAAAGAGCCATCGCTAGAGCTAGACCACCACGCAAACCGCCCCAAGTAAGGATCTTGATTGACCAAGGGTTGTAAGTTCTAAAGCGTTTAAACCCAATGTAAGATAAGAACACACTCAAGTAGCGAGCACTCAGTACTAGAGGTACTGCGAATGCCATCAAAATCCAGTCTTCTTGGTGGAATTTGAATAGCAGCATAGACATACCAATCAACAGGAACAGTACGCCATTTAAGAATTCGTCGATCAGTTCCCAGAAATGGTCTAGGTGATCTTCACTCTCTTTTGAGAATCCAATAAAGCGTGTCCAGTTACCAATCATGATACCTGATACCACCATTGCTAACGGTCCTGATACATGTAGAACTTCTGCAAAAGCATAACCAGCGGTTGGAATACCGATGGTTAGCAGTAACTCCATAGAGTGGTCATCGGTGTTACTGATTAGATAGTGGAATATCAAACCCAAAGCAAATCCGTAGACGATACCGCCAATAGCCTCTTGGACAAATAGCATTGTTACACTACCAACGGTTGGTGCCTCGGTACCAAATGCTATGGTGAATAGCGTTACGAAGATGACTAGGCCAAAACCATCATTGAATAACGACTCACCTTCGATTTGAGTAGATATTCGTCTGGGAGCATCGAGTTTCTTTACTATTGCTAACACGGCAATTGGATCGGTTGGAGATATTAGTGACCCAAACAGTAAGCAATAAATTAGGTCAAATTGAATACCGATAAACTGACAGAACCCATACAGTACAAATCCAATAAAGAAGGTTGAAAACAGTGTTGCACCTAATGCGAGTACAGTTATTTCCCACTTCTGATCTTTTAAGTTTGGTAACTTAATCCCCAAACCACCTGCAAAGAGTAAGAATCCCAGTATTCCTTTCAGGAGGAAATCTTCAAAGTTGATACTGGCAACGGTTTCTGAGGCGATGTCAGCCAATTGAAACCAATTGTTTTGCCCCGCAATGATAATCAATAGAGATAGCATCATTGAGCCAGCGGTAATGGCGATGGTTGTCTGCATTTTACCAATTTTGGTATTCACGAAAGCAATAAGCATAGCTGCAGCGGACAAGAAGCATAAGGTGTAATAGACCGACATTGGGATTCCAACATGTAACAAAGTATGAAAATTAATTTTCGTTGTCTCATGCTTAAATAGCAAACACTTTTTGTCATAGCTTAGTAATCAATTTCGTTTTTTAGACGTCTAGACTCCTTTTTAATGTGTGATAGGATGGAGGGATAATTAAAGGAATGAGGCTGTACCGTGGGAAGTAATGTAAGGCAAAAGATTGAGGCTCTGTTAAAGCAACGAATTTTACTGATTGATGGTGGCATGGGTACCATGATTCAGGATTATAAATTGGAAGAACAGGACTACCGTGGTGAGCGCTTTGCTGATTGGCATAGTGACTTAAAAGGTAACAATGACCTTTTGGTGCTTACACAGCCTAAGCTTATCAAAGGTATCCACACGGAGTATTTGGAAGCGGGTGCAGATATCCTCGAAACCAATACCTTTAATGCAACAACGATTGCTATGGCCGACTACGATATGGAAAGTCTTAGCGAAGAAATTAACTATGCTGCTACTAAACTAGCTCGTGAAGCTGCAGATGAATGGACCGCGAAGACCCCTGAGAAACCTCGTTTCGTGGCGGGTGTTTTAGGTCCAACTAACCGAACTTGTTCTCTCTCCCCAGATGTTAATGATCCTGGCTATCGTAATGTGAGTTTTGATGAACTTGTTGTGGCTTATTCTGAGTCTACGCGTGCTCTTATCAAAGGCGGGTCAGACCTTATTCTTATCGAAACTATCTTCGATACACTCAACGCGAAGGCATGCTCTTTTGCTGTTGAATCAGTCTTTGAAGAAATGGCTATCACTTTACCAGTTATGATCTCGGGTACTATCACCGATGCATCTGGTCGTACGCTTTCAGGGCAAACAACAGAAGCCTTCTACAACGCCCTTCGTCATGTAAAACCTATCTCATTCGGATTGAACTGTGCATTAGGCCCCGATGAATTGCGAGAATATGTCGGTGAGATGTCTCGTATCTCCGAGTGTCATGTTTCCGCTCACCCTAACGCGGGTTTACCTAACGCATTTGGTGAGTATGATCTTTCTCCAGAAGATATGGCTGAACACGTTAAGGAGTGGGCTGAAAGTGGTTTCTTGAACTTAATTGGTGGTTGTTGTGGTACGACACCAGAACATATACGCCAAATGGCGGAAGCTGTTGAAGGTGTAACACCGCGCCAACTACCAGATTTACCCGTCTCTTGTCGTCTCTCTGGCCTAGAACCATTGACGATTTCTAAGGAATCTCTGTTTGTTAACGTGGGTGAACGAACTAACGTGACGGGCTCTGCTCGCTTTAAGCGCCTTATCAAAGAAGAACTCTATGATGAAGCTTTAAGTGTGGCTCGAGAGCAAGTTGAGAACGGTGCTCAAATCATCGATATCAACATGGATGAAGGGATGCTAGACGCTGAGGCGTGTATGATTAAATTCCTTAATCTATGTGCATCTGAGCCTGAGATATCGAAAGTACCAGTCATGGTCGACTCTTCAAAATGGGAAGTTATTGAGGCGGGTCTGAAATGTATTCAGGGTAAAGGCATCGTTAACTCTATCTCATTGAAGGAAGGGAAAGAGAAGTTTGTCGAACAAGCTAAACTGGTTCGCCGATATGGTGCAGCCGTTATCGTGATGGCGTTCGATGAAGTTGGCCAAGCTGATACTAGAGAGCGTAAGGTTGAGATTTGTACTAATGCCTACAATATTCTGGTTGATGAAGTGGGCTTCCCACCAGAAGATATTATTTTTGACCCGAATATCTTTGCGGTGGCAACGGGTATTGATGAGCATAACAACTATGCGGTCGATTTCATTGAAGCGGTAGGGGATATCAAACGAGACTTGCCTCATGCAATGATCTCTGGTGGTGTATCGAATGTTTCATTCTCATTCCGAGGCAATAACTACGTTCGTGAGGCTATCCACGCAGTATTCCTATATCACTGTTTTAAAAACGGTATGGATATGGGTATCGTAAATGCTGGGCAATTAGAGATTTACGATAATGTGCCTGAGGATTTGCGTGAAGCCGTTGAAGATGTGGTTCTAAACCGCCGAGATGATTCCACTGAGCGCTTGCTAGATATCGCGACTGAATATCTAGAACGTGCAGTGGGGAGAGTTGAAGATAAATCGGCTTTAGAGTGGCGCACTTGGCCAGTAGAAAAGCGCTTAGAACACTCTTTAGTGAAAGGTATTACTGACTTTATTGTTGAAGATACAGAAGAAGCTCGTGTTAATGCTTCTCGTCCTATCGAGGTGATTGAAGGTCCATTAATGGATGGCATGAACGTGGTCGGTGACCTCTTCGGTGAAGGTAAGATGTTCCTTCCTCAAGTGGTGAAATCTGCACGTGTTATGAAGCAAGCGGTAGCCCATCTAGAACCATTTATTAATGCAACCAAAGACGTGGGTGCGACTAACGGAAAAATCTTACTTGCGACCGTAAAAGGCGATGTTCACGATATTGGTAAAAACATTGTGGGCGTTGTCTTGCAGTGTAATAACTACGAAATTATCGACTTAGGCGTAATGGTTTCATGTGAAAAAATCCTTAAGGTCGCTAAAGAAGAGAACGTCGATATCATTGGCCTTTCGGGGTTGATCACTCCTTCATTGGATGAGATGGTTCATGTAGCTAAAGAGATGGAGAGACAAGGCTTTAAACTGCCTCTTCTGATCGGTGGAGCAACAACATCTAAAGCGCATACAGCCGTTAAGATTGAACAGAACTACTCTGAACCTGTTGTTTATGTAAACAATGCTTCACGTGCGGTGGGTGTGTGTACTTCATTGCTATCTAACGAATTGAAGCCCGCATTTGTTGATAAATTGGATATTGATTACGACCGCGTGCGAGATCAGCACAATCGTAAAAAACCACGTACTAAGCCTGTTACGCTTGAACGCGCTCGAGCTAATAAAGTGGCGATTGATTGGAGAGCTTATACGCCACCAGTACCCGCTAAGCCGGGAGTACACATCTTCAATGATTTTGATGTCGCTACTTTACGTCAGTACATCGACTGGACTCCATTCTTTATGACATGGTCGCTAGTCGGAAAGTACCCTGCAATTCTTGAGCATGAAGAAGTGGGCGATGAAGCGAAACGCTTATTCAAAGATGCGAATGATTTATTGGATCGAGTACAGAAAGAGAAGTTACTTGAAGCTCGTGGGATGTGTGCGATGTTCCCTGCCAACAGCGTTGGCGATGATATCGAAGTGTATACCGATGAGTCTCGTACAAAGGTGCTGAAGGTTCTACACAACCTTCGTCAGCAAACTGAGAAGCCAAAAGGTTTTAACTACTGTTTGTCTGATTACATTGCGCCGAAAGATAGCGGCAAAGCGGACTGGATTGGTGGCTTTGCGGTGACCGGTGGTATCGGTGAGCGAGAGCTTGCTGACGAATACAAAGCCAACGGTGATGACTACAACGCAATTATGATTCAGGCGGTTGCTGACCGATTGGCTGAAGCGTTCGCTGAATACCTGCATAAAGAAGTGAGAAAGGATATTTGGGGTTACTCGCCGGATGAGGACTTGTCTAATGACGATTTGATTCGCGAGAAGTACCAAGGTATTCGTCCTGCTCCGGGTTACCCAGCCTGTCCTGAACATACTGAAAAAGGTACGTTGTGGGAGTTGATGGAGGTTGAAAAAGCAATCGACATGTCACTAACTACGAGTTACGCAATGTGGCCAGGTGCCTCCGTGTCTGGTATGTACTTCTCACATCCTGATGCCCGATACTTTGCGATTGCACAGATTCAACAAGATCAAGTGGACAGCTATGCTGATCGTAAAGGTTGGGATATGTTGGAAGCTGAGAAGTGGTTAGGTCCAAACATTAACTAGCTTTTAGGCGATGACGAATTTTGATTCGTAAAGTAAAAAAGAGAAAGGGTTGCTTAATAGCAACCCTTTTTGTATTTGTAGTTTGGTGATTTTAAACTAATCTATCAACCGTCTTTTTATTCAAAGAGCTCTTGATGAAGTTTTTGAATCGCCAACTTAGACACCGATTCATCTAGCAAGAAGCATAGGTTGTGTGGGCTTGCGCCGTAACAAATCATGCGTAGGTTGAAGTCTTCAAGCGTGCCGAATACCTGCTTTGCATAGCCTTTGCTTTCACTCATGTTATTACCAATAAGAGCAACAAGGCATAGGTCGTGTTCAATATCCACGGAACACAGTTCTTCAAGCTCAATGCGAGCGGCTTCAGGTAACTCGGGGGCACCACCAGAGGTATCCGTTTGATCGAGGGTCAGTGAGACACTGATCTCTGAGGTAGTAATTAGATCGACAGATATCTTATGTTTAGCCAGGATCTCGAATACCTTCGCCAAAAAGCCATAAGCATGGAACATATTGGCGCTGCGAAGCGTAACCATGGTTTGATTACAGCGCAGGGCAAGCGCTCTGAATAAAGGAGAGCTTTCAACCTGTTGACGAATCCATGTTCCACCGAGCTCTGGTGCTTTTGATGAGCCGACAAAGACAGGGATTTGATGGCGTAGTGCAGGAACTAGAGTCGATGGGTGTAATATCTTCGCGCCAAAATTTGCCATCTCAGATGCTTCACTGAAGCTGATCTCTGGGATAGGAGATGCCTTAGGGGCAATTCGTGGATCTGTGGTGTAGATGCCAGGAACATCAGTCCAGATTTCTAAACCAATCGCTTGTACCGACTCAGCAATCAGTGCGGCTGAATAATCACTGCCGCCACGACCTAACGTAGTGGTATTACCCTCGTTATCGGCACCGATAAAACCTTGGGTAACGACAACTTGTTCTTCGCAAAGTGGAATCAGTTTCTGCTGTGCAAGGGCTGCAATATCTTCCAGTTGTGGTTCTGCTTTACCGAAGTCATCACTAGTGCGCATCACTTCTCTGATGTCAAAGCGAACAGCGGGAGTGCCACGTTCGCGAATGATTTGAGCGAGGATATGTGTCGACATCAGTTCGCCACATGCGACAAGGTGGTCAGTCAGCTTTGTGCTTACTTGGAACGATGCCGCTTCGGCTGCACTCGTAATATCATCGAGAATGCTATGAATCTCTTTGTCGATACTGTTCGGATCGGCTAACTGAGCAAGAATCGTATTATGAATGTCGGTTAACTGTGTGACTAGTTCTTGGCGACGAGTTTTATCTTGAACACCATTCGCGAGTTCAACAAGTAGGTTAGTGACGCCTGAGCACGCGCTGCTCACGACCAGTTTAGTATTCGAGTTATTTTCAATAATGGCAGCACAACGGCTCATTGCTTCAAAGTTGGCAACACTTGTTCCACCAAACTTAGCGACATTAAAAGAACCAGCTACATTAGATGCACTCACGATATATCTCCCACGACTTCCTAAAATAAAATTACGGTTGGGTAATCCAACGTCCGATGTTTTTCGAAGAGAGTATTTAGAGCAAAAAGAGAGGAATTATTAGAATAGTAACCTCAGAAGCTCCTCACCATATAGAAATGGCGACAGTTGTCGGGATTCAGCCCGCTCAACCGATAATAAAGGTCCTGCATCCTTTTATTATCTCGGCACTGCTCCCCCTTAATGTTTTGTATTGGAAATGCGGTTCCACAAAACATCTGCCTGGGCAGTGCTCCTCTTCTGCTAGATAGCCATTTCATTGAACGTGTTTGCGGTAACAATGTCAATCCGTAACTGGAGATATTTAAAAATAATTTTAACAATTATGTGACACTGGTGTGACCTCAATTCTTATGGCTAATTGCTGAGATAATCAATTTGCTTTAGGGTGGATTGTTCACAATATTAACGTAAGGGATGTACATGTCTAACTTAACACTCACTACTGCTATCGATAGCTTTTATCCACCGCACCGAACGTTAATGGGACCGGGGCCTTCAGACATTTCGCCTCAAGTTCTACAGGCCTTGAGCCGTCCAACCATTGGTCATCTCGACCCGTTATTTATCGCGATGATGGATGAACTGAAACAACTTCTTAAGTATGCATTCCAAACAGAGAATGAATTTACGATTGCTGTTTCTGCTCCAGGCAGTGCGGGTATGGAAACCTGTTTTGTTAACTTGATTGAGCCTGGCGAGAAGGTGATTGTTTGTCGCAACGGTGTTTTTGGTGAACGTATGCGAGAGAATGTTGTGCGTTGTGGTGGTGAAGCGATCCTTGTTGACGACGAGTGGGGCAACCCCGTTTCTGTTGAAAAGGTAGAAAAGGCATTGGCAGAAAACCCTGATGCTGTTGCTGTCGCATTTGTCCATGCAGAGACGTCTACTGGAGCGTTATCGGATGCTCAAGCTATTTCCTCAGTGGCTCGTCAGTTTGATGCATTATCGATTGTGGATGCGGTGACATCATTAGGTGGTGTGCCATTGTTGGTTGATGAGTGGCAACTCGATGCGGTTTATTCAGGCAGTCAAAAGTGTCTATCTTGCGTTCCTGGACTGTCTCCAGTGACTTTCTCTCAACGTGCGGTAGAGAAGATGAAGGCGCGTCAATCACCAGTACAAAGCTGGTTCCTAGATCAGAGCTTGGTATTAGGTTATTGGAGTGGAGAAGGTAAGCGTAGTTATCACCACACGGCGCCCGTGAACAGCTTATATGCTCTGCATGAGTCGTTGGTTTTATTGAAAAATGAAGGACTAGACAACGCGTGGTCACGTCACCATGCGATGCACCAAGAGCTTAAAGAAGGCGTAGAAGCACTAGGATTAAAGTTTGTGGTTGACGAAGAGAGTCGTCTTCCGCAGCTCAATGCGCTTTATTTTCCTGAAGGAATCGATGAAGCCAAAATCAGAACACAACTTCTAGAAGAATATAACCTTGAAATTGGCGCGGGACTTGGGTCTTTGGCTGGCAAGGCTTGGCGCATTGGTTTAATGGGTTATGGCGCTCGAAAAGAGAATGTCGCTTTGTGCTTAAAAGCGTTGCAAGACGTTTTAAAATAGCGGTAATAAACTCAAGTTCAAAAGAAAAGCGCACAAGAGATCGTGCGCTTTTTTGTGTCTAGACTAAACGTCAATATGGTGAATTAACTCTAGATTCCTTGGCGTCATTTAGCAGAAGAAATGTTGTTTTCAGCTTCCGATATTTTCTTATATTGAACCTTGGAAAAGTCTCTATTTGGGAACAAGAAGCTCGCTTCACTACGAATTTGTTCGGCTTTACTGTGATCGCCTAATCCTTGATACGCTAGAATCAGGTTGCTGTAGAAAGCTGGCCTTGGCTTACGTTTTATGATCTCTAACGACCAATCAATATAAGGTTGGATCAAGCTAGGATCAGCTTTGTAGAGGCCGATATTTAGATAGGTGCTGTATACGTCCCAATCATAGCGATCTTTCCACACCACTGGGTTCGTTACCTGCTTAAGAATATCCGGGTTTTTGGGTTTAGAAAGTTCAAATTGAGTCAGGACATAATTGGTGTGTAAGGCACTCAACATATAAAAACTGACCAAGATAGAGACGACTAAGCTTGATACTCTAAATAGGGTTTTACTGATGATACTAAATGGCTGTTGGTAGTGACGAGAAGCTCGTTGATCGACCCAGTAAATCAAAATGATAAAGGTTACCCAGTGAATCGCTGAGTGGTAAAAAGGGTACTCGAGCTGAGAATGTAAGAGTATCGGTATAAATAGCGAGAGTAGTGCTAGACGTGTTCCCTTCGCTGAGCTTGTTATGCGTGACATCACCCACACTGCAGCAAGCAAGATACCGATGATTGGTACTATTCCACCTTCAACCCCCCAAAACAGGAACTCGTTGTGTGGGTGATCCATTGAAGGAAGGCCGGGATGATAATTTGGGTTGAGTTGATGCTGGCGAGCAGTGTATAGCGTGTACTCGGATTCGAACTTCCCGTAGCCATACCCTGTAAATGGCTTTTCGATCATCATATCGAGCGCTTGTGGAAAGGTATAAGCTCGTTGACTTTCTAAGTTAGCCCTTTTACTTGCGAGGCTATCAGTTGTACTGAGGCTGATTACCGAAAAAGCGACCACGATACCGACTAGCACTGATGCGCACCATCCGTAGAAGCGTTTCTTGGTCGAGAATTTGTATAGATAAGGCAGAATGCAGACAAGCCCAATGACGGCAGCCAACCACCCGGTACGTGATGCGATGATGATCAGCAAAGGTACGGTTAAGGTCGGGGTTAGGTATAGTAAGAATGACTCGCTAATTTTGTGATTATATTTAGCGGGCTGTCTCGCTAAAAGATACGCTGAAAGTACAAACCCAGTAGCTAAAAAGCTGGCCATTACATTCGGTTGTTGGAATATCCCATAAGGTCGATTAGCCGTTGTGTTGTAACCAAATAGATTGCCGGGTTCCAGTAAGAAATATTGCACGTAACCAAAGAGGGCTTGTATAACCACAGCAAGCACAATGAACCACAACATGCGTTGCTTGTGTTTATTGCTGAACTTAAATTGCTGAAGTACGACAAATAAAGCGAAGCCTGCCCACAATCCCAGTAGTCGACCAGATGCGGCTTGAGGAAAGGCGTTGCTGTAAAGAATGGGCAGCGTCAGTATCACGCAGCTTATTAGCAAGCCAACGGTTAACTTGGAATACTTGAGTACTCGGTTGGTTGCGAGTTGGTAGAAGCCAATCGCCAACGTAAAGCTAAGAGCTAACCAAGTGGTTGGATTAAAGGATAAAGCGAGGCCAGAGCCTCCAGGGTTAGGCATGAAAAAATGCATGGCTAATAAGAATACAACAGCTAAAGAGGCAAGAAATGCCTTGTTAAGCGGGAGCTGAGTTCTCTTATGTTCTAGCTGGGTACCGCTAGTATGTATTGTTGCCATAAATCCCTAACCTTATAAAACAGAGCTTGTTCCTTCTGAAACAAGCTCTGTTACTTTAACATTTTTCTGTCTGCTCGCAGGGAGCTATTTTATACAGAGCTATTTTACACCTACTTCAAATTTAACATAGGCTTAAGGAAGCGAGCTGTATGCGAACCTTCGACTAACGCCACATCTTCAGGTGTACCTTCTGCAACAATTTCGCCGCCTCCTTGACCACCTTCAGGGCCAAGATCTAGGATCCAGTCCGCAGTTTTGACGACGTCTAGGTTATGCTCAATTACGACAACCGTATTGCCGTGATCACGTAATCTATGCAGTACCGTTAACAGTTGCTGGATATCGTGGAAATGTAGGCCTGTTGTTGGCTCATCAAGAATGTATAAGGTTTTTCCCGTGTCTCGTTTAGATAACTCTCTTGCTAACTTAACACGTTGTGCTTCACCGCCAGACAATGTCGTTGCTGCTTGCCCGAGGCGAATGTAGGAAAGGCCAACGTCCATTAGGGTTTGCAGCTTGCGAGCAATAACAGGTACCGGGTTGAAGTATTCACGAGCATCTTCCACAGTCATCTCTAGAACTTCATCAATGGTTTTACCCTTGTAGCGGACCTCAAGAGTTTCACGGTTATAACGCTTACCTTTACACACATCACACGGGACATACACATCTGGCAAGAAGTGCATCTCTACTTTGATGACACCGTCTCCCTGACACGCTTCACAACGACCACCACGAACGTTAAAACTGAATCGACCTGGCTTGTAGCCACGAGATCGTGATTCCTGTGTACCGGCAAATAACTCTCGAATTGGAGTAAAAATACCAGTGTAGGTTGCAGGGTTTGATCTTGGTGTGCGACCGATAGGGCTTTGGTCAATATCGATCACTTTGTCGAAATGCTCTAAGCCTTTTATCTTTTTGTGCTGCGCTGGAACTGCGGTTGTTGCACCGTTTAATTGAGTGTGGGCAACTTTAAAGAAGGTGTCATTGATTAGAGTCGATTTACCTGACCCCGATACCCCCGTAATACAGCTGAACAAGCCTACAGGGATCGTCGCAGTGACATTCTTTAGGTTGTTCCCAGTCGCGCCAACGATCTCGACGACCTTTTTCTTGTCGATAGGCGTTCTTTGTTTTGGTATCGCAATTTCTTTGGCGCCGCTGAGGTATTGCCCAGTTAAAGAATTCGGATTTTCGATGATGTCTTGCATGGTGCCTTCAGCAACCACGTGACCACCGTGAACACCCGCTCCAGGGCCGATATCGATAACATGGTCAGCGCAACGAATCGCATCTTCATCATGCTCAACAACAAGCACGGTATTTCCTAAGTCTCTTAGGTGAACCAAAGTTTGCAGTAGACGTTCATTATCGCGCTGGTGGAGGCCAATCGATGGCTCATCCAGCACATACATAACGCCCACTAAACCGGCACCAATTTGACTTGCTAGACGAATCCGTTGCGCTTCACCACCAGACAGTGTTTCTGCACTGCGTGATAGGTTCAGATAATTCAAACCAACGTTCACCAAAAAATGCAGACGATCATTGATCTCTTTCATCACTTTATCAGCAATTTGTCCACGCTGGCCGTCTAACTTCAACTCTTGGAAAAATTGTAGTGCGTCAGCAATGCTGAGCTCAACGATTTCTGGCAAAGTTGTATCACCAATGAAAACATTTCGAGCTTCTAATCTCAGGCGAGTACCATTACAGCTAGAACATGATTTCGTTGAGATGTATTTGGCAAGGTCTTCACGTACTGCGCTAGATTCAGTATCGCGGTAGCGACGTTCTAGCGTATTTAAGATGCCTTCAAACGGATGACGTTTGACTCGAATATCACCTCGGTCATTGATGTACTTGAATTCCACTTCAGTACGCCCTGATCCCTTAAGAATGATCTCTTGAGTCTTTTTAGGTAGAGAGTTGAATGGCACATATAGATCAAAACCATAATGGTCTGATAACGATGTCAGCATCTGGAAATAGTAATAATTCTTCTGATCCCAGCCTTTAATCGCACCTTCAGCAATACTTAGGTTCTCATCTAAAATCACTCTGCTTGGGTCAAAATACTGTTGAACCCCAAGTCCATCACACGTACCACAAGCACCTGCCGGGTTATTGAATGAGAACAGGCGAGGCTCAAGTTCTTGCATGCTGTAACCACACTTTGGACAAGCGAAGTTTGCAGAGAATACGATCTCTTCTTGTTCTTTATCATCCATCCAACCGACTACGGCGATGCCACCAGAGAGCTCTAATGTTGTCTCAAACGATTCGGCTAAACGCTGTTGAAGATCTGGGCGAACCTTAAAGCGATCAACAACAACTTCAATGGTGTGCTTCTTGTGCAGTTCCAATGTGGGTGGATCGGACAAATCACAGGTCTCGCCATCAATACGGGCACGGATAAAGCCTTGCGCGGCTAGGTTTTCCAGTGTCTTTACATGCTCACCTTTACGTTCTTTGACGATCGGTGCCATCAGCATCATCTTTGAGCCTTCAGGCAGTTCTAATACCTTGTCGACCATTTGGCTGATGGTTTGCGCCGCTAGAGGGATATTGTGATCAGGACAGCGTGGCTCGCCGACTCGCGCGTAAAGCAGTCTTAGGTAATCATAAACTTCAGTGATGGTACCGACGGTTGAGCGAGGGTTGTGAGAGGTCGACTTCTGTTCTATCGAGATGGCTGGAGATAAACCTTCGATGTGGTCAACATCGGGTTTTTCCATAAGAGATAGAAATTGGCGAGCATAGGCAGACAAAGATTCTACATAACGACGTTGACCTTCCGCATAGAGAGTATCAAACGCAAGTGACGACTTTCCTGAACCTGATAAACCGGTGATAACCGTCAGCTTATCACGGGGTATGGTTAGGTTAATGTCTTTGAGGTTATGCGTACGAGCGCCTCTAATTTCTATTTTATCCATCTCAATAGACCATGTAATTTTAAGTGGCTAAAGTATTACATAGAGTGAGATTTGTGCAAAGTTTTACTGGATAAAAAAACAGTAAACAAAAAAGGGCGACTCTTTTGAGTCACCCTTGGAAACATTTAATATACTGTTAATCAACCGCTAATTGCTATTAATTAAATAGCTAAATAGCTAAATAGCTAAATAGTTAAACCGATAAAGAGTTAAACCGCTCAATAGCTAAATAGCGAGTAAGCCAAAATTAGCGATTAAGCTTCTTTTGTTGTTGAGTGCTTACCTAGTTCGATTTGTTGTTGGTCTTTTTTGTATAGGTTTTCAAAGCAGTAATTGGTTGCTTCGATATAGCCTTCAACGCTACCGCAGTCAAAACGTTGGCCTTTAAATTTGTAAGCCAATACACAGCCTGCTTTTGCTTGTTTTAGCAATGCATCAGTGATCTGGATCTCACCGCCTTTGCCTGGTTCAGTCTGCTCGATAAGCTCAAAGATATCTGGAGTCAGAATGTAACGGCCAATGATTGCTAGGTTACTTGGCGCAGTGCCTGGTTCTGGCTTTTCTACCATGTCATCAACACGGAAAAGATCATCTTTAATCATTTCGCCAGAGATAACACCGTACTTGTGAGTTTCTTCCTCTGGAACTTCTTGGACTGCCACAATTGAGCAACGGAACTGTTTGTATAGCGCAACCATCTGAGCTAACACACCTTGCTGCTCGTTGACACAAAGGTCATCAGCAAGCACAACTGCGAATGGTTCATCACCCACAAGTTCGCGACCAGTCAAGATAGCATGGCCTAGACCTTTCATTTCGCGTTGACGAATGTACGTGAAGTTTGCTGCTTCAATCGTCTCACGAATATTGATCAGCAAATCTTCTTTATTGGTGCCGCTGATCTGGTGCTCAAGCTCGTAGTTCTTATCAAAGTGGTCCATTAATGAATGCTTACCACGGCCAGTCACGATGCACATGCCGTCCATACCAGCTTCGATCGCCTCTTCAACGCCGTATTCAATCAGAGGTTTGTTTACGACAGGCATCATCTCTTTCGGCATTGACTTAGTTGCAGGTAAAAAACGTGTACCGTAGCCAGCTGCTGGGAAAAGGCACTTTTTGATCATGGTAAGACCCTTTATCTATAATAATTATGGATTCAACCTGAATGGTTGATATTTCTGAGGGCAACTCTAGCATAAGTTATGTCGAAAATTCAGCAACAATCCGTATGGTTCATTAGAGCTTCCCTCAAAATTATCGTCAGTTTAAGAGGTTGATCAATTAGGCAAGCAGGTTCTGGTTTGCCCATGCAATGGCCTGGACTCTGTTTTTTACGGCCAGTTTTCGGAATATTTGATAAAGATGAGATTTGACAGTGAACTCACTAATGAACAAATCATCGGCTATTTGTGTGTTTGATGAGCCGGATTGAAGGCAGCGAATCACTTGCAGCTCTCTAATGGTTAAGTCGACATTGGTGGGAGTGGTATTAGTGCTCACGATATTTCGATAGTAGAACAGTAATTGGCTTGCTACTTTTCTAGGCAGCCAGTTTTCTCCATTGATTACCTCTTCCAGTCCCTTCGCTATTTTGGCTTTCTCTTCAGTGTTGTAAAACAGACCTTTTAATACGCCAAACGTAATCAACTCCGATGTAGGGAGTGGCTTGGGGACGTTGAATAGAATGATCTCATGATTTTTCCACATCACGGGTAGATTTGGATGACGGTATGTTAATAGCGGCACCTCTTTGTAATCAACCAGTAAAATTCGGTTGCTCTGATTTCGATCAAATAACATCAGATCATCTGGTATCATCTTATATAAGATTATAGATAGGTGTTTTTCTATCGCTTTTACGTGTAAGTAGGTGTCGTTTGGGTCGATACACATAAAGTGCAAAGTGCGAGCATAGCGAGATTTTCTCATTGAAACGCCTTGTTGAGTTGGGATTAGATTTCACGTTGTCATGCATGCTTGCGTTTCTCTAGAGTGTTTCTTGTGACTTGCGTTGAATATCAACTTGGAAAGTAAATGATAAGTTTGTAAGTAGAGAAAAAAGCAACATCGCTCTGAATATCATGATTTATTGCGCTTTTATTCTTTGTCGTGATGTGAGAATAGGAATGCGATTTATCACAGTAGAAAAGCATGCTATTCTTGTGCGCTAGAAATTTTCTGAGACTATGAATTTAGACGGAGCAAATCATGGCTAGCCGTGGAGTTAACAAAGTTATATTAGTGGGTAACCTAGGTAATGACCCAGAAATTCGTTACATGCCAAATGGCAGCGCAGTAGCGAACATTACCATTGCAACGTCAGAGTCATGGCGTGATAAAGCAACTGGAGAACAGCGTGAAAAAACAGAATGGCACCGTGTTGCTCTGTTTGGCAAGCTAGCGGAAGTTGCTGGTGAGTACCTGCGTAAAGGTTCTCAAGTTTACATTGAAGGTCAACTTCAAACGCGTAAATGGCAAGATCAAAGCGGTCAAGATCGCTACACAACAGAAGTCGTTGTTCAAGGCTTCAACGGTGTAATGCAAATGCTTGGCGGTCGTGCTCAGGGCGGTGCTCCTGCTCAAGGTGGTATGGGTAACAACCAACAGCAAGGTAGTTGGGGTCAGCCACAGCAGCCACAACAACAGCAGCAACAATACAGTGCTCCAGCCCAACAGCAGCCGAAAGCACCTCAACAAGCTCCTCAGCAGGCTCAACCTCAATATAATGAGCCGCCAATGGATTTTGATGATGACATCCCATTTTAGCAGTTTTTAATATATTATAAAGACAGTATTAGATTGGAAAAAGCCGCGTTTATCGCGGCTTTTTGTTACCTAGAATTCTTAACGCTTTATTTACAACGTCAATTTATAGTATAAGTAGCGATACGGTATAATGTGAGTTGAAAAGGATTTCGTTATTCATGAGATATACCCCCACACTAAAATTGAGCACTCGCTTAGTCGCCTTTGTCACCGTGAGTGTGATCAGCGCGATGTTCATTCTTTTTATCGGCGGGACTCTGTCTTTTAAGCGTATAGGGCAAGAATATTTAGACCATTATTTGGTGGGTATTGTCGACGTTGTAGATAAAGAGATGGAAGACCCTGATGCCGCGTATTCAATGCAACGTTGGATGCCTAAGATGTTGCAGGCGAGTAATATTGTGGAGATGAAACTCTCGAACAAGACCGGCATCGTTTATCGTTTCAAAGATACCGCCACACAAATTGATCCCAACCGTCTCTATGAAAGAAGCTTTATTCTCGAGCGCAATGAAGGTTATCGAATCGAGTTTAAGGCGCTTCCCCCTTATATAGGTTACAGCTATTCGCTTGAAGCTATGTGGTCAATTACTCTAGCGGTTGCTCTCATTATTTTCTGTTTAGCCCGTGGTGTTCGATGGCTCAAAGAGCAGTTGATGGGGTCAGAAATACTAGAAGAACGAGGAAGAATGCTTCTTGCTGGGCAAGTCGAAGCTTATGCGAAAGGGGATGAGCGAGAGTGGCCCTATACCGCAAGTGAAGCGCTTGATGTGTTAATTGAAGAGCTGAAAGATGCTCGTCAAGAAAGAAGCCGTTTTGATACTTTTATTCGTACCCATACCTTCTTAGACAAACTGACTGGTACCGCAAATCGCGTTCTATTTGATAATAAGCTTGAATCCGCACTGCATGAAAGTGGCGCTCGAGGCGGCGTGTTGTTGGTGCGTATCGACGAATGGGAGCAGGTTCGTGATGCTAACGACAAGCAAATCACTGACGGCTTTATTATTGAAGTGGGCGAAGTATTATCGAATATTGTTCAACGCTATCCTGATGTTATTTTTTCTCGTTATTACGATGCTGATTTTGCCGTATTTATTCCGCATCAAGGAGCTAAAGATATTGGTACTCTTGCCGCTCAGTGTTTAAGGCAGTTAGATAAACTAACTCCGCCAGAGCCTTTAGATTCTGATAATTGGTGCCATATTGGCGTAACCATGTATACCGAAGGTGAGCGTCACAGTCAGATCATGGATGAAACGGAAACAGCATTAAAGAGTGCGCAGCTGGAGCGAATCAATAACTGGAGTCGTTACCCTAAGCTAAACAAAAATGAGCTTGATATAGGCAGTGTCCGCTGGAGAACATTGCTGGATAAAGCACTGCTTCCTGATAATTTAGTAATCTTTGCTCAGCGGTGCTATCTTATGTCAGAGACAGGTCAAGCTAATGAATTGCATAAAGAAATATTCACGCGAATTCAAGACCCTGATAAAGGTCTATTGAAGTCATCTCGATTCATGCCTGCAGTAGAGCAAGTGGGTTATCAAGCTCAAATGGATCAATCGGTTTTGAAGGTGTTATTGAAGTCACTGAAAGAATCAACTCAGGCGACTCATTATTCAGTGAATTTAAATGTTACGCCGTTTGCCAATAAACAGCATTTTAAGTGGTTTAGAAGTGAGTTGTTGCAGCTCTCTGCTCAACACCGCTCTCAGCTTGCATTTGAGTTTCCAGAGGGGCACTTGATTGCCCATCTTGATTATATGAGACCGGTGGCGAAGGTGCTGCGAGGTTTAGGGTGTAAAGTGGTGGTTGGTCAAGCTGGGCGAACCATTGTTAGCACTCACTATATAAAGGACCTAAAGGTTAATTACATTAAGCTTCATCGAAGCTTAATAAAGAAAATCGAATCAAAGGCATGAGAACCAACTGTTTGTCAGAAGCTTAATTGGGGCATGCGGTGACTCTCCAACTCAAGTTATTGCCGTTGGAGTCGAGACAAAACAAGAGAAGAATACCTTGATAGAGTTAGGCATTAACGGCTATCAAGGGAGGTATTTAGACGAAGAACAACAGATAATCCCTTTGCCTAATCAAGCTGAAAAGGTCGCGAAAGCGGAATCGGTTGTGAAAGTTGGACGAAGAAATCGATGGCGTAAGAGTAGTAGTTAACAATGAATTTTAAAGCGATTTTAGACAAGATAAAGCCAACGAACAATAAAGGCAGCTCTCAAATTGTCATGTTAGGCAACGATGCTATTTATATTTCATCGATAGAGCCAGAACTGCCCGTAACTTGTATTCCTGTCATTAACGAGGACTGGGAAAGCGCACTGAAGAAATCGCTTAGCAGTGGGGCATTTACTAGCAATAGCCTGCAATTAATTGTTTGTGCTAACTACTACCAAACCTACCAACTTGATAAACCGGATATTCCAGAAAGTGAATGGTCGGTTGCCCTGCCTTTTTTACTCAAAGATCTTGTCTCTGAAAGAGTGACTGAAATTATAGCGAGTGCGGTCGCGTTACCGACGTCGAATAAGCTGCAAGTGTATGTTCTGCCAAAAAAGCTGTTAGACAAGATCTTGAATATTACCAATTCGGCTCAGGTTGAATTAATAGGCGTTGCTCCTGAAGATGAAATCTGGGGTTACAGTGCTGGCGAACTGTCTAATTTCATCCTTTTACAGCGCAGCGCCAATTCACAATTTAAGCTGGGTGCGTTTGTTGAAAATACCGTTTGCTTTCAGAGAACCATCCGTAGTGTTGTTCCACCTTTAACGGGTGTTGCATCAAGCGCTCTGCAGTTGGATGGTCTTGCTCTAGAACTCCAGCGCTCGATTG
Source organism: Vibrio sp. nBUS_14 (assembly GCF_051201655.1). NCBI lineage: Bacteria > Pseudomonadati > Pseudomonadota > Gammaproteobacteria > Vibrionales > Vibrionaceae > Vibrio > Vibrio sp. nBUS_14. The sequence continues at coordinate 453,308 of NZ_CP179206.1, forward strand.
ATTACCTTTCTTCTCAAATTAAAGGCACTCAACTTCATCAGTTGAAAATCTGCTGCGATGAGGAAGATGAGTCTGAGTTACAAGGTGTGTTAAATAATACATTGAGTTCAACGGTTTCTCTGCTCATTGAAGGTGATCGTGATAATTCAGAGAGCTTGTTGGTTAAGCTCGCGGCGAAAAAAGAGGCTTTTAATGTCAATCTTTATCCTGAACATCTCAAGCCTAAGAAAGAATATTTTATGCTGACGAATGTTGTTGCGAGTTGGGGGTTAGTTTGTGTGCTGCTACTTGGTGGTTACTTTGTAATGCAGTCTCAAGTTTCTGAGCTAGACAAAGCCCTAATCGCTTTGCAACATGATTCTAACCAGCTTAATAAGCAGGTTAAGCAACTGAATAGTCAGTTAACGCAACATGGACCATCTCCAGGGATGATTGCTGCAGTTAAGCGTCTCAAACGTGAGACTCAAGCAAATAAAGAGGCATTGAAGGCGATCGGACAATACGACGAATCACAACAAGTCGGGTATTCTGGCGTTATGAACTCTTTAGCTCAATTAGGTCGAAATGACATCTCTCTTTCGCATATCTACATGACTCATAACACTCTAGATCTGAGTGGCTTAGCTCGCAATGCTAATGTTGTCCCCAACTGGATCGGTCAATTCAAAAATGAGCTTAACCTTGTCGGTCGCTCTTTTGAAAAACTAAAAATTGGTCGTAATGATCAGGATGTGGTGACGTTTGAGCTAAATACTCGCAGGGAGAGTAAATAATGCAGCAGTGGAACCAGCTCAGCGATAAGTTTCTTGCATTAAGTCAGAGAGAAAAATGGCTACTTTTCGTGTGTGGTTTTGTTGGCCTATCTATGCTGTTGTTCACTTTATTGGTTGAGCCTGCGTATCTCGATTTACAGGCTAAAAATGCTAAGACAATGAATCTGACTCAGTCAAACCAGAGACAGCAAGGCGAGTTGCTCGCTCTTCAAGCTAAGTTAAATAAAGACCCAGATAAAGACATTAATCGAGAGTACAAAAAACTGCTGGTGGAGAGCCAAGAGCTGTCACTTCAGCTTTCCCAGATTGTCGATGGACTGATCACGCCTTCTCAAATGTCTCAGCTATTGGAGAGTGTTCTTAATGCCGGAAATGGACTTAAGCTCGAATCGCTCGAGTCGTTAAAACCAGAAGCGATTTCGAATAATCAAGAGACCAGTGAATATTCAGGCTACTTCCTTCACCCTGTAAGAATGGAGTTGACGGGTAGTTTCTTTGATATTACGTCTTACCTTCAAGCGCTTGAGTCTCTTCCTATGAGTTACTACTGGCGTACATTTGAATACACGGTAGAAGAATACCCGAAAGCTCGGCTTGTATTCGAGGTTTATACACTGGGTACTAGACAGGAGTTTATCGGTGGTTAGAGTTCTGTTGTTGTCATTAATATTGACCAGTTCATTGGTGCGGGCTGAGCAAGACCCAACGGCCCCGCTGGGTTGGATGACGCCTCAACAAAAAACAGCGCCAGCTAAGAAAGCGCCAACTCATTATCGTTTACCGTCTTTAGAAAGTATCGTGTGTAAAGCGGATACGCCTTGTTACGCCATTCTCAATGGTGAAATCCTTGGTCAAGGAGAGACAATACGAGGGTATCGAGTTAAGGGTATAGATTCAGAATACGTCACTCTGCAGAGAGGCTCTAAGCAGTGGGAATTAGAGATGTTCTCTTTAGATATCAAGAATAATTAAGGTTTGAGTGAAGACATGCGTAAACTTGTATTAACAATTCTAGTGTCATCTTTAGTCGGTTGTTCAATGGGGCATCGTGACCCTGTTGAGATAAAAAAGTCTTTGAACGAATCCATTAATGAAGCTAATAGTAAAGCACTTCATGAGCTTCCTTCGTCGGTTCAAGACGATCTCATGCCACAACTTGATTCAGACTCAATGTCTCCGAGTATGGAAACGGTTAAGCGCTTTCGTATTCAGGCGAATGGTGTCGAAGCGAGAACCTTCTTTGCTAGCTTAGTTAAAGGTACTGAATACAGCGCGGCTATTCACCCTGGCGTGTCTGGAAACCTTACTCTTAATTTAACTGACGTGACGTTAGATGAAGTGTTGGCTGTTGCTCAGGATATGTATGGCTACGATATAGAAAAACGTGGCAAAGTTATTCAGATTTACCCTGCTGGTCTGCGCACGGTTACGATCCCGGTTGATTACTTACAAGTGAAGCGTTCAGGTCGCTCATTGACGACCATCACCACCGGCACGATCTCTAACTCAGATTCTAATTCATCAAATTCGTCAAATTCATCCAACTCTTCTAACTCATCGAATTCGAATGGTGGAACAGAGATTGAAACAACCTCTGAAAGTGATTTCTGGCCACAGCTTGAAGCGGCAGTTGCTCACCTCATTGGTTCTGGTGACGGGCAGAGCGTTGTTGTGACCCCGCAAGCCAGCGTGATTACGGTACGCGCTTACCCTGACGAAATTCGTGAAGTTCGAGAGTTTTTAGGCATTTCTCAGAAACGTTTGCAACGTCAAGTTATCTTAGAAGCCAAGATCATGGAAGTCACTTTGAGTGATGGTTACCAACAGGGAATTAGCTGGTCGAATTTGTCTAAGTCGATTGGCAGCGGTGGCGTTGTAATTGATCGTCCGGCAAGTGCTTTACCGCCGTTAGATGCAATCAGTTCTTTGTTAGGCGGACAAACTAACGTAACGATTTCAGATGGCAGCTTTGAAGCAGTTTTGAGTTTTATGGATACTCAAGGTGACCTTAATGTTCTATCGAGCCCGCGAGTCACGGCGGCAAATAACCAGAAAGCGGTGATCAAAGTGGGTACCGACGAATACTACGTGACAGATTTATCAAGTTCGGTCGGTAGTGGTGATGACGCGAATGTCGCACCTGAGGTTGAATTAACTCCGTTCTTCTCTGGTATCTCTTTAGATGTGACCCCTCAGATAGACGATAAAGGTAGCGTGTTCTTACATGTTCACCCAGCCGTTATTGAGGTAGAGGAAGAAGTGAAAGAGCTCAACCTAGGTTCAACAACTGGCATCGTGCAACTTCCTTTGGCGAAAAGCTCTATTCGTGAATCTGACTCAGTGATTCGAGCACGAGATGGCGATGTGGTCGTTATTGGTGGTTTGATGAAATCCAACACCAGTGATGTGACGTCTAAAGTTCCATTCCTTGGAGATATTCCAGCCTTAGGTCATTTATTCCGTAATACCAATCAGTTAACGCAAAAAACTGAGCTTGTGATCTTATTGAAACCGACCATTGTCGGCGTCAATACTTGGCAATCTGAGTTGGAGCGTTCTCGAGACCTTTTACAAGAATGGTTCCCTGATGAAGAGTAGCCACTCGTCTTCTCCATGTAGATTGGCAGTATCTAACTAAGCTAGGTCACTTATGTATCAAGCTCACTTTGGTTTTGAACAACTGCCATTTACCTTAACGCCGAATACCGATTTATTTTATGGTTTAGCGCCTCATTTCGAAGCGATTCAGACGGTGATCTCGGCATTAGAAATGGGCGAGGGCGTGATTAAGGTTACTGGTGAGGTCGGCACGGGAAAAACGATGGTATGCCGAATGTTGGTGAACCATCTACAAGACAGTACGGCGCTAATCTATCTTCCGAATCCAATGCTATCTGGTGATGACTTGCGCCAAGCGGTCGCTAAAGAGCTTGATGTTGTGGTTGAGAACGAAGCGACCTTAGTCGATAGCATTCAGCATAGATTGATTGAGTTACACAGCTCGGGGCTAAGAGTCGTCGCGATACTTGATGAAGCTCAAGCTTTATCGGATGAGGCGCTCGAAACACTAAGGTTGTTCGGTAACCTTGAAACTGAAGATAAAAAACTGCTGCAAATTGTTTTATTGGGGCAGCCTGAATTGGATGTTCGACTAGAGGCTTATCATCTTAGGCAGTTTCGTCAAAGAATCACGTTTAGCTCAACACTAAGGCCGCTTAACCTTGACGAAGCGGTGGCTTATATCGATAACCGAATAGCTAAGTCGGGTGGCAATCAAAATCTATTTAGTTTGAATCATAAAAAAGCAATCTGGCGCTCTTCTCTAGGGATTCCAAGGTTGATTAATCAGTTGTGTCATAAAGCCTTATTGCTTTCATTTAGCGAAGATAAAAAAACGGTTGAAAACCAACATCTATTTGCTGCTATGCAAGAAACATACGATGTATGTAAGCCTAAATTTAAAATGCCAATACTGTGGGGTTGGAATTAATTATGAGCGCCATTAATAACGCCTTGTCTGAATTGGCCAAGAAAGAATCAACAACATCGATAGAAGCGGCTGTCGTGCCTAAAGTCAAAACGCGCTCGCCATTAGTATGGGTTGCGGGTGGGTTTACCTTAAGTTTGGCAATGGGGGGGTGGGCAGTATCGCAAGCCCCTAAACTTGATAATCCCATTTCAGTAACGGCCACACAGGTAGAGGTTTCGCTTGTTGATAGTTCCGGGCAAGTGAACAGTGTTGTTGCGCCAGCGATGCCCCTGTCACCAACCCAAAAACTGGTTGCTGTCGACTCTGAATTAATGCCAGTGACATCTCACTCAAAGGTTGAAAAGTCTCACCAATCAGTCACTACTCAGTCGCTATCTAAAACATCCAGAGTCGCGGAACAGTCAAAAAATCAAACAGCCCCTAAAGCGGTGAGAGTCGTCCCTCAAGAGCCGATTTATGTGGCAAACGTATCGAAGCAAACGCCGTCATTAGTGAATGGGCAAGTGAGTAAAGGTACGTCTTCAGCTTCATCAGAACATTCAGCTGGTAAGGGTATGATGATTGAGCAGGTAGAGCTAACGCCTGAGCAGTTATCAGTGAATGCACAAGGGCGAGCTCAGAAAGCGCTTGATGCGAATGATCTTACTGGTGCTTTGAAAGGTTACACCGAAGCCTTGCGTTATACGCCACGTAATGAAGATGTTCGTCAGAAACTCGCGATTCTCTATTTTGGTAAGGGCGATACTCGTAAAGCCTACGAGCTGTTCCAATCAGGCATCAAATTTAATACCAACAGCGAAAAGCTACGGTTGGGTTTATCTAAACTGTTGGTTAAAGCTAACCAAGCAGAAGCGGCTTTAAGCCCGTTAATCCACCTGCCACCCAATCCTACTCAAGATTATTTGGCAATGCGTGCGGCATTGAGTCAAAAATCTCAGCAAGAAGACATTGCGCTTGAGAGTTACCAAAAGTTAGTCGAGATTGATTCCGACAATGCTCGCTGGTGGCTTGGCCTTGCGATTCAACAAGAGCGTCAGCTTGATTTTTCTGCTGCAAAAGGGTCATACCAAGGTGCCTTAATCAGAGTTGGAATCTCATCTCAATCGCAAAATTTTGTGCGTGACCGCTTAAAAATAATCAAAGCTTTAGAGGAGAGTGGCGATGCCCACTAGATTAAGAAAAAGGCTAGGTGATTTGCTCGTCGAAGAGGGAATCATCACTGAAGCCCAGGTTGAACAAGCTCTTGCGGCTCAAAAAAGTACCGGTCGTAAGCTAGGTGATACGCTGATTGAACTTGGTTTCTTATCTGAGCAGCAAATGCTGAGCTTTCTATCGCAACAGCTTGCTATTCCTCTTATTGATCTAAGCCGAGCGAACGTTGATATTGAAGCGGTGCAACTGTTACCTGAGGTTCATGCCCGCCGTCTTCGTGCGTTGGTGATTGGTCGTCAAGGTGACACTCTGCGTGTAGCGATGAGTGACCCAGCAGATCTGTTTGCCCAAGAATCGCTGCTTGGCCAATTAGGCGATTACGCGCTTGAGTTTGTTGTTGCGCCTGAAAGGCAATTGGTCGATGGGTTTGATCGCTACTACCGTCGAACCAAAGAAATTGCGTCTTTCGCTGAGCAGCTTCATGCCGAGCACCAAGTCAATGACGCCTATGATTTTGATATCACAGGTGAAGACAGTGACGAAGTGACGGTCGTTAAGCTGATCAACTCGCTATTTGAAGATGCAATCCAAGTCGGTGCATCTGATATTCATATTGAGCCAGACTCAAGCGTATTGCGCCTTCGTCAGCGTATTGATGGCGTGCTGCATGAAACACTGCTGAATGAAGTCAATATTGCTTCTGCACTAGTGCTACGCTTGAAGTTAATGGCGAACCTCGATATCTCAGAGAAGCGCTTACCTCAAGATGGTCGTTTTAACATTCGAGCCAAAGGTCAGTCGGTTGATATTCGTATGTCGACCATGCCTGTGCAGCATGGTGAGTCTGTGGTTATGCGTCTTCTCAACCAATCAGCAGGCCTTCGTAAATTAGAGGCGTCAGGTATACCAAGTGATCTGTTGGTTCGACTTCGTCAACAGTTACGCCGCCCACATGGGATGATCTTGGTTACCGGGCCAACTGGTTCAGGTAAAACAACCACCCTTTATGGTGCGTTAAGCGAATTGAACGAGCCGGGTAAAAAGATCATTACCGCGGAAGATCCGGTGGAATACCGTCTTCCTCGTGTGAACCAAGTTCAGGTAAACCCTAAGATCAATCTCGACTTCTCTACTATCCTCAGAACTTTCCTTCGACAGGATCCCGATATCATCCTTATTGGTGAGATGCGTGACCAAGAAACCGTTGAGATTGGTCTGAGAGCCGCACTGACGGGTCACTTAGTCTTAAGTACGCTGCATACCAATGATTCAGTAGACAGTGCGCTGCGTATGATGGATATGGGGGCGCCAGGTTATTTGGTCGCGAGTGCGGTTCGAGCGGTAGTGGCCCAGCGATTAGTGCGCAAAGTGTGTACTGATTGCAAGGTTGAGGATGAATTGGATGAACCTCGTAAGCAGTGGTTGCAAGTACGTTTTCCTAATCAAGTGGCTGTGCCATTCATGAAAGGCCGTGGTTGCCAGAACTGTAACCTAACCGGTTATCGCGGGCGTATTGGTGTCTTTGAAATGTTGGAGCTAGAACAAGACATGATGGATGCACTCAGAGCGAACGATGCGGTTGGTTTTGCTCAAACTGCAAGGCGGTCAAAAAACTACAAACCGTTATTGGCTTCTGCGATGGAGTTAGCTTTGCAAGGCGTTGTGAGCCTCGATGAAATCATGCACCTTGGTGAAGGCGATGCTTCCGGTGCCACTGACCCAATTTATCTGTAGGGGTAGAGTGATATGCCAACGTATCGTTATGTCGGTCGCAGTTCTGATGGTAGCCAGGTTACTGGTCAATTAGAGGCGAATAACGAAGATCTTGCCGCAGAAAGTTTGATGAGTAAGGGGGTTATTCCCACCTCAATCAAGCTGGATAAACGTGGTGGTTCAGTGTTAGATATGGACGTATCTAGCCTATTTTCCCCCAATGTTCCTCTTGAAGTTTTGGTTCTATTTTGTCGACAGTTATACAGCCTAACCAAGGCAGGCGTACCACTATTAAGGTCGATGAAAGGCCTGACCCAAAACTGTGAAAATAAGCAGTTGAAAGCGGCCTTAGAAGAAGTGGTTGCTGAGCTAACCAATGGTCGTGGATTATCGGCGTCGATGCAGATGCATCCCAAGGTGTTCAGTCCGCTGTTTGTCTCTATGATAGGGGTTGGTGAAAACACGGGTCGTCTCGATCAGGCTTTGCTGCAATTGGCGGGATACTATGAGCAAGAAGTCGAGACTCGTAAGCGAATTAAGACTGCGATGCGTTATCCAACCTTCGTGATCAGCTTTATTTTGGTCGCGATGTTCATTCTCAATATCAAGGTGATTCCACAGTTCTCTAGTATGTTTGCGCGCTTTGGGGTTGACCTGCCACTCCCAACTCGTATCTTAATCGGCATGTCTGAGTTCTTTGTTAATTACTGGGGCTTAATGCTCGCGGTTATCTTCGGTCTTATCTTTGCGTTTAAAGCTTGGGTTAAGACGGACAAAGGCCTAGAGGAATGGGACAGGATTCGCTTAAAAATACCCGTGATTGGTGGGGTAGTGAATCGAGCGTTACTTTCGCGATTTTCTCGTACTTTTGCCTTGATGCTGAAAGCTGGCGTTCCACTGAACCAGTCGCTAGCGCTATCGGCGGAAGCCTTGGACAACCGTTTTCTAGAGTTGCGAGTTCAAGCCATGAAGTCGGCCATTGAAGCGGGTAGTACGGTTTCTTCAACTGCGATCAATAGCGAAATTTTTACCCCACTGGTGATACAGATGATTTCTGTGGGCGAAGAGACAGGGCGCATCGATGAGCTGCTATTAGAAGTGGCAGACTATTATGACCGAGAAGTCGATTATGATCTGAAAACCTTAACCGCCAGAATTGAACCGATTTTGCTCACCATAGTGGCAGGCATGGTATTAGTTCTAGCTCTTGGTATTTTCTTACCGATGTGGGGAATGTTGGATGCAATCAAAGGCTAGGGAATGCTAAATAACCTACAACGCTCACGTTTTGTTATTTGGAGTGTGGTGATTCTTTTTCTTATTGTAGGAGTGCTCTCTGCCTTTAAAACGGTAGAAGAAGAAGCGACTAACACGGCATTGATCGTCGCGAGTAAGCGAATTTTAGAACAAGCAAATTTGTTTAAACAACACTATTTGCTCAAAGGTGATGAACAAGAAATTGGCTCTGAGCCTCCAAGGCACTACAGCAGAACAGGCTGGATAATGCCAGTTCAAGGAGCGGAGGTAGACTGTTATTACTGGCTGAACCAACTATACCCACCCCAAAGTATTTTGGGGTTAAGTTCCCCAAGAGTTGAAGACCAGAGTGATAGTATACAGTTTCATTGTACTTATCATTATAGTGATAACTATCAGATAGATATCCTACTCAAGAATGAAAGATTTGGTGTGAGAGCCAATATTTTGGCCTTGTAGAAAATTTGACGTATTTTGTGTGGTGTTAAGATTGCATAAATGTATAATGCATAATGATAATAAGGTGAGTAGGTAGAAATGCTTAAAAATCAAAAGGGTTTCTCCCTTGTCGAGTTAGTCATAGTCATCGTTGTGGTGGGTTTATTGGCGGTCGCTGCGTTACCTCGTTTTCTCGATGTCACGGATGAAGCCAAAAAATCCAGTATTGAAGGTGTGGCCGGTGGTTTTGCAACCGCCGTTTTGTCGGCGAGAGCACAGTGGGAAGCACAAGCGAGACCCTCAGAGACGATCGGTGCAGAAAGGTACAACACCGTTAATTACGATGGTATTGATTTTTGGTTAACACGTTCGAAGAGCAGTAGCAATCTTGATACTGGCTTCCGAGACGGCTATCCATGGACTCTGAACAATAATTCTGGTGCCGCGCCACAAACTATTTCAGATAAAACATGTTCTGAGTTGATGGAAAACTTACTGCAAAACCCCCCTAAAGTCGGTGCGGTTTCAGATGTCGCGAACAACTCAAACAACAAATATTCAGCGCAAGTAAATTCTGGTGATGCAACCTGTACCTACGTTCAGTTAGAAGGCAGTACCAAACACAAATTTGTTTACGAAATTAAAACTGGTCGTGTGACCGTAACTTTGCAGTAAGTCTGCGTAAAATCAAACATAGAGAGAGCTTAACTATGAAAAGACAAGGCGGTTTCACCCTAATCGAACTCGTGGTGGTAATTGTTATCCTGGGTATCCTTGCTGTCACAGCGGCACCACGCTTCCTAAACATACAAGATGATGCGAAAGATGCGACACTTCAAGGTTTAACCGGTGCAATTCAAGGTGCATCAAGTATTGTGTATGGTAAGTCAGCTATTGAAGGTAAAGAGGCTTTATCTGGTCAAAGTGTAGCTGTTGGTACAGATTCTATCCTAACAGAATATGGTTACCCTAAAGCTGATGGTGACAATATTGCTAAGATTGTACAGGGCATTGGTGCTGATGATGATTTTCAATTTATCGGTACGGTGTCCGGTGCAACCCCAACAGCAGTGACATTTGGTATTAAAAATTACACAAATAAATGTGTTAAATATACAGAAGCAACTTCATCGGCAGAGTCTTCTGTAGGTGTGTTTGATACTGGTAATGATAAAATCTGTGGTTAGTTGTAGGTAGAGTTTATAGACTTAGAGGCCAGCTCCTGCTGGCCTTTTTTCTGCCCAAAGCACATAAATATCACAACTATTCATATACATAAGTTCGTAAGTTTCGTTATCTTGTATAATCAGTATTCGCTAGGCAGTTAGAGGCCCATGATGGATAACAGCCCCACATCCAAAGGTTTTACTCTGGTAGAGCTGATCACTGTCATTCTTTTACTGGCAATTCTGTCCACATACGCTGCTAGCCGTTACTTTGGTGCCCGTTCTTTTGATCGTCATATGATCAAGAGTGAACTCATCTCTTCTCTTCGCTTGACTCAGCTGCGAGCGATGCATCGCAGCGGGCTGTGTAATCGATGGGGTGTCGTGCAAAATCAAGTGGGTCAAATGCCTGAAGATACTAACATGGCATGCCGAGCTGCTATTGATAAATCGGACAGCAGTTTTGTCGATATTTCAGGTTATGATGCCACGGTCTTGTTGACGTCAGCGGATGGTTCTCCGTTTATCGATTTTGATAGCCTAGGCCGCCCAATGCAATGTGCGACGAGTAGTGGTCAATGTCGATTAACCGTTCAACCTCAGTCTGGTATGTCGCTGTCGATTTGTATTAATACCCAGGGGGGCCTTGATGATTGCTAAACTCAGGGGCTTTACGCTTATTGAAATGGTTATCGTGATGACTATTCTGGCCATCGCTATCACGGGGGTGACGGCCTCCTTGTTTCCTCTGGGCAAGCAAAGTGCCGATCAGGCTGCTGCGGTTAAAGCAACAGAGCTAGGACGCGCCGTTATGGACGAAATACTAGGTCGTAATTTTGACCATAAATCAGGCCCTTACGGTGGTTTACCTAACTGTATCCCCAAATTGGTTGATGATGCAGAATCGTGCACTTTACCCAAAGATTTAGGCCCTGATGATGGTGAAAGTTTCATCGATAAAGCCGCTTTTAATGATGTGGATGATTTTAATGGCTTGACGGGGGATGTGACGGATGTGCTTGATGACGTGTTGCAAGGAATACATACAAGCTACACCGATTACAAAGTCAACATTGAAGTGTTTTACGAAAAAGATGATTCAGGAACCATGCTAGGACAAGCTTCTTCAATCGCGACTCACTATAAACGTATCAATGTCATCATTATCGGTCGTCAAGGTCAAGAGTATCCAATTGCAGCCATTAGGAGTAACTTTTGACTAAGGCTCGAGGCTTTACCCTCATAGAAATGGTGATATCTATTACGCTACTGGGTATCGTTGGGTTATTTGTTGGGGAAGTGATCCGTCTGTCTCTCACTCTTTATTCTGATGTTGAAGCGCGAAGCTCATTAATTCAACAAGGTCGCTTTGCTACAGAGAGGTTGCGGCGTGAGATTCGTGAAGCCGTTCCCAACAGCGTGGTCACCAACTCAAGTGGACGTTGTGTTGAGTTCTTTCCAATAGTAAATAGCGGTATTTATACTAATTTAACCACTTTCTCTCCAAGTAATACTTTGAGAGCTCTGCCTTTTACGGGTGCCGGTAAGAAGGGCGATCGTATCACGGTTTATCCCACCTCTAATGCCCAGCTTAGAACTAGCATCATCCCAACTAACAGCCAAGTGGCCGTGCTCGAGCGTGATATTGAGTTCTCTCCTGATATATCTTCCACAATGATCGATATTGAGCTTGCTTCAGCCACCAAGTTTGCCAACAACTCTCCAGCCAATCGTTTTTATGTTTATTCTCAACCGGTTGCGTTTTGCATAGTAGGAGATGAGTTACGGCGATACGATGGTTATGGTATGGACCGAACCTTAGAGCCGGGAGATACGTCATTGGGTTCAGGGGTGGTGTTGGTTGATAGTTTATTAGATGGCAATTTTTTAGCGCAAGAGGCGCAGTTGCAAAGAAATGGCTTAGTGAAAATTGAGTTAACCTTCACTGGAAATGGTGAAGTGATGAGGTTTGATGATGATGCACTTGTCTACAACACACCATAGGCAGCAAGGTAGCGGGCTGATGCTGGTCATTTTTATGCTGGTCGTAGTGATAGGTTTGGCTGCGCTTGTTGCCAATCGTAATCAAGAGCGAGGAAGTGATCAACTCCTTGCTTCAGTCATAGGAGCAAGGGCTGAAATGGCTGCGCGGTCTGGTGCCCAAGTTGAAGTTAGTCGATTTTATCAAACAGATAACACAGGAAGTTGCCATTTAGGAGCCCCTCAAACAATCAACTATAATGGTGATGGTTTGGATCAATGTTCTGTAACAATCGAGTGTAATGGAATCGGAGTAATGGATAATGGCGAGGTAGTTCGTCAATTAGTTTCGACAGGGCAATGTACCGTTGGGCAATGGACATTACAAAGAGTTATTCAGGTAGGACTTCGTGATGATTAGGCTAGGGTTGTTTTTTAGTTTGCTTATAAGTGCTTCTTTCGCTTACAGCAAAGATTATTATGTTGGCTCTGCAGTGTGGAATCTACCCCCATGTTCTGGGCTATATACGCTTCCGGCTAATAAAGTATACAAATGTTCAGGTGTTGTTGAACTCTCTGTGAGAGATAATATTTATTCATCGTCCACATCAACCTTGGTCGCAACCGGGGGGGTTGTACTTCGCGGCAGTAACAATATACAAGGACAATCAAATAAAAAACTTGGTCTTGAAGGTGACATCTATTCCTACTCTAATACAGAATTAAACCATGTAATCTTTACCGGGAATATTCGATCTCAAAACTACATCGATATTGATAACAGTGATGTCTCTGGAACGCTAACGACAGATTATGGTTATGTTAAAGTTAATTATTCGACGGGAAATATCGGGGATATTTTCTCACACAGTGGTATCTGGATGGATGGAGCCCATGTTACTGGGGATATAACCACTAGAAATAATATTGTCTCATTGAAAAACGTATCAGGAGGTGTCGGAGATATAGATTCACAAAGTGGAGTGTGGGCTGAAAATTCGACGATCGAAGGGGATATAACCACTAGAAATAATATTGTCTCATTAACAAACGTTTCAGGTGGAGTTGGTGATGTTTACGCTCTGAGCGGAGTTTTGATAGAAAATTCTGATGTTGAAGGCAGTGTCACGACGCAGTACCAAACAATTGTGATCAAAGATTCCCGCGGAGGTTTTGGTAATTTAAATGCGCAGAACGGGATAGAAGTCATCAATACTGAAATTAACGGTAACTTGGTTAATACATGGGGCGGGATTATCTTAAGAGGAACTGCGCGTATTACCGGAGATGTCACCTCATATGGTAATAATCACAACGGTGTCATTTACGTAAATGATGATGCGTCTGTTGATGGCATATGTTTATATGTAACCGTACCTGAACATGCTTGTGATAGTGGAAGTTTTCCTGAGCCTATTGCGCTATATCACTTTGATGAATCGAGTTGGGATGGTGTAAGTCATGAAGTAACGGATAGTTCGGGTAATGATTTACACGGTGTTGCAATAAATGATGCAACGACAGGCCTAGCTTCAAATTATTCCGCATTACCGAGCGTCGATTCCCTTGGAACTTGTGGTTACGGTATATTTGGTCGTCAAAAAAATCAACACGTTGAAATTGCAGATAATGATCTTTTAGATATGAATGACTCTTTTACTATTTCAGCATGGGTTAAACCTACTCGTTATCCAATATCTGGCCTGCATTCAATTTTATCAAAAGATAACAATTACGAATTTCACTTAAATTCTTCAGGGCAAATATTTTGGTGGTGGCAAGACAAAAAGAGTAATGGAGATATAAAAACAAGAACATTGACAAGTGAAGCCAGTATCCCAAAAGATAAATGGTCATTTATTACTATTAGGTATGACTCAGAACGTAACGATAATAAATCTTCGGCTAGTATATTTATTAATGGATCAGAAAGTGGAGAGATTTTAATAAATGCGAATAGAGAGCTAGTAAATAATACGAAACCGTTGCAAATAGGCCAAGACCAGAACTTTTCAGGTCGGGCTTTTGATGGTGCTATCGATGAAGTTCAGATTTTTGATAAGAGGTTAACTCAATCTGAGATAGAAAAGTTGATGGCTCAGCGACACCCATGCTCAGACTCCCCGATACTTCAGTGTTTTACGGATAGGTTTGATAATGGTGACCTCTCTGATTTATGGGTAACCTCGACAAGTAAGGGACCGTTTACTCCTCAAGTCATAAATAATCGTCTTAGATTTACTGAAGCCCAAGAAGATCAGTCGACCGCTTCAACCTATCAGCGGTTGTTTCCTGCAAAAGATAATTTAGTGGAGATTGAATTTGATCACTACGCGTATGGTGGTGACGGTGCTGACGGTATTGCCATTGTTCTCTCCGATGCCACTGTAACCCCTGCTCCGGGAGCATTTGGTGGGCCTTTGGGGTATGGTTTTAAAAGCGGAGAGCCGGGTTTTGCGGGGGGCTGGCTTGGTATTGGCATTGATGAATATGGGAACTACTCGAATGAAGGGGGGAGCGGTTCAAAGCCGGGTAGACGCAGACAAAGTGTTGCTTTGAGGGGCTCAGGTAGTGGAGAAACGGGTTATCAATATCTGGCGGGAGCATGTGAGGATGGTACAAATGCTTCAAATGGTGAGTGTTTAGACCCTTCGGTTGATGGCAGTAATGATTCCAATAGAGCCAACCACCGTTATAAAATTGTTATTGATTCTCGGCTAAATGAACAGTCGAATGTCGAGATCTTCCGTAAAATTGGCAGCGGTGATTGGAGTTCCATTGTCGGGCCCATTGATGTATTGAATAATCAATACAGTCAATCTGCAATTCCTAATGATTTCCTATTATCGATAACCGGATCAACGGGAAATTTGACTAATATTCATGAAATCGACAATCTGCAGGTATGTGCTTTGGACTCTCGTCCGGTAGGGGAGCAAATTGATCACTTTAGGTTAACGCATTCGGGTCAAGAGCTTACTTGTAATGCGGAAACTGTTTTGATTGAAGCTTGCTTAGATGCAACGTGCAGTTCGAGGTATACCGATTTTGTAACCGCTAAACTCGCACCAGCGACTCTTGATGATGGTGGATGGGTTGGTGGGAACGTCGTTACTTTTAGTGGTGGAAGCGCGAGCTTTGATATACGTAAAGAACAGATAGGTAACGTCATTTTAGGAGTGACTGGCTCTTCGCCAACCACTAAGCCTTTTGCCAAAACTTTGTGCAATAAAGCGGGTTCAGGGTTTAGTGCTAGTAACTGTGGATTGCAGTTCACCAGCAATGGTTTTGAGCTTGTCGTTAGTGATAAAATAGCTAACTTACCCACCATTGCAACGCTTAAAGCTGGAGGGAGTTGCGGTCCGGGCTTTAGCAATGAAAGTAAGAATATCGCTTTTTGGAGTACCTACGAGTCACCAACTGTGAGTGACATTGTTGGATCGCCGAAAGTTGAAATTTCAGGTACAACAATAGGTAATACTGAATCTACCGCGGCACCAATTAATGTACAGTTCAATGCTAACGGTGAAGCTCAACTGCAATTAGACTACCCAGATGCAGGTAAACTTCAATTAAATGTTAAATATACTGGCCAGCCTGGTGCAGATGATCAGGGCCTTGTTGTTGAAGGCGATGGAGAGTTTGTTAGTTTCCCGCAGCGACTTGTTGTTAGCGCGAAAAATAGCGCCAATCACTCGGGAGCTTGTGCTAGTGCCAATTTAAATTGCTCAACCTTTGCTAAAGCTGGAGAGCAGTTTGATATTGAAGTCACGGCAATGAGTGGCTCTAACTCAACCCGAGGTGCAATTCCGACACCCAATTACAGTGACAGTGTTGGAATCGAACATCTCTTGGTAGCTCCTAGCGGGGAGGATCTCGGAGAGCTTGTTTTATATGATAGCTCTGATAACCCCATCACAAACCCAGACAGTGTATTGCTTGCGCCGAGAGAGACAAAAGCGATACCAGCTACCATCTCTGAAGTGGGCGTATTTTCAATCAAGGTGACGCCTCCTAGTACTTACTTAGGCAGTAATTATCACACGATTCCTGCTGCTTTAAGCGCTAATATTGGACGTTTTTACCCTGCCTATTTTTCAGTCGTCGACTCAAGCTTGGCACCAAACTTAGATGCGTTTTGCTCGAGCGATAATGATCCTGGCTTGAAGTTTAGTTATATCGGTCAAAATTTCACTTACGAACAAGTACCTGAGCTCTATCTAGAAGCTAAATCCGTAGAGGGCGCTTTAACCAACAACTACTACCATGCGGATTGGTGGCGTTACTCGACGCCGTGGCTCGATCGTAGCTACACAGATTCTAATAGCCGGAACATCGTATTTGAAGGTGATGGGGGGACGACATCAGAGTTTGCATCAGGTCGCGTGTATTTAAGTGATGCCGAGTTGATGCGCTACGAGAAAAGCGAACCGCCACTAGAACCGTTCAATGCTGATTTTAGTTTAGTCCTTGCCGCCAGTGATTTGATGGATTCAGATAATGTGTGTGTCAAAACGTCTGATAGCGGTTCTTTAGCTGATTGTCTCTCGTATTCATTCTCAGATATTGATGAAGACATGGAACTGCGGTGGGGACGGCTTCTGATTCATGATACCTATGGCCCTGAAGTCTCACCAATTCGACAACGTATTGAAATTCAGCATTTTGAAAAGGGACGCTTTGAGACTAATGTAGATGATTCATGTACCGATTTGACTTCTATCAATCGCTTTGACTTTATTTCAGATGACTACACCGTGGTGGCATCAGGGGTACCAAACCCTCCGGAGGTCAATGCAAGTTTACAGGATACTCAGGTTGAGAAGGGGGAGTCTTGGATTGAATTTTCAGCGCCAGGTGCTGGGGATACAGGTTTAATTGATACTGAAATCGACTTAAACAAGCATGGTGTACCTTGGCTTATTGAAGACTTGGATGGTGAGGGGATTGTCTCAGGTATTGCGCAATTTGGTATTTATCGAGGCAGCGATCGCGTGATTTGGTGGACTGAAAAAAACTAGCCTCACTCATTATGTTATGCTCATTCGTTCTCTACCGCGGTAACGATCGTGTGATCTACCGAGGGGAAAGTGGCTTAACAGGTCAGTAATAATATAATTTTTGCCCCTTAAGTTAGGAATCTGTAAGAAATTACGGGTTTCAGTCCATGTTTATACTTCAATGCCTTGCCGTGACAGCAAGGCATTGGTACATTTAATGCAATTTTTTTCTTCTAATTCTTGCAGGATGAGCGAAGAGTATGTTTAAAAAACTTCGTGGCATGTTTTCAAACGACCTATCGATTGATTTAGGTACAGCCAATACCCTTATATATGTAAAAGGCCAAGGCATCGTTCTTGATGAGCCTTCCGTTGTCGCTATTCGCCAAGATCGTACGGGGTCTGCAAAGAGTGTCGCTGCTGTTGGTCACGCTGCTAAGCAAATGCTTGGTCGTACGCCTGGTAACATTTCAGCGATCCGTCCGATGAAAGACGGTGTAATTGCCGACTTTTACGTAACCGAAAAAATGCTTCAGCACTTCATTAAGCAAGTGCATGACAACAGTGTTCTTAAACCAAGCCCTCGTGTTTTGGTGTGTGTACCTTGTGGCTCAACGCAAGTTGAGCGTCGTGCAATCCGTGAATCAGCGCTAGGTGCTGGTGCTCGTGAGGTTTACCTAATGGATGAGCCTATGGCTGCTGCGATTGGTGCTGGCCTACGTGTATCTGAGCCAACGGGTTCAATGGTGGTTGATATCGGTGGTGGTACGACTGAAGTTGCGGTTATCTCACTCAACGGTGTAGTTTACTCGTCTTCTGTACGTATCGGTGGTGACCGTTTTGATGAAGCTATTATCAATTATGTTCGTCGTAACTACGGCAGCTTGATCGGTGAAGCGACAGCAGAGAAGATCAAACACGAAATCGGTTCAGCTTACCCTGGCGATGAAGTGGAAGAGATCGAAGTACGTGGTCGTAACCTTGCTGAAGGTGTGCCTCGTAGCTTTAGCCTGAACTCAAACGAAATCCTTGAAGCGCTTCAAGAGCCTCTATCTGGCATCGTATCTGCAGTGATGGTTGCGCTAGAACAGTGTCCACCAGAGCTCGCTTCTGATATCTCAGAAAATGGTATGGTGCTGAGCGGTGGTGGTGCATTGCTTAAAGACCTTGATCGTCTGCTAACAGAAGAAACAGGTATCCCTGTTGTTATTGCAGAAGAGCCACTGACGTGTGTTGCTCTAGGTGGCGGTAAAGCTCTAGAGATGATCGACATGCACGGCGGCGACCTGTTCAGCGAAGAATAATATCGAGTGCTAGGCTCTTTTATCATCTAGTTTTATGTAAAGGGCCCAGGACCTTGTCTATAGGATCAAATGTAGCTCTAGGACCAAATATAGAATGAAGCCAATTTTTGGTAGAGGTCCCTCTCTACAATTGCGCCTGTTTTTTGCTGTGACTTTATCAGCCAGCCTTATGCTGGCTGATAGTCGTTTAGATGCTTTCTCAAATTTCCGCTATCTATTGAACAGCATGGTTGCACCTATTCAATATGCAGCCAACTTACCTCGTACTATGTTCGATGGTGTCTATGATCGCTTTAGTACTCATAAAGGGCTAATCGAATCCAACCATAATATGAAACAAGAAGTCTTACGCCTGAAGAGCGAGTTGATTCTGCTTGAGCAATACCAAGAAGAAAACAAGCGCCTCCGTAAGCTGTTAGGATCTCCGTTTATCCGTGATGAAAAGAAAGTTGTTACTGAAGTTATGGCGGTAGACACTTCACCCTATCGTCATCAAATTGTGATCGACAAAGGTCAGATTGATGGTGTGTATGAGGGGCAGCCGGTAATCAATGAAAAAGGCATCGTCGGCCAAGTCACTTTTGTGGCTGCTCACAATAGCCGTGTTCTTCTACTCACTGATGCAAACAATGCGATTCCAGTTCAGGTTATTCGTAACGATATTCGAGTGATCGCTTCGGGTAATGGCATGATTGATGAGATTCAGCTAGAGCACATTCCAAGCAGTACCGATATACAAGAAGAAGATCTACTCGTGACGTCTGGCTTGGGTGGGGTATACCCAGAAGGCTATCCAGTAGCTTACGTTTCTGCCGTTGATTATGACCCGAAACGTGAGTTCGCCGTTATTAAAGCAGAGCCAGTGGTTGAGTTCGATAAGCTCAGATACTTGCTGCTTGTATGGCCAGATGAAAGCAAACAGATGCAAGCGGATCAATCCAGCATAGAACAAGCATTGTTAGAGGGCGAATATGGCCAATAGCGTTTTAAGAAGCAAGGTAGTCATTGGTTGCTCATTTTTGATCGCGCTTATTCTGCAGACGATCCCTTGGCCTGGTAGTTTGGATCTATTCAGGCCGTCTTGGCTATTGTTGGTTAACTGTTACTGGGTTCTTGCTCTTCCTCACCGTGTTAACGTGGGTAGTGCTTTGATTCTAGGCTTATTGTGGGATCTTTTGATCGGTTCTACATTAGGTATTCGTGGGATGATGATGGCAATCGTGATGTACATTATTACACTCAACTTCCTCGTGATCCGCAACATGGCGTTGTGGCAACAAGCCATGATCATCGCGGCTTTAACGCTATTGTTTGAAGTATTAATCTTCTTTGGTGAATATTTGATTCAAGATGTCGTTTTTAATCCATTATCGCTATGGAGCGCATTGATTAACTGTATACTTTGGCCGTGGATGTTTTTATTAATGAGACGAGTCCGTCGCCATTGGCATGTGAGGTAATATGACAATGGAAAAGAAACATTTAGTTTTGGCATCCGGTTCACCACGCCGTAAAGAATTGCTATCCCAACTTGGTTATGAGTTTTCTGTCCTTGTGACTGATGTGGAAGAGTGTAAACACGCCCAAGAAACCGCCGAAGAGTACGTTCAACGTCTATCTTTAGATAAAGCCTTAGCAGCGCTATCTTTATTAACAGAGAATTCTTCTGAAAAGCAGCATGTCGTCACTGGTTCTGATACTGTAGTTTCTAGTTCTGACAATCGAGATCTAGGCTCTGATATTGCGGCTGTTGGCTCAGATATTGTGGCTCTTGACTCAGATATTGTCGCTCTTGACTCTGAAATAGTGGTCCTTGGTTCTGATACGGTCGTGGTCAGCCAAGAGCAAGTGCTCGAGAAGCCTGCAGATCTTGCTGATTCTAAGCGTATGCTTACTCAGTTAGCGAATGAACGTCATCAAGTAATGACGGCCGTTTCTGTCGTTTCTGCTGAAAAACAAAAAACAGAAATCATTATTACCGACGTATGGTTTAAACCCCTCAGTGAAAAAGAAATAGAACAATACTGGCAAACAGGGGAGCCATGCGACAAAGCCGGTAGCTATGGGATTCAAGGTTTGGGTGGACGTTTTGTCACCCGAATTGAAGGTAGTTATTACGCCGTTGTCGGCTTACCTTTATTTGAAACGGACCAGCTACTGCAAGAATTCTTATAATTACTAATCTGAGGTGCACCATGAGTGCTGAATTGTTGCTGAACGTGACCCCGAGTGAAACTCGTGTGGCCATGATTGAAGGGGGAGCTCTTCAAGAGATCCATGTCGAACGAGATGCTCGACGCGGTATCGTAGGAAATATCTATAAAGGGCGTGTAAGTCGTGTTCTTCCTGGAATGCAGGCTGCATTTGTGGATATAGGCCTTGAGAAAGCAGCATTTTTACATGCCTCAGACATTGTTCCGCACACTGAATGTGTTGCTGAAAATGAAAAGAAGCAGTTTCAGGTACGCGATATTTCCGAGCTTGTCCGTCAAGGTCAGGATATTGTGGTTCAGGTTGTTAAAGACCCTCTTGGAACGAAAGGCGCTCGTTTAACCACTGATATCACCTTGCCGTCTCGTTACTTGGTGTTTATGCCGGGCGCTAGCCATGTCGGTGTTTCCCAGCGTATCGAAAGCGAATCAGAACGTAATCGTCTTAAAAAAGCCGTATCTCGTTACTGTGATGAGCACGGTGGTTTTATCATCCGTACTGCCGCTGAAGGTGCTGATTTTCATGAGCTTGAGCAAGACGCTGCTTTCTTGAAGCGTTTGTGGCTCAAAGTAGTAGAGCGCCGTGGTAAGCATAAGGCTCGTACACGCTTATATGGTGAACTGTGCTTAAGTCAGCGTATCTTGCGTGATTTTGTGGGTACTGAGCTGAGTAAGATTCAGGTTGACTCTCGCCTCGAATTTGAAAATCTGAAAGAGTTTACTTCGGAGTACGTACCTGAGCTTACCGATAAGCTTGAGCTGTACGAAGGTGATAAACCGATCTTTGATATGTACGACACGGAGAATGAGATTCAACGTTCACTGGATCGTAAAGTAGAATTGAAGTCTGGTGGGTATCTGATTATCGACCAAACAGAAGCAATGACAACCGTTGACATCAATACTGGTGCCTTTGTTGGTCGTCGTAATCTAGAAGAGACGATTTTCAATACCAATGTAGAAGCGACACAAGCGATTGCTCGCCAACTCCGCCTGCGTAATTTAGGCGGTATCATCATAATCGACTTTATTGATATGTTGTCTGAAGAACACCGTAAGCGAGTACTCACTTCTTTAGAAGCGGCGCTCGATAAAGACCGTGTGAAA
This sequence comes from Vibrio sp. nBUS_14, assembly GCF_051201655.1. Lineage (NCBI taxonomy): Bacteria > Pseudomonadati > Pseudomonadota > Gammaproteobacteria > Vibrionales > Vibrionaceae > Vibrio > Vibrio sp. nBUS_14. Next base: position 474,898 of record NZ_CP179206.1, read on the forward strand.
ACCAACATTAATGGCTTCACACAACTTGGCTTAGTTGAGATGACTCGTAAACGTACCCGTGAAAGTATTGAGCATATTCTGTGTTCTAGCTGTCCTGCCTGTGAAGGTCGTGGCAGTGTGAAGACAGTCGAAACCGTGTGTTATGAAATACTTCGAGAAATTACTCGTGTAAATCGTGCCTACGATGCTGATAAGTTCGTGGTTTATGCGGCAGCAGCGGTTGCTGAGGCATTAGAGGGTGAAGAGTCTCATGCGCTTGCAGAGCTTGAAGTCTTTATTGGTAAACAAGTGAAAATTCAGGCTGAGCCTCTGTACATACAAGAGCAGTTTGATGTCGTTATGATGTAATGGATATTTTGTGAGTTCTACTGTTACTCTGATGTTACGTACGTGTCTATGGTTAGTGGTTACTCTCTTAGTAACGCTAGCCATTGCTGTCACTACACTGCGTGTCGCCTTACCCAATTTAAATAAGTATCAATCTGAAATTGAGCTTTGGGTAAACCAACATTCCGGTTTTGAATTTTCTATTCAAGATGTGGGTGGATTTTGGCGTAACACTCACCCCTCTATCGCGCTGCAAGGCGTTCAAGCCCGTCTTCCTAATGCTGAAGATGTGACCTTCTCTGTAGAACGTGTCGACGTTGAATTTGATTTGATTCAATCTCTGGTACAGATGCGTCCTGTTGTTGCAGACCTTGTAATGAATCGAATGTATCTGGATATACGTTCGATCGATCTGTTTGCGGGGCAGAGCGGCAAAGATAAACCTAAAAAGTCAGGCTCTTCCAAGCGGGTGATGCAAGAGCTGGATAACTTACTTCTAAAAACGTTAGTGGATGTGACCGCCAAAGACTCCTCTCTCCTTTATCGAACCATCTCTGATGAAGAGCGCCAGCTCGATTTCGAAACCTTAAAGTGGAAAAACTCAGGTAAGCACCACCTCGCGGAAGGTGTTGTGAGCATTAAAGACGCCAACCTTAATTCGTTGTCAGTAAGTGCTAACTTTATCGATGGTGGCTCATTGGCCGATGTGACCGGTGAGTTCTATGTGAGTGCAGATAACATCTTGGTTAAACCATGGCTAACTCGTCACATGCTGGCCGAATCCGGCATAGAAACGGGCACGGTGAGCCTGAACAGTTGGGTTACCCTGAAAAACAGTAAGCCGGTAAATACCTACATAGAAGTGCTGCCGTCGGAATTGAGTTGGAACGAAGATGGCCAACATGATTTGATGTTTGAATCAGGCGTTTTTAAGTTGTCTCCCATTGAGCATGGGTGGCAAGTGAATGGCCACTCACTTAACCTTAGAACGGATGATAGGCCTTGGCCCGAACTCGATGTTGCCTTCAAGTGGAATAAAGGTCCGTGGCAACTTAATGTCTCTGAACTTGATGTGGAAACTATTACCCCGTTAATCAAGTTGATGCCAGATTATGCGCAATCAACCAATATGATCAATTCGTTGAAGCCGGGTGGATCCGTTTTTGATATTCGGGTCTCAATGGATTCAGGCATCGAAAGCTTACGTTATTCAGCGAGCTTTAGTGATCTTGCCATCGAGCAGTGGGAAATGGCCCCGGGCTTTAGCCAAGTATCAGGCAGTGTATTTGGTTCTGCGTCACAAGCGAAAGCCAGTTTGCACGTTGTTGATGATGTGTTCCCTTATGGCGACGTATTCCAAGCGCCTCTCAATATCAAGCAAGGTCAGGTTGATATTGTTTGGCAGCAAGATGAAAACGGTTGGCAGCTTTGGTCTGATAAAATCACTGCAGCAACGCCAGACTTACAAGTCTTAGGTGCATTTCGTTTGGACTTCCCGAATGATGCGAGCCCGTTCTTGTCTTTCTACGGTGAAGCGGACGCTTACAATGTGGGTGAAACATGGCGTTATTTACCAACGTTGGCACTTGGACAAGATCTAACCGATTACCTTTCAACTGCGATTCAAGCGGGCAAAGCTGATACGGTAAAACTGTTATGGCATGGTGAACTGGGTCAATACCCATACACTAACAATGACGGGATCTTCCAAGTTTGGGTTAGCCTAGAAAATGCGAAGTTCAGCTTTGATACGGCGTGGCCACTGATCACCGATCTTCAGCTTGATCTCCTGTTTGAAAATGATGCGATGCACCTTGATTCGCGCTCTGCTCAATTGATGGACGTAACGGCTGACCGTATTACCGGGCGTGTTCCTTATTTAGGAGAAGGCGGCCATATTGAGATTGAAGCAAAAGCGACGGCTTCGGGTAATGCTGTTCGTGATTATATGACGGCTTCGCCATTGGTTGACTCTGTGGGTGCTGCCTTGACGGCGCTGCAAGTGAGTGGTGATATATCGTCTGAATTCCAACTCAATATTCCTTTTGATTCAGAAAAAGAGCCAAGAGCATGGGGTTATGCCGATCTCAAAGGTAACCATGTTGAGATTGAGGCACCGCCAATGGTGCTCGAAAACACAACGGGACGTATCGAGTTTGATAATGATGTCATCACGGCGAATGGCTTATCTGCTGATTTATTAAAACAAGGCATCTCTGTTGATTTTAAAGGCCTTAATGACGGCCCTGGTTATGCGGTTGATATCGATGTTTTAGGTGACTGGGACGTGAAACCTCTAGAGCCTTATATTGGCGAACAGTGGTTGAGTCGCCTGTCTGGTCATGCGCAATGGCAAAGTCAGATTGATATCCAATTGAATGATATCGGTTTTACTTACCAATTGGATTTGCAGTCTGACCTAAAATATCTTGCGAGCGATTACCCTTATCCATTGGCGAAAAAATCTCTGGAGAGTGGTTCTGCTAGGTTACAAGCCTCGGGCAACCAAGAAGCCATTACTGCGCGCCTGCAACTGCCGAATACCAAGTATCAAGCTGAAATTGATATTACGGGTGAAGTGCCCGAATTAACTGCAACTAATCTAGTATTAGGTCGAGGTGGCTATAAGATTAGCCCGGTAGTTGGCCACCATGCATTGATTCGCACTGATAAGTTTAATGCTGATGATTGGCTTTCGGTACTTATGGAGCCGGTACAGTCGTCAACCGCTGTTCTGAGCCAAATGAACACACCAACTATTCCGGCTCCAAGTCGTGTGACTTTTGAAAGTAAGGAGCTGATCTTAGGGGGCATTTCTTGGAATGATGTTGATTTTAGTGCGCGTAAGAATAAGCAAGCTTGGCAAATGGAAGTATCAAGCCAAGAGTTAGAAGGGGATATTAATTATCTGCCTCCTTATGATTTAACCGTGTCATTGGATCGCTTGCATCTGTTTGTTCCTGAATGGAGCGATAAATCAAAGCAGGAGCCATTGCTGCAACGCAAAGAGCAAGAAGCACCGTTGATCTCTGAACTTGATAAAAAGATCTATGATGCGATGCCTAATCTTAAGCTCACACTGAACGATTTTTGGTTGCAAGGCTATAAAGTCGGTAAGGTCGATGTTGAGCTAGCAAGGCAAGGCGATCGTATTGAGTGGAACAAGATTCAAGTTCGAAGCGGAAACAATAAAGCCGATGTGAGTGGCTGGTGGGCACTGAATGGTGACAAGAGTCATTCATCGTTATCGATTGATGTCGAAGGTGAAAATAACAGTGAGTTAATGGAACGCTTCGGTATTACGTCAGGGATTCAAAAAGCCCCTTTTGCGTTGGAAGGTCAGCTTGAGTGGGACGGTTCTCCATGGGGTATTCAGATGGATACCATTGGCGGCAATGTTAAAACCGAACTGGGTAAAGGCTTCATCTCGGACGTAAGTGGCGCGGCTCGATTGCTTGGCCTGTTTAGTCTAGATTCGATTATCCGTAAGATGCAGCTCGATTTCTCTGATGTGTTTGATAAAGGTATGGCATTCAACAGCATTACGGGTACTGGCGAAATCCAAAATGGTATCTTCTTAACCAATGATCTGAACATGGATGCGGCTGCCGGTGAAATGAAGATCAAAGGTATCGCGAATCTGAACACTCGTCAGGTCGATGCAGAGGTCAACTTCACTCCAGATATCACGTCAGGAATCCCAGTATTAACGGCGTTTGCGGTAACCCCACAAACGGCGCTATATGTATTGGCGGTGACCACGGTTATTTCACCGGTTGTTGAGGTCTTTACTCAAGTCAATTACTCAGTAAAAGGTCCGCTGGACTCGCCAATCGTCAGCGAGCTTTCGCGTAGCTCAGGTGAGTTTCAGTTACCAGAGAAGCTTAGGAAATTAGCGGAATAGTCGTGAGAGGCGAGTCAGTTTATATGCGGCTAAATTCGGATTTCTGAATCATAATGAATGGAGAAGCGGTGCACATGGATTGTGTTGGATTGATTCAAATGACGTCAGGCCCAGTTCCTGAGCAGAACCTTGATTACCTTGAGCACGAGGTAGCAAAGTGCAAGACGTTAGGGGCTAAGTGGGTTGTGTGTCCTGAGAATGCATTAGTGTTCGGCAATAAAGCCGATTATCACCAATATGCAGAACCTCTTAATAATGGGCCTTTGCAGCAGAAACTATCGGAGCTAGCAAAGCGACACCGTGTTTGGATTGTTGTCGGTAGTATGCCAATTCAAACGGCTGCAGGTGTGACTACGAGCACATTAGTTATCGATGATTTTGGCGCCTTAGTGACTCATTACGATAAGCTGCACATGTTTGACGTTGATGTGGCTGATGCGCATAAATGTTATCGCGAGTCCGATATTTTCACGTCGGGTGACCGAGTTGTGACAACGGAAACGCCTTTTGGTCGCTTAGGTTTGAGTATTTGTTATGATGTGCGCTTTCCTCACTTGTATTCCGAGTTACGCAAGCAAGGTGCGCAGATCATCGTGGTTCCCGCGGCGTTTACGGCCGTTACTGGTCAAGCTCACTGGGAAGCCTTATTAAGGTGCCGTGCCATCGAGACTCAGTCTTGGATTGTTGCGGTAGGGCAAGGGGGAAAGCATCCTTGCCAAAGAGAAACATGGGGACACTCAATGGTGGTTGATCCATGGGGGCGGGTGGTCGCACAGTTAGACCAAGACCCTAAAAGTATGGTGGTTGAGATAGACACATCCAGTTGCGAATCGATCAGGCAGAATATGCCAATAGCGCAGCACTCTCGATTTACCAATCAATTTTAATTTTAAACAAGAGCCATTTATGAGCATTAATCAAATTGAAGAAGCGCTACTAAACCCGACAGGGCTGACGGAGCAAAATATCGCAGATACACTGGCGAGTATTGCTACCCGCCAAATTGATTATGCTGATATCTATTTCCAATCGAGCTGGCACGAGTCGTTGGTACTAGAAGATAGCATCATTAAAGATGGCTCTTTTAATATCGACTGCGGTGTTGGCGTTCGTGCTGTATCTGGCGAAAAAACCGGTTTTGCTTACTCAGATCAAATCCAATTGGATGGTCTTAAGCAGAGCGCAATTGCAGCTCGTGGTATTGCGAAGCAAGGTCAAAACGGTAAAGTTCATGCATTTAAGCGTAACTCGAACCAAGCTTACTATGACGCAGTTAACCCGCTAGCAAGCTGGGAAAAACAGCAAAAAACAGAATTACTAAAAGCGCTTGATGCTTACATTCGAACCAAAGAACCAATGATCACTGAAGTATCAGTGAGTCTAAGCGGTGTACACGAGCAAATGCTTGTTGCCGCGACTGACGGCACTTTCGCTGGTGATGTTCGTCCGCTAGTTCGTCTATCAATCAGCGTACTTGCGCAGAAAGGCGATCGTCGTGAGCGTGGCAGTGCTGGTGGCGGTGGTCGTTTTGGTTACGATTTCTTTTTAAGTGATGTTGACGGCTCCCAAGTTGCTTACCAATTTGCTGATGAAGCGATTCGCCAAGCGCTAGTTAACCTTGAAGCGGTTGCTGCACCTGCGGGCGCAATGCCAGTTGTTCTGGGTTCTGGTTGGCCAGGCGTTCTTCTACATGAAGCGGTAGGCCACGGTTTAGAAGGTGACTTTAACCGTAAAGAGTCTTCAGTCTTTTCTGGCAAGATCGGCGAGCAAGTTACATCAAGCCTATGTACGATTGTTGATGACGGTACATTGACTGATCTTCGTGGTTCATTGAACGTGGATGATGAAGGTGTGAATGGTCAGTACAACACGCTAATCGAAAACGGCATCCTAAAAGGCTACATGCAGGATAAGCTTAATGCTCGTCTAATGGGTGTGGCACCAACCGGTAACGGTCGTCGTGAGTCTTACGCGCATCTTCCAATGCCGCGTATGACCAACACATACATGCTACCGGGTGAACACACACCGGAAGAGATCATTGCGACGGTTGAGAGAGGCATCTACGCACCTAACTTTGGTGGTGGTCAGGTTGATATTACTTCTGGTAAGTTCGTGTTCTCGGCTTCTGAAGCGTACATGATTGAAAACGGTAAGATCACTCACCCAGTGAAAGGCGCAACGCTAATCGGTTCTGGCATCGAAGCGATGCAGCAAGTATCTATGGTCGGCAACGATCTAAGCATCGACCGTGGTGTTGGTGTGTGTGGTAAGGCTGGTCAAAGTGTGCCAGTCGGTGTTGGTCAACCAACATTGAAACTAGACTCACTAACGGTTGGTGGTACTGAGTAATTCAGGCTAGCCATGTTTGATTAGAATTTCAGATTCCTAGAAGTTAGAAGCGCCTCCAATGTGAGGCGCTTTTTTGTTTTTAGGTTACTGATTCAGTGAACGTACATAATTGTCTACATGTTCTCTTCAGCAAACTCTGCCAGTCGGCTACGCACCACACCATTAAGGTGGATATTGGCACTGCCTTCGAAGTTTTTAAAACGCTCTACCATGTAGGTGAGGCCTGATGTCACAGGGGTTAAGTAGGAAGAGTCTATCTGAGCCAGGTTTCCTGAACAGACGATCTTGGTGCCTTCACCACAACGGGTGATGATGGTTTTGATTTGAGACGCGGTGAGGTTTTGACACTCATCCAGCAGTACAAACGCATTCTGGATCGAACGGCCACGCATGAAGTTGATTGATTTGAACTGGATATTGGCTTTATCGCAGATGTATTTCATCGATCCTTCGGTGCAGTGATCATTCTTGTGCAGCGCTTCGAGTGTATCGGTCACCGCAGCTAACCAAGGCAACATCTTCTCTTCCTCGGTTCCGGGAAGAAAACCAATGGATTCACCGATGTCAGGTGTGTTTCGGGTTACGATGATCTTATCGAAATGTTTAAGCTCAATGGTTTGTTCAAGAGCGGCTGCCATGGCAAGCAAGGTTTTTCCGCTCCCCGCAGCACCCGTTAAAATCACCAAATCAATATCGGGGTCAAGTAACGCATCAATCGCTATGCCTTGATAGATGTTCTTTGGCGTAATATCCCACGCCCTGCGGTTCATTAATCGTTCTCGGCTTAAGTCTCGCAGGGTGATAGTTTCCGGTTCAATCTCTTCGACACGAGCAGCAAAGTCACTGTCTTGATCAATAATGTATTGATTGATGAACGTAGGTTCGAATGCTGTTCTTGCGAGGGTGTGCAGTGTTTTTCCTCCAAGATTCTGACTTTCAACATTGTCTATAGCATCCCAAAATGACCCTTCAAGCTGTTGAAAGCCCTTAGTGAGATATTGGACGTCATCAATTAATTGGTCGGTTTGGTAGTCCTCAACAAAGCGTACACCAGCACCTTTGGCTCGTAAGCGCATGTTGATGTCTTTGGTAATGAGTACCACTTCTCGTGGCGCGCGTTTATTTTGTAAGTACAACACACCATTGAGAATGCGATTATCACCAGCCTTATCGTCGGCAAAGGCTTTAATGCTTTCTTGGAGTTCGTAGTCTGCGAGTATTGAAATAGTGCCTGAAGCGCTTACATCGGTTGAGAAAGGAATGCCTTCGGATATTTTGTCTGGCGTTGCGTCATGGAAAAGATCTTCTAATGCTCTGATTGCGACTCTGGCATCGCGAGCAACATCGCGTTTACTGTCCTTAATTCTGTCGAGTTCTTCGAGTACCGTCATTGGGATGACGACATCGTGCTCCTGAAACGAAAATATAGCAAAGGGTTCGTGAAGTAAGATATTGGTATCTAGAACAAATAATTTCCGATTGGTATCGCCCATAGTATCTCCTTGCCACCATGTGGCTCGAATGGGTTGATTGAACGCTAGCAAACTCTTGATGTGTTTGACGGCATTACTATCAAGCACTTATCAAAAGTACACCGAGTAGATCCTACCTCTAGTAGTAATAGCTCAAATATGAAGAGTCTGCTCGAAATAACTTATCTACTCCCTCTAGAGTAACCAAGAATTTTTGACAGTTTGATTGCATTAGCGAAAACAGAAAAAAAGCATGAAATAGCAGCCTTTAGACGTGACCTAAATCACAGCATCGAGTAAGATTAGCGACCTTTTTCTGCACCATTTCCTTAAGATGATTTTTATCTTAAGCGCACTTTAAAAGTGGCTGCAAATTAGGCATTTTTAGCTATATTTTTATTTTGAGAGTCAGAAAATTCTGATAACAATGTAGTTAAAAAGAAACAATGTAGTTAAAAAGACCAAATTCCAACTATAAGATTGAGGTAGTCGATTCATGACATTTGCTTTGGGGCAACGCTGGATAAGCGATACGGAGAGCGATTTAGGTTTAGGTACCGTTGTAGCAATGGATGCTCGAACAGTGACAGTAATGTTTGCAGCATCAGAAGAAAATCGTGTGTATGCACGAACGGATGCTCCCGTAACCCGAGTAACGTTTAATGTCGGCGACGTCATCGAGTGCCAAGAGGGTTGGTCTTTATCGGTTGAGCAAGTGATCGAAGGCAAAGGTATTCTGACTTACATGGGTACTCGTGAAGATACTCAAGAAGCGGATGTGGCTCTACGAGAAATCTTCTTAAGCAACCAAATCCGTTTTAACAAACCTCAAGATAAATTGTATGCTGGTCAAATTGATCGCATGGATAACTTTGTCTTGCGCTACCGTGCTTTAAGCAACCAATACCAACAACATAAAAGCCCAATGCGTGGCTTGTGTGGTATGCGTGCAGGTCTTATCCCTCATCAGCTTTACATTGCACATGAAGTGGGTCGTCGTCACGCTCCGCGTGTTTTACTCGCCGATGAAGTTGGCCTAGGTAAAACCATCGAAGCGGGCATGATCATCCACCAACAGGTGTTGTCTGGCCGTGCTGAACGTATCTTGATTGTGGTACCTGAAACGCTTCAGCATCAATGGCTTGTAGAGATGATGCGTCGTTTCAACCTGCACTTTTCTATCTTTGATGAAGAGCGCTGCATTGAATCTTTTGCTGAATCTGACAACCCATTTGATACTCAGCAATACGTTCTGTGTTCACTGGACTTCCTACGTAAGAGCCGCAAGCGTTACGAGCAAGCTCTTGAAGGTGAATGGGACCTATTGGTTGTCGATGAAGCACACCACCTTGAGTGGAGCCAAGATAAGCCAAGTCGTGAATACCAAGTGGTTGAAGGCTTAGCTGAAAATACATCTGGTGTACTACTACTGACAGCGACCCCTGAGCAGCTGGGTCGTGAGAGCCACTTTGCGCGTCTGCGTCTGCTTGATCCTGATCGCTTCTACGATTACGAAGCATTCGTTGAAGAAGAAGACCAATACGCCCCTGTTGCTGATGCGGTAACGGCATTGTTCTCTGGCGTGAAGCTTGAAAACAGTGCGAAGAACCAAATTACAGAGCTTCTTTCTGAGCAAGATGTTGAACCTCTATTCCGAGTTATTGAAGGTGATAGCAGTGAAGAAGAGCAAGCGTTAGCTCGCCAAGAACTGATTGATAACCTTATGGATCGCCATGGTACCGGTCGTGTTCTATTTAGAAACACACGTGCTGCAATCAAAGGCTTCCCTAAGCGTAATGTAAACCTACTGCCGATGGACATTCCAACGCAGTACACAACCTCGATGCGTGTATCGGGCATGATCGGTGGCAAGATGGCACCTGAAGCTCGTGCAATGAAGATGTTGTACCCAGAAGAGATCTTTCAAGAGTTTGAAGGTGAAGATTCAAGCTGGTGGCAGTTCGATTCACGTGTGAACTGGTTGATTGAAAAGATCCAAGACAAGCGTAGCGAAAAGATCCTAGTGATCGCTTCGCGTGAGAGTACGGCTCTGCAGCTGGAACAAGCTCTACGTGAGCGTGAAGGTGTGCGTGCAACGGTATTCCACGAAGGGATGTCGATTCTAGAGCGTGATAAAGCTGCGGCTTACTTTGCTCAAGAAGAGGGCGGCGCTCAGGTGCTTATCTGTAGCGAAATCGGTTCTGAAGGTCGTAACTTCCAATTTGCTAACCAGTTAGTGATGTTCGATCTTCCGTTCAATCCAGATTTGCTTGAACAACGTATTGGTCGTTTGGACCGTATCGGTCAGCTTCGTGATATCGACATTCATGTTCCTTACCTAAAAGGCACATCGCAAGCGATTCTAGCGCGTTGGTTCGATGAAGGTCTGAATGCATTTGCAGAGACTTGTCCTACTGGTCGCACGGTTTACGATAAGTATTCTGATGTACTGATCGAAATGCTGGCATCTGGTAATACCGAGCAGCTTGATGAAGTGATTGAAGAATCAGCGAAGCTAAACCAAAGCCTGAAATCGGATCTAGAAAAAGGCCGAGATCGTCTACTAGAGATGCACTCAAATGGTGGCGATAAAGCCCATGAGATTGCAGAGAAAATTGCGTCTACCGATGGTGATACTAACCTCGTTTCGTTTGCGCTGAGTCTGTTTGATACCATTGGTCTGAACCAAGATGACAAAGGTGAAAATGCGCTAGTCGTGACACCTTCTGAACACATGATGGTACCAAGCTACCCAGGCTTACCTTATGAAGGTGCAACGATTACGTTTGACCGTGAAACCGCGCTATCTCGTGAAGACATGAACTTCATTAGCTGGGAACACCCAATGATTCAGGGCGGTATTGATCTGCTATTGAGTGAAGGTGTGGGTGCGTCTGCGGTATCTCTACTGAAGAACAAAGCGCTGCCAGTTGGTACGATTCTACTTGAGTTGGTTTACCTTGTTGATGCACAAGCGCCAAAGCGCAGCGGTATCAGCCAGTTCTTACCTAAGACGCCGATTCGCTTGATGATGGATGGTCGTGGTAACGATTTATCTGCTCAGGTTGAGTTCGATAGCTTTAACCGTCAGTTAAGCCCGGTAAACCGTCATTTAGCGAGCAAGCTAGTGAACTCGGTACAAGGCGAGATTCACAAGCTAATTGAAGCGGGTGAGACGCATGTCCTTCCGAAGGTTGAAGAAGTTCGTCAGCAAGCTCAGAAAGAGATGCAAACTAACTTGAACGGTGAATTAGAGCGCCTGCAAGCGCTTAAAGCGGTCAACCCTAATATTCGTGATGAAGAGCTAGAGGTTATCGAAGCTCAAATCAATGAACTGACAGGTTACATCAGCAAAGCTCAGGTTCAGCTCGATTCACTACGTTTGATTGTGGTTTCTCACAACTAGCTTTGAATGAGCTAAATGCTTTAACAAAAGAAGGCCTTCATGATGAAGGCCTTCTTTTTATCTAGCGTTTGAAAGGTGTTTTGATTGTTGAAAGGTGTAATGGCAAAGGAATTACATTACCCATTTCCACCAAACAAATACGGCTAGGAAACCAAATAGGTAAACCAGACCTGCCACAGACAAGCATTTTAGCTTAGTGCCAATCGCGAGCGCTTCAGGAAGCTTAGTTTTGCTTACTAAAATGAAGTTAAGTAATGCGAAGAATGGCGTAGTCGCAAAGGCAAGCACCATCGCAAAATCAAGCATTGGCATCAGTGCTGCGCTGAAGAACATTACAATCGCCAATGCCGCGAGAGAGACAATGATGATCCAGCCTTGCAGCATTCTAGGGCTCGATTCTTTTTTCAATAGCAGGCGCTGTGATTCAGCAAGCACGCGTGAGTAGCCATCAATAACGGTAATAGTACTGCCAAAAATACAGAAGAAAGCGATAAGAGCGATCAGTGGACGAGACCATTCACCAATCGTAGAAGCGTAGATGCCTACCAATTGATGGGTGAAGCCAACGCCAGAGCGAGACAGCTCAACGCCAGAGCCGTGAAGTACCAGTGCACCTAAAGCAACGAATACCAGTGCAAGCAACGCTGTGCCAATATAGCCCACGTTGAAATCGAACAGCGCAGATTGAGCGGTCACTTCTTGTTTCTCTTTTTGGCTTTTTAGCCACATAGAGGTGATGCTTGAAATCTCGATAGGTGCGGGCATCCAACCCATGGTCACCACGATAAAGCCAATAGCAGCCAATGACCAAGGCGACGGTGGAACAAAAGCCGCATCAGGTTCAACTGGAGAGCCGATAGCAATAGCGACGGCAGCCAAGGTTGTGATAGTTAGGATCGCCATGATCGCTTTGGACAGCGTATCGAGCGCGCGATAATGGCCAGCGAATACAATAATCAAGCAGGTCGCTAAAACGATCATGCACAATGTGCTGATGGCCAAGTCAAAAGGAACAAAGTAACTAAGCAAGCTTGCACTGAATAACAGTAAGGCTCCGGTATTGACCACGGCAGAAATAGCACTCAGTATCGTAAAGATAACAAGGTAAGGTCGGCTAAGATTAGAGTATCCTTCCACCAAACTTTGCCCTGTACCAAGGGTATATTGGATGCCAGCTCTAAAGAATGGGTACTTAAATACGTTAACTAAAAGAATCAGTGCGGCTAGTTGCCAACCATAAATGGCGCCCGCTTTCGTTGAAGCGACTAAGTGAGATCCACCGACCGCAGCAGCGGCCATCATGATTCCTGGGCCAAGAGATTTAATCAGGCTTGAAAGTGGTGCGGAGGTTGGTGTTGTGGTGGTTTTAGCCGTACTTTCCATCGTTTTTCCTTTGAGGCTTAGTTCTTATTTTCCGTTACCTTATCAATACCATGTTTCGCAACTTCGTCAACTTTTATGTACGAAGATGTTGAAAATTGTATTTATTAATAAACAAATTGACCGTGAGTTATTTATTAACCAGTAATTAAGAGGCTCTAATGGCGTTAGAACAGTACACACCACCAAGTGAACCGTGGACTGATATTGTCTATCAAGATGAGGATATTCTTGTGGTGAACAAGCCAGCAGGCCTACTTTCGGTGCCGGGGAGACTGCCAGAGCACTACGACAGTATGTGGAGTCGGTTGGCTGTCGAATTTCCGGAGGTTCAGGTTGTGCATCGATTGGACATGTCGACATCGGGATTGATGCTGCTCGCTAAACACAAACAAGCTGAGCGTCATCTGAAGAAGCAATTCCAATATCGACTGACACACAAACTCTATTACGCGCGAGTATGGGGTTCAGTAGGAGAAGCCGAAGGTTTGATTGATCTGCCGCTTATTTGTGATTGGCCAAATCGCCCTAGGCAGAAAGTCTGTTTTGACGAGGGTAAACCATCACAGACTCGATATATTGTGGAGCAACAAGAGCCTAAAACGACATTATTGAAATTGCTGCCCATTACAGGTCGCTCTCATCAGTTGCGTGTTCATTGCATGGAGTTGGGAAACCCTATTGTGGGTGACGAGTTTTATTCAAGGCCTGAAGGTTGTGATTATAGCGATAGATTGGCTTTGCACGCATGTGAACTGAGCTTCTATCATCCGGCGAATAATCAGCTGTTCAAAGCCTTCGTGCCATGCGAGTTTTACCCTCAAGCTTCACCACAAATCGAACAGCACTTTGAAATTGCGCCAGAGCTTCCAGACTACAGTAAGCTAAAAGCTTAGAATGGTGCCACCAATACCAATTCAAGGACCTACAATGCCGAAGTTGAAAGTGGCCTTTCTCGACCGAGCGACCATCCCATCTCAAATCCATTTAAAACCTCTCAGCTTTGAAAATCAATGGGTTGAGTATGACTTTACTTCACCTGAGCAAGTGTCTGAACGAATTGAAGACGCTGATGTTGTTATCACCAATAAGGTTGTGCTCAACGCTGATAATTTAGCTCAAGCCCAACAACTTAAGTTGATCGCTGTGTCAGCAACGGGAGTGAACAATGTCGATGTTGGCTACTGCAAGAGTAACAACATAGCGGTGGCAAACGTGCAAGGCTACGCGACTCAATCGGTACCTGAACATGTTATCGCGATGCTGTTTACGCTTAAGCGAAACCTCGTTGGTTATCATCAAGATATCGAGGCTGGCGAGTGGCAGAAGGGCAAACAATTCTGCTTCTTTACTCATCCGATTCAAGATGTTGCAGGCAGTACATTAGGCTTAATCGGTAGTGGTGGCTTAGGACAAGCGACAGCGATATTGGCAAAAGCGATTGGTATGAACGTCATCTTTGCTGAGCGCAAAGGGGGAGATTCTTGTCGAGAAGGGTATCTACCTTTTGAGACAGTTTTACAGCAAGCAGATGCGATCAGCTTACATTGCCCGTTGGCCGAAGCGACCCGAAATCTGATTTCGGAGCGAGAGCTTACAATGATGAAACCAAGTGCGGTGTTAATTAATGCTGGCCGCGGTGGATTAGTCGATGAGCAAGCCTTGGTTGAAGCATTGATCAATCATGAGATTGCTGGCGCAGGCGTGGATGTGTTCACACAAGAACCCGCAGATATTTCGAATCCGTTGTTGGCGAATAGCCACTTGCCGAATCTATTGTTAACGCCACATGTAGCGTGGGGTAGTGATAGCTCAATTCAGAAGCTTTCAGATATTTTGATGGATAACATTGATGTGTTTGTTGAAGGGAAACCGCAGAATCTCGTCAGTTAATTAAAGCTGTATTCAGCAGTCTGCACTTGATGAAGTAGAAATAAAAAAGGTTGGCTGGCTTTGAGCCAACCTTTTTCGATATTTTGTCTTTAGTTCGACAGAGCGTATTGGCTTATTAGCTTATTAGCTTATTAGCTTATTAGCTTATTAACTAGAAGCCATTAGCCATTAGCCATTAGCCATTAACCTTGAGGCTTGATAATCAATACGTTAATTGGTGAATTCTGTACGACTTTACTCGCCACTGAACCCAGTACCACTTTGTCGATTTTCGAGCGCTTATGGCTAGGCATCACAATTAGGTCTGCACCTAGCTTTTCCGCGTAATCTAGAATCGTTGTGTAAGTTTTACCTTCCGCAACGTGAACCTTATAAACCACTTCATCGTCGATGTATTTATCAGCAAACTCTTTTAGCTGATTTTTTACATCAAGCTTCATTTGATTTGCGGCATCTTTCGGGAAGTAAGACGCAACCATCGACATGTGAATGCCTGGCAATACGTTCAAGATATGGATTTCAGCATTGCTGTGCTTTGCGTGCCATACCGCTAATTCAACCGCTTTGTCAGAAAAGCCTTTGTCGTTAAGATCAACAGGAACAAGGATTTGTTTATACATGTGTTTTTCTCTTTTTTATCAGCGCTTAGTATTGACCAAGCGCTGTGATTATCCTTTCCATGTAATAAAGCCAAATAGAGTTGAGCACTACTTGGCTCTATCCATTACGCGCTAATCTCATCCTTACGAGCACGCCTTCTTTGGTTCATCGCTAAGCCAATTAGAATCAGTAGGGATGGTAAGAATACCCACTCTTTCATTGGTCTTTCTGCGTCTTGGATAACTGATTTAATTTCCCAATCAAAGTCAATGCCAGCCGCTTCTGCTGGGCTACCGAACTCAACCATGTCGACAATCATCTTGTCTTCAGATTTAGTCAGCATTAAGCCCATTGAAGCAAGGCGGTCTTCACTTGTTGTCGCAGAATCTTCAAATGGAAGGCGAACCGTCTTCTCAGAATAGTCACCTTCTAAGTTTTCGCCACCCACTCGTAACTCTAGAGATTGTCCCACAGGTAGACCTTCTGTGATTTGAGCGATCTCAACGCCAGGTGAAAGAACTTTTTCTGGATAAATCATGTCCCACCAGAAGCCAGGGCGGAAGAAAGAGAAAGTTAGAACCAATAATAGGATCGTTTCCCACCATTTATTCTTGGTAAACCACCAACCTTGCGTTGCCGCTGCAAAGATAAGTACCGCAGTCACGGAAGAGAAGATCGTTAGGAATAGATGCCACCAAGAATCAATGCCCATCAATAGTAGTTGAGTATTGAAAATGAACATGAATGGTAATATCGCGGTTCGGATATCGTAGGTAAAGCCTTGAATACCAGTACGGATCGGGTCTGATTTTGCAATCGCGGCGGCCGCAAAGGCTGCCAAACCAACCGGAGGTGTATCATCGGCTAAGATACCGAAGTAGAACACGAACAAGTGAACCGCAATCAGAGGGATGATTAGGCCATGCGCCGCGCCTAAGGTAACAATTACCGGAGCCATCAGCGTTGATACAACGATGTAGTTTGCCGTTGTTGGTAAGCCCATACCTAGGATTAAGCTGATTACCGCAGTGAATAGCAGCATAAGAATGATGCTACCGCCTGAGATAAACTCAACGAAGTCCGTCATTACCAAGCCGATACCCGTCAGAGTCACCACGCCTACAACAGTACCTGCTGCAGCTGTTGCTACACCGATACCGATCATGTTGCGCGCGCCTGACACTAAGCTTTCTAATAGGTCAACGAAACCTGCTTTAGTCTGCTCTGCAAGATCGTCCGATTTGTTCATCAGAGTCATCAAAGGACGCTGTGTGATCAAAATGAAGATCATGAATACCGTTGCCCAGAAGGCTGAAAGACCTGGAGAGAAACGTTCTACAGTTAGACACCAAACAAGAACCACGATAGGCAATAGGAAGTGCAGGCCAGACTTAATGGTTGGACCTGGATCTGGCACTTCTGTTAGCTCTGCATCGATGTCCATGCCGCCTTCAGCCGCATATTTTGCTGAAACTCGAACCAAGGCTATATAAGCGATCAATAGAGCAACGGTAACAATTGGGGTTGCTGCATCGCCAAACACATCTTTTGTCCAACCAACACCGTAGTAAACCGCAGCACTGATGACACATAGACCTAAAATGGTACCTGTGAAAGACAGTAGGCTCTGTACGATAGTTGGTGTGTGACGACGAGGTAGGCCAGTCATACCCGCTTTACATGCTTCTAAGTGAACAATGTAAATCAGGGCGATGTAAGAGATAAGAGCAGGTAATAGTGCCGCTTTAATCACTTCTACATACGAGATACCTACATATTCAACCATCAAGAATGCAGCAGCACCCATGATTGGTGGGGTTAATTGACCATTGGTTGAAGCAGCAACTTCTACAGCACCGGCTTTTTCACCGGAGAATCCAACTCTTTTCATTAGAGGGATCGTGAAAGTGCCCGTGGTTACCACGTTAGCAATAGACGAACCAGACACTAGACCTGATAGTCCAGATGCAACAACGGCTGCTTTTGCTGGACCGCCTTTCATGTGGCCAAGCAAAGAGAACGCAACTTTGATGAAGTAAGCACCAGCGCCTGCACGTTCTAGCATTGCACCAAACAGTACAAACAAGAATACGAATGACGTTGATACGCCAAGAGCAACACCGAATACACCTTCTGTCGTTAGCCATAGATGTGACATTGCCTTGTTAAGGCTCGCACCTTTATGGGCAATCACGTCTGGCATATGAGGACCGCCAAAGGTGTAAAGTAGGAATACTGCTGCCACAACCATAAGAGGTGGACCCAAAGCGCGTCGAGTTGCTTCAAGCAGTAGAATCATACCGAACACAGCTGCAACAATATCGAATGTTGTTGGCGCGCCTGAACGACCGGCTAATTCCGTATAGAAAATATAGATATAAGAAGCTGAAAAACTACCAACAAGCGCTAATACCCAGTCGACTGCCGGGATATAGTCCCGCGGCGAGTTCTTCATGGCTGGGTAAGCGGTAAATGCTAGGAAAATAGCAAAGGTAAGGTGAATTGCTCGAGCTTCGGTATCGTTTAAAATTGCGAAGTTAAAAATGAACGGCAGCGGAGATGCATACCAAAGTTGGAACAGTGACCAACATAGAGGCACAAACCATAAAATACGGCCTTGAATACCGCGAGGGCTACGCGCACCAGTGTCTGATTGTGCCACCATTTCTTGCACATCTGGAGACGGTGATGTTGTCTGCGTCATGTACTTTATCCTTATTATTGATGGTCTGCCTTTCTTACAAACAACGAGACGTTATTTATTCCCTATCTAGTGTAGTGAATCGATAGGGAAATGCGTTTTTTGTTCGTCTTTGTCTTAGGCTTGATACGAAGGTAAGTTCGCCAAATTGGAGAAACTTAAAGGTTTGTCTCTTTTCACTTGGGTTATTTTTATAAAACGTGAAAAACCAATAAGGAGGACACGCCTCCTTATTGGTAGAGCAGGCTTAAAGTAGAGTTACTTTAGAAGGCCTACTTCTTTGTAGTATTTTACTGCGCCAGGGTGAAGAGGGATTGAGATACCCGCTTTAACCATGTCTTCTTTCTTCAGGTTCGCAAATGCTGGGTGCAGGCGTTTGAATGTAGCAAAGTTTTCAAATACCGCTTTAGCAACGTTGTACGCGACTTCGTCAGAAACGTCAGACGTTGTTACCATAGTTGCAGCAACACCGAAGCTGTTTACGTCAGTATCTGTACCACGGTACATGCCAGCTGGAACTGTGCTGTATGCGTAGTATGGGTTTTCAGCTACGATTTTGTCGATTTGTGGACCCGTTGCAGAAACCAGTTTTGCATCACAAGAAGTTGTTGCTTCTTTGATTGAACCGTTCGGGTGACCAACCATGTAGATGAATGCATCAATCTTGTTATCACAAAGTGCTTGTGAACGCTCAGAACCTTTTAGTTCAGAAGCAAGCTTGAAGCTATCGTTAGTCCAACCCATAGCGTCCATTACAACACCCATCGTTGCACGGTCACCAGAACCCGGGTTCCCAATGTTGACACGCTTTCCAGCTAGGTCAGACACATTGTTGATACCAGCATCGGTACGAGCGATAATGTTGAACGGTTCTGTATGTAGAGAGAACATAGCACGAAGTTTCTTGTATTCGCCCTGATCTTTGAACTTACTTGTACCGTTGTAGCCATGGTATTGCCAGTCCGATTGAACAACACCGAAATCTAGTTCACCAGCACGGATGGTATTAACGTTGTAGATTGAACCACCAGTAGACTCGACAGAACAACGAATGTTGTGGTCTTTACGGCCTTTGTTTACTAGCTTACAAATAGCACCACCAGTTGGGTAGTAAACACCCGTTACTGAACCAGTACCAATTGTGATGAACTCTTGAGCGTTAACTGCGCCAGCGCCCATTACAGCAGCTGCAATAGCCCCAACTTTAATAAGTTTGGTAAATGCCATGAATTTCCCTTCCTTTATTCATTATTAACCCTGAAACAATTGTAGTCGTTTCTGGAGTTTCCTATTTGGAAACGGCACCTTCTTCAATCCATGTGATGAAAAAGTAGCTGAATAATATCAAAAATTGGCAGAAAATTACTCAAATGTTAAAAGATATAGCTAAAAAATCTAACAAATGACGGTTAGATCTCGTGTTTAATTTTATATTGAGTTTTTAAAATCAATGGTTTAGTGGTTTTTAAGGGGGGAGGGGTGGATATCTTAGGATGTGATTTGGATCACGAAGCGAATAGGTATTCGTGATCCATTAGTAGCTGTGATAGTTATGAAACTATGGGCATCTATCCCGCGTATTCAAACAGCTCGCACACTGAATCAAACAGTTGCTTAGTGGTCACTGACAAGGTTGGAGTAATAAAGATAGTGTCATCGCCTGCGACTACGCCCAGTATGCCTTCTGACTTACCTAATGAATCTAATAAGCGAGCAATAAGTTGCGCAGCACCAGGTCCAGTGTGTATCACAACTAATGCATTGTTGTGGTCAATGTCTAACACCAACTCTCTTAAAGAGCTCGAAACTGTCGGCACGCCAAGCTCAGCTGGAAGACAGTAAACCATCTCCATTTTTGCATTGCGCGTTCGAACAGCGCCAAACTTAGTTAACATACGCGAAACTTTAGATTGGTTGATGCTTTCAAAGCCTTCATGTTTGAGGGCATCGACAATCTCGCCTTGCGAACCAAAACGTTCTTCTTTTAGTAATGCTTTAAAAGCACGAACTAAGTTGTCTTGTTTTTCTGTATTGCGCATATGTCATTCTTATTCATTAATAAAGATATCTGCATATTCTCGCATACATATTCAATCTTAGCCAAAATATCACGGTAATTTGTTAGTCATATCACTGTAAAAATTTAATAGGATAATGTGTTATTAGTGGCAACTTATTTTGTTATTTCAGATGATTATCCCCATAATACCACTCGCTGTGTGGCACGGTTTTATTGACTTGCGCGAAGTCGCAAAGCTGGCGTTAATTGATTGTAATCACTTTGTGATTAATATATTTTTTTAACGATAATTTAGCTTTTTAGCCTTAATTTAGCTCAAGAATTACTCTACAAAGAATCTATAAGAGAAATCTCTCAAGGAGAATAACAATGAAAGTAGCTGTTATTGGTGCCGCTGGTGGCATCGGTCAAGCCCTAGCCCTACTACTAAAGAACCGCCTGCCTGCTGGTTCAGATCTTGCACTTTACGACATCGCTCCGGTAACTCCGGGTGTTGCTGCCGATCTTAGCCATATCCCAACGCCTGTTTCGATCAAAGGTTACGCGGGTGAAGATCCAACTCCAGCACTTGAAGGTGCGGATGTTGTACTTATTTCAGCGGGTGTAGCTCGTAAACCTGGTATGGACCGTGCGGATCTTTTCAATGTGAACGCTGGCATTGTTAAGTCTCTAGCTGAGAAAATTGCCGTTACTTGTCCTACTGCTTGTGTTGGTATCATTACTAACCCAGTAAACACAACAGTGCCAATCGCTGCTGAAGTACTTAAGAAAGCAGGCGTTTACGACAAGCGTCGTTTATTCGGTATTACGACTCTTGATGTTATTCGTTCTGAAACGTTCGTTGCTGAGCTAAAAGATAAAGATCCATGCGATGTTCGTGTTCCTGTTATCGGCGGTCACTCAGGCGTAACGATTCTGCCTCTTCTTTCTCAAGTTGAAGGTGTAGAGTTCACTGATGCAGAAATCGCAGCGCTAACAACTCGCATCCAAAATGCGGGTACTGAAGTAGTAGAAGCTAAAGCTGGTGGCGGTAGTGCGACACTATCTATGGGTCAAGCGGCTTGTCGCTTCGGTCTTGCTCTAGTGAAAGCGCTTCAAGGTGAAGAGAACGTGATTGAGTGTGCATACGTTGAAGGTGAAGGCGAGCACGCACCATTCTTCGCACAGCCAGTTAAACTTGGCAAAGAGGGCGCAGAAGCGATCCTTAGCTACGGTGAACTTAGCGACTTCGAACGCAACGCACTAGACAGCATGCTAGAAACGCTAAATGGCGATATTGAGATTGGTGTTGAATTCGCTAAATAAGCGATAGATAACTGAACTCTGCTAAAAAGACAGTTAACGAAAGCCGATCATTGTGATCGGCTTTTTTGATCCTTGTATTCAGCCCACTCGTAATCCTTTTTTAGCCACAAAGAATTAGGGTTCAGAATTATGACTAGAGTACAAAAGGGAATGAATGTTAACTATCTAGGTCGCTTAGGTAAGATATTGGTTATCGATGAACAAGAGCAGTTCGCTTTGTTTGAGTCTTACAACAGTCATAAACAATATGCGGTTCCGTTGGAAGAACTTGAAGAGATCGAGGCGCAATTACCTTTATCATTAGAATCGAGTCGATATTAAAACCCAGAGTAATATCTAGCAGGATCAAAAAAAGAGCCAACCGGCTCTTTTTTATTATCTAGCTGTCTACTGACTACTTAGCTTCTATTTACTTGCTACGTTTTACTGCAAGGTGAGCTAGCGTAATTAAAGCTTGCTTATATTCTGAATCAGGAAGAATAGACAGCTCAGCTATCGCTTTGTCAGCTTCTTCATAGGCTTTATTGGTCGTGTACTCTAACGAGCCTGTCTCTTTCATTACAGACATGATGTCGTCGAGACGTTCCATACCATTGGCTTTTTCAATCGCTTCACGAATCATGCTCGCTTGGTCTGGAGAGCCATTACGCATTGCGTAAAGCAACGGTAACGTCGGTTTGCCTTCTGCTAGATCATCACCAACATTTTTACCCATCTCTTTACCATCAGCGGTGTAGTCCATCACATCATCAATAAGCTGGAATGCGGTTCCTAGGTACTTACCGTAGTTTTGCATCGCCGTTTCGATTTCAGGTGAAGACTCTGTAAGAATAGCGCCGATTTGAGTCGCGGCTTCAAACAAGCGAGCGGTCTTTGAATAGATCACCTGCATGTAGCTTTCTTCTGTGGTGTCTGGGTTATTACAGTTCATCAATTGTTGAACTTCACCCTCGGCAATCACGTTTACTGATTCGCTCATTAGCTCAAGGATCCTTAAAGATCCAAGCGTGGTCATCATCTGGAACGAGCGGGTGTAAATAAAATCACCAACCAAAACGCTCGCGGCATTACCAAACGCTGCGTTGGCTGTTGCTTTGCCACGTCTCATGTCCGATTCGTCGACAACATCATCATGGAGCAGTGTTGCGGTGTGGATAAACTCAATAAAGGCGGCTGAGGTGATATGAGCTTCACCTTGGTAACCAAGTGCACGAGCTGATAAAAGAGCAAGCAAGGGGCGTAGGCGTTTGCCACCACCGCTAACGATATAAAAACCAAGCTGGTTGATTAAACTTACGTCAGAATTAAGTTGGGCTTGAATTGTTTCATTCACTTTTGCCATATCATTGGCAGTAAGCGTTTGGATAGCTTTAAAATCCATTGTTCATCCGGCTGAAGTTGTACCCTGTAAGGCTTATACGTTGTATTTAATTGTTGAATAATACACTAAAAAACGTTGATTAATACATCACTTAAAGGCATCATTGCCGCACTTTTCTTTGGCGAACATGTTTTCGCCAATATTTTAAAAATATGGCTTGTCATAGCGGCATGATTCCCGTAGAATCTGCGCCCTATTGATTAGTTTAGCGCACACCCGAGTTGTAGAATTAACAACCATAGGCTGTGCGGAAAAAGCGGAGTAAAATATGTACGCTGTTTTCCAATCTGGTGGCAAACAACACCGAGTAAGCGAAGGTCAAACACTTCGTTTAGAGAAATTAGACGTTGAAACTGGTGCAACTGTAGAATTTGATAAAGTTCTTCTTGTTGCTAACGGCGAAGAAATCGCTGTTGGTGCACCTCTTGTTGAAGGTGGCAAGGTTACTGCAGAAGTAGTACAACACGGTCGTGGCGATAAAGTAAAAATCGTTAAATTCCGTCGTCGTAAGCACTCGCGTAAGCAAGCTGGTCACCGTCAGTGGTTCACAGAAGTGAAAATCACTGGCATTAACGCTTAAGTATTAGGAGAGTTTAACAATGGCACATAAAAAAGCTGGCGGTTCTACTAATAACGGCCGCGATTCAGAAAGCAAACGTCTTGGTGTTAAGCGTTTTGGTGGTGAATCCGTTCTTGCAGGTAACATCATCGTTCGTCAACGTGGTACTAAGTTCCACGCTGGCACAAACGTTGGCATCGGTAAAGACCATACTCTTTTCGCTCTTACTGAAGGTAAAGTGAAATTTGCAGTAAAAGGTCCTAAAAACCGTAAGTTTGTAAGCATCGAAGCTGAGTAATTTGATCTTTTATTAGATTATTTATACTAGCTTTCAAGCTGAATTCAAAAGCCCTGCCGATTCGGCAGGGTTTTTTATTTATAGCGAGAATAAAAAAGTAGACGCTCTGGCTTTAGTTTTGAGAAGCAATTTGGTGTTTGAGGAACCGTTTAGTTTCAAGAAGCCGTTTGTTTTTTAAGAAGCAGAAAGCAAAGAACCTCTCCTTATTTGTTCCTTGGTTGCAGATCGATCTAGATCTTAGGTGATCGATCTAAACACGGATCTGCTAGAATTTATATCACTCCTTGATGAGTGGTAACGCAACGTAAGTGCGGAGTTAAAAAATGAAATTCGTTGATGAAGCATCAGTAAAAATAGAAGCCGGTGATGGCGGTAATGGTACAGTAAGCTTTTGGCGCGAAAAATTCGTCGCTAAAGGCGGTCCTGATGGCGGTGATGGCGGTGATGGTGGTGATGTTTACATTCAAGCGGATGAAAACTTAAACACGCTGATCGATTACCGTTTCCAACGTTTTTACAATGCAGAGCGTGGCGAAAATGGCCGCGGTGGTAACTGTACTGGTAAACGTGGTAAAGATATGACCATGAAAGTACCTGTAGGTACTCGTGCTGTTGATATCCATACAAATGAAATCGTTGCTGAAGTTGCTGAACATGGCAAGAAAGTCATGGTTGGTAAAGGTGGTTGGCACGGTCTTGGTAACACGCGTTTTAAGTCGTCGGTTAACCGTGCTCCTCGTCAAAAGACAATGGGTACTAAAGGCGAAGTTCGCGAACTGCGTTTAGAGCTTCTTCTGTTAGCAGATGTTGGTATGCTTGGCCTGCCAAACGCTGGTAAATCTACTTTTATTCGCTCGGTATCTGCTGCGAAACCGAAAGTGGCTGATTACCCATTTACTACGTTAATCCCTAGCTTAGGTGTTGTTAGTGTTGTCCCTGAAAAGAGCTTCGTTGTTGCTGACATCCCAGGACTAATCGAAGGTGCAGCTGATGGCGCAGGTCTTGGTATTCGTTTCTTGAAGCACCTTGAGCGTTGTCGTGTTCTTCTGCACATGATCGATATTTTGCCGATTGATGGTTCTGATCCAATTCAGAACGCACTGACGATCATTGACGAGCTTGAGCAATATAGCGAAAAAGTGGCACAGAAACCTCGCTGGTTAGTATTCAACAAAGTTGATCTAATGCCTGAAGACGAAGCGGACGAAAAGATTCAAGAAATCGTCGAAGCTTTAGGTTGGGAAGGCGAGTATTTCAAGATCTCTGCTGTAAACAAGATCGGTACCAAAGATCTTTGCTTTAAACTGGGTGAGTTCATGGAGAACCTACCGCGTGAAGTTGAAGCAATTGAAGAAGAAGAAAAAGTTAACTTTATGTGGGATGACTACCATAAAGATGCGATGGCTGGTAAGAATGTCGTTACTGAAGATGACGACGATTGGGACGACTGGGATGACGAAGAAGATGACGGTCATGTTATCTATGTTCGTGACTAATCCTCATCGTTTCTTATAAATACTTTGGTCGCTTCTTCTAAAGCACACTGATAGTTTTATTAAACCGCAATGAAAATTGCGGTTTTTTTGTATCTAAATCATTATGTCTTATCAAATTTTAATGCAGAATTTATTTCTAGATAATTAATACCAATCGTAGTAAATAACTGGTCACCCTAGCTGGTTAAAACGCTCGATAATTGCGTTAGAGATTTTGATTGTAGAATAACTACTTATCGAAAATCTCTGCCTTGTTCTCAAGCTTTTTTCCTGCGCTATCTCTACTCACTTACTTACTGTGATTGGTATAACGCCTATGGGAAGGAAATCATGGCATCAGAACAAAGAGCGATCTCAAGGTTAGTCGCTCAGTCAGGACAAATGTTATTGGCACACGGCGCCGAGAGTACACTGGTCGGTGATATTATGCGCCGCATCGGTATTGCTTGTGGGGTGAATGAGGTTGAAGTTGCACTGTCAGCCAACGCACTGGTTGTGACAACAGTAATGGATGATCATTGCATAACGACAACTCGAAGCTGTGCTGATCGCGGCATTAATATGCAGGTGATAACAGAGATTCAACACGTGTGTATCATGATGGAGAAAGGGATTCTTGATTATGATTTAGCTTACAAGAAGATCCAAGGGATCAGTCCTGAGCGTTATAATCGCTGGTTGGTTGTCGTGATGATTGGATTATCGTGTGCTTCTTTTAGTCATCTTGCTGGCGGTGATTGGCAGGTCTTCATGATGACCTTTATCGCATCAGCTTGCGGCATGATCGTCAGACAAGAGATTGGTCATCGCCATTTTAATCCGCTGTTAAACTTTGCTATTACAGCGTTTGTTACGACAACGATTTCAGCGCAAGCGGCTCTTTATAACATCGGTGGCCAACCCACTATCGTGATGGCTTCTTCTGTGCTGATGCTTGTCCCCGGTTTCCCTTTAATTAACTCTGTTGCGGATATGCTTAAAGGCCATATTAATATGGGTCTCGCACGCTTCACCATGGCCAGTTTATTAACGTTGGCCACAAGCTTAGGCATCGTTGCAGCGATGAGTCTTTCGGATGTGTGGGGGTGGGCAAGCTAATGACTATCTTTGAATTATTGCTCGGCCTTTTGAATGATATGTTTTTTGCGGCGATACCTGCCGTCGGTTTTGCTCTGGTCTTTAACGTGCCACAACGTGCGTTGATCTATTGTGCTCTTGGAGGCTCCATTGGTCATGGTAGCCGTTACTTAATGATGCATTTCGGCATTCCCATCGAATGGGCAACGTTCTTCGCGGCGACTATTGTGGGGATGATTGGGGTTCATTGGTCACACAAACTGTTGGCGCACCCAAAGGTGTTTACCGTCGCTGCTTTGATTCCAATGGTTCCTGGAGTCTTCGCGTTTAAAGCGATGATCGCTATGGTCGAAATCAACAGAGCAGGGTATAACCCAGAATTGCTCGCCATGTTGATGGAGAACTTTTTAAAATCGATGTTCATTATCGCGGGGCTAGCGGTTGGCTTGGCGGTGCCTGGGCTGTTATTCTATCGTCGTAGACCTATCGTCTAGCTTCAATTTCATTTTCAGGTAAGGACAGGACTTTCTATTTATGATCATCAGTATGATAGCGGCAATGGCAAACAACCGTGTAATTGGTAAAGATAATCAGATGCCATGGCATTTACCTGCAGATTTCGCATGGTTTAAACGCTCAACGATGGGTAAGCCGGTAGTGATGGGGCGTAAGACCTATGATTCAATTGGCCGCCCTCTACCAGGCCGATTGAATGTCGTAATCAGTCGCGATGAGAGCTTAGAGATTGAAGGAGTGACTACTGTTACTTCAATTGATCAAGCATTAGAACTTGTCAGTGACGTTGATGAAGTGATGATCATTGGTGGTGGCTCTATCTATGAAAGCTGTCTGTCTAAAGCTAACAAGCTCTATCTGACTCATATCGACCTCCAAGTTGATGGCGATACACAGTTCCCTCGTTGGGGACAGGATTGGAAGCAGAGCTTTAGCGAAACTTATCAAGCTGATGAGAAGAATAAACACAACATGGAGTTTGTGATTCTCGAGCGTTAAGTTCTGAAATTAAAAACGTTTGCGTTACTGTAACAGTAACGCAAACTTCTCGTATCTCGTATCTCGTATCTCGTATCTCGTATCTCGTATCTCGTATCTCGTATCTCGTATCTCTATAGCGCATCTTGAGTGAAAAACTTTTTATCTTCCCAGCGAAGTATCGTCAATTCTCCTCCCCAAACACATCCAGTATCTAAACCAATCACATCTTTTCCTGAATAGCCTTCTAAGGCTGCCCAGTGTCCAAAGAGCACGGTTTTATCAAGCGTAATGCGTTGTGAAAGGTCAAACCAGGGTATCAAAGGTTCATCCGTAATTTCATTGGGCGGCAGTTTGCAAGCCATGTCGAGTCGGCCATCGGGAGAGCAAAAGCGCATTCGAGTAAAGCTATTGATCGCATAGCGATAACGTTCTATACCTTGCAACTCTTTGCTCCAGAGATCTGGCGTGTTGCTGTACATGTTCTTGACAAGCCATTGCCAACGGTCCGATTTGAGCAACGATGTTATTTCTTGGTTCTCTGTGCGTGCTTGTTCTAAGTCCCATTGAGGTGATATGCCCGCATGTGTCATGACAAACTCTGGGTGCTCTTGCATCAAGGGTTGTTGTCTTAACCATTCCAGCAATTGGCCACGGTCTTCAGCATCAAGAATGGGTTGAGTCTTATCTTTTGGTTTGGCTGAAAAGAGGCCTAAGGATACCGCAAGTAAATGTAAATCATGATTACCCAATACCACCTTCGCTGAACTTCCAAGGTTACGAACAAAGCGTAACGTCTCTAAGGATTTAGGACCACGAGCAACTAAGTCTCCGGCGACCCATAACGTATCTTGTTGTCTATCAAAGTTGATGGTTTCAAGCAGTAACTGAAGTTCGTCGAAGCATCCTTGGATGTCTCCGACAATATAATTCGACACAGTATTTTCCTGTAAATGGTAGAGATGTGTACTAGTTAAGAATATTGGGGATAGCCAGTCTAAATGGGTCGACTTCTGTTATGAAATCAATACCTTTATGATCGGTCATTACGTAGTGTCCCTGCATGACTCCCACTGGGGTTTCGATGACGGTACCACTGGTGTATGTGTATTCGTCATTGGCTTCAATCACTGGTTGTTGTCCAACCACGCCATCACCTTCTATGGTGAGTTGTTTACCGTTAGAGTCGGTAATCAGCCAGCGGCGAGACATAAGTTGCACTGTTGTTTTACTAAGGTTTTTGATGGTAATGATGTAAGCGAAAACGTAGCGATTCTTAGATGGCTCAGATTGTTCTTCAATATATTTAGAATGAACCTGGCATTTGATACAAGGCGTAGATATATCCATATTCGCACCTTTTGTTGTTGGTATGCTTTAAGTATTACATAAAAAATAGGCTCCTCACCGAAGTGTAGGAGCCTTTTACGATTATTTGTCAGCGTTGTGACTGTCGTGCAACCAGTTCGCCATATCGACAAACTGTTCGAGAGTCAGGTTCTCAGGGCGCATGCCAGGGTTCACACCTAGCTCTTCAAGCACTTCCTTATCGATTAAGCTCTTGTAGCAGTTACGTACTGTTTTACGACGCTGGTTAAAGCCTTCGCGGCATACGCGATCTAACCACTTAAGATCTTTTGCAGGGTAAGGCAGTACTTCATAAGGCTGAAGACGAACGACTGCTGAGTCTACTTTCGGTGGCGGAACAAATGCTGTTGGTGGCACTTCTAAAACAGGAGTGACTTTACAGTAATATTGAGCCATAACCGTTAGACGACCGTAAGCTTTAGTGCCAGGGCCTGCTGCTAATCGGTTAACCACTTCTTTTTGAAGCATAAAGTGCATGTCTTGCACGTCTTTATGGAACTCAAAAAGGTGGAACATCAATGGTGTAGAGATGTTGTATGGCAAGTTACCGAAGATACGGAGTTTGTTGTTTGGCTTAACAAGTTGTTCGAAATCGAACTTCATTGCATCGCCTTCATAGATCGTTAGCTTTTCAGCAAGATCAGGGTGATTACGCAGACGTTCAGCAAGATCTCTATCCAGTTCAATTACTGTTAACTTGTCGACAAGCTTGCCAACAGGCTCAGTAATCGCACCAAGACCAGGACCGATTTCTACTAAGTTTTGGCCTGGAAGTGGATTAATACTCGATACGATTCCATCAATAATGTATGGATCGTTAAGGAAGTTTTGACCAAAACGTTTACGCGCTTTGTGCCCTAAGTGGACATCATTTCTCATTGCTTTTTCTCTACTAATTCAATGGCGTGCGTGAGCGCTGTTCTAAAGCTCCCTGTATCGGCTTGGCCTTTCCCTGCCAAGTCTAAGGCGGTACCGTGATCGACTGATGTACGAATAAACGGCAAGCCAAGTGTGATGTTCACTGAGCGACCAAACCCTTTGTATTTCAATACTGGGAGTACTTGGTCGTGATACATACCTAAAACAGCATCTGCATCTTGCAAATATTTTTCATTAAAGATGGTGTCTGCTGGCAATGGGCCAACTAAATTAATACCATCTTTCTGGCGAATTTTTTCTAGCGTAGGGGTGATGGTTTCTATTTCTTCACGACCCAAACAACCATCTTCACCCGCATGTGGGTTCAATCCACACACGTAAATAGTTGGTTTCTCTATGGCAAACTTTTCGACCAAATCTTTATGCAGAATAGCAATAATTTGCTCTAATCTGTCTTCGGTCACTGCTTGAGATACATAAGCTAGCGGGATGTGCGTTGTTACGAGAGCAACACGCAGCCCTTTTGTTGCCAACATCATCACGACAAGTGGAGTATTGGACTTCTCTGCAAAGAACTCGGTATGGCCACTAAAAGCAACGCCAGCTCGGTTAATTACACCCTTGTGAACAGGGCCGGTGACAATAGCATCAAATTCATCATTCATACAGCCAATTGCTGCGGTTTCTAATGTATTTAATACGTAGTGGCCGTTCGCTTCATTAAGTTGACCTGCAACGGCGACTTCAGCGAGTGGAACATGTTTCACAACCAATGTTCCAGAGCGTTGAGGTTGCTTGGGCGAGGTTGAGTCGTAGTCCAACAGCTCAACCTCGATCCCTAACATTTGAGCTCGCTCTGCTAGTAGGGTTTTGTCCGCACAAACGACGAGCTGATGTGGCCAGCTTTCTTGGGATAAGGCGAGAGTTAAATCTGGCCCAATTCCCGCCGGTTCACCTGCTGTAATGACAAGGCGTTTAGTTGTCATCTTGGTCATCCTCAACCATTTCAACAAAAGCACTCGCTCTGACTTCTTGCAGCCAAGCGCCAGCTTCTTCGTTGAACTTACGGTTAAATAGAATTTGGTATGCTTTGTTTTTCAAAGCGGAGTCTGTACGGTCTACTTCTCTGCGATCCAGCACTTCAACAATGTGCCAGCCATGAACCGTTTTGAATGGTGCGCTGATTTTACCTTCAGGTAGTGTTTCCACTTGATGCTTGAATTCAGGTACGTATAAATCAGGAGTTTGGTAACCTAGTTCACCATCTTGAACAGCTGAACCTGGGTCTTGGCTGTATTGCTGCGCAAGTTCACCAAAGCTAGCCTCACCCGCGTTTACGCGACGAGTGATTTCTTCAAGCTGCTCTTTGGCACCGTCATCACTCAAGATAACCGTTGGTTTAATCAAAATATGACGTGCATTCACCTCGGTAACTGCAACGGTTTCCAAACCTTTTACGTCTTCAATTTTTAAAATATGGAAGCCAACACCGCTTCGGAATGGACCGATGATACTGCCTTTATTTTGCATTTTGATTTGGTCTGCAAAAATCGTAGGCATCTCTTCTTTACGCATCCAACCCCAATCACCACCTTGTAGTGCTTTAGGACCTTTAGAGTAAGTATAAGCCATAGTGCTGAAGTCTTTGCCGTTGTTTAGCTCTTCCACTAAATCTGTCGCTTGTGCTTCTAATTCTTCTTTGGTTTGGTCATCATTGAATCGAAGTTGAATGTGGCCAATTCTGTATTGAACAGTCGCATTGGTTTCTTGCGCTAGGATATCCGCTAGGTTGTCTACTTCTGCAGGAAGAATGTTAATACGACGGCGAACCAAGGCATTGCGAGCTTCACTTGCTGCAATCTCTTTTCTTACTTGTTCACGAAATGCATTGTAGCTTAGGCCTTCTTCAGCAACGGATGCTGTCAGCTGAGCGACTGTCTGGTTGTTGTCTTTCGCAATGTCTTCGATTGCTTGATCAAGTCGAGCATCATCAATACGAACACCGATACGTTCCGCTTCTTGAGTTTGAATCGTATCAATGATCAGCTTTTCTAGAACTTGCTCATTCAAGACATCTTGTGATGGTAATGTTTGACCGCTTTTCTTAGCGTTTGCGCGCAGTGTCTTCATTGAAGCGTCGATGTCACTTTGTAAGACAACGCCTTCGTTAACGATCACTTTTACGCTATCGAGCTCAACCGGTGCTGCGTAGCTCGTTGATACAGTGCAAGCTGCTGCGATAGCAATTAATGTGTGTTTCCACAATGTCATGTGTAATCCTTTATATTTACTGATGTTTATCAGTAAAGAAAATTAGTTATTTAAGAAGAATGGACGGCCATAGCTCAATGAGTTATCAGAGCTGCTTTCACCAACTGCACCTGAATCAGAGCCGATATTGGTACCAAAGCCAACAATACCGAAGTTCACACTAAAGTTGTTTTCATATTCAGGTGTGATATTTGGATCACTAATGTTGTTCGTTAAACGGTTACTATAGGTAAAGCCGATGTACCAACAATCCGATCTGTAGTTTAAACGAGCTAGCCACTCTAGATCTTCTTGTGTAGTTAAGTCATAGAAATATTGGGCACTTGTGCTCCATTTTGGTGAAATTTGGTAGGCACCAAGTAGACCTGCTTGTGAGATACCCTCTCTTGTAATTGATGATACGTCAAAATCTACAGTTTCATTTATGTATTCTTCTGTTACATAACGGTAGTTAGTTTGTACGTAACCACCAGTGAAGCGGTATTCTAACGTACTGTTTGCAAGCTGCATCGCAGTAGTGTCAATGTCGTATTGCACGCCACCATGGTAGAACAGGTAGTCATCGTAGTTAAAATCGACCTCTACTGCCCAAGATGAGTAGTTTGAGTTCTTATCTGCATCATTGCTTTTTAAGTTCTGTTTGGTGTTTTTATCAATATAGAAAATTTGACCAAAGGATATATTAAGTCGCTCTTTATATTCATCATCAAAGAAACGAGACGATGCGCCATAGCTGACCTGATTTGCCGCAGCAATTCGATCTACGCCACTGTATTTATGGCTCCTGAATAAGCCATAGTAATCAGTCTGAAGCAGTGTTGTATCGTAAAGACCAATTTCGCTTTGATCCTCTTCGGGTACGTAAAGGTACTGCACTTGAGGCTCTAACGTTTGTGTATAGTTACCTATAATCGTGGTATCTCGTTCCAAGACGATGCCAGCGTGGCTTCTAAATTGAGGAATAACACGACTGGTAGATTCTTCTAGTCCTTCATAATCTGAGCCACTACCTGTATCAACGCCATCAAGGTCTTGCTGGTAATATGTACCAAGTAGCCGAGCTTCTGTTGTCCAAGTACCCCAGGTGTTTCCAACCGGAATTGTAATGCCAGGTTCAACGTGTACACGCGTTGCAGATGGTTTACCTGAAGCATCGGTATCGAACATCGATATATGACTGATGAGGTCGAAATCTAGGTAATCCATGACCTCAGGAGCATAGTAGTTATACTCTAGCTGTGGCATTAAGCGGTAAGGCAGGTTGTTGCTTGTGGTAAGAACCTGAAAGTCTCGTACTAATACTGACGCATCCCAGTTTTGTGAACGGTATGTCGCTCGACCTTCTTGTAGTAATTGACCGTCTTCACGGTTACCAATGCTACTTGAGCTAATATCGGTGAAGTAATCATTGTCACTGACTTTAGAGTAGTCCGTCTCAAATAACCATGCTTCTTTGAAGATACCTGTGTGCTGCCATTGTGTTCCCCAGCGGTCACCTTTATCTTTAAATTTCTTATCGTCGGGCAGGTACTCGGACTGTATGTTACCTGAGCCCAAATCGCTTAGGTAACGGAATTTACTGTTAAGTTGTGTGCCGCGCTTTTCCATATACCTCAAAGTTGTTTCTAAGTCGTAGTTTGGTGCTAAGTTCCAATAAACTGGGATTTCAGCTTCAAAACCATCGCTTGAGCCGTATGAGACGGTTGGGTATAAAAAACCGGTTTTACGAGTATCGCCAATAGGAACAGTTAAATAAGGCAGGTAGAAAACAGGCACGCTCTGGATTTCAAAGCGTGGATTATAGAAGGTTGCTTGTTCTTCATTCTGATCAACGTCAATACTTGAAGCTCTTAGTCGCCAAGCGTTATCACCAATAGGACAAGAGGTAATAGAGCCATCCTCTATCTCATAAACCGCCTTGCCTGTTTTCGCAATATATACCGCATTACCTCGACCTGGTTCGCAAAGAAATTCGTAGTCGGTATTTTCTAGCGTCATTTCATCGGTAGTGAGGTTATTGGTCGCCTTGTCTGATATAGACTTGATTTGACCGTCACTAAAGTTCACGTTACCTTCAGCTACAACGATGTTTTCTTGTTGGTGAAGCGTTACATTATCAGCAAGGATTGTTTTATTTCCTTGCGTAACTCTTACATCACCTGAATATATTGCCTTGTCACCATTGATAGCCTCTAAGCGATCTGATTCCACATGAGCGGGCAATTGTGTCTCGTTTTCGGCAGCGGGTTCGATCAAGCATTGATCTATAGAGGGCATTTCCTGCACACTACCATCGGTGATTGTTTCAGCTTGAGTTGTCGACACGTATAACGCCGTACTTATAGAAGCGGCTAACAAGGTGCGGGAAAAAGATTGCATGAAGTTGAACTATCCTGTGTCACTAGATGAAGGGTTGATCTAGTATCAATCCAATTAATAAAGCATTTTCCTTATGATAAAGGAAATATTAGCATTCAGCATCATCAGACAGCGTTACTCAGATAAAATTCATAGATAGAGAACACATAATGCAAATATTTGGCAAAATTTTGGGCGCTTTTTTTGGCTTTTTATTTGGAGGCCCACTTGGTTTAGTTTTTGGTCTATTTTTGGGGCATCAATTTGATAAGGCTCGACGTTTGAACCAACCGGGGTTCAATAGTTCTGGTTTTGGTCGCGGGCCAAGCCAAGCTGAAAGGCAAAACGAGTTCTTTAAAGCGGCTTTTTCGGTTATGGGACATGTTGCTAAAGCTAAGGGGCAGGTAACACCTGAAGAGATTCAGCTTGCTTCTACCATGATGGAGCGTATGAACCTGCATGGCGAGCAGCGTAAAGCAGCGCAAGATGCGTTTCGTGATGGCAAAGAAAGTGACTTTCCGTTAAGCGATGTGCTTGAGCGTGTGAAGATCTCATCGGGTGGCCGCTTTGATCTTCTGCAGTTCTTTTTAGAGCTACAGGTATCGGCGGCGTTTGCCGATGGCAGCTTGCACCCAAGTGAGCGTCAGGTTCTTCATAAGATAGCGCAAGGACTTGGGTTCTCTTCAGAGCAACTAGAGCGTCGCTTGCAGATGCAAGAAGCGGCATTCCGATTCCAACAACAAGGCGGAAACTTTGGTGGTCATCAAGGTCACGGACAGTCATCAGGTTGGCAACAAGCCTCACAACAGAACCAATTGGCGGATGCCTTTAAGGTACTGGGTGTGAGTGAAAGTGCCGACGGTAAAGAAGTGAAGAAAGCTTACCGTAAACTGATGAATGAACATCACCCAGACAAACTGATGGCAAAGGGTTTACCGCCAGAGATGATGAACGTCGCGAAAGAGAAGTCACAAGAAATTCAAAATGCTTATGACCTAATTAAGAAGGTCAAAGGTTTTAAGTAATAGAGCTATCGTGAATTGTATTTAATGTGAAAAGCGTTTAGTTAAATTTAAAGGGAATTAGATGACATTAACTTATCATGATGTTTTAGAGTTTTGGTTCGATGAGCTGACGCCTAAGGATTGGTTTACTGGCGGTGAAGAGGTCGATGTTTTAATTAAGACTCGATTCTCTGAATTGCATAAAGTGGCTGTACAAGGTGAACTTTTTGAATGGCGTCAAACCGCGGAAGGGCGTTTGGCTGAGATTATTGTTCTGGATCAGTTTTCTAGAAATATTGGCAGAAACAATTCGGCTGCATTTTCAGCTGACCCAATGGTATTAGCTTTAGCTCAAGAAGCGGTTGCTGGTGGTTTCGATCATCAGTTGAATCAACAACAAAAAAGCTTCTTGTATATGCCTTATATGCACAGTGAATCTTTGTTGATTCATGAACAGGCGGTCTTGCTCTTTTCTCAGGCGGGTTTAAAAAATAATCTGGATTTTGAATTCAAACATAAAGTGATTATTGAGCGCTTTGGTCGTTACCCTCACCGTAATGAGGTGTTGGGGCGAGAGTCTACTGCCGAAGAAATTGAGTTTTTGCAGCAACCAGGTTCAAGTTTCTAGCTCTAGAGCACAGTGAAACAGATGAAAAGAGGCTAGTGGATAACATACCACTAGCCTCTTTTTTTGTTTAGCTTCATTCATGAGCTTTAATGTTAAAACTAATTCGCTTTGTTAAGTGACCAATCATAGTCATAACTGATGTTGTTGGTATTTGTGACAGGTTGAGTTCGATACTGGTTTAAGTGCTGAATGAGCTGTTTCTCTTTACCAAAATCCACAGCAAACCATTCGTAAATCGATGATAGTTGGAGCTTATTGCCTTTAACTAACACACCTTTGTCGCTATTAACAAACTCGGTCGACGCTTGTTCTAGCAGCGTTTCCGTATTGTCAGCAGTAAAGGCCTGAGATTGTAAATTAGGACAGCCTAAACTCGCACAGTTCACAGCATAATGCGTACGCGGATCTTGCCAAATCGGTCTTAAGATTCGATGCTCAATATTATTCAGTGTCAGCGACTTCCCATTGACCGTCACAACATCATCTCCCCAAGGCCCGAAACTGAATAGCCCGCCGAGCTTGGTGATGGATTTTATTGGGTAGGCATCAAGAATCAAATCGACGGTTACGGCGTTATATAGATTAACCCAGTAGGCATACTGTTCGGCTCTTGAATAGTCGAGTGGATTAACCTGTTCTAATCTCTGGATGTACTGCTTGAGTTTGGTCTTATCGGCAGTGTTCACTGCTTGGTAACGCAATAGAGTGTGTTGGCCTTGCTTGACTAAATAGCTATCGAGGAATTGCTGCCAATCTTGATGAGACACCTGTGTTGAGTTCGCTTCATTACTTTGGTTCCAGTATGGCCAAAGTTCGGATTTAGGTGCAGACCAAGCAAGGGTCGAGAAAAGTAGACTAATAATAAAGAGTAGTTGTTTCATGGTTTTCTCCTGATGACTGACTACTAAGACCTTATGCTTTACGATTTTCTTTCATGGCTCTTCAGTTAAATAGCGGAACTGATCTAAATAAAGGGCTGAGCTTAATAAGCACATTCAGTTAAAAGATCAGCTAAATAAAAAAGGTTGGCGCTAGGCCAACCTTTATATGTACACAAACTGTGTGATGCTATTTCAGGAAGCTAGGGATCTTAGCTTCAAATTCTGAAATCTTATCGGCGTGTTGAAGCGTCAGGCCGATATTATCTAGACCATTCAGCAAACAGTGACGACGGAACTCATCCATTTTAAACGAGTATTCTTTTCCATTCGCACTGACTTTCATTGCTTCTAAATCAACATGAATCTCAGCACCTTCATTCGCTTCTACGAACTGGAAGATTTCATCAACTTCCTGCTCTGTAAGACGAACTGGTACCATCTGGTTATTGATCGAGTTACCGTAGAAAATATCGGCAAAGCTTGGAGCTATCATCACTTGAATACCGTAATCGGCAAGCGCCCAAGGTGCGTGTTCACGAGATGAACCACAACCAAAGTTTTCACGAGCCAGTAGAATTGAAGCGCCTTTATAGCGTGATGCATTCATTACAAACTCAGGATTTGGATGCTGGCCTGCGTCATCGAGGAAGCGCCAATCGTGGAACAAGTGCTTACCAAAACCAATGCGGTTTACTTTCTGTAGAAATTGCTTTGGAATGATCGCATCCGTATCGATGTTGGCCGTATCTAGAGGAACGACTAATCCGGTGTGTTGTTGAAAACCTGACATGTTAAATCCTCTAATTAAAGTTCACGAATATCGACAAAGTGACCAGCGATAGCCGCTGCGGCTGCCATTGCTGGGCTAACTAGGTGCGTACGACCATCACGGCCTTGGCGGCCTTCAAAGTTACGGTTTGATGTAGAAGCACAGCGTTCTTGTGGACCTAGACGGTCGTTGTTCATTGCCAGACACATAGAGCACCCCGGCAAGCGCCATTCAAAGCCAGCTTCTATGAAGAT
This sequence comes from Vibrio sp. nBUS_14, assembly GCF_051201655.1. NCBI lineage: Bacteria > Pseudomonadati > Pseudomonadota > Gammaproteobacteria > Vibrionales > Vibrionaceae > Vibrio > Vibrio sp. nBUS_14. Next base: position 512,474 of record NZ_CP179206.1, read on the forward strand.
CTTATCTAGGCCTTCAGCTTCAGCTTGTGCTTTTACTTGCTCAGAACCCGGAACGATTAATGCTTGAACATGTTTCGCTACTTGGCGGCCTTTTGCTACTGCTGCAGCTGCACGCATGTCTTCGATACGCGAGTTAGTACAAGAACCTACGAAGACTTTATCGACGTTGTAATCCGATAGAGATTTACCGGCTTCAAGACCCATATAAGCCAGCGCTTTTTCTGCAGATGCCTTTTCAACAGGGTCTGTAAAGCTTTCTGGTGCAGGGATTGGCGCGTCTACTGAGATAACCTGACCTGGGTTGGTTCCCCAAGTGACTTGTGGTTTGATGTCTGCAGCTTCTAGAGTTACTACTGCATCAAATTCAGCGTTAGCATCGGTTTTCAATGTGTTCCAGTATTCAATAGCGGCTTCTAAGTCTTCGCCCTCAGGAGAGAACTTACGACCTTTGATGTATTCGTAAGTGGTTGCATCTGGAGCAATCAGACCCGCTTTCGCGCCAAGCTCGATTGCCATGTTACATACCGTCATACGACCTTCCATTGTAAGGTCAGTAATGGCCTCACCACAGAATTCAACCACATAGCCTGTACCGCCAGCGGCCGTTGTCTTGCCGATGATCGCGAGCACGATATCTTTTGCGGTAATGCCTTCAGCGACTTTGCCTTTTACTTCGATCTTCATGGTTTGAGCGCGAGCTTGTTTTAGCGTTTGAGTTGCTAGAACGTGCTCAACTTCTGAAGTACCGATCCCGAATGCTAATGAGCCAAATGCACCGTGTGTTGCCGTGTGTGAGTCACCACATACGATGGTCATGCCCGGTAGAGTAATACCTAGCTCAGGGCCCATGACGTGCACAATACCTTGGTATTTATGGTTTAGGTCGTAGAGCGTGACGCCAAACTCTTCACAGTTTTTCGATAGCGTTTCCATTTGGATACGAGCCATCTCACCAGAAGCGTTGATGTCTTTCGTTTGTGTCGATACGTTATGATCCATGGTTGCAAAAGTTTTGCCTACTTGGCGAACTTTACGACCTTTTTCACGCAGGCCATCAAAGGCTTGTGGCGACGTAACTTCGTGGACTAAGTGGCGATCGATATAAAGAATTGGCGTTTCGCCCTTCGCTGCAACCGCAACGTGAGCGTCATAAACTTTTTCGTATAAGGTTTTTGCTTGCTGGTTTGTCGACATAGCTTTTCTTCCTTGGGATCATCAGTCCCAGTGTTTGTTGCTAGCCAAGTCAGGCTGTTTAAGCTGACTTGGCTTGATATTATTCTTATGTACTTGCTTCTAATCTAAGCATCTAGCTTACGAAGCTAAGATGTACTCAGCGATCTTGTCACCCATTTCTGAGGTAGTCAGCGCTTGGTTTTTGCCTGCAAGGTCAGCGGTTAGCTCACCTGCAGAAAGTGCTTTAGATACCGCTGTTTCGATGTCTTGCGCTGCGGCTTCTTCGCCTAGGCTGTAACGAAGCATTAGCGCTGCAGAAAGAATTTGCGCTACTGGGTTCGCGATGTTCTTACCTGCGATATCCGGAGCACTGCCGCCCGCTGGTTCGTATAATCCGAAGTTGCTTTCGTTCAAGCTTGCAGAAGGAAGCATGCCCATAGAGCCAGTGATCATTGCACACTCATCAGAGATGATGTCACCGAAGATGTTAGAACAAAGCATCACATCAAACTGAGATGGGTCTTTGATTAGCTGCATGGTCGCGTTATCGATGTACATGTGACTTAGTTTCACGTCTGGGTAGTCTTTCGCGACTTCTTCAACCACTTCACGCCATAAGATAGAGCTCTGCAGAACGTTCGCTTTATCGATTGAGTACACGTTTTTGTTACGTAGACGAGCAGATTCAAATGCAATCTTTGCAATGCGTTCGATTTCGTAACGGTGGTAAACCTCAGTATCAAATGCTTTTTCTGTTGCGCCTTCGCCTTCACGGCCTTTTGGTTGACCGAAGTAGATACCGCCCGTTAGTTCACGAACAACAACGATGTCGAAACCATTACCTGAAATGTCAGCACGTAAGGGAGAGAAAGACTCTAAACCTTTGTGAATTTGTGCAGGACGTAGATTACAGAATAGTTGGAAGTGTTTACGTAGCGGAAGTAGGGCACCACGTTCCGGCTGGTCATTTGGTGGGAGGTGTTCCCATTTAGGGCCGCCGACAGAACCAAAAAGTACCGCGTCAGATTCTTCACAGCCTGCAACGGTTGCTTCTGGAAGTGGACAGCCGTGGTTATCAATCGCGATACCACCAACATCATACTCTTCGCGAGAAAAGCTAATTGCGTGTTTCTTTTCAATCGCGTCTAGCACTTTGTGTGCTTGTTGCATGACTTCTGGGCCAATGCCATCACCAGGTAGTACGGCAATTTTGTATGATTTATCTGTCATGTTAATCCTTTAATTCTTGTTACTGAGCTGTTTGGCTCGTTTTAAATTTTGTCCCTAAAGCCAACAACATCGGCTCTAGGGCTCTGTTATTGGAGTATTAAACTGTCGCGAATTTTTGCTGCTTCATTTCAGCAATAGTGTCTGCGCGTTGAATACTATTGATAACGTGTAGCAACGCTTGACCAGAAGCTTCAACGATATCGGTTGAAACGCCCGTACCGTGGTACTTACGGCCTTTATAGTTAGCAATGATGTCCGCTTGACCTAAGCCATCTTCGCCTTCACCTTTTGCAGTCAGGTCGAACTTGTCTAACGCGATTTCGTAGCCTGTTAAGCGGTAGATACATTGATATAAGGCATCAACCGGGCCATTGCCGACAGCAGCTTCGCATTTCTCTTCATCACCACATTGCAATTTGATGCTGGTGGTAGACATAACACTACCAGATTGTACGCTTAGGTAGTTAAGTTTATAGAAGTCATCTTCATCACGTAGATTTGCGAAGTGCATCAATGCTTCTAGGTCGTAATCGAACACTTGTCCTTTACGGTCAGCAAGCTTCAAGAAGTCTTCGTACAATGAATCTAGGTTGTACTCATTGTCTTTATAACCCATCGCGTCCATGTGGCTCTTAACAGCGGCTCGGCCACTACGGCTTGTTAGGTTTAAGGCTTTGTTTTTCAAGCCAATAGACTCAGGTGTCATGATCTCGTAAGTGTTCTTGTTCTTAAGCATGCCATCTTGGTGAATACCTGAAGAGTGGCTAAATGCGTTAGCACCTACGATCGCTTTGTTGTCTTGAATTGGCATGTGGCAAAGCTGGCTTACCAACTTACTGGTACGGTGAATCTCTTTGTGATCCAAGCCGGTATGAACACCCAAAAGCTCTTGACGAGTTTTGATGATCATTGCGATTTCTTCTAAAGAACAGTTACCTGCACGTTCGCCAATACCATTGATTGTGCCTTCAATTTGGCGAGCGCCCGCTTGCACAGCAGCAATTGAGTTTGCAACCGACATACCTAAGTCATCGTGACAGTGAACAGAGATGATCGCTTGATCGATGTTGGGCACGCGATCGAATAACGTTTTGATGATGCCACCAAACTCATTCGGTACTGTGTAGCCCACGGTGTCTGGAATGTTGATGGTTTTCGCGCCTGCTTTAATCGCGGCTTCAACCATACGGCATAGGTTATCGATAGGGGTACGACCGGCATCTTCACAAGAGAATTCAACATCATCGGTGTAGTTACGAGCATGTTTGACAGCTTTTACTGCCATCTCTACTACATCGTCGTAGCTGCGGCGCAATTTGTCTTGCACGTGAACTGTTGAGGTAGAAATGAAGGTATGGATACGGAACTGGTCAGCAACTTTAAGCGCTTCTGCTGCGGCATCGATATCTTTCGCTACGGCTCGAGAAAGTGCACAAATACGGCTGTCTTTGATGTGCTTAGCGATAGTTTGTACTGACTCAAAATCACCTGGAGAAGAGATAGGGAAGCCAGCTTCGATAACATCGACACCCAGTCTCTCAAGAGCATAAGCGATCTGTAACTTCTCTTTTACCGTAAGGCTTGCAGCCAATGCTTGCTCGCCGTCACGTAAGGTAGTATCAAAAATTATTACTTGATCGTTCATGGGTGCTTCCTTATATCGATAATGAATCGATTGCTATCCAAATTATTATTAAGAATGATGTTCTTTTAAAAGTGCCAGTTACAAAAAAACCCGCTCAGCGCGGGTTTTAATATTTGTGTAGTTCTTGACCCACAACTTACCCGCGCGATTGGTTCACGATAAGGAGAAGTTTCAGCAGTCGAGAAGAAGAAAAAATCATTACACAAATATCCGTAAATAAACTGTTAACACCATATTTACCGTAATTTATTCTGAGCGTCAAACAAGAAAATCCAATATCAGCGTGCATTGGCAGTGTTTTGGTTTGGTTTGTGCTGTTTTTTGTTCTGATGTTGGCGAAATCGACTGATTGGAAGTTTTGTATTGGCGGGTTAGTTTATCGTTTGGCTGATGTGTAGGTTAAAACTTTGTAGTAAATCTTTTTAATGGAACGATTCACCAACAGAATTAAAAGTATGGTTCGATTTAATTAATCATTTGATTAAATAGTGAGTAATTAATCTTCTTCAGTTGCATCTATTTCTCTCTATAATTAATCATCTGATTAATTATAGACTAGGTCAAAGTGATGACAGCGCGCAAAGCAGGGCGGCCTCAACAGAATTTGGATGTGCGACAACTACTCATAGAACATGCTCGTGATCTGTTTGTTGTCCAACCATACGATAAGGTGTCGACACGCTTAATTGCCGAGCGTGCAGGCGTGAACATCGCGATGATCCGTTATTACTTTGGTAATAAAGCGGGCTTGTTTGAAGCCATGCTTCGCGAAACGCTGCGTCCTATGCAATTGCAAATGCAGAAGTTGGTTGAAGAGAGCAGTCACGAGAACTTTCTCGACCTAATGCGGACTTACTACAAAGAGATGGTTAAGGTGCCGAAGTTTCCTCGCTTGATTGCTCAAGTGATGAATATGCCACCTTCAGAAGTTCAAAGAGAGTTGCTAGAGAAGGTCTTTCTTGATGTGGCTAAGCCAGCGCAAGATGTCATCTTTGAAAAGTTAGTTGCGCAGGGTATCTTGAAACAAAACATGGATCCAAAACTGTGTCGCGTTTCGTATATAAGCTTGATGGTATTTCCTTTTATTGCACCGCCACCTTTGTTAGCGATCCACGGTATTGAGCTTAATGAAGCCTTTCTTAACCGCCTAATCGAACACAACATTCAATTGATGACCGAAGGCTTTATCAATGTATCTAGCCCTTCATCTGAGCAGGAACCCAAATAATGAAAATAAGTAAAAAGCTCCTATTCTTTCCGGCTCTAGCGGTTGGTGTTATCAGTCTTGTGGCTGCAATTAATTTGAAACCTGATCTGCCGACTAAGCCTGCGGGCGATCGATCTCGTTTAGTCGAAACCGTCAGTTTAGAACAACAAATGATCGCGCCGTTGGCGGTGGGCTTTGGCAAGGTGGAACCTAAGGTTCAATGGAAAGCCATTGCCGAGGTGACTGGGCAGATTGTTTATCGACATCCAGACCTAGAAAAAGGGCAGATCATTCCAGCGGGAACTGAGGTACTCAAGATCGATCCCTTAGATTACGAGTTGAAATTGGTACAAGCTGAAGCGGATCTTAAATCAAGTCAGACCTCATTAGCTAAATTGAACCAAGAAGAAGATAACCTTAAGCAGACTCTAAAGATCGAAAAGAACCGCTTAGTGATCAGCAATAAAGAGCTGCAACGTAAACAAGATCTGCGTAAGAAAGGGCTCACCTCTCAATCCGATGTTGATCTCCAGCAGCAAAGTGCGTTATCTCAACAGAAGATCGTATTGGATATTGATAACCAAATTGCGCTGATGCCAGATGAAAAGCGTGTCGCGGAAGCGGTGATTAAGGTCAATGTCTCTAAGGTAAAAGAGGTGCAACGATCTTTAGATAAAACAACCATCACCCTGCCTAGAGCGATGAGGATTGCGCAGGTCGATATCGAACAAAACCAAGTGGTTAATCTTCAGCAAGAGATGTTTGTTGCTCACGGGATTAAGGTTATGGAAGTTGAGGCGCAACTCTCTATTCACGATATGCAAACGTTAGCCTCAAGCTTTACTCAATTCCCTCGTGATGCCGCAGGCATACCGAAGCCTTATGAAGCACCGATCAAAGCAAGTATTCAGCTAAACAGTGGCAGCCTTAACCTCAGTTGGCCTGCTAAGGTGGCGAGAATCAGTGAAACCGTTGATGAGAACCAAGCCACTGCAGGGATCATTCTTGAGATTGGTCAAGACTATTCAGCTCTTCAGCCAAGCAGTGCCACTCCTTTGGTCAATGGCATGTTCGTCAAAGCGGAGATTGAAGGCTTAGCCAATCCGAGTTGGGTTGTGCCTGAACGCGCTTTACATGGCGATAAGATTTATTTGATGGATGACAGCCAGCGCTTACAAGTGGTGAATGTTGAAGTGCTTTATCGCCGAGATAACCAAGTGGTGGTGGAGGGTGAACTGCACGCTGGTGATAAGTTAATTCTCAATGACGTTTTACCTGCGATTGAAGGCATGCTGCTTAAAGAGTCGAAGCCTACTGAATTAGCAGCGGGTGTGCAGGAGAATGCGTCATGATTCGGTTCTTCTCCCGACACCCGACGGCTGCAAACTTATTGATGCTTGGTTTGTTGATCATGGGTTTGGCCTCATTATCAACCATCAAGCGCGAAACCTTTCCTGCCTATGATCCACCTTACATTATGGCGGCGATCGTTTATCCCGGTGCATCACCACAAGAAGTGGAAGAGAGCTTGTGTGTGCGAATGGAAGATGCCGTCGATGGCCTAGCTAATATTGAAGAAACTCAGTGTGAGGCAATAGAAGGCAGTGCTCGTCTTATTCTGAAGCTTAATGAGAAAGCAGACATCGGTCGAATGCTGGTGGACGTGCAAACTCAGATCAACTCGATCAATGATTTCCCGAGCGAGATTGAATCTCCAGTTGTTCAAGAGTTGGATTGGAATGAACCGGTAGTGGATATCGCGATTACAGCTGAAACTTCATGGCCTGAACTTAAGGCCTACGCTGAAGGCCTCAAACGTATCATGAAGCTTGATTATGATGTTTCACTGGTCGATGTTAGCGGCTTCTCTGATCACCAATATCTTGTGGAACTGGATACCCAAGCCATTCGTCAGTTAGGTTTGAGTGTCGGTGATATTGCAGACCAAATAGGTCGTCAGAATGTAAAGCTACCAAGTGGTAACGTTGAGACGCCAGACAAAAACTTCTTGATTCGTTTTGATGAAAGACGAATTACGCCGGTTGAATTAGAGAGTATCGTGGTTGGATCAGCGCCGAATGGCTCAGTGATCCGTTTGAGGGATATTGCTAAGATCACCGATCGCTTTGAACTGGATGAACAGAAGGTTCTATTTGATGGTAAGCCTTCTGCGCTATTGAAGATCAGTAAAAACAAAGAAGATGATGCGCTACGAATTAAAGAAAACGTCACCCGATTCGTGGAAGATCAGAGCGCGATAGCCCCTGATGGCGTGACACTTCAAATGACCAATGATCTCTCGTCTGTACTTTGGGATCGTTTAACCATGATGGTACGCAACGGCTGGCAAGGTATTGTGCTGGTGTTTGCCACCATGTGGTTGTTCTTCAGTTTGCGATATTCATTCTGGGTGGCGGCAGGTTTACCCGTCGCTTTCCTTGGTGGTTTGTTCTTAATGGCGAACCTTGGCTTGTCGATCAACATCATGTCACTGGTCGGCCTATTGATGGCGATCGGTATTATGATGGATGACGCCATCGTAATTGCCGAATCGATAGCCTCCCATTTAGATAGGGGGCAAAACGTTGATGATGCGGTATACAACGGTGTTAAGAAAGTGCTCCCCGGGGTGTTATCTTCTTTCTTAACCACGGTGTGTATTTTCGGTAGCTTACTATTCCTTGATGGGGAAATGGGCGCGGTGCTTAAAGCGGTGCCTCAGGTTCTTATCTTGGTGTTGTCGCTGAGCCTAATCGAAGCGTTTCTTATTCTACCAAATCACTTATCTCATTCATTACGCAAAGAAAAAAATGACAAGCCAGCGCTGCGTTTCAAAGTTGTGTTGTTAGAGAAGTTTGAGAACTTCCGCAATACAACCTTGGTGAACATGGTCGAGAAGGTGGTCACGTTCCGTTATGCCTTTATGGGTGGTGTGATAACTCTGCTGTTGTTATCTATCTCCTTGATTGCTGGTGGCGTTGTCAAATTCCAGCCCTTCCCTGAGTTGGATGGCGATATTGCTGAAGCGCGTATTATTCTTCCACCGGGCGCATCACTGTCTCAAACCGAGAGAGTCGTCGACAAAATAGTCGCTTCTGCTGAACGTTTGAATGAGCAGTGGAGTGAAGACGTAGAGGACGGTAATAAATTGGTTGAGCATATCACCAGCCAATTCAATGCTAACGCAGATGCCAATGAATCAGGCCCACACTTAGCCACTGTGCGCTTAGACTTGCGTGGTGCAGAGAGCCGCAACACCGTTATCGATGATTTTATTGATGCATGGCGGGAAGACATCGGCGATTTGGCTGATCCTATCTCGCTAGTTTTCAAACAGCCTACGATGGGGCCGGGCGGACGTGCTATCGAGATCCGCGCCAAACATGATGATCTTGCTGCATTGAAATCGGCTTCTTTAGATATTCAGGAGTACCTTAATCAGTTTGATGGTGTGCATGGCGTGCTTGATGACATGCGTATGGGTAAAGAAGAGATCTTAGTTAAGCTGCGCCCAGGTGCGGAAACCTACAATGTGAATGGGCAGATGATTGCTTCTCAGCTACGTGCGGCCTTCTTTGGTCAGACTGCGGATGAGATTCAAATTGGAGTTGAGAATATCTCGATTGAGGTGCGACTTGATAAAGAACAGGCTGGCGATTTACAGCAACTGGCTAACTTCCCCATTATCACTGCAGATGGCAGCCAGATTCCGCTAGCAACGTTGGCAACGTTAGATTTCCAACGCAACTACGTACGAATTCAGCGTATCGATGGCTTGAGAACCATCAGTATCTTTGGTGATATTGATAATAAGAAGGCGAGCTCTGCAGCAATTTTGGCTCAGTTCCAAAAAGATGAAGCAGCCAAGCTTATTCAGAAATACCCGGGCTTACGCTTCGATTTTGAAGGTGAAGCCAAAGATGCGGCTAAGACTGGAGCCTCGATGGGTAAAGGTTTCTTGTTGGGGTTATTCGGTGTGTTTGCGATTCTGAGTTATCAGTTCCGAAGCTACTTGGAACCGGTCGTCGTAATGTTAGCGATTCCACTGGCCTTCATTGGGGTAGTTGTCGGTCACTGGTTGTTAGGGCACGCGTTAAGTATGCCGAGCATGATGGGCTTTGTGTCGCTTGCGGGCATTGTGGTCAATGATTCCATCTTGTTAGTGCAATACATTCGTCATCACGTCGACGAGGGCGATAGCGTGCATGACTCGGTGGTGAAAGCCAGTCGCGAGCGTTTCCGTGCGGTATTCTTGACCTCAATGACGACAGCGGCAGGTTTGCTACCGTTGTTAACGGAAACCAGTTTACAGGCACAGGTTATTCAGCCGCTGGTTATCTCGATCGTATTTGGTATTTTTGCCTCTACCTTATTGGTGTTGTTCATGATCCCTGCGGCTTACGCCATCTTGGCTGACTTTGGTTTAGTGAAAAAGCATGAGCCGCTAATGGACTAGAAACGAGATAGATATCGGTTATTACCTATTCTAAGAACAATAAAGCGACCTTGAGTCGCTTTATTTGTATCTAAGTGCTCACGACCACGACTTCGGTTAGTCATTCACTTCAAAATTCATTTTAGTTCATTCAAAACGTCACTTAACTGTCATTTCAGGGGCATACCTTGAGCCTTAACTGAATAAGGATTGTTAAGGAGATCGTATGCGTACTATCGAACCTATTGTCCGCTGGGATGTGGCATTTTCTGTTTTCTGTTTGAAGAACCGTTATAGCGGGCAACATGCAACACTGAGTAAAGCGGTGTCTCATACCGGGGATGGTCACCTATATGTGTTGATCGCTCTGATTGCGCTGTTAGCTGATGGTTATACAGGTCGTGAATTTTTAATGGTTGGTCTCGCCGCTTTTGCGATAGAGCTGCCGATTTATTGGTTAGCCAAGAACACCCTTAAGCGCCGTAGACCGGCTGAATTCTCTTCATTGCTTCACTCTCACATTGTGCCATCAGATAAATATAGCCTGCCTTCTGGGCATTCCGCTGCTGCATTTGTTATGGCGACTCTAATCGGACATTTCTATCCAAGTCTCTATCTTTTTAGCTTAATTTGGGCGACAGCGATTGCTGGCTCTCGAATCCTACTCGGTGTGCACTTTTTAACGGATGTCTTGATTGGTGCAGCGCTAGGTATAGCGTGCACAAACCTAGCCATTTACTTCATTTTATAGCGCTTAGTCGTATGGCTGTTTGTTCTGTTGTTGATATTAAAAAGGCACAGGCAAAGACAACCGATCTCGAATTGTTAATCTTCAAGGAACCTGAATGAAAATCTTATATGGCGTACAAGGTACTGGGAATGGTCACATCGCTCGTGCGAGAGCAATGGCTGTTGCTTTTCGCCAACATAATATTGATGTCGATTTTCTGTTTTCTGGACGGGATGAGAGTAAATACTTTTCCATGGAAGAATTTGGCAACTATCAAACTCGGCATGGACTCACCTTTTACAGTGAGCAAGGTAAGGTTAAATACTCCAAGACTTTCATCAAAAATAGTATATGGCGATTCCTTAAGGAAATGAAGAAGATCGATCTCACACCTTATGATTTGGTATTGAATGACTTCGAACCGGTAACCGCTTGGGCTGCCAAAAAACAAGGTGTCCCGTGTATTGGGATAAGCCACCAAAATGCATTCCGTTATGATGTACCTAAAGAAGGGGGGTAACTGGATTGAACATTCTGTTATTCAACATTTTGCGCCAACAGAGCATGCTATTGGTTTGCATTGGTACCACTTTGAACAGCCAATATTGCCACCTATCGTTCACACGCTCATTGGTGATCAGAAAACCAAAGCACCGCAAGATTTCACTTTGGTCTACTTACCGTTTGAAGATCTAGAGGCGATTTCAGAGCTTCTGATGAAGTCCATTTCTCACAACTTTGTCTGCTATCACCCGAATATTATTGAGCAAAGCCGAGTTGAAAATATTGAGTTCAAACCACTCAGTCATGCCGGCTTCCAATTCGACCTCAACCAGTGCTCTGGAGTGGTGGCTAATGGTGGTTTTGAATTGCCATCTGAAGCCTTAACCTTGGGGAAGAAGTTATTGCTTAAACCGCTTGAAGGACAGTTTGAACAGCAAAGTAATGTGGCCACGCTTGAGGCATTAGGGCTGGCCCAAACCATGAGCTTTTTGGATGCGGCGACGTTACGTGAGTGGCTTAACGAAAAACAGGCTGAGGTGGTCACTTACCCAGACGTCGCCAGTGCGATTGCAGAGTGGGTATTAGCGGGAAATTGGTCGAATCAGGAAGACTTAAGAAAGCAACTTTGGGACAAGGTTGATTTTCCAAGTTATGCATCGCTCACCTAACTCATAAGTATTGCTTCTGAATTGACTGGGTGAACAATTCACAGGTTCAATAAATTGTAACAAATGTAACCAAACGATAGAACAGCTAAATAAGTCGAAATGAAAATCATAATTGTCGCTTTTTATGTTTTTTTATAACTCTGTAAGCGGTTGATTTTAAGTCGTTATTTAATCATTAAGGTAAAATAAAATTATTCTTTATCAATCTTGTTGGTAGCGTGCGAATTATTGGTTAATAGTAGTGGTAATCCGAAAAGCATCGGTCTGATAAATATAAGAATTAGTGGTTATCTATTCCCATACCATTACCAATTTAACGCTGTCGAACCGACAAGAGGCAACTTGAATGTTAGAGAAAAAGACGCAATGAGTGCAATTGCAAGCTACAGAATGGAAAGCACACTTCGTGGAGTCGACCTAAATCTTTTGACTGTATTTGATGCAGTTATGCAAGAGCAGAACATTACGCGTGCAGCTCATAATCTGGGTATGTCTCAGCCAGCGGTAAGTAACGCTGTTGCTCGTCTAAAAGTGATGTTCAACGACGAACTATTCATGCGCCAAGGTCGTGGTATTCAGCCGACTCAACGTGCTCGTCAGTTGTTTGGTCCAATCCGCCAAGCTCTACAATTAGTACGCAACGAACTACCAAGTTCTGTGTTCTCTCCTGAGTCTTCTTCTCGCTTGTTTAAACTTGCGATTTGCAGCCCATGTGACATGCGTTTTGCTCCTAAGATCATGTCGACAATCAACGACCAAGCACCGAGTGTAAAATTGCACATGGACGCTGAGTTTGATCGTCAACTTTCTGAGCGTATGCGTTACCAAGAAATCGACTTCGTGATTGATTACGCTCGCTTTGATGAGCAAGGCTTCTCAAGCACTGAGATCTTCCAAGACGAGTTGGTTGTGGTTGCTTCTGCTTCTCACTCTCGCATCAATGGCGAAGTTTCAGCTGCTGAGCTGCTCAACGAAAAGCACGCAAAACTGTCTCGTATCCATGGTCAGCGTAGTTTCTCTGAGCAAGCGTACCGTGATCTAGATTGCACGCCTTTCTACGAAGGGACGAGCTTAAGCAATGTACTTTACGTTGTTGGTCAATCTGAGCTTGTAACGGTTGCACCTCGTTGGATGGTTGAGCATGCAGCGAACAAAGATCAGCTTCAGATTCTAGATTTCCCATTCGATAATGCGGCAATTTCTGGCTTCCTAAGCTGGCACGAATCAAGTGAAAAGGATAAAGGACACATTTGGTTACGAGATCAGTTAATGATGATCTGTGGCGAAGTCGTGGCGCTTAACTAAGCACTAATCCCTATGATTTGTAAGCCCTAAGCTGGGACTCTGGCTTAGGGCTTTTTTGTACCTGCTATTTTTGTTGATAGAAAACTTAGCGTGAGACGTACTATTACTTATAACTTTGAGCTTCATCAGTTGCCTTTTCCATGAGCAGAGGTACACTTGTGCGCTCAAAAAAGCTTACAGGTGTAAGCCAAAGGTAAAGAGATGGCCAATTTAGATTTTCATATCGTAAAAAGACTTCGTGACCAGATTGCCCAAGGTGGCAGCCGTACAGCTTTGAAATACAAAGTAGACGATGTATGGCAAGGTATTAGCTGGGAAAAATTTGGACAGCAAATCGATACGCTTTCATTAGCACTGTTGGCTCAAGGATTGAGAGTTCAAGATAAGATCGGTATCTATTCCAATAATATGCCTCAGTGGACTGTGGCAGATTGTGCATCTCTACAAGCTCGTCTTGTGACAGTACCGATTTATCCAACGAACACCGCTGCACAGTCTTCTTACATTATCCAGAATGCGGATGTGAAGATCTTATTTGTTGGTGAACAAGCTCAGTTTGATGCTGCTGTTAACATCTTCGAAGAGTGTGAACAGCTTAAAAGCATCGTTGCTATGTCTGCTGACATCGATACTCAAGAGCACAGTTTTGCTGTGTCTTGGCAAGATTTTATGGCGCGTGGTGTTGAAGCTCAACAAGCTGAACTTGATGCTCGTCTTGCAGCTGCAAGCATGGACGATCTACTAACCCTCATCTATACCTCTGGTACTACAGGCCAGCCGAAAGGCGTAATGCTTGATTACACCAATATTGGCTATCAACTAGAAGGCCACGATGAGCGTCTTAGCCTGACTAAAGACGATGTCTCATTGTGTTTTCTTCCGTTATCACATGTATTTGAGCGTGCTTGGACTTTCTATGTCCTTTATAAAGGCGCAACCAACTGCTATCTGCAAGACACCATGCAAGTTCGTGATGCGTTGAGCGACGTTAAACCTACGGTTATGTCTGCGGTTCCTCGCTTCTACGAGAAGATTTTCTCAGCGATTCACGAGAAGGTATCTAAAGCACCGTTTATTCGTAAAGTGCTCTTTACTTGGGCTGTGAACATGGGGGCTAAGCTCTCGGTTTGTCACCAAGAAGGTCGTACACCATCGTTAATGCTGAAGAAGAGCCATGCGCTAGCCGATAAGCTTGTGCTCTCTAAACTACGCGCATTGCTAGGCGGTAACATTAACTTCATGCCATGTGGTGGCGCGAAGCTGGATGAAACCATTGGTCGCTTCTTCCATGCTATCGGTATCAACGTAAAACTTGGCTACGGCATGACGGAAACAACGGCGACAGTATCATGCTGGGATGATCGTTGTTTTAATCCTGATTCAATTGGTATGTCGATGCCAGGTGCAGAAGTGAAAATTGGTGCGAAGAACGAGATTCTTGTTCGTGGCCCAATGGTAATGCGAGGCTACTACAAGATGCCAGAAGAGACTGCTAAGACTTTTGATGAGCACGGCTTCCTGAAAACTGGTGATGCAGGTCATTTTGATGAAAATGGAAACCTGTTCATTACTGACCGTATCAAAGAGTTAATGAAAACCTCTGGCGGCAAGTACATTGCACCGCAAGTCGTGGAAGGCGCGATTGGTAAAGATCACTTTATCGAACAGATTGCCGTTATCGCTGATACGCGAAAATTCGTTTCTGCACTAATTGTTCCTTGTTATGACTCGCTAGAAGAGTACGCTAAAGAACTTAACATCAAGTATCACGACCGTGTTGAGCTTATTAAGCACCACCAAATAGTCGAGATGCTAGAGAAGCGCGTGAATGACCTGCAACAAGAGCTAGCGAAGTTTGAGCAAGTGAAGAAATTCAAGCTGTTACCAAAAGCGTTCTCTATGGATGATGGCGAGCTGACACCAACTCAGAAATTGCGTCGTAAGGTTATCAACGATAAGTATCAAGACGAAATCGAAGAAATGTACACTGAAAAGCCGAAAGATAAGTAGTTTTCTGCTTAGATAAATTTTTAGTTGTTTAAAAATCCCCCTACGAATGTGATTGCATTTTAGGGGGATTTTTTATGCCTACTGACACAGCACAATGTGCGAAAGCGCACATCAATAAGGGTGTAATTAATCGATAAACTGCAATTCATTTGAATATTTAACTCTTTTTTTGGGGTTCTGATTGGTTTTTAAATCTAAGTTTTGGTTTTGTCTTGGGTTTTATTTGATGCTTTCAGCTAATAGTTGGTTTTTTGACATGATTGTAGGATCTCTGGTGTTAGACCAGATGATAATAAAGCGTTAAAGTTGTTTCGTATTACTGTTTGTTGTTATCACGACAGACAGCCATAGCCGAAAAAGTGGAAGTATTTCGAATTAGGCTACGAATAAGCCCTAGACTATGTAAAACCAGCCCAACATGTTCACCCAATGTGATTGGAAACTGGTGAGGAGAGCAATATGACAACGAAACCTGAAACAGCCATGTTATCCGGCGCTGAGATGGTGGTGCAGTCTCTAATTGAAGAGGGTGTAGAACAGATCTTTGGTTACCCAGGTGGTTCTGTACTTGATATCTATGATGCCCTGCATGCAAAAACGGCTGAAATTAAACACGTATTAGTACGACATGAACAAGCCGCTACCCACATGGCAGATGGCTATACTCGTTCGACCGGTAAACCGGGTGTGGTACTTGTATGTTCTGGTCCGGGCGCGACCAATACCGTTACTGGTATTGCCACAGCCTATATGGACTCAATTCCAATGATTGTTATTTCTGGTAACGTACCAAATAGCCTGATTGGTAACGACGCTTTCCAAGAGTGTGACATCGTGGGTGTATCCCGTCCGATCGTTAAACACAGCTTCCTAGTGAAGAAAGCGGAAGATATCCCAGACGTTGTTAAAAAAGCATTCTATATTTCGACGACAGGACGTCCAGGTCCTGTCGTTATCGATTTGCCGAAAGATATTCTAAACCCACAAATCAAACTTCCTTATGAATACCCAGAAACGATCAAAATGCGTTCGTATAATCCAACGCTTACTGGGCATAAAGGACAGATCAAGAAGGCATTAAAGGCACTTCTTGAAGCGAAAAAACCGGTGCTTTACGTCGGTGGTGGTGCGATTATTTCTGAGGCAGATAAGCCATTGTTAAAATTGGCAGAAGCACTAAATTTACCCGTGGTAAGTACCCTGATGGGGCTTGGCGCTTTCCCTGGTACCCATAAAAACTCTTTGGGTATGTTGGGTATGCATGGTTTGTATGAAGCCAATATGGCGATGCACAATGCGGATTTGATCTTTGGTATCGGCGTACGTTTCGATGACCGTACCACCAACAACTTAGACAAGTACTGCCCTGATGCGAAGATCATGCACATTGATATCGACCCATCTTCTATCTCTAAAAACGTAAAAGTGGATCTTCCGATTGTAGGTTCAGCTGAGAAAGTACTAGAGAGCATGGTTAACCTGCTTGTTGAGCAAGGCGGCACCAATGACGCGCAAGCGATGGAAAGCTGGTGGAGCGAAATCAAGCAATGGCAAGAACGTGATTGCTTAGCGTATGACAAAACGTCTGAGCGCATTAAGCCACAACAAGTTATTGAAACACTTCATAAAGTAACCAATGGCGATGCCTATGTTGCTTCGGATGTTGGTCAACACCAAATGTTTGCTGCGTTGTACTATCCGTTCGATAAACCACGCCGTTGGATTAACTCTGGTGGCTTAGGCACGATGGGCTTTGGTCTACCTGCGGGTATGGGCGTTAAGTTTGCGAAACCTGATGAAGAAGTTGTGATTGTTACTGGTGACGGCAGTATTCAAATGAATATCCAAGAGCTGTCGACTGCGCTGCAATACAATATCCCCGTTAAGATTATTAACCTTAACAACCGTTTCTTAGGCATGGTAAAACAGTGGCAAGACATTGTTTATCAAGGTCGTCACTCTAACTCATATATGGACTCTGTTCCTGATTTCGCTGCGATTGCAGAGGCTTATGGCCACGTTGGCATGCGTATTTCATCTCCGGATGAGCTGGAATCAGGTTTGGAAAAAGCACTAGCGATGAAAGACCGTCTGGTATTTGTCGATATCAGTGTGGATGACACCGAGCACGTATACCCAATGCAGATTAAAGGCGAGGGTATGGATAACATGTGGCTAAGCAAAACGGAGAGAACATAATATGAGACACATCCTTTCACTATTAATGGAAAACCAACCAGGTGCACTTTCTCGAGTGGTTGGCTTGTTTTCTCAGCGTGGCTACAACATCGAGTCTTTGAATGTATCTCCTACGGATGATCCAACGCTTTCTCGTCTGAATGTCACTACTAACTCAAGCGAAATGCAGCTTGAGCAGATCCAAAAACAGCTACACAAACTGATCGACGTACTTAAAGTACAAGAAGTGTCTGAGCTTGAGCATATCGAGCGTGAACTTCTGATGGTAAAAGTACGTGCTAGCGGCTTTGCTCGTGCTGAAGTGAAACGCACAGCAGATATTTTCCGTGGTCAGATCGTTGATGTAACGGCTTCGCAATACACGGTGCAAATGGCCGGTACTAGCGAGAAGCTTGATGCTTTCATTCAAGCATTATCTGAGGTAACGGAAGTGCTTGAAGTAGCTCGAAGTGGTGTCGTTGGCATTGCTCGCGGTGAGCGCGCACTAAAAGCGTAAGTGATCGTTATTGGAAAAACAGTTTTAAAGCCGCTTTTTTAAGCGGCTTTTATTTTGTTCATTATTTAGAGTGCTATAATCCCGCGCTGCATTCCATTTACCTGAGTTAGCAATGAGAAATAAAAAAGCCATAATTACATTGCTGATTATCTCTGTCGCACTGTCTTCTGCTGTAGGTCTCTTTTACCTTCAACGCTACCAAGAAGTGAAACAGCAGAGCTTTGATGATGCTGCTAAGCAAGCTCTTCATCAATTGGTGTATGCCGAGCGAGACTACAATCTTTTAAAGGCTCAATTAGTTTCCGTGATGTAGCTACTCAGTCATAGCCAAAGCCTCGTCAACTTTGCAACTTCCCCGTCTGAACAAACTAAAGTCCTTCTCGAAGAGGTGTGGCAATCTGTTTTAGTTAATCAAAAATGGTACACCCAAATTCACTTGCTAGACCTTGCAGGCAAGGAATTAGTACGCGTGAACTACTCGTCAATGACGGGAGGCGTGACTTTACCGCAACAACTACAAGACAGATCGGGTTCTAGTTATTATCAGTTTGCACAAGAACTAGAAAGTGAAGAGATCGGCGGTTGGGGAATTGAACTTGAGACAGAACATGGTGAACTCTCTTACCCTTATGTTCCAGTATTACGTGTGTTTACACCGGTAGAAACGTCTGAAAAACGAGTCGGCTATCTTGTTATCAACCTTGATCTTTGGGGGCTCTCTTCACGCCTCAACTTTTCGCCTGATTACGACTTTAGAGCAGAAGTGGTTAATGAAGCGGGTTATTACATCGCGAGTAACAACAGCAGTAAGCTTTTCGGTGACTCTGTCCCTGAGAGGAAAGGCTTCAACCTAAAAAACATTGCCCCTAAGACGTGGGAGGCGATTTCTCGTGAACAAATGGGCTATGTTTTTGAAGATGGTAACTTGTTCGCGTTCAACACCGTCAGGCTCGCGAATAATCAAAAGATGTACCTTCTGATTCAACTCAATGAAAATCAGCTTCTTGATCGTGCCGAGCGCGATCTCAATGTTCTTGCTCATGAGGAGATCATCGTCCTCTTTACTGTTTTGATCTTTGCTTATCCGTTCGCTTATCTTGTGACTCACTATCGACGACGTAGCTTGGAAAGTAAGTTGGCGCGAGCTGCATTGAATGGCATGTCGGCGGTGATGATCTCTGACAAGCAGCATCGTGCCATGATGATTAATAACGAATTTGAAAACATAACAGGCTACAGTAAAAAACAAGTCATCGGACATAATGCCTTACAACTGCTGTTGGAAAATACCGAGCAGACACTCTCTAGCGATTCAATCTGGCTGCACCTAGAGCAAGAAGAGGTTTGGGAGGGGGAAGTGTTGTGTAAGAACAAACTTCGTATTCCTTTCACTGCGATTATGCGAGTTCATGCGGTCAAAAACAACTCGGGAAAAATCAGCTACTACATTACGTCACTGGTCGACATCTCGGTGAGAAAAGAGCTTGAAGTCCGTTTACGCGTGTTAAGCGAGCGAGACTCTTTGAGTAATCTCTGGAACCGTCGCAAGTTCGAAGAGCAGCTCGCTTACTATTCTCGTTTAGTTGAGCGTTATCCTAATGAAGCGACGACATGTTTAGCGTTAGTGGATATTGATAACTTTAAGCGAATCAATGACGAGCTTGGCCATGATGAAGGCGACCGTGTGATTGCTGGTGTTGCTAAGCTTTTGCAAGATAGCCTTCGCAGTACTGACTTTGTTGCTCGTGTTGGGGGAGAGGAGTTTGCATTACTGATGCCACACACGTCTCTGACAGAAGCGAAGCGCGTACTCGATCGCTTAAGAATAGAGATAGAGCTCGCCGCGGGGACAAAAATTACTGTCAGCGTCGGCTTCACTGATTTAACCAGTAACAGTACTCGTTCGTACAAATGTGCCGATGTGGGGCTTTACGAATCTAAATCCTCAGGTCGCAATACAGTGTCTTTGTGCCCAAGCCATGCTGATGTGGCTTAACCTTCAGCATTCAAACTTGTTGTGAATACCCATGAAACCTTCATTTCTCCTCTTCACTTATCTCAATTGAATGAGCAATTTAACTGCTCTCAGTATTGAATAACCCTGAAAATCTCACTTTGGAAAGATCCGTGTCACAAACATTAGCGAGTTAGACTAAAGTCTAATGTTGGCGATAATTTGAGCTAAACTGAACAATAAGTAAATGGCTGTACTTCAGATTTCATCGTATCAAATGGTGTAATAAATAGAGTGTTTACCAGTAGTATAAGGATGACACCGTTAACTTAATTCTATGGATTAGCTTGCTTTATCAATAGTTTGAAGCGGAGTCGTCGAATTAGGTTCGCTGGAGCAAGCATTTGGGGATCATACTGTCGAGTGAAAAGAGGCGTGGTATGTTTGTCGATTTTTTAGTGAGATTGACCATAGGCACATTAGCCATTCTTGGTTTTCAACTAAGTGCGTTATATTTTTTACCTATGGTGCTGTTACTCAATACTCATCACAAAGAGTTTTTTGGTTGGTAGTTATTAACGACTGTATCGTTTGAGTAACAGTAAAGCAAAATGGAGCCATTTGGCTCCGTTTTTATATGGTTAGAATCTATCTTGGCTTTATGCCGCTTCGATAACTTCTTCAATTCGTTTCATTGAGCTTAACAGGTGTTGATCCAGTAGCTCTGTCGCTTGATCGACATTTTTAGCCAGTACTAGTTTCATGATCATTTCGTGTTCATCGATATTGAACAGATCGCCTGTCACCGCTTCAGCCGACAGGACTAGGAAACGATAACGCTTAACTTGGTTGATCAAGTCATCAAAGAACTTAAACATGTTCTCCGAATCCGCGCCTTCAAGCAGTGATACATGGAACTGTTGGTGACGCTCTTCCCACTCTGCACAGTCAAACTCTTCTGCCACATATTTGATTTTAGACAGTTTATGGTAAGACGTCAGTACTTCTAATTCCCAGCTCTCATCGCCCGATGAAATGGCTTTTTTAAGCAGAACGGAAGAGACAACACGTAGGCTTTCGTACAAATCGTTAAGCTCTTTCTTTGATACCGGAGATACCCAGCAGCCTTTTTGTGGCTCTAGTTTTACGTACTTGCTCCAAGACAATTGTACTAAAGCTTCACGAATTGGCGATGCGCCCACGTTGTATCTACTTTTTAGATCAGCAACAACGAGTTTTTGGCCAGGGAGTAATTCACCATTTAGGATATCTTGGCGAATCATTTTCGATACTTTATCAGTGAGAGTAGGACTAGACATTACAAACCTCATGCATATATTTGATTTCTAGTCTGCTAATCCGTCTCTTAGAAAGAGTCAATTGGAATTTAACAGTACGTAGTTCTATTGTATCTTGATAATACAGCGTACTGAAAAGTTAGGCAAGATATTGTTTCATAAAAAAAGAGAGCCGAAGCCCTCTTTTATATTTTATTGCGTTGCTGTTCTCGATTATAGAACGTGAACAGACGCTGTGTTTGTAGTACCAGAAGCAACTAGAGCACCAGAAACCATAACTACGATGTCGCCTTTGTTACCTAGGCCAGATTGTAGAGCGATTTCTTTACCGTTGATGTAAAACGCGTCTGTGTTTTCGATAGAGTCAACAAGAACTGGCTTAACACCTTTAGTTAGAACTAGCTGTGCAGCTGTCTTTTCGTTAGTTGTTAGAGCAAGGATGTTTGCAGTTGGGAAGTACTTACGTACTGAACGTGCAGACTTACCGCCTTCAGTTGCAACAACGATTAGAGGAGCAGCTAGCTTCTCTGCTGTGTCTACCGCGCCTTTACATACTGCTTCAGTGATGCGTAGACGTGGGCTGTCTAGACGAGAACCTAGTTCAGCTTTAAGAGCTGAATCAGTGCGGTTCGCGATTTGAGCCATGATAGTAACAGCTTCAACTGGGTACTTACCTTTAGCCGTTTCACCAGAAAGCATTACTGCATCAGTACCATCCATGATTGCGTTCGCAACGTCACCCGCTTCTGCGCGAGTTGGACGTGGGTTGCTGATCATAGAATCAAGCATTTGAGTTGCAGTGATAACCATTTTACGTGCACGGTTACACTTCTCGATCATCATTTTCTGAGCGAAGATCACTTCTTCAGCTGGGATTTCAACACCTAGGTCACCACGAGCAACCATGATGCCGTCAGAAGCTTCAAGGATTGAATCGAAGTTATCTACACCTTCTTGGTTTTCAATCTTAGAAATGATGTGGATGTTTTCGCCGCCGTTAGCGTTTAGAAGCTCACGGATTTCTTTAACATCATCTTCTTTACGGATGAAAGAAGCAGCTACGAAATCAACGCCTTGCTCACAACCAAACTTAAGGTCAGCTTTGTCTTTCTCAGAAAGAGCTGGCAGTTGAACAGAAACGCCAGGAAGGTTAACACCTTTGTTTTCGCCTAGAGCACCGTTGTTAAGAACTTTACACTTAACTTCAGTTTCTGTTGTTGCGATAACTTCCATTTCGATTAGGCCGTCATCAACAAGGATAGTGTTACCTGCTGTTAGGTCTTTAGCGAAACCTAGGTAAGTTACTGCTACTACGTCTTTGTTACCAACAACTGTTGCGTCAGTAGTGAAAGTGAACTCTTGACCAGCTACTAGATCTACGTCGTTACCATCTTCAAGTTTGATAGTACGGATTTCAGGACCTTTAGTATCTAGAAGGATAGCAAGTTGCTCACCTTTGTTTTCCATTACTTTACGGAAGTTCGCGATACGAGTGCCGTGTTCTGCGAAATCACCGTGAGAGAAGTTAAGACGCATAACGTTCATGCCAGCATCTACTAGTTCAGTTAGCTTCTCTACAGATTCAGTTTTAGGGCCAATCGTACATACGATTTTGGTCTTTTTCATGGAAGGTACTCTCCGGTAAGTATTGTTACAATTTGAAATTTATTTAAGTTCTGAAGATTGGTCCGCTACATCAACATTTTGTGCCTGTTGAGTAAAAGCGCGGGACTTCCAATATGTCCTTCAGAGTTGTAACTCTTTCATCAATTTTAGTCATTTTATGACTAAAATGTTTTGATTCAGTATCGGTTTTCTGTGACTTGCACCAGGATATAGGGGGCAAGTTGCAAAAAAATAACAATCAGTTTTGTAATTTTTTTTCTTTTCGGGTGCGGATTCTACCACCTAATGAGTTCAATATCACTGCTTAACAATTGTCTTAGGACAAGGTTTCATCGCTATTTATTAATTTTTTGGATCAAAATAAATGGACTAAATAGTTTCGTTGTAATTATAATATGTTTCACTTCGAAACTTACTGGCCTTTTTTAAATGTCGAAACGAAACACCCAGCTCAGAAGACATGCAATTTCTAACCTAGTGAATGAAAAAGGGGAGGTTAGTGTTGATGAATTATCCGCTAAGTTCGAAACCTCAGAGGTCACTATTAGAAAGGACTTAGCGTCTTTAGAGAAAAACGGTCAGCTTTTACGCCGTTATGGTGGTGCTATTTCATTACCGAAAGAGGTTGTGAATGAAGAACTGGGTCCACAAGTTTCGACTCGAAAGATTTCATTAGCGAAAGCCGCTGCAGATTTAATTCGCGACCATAATCGTATTGTGATCGATAGCGGTAGCACGACAGGAGCGCTAATTCAGCAGCTCAACAGCAAGCGTGGTTTGGTTGTGATGACCAACTCGTTGCACGTTGCTAATGCACTTAATGAGTTGGAAAGCGAACCAACACTGCTAATGACCGGCGGCACTTGGGATACCCATTCGGATTCTTTTCAAGGCAAAGTCGCAGAATCAGTACTTCGAGCTTACGATTTTGATCAACTATTTATCGGGGCTGATGGTATCGACCTTGATAGAGGCACAACCACGTTCAATGAATTGGTTGGCCTAAGTAAAGTAATGGCTGAAGTGTCACGAGAAGTGATCGTGATGGTTGAGTCGGAAAAGGTGGGACGAAAGATCCCGAACTTAGAGCTGGCATGGGAACACATTGACATCTTAATTACCGATACAGACTTAGGCGAAGAATCCAAAGCAAGTATCGAATCACATGATGTTCGAGTGATCCTGACCGATCCAGCGTAAAAACAAATTTAAGTATTATGCATTTACCTTCCTATGATTGATCTTAATAAAGATCTGGCCTTTGCTTGCTGCCAATAGGAATAAAACGAAATTGATGGAGTGAAACTATGTGTGGAATTGTTGGTGCAGTAGCACAGCGTGATGTAGCCGAAATTTTAGTAGAAGGCCTTCGCCGCCTAGAATACCGAGGCTACGATTCAGCGGGTGTCGCTGTAGTTGATAGCGAATCTAACCTAACTCGTGTACGCCGCCTTGGTAAAGTACAAGAGCTAGCAGACGCAGTCGATCAGCAACATGTCATTGGCGGTACTGGTATCGCTCATACACGTTGGGCAACGCACGGTGAGCCGTCAGAAGCGAATGCACACCCACACATGTCTGGTGATATTGCTGTTGTACACAATGGTATTATCGAAAACCACGAAGCATTGCGTGCTCTTCTTCAAGAGCGTGGTTACGTGTTTACTTCACAAACGGATACTGAAGTTATCGCTCACTTAGTTGAATGGGAACTTCGTACTTCTGATTCATTGGTTGAAGCGCTTCAAAAGACAGCAAAACAATTAGACGGTGCATACGGTACAGTAGCGGTTGATCGTAAAGATCCTAGCCGTATCGTTGTTGCTCGTTCTGGTAGCCCAATCGTTATCGGTTTTGGTGTGGGCGAGAATTTCCTAGCATCTGACCAACTTGCGCTATTAAGCGTAACTCGTCGTTTCATGTACCTAGAAGAGGGGGATGTTGCTGAGGTTACTCGTCGTGATGTAACGGTATTTGATGTAGCCGGCGAGCGTGTTGAGCGTGACATCGTTGAATCAAACGCAGAGCACGATGCAGGTGATAAAGGTCAATACCGTCACTTCATGCAAAAAGAGATCTTTGAGCAACCAACAGCATTAATCAACACGATGGAAGGTCGTATCTCTGACACTTCTGTAATCACTAATGCAATCGGTGTTAAAGCGGAAGAGATCCTAAGCAAGGTTGAACACGTGCAGATCATCGCATGTGGAACGTCTTACAACTCAGGCATGGTAGCTCGTTACTGGTTTGAATCTCTAGCAGGCGTAAGCTGTGACGTAGAGATTGCTTCTGAATTCCGTTACCGTGATTTCGTTGTTCGTCCAAATAGCTTGCTTGTGACGCTTTCTCAATCTGGTGAGACGGCAGATACGCTAGCAGCACTTCGTCTTGCAAAAGAGAAAGGTTACATGTCAGCAATGACCATCTGTAACGTTGCCGGTTCTTCACTGGTTCGTGAATCTGATTTTGCCTTCATGACTCGCGCAGGAACTGAAATCGGTGTTGCTTCAACTAAAGCCTTCACAACACAGTTAGCGGCTATGCTGATGATGGTAACTTCAATTGGTCGTCTACAGGGTCGAATCAATGAAGAGAAAGAAGCTGAAATTGTTCAAGCACTGCATCAACTGCCTTCTGATATTGAGAAAGCACTCGTATTCGATAAAGAGATCGAAGCGCTAGCACCTGATTTTGCAGATAAGCACCACACATTGTTCCTAGGTCGTGGTGAGTTCTACCCAATCGCAATGGAAGCGTCTCTTAAGCTGAAAGAGATCTCTTACATTCACGCAGAAGCATACGCGGCTGGTGAGCTTAAGCACGGTCCTTTGGCTCTTATCGATGCAGATATGCCAGTCGTCGTTATTGCACCTAGCAATGACCTGCTAGAGAAGCTGAAATCAAACGTTGAAGAGGTGCGTGCTCGTGGTGGTCTACTTTACGTATTCGCTGATCAAGATGCCGGCTTTGAAAGCGATGAGAACATGAAGATCATCAAAATGCCTCACGTAAGTGAAGTAACGGCGCCTATCTACTACACAGTACCGATGCAGCTGTTGTCTTACCACGTAGCGCTAATCAAAGGTACCGACGTTGACCAACCTCGTAACCTAGCGAAAGCGGTAACGGTTGAGTAATCGTCAGCTTATCTAACAGAGCATATGTCGGCAGACAATAAAGTTTGATCAGTTACAATAAAGTCTGATCATATACAATAAAGATTGATCGTTTTTTAACCTCCTGCTAAGTTTAGCTTAGTCGGAGGTTTTTTTATGTCAGATGCAGATAAGCCGCTTAATAAGAAAGACCAAAAGCGTTTAGATGAAAAACGAGGCGAAGGGGCGGGAAAAGATTACGTTCCCTTTATTAAAATGGGAGAGTTCAGTAGCTCTGGCGAAAGCGTTCGTGTTAAAAGTTCCACAGTTGGCCGCATACATCACTTCTTCTCTGGAAATGAGCTTGCGGCATTTTTGGTGTTCGATTGGTGCAACGAGGTCGTCGATATTCGAGAGCAGTTCCCAATCCCTCTTATTGACTCTTTAATTATTTGCCGCCAGCTAGGTATTCGCCATCCACAGGAAAAGGGTGAACTTAAGGTAGTAACAACGGACTTACTCATCGATTTTACCGATGGCTTTCAGTTAGCTATCCCCGTAAAACCCGCCCTAAAGCTTGATGAAAAACGCATTGTCGAAAAGCTTCAAATAGAAAAAGCATATTGGGAAAGCCTACAAGTTCCTTGCCCCATTTTCACAGATCAAGAAGTCTCAAACGAACTCAAAATGAACTTGAAGTGGTTAAAGCCACTCATTGACATAGACATCGAAGCCGAATATCCATTCTCCAAGCAAGATGTCATTGATCTTGCTATTAGATTAGCTAAGCAACCAAAAGCTTATGTCGCTCGATATTGTGCAAAATTGGATGACCAATACCAATTAGAGGAAGGTACTCATATCGGAGTATTTCGCTATGGTATCGCCAATCAATATTTAAAAGCATCACTAGAAATTCCGTTTACGCAGTGGAAGTGTGAAGATGTCGAGCTCTTAACTAGCGATAGCACAGGTTTGGAGGTAGGCAATGCTTCTTAATCAAGTCTATCAATACAAAGATTCAAACGAGCGAATACGTGTTGTGTTCGAAACGATAGAGTTTATTTGGTTGATTAATATCGATGATGATTCAGCTTGGCCCATATTTAAATCTATCTCTGAGTTGCAAGAACTCGTCGCTAGCCAAGCAATACAGGGTATCAGTGAACCTTTTATTTTCTCTCATGTTGAATTAGGCAGTGCACAAGCTCTCAAGAGAGACGACGCTTATTCCTTACTCAACATATTATTGAAAGACCACTGTGAACTTTTTGATAAGGCGTCACGGAATCATCGAATTAGAAGCGCAGTAGAAGAAACTGGCAAACCACGAATTTACTTCATTCGTCAACTGCGTCGATATTGGCAACGAGGAATGACACCAAACGCATTGTTACCTGACTATCATAAGTCTGGTGGTAGGGGTAAAGCTAGGCGCGATGTAGCTAATAAACTCGGTCGAAGGCGGACAAGGGCTGAAGGCGTGGGTACTATCATTACCGATGACGTTGCCGAGATTTTCAGCCTTGCTATTGATGGCTTCTTTCTTCAAAACGATAAGTTCTCTATAAAAGATGCCAAAGATAAAGCTATTGGCTTGTATAAATCCCGTTTTCCAGATTCTGATAAAACATCCATACCAACGCTTCGTCAGTTTCGATATTTCTATGAATCTAACTACAAAAAGCATGATGTAGTTAGACGAAGAACGCCATCTAAAACTTACGACAAAGATATTCGAGCGTTAACGAGCACGTCAGCCTTTATGAATATTGGTCCAGGAGGCCGATATGAGATTGATGCGACGATTGCTGACCTGTATTTAGTTTCGGAAAAAGACCCGAATAAAATCATTGGTAGACCTGTAGTTTACGTAGTTAAAGATGTGTTTAGCCGAATGGTTACAGGGCTTTACGTTGGGTTAGAAAACCCGTCTTGGGTCGCTGCGATGATGGCGATGTCTAACGCGTTTCTTGATAAAACAGAATACTGTCGTAGTTATGGAATAGATATCGATTCAAGTATATGGCCTTCCGTTGGAATTCCCGCTTCTATCATGGCGGATAAAGGTGAGCTTTTACATAGGCAAGCTGATGTACTCGTTAATGCCTTCAACATCCAACTGAGTAACTCGCGTTCCTATCGAGGAGATGATAAAGGAGGTGTAGAGCGTTATTTCAATACACTTCAAACAAAGTTCAGACCCTATATCGGTGGTATTGTAGAGCCAGTCAACGGCAAGAAACGCTTGGGACGCCGGTATGAGCTAGACGCAGAATTAACCTTGCATGCATTCACTGAAACCGTGATTCACATCATTATCAACTACAACACTAGGAATGTAGTTAAAGATTATGATTTTGCCGAAGATATGCCTGATGACTTACCCGCAGTCCCCGTTCAGCTTTGGAATTGGGGAATCAAAAATCGAACTGGAAAATTGAGACCATGCAGTAAAAATATGGTTGAGGTGAACTTGTTACCTACTGAAAAAGGAACAGTATCTGAGGTAGGTATTGGTTTCAAAGGGCTGAAATACACTTGCCATGAAGCAATAGCTGAAGGTTGGTTTGACCGATTTAAGCATACAAGACCAAAGAAAGTTGAGGTGGCTTTTGACCCGCGCCGAACCGATGTCGTTTACCTGAGACCCGATAATAGCTATCAATCTTATTGGATATGTGAGCTTTCAGATCGTAGCCGTCGATACAAAGGAATGAGTTTTGTGGATGCTGCGGGCATTCTCAAGTCTTCTAAAGTCGCAGAGGCGTCAGCGAATCAAGATAAGGATTTCGAGGCTCCTGACCTACAGGAAACGATGGAGAGTATCGCCAAACGAGAGCGTGATAAAAAGGCAAGTTTGCCTAAATTAACAGACTCACTAAGATTGACTGGAATTAAGGGGAATCGAGATGAAGAGAGGGAGCTTGAGCGAGACAATACCTCTGTTAATCTCAAGCCTGAGTCAAAGCAAAGTAGTGCTGAAATCATTGATATTCAAACTGGTCACAATTCGGAAAGCATTGAATACCCGTCACTGGATGATTTTTTAGGAGATGACGATGATTAAGATTCACCATGCGGAATACGCTGACCCTGAAATCGAAGATTACCGAGATCAGCCTTTGATCAATGCACTACCTTTATTGAACTCGCCTCAGAATACGGCCAAAGAGCTAAATCGTTATCCTAAAGTACGAGACTCCGAAAAAACCTTACCTGGGTACATCCGTCGCCATGCGATGATGCGAATACTCGATGGTTTTCTATACCCGACAAAAGCTCATCTTCAACTAGAACAGATGATTTCAGGGATGATTCGCCGAGGATATCTAGGGCGAAACATCGCATCGATTGACTACCAGCGTAATCTTTTAGATGTCGACAATGTCGATTTTTCTGCGGCATCGAGGAATGCGGGTAGTGCAGCATTGGCAACAACTGTTATTGGGTGTTCTGGCACAGGTAAAACTACCGCTGTTCAGGCAATACTAGATTCATATAAGCATCAAGCTATTTATCACCCAGAATATCAGCATACGCAGTTGGTATGGCTAAAGATTGATTGCCCTCATGATGGTTCGGCAAAGAGCCTATGTATCCACTTTTTTCGAGCGGTAGACGATGCTATTGGAAGCGACTATGAAATGCTCTACGTGAAGTCGAGATCATCCGCAGAGTCTATGTTGGGTGACATAGCTAGAGTATGCGCTCTTCATTCTATTGGTATCTTGGTCATAGACGAAATTCAACACCTTAATGCCGCACGTTCCGGTGGTGCGACCAAACTACTTAATTTCTTCGTTACGCTCACTAACGTAATCAAAATACCAGTGTTGTTCATTGGAACCCCAAACGCTCTCGAACTTTTTTCACCTACGATGAGGTCTGCTCGCCGTGCTGCGCAGTTTGGTAATTTAAATTGGAATCGATTTGAGCACCTATCAAATACAGCCAATGAAAGTGAATGGGACCGCTTTTTCAATAGGATGTGGAAATTGCAGTGGTTTCAATCACCGACACCGATTACTACACCAATGAAGGATTTGTTTTGGGAACTCACTCAAGGAATTGCTCATGTAGCGGTTTCATTGTTTTACCTTTGCCAAGCGAGATCGGTAGTTGCAGGAAAAGAAGTGATTACACTCAAGTTAGTTAAGGATGTCTTTAATGAAGAGTTGTCGATCATTCATCCGATGATCAGAGCGCTCCAAAGCGGTCGCAAAGCAGAAATAGTCAAGTATGCTGACTTGGATCTGCCTGCCGATACAATCCGTATTATCGGTCAGGTTGGCGACAAGCAACAAGAGGAGCAGGAAAGTATAGATGAGCTCCCTAATGACAAGCGAGTTGAACTCACCGATATGCTAATTCGCATGGGATTAGGTGATGATGTCGCTAAGTTAGCGGCGCAGCAAGCTATCGATGAAAAGCCTCATGAAGATTTGTTTGGGTTGGTTGCCCACATAAAATCGCTAGAGGATAAGCCAGTAGCCGAGAGCAAGCCCACAAAATCAAAGATTACTAAACTAGAACCTTGCTATGTTGACAACGATCTCCGGTTACTAAGAAGCGATGAGCCAATGTCGACATATCGCCATTTGAAAAATGAGGGGATGATTCTGGATATCACGCCTTACCTGTAATTCATAGAGCCACAAACTATACTTTAAGAAGTAAAATGAGTTGTTTGGTGGCTTTAATGTTGACTCACTTTCCAGTTGCTCAAAAAGATGAGTTGCTTACAAGCATCCTTGCTCGATTTATCCAGCAAATGGGCATCAAAGATGACAAGGTTGCATTAGACATTCTATTTGGCAATAGAATGGTCGTTCCTTCGCCTTTTTTACAAGGCCATATTGCGCAGCTTTTGGATCATGTAGGTCAGGTTTGGGGAGTTCATCCTAGATTAATCGTCGAGCGTCATTCGCACCTACCATTATTTAAACCTTTCCTATCACCAAACCAGTATAAGACGTTACAAGCTGATCTCATTTATAGTAGTGCAAATCCAAGCATGTCTCGCTCGGGGATCCCTGCTTCTGTCATCCAATGGCCAAAAAGTTACAAAATTTGCCCTCAATGTTGGCAAGAGCAAAGCAAGACTCTAGGTTTCACATACTGGCAACGTCTGTTTCAATCCCCTGGAGTCAAAGCTTGCCCTGAGCATCAATGTACTTTGCTAGATACAAACTTGTTTATACACTCGACTCATCGTCATCACTTTATTGGTTCTAATTACTATGAATGTTCCAGTCATTTATCTGAAGGCGCTCAACCATATGAATTGAAATTAGCCTGTATGGTAGAGACCTTACTCAATTCTAAATTGGATTATGTTTCACCTAAGCAATGGACCATTTATTATCAGCAGCTTGCAAAAAATGAGGGAGCTATGAATGGCGCAAGAATTGACCACAAAGGCATAGCTAATTTATTGCGGAAAACTTGGTCTGATGAATGGTTAAATCAACAAGGCTTGGCTCTTTCTGGAGGTAATACATGGCTAGTTGCTATGTTCCGAAAGCACCGAAGATCGTATAGCTATTTACAGCATTTTATTGTTTGGCTGTCGTTTGATCATGCTCTTGTTGACCTATGCGAGGTGTTCAATCGTGCAAGAAAACTTTCCACAACTGAAAATCATACATCAGCTACGGTATCTACGAAGAATGTAGTCAAACGAGATGAAGTGAGAACCCAATGGCTTGGTATTTTAGAATCTTCGTGCGCAACGTCACTTAAAAATATTAGAACTACAGATCTGGGTGCAAGGCTGTATTCTTGGCTTTATCGATATGATTCTAGATGGCTCAATAAGCATAAGCCAGATCTAGTCACCAATTATCAAAACAACCGTGTTGACTGGCGATTACGAGATTTGCTGTTAGTTAAAAAACTCATAAAAACTAAAAATAGAGCCGATGACAGGGTGGAAGACCCTCGACATTCTAAGTTGTGGTTTGCATCTAGTATCGAGCAGAAAAGTCTCGTTGAGAAAAAGCTGTATAAGTTACCGCTTTGCAGTCTGTTTTTTGATCGATATAGCGAATCTATAGAAGAGTATCAAATTAGGAGGCTAAGTCGTGTTATGGTTCAACTCATTGAGCATAAAGATATTTTAAGGCCGATGTGTGAGATTGAACGACTTGCTGGGCTCAGCCGTACGCGTAGCAGAAAACCTGCGAGGGAAGTTCTCAGACTGGACATCCCAGCCTGGCAGAGAGCTCAGGCACTTTCCTGAAAATACGCCATTAATCAATATCGGAAGTATCTATACTAAGAGAGTTCTCAATAATAAAGTTAGACCCTTCATCAACGTGCAGTTCTCTGGTCACCCTGAAAATCGTATTCCCGCAGAGCTGATACCTATGCTTGTTATCAACTCTCAATACGACAATAAAGAACGAATATCATCGTCACAAAGTGAGTCGATAGAGTTCAAAGTTACCAATAACACCCAACAAACGTCATCAACAAGCTCTAATTTTGTTATTTTAAGAGATGGTAATTTAAAAGTAGCTATACCCTACTTGGAGTTAGCTCGAACTTTGTTCTTACATAATGTTCATCTAACACGCACAGCATTAAGACCAAATGGTTTACAGGGTATGGCGACTATAGATACTGTTCAGGGTGAAAGTGTTATCCGATTTCACAGACTATCTGATTACCCGCTAAAGAACCTTGATTCAAAAAGTGCATGCGAACATCTTAGGTGGTTATTACTCAACCCTGATGCAAGACGAAGCTTTAATAGTATTTATCAGCACTTACTTGAAGAAGAAATGTTGAATTGGGAGTTTGTATTTTCTCCGCCACCATTAAAAGGTTGGCGGTTCAAACTGCTTGGTGAATACGACCAAGAAGATTCTATGCTTTTTCATGTCATCGAAATTAAACGAGTTAATGCGCCTTACTTTGACTACGAGAAAAAGGTATCTATTTCTCATCCAAGAAAACGAGAGTTAATTCCTGTTGAACCTAAAAATGGCAAACGGCCTGAAGTTAACCGTTCAGATCCCGACTCGCAACTTGATTTTCAAGCAACCCCTGGAACACATAGAAAGCGGGATGTAGTGAGTGAAGAAGGATTTAGGTTTGTTTGTGATTCAGACGATGAAGTTAAAGTGATTTCAGGAAGAGAGCTATCAAGGGTTATACCAACGATTAATATGAATGAAGAGCCAAAACCTGACGTTTCAGGTGTTGGTCATGGTTCAGCAACAGGATCAGCTCAAGAATTAGATTGGGCGATTAATCGTGATGATACAGATGATCCACTTCCACTAGAAGAACCAAAAGAAGTGCCACCCACTGATAATTTTCAGATTTTTGAAAAGGTAATCAATAAACTAATGAAGCTTCTTGATTATAAACACCATTCAACACAGTGCTTGGCAATGCCAAAACCGGATAATAACTCTCTAATCTACAAGAATAAATTTACACAAGAACCCCGAACGTATCATTGCGCCTATTTTAGCTATCAAGATATTCCCTTAGTGATCATTGAAGTCGATATTAGCGATATTAATGACAAGCACAGTTTAGGCTCTAGATTATTTGGATTTTCTGAAAGTGGTAAAGATGGGTTATCTCATGTAATGAAAGCGTGCTCTGAGAAAGGCGTTCGTTGGGATACCGAAGCAAACGAAGAACATTGCTCAATAGTGGAGAAAATTAAGCATCCATTTAGAACTAAAAAAGTTGCTGGAGAAACAGTTCTTAGAACTGAGAGTGAGTATGAGACCGCATGGATAGAAGCGCTGGACAGAGCAGTTAAGAAAGCATTAACACAATAATCATGAAAACTAAGTGTTTAAGCATCATCGATACAGTAAAATATAACCAATATAGGCCAAGCTCTTGGCTACCGTGTTATTAAAAGAGAATCACCATGCTAACAGGCAAAATTCGTAATCAGATCGACCAAGTTTGGGCAATGTTTTGGACAGGCGGCGTCGCTAACCCAATCTCAGTTATCGAGCAGATCTCCTACCTGCTATTTATTCGTCGATTAGATGAATTGCAAAAGACGGCTGAGCGTCGTAGCCAAGCACTCATTAAGTGAGCTACGGATCGAATTCTTATTTCAGATAAGCACTAAGCTTACTATGATGAGAGCATAGTATAGATTACCGTCCTATTTTAAGTGAAGAAAATGTTATTATCCACCAATCAAGACGGTTGGCATTCCCATAATAATGGTTCCGCCATGGGCAGTTAGATCGCCCATACGCGCAGCGGGCTTATTGTTCATCAGTACTGTCGCACTTCCTTTAACAACACTATCTGGTGGACCGACACAAACACATATCTGCCCTAAAGTGGCGGCTGGTAGGTTGCCGATCAATACTGTTGTTGGTAGAGGGAGCAATGGCCCGCCTACGTGAGGTATTGGTATCAATGCTGGTGTTTGCATTGGGCACATGTGCATGTCTGTTGCTCTGGCTGCTGGAAGCATGTTCTTTCTCTATTGTTGACCGTTTCCGCCAGAGGCGATGTTTAGACCCATTTCTACAAACTGTTGATAGCGTTCTTTTGCCTCTTCACCATCAGGTAAGACTGCTGAAAGGTTAATACTTCCTGCGACCGCTTGTGCGTACAAGTATGGGGGAGGGGGAACGGCAGGATCCTCTGGTTTAATCATACTACCACCGCTCCAAAAGGCCGCTTGAGCAGCCCAGCCTGCACCGGTTTCTAACCCCGCTTTTTCTGCCATTTTTTCTGCAAACCTGCGGCTTGTTTCATCTGGCATATAGACCCAAGCCTTTGCTGCGCGAATGGCATTGGCCTCGTCTTCTTTCCAGTGATGCAGAGAAGCGGCGCAGGTCACGCTCCACCAAATGGATTCACGAACTGGGAGAGCATGTGCAAGAAAAGTCACAGCATCGGCAAACAGCTTTTCTTCCATCGCCACAGAAACCAAATCGATAGGGGTAGTGTTTGCGTCTGCTAACTCTGCGAATGCGGCATTTGGCTCATAGACACTTAAGATGTCTTGCGCGGATTGGTGAGGAACCTTTATCAACATCATCAATTTACCTTTGTAATTGCGCCTTGAATTTGCACCATGGCCCCGGCTTTTATTTGTGTCATGGCACTGCCGTTAACCGACACTAATGCTGCTTTTATATCGGCCTTACCTTGGCCTTCAATATTGATCATTGCGGCTTTCATCTCTGCTTTTGCTTTGCCTGAAACAGAGACTTGAGGAGCGTCGATCTTAATACCACTAGCGCTGATCTCGATTTTACTCGCGCCCACTTTGAGTTCGATCTTCGATTTACCGCAGATCGATACTTGGTTTCCATCAATGCTGACTGTAGATTTAGCCGCAATATTGATGTTGGAAGCGGCACTGAGGTTTAGATCTTTCTCACTGTCACCCGTCCAGTTGTCTTTACTTTTGGAGGTAAGCGTTTTTTCACTTTCGACTTTTACATCTTCTTTAACGGTTAGGGTGGCACTCTTTTCAACTTGAGTCTTTTTCATGCCTTTAATCGTTGACTGGCTGTCGTTATTTACGTCCAGCAGCCAATCTTTTTCAGCATGTAAGTACACTTGTTCTTTGTCTTTTTGATCTTCAAAACGCAGTTCGTTTCCTTGCTTGCTGCTGCTCTTAGGCGTTGAACGAGTTTTTATGCCATTTTGAGTATCCGAGCTGTAGGGGGCTGCGCTGTTTTTGTTGTATAAAGAGCCGGTCACGATAGGGCGATTGGGATCACCATCAATGTACTGAACAATCACTTCATCACCAATGCGTGGTGTAAATTGAGAACCAAATCCCTTACTGGCGAACCCTTGCGATACTGGCAACCAACATGAACTGTTTTCGTCATTTTTGCCGCTTCTATCCCAGTGAAATTGCACTTTTACTCGACCCAATTTATCTCGGTAAATCTCTTCTCCCTTAGGCCCAGTGACGGTTGCGGTATGCAAGCTATGGACACGCGGTTTATCTAATATCTCTTGGCGAAAGACCAGTGACGAAGGGATGCAAGAAAACTGATTCTGGTAAGCGACGTCGTTGTTCGATTCTTCTCTGGATATGCGGTGTGATAGATGAGTGACGATGTACTCTTGGTTCATTGAACCGAGAGGATGGTTCGTTAGTTCAAATTTATAGCCACAAGCAAGCGTCGCTAAATTCGATGATGAGTGAGAGGCTGACTTCTCAAGATCTAGCGCTTCCATATGCATTTTTGCAGCGTCACGGACTTCATTTTTATTCTCGTGACCAAATGCAAAGAGTTCTTGCGTCAATAAAGTTGACGCGTAACTTTCTGTGCTTTTTCGGGTGCCGCTATCAAAGAATTCAGCCAGATCTTGAGTATGATCGGCGACAGATACCTTTCCGCTGCCAATATGGTGGGATTGGCTCCACGTTGTTAGTACGTGCTGCTGATTGTTGCCACCTATTTGATAGCTTAACTTTAGATCAGGTATTTTCTCAAACCGTTGATTTGAATCGCCAATGCTGACTATCGACTTCTTGGATTGATGGCGTACGTGGTAGTGCCAACCTTCGTTTGCTAACAAGCGCTGTATAAAAGCTTGGTCGGTTTCATCAAGTTGAACACAATACTCATGCTTTTTCCCATGTCCGGAAAGGGAAAAGTGAAAATAGCTTTTGAGATCAGACTGTTCTAGCACTTTCTCAATGATCTGTTTCGTCGTCATGTTTTGAAAAATCTGACGACCGCGTTTGTATTGCAACAAGCTAAGTGGATCCAATATTTCTATTTGATAATAAAACTGGTGCTTGTCTTTGCTATATCCTGTGAATTGCAGAGTGCTACATATGCCTGAAAAAAAGCGCTTTCCAGAATTAAACTCATAAGATACAAGAACTGCTTTGCCTAGGTTTTGAGTGTCGATCTCCAGATTTGCTACGATGGAAACGGAAAATTGACACCCACCAGATACGCTTTCCTCCCCAATTAATTGAGTGACAATATAACTTCTTTTATCTGAAAGTTTAATGATGAGGGAGCGGGTTTGGTGCTTTAATTCGTTACTGCTCATATTCACTTAAATCACTATTAGATAAACAGTTCTAAAAGACTGTTTATTGGATGAACATTCGAAATTATCACATAATAATTGATATTATTACCTAGTGTTGTGGCATCAACTTTCATGCCCTAAGCATTTAATCTATTTCTAGTTAGAGCTTAATTCAAGAAAATTTGTTTATTTAATTATTATCTGAATAAGATATAGTCGATTACTTTACGGTTATTTTTATTTTCTAATATGTTTCATTTGTAAGATACTGTGTGTTTGCGTTCATATTTTTGTGATGGTTATATCTCTGAGATAAATTAAGACATACTTGTTACTCCTGTTCTCACTGGTTGTACTATTAGTTTGGTACAACGATGCTAGAAGGGAGGTGCATCCATCACATCAAAGCCGAGGCCTTTGTCTCTCCGACAAAAACATAGCCCTCTTCCCCTTGTATTGAAACGACGCCTTTGATACCTGGATTTAGCTTTCGACCTACGGCCTCAGCCGTTTTAAATTGCCCTTCATGACAGAAGGTGGAGTTTTTTTGTTCGTGTTAACCAATTTATAGACCCTAAGCATCTTAGGTCTTTTGCTGAATCCGCTTCCCTGTCGACAACGTGGACTAAAGGCTTATTTAAACGCAATTGTTCTTGCCGTTGAATGCTATCAAATAGTGAGTCCAGGTGGCTTTGTTTAGGTTGAATATCTTTCCCAGTCAATAAATTCAGACCTGCTGGAGTAATAGGCTCTTCTGTATCAGCATCAACGAGTCGAGAAGCTTGTAACTCGTATCCCACATCCAAATCATGAGGCATCTGGGTCTTACCAAACTTACTTGTATGCATAGAAAAATAGATAAGACACCGGCCATGAGCCATCAAAACATAGCGACTTTGAGTCTCTTTTACTTCAGCTTTTACTAGTCCGAGCATTGGACTACTTTGCATAGGAAAGGTCACATTGTCATTGTGGTCAAAGCGCAATGTGGCTTGGCTAGAAGCCCAAGATTGCGCATGGTGCTCTAATGATTTAGCCCCAGAGGCGTTAGCCGAATTCACAGTCATATGTTTCATAACGGTGGTCTGATAACGTTTAGAGAGTCTTGATTCTAAGACGCACGGAAGTTGATGTGATTCGAAAAGAGTCATAATCAGCACTACTGCTCAAAACGCGAACGATTCGCGCAAGTGCCTATGTGCGAGCGGCCTAAAAGGCACCTATACATGGCATAAATAAGCCTTTCAATCATTCGCCTCAAAGATATATTCTCTACAAATAATAGATATATCATTTATTGTAAGATAACGTTATTGAAATGTTGTTTTTTTGATGCGTAAATAAGAGTCTGGCAGGTTGAACTACTCAACGTTTCTACTGTTTTCCTTATCTAAAAGACAAAAAATAGCGATTGAACTTAATTAGCTCTTAAGCGAATAGTGGGCTGATTAACCCAATAGAGCAGGAATCTATGCCGTTTTCAAAGTATCAAATTGAGCAACTTTCTACCCCCCTGAGTAATGATTCTATCTGTGGTGTTTATCTTAAACTGGAAAAAAGTGCTTTTCGCCCGTTACGTAATGAATTTAATGTCGCGCAAACAGCGCTGCGTAAGCTAAGTCAAAATCCTAGTGCTGACGAGAAAGACGTATTACAAGAGGCATGTTTAAATAGCTGGGAGGTTCTCTCTGACAGTTTGTTAGAACAGTTTTCAAATACAACCAGAGATATTGAGCTCATTTCATGGTTTGTTGCCGCTCAATCACTTCTCGACACCACCTTAGAAAGCGCTGCGAATAGCCTTGAGTGGTTAGCTGATTTAAGTGAGAAGCATTGGAACCACCTCAACCCTGTACTGCCAGTTGAAAAACTGAAATCTGATGATGATAAGGGAAAAGAGAGAGAGCAAGCCGATGTGAAAGTTAAAGCTTTTTTCCAACTGGTTGGTGATAGCGAGGAAAGCTCGATTCTTTATGCTCCGATGCTGCAACTCCCCTTAGTTGGGGAAGTGACGTTTTTCGATTTTCAAAGTGCAGAGAGAAAAGGCGAAATCAGTCAGCTGAAATCTACACTTACGACCACAGTGGCGCAGGAGCGTTCCGCGATTCAATTTAAGATGGAAAACGCCAAGCGTTGTATCACCCAGTTGGAGCGTTTGTCAGCGATAGTGAGCGCTCATTGTCAGCCTGTAGGCAGTCAAAGCACCAACTTTGGGTTTTCGAAGTCACTGCTTACCCGTGTTGAAAACGCTTTGGTTCATTTAAGCGGAATTAAGTTAGCTCCGAAAGCTGAGGATAAGTCAGGAGAGAAAGAGGTTACTGAGAGTTCAGTTTTCGAAGGTGCTCCACCAAGCCGTATGGATGCAAAACAGATAGAGCCAATACCTATGGCACCTGAACTTGCTCACTCCGTAAGCCAGCACCTACACGCAGGAAACCTATCTGAACTGGGTGACTTAAACAACATGAACCGAGACTTAGCTTTCCATTTGTTGAGAGAAGTCTCTGATTATTTTCGTCAGAGTGAACCGCATAGCCCAATCTCATTCTTGTTAGAAAAAGCGATTCGATGGGGGTATTTATCCTTACCTGAGTTGCTGCAAGAAATGATGTCGGAGCAAAGCAGCGAAACTCTTAGTTCGATTTTTAATGCCGCCGGATTGAATCATCTCGATCAGGTTTTGCTGCCGGATGTGAGCACTCCAACGGTGGACATTGAAAGCCCCCCGACACCTCAAGCGACGCCACCCGTTTCGGCGCCGCTAAGTGTCGAAGAGCATGTATCTCAGACTTCCCCTGTAGATACTCAATCCAAGCAAGATGAAAAACCACAACCATCCGCTAAGTCGGCTCTGAGTTGGTAATTGTGTTTAAAAAATAAGGAAAAATCATGGCAAGTATTTACATGCGTGTAAGCGGTCTTCAAGTTGAGGGCGCAGCGACTATCGGTCAACTAGAAACGGCTGAAGGTAAAAATGACGGTTGGTTTGCAATCAACTCTTACTCTTGGGGCGGAGCTCGTAATGTTGCTATGGACATCGGCAACGGTACTAATGCGGATTCAGGCATGGTTGGCGTAAGCGAAGTTAGCGTAACTAAAGAAGTTGATGGTGCTTCTGAAGATCTATTATCTTACCTATTCAACCCAGGTAAAGAAGGTAAAACAGTTGAGGTTGCATTTACTAAGCCTTCTAACGATGGTCAAGGTGCAGATGTTTACTTCCAAGTTAAGCTAGAAAAAGCGCGTCTAGTTTCTTACAACGTGAGCGGTACTGACGGTTCTCAACCGTACGAAAGCCTATCTTTTTCTTACACTTCTATTTCTCAGAAACATCACTACGAGAAAGAAGGTGGTGAACTACAAAGCGGTGGTGTTGTGACTTACGATCTTCCGACCGGAAAAATGACCTCTGGTAAATAATTATTTCATTAGACACGCCATGCTAAGTGGCGTGTCTATTTCATGAATATCTCATTTTAGGACACAGTTATGGCATTGAACTCACAACATAAGCGCGTTAGTAAGAACCGTGTCAGCATCACCTATGATGTTGAAACGAACGGCGCTGCAGAAACGAAAGAGCTGCCGTTTGTCGTTGGCGTAATTGGCGACTTTTCAGGCCACAAACCAGAATCAGAAAAAGTTGATTTAGAGGAGCGAGAGTTCACGGGTATCGATAAAGACAACTTTGATGCAGTAATGGGGCAAATTCACCCGCGCCTTTCGTACAAAGTTGATAACAAACTGGCTAATGACGATAGCCAGTTTGAAGTGAACTTGAGCTTTCGTTCGATAAAAGATTTCCACCCAGAGAACTTAGTTGATCAAATTGAGCCGCTTAAGCAGTTGGTTGAAACACGTAACCAGCTAAAAGTACTCCTAAGCAAAGCCGATCGTTCGAGAGATCTTGAGCGTCTATTGAAAGAAGTTCTGCAAAGCGAAGATGCCATTAATGGTTTAGCACAAGAACTAGGTTTGAGCAACGAAGGAGCTGAATAATGTCTGTAGAACAACAAGCAGTACAAAGTGCTACTGAAGCAGCAACGCAGAGCTTTCTTGACCGAGCGATCAACGCAACAGCACAAACACCAGTAGATACGACAAAAGAGCTATTGAGCATCATGGCTTCTCAAGCGCTGGAAGGTACAGTGACTTGGGATAAGAACCTGACATTGACGATTGAAAAAGCAATCAGTGCGCTAGACAGTAAAATCTCTGAGCAGCTGTCAACGGTAATGCAAAATGGTGAGTTCCAAAAAATGGAAGGCTCATGGCTAGGTTTGCAAAAGCTATTGAAAAACAGTGAGTTAGGTCCTAGCCTGAAAATTAAACTGGCGGATTACACCAAAGACGAATTGCTAGAGCAGTTTGAAGATGCACCAGCAATCGATCGCAGCCGTTTCTTCAATATGGTTTATCAAGAAGAATTTGGTACAGCTGGTGGTCAGCCATACGGTGCACTTCTAGGTGACTACGAATTTGGTTACGGTGATGAAGACGTTGCTCTATTGCGTTACATGGGTGAAGTCGCATCTGCATCTCACGCACCTTTCGTTGCTGCAGCGAATGCAAGTATGTTCGATTTCAACGCATTCAGTAGCTTTTCTGAAGGTAAACCAATTGCAGCAGGCTTTGATTCGCCAGCATACGCAAGTTGGAATGCATTCCGTGAAAGCGATGACTCACGCTACGTTGCCCTGACTCTGCCGAAAACGATGGCTCGTCTTCCTTACGGTGCAGAAACAGTTCCAGTTAAATCATTTGCATTTGAAGAGCTTCAAACTCGCGACAACGGTCAGCAAATTGTGTCTTCAGACAGCGATTTTGTATGGAGCAATGCGGCGTACGAGTTTGGTCTTCTAATGACTCAAGCTTTCACTAAGTTCGGTTGGTGTACGGCTATCCGCGGTACTGAGAACGGCGGTAAAGTTGAGAACTTACCAAACTTCACTCACTACTCTGATGCCGGTGATTTGCTACAGCAATGTCCGACCGAAGTCAACCTAACGGATGAGCGTGAGAAAGAACTGAGTGATCTTGGTTTCTTGCCACTGGTTCACTACAAAAATACCAATTACGCGGTGTTTATGGGTGCTCAGACTGCGCATAAACCAAAAACCTACATCGACCCAGATGCAACGGCAAACGCGGCAATTTCAGCTCGTCTTCCATACACAATGGCGAGCAGCCGAATCGCGCAGTACCTAAAAGTCATGGGTCGTGATCGTATTGGTTCAAACTTAGATCCAAACGACGTTGAAAAGGAGTTGAACTCTTGGATCAATCAGTACGTTAACCCAAATGCGATTGGGAACGATGCGAAAGCAACACACCCATTGGTTGAAGCGAAAGTGACGGTAGAAGAGCAAGCGGGACGCCCGGGTGCTTACTCTGCAGTAGCTTACTTACGCCCATGGTTGCAAATGGAAGAGTTAACAACTTCACTACGAATGGTTGCAAACATTCCTGGCTAATTCTATTCGGGGATGCTGTCCCCGAATGTTTTGAACTGAGTCGCTGATGTACATAGATTCCGAATTTGATCGTAGTTTAGCTGAAAATCCTACCTGGCAGGAGCTGCTAGCGTGCGCGAAAAGCCAGTCGTTGGCTCAATTTAAAGCATTGCTGGTTCGTTTGATCTCCGAGATTGATTTGTCAATAAGTGCACAGTTGTCGGACATTATCCAACACCCTAACTATAAGCAGTTAGAAGCCTCTTGGACGGCGCTCAAATCGTTGGCCCAGCTTCAAGTATCCCAGCGTCGAGTCAAAATTAAAATACTCGACTTGAGTTGGAGTATGGTTTCAGCAGATCTCAATTACTCTTTCGATCTAAAGCAATCATCCCTATACCGAAAACTGTATTCAAATGAGCTAGACACCGCCGGTGGTAGCCCATTTGGTATGGTGATGATCGATCACAAGGTATCGGCTGACTATGTTGATGATCAGGAGTATGACGATCTCTATACCCTTCAACTACTCTCTGAGCTAGGGGAGCTCTCTTTTTGCCCAATGGTGCTGGGAACCGACGAGTTTTTCTTTGGCGATGAGCCAAGAAGGCTACTTCATGACAGCGCGAAAATTGATCGCATTCTTACTAGTCGGGATTTTGTTTCTTGGCAGCTATTAAGAGAAAGAAGCTCATCACGATTTTTGCACTTGGTCATAAATGAACATTTGATTCGTCAACCATACCATCAATATCAGGCTGGATTTGTTTTTAACGAACGCCAGCAAGAGAAATATGCCCTATGGGGCAGCAGCGCATACCTCTTGTTAGGTAATGTGATGCGAGAGTTTGACCGAATCAGTTGGTTTGGGTTCTTGCGTTCTTACGATGAGACTGGCTCGCATGGGGCTATCGTTCAAGACTCTACAGAGCTCAAGACCAAGGTAGATATCTACAGTGAAGATGATGGTTTTTGGTCGTCTCAAGGGTTTATGCCTTTAACCAGTATTTACTTGAGTGGCCATAAAGGTTTTTTTAGCAATCAGTCTGTGT
This sequence comes from Vibrio sp. nBUS_14, assembly GCF_051201655.1. Taxonomy (NCBI): domain Bacteria; kingdom Pseudomonadati; phylum Pseudomonadota; class Gammaproteobacteria; order Vibrionales; family Vibrionaceae; genus Vibrio; species Vibrio sp. nBUS_14. The sequence continues at coordinate 555,570 of NZ_CP179206.1, forward strand.
GGCAAGCACCTGATGAAGCTCAACGTCAGCTCGGTATGCTCCAAACCAACCTAATGGCTTGCCGATTTGCACATTACATTAAGGTTCAAATTCGTGACCAAGTTGGTCGATATGACAGCGCAGAAAGCTGTCGACGGAGTCTAGAGCGATGGCTAGAGCAGTTCATTAGCAACGTCAATTATGGTGATGACGCAGTACTTGCCCGATACCCGCTGCGGTCCTGCTATGTAAGCATTGAAGAATCTCCTCATGATAAAACCCGCTACCTATGCGAAATCATGTTTCAGCCTCAATATCAATACGAAATGATGGATGCGAAAGTGGTGTTAACGACTTCTGTATCTGGGATGGAAGTTGGAGAGGCGTCATGAGCTTAATGGCTAAATTAACCCAAAGCTGGAATGACGATATCGACAGCCTTCGAGATGCGATTGTTGATAATGTTTGTGATCTTATTTCCAGCCGTGCACCTCTGTGCTCTGAGATGTTTCTATCGGAAAAAGGAACGATTGCCGAGTTCGGTATGCGAAACATGCCTCGCGCTCAAAGTAAAAACAATACCAGTGACATTGTCGCAGAAATTGAAGTGCTTATCCGAAACTTCGAGCCTCGTTTGAGCCAAGTTGAGATTGATGTTCAAGAAGGAGATTTGGGCAGTAACCAATTGAGCTTTCGCCTTTCCGCTGTGGTGCATTCAGCGAAGGGAGATGAGGCAATCATACTGGATTCTTTTTTGGATTTAAGCAGCAACAAACTAGATGTAAGGAAGTCTAATTTTGTCTGATTCATTGCTTTCCTATTTTGAACAGGAACTGCGCTTTATTCGTAATGAAGCCTCTCAATTCGCGGAACGTCATCCGGGTGCTGCTTGTGCATTGGGAATGCGTAAAGACAGTATTGATGATCCTCAGATCGCACGTTTAATCGAAAGTGTTGCCTTGATGAACGGCAAGCTTCAACAGCGCTTGGATGAGTCTTATCCAGAGCTGACAGAAAGCTTGGTGAACTTGTTGTTCCCGCATTATCTAAGGACAATACCGTCATACAGTATGTTGGACTTCGCTATTTTTGAGGAAGCGAATGCAAAGCACAGTATTCCTAAAGGCACAGAGTTCGATGTTGCGAGCGAAGCTGGTGAGCCAGTGGTGTTTCGTACTTCCGAAAATATAGCGCTGCTTCCAATTCAAGTTGCTTCGGCTGAAGTGCTGTTTGCGCCATTTGATCTAAATAAGCCTGCGGGTGCAGAAAACGCAAAAGCGATGTTGGAGCTGACGATTGAGGCAACCGATAGCGGAATTGAGTTGCGTGATTTGGATATTGACCAATTGAAATTGCACCTCAAAGGTGAAAGCCACTTTGCGTTGCGTTTGTATGATGTTCTCGCTCATGGGCGCTGTCAGGTGTGTATTCAGAATAATGGCAAAAGCTACTCATTAGGTAAGTCCGCACTACAGCCAATCGGCTTCGATGTAAATGACACTATTTTGCCGTATCAAGCCGCTAGCTTTGGCGGCTTTAAGCTGTTGACCGAGTTCTTCATGTTCCCTGAAAGATTTCAAGGATTCAAATTGGACCTTGGCAATGCCATTCAACACGCTGTGGGCTCAGAGTTTCGTATTCAGATTTTCTTGAATGAGATGAGTGTGGTGCAAGCTCGTAGTATTCAAGCACAGCATTTTTCTCTGTTTTGTACACCATTGGTGAACCTACAAACCCAAGTGTCAGAACCACTACAAATCGACTTCACTCAAAAGCAGTATCCAATTTATCTTGATGCAAGCCAGGGTAATGATTTGGAAGTATTTTCTGTTGATGAAGTGCTAGATGTGACGGAAGGCGAACCGTTTAAGATCTGTCAGCTCTATGGAGATAAGTACAGCACTAAGGATACTGCACTTCGCTGGCAGCTCGTACAGGAACCACACGAAAGAGGAGTATTCTGCAGTGGTTTAAAAGTAGCTGATATTGGGCATGTTAGTGCCACAACGTCGTCCAGAGTTTGGTCGGTGACGACAACTGCGACTGACGGTATTCGAGCAGGTTCTTTGCCTGTAAACAGCCAAGTGACCTGTCGTGAGTCTCTTACGATTCCAGCATCTATGAACTTGCTACGCCGCCCAACCTTGCCAGTGCGTAGCCGTGACGCAAATAAGAATGTCTGGGCACTGCTTTGCCATTTGCACTTTAACTATCACGCGATTCTAGGGACGGATGACCCAACCGCAACGCTGAGAAATGTATTTGATTTGTATAACCATAACCAAGCTGTGCAAAACCACATTTATATCGAGTCCCTACAAAATGTCGAGCAGGATCAAGTTGTGGCTCCGATCCGAGTGTCAGGAAAAACATGTTTTGCTTATGGCACAAAGATTTCGGTGACGTTAGACGCAAGCAATGTAAACGGGGGCGTATCGCTCTTTGGCCATTTGCTTGACCACTTCTTCGCTTATTTCGCTGGCTTTAACAGTTTTACTCAGGTTGATATTTATTTGGAAGGCCAAGACGGTGTTTACCTGTCCTTCCCAAGGAGAACTGGGTGCAAGAGTTTGTTGTAAGCCGTTTCGCTCATGGTGCGTTTGAAGGTCAGCTAGAAAAAGCGTGGCAGATCTTCAAGCATCAGGCTCATTTAAAGGGGCTGCGACCAAAAGTGAGGTTCAGTGCAGAAATTCTCGCTGCTTACTATCAAGCAGAAGTCTCTATGGTTACTTCTGAACGAGAGGGTGAGTTTACGGTAAAGACATCATTGGCGGCTTTGTCTGGCAATTCAGGTTCGATACCAAGAGCGATGTATGGCGATGCACTAAAAGCACGCTTTGAACTTGGTGATGAAGCGCCAATCGACTTTTTCGACATGTTTAATAACCGTTACTACCGCTTGTACTGCGAAACAAAGCAAAAGCATGAACTGGCGTATCAGCTCGAGGAGGAGACGTTTCATTGGAATCGTGACCGTCAATCTATCACTGAAATGCTTTCTAGTTTGGCTGGCCAGACTGGAGATAAGATACCAATGCCGGAATCTCATTTGGTGCAATACACCGGCTTATTAGGGTTGAAGTTAACCTGTCCATTGGCGCTTAAGTCGATGTTAGAAGATTACTTCGAGTCGGAGTTTGAGGTTGAACGCAGTGGCCTAGAGTATTTGCCTCTCACGGAATGTTCGTTAACTCAAATTGGCCAAGCCGGAAATAATCATCAATTGGGAATGGGCGCGTTAGTTGGGATGTCTACACCAATGACGGGACAGAAACTCAATATCAAAATTTGCCCTCAAGACTATCAGTATTACTTAAAAATACGTAGTGACAAAGAGATGGTTCTTGCGTTGGACCATATGGTTAGAAGCTATATGGGGGGGAATATCAAGTATGCACTCTATATGAAGGTAAATAGCCAGTATCTGCCGAGAGTGAAGCTATCAGGCAGTCACCAAAAAGCATTAAGAATTGGCCAATCCGCTTGGATGAGTCATCAATCAGAGCGTCAACAGTTTGTTGAAATGCCACTGACGAAAAGTTAGGAAACAGAATGATAAATATTGAACTACAAAGCTTGGTCAAAAGGCTTACTCCGTTACTAAAAAGTGCTCTTGAAACGGCTGCTGGAGATTGTGTAGGTAAAGGACACTTTGCGATAGAAGCTGAGCATTGGTTTATTCAGTTGTTACAGCAGTCCAAAAGCTGGGAAGCCGCTCTTCAGCAAGCATCATTGGCGAAAGAGTCGATGTTGGAGCGTTGTAATGACCGTCTGATGCACTTGGCTCGTGGTAATGATTCTTCACCTTCTTTATCACCAGAGTTGGTTGAGTTGCTTAAAGATGCATGGATGCTTGCTTCATTAAACAATCAGCAATCGGTCGTGAATGAATTTCATCTGCTTATGGTGCTAAAGCAGCGTCTGGACCAAAGCGCTTACAACGGTGTGTTGAGCTCGTGGGTGTCAGTATTATCTTCTGAATGGCTACGCAGTCAGTCTATGGTGATTGGCGGACCCAGTAAAGTCTCATCGTCTACCGAGAGCATGGTCCCACCCCGTGGTGACTCAGCGACGCCAGCTTTGGACAAGTTCTCGCAAAATCTGACAGAGGCAGCGCGTAATGGCGAGTTGGATCCTATTACAGGACGCGGAGATGAAATTCGCAAATCCATTGATATTTTGTGCCGCCGTCGTCAAAACAGCCCGATCCTCGTCGGTGATCCGGGTGTAGGTAAAACGGCCATTGTTGAAGGTCTTGCCCAAGAAATCATTAATGGCAATGTGCCACCTGCGCTTGCGAACGTTGAGCTGCGCAGTCTTGATTTGTCTCTTTTGCAAGCAGGCGCGAGCATCAAAGGTGAGTTTGAAAACCGCCTTAAAGATGTGATCAATGAGATCAAGCAGTCAACGACGCCGATCATCATGTTTATCGATGAAGCACATACGCTGATTGGGGCGGGTGGCACCGCGGGCCAGAATGATGCTGCGAATATTCTGAAACCAGCGCTTGCGCGTGGCGAGTTTCGTTCACTTGCGGCGACCACATGGGCGGAATACAAACACTACTTTGAATCGGATGCCGCATTGACTCGTCGTTTTCAAGTTGTTGCGGTTAATGAACCCAATGAAGAAGATGCTATTCACATGCTTCGCGGCGTGAAGCGCAGCCTTGAAAAGCACCATGGCGTTAAAGTCATGCAAGAAGCCATTGATGCCGCAGTCGCTCTCTCAATTCGTTACCTTCCTGAGCGTAAGTTACCTGATAAAGCGATCAGTCTGTTAGATACAGCGTGTTCACGCATTGGATTGAGCCAAAGTGCGGTACCTCGGCAGTTGGAAGCCATTGCAGAAAAAATCCGCTACACCAACAACGAGATCGAAACGTTACATCATGAGTCGGCATTGTGGTCGATTGAAAGCGTACGCTTGGAAGAAGCAAAACAGCGATTGGCGGCTTTAGAGCAAGAGCATCTGTCACTTGAGCGCTCTTGGAACTCAGAGCGTCTCTTGGTGGAAGAGATCATTGAGTTGCAGTCCAGCTTAGACGCTGAACTAAAAGAAAATGGCTCGGTGATATCGCATGAAGCGAAAAGCCGGTTAGCAGATAAAATGGCAGCCCTGCGTGAGATACAGGGGGAGCAACCATTGGTCTTGCCACAGGTAACAGAGCAAACCATCGCTGAAGTAGTAGCACTATGGACGGGTATTCCAGTGGGTAACATGCTTAGCCAAGAAGTTGAGAAGTTGATGCACCTAGAGACTCGTATCGGTGAGCGAGTTATTGGTCAGACAACGCCGATAGCAGAGCTTTCCCAAGCAATTCGATTGTCGCGTGCAGGTTTAACCGACCCACGCAAACCTATTGGGGTATTCTTGATGTGTGGTCCTAGTGGTGTGGGTAAAACCGAAACTGCATTGGCGCTTACCGACTTGCTATACGGTGGCGAGCGAAATATCACCACCATCAACATGACGGAGTTTAAAGAAGAGCACAAGGTGTCGATGCTTTTAGGCTCTCCTGCGGGTTATGTAGGCTACGGTAAAGGCGGTGTCTTAACAGAAGCGGTACGTAAGAACCCATATTCTGTACTGCTGCTGGATGAAATGGAAAAAGCCCACTCAGGTGTGCACGACATCTTCTATCAAATCTTTGATAAAGGCTCGATCTCGGACAGTGAAGGTCGACACATCGATTTTCGTAATACGATCATCATCATGACATCAAACGCGGCAGACAGTGCTGTTGTTAATGCATGTGAAAATGGTCGACCGGATGTTCCGACGCTGACTCAGTCTATTTTCCCTGAGCTGCAAAAACACTTTAAACCAGCATTTCTTGGTCGTGCGACTATCGTGCCTTACTTCCCTTTGAACGATGAGGAAATGGCGCAAATTGCAATCTTGTCTCTGAACCGTATTCGCAAGCGCGTTCAATCCCACTACAAAGCAAGTTTCGAATTTCACCCTGATGTGATTGATCTGTTGGTCAATATGAACGATTCACCAGAAACAGGAGCTCGCGCCGTTGAGCAACTGATTAATCGTCAACTTATGCCGGATTTAGCTAATCAGTGCATTGTTCGTATGAGTGAGAATAAGCCAGTACAAGCGGTCACTGTTCACATTGAAGAAAGTAAGTTTAAGATTCAGATTCAATAGCATTAAGAGGCGATAGACCTCAAAAAAACAATGGTTTGTATATCAAGCCAACTAAAACAATAACGTAATTTTATTAACGCTTTTTGTTGCAGGCCGTGTTTAACGCGTCCTTTTAGCAGCACAACATTATGAGTACTAACAGATGATGCATACCGTCTTTTCTACGCAACAATTGGAATGGATTCGCAAGAACTTAAAAATCGCAGTGATTCACGGTGGGGATAAAGAGCAGGACGGCAGTTTTATCTTTGAAAACTTGAGCCCTCGCTCAACCAAAACGTATGCACCTGTTGCACACGATATTGCTAATGCACTGCGTGAATCTAATTTCAAATTCGTTGAGGTGTTAGCTGAAGACATCAACTTAGCACAGTGCCTGAAAGATAAAGGGATTGACTTGGTGATCACGAATAGTGGTGGTTTGCAAGGTTTTGACTCCATGTGTCATTTGCCTTCTACATTGGAAATGCTGGGCGTGCCTTATGTAGGGCACTCGCCAATGACGGCCGGGATTTTGGATAACAAGCACCTGTTTAAGCATGAAATTAAAGCCGCTGGATTGCCGACTGCACCATTTATCACCATTGGTATTGATGAGCATTTTGAAGATGCAGCAAAGCAAGATGCTATCAATCAAATTGAAGCGCAGTTTAAAGATGGTTTCATCGTTAAGCCAGTGTCTGGTCGAGCTTCAATCCATGTATATCCTGTTTTTAACCGTAATGAACTTGCGGGTGTTGTCGAGTATGTGCGTCAAGCGACGGGGAATACAGTAATGATTGAACCTTTCCTAAGTGGTCGAGAGTTTGTTGTTGCTGTCGCGGGAGAGTATGTCTTTAAAGAAGGCAAACTGACGCAGTCTGAAATGCCAATGGCTTTCTCAATTACTGAGCGTGTACTGGATGCTGACGAGCCGATTTTTACTTCTATGGATGTAAAGCCGATCACTCAAGACCGTTTGGTTGCTGTTAATGAAGAGAGGCTACGAGATCAGTTAGCGGTAATCGGCCGGAAAATTTATCGCCAGCTTGGCCTTCAAACCTTAGTGAGAGTGGACTTGCGAATGGATAAAGAAGGTAACCTTTATGTGCTGGAAACCAATCCAAAACCTGATCTAAAACGTCCGGAGGGAGAGAAGGTAAGTTTGGTTTGCCATGATCTGGCTCGTGAAGGTATGGATTACACAGACCTAGTTCAATCGTTGGTGTTTAATCGATTATCTTTCCTCAAGCAAAAGCGACCAATGTTGGTCGCGCATTGCCTCAATGAGCAATTTGACGCTTTAAGCGTGTATTAGGAGCGAGTTTTGAACTCTTTTAAGCAATATAGCCGCTTGTTGCTCGGAGCATTACTGGTTCTGTTATCACTAATGCTGATCTTTGTTGTTGGGTATGCACAAGCATTAAAAAGCTATCAACAGCAGAGTCGTGATGCGATTTTAGCTCAAACAGAAGCTGCTCGAATCGGTATAGAACAAGTCCTTAGTTCCGGTGTGCCGCTTCAGGATTTTGCTGGTCTTGAGAAAGTGCTATCGCCGATCGCTAAAGCGGATTCTTCTGTAGTTGATATTCGAGTGATTTCTGGACAGCAAGAGCTATATCGCTATACCAATGACAACTTTGTTGGTAGCTTGGTCACCATCCCTTTGAGCAATAAGTTCGCTCAAGTTGGTGCTTTGGAGATTTGGCTAAGTGATGAAGAAATCGAAAGGAGCATCGATAGGCATTTCCAGCCAATGGCGCTACTGGTGGTTTTACTGACCGCTGCGTTTATTTTCTTTGTCTTGCGTAGCCAAAACCCCAAGATTTACTTCACTGCATTTGGTGGAGTGTTCTTAGCCATGTCGGCGAGCGTGCTATTGATGGTCGGTGCATTGTACAAATCCGGCTTGGAGCACAAGGCGGATTCTATGGCGAACATTGTTACTCAACGTTTGGCCCCGGTACTTAACGCAGGGATCAGCTATCGTCAAGTAAGTGGCATTAATGAGATGCTAGACAGTTTTCGTCAATCAAACCCAGAAGTTTCTTCTATTTCTGTTGCTCAGAGGTCCGAGTTGATCGCAAAAAGTAAAGCGCAGAACAGTATGACAGTTGATGATATGGCCGAATTTCAGGTCAGAGATACGAAAGGAAATGAGGTGACGGTCGCGTTTTTTCCTAAAGTACTGTTTGCGCAGTTGGTTCGGACACTGAAGAACTTTGCCATTTTATTTGCTGGCTGTGCATTCATTTGCTTTGCTTTTATTCGCTTGCTGAGCCAATCAGAGCAACAGCCAAAAAATGACATCGTATTAGCACAGGTTAAACCGTTATTACTGGTTACGGTGCTGATGGAATCCTTAATGGCGCCGGTTTTACCTCAGTACTTAACGCAAATTGCGGTAGATAATGGCGCGGTTGAAAGTTGGTCGTCTTATTTCTTTACACTCTACTTTGTCGGCTTTGCTGCGACGCTATTGCCTGTTTCGCGTTTAGTTGAAGTGTTTGATATTCGCAAAATACTTGGCATGGGTATTCTGTTATCTGCGGCGGGCTGTTTGCTGTTAGCGTACGAGTCCAAGCTAGCGATGGTGCTTATTGCGCGATTCACGTCTGGCGTTGGGCAAGCGACGATCTTTATTGCCGTTCAAGGTTATATTCTGCGTTGTAGTGATCAATCTAACAAGACACAAGCCGCAGGCATCATCGTATTTTGTTTCAATGCTGGATTTATCTCAGGTGCGGCAATCGGTGCCTTGTTGGCTGATACCGTGGGCGTGCAAGGTATCTTCATGTTGTCGGCTTTAGTTGGTGGTTTGATGTATCTGTTCGCGTTGTCACTACCGTCGATTACTCCTCAGGGGAGTGCCCAAGGCTCATTCAAAGAGAACCTGACGATGATGTTAAAAGATTCCGCTGCTTTGATGCATGTACCGTCATTCATGCGTACTATGTTGCTCGTTGGTATCCCAACCAAAATGATGCTAACAGGTGTCGTATTCTTTGCTGTGCCAATCCTTCTTTCCGATGCAGGCGTCGACCGCGAAAGTATCGGTCAAGTGCTGATGGCTTATGCATTCTCTGTGCTTTTCGTTAGTGGTAAAGTCTCGCCAATGATCGACCGTATTGGCTCTGCAAAGTGGGCGCTTTGTTTGGGAAGTATTGTTGGCGCTGTTGCTTTGGCCATTCTTTCTGCTGCTTTCTTATTTGATGACATAACCTACCTTGTTCTCATTGCGACATTCGCAATGCTAGTGATGGGTGTTTCACATGGCTTTATTAATGCCCCAGTTGTGACTCATGTTGTGACCACGACTCAAGGCGTTAATGCCAACTCGGTCGCGTCTACTTATCGCTTTTTGGAAAGGCTAGGTCATGTGTTGGGTTCGGTTGTTGTCGGGGCTTTGCTTACTCACCTCGGCACAGACTACGCATTCTTCGCGCTTTCAGCATTCTTTATCTTAGCTAGCTTGATGATGTGGTTGTTTGACCGTGGTGCACAAAAGGAGGCGAAAGCATGATTCGATTGATTTTATTTTTGGTACTGGTTGCATTCTCATCGGTAAGTTTGGCAGATTGGCCTGAGTGGTTGGGCGAACACTTGCAAGTAGAGAAGGCGGCAAAGTGGGAAATCAATGTCAACGACAGCGATGTGTTGTTCGCTCCGCGCGGTGAACATCCTATGGTTTGGGTTTTAGTTTCTCGAAAAGCGGACTCGTATGATGTTGCGTTGTCGACCATCTTTAAAGTTTTCCGCAGAGAAATGCCTAACGTTTCATTTCGCGCTTTCCTTTTACCTAAAAGCCAAGAGGAACTGGTCGCTTGGACGAAAGCTGCTGATAAAAAGGCGAACATGATCTACACGGTTGGCTCTAGTGCGACCATTTTACTGCATAAGGTTTACGCTGGAGGTAAGCTGCCTGTTGTATCTGTAAACGCAAAAGATCCAGTGTTGCTGGGCCTGACGGATAACTATCATTCAAGCGGCAATAACTTTGCTTACACCTCATTGAATTTGCCTGCTGATATTACGTTGACCTTTTTACGTCGCTTTGAGCCAAGTTTGACTCAAATTGGTGTGCTATACGCCAAGTCGAACACCAGTGCTTACCTCACTCAGTTTTTACCACTTCAAAAAGAAGCTGAGAAGCAAGGAGTGAAAGTCTTTCCTATCGAAGTTGACGAGAATAACCCTGAGCTCGCCCTTCAGCACGTGATGCAAACCACCATTGAATCGATGAAGGTCAAAGATAGTAATTTACGCCAATCGTTACTTTGGTTAACTGGTAGTTCAAGCCTTCTTAACCGACTTGATGAGATCAACTTATATTCGGAGCAGCTTCCTCTGTTAACCGCAGTGCCTGATGCGGTTAATGGCACACAGCAAAGTGCGCTGATGTCTGTTGGTGTAGGGTTTGAGAACAACGCCCACCAAGCGGCACTTTACGGTATTGAAGTGCTAAAAAAGGGCGTAGACCCTGCCTCTCTGCCTGTGGGAGTGCTGTCTCCGCCTGACATCTCGATTAGCTTTAAGCAAGCTGGCCGCGTTGATACGCAGCTTCCGTTTGTATTGATTGAGATGGCCAGCGATATCTATTCGAAAGATGGCAAGTTAGTGCGTTCTGCAGGTATGAGCATGGAGAGCCATTAACTATGATACGTGTCGTTTTCATTACCATTATGTTGACCGTACTTAGCCAACCTGCTTTGGCCTATCAGCGGCCAGAGCGATTGCTTCTCGCAACCCAAGAGTGGTTTCCCTATCAGTATCAAGTAAATGGGGAAATGAAAGGGCCGGGGATCGAACGAGTAAAATGTGTCATGAGAGTGATAGACCAGCCGTATCAGCTCACGATGACTAAGTGGGATAGAGCCCAGCTTATGACTGAAGTTGGCTCACAGCATGGTTTCTTCCTTGCTTCTCGTAACAGCAAGCGTGACGAATATGCCGATTACTCTACACCACTTGATCAACAGAATTGGAGTTGGTTCTCGCTATCCGATTCAACAGAGTTAGACAATGCAATGTTCAAATCTCAGGTCGAAGTCGCGGCACTATTTGGCTCAAATAAATGGTTTTGGCTACAGAAAAACGGTTATCGCGTGAGTAAAAAACCAAGGACGCCAAAAGGCCTGATTGAGTTAATGCTCAACGGAGAAGTCGGGGCGGTATTGGGCAATGACGCTGTCATTGACGAGACCATAAAGAAAATGGGCATTAGTTATCGAGCGATTTCTCGGACGCAGGTTAAGTCGAATCCATTGGGCGTATATTTCTCCAAAGCATTTACTAAGAAATACCCCAACTTTCTTAATGAGTTTAACGAGGCGGTTTCTCAGTGTCGTTAACTCTAAATATTGAATTTATTGAAGGTCAGTCAAATGCCTCTATCGATTAGAATTATTAGCTCTCCAGATGGTGAAAGCATCGCCCAATGGAATCAAGCATTTCCACAAGATGGCGGAGATATCGGGCGTGCGTTTGGTGCGACGCTACAACTTAATGACGCCAGTCGTGAGATTTCAAGTACCCATGCGATGATTCGTAGGACCTCTCGTGGATACCAAATCATGGACAACAGCACCAATGGCCTTTACATCAATGGCTCTGATGCGCCTTTGGGCAATGGTAACCAATCGACATTAAGTGATGGTGATGTTCTTGATATTGGTCGCTACCGATTGCTGGTTTCTTGTTTCTTCCCTGAATCAGCGAAAGCGCAAACCCAGCAGCATCACTCTGATAGTTCTCGATTAGGTGATGATCCGTTTAATACTGAATCAACACCTTTTATTCAAAGTATTCCAGAAGTAGATGAAGCGCCAGAGTTCACCATCTCGACGACAGATGTGGTAGGGGATGACCCATTTGCGAATGATGCCTCAGTTAAGCAAGAGCAAGCGCCTCACTTTAATCTTGATTTTCAGACGGATGAGGATGACCCTCTGAAAGACAGTGATTTTCGTACGTCATTTCCAAGCCATGAAGTGGTGGCGCCTGACTCTTTCGTTCAAGAAGAGTCACCAGTTAACCAACCTCAGTTTGCTATCACTGAGTTTAAGCAACATGATCAGCGCTTACAGGAATGCACGGACAAAGCATTAGAAATGGCATTGGCAAGGTTGTTGTCTGACATTTCTCCGAATGCGATGGAGTCGATGTTTGATGATTTTTCGGGCAACAGCTTTTGGTCTCGTAAACCGAAGTATTGGGATATGTACAAACGTTATTTCAACCGACAAGTAGAGAATCGTGATTGGCAAATTAAGTTTCAAGCGTATTTTAGAGAGGCAATGCGTATGCAAAAAAACTTTGAAGGGGGTCAGTAATGGTACGTCGTTTATGCCTAATGTGTATCGTTCTTATTATGTCAGGGTGCAGTTTATGGAGCGATGAGCTGGTTGAGCAAAAACTGGTCGTTGATATTAAAGCTGCGACCAATATTAACCCTAATGTTGAAGGTAAGCCTTCTCCGGTAGAGCTCCGAATCTATCAATTGACGAATAATAATGCTTTTGAACTCTCTGATTTTATTCAAATTTATAATGATGACCAAGGCGTATTGAAGGCCGAGTTAGCCGTTTCTCGCCAGTTACCAAGCATTTTGCCGGGTGAAACTCGTCAGGAAATTATCCCACTTGGTAGTGGCGTTAAGTACATCGGTGTGATTGCGGGTTTTGCTGATTACCGAGAGGCGAAGAATAAGGTGATTTATAAGCCGCTAATTGTGAATTCAGCGGCTATCAGTATTGAAATTGATGGTCTTAATCTGTCTGTGTTAGGGGAATAAGAATAATAATGGATAATAATAAAGTCGTGTGGAGTGAGGGGATGTTCCTTTCCCCTCAGCACTTTCAACAGCAAGAGCGTTATGTTGAACATTTTACTCGTGAGTTCGCCGGACAAATTAGCCCTAATGCTTATGGATTGACCTCGCTAGAGCTTGACCGCTCGATGTTGAACATTGGTAAGGTTTCGGTGCGTCGCGCTAAAGGCATTTTCTCTGATGGAACACCATTTGAAATTGAGCAAACGCTCGTGCTTGATGTGCCGAAAAATACCAGTCATAAGAAAGTGTATCTGGCCCTTCCGGTTTCAAGACCGGGCACCATTGATGTGGGAGAAGATGCGCGTCTTAGACACTCTTCACAAGAACACCCTGTTTACGATATCAGCCGAGAGCACAGTGCTCCGGTTCAGTTAGAGCTAGCAACATTGAACATTCAGCTGCGTTTAGAAGGTGATGAGCTAAAAGATTTTGTGTTGATATCCGTTGCTGAAATCAGTGAACACAAATCTGAAGGTGTTATTGTGTTGAACCAGGCATTCGTTCCCCAATGTTTGCAGTTTGCCGTATCTAGCTACTTAACCGATAACGTTGCTGATCTATTTGCACTAGTACAATACCGTTCCCGAGCGATTCATACTCGTTTACAAGCAGAGTCCAGCAGTAAAAGCTATCAGTCGTTGATGCGTGACTACTTGTGGCTGCAAGTTCTGGGTGCTTGGCTCCCAAAGCTTGAACAATGGAGCCTAGATGGCTCGTTGCTGACACGTCAACTTTATTTAGAGTGCGTTTCGATGGCGGGACAGATGCAGGGTTTAGAAGGGAAGATGCCAAAGTCTTCCCCTGCCTGGAACCAAGATGCGCTATACAGCATTTTCTCTACAGTATTTTCTGAGTTACTAGTGTTACTGCGAGAGGTTCAGATAGATAACGTATCAACGTTGAACTGGGACAAACAGCTGTTCGTAAGCCGTCGCTTACTACGCACACTGGTTGATGATCGCAGCCTATACAATCAAGGCCGCTTTGTGTTAGCCGTTTCTTCGTCTATCGGTGCCACTCGACTCAGTGAAGAGTTTCCTCGCGCTGCGAAGCTAGCAGGGAACAGTGATATTGCAGGTTTAGTGCGTAACGCACTTTCAGGTGTTCCTTTGCGCCACCTTCCTTATGCACCCTCTGAGCTGAAGTCTTTGAATGACGCCGCTTACTTCGAAGTCGATACTAAGTCTGAATTGTGGCAAGCGTTGATCAAACGTGATGAGGCGATCGCTCTTCATATTGATGAAAGAATTGATGATATTCACGTCGATTTTCATGTGATCAGGTAGGTAACGGATGGGCGGATTATTTAACGAAGAACCGACGGTTCAAATTCGACGAGTGACATCGACCGAATCACCTCAAAAGCAGCATCAGTTGCCACCCAAAGCAGATACTTCGGGTACCGAGCGATTGATTGAGAATCTTGCCATTTATGGTAGTCCTTTAATGAATGCGGCAACGGAGTTGTTGGGTATTTTAGTGACGATTAAACGGCATGGCGCTCCGAGAGACATCAACCGCTTTCGTCAAAAACTTTTGTACGGCATTGATGCGTTTCGTTTGCGTGGTCTGCACTTGGATTACCACCCAACCGTGATTGAAAAAAGTTGCTTTGTATTGTGTGCAGCATTTGATGAAGCTGTGTTGTACACCGCTTGGGGAGAGCTTGCCCGTTGGGAAAATCACTCGTTGTTGAGCAAAGTGTTTTCACAGCGGGATGGCGGAGAGGCCTTTTTTGTGTTGCTAGATAAGGCCAGCCAGCAGCCGAATAAACTTGTTGATTTTATTGAGCTTCAGTATGTGCTTTTGGCTTTGGGTTTCAAAGGGCGATTTCGCCATGAAGACGAGAGCCAATTGCATGATATTACCGCTCGTGCGTACGGCCTCATTCGCCACTATCGCAGTGAAAGTCCTTTTCCGGTGCCGCAAACACCAACGCTAATCGAAGGTAAACGCCCGTGGTTAATGATCAGTATGGGCAAAACGTTAGGCTTGGCTTGTTTGGTTCTGACATCCGGGTATGGCTTTACAGAATATTGGTACAGCAGCCGCGTGCAGCCGTTGTTGGTACAGTTTAGCGCGATCGATATGTCAGACGTCAACCTGAAGAAAAATAGCAGTGACTTAGTGTACTTAAGTTCTGATGCGGACTTGGGGCGACGGAGTGAAAGCCTAGAGGAAGAAACGGGAATGAAAGGAAAAGTGGTCATTCAGCAATGGGAGATAATTCTTGCGGTTTTTTCTCGGGCGAGCGACGCAATTCGTTTATCGACAGAACTCAAACTGACAGGCTATGAGTCTTTTACTCGTGAGACGGAACATGGTGTTGAGCTTTATCTTCACGCAGGTGACGACTTAAACACCATTCGTAAGTTGAAAAATGAACTCAATGTTCGCTTTGGTTTAAACGCCACGATAAAAAGAGCGCAGAAATAAGATGTTTAAAAAGATATTTTCTATTTTCTTGGTGATTACTGCCATTTTAGGGACGCTCGCATTTTGGATCACGGCATCAGAAGAGCAACCTGTCTGGATAAAGTGGGGAATGCTCGCTGTCACCGTCGTTATTGTCTTCTTTACATATGTTTGGTGGTGGAAACAGCGCAAGCTTAATCAAACAGAGAAAGAAGAGCATGACCAACACGTGCTGTTTAAACAAGACACGCGCGTGATCCAGCAGCTGTTTCGTATCGCAACGAAAAAGATACAGGGACAAGCGCGTAACAGGCTAGAAAGTCTTTACAGCCTGCCTTTGTACCTAGTTCTAGGTGGTGAAAAAGACGCGAAAAGTGCCATATTGCTACAGAATGGTTTTGAGCCAGTTAATGAGCGCTACTTGGATGAAAGTGATACGGAGCAGTATTTACGCTTTTGGAGCAACGATAACGCAGTCGTTGTGGAAGTCGGTCATCGGATATTTGATAACGACGGTATTGATGAATCGCTTTGGCAAGTACTGGCGAAGCAACTACTTAAATACCGCCCGAGGCAAGGGCTGAACGGCATTGTAACGGTTATTGGGTGTGATCGCCTAATGACAAGAAACAAGAAAGAACGCACTAATCTCTCTGGCATCTATCAGGAGGCTGTGCTGTCGATGGGCGCAGAGCTTAGCTTAAACTTACCTGTTTACGCCGCTTTCTCTAAGGCTGACTCGATTGCAGACTTCACTGGTTTCTTCGAGAGCTTCACAGCATGTGACTCAGAAAATCCTTTTGGTATTACCTTTGAGTGCGATGTTTCGTGCCGTTATGACAAACAGCAGTTTGAGGCGGAAAGTCACGCGTTGATTCAATCCATTGCGGGACAGCAGTTTGAGTTACTGAGAAACGTCAGCAGTGACAAGTCTGGCTCAATTATCGCCTGGCCTTATCAGCTAAGAATTTTCCTCGAGCGCGTCAACGAGTTTTTGAGCGACATTGGTCGCGAGAACCGTGTCCGAGAAGCTGTATGGATCCGCGGCGCTTATTTAATGTCATCCGGACAAAAAGGCATTGAGCATGATCTACTTACGCAGGTTGTGGCCGAACGTGCGGAGTTCAATGCTAATAATCAAGTTGAACAGCAGTCAAATCGTCGTGGTTTCTTTACTCAACGTTTGTTCAATAAGGTCATCTTGCCAGAGAAGAATATCGTTGGTGTCAATGAATGGCGCCATGCGGGTTACCTTGTATTTCGGAGCGCTGTTCTTGTATCCGTAGTTGGGCTGATTTCTATTGCAGGCCTGAAGTTACAGGAAAACTGGAATGTTGATGAAGATTGGCGCACAGCAGCTCTATCTCAAATTCGCTTTTATCAAAACGATATTCAAAAGCTGAGCAATAACAATTCTATGTCGGAGGTTGTGGCGGTATTAAGAGAACTCGGCGATGTGGTTGCTGAAGGCGTTCAACCTAAACCGTGGCATGAGAAAGTCAGTATTAAGCAAACAGATACGGCCGAAAGTGTTTACTCTGCTTATGAAAAGCAGTTGCACCAGATCATGCTGCCAAAGATCGAAGAGCTGATCAGCAGCGAGCTATATGTTTATGTGAACCTTGGTAACCCAAGCCGAATCTTTGAAATTTTGCGTTACTACCAAATGTTGTTTGACCTTGAACAATTGAATTTTGCGGAACTACAAACTTACTTGCTTGATAACTTGAAAGACCAAGGTGAACTCTCTCCGGACGAGCTGTACTCGTTTTCTCTTTTAATCGAAGATTTGTTTAAAAGTCATTACGACAAGCAGCTACAACCGAATCTAGATTTGATAGCCGTTGCAACGAACAACCTTGAAGGCCTGTCACCAGAGCGGTTGATTTATGCACGTATTAAAGAGATGCCAGAGTACCGTACTCAAGTGGATCTCCGAAGACAGCTCGGTGAGAAGTTTGATAGCTTGTTTGAGTTTACTCATGATTTTCATGGTTACTTGATCCCAGAAATCTTTACTAAGCAGGGCTACAGCCAAATTGATTTGACGGCAAAGTCGCCTCTGCTTAGAAGCTTGATGAGCGAGTTTAAAGCGATTCAAGGAGATATGTCTGGCCCATCAGTCATTGAGCTTAGAGAGCTGAGCAAACAGGTTCAACGTTTGTATTTTGCTGATTACATCTACTACTGGAAAGACTTGGTCAACAACATTCAAATCAAGCAGTTTGGTGATGCTTCAGTACTCAGTTATGCGCTAAGAAATACACGCTCTCCCGCTACAAGCCCACTACTGGATATATTGGATGCAATTGCTGTGAATACAACATTGGCTGTCGCAGAGCAACCGGACACGAAAGGGCAGAAGCGTGCAGCTGGTCAACTAGGATTGAAGAAAGCGAAAAAGGTGTTGAACAAAGCCGACAAAGTGAATCGAGCAGTTGGTGATAACCTGTTGAGGCTGCAACCTTCATTCGTCGTAAATGAAGCATTTTTGCCTTTCTCTAGGTTTGTGAATGGGAATGGTAAAGATAAGGATACACCACTGGAGCAGTTGATCGTTCAAGTTGATGAAGTTAACTCATTTTTCGATGCCGCATTGTCTAGTTCAAACCCAGGTAAATCATTCCATGCTTATGCCATCGCTCATGCGCAAGGTAGTAGCGACCCTATCGTGAACTTCCGTCAAGCTGGCAGCAAGGCTCCGAACATCGTCGCGTCTTGGACGAAGAGTCTCAGTGAACAAGTTTGGAAACAAGTGGTGAATGGCAGCGTGGTGTATCTAAATACACAGTGGGATGAGCAAGTTTACCAGTTATATGTGTCTGCCATTGAAGGGCGATTCCCATTTGATCAACATGGTCGTGGAGAAGTGAGCTTAGATGATTTTTCTCAATTCTTTAAACCAAGTGGCCGTGTGGCTCGTTATATAGAAGAAACTTTGAAGCCCTTTGTTTACTGGGATAATGGCAGGCTCAAGCTAAACGAAGTTGATGGCCTAACGCTACCAATAAACTCAAACACTCGTAAGCAACTTGAATTAGTTCAAAAGCTGAGTGGTATTTTCTTTGGTTCTTCAGGGGATGAACTTGGGTTAAGGCTTGAAGTAAAAGCGAGCTCAATGAGTACCGACGTGACGGAATTCCGGTTACGAGAGGCTGAAACGATTTACGACTACAAACATGGGCCAAGAGTGTGGCGCGAGATAACCTGGCCAACCGCAGGAGAGGATGGCTATTTGAGTGCCGAATTCTACAGTGGTCAGAATCGAGTCGCACAACAATCATTTACCGGTCAATGGGCGTTGTTGCGCGCTATCTTTGCGAATAAGAGCAGTGCTACATCGAGCCGCTTGATTCGTAAGCTCAACTACAAAATTAACCAAAACAACATCGTATTGGATTACACGTTGCGTGATTCCAATCAACCATTGGATAAATCTTTATTTGTTCAATTCTCGTTGCCTAAGCAGCTTTAAGGTTGTCGATGTTGAAAGCAGTGATTGAAACGCAGGAACGAGTGCGTTGCCAAGTTTTGGCGACACACTTCCGTGCACACGAAATCAGTAACGATTTGACCCACTACACTAAGCACTTTGATTCGGCAGAGAGCTTGCAAAGGCAGTGGGTTGCTTTGCAAGAGTGTCATGGTGCTCAAATACAAAAAGTAATGGATGTCGATTGGAGAAAATTGCAGCTAACGCTGGAGTTTGATCAAAGTGCGATACCGTTGATTGAGTTTGAGCCTAAGGATTTAGCGTTATTTGTTTCGCTGTTACCTAGTGTGGTTCAGGCGATCAAACACTGTCATAGCAAAGGGTGGGTACATGGCGATATCAAGCCATCTAACCTGCTTTATGTACCTCAATTACAACATGTTCGATTGATCGATTTCGGTGCCAGTTGTCGAACTGGAACTTCTCGGGAAGCACTCTCCGATTGGCAAGCAACGCCTATGTTTGCTTCGCCCAATCAGAAGAGTGGAGAAGGCTTGGTAGAAACGGGGGATGACTGGTTTTCACTGATTCAAATCATCGAACAGGTCATGCAATATGCATATGACTACTCAATAAAATCAACGCTTATACAGTGGCTAAAAGCCCTGAGCCTTGAGATTTAGATAGAAGGAAAGCGAATGAATAAAAAACAGCTTGCTGCTGCCAATCTCGACTTCGATGTGTCATCAATCAAAGGGACGAATGGAAAATTAATATCTAACTTAGGATGCGCGATAGAAATTGAGCAATGGTTGAAAAAACTGTCTCTCGCATGCGGGAGAAGGCACTCTAATAGAGCTTTACCTTATTTAGAGAAAGCGATAGATGTTGTCTATTCTGAGGTTGAGGCGGAATTGTATCGCCAGTCAGGAAACAAAAGTAGCGCCTACGAAGCTCGCGCAGTGGTTGAGCACCCGGTATGGCAGTTTTTTGTAGAACGAGTGACGAAAAAGTTTGGCAGTGTCGTCAAGGTAGTTAAACCACACCAAACGCCGACGGAATCTGTACGTTCGAAATTGATTAACCGTACTTTCTTCCAAATGCTGTACAATAAGCATGAGGTTTTGAAGCGTTCTCATAGCTGTTTCTTATCATCCGGCGAGCTTGGCCAAGCTAAAGTGGCCATTCTGGATGCACAGGTCAATGCTTTACGAGATGCCTACTTTAATCATGCCAAATGTAATGCTGAACTTTGGCCTGCTATCAATGATCTGTTCCAAAAAGGAAATACCCGCTCTGTTGAGGGCAAAGTAAACCTTGAAGACGGTTCACTGACATTTGAAGCCTCACAAGCATTATTTGCCGAAGGAAAAGTCGAGTTTGAAAAAACTTGGGACTTCGGAAAAATGAAAAACCAAATCAAAGCATCCGCTGAAATTGGGGCTCATGAGAGCAGCAAATTTAGTGCGAGCGCTAAAATAAATAAAGGCGTATTGGATGGCATTGGGCATAGCCGAGAGCTTTTTAGTGCAAACAAAGAGAAAAGTACTAAATCTGAATTTGAGGTTAATAAGCCAACAGGAAATGCTACTTATAGTATTGATGATTCGGTAGTAACAACTCAAATAATACCGGGTATTGATTTAGAAATTGATGCGATGCTCGCTGCCGAAATGGGAATGAAGTTAACGGTCTCTCATGAACTTTCTGTGGCTGATTTTATGTCACTAAAGAGCGAGGGGGAACTGTTTGTCGGTGCGACAGCAAAAGTTCAATTCACCGGTGCAATAAACAGTGCCAATATCTTTACCGGTGATGAAGTCATTAAAACCAAAATTGGTGCAAGTGCTTTTGTCGGTGCTAAGGTTAGTGGTACAAGTACCTTTACCTTAAAATCCCGCGGTATGGGTATGCTATCCGGTAGTGTCACTGGTTCGGCATACGTTGGTTTGGGCGCATCCGCTGCTTTGGAAGCCATTGTTAAAGGTTCTGGAGACTTTACATTAAAAGCCGGTTTGGGCGCGACAATGGGCGTTGGAACGAACCTCGAGTTTGGCACTATGGTTAATCCAATGCTGCTTAAAGTGCTCCTTTGGGATTCGTTTGGTAGTCACCTTTGTTCAAAGCAGACCAAGCAAATAAGAGGAATTAAATACAACAGAAAGGTTAACCAGGTTGCATTGAGCCGTTGTGAAGAAAGCATCATGTCAACGTTAAATATAATTGAAGTGGACTACCGAGTCTTAGCCGAAGAGCTCTGGCGTATTCCAACCTTCACCAACATGTCTACGAAGGATGAAGTCACCACGATGCATGATCGTATCGCTAGCCCTGATAAGAATGTAATGGATAAATATCTAGAACAGCTTGGCGTCAATGATGCTATCAATATGAGCCCTGAGGATATATCTCAAGCCGTTGTCGATATTGATAATCAAGCGCGTTTTAATCAATCGCAAAAGATGCTACTTAAGCAAGCGAAGAAAGCGGCTTCGAAGAGAGGAACTAAATCACTCTCTGGCGGACTGGCTTTAGCAGGAATGAATGTTATGAACCCAACAATGGGACTACTAGCCGTCAAACCTTAATAACTAAGAATGGCGGGATGCCCCGCCATTTTTAATATAGCGATTAGTCAAACTTAATGCTGATATCTCTTTCGATACTCCACCGGAGTCATACCCACAAATTTTTTAAATAATTCCCTAAAGTAACGCACATCTTCATATCCAACGAATCTAGAAATTTCCTCGACAGTTTGCTTGGTCTTTTCTAATTTATCTTTCGCTGTTGATAGACGAATCTGTTGAATATACTGTATCGGCGTCTGTCCCGTTGCCAGTTTAAATCTGCGTTTCATTTGCCTTTCGCTCAAATGAATATGTTCACTTAACTCAACTATAGAAAACTGTAAGCTATGATGGTTATGCATCCAGTCCTGCAATTGATGAATAAGAGCATCACTGTGCTGACGATATGGGAGAAACTTTGCCAATGATTGTTGCTGTACTTTATTAGTATCGCCAAAAATATGCTGCTGGCACCTACCACGAATAGATAAACCAAATAATTGCTCCACGACGAGCATCATGACGCCATTGTAGCCGTTTGTGCATGAGGTACAGTAATAGTTGCCATCACGAGTCATCTTACGTTCGACACGCAATTTAGTATCGGGGTACATTTCTCTAAAGAGGTTGGCATACTTCCAGTGTGTCGTTGCATTTCGTTTGGAAAGTAGATTAGCTTTGGCTAACGCAAATGCACCTGTGCAGATTGAAATAATAGGGATATCTTTTTCTGCAAATCCTTCTAGCCATTGTAGGGCTTTATCGGAGCAAGCAGTCAGCTCGCTAGTTGGTTCACCCAATGAGCCTACTAGCAAGATATCAGTGTTATTAATACTCTCCATTTTGACTGTTGGAGTAATAATTATTCCACCTTGTGCTGAAATCGGGTTATTATCCTGCGTTACGATATGGATTTCAGGGGGAGCGACCCCTGCAAGGCTGGCTGCTGTAGTCAACGCTTCAATTGGCCCTGTAATTGAAGTGGCCGCCCCTCCGGAAAATGCAAGCGCAGTAAAGGTTATCTGTTTCATAAATACCATTAATAATAGAAGGCTATGAAAATAATCGTGGTGAGGTAGATTATATGTGTCATGTCTTTTTACGGATTACAATTTCAATTGTATATAAGACGCCTTACCTGTATGCGCTCAAGTTGAGGATAAAGGAGCAATCTAAGCACTTTATGAAATAGACAAAAGTCTTTTCATTATTGATAAAAGCTAATATGTCAATGGTTAGTTAGTTTGATGTGGCTTTATTCATAGCGGTAAAGCGAACTTTCGATTATGTAAGTCCTCAACTATTTTGCTTGTTATAGCGTTGTACAGTAAGGCGTCATTCAACGAAACGCAAAGATTAAGCAAGCCTAAAATTAAACTTGAATCGACAAAACGAATAGCAGTTTC
The DNA here is from genome assembly GCF_051201655.1 of Vibrio sp. nBUS_14. Taxonomy (NCBI): domain Bacteria; kingdom Pseudomonadati; phylum Pseudomonadota; class Gammaproteobacteria; order Vibrionales; family Vibrionaceae; genus Vibrio; species Vibrio sp. nBUS_14. The sequence goes on from NZ_CP179206.1 coordinate 578,343, forward strand.
ATGATAGGCAAAATGTCGCTAATTTGGGACTGTCCCTTTAGTCTGGTTCAGTAAACTAAAATCATGACTAATGTTATGCCTTAAGAAGTGGACCCCAATGGTTGGATACATAACAATCCTTTAAGTGGTTGAGCCAGCTCATGCAACATATCTCTGTCAGCCAAAGTGACTTTATCGGGGTGAAGTCATTGAGTCCCTGATGGCTACGCTCCTCATTATAAAACACCATGCAGTGGCCGATTTCAAGCTCAGCTTCACGGGTCGTGCTACAAGCTCCTCATATTTCAGACTTCGCCATAATCGCTCAATAAAAATGTTGTCGACCCTGCGACCTTCTCCGTCCATGTTAATTCGTATCTCCCGATCGAGCAAATTCTGTGTGAATTCAGTACCACTAAACTGGCTGCCCAGAACGGAGTAAAAAATATGGCGGTCCGTAGTGTTGGAGCGCTTCTTCGAGTGCCTCGATAAAAAAGCTTATATCCACGTTGTTCGATAAGCGCCAGGACAACACCTTACAACTATACTAGTCAATAATGGCAACCAAGTACAGAACCCCTTTAGCTATTGGGATGTACGTAATATCAATAGCCCAAGCTTGGTTCGGATAAGTGACTTCGATATCTCGCAGCAGGCACGGATAAACCTTATGTACTTTGTTCGTCAGTGTCGTGTTTGGCTTGGGATAAATCGGCCCAAGGCCCATATCACGCATGATCCGAGAAATACGCTTACGATTAACGTTATGGCCTTTTTAGCTAGTTCAGTTCGAATACGTCTACTGCCCATGAACGAATGCTGAAGGTGAATTTCGTCAATCATGCGGCGCAATTCAATCTCCTCAGCAGAGAGTTCGAAGTGCTCGGCCTAACGACCGAGCACTTTGGCCAAAAAATAATTTTCCATGGTTAATTGAGTGATTCTGGCGTGTAGGTTTTACTTTTGTGCCAGCTTTATCACCTTTAGCAGCAGATAGTGCCACTTTAGCTTTAAATTCGAGAGAGTGGTTTCTACGTTTTCTGATCATAATCTGTTCCAGTATTGTGGGTACTATCAAAAAACAGATCAATCACTTAAAGTTATGTCCGAAAATTGAGGGTCACTTCTATGGTTACAGGTTGTAGTCTATCCGACAAAAATGAGTTACAAAGGATTTGTAATTACTGTGATCACCAATATACTTTGTCACTACGTTAACTACCGAGCTCATCGATAGTTTTTTCTGATCGAACTTTATTGTTCGAATATGAGTGAAAATAAGTTAAGAACTGAAGATAATGATCAAACTATAAAAGCGAAAAATTCAATATTGGAGCATTTTCGCTATTAAATCGATCAAACTTTATTGTTCACCGACAGCATAGACAATAGAAAGCCCATCTAGAGATGGGCTTTTTTGTGTCTGTTAGTTAACGATCAGCGTTAGATCTAGCTTTCCTGTTATTAAGCATTAAGCATTAAGTGCTTGCTCTAGGTCAGCCAAGATATCGTCAATGTGTTCAATACCGACTGAGAGGCGAATCATCTCAGGTGATACACCCGCTTGTTTCTGTTCTGCTTCGCTTAGTTGACGGTGCGTTGTCGAAGCTGGGTGACACGCGAGAGATTTCGCATCGCCGATGTTCACCAAGCGCTTGAAGATTTGTAGCGCATCATAGAAACGAACACCTGCTTCATAACCATTTTTCAAGCCAAAAGATAAAATGCCAGACGGCTTACCTTGCATGTATTTCTCAGCCAGCGGATAGAACTCAGACGTTGGTAAACCAGCGTAGCTCACCCAACTTACTCTCTCATGTTGCTTGAGATATTCAGCCACTTTTAGCGCGTTTTCTGTGTGTCGCTCCATGCGTAACGACAACGTCTCTAAACCTTGCATCAGCATGAAAGCATTCATTGGCGACAGTGCTGCGCCTGTATTGCGCAGTGGAACCGTTCGAGCGCGGCCAATAAACGCGGCGTCACCAAAAGCCTCGGTATAAACCACACCGTGGTAAGAAGGTTCTGGCTGATTAAATACTGGGAAGCGATCTTTGTACTCTGCCCATGGGAACTTGCCTGAGTCGACAATCACGCCACCCAATGTTGTTCCGTGACCACCAACGTATTTTGTTAGCGAGTGCACCACGATATCAGCACCAAATTCGATAGGTTTACACAGTACTGGAGTCGCTACTGTGTTATCAACAATCACTGGGACACCTTGTGCGTGTGCAAGCTCTGCCACACGTTCTAAGTCGATGATATTCCCCGCTGGGTTACCGATACTCTCACAGTAAACCGCCTTGGTTTTTTCATCGATCAGTGCTGCTAAGCTTTCAGGTTTGTCGTCTTTGGCAAAGCGAACTTCTATCCCTTGATTTGGCAGCATGTGAGCAAATAGAGTGTAAGTACCGCCGTAAAGCTGAGGCGTTGAAACGATGTTGTCACCAATTTGTGCCAACGTTTGAATAGCGTAGTTGATCGCGGCGCTGCCTGCACTCACGACTAAGCCTGCAATCCCGCCTTCTAAGGCCGCCATGCGTTTTTCCAACACATCGTTGGTTGGGTTCATTATACGAGTGTAGATATTGCCCGGTACCGCTAGGTTAAACAGGTCGGCGCCGTGTTGTGCATCATCGAATTCATAAGCAACGGTTTGATAAATAGGAGTCGCAACTGATTTGGTTGTTGGATCGGTTTCGTAGCCGAAATGAATCGAGAGTGTTTCGTCTTTCATGTTTCTTCCCTGAACTATTGAACGATTTATGTACGTTCATATTGCCGTTTTTTCTATAAAAGAAAAGTAAGCTTAGTCACAGAGAGGCAATTGGAATTGTGTGCGGGACGATTCATTGTTTGTAGGAAATATAGCGGTGAGTTGTACCGATCTAGAAAAGCAAAAAGCCAGAGCATGCGTGAACTGTTCTGGCTTTTCTAATTTGGTGGCCCCTCCCAGATTTGAACTGGGGACCGAACAATTATGAGCCAAGCTTTAGCCCTGCAATCAACATAGTACCCTTGCCCCGAATTACTTTGAAATCCACTAGCAAAATCACATCACCTAATTATCCGCATGAATTGCCTGACGTCGACGACGGGTTTGATGGTGATGACTGAGTACGACGATACCGTTGACGATACCGTCGACGACAGGCATAGACCTAAAATTAGGGTGAAGACCGTACCGACGACGCCGTCAACAAAACCTAGGGAAAGTGATTACTGAGGAAATCAGCTAGAGCAAGGGCTAGAGGGAGATTACAGGGCCAGTCTAGAGTGACCGACCCAGCGACTTAGGATTTTAGGTTGGGGATGTGTGGGGAGAGAGGTTTTCCCCAATAATACCCTTGCATAAACTCAACGCCTAAGTTGGTTAAGGTATCTGCCTGTTCTTTTGTTTCAACACCTTCAACAATAACAGTAGCGCCCTCATTTTTAGAAAATGCTATAGCATCAACAAGTGTGGGATCGTCATGTTCCATATAGTTATCTAAAAGGGACTTATCTAACTTAATGTAATCAGGGCTCAATAAGCGGACTCTTTCTTCGTTGGAAAAATCAACACCAAAATCGTCAATAGCAATATGAATACCACAACGTCTGAACTGATCAACACCAGAAATTAAACCTGAGACATGCTTATCTTCAAACTCGGTCACCTCAAATACAATGTCATTCAATAGCAAGTCTTCTTTACGTAATCTATCTATTGCATCTTTTATTGAGGTAGGGTGATTATAAGTCGTTGAAAACATAACAGGCGGAATGTTTATGAAAAGTTTCAATCTATGATGTGATGATTGAGCAAAGTTACGAACATGAATACCAAAGCAAACTGTTCCAAAATTTGTTGTATCAATATCGGACTTCAAAGATTGAAAAAAACAGTATGGGTTTATGCTTTCACCAGTAATTATATTTTTGATCCTAACTAAAGCTTCAACACCTAAATATTGGCCTGTAGAGCATACTATTGGTTGAAATACGCTCTCAAAATAGAAGCCACCGTACTTAGCTACATATAAGCCCTTTACTCGTTCAATAGAGCTTTCGACGTCATATTTTCTAATTAAACAATCCAAAAAAACACCACCATCCACAACATTGACATAGGGTATGTATCATTATTAAGACTAACATCAATTCATAATCTCATATGAAATAAGATAGAAGGAAATTATAAAATTACGAACTAGGTACCATATACGACAATCATCCCTATCTGGCAGGGTAGTTGTCACTGTTAAAATTTAACCAGTTTGGGCGATAAAGAGTAATTGTGTCTCGTATCTCAGTAGAAAGAAAAGAAGCTATATTGAAGAAGCTGTTGCCTCCCTATTCGATGTCAGTGAAAGAAGTATCGGAAGAGGAAGGAATTAGCACTGCGACCTTGTATCATTGGCGTCAGCAACTCAGACGTTCAGGAGCCGCCGTGCCAAATAGCCATACTTCATCAGAGCAGTGGTCTGCTCAAACTAAACTTGCCATTGTCGCTGAAACCTACTCAATGACAGAAAGTGAACTCAGCCAATATTGTCGTGAAAAAGGTCTTTTCCCAGAACAAATCCAAAGCTGGCGCAGCGAATGTATGCAAGGGTTTAAGTCGAGTAAAGAGCAGGAAGCTGAAGCAAAGAAGCAGACTAAAGCTGACAAACTTGAAATCAAAGAGTTGAAGAAAGATTTACGACTCAAAGAAAAAGCACTCGCTGAAACGGCCGCCCTCTTGGTGCTAAGAAAAAAGCTGAGAGCCTTTTACGGGGAAGAGCCAGAGGACGACTAACCTCAACCGATGAAAGGCAGACCATAGTGACTCTTATCCTTGAAGCGAAGCAATGCGGATGTCGTTTAGAGCCAGCTTGCCATGAAGTTCAAATCGACTTGAGAACGTATCGCCGCTGGTACCAGCAAGGTGAAGTGCAAGCTGACAAAAGGACAATATGTCTCAGGCCTGAGCCTGCTAACAAGCTATCTCAACAAGAGCGTGATGCGATTATTGAGGTGTGTAACCGCTCTGAGTTCGCAAGCTTACCTCCGACTCAAATAGTCCCGACACTGCTTGATAGAGGTGAGTATATCGCCTCTGAGTCAAGTTACTATCGGATACTGAGTGCACAGGGGCAACTAAACAAACGAGGTCGTCATAGAAGTAGGCAGAAGCGTGCGAAACCAACAAGTTATACAGCTACAGACTCGAACCAAGTCTATACATGGGATATCACTTACTTACCTTCAAAAGTTCAAGGCCAACACTATTACCTGTATGTCATCGAGGATATCTACAGTCGAAAAATCGTGGGTTATGAGGTGTATGAGCATGAATGCGGTGAGCTGGCGTCACAGCTTCTGCAACGAACGATGATGCGAGAGCAGTGCTTCAATCAAGCGCTGGTTCTTCACTCAGATAATGGTGCGCCGATGAAGTCGTTGACGTTCAAAGCCAAAATGGAAGAGTTAGGTATTACCTCATCGTATAGCCGCCCAAGAGTCAGTGATGATAACCCGTATGTCGAGTCATTGTTCCGTACAGTAAAGTACATGCCTAACTGGCCAACAAAGGGCTTTGAAACTCTCGATAGTAGCCGAAGTTGGGTTGAAGCCTTCGTACGCTGGTACAACACCGAGCACAAGCACAGTAAGCTAAATTACGTTACGCCTTCAGAGCGTCACAATGGAAAAGATAAAGAGATCTTGAAGCTCCGAGCAGAGGTACTACTCGCTGCAAAAGAGCTAAATCCTGAACGCTGGCCAGGTGATATCAGAAACTGTGCGCCTGTTGGTGACGTTCACCTAAATCCAGAAAGAGAAGTTGCTTAATAAGCAAGCAAATGATGACAACTACCTTGAAAAACACCGTCATTGTAGCGCTTATGTTTTGGTTTGATTGATAAATTGTAAGTATCATTATGAGTAGCTCCGTAAGAGTATCTTTGTTTAGAGGCAGACCCAGGGGGATGAAATGTGATCTGCACCAGAAGTGTCGGACACTGAGCTAAGTGAGTACAATCACTAACGAGGTGAACAATGATGACCGATTACCCTCAGTGGTAATCGGTCTGATATCTCTTAAGTGATTTAGGTTAGTAGTCAGCAGCAGTGAACCAAAAAGCTAGAAACGAAGGCTAATCACTTGACTGGTATTCATACTGGAATCGGTAGTCTCAACGCTAGGAGTTGTTCTAGGGCGAATGTCGTATGCGTTAGGGTGAGAGTTTGGGTTAGCGAATGGGTTGGTGGAATCAGATAGAAATCTAGCGTGGGAATCCCGTCGACGACTACGGCAATAGACCTAAAATCAGGGTGAAAGACCGGACTAGGACCGGACCGACGACGCCGTCAACAAAACTTAGGGAAAGTAATTACTGAAGAGGTTAGGTAGAACAAGGGCTAGAGAGAGATTACAGGGCCTGTCTGGTGTGACCGACCCAGCGACTTAGGATTTTAGGTTGGTTGTTCTGGGGGTGATGGTTAGCCCTTTTTAGGAGCAGTCAAAACTGGAGAAATCATGTTGGTTTGTTTTTGAACGGATGGCTGGCTGCTATTAGTTTGTAGTGATTTCGGGGTAAGAATGCTTGGTCTTGAAGATAATGAAGATGCTATACCATCAGAAAACTTTTTGATGAGACTATCACTATCACCATATGCCAAAGTTAGCATACCAAATGAAAATACCAAAACAATGACTTGTGCAATAAGTCCAGAGAAGCCCCCTAATAACCATTCACCACATTTTCGCCATCCAGATTTTTTAGGCGTGTCATCAACTGTAATCTTAAATCTTTCTAAGAGTTCAGCTTTAATTTTAGTTTTTTCTTTTTTTAAGGTTTTTTGAAATTCTTTTCGGTCTTTTTCAAATTGGGCTTGGTTTTTTTCTAAAAGGCTCTGTTTCTTACTTAGCTCTTCCGTTTGGCTTTTTATAAGAGCTTCACCTGCTTTTTGGCCGATTAATTCAACAACAGTAACAGCTTTGGAGCGGAACTGTTCTAGAGAGCTGTTAGTGCGGAGTGTGTCGTCGTGAAAATTGGACAGACGTTTTGTAATCTCTCCTTCATCCAGACCTTCTGAGCGTAAAGATTGACCAATTTCGTCTTTTTGGAATTTATAAAGCGCATACGCTAGCAAACCAATGGGATCATTTTCTGATTTTACTAAAGCGTTAAAAACCCATTTTTTTGCCATGTTGTTTGCAAACCTTAAAATAGCACCGAAAGGTGCTATTTTAGATAAAAACCACAATCAAATCAAAGCTATTTATTAGCTAGTTGCAGCGACCCTGAAAACATTCTGGAAGACTTTTATAGCGTTAAAGCCATTCAAGCGTGGTTCTTGCGATCGTTTCAATTTTTCATCACGTAACAACTCAGAGATATTGATAGAACTAAGGCTTTCAACTAGTTCTAACATTTCTTCCTCAGACAGTGCGGCTTGAGGTGGAGTGGCGATTTTCGCATGGAATTTGCTCATATTGACCTCCTTTGTACGTGTGTGAATTTAGGGCGCAGGATTGTATCCTAACCTAAGTAGAGTTGCAATAAACTCATCGAAGTAGTTTTAATATATATTTAGTATATAAATCTGTCTAGAATAAAAATGTTATTTTTCACAAATAAACAGACACTTAGAGTCTGGTTTGTTTTCAAGCTATTGATGTGAATTGTTTTTTACTTGTGATTGAAGTATTTAATTCAATCACAAGTAAAGTGTACATAGAGCCACTCTATGTCTTTAATCTTGATAGCGGCCGCTTTTTTAAAGATAACAACACCGACTCGCTACTTTCTTCCTTAACGACTCACATCTCCCACCAACTCTGACACATTTGCACTTACTTCTCTTAGCCTAGAACTAGCTAAATGAGCATACCTAGTTGAAGTTTGAGAGCTCTGGTGCCCAAGTAAATGCTGAACATCATAGAGCGTGGCGTTACCACTGTTTATAAGGATCGAAGCGAAAGAGTGCCTGAGGTCGTGTATGCGGAAATCATCATAGATCCCTGCTGCTTTCTTGATTCGGGCGAATGCCTTCTTCGGATGTGCGATAGGTCTACCGGGTGCATCTCCGGCAAAGATATAGGGGTTCTTACGTATCTGAAATCGTCGTTGGTCATGTATTACCTCCTTAGCTAAATTATTGAGTAAAACCGTCCTTGATAACCCCGATTTTGTGTGTGGTAGGAATAGGCTCCAATTGCCGTCGTCGTCGACGGTAAGACAGTCCCACTTAGAGTTAGTAATTTCACCTATGCGCATCCCAGTAAGCAGTGCGAATTTTAAGGCATTCCCTTGGGTGCGATTGGGTTCCTCGTTACATGCCTTGATGTAGGATGAAACCTCTTTGCGGTTCAGGAATCTGTTTCTTAAATTATTCTCCTTGAGTTTCCTTATGTACTGTCCCGGATTCTTGTCCACGAATCCCCACTCCATGGCTAATCTGAACATTCTAAGAACTAGGGACCGCAATCTATTTACCGTGGATGGCTTCCTTGTTTCTAAAACTCCATCGAGTAGCTTTTGAATGTCTTGTTGGCTGATATCGGTGATGCTTTTCTTGCCCCATTTAGGGTAGAAATGTAGCTTTAAGTTACCGAAATCATTCTTAGCTGTTAGTTTGTTCATTCGGGCATACGGTAGGTAATGCAGCTCCGCAAATTCTTGAAACGTGAGTACATTGGATTTTTCATCCCTCATAGCCTTGGGGTCATTACCTAGTGCTATCTCTCGCTTATGGTCATTGGCTATCTGCCTAGCAGTGTTGATATCTAGCGCAGGGTATTCACCAATTTGTAACGATTTCTTTTTCCCGAAATAGGTGTACCTGAATAAGAAGCGCTTTCTCCCTTGTCTGTTGATTATAATTTTCAGGCCACTACAGAGTTCATCCGTATACTCCGTTTCTTTACTTCGACTTGTCGACGGCGTCGGCGGTAGTGAATCAAGTTGGCGTTTATTGAATTTGAATTTACGTGATTGCATTAGTCCCCCTTACTCATCAGAGATTGAGAAATGCTGGTGTGATTCAGTGCGGAGTGCCTTAGACATCAGTAGGTAGATACCCTTGCCACTGTCCTCGACAATGCTTAGGGATATAGAAGCTCCGTAATCTAGAGCATCTTCGAATTCGGTATAGGTTAGGGCCCGTTTCAGTAGTTCGATATCGTCGACGACGACAGCGTTTAGCTCATTAATTGAGGTGAGGAACCAGAGTTCACATTGCAGTTCATCCCATGCCTGTTGGGTTTCCGTTTCATCATGAAATGGTTCTGTGAGTATGGCTTTGACTTGTTCTTGTAGGGTTGTGGTGATTGGTAGGTCGCTTAGGTCTTGAATTTTGGTTAGTTTAATCATAATTAACTCATTGATAATCAGTATCATAGAGTTAATATGTGTTCATCTTATATATTGTTTCGTTAAGTTGTCATGAAGAAAAAATTAGCAAGAATTTGTTGGAATAGTAACGGTTGGAAGTCACCGTCTGGCCCTGACTATAAAAGTAAAGATCCCAACTCATTTGAATGTAAATATGGTTATGGGCATGAAGAATGGCTAGCAGATATGACCAAAGAGATTTCAGGTTATAAGTATGCTTTTTTGCAACCCATTAATACGCCATTAAAAAGCCATCAAGGGAAAGAGTATGAGATATGGTTATTTACAATTAAGAATAGTGAAAAGTTGTGTATAGGTAAGATAAATCAAATCTACTGCCTTACAGAAAAAGAAGCGATATATGCGGTGGAGCAGTATAGAAAAAAAGGTTGGCATCAAGAAATGTGTAGCCAACTCGAAAGGTTATCCATTAGTGCCGTTAACTTTACTGAAGAAAATGCTCTCAATAACTTTAACATTAAGTTTAAACCCGAAGATATTGAGTGGTTCAGCGAGCCAATACATATTACAGATCAGTATAACTGCACTAGATATAACTTGCTAAATATGCATTCTGATATCAAAGGAATAATTGCCGAAGATAGTGATGATCTTGCCATTGACTTATTAGATATCGGCAGTAGCGCTCTATCAGACTCTGAGAAGGAAACCTTGGTAACCGCTAGAATTGGGCAGGGTAAATTTAGAAGAAACGTAATTGATACTTGGGGTGGTGAGAATTGTGCTGTAACACTAACGAACACAAGAGAGATGTTAGTAGCATCGCATATAAAGGCATGGAAAGATTGTGAAACTACAGATGAAAGGCTGGATGGCGCCAATGGGATATTACTTTGTTCTCATATAGATAGGTTGTTTGATTGTCACTTGGTGACCTTTAAATTAAAGCGATCCGAGTATTTTTTGGAGATATCTAAATCGTTAGATCAGAAAGAGTTGACGAGGCTAGGTATAGGAAAAGGTATAGAATTGAATACAGCCATGTTGAAGCCTGAAGATGAAAAAAGGCTGAAGGAGTATATGGATTATCACAATCACATCTATTCGGTTAAGGAAGAACAACGAAAATATAGATAATTGGCCACACCAACCTAAAATCCTAAGTCGCTGGGTCGGTCTCTCTAGACTGGCCCTGTAATTTCTCTCTAGCCCTTGCTCTACCTAACTTCTTCAGTAATTACTTTCCCTAGGTTTCGTTGACGGCGTCGTCGGTCCGGTCCTAGTCCGGTCTTTCAGCTTGATTTTAGGTCTATTGTCGTCGTCGTCGACGGGACTCCCACGCTAGATTTCCATCTGATTCCACTAACCCATTCGCTAACCCAACTTCTCATCCTAACTCATACGAGATTCACCCTAGAACCACTCCTAGCGTTGAGATTACCGATTTCAGTATGAATACCAGCCCAGTGATTAGCCTTCGCATTCTGGCTCTGAGGTTCACTGCTTCTGACGATTAACCTAAATCACTTAAGAGATATCAGACCAATTACCACTGAGGGTAATTGGTCATCATTGTTCAACAGTCATCTGGTTCTAATCTTCGGTGCTGAGTCTCCTGACTGATCTCAGCTAGAACTCCATTTAGGTATCTCATTTATATCTATATAAATTACTGAATGGACAGGATGTTGGTTATATTTTTGTTGGTTTAGTCGAGAAGTTTTTCTGGGCTTCTGTTCTGGTGTTGAGTGGCATGTATTTAGCGAAGAATCTTGCTGTACAGATAAGAGAGGTTACTGATGGTTGATATCAGCCTGAGATAGATTTACGGGTTCTGTGGTGATTAGGTGGAGTGTTTCACTGGCGCTAATGGAATCCTGCTTACAGGAAGTAATCGAAGACCGGATATGGAAAGGACTAGAAAAGATAAAGGCCCATGAATTTCTTCATGAGCCTTATCGGAATTTGGTGGCCCCTCCCAGATTTGAACTGGGGACCGAACGATTATGAGTCGTGCGCTCTAACCACTGAGCTAAGGGGCCGTAGGGCATAGATTATAGGGGAACCATTCAGTGGTGTCTAGACACTATAAGGGTCAATTCCGCTTACATCTTAGCCACTTAAATCACGTAGGCACAAAAAAGGTGAGCCAACGCTCACCTTTTTTATTTTATGCTTAAAAGCTAACCACACTAAAGCGTGTAATTACTCGTCTAGGAAGCTACGCAGAGTTTCTGAGCGGCTTGGGTGACGAAGTTTACGCAGTGCTTTTGCTTCGATCTGACGGATACGTTCACGAGTAACGTCGAACTGTTTACCAACCTCTTCAAGAGTGTGGTCAGTGTTCATATCGATACCGAAACGCATACGCAGTACTTTCGCTTCACGAGGTGTTAGGCCTGCAAGAACGTCTTTAGTTGCGCCGCGTAGGCTTGTTGCCGTTGCTGAATCTAAAGGCAGTTCTAGCGTTGTATCCTCGATGAAATCACCTAGGTGCGAATCTTCGTCGTCACCGATTGGTGTCTCCATTGAGATTGGCTCTTTAGCGATTTTCAGTACTTTACGGATCTTGTCTTCAGGCATTTGCATGCGCTCAGCCAGTTCTTCCGGAAGTGGTTCACGCCCCATCTCTTGTAGCATTTGACGAGAGATACGGTTGAGTTTGTTGATCGTTTCGATCATGTGAACCGGAATACGGATAGTACGAGCTTGGTCGGCAATCGAACGAGTGATTGCTTGACGGATCCACCAAGTAGCGTAAGTAGAGAATTTGTAACCACGACGGTATTCAAACTTATCTACAGCTTTCATAAGACCGATGTTACCTTCTTGGATTAGATCCAAGAATTGTAGGCCACGGTTTGTGTACTTCTTAGCAATCGAAATTACTAGACGTAAGTTCGCTTCAACCATCTCTTTCTTCGCACGACGAGCTTTCGCTTCACCGATAGACATACGACGGCTGATATCTTTAATGCTTTGAACAGTAAGAGACGTCTCTTTCTCGATCATATCCAGTTTTTGGATTGAGCGACGAATATCGTTCTCGTTACGTTTGATCTTTTCTGCGTATGGCTTGTCTGAAGCTAATACTTCGTCCAACCATGCTTCGCTAGATTCGTTGCCAGTAAATAGAGCAATGAAAGATTTCTTCGGCATTTTGCCGTACTCAACCGTTTGACGCATGATTAGGCGTTCTTGAGTACGTACGCGATCCATTGAAGTACGCAGTTCTTTTACCAGGTAATCAAACTGTTTTGGCGTTAGACGGAATTCTTTGAATACGTCTTGCATCATTGTTGTTGCAAGTGTTGCTTTCGGGCTTTCGTGGCCGTATTCATTGATTGCTAGTTGACGGTTTTGGTAGCTAGTTCGAAGTGCTGTGAACTTCTCAAGAGCAAGCTCAGGATCAATACCTGTATCTTCCTCTTCTTCTTCCTCGTCGTCTTCTGCTTTGTCTTCGTCTTCGTCTTCTAGATCAGTTTTAGCAAGTTCTGAACCGATGTGAGTCGCCGTTGGCGCAGCTGTGCCATCGTCGTCTGGGTCAACAAAGCCATTGATTAGGTCTGTTAAACGAATCTCTTCAGCGAGTACGCGGTCAAACTGTTCCAAGATGTATGGAATGGTACCTGGGTATTCAGCAACAGATAGTTGAACGGTATTGATACCATCTTCAATGCGCTTCGCAATGTCGATCTCGCCTTCACGAGTCAGTAGCTCAACCGTACCCATTTCACGCATGTACATGCGAACTGGGTCAGTAGTACGGCCAATCTCGCTTTCTACGCTTGAAAGCGCAGCAGCAGCAGCTTCAGCTGCATCTTCATCTATATTGGCATCGTCATCATTAAGAGCTAGGTCATCAGCGTCAGGTGCAGTTTCTACTACCTTGATACCCATGTCGTTGATCATTTGAATGATGTCTTCTACCTGTTCAGAATCCACGATTTCTGCAGGTAGGTGGTCGTTTACTTCGGCGTAGGTCAGATAGCCTTGTTCCTTGCCTTTAATAACAAGTAATTTAAGCTGTGACTGCGGATTTTGATCCATAGATGATATCCAACTTCAGGTCTGGTGAAGGACGTTGCATTCTCAAATGCAAACCAATTATGTTAACAAATTTATTAAATGCTGACTAATCAAACAGGGTTACGCTTTTAGATCTAGCATTAAAGCTAGTAGCTCCCTTTTTTCTTCGGCTGATAAACCGACGCTTCTTGCTTTGGCCTGCAGGTTTTCAATTTGTTTTTCAACGCACTGGGCAAGTATGTTGTCCAATGAATCTAAAAATATGTCTTCTTGATTGTCTTCGTCGAGGGGGATTTCCCAGCTCGCGAGACGAGACAGAAGAGCCTCATGTTTATTGTGTCGCCAATGCTCTAATAATTGGCCTGTGTTGATATGGGGATGCGCGTGGCATTTATCAAGTACTTCGACGAATAAACTTAGTCCAGGCAACTGTAAGCCTTTGACACTTGATAAATCCGGTACCATATCAGCATAGCTCGGATTTTGGATAAGCAAAGCGATAACTTCTCGCATTGGCGTGCGTTTCAGCTCTTTATGCGGTTGAGGTGTCGGGTTCTTAGTATGAACACGAGCTCGTCTCAGTTGGTTATCAAAACCAGTACGCTCATCCAGTAATTTTTCGAGCAGTTCTTGGAAGTAACTGTCAGGGATTTTGTTAATCAAGGCGCTTGCGTGTGCTCGCAGTGCCGATTTCCCTTCCGTTGTTCCCAAGTTCAACTTGTGTATCTCAATAAGGTTATCGAACAAGTAAGTCGAAAGCGGTGTCGCATTCTGTACCAGTTGTTCGAAGGCTTCTTGGCCATTCTCTCTTATATAGCTATCTGGGTCTTCGCCGTCTGGCAAGAACAGAAACTTGAGCGTATTACCTGTTTTCAGGTACTCAAGCGCATTTTCTAGTGCGCGCCACGCAGCTTCTTTACCTGCTCGGTCACCGTCATAACAACAAACCACTGTGCTGGTTTGGCGGAACAACATTTGAACGTGGTCACCGGTTGTCGAGGTGCCTAGTGATGCCACTGAGTAATCAACACCATATTGCGCTAATGCCACGACATCCATGTAACCTTCAACCACAAGTATTTGCGGCGGTTCACGGTAGGCTTGCAGCACTTCATAAAGGCCGTAAAGCTCTTTACCTTTATGGAAGATAGGCGTTTCTGGTGAGTTCAGGTATTTCGGTGTACCGTCTTCTAAGACACGACCACCAAAACCAATCACTCGACCACGACGATCGCGAATCGGGAACATGACACGTCCACGAAATCGGTCGTATCGGTTGCCTTTATCGTTTTCTATCAACATGCCGCCAGTAACGAGCATGTCTTGAGCTTCTTTTTGTTGGCCAAAGTTCTTACGAACCAAATCCCATTCATCAGCAACGTAGCCAATACCAAACTTCTGTACGATTTCACCAGACAGGCCACGATTCTTTAGGTAATCAATCGCTGGCTTGTTGGCTGAGATTTTCAGTTGAGAGCGGTAAAAATTACTGATGCCGCCCATCAAATCGTAGAGGTTGCGTTTTTGTTCGCTGTTGGCTCTTGGTGCCGTGGATATTTCACCACTGCGCTGTTCTCTAGGAACATCAAGGCCTAAAAATGAGGCAAGTTCTTCAATAGCTTCAACAAAGTCGAGACGTTCGAACTCCATAATGAAGTCGATGGCATTGCCATGCACGCCACAACCAAAGCAGTGATAAAACTGTTTTTCTTGACTTACGCTAAAAGAAGGGGTCTTCTCGTTGTGAAATGGACAACAAGCACCATAGTTTTTGCCTTTTTTCTTAAGTTTCACGCGTGCGTCCACAATATCGACAATGTCGAGACGCGCTAGGAGATCATCGATGAAACTACGCGGGATGTGTCCTGCCATAAAACCTTAGAAAAATGCACTAACTGAGAGTGTGGATAATAATAGTTTGAATAGGTTACAGATACAAACAAGCCGTGCGTTCCGAAGGATTGCACGGCTTGTTGCAATTTGATTTGGGATTAAGCGAGTTTAGAACGAACTAAACCACTAACTTTTCCCATATCTGCACGCCCTTGAATTTGTGGTTTCAAGATAGCCATTACTTTACCCATGTCTTGCATGCCCACTGGTTGAGCTTCCGCGATTGCGCTATCAAGTAGTGCAACAACTTCTTCTTCAGTTAACGGTTGAGGCATAAAGCCTTCAAGTACAGTAATTTCTGCTTTTTCCACGTCAGCAAGATCTTGACGATTTGCTGATTCATATTGAGCAACAGAATCGCGACGTTGCTTAACCATTTTAACTAATATAGCAATTATGTCGTCGTCGTTCAGAGTGATCCGTTCGTCAACTTCACGTTGCTTAATTGCTGAAAGAGCTAAGCGGATAGTGCCAAGGCGCGGTTTGTCCTTGGCTTTCATCGCTAATTTTTGCTCTTCTTTGAGTTGTTCAATAAGAGCCATAACTCAGTCCTTATGGATTAAGTTATTAGTACAGGCGAACGCGACGTGCGTTTTCGCGAGCTAGCTTCTTAGCGTGACGCTTTTGAGCTGCTGCTTTAGCGCGTTTGCGAACTGTAGTTGGCTTTTCGTAATGCTCACGACGACGCACTTCAGAAAGGATACCTGCTTTTTCACAAGAGCGCTTGAAACGACGTAGTGCAACGTCGAACGGTTCGTTTTCACGTACTTTAACTATTGGCATATGCCTTTCACCTCAGGGGTTATTCATTATCGCTGGTCATTCAGTACCAAATCAGAGAAGTTACCCATCGAGCTAACTCTCTATTCGCGTTTGGCCATTAACCAGCTTGATCAAAAATGGTGCGGAATTTTAATCCGATCACAGTGGCTTTGTAAAGCACTTTGTCGATTATAGTCTGTACAATATTTGTTTGAAGAGCTTAGGCAGGGTAATATTGCGCTAATTTCCCATTTTAGACGAAAGCGTGCCGAGAAAATTATGCGCATTATTGGTATTGAAACCTCTTGTGATGAGACAGGAATTGCGATTTATGATGATGAGCAAGGCCTGCTTTCTCATCAATTATACAGTCAAGTAAAGCTGCACGCCGATTATGGTGGTGTGGTTCCTGAGTTGGCATCGCGTGACCATGTTAAAAAGACCATCCCACTGATTAAAGCGGCATTGGCTGAAGCTAATCTGACGTCAAAAGACATTGATGGTGTGGCTTACACTGCTGGTCCTGGTTTAGTCGGCGCTCTACTTGTTGGCGCAACGATTGGTCGCAGTATCGCTTATGCTTGGGGTGTACCAGCGGTACCAGTTCACCACATGGAAGGTCACCTTCTTGCTCCGATGCTAGAAGATAACCCACCCCCATTCCCATTTGTTGCTCTGCTGGTTTCTGGCGGACATACCATGATGGTAGAAGTGAAAGGCATCGGTGAGTATCGAATTCTTGGTGAATCGATTGATGATGCTGCTGGTGAAGCATTTGATAAAACCGCGAAGTTGATGGGCTTAGATTACCCAGGTGGTCCATTGCTGTCTCGTTTAGCAGAAAAAGGCACACCAGGTCGTTTTAAGTTCCCGCGTCCAATGACTGATCGCCCGGGACTCGATATGAGCTTTTCTGGTTTGAAGACATTTGCTGCGAACACCATTCGTGCGAATGACAACGACGATCAGACGCGTGCTGATATCGCTTACGCTTTCCAAGAGGCCGTTTGTGCGACCTTGGTAATTAAATGTAAGCGTGCCTTGGCGGAAACGGGCATGAAACGTATAGTGATTGCTGGCGGTGTAAGTGCCAATAAACAGCTACGTATAGAGCTTGAAGCGCTAGCGAAGAAAATCGGTGGTGAGGTTTACTACCCACGAACTGAGTTCTGTACTGATAACGGTGCCATGATTGCTTACGCTGGTATGCAACGCCTTAAAAATGGTGAAACAGCTGATTTGTCTGTTCATGCCACGCCGCGTTGGCCAATTGACCAACTAGAGCCAATTGCTTAACTAGTAGCAATCGTTCAACGAGAAACAGTCGTTCAACAGCTAAGCACAGAATAAACCAGTGTGTTTCGATAAACGGTCGCCTTGTGCGACCGTTTTTATATCCTAGCTTACCGACTATATGTCGATAAATAATTGCTGATAGAGATTAGGGAAGAAAATGAATAAGTTCACTGTAGATAACCAGTCGATGACGTACCTAGATGAAGGTCAGGGCCCTGTTGTTGTATTCGGTCACAGCTACCTTTGGGATAGTGCAATGTGGCAGCCACAGGTTGAGGCTCTAAAAGCTCAGTATCGCTGTATTGTTCCAGAGCTTTGGTCTCATGGTGAATCACAAGCTGCGCCGAACTCGATGCGTAACCTGAAAGATTACGCTCAACACATTTTAGAGCTACTTGATCATTTAGAAGTTGAAGAGTTTTCCGTTGTCGGCTTATCGGTGGGCGGTATGTGGGGAACAGAACTGACGGAGTTAGCACCAGCACGAATCAAGTCTCTGGTACTTATGGATACTTTCGTTGGCCTAGAACCAGAAGTTGCCCATGCTAAATATTTCAGCATGCTAGACACCATTACTCAAACCAAAATGGTACCTCAACCGATTGTTGAAGCCGTGGTGCCACTGTTCTTCGCCAATGATGCTCAAACAAACTCACCAGCTTTAGTCGAAGGTTTTACTAAACAGCTATCGTCACTCGAGGGTGAGAACGCAGAAGAAGTGGCACGAATTGGTCGAATGGTGTTTGGGCGTCGCGATATGATTGAAGCGGTAGAGAACTTTGCACTGCCAGTTTTGATTGCTGTTGGACAAGAAGACAAGCCGCGCCCGGCACTGGAATCATACCTAATGCATGATTGCATTACGGGCAGTGAATTGGTGATTATTCCTGGAGCTGGTCATATTAGTTCGCTTGAGCAACCAGAGTTTGTTAACTCTATGCTGAAGATGTTTTTAGATAAGCATCTACTGTGAGTTCTTAAAGACTGAATAGTATTGCTCGACTGAGATTTATGTCGGTTTGAATTTATCTCGGTTTAAAAATGATTCGGCTTAGACATGACAGTTTAAGCCGATTTTTTTTGTCCGAGTTTTGGCTCGCTGCCATCGAGGAGGCGGCGGATATTCTGATGGTGGCGCAACACAATCAAGCAACACAGCATCGCGACTGGCAGCGTGTATTGTGGTTTGACTAACCAAGCGTAGAAAGGCGCAAGTAAGACGGTGACCAGTGCCGCTAACGAAGAGTAGCGAAACAAAAATGCTACCACTAACCAAGTCGCCATGATCATGCCTGTTAAATCGAACCCAATTGGGGCGATGGCTCCGAGTGCCGTTGCGACGCCTTTACCACCTTTGAAGTGGAAGAATATTGGGTACATATGGCCAAGACACGCCGCTATCGCGACAACACCTAAAATGATTGGGTCGATTTTGAGATAGTAGCCAAGCCAGACTGGAATGGTACCTTTAAGCATGTCACACAAAAGGACGGCAGCAGCTGCGCCTTTACCGCCAACACGCAGAACATTGGTTGCTCCAGGGTTGTTAGAGCCTACCGTTCGAGGATCAGGGAGTCTTAAAACTCGGCATATCAAGACCGCACTCGAGATTGAACCTAGCAAATAGGCAGCAATGATCATGATGAGAGCCAAAGGGGTCATGTCTGTCCTTAACGGTTATAAGCCTAACGATGGGAAAATAATGCTCAATCCCAGAGTAATTGATATCATATCCGGAATTACGCAAATAATACGTTTTTTTCCCCAATATGGGTATCCGACCTCTAAAAGGACAAGTCATGGCACTGGATAAAGTTTTTATTGAACAGCTAGAAGTAATTACAACGATCGGTGTTTACGATTGGGAACAAGAGATCAAACAAAAACTTGTGCTTGATATTGAAATGGCTCATGACAATCGCCCTGCAGGTAAGAGTGATGATGTTGTCGATGCTTTGGATTACTCGACAGTCAGCACTGCCGTACTTGACCACATTGCGAATGGCCGATTCCTATTGGTTGAGCGTGTGGCAGAAGAAGTCGCTGAACTAATCATGACTCAGTTCTCAGTGCCTTGGATTAAAATCCGTTTAGCGAAGCCTGGCGCAGTGCCTCAAGCAAAATCTGTGGGCGTGATCATCGAACGAGGCCAAGCATGACAGTAGCCTATGTTGGTGTTGGCACGAACATAGACCGCGACAAGCATGCAAAGGTGGCATGGACAGAGCTTCAATCGTTAGGGACGAACCTTAAATGCTCTAAGATCTATCATTGTGAGCCTGTAGGGTTTGAAAGCCATTCGTTTTATAACTTTGTGATAGAGCTCGACACATCACTCTCATTGACTGAATTTTCACAGCAACTTCGTAAAATTGAGTTTAAATGGGGTCGCTCTCAAGATGCTCATAAACTTCAAGACCGAAAGCTCGATCTTGATATTGTGCTGTTTGGAGACGTGGTTTCTGAAAGCGAACCAGAATTGCCACGCAGTGATATCTATAAATATCCTTTTGTAACACAACCACTTTATGATCTCTGTCCTGCGAGAGTGATCCCGCAAGATGGAAGAACCGTCAGTGAAATATGGCAGAAGATGCAGCAATTAGACTCGCTCTCTGTCGTAGATATAAAACTATAATTTTTAAGGTAAGTAATGAGTTATTTTGAAGCGTTTATGTTGGCGTTGGTGCAAGGCTTTACTGAGTTTTTACCTATTTCCAGTTCTGCACATTTAATCCTTCCTTCTGCTGTATTAGGTTGGGAAGATCAAGGCTTAGCCTTTGATGTGGCTGTCCACGTTGGTACTCTGGCCGCAGTCGTTATCTATTTCCGCAAAGAAGTGGTCTCTCTTTTGAGCGCATTCTTTGGTTCCGTGTTTAAGGGTGATCGCAGTAAAGAAGCGAAGCTTGCGTGGATGATCATTCTCGCGACGATTCCAGCGTGTATCTTTGGTTTGTTGATGAAAGATATTGTTGAGCTTTATTTGCGCAGTGCGTGGGTAATTGCGACGACAACGATTATTTTTGGTCTGTTGCTATGGTGGGTGGATAAGAACTCAAGCCTGCGTGATGACGAATACCAAGCGGGTTGGAAAAAGGCGCTGTTTATCGGTCTTGCTCAAGCAATGGCGATCATCCCTGGCACGTCTCGTTCTGGTGCAACCATTACCGCGGCACTGTATCTTGGTTTTACACGTGAAGCGGCAGCTCGATTCTCTTTCTTGATGTCTATCCCAATCATCACCTTGGCGGGTGGTTACTTGGGTCTTAAGTTAGTGACCAGTGGTGACCCAATCCATGTCGGCACTTTGCTGACTGGTGTTGCGGTGTCTTTCATTAGTGCTTATATCTGTATTCACTTCTTCTTGAAGCTTATCTCGCGTATGGGCATGACACCGTTTGTTATCTACCGCCTGATTCTAGGTTTTGGTCTATTTGCTTTCTTGATGATGCAGTAACAAGCGCTTATGCAGCACCCTACAAGTTGAAACGAAAAACCCGCTTAGTCGCGGGTTTTTTAATGCGTGGTAATCAGCATTGTGAAGATCAAATCAATGAGTTGCGAGTTCTGATAACGCGCTCTCAATCGCGGCAGCTCTACGTTTCTCTTGTTCTTCTCGAATATCTTTACCTTGAAAACCATCGGCAATGATCGCTTTGACTTCGACTTGAAGCGCTGCTTGGTAAGCGACTTCAAAACGCGCTTTCTGAGGGTAAGGCTGATCTTCTAATCCTTTACGGCCAGCATGATCGGCTTGGCAGCAAAGCAAGATGTCGTTGAGCCTGTCTGGTTTACGCCAAACATCAAACTTGTTCAAAACCTTGAGGAAAGTAGTGGGCTTGAGCTCGCCAGCGCGATGGATATTTGAGTGTTGCTCACACACTAACAGGGCGAGATCTCTGAATTCATTAGGCACTCTTACTTTTTCACATAGCTTCTTAATGATCTTCAAGCCAGTATGACAATGCATTTTGTGGCTTGGCCATTCGGCTTGTGGTGTGACGCCTTTACCCAAGTCATGCACTTGAGCGGCAAAGCGTACTGGTAACGATGAGCTTAATAGCGCAGCTTGCTGAGCAACCATCAGAGTGTGAATACCCGTGTCGATTTCTGGGTGCCACTTTTCAGGTTGAGGTACGCCAAATAGAGCGTCAATCTCAGGTAAAACGACCGCTAATGCGCCACATTCTCTTAAAATGGAAAGGAACACCTCAGGGTGTGGCGTACTAAGAGACTTGTGCCACTCTTGCCAAACACGCTCCGCCGTAAGATGTGCCAGTTCACCAGATTGAACGATCTCACTCATCATCACCATGGTTTCAGGAGCAATGGTAAAATTGAGATGATGAAGTTTGGCGGCGAAGCGAGCAACGCGGAGTACACGAAGAGGATCTTCAATAAAAGCGTCCGAGACGTGCCTTAGAATGCGGTCATCAAGATCTTGCTGACCATGATAAGGATCGCAGAGCTCACCTTTATCATCCTGAGCGATGGCGTTGATCGTCAGATCGCGGCGCATTAGATCTTCTTCTAGACTGACATCCGGAGCGAAGTAACATTCGAAGCCTGTGTAACCAGAGCCTGATTTTCTCTCAGTGCGAGCCAGTGCGTGCTCTTCTTTGGTTTTTGGGTGTAAAAATACAGGGAAATCTTTCCCGACAGCAGTAAAGCCAAGGCTTTCCATTTCTTGAGGGGTACTTCCTACCACGACCCAATCTCTATCATAGCTATCAATATTGAGCAGCTTATCGCGTACCGCTCCACCGACTAGGTAGCGCTGTAGCCCACGCTCTTTTGGTAGGCTATCGTATATTTGCAACTTATCACCTCGAAATGTTTTATCACTGCTGGACTTTACTGCGAGCAATGGTACTTTCCATTAATCGTAATTATAGGGCAGCACATGTATAAGGAATATTTTGGCTTCGTTGAGATGCCATTTTCGATTGTACCAAATTCTCGCTATTTGTTTTTGAGTCAGCGTCACCAAGAAGCGATGCAGAACCTACAAGCCGGTTTAGGCGAAGGTGGGGGCTTTGCGATGCTTACCGGTGAAGTGGGTACAGGAAAAACAACGGTCGCCAAAGCGATGTTGTCATCACTCGATAATCAGACTCAAGCTGGCCTTATACTTAACCCTACGTTTTCCAATACGGATTTACTGGAAGCTATTTGTGATGAGTTCGAGGTCGAGTACCCTGAACGAGCATCGCTAAAACAGCTCAGCCAAGCGATTCATTATTTCCTGTTGGATAGCCACGCTGAAGGCATTCAAACCTTACTGGTGATTGACGAGGCTCAACATCTCGCAGCCGATGTGTTGGAACAGCTACGCCTTTTAACCAATCTAGAAACAGACAGTCGTAAGCTGTTAAAAGTACTGTTGGTTGGTCAACCGGAATTGCAGCAGCATCTACAGACCACTCAGCTACGTCAGCTTGCACAGCGTATTACGGGTCGTTACCACTTACTGCCTCTTAATACTGAAGAGACAGGCAAGTACATCGCGTTTCGTTTGGAAACGTCGGGTGGTGAGCAGATGCTATTTTCGAATCGTTCTATCAAGCTGATCGCTCAATATACTCATGGTATCCCAAGACTTATCAATTTGGTGTGTGATAAAGCACTGCAGCTAGCTTTTCATGATGGAGAGAAAACGCCCTCGACTGAGACGGTTAACCGATCTTGCCAGCAGATCATGGCCTTTCAGGCTGATGTCTATCATGTTGAAAAACAGCACGCAGTTACCGTCGCGTCAAAACTACTCAAATATGCCGGTTTAGCGACGTTAAGCATTGGCTTGGCCTTGACTACTTTTAACTTTGCCCCGTCATACATAGACGCATGGCTATCGACTAACACTTCAAACGAAGCTAAAACCGAAGTGTTGGCACATGCACAGCGCTTATTGGTGGAAGATACGTCTAAGTTAGCGGCAGAGGCTAACTTAGCAGCAGAGCCGAAGCCTTCAAAGTTTGCACTACCACAAGATATTCAACAGCATTTAATGCAAGGGACTAACCGTTCTCTTGCGATTAAAGATCTCTATACCTTATGGGGATATCAGTCTTCTTTGCGTGATGGTTTGTGTTTAAGTGAACCTCAAAGCGTGTTCGTGTGTGAGCAACAACAGTCCAACCTAATGGATTTGTTGGAGCTTGGGATGCCTGTGGTTCTCAATCTTGAACTCGATCAAGAGCCGGTATTCGCCGTGCTTTATGGGGAGTCTGACGACTCGGTTGAACTCCTCATTAACGAGAAGTTGCTGGTGATGCCTAAACGCTCGTTAGAACAAGTGTGGCAAGGCGATTATGTCGCGATTTGGAAACAACCACTGAGAGAAACCCTAAAAGAGGGTTATCAAGGCGAAGCCGTAACATTATTGGATTTACTGTTGTCGGAAGTGTTAGGTGAAGTCGTTTCAGGAAATGATGTGTTTGATAATGAATTGAAAATGAAAGTCGAAGCCTTTCAAACTTGGCAGGGGATGTCTGTGGACGGCATTGCGGGTAAGCGTACACTGGCAAGATTACAAAGGTTAGCTCAACTGGATTCACCTAAGCTGATGTCACTCGATGGAGGAGCCAGCTAATGTCGCGTATTATGCAAGAGCTCAAACAATCTGAGCTTAGAGGCTATCAAAGCCATCATGTCCCTAATTCTGCTGTGGCGATCAGTAAAAAGAAAGGTTCATCGCTCGCTATGGGGCTTCTTCTACTATTAGTCCCTTCTTTGTTAGTCGGTGGTACGCTGGCTTATCAGTCTTATACTTCCTCTGCTCAAGCGCTCAGCCAGTCGACGGAGACAATGCCTCTTAAGTCTGAAGATAAAGCGACCGCTTCAAAGGCGCCAGTAACGAATGAAACAGTGGCAGTTACACAAGATGAGTCGCTATTTTTGATTCGTACAGCACCTACACATAACGAATTAAAAGTATTGCCGCGCAAAGAGGTGTACGCCCAAGTGAATATCAACAATGCCGCTGATATGCATGACTCGAACGTCATGTTTGCACGAACTGATGTTTCTGAGCCAAATCCAGAGTTAAATTCTGAGCCAAGTACAGAGAGCTTCGAACCTTCATCGCCACAGTCAAGCTCACCTGAGCGCAGCAATGAGTTGCATTCGGACAGTGATTTACTGCAAGGGCTAGACCTCAGTGAGTTACCACCTGATTTAGCATTGAAGCTTGAATCGATTATGGGTGACCAACAAAGCACACCTGAGCCAATGGATTCTAGACCCGCTCGAAGCATGGAATCTCCGGTCATTGAGTTAGAGTATCATGGAAGTAGTTTGTCTGGGGTGCTACCAAAGTTAGACCTACAAACTCATATGTACTCGAGTAGTGAAGCGAAACGTTGGATCAAAGTGAATGGTCATGAAGTGGCACAAGGGGATTGGATTGAACAAGGCATTCAATTGCTAGAGATTAAATCACAGTCGGTGATTATTGAGTTCAATCAGCAGAAGATAGAAATCCCAGCTCTATACGAGTGGAAAGGCTAATTAATAGGGATTAGCGCCGCGACTTGAATATGAAACCAAGACAAATAAAAAGGAGCACCTCGGTGCTCCTTTTTGATATTCGATACTGAATTTACTCTGTTTAGCGCAAGACAAGCCAAACAGGAAAAGCGATCAGCTTACGACCAGCCGTTTGGTGACTTTCTACGACGAGGCATAATGTGCGGAAGGATAAGGCCAAGAAGTAGACCAATACCAGCAACACCACCACCGTACATGAAGTACTTCAGTAGTAGATCATCTTTTTGTGTGTCTAGCTTAGCGCGTAGCTCACGGTTCTCTGTTTGAGAGCTCGTTAGCTGTTGGCTAATCTCGCTGTAGTTTTGCTCAAGTTCAGCAATTTGCTTGTTACGAGAGTCTAGAGAGCTCGCTAGGCCAGCTTTCTCGCTGTCTGCACTTTGGCGAGCATTTGCAAGTTTGCCTTTTACGTCAGTCAGTTCTTTCTCTAACTTAGGCATACGCAAGGCCATGCTTTCTTGTGTGCTTACAAACTTGCTTTCAACCCAACCTTTACGGCCACGGTTGTCTTGAATCTGGGTGTACCCCGTGCTCTTGTTAGTTTGTAGGTAAGTAATCTTTTCACCAGCATCAACACTACCGATGATACGGAATGTGTTGTTTGGGCCGGAATGCATATAAGCAAATAGTTTGTCAGCAATATAACGGTCTTGTGCAAAGGCAGCTGGAGCCGCAAGCATTGCGAGCAAAACTAAGCTAATCAGTTTTTTCACAGTAAATCCCTTAACGATTCAAATTGGGTAGGCGTATGAGTCAGCCTCAATGAGCAAATAATATTTAGTTTCTTTATGCGGTGCAACAAAGAAGGGAGGCAAAGCCTCCCTTTCTGTGCGTTTGAGTCAATAATGAGATGGTATTTACATATCGTTACCGAAGCTCACCGTTTTCTGACGCTAATATTTACTAACGTCAGGGCTATTACATGGTGAACATAGCCTGAATTGCGTAGAAGAACACAACAGCAAGTAGAGCACCTGCAGGTAGCGTTACAATCCAAGAAGCAACGATGTTACGCACAACACCTAGGTTTAGAGCTGCGATACCACGAGCAAAGCCAACACCCAATACCGCACCAACCAATGTTTGTGTGGTTGAGATTGGAAGGCCAGTACCTGAAGCAAGAACAACGGTACATGCAGTTGCAAGTTGAGCTGCGAAACCACGGCTAGGTGTTAGTTCTGTAATACCAGTACCCACAGTCGCCATTACTTTATGACCCATGGTAGCAAGACCAACAACGATACCAAGACCACCTAGTGGAAGAATCCACCATGCGATAGTGCTCTTACCAGAGATTTCACCCATGTGTTCAACCGTTGAAACAACAGCAGACAATGGACCAATCGCGTTAGCTACGTCGTTTGAACCGTGTGCGAATGCCATTGCACAAGCTGTGATAACCATAAGTACGCTGAAGATACCTTCAACGCCTGCAAAGCCATGGTCTTCTTCGCGATTAGCAAACTTCTTCTGAATGTATAAGTAACCGCCAATCATGACTAGAGCAGAAACACCTGCTGCCCATAACCATGCTTCAGTACCGCTTAGGTGAAGACCAACGTGTTTAAGACCTTTCTTGATCGTTACAAGTGCAATGACCATGGTAGTAATGAACATGTACACAGGCACAAAGCACTTAGCGTTAAACAACGGATTTTCTGTATCGAATATCAATCGTTGGGCACTTACAAAAATGAGATAGGCGAAGATGCCGGAAATCAACGGTGTGACAATCCAACTACCCACAATACCTTGAACGCTGTTCCAGTCGACTGCTTCTGTACCTACAGACACACAAGCGAAACCGATGATTGCACCGATGATTGAGTGAGTCGTTGATACTGGCCAGCCCATGTATGATGCTAGAAGCAACCATGTACCAGCAGCTAGTAGTGCAGACATCATGCCGTACACAAGTACATCAGGTTGATGAGCGAATAGAGATGTTTCGATAACACCTTTACGGATCGTGTCTGTTACTTCGCCGCCCGCAAGGTAAGCACCTGCGAATTCAAAGATCATTGCGATAATGATCGCTTGTTTTACGGTTAGAGCTTTAGAGCCTACTGAAGTGCCCATTGCATTCGCAACGTCATTTGCACCAATACCAATAGCCATCAAGAAACCGAAAGCTGCTGCAACAATAATCAGGACAGTGCCGTAGTTAGCAAGGATATCCATCGTAATACCTAGTTGTTTGATAACAAGCGGAACAAATTTAGACGCAAAAAACCGCTCAGCGAGAGAAATACTCAGCGCATAAGTGGTTTGGTTAAAAAGTGCTCTTCGTTATATGGTTAACGTATGATTTAAGATCGAGAAAGCATTACTTCAAGACGAGCGCCGACACGCTGTGCTTGATCTGCAATACCACCAACCCATTCAAGAATCTTGTACAAGAACATGATGTCAACTGGATTCAGACCTTCTTCTATCGCCATAAGCTGTTGGCGTAGTTCGATCTGCATCGCATCCGTGTCATCTTCAATTACATCTAATTGATGAATCATTTCAGCAACGAGTGTTACTTCACGGCCCTTAAAGCCCGTTTCAAGCAATTCGTCTAATTCATTGATTACGTTTTGTGCTTGGTTCGCTGCATCTAGACAACGTTTAACGTAAGCGATGAAGTTCTGTTGCATTGGAGCAGGAATGACAAGTTGACGACCATATACACGGCCAGCAATGTCTTTCGCTAGGTTTGCTAGTTTGTCTTGTTGAGTTAAAAGCTCCAACATGTCGGTGCGATCAACTGGCATAAACAAACCGCGAGGAAGTTTAAGGCGAATTTCACGTTTTAGTACGTCAGCTTCTTTCTCAAGGTGAGAAATTTGAGCTCGAATTTCAGATGCTTTCTCCCAGTCACCTTTTGAAGAAACTTCAAAGAAATTAACTAGGTGAGAACAACATTCGTTCACGCATACTACGTGACGCTGCAAAGGTTTAATTGGGGACTTTGCAAATAACCCCATAATTGTATTTACTGGCATGGTCATCCAACCTAATAAATAATAACCTTAAAACAACATACACCATATTCATGGTGAAATGTTAAGCGATGGCTACAAAGTCGCGCATGTTAACCTAATCAATGTCTCATTAAAACTGTTTTAGATCATCATAAGGGCGATATTTCTGACTTGCTGACTTTTCAAATTGGCAATATCCTGTCCCTATCTTCACAGAAAGGTATAACTATGGAAACCGAGATAGAACTGAAGTTTTTTGTTTCTCCTGATTTTTCAGAGACTTTACGCAATAAAATTGCTGAAACTAAAGTACTTCAGCACAGTTGTCGTGAGCTAGGTAACATCTACTTTGACACCCCTGACAACTGGCTACGCAAGCACGATACAGGCTTGCGTATTCGACGTTTTGATGACGTATTTGTACAAACCGTTAAGACCGCAGGTCGCGTGGTTGCTGGCCTGCATCAAAGACCAGAATACAACGCAGAACACCACAGCAATGAGCCTAAGTTATCCTTACACCCTGAGGATATTTGGCCAACAGGTAAGGACATCGAAACCTTACAAGCAGAGCTGACGCCTTTGTTCTCTACCAATTTCACTCGTGAACAGTGGCTGGTGGGTATGCCTGATGGCAGCCAAGTTGAAGTGGCATTTGACCAAGGTTTTGTCGAGTCAGGTGGCCTACAAGAGCCCATTTGCGAAGTCGAATTAGAACTTAAATCAGGTCAAACCGATGCTCTGTTTACTTTGTCTCGTCAATTCTGCGAGCAAGGTGGCATGCGTTTAGGCAATCTTAGCAAAGCGGCTAAAGGTTATCGTCTTGCTCAAGGTTATCAAGGAGATGAAGTGACTCCTTTAACATTAGTTGATACTGGCAAAACGGATACTGTTGAATCGTGTTTCATTCAATCTTTAGAGCATGCTCTCGCTCATTGGCATTATCACGAACAGATTTTCACTGAGCGCCAATCAATCGAAGCGCTGCATGAGATCAGTCACTCGCTAAGCTTTATCCGTCAAACCTTCACTATTTATGGTGGCATCGTTCCAAGACGCGCGAGTGCTATTTTACGTCAGGAATTAAAGTGGCTTGAGCAAGAGCTCGATTGGCTGAAAAGCTATGACCACTTCGAAGATTTTCTGGAAGATAAAGGCCACGTGCTGCGTAAACTTGATGCGCGCAAGTTCTTAGTGGCTGAGCTGAAAGAGATGCAAGAACAACTTCCTGATCGTGAAGACCTGCTTACCTTGTTGAGCTCTGCTCGTTATACCGGTTTGTTGCTAGACCTAAGCCGTTGGATCTTGTCTCGTGGCTGGCAACCATTCTTAGATGAGAAAGCGCGTGAGCAAATGGGGCGTGGTATCGAATGGTTTTCGGTGCAGCAACTCGATCGTACATGGGCAGACCTGATGGAAGCTTTCCCGCCAGAGCGAGTTATGACCAGCCAAGCGTATATTGATCAGCAATACCGTTTGATGCGTAATCTATATTCTGGCGTCGGTTTCGCGAGTTTGTATGATGACGATGAGCGCAACAGTTTCCGCTTGCCATGGGCGGATATGGTACAAGGCATTGATGACCTACTAGCACTGAAAACATTAGAGCCTTTGACTGAAAAGTTAGAAGGCGATGAGAAGGTTCAGCTAGAGCGTTGGTTGGCTCGTCAAGAGGTGTCTATCCTGCATGCGATGGAGCAGACGCGCCAAATCAGTGTCGAAGTTGAGCCATACTGGCAAGACTAGACTCCATACCTGTATCAAGATAAGTATGAATTTTTAAATAGGGCCTCGGCCCTATTTTTTTGTTTGTTGCTCGAGCTTCTCTAGTCGTTCGAGGATTTTCTGTTGCTGCTCTATGATCTTTTCAAGATGCTTCTCTTTGTTTTCAGCCCGTAGATTCTCATGATGAGTAGGAGAGGTGATTAAAGAGGTAATCAAGCCCGAAATCATACCAAAAACACCCACACCGCAAACAATCACCAGAGACGCCACTAATTTTCCTGAACTCGTTACTGGGTAATGGTCACCGTATCCCACAGTACTAATGGTAACGAAAGCCCACCATAAAGCATCTTGGCCAGTGGTAATGTTGGCATTAGGGTCCTTGTGCTCTAACAGAAGTATTGTTCCGGCACCTATGGTTAAGAGAATGACCAACAGCAGAATGATCGAAGCGAGAGTGGTCTCTTTTCGATTTCGAAATAGTTCTCTGAAAACACGTTTACCCGAGCGCAGAACAAGAATTACCCGCAAGATCTGAAAAATGCGAGCGAAACGAAGCGGTTCGACCATCGGGATGCTTGCTAAGAAATCGATCCAGTGTACTTTTAGGTAATCTTTCTTGTTTTGTGATCTGAATAGATCAATTGTGAGCTGAAAAAGAAAAACACTACAGATTATAAAATCGAGGCCGATAAGGACTTGTTTCGATTCTTTATCAATCGGTGCAAACAATAAGCCTGAGATCACACATAACGCTAAGAAAGAGAGAATCAGTGATAATAAGCTCATCGGCTTGGTTGTGTCTTTGATACTATTTAACATTCATACGAGGCTCAAAATAAATCGCGAACTTTGACTGAAGTAGCCATCTCGCGGATATAGAAGTCATCAATATATAAGAGTTAATGGAGAACTGACAATGACTAAACTGTCATTCAAGGCGTGGGAAAGGGTAATCTCTGACGTTCGTCTCGTTCCAAAAATGGTCATGCTGATGATATTCAGCACTATCTTGATCATTTCGAAGCAGCTATGGGACGCGAGCACGTTTTACGATTCATTACTTGCAGTAACGAACAATGCTCAAGTTGCACAGCAGCATTACGAGACTTACCTAGTTCAAGTGGCTTGGCAAACAGCCTTGATGATCATTGTGTTTGTGGTTCTTCTATTAGCCGCGGCGCGCGTTATGTTGCGCCAAACTCAATACCTAAATGATGCAATCAAAACTATGGCAGACAAGAACCTGTCAGTGCCAATTCATATGGATTGTAAAGATGAATACGGCGATGTAGCTCGTGAACTAGAGAAAACACGAGTTCAGTTGCATGACATGGTTAAAGCTCAGATTGCGTCTTCAGATGAGCTGTTTGCTCTGACGGAAGTGATGACAATCAGCATGTCAGAAACCAAAGACTCGGCTCAAGAAGAGTTCAATGAGATCGATCAGTTAGCGACAGCTATGAGTGAAATGAGTTCTACCGTACAAACTGTAGCTGAGTACGCACAAAGTGCTTCTTCATTGACTGAACAAGCATCAGGCCAAGCATTGACGGGTCAGAAGTTCGTTCAAGGTTCTGTTTCTAAGATGAGTGAGCTATCTTCAGACATCGCGGCCTCTGCAGCAGCGGTAAACCAAGTCGAAGAGCGCGTTGATTCAATCGGTAGCGTTGTAGGCACCATCCAAGGTATTTCAGAACAAACCAACTTATTGGCACTAAACGCAGCGATCGAAGCGGCGCGTGCGGGTGAAGCCGGTCGTGGTTTTGCCGTGGTTGCTGATGAGGTTCGTAACCTTGCACAGCGTACTCAGCAAGCAACCGTCGAAATTCAAGATATGATCAGCCATCTACAAAGCAGCGCTAACTCTGCGGTAGAGCTAATGGAAAAGAGTGTTGTTGAAGCGGCTGAAGGTGTAGATCTAGTGACCAATGCTGGCTCTGAACTTGATGGCATCGTGAGCCAAGTGAACCAAATCAATGACATGAACTTCCAGATTGCGACAGCTGCAGGCCAGCAGAGCAGTGTTGCGGAAGAGATGAGTGTTAACCTGACCAATGTTCGTGAGCTTGTTGAAGCTTCAGTTATGGTGGTCGGTGAGCTTCTAGAGACCTCTCAGCTTATGGAAAGCAACGCGCAAGAACTGGACGGTAAGATTAAGCAATTCAAGGTGTAGCCTTAATTTCTCAATCCCTATTGTTAGTGCCTGTTTTCTAGAGAGAAAGGTCTAACTCGATAAGTTAACCGATAAAACGCCCACATTACTGATGTGGGCGTTTTTTATTGGCGTAACTTTGGTATAACTTATCTTGTACCAATCGTAGTAAATAACTGGTCACCCTAGCTTGTTAAAAATCTCGATAACAGCGTTAGAATTTTTGAATGTAGAATAACTACTTATCGAAACTATTTATTGAAAAGAGCAGCCTTGTTCTCAAGCTTTTTTCCTACGCTATCTCTGAACACTTACTTGCTGTGATTGGTATTAGTTATGAAAACTCGTTATTGAAAAACTGACCCAACAAATTGATTGTTCGCGCGCAGCTTATACAAGGAAGAAACATGCCATTGCCTTCTCAACTCGTCACTCATTCGCAGTCAGCTTTTGAGCAATTATTAGAGCACCAAAGTGAAGCCATTAATGCGTGGTCTGAGCCGCTAATTGAAGACCTTAAACATGTCTTAGGATTAAGCTGCTTTATCGGTGATTGCTTACAACGTGACACGATCTTATCGACGACTCTACCGGATATGTTGGAATGTGAGGAGCGTGCAGAAGGGTATCGTCGACGATTGGCTGAGCTGCTTTCAGATTGCACTGACGAAATGAGCGGCCAACGAGTGCTGCGTCAATTCCGTAACCGAGAGATGACCTATATTGCATGGCGTGACTTTATGGGCTCTTGGGAGCTTGAACAGAGCTTAAGTCATCTCTCTATGTTGGCTGAAGCGATGATCTTCGAGACTTATCAATGGCAATACGATATTTGTTGTAAAGAGTGGGGCACTCCTTGCAATGAGCAAGGCGAAGCGCAACCTATGTTGATCATTGGCATGGGCAAGCTCGGTGGCGGAGAGCTTAACTTCTCTTCGGATATCGACTTGATTTTTACCTACCCTGAAAATGGTGAAACACAAGGTGCGCGACGAAGTATTGCCAATGCACAGTTCTTCACTCGCTTAGGGCAACGTATTATCAAAGCGCTCGATCAACAAACCTTTGATGGGTTCTGTTATCGCGTCGACATGCGCCTACGTCCATTCGGTGAAAGCGGCCCATTGGTGATGAGCTATGCTGCGCTGGAAGATTATTACCAAGAGCAAGGCCGTGACTGGGAACGCTACGCGATGGTTAAGGCGCGAGTTATGGGCTGTGAAATGTATCCTCAGTACCAAGAACTTCGCCAGATGCTCCGTCCATTTGTGTTTCGTCGTTATATCGACTTCAGTGCTATTCAATCGTTAAGACGCATGAAGTCGATGATTGGCAGTGAGGTTCGTCGTCGTGGCTTATCGAACAACATCAAACTGGGTTCTGGTGGCATCCGCGAAGTGGAGTTTATTGCTCAAGTCTTTCAGCTGATCAGGGGCGGCCGTGAGCCAAGCCTTCGTGGACGAGGTCTACTTGAAACGCTAAGTGCTATTGACGATCTGAATTTGCTTGAGAGTGAAGAGGTAGGCCATTTACGTGATGCCTATCTGTTTCTACGCCGTCTTGAAAACCTATTGCAAGCTATGGGCGACAAGCAGACCCAAACCTTGCCTGACAATGATCAAGAGCAATTACAGCTAGCGATAGCGATGCAATTTTCTGATTGGGGTGGTTTGATTGACACGATCCGTGTACACATGGCGAATGTACACACCGTATTTGAAGACTTGATTGGGGTTGATGAAGAAGACGCGAACCCAATTGCGAGTCACTTTAGTGAACTGTGGGATATGGCCCACAAACCAGATCTGATTGAGCAAGTGTTAGAACACGATATTGCAATCGCTAGCCCTACTGAAGCAGCAAAAACGATTATCCAGTTTAAAGCTGACTTGGCTAAAAAGACACTTGGTCCACGTGGACGTGAAGTGCTCAATCGTTTGATGCCTAAAGTATTCCAAGCATTATATACCGCCAAAGATGCCGAGTTTGGCTTGTCACGCGTATTGCATTTACTGCAAAAGATAGTGACTCGAACCACCTATCTAGAGCTACTTGATGAACATCCTGCTGCTCTGACTCAGTTAGTTCGTTTATGTACAGCCAGCCCGATGATCTCGGAACAGCTTGGCCGTTATCCTATTCTTTTAGATGAACTTATCGACCCTCAGCAACTCTATAATCCTGTACCATTAGAGTCGTATAAGACAGAGTTACGTGATTATCTTGCTCGTATTCCTGAAGATGATATGGAGCAACAGATGGAAGGTCTGCGTCAGTTTAAGCAGACTTGTATTCTGAGAATTGCTGCCGCAGATATTGCGGGCGCTTTACCTGTCATGAAGGTCAGTGATCACCTTACCTATTTAGCGGAAGCTATTGTTGAGGCGGGTGTTAACCAAGCGTGGCTGCAAGTGTCAGCTAAGTTCGGTGAGCCCACTCATGTAAAAGACCGAGAAGGGCGCGGTTTTTCGGTTATCGGCTATGGCAAGGTCGGCGGTTGGGAGCTGGGCTATAACTCAGACCTTGATATTGTCTTCATGCACGACTGTCCGGTACACATCTATACTGATGGTAAGAAAGAGATTGATGGACGCCAGTTTTATCTAAGATTGGCACAGCGCATCATCCATATTTTTTCGACAAGAACCGCTTCCGGAATTTTGTATGAGGTCGACACTCGTTTACGTCCTTCAGGTGCGTCTGGCCTGTTGGTTAGCCCTACAGATGCGTTTGATGAGTATCAGCACCAAGACGCTTGGACATGGGAGCATCAAGCTCTGACTCGCGCTCGTATGATCTATGGCGATGAACTATTGGCGTCTGCGTTTAACAAAACGCGCCACGAGGTGTTGTGCTTACCGCGCGATGAAGCAACGCTTAAAAAGTCTGTTGTGGATATGCGTGAAAAGATGCGCGGGCATTTAGGCGGAAAAAAATCTGACCGATTTATGCTTAAACAGGATGCGGGTGGTATTACTGATATCGAGTTCTTAGCTCAATACTTAGTCTTGAGATACAGCAACGAAAAACCTAAGCTCACTCGCTGGTGCGACAATGTACGAATCTTTGAAAGCTTGTTGTCGCAAGGGATTATGGGTGAGCAACAAGGCGTTGTATTAACCAATGCGTATACGACACTGCGCGATGAAATTCATCGCCGAAACTTACTCAATCTAGATGCAGACGTAGCGATTGATAAATTTGAAATGGAAAGAGAGCATGTTGTTCAAGCATGGAAGCAATGGATAGAAGTTTAACCCTAGTTATTACTTGCATGACACCGTGTCTATTACGGTAAGCGTTTGCTAATTTTCTATGGTTTAGCCTCTGTAATCAGTGTGCTAGACTCTAACCAGATTCGATTTTTGGAGATCCATAATGAAACCAATTCTACCTGACTACAGCCAATCAGGCGTTCTTGTTGTTGGTGACGTAATGCTTGACCGTTACTGGTATGGCCCAACTGGCCGTATTTCACCAGAAGCACCTGTACCCGTTGTGAAAGTAGAAAATAACGAAGAGCGTCCTGGTGGTGCTGCCAACGTAGCAATGAATATTGCCTCTCTTGGTGGGCATGCTCATATCGTTGGTTTGACTGGAAAAGATGAGCCTGCTGAGGTGTTAAAAAACACCCTAGGTGCACTAAAAGTTAAATGTGATTTCGTTGAGTTAGAAGACTATCCAACCATCACTAAATTACGAGTGATGAGTCGAGGACAACAGCTAATCCGCCTTGATTTTGAAGACAAATTTGAGAACACGGATCCCGATCTTATTTTGTCTCGCATGGAGCAAGCGCTTCCTAATGTACGTTCGGTGATCCTATCTGATTACGCTAAAGGTGCACTTGAGCACGTCCAGAGCTTTATCCAAAAAGCACGCGCAGCAAAGGTTCCGGTATTCATTGACCCTAAAGGCGCTGATTTGGAACGCTACCGCGGTGCAACTTTGCTTACGCCAAATATGGCTGAGTTCGAGCTGGTTGCGGGCAAAGTAAAATCTGAAGAAGAAATGATCGAAAAAGGACTCGCGTTAATCGAAGAGTTTGATTTCGAGGCTTTGTTGGTAACGCGTAGCGAACATGGTATGACTTTGCTTCGCAAAGGTTTGGAGCCATTCCACTTGCCTACTCAAGCGAAAGAAGTGTATGACGTTACTGGTGCTGGCGATACTGTTATCTCAGTATTGGCTGCGTCTGTTGCTGCTGGTAAGCCATTGGATGAGGCGTGTGCATTAGCGAACGCTGCAGCTGGTGTCGTTGTTGGTAAGCTAGGTACGTCAACGTTATCTACTATAGAGCTAGCGGAAGCGATTCATGGTAGCCAAGACACAGACTACGGTGTGATCTCTGAAGCAGCCCTAGTTGAAGCGGTTAAGCGAGCTCGTGCGAAAGGCGAGAAAGTGGTTATGACTAATGGCTGCTTTGATATTCTGCATGCCGGCCATGTTTCCTACATGAACCACGCGGCTGAGCTAGGCGATCGTTTGATCGTTGCCGTCAATACGGATGATTCAGTGAAACGTTTGAAAGGCCCTGGTCGCCCAGTGAACCCAACCGATCGTCGTATGGCGGTATTGGCTGGCTTAGGTGCGGTTGATTGGGTTGTTCCGTTTTCTGAAGATACGCCTCAACGTTTGATCTCTGAAGTATTGCCAAGCATTTTGGTAAAAGGTGGTGATTACAAACCTGAAGATATTGCTGGCGGTGCGGAAGTGATTGCGGCTGGTGGCGAAGTGACAGTGCTTAACTTTGAAGATGGTTGCTCAACGACTGAAATCATCAAAGCGATTAAAGGTGGCCGAGGTTAACCCTTAGCCTCCTAGCCTCAAACCTTTAGCTTCAAGCGTATAGTCAGATTGTAAATCTAGCTTTTGATAGATAATAAAAATGCCGCTCAATGAGCGGCATTTATATAACTGCAATCTAATCACTTTATTAAAGACTCTGATTAGAGTCTTTAATTAGGATTTCATAATTACTTGCTTGCTACTTTTAGACCTGCGTTTACATCAACGATGTCTTGCTCGCTTAGTGTACCAACCGCTTGACGAAGCTGAAGCACACTTAGGATGTAGTTGTAACGAGCATCTGAAAGGTTTTTGTTCGCATCGTATAGACGACGAGTCGAATCTAGTACGTCAACGATAGTACGAGTACCCACATCAAAACCAGCTTCTGTTGCTTCTAGAGCAGACTGAGCTGAAACCACAGATTGTTCGTAAGCGCGTAGAGCACCGATCGAAGCTGTGATGTTGTTGTTGAATGCACGTACGTCTTTTACAACGCTACGGTAAGTTGCTTCTAGATCTTCACTTGCTGCAACGTAGTTGTATTCAGCCTGTTTAGTCAAAGAAGTTGTGTTACCACCCGTGTACAGAGGTACAACTAAGTTCAAACCAATGTTCAGGTTATCAGCATCGTAATCTAGAGCGCTGTTTGAGCTGTTAGTTTGTTCTGCAAGGCCATAGTTGCCATCTAACGTTAGGCTTGGCAGGTGACCAGAGCTTGCTAGAGAGATGTTGTCTTTAGCGATGTCTTGAGAAATACGCGATGCTAGAAGGCTCAGGTTCTTTTGCTCTGCTTGTTCAACAAGTGCAGATGCAGATTCAGAAGACTTGCTTGCCGAGAAACGATCAGTATCTAGGATGCTTAGGTTAGAGTGTTCTTGACCTGTAATCTCACGTAGACCTTCGTAGTTATTAATCAGAGTATTCTCTGCTAAAACTTCGTCAGCCAATACGCCATCGTACTGAGCTTGCGCATCATGTACATCAGTGATTGCTGAAAGACCTACTTCAAAACGTTGCTTGGTTTGCTCTAGTTGACGAGCCACCGCGGCTTTTTCTGCACGAACAAACTCTAGATTATCCTGAGCTCGAAGTACTTCGAAGTATGCTGTCGCAACACGAAGGATCAAAGCTTGTTGCTCTGCCGCATACGCTGAATCAGATTGACGAGCCGTTTTCTCTGCCGTGTCTAGTGTGATCCATGAAGAGCGTTGGTATAGCTCTTGGCTAAATCCAATGCCAACCCCCCATTGGTTGTTGTCATTGCTATTATCATTGCGGTCACCACGGTTGATATCGTAGTTTGCTGTTAGATTAATTTGCGGTAACAAAGAGCTACGGCTTGACGTTACTGCTTCAAAAGCGGCATCGCGCTGCGCTGCTGAACGAAGAAGTTGTGGATCGTTTTGTTTTGCTTGGTCGTAAACTTCAGCTAGCGTATCAGCAAAAGCTGACGAACTCAGGCTGCCAATTGCTGCACTGATAAATAGTGGAAGCAGTTTTTTCATTTTCCTATTCCTGCCTTTAATGGAATTTTCTTTAAAAGAGTTTAACCCAATTTGGTGGTAATTTACTCGAAACTTTGCACTTTTTTACATTTAACTGTCCACCTGTGCAATATTTTTTTCTTAAAACTTAACTTTAATTATAAAATTTATATAAAAAGTTGAACCTAATCCTTGGTAGTTAACTCGGACAATGAGTAAACTGTAACGATCACTTAGTGAGGTGCCAAATGCAACAGTATGACAATCAACGACATGAGTTTACTCCGCAAGATGTGGAAATAGTCTCAAAAGAGACGCTGTTTCGTGGTTTTTTCAAAATGGTTAAATATACATTCAAGCATAGGTTGTTTGAGGGAGGCTGGAGCCAACCAATAGAACGAGAGATGTTTGAGCGTGGACATGCTGCCGCTTTGCTACCTTATGATCCTGTGCGTGACGAAGTCGTGATCGTCGAACAGATCCGTGTAGGTGCCTTACAGCATGAGAACCCATGGCAATACGAAATTGTTGCTGGGATCACTGATACCGATGAATCACCACAAGATGTCGCTCGTCGTGAAGCAATGGAAGAAGCTGGAGTCGAAGTCGGATCTGTATTGCCGATTACTTCGTATTACCCTTCATCTGGCGGTTGCTCAGAAAAGCTCGATGTCTTTGTTGGCTGTGTTGATGCAACGACAGCCAAAGGGGTACACGGATTGGACTACGAAGGTGAAGACATTCGTGTGCAAGTGATGAGTCGTGGAGCGGCTTATCAGTTGGTAAAAGACGGTATGTTTGAAAATGGCGCCACGATCATTGCGCTACAGTGGCTACAATTGAACTACCAAGAATTACAGTCAGAGTGGATAGATTAACGTCATGCCAAATATAGCAGTCAAAAAACCGTATCATGTTGATCTTGCTGAATTGATGCGAGTTTACGAGACTAACTATGCCAAACTTAACGCTCTGTTACCGGTTGGGCATGAGGTTGGTGACGTTCGCTGTTACCAAGCCGTTAATATGGTGTATCAATTGACAGTGAATGAGGTCACAAAATACACCACTTTAATAGATATATGTCAGAGTGACGCGATGCCAGTGTTTCCTTTGCCAAAAATGTCTGTCAGGCTATATCACGACGCTCGAGTTGCAGAAGTGTGCGCTAGCGGGGATTTTTCGCGAGTTAAAGCGAAATATGACTACCCCAACACTAAGCTTTTGCAAAAGGACGAGAAATTTCAATTGAATAAATTTCTTGGGGAATGGTTAACGTTTTGTTTAAAAACGGGTATAAGCCGAACCCCAATTACCTTTTAATTGAACCTACTTAAACAACACTTTTAAAGTCTAAACAGTAACGTATCTGGATTTGTTATTTTGGAATTATCACACACTTCAAAATTTGATGAGAGCAGTATTAAGCTTGTGCAGCTAACGGATACGCATTTATTTGCGCCGAGCAATGGCAGCTTATTAAGCATCAACACTCAAGATAGCTTTCGTGCTGTAGTCGATGGCATTGTTAGCCACAACTTTGACTATCAAGCGATCTTAGCTACCGGCGATATTTCGCAGGACCACAGTGCTGAGTCGTATCAAAAGTTTGAGTCGGGAATTGAACCTTTGGCAAAACCATGTTACTGGTTGCCAGGGAATCACGACTTCAAACCTAATATGGGCAGTGTATTACCATCGCCACAAATTCAATGTGTTGACCATGTTCTGCTAGGCGATAACTGGCAGATGGTCATGCTGGACTCGCAAGTGGTGGGTGTACCTCACGGGCGCCTTAGTGATCAACAGCTTGACCTACTAGAACAAAAGCTGACTGAATTCCCTGAGCGCCACACCTTGGTTTTGCTGCATCATCATCCTTTACTGGTCGGTAGTGCGTGGCTTGATCAACATAACCTGAAAGATGCTGAGCAGTTTTGGGATGTGGTTCAACAGCACACCAATGTGAAAGCGGTACTTTGTGGTCACGTTCATCAAGATATGAATCGCAATCATCATGGTGTACAAGTCATGGCAACCCCATCGACTTGTGTTCAATTCAAACCAAACTCGAACGACTTTGCTGTTGATACATTATCTCCAGGCTGGCGAGAGATTGAATTGCACCAAGATGGCACGGTTACGACAGAAGTTCGCCGTTTACCTCATGGGCAATTCCTTCCTGATTTTGCTGCAGAAGGATACTAATGTCTGATTCTAATAAGCAAGTCGGTAAGCCATCATTGCTGCTCTATATTCACGGTTTTAACAGTTCGTCACGTTCCCACAAAGCGAATGTGATGGCGGATTACTGTGCTGAGCATCGTACTGATATTAAAGTCGTTACCCCTCAACTGCCGAGCTTCCCTCAACAAGCTGCACTTCATTTGCAGCAGCTGGTGGAGCAATATAAAGATCAATATCAGATCGCGTTAGTCGGTAGTTCGTTGGGTGGTTATCTTTCAACATGGTTAAATAGTCATTATGGTTTCAAGGCGGTGGTTGTAAACCCAGCCGTGAAGCCGTATGAGCTTCTGGCTGATTATTTGGGTGAGCAAGTAAACCCATACACAGATGAACGATATGTACTGGAAACAAAGCATATCGATGAACTGAAGGCGTTAGAGGTTCCGGCTATCGCTAAGCCGAGTGACTTCTGGTTACTTCAGCAAACGGAAGACGAAGTTCTGGATTACCGACAAGCGGTAGAGAAGTACCAAGGTGCGACACAGACAGTAGAAGAGGGCGGGGATCATAGCTTTGTTGATTTTGAACGTTACCCACAACAAATCGTCACTTTTCTAAACCTCTAATCTGTTTCATCAACAGAGTGATTTTCTCTTGTTTGCCTGTTATTTCATCTATCAATGGTGAAATATCATAGTTTGATGTCTTAGTTTTTGAACTAGCTTGACATCATTACTCAGCTTCCAGACTATATTCCCCAATACTTCGCTCGTTCGCTCTACTATGAAGGTTCATAGTAATGATTCTGCTTTAGTGAAACTAGAGCCAGCGAACAGACGCAAACTTTTTGAGTAAACTCCGTATTATGACTGAACAATATAATGCAAAAGACCTCGAGGTACTTGAAGGTCTCGATCCTGTGCGACACCGCCCAGGTATGTATACAGAGACAGAAAGGCCGAACCACCTTGCCCAAGAAGTCATTGATAACTCGGTCGATGAAGCATTAGCGGGACACGCTAAGAAAATTAAAGTCGTGCTTCATGCTGACCAATCATTAGAAGTTACCGATGACGGCCGTGGTATGCCGGTTGATATCCACCCTGAAAAAGGGATCTCGGGTGTTGAGCTGATTTTAACTAAGCTCCACTCAGGCGGTAAATTCTCAAATAACAACTACAAGTTTTCAGGTGGTTTGCACGGGGTAGGTATCTCGGTAGTAAATGCACTGTCTAAACGTGTAGAAGTGACGGTTCGCCGTGAAGGGCAAGTGCATGAAATTGCCTTAGAAGGTGGTCATGCAGTAACTGAACTGACTGTTATTGGCACTTGTGGTCATCGCAATAGCGGTACATCGGTTCACTTCTGGCCCGATCCTAAATACTTCGATAGCTCTAAGTTTTCGGTTTTACGTCTTGTCAATAATCTGCGCGCGAAAGCAGTACTTTGCCCAGGTTTAGAAATCACTTTCATCGATAAAGTGGGCGGTGAAGAACATAAGTGGTACTACGAAGACGGCCTAAAAGACTACCTTGCTGAAGGCGTGAAAGGTTACACATTATTGCCTGAAGAACCTTATGTTGGTGAGTTCGTAGCTGAAACGGAAATGGCGAACTGGGCAATTATCTGGCAGCCAGAAGGCGGTGATATGATCACCGAGAGTTACGTGAACTTAGTACCAACCAAACAGGGTGGTACGCACGTAAACGGCCTTCGCCAAGGTCTGCTTGATGCGATGCGTGAGTTCTGTGAATTCCGTAACTTGCTGCCTCGTGGCGTTAAGCTAACGGGTGATGACATCTTTGACCGTTGTTCTTACGTTCTATCGGTGAAGATGCAAGATCCACAATTTGCTGGTCAAACGAAAGAGCGTCTATCTTCTCGTCAAACCGCTGCATTTGTTTCTGGTGTGGTTAAAGATGCGTTCAGCTTGTGGTTGAATGAAAAGCCTCAGCTAGCAGAACTACTGGCAGAAGCGTGTATTGCTAATGCCCATCGTCGTATGCGCGCAAGCAAAAAGGTTGTACGTAAGAAAATCGCTTCAGGTCCAGCACTGCCGGGTAAGCTAACCGACTGTTCAGTCCAAGACTTAAGCCGCACCGAAATCTTCTTCGTGGAAGGGGACTCGGCGGGTGGTTCTGCTAAACAAGCACGTGATCGTGAGTTCCAAGCGGTAATGCCACTGCGCGGTAAAATTCTCAACACGTGGGAAGTGTCTGCCGACCAAGTTCTGGCTTCACAAGAAGTCCATGATATTTCGGTTGCTCTGGGTATTGACCCTGACAACGATGATTTATCAGGTTTACGTTACGGTAAGATCTGTATTCTTGCCGATGCGGACTCGGATGGTCTTCATATCGCTACACTGTTATGTGCACTGTTTACTCGCCACTTCCATGCATTGGTTGAAGCGGGTCATATCTATGTGGCAATGCCTCCTCTGTATCGTATCGATTGCGGTAAAGAAGTGTTCTACGCACTCGATGACGCAGAGAAAGATGGTGTACTTGAGCGACTATCGCAGAAAAAAGCCAAGATCAACGTACAACGATTCAAAGGTCTGGGTGAAATGAACCCACTTCAGTTACGTGAAACTACGATGGATCCAAACACTCGCCGCCTTGTTCAGTTGACTATTGATGACAACGACGCAACTAACGAGATGATGGACATGCTGCTTGGTAAGAAACGTGCAGATGATCGCCGTTCATGGCTACAGACTAACGGTGATATGGCCGAGGTATAATGGATGTCTAACGAAATTACATACGATGGCGTTGAACAATTGCCGATGCGCAAGTTCACCGAAGATGCCTATTTAAATTACTCAATGTACGTGATCATGGATCGTGCATTGCCTTATATCGGAGATGGCTTGAAGCCAGTACAGCGTCGTATCATCTATGCGATGTCTGAATTAGGCTTATCGGCTGCATCGAAATATAAAAAATCAGCTCGTACGGTTGGTGACGTTCTAGGTAAGTATCACCCACACGGTGATTCAGCTTGTTACGAAGCCATGGTATTGATGGCGCAACCATTCTCTTACCGCTACCCATTGGTGGATGGTCAAGGTAACTGGGGTGCTCCCGATGACCCTAAATCATTTGCTGCGATGCGTTATACCGAAGCAAAACTGTCGAAGTTTGCTGAAGTTCTGCTTGGTGAATTAGGTCAGGGAACC
Organism: Vibrio sp. nBUS_14; assembly: GCF_051201655.1. Lineage (NCBI taxonomy): Bacteria > Pseudomonadati > Pseudomonadota > Gammaproteobacteria > Vibrionales > Vibrionaceae > Vibrio > Vibrio sp. nBUS_14. The sequence continues at coordinate 621,668 of NZ_CP179206.1, forward strand.
GTTGATTGGCAACCCAACTTTGATGGCACGATGAAAGAGCCTCAGATGTTGCCAGCACGCCTTCCCCATATCTTGCTTAACGGCATCACAGGTATTGCGGTTGGTATGGCGACCGACATCCCGCCTCACAATGTCCGTGAAGTGGCGAACGCAGCGATTCATTTGATTGATACGCCGAAAGCTGAACTTCCAGATGTGATGGGTTTCATTCAAGGCCCAGATTACCCGACAGAGGCTGAGATTATTTCGCCAAAGTCGGACATCGAAAAGATCTATCGTACAGGCCGTGGCAGCATCAAGATGCGCGCGGTATGGCACAAAGAAGGCTCTGATATTGTTATCACCGCTCTTCCTCATCAAGTGTCTGGTGCGAAGTTACTTGAGCAAATCGCGAACCAAATGCGTGCTAAAAAGCTACCAATGGTTGACGATCTGCGTGATGAATCTGATCACGAGAACCCAACACGTATCGTCGTAGTTCCTCGCTCGAACCGCATCGACTGTGACCAACTGATGAGTCACCTATTCGCTTCGACAGATCTCGAGAAAAACTTCCGCGTTAACTTGAACATGATTGGCTTAGACAATCGTCCTCAAGTGAAAGGCTTAGTTCAGATTCTGAAAGAGTGGATTGAGTTCCGTCGTACGACCGTTCGTCGTCGTTTACAGTACCGTTTAGATAAAGTACTGGCTCGTTTGCACATCTTAGAAGGTTTACTTGCTGCTTACCTAAACATCGATGAAGTGATTGAGATCATTCGAACAGAAGACGAACCATGTCCTGTCCTGATGAACCGTTTCAACATTTCTGAAATTCAAGCCAATGCGATTCTTGATATTAAACTTCGTAACTTAGCTAAGTTAGAAGAATTTAAAATCCGAGCTGAGCAAGAAGAGCTGGAAGCTGAACGTGAGAAGCTTGAAAAGCTACTAGGTTCAGAGCGTCGCTTGAATACGCTGATCAAAAAGGAGATCCAAGCCGATGCAGATAAATACGGCGATGACCGTCGTTCACCATTGATTGAGCGTGCTGAAGCGAAAGCGCTAACAGAGCGTGATTTAGTACCAAGCGAACCAATTACGGTTGTGTTGTCTGAGAAAGGTTGGATTCGTCATGCTAAAGGGCATGAAGTTGACGCTGAAGGTTTGAACTACAAATCAGGTGATAAATTCTTAGCGAGCGCTAAGGGTAAGAGTAACCAACAAGCGGTGTTCCTCGGCAGTGATGGCCGAAGCTACTCTCTTGAGTCTCATTCATTACCGTCGGCCCGAAGCCAAGGTGAGCCAATTACAGGCCGCCTGAACGTTAGTCCGGGTACTTCGATTCGCCAAGTGGTAATGGGAGAGAATGAACAGCTATGGTTAGTCGGCTCTGATGCTGGATACGGTTTTGTTTGTAAGGGCAGTGATCTACTATCGAAGAACAAGAGCGGTAAAGCGTTAGTGAACTTACCACAATCTTCAGAAGTGATGCTGCCAAGCCCAATTGCTGACCTTGAAAGCAACCAGATTTTGGCGATTACTAACCAAGGTCGTATGTTGTTGTTCCCAATTAAAGACCTGCCGCAGCTTAGCAAAGGTAAGGGCAACAAGATCATCAACATTCCTTCTGCGAAAGCGAAAGAGCGTGAAGAGTTTGTGTCACACTTGATGGCAATCCCTGAGAATGCGACGCTGACTATCTATGCGGGTAAACGTAAACTTGGTTTGAAACCATCAGACCTTGAGAGCTTCCGAGGTGAACGTGGTCGTCGTGGTGGTTTACTACCAAGAGGTTTGCAACGCGTGACTCGCATTGATATCGAAGATCCAAGCGAATCATAGAGACGTTTACTATCTTGATTAGATAAGATGATTAGATAAAAGAAAACCCAGCCTGAGAGCTGGGTTTTTTGTATCTGTATTTTTATATGTGTACTTTGGCGGTTTGAATTGCGCCCGTAATGTTAAATGCTACAAGCGTGTGTCTTCGGCAATCGTCACTTTAAGTGTTTCGTTTTTGCCTTGGCGTAAAATGCCCACATCGATTACTGTACCTGGTCTTAGGTCGGTAACAATGTCCATGACGCTTTGGCGTCCATTAACTTGGGTGTTGTTGATGCTGACAATAATATCTTGAGCTTCAAAACCTGCATCGGCTGCTGGACCGTTCGGGTCAATACCCAGTACCACTATGCCACCAATGTTTTTATTGCCTAATAGGCGTGATGTCACTGAGTTAATATCTTGTCCATCAATGCCGATGTAACCACGTATTACACGCCCATCAGCGATGATTTTTTGCATGATCTTATTGGCAAGTGGGTAGGGGATAGCAAACGAAATACCGTAGGTTTCCATATCGGTTGCTTGTTGGAAAGAGGCGGTATTGATTCCGACTAGTTCGCCTTGTGAGTTAACAAGAGCACCGCCAGAATTACCTTCATTGATTGCCGCATCGGTTTGAATAAAGGCTTGATGACCATCGGCACTGATTGAAGAGCGACCGGTTGCTGAGATAATACCAAAGGTCGTCGTTTGACCTAGGTTGTATGGGTTACCGATAGCCAGTACCACATCGCCCACGTTTGCTGTGTAATCTTGGTTCAGTGGAATCACCGGTAAGTTGTCACCGCTGACTCGAAGTATCGCAATATCGGTGCGTTTGTCTGAACCAACTAACTGCGCGGCGGCAATGCGACCATCTTGTAAGGCAACCACAATTTGGTCAGCCTGAGCCACTACGTGGAAATTGGTAATGATGTAGCCTTTTTCGCTGACAATCACCCCTGAACCCAAACCTTGAGTCAGTAGTTTGTTGCGATCGCTTTCTGCGTATTTACGGCTATAGATATTGACCACTGCGGGTGCCGCGCGGCGTACAGCTTGGTTAAATGAAATCTGAAGAGAGCCGATGTTATCGACTTTAGGGCTCGTGACGTCAGCAACAATCGCCGGTCGTAAGCTCGGAAATGCGAGAAGAATAAGCGCCGCTGAAACGAGTCCAAGGGAAATAGAACGAAATAGAAAGGACAGCATGTTTCCCTCTTCACAAGTAAGGTGTGAAGTCTCCACCGATGGATGGACGACTTAGTTACCAGTGAAGCATAGCATTTTGATTGATCTAAAGAAAAGGGAGACTGAGTAAGTTTAAAGCAAACTTACTGAGCCTCCCTGTAATTACGTTGACGTATGATTATCGAATAACTAGATAGATAGTCCTGTCGCCACGTTGGATATTTAGCGCTAATACGCTCGGCTGTTTCTCAAGAATTTCTCTAAATTCAGCAAGGTTCTTAACGGTTTGGCGATTGACGCCAATAATGATGTCGTCTTTGAGAAGCTGATAAGCTTCTGCTGGCGAGCCTTGAGTAACACTCGAGACTTTTACACCTGTCGCTGAGTCGCTCTCGTTGGTGTTGGTCAGCTCTGCGCCTGCAAGCCCTTCATGAAGCTTTTCAGCTTGCGTCTTGCTATTGGTGGATTCGCCAAGGGTCACATCAAACTTTTTGCTTTTTCCATCGCGGATAACCCCGAGTTCGATCTGCTTGCCTGCGCCTAATGTGGCCACTTTCGCTCTGAGCTCACTAAAGGTATCAATGCGTTTGCCATTAATAGAGACGATAATGTCTCCGGCTTTAAGTCCCGCTTTGTCTGCTGCGCTATCAGGGACAATTTGACTAACAAAAGCCCCTTTGCTTGATTCATAGCCGAGTGCTTCAGCTAATTCAGAGGTGACTTCTCCGCCTTGAACACCCAGCATGCCGCGTTTTACTTCACCGAAATCGAGGATCTGTTCTGTCAGGTTTGTCATCATATTGGATGGAATTGCAAAGCCGATACCGACATTGCCTCCGTTAGGGCCTAGGATGGCCGTGTTGATACCAATCAGTTCACCGTTAAGATTCACTAATGCACCTCCAGAGTTGCCACTGTTAATCGCGGCATCGGTTTGAATGAAGTTCTCGAAGTTCTCTAGATTGAGGCCGCTACGGCCTAACGCTGAAACGATACCGGATGTCACGGTTTGGCCAAGTCCAAATGGATTACCGATAGCGACACTGAAATCGCCGACTCTTAGCTTGTCTGAATCTGCGACTTTTATCTGGGTCAGGTTCTTGGCTTTCTCTAATTTGAGCAATGCGATATCAGACATCTGGTCGCCACCGATCAGCTCTGCATCGTACTCTCGACCATCATGAAGTTTTACTTTGATATCGTCGGCGCCATTTATAACGTGATAGTTAGTGACGATATGGCCTTTTTTAGCATCAATGATGACACCAGAACCTAACCCGCGGAATGGGCGCTCTCGTGTTTGCTCGGGGCCAAAAAAGAATTGGAATTGTTCAGGGATTTGCTGACGTTGTACCTGTTTGCCTTCTACGGCAATACTAACCACTGCGGGGGTCACTTGTTCAAGCATGGGTGCCAGGCTCGGTAATTGTTCATTACTCACACTTAATGGCAGTGCGGCGGTTGCTTGAATTGGGGCGATGATTGAACTTAAGCTTAAAGTCAGTACTGATAAAGCAAGCAAAGGTTTTTTCATCATAAACTCCTCTCTAGTTAAGGCCTTATCCCTCTCATATTTGCTATAGATATGAGAAGTTTCAAATGACCTGAGTGAAAGTTATGACTCAAAAACCTTTGTAAAGTTCAAGAAGTGTTAAATGTTTACGATGCTTTTGCTGTGACTACATCAGGAGCATCAATGATTTCTTTCTTCTGTTCTTTAAATAAACCGGTTGCACCATTAGCGTAATCTTTTGGTTGTTCCTCAAGAGCTGCCCCTTTAGTTGAAGGCTTGTCTTGCGTCTTATCCGAATGGGCAGCGGCTGTTTTGACAAACGGGTTGTCTTGCTCTGGCAGATTCGGAATCAGCTCTGAGCTTGTTTTTTCCATGTGTTGATAAAGCTTTGTGTAGTCCTTACCTAAGGTATCTAACATTTCGGCTGATTTAGCAAAGTGGTCAGCAAGTTCTTGTCGTTGCTGTTCAAGGGCAAACTTTGCACCGTCTAATTCTTTCTGTACGTTCTTTTGTTTTTTGTATTCAGGCGTCATAAGACGAGAAATAGCGACCCCTAAGATAACTCCGACTAGTAAACCGGCGACGGCATACATCCAAGGCATAACAGCTCCTTATTATTGTTTTTTAACATGTTTGTTACTGCTTAGTTACACGTGATACGGCTCCATGGTACTATGAGAAAGCCGCAGTATAAAGAGAAATGCGTGTGCGCTAGATAGCAGTTTAGTGTTGCTTTATTCATCGCACCAAACCATCTCTCGTGCTGTTTGGGTGCCTTTTTCTTCGCTATCTGATATCGCTTTCATTGTGGAAATGTCGTCATGAATCCCGTTAAAAAATACGAACAAGATATAAAAGAACATGGATTTCAAAGAGATCCAGCACAAGAGCAAGCCGTTAAATCTTTAGATGAACTCTTTCATCAATTTCAAGATTACATGAATACTCCAGTTCCTCAACTTACGCGATTCCAGAAATTGCTAGGTAAAAAGCCCGAGTTGCTAGAGCCTCCCAAAGGCCTCTATTTTTGGGGCGGTGTAGGGCGTGGCAAAACTTACCTAATGGATACGTTTTATGAAGCCTTACCGACCACTAAAAAAATGCGAGTTCATTTTCACCGCTTTATGTATCGAGTTCATGATGAGCTGAAAGCGCTCGGTAATGTGAGTGATCCGTTACCGCTAGTGGCTGACAAGCTAAAGCAAGACGCCGACATTATCTGTTTCGATGAGTTCTTTGTTTCAGACATTACAGACGCCATGATCTTAGGGACTTTGTTCCAAGAACTATTTGCGCGTAACGTTATCTTGGTGGCGACTTCTAATATCCCACCTGCAGATCTTTATCGTAATGGCTTACAACGTGCACGTTTCTTACCGGCGATTAAGCTGATTCTAGAAAACTGTTACATCCTTAATGTAGACAGTGGTATTGATTATCGACTGAGGACCTTAGAGCAAGCTGAGATCTATCATTATCCATTAGATAACCAAGCTAATATCAATCTAGAGAAATATTACGCGCAGTTGGTTGGTGAAGATAAAGAGAAGCTCAAGCAGATCGAAGTCAACCATCGCCAATTGGATGTCATTGAAGCGAGTGATGGTGTATTGCATGGTACTTTTGCACAACTTTGTCAGTCGGCTCGTAGTCAGAATGATTACATCGAACTGTCTAAGGTTTACCACACGGTTTTATTAGCGGATGTTTTACAGATGGGGGCGACATCAGACGATGCGGCGAGGCGCTTTATTGCGTTAGTCGATGAGTTTTATGAGCGCCACGTAAAATTGATAATTTCAGCGGAAGTTGAGTTAGAAAAATTGTACACCAATGGCCAGCTAGAGTTTGAGTTTAAACGTTGTCAGTCGCGTTTAATCGAAATGCAGAGCCATGAATATTTGGCAAAAGAACACTTAATTTAGCTCTTATTATCTCGAATACGAAAGAGAATTAAAAAAATCGTGATTTTGTTCAAAAAGAGGTGATTTTTTCTTCGCTCTTCTCTATAATCCTGCGACCTACCGTTACTGCGGGCCTCTAGCGATGAGTAAAATCACGTTATGCCAAGAGTTTTCCAACACTCGAAGGGGTGATGAATGGTAACTCTTAGACAGTGGGAATACGCGAGTATTCCTTAAGTGTAAATTTTTTAAATAGGTAATTATTAGCATGAAAACTTTCGTTGCTAAACCAGAAACTGTAAAACGCGACTGGTATGTTGTAGACGCTGAAGGCAAAACTCTTGGCCGTCTAGCAAGTGAAATCGCTTCTCGCCTACGCGGCAAGCACAAAGCAGAATACACTCCTCACGTAGACACTGGTGATTACATCATCGTTGTTAACGCTGAGAAAGTTGCTGTGACTGGTAACAAAGCTAAGGGTAAGGTTTACTACCGTCACTCTGAGTTCCCAGGTGGTCTTAAGACTATCACTTTTGAAAAGCTAATTGCTAAGAAACCAGAAATGGTTCTTGAACTAGCAGTTAAAGGTATGCTTCCACGTGGTCCTCTAGGCCGCGCGATGTACCGTAAGCTTAAAGTATACGCTGGTACTGAGCACAACCATGTTGCTCAACAACCACAAGTACTAGACATCTAATTGGGGATTAAGACAATGGCAGAGAATCAATACTACGGCACTGGTCGTCGCAAAAGCTCAGCAGCTCGTGTTTTCATCAAACCAGGCTCTGGTGAGATCGTAATCAACAAGCGTAGCCTTGATGTTTACTTCGGTCGTCCAACTTCTCGTATGGTTGTTAAGCAACCTCTTGAGCTAGTTGAACTAACTGAGAAACTTGACCTTTACATCACTGTTTCTGGTGGTGGTATTTCAGGTCAAGCTGGCGCAATCCGCCACGGTATCACTCGTGCTCTTATGGAATACGATGAAACTCTACGTCCTGCTCTACGTGCAGCTGGCTATGTTACGCGTGACGCTCGTTGCGTTGAACGTAAGAAAGTTGGTCTACGTAAAGCACGTCGTAAACCTCAATTCTCTAAGCGTTAATTTTTCCTTACCGAAAAATACACGCGACCAGTTTTATTACTGGAATTGTGGTTCAAAGCTCGGCTATATGCCGGGCTTTTTGTCTTTCTGGTCCCCGCTAAACGCTTTCCCCCCCTCGTTTTATTCCCAAATTCTTATATTTTGAAAGCTTTTGTAACCCAATGTGCGCTTTGCCTCATGATTGTTACAAAAAGGTAGCTTTATCTTGTCAAAAAGTAGGGTTTTATTTATCATTTGCCGTCAATAAATAGAACTAAATACATATTTTGTTAGCCATGCTCTTTATTCGGAATTATTTCAATCCATAAGGAGCAAATGGGAGAATGTTTGGATGAGCAACGCGCCTTTAAATAACGGTCGCAGGCGTTTCTTAACCGCAACAACAGCCGTTGTTGGTGGTTTAGGAGCAGCTGCTGTAGCCGTGCCTTTTATTAAATCATGGAATCCGAGTGCTAAGGCGAAAGCTGCAGGCGCGCCGGTGGAAGTTGAAGTCAGTAAGTTAGAACCGGGACAAATGGTTCGAGTCGAGTGGCAAGGCAAGCCTGTATGGGTTGTACGCCGAGCTGAATCGGTACTAGAGAACCTAAAAGCGATCGGTAGTCAACTTCGTGACCCTCAATCTGAGACTGAACAACAACCTGAATACGCACAGAACGAGTTTCGTTCGATTAAGCCGGAATTCTTCGTTGCTGTTGGTTTCTGCACACACTTAGGTTGTTCTCCAACTTACCTGCCAGATTCTTTCGCAGAACAGGTTCAGGGCGTTAAGTCTGGTTTCTTCTGTCCTTGTCATGGTTCAAAGTTTGATATGGCAGGTCGAGTATTCCAAGGCGTACCGGCTCCATTGAACCTTGTTGTACCAAAGCATATGTATTTGAGTGACACGAAGATCATGATCGGTGTCGACGAGGGAGACGCATAATGCAAGGATTGCTTGATTGGGTAGAAAAACGTCTACCCGCGATGAATGCTTACAAAAAGCACTTATCTGAATACCCAATGCCTAAGAACTTTAACTTTTGGTACCTTTTCGGTTCTTTGGCAATGTTGGTCCTGGTAAACCAAATCCTTACGGGTATCTGGTTAACAATGAACTACGTGCCGTCTGGTGAGGGTGCGTTTGCTTCTGTTGAATACATCATGCGTGATGTGGAATACGGTTGGTTACTGCGTTACATGCACTCGACTGGCGCTTCTGCGTTCTTCGTGGTTATCTACCTGCATATGTTTCGTGGTCTAATCTACGGTTCTTACCAAAAACCTCGTGAGCTACTTTGGATCTTCGGTATGTTGATCTTCTTAGTGCTTATGGCTGAAGCTTTCATGGGTTACTTACTACCATGGGGTCAAATGTCTTACTGGGGTGCTCAGGTAATCATATCTCTGTTTGGTGCAATTCCTGTAATTGGTGATGACCTAACGCTTTGGATCCGTGGTGACTACATCATCTCAGGTGCAACGCTGAACCGTTTCTTCGCACTGCACGTTATTGCTCTACCAATCGTACTATTGCTGCTTATTGTACTTCACGTACTAGCGCTACACGAAGTGGGTTCGAATAACCCTGACGGTATCGAAACTAAGCTTCCTAAAGGTACGATGGGCGACGACTACAAGACTCAGTTCCCATTCCACAAGGATTACACCAAGAAATACGACATCATCGACTCTATTCCTTTCCACCCGTACGGGACGGTGAAAGATATGGTTGGTGTTGCTGGTTTCCTATTCTTGTTCTGTTACGTGTTGTTCTTTAACCCAGAGATGGGTGGGTACTTCCTTGAGCCGCCTAACTTTGAAGCTGCAAACCCACTGAAAACACCTGAGCATATTGCTCCAGTTTGGTACTTCACGCCGTTCTACGCTGTACTTCGTGCTGTTCCCGACAAACTGATAGGTGTAGTTGCAATGGGTGCATCTATTGTTGTGCTATTCCTACTGCCATGGTTCGACCGTTGTAAAGTGCGTTCTTACCGCTACCGTAGCAAACTGCATTTGATTAACATCATCCAATTCACAATAAGCTTTATTGCGCTTGGTGTGCTTGGTGCGCTTCCAGCAACGCCAACGTATACGCTACTGGCTCAGATCTTTAGCTTAGGTTATTTCATGTTCTTCGTTCTACTGTGGTTCTACAGTAAAAATGAAGCGACGAAACCATTACCAGAAAGGGTGACATTCAAATGAAAAAGTGGATTGTAATTTTATTTGCTATGTTGCCGTCACTGGCGATGGCAGCGGGTGCAAGCGTACCACTAGACAAAGCAAACAATGATTTAACAGATAAAGCCTCATTGCAAAATGGCGCTAAGATGTTCATGAACTACTGTTTTGCTTGTCACTCAACGCAGTACCAGCGTTATGAACGTGTTGCGAATGATTTAGAGATCCCTGTAGATCTAATGAAGGAAAACTTGATCTTCGACCCTGAAGCGAAAATCGGTAGCTTGATGGTTAATGCTATGCCCTCTGATCAAGCGGCAAGTTGGTTTGGTGCTCCACCACCAGACTTAACATTGGTTGCTCGTGTTCGTGGTGCGGATTGGCTATACACGTACCTCCGTACTTTCTATGCAGATCCGTCTCGTCCATTTGGTGTGAACAACATTGTTTTCCCAAGTGTTGGTATGCCGCATGTTCTTGAAGAGCTACAAGGTATCCCAACGCCAATCTACGATACTCACATGGTTGATGGTGAGGAGGTAAAGGTTGTTGTTGGTACTGAAACGGACGGTTCTGGTGAACTAAGCACTGGTGAGTATGACAACGCGGTTCGCGATCTTGTTAACTTCCTAGTTTACTCGGGTGACCCAGTACAACTTGAACGTCATGCTATGGGGTGGTGGGTAATGGCCTTCTTGGTAATCTTCACTATCGTTGTGATTTTACTGAAGAAAGAGTATTGGCGTGATGTGCACTAATTGTGCTATAATACTGTGCTAATTCCCAAATTATGTTAACGTTCAATGGAGGCTTTAGGCCTCCATTGTTTTTATTTAAAGTGTACTGGAGGGCTCCATGGCTGTAGCTGCCAATAAACGTTCTGTAATGACTCTTTTCTCAAGTGCTTCTGATATGTATAGCCATCAGGTGCGCATTGTTCTTGCTGAAAAAGGCGTAAGTGTTGAAGTTGAGTTAGTAGATGAAAAAAATCTACCAGCAGAGCTTGTTGAACTGAACCCGTACAAATCAGTACCTACCCTTGTTGATCGTGAGCTTGCACTATATGACTCAAAGATCATCATGGAATATCTAGATGAGCGCTTCCCTCATCCACCATTAATGCCTGTATACCCGGTTGCACGTGGTAATAGCCGTCTAATGATGTACCGCATTGAGCGCAACTGGTATTCAGTTGCAGAGAAGATCGTTAAAGGCAACGCTGAAGAATCAGAAGCTGCTCGCGTTAAACTGCGTAACGACCTACTGACTCTTGCTCCCATCTTCGCTGAGTATGAATACTTCATGAGCGAAGAGTTTAGCCTAATTGATTGCTACCTTGCTCCGCTACTATGGCGTTTACCTGAGCTTGGTATCGAACTGATTGGTCCTGGTTCTAAAGAGCTTAAGATTTACATGAACCGCGTATTTGAACGTGATTCATTCCTAGCTTCTCTAACGGAAGCTGAGCGTGAGATGCGACTCGTTCGCTAAGCGTTTATGGATATTTCTAATATGACACCACGCCGACCATACATGCTTCGCGCATTCTATGATTGGTTGGTTGATAACGAATTAACTCCTCACCTTGTTGTTGAAGCAACATTACCAGGTGTGAGAGTTCCAGAAGAGTTTGTTCAAGATGGTCAGATCATTCTGAACATCGCGCCTCGTGCGGTTGGGCAACTTGAACTGAGTAACGAAGCTGTTACGTTCAGTGCTCGCTTTAGTGGACGTCCACACTCTGTGATCGTTCCTCTGTATGCAGTACAAGCGATTTATGCTCGTGAGAATGGTGCTGGTACCATGTTTGAACCTGAAGAGGCTTACATGGAAGCGTTTGAAGAAGGGATTGAAGAAAGTCCATTTGAAGAACCAGAAAAAGGCCCGTCTTTGAGTGTAGCAACGGCAGACGTTGATGCGGAAGAGCCTGACTCAGATCCTGAGCCACCTCGTCCAGCAAAAGGTCGACCAAGCCTTCGTGTTATCAAATAGCGTTATTTTTAAATAACTCCAAATACAAAAAAAGCAGCGATTTATCGCTGCTTTTTCTTTTTGGTGCGCCGAGCATGGCGTTGATCTAGGAGGTGAAAGTCCTCTACGGGCTCAGTCGAGCGAGAACCGTTAGCCTATGCAAGGGTGTTCACCGTGAGGTGAAATCTGAAGGAAGCAAATGGCAAAACTTGGTTGTGACGAACAGAAATCTGATAGTAGGCCATTACAACTTGGGCAACCTAGCCATAGATAGAATAGTCCAATGCCTCGACGGGAAGTGTGTAGTGGTAAATCAGGCACAGCCAAGGGAAAGAACAACGCCTTACCTCGGGAGATCTTATTGTTTGTCTCAATAGAGACTAATACAGCAGTGATGTTGTGTGATGGACAATAAGAAGTCAGCAGAAGGCATAGTACTTTGAGAATGTACAACTCAAAGGAAGGCCTGAACTGAATATATCAAGAAGCAGTCACTAGACACTCAATCATGTGGAGTCATAGCAAGATGAAACTCATCTCTACGTCCCAAAGGGCAATACCGCAAGTAAAGCTCATGGATACGAAGAATGACAAGCATGGTCGGCGTAGACAGGAGGGCGAGTCTTGGTGACCTCAACTTCGTTGATGGAGCAAATTTGCTCTTCAACCAATTTGAATCAAGCTCTTAGACGCGTGAAGAAGAACAAAGGGTGTGCAGGAGTCGACAAGCTCGACATCAACGCCACTATCTCAAGACTTCGACAGGCATCAAACGGGCAAGAGCTTCGCCAGATTCTTCTGGATGGAAGCTATCAACCTCAATCTGTTCTTGGTGTAGAAATCCCCAAAGCTAGTGGTGGCGTAAGGCAATTAGGTATCCCAACAGTCCTTGATAGGGTAGTCCAACAGGCAATCACATCAGTGCTGTCATGTATCTATGAGCCGAAGTTCTCCGACAATAGTTACGGGTTTAGACCCAACCGCAGTGCGCACCATGCATTGGCGGCCGCCAGTCGCTACATCCGAGAGGGTCGAGGTTATGTAGTAGATATAGACCTAGCAAAATACTTCGATACAGTGAATCACGATAGGCTAATGCACAGGCTGTCACAAGATATTGCTGATAAACGCGTGTTAAAGCTAATTAGGTCATACCTACAGGTAGGCATAATGCGACATGGACTAGTTGAGCAGAGACAACGAGGCACACCCCAGGGTGGGCCATTATCTCCGCTACTATCAAATATTGTATTAGATGAACTGGATAAAGAGTTAGAGCGTAGAGGGCATAAGTTCTGTCGATATGCAGATGACTGCCAAATCTACGTGCGTAGTGAGGAAGCCGCTCATCGAGTCAAAGAGTCGATAACGGAGTTCTTGGAGCAGAAACTAAAGCTGACGGTAAACCGTAAGAAAAGTGCAGCAACGAGAGTGACAAAGCGAACTTACCTAAGCCATCGCTTCCAGATAGACGGAACAATCGGGATATCGAAGACGGCACAAGCTCAAATGAAGAAGCGAGTACGTCAGATAACGAAGCGAAATCGAGGACGAGAGTTACAGGTGATAATCACGGAGTTAACTCAATATCTAAGAGGATGGCAACACTACTTCAAGCTTACTGTTCGTAAAAGTGCAATGCAGCGCTTAGATGAATGGATACGGCGTAGACTAAGGTGCTACCGACTAAAGCAGCGCAAACGCAGACACAGCATAGCGACATGGTTACAGCGACAAGGTGTAACGGAGCGTAATGCGTGGAAGCTAGCGATGTCAGATAAGGGTTGGTGGCATCTAGCTTTAACGCCACAGGTTAATCACGCCATGCCAATAAAATGGTTCGAGGGGTTGGGGCTGTACTCATTAAGAGATGGGTACGAGTCACTGAAAGTATATTCGGAACCGCCGTATGCGACCCACGCTTGTACGGTGGTGTGAGAGGACGGAGGCTGCGAGGCCTCCTCCTACTCGATTGCTTTCTGGTTTTTATTCGCCTGATTCATTTCGTTAGGCTTAACCAACCAACCAACCAACCAACCAACCAACCAACTAACCAACTAACCAGCGAACCAGGTTAGCCAGTCGAGTCCTCTCAAGTGAACTCAGCGATCGTTAGTTTACTGAAGCGTCTTCTTCACCATATTCGAAAGCTCGAATCACCTGCTTTACACCTGAAACATTACGAGCAACTTCTGTCGCGATATCAGCATGCTCTCGAGAGACTAACCCAAGTAAAAATACCTCTGAATCTTCAGTGATGACTTTAACCTTAATGCCGTTGAGATCTGCGTTTGCAAGAAGGGCTGATTTCACCTTAGTGGTGATCCAACTGTCGTTACTAATGGCACTGATGGTCAATGGCTCTTTTACTCGAACCTGATTATGGATGCTCTCTACGCCTGCCACTTCTTTGGCCTGGCTTTCAAACGCGCGACGTTCTGAGTCAGTGGTCGCTTGCCCCATCAATACAACCGAACCTCGGTAAGAGCTCGCAGTGATACGAACGTTGCCTCGATATGGTTGTTTGTTGGTGATGGCCGCGACTTCAAATTCGATATTGTTGTCGTTCCAAATTTGTTTGTTGGTTCGTGTATCAGTGACTAAGTTCGCTGTGGTTGCTGCACCAGCAATGAAAATGCCAGCGCAACCAGATAGGGAAAGTGTAAGTAGCGAAACACTAATCAGCTTCAACAGCCTCATAGAGGTTAATGATTTCATTGTGATGCTCCGTTTATCACTCTTCGTGAGCAGGGAAGAGTACTTGGTCGATTAGGTCACATAGGCAATGCATTGTCACCATGTGAACTTCGTGAATGCGTGCTGTACGGTGTGAAGGGATACGAATTTCTACATCGTGTTCGCCAAGCAAACCTGCCATTTCACCGCCGTCTTTACCAGTAAAGGCGATGATAGTCATATCACGAGTTACCGCCGCTTCCATCGCTTTGATGATGTTCTTGCTGTTACCGCTGGTCGAGATAGCCAGTAAGATATCACCGGTTTGACCAAATGCACGCACCTGCTTAGAGAAAATCTCTTCATAGTGGTAATCGTTAGCAACGGCCGTCAACGTCGTATTGTCTGCCGTTAGCGCCATTGCTGGCAGGCTAGGGCGTTCTGTTTCAAAGCGGTTTAATAAGCACGATACAAATTGTTGAGCATTAGACGCAGAACCACCATTACCACAACAAAGAATTTTGTTTCCGTTGAGCAGGGTTGCAACCATTGCTTGTGCAGCATGCGTAATTGCGTCAGGCAGTGCTTCGGCAGCAGCAATCTGGATCTGAATACTTTCTGTAAAACTTTCTTTAATGCTGTCTAGCATGTTTATCCTTGGGTAATTGCGTTTTGAATCCAGTTGATATCGTCATTTGGGCCTTCGATGGCGACGATATCAAATCGGAAGTCTGTAGAGTGTACTGACAGGCCTTGCTGCATAAGCCAGATATTGGCTGTTTTAAGCAGCTTGTGCGACTTCTTTGCTGTCACCATTTCAGCGGCATGTCCGTAGCGTGTTTGCTTGCGGTATTTTACCTCAGTAAACACAATCGTATTGTTATGGCGCATTATAAGATCAATTTCGCCACACTTTGCTATGAAGTTTTCTTCAATTAGCGATAAACCGTGGCGAATTAGGTAGGACTTTGCCACGGCTTCGTATTTATCACCCACTTGTTTGTGGGTGATTGTTGGTTTGGAGAGAAACTTACGGCTAAAAAGCCCCATGCTCTGCCCAACTGATTTCACGTTGTACGATACAATTGTTGTCGATAGTCAGCACACCGGTTTCACCTGGAATGCTGTAACCTTGAACGGCTTTCATCTGTGGAAGCGCATCCATTAGGTAATAAGCATCCATTCCCAACGCTTGCAGACGTTTTTGGCCGTTTGAGTTTGAAGGCCATAGGTCATTTAGCTCTTTGTTGAGCTCGTTCTTACTCTCAACTAATAGTGGGATGTCGCTGTAGAATACACCTGTTAGGTCTTCGTACTGCTTATCACCGCTGTTGCTGCGTGAGTTGGAGAACAAGGCTGGTTGGTCAGCATCTGGGTTAATTGCCACTTCAATGAAAGGCTTAATTAACGTGAGTTCTGAGTTCTTCGCCACAATGTAGACCGAGTCGATATCACGACGACTGCGTGGCTCAGTTTCTAGGTCCAGATTAAGGAGGCCATCCATTTGAGCGATACGCTGCTGGCTTTCTTGTAGTCCGAATACCTGATTCACGTTGCGTTGAAGTTGGCGCTTGTCAGAGAACATGGTAATCGCGACTTCGTTGTTGCTGTACTTTTTCCACTCTGCCTTAAAGGCTTGCTCAACTCGGTCACCTAGGCGTCCCTTTGGTGCTAGGATAAGCGGATACTTATAGCCTTGAGCAAAAAGATGTTTTGCTGCTTGAGCGACTTCTTGTTCTGGCGATAGAGCGAGATAGCAGATATTAGTATCAGATTCTAGCTGCGTTGGAATGTTCAAAGCTAATGCAGGAATCGAGTTCTCGTGATTTTTCTGCGCTTGTTGAAGCTTGGTGATGTTGCTCTTAATCAGCGGACCAACAATGAAATCAACGTTGTTTTCTTCCAGTGTTGCTTTAATTTCAGCGGCACTTTGTACGTTGGTATCCATAACAGTCAGCGTTGCATCTGCTTCGCGCTCTTTGTCATTCATCATTGCAAAGATAAAACCGTCACGAACGAGTTGCGCTTGCTTGCCGTACTTACCTGTTAAAGGCAGTAATAGCACAGTGCTGGTTGGTTTGCTTATCTCTAGCGCCAATATGTTAGTGATCGCTTGAGGTGTGTAGGTTGCTGCAGGGTGGCGAGGGTTCTCTGCTAACCAGTCAGACAGTGTTTTCTGTAGATCTGGAAGGTTTGAGTTGAGCGTCTTCATGTAAATAGATAGCTGTAACCAGCCTGCTAAGACGTCTTCGTTAGGAGATGTTTTAAGCTCTAGAATTTCATATTGAGAATAGCTATTCAGGTTCTGCCAAATACGGTCGGCCGTTTGCTGATGGATTTCTTCATCAGCATCTACATACTCTGAATAAAGCACTAACTCACGGCTCGCTTCGAAATATTCTTTCTTCATCTCTGAAATATTCGCGCGTAGCTCGTGATAATCTTTCCATTGCTCGTTAGGCAGTTTCCACCACGGTTGGAAATTAAGTTGGCTATAGGCTTGGTCTGGTTGTGAGTTATTCACGAATAACTGCGCACGAGCCAGTTGCCACTCTGCTTGTTGCACTTCACTAAGCTCTTGCTTTGCTATGCGTTTGATAAGCAGAGTCGCTTGATCGGTTTTTCCAGCTTGCACAGAGGCTTTAAGTGCCATGATTAGCCAATCGTTTTGCAGGCTTCCTTTGTTGCTATCCGCTTGTATCATGTAACTTTCAGTTGATTGCGCTGGATCGAGTGTAATATCAACACGCGTTGGTGCTTGAGGGCCTGAAGAACAAGCCGCCAACGTAATTGCTAATGCAATTGGAGTGAGTAAGCGTGGTACACTGAGTCTCTTATGGTTCATCGTTGCCATGAGTTCTTTAAATTCCGTATCAATTTGTATCTATATTAATCGTTGAAGTGATGGTAAACAAATGACAGATAACAAAACCTTGCTCACAGAGAGCCCAACTCTCTATATTGTGCCAACCCCAATCGGAAATTTGGGAGATATCACTCAAAGAGCAATTGAAATTTTATCAAGTGTCGATGTTATTGCAGCCGAAGACACACGCCACACGGGTAAGCTGCTTGCTCACTTCAATATATCCACCAGAACGTTCGCTTTACATGATCATAATGAACAAACTAAAGCGCAAGTTCTAGTCGAAAGGTTATTAGAAGGTCAGTCTATCGCATTAGTCTCTGATGCGGGTACTCCTTTAATCAGTGACCCAGGTTACCATCTTGTATCACAATGTCGTCAAGCGGGTGTGAGAGTTGTGCCACTTCCTGGTGCTTGTGCTGTGATTACCGCACTCAGTGCGTCTGGTTTGCCGTCTGATCGTTTCAGCTTTGAAGGTTTCTTGCCGCCAAAGAGCAAAGGTCGTAAAGACAAGTTCTTAGAGATCGCAAAAGCAGAACGCACGTGTATCTTCTACGAATCTCCGCATCGTATTACGGATTCTCTACAAGACATGCTTGAGATCTTAGGCCCAGACCGTGAAGTTGTGTTGGCGCGTGAGCTGACTAAGACATTTGAAACCATTCAAGGGTTGCGACTCGGTGAGCTTATTGAGTGGATTGAAGAAGATTCGAACCGTAAGCGCGGTGAGATGGTGTTGCTGATTCATGGTCACCGTGAAGAAGCGAGCACAGAGCTGCCAGACGAAGCAACCCGCACGCTGGGTATTTTAACCAAAGAGCTGCCCCTTAAAAAAGCAGCGGCGATGACGGCAGAGATCTACAACCTGAAAAAGAATGCTTTATACAAATGGGGCTTGGAGCATCTAGACAACTAGAGTGCGCTTTATAGAGTAGTTAACTTGTATTGAAAAGCTTCTGAGGAGTGACGGTAATACCATCGCTCCTTTTTTCGTGTCTATATTGTGTGAAATTTGTGCACTTACTTAACGGTTTGGAGCATATTTGTGATCTCGCTAGACACTGCACATTAATCTCTATACAATCCGCCTCCGGAGTTGAACGGGTAATCGCTGCTTTGCTGATGTCCTTCGGGAGACTGACGTTGAGGTCCTTCGGGAAACTGACGTTGAAGTCCTTCGGGAGACTGGTAGAGGGGAGGAACGTCCGGGCTCCATAGAGCAGGGTGCCAGATAACGTCTGGGGGGCGCGAGCCCACGACAAGTGCAGCAGAGAGAAGACCGCCGATGGCCTCATTTCTTCGGAAGAGGCACAGGTAAGGCTGAAAGGGTGCGGTAAGAGCGCACCGTGCGGCTGGCAACAGTTCGTAGCAAGGTAAACTCCACCCGGAGCAAGATCAAATAGGCCCTCGCATTGCGCTGCTCGCGTATGGGGGCGGGTAGATTGCTTGAGCCTGTGAGCGATTGCAGGCCTAGACGAATGGTTACCGCCGCGCAAGCGGAACAGAACCCGGCGTATGTGTCAACTCCACCTATATAAAGAACCCATCATTACTTAACGGTAGTGATGGGTTTTTTGCTTTATATTGACGTAAATTATTTAGATTTCCTTAGAATCCTTCATCCTGATATGAGCTTGGGTCAAAAATTCCCAAAGCCTATACATAATATGGTGGAGATACAGCGCGAAATCAGTACACTAAAACGTTAATAGAACAAATTATTGCCTAACTAACGGCTCAATCCACTCACTGAGAAGACTATGACAGAAGCATTCAAACATATTTCAGTATTGCTTAACGAATCTATTGACGGACTTGCGATCAAACCTGACGGTACCTACATCGATGGTACTTTTGGCCGTGGTGGTCACAGCCGTACAATCCTGTCTAAATTGGGCGAGAATGGACGACTCTTTAGTATTGACCGCGATCCACAAGCGATTGCTGAAGCTCAGAAGATTGATGATCCCCGTTTTACAATTATCCATGGCCCATTCTCGGGTATGGCTGAATATGCAGAACGTTATGACTTAGTCGGTCAAGTGGATGGTGTTTTACTGGATTTAGGTGTTTCTTCACCACAGTTAGATGATGCTGAACGTGGCTTTAGCTTCATGAAAGATGGCCCGTTGGACATGCGTATGGATCCAACAACGGGTATTCCTGTTTCTCAGTGGTTAGTTGAAGCGGATCTTGATGATATCACTTGGGTTATTCGTGAATTCGGCGAAGACAAACACGCTCGTCGTATCGCGAAAGGCATCATTGCTTATCAAGAGAACGAAGAGAACGAACCGTTAACGCGTACTGGTCAACTGGCTAAGCTTATCTCAGATGTTGCTCCAAAAAGCTTTAAAGAGAAAAAGCACCCAGCGACACGTGCATTCCAAGCGTTTCGTATCTATATCAACAGTGAACTTGAAGAGATCGATACCGCACTGAAAGGCGCTGCAAGCATTCTTGCTCCTCAAGGTCGTATCTCTGTTATCAGCTTCCACTCTCTTGAAGATCGTATGGTGAAGCGCTTTATTCGTAAAGAGAGCCAAGGGCCACAAGTTCCTCACGGTTTACCGCTAACAGAAGATCAAATTAAAGCTTTAGGCAGTGCCGATCTAAAACCAATTGGTAAAGCGATCAAGCCTTCTAAAGATGAAGTAGATGAGAATACTCGTTCGCGCAGTTCAGTACTACGAATCGCAGAAAAGCTATAGTCAATGAAGACCTCCAAACCTAACTTAGCCAAGATAATATTTTTTGATTTGATCTCCGTGGGTAAAGTCCCGTTGGTGCTTCTTATCTGTATCTTCGCAAGTGCGATGGGGGTCGTTCTTACGACACATATGTCACGTCAGGCTATTACGCAAAAAGACACGGCATTAGTGGAGCGAGAACAGCTTGATGATGAGTGGCGAAATTTAATGCTTGAAGAGACGGCTCTGGCTGAACATAGCCGCGTTCAAGCATCGGCAAAACGAGAGCTAGACATGAAACGTCCAGACTCTGACAAAGAAGTAGTGATCACACTGAAATGACTGGCAAAAAGGAAAAAGCACCCGCGAAAACCGTTAATAAATCAACGAAAGAGCGAGTGAAGAGCGAAAAGGATTCGGATCCAGTTCTTATTAAATGGCGTTTTAACGTCTTGATTGCTTTCGTGTTTTTTGCCTTTGCTGCACTCGTAGGCCGTGTGGCTTACATCCAAATCATAGAACCAGATAACTTAATTCGTCAGGGCGACCTTCGCTCGGTACGTGTTAAAGCAATTCCTTCCGCCCGCGGCATTATCTCAGACCGCAATGGCGAACCGCTTGCTGTGAGTGTTCCAGTTGAAGCGGTATGGGCCGACCCGAAAACCATTTTCGATAAAAACGGTATGGCGCAAATTGATCGTTGGTATGCTTTGGCCGATGTACTTGGCTTAGAACGCCAATCGATGATCGATAAGATCTCTCGCAACAAATCCCGTCGATTTATTTACCTGCAAAGACAAGTTAGCCCTGCAATGGCTAAGTATATTCGCGAGCTAAAGCTAGTGGGTGTTGGCCTGAAAGCAGAATCTCGACGTTATTATCCTGCAGGTGAAGTCAGTGCACACCTTATCGGAGTGACCGGTATTGACGGGCACGGTTTGGAAGGCGTTGAACGCAGCTACGACAAATGGCTCACGGGTGAAGCGGGTAAGCGAACGATTCGTAAAGATCGCTATGGACATGTTGTTGAAAATATTGCCTTAGAAGAGCGTGAAGAAGGCAAACCTCTTGAGTTAACGATCGATCAACGACTTCAGGCGATTGCTTATCGCGCGGTTAAGCAGGCCGTGGCCGATCATAAGGCGACTTCAGGCTCTGCTGTACTACTCGATGTAAAAACGGGGGCTGTGCTAGCCATGGTTAATGCCCCTTCTTATAATCCGAATAACCGTGCTGACTTACAAAGCTTTAAGATGCGTAACCGCGTGATTACTGATGCTTTTGAGCCCGGTTCTACTGTGAAGCCTTTTGTGGTTCTGGCAGCGCTAGAAAATGGTACCGCGGATCCTGATACGGTGATTGATACGGGTAATGGCATCATGCAGATTGGTGGCAGTCGTGTACGTGATACATCAAAAGTAGGTAAGGCTGATCTAGCTTTAATTCTCAAAAAATCGAGTAACATCGGCGTAGCGAAATTGGCACTTAATATGCCACTGGAAGCTTTACTTGGCATGTACAGTTCTGTTGGTCTAGGCGAGATGTCTGGGCTCAATTTAGTGGGGGAAACGAGCGGTATTTTCCCGAATCGTCGCCGATGGTCTAAGTTTGAAATTGCGACCTTAGCGTTCGGTTATGGCTTAGCGATTACTCCGCTTCAATTAGCCCATGCATACGCGACTTTAGCTAATAAAGGCGTTTATGAGCCTATTCATATTATTAAAAGCAACGACCAAGATCTTTCTAAGCAAATCATTAAGCGCGAGAACGCTGTACTGGTTTTGAATATGCTAGAAGGGGTGACTCAAAAAGGCGGTACGGCGACAAGAGCCGCAGTTCCGGGTTATCGAGTCGCAGCAAAAACAGGTACATCTAGAAAAGCAATTTCAGGCGGTTATGGAGACGAGTATTTTGCCTATACCGCTGGTATCGCTCCAGTCAGTGAGCCTCGAGTATCTTTGGTTGTGATGATCAATGAACCTCAAGGTGACCTTTACTATGGAGGTTCCGTCGCTGCCCCCGTTTTTTCTGAAATCATGAAGGGGGCATTGCAAATACTTAATGTCCCTGCTGATGAAAACAAGTTTCAAGAATAGAGCTAATCAGGATTCAATATGAGTAATAGCCTAACGCTGTCATCTTTACTTTCTCCTTGGGGAGACTTTCGCTCTCCTGAGTTGGAGTCGATTGCTGTTGAGCAGTTGGAGTTGGATAGCCGAACCATCAAGGAAGGTGATATTTTTGTTGCCGTAATCGGACACCTTGTCGACGGTCGTCGGTTTATCGACAAAGCCGTTTCTCAAGGTGCGAAAGCCGTCATTGCACAAGCTGGCGATGACAAAGCTCATGGCTTGGTTGAGTGGCTAAACTCGGTTCCTGTGGTTTATGTTTCAGACTTAAACTCAACACTTTCTGAATTAGCTGGCCGTGTTTATTCTTCTCAAGCGACCAAATTGATTGGTGTCACGGGCACCAATGGCAAAACCACCATCACCCAGTTGATTGCTCAATGGCTTGATCTCGTCGGCCAACGTTCAGCGGTAATGGGCACGACAGGTAATGGTTTCTTAGGCAATCTAAAAACCGCCGCTAATACCACTGGCAGTGCCATCGAGATACAGCGCACACTGAGTGAGTTAGCTGCAGAAAAAGCGGTGTATACCGCAATGGAAATCTCCTCTCATGGTTTGGTGCAAGGTCGAGTAAAGGCTTTGGACTTTGAGGTTGGTGTCTTTACTAACTTGAGTCGTGATCATCTTGATTATCATGGCACGATGGAAGAGTACGAATTGGCTAAGAAGAGCCTTTTTACTCAACACAAATGCAAGCATGCCGTCATTAATGTGGATGACAAAGTGGGTAAAGCTTGGATGTCAGATTTGTCCAATGGCATAGCCGTTTCATTGTCACCGCTGACGGGCTATCAACAATCGGTATGGGCGTCTGATGTCGCTTATGCAGAAACCGGTATTCAGCTGTCTTTCGATGGTAGTTGGAGACAAGGGAAGCTTTCTGTTCCACTGATTGGTCAGTTCAACGCATCAAATGTACTGGTTGCTTTTGTGACTCTGCTTTCGTTGGGTATCGACAAGCAAACCTTGGTCGACACTGCGCCTCAGCTTCAACCTGTCATTGGCCGAATGGAGCTTTTCCAAGTTCCGAACAAAGCAAAAGTGGTTGTCGATTATGCTCATACGCCCGATGCGCTAGAGAAAGCATTGGCAGCACTGCGCGTGCATTGCTCTGGGCAACTGTGGGTAATCTTCGGCTGTGGTGGTGATCGCGATACTGGTAAGCGCCCAATGATGGCAGCGACCGCCGAGCAGTTCGCCGATAAAAGCATTATTTCAGATGACAACCCTCGCAGCGAAGATCCTGATTTGATTGTTAAAGATATGCTGGCTGGCCTAAGTAAACCTGAATCTGCATTTGTCGAGCACGATCGCTATCAAGCGGTTAAGTTTGCTCTAGAGCAGGCTGACAGCAATGACATTATTCTTTTGGCAGGTAAAGGCCATGAGGATTACCAAGTATTGAAAGACAAAACGGTACATTACTCAGACCGAGAGTCTGCGCTACAACTTTTAGGTATTTCATAATGATTGATGTATCACTCGAGCAGATTTGTTTTGCTGTTAATGGAGAGCTGATTGAGCATTCAGAAACGAGTCATCACAATACAGTGATCAACGCAGTTTCTACCGACACGCGTACAGTTGAAGACGGCGCGCTGTTTGTTGCTATCGTTGGTGAGCGTTTCGATGCGCATGACTTTTGTCATCAAGCCGTTGAGGCAAACGCGAGCGCGCTGTTAGTCGAACGAAAACTTGACCTAAATATTACTCAAGTTGTTGTCGAAGACACTAAACTTGCTTTAGGTCAGCTAAGTGCTTGGATTCACAAACAATGTGACGTGCCAACCATGGCGATTACAGGCAGCTGTGGCAAAACGACCGTGAAAGAGATGGTGGCGAGCATTTTACAGCAGCGTGGCAAGGTGCTGTTTACGGCAGGTAACTTTAATAATGATATGGGTGTGCCTTTGACTTTGCTACGCAGTGAACCAAGCGATGACTATGCAGTGATCGAATTAGGCGCTAACCATATTGGTGAAATTGCCTACACCACGCAGCTCGTTAAACCACAGGTTGCCTTGGTGAATAATGTGGCCGCGGCTCACTTAGAAGGCTTTGGTTCTATTGATGGCGTAAAACAAGCGAAAGGTGAAATCTTTCAGGGGCTTGCTGCCGGTGATACTGCTATTGTTAATTTAGAGAGCAATGGTGGTGACTTTTGGAATGAAGTACTCGCGGATAAAACGGTACTGACATTTTCTGAGAGTAACCGTGAAACCGACTATTTTGCTGAAAATATCGAAATCAACGACCAAGGCGAAGCTTGCTTTGATATACAGACGCCATTAGGTGCTACGGCTGTTGAACTTGGTATTATTGGGCAGCATAACGTGGCGAACGCATTGGCGGCTGCAGCGTTGAGCATTCAATTTGGTGCAACGCTTGATGAAATAAAAAATGGTTTAGCAAACCTTATCTCGGTCAAAGGACGAGTTGAGGTTCAACAATTAAGTCAGAATATCAAGCTGATAGATGACAGCTATAACGCTAGCGTGCCTGCAATGAAGGCGGCAGCTAAGCTGCTGTCGAGCTTTAAAGGTCAACGTTGGTTGATTTTAGGCAATATGGCTGAATTAGGCGACGAAAGTCTTGCACTTCACCGTCAAGTCGGTGAATATGCTGCCCCATTCGCTTTTGAGCATGTACTCACTTACGGTGATGATACCAAGGTGATTAGTGAGGTCTGTAATGGTACCCACTTCGCAACGCATCAAGCGATGATCGCACACATAGAGCAGCACTTACGCTTGCCGAATAACGCGTCACACACCTTGTTGGTCAAAGGCGCAAATAGTGCAGGAATGAGTAAAATAGCCGCTGCTTTAAAGGAGAACTTTTCATGATAATTTGGCTTGCAGAGTTACTACAGCCATACTTTTCTTTTTTCCGTTTGTTCGAATACCTATCGTTTCGAGCCATCGCGAGTATTTTGACAGCCTTAAGTCTGTCGCTGTGGATGGGACCTCGTTTAATTGAGCGTCTGCAAATGCTACAAATTGGCCAAGTTGTTCGTAATGACGGCCCTGAATCTCACTTCAGCAAACGTGGTACGCCAACCATGGGCGGTGTGATGATCCTTGCTGCGATCATTATTACGGTATTGGTGTGGGCCGATCTTTCTAACCCTTACGTTTGGGCTGTATTAGTTGTACTTGCTGGTTATGGCACGGTTGGCTTTGTTGATGACTACCGTAAAGTTGTTCGTAAGAACACTGATGGCTTGATTGCGCGTTGGAAGTACTTCTGGCAATCGGCTATTGCACTAGTTGTGGCGTTTGCTCTGTATGCTCACGGGCATGATACTGCGGCAACTCAATTGGTTGTTCCTTTCTTTAAAGATGTGATGCCACAACTTGGTTTACTGTATATCGTACTAACTTACTTTGTTATTGTGGGTACCAGTAATGCGGTAAACCTAACGGACGGCCTAGACGGTTTGGCTATTATGCCAACGGTTATGGTGGCGGCTGGTTTTGCTGTGATTGCTTGGGCGACAGGTAACGTTAACTTCGCGGCGTACCTCCACATTCCATATATCCCATACACATCTGAGCTGGTTGTGGTTTGTACCGCTATCGTGGGTGCAGGTCTTGGTTTCCTATGGTTTAACACCTACCCAGCGCAAGTATTCATGGGCGATGTTGGTTCTTTAGCACTTGGTGGTGCACTAGGTGTGATTGCTGTTTTGGTTCGCCAAGAACTGGTACTGGTTATCATGGGCGGTGTGTTTGTAATGGAGACCTTGTCAGTGATTCTGCAGGTGGGCTCTTACAAATTGCGTGGTCAGCGTATTTTCCGCATGGCACCGATTCATCACCACTACGAACTGAAAGGTTGGCCAGAGCCGCGTGTAATCGTGCGCTTTTGGATCATCTCAATGGTGTTAGTATTGGTTGGCCTAGCGACACTGAAAGTTCGTTAATCCTGTATGAGTCTCTTGATGAGAGGCTCTTTAAAACTATTAAGAGCATCTTGTTTAAATGGAACGTTGGCAAAATATTCAAAATGTAGTGGTTGTGGGGCTCGGTATTACCGGGCTCTCTGTCGTTAAACATCTCGTAAAATATCAACCTCACACTTATGTGAAGGTGATTGATACTCGAGAACTACCACCAGGCCGAGAATCTTTGTCTGAATCGGTAGATCTGCATTCTGGTAGTTGGAATAGCCAATGGTTAGCGGAAGCTGATCTAGTGGTTGCTAACCCGGGTATCGCCTTAGCGACCCCTGAAATACAAGATATTATTCAAGCGGGAACTCCGGTTGTTGGCGATATTGAACTGTTTGGCTGGGCGGTAGACAAACCCGTCGTGGCAATAACAGGCTCCAATGGTAAGAGTACGGTGACCGATCTAACGGGTGTGCTTGCTAAGGCTGCCGGTCTTAACGTTGGCGTTGGTGGCAACATCGGTATTCCTGCCTTAGACCTTCTTGAGCTTGATGCTGACTTATATGTCCTTGAGCTTTCAAGCTTTCAGCTAGAGACAACATCCAGTCTAGATCTTGCAGCGGCGGCCTTTTTAAACTTGTCAGAAGATCATATGGATCGCTATCAAGGTATGGCCGACTACCGTGACGCTAAATTAAGAATTTTTAATAATGCTCAGTACGCGATTGTAAACCGCGAAGACAAAGAGACTTATCCTGACCACACGATGTCATTGGTGACATTTGGACTTGATGACCAAGAGTTTGGCGTATCAATAGTCGATGGCATCGAATGGCTAGTGGATAACGGTAAGCCAGTACTTGCTACCCAAGATTTAACATTGGTTGGACGTCATAACGTGGCGAATGCGTTAGTCTCTTTAGCATTGTTGAAGCAAGTTGGTATTGATTACAGCAAAAGCCTTGAAGCTCTGAAAACTTACAATGGTTTAACGCATCGTTGCCAAGTAGTGGCTGACAAACACGAAATTAAATGGGTTAACGACTCGAAAGCGACCAACGTAGCCAGTACATTAGCCGCTCTGTCGGGATTAGAGTACCAAGGTGCTTTATATCTCTTGGTTGGTGGTGTGGGCAAAGGCGCTGACTTTAGCGAGCTTAAACCCGTGTTAGCGCAATTAGACCGTGTTCAACTGTGTTGCTTTGGTGAAGATGCTGCGCAATTTATGCCATTACATCCATCGGCGAAGACGTTTGATACCATGCGTGACATCATCGAGAGTATCTCTGCACAACTGGTGTCGGGTGACATGGTGATACTGTCTCCTGCGTGTGCAAGCTTCGATCAATTTAATAACTTCATGGCGAGAGGTGATGCGTTCACTGAACTTGCTCATGAGTATGCCTAACGTATTGAAGGACTAACATTCAGTGCAAAGAGTGAAAGAGATTAATCAATCTATTTGGCAATGGCTTAACCGTGCCACACCAGAGGCGCTTTACGATCGTCAGTTGGTATGGATTGCTCTTGGACTGATGCTAACGGGTTTGGTAATGGTAACGTCGGCTTCGTTTCCAATCAGTGCTCGTTTAACCGATCAGCCGTTTCACTTTATGTTCCGTCACGCCATTTTCTTGGTGTTAGCGTTAATCGTATCCAGCGTAATACTTCAAATCTCAATGAAGCGTTGGTTTCAATACAGCATGTATCTATTGGGCTTATCGTTCTTTTTACTGGTCGTGGTATTGGCTGTCGGTAAGTCGGTTAATGGTGCATCGCGCTGGATTCCGCTTGGACTGTTTAACTTACAACCGGCCGAAGTCGCTAAATTATCGCTGTTTATTTTTATGGCAGGCTACTTGGTTCGAAAACAAGACGAAGTGAGAAAAACCTTCTTCGGTGGTTTTGGTAAGCCAATTATGGTGTTTGGTGCCTTTGCAGTATTACTCCTTGGCCAACCCGATTTAGGTACCGTTGTTGTAATGCTGGTTACCTTATTTGGCATGCTATTTATCGCGGGCGCCAAGCTTTCACAGTTTATAGCCTTGATGGTGGCGGGTATTGCCGCGGTCGTCGGCTTGATTGTTATTGAACCCTATCGTGTTCGACGTGTGACCTCATTCTGGGAACCTTGGAATGATCCGTTTGGTAGTGGCTACCAGTTAACTCAATCACTGATGGCATTTGGTCGCGGTGACTGGATGGGGCAAGGGCTTGGTAACTCGGTTCAGAAGTTAGAATATTTACCAGAAGCACACACCGATTTTGTGTTTGCTGTGTTGGCTGAAGAGTTGGGCTTTGTTGGCGTGACTTTAGTGCTGATCCTTATTTTTAGTTTGGTGCTTAAAGCGATCCTAATTGGTAAGAAAGCTTTCGAAAACGACCATTTATTCAGTGGCTACCTTGCCTTTGGTATTGGTATTTGGTTTGCATTTCAGACGCTTGTTAACGTAGGTGCCGCTTCAGGTATCGTTCCAACCAAAGGTCTAACATTGCCATTGATCAGTTACGGTGGTTCAAGTCTTATCGTCATGTCAGTTGCGGTTTCAATGCTATTACGCATTGATCACGAATGCCGAATACAACAAAAAGAACAAGCCGACAATCAAAACGAATTAGTAGAATAAGAATCTAACGTGATGAAAAAAAACAAAAAACTTTTAGTGATGGCTGGTGGTACTGGCGGTCACGTTTTCCCTGGCTTAGCGGTGGCTAAAAAGCTTCAGCAACAAGGTTGGGAAATTCGCTGGTTAGGAACTGCGGACAGAATGGAAGCAGATCTGGTACCAAAACATGGTATTGAGATTGACTTCATTAAGGTGAAAGGTCTGCGTGGTCAAGGCATTAGCAAGCTAATTAAAGCGCCATTCCAGATTATTAATGCCATACTTCAAGCAAGACAGCACATCAAAACATGGCAACCAGATGTGGTGCTTGGAATGGGGGGTTACGTGAGTGGCCCCGGTGGCATCGCGGCATGGTTATCCGGTATTCCTGTAGTTTTGCATGAACAAAATGCAGTGGCAGGTTTAACCAACCAATGGCTATCTAAAATTGCTAAAAAAGTATTCCAAGCTTTCCCAGGTGCTTTCCCTGCAGCAGAAGTTGTAGGGAACCCAGTACGTGAAGATGTTGTTGCCTTAACTGAACCCGAGCAACGCATGACAGAGCGTGACGGTGATATTCGTATCCTAGTAATGGGTGGCAGCCAAGGTGCTAAAATTCTTAACGATACCTTACCAGTTAGCATGGCCCAGCTTGGTGAAGGTTTTACTGTGATGCATCAAGCCGGTAAGAACAATCAACAACAAGTGATTGAACAATACAAATCACATTCTGTAGATAATGTTCAAGTGACTGAATTTATTGATGATGTGGCGCAAGCTTATGAGTGGGCAGATCTATTAGTGTGTCGCTCAGGTGCATTAACTGTATCTGAAGTGTCTGCAGCAGGCGTGGGTTCTATCTTCGTTCCGTTTATGCACAAAGACAGACAGCAAGCGCTGAATGCCGATCACCTCGTTGAATGTGGCGCGGCGTTAATGATTGAACAGCCTCAACTGACGGCTGACAAGCTAGCGAATACTATCGCTCAGCTTGATAGAAATGAATTAAAAATGATGGCAACAAAAGCTCGTCAGGCAGCCAAGCTTGATGCGGATGTGACCGTCGCTGAAGCGATTAAAGCTTTAGCAAAATAATGAGATTGAATTGATGACGATTGAACATACCCAAGACTTAGCGCAAATCCGTGCAATGGTGCCAGAGATGCGCCGTGTTAAATCTATCCACTTCATCGGTATTGGTGGCGCAGGAATGAGCGGGATTGCTGAAGTCTTGCTTAATGAAGGCTACCAGATCACGGGTTCTGACATTGCTCAAAACCCAGTGACCGATCGTTTAGTTAGCAAGGGTGCGACCGTTTATATCGGTCACCAAGCAAGTAACGTTGCTGATGCTAGTGTGGTCGTGGTTTCAACTGCTATCAACGAAGAAAACCCAGAGATTATTGCCGCTCGTGAAGCGCGCACACCTATCGTTCGTCGTGCTGAAATGCTGGCTGAACTGATGCGTTTTCGTCATGGCATTGCTGTGGCAGGTACGCACGGTAAAACAACGACCACTGCGCTAGTGACACAGATTTACTCGGAAGCGGGTTTAGACCCCACCTTCGTAAACGGTGGTTTGGTAAAGAGTGTGGGTACGAATGCTCGTCTAGGCTCGAGTCGTATTCTTATTGCTGAAGCCGATGAAAGTGATGCGTCATTCTTACATCTGCAACCAATGGTGAGTATCGTTACTAACATTGAAGCGGATCATATGGATACCTACGGCGGCGATTTCGAAACGCTAAA
Organism: Vibrio sp. nBUS_14; assembly: GCF_051201655.1. NCBI lineage: Bacteria > Pseudomonadati > Pseudomonadota > Gammaproteobacteria > Vibrionales > Vibrionaceae > Vibrio > Vibrio sp. nBUS_14. Next base: position 651,932 of record NZ_CP179206.1, read on the forward strand.
GCAGACGTTCATCGATTTCTTACACAATCTGCCATTCTACGGTCAGGCTGTGATGTGTGTTGATGATCCGGTAGTACGTGAGCTTATTCCTCAGGTGAGTCGCCAAGTGATTACTTACGGCTTCTCAGAAGATGCGGATATCCGTATTGAAAACTACGTACAAGAAGGCCAACAAGGCAAGTTCACAGTGGTCCGTGAAGGCAAAGCTAACCTAGATATTACGTTGAACATTCCAGGTCGCCATAACGCACTGAACGCATCAGCGGCGATTGCGGTTGCGACGGAAGATGACATCAGCGATGAAGCTATTCTTAAAGCAATGGCGGGAACGGAAGGCACTGGCCGTCGTTTCGATCACCTTGGTGAATACGAAACGGGTAAGGGTATTGCAATGTTGGTTGATGATTACGGTCACCACCCAACCGAAGTCGATGTAACGATTCAAGCTGCTCGTAGTGGCTGGACAGACAAACGTCTTGTGATGATTTTCCAACCGCACCGTTATAGCCGTACTCGCGATCTGTATGATGACTTCGCGAACGTTCTTGAACAGGTAGATGTTCTAATCTTATTAGATGTGTACTCAGCTGGTGAGAGACTGATTGCAGGGGCTGACGGACGCTCGTTGAGTCGAACTATTCGTGGGCGTGGTAAGATTGATCCGATCTTCGTTGCTGATATCAACACGCTGCCATCAGTTCTAGCCAACGTCATTCAAGGCGGTGATCTTGTTTTAACACAGGGTGCAGGTGATGTTGGTCGTGTTGCTAAGCAACTCGAATCGTTACGGTTAGACATTAATAATATGCAGAACTCGTAGCAGAATACTGTCTACAGACTGTGGTCAATCGCTCACTTCTTGCGATTGACCTAAAATTGACCAAAAATCTTATTATCAACGTTTGATAGTTTGATTTTGCTCAGTATAATTCATAGGTTAAAGTAAGTGCTTTTACCTCTATTACGAAGATAGGGAATAGAATTGCGAACCAACGACAGGGAATGCGGGCTTTGGTAGAAAGTACTTTTAGCGAAAACCGCCACCTATTCAGCTTACCATCGCTCAAGAAACACGCCTTAGGCGGGTCTTTTTTAGTCGTGGTATTGCTATTCATTGGGTTTCTTTTCTATACCATACTGACTTGGATGTGGGACGATCAGCGATTGCCTCTTTCCAAAATAGTACTTCAAGGCGACTTAACTTATGTAACGGCTGGTGATGTTCAGCATGCTTTTGGCGAGTTAGAACATATTGGTACCTTCATGTCGCAAGATATTGGGGTGTTGCAAGACAGTTTAGAGGCGTTACCTTGGGTATCTGTGGTCTCGATTCGTAAACAGTGGCCAGACACAATAAAAGTATTTTTGACTGAATACCAAGCGGCAGCAATCTGGAATGGCAACATGCTGCTCAACGAAAAAGGTCAAGTGTTTAATGGCGATATCGGCCTGTTGAAGGGCGATAGAGTTAAGCTTTATGGCCCGGAAGGGACCAGCCAAGAAGTGATAGCAAAATGGCGACAGATAACTCCTTTGATTAACAGTCTGGGGTTAACCGTTACCTCGCTCGTTCTCAATGAGCGTCGTGCTTGGCAAATAATCCTAGATAACGGTATCCGTTTAGAACTAGGTAAAGATTCTTTAGATGAGCGTGTTGAACGCTTTATTTCGCTTTATAACGAATTAGGAAGTAAAGCGAATCAAGTGAGCTACATCGACCTCAGGTATGATACGGGAGCCGCTGTAGGCTGGTTTCCAGAGCAAGAGTTAGAAGAGAGCAGAAATGACTAAGACCGCAGATGACAACATAATCGTTGGTCTTGATATAGGCACTGCGACCATATCAGCTCTGGTTGGTGAAATACTGCCTGATGGTCAAATCAATATCATTGGTTCAGGGCAAAGCCCATCCAGAGGTATGGATAAAGGTGGTGTAAACGACCTAGAGTCGGTAGTGAAGTCGGTTCAGCGAGCGATTGATCAAGCAGAGTTGATGGCTGAATGCCAAATCAGCAATGTATTTATCTCGCTGTCCGGTAAGCATATCGCAAGCCGAATTGAAAAAGGCATGGGCACTATTTCAGATGAAGAAGTGTCTCAAGACGATATGGATCGAGCGATCCATACCGCGAAATCGATTAAAATAGGTGATGAGCAGAGAATTCTGCACGTGATTCCACAAGAGTTTACCATCGATTACCAGGAAGGCATTAAGAATCCACTTGGTTTATCTGGTGTTCGAATGGAAGTCAGTGTTCATCTAATTTCTTGCCATAGCGACATGGCGAGAAACATTATTAAAGCTGTTGAACGATGTGGTCTCACTGTAGAACAAATCGTGTTTTCAGGACTTGCCTCAAGTAATGCGGTAATTACTGACGACGAGAGAGAGCTTGGAGTATGTGTTGTTGATATTGGTGCTGGTACGATGGATATTTCCATTTGGACTGGCGGCGCACTGCGACACACAGAAGTCTTTTCCTATGCAGGAAATGCAGTAACCAGTGATATTGCCTTCGCTTTCGGCACGCCAGTGAGCGATGCTGAAGAGATAAAAGTAAACCATGGTTGCGCTCTGAGTGAACTCGTAAGCAAGGATGATTCTGTTAACGTCCCTAGTGTAGGTGGCCGTCCATCGAGAAGTTTGCAACGACAAACTTTGTCGGAAGTGATTGAACCACGTTACACTGAACTTATGGGCCTCGTTAACCAAACTATTGATACGGTTCAATTACAGCTACGAGATGAGGGTATTAAGCACCACCTTGCAGCTGGCGTCGTTCTCACTGGTGGAGCGGCACAAATTGACGGATTGGTAGAGTGTGCGGAACGTGTTTTCTGCAATCAAGTTCGAGTTGGTAAGCCATTAGAAGTTAGTGGCTTAACTGATTATGTTAAAGAGCCGTATCATTCTACGGCGGTTGGTTTACTTCATTACGCAAGAGATTGTCAGATAAGTGATGAAGGTGATTACAGCGAACCTAAGCGTTCAGCACCTTCTATGTCAGGTTTATTTGGTAAATTGCGTAATTGGATACAAAAAGAGTTTTAACCTGAGTTGCAGGAAAAAACGGAGATAACACATGTTTGAACCGATGATGGAAATGTCTGACGATGCAGTAATTAAAGTCGTTGGAGTGGGTGGCGGTGGCGGTAACGCTGTTGAGCACATGGTACGTGAGTCAATTGAAGGCGTAGAATTCATCAGTGTTAACACTGATGCTCAAGCCCTTCGTAAAACAAGCGTGAGCAGCGTGATCCAGATTGGTGGTGATATCACTAAAGGCTTGGGCGCTGGTGCAAACCCACAAGTAGGCCGTGATGCAGCTCTCGAAGATCGAGAAAGAATTAAAGAAGTTCTAACTGGCGCCGATATGGTATTTATCGCAGCTGGTATGGGCGGTGGTACAGGTACAGGTGCTGCTCCAGTTATTGCTGAAGTTGCGAAAGAGTTGGGTGTGCTAACGGTTGCTGTTGTAACTAAGCCATTTAGCTTTGAAGGCAAAAAGCGTTTAGCGTTTGCTGAGCAAGGTATCGAAGAGCTTTCTAAACATGTGGATTCTTTAATTACGATTCCAAATGAAAAGCTACTTAAGGTACTTGGCCGTGGCGTAACACTGCTAGAAGCTTTCGCAAGTGCAAATGATGTACTTAAAAACGCTGTGCAAGGTATCGCTGAGCTAATTACTCGCCCTGGTATGATCAACGTCGATTTCGCGGATGTTCGCACTGTGATGTCGGAAATGGGTCATGCAATGATGGGTAGCGGTATCGCAAAAGGTGAAGACCGTGCTGAAGAAGCTGCTGAAACGGCAATTTCTAGCCCACTATTAGAAGACATCGACCTAGCTGGTGCTCGTGGCGTTCTTGTTAACATCACAGCTGGCCTAGATATGCGCTTAGATGAATTCGAAACTGTGGGTAATACAGTTAAGGCATTCGCTTCTGATAACGCAACGGTTGTTATTGGCACTTCTCTAGACCCTGATATGACGGATGAAATCCGAGTAACTGTTGTTGCAACAGGTATCGGCACAGAGAAAAAACCAGACATTACTTTAGTTGCTGGTGGTAAAGCAAAAGTAGCGCCAACGTCTCAACCTCAAGTTACTGTTCAAACAGCAGCAAAAGTGGAAGAGAAAGTGGCACAACCATTGCAGGAAAAAACTGAGGTAAAACCTCAAGTTAAACCACAGCCAACAACGTCACCTGTTTCTTCAGGTACAGGCGCTAGCCAGAGTGCTGCACCTAAAGCTGAGAAAGAGAGCGGATATTTAGATATCCCAGCATTTTTACGACGTCAGGCTGATTAACAAATACCCAAAATTTGACTATCGTCGAATTAATGGTAAAATTCGCGGTCGGTAAATACTGACCGTGATTTGTAGCACTGATAACGAGGCAAGCAGATGATCAGACAACGTACTCTGAAAGAAATTGTGAAAACAACTGGTGTGGGTCTCCACTCTGGTCGTAAAGTCACACTTACTCTTCGCCCGGCAGCTGCAAATACAGGTATTGTTTATCGTCGTACAGATGTAAATCCACCTGTAGATTTCCCAGCTGATCCAGCATCAGTTCGTGACACTATGCTATGTACCGCTCTTGTTAATGACGAAGGCGTACGTATCTCTACAGTGGAGCACCTTAACGCAGCTCTAGCCGGAATGGGTATCGACAACATTATTGTTGAAGTAGATGCTCCAGAAATTCCAATTATGGATGGTAGCGCAAGCCCATTCGTATACTTGCTACAGCAAGCGGGTGTAGAAACATTGAATGCAGCGAAGCGTTTTATTCGAATCAAGAAACCTGTTCGTTTTGAAGATGGCGATAAGTGGGCAGAATTTGTCCCATTTAACGGCTTCCGAATGGATTTCGAAATTGAATTCAATCACCCTGCGATCGAGTCTGATGAGCAACGTTTGTTGTTTGATTTCTCATCACAAGGTTTTGTGAAGCAGATTTCTCGCGCTCGTACTTTCGGTTTTATGCGCGATATTGAGTACCTTCAGTCTCAAAATTTGTGTTTGGGTGGTAGCTTTGATTGTGCAATCGTACTGGACGAATACCGAATTCTTAATGAAGAAGGCCTTCGTTTCGACAATGAGTTTGTATCTCATAAAGTATTGGATGCGATTGGTGACCTTTACATGTGTGGACACGCTATTATTGGTGAGTTCCGTGCATACAAGTCAGGTCACGGCCTAAACAACCAACTTTTACGCGCAGTTCTTGCTGACGCAGAAGCTTGGGAATGGGCAACATTCGAAGAAGAAGCTGGCTCTCCAGTTGCTTTCGCAGAACCAGGTATGGTTCTAGCGTAATTGTTGTTTACAACAATATAAGATTTCAAAAACCAGGTCATCGGCCTGGTTTTTTTGTATCTATTTTCCAGATACAGTGTCGTTAACCTCCGGAAATTGCTGGCCAATGGGCTACAGTCTGCTTAATCCATCAGCAATTAGAAAGAAAAGTTCCAAGCACATCAAACAAATGGTGTTCTAAATGGTCGTTAGTGTGAAAATTACTTACACTAAAGGGCATTAATTTTAACTCAAGCCTTGAAAACTCTACTCTCAAGTACAATATCAAAGATACTAGATTTATCTCAGTATCCTTGGTTAGTAAATGAAAACTAGTTTATAGCTAGTAGAGACTGACGGCATTTAAAATAGATCGCGGACGATCTGAGAACGAAGAGATTCCAAGCACATGATTACTAAGCTGCTGACAAAGGTAATTGGCAGTCGCAATGACAGAACACTGCGCCGCCTTAGAAAAATTGTAAAAGAAATTAATAACTACGAACCAACGTTTGAAGCACTTTCTGATGAAGAGCTAAAAGAAAAAACGGTTGAGTTTCGTGAGCGCTTAGATAAAGGTGAATCGTTAGATCAACTTCTACCTGAAGCATTCGCTACGGTACGTGAAGCGTCGAAGCGTGTTTATGGCATGCGTCACTTTGACGTGCAAATGATTGGTGGCATGGTTCTAAATGCTGGCCAAATTGCAGAGATGCGTACTGGTGAAGGTAAGACACTTACCGCAACACTACCAGCTTATCTAAACGCGCTACCAAGCAAAGGTGTTCACGTAATAACGGTGAACGATTACCTAGCGAAGCGTGATGCGGAAACAAACCGTCCATTATTTGAATTCCTTGGCATGACTGTTGGCGTGAATGTGGCAAACATGGCTCCGCCAGAGAAAAAAGAAGCGTACCAAGCTGACATCCTATACGGAACAAACAACGAGTTTGGTTTTGATTACCTTCGTGACAACATGGCTTTCCGTGCTGAAGACCGAGTTCAACGTGAGCGCTTCTTTGCTGTAGTCGATGAGGTTGACTCAATCTTAATTGATGAAGCTCGTACTCCGTTAATTATCTCTGGCCCAGCTGAAGATAGTTCTGACCTTTATACGCGCATTAACACTCTAATTCCTTCTCTAGAGCGTCAAGATAAAGAAGATTCAGAAGAGTACCGTGGTGAAGGTCACTACACCATGGACGAAAAATCAAAACAGGTTCACCTGACTGAAAACGGTCAAGAATTTGTAGAAGAACTAATGGTCAAAAACGGCTTGATGGAAGAGGGTGACACACTTTACTCTCCAACCAATATCAGCCTATTGCACCATGTGAATGCTGCGCTTCGTGCACACGTATTGTTTGAGAAAAACGTCGACTACATCGTTACTGAAGAAGGCGAAGTGGTTATCGTTGATGAACATACTGGTCGTACTATGCCAGGTCGTCGTTGGTCTGAAGGTTTACACCAAGCTGTTGAAGCTAAAGAAGGTGTAAAGATTCAGAATGAAAACCAAACATTAGCATCGATCACATTCCAGAATTTCTTCCGCCTGTATGAAAAACTGTCAGGTATGACAGGTACTGCTGATACAGAAGCGTTCGAATTCCAGTCTATCTACGGCCTAGAAACGGTGGTTATCCCAACCAACAAGCCTATGGTTCGTAACGATATGCCAGATGTGGTTTATCGTACTGAAGAAGACAAGTTCAATGCGATCATTGAAGACATCAAAGACCGTGTAGCGGCTGGTCAGCCATCACTGGTTGGTACAGTTTCTATCGAGAAATCTGAACTGCTGTCTAACGCATTGAAAAAATCAAAAATTAAGCATAACGTTCTAAATGCTAAGTTTCATGAAATGGAAGCTGAGATCGTTGCACAAGCTGGTATGCCTGGTGCGGTAACTATCGCAACTAACATGGCCGGTCGTGGTACCGATATCGTGCTAGGTGGTAGCTGGCAGGCACAAATTGAGAAGCTAGATAATCCAACGAAAGAGCAGATCGACAAGATCAAAGCTGATTGGAGAATCATCCACGATAAAGTACTTGAGTCAGGTGGTCTGCACATCATTGGTACTGAGCGTCATGAATCTCGCCGTATCGATAATCAGCTACGTGGTCGTTCTGGTCGTCAAGGTGATGCGGGTTCTTCTCGTTTCTACCTATCAATGGAAGATTCTCTGCTACGTATCTTTACGTCTGATCGTATGGCTGGTCTTATCCAAAGTGGTATGGACGAAGGCGAAGCGATTGAATCTAAGATGCTGTCTCGCTCAATTGAAAAAGCACAACGTAAAGTGGAAGGTCGTAACTTCGACATCCGTAAGCAACTTCTTGAGTACGATGATGTAGCCAATGACCAACGTAAGGTTGTTTATGAGCTACGTGATGAGCTGATGAGCTCAGATGACATCAGTGAGATGATCGAACACAACCGTGAAGATGTACTGGCGTCAGTCATCGATGAATACATTGCTCCTCAGTCGCTTGAAGACATGTGGGATATCGCAGGTCTGCAAGATCGTCTCAAGAATGATTTCGATCTAGACTTTGATATTCAAGGTTGGTTAGACGAAGACGATAAGCTTTATGAAGAAGCATTGCGTGAGCGCATTCTTGGTATGGCAGTAGATACGTACAAACAGAAAGAAGAAGTGGTTGGTGCTCAAGTACTGCGTAACTTCGAGAAGTCTGTGATGCTACAAACGCTAGACGGCCTTTGGAAAGAGCATTTGGCTGCGATGGATCACCTTCGTCAAGGTATCCACTTACGTGGTTATGCTCAGAAGAACCCGAAACAAGAGTACAAGCGCGAGTCGTTTGAACTGTTTGAAGGTCTACTCGATGTACTGAAAACAGATGTTGTTACCATCCTTTCTAAAGTTCGCGTCCAGCAACAAGAAGAAGTTGAAAAGATGGAAGCTCAACGTCAAGCTCAAGCTGAACAAGCGGCGCGTCGTGCACAAGCACAACATGCAACGGCTGAAAACCAGCTAGCTGACGATGAAGCGGATGCGGCATCTCCACAAACGGTAGTACGTGATGAGCGTAAAGTGGGCCGTAACGAACCATGCCCATGTGGAAGTGGCAAAAAATACAAACAGTGTCACGGTAAAATTGACTAATGCTTTGCTGTAATGGCTGATAACTTCGTCGGCGATGCTCATTTACACTTGTAAACTCCGCGTCGCCTCCTCGTTCTCAACCAATACAGCTTTGCCTAAATATAGTTTTGATTAAAGAGTCGCTTAGGCGGCTCTTTTTGTATGTAAATTTCATGGCTTACCTTTAATGGGAGGGTAAGTCGTCATTCCCTATAGCGAGGAACGAGCGCAATAGGGAATCTCGTTTGATAATTAGGCTCGCGCTGTTGTATTAGATCTCCAGCTCAATCATTCCTCCTTCTTGAGTATGATTTATTGAGGGGCAGCGTGAGCAAAGCGTTTTATTAAGGAGCACCATCATATGAAAAGAATCCATATTGTAGCGGGCATTATCTTCAACCAAGATAAGTCACAAGTATTTATTACTAAGCGCCCAGATGATAAGCACAAAGGCGGTTTCTGGGAGTTTCCTGGCGGTAAAGTAGAAGTGGGTGAAACCATTGAGCAGGCGATGGCTCGTGAACTTGATGAAGAGATCGGTATCAATGTGATTGAACAGTCTCTGTTTGAACACCTTGAGTTTGATTACAGTGATAAGTCACTTAAGTTTGATTTCATCCTTGTGACTGATTTCGAGCAACAGCCTTATGGTAAAGAAGGACAGCAAGGTGAATGGGTCGATCTTGAATCATTGAGCCAATACGCGTTCCCTGAAGCAAATGTGCCAATTTTAGAGCGAGTAATAAAAGAGTTTTCGTAATTGCTAGCCTGAGTTTGAGATTGTTGTTAGTTTAAAGAGATTAATCGAATGAAGGTTGCTGCGACAGATGAGCAGTGACGGTAACCAAAACAATGGAGATATTCGCAGTGGTAAGAATTGCAATTGCAGGAGCAGCTGGCCGTATGGGTCGTAACTTGGTGAAAGCCGCTCACCATAATTCAGAAGCAAGCGTTGGTGCTGGTTCAGAGCGTCCGGAGTCATCTTTGGTTGGTGTTGACGTTGGCGAGTTATGCGGTGAAGGTCGTTTTGACGTGGCTCTAGTTGATGATCTTTCGAAAGCGATTGAAGAGTTTGACGTGATCGTCGACTTTACCGCACCTGTGAGCACATTAGCGAATATTGAACTTTGTAAGCGTCACGGTAAAAAACTGATCATCGGCACTACTGGTTTCTCTGAAAAAGAAAAGCAGGTTATCGATGCAGCATCAAAAGAGATGTCTATTGTAATGGCACCAAACTACAGCGTTGGTGTGAACCTAGTATTTAAGCTACTAGAAAAGGCCGCTAAAGTGATGGGCGATTACTGTGATGTTGAAATCGTAGAGGCTCACCACCGTCATAAAGTGGATGCACCGTCAGGTACTGCGATTGGCATGGGCGAAGCGATTGCCGGAGCGATGGGCAACGAGTTAAACGATGTCGCTGTATGGTCACGCGAAGGCATTACGGGTGAACGTACGAAAGATGAGATCGGTTTTGCGACAATTCGTGCTGGTGACATCATTGGTGAGCATACCGCTATGTTTGCTGATATTGGCGAGCGCGTTGAAATTACCCATAAAGCAACGGATAGAATGACCTTTGCCAATGGCGCAATCAAGGCAGCTGTTTGGCTAAATGACAAGCCAGCAGGCTTTTATACCATGACGGATGTGCTTGGTTTGAATGATCTGTAAATAGATATTTATGCGCTGGCAATTTCCGGCGCTTTCTTTATTTACCCCTTTTCCCCACTTAAACTTCTTTTGGTTACTTTCTTCTTATTCTCTAATCTTCCTGATTAGAACTGCATTTAGCTACTGTTTATGTTGGCTTGGTTGTTGTTTTTAATTCAAACCTTTAAATGTATGTGTTTACTCTTTGTATTTATCGATTGCTTTTTGTTGGTGATATTTTTGTTACTCAATAGCGGGTGAAAATGGCGGATGGAAATTAGAAAATCGTAATATTCCTATTAATAGAGTATGAAAGTTGAACTTTTGAAGCTTTGGTAAGGGAAGTTGAATTAGTTCTTAAAAATGTTTAATTTCTTTTGCGTTAAATGTTGACACGTATCACGCAGATCACTAAAATACCGCCAATTTGTCTAATTTCCATAAACACGCAGTTTTTGGTGTTGCAGGAAGGTGGATTTGCAAATTAAATCAATTTTAATGCATTTTTATTTCTGGAGGTTGTCTTGAAGAAGTCAGCACTACTCGTCCTAGAAGATGGGACAGTATTTCACGGTGAAGCCATTGGCGCTGTAGGTTCTGCAGTTGGTGAAGTCGTTTTTAATACCTCGATGACGGGGTACCAAGAAATCCTCACTGATCCTTCCTATTCTCAACAAATCGTTACCCTTACTTATCCTCACATTGGCAATACCGGAACCAATTCCGAAGATGAAGAATCTTCTTCAATCCACGCTCAAGGCCTTGTGATTCGCGATCTCCCTCTAATCGCTTCTAACTTCCGTAATGAACAATCCCTTTCTGATTACCTTAAGTCGCAAAACGTTGTTGGTATCGCTGATATCGATACTCGTAAGCTGACGCGTATTCTTCGTGAAAAAGGTGCTCAGAACGGTTGTATCGTAGCGGGCTCTTCAGTAAACGACGGAAATTTAGATGAAGCTTTGGCTCTAGCTAAAGCAAAAGAATTCCCTGGCCTGAAAGGTATGGACCTTGCGAAAGAAGTTACAACAAAAGAAGCGTATCAATGGAAACAAGGTTCGTGGACGCTTACGAGTGGACTTCCTGAAGCGAAAGCAGACTCTGAATTGCCATACCACGTTGTTGCTTATGACTTCGGCGCAAAACGAAACATCTTACGAATGCTTGTTGACCGCGGCTGCCGCCTAACGGTTGTTCCTGCTGAAACTTCAGCAGAAGAAGTACTTGCTCTGAACCCAGACGGTGTTTTCCTTTCAAATGGCCCTGGTGATCCAGAACCATGTACTTACGCCATTGAAGCGACAAAAGTGTTCCTAGAAAAAGGTTTACCAATCTTTGGTATCTGTCTAGGTCACCAGATTCTTGCTCTTGCGTCAGGCGCTAAGACAGTGAAGATGAAGTTTGGTCACCACGGTGCAAACCACCCGGTTAAAGACTTAGATCGTGATGTTGTGATGATTACTTCACAAAACCACGGCTTTGCTGCTGACGAAGATACGCTTCCAGAGACACTACGAGCGACTCATAAGTCTCTATTTGATGGTTCTCTACAAGGTATCCACCGTACAGACAAACCAGCATTTAGTTTCCAAGGTCACCCAGAAGCAAGCCCAGGTCCAGAAGATGCGGCGCCGCTATTCGACCACTTCATTGAATTAATTAACCAGTCTGTTGCAAACAAACAAGACAAAGCGTAATCCGGAGTAGTAGATAATGCCAAAACGTACTGACATTAAAAGTGTTCTAATTCTAGGTGCTGGTCCGATTGTTATCGGTCAAGCATGTGAGTTTGATTACTCTGGTGCACAAGCTTGTAAAGCACTTCGCGAAGAAGGTTACCGAGTTATTCTTGTAAACTCGAACCCTGCGACAATCATGACTGACCCAGACATGGCTGATGCGACTTACATCGAACCTATTCAATGGGAAGTGGTTCGTAACATCATCGCTAAAGAGAAGCCAGATGCAGTTCTACCGACAATGGGCGGCCAAACTGCACTTAACTGTGCGTTAGATTTAGAAAAATACGGCGTACTTGAAGAGTTCGGCGTAGAGATGATTGGCGCAACGGCTGACGCTATCGATAAAGCTGAAGACCGCTCTCGTTTTGATAAAGCAATGAAATCGATTGGTCTTGAGTGTCCAACGGCTGATACAGCGAAAACGATGGAAGAAGCTTACAAAGTTCAAGAAATGGTTGGCTTCCCTTGTATCATTCGTCCATCGTTTACGATGGGTGGTACAGGCGGTGGTATCGCTTATAACAAAGAAGAATTTGAAGAAATTTGTCGTCGTGGTTTGGATTTGTCTCCAACCAACGAACTTCTAATCGATGAGTCACTTATCGGTTGGAAAGAGTACGAGATGGAAGTGGTTCGCGACAAGAACGACAACTGCATCATCGTATGTGCGATTGAAAACTTTGACCCAATGGGTATTCACACTGGTGACTCGATCACAGTGGCTCCGGCTCAAACGTTAACAGACAAAGAATACCAACTAATGCGTAACGCTTCTCTAGCGGTACTGCGTGAGATTGGTGTTGAAACAGGTGGTTCAAACGTACAGTTTGGTATCAACCCGAAAGATGGCCGTATGGTTATCATCGAGATGAACCCACGTGTATCTCGTTCTTCTGCACTTGCTTCTAAAGCAACAGGTTTCCCAATCGCTAAGATTGCAGCGAAACTGGCTGTTGGCTTTACGCTAGACGAGCTAATGAATGACATCACTGGCGGCGCAACGCCAGCATCATTCGAACCAACAATCGACTACGTAGTCACTAAGATTCCTCGTTTTAACTTCGAGAAATTTGCAGGTGCTAACGACCGTCTAACGACGCAAATGAAGTCGGTTGGTGAAGTTATGGCTATCGGTCGTAACCAACAAGAATCTCTACAGAAAGCACTTCGCGGTCTAGAAGTTGGCGCAACTGGTTTTGACGAAATGGTTGATCTAGATGCACCTGACGCTCTAACGACGATTCGCCATGAGCTTAAAGAAGCTGGTTCTGACCGTATTTGGTACATCGCAGATGCTTTCCGTGCTGGCATGTCAGTTGATGGTGTATTCAACCTAACGCAAATTGACCGCTGGTTCCTAGTTCAAATCGAAGACATTGTTAAACTTGAGCAAGAACTTAAAGCGAAAGGCTTTGCTGGTCTGAATAAAGACGAACTAATGAAGCTTAAGCGTAAAGGTTTTGCTGATGCTCGCCTGTCTAAGATTCTAGGTGTGGCAGAAAGTGAAATTCGTCGTCTACGTGACCAATACGATATTCACCCAGTCTACAAGCGTGTAGATACGTGTGCGGCTGAGTTCTCTTCTGATACAGCTTACATGTACTCATCTTACGATGACGAATGTGAATCGAACCCAACAGACAAAGAGAAAATCATGATCCTAGGCGGCGGTCCAAACCGTATCGGCCAAGGTATTGAATTCGATTACTGTTGTGTACATGCATCTCTAGCACTACGTGAAGATGGCTACGAAACAATCATGGTTAACTGTAACCCCGAGACAGTTTCGACAGACTACGATACGTCTGACCGTCTGTACTTTGAACCAGTAACTCTGGAAGACGTACTAGCAATCGTTCGTGTTGAGAAGCCAAAAGGCGTTATCGTTCAGTACGGTGGTCAAACACCACTGAAACTGGCTCGTGAGCTTGAAGCTGCTGGCGTACCGATCATTGGTACTAGCCCAGACGCAATCGACCGTGCTGAAGACCGTGAGCGTTTCCAAGTCGCTGTTGACCGTCTTGGCCTTCTACAACCAGAAAACGCGACAGTTACAACAATGGAGCAAGCGGTAGAGAAATCTCGCGAAATCGGCTTCCCATTGGTTGTTCGCCCTTCTTATGTTCTTGGTGGTCGTGCGATGGAAATCGTATACGACGAGCAAGACTTACGTCGCTACTTCAACGAAGCAGTAAGTGTTTCAAACGAATCTCCAGTGCTACTTGATAGCTTCCTAGATGATGCAATTGAAGTCGACGTTGATGCAATTTGTGACGGTGAGCGCGTTGTTATTGCGGGTATCATGGAGCATATCGAACAAGCAGGTGTTCACTCTGGTGACTCAGCATGTTCTCTTCCTGCTTACACGCTAAGCCAAGAAATCCAAGACGTAATGCGTGAGCAAGTTGAAAAGCTAGCGTTCGAGTTGGGTGTTCGTGGTCTAATGAATACGCAGTTTGCTGTTAAGAACAACGAAGTGTACCTAATCGAGGTTAACCCTCGTGCAGCACGTACAGTACCGTTTGTATCGAAAGCAACAGGCGCAGCAGTCGCTAAGATTGCAGCTCGTGTTATGGCGGGTCAATCGTTAGAGTCTCAAGGCTTTACGAAAGAAATCATCCCACCATACTACTCAGTGAAAGAAGTTGTTCTTCCGTTCAACAAATTCCCTGGTGTTGACCCATTATTAGGCCCAGAAATGCGCTCTACTGGTGAAGTTATGGGTGTTGGTGCAACGTTTGCTGAAGCATACTCTAAAGCTGAATTGGGTTGTGGCAACATCTACCCAGAAGGCGGCCGTGCACTTCTTTCTGTTCGTGAAGGCGACAAAGAGCGCGTTGTTGACCTAGCATCTAAGCTATCGAAGCTTGGCTACCAACTAGATGCAACACACGGTACTGCAGTTATCCTTGGCGAGGCGGGTATCAACCCACGTCTAGTAAACAAGGTACACGAAGGTCGTCCTCATATTCTTGACCGTATCAAGAACAATGAGTACACGTACATCGTGAACACTGCGGCTGGCCGTCAAGCGATTGAAGATTCTAAAGTTCTTCGTCGTGGCGCACTGGCTGAGAAAGTGAACTACACGACTACGCTAAACGCTGCATTCGCGACTTGTATGGCGCACACTGCAGACGCGAAAACGTCAGTAACTTCAGTTCAAGATCTACACGCACAAGTTAAAGCTTCTCAAGCTTAATTGACTCACGTGTATCGCTGTTAAGCGGATATAAATGCTCAAAGCCCACTCTTCGTAGTGGGCTTTTTTATGTCTGTTATCTGGCGCCGGTTAAATGATGAAAATCTGGTGATGACTAAATGATGAAAATTTGGAATAGGTTACAATCTTGTGTTTCGTTGTTGATTGTTTGCTCACGGTGGTAAGTTGTCGCTTCACGAGAATTTAAGGCGTTGGGTATATGGAAATCACTCTAGAAATATTGGCTATCTTGTTTGTTGTTGCAACGGCGGCAGGCTTTATTGATGCAATGGCTGGTGGCGGTGGGTTGTTGACTCTACCTGCATTGCTCGCGGCAGGAGTACCACCAACGCAGGCATTGGCCACCAACAAACTTCAAAGTTCTTTTGGTAGTTTCTCCGCCAGTTGGTATTTCGTACGCAACGGTATCGTGAACATAAAAGAGATGCGTCTTGCCATTCTTTGTACCTTTATTGGTTCTGCGATTGGCGCTGAGTTAGTGCAGCATATTGATGCGAGCTTGCTGACCAGCATGATCCCATTACTGCTTATTGCCATCTCTCTCTACTTCCTATTAGCACCACAAACCAGAGCGTCTGAGGGCAAACAAAAGATCTCTGAGGCGATGTTTGCTTTGTGCATTGGTGGTGGTGTTGGCTTCTACGATGGATTTTTTGGACCAGGAACGGGCTCTATTTTCACGGTTTGTTTTGTTGCTATCGGCCATTTCTCTTTAGTGGATGCCACAGCACGTACTAAGGTTCTTAACTTCACCTCGAATATAGCCGCATTGATCTTCTTTATTATTGCTGGTTTACCCATTTGGGAATTGGGCTTAGTAATGGCGGTTGGTGGCTTTATGGGCGCTCAGCTTGGCGCTAAAGTCGTAGTGACAAAAGGGCAGAAGTGGATTCGCCCCCTTGTGATCGTGATGTCGATGTTAATGGCATCTAAACTGCTTTGGGAACAGCATCAACAATGGATTCTATCAGTATTTTAACTCGTGGAGACTGATAGCTGTTTGGCCTTACACAGATATGAATCGGTCGAATTAACCCCTCTAACTCTGGAAAGCTAAACAAGTATTGAGGCTCAATATTGAGTGTCTTTACAATTGAGAGCGGGATCAAAGCGGGCCCTGTCCCACCTAACGCTAACTGGGCTGCAGCAGTGTAGGCATCCATCTCCATCAAGGGTTTGATGCCGAACTTTTCAAGCACAGATAACTGATACGAGTTTGCTGGATTCGTCATGTCGTTGGTAATGACTAACGGAGGAAGTTCCGTCAGTGGTGCTTGGCTGACAATGTAGAATGGTTCGTCAAATAGGTGAAAGGTCATCAGCCCATGATGTGGAGGCAGTAAGCCAGCGCACAGCCCCAGGGTCGCCTTTCCCGATTGCACTCGCTCGATAATTCTTGGGGTATGGTTAGTGGTGATGGTGATGTATTTATCTTGCAGGATAAATTGCCCTATCATTTTTCCTAAATAACCTGCGATCAAAGATTTAGAGCTATCTAAGGTAATAAGGGTTGTGTCTTCCAACTCTTGTTGCTCATAGATAAGCCCTCTAAGTTCATTGAATGCTGGTCCGATACCCTCGATTAATGCAATCGCGTCTGGCGTCAGTTTGATCTGTCGGCCACTTGGCTCTATGAGTTTTTTGCCTAGCTTCTTTTCTAAATTCGCAATCCGTTTGCTGACCGCTGATTGGCTGATATAAAGCAAGCTTCCAGTGCGGCTCATGGTTTTGGCTTTACTCAAAACCAAGAGAGTTTCGATTCCTTCGAGTAGCATTTGATGATATTCATGAAAGTTGGGAATGATTGAACTAATTTACCTTAAACCCCCTTCATTCTCTAGTCTTGAGCCCATAGATATTTAACAAGCTAGGAGCTTTGAAGCTAGCTCATTAGTTAATTAGCAAGTTAGTTCGGTTCTCTTAACTAGACTCGCGATGCGTTGGCCAAAATACAAAGCGGTTTTAAGATCATTGCTGTTAATGTGACTATTCGTGCTCTCAGCCGTCTGATCATCACTGGCGACTAGACCAATACTTGAACCTGTGCGATTCAAACCTAAATCATCGATATGCTTTGAGATATCAATCCCTGCCCAAACCATACCATGCTGACAAGCCAGAGTGAAAAAGCTTAACAAGGTTTGTTGTTGCTCGCCGTTAAGGCTACCTCCTGTGGTAAACCCAGCTGCGAGCTTATTTCGCCATGCTTTCTTAGAGTAGGTAGTACTACTCGCATCCATAAAGCTTTTAAACTGAGCAGCTGGCGAGCCCATATAAGTCGGAGCACCAAAGATAATCGCATCACAGCTATCTAATGCTTTGAGCTTATCGTCATTGTCATACCTTCCTTCGATTACTTCAGAAGAGAGGACTTCAATGAGCAGTGCTGAGTTAGATTGTTGAGTGTTAACACCTTCAGCGATTGTCTCTGCGACTTGCTTAGTCGCTCCATTCTTAGAGAAGAAAACAATGCCTACTTTATTGATACTCATCTTAAACTCCCTATTATCAGCGTTAGTAAATAAAATTATTTATAAAGTAATTTGCATACTAATATAGCTTGCTAATTGGATAAGTAAACAAAAAACCTTATTAACTTGTAAGCTAAGAGCTAAGAGCTAAGAACTAACAAGCTAACTAAATTGAGAATAAGTTGATAGGGGATCATTGAAGGGTGAAATTGAGGGTACAGTGATTTAAAACGGAATTAAAAAAGGCTCCTTTGCGGAGCCTATTTCTATTTTGTAACGCTAGCCTATTTGATTGCGAAGGTAGGCAATGACAAGTGCCAGCGAATAGCGCCCAGCCTAATCAATAGTGTCGTGAACACGCCGGCTAAAAAGGCCGTTTCTGAGTCGTGCCCCATGCTAATTGCCATGGTATGGAAAGCGCCGCCAATGATACAAGCCGTTGCGTAGACTTCACTTCTTAGGATCATTGGAACTTCACGAGCAAGTACGTCACGGATAATGCCGCCACCGCAGCCTGTGATCACACCCATGATGATAGCAACTAATGCAGAATCTTGATAAATCAGCGCTTTTTCTACACCAATGCCAACAAATACCGCTAAACCGATCGCATCACATACTGGCAGGATCCACCATGCCAGACGCTTGGGGCGTCGTACTATAATCATGGTCAGCAAACAGGTGGTGATGATGACCCAAAGGTAGGTGGTATCGGTGATCCAAAACACGGGAGTTGCACCCAATGCCATGTCACGAATCGTACCTCCGCCAATCGCGGTTACGCTACCTAAAACGGCGACACCAAAGGGATCCATCTTAAGACGGCCTGCGACAAATACGCCTGAGACAGCAAAAATGGCAGTGCCAAATAAATCGATAATATAAAGCAACATGGAGTCCATGATACTGGCGCTCTTATGGTTGAAATTGTAGGGACAGTTCGGTGGCGAATTGTACGAAAAAACGCAGCAAATAGTTAGTGATTTTGCCTAGCTCTATCGAAGAAATCGCATACTTGTTGGATCGCTTTCAAAGTTCTCGTCGTCGGGCGATTAATCCAATCAGAGTTGAGTGACCAAATCTGATTTTGAGCGACTGCCGGGATCTCATCTTCCCAAGTTTGCCACATGGTTTCATTCTCAATCGCGTGCTGAGAAGTGAAGATCACTTGCGGCTTCCTTAACACAACTTGCTCAATGCCAACTTGCGGGTAAGGGGAGGTGCTGTCTTCAAAAATATTGTGGCCACTACAAAACTCAAACACCTCACTTGGCCAGTGTCCTTGAGCGACGGTGATGATCGGCTTTTCACTGAGCTGATAAAAGTAACTTACTGGCTCAGCATCTTTATATTTTAGTCTCAACGCGTTGAGCTGCTCTTTGTATTGCTTGGCATTATTCTCTCCAACATTCGGATCACTGGAGTATTGGCTGAGTTGCTCGATATTGGTCGCAATGCTGTCTAGGCTTTTGGTTTTAGGGTAGTAAATATTAAATCCAAACTGCTCCAGTTTCGCGAGTTCTCTTGGCGGATTCCCAGCAGGCCACGCGAGAATCAGGTCAGGTTGCAGGGCGATGATTTTCTCAACCTTGATGCCTTGGTAACTCGCCACTTTCTCTAGCTTGTCTGCTTGTGGTGGATAATCACTTCGCTCACTCACCGCGATAAGATTGTCACCTAAACCAGCACTGTAGGCGAGCTCAGTGGCGTGAGGAGCAAGGCTGATGACGCGCTCGGCAGTCGCGAAGGAAATGGGAGTCCATAAACAAAAGCTGAGACTGAACGCGAGAGCGGTACATCGTATAACGAGTTGAGAGGGTTTCACTTTAAATCCCTTGGTGAATAATAAGTAAGACTAGGCTTTGTATGAATATCCAGATAGCGATGCGGCCAAAAACCAGCTTTTTAACCTGAGATAAATGCAGGGCTGATGGAGCGATTCTGCCGCCTAATTTGGCGCGAATGGCTTTGGTGTTATCGTAAATCGCAGGGCCGCCCAATGATAGCTCAAGTTTATTGCCAACAGCGGTAATTAACCATGCTGGGCCGGGCAGTGGCCAAGAGCGACTCTGTACTAACATGGTCCTGAACGTGTGCGTTGCTTTATCACCACATACGATCATCAAAGCAAATAAGCGCATGGGTATAAATTCTAGGATAGCGACGATCTTGATTGCCGTTGAGCCGAATGGAGAAAACCGCTTACGACTTGGTGACCACGCACGCGCTAACTGAACAACAAGGCGATACATTAAAGCCGCAATTCCACCACCAATGGCGTACCAGAATAAAACACATACCACATTGCGAGCGTAACCCATGATGATGGTTTCAGCAGCGGCTTTGCCAAGCCCAAGTGATGACAGTGATTCGGTTTGACGATTGACAACCGGAGCCAGTAACTGACGAGCGGCAGCTTTATCTTCTCGACCAAGCGCTTTGATCAGATGATTTGCTAGCTTTTCATTATTGCGCCAATCAATCGCCAGTAATAACAGCGCTAATTCAAACAGTTGAGATTGCCAAACCAATGGTTGCAGTGCCAATAGAATTACCAGAGTCGGCAGTACCATTACGCCCCAGGCTAATGTGCCCGAGATTAAGCTTTGGGAATAGTTTTGGTTGTTATTAACCTTGCTTGCTAAAAGCTCAGCAAACTTATGCCATAAGGTCGTAGGGTGTGCGGCATGGGGGATAGGTAAAATCAAATGAAAAAGCAGTGCTCCCCACATTACAAGGAGCACGCCATTTGCAAATACCTGATCAAACAGTGTTTGCATGTCTAGTCGCTTACTTTAGTAGGGCAACCATCTTGATAACCATTTCAGAAGAGCTTTGTGCCGCTAGTGGCAGGAACTCTTCGAAGCTCATTGGTGACTCTTTGTCTGCAACGTCAGAGATTGCACGAACAACCACGAATGGTACTTGGAATTGGTGACAAGCTTGAGCGATAGCAGATGCTTCCATCTCTACAGCAACGACAGATGGGAAGTGCTTGCGGATGAACTCTTGGCGTTCTGCTGTGCAAACAAATGCGTCGCCAGTACAGATAAGACCGCGAACGGCGTGCTTATCTTCCATTTGTGCTAGTGCTTGTTCAGCAACAGCCATCAGTTTGTCGTCCGCTGTGAACGCTGCAGGTTGACCTGCCATTTGGCCGATTTCGTAACCGAAAGCTGTAACGTCGGCATCGTGATGACGAACTTCAGTTGAGATAACCACATCGCCAAGGTTCAGTGTTGAATCAAAACCGCCAGCAGAGCCCGTGTTTAGTACTACGTCTGGCTGGTATTCGCTTAGTAGGATTGAAGTACCCACTGCAGCGGCTACTTTACCAATACCTGATTGAAGCAAAACAACGTCAACATCATTTAGCTGACCAGAGAAAAAGGTACAACCGCCTTTATTAACTTCAGTAATGTCTGAAATTGCTGCTTTTAGGATCGCAACTTCTTGCTCCATTGCGCCAATGATGCCGATTTTCATGTGTAGTCTCTTAATAAAAAATATTTAAACAGTAGAGCGAAATTGTAGCATGGAAGAGAAGTGTCGAGCGACTGCCCTAAGGCACTTCTCGTACGAATAGCAGCGATTTATCTGCGTATTCTTTTATCTATTTGATTAGGCCTTCGCTGTTTAGGCTTGCGCGAAGTTGATCCGCTCGCTTTCGGTTGACACCAAAATCAGAATGGCCAGTGCGAGACTCTGAACGCACGATCAGTTTGCCATCAGTGATCTTAAGCTCTAAGTCATCGACAAAGCGCATGATGCGAGAAGTACATTCAATACGCAGGTAATCTTCGGTTTTACTGGCGGTTTTTGCGCCCGGTAAAGTCAGAGCGACTTGCTCAATGGCATCAAGGTTTGCTGAATCGGATAGTTCGTATGCAGCCAAAGCATGTTGTTCACGGTCATCTTGTGTTGATACGCAATTTGGTTTATCACCACAAGGTGATGAGGTTCTGTCTTTCATATCCGTGATTCCTTGGCTGCAAGCGGTTAATGTTAAAAGTGATAGCAAGAGGAGAGCGGCTTTTTTCATAGTGTTTCCTATGTCTTGTTTTTAATTCTAATTGTAGTTATCGGAATTGGCTTGTTTGCTGTTTTTTGTTGTGCTTGTGATAAACGTATCGAACTTAAAAAAGGATCCATAATTGGATCCTTTTTTATAGTAACGAACTGAGTAATAAAGGAAACCCACTCACACTTCTAGGTAATCTAATATCCCTTCTGCGGCTTTACGGCCTTCATCGATAGCGGTTACCACTAAGTCAGAGCCGCGAACCGCGTCGCCACCGGCAAATATTTTGCTGTTGGTGGTTTGGTACTGAAACTCTTGCTGACCAGGCGCTTTAATACGGCCCCATTGATCAAGCTCGACATCGAAAGGTTCTAACCATTCCATAGCGTGAGGTTGAAAACCAAATGCCATGATCACAGCATCGGCTTCAAGAATGTGCTCACTGCCAGCAACTGGTTCTGGGCGGCGACGGCCTGCTTCATCAGGTTCGCCTAAGGCGGTTTTCACGACTTTAACGCCAGCAACATGCCCAGAACTATCAAGCTCTAAGCTGATAGGCTGCAGGTTAAACTTGAACTTCACGCCTTCTTCACGTGCATTCTTCACCTCACGGCGAGAGCCCGGCATGTTGGCCTCATCTCGGCGATAAGCACACACCACATCGGCCGCACTCTGACGAATAGAGGTTCGAACACAGTCCATCGCCGTATCACCACCACCAAGCACGACGACTTTCTTACCTTGCATATCGATGAATGGGGTTGGATTTTCAAGCTCCATAACCTTGTAGGTATTAGAAATCAAGAATGGCAGAGCATCATAAACACCCGGAGCATCCTCATTATCTAGACCTGCACGTATGTTTTTGTAAGTGCCTACGCCAAGGAAAACAGCGTCGTAATCATCGACCAGCTCTTTAAGTTGAATGTCTTTGCCAATCTCGGTATTCATTCGGAATTCAACGCCCATCTCGCTAAAGATGCGGCGACGATTCTCCATGATACCTTTCTCAAGCTTGAATGATGGAATACCAAAAGTGAGGAGACCACCTATCTCTGTGTAACGATCAAAGACAACGGCTTTCACTCCATTGCGTACCAAGATATCAGCTGCCGCAAGACCAGCTGGGCCCGCACCGATGATTGCGACCTTTTTATCGGTCCATTCAACGTGAGACATGTCTGGCTTCCAACCCATCTCAAAGGCTTTATCGGTAATGTACTTTTCAATGTTACCTATGGTGACGGCACCAAAATCGTCATTGAGGGTACAAGAGCCTTCACACAAGCGGTCTTGAGGGCACACACGGCCACATACCTCTGGCAGGCTGTTGGTCTGGTGAGACAGTTCAGCGGCTTCGATAATACGTCCTTCATTGGCAAGCTTAAGCCACTGAGGGATGTAGTTGTGAACTGGACATTTCCATTCACAATAAGGGTTACCACAATCTAAACAGCGGTCTGCTTGGGCTTTGGCTTGCTGTTTAGTGAAAGGTTCGTAGATCTCTACAAACTCAATTTTACGTATCTTGATTGGTTTCTTCGCTGGGTCTACGCGATTCACATCAATAAATTGGTATACATTCTGGCTCATTATTGGCTCCTTCCAATTATTGCGCTTGAACACGAAGTTCAGCTGAGCTGCGGCTTTGGTGACCGAGCAAGGTGTTTAGATCCGCCGTCTTTGGTTTCACTAGATAGAACTTTGGAATCCATTCATCAAAGTTCGCCAGAATAGCTTCAGCGTGTACTGAGCCTGTTTCTTCTAAGTGCTCAGCAATTAAGCCACGCAGATGTTCTTGGTGGATATATAAGTCAGATAAAGAAAGCGCCTCAACTGACTCGTTGTTCACTCGGCCTTGGAAGTCTTCGTTCTTATCCATGACATAAGCGAAGCCTCCGGTCATACCTGCACCGAAGTTGACGCCAGTTGCGCCAAGAATGGCAACAATACCGCCCGTCATGTATTCACAAGCGTTATCCCCCGCACCCTCAATTACGGCAACCGTGCCTGAGTTACGTACGCCAAATCGTTCGCCCGCCGTACCTGCGGCAAACAACTTGCCTCCGGTTGACCCATACAAGCAGGTGTTACCTATGATGGTCGCTTCGTTACAAGTAAATGCAGTGCCTTGGTGAGGTTTGATAACTACCTTACCGCCAGCCATGCCTTTGCCAACATAGTCATTGGCATCGCCTGTTAGGTGCAGCTCAACGCCACCTGCGTTCCAAACAGCGAAAGATTGGCCTGCAGTACCATCGAGATACAATTTGATTGGTGAACCTGCCATGCCTTGGTTGCCATATCGCTTAGCAATTTCGCCAGAGATACGTGCTCCTATCGAACGGTCTGTATTAATAACGTTGTAGTAGAGGCTGGTGGATTGTCTTTTCTCAATCGCATCGAGTGCATCGTCTAGAATCTGCTGGTTGAGCTGAGCCTTATCAAATGGCGCGTTTGGTTCGGTCCAATACAGAGGGTGACCCTCTGGTGATACCGGAGCTTCCAGTATTGATGAGAGATCCAATTTACTCTGTTTTGCAGTTAGGCCTTCAACAGCCTCCAGTAAATCTGTGCGTCCAATTAGGTCTGTGAGTTTTTCTACACCAAGCTCTGCAAGGTGTTGGCGAACTTCATCGGCTAAGCCTGTAAAGTAGTTCACCACCATGTCTGGTAGCCCTTTGAAGTATTCGCGGCGCAATGTCTCATCTTGAGTCGCGACGCCTGTTGCACAGTTATTGAGGTGGCAGATTCGTAAGAATTTACAACCCATTGCGACCATTGGTGCGGTACCAAAGCCAAAGCTTTCAGCACCTAAAATTGCGCCTTTGATAACATCTAGGCCGGTTTTTAAACCACCATCGACTTGCAGGCGAATTTTATGACGAAGCCCATTGGCGACGAGTGCTTGTTGAGTTTCGGCTAAGCCAAGCTCCCAAGGACAACCTGCGTATTTCACCGAGGTCAGTGGGCTTGCTGCGGTCCCACCGTCGTAACCGGAGATCGTAATCAAGTCGGCATAAGCTTTCGCTACACCTGTGGCAATGGTGCCTACACCCGGTTCAGATACTAACTTCACTGAAACCAAGGCTTTAGGGTTAACTTGTTTGAGGTCGAAAATGAGCTGCGCCAGATCCTCAATAGAATAGATATCGTGATGTGGAGGAGGAGAGATCAGAGTCACGCCTTGAACTGAGTATCTCAGCTTGGCTATTTCTGCTGTGACTTTATGACCCGGCAGCTGACCGCCTTCTCCTGGCTTCGCACCTTGCGCGACCTTGATTTGTAGAACATCCGCATTGGTTAAGTAATGTGGCGTCACGCCAAAACGACCAGAAGCTATCTGCTTGATGCGCGAGTTACGATCAGTACCGAAGCGTCGTGGATCTTCACCACCTTCACCAGAGTTGGAATAACCACCTAAGCGGTTCATCGCCATGGCTAGTGCTTCGTGAGCTTCGGGGCTCAAGGCACCAATCGACATGGCCGCGGAGTCAAAGCGCTTAAAGAGATCGCTACTCGGCTCTACTTGCTCTAGAGGCAGAGGTTGATCGGCTTTTTTGAGGCTCATTAAGTCGCGCAGCATAGCAGCAGGACGAGCATTAACTTGCTTCGCAAAAGATTGGTAGTCGGATGTTTCACCTGTCTTTACGGCGGTTTGCAAGGTACTGACTACGTCTGGGTTATAGGCGTGGTATTCGCCGCCATGTACGTATTTGAGTAAGCCACCATGTTCCAGTGGTTTACGTTTAGTCCATGCTTTACGAGATAGGTTATAGATATCTTGTTGGAAGTCACTAAAGCTAGCGCCTTGGATACGAGTCGTTACGCCACGGAAACACAAGTCAACGACATCGGTATGTAAACCGACCGCCTCAAATAACTGCGAGCAGCGATACGAAGCAATTGTCGAGATACCCATCTTTGACATGATCTTATACAGACCTTTGTTGATGCCGTTCTGGTAATTTTGCAATGCAGTGCGATAGTCTTTATCTAATGAACCATCGTCCAACATCTTACCCAGAGCTTCATAAGCGAGATATGGGTAAACCGCGGTAGCACCGAAGCCAAGCAGTACGGCAAATTGATGTGGGTCACGTGCGGTTGCTGTTTCAACTACGATGTTAGCATCACAACGCAGGTTGGTGTCTGCAAGTCGAGTTTGCACCGCACCGACCGCCATGGCTGCTGGGACTGGTAGCTTACCTTTCTCTAAACCTTTGTCAGAAAGCACAACTAAAACAGCGCCGTCGCGTACTTCTTTAACCGCACGATCACACAAGTCGTTGATTGCTTGTTCGAGATCTTTTTCTGCTGGATCATAGTGCATGCTAAGAATCGCATGACCGTAATGCTTTTGATTTAATTGCAGAAGTTGCTGCATATCAGAATAAAGCAGAACGGGTGAATCAAACGTCACACGGTAAGCATGCCCATCGGTTTCACAGAACACATTCATCTCTTGGCCGATACTGGTGGCTAAAGACATAACGTGTTTTTCACGCAAAGGGTCAATCGGTGGATTGGTTACTTGAGCAAACTTCTGACGGAAATAGTCGGTGATTAGGCGTTCTTTAGAAGACAGCACTGCCATTGGCGTATCATCGCCCATAGAACCGACGGCTTCTTGTCCCATGTCACCGAGGACACGCAGTACTTGGTCTGACTCTTCGTTGCTCATCGCAAACTGTTTTTGATAGGTCTTTAGGGTGTCATCATCAAAATTACGTTTACCGACTTGGTCATCTGCTAGTGCGGAAAACGGTGTTAATTTGTGAACGTTCTTATCCATCCACTCTTTATATGGGTGACGGCCTTTAAGATCATTGTCGATCTCGTTCGATTGCCATAGCTTACCGCGACGAGTATCAATAACGAGTAATTCACCAGGTCCGACGCGTCCTTTCTCTGCCACTTCGTCTGGTGCATAATTCCAGATACCAACTTCGGATGCCAAGGTGATTAGGTTGTCTTTGGTGATGACATAGCGAGCAGGGCGTAAGCCGTTTCTGTCAAGGTTACATGCAGCATAACGGCCGTCAGACAGTACGATACCCGCAGGGCCATCCCATGGTTCCATATGCTTGGAGTTGAAATCGTAAAAGGCACGAAGCTCAGGATCCATGTCTGGGTGGTTTTGCCAAGCGGGCGGCACAAGCATACGCATCGCTCGGAATACATCCATACCACCAGCAAGGAACAGATCGAGCATGTTGTCTAAGCTTGAGGAGTCTGATCCTGTCTCATTCACAAAAGGTGCGGCCGTTTGTAAATCGGGCAGCAGCGGTGAGGAGAACTTATAGGCGCGAGCCTTGGCCCACTGACGGTTGCCTTCAATGGTATTGATCTCACCATTGTGCGCCAAATAGCGGAATGGTTGAGCCAATGGCCAACGCGGCTGTGTGTTGGTCGAGAAACGCTGGTGGAACAGACATATAGCTGATTCCATACGTAAGTCAGCAAGATCGAGGTAAAATCGCGGGAGATCGGCCGGCATACACAAGCCTTTGTAGACCATGACTTGTGTTGAAAGGCTACAAATATAAAAATCTTTGTCTTCGGTGAGCTGCTTTTCAATTCGGCGACGAGCAATGTATAGGCGTCGTTCGATATCGCGTTCACGCCAACCAGCGGGAGCGGAGATAAACACTTGCTGAATATTGGGAACAGAATCTTTGGCGATTGGACCTAATACGTCGGTGTTGGTGGGCACGACACGCCAGCCAGCCACGGTTAAAGTCTCTTGAGCGAGCTCTTTATTGACGATGTCTTGCGCCGATTGTGCTTTGATTGGATCTTGGCTGAAGAAAATCATGCCGACAGCGTATTGCTTGCCGAGCTTGAAGTTATTCTCTTCAGCAATAATTCTGAGATAAGAGTCTGGCTTCTGTAGCAATAAGCCACAGCCATCCCCGGTTTTACCATCCGCGGCGATACCCCCACGGTGTGTCATGCGATCGAGGGCTGAAATAGCAGTTCGCACCAACTTATGACTAGGTTGGCCTTCCATTTGCGCTATTAAACCAAATCCACAGTTGTCTTTTTCAAGACTAGGATCATATAGAGCCATTGCAATTCTCCCTTTTGCTTCGCTGTCATCCAGACAGTAAATGACTAACTATTCATGTACTTGTTATTTTTATGAACTTATAGTTTGTTTTTAGCTAGCTAAAACGTTATTGGTGGTGTTAACAAAACCGATTGGTTTTATTTTCATCAGCTTTACAACGTATAGCTAATTGTGTTTAAGGTCAAGTTCATGGTTAATTATCATGTGTAAACGCGATTAGCCACGTAATAACCTAAAATAGTCGATGAAGATCAATGAGATATAAAAGCTGGATGTTAACGAGATTTAACATGTGTAGCAGGAGTGATTAAGAAAGAGTGGAAGGCCAGATAGAAAAAAGGCTAGCATCGAGTGCTAGCCAAATATAAAAGTTAGGAAGGGTGTTGCTTTTTCCCTAGGCTAACGTCAACGACACTAGCCCGAGAAATATTATGCGGAAAGCATGAGTGAATCAGCTTTCGCTTCTAAGTTTGAGTTACCCATTAAGAAGTCATCAACGGCAATTGCACATTCACGACCTTCATTAATACAGCGTACAACCAGAGACTGGCCAGTACGCATATCACCAGCAACGAAAACGCCTTTCTGGTTCGTCGCATAACCTTCTGAAGCTACGTTACCGCGCTCGTCCAGTTTAATGTCTAGCTGTGCCGGTACACCTGTTGGCTCTGGGTGTAAGAAGCCCATTGCTAGGAATGCCATGTCACAAGGGATAACACGTTCAGAGTTTGCTACTTCATCAAAACCCGGACGTTCACCTGGTTTCGCATCTTGCCAAACGATGTCAGCAATGCGAAGTCCGGTTACATTTTCGTTATCGTCAGAGATGAACTCTTTAGTCAGGATGTTCCAATGACGTTCACAACCTTCTTCGTGAGAAGTGGTGGTCTTCATGATCATTGGGTATTGAGGCCAAGGCATATTGGCAGGGCGTTGCTCTGGTGGGATCGGCATGATCTCAACCTGAGTAATGCTTGCTGCTTTATGACGGTTTGATGTACCCACACAGTCAGAACCCGTATCACCACCACCGATAACCACAATGTGCTTATCTTTAGCGTGAAGCTCTTCTGTTTTAAGGTCTAAATCGTTGGCACGGCGGTTGTTTTGAGCAAGGAATTCCATGGCAAAGTGAACGCCTTTCAACTCACGGCCTGGAATTGGCAAGTCACGTGGAACCGTAGAACCGCCGGTTAGCAATACCACATCAAACTCTTGGCGTAGCTGTTGAGCATTAACATCAACACCGATGTGTTGGTTTACTTTAAACTCAACGCCAGCTTCAGCCATTAGGTTGATCTTACGATCAATCACGTCCATACCCAGTTTGAAATCTGGGATACCGAAACGCAGTAGGCCACCCACTTTCTCGTCACGCTCAAATACCGTCACAGAGTGACCGGCACTGTTTAGTTGCTCAGCAGCGGCTAGACCAGCAGGACCTGAACCGATAACTGCTACTGTTTTTCCTGTACGTGAACGAGGTATTTTAGGTTTTGCGTACCCTTCACGGTACGCAGTTTCTACAATTGTTTTCTCGATATTACAGATAGTGATTGGGTCTTGGTTGATACCAAGAACACAAGCACTTTCACAAGGAGCAGGGCACACGCGACCTGTAAATTCAGGGAAGTTATTGGTAGAGCTTAGAATGTTCCAAGCTTCTTCCCAGCTGTCACGGTAAACCGCATCATTGAATTCTGGGATGATGTTACCAATCGGACAACCGCTGTGACAGAAAGGTACGCCACAGTCCATACAACGAGAGGCTTGAGTATTGATCTTTTCACCAAACTTTTCGTTAAGTACGAACTCTTTGTTGTCTTCAATTCGAACTGACGGGTCGAGCTTCTTTGGAAGCTCACGACCGTGTTCTAAAAATCCAGTAGGCTTACCCATTATACTGCCTCCACTTCTTCCGTTTGTGCCTGTTGTGCTTCAGCTTTACGCTTTTGAAGAACCGCTTTGTAGTCACGTGGCATTACTTTAATCAGTGATGCAACACTTGCTTCAAAGTTATCTAGGAAAGACTGAGCAACTTCACTTCCTGTGAATTCAACATGCTTAGTTAGCATATCTAGTAGAAGATCTTTATCTTCTTGTTCAATTGGATCTAGGTCGACAAGTTCTGCGTTGAGCTTGGTTTCGAAGTCGCCGGCTTTATCCCAAACATAAGCGACACCACCACTCATGCCTGCAGCAAAGTTACGGCCTGTTGAACCAAGGATAATTGCCGCGCCACCTGTCATGTATTCACAACCGTGGTCACCAACACCCTCAACAACAACCTTCGCACCAGAGTTACGAACACAGAAACGTTCGCCAGCCATACCGCGAATGAAAGATTCACCTGAGGTTGCACCGTAGAAACATACGTTACCCACCACGATATTATCTTCCGCAACGATAGTAGATTTCGCATCTGGGTATAGTACCAACGTACCGCCAGACAGACCTTTACCCCAGTAATCGTTCGCGTCGCCTTCTACTTCGAACTTAACGCCTTTAGCAAGGAATGCTCCGAACGATTGACCTGCACTACCGTGGAACTTAACGTTCATTGGCTGTGGTAAACCTTGGTCTTTGTAAACCTTCGAGATTTCGTTAGACAGCATCGTGCCTGCTGAACGGTCCGTGTTGATGATAGGGAACTGAGAGGTAACCGCTTCACCTTTCTCAAGCGCTGGGATTGCAGCCTGAATCAACTTACGGTCTAGAACGTCTTCAAGATTATGATTTTGTGTTGTCTGGTTGTAGATACCATCTTCTGCACGAGCCTGCTCAATGTGCAGTACCGGTGTTAGATCTAGGTTCTTGTACTTCCAGTGACCGATGTCATCACGAACTTTAAGTTTGTGCGATTGACCAACCATTTCGTCGATAGAACGGAAGCCAAGTTCAGCCATTACTTCACGTAGACCTTCAGCCATGTATTGGAAGAACGTTACTACGTCTTCTACGCGGCCGTCGAAACGCTCACGAAGAGTTTTGTTCTGTGTTGCGATGCCAACAGGACATGTATTCTTGTGACACTTACGCATCATGATACAGCCTTCAACAACTAGAGCAGCGGTTGCTACGCCCCATTCTTCAGCGCCAAGTAAGGTAGCGACTGCAAGGTCACGTGGTGTTTTCATCTGACCATCAGATTGAACCACGATACGGTTACGTAGGCCGTTTTTCAGTAGTGTTTGGTGAGTTTCCGCTAGACCCAGCTCCCAAGGCAGACCGGTGTGACGGATAGAAGACATCGGAGATGCACCCGTACCACCATCAAAACCTGCGATAAGTACGACGTCAGCTTTCGCTTTCGCTACACCTGATGCAATCGTACCTACGCCAGCTTCTGATACGAGCTTCACGTTGACACGGCCATTACGATTCGCATTTTTCAGGTCGTAGATTAGCTGAGCCAAATCTTCGATTGAGTAGATATCGTGGTGTGGCGGCGGAGAAATAAGACCGACGCCAGGGGTCGAGTGACGTGTTGCACCGATCCAATCATCAACCTTATCACCCGGTAGTTGACCACCTTCGCCAGGTTTCGCACCTTGAGCCATCTTGATTTGCAGCTCATCAGCGTTAGATAGGTAGTAAGACGTTACACCAAAGCGACCAGAAGCCACCTGTTTGATTGCTGAACGTTCCCAGTCACCGTTTTCTTTGCGTTCGAAACGTGCTGGATCTTCACCACCTTCACCTGAGTTTGATTTCGCGCCAATGCGGTTCATTGCAACAGCCAGTGTTGAGTGAGCCTCATGTGAGATTGAACCAAAGCTCATTGCACCCGTTGCGAAACGTTTAAGGATTTTTTCAATAGGTTCTACTTCTGCTAGAGGAATAGAGCCTGCTGGGTTTTTGATGAAATCAAGTTGGCTACGCAGTGTTGCTGCGTTGTCGCCTTGAGCATCCACGGCGTTCGCGTACTTTTTGAATTGACCGTAATCTTTGTTACGCGTCGATTCTTGAAGTAGAGAAATTGTCTCTGGGTTGAATAAGTGTTTCTCACCACGTTGTTTCCACTGGTAAACACCACCAACATCAAGAATCTGTGCTGGGATTTCACGAGCTGGGTAACCAACACGGTGACGAACTAGGACTTCGCGTGCGATATCATCGATCGTTAGACCTTGGATACGAGAAACCGTACCTGTGAAGTATTTTTCAACCACTGATTTGCTGATACCAAGAGCTTCAAAGATTTGAGCACCGTGATAAGACTGCAGCGTAGAGATACCCATCTTCGAGAAGATTTTCAGTAGACCGCCGTTAACACCTTTACGGTAGTTATCGAATAACTCACGTGGATGTACGTTTGGATCTAGTTTCTTGGTACGTTGCAGTTCAACAATCGTTTCGATAACTAGGTATGGGTTAACTGCGTTCGCACCGTAACCTATAAGCGTTGCAAAGTGGTGTGTCTCACGAGCGTCGCCCGTTTCAACAACGATGTCACACTTAGCACGTAGGCCTTTACGGATTAGGTGGTGGTGAACCGCACCAACGGCCAGCATTGCTGGAATAGCAGCGTGGTTAGAGTTAACCGCACGGTCTGTCAGTAGGATGATAGAGTAACCATCAATCACCGCGTCTTCCGCGTATTGGCAGATACGCTTAAGTGCGCGCTCTAACTTACCCTGGTCGCCATTTGCTTGGAATACGATATCCAGCGTCTTCGCTTGAAGGTGCTCGTTATCGATTGCACGCAGTTTTTCTAGCTCTGAGTTAGAAAGTACAGGAGACTCAAGCTCTACTTTTTGACAGTGTTCAGGTGTTTCAGCAAGTAGGTTCTGATCTTTACCTAGGTAAGTGTTCAGAGACATAACCATACGCTCACGAATCGGGTCGATCGGCGGGTTAGTTACTTGTGCAAACAACTGTTTGAAGTAGTTTGAAAGGTGCTGCGATTGGTGAGAAAGAATCGCTAGCGGCCAGTCAGCACCCATTGCAGAAAGTGGCTCGTAGCCCGTTTTCGCAAGAGGTAAAATGATTTCGTTAACTTCTTCAGAGCTTACACCAAACGATTGTTGTTTGTGGAGAAGTTTCTCTGGAGAAGGTTGGCTAAATTCGTTGCTCGCATCCGGTAGCTTTTTCAGGCTCAGAAGGTTCTCTTCAACCCACTTTTCGTAAGGTTGTGCTTTAGCAATACTATCTTTCACTTCTTCATCAGAAATGATGCGGCCTTGCTCAAGGTCAGCAACGAAGATACGACCAGGCTGTAGACGACCACGGTACTCAACGTTTTCAGGTGCAATCTCAACAACACCAGACTCAGACGCCATCACTAGGAAGTCGTCTTTCGTTACTGTGTAGCGAGAAGGACGTAGACCGTTACGGTCAAGTGTCGCACCTACTTGAACACCATCGGTGAAACATACAGATGCTGGGCCATCCCATGGTTCCATTACGTTTGCGTGGTACTGGTAGAACGCGCGACGAGTTGGGTCCATGTTTTTGTTTTCTTGCCATGCTTCCGGGATCATCATCATCAACGCATGTGGCAGAGTACGACCTGAAAGAACAAGTAGCTCAAGCGCCATATCGAAGTTTGATGAGTCCGAGCTACCTTCCTGACAGATAGGAAGCAGCATGTCGATTTCAGCTTGTGTAAATAGATCCGATTCTAGGATTGCTTCACGTGCTTTCATCCAGTTCAGATTGCCGCGAACCGTATTGATTTCGCCATTATGCGCGATATAACGGAAAGGCTGAGCTAAACGCCAACGTGGGAATGTATTGGTAGAAAAACGAGAGTGTACAAGTGCTAGAGCTGTCACCATGGTTGGGTTTTGCAGATCTAGGAAGTACTGAGGAACTTGTTCTGTTGTTAGCTGACCTTTGTACACCAATGTCTTGTAAGACATAGAGTTGATGTAGAAGTCATCACCAATGTTTGACACGCTTTCTAGGCATACACGAACCGTATAGTTACGCAGAACATACAGCTTGCGTTCAAGCTCTTCTGGTGTCGTACCAGGGCCGCCAGAGATAAATACGTGTTCAAATTGAGGTTCAGTGCTAAGTGGGTCAGCACCAATCATTGAATTGTCAGTTGGAAGTTCACGGTAGCCGATAACTTCTAACTCAAGGCGTTGTGCATTGCGCTCTAAAATATCGCGACACTGTGCACGTTTGTGTTCATCTTTAGGGAAAAGTACAACACCAACACCATATTTTTCAAAAGATGGCAGTTTAATTCCAAGCTTAACGGCTTCTTCTAGTAAGAATTCGTGCGGCTTCTGTAGCAGGATACCTGCACCATCACCAGAACACGGATCACAGCCTTGGCCGCCACGGTGTTCCATACGGGCAAGCATATTGAGTGCTTGAGTTACTACATCATGAGATTTGCGATTCTTTAGATGCGCAACAAAACCGATACCACAAGCGTCATGCTCCAGTTCAGGAGTATACAGACCCTGTGAGTTCTGCTCTTGATCTACCATAGATACATCCTTCCAGTTAAATCTAGGCGCAACTTATTTGTATAAAGTTAGCCTTGTCCTTTTATATTTATGGGTCTAAACCTGCCTATGCTGGCGGTTTGAATCCTTTCCGTATCTCGCAGGAAAAGTATTGCGAGAAAAACAATCCTTGGTGATATCCGTTTATTTTTAGCCACAAACTAGTGGATTATATAGGTGGGATATGGATATCACCGATTTATTAACAAGTTTTTGTTGTAAGTAAATAAACAAAAATAGCCAATATGTGTAAGTATCCTACAATTTTGTCTAGGCGAATTGCAATGAAAGTTGACTCATGTAGACCATTTTTTTCGTTTTATTTTGAATTTAATGTCTAACAAATGTGCAGCATTAGGCAAATAGAGCCGATTTTTTGCATGTTTATTGATATTTGATAGATTGCTCGCAAAAGGCCTTGAGTAAACTAATTGGTTGAATTTTGCAGGGGTGTAATTTTTTTTCAGAAATAGACTGATATTCATTCTTATTTACTTGAGCACTTTCAAAATATGAAATTACACGAGTTGGTTAATACTATCGGCCAAGACCTTCATCGCCGTTATGGCGAAAAGGTTCACAAACTGACACTGTACGGTGGCTTTAGCTGCCAAAACTGCGACGGAACCATTGGTCGCGGAGGCTGCACTTTTTGTAACGTGGTGTCTTTTGCCGATGAGCAGACTCAGGTTCAAAGTATTGCCGACCAGTTAAAAGATCGAGCGGATGAAATTGCTCGTGCCAAGAAGTCTCTGGCTTATTTTCAGGCTTACACGAGCACTTATGCTGAGGTGCAAGTGCTCAAGAGTATGTATGAAGAAGCGCTAAAAGCACCGGGCGCCGATATCGTGGGGCTCTGTGTTGGTACAAGACCTGACTGTGTGCCTGATTCAGTTTTGGAATTGTTGGCTGGTTATGTTGATAAAGGGGACGATATCTGGCTGGAGCTCGGCTTACAAACTGCAAAAGCTCGATATCGAACATGAAGACTCGGCAGTTTCTGAACTCGTGACAGTAAGTATCGGTATCATCTCTTATATTCCGACACCGAATGATGAAATGGATTCTGCGGTTGCCTTGGCTGATAGTGCGTTGTATCAAGCTAAATACGACGGTATAAACCGTTCGATGGTACATCCTTCCTCAATTCGATAAGCGCATTTATCTCTTGCTGCCCCTCTATTTATCCCACTTATCTGTTTTAAACAATATAACGGTAGCTCTCTTGCTGCGTGTGATGTAGCTAGCTTACCTCCTCTCTTTAAACAGGGTAGAATATTACTAGTCTTATCGCATGGAGCGCTAAATGAAACCCATGAAAAATCTTGCCCAGTATTACGTTGATCTACTCGTAAAACTGGGGATTGTCCGCTTTTCTATCTTACTCGCCCTAGCGCTTGTTGCCCTTGCTGTTGTTGTGCAAGTGGGTATTACCCTTGCACTTAAAGGTAATGTTGATGATATCGACATTGTCCGTTCGGTTTTCTTTGGTCTGGTGATTACCCCTTGGGCGGTTTATTTTCTTTCTGTGGTTGTTGATCAACTTGAAGAATCTCGTCAAAGGTTGGCTAAGTTAGTCTCTAAACTTGGCGACATGCGTGAGCGTGACCAAGAGCTCAATAACAAACTCCAGCTTAATATTGAAAAGTTGAATCAAGAAATTGAAGAGCGTGAAAAAGCAGAGGAAGCACGTGCTGAAGCGATGCAAGACCTTGAGAACGAGGTGTTTCAACGTGAACGTACTCAGCTTGAATTGGCTGAACGCACCGCACTGCTGCGCTCATTTATCGATGCCTCTCCCGACCTGATTTATTATCGTAATGAAGATGGTGTTTTCTCAGGTTGTAACCGTGCGGTTGAAGAGTTGACGGGAAAAACTGAGAAAGACTTGGTGGGCTTAACTCCTTGGGATGTTTATAGCAAAGAGATCGCTCAACAGGTTATTGAAACCGATAAGAAGGTTTTTGCCGACAATCAGGCACTGACCTATGACCAATGGTTGGAATACCCTGATGGTCGTAAGAGCTACTTCGAGCTACGTAAAGTGCCTTT
Source organism: Vibrio sp. nBUS_14 (assembly GCF_051201655.1). Taxonomy (NCBI): domain Bacteria; kingdom Pseudomonadati; phylum Pseudomonadota; class Gammaproteobacteria; order Vibrionales; family Vibrionaceae; genus Vibrio; species Vibrio sp. nBUS_14. The sequence goes on from NZ_CP179206.1 coordinate 688,055, forward strand.
CTACAGTAAAGATGGCCGCCACCTGGGCTTAGTGGGTTTTGGTCGCGATATTACGGAACGTAGAGAGCACCAAGAATCACTAGAGAAAGCCAGTCGCGACAAGACCACTTTTATCTCAACGATTAGTCATGAACTAAGAACACCACTCAATGGCATCATCGGCTTGAGCCGCATGTTGTTGGATAGCCAGTTGACCACTGAACAGCGTAAACACATGCAAACCATTAAGGTGAGTGCGGTGACGCTGGGTAATATCTTTAACGATATTATCGATATGGATAAGTTTGATCGCCGTAAACTAGAGTTGCTCCCAACCCCGATCAACTTCGAAGATTTCGTTGCCGAGATGGAAAGCATCTCCGCTCTGATGGCAGAACAGAAAGGCTTGCGATTCGATCTGGAAAGGTTATCGGATTTGCCAACCTCAGTTAAAGTTGATGGCACACGCCTAAGACAAGTGCTGTGGAACTTGGTCAGTAATGCCATGAAGTTCACCAAAGATGGTGGTGTGGTAATGACAGTCAGCGCCGACATTGATGGCGACTTTGCCAACATCACAATGGAAGTCGAAGATACGGGAATCGGTATACCTGAAAGCGAAGTCGATAAAATTTTCGCGATGTACTATCAGGTGAAGTCTGGCTCTGACAATCTGCATGCGGTGGGCACAGGTATTGGTCTTGCGGTATCGAAGCAGCTGATTAATATGATGGACGGCGATATTGACGTTACCAGTGAAGAGGGCTTCGGCAGTACCTTTACGGTTTCTATTCGTGTGCCGGTGAATCACGATACTCAGGCGCTGATTAAGACGCCAAGAAAGCAGTCGAACCTTAAGATCTTCATGGTCGAAGATATTGAACTCAACATTACGGTCGCTCGTTCTCTGCTTGAAAGCTTAGGTCATGAAGTCACGGTGGTGATGACAGGGCAAGAGGCACAAATCGTTTTCCATCCAGAAGACTATGATTTGGTGTTGCTGGATATCCAACTGCCAGATATGACAGGCTTCGATATTGCTCAGTACTATCGAGAGAAATACAGCAAGCTGCCGCCTTTAGTCGCCTTAACGGCCAATGTTTTAAATAATAAACAAGAGTATCTGCAAAAAGGAATGGATGAAGCGATCAGCAAACCACTATCGGTGAAAGCCATCCAAGACGTGATATCCAAATTTATTGAGAACAAATCTGAAGTGATAAAAAAAGTAGAGGTTATTAAGCCGGTTGTTTCTTCGATTGATACCACTTTGCTTGATATTGATATGCTAGAGTCTTATGTTGACATTGTTGGACCGAAACCGGTTTTGGATAGCATCGCGATGTTTGAAGATATGATGCCGGAGTATATGGAAATATTGAATTCCAACATGGTCGCGAAAGACCAAGCCAGTATCGTTTCTGAGGCGCACAAGATCAAAGGCGCGGCAGGTTCTATTGGTTTGAAACGCATACAGCAAGTTGCTCAGAAAGCTCAGTCTCCAGATATGCCTGCTTGGTGGGATAATATTTCAGATTGGGTCGATGAGATTAATAATGAATACCAGAATGACATTGAAGTCCTAAAAAGTTGGTTAAACCAAAGGTAGAAGAATAATGAAAAAATTAGCATTCGCCGCATGCGTTGTGGCATTAGCGGGTTGTTCTGCACCACAAGTAGAATGGCAGCAAGGTAACCAAGTAGAAGTATCTGCAGCGACAGTCACAATGAAAAGCAACCTTTGGTTGAACAAGATGCCGACGATTGGAGAGACTCAAGATAAGACTCTCCATGGTGCCATTTACCTAGAATCGACTTCAGAACTGCCAGCAACACTTGCGGTTGAGAGTGTTACGGTCAAGCAGGGTGCAGATACTCTATTGGTGACAGCTGACGATCTTGATTTAAGAACGCACAGTGAAACTCAATGGGAAGTCGCTTTTATATGGCAGCTAGAGATCGACAGTGGCAAGCCTGTTGATGTTGCGGTTGAACTGAAAGATGGTGAAACGGTGAAGTGGCTGGTGGAGAAAGACGTTAAGGTTGATACGGTTTACTAAAACCTTAGCGAACAATGAACAATAAAAAAGGGAGAATGCGTTGGCATTCTCCCTTTTTAATAACTATTGATTGCGCCTCTACTGTTAAAAACACTAAATGCTAAACGACTAGAAACGCGAATCGAATTAGTCTTCTAGGTCACCACAAAAACGGTAGCCTTCACCGTGAATCGTTGCGATGATTTCTGGCGTACCAGAAACTGATTCAAAGTGCTTACGAATACGACGGATTGTTACGTCTACAGTACGATCGTGCGGCTTAAGCTCACGGCCGGTCATCTTCTTAAGAAGGTCTGCACGTGTTTGGATCTTACCTGGGTTCTCACAGAAGTGAAGTAGAGCACGGAACTCTGAACGAGGTAGCTTGTAGCCTTCGCCATCTGGGCTAACCAGAGAGCGACTGTTGATGTCTAGTACCCAACCGTTGAACTCGTACTTCTCAACGCTACGTTTTTCTTCTTGAACAGAGCTTGTGCTCATTGAACGGTTAAGAAGGTTACGTGCACGAATAGTCAGTTCACGAGGGTTGAAAGGCTTAGTGATGTAGTCATCAGCGCCGATCTCTAGGCCAAGGATCTTATCAACTTCATTATCACGACCCGTTAAGAACATAAGCGCTACATTTTCTTGCTCACGTAGTTCACGCGCAAGTAGTAGGCCATTCTTACCAGGAAGGTTGATGTCCATAATTACAAGGTTAACTTGGTTGTCAGATAGCACTTGGTGCATCTCTTCACCGTCGCTAGCCTCAAAAACAGCATATCCCTCTGCTTCAAAAATACTCTTTAGAGTGTTACGAGTTACTTGCTCATCTTCAACGATAAGAATCTGCGGGGTTTGCATTTGGCGGTACCTAAATTTGTGACGAAACTGTGCTAATAGAATAAATTCTAGGCAAAAACATAACATACAGGTAATGTAATTTTGATGATAACTTAAAGTTTTCAAAAAAACACTTACTTCCAGCTATCTGCCTTCCTTGAAGTATTGCCCAATAACGTAGATCCAGTACGCCTTTCAATCATTCTGTTAGTGATTGAAGTGGATTCTATAATGTTAACAGCATGCTAACAACGCGAGAATGTTAATTCCATTCACTTTATTGATTTACATCAATTGCCGTATTGCAACAAACTTTAATAGTATGGCTACAACTTAACCAATGTTCTGGTGATTATTTAGCAGCAAAACTAGAATGATTATTTGAGATAGTTCTCACATCTCGTTTGCTAAAGACCAGACTTTGAAACAAGGAAGCTGAAAGCTGTCCTTAGAGTCTAGTAGATAAATATGCGCAATCAACTCTAATTCAATATTAAATTGAGCATAGAACAATGAAAACAAAGGATTAATTCTAACAACATATAAAAGCATAGAGGTACACCCGCATTAGCCGGCAACGCCTTACTCACGGAGGATATATGCACGATATAACACCTGATTTGTGTGACGAGTTTGAAAGCAAAGTCACTTTACTGAACATGCCATTACAGAATTTCGGCCAACGTGGTATGTTCTGGGGAAAAATTGTAACAGTTCGTTGTTATCACGATAATTCCAAGGTTCGTGAGGTTTTAGAGACCGATGGCTGCGGTAAAGTACTTGTCGTAGACGGTAATGGCTCGTGTCAAAAAGCGTTACTTGGCGACCAATTGGCGATTCTAGCCATAGAAAATGGTTGGGAAGGCGTCATTGTGAATGGTGCGGTTCGAGATGTAGCGATGATGGCGCAGATGGATCTTGGTATTCAAGCTCTCGGAGCCTCTCCATTTAAAACCGAGAAGCACGGTGTTGGGCAGGTTAATGTCACGCTCACGGTACATAATCAACTGATTCAACCGGGCGATTATATTTATGCTGACTGGAACGGTGTCTTAATCTCAACTGAGTTATTGATGGAATCCTAATAACTGAATTGAATGGTGTGAGGTTTATATTAAGAGGGGTTGAGAGCTTCTGAATTGAGGTAAAGCGATCTTTCAAGATGAGTTTCTCTGAGTAATTTTAGTTCCCAGGATAACTGAGCCCGCTGGGTAACTTTAATTTCTTAGATAATTGGGCTCACTGAACTCATCAATCGATTAAAAGCGGAAGCCTAATCCCACTTCAACACCGCGTTGCCACTCTTCATAATCAAGGGTGGCATGCATATCTAAATTGTCTGTTAGCTGGACACGACTCGATACTTCGGCGGCCACTGACTTGTCGTTGCCTTCTGTCTCGTCTTTATATGTATGCAGAGAGCTGTTGAAAGAGATGCGTTCAGAGAATTGATAGCTCACCCCACTCAAGAAACCACTTTCGTATTTGAGAGAATCACTGTTAATACGTGCCCCTAAATAAAGATCGACATCAGCAAATAGGCTGTAGGAATAGCCGCTGTCTACTTTCCACGTATCGAAGCTTTCACTAGAGGCGTTTTGGGTTGAGATAAAGAACTTATGAGAAGAGATATCTACCTGGCTTGGGAGCAGAGGTAAACCGCTTAATATAGGTAAGTCATCCGCAGAACAAACAGCAGGCACAGCAAAGATTAAAAGAATAAGTAATCTCTTCACTTCCCACTCCTGATGCCATTATTATTGTTCTTCGAACGTTATGGTTCAATTAAAGCACAGAATTTGCACGTTCGCTGCACAATCGATATGGCAATTTGTTATGATTATATATGCAACTGATCACTTTTTTTGTTTGATGAGTTAATCCAGTCTCTGAATGGCAGGTTGATGCAGGATGTTTTATCCCTTAAATGACGCCTTGCTCTGAAAAACGGTGTGAATGTAAAAAAAACGCAACTTTTCATTGACGTCTAGTGGTAAAAATTGATACACGTAGAGTAAAGCACAAGCAGAGAATTTGATATGCAGCACGTAAGCCACCTAGTAATGACCACCACCATTATTATTACCGACATTAACATTGTTGGGGCAGGCTGCTAAGTAACGGATTTCAAAAAAAAGGCCTGTATCCAACAAGATACAGGCCTTTTTTTATACCATTTTTATGACTTATGGAGAAAGGGATGCGCGTTTTAAAGTTTGGAGGTTCATCATTAGCTGATGCAGATCGTTTTTTACGAGCAGCAGATATCATCGCTAATAATGCCCAGCAAGAAGAGCTAGCCGTTGTACTATCGGCTCCAGGAAAAACAACGAATAAGCTGGTTGCTGTTATTGAAGCAGCACTAAAAAATGGTGAAGCAGACGTACAGATCGCCGAGATCGAATCATCATTCGCTGCATTGTTTACAGAGATTCAAGCGGTATTGCCTTCAGTTGATGGCTCTGCGTTTCAAGAGCAGGTCGATACCTCTCTTGCTCAACTTAAGCAGTTCGTGAATGGTATTAACTTACTGGGCATGTGCCCGAACCATGTTAATGCTCGCATCATCAGTAAAGGTGAGCGAATCTCGATTCAGTTAATGAAAGCGGTATTAGAAGCGAAAAGTCAGCCAGCAAGCCTGATTGACCCAGTGGAATACCTCTTTGCTAAAGGTGACCACCTTGAAGCTATGGTTGATGTAGACATTTCTACACAGAACTTCCGTCAATCTCCACTTCCACAGGGTCACGTTAACATCATGCCAGGCTTTACGGCGGGTAACGAAAAAGGTGAGCTAGTCACGTTAGGTCGTAATGGCTCAGACTATTCTGCGGCTGTATTGGCAGCGTGTCTGCGTGCTGACTGTTGTGAGATCTGGACTGACGTCGATGGTGTTTACAACTGTGACCCACGCTTAGTGGATGACGCCCGTCTTCTTAAATCACTTAGCTACCAAGAGGCGATGGAGCTTTCCTACTTCGGTGCTTCAGTTCTACACCCGAAAACAATCGCACCTATCGCACAATTTCATATTCCTTGCCTAATCAAAAACAGCTTCAACCCACAGGGTGCAGGTACTTTGATTGGCCAAGACACTGGTGAAGATAACCTAGCGATCAAAGGTATCACTACGCTAAGTGACCTAACCATGGTTAACGTATCAGGCCCTGGTATGAAGGGTATGGTAGGCATGGCGAGTCGTGTATTCGGCGCGATGTCTTCTGCAGGCGTTTCTATTGTTCTTATTACTCAATCTTCTTCAGAGTACAGCATCAGCTTCTGTATTGAATCAGCTGATAAAGTGAAAGCGAAGCAAGTATTGTCAGACGCATTTGAACTTGAACTTAAAGATGGTCTATTAGAGCCAGTTGAGTTCATGGATGATGTTGCGATTGTAACGCTGGTGGGTGACGGTATGCGTACATCACGTGGTGTTGCTTCTCAGTTCTTCTCTTCTTTAGCTGAAGTGAACGTTAACATCGTTGCTATTGCTCAAGGCTCTTCAGAGCGCGCTATCTCTGCGGTTATCCCTGAAGATAAGATCTCAGAAGCAATCAAAGCGTGTCACGAAAACCTATTCAATTCTAAGCACTTCCTTGATGTCTTCGTTGTCGGTGTTGGCGGTGTCGGTGGTGAGCTTGTTGACCAGATCCAACGTCAACAAGGCAAATTGGCTGAAAAAGGCATCGTGATTCGCGTGTGCGGCCTAGCAAACAGCAGAGGTTTGTTGCTAGACAGCGACGGTCTACCGCTAGAACAGTGGCGTGATCGTATGTCGAGCGCGACAGAAGAGTTTAGCCTAGCGCGTTTAGCGGCACTTGTTCAACGTAACCACATCATCAACCCTGTGTTGGTTGATTGTACGTCTAGTGAAGGTATTGCCGGACAATACGCAGATTTCCTAGCGGCTGGTTTCCACGTTGTAACACCAAACAAAAAAGCCAACACGGCAAGCATGGCTTACTACCATCAGCTTCGTGAAGTGGCACGTAACTCTCGTCGTAAGTTGATGTACGAGACAACAGTAGGCGCAGGTCTACCGGTAATCGAAAACCTACAGAACTTAATCTCTGCAGGTGATGAACTTGAGAAGTTTAACGGCATTCTTTCTGGTTCATTGTCTTACATTTTCGGCAAACTTGATGAAGGCATGACACTCAGCCAAGCAACCAACATTGCTAAAGATAACGGCTTTACTGAACCGGATCCTCGTGATGATCTGTCTGGTATGGATGTGGCGCGTAAGCTGCTTATTCTTGCTCGTGAAGCTGGTATGGCACTTGAGCTTGAAGATGTTGAAGTTGACCAAGCATTGCCACCAGGTTTTGATGATTCAGGTACGGTTGACGAGTTCATGGCTCGTTTGCCAGAAGCGGATGCTTACTTCAAAGAGCAGTTAGCTATCGCAGCAGAAGAAGGCAAAGTACTTCGTTATGTGGGTGAGATCGCTGAAGGTAAATGTAAGGTTCGTATCACAGCTGTTGATGGCGATGATCCAATGTTTAAGATTAAAGATGGCGAGAACGCTTTGGCATTCTACAGCCGTTACTACCAGCCAATCCCACTCGTTCTACGTGGCTACGGTGCAGGTACTGAAGTTACAGCAGCAGGCGTATTCTCTGATGTGATGCGTACTCTTGGTTGGAAGTTAGGAGTTTAGGAATGAGTTCAAGTGATATGGATGTTGTCGTTTATGCTCCTGCATCAATCGGCAATGTCAGTGTAGGTTTTGATGTGCTGGGGGCCGCAGTGTCTCCAGTGGATGGCACATTGCTTGGTGACCGAGTAATGGTTAAAGCCGGTGATGAACCATTCTCGCTAAAAACAGCAGGCAGCTTTGTTTCTAAGCTGCCAACTGAAACCAAAGAAAATATTGTCTACGACTGCTGGGTTGTGTTCTCTCGCGAGTTAGACAAGAAAGGTATCTCAGTTAGGTCTTTAGAGATGACGCTAGAGAAGAACATGCCGATCGGTTCTGGTTTAGGGTCGAGTGCTTGTTCAATTGTCGCTGCGCTTGATGCCTTGAACCGTTTTCATGGTCAACCGTTGAATGAAACTGAACTGCTTGCTCTTATGGGTGAAATGGAAGGTAAGATTTCAGGCGGCATACATTACGATAACGTTGCGCCATGTTACCTTGGTGGTGTGCAGCTTATGCTTGAAGAATTAGGCATTATTAGCCAAGAGGTTCCATGTTTTGATGATTGGTATTGGGTAATGGCTTACCCGGGCATCAAGGTTTCAACGGCCGAAGCGCGAGAGATCTTGCCCTCTCAGTATCGCCGTCAAGATGTGATTGCTCATGGTCGTCATTTAGCGGGCTTTATTCATGCTTGTCACTCTGGTCAGCCAGAGCTAGCGGCTAAGATGATCAAAGACGTGATTGCTGAACCGTATCGTGAGAAACTGCTTCCAGGGTTTGCTGATGCACGCAAATATGCAACATCAGCAGGAGCACTAGCTACAGGAATTTCTGGTAGTGGCCCTACGCTATTTAGCATTTGCAAAGAACAAGATGTCGCCGAGCGTGTTGCACGCTGGTTAGAACAAAATTACGTACAAAATGAAGAAGGATTCGTCCACGTTTGTCGCTTAGATAAGCAAGGTTCGATCGTTACAGGAAGTGAGTTATGAAGCTGTACAACATCAAAGAAAACGATGAGCAAGTCTCTTTTGGCCAAGCCGTTCGTCAAGGTCTAGGCCGTAACCAAGGTCTATTTTTCCCATCAGAGCTTCCTAAGTTCGATGACATCGATGCACTACTTGCAGAGGACTTTGTCCCTCGTAGTTCAAAGATTCTTTCTGCTCTCATTGGTGATGAGTTACCAAAAGAACAGATTGATCAACTAGTGGATGCGGCATTCCAATTCCCAGCACCGATCAACCAAGTGAAAGACGGTGTTTACGCACTTGAACTGTTTCACGGTCCAACGTTAGCATTTAAAGATTTCGGTGGCCGTTTTATGGCTCAATCTTTAGCTGCGGTTTCTGATGGTGGTCAAATCACAATCTTAACGGCAACATCGGGTGATACTGGTGCGGCGGTTGCGCATGCTTTTTACGGCATGGAAGACATCAATGTTGTAATCCTTTACCCGAAAGGTAAGATCAGCCCACTGCAAGAAAAGCTATTCTGTACGCTAGGTAAGAACATCCACACTGTCGCGATTGATGGCGATTTTGATGCGTGTCAGGCACTCGTAAAAGACGCATTTGACGACGCTGAATTGCGCAAAGAGATTGGCTTAAACTCAGCAAACTCAATCAACATCAGCCGTTTGATGGCTCAGATTTGTTACTACTTTGAAGCGGCTTCTCAGCTAACCAAAGATCAACGTGAAAACCTCGTTATCTCTGTACCAAGTGGTAACTTTGGTAACCTAACAGCAGGCCTATTAGCGAAAGCGCTAGGCTTACCAGTTAAACGCTTCATTGCAGCAACCAATGAAAATGACACGGTTCCTCGTTACCTAGAAACAGGTCAATGGGATCCAAAACCAACGGTTGCGACAACATCGAACGCGATGGATGTGAGCCAACCAAACAACTGGCCACGTATCGAAGAACTCTGCCAACTGAAAGGTTGGGGACTTGATGCTTTGGGTAAAGGTAAAGTATCTGATGAGCAGAGTGCTGAATCAGTACGCGACCTAAAAGATCAAGGCTACCTGTGTGAACCTCATGGTGCGATTGCTTACCGTCTATTGGAAGAGCAACTGCAAGAGAACGAGACAGGCCTGTTCTTATGTACGGCACACCCGGCTAAATTCAAAGAAGTGGTTGATGACATTTTAGGTACTGATATTGAACTTCCTGGCCCGCTAGCTAAGCACGCGATGATGGAGTTGTTGTCTGAAGACCTAGATAATAATTTTGAAGCTTTGAAAGTGGTACTTCGTCGAGTTCAACCTGCGTAATTTCTCAGACACGTAAAGTGTAGAATTTAGATGGTTACGAGAAGGTGAATGAGCAATCATTCGCCTTTTTTATTGCCTAAGTGATTTTTAGAAGTAAGCTCTAGTGCAGTATTTTCTTCAGCTTGATGGGGTTGGCTCAAGCTCGGTAACTGAACTGACTGAACCAAAGTTTAATAAAAGGGATAGTATGAATTTTTTGATTTTTCTTGGATCTGTACGTGAGAGCACACCACCAAGACCTGCTCGATTAGGGGTGAGAGTTAGCAAGGCGTGTGAAAAGTTACTGGTGGATAAACATTCTGAGCATACGGTCGAAATCATCGACCCTTTGAATTACGATTTTGGCGATGTGTTTAAGCCTGAGTTTTCGTATAATCGCTCTAAGGTGCCAGCACATCTTGCAGAATTAGCCGACAAGATCGCAAAGGCTGACGGCTATGTGATGGTTAGTCCGGAATACAATCATTCGATGAGCCCAGCACTAGCTAATATTCTCAACCATTTTGGCAGCTCGCTATTTTCATATAAGCCGAGTGCGATTGTGACTTATTCTGCGGGTCAGTGGGGCGGGGCAAGAGCATCCGTTTCGATGCGAACCTTCTTATCAGAGTTAGGGTGTTTACCGGTTTCTGCGATGATTCATCTGCCTAAAGCACAAGAAGTGTTTGATGAAGAGGGCTGTGTTGTTCAAGAGTCAGAACAAGCACAATGGGATGAGTACATGAACCGAACCTTCCATCAGTTGATGTGGTGGGCGCAAGGGGCGGCGTTGCAAAGAGAAAATATTAATCCAACGGCTTTAGCGAAAGCCTTCACCAAAGCTCCTTCTCAACGAAATGCGCCATAACCCGATTTGATTGGTGGCAGTACTTGGTTAATTCTGAGTTAGCTAATACAGCGTTGAGATAGGTGTTTGATTTTACGTTGAGAGAGTTAGTGATAAGAAGTGGGTGACACCAAAACTTAAAAAGCTCGGTCACTTCTGACCAAGCTTTTTAAATCTTTAACACTTTACTTTACTGAGATTATAGAGATTCAGTGAATGTACGTGCAATAACGTCACGTTGTTGTTCAGTTGTTAGAGAGTTGAAACGCACAGCGTAACCCGATACACGGATAGTGAGCTGTGGGTAGTTCTCTGGGTGAGCAACAGCATCTTCTAGCGTTTCACGCTTAAGAACGTTAACGTTTAGGTGTTGACCACCTTCGATGCGTGGTGCTGCTTCGATAGCAACTTCACGGCTTTCGTACTCGCCTAGGTCTGCAGCTGAGATAACCTGGTCAGCTTCGAAACCTGAAGTAGCAACAACACAACGAGCTTCATTCTTCTCGCTATCTAGTAGCCAGATTGAGTTTAGTAGGTCATCGTTTGCTGCTTTAGTAATTTGAATACCTTGGATCATAACTATCTCCTAGTCCACTGAATGTGGTTTGATTATGGTGTTAACTTTCGATTTTTATTGAGCTGGGTAATATATACCTAACATTAGTGGGGTTAATATTGATTTAAGTCAAAAAACAACCAAAAGACATAGCTTGGCAAAGGTTATTATGTTGAGGTAAATCAATAAAACCTTTTAAAACAAAGTAATTAAAAAATATTTTAAAGCATAAAAAAATATTCAACAGTCTTGTATGTTGTAAGTTTACTACATCTTTTGTGTTTTTATTGAATTAGAAACGATACAACCCTTTATTTATTAAGCATTCTGAAAGTGTAAAGTGATTTAATGACAAACAATAATGCATCTTCAAAACCTCAAACAAATATTAAGTTTATTGGCGCTCATGTGTCTGCTGCTGGTGGTGTTGATCAGGCGCCAATGCGCGCTCGTGAGATTGGCGCCAATGCGTTCGCACTGTTTACCAAAAACCAGAGACAATGGGCTGCAAAACCATTGGAAGCTAAAACAATCAGCGCCTTTAAGGCCAATTGCAAAATGTTAGGTTTTAGCGCTGAGAACATTCTTCCTCATGATTCCTACCTTATTAACTTAGGAGCACCAGAAGAAGAGAAGCTAGAGAAATCACGTGCGGCGTTTATTGATGAAATGGAGCGTTGTAATCAACTTGGACTAACGCTTTTGAATTTTCATCCTGGGAGTCATTTGAAGAAAATCTCAGAAAGCGAATGTTTGGCGAAGATAGCTGAATCGATCAACCTAGCTCATCAAGCGGTGCCTGACGTAATCGCGGTGATCGAGAATACGTCTGGGCAGGGCACTAACCTTGGTTGGAAGTTTGAACATCTAGCAGAGATTATTGAGCAGGTAGAAGATAAGTCACGTGTTGGTGTGTGCTTAGATACCTGTCATACCTTTACTGCTGGATATGACCTACGAACAAAAGAAGCGTGTGAGCATACTTTTGCTGAGTTCGACCGCATTGTCGGCATGCACTATCTAAGAGCAATGCACATCAATGATTCAAAAGCTGAGTTCGCAAGCCGAGTAGATAGACACCATTCTTTAGGAAAAGGTGAAATTGGCTGGAATTGTTTTGAGTATATTGCCTTAGATTCTCGCTTTAATGGTATACCTCTGATCTTAGAAACGATTGATTCGACAATCTGGAAAGAGGAGATTCAACAACTTAGGGTATTTCATCGCTCAGCAACGCTAGCGAGCGAAGAAGCGTAATAATAGATGGGAAATTTATTTCCTGCTATTCCTAAAAATTGGCACCTTTTTTTCATAGTATTAAAGTGAATATGTAGTTCACGATGTCTTAGAGGAGGTGCCTTTATGTATTCAAAAGTCCAAACTTTACCTGTAGCCGTCGCCAGTCGTTTACCGACACCAAACCGTCATGTGCATAGTCACGGCCATCATCGTACACCGCAAAAAGCGGTTAATCGAGATAAACACAACTTGAACTGATTATTATGATTCATCAACAAGTGAACCCTACACATCATGTTTATTGATAGCTGTATGAGGTATAACTAGAGCCTTGTTTAGGACAGTTAGCCGATACAGCTATTTTTTTTTCTGGCGAAACCTAGAAACCTTGATGATTGGGAAGTAAAACGATGAGCGCACCAAAGACTTGGGAATCCATTATTAATGATGAACGCGAGAAAGAGTACTTTCAGGGTGTTCTCACTTTTGTCGAACAGCAACGTAATAGTGGGAAAACCATTTACCCTCCCAAAGAGCAGGTGTTCAGTGCTTTCGATATGACGCCTTTTGAGTCTGTACGCGTGGTTATCCTTGGGCAAGACCCTTATCACGGCGCTAACCAAGCTCATGGCTTAGCATTCTCTGTGCTACCTGGCGTTAAAATCCCCCCGTCTCTGCGTAATATGTACAAAGAACTCGCACAAGATATAGAGGGCTTTGAGATCCCTAGTCATGGCTACCTCGACACTTGGGCATCTCAAGGGGTGTTAATGTTGAATACGGTACTGACCGTAGAAGAGGCAAAAGCACACTCACATGCCAAATGTGGTTGGGAAACCTTTACCGATACCATCATTGCTGAGCTAAATCAGCGTTCTGAGCCGATCATCTTCTTACTGTGGGGCGCGCATGCCCAGAAGAAAGGCCAAGCCATTGATGCAGACAAACACCATGTGTTGGTCGCACCTCATCCATCGCCATTATCAGCACGCCGTGGTTTCTTCGGTTGTCAGCATTTCTCGATGACCAACGAGCTGCTCTCTTCTATTAATCAACAGCCTATCGATTGGACATTACCACTGGCACTGTAGGTTGATGATTTTCTGAGCAGAGCCAAACCACAAATTGCTACCTTCATATACACTTATAAATAGTATGTGTAATGGGATGAAATACTATGATGATTGAAAGGATAATAAGAGAGCACGCGTACATGGCTCGTTTGCTCGCGATTCTCAAGAGTAAATTAAAGTGCCTAAAGCAAGAGCGTGACATTAACTATAGCTTGATCGCTGAGGTGGTCCATTACTTGATTAACCATTCAGATAAGGTGCATCACCCTAAAGAGGACATTATTTATCGTTATTATCTCAAGCAGTACGGCAGTGACCAAGTAATTGAAGACTTGGAATTAGAGCATCAACTGCTTTCTGAGAAAACAGCGGACTTTTTAGGTTTGGTCGACATGATCTTGCAAGATGCGGTTGTTCCTCAGCAGTTTCTTATTGAACAACTAGAAGGTTTTGTCGCTGTTCAGAAAAAGCATATGGAACTGGAAGAGAGGTTCATTATCCCCAAGATTGTGGATGCGTTTACGGTACAAGATTGGCAAGAGGTCGAATCGCAATGGCAGCTGCCTGAAGATGACCCTGTATTCGGGCAAACCATCGCAGACCAATATAAGCAGTTAGCAGATCGAGTTTGCCAAAGTGAAGACGAATGTGTGTAGTGAATGGATTTGCTCTCACAAAAACTAAAGGCACCGTTTAGGTGCCTTTATCATTCAATTTATTTGTTGTTCTGATTAAAGCTTAATATCGTCTAAGCTAAAATCGAGTCCGAGATTCATCTCTCTGAGCTCTTTTTCAAGCTGTCTACGGTCGTTGATCGCCTCAATTTCTCGCCATTTTCGTTGAAGTGGTTTTGAGCGAGTCTTGGTAGCAACGCGTGGTAATTCTAGTTCTGATATTTCATCAAATTGAAAGTGGTCCATAAGCTATATCTCCATCCGTGGGCTAGTCTTTACAGACTATTAGATACCATATTTGGTTCTACAATAACCTTGATTTGTTTCTCATTTGTTTCAAATTCATGAAGGTTTTGTTTGTGTTTCCTATGCATGCTCACACATTATTGTTTATTTTCTGTATAAAAAACAAGCAAACAGACTGGCGTAAACGATTAAATTACGTGTGTTTTAATGTTAATTCATTGTGCGAAAGGAATAGTACTTTAACGACAATGCATGCAGCTGCGTATTATGTGATGAGGGGGAGGGGTTTAATCGCTATAGAAAAAATCACAGATCTTCACTAAACCTTGTAAAACCTAGGCTGGTGCTATTTTTATCGAATGTCATTCTTGTTAAACCAAGGCTCTGGGCATTGTTGATATTATGTCCCGATAATGTGACTTTTATTGGGCTTGATTGTCGAAAGTTGTGTTAATAAAACGTGTGTTATTAGTGAAATGTCATCTAGATATCAATCTATTTGCATATTGATTTTTAGGCCTTCTCGCTGCATTATCCGCCCGTCAAAAAATACACTGATACGTAAAATGGATGCATGAAGCGACATTTACAATCTAGATCGCAACAAATAAATATAAAACGAATGCCGATACAATATTGACACTGGCATTGGCGGTTTAGAGGAAGGCTCGGAAGCAAGATCGGTGCTTAAACTCAATTACGAGGTTCACGTGACAGACTTAATCAATTTGATGAACGATCTCCTTTGGGGATCTATCTTAGTTTACTTACTCGTTGGTGTGGGTATCTACTTCACTGTACGACTAGGCTTCATTCAATTCCGCCATTTCGGCCACATGTTCTCTGTTCTTAGAAACAGCCGTAAAGCAGACAGTGCTGGTATCTCTTCTTTCCAAGCTCTTTGTACTAGTCTAGCTGCTCGTGTAGGTACAGGTAACATGGCAGGTGTTGCAGTTGCTCTTACCGCTGGTGGCCCTGGTGCTATCTTCTGGATGTGGCTAATTGCCATGCTAGGTATGGCAACATCGTTTGCAGAAAGTACACTGGCACAGCTATACAAAACGCGTGATAACGACGGTAACTACCGTGGCGGTCCTGCATACTACATGGAGAAAGGCCTAGGTATGCGTTGGATGGGGGTTCTATTCTCTATCTTCCTAATCATCGCATTCGGTCTTGTCTTCAACGCAGTTCAAGCGAACGCGATTGCAAGTGCAATGAACACGGCATTCGACTTCGAGCGTAGCTACGTTGGTGTTGGTATCGTGATTATCTCTGCATTCGTTATCTTCGGTGGTATCCGTAAGATTGCTCGCACTGCAGAAATCATTGTTCCAATCATGGCACTGGCTTACTTAGCTATCGCTATCTACGTAATGCTAATGAACATTGAGAAAGTGCCTGAAGTTATGGCTCTTATCTTCAAGAGTGCTTTCGGTCTGCAAGAAGCAGCAGCGGGTGGCCTCGGTTACGCAATCGCACAAGCGATGATTAACGGTATCAAACGTGGTTTGTTCTCGAACGAAGCGGGTATGGGTTCTGCGCCAAACGCAGCAGCTTCTGCTACGCCTTACCCACCGCACCCAGCATCACAAGGTTATGTGCAAATGCTAGGCGTGTTTATGGATACTATTGTTATCTGTTCTGCAACAGTAGCAATCATCCTGATGTCTGGTGAGTATGTACCACACGGTGAAGTGACGGGTATCGAACTAACGCAACGTGCACTAACGGCACAAGTAGGCGAATGGGGTGGTATCTTTGTAGCGGTAGCGATTTTCTTCTTCGCTTTCACTTCAATTATTGCAAACTACTCGTACGCTGAAACGAACCTTATCTTCCTTGAGCACAACAACAAGAAGGGCCTAGTGCTGTTCCGTATTGTTGTACTGGGTATGGTTATGTTCGGTTCTCTCGCGACACTACCAACGGTATGGGCATTGGCTGACGTATCGATGGGCCTAATGGCGATTGTTAACTTGGTAGCGATTATCTTGCTATCGGGCATCGTGATTAAGCTAGCGAAAGACTACAACCGCCAATTAGACGCGGGTAAAGTACCCACGTTCGATGCTGATGATTTCCCAGAGCTTAAAGCTCAATTGGAAGATGGTATTTGGGTAAACAACAAGAAGAAGTAGTCTTGTTGGAGTGATTCATCGCTCATCCTAAACTCATTAGAAAGGCTAAGGTTTCGACCTTAGCCTTTTTCTTTGCCTGCGATTTTTCTTTGTAAGCGATTCTTCTTTGCAAGAGACTTATAGCTAGATCTGTCTATCAAAGTAATAGGAAAAGTCATAAAGACAAGTTGATGTTTTTTCTATACTCTAGCTGCATCCAGTTAGATAACCGATTAGGGTAAAGTTATGTTAGTTGTCGTTTCTCCAGCCAAGACATTAGATTACGAATCACCATTAGCGACTGAGCGCTTCAGCCAGCCAGAGTTTGTTGAACACTCTGCAGAGCTTATTGAAGAGTGCCGCAAGCTGACACCTGCTGATATTTCAGCTCTGATGAAAGTAAGCGATAAGATTGCTGGGCTGAACGTAGCGCGTTTTGAGCAATGGAGCGAGACCTTTACCCAAGAGAATGCACGCCAAGCAATCCTAGCCTTTAAGGGCGATGTGTACACTGGTCTAGACGCTGAAACGTTATCGGACGAAGATTTTGACTACGCACAAAACCACCTGCGTATGCTTTCAGGGTTATATGGCTTACTTAAGCCGTTAGATCTGATACAGCCATACCGCTTAGAGATGGGTACACGCCTAACCAATGCTCGTGGTACTAACTTGTACCAATTCTGGGGCAACATCATCACAGACAAGCTGAATGAAGCGCTAAATGCTCAAGGCGACAATGTGTTGATCAACCTAGCATCGAACGAATACTTTAAAGCCGTGAAGCCGAAGAGCCTTGATGGTCAAATCATCACGCCAGTTTTTAAAGACTGCAAGAATGGCCAGTACAAGGTGATCAGCTTTTACGCGAAAAAAGCGCGTGGCATGATGGCTCGCTACATTATTGAGAATAAAATCGACTCAGTGGAAGCGCTAACCAAATTTGATACCGCGGGTTACTACTTCGTTGAAGAAGAGTCGAACGCGAAAGATCTCGTCTTCAAGCGTGAAGAGCAAAACTAGTGGTTCTTGGTTAATTAGTCACTCTTGGTTAATTCGTTAATCTCGGTTTGAGTCTGTAATTAAAATTAGAGGCCTAGTCACTTAGCCTGATAACAAGCCAGACAAAGAAAAGCCCCATACAGATAACTGCATGGGGCTTTTTATTGAATCATTGAAAGGTGGTTAGATTACTTGTTCTTAACGGCTTTCTTTTTCTTAGCGATTTTCTTTTTCTTAGCAATTTTTTGCTTCGCTACCGCTTTCTTGTCTTCTTTCTTCGGTTTTTTCTTCTTCGTTACCGCGGCTTTCTTATGCGTTGGGCGCATGCCTTCGATGAAGCGTTCTTTGATCGCATCTTCAGTGTAACGAGCAACACGTTCAATCATTAGTTGATCGTGCGCTTCAATGATAGAAACCGCGTTACCTTTCTTACCTGCACGAGCCGTACGGCCGATACGGTGTAGGTAGACATCGGCTGTACGCGGCATGTCGTAGTTAATAACGTGGCTTACATCTGGAAGGTCGATACCACGAGCTGCGACGTCCGTTGCCAGCAGTACGTTGATAGAACCATCGCGGAAACGAGAAATCGCGTTGTTACGACGATCTTGAGGCATTTCACCTTGGATCCATACACACGGGATCTGTGCACTTTCTAATTGAGCTCGTAGGTCACCTAGGCGGTCACGAGTCTTCAAGAAGATGATGCTGCGTTCAGCTTGCTCTGTGATGATATGTTTTAGGATATCAAGCTTGTGCTTAGCTGAATCGGCGCGGTGATACCATTGAGTGATCTTCTTACGTTCACGCAGTGATGATTTCGCATCGATCTCAGCTGGGTTTTTCAGAAGATCTTCAGTGAAACCTTCAATACCTTTACCTTCTAGCGTTGCTGAGAACAGTAAAGTTTGTTTACGCCAGCGACACTCTGCAGACAGACGGTCAACAACAGGACCAAAGCCCATGTCTAGCATACGGTCAGCTTCATCGAGAACTAACCATTCAATCGCACGGCAGTCAAAACGCTCGCCTTCAATGTATTCCATTAAACGACCAGGTGTTGCCACCACGATATCTTGAGTAGTACTTAAGATGTCAGCGTGCTCTTGATACATCACGCCGCCAGTGATCGTAAAGATGTTTAGGCTGGTGTACTTAGCGAGCTCACGAGCTTGCTCGGTGATCTGCATTGCTAGTTCACGCGTTGGCGTCAGGATAAGCATACGCGCAGGACCTGACTTCTTACGTGGGAAGTCCAGTAGGTATTGCAGTGCTGGCAGTACAAATGAAGCTGTTTTACCGGTACCTGTTGGCGCAGAAGCCAAAACGTCTCTTCCATCTAACGCTTGTGGGATAGCTTCAGCTTGTATCTGTGTAGGGCGTTCGTAGCCCATTTCGTCAATTGCTTTAAGCAGCTCTTGGTTTAGATCGAGTTCTGCAAAGGTTCTGATCACTGTTGTTTCTCCACAAGCAATAAATGTTTCTGCTTCTAACAGCAGACGATAAAAAAGAGTAGTCGGACATTATAGAAGCATTAGTGATTAGGATCACATGGTATTTGCTACATCTTGAGATAAAAATCTTTAGTAAGTGCAATAAATGCCTCGCTATAACCACCATCGTGATGGATCGTAAGCGATTCACGCTGCAAATCTTGCTCGCCAACAGGATCTTTAGACAATTCAAATAAGACTCTAAGTGCCGGTTTTCTGTCTGTTGTTTTCACATCAAGGCGTTTTGCTAGGTACCAACCACATTGTTGAGCAAGCTTGATGAAGCCTCCTCCTTCGGACGTCGGTAGTATAAAACTGGCAGTGGCGGCATCAGTCGTTACCTCGAAACAACGTTGGGCAAGTTGAAGGTGATCCAAGCTGTCGGTGTGTCTCGCGATGGCTCTTTGACTTTGCTGCGCCTGCTCTCCAGAGTTGAAGTAGGGCGGATTACAAATTATTGCATCAAATCGTTGCGAGAAGTCCGTGGTTAGCACACTGCCATGATGAAGGCTAATACGATCTCGCCAAGGCGACTGTTCAATATTGATGGTCGCGGCATGGATCGCGTGCTGATCAATATCAATAGCCGAGATTAAGGCACCTTCGAAACGTTGAGCCGCCATCAAAGCTAATAATCCTGTGCCTGTCCCTATATCAAGTACCGACTCTTTTTCCGCAAGGCTAACCCATGCACCGAGTAGCACTCCATCGGTACTGACAGGCATACCGCTCTGTCCCCCGTAAATAGAGAATTTTTTGAAATCGAAGCTTTTGGTTTCTACCGTTTTGTTTTTCATGAATGTTCTGAGTATCGAGATATTTTAAGTGATTAGCTCTAATGTTAATTAGTTGTATGAATCAATGTTCTGCTTGGAGAACTATTGTTGTGAATTATGGTTAGTTTATAATTATGGCTATTTTCCCATATCCAGTGGAATCCACTGCTTTTTGTTTGTATATGCAAATTTATATGGTGTTTTTTTATGGTGACTTGCAGCTAGGCGAGCGTTTCGTCATTATGCGCGACTATTTTATAGATTGATTGGCAGCCTTGCGCTGTAACATTCATGTAAACACAACATAAACTCATAAATATAATTAAGGATTATCTGTGAAACAGAGTCTAAAACTAACAGATATAATGGCATTAGGCTTTATGCTTTTTGCGTTTTTCTTAGGTGCGGGTAACATCATCTTCCCACCTCTTGCTGGCCAATTGGCTGGTGACCACTTTCTTCCAGCGATGTCTGGTTTCCTGCTTACCGCCGTTGGTCTGCCGTTAATCACTATCGTCGCAGTTGCAGTAGCGGGTGGCTCTTGGGGTCATCTAACCAAAGATCTTCCTAAGCAAGCAGCAACTATCATGGCTGTGCTGATCTTCATCATTATCGGTCCTGCATTTGCTGCGCCTCGTACCGGTCTTGTTGCTTATGAGATGGCGGTGAAACCGTTCTTCATCGATGCCTCTCAAGCTCACCTCACTCTTTTTTCGATTGCATTTTTTGTGGTAGCGATGTTCTTCTCATGGTCGCAAGGTAAGCTTATCGACGTGATTGGTAAGGTACTAACACCTGTACTATTCGTTGGTTTGGTTGTACTGGCGATCGCTGTATTCGTTAATCCTCAAGGCGATATTCTTGCGGCTCACGGTGAGTACATCACTCAACCAATGACCAAAGGTTTCCTTGAAGGCTACAACACCATGGATACGTTTGCTTCTTTGATGTTTGGTATGCTGATTGTTGATGCGATTCGTAGCAAGGGCATTACTGACCGTGCAGCGACGACTAAGTATCTGATCAGCGCAGGTTGCATTGCAGCTGCTGGCCTAGCGTTTGTTTACATCTCTCTGTTCTTCCTAGGCGCAACAAGCGCAACCGTTGCAGCGGGTGCGGATAATGGCGGTGCTATCTTAAGCCTTTACGTTCAATCGTTGTTTGGTCCTTCTGGTCAGCTAGTGCTTTCTGTGATCGTACTATTGGCGTGTCTAACAACGGCGATTGGTCTTGTATCAGCATGTTCTGATTACTTTAGTTCGCTAACACCGCTGTCTTACAAGACTTGGGTAATCATCAATGGTGTAGCTTGTGCAACCGTAGCGAACGTTGGTCTTTCTCAGCTGATTTCTCTGTCTGTACCAGTATTGTTTGCGCTTTACCCGGTAGCTATCGCTCTAGTCGCGCTGACGTTCTTGCGTAGCCGTTTCCCTAACCCCAAAGCGGCTTACCGCGTGGTGGTATTAGTGTCACTGCTGTTTGCTCTTATTGATGGCGCTAAAGTAGCGGGTGTAGACGTGTCTGCACTTAAGATGCTGCCATTGTTTGAGATTGGTATGGGTTGGTTGCTTCCAACTGCTGCTGCAATCATCTGTATGTTCTTTGTTGGTAAATCAACAGAACAAGAGATGGCGGAAGAGACTGTTTAATCTTCCGTTGAGATTAAATCGTTAGTCCGTATTCAATACAGAGTTGAATAGAAAAGGCCTCATTACTTCGCAGTAATGAGGCCTTTTTGTATCTAATCGATAATGTTCTTTCGGTTTGGAGTTAGAAACTCGCGCTTAATTCTTAACGCTTAGTTTTTAGAAAACTGAGCTTATAGCTTATAGCTTATAGCTTATAGTTTTTCGCTGTACTCGACGAGTACTTGTTCAACCCAAGTTGCGATGCGTTCGTCGCTGAGTTCGTACTGTGAATCTTCATCCAGAGCTAAGCCAACAAATTGAGATTTGTCTTCCGTTAACGCTTTAGATGCTTCAAACTCGTAACTGTCATCGTTTGGCCAGAAGCCGACAAATTCAGCGCCTGCGGTTTTCAGTTCATCATGCAATAGTCCCATCGCATCTAAGAACCATTCACCGTAGCCCTCTTGATCACCTAGACCAAACAGAGCCACAACTTTGCCTTTCATTGGCGCTGTAGCGATGTCTTCCCACAACTCATTCCAGTCTTCTTGAATTTCACCGAAATCCCACGTTGAGATACCAAGTAGTAAAAGGTCGTAGTCCGCCATAAAAGAAAGAGGGGTCTCTTTCACGTTATGGATATCAACTAGGTCTTCACCAATAATGCCGCGAATTTTCTCTGCTGCCATTTCGGTATAGCAGGTGGTTGAGCCGTAAAATAATCCAATTTTCATAGCAAACGTTCGATTTTAATTTCAGATGGCGAATTCTAACCATAAATCGACTTCGATTGCAGCGATTATCCACTCAAGTTGTAATTTTTATGGCATTCATATTTGCTCTGACATACTCTCAAAACAGTTTCCAATATTGTGAGTAACACTATGCAGTCGCCTCAAGGGCAGAGCGCAGACCACGGTCTAGTTGAACAGTTTTTAGATGCTATGTGGATGGAGAGAGGGTTATCAGAGAATACACTCGTCTCTTATCGTACGGATTTATCCAAGCTTCTGACGTGGATGGAAAAGCACAATTATCGCCTCGATTTTATTAGCCTGTCAGGGTTACAAGACTATCAAGGATGGTTAGCCGACGCCGATTTCAAGCAGACTTCTCGTGCTCGTATGTTGTCTGCAATTCGTCGCTTGTTTCAATATTTACATCGCGAGAAAGTAAGAGCCGACGATCCTAGTGCGCTGTTGATCAGCCCGAAACTGCCGAAGCGCTTACCGAAAGATTTAAGTGAAGAGCAAGTGGATTCGCTGCTTGAAGCGCCAGATCCCAATGACCCTATTGAGCTTCGCGATAAAGCGATGCTTGAGTTACTCTATGCAACCGGTTTGCGTGTTACGGAACTCGTTAGCCTGACCATGGAAAACATCAGCCTAAGACAAGGTGTGGTGCGTGTGATTGGTAAGGGTGGCAAAGAGCGCTTGGTACCAATGGGCGAAAATGCGGTGGATTGGATAGAAACATTTATCGAGCAAGGTCGCCCACAATTGTTGGGGGATAATAGTTCGGATGTGGTTTTTCCTAGTAAACGAGCGAAGCAAATGACCCGTCAAACGTTCTGGTATCGTATCAAGCATTATTCGGTGATAGCGGGTATCGACACGGAATTATTGTCGCCACACGTATTAAGGCATGCTTTTGCAACGCATTTACTGAACTATGGCGCAGATCTCAGGGTCGTACAGATGTTGCTTGGGCATAGTGACTTATCGACAACCCAAATTTATACTCACGTGGCGACTGAAAGGCTGAAGCAAATTCACGCTCAGCATCACCCACGTGCTTAAATCCATTTATTTTTAAGGTGAACTTAATGAGCGTATTACGCCGTCTTCCTCTATTAGCGCTTCCTCTCATGATTACTGCATGTAATGCATCAGAAACGAAAGTAGTACAAACATCAACAGCTGTAGAAGTTGCTCCATCACAAGCTGTTGACACAGCCGCGTTAACAAAGCGCTTTGAAAAAATCGGTATTAAGATAGAGAAGATTGTTCCTTCAGATATCGATGGCCTGTTAGAAATTCAAACCAACAGTGGCGTTATCTTTTCTTCTCCAGAGGGCGATCATTTTCTAGCGGGCACTCTTTACTCTTTGGATGACAGCGGTAAATTCAGCGACGTATTGGCCGAGCGTCAAGCTCCGCTTAATGCAGAAAAGGTGGCGGCATTGTCAGATACGGTTATCGAATATAAAGCCGATAACGAAAAGTACGTTGTGACGGTGTTTACTGACATTACCTGTGGCTACTGTGTTCGTCTACACAGTCAAATGCAAGGCTATAACGATCTGGGTATTACCGTTCGTTACATGGCTTACCCACGCCAAGGTGCGACCGGACAGGTTGCTGACCAAATGGCAGCAATCTGGGCTTCTGATGATCCAAAAAAAGCAATGCACAGTGCTAAAGCAGAGCGTAAAATGCCAGCAGCGGGCACAGACCTTACCGAGCAGAAGCAAATCATAGCGAAGCAGTATCAATTGGGCCGTGAACTTGGTATTAACGGCACACCGGCTATCGTACTAGCAAGTGGTGAGTTGGTGAGTGGCTACTTACCGCCAGCACAACTTCTTCAACGCTTAGAGCAGTAAGCTTTATTCCGAGCAAATCAGTTTGGTTTAGAACGGCATGATTTGTTCCGAGCGATGAGACTCGTTGAAAGCTATCTAACCTCATCGCTCGTTGTTTTAATTCCCCCATGTTTTTGATTTAAGGAGTGGCCTGATTGATATCGGGCCCATTTTTATATGATAGAGATCCAACGCCGCCCTGAGGTCGATACTTCAGTTTTACCTGCTCACTTACCTGACTTGTTAAAGCGCATTTATGTGAGTCGCGGAATCGACAGTGCAGAGCAACTGGAGACAGCTGCGAAAGGCTTGCACTCCTATCAAAAACTGGGCGGTATCGATGCCGCGGTAGAACTACTTTTCAATGCGATTAAGCTTCAAAAGCGCATTATTGTTGTCGGTGATTTTGATGCTGATGGCGCGACGAGTTCCGCTTTGTCGGTCTTGGCACTGCGCATGCTGGGCAGTTCGAATGTCGATTACTTAGTCCCAAACCGCTTTGAAGATGGCTACGGCTTGAGCCCTGAGGTTGTTGAACAAGCGATTGAGATTGGTGCCGAAGTGATTATGACCGTGGACAATGGTGTGTCTTCGATTGACGGTGTTCGCTTCGCTAAAGAGCAAGGCCTTGATGTGTTGGTTACCGATCATCACTTGCCTGGCTCTGAACTACCGATTGCCGATGCGATGGTGAATCCCAACCTAGAAAGCTGTGCATTTCCTTCAAAAGCACTAGCAGGTGTCGGTGTGGCGTTTTACCTGATGATGGCGCTGTGTGTTCGTATGCGTAAATTGGGTTGGTTCGCAGAACGTGGCATGACCGAGCCTAAGTTGATGGAACTGATCGATTTGGTTGCGTTAGGTACCGTTGCCGATGTGGTACCACTCGATGAAAATAACCGTATTTTGGTTCATCAAGGTTTACAGCGTATCCGTGCAGGCAAAGCGCGCCCGGGTATTCAGGCCTTAATTGAAATTGCTAAGCGAGACGCTAAACGTTTGGTCGCTTCTGATTTTGGTTTTGCACTTGGTCCACGTATCAATGCCGCAGGCCGGTTAGATGATATGTCGTTTGGTGTTGAGTTGTTGATGAGCAATAACATTCACGCTGCGCGTCGAATGGCCAGCGAGTTAGATGGCTTGAACCAGACACGTAAAGAGATCGAAGAGGGCATGAAACAAGAAGCGATGGCTTTTTGTGAGCGCCTTGAGTTCGGTAAAGATGACCTGCCTTCCGGTTTAGCTCTGTTCCAACGTGATTGGCACCAAGGTGTGATTGGTATTTTGGCTTCGCGTATCAAAGACAAATACCACCGCCCAGTGATTGCGTTCGCTGATGGTGGGGAAGGCAGTATTAAAGGTTCATGTCGCTCGATTCCAGGTTTGCATATGCGCGATGCGCTCGACCGAATCGACACTCAAAACCCTGGCTTGATCTTGAAGTTTGGTGGCCATGCAATGGCGGCCGGTTTGACCATTATGGAAAAAGACTTCGAGCGATTCAGCAAGATGTTTGATGACGTTGTGCGCAAAGATCTAGGTGAGACGGCGCTGAAGGGCATCATCTTGTCTGATGGTGAGCTGTTACCAGAAGAGTTCTCAATGCACACCGCTGAAACGTTGCGTTCTGGTGGTCCTTGGGGACAAGCGTTTCCTGAACCTATCTTCGACGGTGAATTCAAAGTACTGCATCAAAAGTTGGTCGGTGAAAAACACCTTAAATTAATGCTAGAACCTTTATACAAAGGTCATCCAACCAACGTCATGATCGATGGTATTGCCTTCAACGTTGATTTACGTCGCTGGCCAGATGCGTCAGTGAAAACGGTGAATCTCGCATTTAAGCTGGATATCAACGAGTTTCGTGGCAACCAATCTTTGCAGTTGATGATTGACCATATCGAAGCCAAATAGTTGAAGCCAAATAGAGTTATCATTCACTGAATAATGTTCACCATTTAGCCCCAAATTCAACAAGCTCTGTTCAAAAACAGGGCTTGTTCTCTTTCTTTCCCTTATCAATACTACGCCTTTTTTTAGCCTGTCAAATTGATATCCCACTTAGTTATTGAATCTTGACTTTCCACTCTAAAAAATTCTGTATCTCCGTCACACTTTTGAGTACAATTCTTCGGTTAAATTCTACTCATAAATGATGAGCTAAAATGTTTGAAATCAATCCTATTAAAAACCGTCTGCAGGATGTGTCTGAACGCACAAATATCCTGAGGGGGTATCTTTGACTATGACGCTAAGAAAGAGCGCCTAGAAGAAGTAAACGCAGAATTAGAACAACCGGATGTATGGAACGAACCTGAGCGTGCACAAGCACTAGGTAAAGAACGTTCTGCATTAGAAGTGGTAGTAGAAACGATCGACCAACTTGACCAAGGTGTTGAGGATGTTGAAGGTCTATTAGAGCTTGCGGTTGAAGAAGAAGACCAAGAAACGTTTGACGAAATTGAACCAGAACTGGCTGAGCTCGAAGCCAAGCTAGAAAAACTGGAATTCCGTCGTATGTTTGCTGGCGATCACGACGCATCAGATTGCTACATCGACTTACAGTCAGGCTCGGGCGGTACAGAAGCTCAAGACTGGACTTCGATGATGTTGCGTATGTACTTACGTTGGGCAGATTCGAAAGGCTTCAAAACTGAGGTTATCGAAGTGTCTGATGGTGATGTTGCTGGCCTTAAAGGCGCAACGGTACGTATTTCTGGTGAGTACGCTTATGGTTGGTTACGTACAGAGACCGGTGTTCACCGTCTAGTTCGTAAATCACCATTTGATTCCAGTGGCCGTCGTCATACTTCATTTGCATCTGCGTTTATCTACCCAGAGATTGATGACAACATTACGATCGACATTAATCCTTCTGACTTACGTATTGACGTATACCGTGCCTCTGGCGCTGGTGGTCAGCACGTAAACACCACTGAATCGGCGGTACGTATTACTCACGTTCCAACCAACACAGTGGTTCAATGTCAGAATGACCGTTCGCAGCATAAGAACAAAGATCAAGCGATGAAGCAGCTACGTGCTAAGCTTTTTGAACTTGAGATTCAAAAACAAAATGCTGAAAAACAAGCGAGCGAAGAAACGAAATCAGACATCGGTTGGGGCAGTCAAATCCGCTCTTACGTACTGGATGATTCTCGTATCAAAGATTTGCGCACCGGCATCGAAAACCGTAACACTCAAGCG
The DNA here is from genome assembly GCF_051201655.1 of Vibrio sp. nBUS_14. Lineage (NCBI taxonomy): Bacteria > Pseudomonadati > Pseudomonadota > Gammaproteobacteria > Vibrionales > Vibrionaceae > Vibrio > Vibrio sp. nBUS_14. The sequence goes on from NZ_CP179206.1 coordinate 715,257, forward strand.
GTTCTTGACGGTGACTTAGACAAGTTTATTGAAGCTAGCCTGAAATCAGGTCTGTAAGCTTTACCAACTATTAAGCTTTACCAAGAATATTGGTAAAAATGACTATATTTGAAAAAATATAGCTGTCCAAATTATAAAAGCAGGGTACATCTCTAATGACTGATGCTGTTCAAAACGAAAACGCACAAGAAGCTTCTTCACCTGAAGAGAACAAACTAATCGCTGAGCGCCGCAGTAAGCTGGATCACATCCGCCTGAACTGTAAAGCTAACGGTCACCCAAATGACTTCCGTCGTGAGCACCTAGCTGGCGACCTTCAAGCGGAATTCGGTGAGAAGTCTAAGGAAGAGCTAGAAGAGCTTAACCACATCGTTGCGATCGCTGGTCGTATTATGGCGAAGCGTGGTCCATTCCTTGCGATTCAAGAAACTTCTGGTCGTATCCAAGCATACGCAGCGAAAGACGTTCAAAAAGTACTAAAAGAGAAGTACCAAGGCCTAGATATCGGTGACATCATCGGTGTTAAAGGTGCGCTTCACAAGTCTGGTAAAGGCGACCTTTACGTGAACATGGAAGAGTTTGAATTGCTAACGAAAGCACTTCGTCCTCTGCCAGAGAAGTTCCACGGTCTAACTGATCAAGAGATGCGTTACCGTCAGCGTTACGTTGACCTAATCGTGAACGAAGACTCTCGTAACACATTCATTGTGCGTTCTAAGCTTGTGTCTTCAATCCGTAACTTCATGAGCTCAAAAGGCTACCTAGAAGTTGAAACGCCAATGATGCACGTGATCCCAGGCGGTGCAACAGCACGACCATTTATCACTCATCACAATGCACTAGACATCGACATGTACCTACGTGTTGCACCTGAGCTTTACCTTAAGCGTCTAGTAGTTGGTGGTTTTGACCGTGTATTCGAGATCAACCGTAACTTCCGTAACGAAGGTCTTTCTCCACGTCACAACCCAGAATTTACAATGATGGAATTCTACCAAGCGTACTCTGACTACAAAGATCTAATGGATCTAACGGAAGAGATGCTAAGCACAGCAGCGATGGACGTTCTTGGTTCGACTTCTATGCCTTACGGTGACGAAACTGTTGAGTTCGGTGGCACTTACTCTCGCATGAGCATGTTCGATGCAATCAAACACTACACACCTGAAAATGCAAACATTCAAGCTCTGACTGAAGACGATCTTCAGAACAGAGAATTGATGGTTAAAATTGCAGAAGAAGTGGGTCTGTACGTTGAGAAGTTCTGGACATGTGGTCAGCTTCTTGAAGAGATCTTTGGTGAAACGGCTGAGCCTCAGTTAATTCAACCAACGTTCATCACAGGCTACCCTGCGGACATTTCTCCACTGGCTCGTCGTAGCGACAGCAACCCATTCTTCACAGACCGCTTTGAGTTCTTCATCGGTGGCCGTGAAGTAGCGAACGGTTTCTCTGAGCTTAATGATGCACAAGACCAAGATGAGCGTTTCAAAGCACAAGTGAACGCGAAAGACGCGGGTGACGACGAAGCGATGTACTACGATGCAGACTACATTACTGCACTAGAGCACGGCCTACCACCAACGGCGGGTCAAGGTATTGGTATCGATCGCCTAGCGATGCTATTTACTAACACGCACACTATCCGTGACGTGATCTTGTTCCCGGCAATGCGTCCTCAAGCGTAATTTTCGCTGACAGGCTGTAACAGCCGATTCGATTTAAAAGCCACCTTCGGGTGGCTTTTTCTATTTCTAAGTGCCCAAAACCTTGCCTGTACCGCACTCTTGATTCGAAAAATCATTATTTCTGACATAGTCTTACTATTGAGACAAAAAATCTAAGATAGTCTCACTACTATACGTCTCTGCGCTTAATACGATCTCGCGGCATTTTTGTCGAACGATGAAGCAGTGACTCGTATTAGCCGGATTTAAATAAAAATAGAACAAGGAAGAAGGATGGGAACTCAATTTAAGATGGATTCCTTACCAGGTTCTCTTATCGTCGTTGGTGGTGCGTACGAACCCTGGTTATCTGTATTAGAACAAGTGGGTTGGCAGTGTACCCAGTGTGCAGATTTACGAAAAGCCGATGCATTGATTGCTGATATAGGCCCATGCATTGGCATTGTGGACCTTAGTCATGATGAGTTCAGCCTAAATGGCATTGCAAACTTGGTGAGTAACAATAAGCAGGTTAGATGGCTCGCCTTTATCCGTGAATCGCAATTAAGCTCCGATACTATTTGCCAGTTTATCGTTAACTTCTGTATCGACTTTTTCACGGCACCCATTCCAGATGCGCAGCTACTGAGTACCATAGGTCACCAGCTTGGTATGCTTAAGCTTGAGCAGAAAGTATGGCCAAACTATGGCATTAACAAAAATATGGGCTTGCTGGGCGACTCGGTGGCAGTAAAGCGCCTAAGAGACCAAGTAAAGCGTATTGGGCCGACTGATGTCAGTATCTTGATTTATGGCGAGAGTGGGGCAGGCAAAGAGACGATTGCACGCTCGATTCATCAAAACTCTTCGCGCGCGCAAAAGCCATTTTTAACGGTCAACTGCCGAGCTCTGTCTGAGATGAGAATTGAGTCTGAAGTCTTTGGCATTTTAGCTCTGTCTGATGTTGCCCCTTGTATGTTGGAAGAGGCGGACGGCGGCACGATATTGCTCAATGATGTGTTAGCGATGCCTCGCAATCAACAGTTGAATTTATTGCGCTTCTTGCAAGAAGGGAAGGTAGAGACGGAGACTGGGTCGAAATCTGTGGATGTTCGTATTCTAGCGGCTAACTCTTCTGATATTGAAAAGTCATTGATTGAGGGTGATTTCAATGAAGAGCTTTACCACTATATCAATGTTCTACGAATCCAGGTTCCGAGCTTAAAAGAGCGGGTTAGTGATATCTCTGTGCTGGCTAATCATTTCTTGCGTCAGTATTCGAAAGAGTTTAATGCTCAAGCTAAGAGTTTCTCTGACGAAGCGCTTCGATCGATGAATCGTTATCACTGGCCGGGCAATGTCCGTGAGCTGATGAACCAAATCAAACGCGTTGTGTTGATGTCGGATTCGGTGATCATTGACGATCATCAGCTGGATTTACCTAAGCAAAATGATGAGCGCCGCAGCCTCAAAAGTATCCGTGAGCGTTCAGAGCGAGATGCGTTGCTGATTGTTCTGGAATCCTATGGTGGTCAAGTGTCGCTGGCTGCTAAGGAACTTGGAGTTTCACGCGCGACCATGTACCGATTACTGAACAAACATAGCCTGATTTCTGAAGGTGTTGTTTAGAAATCTCAACTAATCGATTTTATCCGGTTAATGTCAATTTAAGAGCCACGCATGATGCGTGGCTTTTTTGTTACCCATCGCTACAACTTCCTGTTGGCTGTTGGCTGTTGGCTGTTGGCTGCTGGCTGTTGGCTGCTGGCTGTTGCTGGCTGATAGGTTGAGCTATTGGACGCTAGGTCGTTAAGAGAGATGTTCTGTGATTTCATATAATAATAGTGAATATGTTATATATGAAGTGATATGCAACTAATGTTTCGGGTGAATCATTTGTTTTGAAATTGTTAATCAATTATCTGTTGAATAATATACTCACTTGGTTAGACTTTAATCGTGAAAGCAATGGTTCAACAACGACTTATTTGCTTTTGTTATCTCATTTCTTTTTGGATTTTTTAGTTAGTTTGGAGGCGCAAATGAAACATTTCGATTTTATACAGCATATTTGCGCGTCATTTGATCCGTGTACTGACATGGTGACTGTTATGTCACAAGCATCAGTCATGGCCGATCGAAACACCCAAGATAAACCTAACTAATAGATCCGTACCCTTATTTGGCTGCGGAAAAATAGCAGCTAAGTGAGAAGCCCTCATACTATCTAGAACGCTATTTTTCCTCAGTTTATTCCACAACTGGAGAGTTATTATGCGTCACTCAGTCTATTTAAAACTAGCAACAGTCCTTATCCGTGCAGACCTTCGTCGTGAAGAACGTGAATGGCAACGAAAAGTTCGTCGTAGTTCATATGATCTACCATGGAACAATACCCACTTATTGAGAGATATTGGCCTTGAAGCCGATGGTCGACCAATTGGTTTTTCTGAGCCTGAAGTAGTCACGATTGAGCGTCGAGTTCGTCACCTTCGTCGAGTCTTAAGCGCGCGAATACCGACGTAATCTTGTGGGGTGATAGCGCCTTTTGCCCCTTAAGATAAACATCAGCGATAGTTATGGCGTCTCAAGCACAAGCTTTTGAACTGGATCTGGCCAAAAAAGAGAAGCACTTGCTTCTCTTTTTTGCTTTTTTAAGCCGTTATGTATGATTTTTTAAGTCGTTATCTAGTAAAGGAAAAGAGTTCTACTAAGCTTTATGTAGCAATGGAGGCTTGCTATGCAAAAGCATCAATTAGACATGTGGTTACATGGAGAGCATAAAGACTCTTATCAAACACCTAAAGTGTACGTTATTGGGTGTTCCGATATCTCGGAATATCTATTGGCGGTAGAATATAAACACAAGTTGGAACCCGTTGAGCAAGACGGAGAACCGCTTCACTTTGGATCCTTGGATCAAGTAAAAGAGGAGTTGCTCCGGCTGGGCTTTGAAAAGGCATACCTGCGTTTGCACAATGCGTATGACGAGTTTGGTAATGAACCAAGCCAAGGTTACTGCGATATAGAGCTGGCTCTAAAGCCGCATTAGAACGCCTCTGTAACACACGGCAACCAATGCCATCCATTGCGTTAGTCATCTGCGAAACAAGGATTAGTCGCTAGGCACAGTGGCTGTGAGCTATTTATGCGTAGTGCGTTGTGAGCAAGTTATGGGTGAACTGGGTTCGTAGGTAGAAACCACGAGGCTTGGTCTTGATAGGTTTTCCACTCGCACCGTACGCTTCTGTTAAGACTCGGCTGTTCGCTGCTTTCGGTCGTAAATGCAATGCTTCTCCGTGCCTTGCTGTGATCTGCTCGACATTGCCTAACACGATCAACTCCATGAGCTCTTCCCAATCTCTTTTTAAGATTTCGTCTTCCGCTTGTGTTGGTGTCCAGAGTAATGGGGATCCAACATGTCTTTCTGCTAGAGGGATCTCTCGCTCACCTTCAACGGGGATCCACAATACTTTAGACAGCTTATTTCGGACGTGACTGGTTTCCCATGTTAATCCTTGTACTCCCATTAGCGGTGCTACGCAGACAAAGGTAGTTTCTAAAGGCTTGCCAGAATAACCAATAGGAATACTTTTTAGCTCGATCCCTAATTTAGCAAAATCTTGCTCTGGTTTACTGCCTGCCGCTGCACCCAAATGCCATTCTAATAGTTGTCCAACCCAGCCTTTATCGCGCTTAAGATCGTTTGGCATGATCATCTCAGCTTCGTCCGCGAGCTCTTTGAATGTCATTCCGGCAATAGCATACGCTCTGTCTAAGAGCTCTTGTTGTGTTTGTGGTTCTGGTTTCATAATAAAAGGCATGATCAAAAAAATGATTTTATCAGAAGTTATCACCAAATGCCGACTGGTTAAGAAATGATCTCATTGCTATAAAAGGGATCAAACTCATGGTTATCCACAGGTCATGAAGGTAATTAATTGAAATATTAATTTAGTGTATAAATAAACAGGGTTTTTTGGTGGATAAAATGCTTGCTAAATGGGGTTCAAAATGAACCTTTGACCCACCAGTGTGGATAAGCAGCGGAATGGTTGATCTTTAACCAGGTTTGGTTTTGAAAAGATCTTTTAGTTTTTGAAGATGGTTTACTTTATGGTTTGGTTTTTAAATTATTGATTTTGTATGTTTTTTATTGTTAATAGCGAGAGGGCTACTTTCGGGATTGATGAATGTATGGATTTAAAAAAACGATTGCGGGTAATTCTTCACATAGTTATTCACAGAAAAGGTGAATAAATGTGGTCTATGTCTCACTCTTATGTGGGTAACTAAGATTTGAGCAAAACTTATCCATATTCTTAGTTAATACTCATAAATATAGCGCTTGTCACGTCACTAAGTTTGCTCCAATTGGGGATATGTGGAAAAATCAGTGTAATTAAAAATTTAGATAGAGGTTGGCCAGTGATAGATGGCGATGGTTACCGATTAAATGTTGGTATTGTAATCTGTAACAACCATGGTCAGGTCTTTTGGGCTAAACGATACGGGCAACATTCATGGCAATTCCCTCAAGGGGGAATAGATGAAGGTGAAACTCCGGAACAGGCAATGTACCGCGAGTTGTATGAAGAGGTTGGCCTTACAAAAAAGGATGTAAAAATCGTCGCGACAAGTCGTCATTGGTTACGCTATAAGCTACCCAAACGACTGGTTCGGTGGGATTCGAAACCTGTCTGTATTGGACAAAAACAGAAGTGGTTCCTTTTGCGCTTAGATTGCGATGAATCGCATATCAATATGCAGCGTGGAAGTACACCTGAGTTTGATGGTTGGCGTTGGGTGAGTTACTGGTACCCAGTTCGACAAGTTGTTTCTTTCAAGCGAGATGTTTACCGTCGAGCGATGAAAGAATTCGCATCTTTAGCAATGCCGTTTAAAGAGCGAAAAATAAAAGGAAAACGCAAATTGCGTAGAGGTTAAGCATGCTCAGCCAACTAAGGGAAATAGTTGAACACGTATCAAGAGTTGAAGATGTGTCGACGGCTCTTGATATTTTGGTGAAAGAGACATGCAGTGCGATGCAGACAGAGTGCTGCACCGTTTATCTAGCGAATAGTGATATGCAGCGCCTTGAGTTGATGGCAACTCAAGGCCTCATCTTCGAAGGGAATAGTATTCACATTGGTTTTGACGAAGGCTTAGTTGGCCTTGTCAAAAGAAGTGCTGAGCCTATTAACCTTGCACAGGCATCTGCTCACCCAGCTTATAAGTTTTTTCCAGAACTAGGAGAAAGTGTTTACCATTCTTTTCTAGGCACTCCGATTATCCATCGCAAGCAAGTGCTTGGCGTTTTGGTTATTCAACAGAAATCTCCTCGTTTATTCAGTGAAATGGAAGAGTCTTTCCTTGTCACTCTCTCAGCTCAACTTGCGGTTATTGTGGCGCATGCCCAAACTCAAGGCCATTGGCTTCTTGAGCAACAAAAGCTGCCTGCGATTAAAGGTATTGCTGCATCATCTGGTGTCGCTATCGGTGATTTATGGTGGGACAACACGCAGCCTGAATTAACCGATGTTTACCCGGCATCGACGCTCAATGTTGAAAGAGAGCATGAGTTGTTGGCGGTTGCGGTCGAAAATGCCCTCAACGATTTCAAGCGTATGCGAAAGCGCCTAGACAGTGAAATCAACAAAGATGCGCTGGCGATCTTTGACTTGTTTACCCACTTACTCAACGACCCTATGTTGCGTAAGGATCTGAAAAGCCAAATTCAGAAAGGCGACAAGGCTGATTGGGCATTGAGACAGGTTGTTGAGAGTTACTCCAACCGTTTTGCCCGTATGTCTGATGTTTACCTTCGAGAGAGGGCACAAGACATTCGCGAGCTGGGTCAAAGGCTGCTCTATTTCCTTCACAACTCAGAACACGCGCTGCGGACGCTAGATAAACCGATTGTCTTGGTGGTGCGTGAGTTAACCGCTTCAGTCTTAGCGTCGATTCCAAAAGAAAAATTGTTGGCGGTGGTCTCGCTTGAAGGGGCGGCTAACTCGCACGCGGCTATTTTATCTCGCGCATTAGGCATTCCCTCGGTAATGGGAGTAAACCTCAATCTAGCTCAAGCCAATGGCAAACAAGCGATTGTTGATGGTTACAGCGGTGAGATATTTATTGAGCCGACTCAGAGCCTACTGAGCGAATACCAAGGGTTAATCCTAGAAGAGAGTGAACTCTCCTCTATGGTTAACCGAGAATTGTACTTACCTGCAAAAACCCAAGATGACCGAAAAGTCGAGATCTTGCTAAATGCGGGCTTAAGTGCCGATACCAATATTGCGATCAACCAAGGGGTGGATGGTGTAGGCTTGTATCGAACAGAAATCTCTTTCTTGTTACAACAAAGATTCCCGTCAGAAGACGAACAGTTCAAGCAGTATCGATCTGTTCTCGCGAGTTACCCTGAGAAGCAAGTTGTGATGCGAACTTTGGATATTGGTGGCGATAAGGCGTTACCTTACTTCCCAATAGAAGAAGACAATCCATTCCTTGGCTGGCGTGGTATTCGTTTTACGCTCGATCACCCTGACATCTTTATTATCCAATTACGTGCGATGTTACGTGCGAGTTGTGATAGTCAGAACTTGAGTATCTTGTTGCCAATGATCTCTAGCACTCAAGAACTGGATGATACAGTTCAACTCATCGAGCAAGCCTATGATGAAGTGCATGAACTCGACAGTCGAGTTCGTATGCCGCGTATCGGTATCATGATTGAAGTGCCATCTATGCTTTACCTTCTTCCGCTGATTGCGGATAAAGTTGATTTCGTTTCGGTGGGCACCAATGATTTAACTCAATATTTATTGGCGGTTGATCGGAACAATTCCCGTGTCTCTGATGTCTATGAATTCATGCACCCTGCAGTGATCATGGCATTGAAACACATCCATGATACTTGTAAGCAATATCAATTGCCTGTGTGTATATGTGGCGAGCTTGCGGGTGATCCAATGGGCGCTTTGCTCTTGATTGGATTAGGGTATGAGACGTTAAGTATGAATACCTCAAATGTCGCAAGGACTAAGTATTTGATTCGTCAATCTAAGCTTAGCGAACTGCAGAATTTGGCAAATGAGGCGCTATCAAAACCGTATGGAAGTGACATCTATAGTATGATGCTCAATTATTTCGAAGAGCGTGAATTTACAGGCTTCATTCGAGCGGGTAAAAAATAGGATTTAACGTGTCATACGAACTCATTGGCTTGTTGGCAGGCCTTGGTGCTGTTGTTGGTGTTTTAGCGGGTTTGCTGGGCATTGGTGGTGGTTTGCTGGTGGTTCCAGCCTTACTGTTTTTGCTTCCTAAAGCGGGTATTCCTCAAGAGTTTGCAATGCAGATGGCCTTAGCGACTTCGTTATCAACCATTATTGTTACGTCAGGATCTTCTGCGATTAATCACCTAAAACTAGGCAACGTCGAGATCTTTGTTGTGAAGTGGTTGATGCCTGGAGTGGTAGTCGGTGGCTTCCTAGGTTCTTTGATCGCAGACGTAATTCCCGCACAATATCTGCCGAAGGTGTTTGGTGTGATCGTCTTGATGTTAGCACTGCAAATGCTGCTATCCATTCGCTCTACAAGCCCAAAAGTGATGCCTAGTTCGGCGAAGACGATGATGTATGGCGGTGGAATTGGTGTGGTATCGAGCTTGGCGGGTATCGGGGGAGGGTCTTTATCTGTACCTTTCCTGAATCATCACGGTGTGGAAATGCGCAAAGCCGTCGGTTCATCTTCAGTATGCGGTTGTGTCATTGCGATTTCAGGAATGCTTGGATTTATTTGGCATGGTTCATCGGTTAACGATTTACCCGCTTTCAGTTTAGGTTACGTGTATCTACCCGCTCTGGTTGCGATATCTTGCACGTCAGTGTTGACCACTCGAATTGGCGCTAAGTTGGCGACTCAACTACCAACGCCAGTGTTGAAAAAATTCTTTGCGGTATTTTTAATGTTTATAGCGTCGATGATGCTGCTGTAGTGCATTTCTCCGTTGGTTGTTGTGCTGAGTTGCTTAATTTCAGTGAAGCAGTTAACTCATTGTTTATTAAATAGATAGAGAGCCAAGTATGTCTCAGGGTTTTATCGAATTCCCAAATATCGATCCTGTTCTTATTGAACTAGGACCAATCTCAGTTCGTTGGTATGGCCTAATGTACCTGGTCGGTTTTATGTTTGCGCTTTGGTTAGCAAACCGCCGAGCTGATCAACCTGATAGTGGTTGGACTCGAGAGCAAGTATCAGATCTGCTGTTTGCTGGCTTCCTTGGTGTGGTGCTTGGTGGTCGTATTGGCTATGTGCTTTTCTACAATTTTGACCTTTTCCTAGCAGACCCACTTTACCTCTTTAAGGTATGGACTGGTGGTATGTCTTTCCACGGTGGCTTGCTTGGTGTAATCACTGCGATGTTTTGGTATGCGAAAAAGAACGGTCGAACCTTCTTTGGTGTAGCAGACATGATCGCGCCTCTGGTTCCATTTGGTTTGGGTATGGGTCGTTTAGGTAACTTTATGAACAGCGAGCTTTGGGGCCGAGTGACTGATGTGCCATGGGCTATCGTGTTCCCGAATGGTGGTCCACTTCCTCGTCATCCATCTCAGCTTTATGAAATGGCGCTTGAAGGTATTGTGCTGTTCCTTATCTTGAACTGGTTTATCAAAAAGCCGCGTCCTCTTGGTTCTTTATCAGGATTATTTTTAGCAGGATATGGTACATTCCGTTTCTTAGTAGAATACGTACGTGAACCAGATGCTCACCTAGGTTTGTTCGGTGGATTTATCTCTATGGGACAAATTCTGTCACTGCCAATGGTTATCATCGGCGTGCTGATGATGGTTTGGGCATACAAGCGTGGTCACTACAAAGACGAATTACCACAACAAACGAAGTAAGGAATTGGTGTGAAACAGTATTTAGATCTCTGTCAGCGTATCGTTGATGACGGTACTTGGATTGAAAATGAACGCACGGGTAAGCGCTGCCTAACTGTGATCAATGCTGACCTTGAATATGATGTTGGTAATAACCAATTCCCACTGGTAACAACGCGTAAGAGCTTTTGGAAATCGGCTGTTGCTGAACTGCTTGGCTATATCCGTGGTTACGATAACGCTGAAGATTTTCGTAAGCTAGGGACTAAAACTTGGGATGCGAATTCGAACCTGAACGAAGCATGGCTGAATAACCCTTACCGCAAGGGTGAAGACGACATGGGACGTGTTTACGGCGTTCAAGGACGTGCATGGGCGAAACCTGATGGTGATCATATTGACCAACTGAAGAAGATTGTTGATGATTTAACGAAAGGTATTGATGACCGCGGCGAGATCTTAAACTTCTATAATCCAGGCGAGTTCCACATGGGTTGTTTGCGTCCGTGCATGTACAGTCACCACTTCTCTCTGCTTGGTGACACTCTGTACCTAAACAGTACTCAGCGCTCTTGTGACGTCCCGCTAGGTTTGAACTTCAACATGGTTCAAGTGTATGTGTTCCTCGCTATCATGGCGCAGATCACAGGCAAGAAAGCGGGCGTGGCTTACCATAAGCTTGTTAACGCTCATATCTATGAAGATCAACTTGCACCAATGCGTGATATTCAGTTGAAGCGTGAACCTCTAGCTGGCCCAACATTCCATATGAATCCTGAAATTAAGTCTCTAGAAGATTTAGAAACTTGGGTAACGGTGGATGACTTCTGGGTTGAAGGTTATGAATGCCACGAAGCGATTAAGTACCCGTTCTCGGTTTAATCTAATTCGCTTTGTTTGATTGAAAGGCTGCCTCTGTGCAGCCTTTTTTGCATCTAAGTGAGTAGTGAGGAGTAATCGGGGGGCGAGATACGAAGATCAAAAGCAGCCGTAATTCTCTATACTGACGAAGGACGGAGTAGGGAAACTCTGGGTGTTATGTGTTAGGTAGATTCCCTATCAAGCTCGTCCCTCGCTGTAGGGAATGACGGTTTTTAGGTGTGAGATACTAAATATCAAACGCAGTTAATTGGAGGGAGTCGCTCTTCGTCACTCGTTCACTCGCATCCAGTATCTTCTTTTTGCTTCCCTCATCTGCTCCTAAAAAGAAGAAGCCCGCAACCTAGGTTGCGGGCTTTGCTATAAGCGATGTTTGTTTTGCTATTAAGCAGTCAGTGCTAACACGCTACCCGGCAGTACAAGGAATACCGCAATAAGGTAACCAGCCACTACAGCTTTGTTTTTCACAGCCATGTCAGAAATGATATCAGCGGCTTTCACTGGAAGTTCACGTAGGAACGGAATACCGAAGATGAATACCGTTGCCATGATGTTGAACACCAAGTGTACTAGAGCAATCTGAAGTGCGAATACTGCGAATTCACCTGATACTGCTGTTGCTGCTAATAGAGCAGTAATACACGTACCGATGTTTGCACCCAGGGTGAATGGGTAAACATCACGTACTTTAAGAACACCTGAGCCTACTAGTGGAACCATCAGGCTTGTTGTCGTTGAAGAAGACTGAACAAGGATAGTAACGATAGAGCCAGAAGCGATACCGTGGATAGGCCCACGACCGATTGCGTTCTTTAGAATCTCACGAGCACGGCCAACCATTAGGCTCTTCATTAGCTTACCCATTACCGTGATAGCTACGAAGATAGTTGCGATACCCAGAACGATAAGCATGATACCGCCAACAGTGTCACCAAATGTTGATAGTGGCTCTTTAATCGCACTGACTACAGGCTTAGTGATTGGCTTGATGAAGTTTAGTCCACCCATGCTCATATCACCTGTTGCTAGCATCGGTGATACTAACCAGTGAGAAATTTTCTCGAGGATACCAAACGCCATCTCTAGTGGTAGGAAGATTGCAACGGCTAATAGGTTAAAGAAGTCGTGAATCGTCGCACTTGCGAATGCACGTTTGAACTCATCTTTACAACGAACATGACCAAGGCTAACTAGCGTATTGGTTACTGTAGTACCAATGTTTGCACCCATGATCATAGGGATTGCTAGCTCAACAGGTAAACCACCTGCCACAAGGCCAACGATAATTGAAGTAACTGTACTTGATGATTGAATAAGTGCTGTTGCCACCAAACCAATCATTAAGCCTGCAACTGGGTGTGAAGCAAATTCGAAAAGAACCTTTGCTTGCTCGCCTGTTGCCCATTTGAAGCCTGTACCAACCATTGAAACTGAAAGTAATAGTAGGTAAAGCATGAATGCCAAGTTAGCCCAGCGTAGCCAACGAGTTGTGCTCGAGATAGGCGCTGCTGCAGTAGTAGCTTGGTTCATAATGTTTTCTCCATTGGACCGTTTAAGTCTGTGTTTGGTCTGTTTGTTTAATCTGAGCGTGATGTTAGAGGGGAAATATTTCAGTAATATTACATTTTGGTTTAGGTAAGACTTTTTTGTGATGATTTACTCTTTAAATATTCTCATCGCTAATGTTGTTTATTCTGTGGATACAGAAAACCACGGGTTTACCCGTGGATGAATGCCTTTGGAGACGGTACGATGGATAAATGCAATATTACACCTCATCCCATAGTGTCTACTACACGAAGTATCACGTAGTTTGGGTAACTAAGTACCGTCGGAAAATCCTGAATCCTGGTATGTGCAGCTACCTACGGAAGGTTATGCCAAAGTTACTGCGAAGTTTACCTGGCGTTGAGATTGAGACGATAGGCTTTGATGAAGATCATCTGCATATGATGATGCTTATCCCACCGAAATACAGTATTTCAGACGTCATGGGTAAACTAAAAAGCCAATCGTCGCACCACATGCGAAAAACGTTCAGTTGGCTAAGTAAGGTTTACTGGAAAGAGAACATTGTGTGGTCGCCAGGTTACTTTGTCAGTAGCGTAGGCGTGAATGAACAAGTTATAGCGAATTACGTTAGACACCAGGGCGAAAAGGATTCTGGTCAACTCCGCATGGAGTTGTAACAGTAAGTACCCCGTGCATGCACGGGGGTATCTACTTAAATGATTGTTTTAGTTGAATATTTATGATCTCTTCTATGGGTGATATAGATCTTAAAAGTTAGAAAAAATTGAAAATAATCGCTCAAATATTACATTATGAAATCACACACTTCGAAAAAATAAGTGGTAATGGCTGTTTAGGTTAGGTTTTTCCGAGTTTGTTGAGCGAAGGTGTCATATTTGATATAAAAGGTTATCTACTCTTTTACTACGGCGTACTTATGTCGCATCTCAACTATAACCATCTTTATTATTTCTGGATGGTTTGCAAACAAGGCTCTGTTACTAAAGCCGCAGAAGCTCTGTTTTTAACGCCACAAACGGTAACTGGCCAGATCAAGGCGTTAGAAGAACGTATGGATGGTAAGTTAACAAAGCGTAACGGGCGCAGTGTTGAGCCTTCAGAGCTTGGCCAGTTGGTATTCAAGTACGCCGATCGTATGTTTGGCCTGAGTTATGAAATGCTGGATATCGTGAATTATAGCCAGCACTCCAATATTCTATTTGATGTTGGCGTTGCGGATGCTCTGTCCAAAAGATTGGTCAGTAAGATATTGATGTCGACTATCCCGCCCGATGACAGCATTCATTTACGCTGTTTTGAGTCGACCCATGAAATGCTACTCGAACAACTCTCTCAGCATAAACTCGATATGATTCTTTCCGACTGTCCCGTTGATTCAAGCCAAAGCCCAGGCCTTTTTAGTAAGAAATTGGGTGAGAGCGGAATGAGCTTCTTCTGTTCTGGTAAAGTAGAAGGGATTAGTTTTCCCGCTGTGTTAGAACAAAGGAAGCTTTTGATCCCTGGAAGTCGAACTTCTATGGGACGAAAAGTACTGCAGTGGTTTGATAGGCAGGGTTTAAAACCCGATATTTTGGGCGAATTTGATGATGTTGCTTTGATGAAAGCTTTTGCGCGCTATCATCATGATGCTATTTTCCTTGCCCCCACTCTTTACATGTCTGAAGTGGAAGAAGACACTTCTTTGCAACTTTTGTGTGATATTGAAGAGTTAAAAGAAGAGTACTACGTCATATTTGCGGAAAGGATGATTCAACATCCAGCAGTAAAAAATGTATGTGACGCAGATTTTAGTAAATTGTTCGAATGAGTTAGTTTGTTAATGAATTGATATCGATTATCATATCCAAGCAATATGCCGTAAATACTGATAGCCCGTAGTTGGCGTAATAAGTCGTTGGGAGCCAGACTATGAACTTAAAAGAGATGGAGAAGAAGTCGGCGCAGGCCGTTATTCTACTCAAAGCCATGGCCAACGAGCGACGTTTACAGATCTTGTGCTTATTGCATGGCACAGAGCTGTCGGTCGGGGAGTTATGTGGCAAGTTGGAATTGAGTCAATCAGCGTTATCTCAACATCTTGCTTGGTTGAGAAGGGATGGCTTAGTCGAAACTCGTAAAGAAGCTCAGACGGTGTATTACACATTGAGCAGTGAAGAAGTAAAAGCGATGATTAACCTACTGTATGGTATGTACTGCAAGTAGCTTATTGCTGGTGGATTAGCTCATTTCCTATCAGAAATAAGATAGGCACAAGGAAGTGTCGCTATTTATTAGTGAGGCTTAAGAACCATTATTAGCCAAGGCTTAGACAGCTATTAGTCAGACTTCGAGATGTGTTCGCCAAATTTCAGATATAAAAAAACCGGCCGAGGCCGGTTTTTTTCGTTTTGCGTTGTAATCAAATTTCTATTAAAGAGCTTTGATTGCAGCAGCGAAACGAGACTTATGACGTGCAGCTTTATTCTTATGAATAAGGCCTTTAGTCGCCATACGGTCTAGAAGAGGTGTAACTTCTACAAGAGCAGCAGTTGCAGCTTCTTTATTGCCAGCTTCAATAGCTGCAATAGTTTTTTTCATGTAAGTGCGCATCATAGAACGACGGCTAGCATTGTGCTGGCGACGTTTCTCAGCTTGGATAGCGCGCTTCTTAGCAGATTTACTGTTTGCCAAGGTCTAACTCCCAAAAACTTAGTTCGGTGACAATTTAAGGGCGAGGACTATCCCTCATAGGCGCTTAATTGTCAAATGATTTGTGCAAAAACCAATCTCAACCAAACAAATTTTGGTATGGAAAGGTCATCGCGGTTAAGATGGCGGGGATTCTAACAGCATTTTTAGACCAATGCTAATAATTATGCTTCTTAGGATAGGATAGTATTTATCCTTGATTGAAAGTAATCAACCAGTGTCAGAGGTTTGTGTGAGTAAACGACTATTAAAGTCAGGGCTGATTGTCAGTGTAATGACTTTTGTTTCCCGTGTCTTGGGGCTAGTACGTGATGTCGTAGTAGCAAACTTAATGGGGGCAGGAGCAAGTGCAGACGTATTTTTCTTCGCCAATAAAATTCCTAATTTTTTACGTCGACTGTTTGCCGAAGGCGCTTTTTCTCAAGCCTTTGTACCAGTATTAACGGAATATCACGCCGCAGGTGATAAAGATAAAACTCGAGACTTGATAGCAAAGGTGTCCGGTACACTCGGGGTGATGGTTTCTATTGTCACAGTGCTTGGGGTATTAGGCTCTGGGGTTATCACCGCAATGTTCGGTGCGGGTTGGTTTATTGATTGGCTTAATGACGGCCCCTCGGCGCCTAAGTTTGAACTCGCCAGCTTAATGCTGAAAATTACTTTTCCTTATTTATGGTTCATTACGTTTGTCGCTTTATCAGGTGCAATCCTCAATACTATGGGCAAATTTGCAGTTTCGTCATTTACGCCTGTGTTTTTGAACGTAATGATCATTGCTTGTGCTTGGTTTCTTGCTCCTAATTTAGAGCAGCCTGAAATTGGTTTATCCATCGGTGTTTTTCTTGGAGGCTTAGTTCAATTCTTGTTCCAAATGCCCTTCTTGATTAAAGCGGGAGTATTGGTTAAGCCTAAGTGGGGTTGGAGAGATCCGGGCGTGGTTAAGATCCGCACGCTAATGATCCCGGCTTTGTTTGGTGTGTCAGTAAGTCAAATCAACTTGTTGTTCGATACATTTATTGCCAGCTTTCTAGCGACGGGCTCTATCAGTTGGCTGTATTACTCGGATCGACTATTGGAATTCCCACTCGGTTTGTTTGGTATTGCTATTGCGACGGTCATTCTTCCGGCTTTATCTCGTAAGCACGTTGATGCCCAAGGAGAAGGGTTTGCTCATACCATGGATTGGGGGGTGCGCATGGTGTTGCTGCTAGGCATTCCTGCGATGCTCGGTCTTATCGTGTTAGCAAAGCCGATGCTGATGGTGTTGTTCATGCGCGGTGAGTTTTCTCCTCATGATGTAAACCAGGCCTCTATGTCTTTGGTGGCGTACGCTTCAGGCTTGCTGAATTTCATGCTTATTAAAGTATTGGCTCCCGGCTATTATTCTCGTCAAGACACCAAAACACCAGTGAAGTACGGCATCATTGCGATGGTGACTAACATGGTGTTCAACGCAATCTTCGCTTATTTCTATGGTTATGTTGGTTTGGCTATCGCAACGGCGTTGTCTGCGTTCGTGAATATGACTCTGCTTTATCGTGGGTTGCATTTAGCAGGTGTTTATCGTTTAACCAAGACTACATTGTTGTTTAGCCTTAAATTATTGATTTCAGGTACGGTAATGATTGGCGTGATTTTATGGCAGCTAGACAATATGCAATTGTGGCTTGATTGGGGCTTTAACCAAAGAGCGTTGACACTAACAGGTTTGATCGCACTTGGCGCCTTTGCTTATATTGTGTCGATACTGTTTTTAGGTGTCAGAGTAAAACATTTAAAAGCAGCGACAGATTAATACTGATTAGTATATAATCCGTCGGTTTCACACAATAAATGATGCAAATAACAGGTTTTAGCTGATCACAATGGAACTGATCCGAGGTATACACAATATTAAAGCACAGCATCATGGCTGTGTATTAACCATAGGTAACTTCGATGGTGTTCATTTAGGGCATCAAGAGGTTCTGAGTCAGGTTTCTAAACAAGCTGCAGCATTAGGTTTCCCTTCTGTTGTCATGACGTTTGAGCCGCAACCTATGGAGTTGTTCGCCAAAGGTAAAGCGCCAGCACGTTTAACTCGCTTACGAGATAAATACGTGCAACTGAGTAAGCTAGATATCAGTCGTTTACTGTGTGTGAATTTTAATCAGTATTTTGCAAACTTGTCGGCGGAAGCGTTCATTAAAGGCCTTTTGGTTGATAAGCTTGGCGTGAAATTCTTGGTTGTCGGTGACGATTTTTGCTTCGGTAAGGGTCGTACTGGTAATTTCGCTATGCTTCAAGAAGCGGGCGAGAAGTATGGTTTTGAGGTGGTGAGCACCCAAAGCTATTGCTTAAACCAATTACGAGTAAGCAGTACTGAGATACGAAATGCGTTAGCGGCCAATGATTTGGCTTCTAGTACTACCATGCTAGGGCGTGACTACAGTATCAGTGGTCGTGTTTCTCATGGTCGAAAACTAGGGAGAACTATCGGTTTCCCTACCGCTAATATTCCATTAAAACGTTGTGTTTCTCCCGTGTCGGGAGTGTATGTTGTTGAAGCATTAGATATCGACGGTGTTCCTGTCGGTGGTGTTGCTAATATTGGACAACGACCAACGGTTAATGGTGTAAGGCAGCAATTAGAAGTGCATTTTTTTGACTTTAAAGCCAATTTATATGGTAAACAGTTAGAAGTACGACTTTTGCACAAACTGCGCGACGAAATAAAGTTTGAATCGTTCGACGCACTAAAGAATCAAATAGAATTGGATGCTGAAGCCGCAAGGGTGTGGTTGCTTCAGCTAAAGAATTAGTCGGATAATTCCACCGATTAACATAATGTCTAACTTCGCCCAATATAACGGAATTAAGAATCGATGAGTGATTATAAAGATACCCTGAACTTACCAGAAACAGGGTTCCCAATGCGTGGCAATCTGGCAAATCGTGAACCAGAAATGCTTAAGCGTTGGTACAAAGAAGACCTTTACGGTGAAATCCGTAAGGCAAAGAAAGGTAAAAAATCTTTCGTATTGCATGATGGCCCTCCATACGCGAACGGGGACATTCACATTGGCCACGCGCTAAATAAGATTCTTAAAGACATTATTATCAAATCTAAGACCCTTTCTGGTTTTGATGCACCGTACATCCCTGGTTGGGACTGTCACGGCCTTCCAATCGAGTTGATGGTTGAGAAGAAGAAAGGTAAACCTGGTCAGAAGATTTCGGCTGCTGAATTCCGCGAAGAGTGTCGTAAGTACGCTGCGGGCCAAGTTGAAGGTCAGAAAGAGAGCTTCAAACGTCTTGGTATCATGGGCGAGTGGGACAAACCTTACCGCACTATGGATTTCGGCACAGAAGCGAACATCATTCGTTCTCTAGGTAAAATCGCAGACAAAGGTCACCTACTTAAAGGTTTCAAACCTGTTCACTGGTGTACTGACTGTGGTTCTGCTTTGGCTGAAGCTGAAGTTGAATACAAAGATAAAGTTTCTCCATCTATCGATGTGAAATTTTCTGCAGCTGACGAAGCGGCTCTACTAGAGAAATTTACTCTAGTAGAAGGCCACGCTGGTCAAGGCGAGATCTCTATCGTTATCTGGACAACAACACCATGGACTCTGCCTGCTAACCGCGCAGTATGTCTACGTGATGATCTTGAATACGTATTGATCCAAGTGGAAGCGAATGGCGAACAGCCTGCTCAACGTATTATTGTTGCTTCTGAACTAGCAAAAGACGTAATGGATCGTGCGGGTATCGAGCGTTTCCATAACCTTGGTTTTGCGACTGGTGCTGATCTTGAGCTTTCTCAGTTCAACCACCCGTTCTACAACTTTACGGTTCCTGCTGTTCTTGGCGATCACGTAACAACTGACTCTGGTACTGGTGTGGTTCATACCGCTCCTGGTCACGGTCAAGAGGATTTCGTGGTTGGTAAGAAGTACAACCTAGAGATCGCTAACCCAGTAGGCTCAAACGGCGTTTACCTGCCAGACACTGAGCTTTTTGCTGGTCAGCATGTATTTAAAGCGAACGATTCTGTTTTAGAAGTTCTAAAAGAGAAAGGTGCATTACTTCATCACCACGCTTACGAGCATAGCTACCCACATTGTTGGAGACACAAAACTCCAATCATCTTCCGTGCAACACCACAATGGTTCATCTCTATGGATCAAGCTGGTCTACGTGCAAAAGCACTAGAGTCAACGAAGAGTGTTGAGTGGATGCCAGAATGGGGTCAAAGCCGTATCGAAGGTATGATCGAAGGTCGCCCTGAATGGTGTATCTCTCGTCAACGTACTTGGGGTGTGCCAATTGCTTTGTTCGTTCATAAAGAAACATCAGAACTTCACCCAGATAGCCCAGCTCTTATTGAAAAAGTAGCGAAGCTTGTGGAAGAAAAAGGCATTCAAGCTTGGTGGGATGTAGATGCTGCTGAACTTATGGGGGCTGAAGACGCTGACAAGTACGAGAAAGTACTTGATACGCTAGATGTATGGTTCGACTCAGGTGTAACGCACTTCTCTGTTGTGGATTCTCGTGAAGAGTACAACTTCCCGAATGAAGAAAGAACGCACAGTGCTGATCTTTACCTTGAAGGTTCTGACCAACACCGTGGCTGGTTCCAGTCATCTTTGATTTCATCTATCGCGATGAAAGACGTAGCACCATACAAGCAAGTGCTAACGCATGGTTTCGTAGTTGATGGTAACGGCCGTAAGATGTCTAAATCTATCGGTAACGTTGTTGCTCCTAAAGATGTAACGAACAAGCTAGGCGCAGATATTCTTCGCCTATGGGTTGCTTCTACGGATTACACTAACGAAGTTGCGGTTTCTGACGAGATCCTGAAGCGTTCTGCTGATGCATACCGTCGTATTCGTAACACGGCTCGTTTCTTCCTAGCTAACCTGAACGGTTTCAACCCTGAAACTGACCTAGTTCCGGCTGAAGAAATGGTTGCACTTGATCGCTGGGCTGTTGGCCGTGCTCAAGCTGCACAAGAAGAGATCGTTAAGGCATACGGTGAGTACAACACTCACGGCGTAACTCAACGTCTAATGCAGTTCTGTTCTATCGAAATGGGTTCCTTCTACCTAGACGTAATTAAAGACCGTCAGTACACAGCGAAACAGGGCAGCCATGCTCAACGTAGCTGTCAAACGGCACTTTACTACATCGTAGAAGCTCTCGTTCGTTGGATGGCTCCTATCATGTCGTTCACTGCAGATGAAATCTGGAACGAGATGCCTGGCTCTTTACCAACTGGAGAGCAGCGCGACACGTTTGTATTCACAGGCGAGTGGTTCGAAGGCCTATTTGGTCTTGCTGACGACGAAGAACTAAGCAACGAATTCTGGACTGAAATCCAGTCAGTTCGTGGCGCAGTGAACAAGCTTCTTGAAGATGCTCGTAAAGAGAAAACAATCGGTGGTGCTCTGCAGGCTGAAGTTACTCTATACGCTGACGATGCACTAGCGGCTAAAATCAACAAGCTAGAAGATGAGCTACGCTTCGTACTTATTACTTCTGCTGCTGTTGTTAAGCCACTTAGCGATAAGTCTGATACAGCTCAAGCGACAGACGTTGAAGGTCTATACGTTGAAGTTGCAGCAACTGAAGCTGAGAAGTGTGACCGTTGCTGGCACCACACTCCAGATGTAGGCACAATCGAAGGTCACGAGAAAATTTGTGGTCGTTGTGTGTCGAACATCGACGGTGAAGGCGAAGTGCGTAAGTACGCATAACGACTCAGAGAAAGACTGAACTTTTTGTAAAAATCATAGCCCCAGTATCAGCTGGGGTTATTTTTAATTATAGGAAATGTGTTTAACCAAGCTGACTTTCTCGTGTTCATTCTTGATAGTGGATAATGAGATGATTTGACTGAGTAGAGACTAGGAATAGAAATGAGTGAAGTTTCGTTAAAACAATCTGGTGTTCGTTGGTTATGGCTGGCTTTGCTGGTGTTCCTTGCTGATATCGTCATCAAACTCTTTGTCATGGACAATATGGGTTATGGCTTGGCAAATCGTATTGAGGTGTTGCCATTCTTTAACTTTTTGTACGTTCATAACTATGGTGCGGCATTTAGCTTTTTGAGCGATCAGAGCGGCTGGCAACGTTGGTTATTTACGGGTATCGCATTTGCGGTAACGGGTATGCTGACATACTGGATGAGCAAACTACCTGCGACAGAAAAGTGGAATAATATTGCTTATGCGATCATCATTGGTGGCGCGGTAGGTAACGTGTTCGACCGCGTTGTGCATGGTTTTGTGGTTGATTACCTAGACTTCTACTGGGGTACTTACCATTGGCCTGCATTCAACTTGGCTGATATGGGGATCTGTATCGGTGCTGCGATGATCATCTTGGATGGCTTTCGCAAGAAAGATGAAAGCAAATAGGCTACCAAGCATTAATGAGTGTTAAGTAAATTGCTTTGAAATAGATTGCCCTAAAGTCAGTCTATGACTCACAGAATAGAATAGCCCTAAGCGCTGTCGGTTGATTCCGACGGCGCTTTTTTTTATGCTTCAGTCAACAAGGAAGCAAAGCACAGCGCATCCTCAAATAATAAAGAAATCTAAGGAAAGTAACGTGGCAGCAATTAAAAATGATTCAGCAGTAACTCTACATTTTACGATTAAAATGAAGGATGGTTCAGTTGCCGATAGCACCGAAAATATGGGCAAACCCGCTAAGTTCGTTATGGGTGATGGTAGCCTAAGCGAAAACTTCGAAGTGTGTTTGCTTGGACTTGAAGCGGGTACAGAAAAGTCTATCGAACTGAAAGCACAAGATGCGTTTGGTATGCCTAACCCAGACCATATTCACCACATGGATAAAGCGAAGTTTGCTGGTGGTACTGATGTTGAAGTCGGCACTATCATGGCATTCTCTGGCCCTGACGGTATGGAAATTCCGGGTATTATCACTGATATCGCAGGTGATTCAGTGACGGTTGATTTTAATCACCCATTAGCAGGCCAAGACGTTACGTTTGACGTCACCATCTTAGCGGTAGAATAACGATAGAATAGCTGTCTTCACGCTAGAACAAGATAGCCTTACAGCTGTGATGTCACCCAAAGCTTCACTGTCTAGGCGCTTCACTGTAGAATGCGAACCTCGCTGACAGCGAACTCTATAGAAACAACCTTAGTACCGCGGTAAATGATGAGCAATGAAATGAAAATAATGTTAGCTAACCCTCGTGGCTTTTGTGCTGGTGTCGATCGTGCGATTAGCATCGTAGAACGCGCACTCGAAATGTATCAGCCACCGATCTATGTTCGCCATGAAGTGGTGCATAACCGCTTTGTTGTTGAGGGACTCAAGCAGCGTGGTGCTATTTTTGTCGAAGAACTGAGTGAAGTGCCAGACGACAATATCGTGATCTTCTCTGCTCACGGTGTTTCTCAAGCCGTTCGTAAAGAAGCGAAAGAGCGTGAACTCACGGTATTTGATGCAACGTGCCCATTGGTAACCAAAGTACATATGGAAGTTGCTCGTGCGAGCCGTAAGCATATGGAAGTAGTACTGATTGGTCACGCGGGTCACCCAGAAGTGGAAGGCACTATGGGTCAGTACGCTAGCCAAATCGGTGGAATGTACTTGGTTGAGAAGCCAGAGGACGTACAGAACCTAGTGGTGGATGATCCAAGTAACTTGCATTACGTTAGCCAAACCACGCTGTCAGTTGATGAAACAGCAGACGTGATTGAAGAGTTACGCCGCGTGTTCCCTGAGATCCAAGGGCCACGTAAAGATGATATTTGCTACGCAACACAAAACCGTCAAGACGCAATTCGTGAGATGGCCGGTGACGTTGATGTCGTGATTGTTGTTGGTTCTAAGAACTCATCTAACTCAACACGTTTGAAAGAGCTGGCTGAGAAGCTAGGCACGCCAGGTTACCTAACCGATTGCCCTGGAGACATTCAAACAGAATGGGTTGAAGGGAAAAAGAAAATTGGTGTGACAGCGGGTGCTTCAGCGCCTGAAGAGCTAGTAAACCAAATCTTAGATCGTATTCGTGAGTTGGGTGCAACTGAAGTCGAAGAGATTCAAGGTCGTGAAGAGAACATGTTCTTCGAAGTACCTAAAGAGCTACAGATTAAGCAAGTCGACTAATCTCTATTGATTCGTGACAAGATCGATTCGTCATACAGTCGATTCGCAAGCAGTAAAAAGCCAACGTTGATACGTTGGCTTTTTTGATCGTGCGCTTTGATAAGCTATTGGATACCGAGTTGTTCTTTTAGTGTCTTGAGATAGCGACGACTCACAGGCACTTCAAACCCGGTAAGCGTGACGACCTCTGCTAATCCATTCTCGAGTAACTTGATCTCTTGGATGGATTTAATGTTGATCAAATATTGACGATGACAGCGGATCAAATCGGTCTTTTCTTCTAGGATCTTCAGGGTTAACTGTGAGGTCGCAGTTTGTGATGAGCTACGAACATGCACACCACTGATATCTGAATAAGCGCATTCGACTGTTTGGCTTGCCATGATCACAATACGGTTATGACCAATGCACGGGATTTGCTCTAAGTGACAGGGAGCAATCGCGGAGATGTTTTGTTCTGGCGCTTTCTGGTTCTGCTTGATGACCTTATTCAGACGACAAACACTCTTGTTTAATCGACAAGGTTCAACCGGTTTGAGTAGGTAATCAAAGGCATTGTCTTCAAAGGCTTGAATCGCATATTGGTCGTAGGCGGTAACGAACACCACGTAGGGCATGGTGTCTGGATCAAGCATGCTTAATAGTTCAATTCCGGTAACCTGCGGCATTTGGATATCCAAATACACGACATCAGGCTTGAAAAGGTTGATCTGTTTCAGTCCTTCGATCGCGTTACTCGCTTGGCCAATGATTTCTACTTCACCGGTTTCTGTCAGTAGCTCAATCAGCTCTTCGCGAGCAAAAAGTTCATCATCGACAACTAATGCCTTTAACATCCTACAATCTTCATCTTGATTCTATCCCTGCTTGATTCACGTTTATCTTTTAAATATGGCTTTTAAATGTAGCTACCCAGAAGCTATCACCTACGAAAACACCATTATTTTAGTATAGGTATGATAAAGCTCATTCGAGTAAATTGCTGTGGTTGAGATTCTATTTTTAGTGCAGAGTCTTGTCCAAAGAAATTAGTGAGTCGTTTGTCAACAATTTCCATCCCTAAACCGACATGGTCTTGAGACGGTTTCTGATAGTTGCCTGCATTGTCTTCCACGATCAGCTTAAATCCACCCTCGAAAGCTTCGCTATAGATCTTCACTTGGCCGCCTTCCAACATGTTTGAAATACCATGCTTGATGGCGTTTTCAACCAGTGGCTGTAGGGTAAAGCTTGGCAGTCGCGACTCATACAGTTGCGGATCGATATCCCATTCCACTTCTAATCGGTCGGTAAAGCGTGCCTTTTCAATGGTTAGG
Source organism: Vibrio sp. nBUS_14 (assembly GCF_051201655.1). Classification (NCBI taxonomy): domain Bacteria; kingdom Pseudomonadati; phylum Pseudomonadota; class Gammaproteobacteria; order Vibrionales; family Vibrionaceae; genus Vibrio; species Vibrio sp. nBUS_14. The sequence goes on from NZ_CP179206.1 coordinate 740,361, forward strand.
TACGCATTAACGTGTGCCAACTCGTCTTTGAGTTTCACAGTGTTGATGTTCTGCTTCAGATTACTTCTAAAGAAGTGAGACAGATGCTGAATAAGCTCTCGTGCTTTGTCGGGATCACGGCGTGTTACAGCGCTGATGGTGTTAAGTGCATTGAACAAGAAGTGAGGGTTCACTTGAGCATGCAGCAGTTTGATCTCTGCTTGAGTCAGCAGTGTTTGCTGTTGCTGATAGTTACTGAATAGGATCTGACTCGACAATAGCTGAGCGATACCTTCACCCATCGACATGTTGATGGTCGAAAACAGTTTGAGCTTTGGCTCATACAGCTTGATGGTACCGACCACTTCATTACCCGCACGCAATGGAATAATAAGCGCAGAGCCCAATTTACAATCTTGCGATAGAGAACATTGGTACGGGTTCTCTTTGCCATCGAGGTAGATGATGTCGTTCTGTTCCATCGAGGTTAGGGTGCTTTGCGATGAAATAGGGGTGTTTGGAATATGGTGTTCATCGCCAATGCCGACGAAAGCGAGGATTTTCTCTCGGTCGGTAATCGCCACGGCACCAACATTGGTCTCTTCATAAACGATACGCACGATTTTTTGTGCGTTATCGGAATTGAATCCACCATGCAGAATACCCACTGAACGTTCGGCGATGGTTAATGCGCGGCGAGAGAAGGTCGCAGAGTATTTTTCGAAGATGGTTTTACGGTCTTGGATTATGCTCATGAACAGTGCCGCACCCACAGAGTTTGCGATGATCATTGGCGCGGCAATATCAGAAACCAGAGCGTAGGATTGCTCGAACGGTTTCGCGACGGCAAGCAAGATTATCATCTGAATGATTTCGGCAAAAAGGGTTACAGAGAAAACCACCAGAGGATTAAACAGCTGGCTAGCTTTGTTCTTCCTCACGAGATAAACGTGTAATAGGCCGCCAATCAAGCCTTCTGCTGTGGTTGAAATCGCACAAGCTAGATCGGTGAATCCACCTAAAGAGTAACGATGGATACCGCCAGTAAAACCGACCGCAAAGCCGACCACCGGACCACCAAACAGACCGCCCATGACCGCGCCCATTGCCCGCGTATTGGCGATGGCGTCATTGATCTGTAATCCAAAATAAGTGCCCATAATACAGAACAGGGAAAACAGAATGTAGCAGCTGATTTTATGACTTAACCGCGAAGAGATGCTCAATAAAGGGAGAATCAGTGGAGTCTTACTTAGCATGTAAGCTATTACTAAGTAGACACAGGTTTGTTGCAGCAGAGAAAGAATGAGTTCCATATTTTCACCTATTGAGACGCTTGTTAAGTGTAAAGCTCATTGCGGGGTAACGGTAGCTTTGCTTGCCTTTTCTGGCTTATATCGAATGACTTTGGTTTCCCAAGGTCGAGAAACTAATATTTAGAAATAACAAAGCCCATCACAGTGGATGGGCTTTAGTCTTCATTCCCACGAATCACTGGGTGATTACGGGAGCAAGCGAAGCTGTGCTTGACAGTCCTTTTGTCTCTTTCTAAGAAGATTGGTCTCTTGTTATCAAGAGCTTTAAAGAACTAGGCTGTTTTAGTCACCGGTTTTGACTCTTGATCTTGCTCGTCATCAGCTAGGTCGATATTGCCTTTGCCTTTTGAAATCTTGATAACGTAAGCCGCAATAAGTAGAGAAGAAATCACACCTACGATTGTTGAGATTTGCATCGGTAGCCCAAAACCTAGCTGGCTGTTGTTCAGGATGAATGTGATACACACAGACGTCATGAAAATAGCTGGAACCGTTGTTACCCAGTGCAGTTTGTTGTGACGTAGTAGGTAAGCTGAAGCCGTCCACAGCATCATTACTGCCGTTGATTGGTTTGCAAAGCCAAAGTAGCGCCAGATGATACCGAAATCTACTTGAGTCAGGATGCCACCAAGAACGAATAGCGGTAGAGCCATTAGTAGGCGGTTACGCAGTGTTTTCTGTTCCATCTTGAAGTATTCAGCAAGGATAAGGCGGCTTGAACGGAACGCAGTGTCACCCGAAGTGATAGGTAGAATAACTACGCCAAGGAAAGCAAGGATACCGCCAAATACACCCAGTAGGCCAAATGAAGCGCTGTATACCACGTTACCTGGTCCGCCGTTTGCAATCGCGTCAGATAAAGACTCAGCTGAACCAAAGAATGATAGAGCAAGTGCACACCAGATTAGAGCGATGATGCCTTCACCAATCATTGCACCGTAGAATACGAAGCGACCGTTTTTCTCGTTTTCCATACAACGCGCCATCAAAGGTGACTGAGTTGCGTGGAAGCCAGAGATAGCACCACAAGCAATCGTGATGAATAGAGCAGGCCAAAGTGGTAGGTCATTCGGGTTCATGTTGGTGAACATATCTTTTATCTCGAAGCCACCCATAATTTGGTGCTCGTCAGATAGACCAATCGCAGTGATTAGGCCAACAGACATAAAGATAAGTAGTGCACCGAACAGTGGGTAGAAGCGACCAATGATTTTATCGACAGGGACAATCGTTGCGATGATGTAGTAAGCAAAGATGATAACAACCATAGTGCTTGCAGACATCACGAAATCAGTTTGGTCGTTCACTAGGTTAGTGATCATGCCTGCTGGAGCAGAAACGAAAACCACACCAACAAGAAGCAGCAGAACAATGGCAAAGATGTTCATAAAGTGTTTTGCGCCATTGCCTAGGTAACGTCCAGTGATGGTTGGAACCGAAGCACCGCCATTACGGATAGATAACATACCTGAGAAGTAGTCGTGTACTGCACCTGCGAAGATACAACCTAGCACGATCCAAAGCATTGCTGCTGGGCCGTAAAGGGCACCCATGATAGGGCCGAAGATTGGACCAACACCTGCAATGTTAAGCAGCTGAACTAGGTAAACCTTTGGCGTCGACATTGTAACGTAGTCCACGCCGTCTTGCTTGGTATGGGCTGGGGTTTGACGCTTTTCATTGATACCGAAGATCTTCTCGATAAAGGCACCGTAAATAAAGTAGCCACCAATGAGTGCTGCGACGCAGGTAAGAAACCACATCATAATTTGTTATCCCTGAATGTATTAATTAAGTCAGGGTGTATATTAAAGGAGTCGATGAGAAGAAACTTCCGCTAAAGGAGTGAGCGGTCGAATAGCCAATTAAGTGGTGTTATAACTCATTGAGTGGTTTGTTCTCTTGCTTGAGAGGACAACAACAGACTATGAGTGGACATCGGTACGTGTTCAGTGGAGAATCGCCACAAAGGCAGCGCTTCGTCAGGAAGTGGTGAAGTAACAATATAAAGGATTGAAATGAAAAAAATAATAGCACTATTCGCCGTGGCATTTAGCCTTGCAGGATGCAGCGCCAATGTTCAAGATTTAGCGGCCGAAGGCAATTGGCAAGAGATTGGCTATCGTGACGGTATCAAAGGTAACCCCCAACGTACTTACCAAGAGATGACTAAGCTTGGAACGGTAGACCAATCAGGCTACAGCAAAGGATACTATCTAGGTGTTGCTGAATACTGCAACCCAAACCATGCTTACCAAATTGGATTATCTGGCCAGGTTTATGAAGGCGTTTGTTCAGGTACGGAAGACGCTCAACGCTTCCGTATGGAATGGCAGCGCGGCTGGGATGAGTTTTCTAACGACTACTAAGCTCAAACTGGCGATTAGAAAATAAAAAGACCAGTGCCGCATGTGTACTGGTCTTTTTGTATGTCGTTAAAGTAGCTGTCTAAATGAAAAGCTACAAACCAAATTAAGATTACTGATTATTCTCGACCGCTTTTCTCAAGAAACCATTTTGTTGATCAAGTTGAGCCTTAGCTGATTCTAAACCCAGTCCTGTCAGAATCATCAAAATAGACAGTTTCACATCATAATCGGTGGTTTTAAGTGTCGAAACAGCAAGGGCTTTATCACACTCCGTCGCTTGGATAACGATACGAGCTGCGCGGGCAATCAATTTCTCATTGGTCGCTTTCACATCGACCATCAAGTTCTGATAGCTCTTACCAATACGAATCATGCTCGCAGTGGTGAGCATATTAAGTACCAGCTTTTGTGCTGTCCCTGATTTCAAACGAGTTGATCCCGTTAGGGCTTCTGGACCAACGACGGGGCTAATTGCGATTTGAGCAATCTCGGCAATAGGAGCACCTGGGTTACAAGACAGCGCAACCGTCACCGCACCAATCTGATTCGCATAGTTGAGCGCACCAATCACGTAAGGTGTACGACCGCTGGCTGCGATGCCTACCACGACATCATTGTCTGTAAATTGAATGGCTTTTAGGTCTTCAATACCGAGAGTCAGCGAATCTTCCGCTCCCTCTTTGGCTTTTAAAATGGCTTCTGGTCCGCCAGCGATTAAGCCGATAACCATTTTGTCTGAAACACCAAAAGTCGGAGGGCATTCTGATGCGTCTAACACGCCCAATCGGCCACTTGTGCCAGCGCCCATATAGATCAGTCGGCCACCGTTTTGAAAGGCGTGAGCGATCTTATCAACCGCTTTCGCGATCTGTGGCAATTCGGCTTCAATCGCCAGTGGGACCTGTTTGTCTTGTTGGTTAATCTTTTCAACCACTTCGAGAGAGGTGAGCAGATCAATATCCATAGTGTCAGGGTTTCTCCCCTCCGAAACGAGGTGCGAGAGCGCTGATATGAGAGCGTCGTTACTCATAATGATCCTTAAATGATGATTCTAAAGTGATGATTCTAAAATTGTTTAGACAGCACCGCGAAGTCAGTATTGTTACTAAATTAGCACGGCTATCAAATTAATCTGCACGATACAAAACGCCTAGAGAGGCAGGCCTACTTGCGCCAGTCACTTCGGGTAAATTGCTTGGCAGTTGATGAACATGACGTTGAGCAAGCCACGCAAAGGCCATCGCTTCCATGTAATCGGCATCTACACCTTTACTGGTGGTCGAATCAACCTCCCAGCTAGGAAGCAGTTCAGCCAGTCTCTCCATCAACAATGGATTTCTCGTACCACCGCCACACACATACAGTGCAGCTTGGCTACCCAAGCGATAAGTCTCCACTTCATTGGCTATCGTCAATGCGGTGTATTCACAAAGCGTGCGCTGAACATCTTCTGCTGCAAGGTCTTTAAATTCTGTTAGTTGTTGCTCTAGCCACGGTAGATTAAACAGCTCTCTACCAGTGCTTTTCGGTGGCATTTGAGATAGGTAAGATTCATTCAACAACTGTTCGAGCAAAGCTTGATTGAGTTGGCCTTTTAGCGCGAACAGTGCATCACGGTCAAACTTCTCACCCGTGTGTTTATCTACCCAAGCGTCCATCAACATATTGCCCGGACCAGTATCATAACCAAGAGTTGGCTGATTCGGGCGTAGCACTGAAATATTCGAGATACCACCAATATTCAAAACCACAACGGAGCTGTCTTGCGGGTGAAAAATAGTATGGTGAAACGCTGGTACTAATGGCGCACCTTGCCCGCCAAGCGCCATGTCTTTGCGTCTGAAATCGGCGACCGTTTGTACCTCTGTTTTAGTGGCAATGATATTGGCGTCACCTAGCTGCATGGTAAATGGCGCATCACCGGTTGGCTGGTGGAATACTGTTTGGCCATGGTTGCCAATCGCAGTCACGGATGATGCAGGCGTATCTGACTTGTCGAGAAGTTGCAGAACCGCATCAGCAAATAAATGACCAAGCTGGTGGTCGAGTTCACCAATGGCAATCAAATCCGTTTTCTGACCAATACAAACCTCAAGCAGACGGGCTTTGATATCATCTGGCATAGGGAACTCATCATGAGCGAGTAATGTGATACCAGTATCTTCTATCGAAACTAAGGCCGTATCAACGCCGTCCATACTCGTCCCCGACATCACCCCAATATACAGTTCTTTATGATCCATTCCTAAGCTCTTGCCCTGCATTCTTAAAGTCTTCCATAGATTGGTTTAAAAACATTGTAAAGCAAATTTAAAGAGAATAATCTCGGGAAGTTTATGAAATTAGGTTTAATAAGGGATAAATATGGGACCGTTGTGGGTAGATGTTGCGGGCTACGAGCTAACAGCTGAAGATAGAGAAATTTTAGAGCACCCAACCGTTGGTGGTCTCATCTTATTTGCTAGAAACTACCACGATAGCAAACAGCTATCGGCGTTAAATAAAGAGATCCGCAAGGTCGCAAAACGTCCTATTTTAATCGGTGTTGACCAAGAAGGTGGCCGAGTTCAGCGCTTCCGCGATGGCTTTTCAATTATCCCTGCAGCTCAGGAATTTGCGACCAAGAATAATGGCGAACAATTAGCAGAACAAGCGGGTTGGTTGATGGCGGCAGAGTTGATTGCTCATGATATCGATCTGAGCTTTGCGCCTGTTTTAGACAAAGGCCACGACTGTAAAGCGATTGGTAGCCGAGCATTTGGTGAAGATATTGATACCATCGTTCGCCACAGTAGCGCTTTTATTAAGGGTATGAAATCGGTTGGAATGGCGACAACAGGAAAGCACTTCCCAGGACACGGCGGCGTGATTGCTGATTCGCATCTTGAAACGCCTTACGATCCTAGAGACGATATCTTTGAAACTGACATGGCCATTTTTAAGGCTCAAATTGAAGCTGGAATATTAGATGCAATGATGCCTGCGCACGTGGTTTTTTCTCACTATGATGATCAGCCAGCGAGTGGCTCTGAGTATTGGTTGCAGAAAATATTGAAGCAACAGCTTGGGTTCAAAGGCTTGGTGTTCTCTGACGATTTAACGATGGAAGGCGCTGCGATTATGGGCGGCCCTGCCGACAGAGCTAAGGCTGCTCTGAATGCAGGTTGTGACATGGTGTTGATGTGTAATAAACGAGATGCACAAATTGAAGCTCTTGATCACTTAGCGATTCAAGAGGTGCCTTTAGCCAACTCATTGCTTAAAAAGCACAGCTTTGACTTACCGACTCTTCACTCGGATAGCCGATGGAAAGAGGCCTCAGAGCAAATTAAGCGAATGTTAAACGCTGGGTGACAAATAAACACTCTATAAGTTTTAAGAAGGCGATATGAAAAATATCGCCTTTTTTGTATGTGTTAGAAGTGGTTTAGGCCTATTTGTGCCTCAGAACGAATTAAAGATGATATGTAAATAAATATTTACATCAAATGCTTTTATTGTTTACACTTGCAATCGTTTTTGTAGCTGTTATTGTGTTTTTAAAGATTGTTAGCCCAAATGGAAATGTCGGGTGTAAAAATAAATATACAGGTTGAGTTATGCAAAAAAGTGAATTAAGCAATGTCAATATCATCGACGAACAGGTACTGATTACTCCAGAGGAGTTAAAAGCGAAATTACCTTTGAGCGATAATGCTCGTCGTTTTATTCAAGAGTCTCGTGAAACGATTGCGAATATCATTCATAAGAAAGATCACCGTATGCTAATCGTGTGTGGCCCATGTTCTATTCATGATCTAGAAGCGGCGAAAGAATACGCAAAACGCCTCAAAGCACTTTCTGAAGAACTGAGCGACCAACTGTATATTGTTATGCGTGTTTACTTTGAAAAGCCTCGTACCACTGTTGGTTGGAAAGGCTTGATCAATGACCCACATCTAGATGGTACGTTCGATATTGAGCATGGTCTGCATGTTGGTCGTGAGCTTTTAGTTGAGTTAGCTGAGATGGAGATCCCACTAGCGACCGAAGCACTGGACCCAATCAGCCCCCAATACCTGGCAGATACATTCAGCTGGGCTGCGATTGGCGCACGTACGACTGAATCTCAAACTCACCGTGAAATGGCAAGTGGCCTTTCAATGCCAATCGGCTTTAAGAACGGTACTGACGGTAACTTAGGTACTGCAATTAATGCGATGCAGGCTGCTTCTTCTAGTCACCGTTTCATGGGTATCAGCCGTGAAGGTGAGGTTGCACTGCTAACGACTCAGGGTAACCCAAACGGTCACGTTATTTTACGTGGTGGTAAGCAAACGAACTACGATTCAGTATCAGTACATGAGTGTGAACAAGAGCTGGGTAAATCTGGTTTAGAAGCTGCGTTGATGGTTGATTGCAGCCACGCAAACTCTCGTAAAGATTTCCGTCGTCAACCATTGGTTGCTGAAGACGTTATCCACCAAGTGCGTGAGGGCAATAAATCAATTATTGGCCTGATGATTGAAAGCCATATTAACGAAGGTAATCAGCCGTCAGATATTCCTCTAAATGAGATGAAGTACGGCGTTTCTATTACCGACGCGTGTATCAATTGGGAGTCAACTGAGGCACTATTGAAACATGCACATACGGAGTTAGTCCCGTTTTTAGAGAACCGTCTGAAAGGTTAGTCAGAGTTTAAATTTAAGTGCCTCATCTAATGGGGCATTTTAAGATCTGTCGCTAACGAACCTGCGTCAGTGCGGGCTTTTAGATTAGCGCGGGCTTATAGATTAGTAAGGAATAAAATGGCCGTTGAACTGAACGAATTACGCGACCAAATCGATGCTGTCGATAAACAAATGTTAGATTTACTGGCTCAAAGACTGGCTCTAGTAGAGAAAGTCGGCGAAGTAAAAAGTGAACATGGTTTACCTATTTATGTACCAGAACGCGAAGCTGCGATGCTGGCGTCTCGCCGTCAAGAAGCCGAGAAAATAGGGGTTCCGCCACAGTTAATCGAAGATATTTTGCGTCGTACTATGCGTGAGTCTTATGCCAGTGAAAAAGATTCTGGTTTTAAGTGTCTTAACCCAGAGTTGCGTTCAGTGGTTATCGTTGGTGGTAATGGTCAACTTGGCGGTCTGTTTGGCCGTATGTTCAAGCTTTCTGGCTACGAAGTGAAAATCCTTGGCAGCCAAGATTGGGATAAAGCCGATGAGATCTTAGATAATGCTGGCCTTGTGGTTGTAACGGTTCCAATTCACCTAACTGAAGGTGTGATTGCGAAGCTGGGTAACCTACCAAGCGATTGTATTCTTTGTGATTTGACGTCGATTAAATCAAAGCCTCTACAAGCCATGATGAACATGCACCAAGGCCCAGTGGTTGGATTACACCCAATGTTTGGCCCTGATGTTCCAAGCCTTGCGAAACAAGTGATTGTTTACAGTGATGGACGTAGTTCTGAAAGCTACCAATGGTTGCTGAATCAATTTGGTATCTGGGGCGCGAGCTTGTGCCAAATGGATGCAGCTGAACACGACCATGGTATGACTTTGATTCAAGCACTTCGCCACTTCACCTCTTTTGCTTACGGTTTACACCTGAGTAAAGAGAATCCAAATATTGATCAGCTTCTGAAGCTAAGTTCACCAATCTACAGACTTGAAATTGCAATGGTTGGCCGTTTATTTGCTCAAGACCCGAACTTGTACGGTGATATCATTCTTTCTTCGGATGAGAATATTGAGATGATTCGACGCTTCCACAGTCGCTTCGGCGAGGCATTAGAAATCTTGGATGGGAAAGATAAAGCCAAGTTTGTTGATAACTTTAATCAAGTCAGTGATTGGTTTGGTGATTACTCGCAGCAGTTCTTGCAAGAGAGCCAAAACCTTTTAAAACAAGCACATGACTCGATTCATCGAGGCTAATCACTATTTGAAATTATAAAAAAAGAGCGACCTAATGGTCGCTCTTTTTTATCTAATTCAGGACTAAAAGTAGTTGGCCTATAGTAGGCTAAAAGCAATTATATCATCATAGGCCAAATTAACAGGCCCTAATAACTAGTTAGTCGTGATAGGTTTTTTACTCTCTTCACTCGATACGGTGTCGATGGTCGAGCTAATGTAAGGCACATTCGTCAGGTTGATCTGCAAGCGAACCACATTATCAATCAGTTGAACCAGTGGACCCCACTTAACCTTTTTCTCTTTCTCGAACAGGTAGTTAAAGTTTTCCGGTGTCCAATCCATTAAGTATTGAGGGTTTAGTGAGCGGCCAAGGAAGCGTACTTCATAATGCAGGTGTGGCCCGGTTGAGTGACCTGAGTTACCACAACTTGCAATCACATCACCCTTGCTAACAAACTGACCGCTGCGAACTTTGAATTTTTGCAGGTGCGCGTAAGAACTCATGAAGCCGAACGAGTGACGCATGGTAATAAAGTTACCGAAGCCTTTTTTACTTGGGCGTACCGTTTCAATAACTCCATCTGCGGACGCGACAATATCTTCACCACGCTTACACGTCAGGTCGATACCAGTATGTACATGGCGTTTACCTGAAATAGGGTTAGTGCGGCGACCATAAGAAGAAGAGATACGTTGATAAGCCATAGGACTGTCGTTTGGAATCAAGCGAAACATCGTGGCTCTTACTGCTGAATCTACCGCCGCAGCATCAATGCGATCTTCCAAAGAGACATCATCGGTAAGCAGCTCTTCATCGGCAAGACCAAGTACTGATTCCACATCAAATACACGCTTACCAAGCAGTTGAATGGTGCCTTCTTTCTCAGTGAGTGTTTGCGATAGTGAGTGATTGGTTTCTACCTGCTCAGCGTAAAGAAACTCGGTTTGCTCTTTTTCAACAATCAGCGTTTCAATCAACTGTTGTGCATCGCCTGCTTGCATTGCGAGCTCTTGTTTACCTTCGAAGTGCATGTATGCAGCTCCGCCAATTAACAGCGGTACTGAAAAAATTGCAGTAGTGCACATGAGCACGGCTTTTCGGCCGAAGTAAAACGTCTGTTCCCCATGGTTAGAGGGAATAGTAATGGAAATTTTTTTAGACATGGTTCTGTATTAACTAAATGTTTCTAATCGAAAAAGGTAATGGAGATATTATTCCTTACCTAAATCGGTAAGGTGTTCAATCTCTCTATAAAGCAGTTCATCGTCACCGACATTAAGCTCAATAAGGCGCTTAAGGTGGCTAATACTATCAATATCTAAATGCTCTATGCGTAAACGCATTGAGGTATTGATGGTAGAGACTATCGTTGCTTCTAACTGAATATTGATATCACTGTTGGTGAGCTTAAAGCTGACTTGAACAGGATCATCGTGGCTGAGTTGCTGCCATTTATCACATTGAATGAGTAAACCATGGAGAGATAAGTCTTGCACTGAGCCTGCTACATTTACTTGTGCTTGTGAGATCTCAGTCGGGACTTGATAAATAACTCGTGAAAATTGACGTCTTTCAAGCATAGGTAATTCCTCTATATCAATAGGTAAATAGTAAGCCCGATATATCAAAGGCCGCTATTATCGCGGCCTTTGTTCAAAATACAAGCTAATTTACTTAGTAATACGCTTGTACTTGATACGGTGCGGTTCAGCCGCTTGTGCGCCCAGAGTCTTCTTCAGCCACTCTGTGTACTCAGTATAGTTACCTTCGTAGAAGTTAACTTGACCTTCATCACGGTAGTCTAAGATATGGGTTGCAATACGGTCAAGGAACCAACGGTCATGCGAGATAACCATTGCACAGCCAGGGAACTCAAGCAGCGCTTCTTCAAGTGCACGCAGAGTTTCGACATCAAGGTCATTGGTTGGCTCATCGAGTAGCAGTACGTTACCGCCCGCTTTTAGCAGTTTCGCTAGGTGAACACGGTTACGTTCACCACCAGAAAGCTGACCGATGATTTTCTGTTGGTCGTTGCCTTTGAAGTTGAAGCGAGAGCAGTATGCACGAGCAGGGATTTCGAAATTGTTGATCTTAATGATATCAGCGCCTTCAGAGATCTCTTGGAATACTGTTTTAGTGTCATCCATGCTGTCACGGAACTGATCAACAGAAGCAAGCTTAACGGTTTCGCCTAGTTCAACTGTACCTGAATCTGGCTGTTCTGCGCCGCTTAGCATCTTGAATAAAGTTGATTTACCTGCACCGTTGGCACCAACGATACCGACGATAGCGCCTTTAGGCATGCTGAACGATAGGTCGTCGATAAGAACGCGATCACCAAATGACTTAGTTAGGTTCTTAACTTCAAGTACCTTGTCACCTAAACGCTCACCTGGTGGGATGAACAGTTCGTTGGTTTCGTTACGCTTCTGGTATTGTCCAGTCGTTAGTTCTTCAAAACGAGCCATACGAGCTTTAGATTTAGCCTGACGGCCTTTAGGATTCTGACGAACCCACTCAAGTTCTTTCTCGATGGTCTTTTGACGTGCGCTTTCGCCTGATTTTTCTTGCTTCAGACGCTCATCTTTCTGTTCTAGCCAAGATGTGTAGTTACCTTCCCATGGAATACCTTCACCACGGTCAAGCTCAAGAATCCAACCAGCAGCGTTGTCTAGGAAGTAACGGTCGTGGGTAATTGCTACAACAGTACCGCTGTAATCAACAAGGAAGTGCTCAAGCCAAGCCACTGATTCTGCATCCAAGTGGTTAGTTGGTTCATCAAGAAGCAGCATGTCTGGCTTCTCTAGAAGTAGACGACAGATCGCAACACGACGACGTTCACCACCTGATAGGAATTCGATTTTCGCATCCCATTCAGGAAGACGAAGTGCGTCAGCAGCACGCTCTAGAGCTGTTTCTAGGTTGTGGCCATCTTTTGCTTGGATAAGTGCTTCAAGCTCGCCTTGTTCTTTAGCAAGAGCATCGAAATCTGCATCTGGTTCTGCGTAAGCCGCGTAAACAGCATCGATACGCTTAAGTGCGTCTGCAACATCAGAAACTGCTTCTTCTACGATTTCACGCACTGTTTTTGATTCGTCCAGTACAGGTTCTTGCGGCAGGTAACCGACTTTAAGACCTTGTTGTGCACGAGCTTCACCATCAATATCAGTATCAATACCAGCCATGATACGTAGTAGAGTAGATTTACCTGAACCATTTAGACCCAAAACACCGATTTTAGCGCCAGGAAAAAAGCTAAGAGAAATGTCTTTAAGAATTTGACGCTTAGGTGGAACAGTTTTACTCACCCGAGACATGGTATATACGTATTCAGCCATTGCCGATCGATCCTAATCATTGTTAAAAATTGTTAGCTATTTTATACCAATATCCCTAAAGATGTTACTCCTAGGAAAGAAAAGCCATTCTTGAACGAATCCTTACTTACTATTGTCACATTAGCCATTAAAACTATATTTAATATGCTTCTTAGGTGAAGTGTTAAATATTAGTGATATTTACACTCAATTCCTTTACATTTTATGTGATGTCGGGCGTAAATAGATTTCACGTATCCATACACGCACTAAGGAAAGAGCGAATGTTTTTCCGAATTGGTAATACGAAGGTTGCTGTGGCTGCATCTGCAATCTTGTCTTCAGTTTCACTAGCTCCAATGGCTATGGCTAGCAATGCCTCAGAGTTAGAAATGCAGCGTGATGTTTATGATAGAGCGCAAGAGGTTTTAGACAACCGTGATCTAAAAGCTTATTCAGCACTGCGCAGCAAAATTCAAACATACCCTCTAACGCCTTACACGGATTATCGTGCCTTTCTCATAGGCCTAGGTGATCGCACACCTGCTGAAATGGATGCGTTTATTGAAGAGAATAAAGCCCTGCCATTTTCTAATCGTATGCGAGCCCCCTATCTAGATGCGCTCGCTTCTAGAAAACAGTGGCAAACCATCCTTGAGTTTCAGACCAAAGAGCCGGTGGGCGAAAAGTACCAATGCATTTATTACCGAGCGAACTATGAGCAAGGTAATCAGGAGCTGGCTTTTAAAGGGGCTCAGCAGCTTTGGTTGAGCGGTGATGGTGTTGATGACGCTTGCGACCTGTTATTTAAGAGTTGGGATCAAGCTGGCTTAAGAACCGATGAGCTGATTTTAGAGCGTATGCTGTTAGCGTTTGAAGGGCGTAACGGTAAGCTGATGACCTATCTGATCAAGCAATTGGATCATGACGAGTCAATTGCTCAAGCTAAGCAGATGAAGGCGTTATACAACAAGCCTGAATATGTGCTCACATTCGCTAAGAAGCATCCAGCGAATGAGTTTTATCAAGCCCAAACGGAGTTTGCTTTTGAGAAGCTCGCGCGAAAATCGGCTAGCAGTGCCCAAGAAGTATTCGATGAGGTCATTAAAGCTCAGAAGTTTTCTGAAGAGAAATCTCAAGAGCTCGCTGATTACCTGAGTTTCCGTTTAATCAATACCGATTCTGAAGAGTTGATGGAGTGGCGAGACGAGATGTTGGCGAGTTCGTCGAAACAAGTCTTACTGGAACGTCGCGCCCGTTTGGCTATTCAGCATGCCGATTGGGCTGGATTGAAAGAGTGGATCGCCCGCTTGGACGACAAGCACCAAGCGTCATTGCGTTGGCAATACTGGTTAGGCAGGGCGGAAATAGCAACAGGTGATACTATAAAGGGCAGCCAACGTCTGTCTGATATTTTAGGTCAGCGTAATTTCTACAGTGTGGCGGCGGCAAAGCAGTTAGGTAAACCGATTCAATATCCAACCTCTACGTTGAAATATAATCCAGAAACAGTGAAGCCTTTTAGTACTTCACTGATTCGTATAGATGAACTGATCTCTCGCGATAAAATTGCCGCTGCGAAAAGTGAATGGCGTTGGTTGCTAACCAATGCTGAGAAAGATCAGAAATCAATGCTTGCCGCTCATGCAGCTACACAACGTTGGAATCACTTTACGGTAACGGCGAGTATCTCAGCGAAGATGTGGGACAACATAGCGTTACGTTTCCCTGTCGCTCACAAGTGGTGGTTTAACTTCTATGCTGAAAAGCACGATATAGACCCGATCACCTTGATGTCTTTAGCGAGACAAGAGAGTGCAATGGATTCAGAGGCTCGTTCTCCTGTTGGGGCTCGCGGTATCATGCAAATCATGCCGAAGACGGCTCAATATACGGCGAAGAAGCATCAGATTAAGTATCAGGGTAGCGATGATCTTTACGATGTGAGCAAGAACATTGAGATTGGCAGTCATTACCTCGATGGGTTGCTGTCTCAATATGATAATAACCGTATTCTTGCTTTCGCAGCATACAACGCAGGTCCGAGCCGAGTGAAACAATGGCGTTCACGCAGTGATGAAAAGTTAGATGCGTACGCCTTTATCGAAATGATCCCATTCAAGGAGACTCGTGGCTATGTTCAGAACATCTTGATGTTTGAGACTTACTATCGAGATCTCTTGGGCGAGAAGGGAACGTTTTTAGCGCCGCATGAGGCAAAAACGAAATACTAAGGTCTCGGCGCTTTGTCCAAAATTGAGTAAATATTAAAGGCAGTGAGTGCGAACCATTTCCACTGACTGCCTTTTTACATTGGATCAAAGTGAGTGTTTCGGTATAAAGTGTTGAACGCTTTCAATGTTAAGCGACTCTTTCAGTCAGAATTTAAAAGTAAGTGTAGAAATATGGCATCACAACCTGAATATGATAATTGGCAACAACTAATGGATTTGGTAAAAACAGCCGCTGAAAAAGATCAGCATGAGCTGTTGTTGACCATGATGATGACATCTGATGAACGCGATGCTTTGGTTGCTCGAGTTAATATTCTTTGTGAATTGATGAAAGGCGAGATCTCTCAGCGACAAGTGAGTCAAATGCTGGGAGTAGGCGTGGCGACGATCACCAGAGGCTCTAATGAGCTCAAGGCTAAATCTGAACAAGAGAAAGCGGCCATCGCAGAGTTACTGCTTAAGTAAGACCCACTTATTAAGCACTGAGGTTTGATAGAAACGCTAACAATCCGTTAGCGTTTTTTGTTTCTGCTGTACCGGTTAGTCTTTCAACGAGATAACTTAAACTAAACCTTTGAAAACCATGTCTTTGAAAAACCGTATCTTTGGAAGCTAAGTGGGAAAATGCTCAGGATTAACGAAAGGGATAAGCGCTAAGATCAAAGCTTGATGATATACCGAACTGCGTGAGAGTTGGTTGTGTGTCAGTAGGCCAATCGCCCCACCTTTTTGCTTGATGTTGTCTGTACCGAAGACTTCATCCATCACGTCCCCTAACTCATTCGCATACTGGAGCTTATCAAGCACAACTGGTGGCAGCATCAAGCTTGCAGAGCGAGATTCGCCACGTTGACCATTTGCTTCAATTATCATCCAAGCAAAGGTTACGTTACCTTCAATTCCAGATTCTAATCCGACATGAAAGTCTGCATTTGGCATCTCTTGGAGCGTATTGCTCACGCGGTTCACTGCACCTTGATAGGTTTCATCATTGCTCATGGGTTGATCGGCAACTCCGCTGGGTACGCTAACCCCGATGAATTCGAATTCAGTATTAGAGAAAGCTGACAAGAACGCACTTTTAACGGCGTTGATTTTTGCTGGGTTGAGCGATGCAATGACTACGGATTTCATGAATGAGTTCTTATTGTTGTTGGTTAAATTGCAATTGATGTTCTCTGTACCAATCACTTAGGTCTTCAAGTGGCATCGGTTTGCCAAAATAGTAGCCTTGCAGCATATCGCACTGCGCCTCTTGTAACCATCGATGCATGCGTTTGGTTTCGATGCCCTCAGCGGTGACCTTCTTTCCTTGTGCATGGCACAAACTTATCACTGTTTGTACTATGTTCTGATTGTCAGTTTCGATCAAGGTTTCTAAAAAGCCCTTATTCAATTTGATTTTTTGAGTCGGATATTGAACCAACTGGGTTATCGATGTGTAACCAGAGCCAAAGTCATCAATCGCTAAGCGGTAGCCCATTCGATAGAGCTCGTTCAATAATGGAAACCCTTGTGAGTTTGAGTTGAAGGTCTCGGTGATTTCAAAATCAATTAAGCTCGGCAGAATACCATTGATCTTAGCGTGTTCACCGATGAAAACAGCAAGGTGAGTCGTTTCTATTCCTGCAGAAGATAGATTGATAGAGAGCTGAATTGAATGATCAAACTGAGCTAGAAGCTGCGGTACTAATCAGTATAACGGGGGCTATTAGAAGTAATATTTTAGTACTGAGCTTCATTGTTACATACAACACTATTTATAATTTTGTGCGTAATTTTATGTTACTTACTGATAGCTCGCTATCAATTATACGTTGTTAGATGATGTCCTGTGAAGGCAATAAGGTTTTGTCTTTATTGGCGAAAGTATGAATAGTGGGGGTTTTATTATGTTGATAATGATTTTAGGGGAGGGGTGTGAAGAGATAGCTAACGGAATAACAATTTAATAGCCAGCAGTACTTATTTTTGCGTATTGCTGAGTTCGATTGTTATTCCGTTTGCGTTAATTTGTACTGTTTGGCCTATGGTAGGCGCATTGCTTTTGACACCTAAACTTACAATAACTTAACTTGAGTCGCTTTAATGTTCTCACTTGGGTAGCAGCCTAGTACTTTTAAGTGACGAGTAATGGCCGTCAGTTCCGTGATCGCTTGCTGCATGTTATCCGCATTCAAGTGTGCTTCTAAATCAACATAGAACATCTCTTCCCATGGGTTACCCATAATTGGGCGAGATTCTAGTTTCGTCATATTGATGCCCAAGCGTTGTAGAATCAGTAGAGTTTCAACCAAAGAGCCCGCTTCTTGAGAGGTTGACATGATGAGTGTCGTTTTCGCTGGGATCTGAGTCGAGACTTCTACGGGTTTACGCGCCACAACGATGAAGCGAGTGTGGTTCTCTGTTTGATTAGCAATGTTGCCTTGTATTGCTTGAAGCCCATACAGTTTACCACTTGAAGCGTTACCAATGGCCGCTACATCATCACTATCTAGCTCTTTCACTTTCTTCATTGCGTCAGCGGTGCTTGCACAAGATTCTAGGCTTACACCTTTAAGACGGCTCAAGAACTCACTACATTGCTGATGAGGTTGTGGATGCGAATAAAGCGTTTTAATGTTTTCTAATCGAATATCACTTTTAGCAACTAAGCAGTGTTCAATAGGCTGAGACAGCTCACCCACGATGTAGAGCGTTGTATGTTGCAGAAGATCGTAAACTTCGTTGATTGAACCTGAGCTGGTGTTCTCAATCGGCAGCACACCGTAATCGGCATGACCAGATTCCACCGTTGATGCGACTTCTTTGAAGTGATTGCAGTTAAGCTCTATCAATTCCATATTCTTACGGCTGAAGTATTCACGGCTAGCAAGATGAGAATATGAACCTTTAGAACCTAAGAACGCAACGCGAGCCAGTGGCTTACGGCTTTGTGGATTCGCTAGGTTTTGCAGGTATGACTGTTGAAGCAGAACCGAATCTTCAATGATGGTATGAAACAGCTTAGTAATGTACTGCGCATCAAGTTCGTATTTATCTTTACCGTTGTTAATCAGCTTAACCAGAAGCTGCTGCTCACGAACGGCATCGCGTACAGGCTTTGATGTCTTTACTTTACTTTTCGCAACTTCGATACTGAGTTTGCGGCGTTCTGAAAGTAAACTCAGAAGTTCGTCATCTAAATCATTGAGACGAAGGCGGATATCATCCAGTGAAATTGAGCGGTCAGTCATAAATGTGTCCTTATAAAAAAGCCTCCCTAGTGTGGGAGGCTTCTTGTTCGTTTTTGACTTGTTTTTCTAAAACGACTCAGCCTCCGATTTACGGAAGAAAAAAGAAGTCAAAAATAAACAAAGATTGAGAGTGCATAAAAAGTGATTGTTTTATGAATGTTTAAACACAATAAGCAAGCGAGCAACGAGCGTCAAGCAAAAAAATAGCGCCCTGAGGCGCTATTTTTTAATCTGTTCTTTTTCCTTATTCTACTTCAGCTTCTAGCTCTTCAATTTCAGGCTTTTCAGCGCGGCGCGCTTCAGGTTTATGGCGTAGCTTGTTGAGTTGACGCTCTAGTTTTTGTTCTACTTCGTTGATAGCTACGTAGAGGTCGTCATGGACTGATGAAGCAACAAGTTGGCCTTTTGGCACTGTTAGAACGGCTTCGAATTTTTTCTTCTTGTTTGGTTCTTCGCTAAAGCTCGCTTGGCAGCCAATGATGTCTACTTGCCATTTATCCAGCTTTTTAAATTTGCTTTCTATGTGATCACGGATTGCAGAGGTAATGTCGATATTTTTACCAGTGATGTTCATTTTCATAGAAGTTTTCCTCTGTTGTATCCCTCATGGGTTAACTTCAGATTACGACTTTTAGGAACAAATAACGTGATCTAGATCTTGTTTTGGTTGGGTGGGATAAGCATTAAAATCAAATGTGATCTCACGCAAGTATTGGTATCTTTTTGTAGAAAAATGCTTGTTATCCTTACGAAAAACGATAAGTTGGAGATGAGGCTTCGCTAAAAATTAAACCAGTTTTTAGGGGCGTCCTACAGCTTTTTGAAAGTGCTTGATGAAAATTTACGCAATATACTTTTGTGATTTAAGTCACGCTAAAGAACGTTCCGAATTTGATAAGCAAAAGCCGCATAAGTTTCCTTATGCGGCTTTTGTG
The DNA here is from genome assembly GCF_051201655.1 of Vibrio sp. nBUS_14. Classification (NCBI taxonomy): domain Bacteria; kingdom Pseudomonadati; phylum Pseudomonadota; class Gammaproteobacteria; order Vibrionales; family Vibrionaceae; genus Vibrio; species Vibrio sp. nBUS_14. The sequence goes on from NZ_CP179206.1 coordinate 759,648, forward strand.
TTTTGAGTCTTGGCTTAGGCGTCACAGCTTAAGTTCATAATGATAAACAGCGGTTAATCGTTGGTTTGCAAAAGCCTCGCAGTGCCGTTCTCTCGGATAGTATTGATCGCCTGTAACTGCTTATAAATTACAAAGTAGCGGTTGATGTTGGCGACATAGGTTACGGGTTCTTTACTGACATACTTGCGTGTAATTATTTCGACATTTTTAAACCAGATGTTTGGGTTGTAACCTTGTTTCTTCGCAATGCGTCTCATCTTTCTAATCTTAGCGGGACCAGCATTGTATGAAGCCAAAGTAAAATAGATTTGGTTGTCAGGTGAAATGGCGGGATCGTCAAAGTATCGGTCTTTGATAAAGCGCATATATTTCACGCCCGCATGGATGTTGTTATCCACTTTATGAATATTTTTGATATTAACGTTTTTGTCTTTAGCCGTACTTGGTAAAACCTGCATGACGCCAATCGCCCCACGATGAGAGACTTGACTCTGATCGAGTCCTGACTCTTGAAACCCTTGAGCAGACATCATCAAAGGATCAAATTCGTACTTACTGGAGTATTTCTCAAACACGTCAGCGAGCTTGGCAACTCTGTCGACCTTGTTTGGGTTGAGAGCTCGGCCTAACCAACGCGTATTATCGATATATTTTTGATAGATCACGTTACCCAGTAAAGTACCTGTGCGGGCTTTCTTGACGTACTTGTTGATTTCTTTTTTGAGAAGAGGACTATCCTTTCTCAGTGCCCAAGCAATTTGACCGTTTTCACGTAAGGGCAAATTATGATGAACTTGAATGTTGTCCATTACGTCAGTCCAGAGCTTTGCTTTATGGCTATCTAGAATCGTTCCTTGAATATAGCCTTGGTTCACAAGTTCTATCAGCTCATAGTCTTGTAGAGATTCTTCGATAAAGTGGACATGTAATGGGGGCAAACCTAGTTCATTGAGCTCCAAATTTACCTTTTGCACACTTTCAAAATAGCTTGAGCTTGCGCGAACCCAAACCTCTCGCCCACTCAATTGTTTGATTTCGGTGATAGGGTCTGAGTTTTTTCCAGTAATAATGAGTTCTTGTCCGTCTTTGAGCATCGGATCTGAAAAGTCGATTACTTTTAATCTTTTATCGGTAATCGTGAGGTTTGCTACCGCGACATCACCGTATCCAGATTCTAGTGAAGGAAGGAGAGCATCTCGCTGAACCGGAATGATTTGCACATTAAGATAAGGGTGTTTCTGGCGGAGGCTCTTCTCAAAGTGATAGAGCATTTCTGCCACAATACCTTTAGGCTTACCATCTTCTATGTAGTAAAAACCCAGATCAGCCGATACCAATACTCTTACTGTTCCTTTTGTTTTAAGTACGTCTAAGTCGCCCATGTAAGGCTGGTTACTCAAGGGAGATAGTTCTAATGCGTTGGAAAGTGGACTAAATAACCCGATCCAGATAAATAATAACATCCTACTCACATCCACACTCCATGTTGATGTTTTGTTAAAAGTTATCTATTGAAGATACTGCTTATGCTGCCATTCATCAAGTTTACCAGACGAAGTTCAAAAAAAATCGCGCTAACAATTAGTGCGATTTTGAAGTGATTGTTTTAGTAAACAACGAGTGTGATTCGTTGGCTAAGGCAGTGGGTTAAGCTCAATCAAGGCTTCTGTTCTTTTCACTGCGTCTTCTAATCCAAGCTGCTCGTAGGCTTCTAACTGTATTTTCAGAGATTTACGCGCTGCAATTGTGTCAGGGTAAGTCTTTTGTAATTCCTGAGAACGATTCACAGCTGCAATCCACGCTTCACGACGCAGATAGAAATCAGCGGTTGCTAAGTCATACTCAGCTAGGCGGTTTTTCAGTGCGAACATGCGTTTTTGTGCATCTTCCGCATAAGGGCTGCTAGGGAAACGTTCTAACAGTCGTTTGAAATCAGCAAACGCGAGTTTCACTGGTTCTGGATCTCGGTCGCTTCGATCGATATTAAAAATATCGTGCATGAAGTTTCGATCTTGAGCCATGTGTGTCAGGCCACGCATGTAAAGAACCCAATCCTGTTTTTCATGAGTTGGGTTTAAGCGTAGGAATCGTGAAATGGTGGCGAGGCCTAACGCTAAGTCATCATTTTTGTAGTACGCGTAAATCAGATCCAGTTGTACTTGTTCAGAATAGGCGCCGAATGGGTAACGAGAGTCTAAGGCTTCTAGTTTTTCGATTGCAGAAAGCCAGCTACCACTCTGCAGTGATTCTTGGGCGTCAGAGTAAAGAACCGATGGCGGTACATCCGGTACTATTTCTTCACTACTTGAACAGCCAACTAAGAGTGATAGGGCTAATAGACCCGATAAAGTAAGGTGTTTCATGTCAGGCGTCGATTCCTTGAATTAAATATTTCGTAAGCTTCCGTTACTTTCTAACCAGTAACAGATACAATGATGCAATTATTCTATTTTATCCATACTAATGGGTATTAGTCTCACGGTTTTTAAAAAAGTTCGATATGGCTCAGCAGATAACATTAACAGACACAGTAAAAAGCAGCCAGTTAGGTCAACGTTTAGACCAAGCTGTCGCTGAACTATTTACCGATTTTTCTCGCTCTCGTATTAAAGAGTGGCTTCTTGACGGCAAAATCCAAGTGGATGGCGAAGTTATCACTAAACCGCGCACCATAGTTTTGGGCGGTGAAGCGATCATTTTACAAGCGGAGCTTGCGGATGAAGAGCGCTGGGAAGCACAAGATATTCCGTTAGACATTGTCTATGAAGATGATGATTTATTGGTTATCAATAAACCTCGCGATCTGGTTGTACACCCAGGCGCAGGTACGCCGGATGGGACCATACTTAACGCATTGCTTTTCCATTACCCTCAGATTGCTGAAGTACCTCGTGCGGGTATTGTGCACCGTCTTGATAAAGACACAACAGGTCTTATGGTTGTGGCTAAAACGGTTCCAGCTCAAACTCGTCTTGTACGTGCTCTTGCTAAACGTCGTATTACTCGTGAATATGAAGCAATTGCAATTGGTAAAATGACTGCGGGTGGTGTTGTTGAGAAAGGTATTAGCCGTCATGCAACGAAGCGTACGTTAATGGACGTTAATGAATTGGGTAAGCCTGCGGTGACTCACTACCGTGTTGCGGAGCATTTCCGCGAACATACTCGTATTCGTCTGCGTCTAGAAACAGGTCGTACTCACCAAATCCGTGTTCACATGTCATATCTTCAGCATCCGCTGTTAGGTGATATCGCGTACGGTGGTCGTGCACGTATTCCCAAAGGTGCATCTGAAGAGCTGACAACAATGATTCGTTCTTTTGATCGCCAAGCGCTACACGCGGTTATGCTGAAATTTGTTCACCCGATTACTGGTGAAGAAGTTGAGTTCCACGCACCTGTGCCAAATGACATGGTTGTGATGGCTGAAGCGTTGCGTGTTGATGCTCGCGAAAACATTGAAGACGACATTTAATCATGTCAATGATCATCCCTAACTGGAATGCTCCTCAAAACGTGAAGGCATTTGCTTCGACACGTTTTGATGGTTGTTCTACAGGTGCTTATCAAGGGTTAAACCTCGGCATGCACGTTGGAGATGATGCTTCGCTTGTTGAAAGCAATCGAGCGTGGCTAACGCAACAATCTAAGATGCCTACGGCTCCGGTATGGTTGAATCAAACTCACTCAACGGATGTCGTTACGGTTTCAGAACCTGTGGCGAATGTGCTTGATGCGGATGGTGCATTTACCACTGCAAAAGGTGTTGTTTGTTCTGCGATGACAGCCGATTGCTTACCGGTCATCCTTACCGATACCAAAGGCACTCAAGTTGCTGCAGTTCATGCGGGTTGGCGTGGTCTTGCTGGTGGCATTCTTGAAAGTGCGGTTGCAAAATTTTCAAACCTAGATTCAGATAACCCGATCATTGCTTGGCTTGGTCCTGCAATTGGTAAGGATGCGTTTGAGGTTGGCAACGATGTATTTGACGCTTTTGTTCATTTTGACCCTCAAGCTAAATTAGCATTTAAAGCCAAATCTGAACCTGGCAAGTGGCTAGCAAACATGTCTCAGCTCGCGACTCAACGACTAGTGAAAGTAGGCGTGACTTCGGTGACAGATTCGAATCTGTGTACATACGCAGATTCAGATGCTTTCTATTCTTATCGTCGTGATGGTGTTACTGGGCGTCAGGCGACATTTATTTGGTTAGAGTAATCTCTGACTCGCACAACCACTCATTTAGAACATTTATATTTTCATATCAGCTCTATTCTTCATTCTTATCCCTTGAAAATCCGCGTTACCGTATCCATCTTCTAACCATAAGATAAACATATCTAAGAGTAGGAAGGTTGGCATGCGTCTCGATCGATTCACTAGTAAATTCCAAATTGCGATATCTGATGCTCAGTCGCTCGCATTAGGTCGTGATCACCAATATATAGAACCTGTACACCTAATGGTGTCTTTACTTAATCAAGATGGTAGTGCAATTCGTCCATTGCTCACCATGCTTAATATTGATGTTGTTCAATTGCGTTCTAAATTAAGCGAAATATTAGATCGAGTGCCAAAAGTAAGTGGTATCGGTGGTGATGTTCAGCTCTCTAACGCAATGGGAGCGCTATTCAATCTATGTGACAAGGTCGCGCAAAAGCGTCAAGACAGTTACATATCTTCAGAAGTATTCCTACTCGCTGCAATTGAAGACAAAGGTCCTTTAGGAAACTTACTTAAAGAGCTAGGCCTTACTGAGCAAAAACTATCTCAAGCTATCGAGCAAGTTCGCGGTGGTCAAAAAGTTGATGACCCGAATGCAGAAGATAGACGTCAAGCATTAGAGAAGTTCACTATTGATCTGACCGAAAGAGCAGAGCAAGGCAAACTAGATCCTGTGATCGGCCGTGATGATGAAATTCGTCGCACGATTCAAGTTCTTCAACGTCGAACTAAGAATAACCCTGTCATTATCGGCGAACCCGGCGTAGGTAAAACCGCGATTGTCGAAGGTTTGGCTCAGCGTATTATCAATAATGAAGTTCCTGAAGGCTTAAGAGGCCGACGAGTGCTTTCATTAGATATGGGATCATTGGTAGCGGGTGCTAAATATCGTGGTGAATTCGAAGAGCGTCTAAAATCGGTGCTTAATGAATTATCGAAAGAAGAAGGCAATATCATTCTCTTTATCGATGAAATTCATACGATGGTCGGCGCAGGTAAAGGCGAAGGCTCTATGGATGCGGGTAATATGCTGAAACCAGCATTAGCTCGTGGTGAACTGCATTGTGTCGGTGCAACAACGCTCGATGAGTATCGTCAATATATAGAGAAAGACCCTGCGTTAGAGCGTCGCTTCCAAAAAGTGATAGTGGATGAACCAACAGTTGAAGACACAGTCGCGATTCTTCGTGGTTTGAAAGAGCGCTATGAACTTCACCATCATGTAGAAATTACCGATCCTGCTATTGTAGCGGCGGCAACTCTATCTCACCGATACGTTTCAGATCGTCAGTTACCAGATAAGGCGATTGATCTCATTGATGAAGCGGCTTCGAGCATTCGAATGCAGATAGATTCAAAACCTGAGTCGCTAGATAAGTTAGAGCGCAAAATCATTCAGTTGAAGATCGAACAGCAAGCTTTGACGAATGAAAGTGATGAGGCCAGTGAAAAACGCCTGCGTACGCTACAAAGCGAACTTTCTGAGAAAGAGCGAGATTTTGCAGAGCTCGAAGAAGTTTGGAATGCTGAAAAAGCGGCTTTGTCTGGTACGCAACATATCAAGTCAGAGTTAGAACAAGCTCGGATGGATATGGATTTTGCACGACGTGCTGGTGATCTTAACCGTATGTCTGAATTGCAATATGGCCGAATCCCAGAATTGGAGAAGCAGTTAGATCTCGCGACTCAAGCTGAAATGCAAGAAATGACCTTGTTACGTAACAAGGTGACTGACGCTGAGATTGCCGATGTCCTTTCAAAGCAAACCGGCATCCCGGTTTCTAAAATGCTAGAAGCAGAAAAAGAGAAGCTTCTGAAAATGGAAGGTGTTCTGCATAAGCGGGTTATCGGTCAAGTGGAAGCGGTCGAAGTAGTATCGAATGCGATTCGTCGTAGCCGTGCTGGTTTGTCTGATCCGAATAAGCCGATTGGTTCGTTCTTGTTCTTAGGGCCAACAGGTGTCGGTAAAACGGAACTGTGTAAAACATTGGCGAACTTTATGTTCGATAGTGAAGATGCCATGGTGCGTATCGATATGTCTGAGTTTATGGAGAAGCACTCTGTTGCTCGTTTAGTTGGTGCTCCTCCAGGTTATGTGGGTTATGAAGAAGGTGGATACTTAACCGAAGCCGTTCGTCGAAAACCTTATTCTGTCATTTTGCTTGATGAGGTAGAGAAAGCACACCCAGATGTTTTCAATATTCTATTGCAGGTTTTAGATGATGGACGATTAACTGACGGACAAGGTCGCACGGTCGACTTTAGAAATACCGTGGTAATCATGACATCGAATCTAGGTTCAACTCGTATTCAAGAGAACTTCAACACATTGGATTACCAAGGGATTAAAAATGAGGTTATGGAAGTGGTAGGTAAACATTTCCGTCCTGAGTTTTTGAACCGAGTTGACGAAAGTGTCGTGTTCCATCCATTGGGCCAAGAGCACATCGAATCAATTGCTGCTATTCAGCTTGAGCATTTGAAAAAGCGAATGGATGATAATGGTTATGAACTCGAAGTATCAGAAAAAGCGCTCAAGCTAATATCTCAAGTTGGTTTTGATCCTGTATATGGTGCAAGGCCTCTTAAAAGAGCAATTCAACAAACTGTTGAGAACCCGCTAGCGAAAGCGATACTGGCTGGAAAAATAAATCCAGAGAAGAAAGTGCAGCTATTAGTGAATAACGACCGAATTATTGCTCACCAATAATCAAACTATGAATAATAGGTACGATTAGCCGAAATAAAGGCTTAATCGCACCTATTTTGAACGCTTTGTGCAAATAGTGTCCGAACGATCGCCTGCTGCGTTTTTTTTTTGTTTTTGGTCTTGTGCAAAGGGGAATTCTCTCTATAATGCGCCTCCGTTGCCAGGGATAACCAAGCGGTTTGAACTAAGTAACGAGACGACATTAAGCATTTAAGATGCTTTGAAAAATTAGCTGGAAAAAGTGTTTGACACTGGAACCCAATTCGCTAGAATGGCCGTCCACTTAGAGAGGCTCCTTACTAAAAGGAACGCTCAATAAGTAAAGCTCTTTAACAATTTAAACCTATCAATCTGTGTGGGCACTCGTTGATGAATATCAAGACGTTATTGGTTCTTTTTCGAAAGAGCGTAATGACAGTTACTTCGGTAACGCAATGATTTCAATGAACTGAGTGACCTGAGCTAGAAATAGTTCGAATGCTTTTTGGTTTTGCTTTTATTAAAAAGTGAAAACAACTAGCGGCACAGTCAATTCATTACCATTCTGTTCCTATTTATTTAAGAAGAGAGAGGTAATAGCTTTAAAATTACACTCTTTATTTATAAAGAATAGTTTTGAAGTCAGTATTCGTTGAGTCACACCTATTAATTTAGGTAATCAAAACTTTAAATTGAAGAGTTTGATCATGGCTCAGATTGAACGCTGGCGGCAGGCCTAACACATGCAAGTCGAGCGGAAACGACACTAACAATCCTTCGGGTGCGTTAATGGGCGTCGAGCGGCGGACGGGTGAGTAATGCCTAGGAAATTGCCTTGATGTGGGGGATAACCATTGGAAACGATGGCTAATACCGCATAATGCCTACGGGCCAAAGAGGGGGACCTTCGGGCCTCTCGCGTCAAGATATGCCTAGGTGGGATTAGCTAGTTGGTGAGGTAATGGCTCACCAAGGCGACGATCCCTAGCTGGTCTGAGAGGATGATCAGCCACACTGGAACTGAGACACGGTCCAGACTCCTACGGGAGGCAGCAGTGGGGAATATTGCACAATGGGCGAAAGCCTGATGCAGCCATGCCGCGTGTATGAAGAAGGCCTTCGGGTTGTAAAGTACTTTCAGTTGTGAGGAAGGGGGTAACGTTAATAGCGTTACCTCTTGACGTTAGCAACAGAAGAAGCACCGGCTAACTCCGTGCCAGCAGCCGCGGTAATACGGAGGGTGCGAGCGTTAATCGGAATTACTGGGCGTAAAGCGCATGCAGGTGGTTCATTAAGTCAGATGTGAAAGCCCGGGGCTCAACCTCGGAACTGCATTTGAAACTGGTGAACTAGAGTGCTGTAGAGGGGGGTAGAATTTCAGGTGTAGCGGTGAAATGCGTAGAGATCTGAAGGAATACCAGTGGCGAAGGCGGCCCCCTGGACAGGCACTGACACTCAGATGCGAAAGCGTGGGGAGCAAACAGGATTAGATACCCTGGTAGTCCACGCCGTAAACGATGTCTACTTGGAGGTTGTGGCCTTGAGCCGTGGCTTTCGGAGCTAACGCGTTAAGTAGACCGCCTGGGGAGTACGGTCGCAAGATTAAAACTCAAATGAATTGACGGGGGCCCGCACAAGCGGTGGAGCATGTGGTTTAATTCGATGCAACGCGAAGAACCTTACCTACTCTTGACATCCAGAGAAGCCAGCGGAGACGCAGGTGTGCCTTCGGGAGCTCTGAGACAGGTGCTGCATGGCTGTCGTCAGCTCGTGTTGTGAAATGTTGGGTTAAGTCCCGCAACGAGCGCAACCCTTATCCTTGTTTGCCAGCACGTAATGGTGGGAACTCCAGGGAGACTGCCGGTGATAAACCGGAGGAAGGTGGGGACGACGTCAAGTCATCATGGCCCTTACGAGTAGGGCTACACACGTGCTACAATGGCGCATACAGAGGGCAGCAAGCTAGCGATAGTGAGCGAATCCCAAAAAGTGCGTCGTAGTCCGGATTGGAGTCTGCAACTCGACTCCATGAAGTCGGAATCGCTAGTAATCGTGAATCAGAATGTCACGGTGAATACGTTCCCGGGCCTTGTACACACCGCCCGTCACACCATGGGAGTGGGCTGCAAAAGAAGTGGGTAGTTTAACCTTTCGGGGAGGACGCTCACCACTTTGTGGTTCATGACTGGGGTGAAGTCGTAACAAGGTAGCCCTAGGGGAACCTGGGGCTGGATCACCTCCTTATACGAAGATACTTACGATGAGTGTCCACACAGATTGATTAGGTTTAAAAAATTTAAGAGTAGAAATACTTTTCCAGATGGGGCTATAGCTCAGCTGGGAGAGCGCCTCGCTGGCAGCGAGGAGGTCTGCGGTTCGATCCCGCATAGCTCCACCATCTTTAAGTGTTTTTCTTTGAAAATATTTAAAAATGGTTCCCTTCTTTTAACAGAAGTTGAATCAAGCTCTTTAACAATTTGGAAAGCTGACTGATTACTTAATTGGTTTTCACTTTAAAAAGTGAAATCAAACAGCTTAAGGCTGTGATTAAGTTAATCAAATTTAAAAGTTCTCAATGTTTATCTTTCATTAGGTAAACGCAACAAACACATTCAAGTGTCTTGTATTCGAATGATCAGAAATGATTGTTCATTTTTTGATTCTACTTTTTATTAAAAGTGGAAACAAAAAGTAAATTGAGTCCGGCAAACAGTCATTGAGAATTAACCCTTCTTGATGACAACCAAAAACCTTGGTTAGTTGCCATACACTAAGACCCTTTCGGGTTGTATGGTTAAGTGACTAAGCGTACACGGTGGATGCCTTGGCAGTCAGAGGCGATGAAAGACGTAATAACTTGCGATAAGCCCAGATTAGGTAGTAATAACCTTTTGAGTCTGGGATTTCTGAATGGGGAAACCCACGTGCACAAGCACGTATCCTGTTGTGAATACATAGCAACAGGAGGCAAACCGGGGGAACTGAAACATCTAAGTACCCCGAGGAAGAGAAATCAACCGAGATTCCGAAAGTAGCGGCGAGCGAAATTGGATTAGCCCTTAAGCTTTTAATGATGCAGGTGAAGCCTCTGGAAAGTGGCGCAATAAAGGGTGATAGCCCCGTAACCGACACATCATAATCAGTGAAATCGAGTAGGGCGGGACACGTGATATCCTGTCTGAATATGGGGGGACCATCCTCCAAGGCTAAATACTACTGACTGACCGATAGTGAACCAGTACCGTGAGGGAAAGGCGAAAAGAACCCCTGTGAGGGGAGTGAAATAGAACCTGAAACCGTGTACGTACAAGCAGTAGGAGCACCTTCGTGGTGTGACTGCGTACCTTTTGTATAATGGGTCAGCGACTTAATTTTAGTAGCAAGGTTAACCGTTTAGGGGAGCCGTAGGGAAACCGAGTCTTAACTGGGCGTACAGTTGCTAGGATTAGACCCGAAACCAGGTGATCTAGCCATGGGCAGGTTGAAGGTTGAGTAACATCAACTGGAGGACCGAACCGACTAATGTTGAAAAATTAGCGGATGACTTGTGGCTAGGGGTGAAAGGCCAATCAAACCTGGAGATAGCTGGTTCTCCCCGAAAGCTATTTAGGTAGCGCCTCGGACGAATACTACTGGGGGTAGAGCACTGTTAAGGCTAGGGGGTCATCCCGACTTACCAACCCTTTGCAAACTCCGAATACCAGTAAGTACTATCCGGGAGACACACGGCGGGTGCTAACGTCCGTCGTGGAGAGGGAAACAACCCAGACCGCCAGCTAAGGTCCCAAAGTATAGCTAAGTGGGAAACGATGTGGGAAGGCTCAGACAGCCAGGATGTTGGCTTAGAAGCAGCCATCATTTAAAGAAAGCGTAATAGCTCACTGGTCGAGTCGGCCTGCGCGGAAGATGTAACGGGGCTAAGCTATACACCGAAGCTGCGGCTACGTACCTTAGGGTATGTGGGGTAGGGGAGCGTTCTGTAAGCCGTTGAAGGTGGTCTGTAAGGGCTGCTGGAGGTATCAGAAGTGCGAATGCTGACATGAGTAACGATAAAGGGAGTGAAAAACTCCCTCGCCGGAAGACCAAGGGTTCCTGTCCAACGTTAATCGGGGCAGGGTAAGTCGACTCCTAAGGCGAGGCCGAAAGGCGTAGTCGATGGGAAACGGGTTAATATTCCCGTACTTCTTACAATTGCGATGGGGGGACGGAGAAGGCTAGGTGGGCCTGGCGACGGTTGTCCAGGTTCAAGTATGTAGGCGGAAAGTTTAGGTAAATCCGGACTTTCATTAACGCTGAGATACGATGTCGAGCTACTACGGTAGTGAAGTCATTGATGCCATGCTTCCAGGAAAAGCCTCTAAGCTTCAGATTGTAAGGAATCGTACCCCAAACCGACACAGGTGGTCGGGTAGAGAATACCAAGGCGCTTGAGAGAACTCGGGTGAAGGAACTAGGCAAAATGGTACCGTAACTTCGGGAGAAGGTACGCTCTTATCAGTGAAGTCCCTTGCGGATGGAGCAGACGAGAGTCGCAGATACCAGGTGGCTGCAACTGTTTATTAAAAACACAGCACTGTGCAAAATCGTAAGATGACGTATACGGTGTGACGCCTGCCCGGTGCCGGAAGGTTAATTGATGGGGTTAGACTTCGGTCGAAGCTCTTGATCGAAGCCCCGGTAAACGGCGGCCGTAACTATAACGGTCCTAAGGTAGCGAAATTCCTTGTCGGGTAAGTTCCGACCTGCACGAATGGCGTAATGATGGCCACGCTGTCTCCACCCGAGACTCAGTGAAATTGAAATCGCTGTGAAGATGCAGTGTACCCGCGGCTAGACGGAAAGACCCCGTGAACCTTTACTACAGCTTGGCACTGAACATTGAACCTACATGTGTAGGATAGGTGGGAGACTATGAAACCGCGTCGCTAGATGTGGTGGAGTCGTCCTTGAAATACCACCCTTGTAGTTTTGATGTTCTAACGTTGGTCCCTGAATCGGGATTACGGACAGTGCCTGGTGGGTAGTTTGACTGGGGCGGTCTCCTCCCAAAGAGTAACGGAGGAGCACGAAGGTGGGCTAAACACGGTTGGACATCGTGTGGTTAGTGCAATGGCATAAGCCCGCTTGACTGCGAGAATGACAATTCGAGCAGGTGCGAAAGCAGGTCATAGTGATCCGGTGGTTCTGAATGGAAGGGCCATCGCTCAACGGATAAAAGGTACTCCGGGGATAACAGGCTGATACCGCCCAAGAGTTCATATCGACGGCGGTGTTTGGCACCTCGATGTCGGCTCATCACATCCTGGGGCTGAAGTCGGTCCCAAGGGTATGGCTGTTCGCCATTTAAAGTGGTACGCGAGCTGGGTTTAGAACGTCGTGAGACAGTTCGGTCCCTATCTGCCGTGGGCGTTGGAAAATTGAAAGGGGCTGCTCCTAGTACGAGAGGACCGGAGTGGACGAACCTCTGGTGTTCGGGTTGTCATGCCAATGGCATTGCCCGGTAGCTAAGTTCGGAATCGATAACCGCTGAAAGCATCTAAGTGGGAAGCGAGCCTTGAGATGAGTTTTCCCTGGCACTATAAGTGTCCTAAAGGGTTGTCGTAGACTACGACGTTGATAGGCAGGGTGTGTAAGTGCTGCGAGGCATTGAGCTAACCTGTACTAATTGCCCGTGAGGCTTAGCCATACAACACCCAAGGGGTTTTGTGGACTCAAAGACAGACCTTGAATGCGTTTGAAGAGATACAACTTTTATTGCTCTATTGAATAGAGAATCAGCTTTCCAGATTATTTTGCCTTCAGTTTTTAAAACGCTGAAAGTAAAAGCAAAATTTGCTTGGCGACCATAGCATTGTGGACCCACCTGATTCCATGCCGAACTCAGAAGTGAAACACAATAGCGCCGATGGTAGTGTGGGGTTTCCCCATGTGAGAGTAGGACATCGCCAGGCTTTAAATTAAATCTTTAGGTTGACCGACCTGAAGGTATGGACGCTCACTTAGTGAGTTGACCACTGCGGAGTGGTAGTTCAGTTGGTTAGAATACCGGCCTGTCACGCCGGGGGTCGCGGGTTCGAGTCCCGTCCACTCCGCCATTTATTCAGAGTTTCAGCTCTTTAAAACTGAAAATAGGGGTGTAGCTCCAATTGGCAGAGCAGCGGATTCCAAATCCGCGTGTTGGGAGTTCGAATCTCTCCACCCCTGCCATATTTAAGGCTCTAGTCGAAAGACTAGAGCCTTTTTGCTTTCTCCCATATAGAGAAAAGAGCAGCAAACCTCTGCGGCTACAAATTATCTCAATATCACTAATAGTTAGTTCAGTTCAAAAATAGTTAGTTCAGTTTAAAACAATCTATGTTGTGCATGAATAGATTAAGGCTTCAGTCGAAAGACAGGAGCTTTTTTATTTTTTGCTCATTTTTCAACTTCACCTATAAGGCGATGAGTTTACGCTGTTAATCGATAAGGTGTAGTGACTATAAATTAAATTTAAGTGACAAATTCGAGGCCCTTACGCTCTTCAGTTAGCCAATAGTAGTGGGGAAAGTTAGCTGATAAGACGCGTTGCTTGTCATTTTCACTTAATGCCCCGAAAAACTTACTACTTATGTGCCCCAATTCTTCAATGACAGCTAGTATAAATACTAAAGACAAATCATTTAGGATCGTTATGAGGTTACTTTGCGCTGTGGCTACTGTGTTATGTTCATTTGTAGCCATAGCAACGCCTTGGGAAAAGGCTAAGAGCCCGACAATCAACTCAACATCATCTATTGGCAGTTATGCTAATGGCTGTCTAGACGGGGCACAGGCTTTGCCTATCAACGGGGAGGGTTATCAAATTATTCGTCCTCAGCGAGGGCGCTACTATGGCCATACCGAGGCCATTCGGTTTATTGAAAGGCTAGGTGTAATTACAAGCGAACAACTCAACACTAACTTATTAGTGGGCGATATTTCGTTACCTAGAGGGGGACGCTTCTCATCTGGTCATTCAAGCCACCAGACTGGGTTGGATATTGATATATGGTTAAGGCTCACTGATGAGAGACTTTCCGAAAATGAACTCGCTGTCCCTAAGCCAATAAGCGTTGTCGACCTTACCAGCTACAAATTACGTCAATCAAATTGGACTGATGATCATTTTCAAGTGATTCGCTATGCTGCCAAAGACGAAAAAGTGGTACGTATTTTTGTCCATCCTGTCATTAAACAAACTCTTTGTGACCAAGAAAACTCTGATGCCAATGAGAGAGCTTGGTTAGGTAAAATCAGGCCTTGGTGGGGACATCATTCTCATTTCCATGTTCGTTTAAAATGTCCTAAAGGCAGTTCTAACTGTATCGCTCAAGCAAACCCACCAAAAGGTGATGGTTGTGGATCTGAACTTGCAAGTTGGGCTCCGCAGACTATTCCAGTTCCTCCGCCTAAAAAAGTGGTTAAAAGTAAGAAAAAAAAGAAAGTTAAAGTGATGCCGAGTCAGTGTTTAGCCTTGATATCAGATAAGTAATCGTACTTGTCGAGGTTCATTACAGTGGTAATGCCACTGTCTTTCTCGTATCTAAAACTGGAGAAATGTCACACTTTTGTCTAGAGTTTATAAACACGTAATGTACGAACATCGTTTGATATCAAAACAAACGGATAACGACAATAGCAAAAACAACGATGAATTTGATAATACTTAGTCAGGGATGGCGTGTTTCTTGGGTGAAAGATGCGGCTTATGTGCAGTATATGCAAATCAGAGTCTGATACCCGTCTATAAAAATTCCAAGGATAAGACAATGACTATGATTTGCGCGAGGGAATTCTCTAAATGGTTAAGACATAGATCCACTAATGAGAAGTAAGCGTCTACGAACCGACTCATTGACTTTCTAATATCTACGCAGATACCGCCAACTAAGGCGGTATCTGTCATTCTGAGCGGTATTCTGTAGGGGCGGACTATTCCGTCTTTGGCATGTTCCAAGGTAGAAGATGACCATGGTCATCCTCACTCTTCAGTTTCGGGATTTCTCGTAACACGTATTCGAGGTACTCATACGGCTCACAGTCGTTAGCCTTCGCGGTTTCGATAAGACTGTACAACACTGCACTGGCGCGGGCTCCATTATGAGTCTTTGAGAACAACCAGTTGTTCCGTCCTACCGTGAACGGACGTACTGAACGTTCCGCTCGGTTATTATCCATGCTTAACCGGCCATCATCGATAACTCTTACTAGCTTCGACCATTGATTGAGACTGTAGCTAATCGCCTCACCCAATTTACTTTTAGGGGGCACCTGAGTGACCGATTTATCTAACCACGCCTTGAATTCATTGAGCAGAGACTGAGTCTTTGACTGGCGGGTAACATATCGCTCTTCCCTCGTCTTATCTTTGAGTGCTTGTTCAACACGATAGAGCTTTTGGAACCAACTCACTGCCCACTGGATTTTACCCCCTTTTCCATGCTTGCCTTTTGGTTGGCTCTGCTCTGCCTCTATGAACTTACGTCTTGCATGAGCCCAGCAACCCACCAACTTCGCTTCTGTCTTTTCATACGCTTTATACCCATCAACATGAAGGTATCCAGTGTAGTTTGACAGGTACGATTCAGGGCAGTGGTGCCCCCGACTCCCTTCCTGGTAGTCGAACAAGACGATACCGGGAGATTGCGCATTACCGCCCCGGTCTGGACCACACCCATACAACCAGATGTAACTTTTCTTTCTTTCGTCATCGAGCACGGTCAACGTGGTCTCGTCCGCGAACAGAACATCTTGTGCAAGGAGGGTTTCTTTCAGTAAGGCGATTAACGGCTCTACCTTATCGGCGCAACGCAGTATCCATTGACTCATCGTTTTTCGGCTGAGCGCTAGCCCATATTGTCTGAACAGCGATTCTTGACGATAGAGAGGCAGGGCGTAGTGGTATTTGTTCGTGATAATTTGCGCAAGCAAAGAGGGAGTCGCGATGCTTTTCGGGATAATCGATGCTGGCGGTGGAGCCATTGCAACAACACCCTTCTCTCCTAACGCGTCACATTGACGACAGACGTATTTGGGTCTTTCAGTGACTTCGACATACAACTTGGCCGGGATATACACCAGTTTTTCACTGGTGCTTTGCCCCATCCTGCAGAGTATCGACTGACAACACGAGCAGGTTTTTTCTGATTCTGGTATGTCCACCACGACTCGCTCTCGTGGCAGGTCTTCAGGAAGCTTTGGGCGACCACGACGTTTTGTCTCGGATGAAGTGTTTTCCGCTTCCGAAGCGTCATCATTCGGATTATCGGGTGCTTCCTCTTCACCTGTCGTATCGGCATGAGTCTCCGCCTCATTGAACTCTAAGTCCTGAGGGGGCAGGGTTTCACTAGTGCTACCAAAGCGTTTACGCCGCGCTAGGTTGAGTTTTTCAACCAGCGATTGGATGGTTAATTCGCTCTCGCTTAGAGATTGGCGAAGTGTGAGTACCGTAGATTCAAGCTCAGTCACTTTTGAACGTAAGAGCGCTAGCTCATCTTCTTTATTTGTATTTGGCATATAAGGAAGATCGCAGAGAGCCGCGAAAGTTCCTTATCCGCTAATATTTTTTAATTTAATTAAGACTTTGGTAATTCAATGTTTGATGGGGTTTCATTTTTTCAATATCGAGCCCATCAAGCAACCAATGCCACTGCTCTTCCGTTAATGAGAGGGTTTTCCCTGGCATTTTTCTTGGCCAAGCGAACTTGTCTTTTTCGAGTCGCTTTTGCCAGAGGCAAAAGCCATTACGCTGCCAGTAGAGAACTTTGAGCTTATCCCGCGTGCGATTACAGAAGACGGATAGCGCTTCGGAGAAGGGATTAAGGTTCATATTCTGTTCAACAATAAAGCTCAAGCCGTTAATGCCCTTTCTAAAATCGACGGGCGCCTTGTGGAGATAGATAACAGAGATATCAGGGAACATTTTCATACAACAGCAAGCTCCTTCAATAGAAGACCGAGCCACTGAGGTGCTACATCACGAGGTACATGAAGAGAGCATGCTCCCGCTTCAAGGCGTAATTCCGTAGGTAACGTAGAGGGAGGCAGTTGCTCGGTTTTGGTATTTAGTATGGCTATTTTTTCAACAACAACGAATTCAGAAAGTGAATCTTCTCGTTTTTTAGGCAGGTTGACTAAGTGGTGTAGTTTGCGACGGTTGTTATCAAATGTTTTTGGATGAAGATTGTGCTCTAAACAAAACTGAGCGGCAGACTGCTCACTATTGTAATACTTCTGAACAAGGCGAAGCCATTCTTGCTGAGATCTATGCTGAGACATTTTCGAGTACCTTTAACGATAAAAGTTAAAGGTTACGACGTTTATTAAAAGGATTGAATGAGTCGATTTAAAGACGCTTACAATGAGAATGTCGGTATTTCAATTTCTAGAGAAGACATAAGCCAGCTAACAGGTCGACAACGATTAGATCCTAGCTTTGTTAATGATGTTCATTATGAACTGATGCAGCATGGAATGGCGTTTGTCACTGATACCAGTCGGGAGAGCTTTTATCTAGTTCCAGTATCTCAAGCTAAAAACTGGCGAGAGCAACTTGAATATCAATTTGAGAAAGAGATGTTCTGTAACATATATCCCATTGAGAAATCGGGTTAAAAAAAGGTTCAACTTGATGATTAAGTTGAACCTTTTCTTTTTTAGGTCAACCCTTGAATGATGACAAACTTTTCTAATAACTCGTCATCAGTTTCAATATGGTTTGGGTCAGTAATGATGCATTTTGTAATCGGGCATACTGACTGACATGTTGGCTTCTCGTAGTGACCTTTACACTCAGTACATAAATCAGGATCGATTTCGAAGATACTATCACCCATAGTGATTGCGCCATTTGGGCATTCTGGGTCACACATATCGCAGTTTATGCACTTATCAGTTATTAACAGAGCCATTTCTATCTTCTCCGTAGAGTTTCTAGGTAAAGTTATTTACCTGAAGCGTTGCGTGTATCTTGGCCTGTGCTCAAGTTACGCATTAACAAACCAAATTCTAGGTCAAGATCAGCTGGTACTGGAATAAATACAAAGTGACCGTTACCTTTTGCATCTTCTACTGGCTGAGATTTACGGTTCTCCATAACTTCTAATTTGAAAACGATGTTACCTTTTGGTGTCATCATTTCTAAGCTATCGCCAACTAGGAATTTGTTCTTAACTTCGACTTCTGCTAAGTCACCACGGCGCTTACCTGTGAATTCACCAACAAACTGTTGACTATCAGAGATAGAATAACCGTACTCGTAGTTTTGGTATGTGTCGTGAGTGTGACGACGCAAGAAACCTTCAGTGTAGCCACGGTGTGCTAGGCTCTCTAGCGTACCCATAAGGCTCTCATCAAATGGTTTGCCTGCGACAGCGTCATCGATAGCTTTACGGTAAACCTGCGCTGTACGTGCACAGTAGTAGAAAGACTTAGTACGGCCTTCGATTTTCAGAGAGTGAACGCCCATCTTAGTTAAACGCTCAACGTGCTGGATTGCGCGAAGATCTTTTGAGTTCATGATGTACGTACCATGTTCGTCTTCAAACGCGGCCATTTTCTCTTCAGGTTTGTGTGATTCAGAAAGTAAAACCACTTCATCAGTTGGCTTACCAAGACCTAGAGTGTTGTCTGGGCGCTCGTCTTGAACTTCAATACCTTGAGTTTCTACTTCTTGAATAGCAACACCTGTAGGCGTTGCTTCCACGATCTGACCGTTCTCGTCTTCTTTTGCTGCTTCGGTCTTGTATTCCCAACGACAAGCGTTAGTACAAGTACCTTGGTTTGGATCGCGTTTGTTCATGTAACCAGAAAGTAGGCAACGACCTGAATAAGCCATGCATAGTGCACCGTGAACAAAAATCTCTAGCTCTGTTTCTGGGCAGTGTTCGCGAATCTCTTCGATCTCTTCAAGTGATAGTTCACGAGATAAGATCACACGTTCAACGCCTTGAGTAGACCAGAATTTTACGGTCGCCCAGTTTACAGCATTTGCTTGAACAGAAAGGTGGATCGGCATTTCAGGAAACGATTCACGTACCATCATGATAAGACCTGGGTCTGACATGATAACAGCATCTGGGCCCATCTCAACAACAGGCTTAAGGTCGCGAATGAATGTTTTTAATTTAGAGTTGTGTGGCTGAATGTTACATACAACATATAACTTTTTGCCTTGAGCATGAGCTTCATCGATACCGATTTGTAGGTTTTCGTGATTGAACTCGTTGTTACGAACACGAAGGCTGTAACGTGGCTGACCTGCGTATACTGCATCTGCGCCGTAAGCGAATGCGTAACGCATGTTTTTAAGGCTTCCTGCCGGTGATAATAGTTCAGGTACAAATGGTTTTGGTGTAGTCATTGCTTCGTTCTCTAATCTGATCTCAAGTCAGGTTGATACCACCAAGTGATATCAAAGGGGTGCAAATTTTACGCTAAAATGAGCTTGGTTGATAGCCCTAAAGATAATAATGGTATTAAGAAGCGAGTTGATAGGTATTGATAAGCGGGAGTAGGAAAGAGAATAAGCTCAGATATCGTCGACACCTGAGCTTCAAATCGGAACAATTAAGCGTTAGGTTGAGTTAACCCGCCTAATGATTCAAATAGGTTTGGTAGGAAAACACTGAATTCACCACAGAGCAGTGAGAAGTCTGCATCAAAGCGTGCTGCTTGATCTTCACGAGGAATGTCGTCGTTCTCATCTTTTAGTTCATCACTGAATTTCAGGCGCTTGATGCTGCCATCTTCAGCAAGAATGAACTCAATGCGATCTTGCCAATTGATCATAAGTTTAGTCACAACTTTGTTGGCTTCGATGTGGTTTTTAATCTCATCAGCTTCTAGTTCTTGTTTCTTAACTCGAACAATACCGCCGTCTTCTTGGATTGATTTAAGCTCAGCTTCATCGAGCATAGTGATACCTTTAGGTGTGTCACCTGATTTCACCCACTCTGTCAGAGTCGTATCAATTGCTTGCTCTGGAATAGCAGGTACTACTGGCAAGCTACCCATTGTTTTACGTAGTAATGCTAGTACGTCTTCTGCTTTTTTGTAGCTGCTAGCATCAACAACAATAAAGCCTTCTTTCGGCATGATCAGTGCGTAAGTGAAGTTACTGCGGCTGAAAGCACGAGGAAGAAGATCGATGATGATGTCTTCTTTTAGGCTGTCTTTCTCTTTCTTTTTCAGAGGAGTACCAGACTCTGCTTCAAGCGTTTCTACTTTTGCATTCAATGAATCTTTGATCACAGAAGCTGGCAGCATTTTCTCTTCTTTTTTTGCACAGATGAGAATGCGGTTTTCTGATACATGCGTCATCATATCACCATGTCTACCCATCGCATTTACCCAACCAAACTTCTGTTTGTCTTGGCTACCACAAGGGGTAAAACGGAACTCTTCAAGTTGTTTCTCTAGCTTATCTGCGTTGAAGTCTATATCACGATTAAAGCGATAGACGAGGCAATTCTTAAACCACATAAATATTTCTCATACCTTTATCTGAAGACGCTCATCATAGGAGATTTCGATCCATTTGTCTTATACCTGCAATAAAAATTAAAAGTGAAATGTTTGAGACAGTTATATGAAAATTTGTTTTCAAAGGTCACAAAAGTGTCATAATTAAACCAGATAATGCAATGCGTTGATTAAATACTAAGGCTACTCAATTATGTCGAGAAGGATTCTGGTCGTTGAAGATGAAGCACCCATTCGTGAGATGCTGTGTTTTGTACTTGAACAAAAAGGCTACCAAGCAGTAGAGGCTGAAGATTACGATACAGCGGTAAACAAGCTATGTGAACCTTTCCCAGATCTAGTATTACTAGATTGGATGCTACCTGGTGGTAGCGGGATAAACTTTATCAAGCACATGAAGCGTGAAGAGTTAACTCGCAACATCCCAGTGGTGATGCTGACGGCTCGTGGTGAAGAAGAAGATAAGGTTCGCGGTTTAGAAGTTGGCGCAGACGACTACATTACCAAACCATTTTCGCCAAAAGAGTTGGTCGCTCGTCTGAAAGCGGTTATTCGCCGTGTAACACCAACGGCATTGGAAGATGTGATTGATGTTCAAGGGCTTAAATTAGACCCTGTATCTCACCGTGTTACAGCAAGCGAAGGTCCAGTTGATATGGGACCAACCGAGTTCAAAATGCTGCATTTCTTTATGACTCACCAAGAGCGAGTATACAGCCGAGAGCAACTGCTAAATAACGTTTGGGGCACCAATGTTTACGTTGAGGACCGTACGGTTGATGTCCACATTCGACGTCTACGCAAAGCACTTGAATCTGCTGATCATGATAAGTTAATTCAAACGGTTCGCGGCGCAGGCTACCGTTTTTCTACAAAGGCTTAATGTGGCTTCGCTGCCCAGTTTACGGAGTCCTTAATGGTTGAAAAGTTAACCTGGAAAAAGCTAGCTTGGGAGCTGGCTTTTTTTTACGCACCTTGGATTATAGTCGGATGGATATTCGGTTATCTACCTTGGTTATTGCTGGCTGCAACAGTATTACAGTTAGCATGGCATCTGCACAATCAAATGCGTTTATCTACATGGTTGTGGGATGAGAGGCGGTTAACACCTCCTTCAGGTTCTGGAAACTGGGAGTCTCTGTTTAATGGTATCTATCGTATGCAGCAGAGACAGCGTCGCAAGCGTAAAGAATTGACCAACCTTATCCGTCGTTTCAGAAACGGTGCAGAATCCCTTCCCGATGCCGTTGTGGTGTTTCGCGGTGAAGGCAATATTGTTTGGTGTAACAAGCTTGCTCAATACTTACTGGGTTTTCGCTGGCCAGACGATTCAGGTCAACCTATCTCGAACTTGATCCGAACTCCTGATTTTATCAAGTATCTCAATAAACAAGACTTCTCCGAGCCGTTAGAAATGCCATCGCCACTCAATGTGGAACGTATGCTTGAGCTGCGTATCGTGCCTTATACGGAAGGTGAACACTTGATGGTAGTTCGTGATGTAACTCAGCTTAAACAACTGGAAGGCATGCGTCGGAACTTCTTTGCTAACGTTTCTCACGAGCTACGTACTCCTATGACCGTACTTCAAGGTTACCTTGAAATGACGGAAGACCCAGACATGATTGTTGGTCCAATGTGGACTAAAGCTCACGGTGTGATGACTGAGCAATTGAATCGCATGAACAGTTTAGTCAATCAACTGTTAACACTTTCTAAGATAGAAGCGGCGCCAATGCATGAATTGGACGAAGTGGTTAACGTTCCTGCTATGTTAGAAGTTCTTGAAAAGGAAGCGGCTAGCCTAAGCGGAGATCGTGAGCATAAGCTGGAATTTGATATTGATAAGAGTCTACGCGTATTAGCAGATGAAGATCAAATGAGAAGTGCGATATCGAATCTAGTTTATAACGCAGTCAAGTACACCCCGCCCGGTGCAACCGTCAAGGTTCGTTGGTATCAAACCAGTCAAGGTGCGTGTTTGGATGTGTCAGACACCGGTGATGGTATAGAACCTCAGCACTTACATCGACTCACAGAACGTTTCTATCGAGTTGATAAGGCGCGCTCTCGTGATACGGGTGGCAGTGGCCTTGGGTTAGCTATCGTTAAACACGCACTTAGTCATCATGACTCACACTTAGAAATTCAAAGTGAAGTCGGTGTTGGTAGCCGTTTCCATTTCACACTTCCAAGCCGATTGACTGTGTAATGAAAGCGCTGATACGCACAATGCGTCTTCCTATTGTT
Source organism: Vibrio sp. nBUS_14 (assembly GCF_051201655.1). NCBI lineage: Bacteria > Pseudomonadati > Pseudomonadota > Gammaproteobacteria > Vibrionales > Vibrionaceae > Vibrio > Vibrio sp. nBUS_14. The sequence goes on from NZ_CP179206.1 coordinate 782,311, forward strand.
TCTATGCTCGCATTGGCTATAACTCACTACGCTTATGCGGAGCAGGGCTTAGAGTCGCTTCCTGATTACTCTAAAGTTCCGGGTATTTCTGGCAGCTTGTTGTCTGTCGGTTCCGATACCTTAGCGGGAATGACGACGTTATGGGTTGAAGAGTTTAAGTCTTATTATCCGAACGTGAATGCTCAAGTTCAGGCGTCTGGTTCTTCCACTGCACCTCCTGCATTAACGGAAGGTACCGCGCATCTCGGGCCGATGAGTCGCCCGATGCGCTTACGAGAAGTCGAGGCATTTGAAAGAGAGCATGGTTATAAGCCGACAGCACTGCGAGTTGCGATCGATGCCATAGGCTTATTTGTACACCGTGATAACCCAGTGGAAGGACTTAACTTTCGACAGATCGATGGTATTTTTTCCCAAACATTACGCTGTGGTGCAACAAAACCACTCAATAGTTGGCAAGATCTCGATATTGACCAGCCTTGGGCTAAACATCGATTCCAACTGTTTGGACGAAATTCGGTTTCAGGGACATACGGCTATTTCAAGCAAAATGCTTTGTGTGGTGGTGATTTTAAGAATCGAGTTAATGAGCAGCCAGGTTCGGCGTCAGTGGTCCAATCCGTGGCATCTTCTATTAGTGGTATTGGTTATTCTGGAATTGGATATCGCGTTGCCGGTGTGAAATTGATACCGATCGCTGAACAAGGTTTCGATTATGTCGAGCCTACTAGAGCTAACATCTTGAATGGCGATTACCCACTGTCTCGTTTTCTGTATGTGTATGTAAACAAGCATCCAGATAAACCGCTTTCTCCGGTTGAGAGAGAGTTCCTCACTTTTGTGTTCTCAAAGCAAGGGCAAGAACTGGTAGAGAAGGATGGCTACTTAGCGATACCGTCTGAGTTCGCAGAGCAAGAGTTAGCGAAGATAGGGCTATGATGAGGTCGTTTTAGTACGATAAACAAGTACTCCATCAGCCATGATAATAAAGCCCTAATAGCTTGTGAATGCAAGCTATTTTCATTTTTGTTATGGTTAATCTAACACTAACGTCCAACCCATACTTTTCCAGCGTTCTTGCTCTTCTGCAAGTTCGTAGCTAATTAGCTGATGGTTTGTTAGCCAGTCAACATTACTTCCGGTCAAAGACCAACACTCTCCTGTCTCAACCCTTAAGTGTACCTCTGGGATTGGGGATTGGCTTCGTTGTCGGTTGAGAATAATTGCCAGTCTCAGAACTCTAATGAGTAGTGTTACTTGGTCTTTGGTAAACAGATAGAGATCTGGCAACTCGCGAAGCTTAATGGCTTTTCTTTGATTGCGAGCTAAAAGTGATAACAAGCGTTGTTGTTCAGCATTAAAACCGGGCATCGTCGTATGTTTAAGCAAGTAAGCTGAATGGCGATGATAACCTTGGAATGAGATACTTTGCCCGACCTCATGAAGCAGTGCTGACCAACCCACAAGATCAAACAACTCGCGATGCACAGGTATCTTGATTTGAGATTGAGCTTGTTTCAACAAGTTGACAGCTAGTTTTTTTACTCTTTCCCCATGAGTTAAATCTACGTGATAGCGAGATATGAGTGTTTCGGCTGTTCGAGTGCGGATATCAATATCTTTAAACCTTTCTTCCATATCATAAAGAACTCCTTCTCTTAATGCGCCATCAGACCAATGAAGATCCTTGATATCGAGAGTGTCGATGACGGCAGATAGAATTGAAACTCCAGCCGCAAATACGGCCTTTCTCTCGTCACTCAAACCTAAAAGGTTGATGTCATCAGAGGTGTCAAATTCGCATAATCGATTTTTGAGGTAGCTAAGCCGCTGTGGAGTTATATAGCCGTCAGTAAACCCTAATCCGATTAAGACCTCTTGTATTGATTTCGCAGTGCCGGAAGAGCCGAAAGCGATCTCCCAAGTGATATTGCGATATTCATTTACTACAGGCTCAATTAAACGATTCGCTGCGGTGCAAGCAATGGCGAATTTTTCAGGCGTTAAATTTTTGTCTGCGAAGAAGCGTTGGGTAAAATTGACACACCCCATAGGTAAGCTATGCATAGCTATTGGTGTAAAACCTTGCCCAGCCACGACCTCTGTACTGCCGCCACCAATGTCGATAACGAGTTTACTGTTAGAGGTGGCTTGAGTATGTTCTACACCGTTGTAGATGAGTCTGGCTTCTTCCTTACCTACGATTATCTCTATCGGAAAGGGGAAAACCTTCTTTGCTCTCTCCAGAAAAACTCTGGAATTTTTTGCCTTCCTGAGTGTATGGGTCGCAACGACTCTCACATCATCGAGTTCAAAATCGGTCAGTCGTTCAGCAAAGAGTTCAAGGCAGTCTAAACCACGTTGGATGGCACTTTCTGATAGGTGTAGGCTAGCGTCGAGCCCGTCACCCAACCGGACTTTTTGTTTGTGCCGACTCACTAATTGCAAATGCTGCTCAAAGACCTGAGCGACAACCATATGGAAGCTGTTCGAGCCCAAATCAATGGCGGCAATACGTCTTGAACGTTTATGACCGATTAGCTGCATGACTTTTTCTCTTTCTTGTGTTTCTTACGTGCGTGCTTCTCTATACGTTTAATATAGTGGTATGTCGCCAGTTGTGACGTCGAGTAATCAAGCGGCTCTGAAGGTGGTGCTAAGTAAAGGTTGCTCATTGCCTGGTCAAGGTTTCTCGCTTTGTTGTAATCATCAAAGTGAAACTCTGTGATGTCGATGATCGTTTGCTTGGCTTTGGGATCTAAGATCGGCGCTGCAACTTCAATTCGATGGTCAAAGTTTCGAGTCATCCAGTCGGCGGAAGATATGTATACCTTAGGTTTCCCATCATTATGAAAAATCATCACTCTAGGGTGTTCAAGGAAACGATCGACCACACTAATTATCTCAATATTGTCGCTGATGTTTGGTATTCCTGGAACCAAGGAGCACATGCCGCGAATGATCATTTTTATGGTGACGTTGGCTTGGCTAGCTTGATAGAGTTTTTCAATGATCTCTCGGTCGACTAAATTGTTGAGCTTGAGGGTTATGCTGGCTGGCTTGTTCTCAGTGGCATTCTTAATTTCGTTATCAATCAACTGATACAGGCGTTTTCTGGTGTTTTTGGGAGAAACAATCAGCTGTTTAAATTGAGACTTTTGATATGGGCTTTCAATATATTTAAAGACCTGTTTAACCTCTTGTGTGATCTCTTCTTGTGCCGTCAGCAGAGAAAAGTCAGTATAAACACGAGCGGTCACTTCATGAAAATTGCCAGTCCCTATATGAGCATAATGCTCGAGTGCTTTCCCATTTTTTCTTGTGATCAGTAGAAGCTTAGAGTGCACCTTTAAACTTGGAATACCATGGATGACTTTTACTCCGGATTTTTGAAGTGTTTTCGTCCATTGGATATTAGCTTGTTCATCAAAACGAGCTTGAAGTTCAACAGCCACTGTCACCTTTTTTCCGTTGTGCGCGGCATCAATAATTGAGCTGAGTAGTTTGGAACCTTCTGCAACACGATAAACATTTATTTTGATGACCGTTACTTTAGGATCGAATGACGCCTGCCTGACGAGTTCAGTGATGTGATCGAAGGTGTGGTAAGGGTAGTGCAATAAGATATCGCGAGCTTTAATCGCCTCAAAATAGTTGGGGTACCAGCCGAACTGAGCGCATTTGATTGGCGGTAAAGGGCGGTGGACCAATTCACGACGGCTGAGGCTTGGAAACTCAGAAAAGTGTTTGAAGTTATGGTAACGACCTCCTGCAATGACGCTGTCATAGTCGGATAGCTGGAGCTTTCTGCGTAAAAAATCGAGCATTTCAGGAGGTATTTCTGATTCGTAAATTAAGCGAATAGGAAGTGCTGTGAGCCGTTGCTCTAGTCCTAATGACATGGCCTCTAGTATGTTACTGTCATTCCCTTCTTGAAGCGCGTAGTCCGCATCGCGAGTCATTTTAATCGCATAGCAGCTCAAAGAGTCGTATTCAAAGAACCCTTTTAGCAGGTCATCTAAACAGAACCGAACTATATTATCTAATAAGATCAGAGTCGTACGGTGTGAATCTGAGTTGTCAGGAAGTTTCACAAAACGAGGAAGGTTCTCTGATGGGATCTCGAGCAACACGTATTGAGAGCTATCTTGATGCTGTATATCGATGGCAAGATAGCTTTGTTCATCTTTTAGAATGTTGAGTAATGGACTTTCGTCGTTTAACAGGAATGGCGTTAGGTGTGGCAGTACTTTCTTTTTGAAGTATTTTCTTACCCATTCACTTTGCTCTGCACTGATTTGCTGTTCATTGATGAGAAAAATCCGGTTACGTGCCAGTTCTAACAGTAAGTCGTTATAAAGTTCATTAAAGCGAATACCCAGCTCGCTTGCTTTACTTTGCATTCGCGCTAATAACGTTTTCGGTGAATGAGGTGAGGGTTGTGGATCTTGAAGGATGATCTTTCGTTTAACGTCAGCAAAGCGAACTTTGTAAAACTCATCGAGATTGTTGGAGTAAATACCTAAAAAGCGCACTCTTTCGATCAACGGAACAGACTTATCAGCGGCTTCTTGTAGGACTCTTTCATTAAACGATAACCAGCTAAGTTCTTTAGTAACATAGTCTTTTTCCATCGTCATGCTTATTCCTTGTGCGCTGGTTATAGAGTTTGTTACTTTAAGTGAGAACGTGGCTATTCACAAAAACAATGATCTTATTTTAAGAAATATGACGAAGAAACTTGTTATTAGTTTCAGTTGTTTAAAGTAACTTGTAATATAATTGTCATCTAACGTACATATTATGTCAGTAGCTAAAAAAAGGTAGATAAACAGATGGCTTCAGCCCAATTTTCATTGAAAGAGCGCGACAAAAAAAGATGGTTGAAAGATCGTCTCGTCCGTTTTTCGGTGACATGTGGCGGTGTCAGTGTTTTAGCTTGTTTAGTTTTGATCTTTGTTTACCTTGCTATGGTCATTTTACCGGTATTTTCTGATACTGGACTTCAGACCGGCCAAGTCGTTAAAACCGTTGATGTTGAGCAGCCCATTGCTTTATCTGTTGATGAATATGGTCAACATGCCTTTACTACCGAAAAGTCCGGCTTAGTGCAATTTTGGGATTTAGACGCTCAAAATACACAGTCTTACTTTGAGCGTGATGTTGTCGATGACCCAATAGCATTCTCTCGTAACACCCCATCTGAAAACTGGTTTGCTTTTGCTGACAGCGCAAGCAACATGACCTTCTTTTATCCAGAGTATAGTGCGCCTGTGCTTCAAAAGGACAGCGTTGTACAACCTAAGATCACACGGATCGAATTACCTGAACCGTTTTTGAAGAGTGACGAAGCGAACGGAGCGATCATCGATCAGTTCGCATTTTCTAAGAATGCGCGTGGAATTACCGTGGTGGCGCAGTTAAGCGATCAACGAGTTATCGTTAAGTGGTATCAAAGCGATCTTGCTGGTGACTATGTATTTAAGAACAGCCAGTGGTTATCGAACAAGTTAGGTCTACAGCAGCAACTGTTAGTTACACCGGATGGAAGAACGATATACCTAAGATCTCAATCGGATCTAGCGGTGTTGAAGCTGTCTGATACTGGATTCAATGTTCGCGAAGTGATCGACCTTAGTTTGAATGATGCGAAACACTCAGTGAAAAGCATCGACTTGTTGTCGGGCGCCTATTCTCTATTGGTGACGCATGAAGATGGGCAGGTTTCTCAGTGGTTTGATGTGCTTAAAGATGAACAGCGCAGCCTGACACACATTCGAGACTTCCAGCTTGCTGAACAAGTGCAATTTATCTTGCCAGATACCTATCGTAAAGGTTTCTATAGCTTCTATAAAAATGGCACATTGCAAAGCCATTATACGACCAGTGAAAAGCTCTCTTTATTTGAGCGAGCATTTGATAAGTCACCACAATTGGCGGCAATGTCGGCTAATGAACTGCATCTTGCGACTCTTATTGATGGCGAAATCAGCGTGGCTAAAGTCGACAATGAGTATCCTCAGATTTCATTCTCATCGTTGTGGCAGAAGGTGTGGTATGAGAGCTACCCTGAACCTCAGTATGTTTGGCAATCCACGTCCGCTAATGACGATTTTGAAGAAAAATTCAGCCTAGTCCCTATTACTTTTGGCACCATTAAAGCGGCCTTGTTTGCGATGATGTTTGCAGTGCCTGTGGCGGTATTAGGCGCTATTTATACCGCTTACTTTATGTCGCCTCGAATGCGTAGAGTGGTTAAGCCTTCAATCGAACTGATGGAAGCATTGCCGACTGTGATCATCGGCTTTCTGGCTGGCCTTTGGTTCGCCCCTATTGTAGAGACGCACCTCACCGCTGTTTTTTCTTTGATGGTGATATTGCCATTAAGCACTTTATTGACCGGATTAGCTTGGTTCTGTTTACCTAAAGTCATCACGAGCCGTTTTGCTAATGGTTGGCATGCCTTGATATTGATTCCGGTATTAATCATTACTGTGATTACGGTATTTGCAGGCGGAAACGGTATTGAAGCCTTATTGTTTGATGGTGACATACGTACTTTCCTTGCTAGCTATGGCATCGACTTTGACCAACGTAATGCGCTGGTGGTTGGATTTGCGATGGGCTTTGCGGTTATTCCTACCATCTTTACAATTGCAGAAGATGCGATTTTCTCTGTACCAAAACACTTATCGGACGGTTCATTAGCTCTAGGCGCAACAGCGTGGCAGACTCTGATTTATGTTGTGTTGCTCACCGCAAGTCCGGGTATATTTTCAGCCGTTATGATGGGACTTGGACGAGCTGTGGGTGAAACCATGATTGTGTTGATGGCAACTGGCAATACTCCAATTTTGGATTGGAATATTCTTGAAGGAATGAGGACGCTTTCTGCTACGATTGCCGTCGAATTACCAGAATCAGAAGTTGGCGGTTCTCATTTCCGATTACTGTTCTTAGCGGCACTGTTGCTGTTTATTTTCACGTTCGCAGTAAACTCTGTAGCAGAGTGGGTAAGACAAAGGTTAAGAGATAAATATCGTGCTTTGTAGTGTTGAAGTTATGCCTCATTGTCTTGCTAATATGGCTGAATCATCGTTTTGTGTCTTTCATGAAAGCGCGTGTTGCCTAGCTGATACAGTTAAAGGGCAGGTGAATCATGTTTAACAAACTCAAATCATTATTATCTTGGGTTAAGTCAGGTTCCCCTTGGATCTGGTTAACTGGCGGTGCGGTGAGTATTAGTATGCTCTCAGTACTTGGCCTAATGCTGCTGATCGGTTGGAAAGGTTTAACCTATTTTTGGCCTGCACCTCTTTATCAATGGCAAGTTGATTCTAAAGATCTATCGTTAGTTGTGGATCTTGATGAAACGGTCTCTCAGCAAGATGTGCTGATTGGTCAACTTTACGAACGAAAGTACATCCCGATAGAGCAAGTGCCACAAGCTCATGACTTACTGTCGCCTCAAAATATTGCCACAGGTTTAATCCAGCGCTTAAGTATCAAAGTCGCTAATAGAGAGCTTTACCCAGCCGATTTTGTTTCAATACTTGATGTGAACCTGCGTGAACCGACCACTCCGTCAGAATGGGCTGTGATCGAGCGCAGCCGTGGTGGTTATTTCTTTGGTAAACCGGTTGGTTTTAAAACGGCTTCAGGGACATACCAAACCAACATAGACCAAAAACTCCAAGAAGGCTTGGCGTTTGCCGATACTTTACGTGAAGAAACGTCACGAGTTGTGAACCAAGAAATTCGCAATATCAGTTGGCAGTTGGAAAACCTGCGTTTAGAAAAGCGTAAACTCGAGCTCAATGAGTCGGTTAGTGATGAATATCTTAAAACCTATACTAAGACTAAGCTTGAGTTAAACAGTCAGCTTGGTGATGCTGAGATTAAACTCGAGCACCTCAGAACACAGTTAAATGTGGAAAGCTTGTTGGTTAAAGATATGACGGGTAAGCAGGTCGAGATATCGCTCAGTCATATTCTTGATTACTGGTACCCCAATAACATGTCATACCCTGAAAAGGTTGTGCATTGGGGTAAACAGGTTTGGAAGTTCTTATCTGAAAATCCTCGAGATTCTAACTCGGAAGGTGGTGTTTTTCCTGCGATTTTCGGTACGGTATTACTCGTAATATTGATGTCGATTGTGGTGATGCCTCTTGGAGTTATCGCCGCGATCTATTTACACGAGTATGCAAAAAATAATGCACTGACACGCTTGATTCGCATTGCGGTGATTAACTTGGCGGGTGTTCCGTCGATTGTGTATGGCGTATTCGGCTTAGGTTTCTTCGTGTATACCATTGGTGGCTCGATCGATTCTTTGTTTTATGCCGAGCGATTGCCAGCACCGACATTTGGTACTCCAGGACTGTTATGGTCCGCACTGACCTTGGCTGTCTTAACTCTTCCCGTTGTTATTGTCACCACGGAAGAAGGCTTAACACGTATACCTAGCGCGGTGAGACATGGCTCTCTAGCACTGGGAGCCACTCAGTTTGAGACCTTGTGGCGCATTGTATTACCTATGGCAAGCCCTGCGATTATTACTGGCTTAATATTGGCGATAGCGAGGGCGGCAGGTGAAGTAGCGCCATTGATGCTGGTGGGTGTCGTTAAATTAGCATCAAGCCTGCCGGTTGATAGCCAATTTCCATACATACATTTGGATAGAAAGTTCATGCATTTAGGCTTTCATATCTACGATGTTGGATTCCAAACATCGAACATAGAAGCGGCCCGCCCATTGGTGTACGCGACTTCATTTCTATTGGTTACCGTTATCGTCGGATTGAATTTAACGGCAATCAATATCCGTAATAACTTACGTGAAAAATACCGAACCTTAGGACAAGATTAGATGTTCTCGATTAATGAAACCTTGGGTTACCAAGCGCCACTTGATGTTCACAACCTGAAGGATGAGCAAATTGCTATCTCGATTGAAGGGCTGAATCTTTACTATAAAGAGAGCCAAGCACTTGATGATATCTCGATGCAGATCCCTAAAGGGCAGGTGACGGCTTTTATCGGCCCATCGGGTTGCGGTAAGTCGACCTTGCTACGCTGCATTAATCGAATGAATGATTTAGTTGAAGGCTGTAAGGTTTCTGGGAAAGTGAAGCTTCATGGCAAGAACGTGTATCACCCTAAAGTTGATGTCGCGACTCTACGACGTCGTGTCGGCATGGTATTCCAACGCCCGAACCCTTTTCCTAAATCTATCTATGAAAACGTAGTTTATGGATTGAGGTTACAGGGTGTGAGCAATAGCCGAGATCTTGATGACGCCGTCGAGCGTTCTCTACGTGCGGCTGCGTTATGGGATGAAGTTAAAGACCGATTGCATGAAAATGCCTTTGGTTTATCTGGTGGTCAACAGCAGCGCTTGGTGATTGCTCGTGCGGTTGCGATTGAGCCGGAGGTATTGTTGTTGGATGAGCCGACATCGGCACTCGATCCAATTTCGACATTGACGATTGAAGAGTTGATCAACGAACTGAAAACTCAATATACCGTTGTTATTGTGACTCATAACATGCAGCAGGCTGCTCGCGTGAGTGACCACACCGCTTTTATCCATATGGGTAAGTTGATCGAGTACTCAGATACTGATTCTATATTTACTTCGCCATTGAAAAATCAAACAGAAGACTACATTACAGGTAGATATGGTTAACGTTTAAGTTCGTGCCATCTAGAGCTAAGTCACTCTTAAATAAATGACTTTATTCATTTCTTTTAAGGAGCTGACATGCATTTTGGTCGCCACATCTCAGGACAGTTTAATGTCGAATTGGAATCTATCCGTACCCACGTATTAACCATGGGTGGGCTGGTAGAGCAGCAGTTGTCCTTTGCGATGCAAGCGCTTCATAAAGATGATGCGGAACTGGCCAAAAAAGTGATTCGTGATGACCACAAAGTGAATGCGATGGAAGTTTCAATCGATGAAGCATGTACTCGTATTATTGCAAAGCGTCAGCCGACAGCAAAAGATCTACGTTTGATTATGGCGATAATCAAAACCATTACTGACCTAGAACGTATTGGCGATGTTGCCTCTAAAATCGCTTATGGCGCGATAGAAACCCCTTCGACGAAAGAGCAGAAATTCCACGTCTCTTTAGAACCACTCTGTCGACAAGCGATCACTATGCTTCATCAGGTTTTGGATGCCTTTGCACGAATGGATGTAGATGCCGCGGCAGAAGTACATAAGTTAGATGACAAGCTTGATGCTGAATACGAAGCCGTGATTCGTCAATTGATGACGTACATGATGGAAGACCCTAAGAACATTCCTAACATCTTACAAGTGATGTGGTCTGCAAGGGCGATTGAGCGAGTAGGCGATCGTTGTCAGAATATTTGTGAATACATCATCTATTTCGTGAAAGGCAAAGATGTTCGTCACCTTGGTGATCAAAGCTTAGATGACGCTTTAAAGTAACGTATTCATCGATCCTAGCTAATTTTATTTTTTACGTCAGCCCTTTATCGATGAGGGCTCCTCTCACTCTGGATATCTTGCTAGCATCCGTTACTGGTATCTGATAATCATCAATATCATCACTCCCCATTTGAGCATTCGAATTGCTTTCCATTAGGCTCGGTCTTGTCGATTTACCGGAAAGGTGAAGTGCAGGTACTTGGGTGGTGCTTTTAATCATTTTCGCATTCGTTGCGTTGACGCCAGCCCCTGCCATGATGTCGACTCTGCTATCGGCCTGTTTAACCATATCAGCCAAGACATTGATACCATGCTCAGCATTAACAGCAAGCCCCGACGTTAGAATTCTTTCACATCCAAGTGCGATGATTTGCTCTAGTGCGACTCTATAATCCTGAAGTTGATCGATTGCTCGGTGGAAGGTGATGCCTAGTTTGAGTTGATGAGCCTTGGTTGCGAGAGTTTGCATCGCAACCATGTCTATTTCACCTTGAGCGGTAAGCACTCCCAATACCACACCATCTAAACCAGCATCGGCAGCGGCTTGGATATCATCGAGCATGCACATCATATCGTCATTATCGAATATGAAGTCAGCTTGTCTCGGGCGAATCATTGCATACACGGGAACTGATGAGATGCGAGCAGCTTGCTTCATCATTCCGAAGCTTGGAGTTAACCCGCCAAGTGCCAGTGAAGAGCAAAGCTCAATTCGATTTGCGCCGCCAGACAGCGCGTTGTGTAAAGATTCTAAGTTATCGATACAGACTTCAATTTCGGTATTCATCATATTGACTCGTTCTAAGAGGTACTGATGAAATCATAGCAATCTTGAGACGATTATGAATAGGTAGCGATAGAGGAAAATAGAGGTAAAGTTTGGCTTTGCGGTTACCCCTATTCACTGTGGATATAAGCAAGCAATAAATCATTATTGAAGCAATAGATGCAAAAAGCCCGAAGCGTTAACTTCGGGCTTTGAATAAGACTTTACTTCATAACTGATTGGCGATGCGCTTTGCGCTATAGCTTATGCTTTATTTCTCTCTATAGAGAGTCATCCAACCATTCACCCGTGTTGAGTCGGGCTTAAGAATGTAATTACTTGCTTAAGTCGTCAGCGTGCTCAGATAGGAACGCAGCAACACCTGTTGGTGATGCGTCCATACCTGCTTTGCCTTCTTCCCATTGTGCAGGACAAACTTCACCGTTCTTCTCGTGGAAGTTTAGTGCGTCTACCATGCGTAGCATTTCGTCGATGTTACGACCTAGCGGAAGATCGTTAACTACTTGGTGACGTACAAGGCCGTCAGCGTCGATTAGGAAAGAACCACGGAAAGCAACGCCTGCTTCTGGGTGCTCAACATCGTATGCTTTGCAGATCTCGTGCTTAACGTCAGCAACTAGAGGGTATTTAACTTGACCGATACCGCCGTCAGCGATAGCAGTGTTACGCCATGCGTTGTGAGAGAATTGTGAATCGATAGAAACACCGATTACTTCAACGCCTTTAGCTTGGAAATCTTCTAGACGGTTGTCGAAAGCGATTAGCTCTGAAGGACAAACGAAAGTGAAGTCTAGTGGGTAGAAGAAAACAACCGCTTTCTTACCTTTAGTGAATTCTGCGAAGTTGAAGTTATCAACAATCTCACCGTTACCTAGAACAGCTGCTGCAGTAAAGTCAGGGGCTTGACGACCTACTAGTACCATTTGGAATCTCCTAAAAAATTAGTTGGCCCAACACATCTTTGTTTGGGCTCCGTTTCTACGCGACAAACTATAGTACAATCGGTACTATAGAAAAAAGCGAATTAAATAGATTAAGTTCATCGAAAAAAGCGATAAGCTTATTCTTTGTCCTTTTCTCAGGTCTTAGGACCTTCGTGTAACTTATCCTACTCATATTACAAAGGAATTTCATGAATAAATGGCCAAGTCTTAAGCAACTTCACTATCTTGTTACTCTTCACGAAACTCGTCACTTTAGTGATGCCGCTGATCGCTGTTTCGTGAGTCAATCTACGCTAAGTAAAGGTATCCAAAATCTAGAAGATCTGATCGGTTGTCCTCTTTACGAGAAGAAAGATAAAAAGAGCCCGCTCGTTTTCACGCAAGCGGGGGAGCTGGTGTTGAAGCATGGCCGAGAGTTATTGGCGAAAGGGCAAGACTTGGTTGAACTCGGAAACCTATGTAATGGGGATGCAATGCAAGGCCAGTTGCGAGTAGGATGTATCCCTACCATAGCGCCATTCCTTTTGTGTGATTTGGTTCAAGAAGCCAACCATCGTTTCCCGCAGCTAAATTTACTATTGCGTGAAGACACGACGACCAACTTATTAGCTGCACTGCGTCATGGTGAGTTGGATGTGTTGATTCTGGCTCTGCCTGTCGATATCGACAACATGGAGAGCAAAGTGGTTGGGCAAGACCCTTTCCGTATGGTGATCAGTCGTAATCAAGCAGATGGTATTCGTGTCCCGATTAAATACGATGACTTGCCTGACGAGTCTGTATTTCTGTTAGAGAACGAACACTGTTTAACCGAGCACGCGGTGTCAGCGTGTAAGTTAACCGACAAAGAGAAGATCAACCCGTTCACCGCGACAAGCCTACATACATTGGTGCAAATGGTGGCCAATGGTTTAGGAACCACCTTTATTCCGCAGATGGCCATCGACCACGGTTTACTGGAAAATCAGAACTTGGTGGTGATCGACCCGCCAGGCCAACAGGCATATCGAGACATAGGCCTTGTTTGGCGACCAAGCTCATCACGTCGCGAAACATTCCATCAACTTGCTGATGTGGTGTCTGAGTTGTTGTAATAAGTGCTCTTAGTTATAGATGTATTCACCCTACCTTGCATAGTGGCAGGGTAAGGCTCGTACTTAACTATTTTTTGTAAACTGGTGGTATTTTAATACGGCATATAAACATTTTAATGCAATAAATCTAAGCATTATATTTAAAGGATCCATTGCTTTATCCGACATTCCGCACCTCATTTAGGAATAAATTGCTTCATATAGCTTACCTAGCAATTGAAGCAATCTCCTCTGATGGTCTTGAATGCCGGTGATAAACCATTGTTCGCCGAACTCAAGTGTATCGACCCCTTCAAATTTTAAAAACACCCAGCGAGCAGTTGGCTTAGATGTGGTTTTGTTCTTAACCATGCTTGGAAAAAATTCTTCAGTAACAGCCAACTCTTCACGTATCTTATGCTCGAGTCCAGCATAAACCATTAGGCTTAAGGTCATTATCATGAGTAAAGCTTCGATGCGTTGTGGTTTTTTTAAGAAGATAGATGATGTTAAAAACTCAGGGCTTTTAAGGAAGCGAAAACCTCGCTCGACTTTCTGTTGTGACTTGTAGTGTTCCAGTAACGCAGCCATATCGAGATCGGTACTTTCAGTATCATTGGTCGCAAGAATGAACATACCAACTTTAAGCTTCGCGAGTTTTACTTTTTCTAAATCAGTGAACGGATTTGCTTCAATTTTGTAGTGGTATCCAGTTGGAACCTCATCTTTTTTAGGGCGCCCTCGGCCAGCAAACTCGGGCACTTGCCGTATCTCACTTTGCTCGAAACTCAACAGTTGGCATTGACTCTGAAATTCACTCATAGCCTTTTGTGCATCAGTCGCACAGGCAAATTGTTTCTTAGCTAATTGAGCTAGAGATTTAAGCTCTTTGGTCAGATTTTTATCCAAATTTTTATAAAAAGTGGCTTCTTCTCGCTTTGTCGCTTGCTCGCTGTTCACTAACAACCATCGCTGCTTCACGTTGCCATAATCAGATTCAATCCAGTGCCCCGAATAACCATTACCGATAGGCTCTAATTGCGCTGGCGATAATGCCAGTAGAGCTTGTTTGGCCATTTTAATGGTCATTGGGACGCGTGTAATGAACTTCTGCTTTTGTTCATCAAGTGAGCAAATACTGTCTGACGTGTATAAAGCTGCATCAGCAATAAAGTAACGACTATTTTGCGCGGCTTTAAGACAGTGAATATGGCGCTTAGTGACCTCTGCAAATGCTTTTGCATCGTTCGTGTTTCCACTGAGAGCCTGCATATAAACAGGGAGCCCTGCTTGATTTTCACAAATTAATTCAAGGACAACCTGATTCAATTCAGGTCGGTGATCTCGACTATAACCTTTGACGAGTTGAATAGAATTAATGTCATCCTCTGCTGATTGAGCATATTCACCATCAACATGGAAACTCGTTATATCAAGGTGGACAGACTCTGTCTTGAGGCCCAATTTTTCAACGGTATGCTCTGCAATAACTTGATATAAAATAGATACATCAGCTTCAAATAAAGCATCTAATGTGCGCCCAAGAACATCATCAGTTAAGTGGTGCGCTTCTATGTTTTTAGCAAGCAGCTTTGATATTGGCTTTGTCTCGAAAAAGTCAGAAAACATATGCAATGTTCGACTATGGAAGCCCAAACCGTTCAAAATCATGGCTAGAACGGCATCACCGTGTGAGACATTATGCTCTGAATACTTAGGAATTATGCGGTCGATAAGCCCGGGTAAATCAATCTCATGACAGAATGCAGCGATTAATCCAAGATGATCTAAGCGTTTTATGACAGGTTGAGGAGCAGACATCGCAAGTTACCGGCAAATAAAAGTAATAGATCAAAACGGGGGATCTGCGTCAAGTCTCAACTGCAATCATTATTGATAAATGATCGTGGGATCACACTAATTAAAATCTAGAATTGGCTGCGGAATGACGGCTTTATATAACCTTTAGTATTTAATGGTATTTTTATTCATTACATATTTCTTCAGTGATAGCGAATTTTTCAAATATACCACGCGAGCTTTTTTCTTCTAGATCTGGGCCGCAGTATACATGAGTTGGGCTGTTTTTTTTATAATCTTCCATTTTTAAATAATATAGAAAAGAAAGCATGAACGATATAGAAAGTAAAACATATGAAGTTTTATCTTTCATTCTAATATGATCTTTCTTTGTTTTAAATATTAATTTTAATTGAACTATACTTATGAAAAAAGCCCAAAAGAAAGCAGGAGTAAGTAGTATTGATAAGAGATATATTTTATCGGTTCTATAAGATCCGAGTGGGAAGTATAATATAGGGTAAGAACTGATTAATAATATAATCGTAAACCTAATAGCTTGTTTGTGCTTGCGTAGTTTCATATCTTTTCCTGTGTAGGTATATGACAGCCCCAGATGAGCTGTTTAAATAATATTTAATTAAATTTATACAGACTCGTCGCTAGCCGTCTCGTCATTTCCACCAGTTAGCCGATGTGGTGTCTGAATTGCTTAAAGTTAGTCACCTTAACAACAGTACTTGATTGCCATGTTTGAATAAATCCATACGATTATGTTTAATCGTATGGATTTCTAGGTCTTGTTAAATGAGACTTTAAAGCTCCATAAAGTAAATAAAAAAGCACTGCAATACTCATATAAGCAGGAAGTGTTCCAAACAAGGATAAATAAACATCAAGTAGGCTACTATTTTTATTTACTAGTATTATTTTTCCCCCATCGTTGATAGATAATACATTATAGTATCACTTCTCTATCAATTCAAAATTGAACTTATGTACAGAGCGCTTTCCCTCTATATCTAATAGATAGTAATAGGTTTTTAACCCTCTCATATGGACGTTAATATGATCAAGTTGTATTACTTTTGCTTGTTTTTCTATGCCAGATGTCCAGAATTTGTATGTATCTCCAACAACTTCATAAAGTGCAAAAGATACAACAGCATAGCCTATCATAAAAAAAGAAAATTTTAAAAATGGAAATAAATTTTTCATAATCCGTTGCCGCATTTTTCCTGTGAAAGCGCAAACTTTTCTAAAAGCCCTACAGAACTTCTCATCTTTAATATTGCCCCGCAATATACGTGACTAGTGCTTGTTTCTTTATACTCTTCAACCTTAAAGTAATAAAAAGTAGATAGTGATATGGCTATGATAAAATAAATACCCATATTATGATTTTTAGTTTGGCACTTATCATCCTATTTTTTATTATCAGTGCTAACTGTGCCACGGTAAACACTAAGAGAAAAAACATAAAAATTGAGCTTAGTACAGTAACAAAGTAAACTCTATCTGAATCATACTCCCCCGAAGGGAAGTATATGAATGGGAAGGGCGGGATCGAACTTTAGTTATTGAAAATAAATAACTTTATTTTCAATTGGAACTTTTCCTGATAGTCACGATCAGATCATGAAATAAAAAATATGAGAAACTCGCATGATTATCATTGAACAGCTAAAAAAAGTGAAAGATACCGTTCGCACATCAACCAAGTCTACCCTGTTATAGAAGTCGCTTTTGTTGTCATAACAGCCATGCTTTGTGGTCAAAACAAGTGGACGGATATCAAGGATTTTGGTGAAGGAAATATCGACTGGTTACGTGAGTATTTCCCCTACGAAAATGGCCTTCCTACTCGTCATAATATTGCAGCAATTATGAGGACTATTGTTCCTGAAACACTCTTAGAAGCTATGGTGGGCTG
This sequence comes from Vibrio sp. nBUS_14, assembly GCF_051201655.1. Taxonomy (NCBI): domain Bacteria; kingdom Pseudomonadati; phylum Pseudomonadota; class Gammaproteobacteria; order Vibrionales; family Vibrionaceae; genus Vibrio; species Vibrio sp. nBUS_14. The sequence continues at coordinate 799,313 of NZ_CP179206.1, forward strand.
GGTTAATTTGCATAGAGAGAGGCATGCTCAACCTATCATCAGTGTTGACGGGAAGGTACTAAAAGGTGCTAAAGCAAACAAACAAGATAACCCCCTTTATATGGTCTCGGCATTCGATGTTGATGAAGGTTTGACCCTCACACATCAACCCTGTAAAGGCAAAGGGACGGAGCTAACAGCGATAAAAAACCTGTTAGATACTTTAGATATAAAAGGATGTCTATTAACGGCTGATGCCCTGCATTGTCAGGTTGAAACTCTGAATAAAGTGGTTGATAAAGGTGGCGATTTCTTAGTGCAAGTCAAACTGAATCAGCCCAGTTTGCTTGCAGAAGTGGATGCACAATTCCAAGACTATTGGTCTTTGCCTGAAGATAAACAAGAGTCATACATCACCGAAGATAAAGGGCATGGCAGAAAAGAGGTTCGTGAGGTTTACGTTCTCCCAGCAGCCTTCAGTGAAGCACTCAGAGAAAAGTGGTCTGTCGTTAAAAGTGTTGTTGCAGTGGTGAGAGATAGAAGTGTCAAAGGGAAAGGAAGTTATGAAACATCGTATTATATTTGCACAGATCACTTGTCGTTAGAGTTAGCCTTACAAGCGACCAGAAAACACTGGCACATCGAGAACCAGCAGCACTGGGCGTTGGACGTTATTTTCAAAGAAGATGAACAATGTATTTATGCTGGAGATTCAGCACTAAATATGGCTTGTTGCAGACGTTTTGTTCAGAACTTGTTTAGAAAATCCGAAGGGAACTTGTCAGTACCCAGGAAGATGAATAAAGCGGTATGGGACAAAGATTACAGAGCTTCGGTTTTGTTTACATCAAATTAACAAAGTACATTCGTGCCCTTTATGAATGGGTAACTGCATACAGTGATGATTACTAGGCATATTATTGAATATTTATAGTTTGATACTTTCATTTGTACTCTCAAGAACCGTAACTTTTTGGGCGCCTCATAATGAGATGCCAGTATATTCTCCGAAACATTAAGTGGACCAAATGAATGGTCGTCAATTGCTTTTATATAAGTTTCCAACACTCCTGAAGAAGTAGCTACATTCTCTACTGTGAATATAACAACAGTGATACAAGCAATGACAGGAGCTGAATTCGTTATAACCTCTGCATCAAGCCTATTGATAAATATGATTTTTTCACTTTATTACGGAGGTGGTTGTATATGGCGGGTAATATAAATCTCATAAATATATTATTCAACTTGTTTTATATTTGATATGGTGTGCGGATTGGTTGTTTATTGTAATGAGTTACGGGGTAAGCGGCAGTGCATTTCTATCGATTAAAGTTACCTAATATTGAGCCTAATAGTTTTATGAGGCTCTTTCTATAGCTTCCGAGCATTACTCCACTTCCGCTTCTTCCGGCTCTACTTCTTCTTGTAGCTCTAGCAAGTTAATCGCGATGGTTACGAAGTCGCTATCAGTAATGATCCCCACTAATTCGTAGTTTTCTACGACAGGTAAACAACCCACTTTGTGTTTCTGCATATAGATAGCTGACTCTTTTAATCCTGCACGCGGCTCTACCGACATAACGCTTTTGTGCATGATGTCGCTGAGTGGTGTTGAGAGAGTAAAAGATTGAGCTTGTGGGATATTTTGTAGGCTGGATTCTTGAGCGGCGAGAACGTCTCGTTGTGTGACGACGCCAAGTAGCTTTCTGTCGGCATCAACGACTGGGATATGGCGCATATCAAGCGCTTCCATTATGTGCTTAGCATCGGCCAGTGAGTGTGAGCGCAATAGGGTATGAGGGTTGCGAGTCATCATATCTTCAACCTTGATCATACGAACCTCCTTCTTTTTTAATTTGTTGCTATGACTATAGTTTTTTATCCAAAAAATAACTGAGATCTGACGCATTTTGGGGGAGTTTTATGCAACTAATTCTCAAACTTTAAGAGGTAAATCGTTAGCATTATTTTTCGCCTCTCTACAATAATCCAGTGCTGTAAACCTTGCTATTGCGGCTCGTGTGCCTATACTAGCCCACTGCGAAATTTTTAGTCGCGCCTGCGATCTGTTTACGGTAGCTATTTTCTTACGGTAACGGTTTATTAGCGGCAGCGATTTATGATTCGTCAACGATACAAACCTCATCAACTAAGACAAGATTAGACACATGCAAGTTTCAGATTTTCACTTTGACCTACCAGATGAACTCATTGCTCGTTACCCTCAAGAAGAGCGTACAGCAAGCCGTTTGCTTAAATTAGACGGTAATAATGGCAACTTAACTGATGGTTCGTTTAAAGACGTTTTAGACTTGGTTGAACCAGGCGATCTTGTCGTTTTCAATAACACTCGTGTTATTCCTGCTCGCGTATTCGGTCGCAAGGCATCAGGTGGTAAGCTTGAAGTGCTTGTTGAGCGTATGTTGGATGAGAAAAGCATTCTGGCGCATGTTCGTTGTTCTAAATCACCTAAGCCGGGCACGAAGTTGTTCCTTGGTGAGAACGATGAGTATGAAGCTGAAATGGTGGCGCGTCATGATGCGTTATTTGAAATTCATTTCACATCCGATCAAAGCGTTTTAGATATTCTAAACAACGTCGGTCACATGCCATTACCGCCTTATATTGATCGTCCAGACGAAGACGCCGATAAAGAGCGCTACCAGACTGTCTATAATGAAAAGCCAGGTGCAGTTGCTGCGCCAACAGCTGGCCTTCATTTTGATGACAAGTTAATGGCTGACATGAAAGAAAAAGGTGTTGAGTTTGCTTACGTGACACTCCACGTTGGTGCTGGCACATTCCAGCCCGTTAAAGTGGACAACATCAATGATCACCACATGCATGCAGAGTACGTTGAAGTGCCGCAAGAAGTGGTTGATGCCGTAGCGGCTGCAAAAGCTCGTGGCGGACGTATCATTGCCGTTGGTACAACCTCTGTGCGTTCATTAGAAAGTGCAGCGCAAGACGCACTGAAGAAAGGCACTGAGCTCGTTCCTTTCTTTGGTGATACAGAAATCTTCATCTTCCCTGGCTATGAATATCAGCTAGTGGATTGCTTGATTACCAATTTCCACTTACCAGAATCAACACTGATTATGTTGGTGAGTGCATTTGCGGGTTATGACAATGTGATGGGCGCATACGATCACGCAGTGAAGAGCGAATATCGTTTCTTCAGCTACGGCGATGCCATGTTCATCAACAAGAAAATAGCATAATTTAAAGCCTTGATCTTAAAGCTCAAAGTTTGGTGAGTTAATAGATTCACCATTTGATACAAAATATTTACGGGTGCTAGCAGTAGGCTAGGAGTCGGGCAGGTCACTGTCTAATCTCTCGCAAGGAATACGCGACCGCTCCTCATAGAACTCGCTAGATTGAACTTATGTTTAGCTTAAGGTTCTGAATTATCAGTCAGATTGTTTCTCTGGCATCTTGGAGGCTTCGTGAAATTAAAATACGAACTTAAAAAAACAAACAGCGGCGCACGTCGTGGTCAACTTCAGTTTGAACGTGGTAGCGTTGAAACACCAGCATTCATGCCAGTAGGTACTTACGGTACGGTTAAAGGCATGACTCCTGAAGAAGTGAAAGACACAGGTGCTGAAATCTTACTAGGAAATACGTTCCACCTATGGTTACGCCCTGGTCAAGAAATCATGAAACTGCACGGTGACTTGCACGATTTCATGAACTGGAAAGGCCCGATTCTGACTGACTCAGGCGGTTTCCAAGTATTCAGCCTAGGTGCTACGCGTAAAATCACTGAAGAGGGGGTTCACTTCCGTAACCCTGTAAACGGTGACAAGATTTTCATGGACGCTGAAAAGTCGATGGAAATCCAAAAGGATCTAGGTTCAGACATCGTAATGATTTTTGACGAATGTACGCCTTATCCTGCGACGCATAAAGAAGCGAAAGACTCAATGGAGATGTCTCTTCGTTGGGCTCAGCGTTCACGCAATCACTTTGATAAGCAAGAAAACCCGAACTCACTATTCGGTATCGTTCAAGGTGGCGTATACGAAGACCTTCGTGATGTATCCGTTAAAGGCCTAACAGAAATTGGTTTTGATGGTTACGCTGTTGGCGGCCTAGCAGTAGGCGAACCAAAAGAAGACATGCACCGTATTCTTGAGCACACATGTCCTCAACTACCTGAAGATAAGCCACGTTACCTAATGGGCGTAGGCAAACCTGAAGACTTAGTTGAAGGTGTTCGTCGTGGTATCGACATGTTTGACTGTGTTATGCCAACGCGAAATGCACGTAACGGCCACTTGTTTGTGACTGAAGGTGTGATCAAGATCCGTAATGCGAAGCATAAAACCGATACAACACCACTAGATTCAGATTGTGACTGTTACACTTGTAAGAACTACAGTAAGTCTTACTTACATCATTTGGATCGCTGTAATGAAATCCTAGGTGCAAGACTGAACACTATCCATAACCTGCGTTTCTACCAACGAATCATGTCAGACATTCGTCAATCTATTGATGAAGACCGTTTTGAAGAGTTCGTTGCTGAGTTCTACGCAAGAATGGGGCGTGAAGTGCCACCATTAGGTAAAGAATCTTAGTATTTCTTTTTTGCGAGCCCTATCTCTCTTCCGAGTGATGGGGCTTGAAAATAAAGGGATGCAACCCAATTAGACAAACAATGACTAAAATATAATAGAGGATGTTTTTAATGTTTATTTCTCAAGCTCACGCAGCAGCAGAAGGTGCACCAGCAGGCGGCGGTTTCGAAATGCTTATCATGCTAGGTATGTTCGCTGTGATCTTCTACTTCATGATCTACCGTCCACAAGCTAAGCGCGTAAAAGAGCATAAGAACCTTATGTCTGCTATGGGCAAAGGCGATGAAGTTCTAACGAGCGGCGGTCTGATTGGTAAGATCACTAAGATTGCAGAAGACAGCGACTACGTTGCTATCGAACTGAACGCAAACAACGAAGTTGTTATCAAGAAAGACTTCGTTACAGCAGTGCTACCAAAAGGTACTCTGAAATCTCTATAAACAGCTAGAGGATCCTCGCTGTGCTAAACCGTTATCCGTTATGGAAGTATTTGATGGTGATGTTTGCCATCGCTATCGCTGCGTTGTACGCACTTCCAAATATATACGGTGAAGATCCGGCAGTTCAAGTTACAGGGGCGCGCGGCGCCTCTGTAGATCTGTCTACGCTGGATGCTGTCACCGACGCTCTTGAAGCAAAGAGCCTTTCTACTAAATCCGTTGCTCTAGAAAACGGTTCCATTCTTGTTCGCTTTAACGATACAGATACGCAAATTAGTGCCCGTGATATCATCACTGAAGCATTAGGTGATGATGTTATCGTTGCTTTAAACCTTGCGGCTTCAACTCCTGATTGGCTTGAATCTATTGGTGCTGCACCAATGAAACTGGGTCTTGATCTACGTGGTGGTGTTCACTTCTTAATGGAAGTGGATATGGACGCTGCAATGGAAAAGCTCGTTGGCCAACAAGAAGAAGCCTTCCGTAGTGAACTTCGTGAAGAAAAAATTCGTTACCGTGCTATTCGCCCATCGGGTAAAGATGCAGTTGAAGTGATTCTGCGTAACGAAGAGCAGCTTGCTGAAGCGAAATCGCTACTGCAATCTAAGCACCAAGATATGACGTTCGTAGATTCAGAATCTAATGGTCGCTTCTCTTTGGTTGCTCGTTTTACAGACGCTCGTCTTCAAGAAATCCGTAACTACGCAGTAGAGCAAAACATTACCATTCTACGTAACCGTGTTAACGAACTTGGTGTTGCTGAACCTTTGGTTCAACGTCAAGGTGCTAGCCGTATCGTAGTAGAATTGCCTGGTGTTCAAGACACGGCGCGTGCTAAAGAAATTTTAGGCGCAACCGCAACTCTTGAATTCCGTGAAGTGGACAGCAGTGCCGATTTGGCCGCTGCCGCTTCTGGTCGAGCCCCTGCAGGTAGCGAAATCAAGCAAGACCGTGATGGTCGCCCTGTGGTACTTAAGAAACGCGTTATCTTAGGCGGTTCTAGCATTACAGATGCAAGCTCAAGTGTTGATGAATATGGTCGCCCACAAGTTAACATCTCGCTAGACAGCGAAGGTGGTAGCAAGATGTCTACGTTCTCTCGTCAAAATATCGGTAAGCTAATGGCAACCGTATTTGCAGAGTACAAAGACAGCGGTCGTAAAACACCTGAAGGTCGAGTGATCTTAACTAAGCACGAAGAAGTGATTAACCAAGCGACGATTCAATCTGCGCTAGGTCGTAACTTCCGTATTACAGGTATTGACTCAACGGCTGAAGCTCATAACTTGGCACTTTTACTACGTGCTGGTGCATTGATTGCGCCTATCTCGATCGTAGAAGAACGTACGATTGGTCCATCTATGGGTCAACAAAACATCGATATGGGTATCATGGCGATGGTTTGGGGTATGGCTGCAGTAATGTTGTTTACCCTACTTTACTACCGTACTTTTGGTTTGATTGCGAACGTTGCTCTGATGGCTAACTTGGTGTTGATTATCGGTGTGATGTCGATGATTCCGGGGGCTACTATGACTCTGCCAGGTATTGCCGGTATCGTATTGACGGTTGGTATGGCAGTCGATGCCAATGTTCTTATCTTTGAGCGTATACGAGAAGAACTTCGAGATGGACGCAGTCCACAACAAGCGATTCACCAAGGTTATGCAAACGCATTTAGTACAATCGCCGATGCCAACATCACCACACTATTAACAGCAATCATTCTATTTGCTGTCGGTACAGGTGCAATTAAAGGCTTCGCGGTAACGCTGTCTATCGGTATCTTAACTTCAATGTTTACAGCCATTGTCGGAACACGTTGTATCGTGAACCTGATGTATGGCGGAAAACGCGTTAAGAAACTGTCGATCTAAGGCTAGGAATTAATATGTTTCAGATTCTAAAAGCACAAAAAATGATCGACTTTATGCGTTGGTCAAAGGTTGCCTTTTTATTCTCAATCTTGATGATTGGTACTGCTATCTTCACCTTAACAACGAAATCGTTGAATTGGGGGCTAGATTTTACTGGTGGTACGCTGATTGAAGTGGGTTTTGAGCAACCAGCAAACCTACCTGATATACGTAGTGCACTAGAAGCAGAAGGTTTCGGTGATGCAACGGTACAGAACTTTGGTTCTGCACGTGAGGTAATGGTTCGTTTACGTCCACGTGAAGGTGTTGCGGGCGAAACGCTTGGTAACCAAATCCTGTCTGCAATTAAAGATGGTACTGGTGAGCAAGTTGAGATGCGTCGTATCGAGTTCGTCGGTCCAAACGTGGGCGATGAACTAACAGAAGCGGGTGGTCTTGCGATCTTAGTTTCTCTGATCTGTATCTTGATCTACGTGTCAATGCGATTCGAATGGCGTTTGGCTGCAGGTGCTGTATTAGCCCTAGCGCACGACGTTATCATTACATTAGGTGTATTCTCTCTAATGCAAATTGAGGTAGACCTTACTATCGTGGCAGCCTTGCTGACGGTGGTCGGTTACTCTCTCAACGATACCATAGTGGTATTTGACCGTATTCGTGAGAACTTCCGTAAGATGCGTAAAGGCGAGGCGCCTGAAGTGTTGAACAGCTCAATCACACAAACATTGAGCCGTACTTTGATTACCTCTGGTACGACGTTGTTCGTGGTTATCGCTCTGTTTGTACAGGGGGGGGCTATGATTCACGGCTTCGCAACCGCACTTCTATTGGGTATTACCGTTGGTACTTACTCTTCTATCTACGTTGCATCAGCACTCGCTATGAAGTTGGGTATCACGCGTGAACACCTGATGCCACCACAAGTGGAAAAAGAAGGTGAAGAGTTTAACGAGATGCCTTAAGCTTTGGCTTAAACTATTTCGATAAACCAAAAAAACCGCTAGGCAACTAGCGGTTTTTTTACGTCTGCATTTTGTGGTTGAACTCAATGCAATTTAACGTTGAAGTGAGTTGCACTCAAGGTAACTAAGCGCCATCCTGCTCATAGCTCATAGCTCATAGCTCATAGCTCATAGCTCATAGCTCATAGCTCATAGCTCATATCTCGAACAGCAGATACAAAAAAGCCCCGCAATCGCGAGGCTTTGAAAATCTTTTGCTCTTAACCAAAGAGTATTAACGCAAGGTCTGAATTACTTCAGCATACCTTCGTTAGAGTTCTCACGAACGTGCTTAAGAATAGACTTAACACCACGTGCGCTTGAAGCAACAACATTACCAGAAGTCATGTAATCAGTACCGCCAGCAAAGTCAGTCATGATAGCACCAGCTTCACGAGCGATGAGATCGCCAGCGGCTAGATCCCATGGCTTAAGGCCTAGTTCTAGGTAGCCGTCAACACGGCCTGCCGCTAGGTAACATAGGTCAAGAGCTGGAGAACCAGTACGACGGAAGTCAGCACAGTCAACGAATAGACCAGTGATGATTTTCATGAAAGATTCAGAATGTTGTTTTTGCTTGAACGGGAAACCAGTAGCAAGAACAGTACCTTGAAGGTCTTTAAGTTGAGTAACACGCATACGAGCGTTGTTAAGTTGTGCGCCAGCGCCGCGTTGAGCTGTGAATAGCTCGTTTAACATTGGATCATAAACACAAGCAACTTCTGTACGACCGTTCATGCGAACAGCGATAGATACTGAGAAGTGAGGGAAACCTTTTACAAAGTTATTGGTGCCATCTAGTGGGTCAACGATCCATTGTACGTCAGAGTCTTTACCTTCAGTTAGGCCTGACTCTTCAGAAATAATGCTGTGCTCTGGGTAAGATGATTTGATTGTCTCAATAATCATGTACTCAGCTTCTTGAGCAATGTTAGTAACGTAATCATTGTTACCTTTTAGAGACGATTCGATCTTATCAGTTGTTTCTAGAGATTTAGCAATATGGTTGCCAGCTTTACGCGCAGCGCGTATCGCAATGTTTAGCATTGGATGCATATGGTTTTTCCCACAAGATGTTAAAGAACAGTTTAAAGCGGCGTCGAGTATACCAAATTTTTTGCAAAAGGGAAGTGGTTGTTTTTTGAACTCTTGAATTCATATTACGCGAAGGGCCTGACCATTTTACTTAGCTATGTGTTAATATCTCGCGATTATTTTTAAAGTGGTGTCATATAGCATGTTAGACAATGTAAAAGTCGTTCTGGTTGGTACGTCTCATTCGGGAAATATCGGATCAGCCGCTCGCGCAATGAAAGTGATGGGCTTGAGTCAATTGGTTCTTGTCGATCCTCAATGTGAAGTTGACGAGCAGACCTTAGCACTGGCAGCGGGTGCAGGTGACATCGCAGAAAATGCGACGATTGTTTCTACACTGGACGAAGCTGTAAAAGACTGTGGTTTGGTGGTAGGTTCGAGTGCGCGTTCACGTACGCTTGAATGGCCAATGCTTGAGCCGCGTGAATGTGGTGAAAAGTTTGCCGTTGAAGGTCAAAAACACCCTGTAGCATTAGTCTTCGGCCGTGAACGTACTGGTCTAACAAATGATGAACTGCAAAAGTGTCATTACCATGTGTGTATCCCTGCGAACCCTGAATACAGTTCACTGAATCTAGCAATGGCGGTACAGACGTTAAGCTATGAAGTTCGTGTGGCGCACCTTGATAGGGTTGCTAGCCAATATCAACCGCAGCAACAAGATGACTATCCTCGTCACGAAGAACTAGAAATGTTCTACGAACACCTTGAAAAAGTGATCATCGATACCCAATTTATCTCTAAGGACAAGCCAGGTCAGGTGATGAACAAGCTACGTCGTTTATTCAGCCGAGCTCGTCCAGAACTACAAGAGATCAATACCCTACGTGGTATTTTGACCTCAATTGAGAAGAGTAATAAGGATAAATAAAGCCCATGCAATAGGTAGGGGTGAATACCTGACTAAAATAGTCAGTTAAATACTTGACCAATTTAGTCAGGTATGGGAAAATTCCAACCACATAAACAATGTGGATACGGTGTGATATGAAACTTACATCTAAAGGAAGATATGCGGTAACAGCTATGCTAGATGTAGCACTGCATTCGCAAAAAAGCCCAGTTCCTCTGGCTGACATTTCAGAGCGACAGGGTATTTCGTTATCTTACTTAGAGCAGCTATTTTCTAAGTTACGTAAAGCTGGCTTAGTGGCTAGTGTTCGTGGTCCTGGTGGTGGTTACCGCCTAGGTGCTGAAGCGGGCGATATCGCTGTCGGAACTGTGATTGCTGCAGTAGACGAATCAGTCGATGCAACTAAGTGTCACGGTAGAGCAGATTGCCAAGGTGGTAGTCGTTGTTTAACTCACACTTTATGGCGTGATTTAAGTTCCCGTATTAGTAGTTTCTTAAATGACATTACGCTCGGTGAGCTAATGAAAGATAACGATGTTTTACAGATTTCTGATCGTCAAGATAGCGATCTTGCGGTTAATAATAGTTTTACACAAAAAAATACGAGCACTACAACGATTAGTGCAGCACCTCACGGTGTTAATGCCCGCTCTTAGCGGTCAGTTTTTACATTGGAGTAGAAAATGAAACTGCCTATTTACTTTGACTATTCAGCTACATGTCCAGTTGATCCACGTGTTGCTGAAAAGATGGTTCAGTGTATGACGATGGATGGCAACTTCGGTAATCCAGCGTCTCGTTCACACCGTTATGGCTGGCAGGCAGAAGAATCAGTAGATAATGCTCGAGAGCAAATTGCCGATTTACTAAATGCAGACCCACGTGAGATTGTCTTCACGTCAGGAGCTACAGAGTCAAATAACCTTGCGATTAAAGGTGCAGCGCACTTTTACGAGAAGAAAGGTAAGCACGTAATTACGTGCAAAACAGAACACAAAGCGGTTCTTGATCCATGTCGCCAACTAGAGCGTGAAGGTTTTGAGGTTACATACCTTGAGCCAGAAGCAAACGGCATTATCGATCTAGACAAGCTACAAGCTGCAATGCGTGAAGATACTGTTCTAGTTTCTATCATGCACGTGAACAACGAGATTGGTGTAATCCAAGATATCGCTGCAATCGGCGAGTTATGTCGCTCACGCAAGATAATCTTCCACGTTGATGCGGCACAGTCTGCGGGTAAAATCCCACTAGACGTAAAAGAGATGAAAGTTGATCTTATCTCTATGTCTGCACACAAAGCATACGGTCCTAAAGGCATCGGCGCTTTGTACGTTCGTCGTAAGCCACGTATTCGCCTAGAAGCACAAATGCACGGTGGCGGTCATGAACGTGGTTTCCGTTCTGGTACGCTTGCGACTCACCAAATCGTGGGTATGGGTGAAGCCTTTGCTCTCGCTAAACAAGATATGCAGAAAGATTACGATCACGCACTAGCTCTTCGTGAGCGCCTATTTAAAGGTGTTCAAGATCTAGAAGCAGTAACCGTAAACGGCGACTTAGACCAACGTGTACCACACAACCTAAACGTGAGCTTTGCTTTCGTTGAAGGTGAGTCTCTGCTTATGTCTCTAAAAGACCTAGCAGTATCATCAGGTTCTGCATGTACATCAGCAAGCCTAGAGCCTTCATATGTTCTACGTGCTCTTGGTTTAAATGATGAACTAGCACACAGCTCAGTACGTTTCTCATTCGGCCGTTTCACAACGGAAGAAGAAATCGACTACGCGATTGCACAAATCCGTGCAGCGGTAAACAAATTACGTGACATGTCTCCTCTATGGGATATGTATAAAGAAGGGATTGATTTGAACACTGTTGAGTGGGCTCATCACTAATCTCACGGAAATAGAGGATTAGAGGTAACTATCATGGCATATAGCGAAAAAGTAATTGATCACTACGAAAACCCACGTAACGTAGGTTCGTTTGATAAAGAAGACCCAAGTGTAGGTAGCGGCATGGTTGGCGCACCTGCTTGTGGTGACGTAATGAAACTGCAAATCAAAGTATCTGCAGAAGGTATTATTGAAGATGCAAAATTCAAGACTTACGGTTGCGGCAGCGCAATCGCTTCTAGCTCACTAGTTACAGAGTGGGTTAAAGGTAAAAGTATTGATGAAGCTGCTGCAATCAAAAACTCTGAAATCGCAGAAGAGCTTGAGTTGCCACCAGTGAAAGTTCACTGTTCAATTCTTGCTGAAGATGCAATCAAAGCAGCTGTTGCGGATTACAAAAAGAAGCACTAATCGCTTCAATACCGTAATCACGTCGACAAAATAAGTAATATTTGGGAGCACCTTTTGTGCTCCCACCTGAGTTATCAATTTATATAAAACACAAGGTTGTAGTATGGCCATCACCATGACAGATACGGCTGCAAGCCGAGTTCAAGCTTTCCTAGATAACCGTGGTAAAGGTCTCGGGTTACGCTTAGCAGTAAAAACTACTGGCTGTTCGGGTATGGCGTATGTACTGGAATTCGTTGACGAGCTTAACGAAGAAGACGAAGTGTTTGAGCACTCAGGTGTGAAGGTCATCATTGATCCAAAGAGCCTAGTATACCTAGACGGTACTGAGCTTGATTATGTAAAAGAAGGCCTAAATGAAGGTTTTGAATTCAACAACCCGAACGCGAAAGGCGAGTGTGGTTGTGGTGAGAGCTTCAATGTTTAAACGCTTGACTCGTTAAGCGTTGTAAGCGAAGAATAAAATTAGGTTCTGAACAAAGAGCCTAAACTTAGGACCACCTTTACATGAATCATTTCGAATTATTTGGGCTACCACTTCAGTTTCAACTGGATGGTAGCCTTCTTTCTTCTCAGTTTAGAGATCTGCAACGCCAATTCCATCCTGATAAATTCGCGATAGCTTCTGAGCGTGACCGCTTATTAGCCGTGCAAAAAGCGGCACAAATCAACGATGCGTACCAGGTATTGAAGAATCCAATCAGCCGAGCAGAATACCTGTTGGTTCAACACGGAGAAGACATTCGTGGCGAACAACAAACCATGCAAGATCCGATGTTCCTGATGGAGCAAATGGAACTGCGAGAAGAGCTGGAAGATATCGCAGACAGTTCTGATCCTGAAGATGCGCTATTTGCATTTGAAGGCAAGGTTAGCAAAATGTATAAACAACAATTAAGTGCTATCCAGCAAGAACTCGAAAGCGAAGCTTGGCTAGAAGCTGCAGACCGAGTAAGAAAGCTTAAGTTTATTGCAAAATTAAAGAATGAAATCGAATTAGTTGAAGATCGTTTGATCGACTAGTTTGTATAACAAGGACACATCCATGGCACTACTTCAGATTGCAGAACCAGGGCAAAGCGCCGCTCCTCACCAGCACAAGCTTGCGGTGGGTATTGATTTAGGTACAACAAACTCATTGGTTGCTGCAGTACGCAGTGGCGAAGCGAGCACGCTCGTTGATCAACAAGGTCGAAGTATTTTACCTTCAGTTGTTCACTACCAGTCGGAATCTTATACGACTGGCGATGAAGCTCGAGCTTACGCGCAGACTGACCCTAAAAATACCATTATCTCAGTGAAGCGATTAATTGGTCGCTCACTGTCGGATATTCAACAGCGATACCCGTCTCTGCCATATCAGTTTGAAGCAAGTGATAATGGTCTACCTGTGATCCGTACAGAACAAGGCAACAAGAACCCAATTCAGGTTTCTGCTGATATTCTACGAGCGCTTGGCCAACGTGCTGAATCTACGTTAGGCGGTGAATTGTCTGGCGCCGTGATTACGGTTCCTGCTTATTTTGATGATGCACAGCGTGCGGGTACAAAAGACGCAGCTCAACTTTCTGGTCTTCACGTGTTACGTCTTCTTAATGAACCTACTGCGGCAGCGATTGCTTACGGTTTGGATTCAGGTAAAGAAGGGGTGATTGCGGTATATGACCTTGGCGGTGGCACGTTTGATATCTCTATCCTACGCCTGTCTAAAGGTGTCTTTGAAGTATTAGCAACCGGTGGTGACTCTGCGTTAGGCGGAGACGACTTTGACCACTTGATCGCAGAACACTTCCAAGATCAAATGGGCTTAACAGAGCTTACAGCAGAACAGAACCGTATCCTTTTGGATGCAGCAACAGACGCTAAGATAGGTTTATCTGAAACTGAAAGTGTTGCTGTTGAAGTGCTAGGTTGGTCTGGTTCGTTAACTCGTGAAGAGTTTGAAGACATCATCAAGCCACTGGTTAAGAAAACACTACTTTCATGCCGTCGTGCACTGAAAGATGCTGAAGTTGACGCTGATGATGTTCTAGAAGTCGTGATGGTCGGCGGTTCAACTCGTACCTTGCTTGTACGTGAAATGGTCGGTGACTTTTTTGGTCGTACGCCACTAACCAGCATTAACCCTGATGAAGTAGTTGCGATTGGTGCTTCTATCCAAGCGGATATTTTAGTCGGCAACAAGCCTGACTCTGAAATGCTGCTGCTTGATGTTATCCCGCTTTCTTTAGGTATCGAGACTATGGGTGGCTTGGTCGAAAAGATCATTCCACGCAATACCACGATCCCTGTTGCTCGCGCGCAAGAATTTACCACGTTCAAAGACGGTCAAACTGCAATGACAGTACATACCGTGCAAGGCGAACGTGAGATGGTTGATGACTGTCGTTCATTGGCTCGTTTTGCTCTGAAAGGCATTCCACCAATGACGGCTGGCGCGGCGCATATTCGTGTCACTTACCAAGTAGACGCTGATGGCCTGCTATCGGTTACTGCTATGGAGAAGAGCACGGGTGTTCAAGCGGAAATTCAGGTTAAACCGTCTTACGGCTTAAGTGATAATGAAGTGGCGAACATGCTGAAAGATTCGATGACGTTTGCCAAAGAAGACATGCAAGCGCGTGCTCTAGCTGAACAACGTGTAGAAGCAGATCGTGTTATCGAAGGCCTTATTGCAGCAATGCAAGCTGATGGTGATGAGCTACTTGATGAGCAAGAAAAGCAGCAGCTTCTGCAAGCTATTGAAGCATTGATTGAAGTGCGCAATGGCGAAAGCGCTGATGCCATCGAACTAGAAATTAAGAATACCGACAAAGCGAGCCAAGACTTTGCTTCTCGTCGTATGGATAAATCAATTCGAGCTGCACTGTCAGGTCAGTCAGTCGATAATATTTAATAGTTAGAGAATAGATAAACATGCCAAAGATTATTGTTTTACCTCACGAAGATCTATGTCCAGAAGGCGCTGTTTTAGAAGCAAAAACTGGTGAGACGGTTCTTGATGTTGCATTGAAGGCCGGTATTGGTATTGAACACGCATGTGAGAAGTCGTGTGCATGTACGACATGTCACGTCGTGATTCGTGAAGGTTTCGACTCATTAGAAGAAAGTGATGACCTAGAAGACGACATGCTTGATAAAGCTTGGGGTCTGGAAATGGAATCTCGTCTTGGTTGCCAAGCTAAAGTAGCTGATACTGACCTAGTAGTTGAGATTCCAAAGTACACATTGAACTTAGCTTCTGAAGAGCACTAAGCACTCAGCTCGACTAAACGTGTTAGTAAAACTGGCATAGAATATAAATCATTAAGATGACAAATCGTCGCTGATAAAGATAAGGAAGTGTTATGAGCTTGAAATGGATTGATTCGCGAGATATTGCGATTGAGCTATGTGATTTATACCCTGAGACTGATCCTAAAACCGTACGTTTTACGGACTTGCATCAATGGGTGTTAGATCTTGAAGATTTTGATGATGAGCCGAATCACTCGAATGAGAAAATTCTAGAGGCCATTATTTTATGCTGGATGGATGAGATGGACTAACCCTCTTGTTCTATAATTTGGCCGTTGGTTGGAATTTATCCAATATAAAACACAGCCAAGTTAACAATTCTTACTAAAAAAAGCGGACCTTATGGTCCGTTTTTTTATCAAAATGACATTTTACTTCTACATAATGCTAACATCAGAGCGCTAATAAAAAATAATCAGAATCACTCACTCAATGTGGTTCAAAGACAAGGAGAAATCATGTCTACACAGATGTCAGTATTTTTAAGTCAAGAAGCTGCCCAGCCTCAGTGGGGAGCAAAAGCTATCTTATCGTTTTCGGAAGCGGGAGCGACGATTCACATAGGTGAAGGCCACGATTTAGGTGCAGTTCAACGTGCTGGTCGTACGCTTGACGGACAAGGTATCGCACTGGTTGCACTTAGCGGTGAAGGCTGGGATCTAGAAAGTGTTTGGGCTTTTTATCAAGGCTACCGAGGACCAAAGAAAAAGAATGCATTGGAGTGGGATGCTCTAGCTGAAGCTGATCAAGTTGAATTAGAAGCACGTATCCGCGCAACAGATTGGACTCGTGACATCATCAACAAAACGGCTGAAGAAGTTGCCCCTCGTCAATTAGCGACAATGGCAGCGGAATACATCAAGTCAGTAGCACCTGCAGGCACTGTTAAAGCGAAAATCGTTAAAGACAAAGATCTCCTAACTGAAGGTTGGGAAGGCATCTACGCGGTAGGCCGCGGCTCTGAACGTACTTCAGCAATGCTTCAACTGGACTTCAACCCAACTGGCGATGAAAACGCACCTGTGTTTGCTTGTCTTGTGGGTAAAGGTATCACTTTCGACTCAGGCGGCTACAGCATCAAGCCAGGTCAATTCATGACAGCAATGAAGGCTGACATGGGTGGCGCTGCAACTATTACCGGCGGTTTAGGTCTAGCGATTGAACGCGGTCTGAACAAGCGTATCAAGCTTATCTTATGTTGTGCTGAGAACATGATCTCAGGTCGTGCATTGAAGCTTGGCGACATCATTACTTATAAAAATGGTAAGACTGTCGAGATCATGAATACCGATGCAGAAGGTCGTTTAGTTTTGGCTGATGGCTTGATGTTCGCAAGCGCTCAGAACCCAGAGTTGATCATCGACTGTGCAACGCTAACTGGCGCGGCTAAAAATGCATTAGGTAACGACTACCACGCACTATTGAGCTTTGATGATGAGTTGTCTCACCAAGCACTAACGGCTGCAAACCAAGAGAAAGAAGGCCTATGGCCATTGCCTCTTGCTGATTTCCACCGTGGTATGTTGCCTTCAAACTTTGCTGATCTTTCAAACATCAGCTCTGGTGATTACACACCGGGTGCAAGTACAGCTGCTGCGTTCCTTTCTTACTTTGTAGATGACTACAAAAAAGGCTGGGTTCACATGGACTGCGCGGGTACTTACCGTAAGTCATCAAGTGATAAGTGGGCTGCAGGCGCGACTGGTATGGGTGTTCGTACACTGGCTCGTCTTCTTATCGACCAAGCAAAATAATAATAAGAGTGAGCGGTGTTTCGATACCGCTTATTCAGAGACTCAGATCGAATGATCTTAGTAATTTCAGTATTTAATAACAAAAAAATGAAGTGAAGGAATCCCTATGGCTCTAGAAAGAACGTTCTCAATTGTTAAGCCGGATGCAGTTAAGCGTAACCTTGTCGGTGAAATCTACCACCGCATTGAAAAAGCTGGCCTACAGATTGTTGCCGCTAAAATGGTTTCTCTTACAGAAGCACAAGCAAGTGGCTTCTACGCAGAGCATGAAGGTAAAGAGTTCTTTGAACCACTTAAAGAGTTCATGACTTCTGGTCCTATCATGGTTCAAGTACTTGAAGGCGAAAACGCGATTGCTCGTTACCGTGAACTAATGGGTAAAACTAACCCGGAAGAAGCGGCATGCGGTACTATCCGTGCTGACTACGCAATCAGCATGCGTTACAACTCAGTACACGGCAGCGATAGCCCTGAGTCTGCCGCTCGCGAAATCGAATTCTTCTTCCCAGAATCTGAAATTTGCCCGCGTCCAGCTGAATAAGCAGACAACAGCAAGTATCAAAAAAGGCTTCACTTCGGTGAAGCCTTTTTCGTTTCTGGTGTGTTCTAGTGTCATTCCCGAAAGCGACGGAGGTACGAAATCGGGAATCTCGCTTTGAATTGGTTAAACTTAAGCAGGTAAATTTGGCTGTGTAAATTTTAATCGCTTAAGTTTGAATGTCTTAGTAAACACAAGGTTTTACAGAGCTTGTTGAAGTTGCCTAAAGGCTGTACAATTCGCGCCCTTAATTATTGTTCCGTCATTGAGAGGCATCATGACCACAGCTAAAGTCAATCTACTCGATTTTGATCGTAAAGGTCTTCGTAAATTTTTCACAGAAGAACTGAATGAGAAAGCGTTTCGAGCAGAGCAAGTGATGAAGTGGATTTATCACTTCGGTGTCGATGACTTCGAACAAATGAACAACATCAACAAAAAATTACGTGAGAAACTGCTGCAGCGCTGTGAGATTGTTGCACCTAGTGTTTCTGAAGCTCAGCACTCTGCGGATGGCACCATTAAATGGGCTATGAGTGTTGGTGACCAAGACGTTGAAACGGTATATATCCCAGATGGTGACCGTGCGACGCTATGTGTATCTTCGCAAGTCGGTTGTGCGCTTGAATGTAAATTCTGCTCTACGGCTCAACAAGGCTTCAACCGTAACCTGAAAGTTTCAGAGATCGTTGGTCAAATCTGGCGTGCTGCACGTGAAATCGGTTTAGAGAAAGAGACGGGTCGTCGTCCAATTACTAACGTCGTGATGATGGGTATGGGTGAGCCTCTGCTGAACATGAAGAACCTAATTCCATCATTGGAGCTGATGCTTGATGATCTGGGTTTCTCACTGTCTAAGCGTCGTGTAACAGTATCAACATCAGGTGTTGTTTCTGGTCTTGATCAGATGACAGACAACATCGATGTAGCTCTGGCGATTTCTCTACACGCACCAAACGATGCACTGCGTAGCCAAATCATGCCAATCAACGACCGTTGGGATATCCAAGATTTCCTAGCATCGGTTCGTCGTTACATTGCTTCTTCAAATGCTAACCGCGGCAAAGTAACGGTTGAGTACGTTCTATTGGATCATGTGAATGATGATATGGACCACGCTCGTGAACTTGCTGAGCTAATGAAAGATACGCCTTGTAAGATCAACTTGATTCCATTTAACCCTTACCCAGGTTCGCCTTACAAGAAGCCAAGCAACTCTCGTATTGATCGCTTCCAAAAAACGCTGATGGAATACAATTACACAGTAACGGTTCGTAAAACACGTGGTGATGATATTGATGCCGCATGTGGTCAACTGGTTGGTGATGTTATTGATAGAACCAAGCGTACTAAAATGCTGAAAGCCGCCTCTGAAGCTAACTTAATCGCAGGTGATGTAATTCAAGTAAAAGCGGTTTAAATACCATTTAGAACGAAACAAGCCAGAAGGATTCCTTCTGGCTTGTTGCTTTTCTGGAAGGTGAATTTCCAATAATTGGATTCTTTCCCCACGCTTTCTTACATTTTTCGTTAAATTTTGGACAAAACCATGAGCTGACGGTAAATTTTGTCGAAAGTGTTTTTGCCTTGTAATGGCATTAGCTTATGATTAAATAATCTTAAATTAATTTAAGTGCTCGCTTGTTACCCGATAATCGTCAATGTGTCTATTTAGGTTGGCTACTTGATAAACTAGCTTCCTGAGAAAATCGCTCACCAACAGCGTGTGGTTTTCTACTTTAAGGGGTGATGAAATGGGTTGCAGGACAAATTCCACATAGTAGGTTGTAAGATTGAGCTTAAACGAAAATAAAAAATGCTCTCATCAGCCTGCGATAATTATTTAGAAGTTCACTCTCTATGAACACAGAACACGAAACACAAACACAACCGAAAGAAACTGTCGCTCCAGCAATTGAAGCGGGAACGCTGCTCAAAAATAAACGAGAATCTCTGGGTTTAACACAAAAGCAGATTTCTGATCGTTTGAAGCTGCGTGTTACGCTGATCCAACAAATTGAAGAAAACCAATTTGAGTCCGATCAGGTTGCCACCTTTATGCGTGGTTATATCCGTTCATACGCGAAATACGTTAATCTTGATGAAAAAGTGGTGTTGAACGCACTTCATCATGCTGGTGACGCTCAACATCAAGAACAAGAAATGCTGAGTTTTTCTCGTAAGACAAAAACAGAAAAGCACAACAGCCGTATTATGATCCTCACATGGAGCATCTTTGCTGTGATTGCGGGTATCTCATCACTTTGGTGGTGGCAGAACCAGCAGCAAGACACCTTATCTCAATCTCTTGCCAATACTGAAAGTTCGGAAGAGCTAGTGGTAGAGGAGTCGCTTGATCCTGAATTGACTTCGTTAGAGGTGATTGAAGCTGAGCAAAATACTGCGCAGCCTTCAGCGACTGAAAGTACGGATGAACTTACAGTGGTTAGCGCGGCCGAGGCTTCAGAGAATATCGAGCAAGCTAAAGATACACAAGACGTTGCAGAGGTTCCCCCTGTGGCGGCTGAACCAGAGACAGTGACGCCTGAACCTGTAGCCAACGAGCTAGTGATGCAGTTTTCTGCAGACTGTTGGATCCAAGTTAAAGATGCGGCAGGCAAGACTTTGTCTACTGGTATTAAAAAAGCAGGTCAGACACTTAATCTTTCAGGAACTGCGCCATACAAAGTGATTCTAGGTGCGCCAGAGGGCGTATCAATGACATTTGCAAGTGAACCCGTTGACCTTTCTGGGTATACTTCAGGCAAAGTAGCTAGAATAACCTTACCTTAGAGTTTATATGCAACACGAATCTCCTATTATTCGTCGCAAATCAACCCGTATTTATGTGGGTGATGTGCCGATCGGTGATGGTGCACCAATTGCTGTGCAATCCATGACCAACACAAGAACAACTGATGTCGCTGCGACCGTTGCTCAAATTAGAGCTTTGGAAAAAGTTGGCGCTGATATCGTTCGCGTATCTGTGCCGACTATGGATGCCGCTGAAGCGTTTAAGCTAATCAAGCAGCAGGTCTCTGTTCCTTTGGTAGCTGACATTCACTTCGACTACCGTATAGCCCTTAAAGTGGCAGAGTACGGTGTTGACTGTCTGCGTATTAACCCTGGTAACATCGGTAACGAAAGCCGCATTCGCTCTGTTGTGGATTGTGCTCGTGATATGAATATCCCGATTCGTATTGGTGTTAACGGTGGTTCTCTTGAAAAAGAGATCCAAGAGAAATACACAGAGCCGACAGCAGAAGCTCTGGTTGAATCCGCAATGCGTCACGTAGATATCCTAGACCGTTTGAACTTTGATCAATTTAAAGTCAGTGTTAAGGCCTCTGATGTATTCCTAGCCGTCGGTTCTTACCGTTTGCTGGCTAAGCAGATTGATCAACCTTTGCACCTTGGTATTACCGAGGCGGGTGGTGCTCGTGCTGGTTCTGTGAAATCAGCGGTAGGTTTGGGCATGCTTCTTTCTGAAGGTATCGGCGATACGCTGCGTATCTCTCTAGCAGCAGATCCAATCGAAGAGATTAAAGTTGGCTTTGATATTCTTAAATCTTTACGCATTCGCTCGCGTGGCATCAACTTCATTGCGTGTCCGAGCTGTTCTCGTCAAGAATTCGATGTTATCAACACCGTTAACGCTCTTGAAGAGCGCTTAGAAGACGTTATTACTCCGATGGATGTATCAATCATCGGTTGTGTGGTTAACGGCCCTGGCGAAGCTGAAGTGTCTCACTTAGGTTTGGCGGGTAGTGCACGCAAGAGTGCCTTCTACGAAGACGGTAAACGCCAGAAAGAGCGTTTTGACAACGATGACCTTATCGATAAGCTTGAAGCGAAGATCCGAGCAAAAGCATCGGTGCTTGATAAAGCAAATCGCATTGATGTAGAAAACTTAGAAGATTAATACAACGCGATGGGGTGTGATTGTCTATTCGCACTAACACCTGGTCGTGAGAAATTACGGAATAAATACTGTGGCTAAAAATATCCAAGCAATTCGAGGCATGAACGACTGCCTTCCAACTCAATCACCACTGTGGCAGAAAGTAGAAAGCGCAGTTAAAAGTGTGGTGAGCGCATACGGTTACAACGAAGTGCGTATGCCTATCGTTGAAGAAACGAATCTATTTAGCCGTGCGGTTGGTGAAGAAACTGACGTTGTTTCAAAAGAGATGTACACGTTTGATGACCGTAATGGCGACAGCCTAACGCTGCGTCCAGAAGGCACAGCAGGTTGTGTACGTTCATGTATTCAAAATAGCCTTATCAACCGTGATGAACAGCGCCTATGGTACATGGGTCCGATGTTCCGTCATGAGCGTCCTCAAAAAGGTCGTTACCGTCAATTCCACCAATGTGGTGTGGAAGTGTTTGGCCTAGACGGTCCAGACGTAGACGCTGAACTTATTATGATGACAGCACGTCTATGGCGTGAGCTAGGCATCGACAAACACGTTCGCCTAGAACTGAACTCAATCGGTTCTCAAGAAGATCGCGTAAGCTACCGCACTGCTTTAGTGGCTTTCCTTGAGCAACACATCGATGTGCTTGATGACGATTGTAAACGTCGCATGCATACGAACCCTTTACGTGTACTGGATACTAAGAACCCAGACGTTCAAGCTATCTTAGGTGACGCACCTCGACTATCTGAATATCTGGGTGAAGAGTCAAAGCAACATTTTGCTGGTTTGTGTGAACTTCTTGACGCTGTTGGTATCGAATACCAAGTTAACGAGCGTCTAGTACGTGGCCTAGATTACTACAACCGCACAGTATTTGAGTGGATCACTGACAGCCTAGGCGCGCAAGGTACAGTATGTGGCGGTGGCCGTTACGATGGTCTTGTCGAGCAACTAGGCGGTAAAGCAACTAATGCTGTTGGTTTTGCAATGGGTCTAGAGCGTCTAGTTCTAATGATGGAAACGCTAGAACTTACAGAAGTTCGTCGTAGCGTTGACGTATACATGGTTGCTGCTGGCGAAGGTACAATGATCGCGGGTATGCAGTTAGCGAATCAATTACGTGACACCGTTAAAGGCGTACGCGTGATGAACCACTTCGGTGGTGGTAGCTTTAAGAAGCAATTCAAGCGTGCTGATAAAGTAGGTGCTGTTGTGGCGCTAGTGCTTGGTGAGAACGAAGTTGCTGACAATACAGTTGTGCTAAAAGATTTGGTTGGCGGCGTGCAAGAAACCGTGTCTCAAACGGAAGTTGCAGAGAAAGTAGCTGCGCTAATCTAGTTAGCCATTGAGCAAACGCTCATCATGAATATTAACGTCAGCACTATGCTGGCGTTTAAAGAATTAAAGAGGACAGGAAGTGGAACTTTACGATAGCGAAGAGCAACAAGTTGAAGCCATTAAAGATTGGTGGAAAGAGAACGGTAAAGCCGTAATCTTTGGTGCGGTTATTGGTTTAGGTGGTTTATTTGGCTGGCGCTATTACCAAGATTCAGTCGTTGAAGCGCGTGAAGCAGCTTCAGAAAGCTACACCTCTGTAATTTCAGCTCTTGATACTAAGGGCGTTGATGCTCAATCTGATATTCAAGCTTTCATCGACGCAAACAAAGGCGCTGAATACTCTGTTCTTGCTGCTATGCAGTTAGCTAAAGCACAAGTTCAATCGGGTGATCTTGCAGCAGCTCTTGAACAGCTTGAGTGGGCAAAATCGGCAACGAAGGACGCGGCATTAGCGCCACTACTAACTTACCGTGTTGCTCGTATCAAAGCTGAGCAAGGTGAATTTGACGCAGCGTTGACTGATCTTGAAGCGATGACTGACGAATCTTGGAAAGGCCGTGTTGCTGAACTACGAGGTGATATCTCACTTCGTAAAGGCGACACAAATGCGGCTTACAGTGCTTACTCTGAAGCTCAACAAGCTGCTGATGCGAGCCAAACGCTTCAAATTAAACTTGACGACCTAGCTAAATAAGGCGCTTTGAATGAAGAAGATGTTTCCCAAAGCAGCGTTGTGTGCGATTGCTCTTGGCCTGTTAGCCGGTTGTGCGGGTGAAGAAGACACCGTCATCATGGCTCCAGTACCAACAGTAAACAGCGAGTTCACTCCTAAGCAGGAATGGTCTACGTCGGTTGGTGATGGTGTTGGTCATTACTTTTCAAAATTAACGCCTAAGCTTGCTTACGACAAAGTGTTTGTCGCAAGTCGCGAAGGTATTGTTAAAGCGCTTGATCCTGAAACGGGTAAAAAGTTGTGGGAAACTGATCTTGAAAAAGATCTGCTCGCACGCTTATCAGGTGGTCTAACAGCGGCTTACGGCAAAGTGTTCCTAGGCTCTGAAAATGGCGAAGTGATCGCGTTAGACGAATCGACAGGTGAAGAACTGTGGCGTGTATCAGTCAACGGTGAGGTGCTTACATCTCCTGCAACTGAAAGCAACATGGTATTGGTTCATACCAGTCGCGGCATGATGATCGCTTTGGATCAAGAAAGCGGCGAACAGAAGTGGACGATTAGCACTGAAGTTCCAAGCCTAACATTACGTGGTGATAGTGCTCCTGTTGCTGTTTCTGGTGGTGTTTTCTGGGGAACGGCAAATGGTCGCTTGGCTGCTGCTATCGTTGACCGTGGTCAGCTGATTTGGCAACAACCAGTTGGCACGCCAAAAGGCGCAACTGAAATTGATCGTTTGGTTGATGTTGATGCGTCACCTGTTGTTCTTGGCGGCACGCTGTATACCGTTGGTATTAATGGTCAGTTGATTGCAATCGATCTTCGTTCTGGTAAGCCAGTTTGGAAGCGTAACTACTCGTCAGCGATTGATTTGGCGAGCGATGGTAGTCGTTTGTTCGTAGTAACAGATAAAGACCACGTGGTTGCAGTCGATGCGCGTAGCGGCACTGAACTATGGAGCACTCCATTGTTAGAAAACCGCTTACTGACCGCACCTGCTATTATTAATGGTTATGTAGTCGTGGGTGATACAGAAGGTTATCTGCACTGGTTAGATCGTTCATCGGGTGAGTTTGTTGCCCAGCAGTTAGTTAATGATAGCGGCTTTGCGGTTGCGCCTATTGAACTACCTGAAGGCTACTTAGTGACGACTCGCAATGGCGATGTAAAGAAACTAACGATTAGCCAATAAAAGCGTGATATAATTCACAGTCGGCTCCTGGTTGGTAACAGCTAGGAGCCGTTTTGTTGTTATAAATTAATAAACCATGTGGTTATAGGTAAGAGTTTAAACTTGCGAACAAGTGCTTACCTATAACTACATTTAGAGAAGAAATTGTAGAGGTTGTTATGGTACCTGTTGTTGCTCTAGTAGGGCGTCCGAACGTAGGTAAATCTACGTTATTTAACCGATTGACTCGAACTCGTGATGCATTGGTTGCGGATTTCCCTGGCTTAACGCGTGACCGTAAATACGGCCATGCGTATTTTAGTGAGCATGACTTTATTGTTATCGACACTGGTGGTATCGACGGTACCGAAGAAGGTGTTGAAACGAAAATGGCTGAACAGTCGCTAGCGGCGATTGATGAGGCTGATGTCGTTCTGTTTATGGTAGATGGCCGTGCGGGTCTGACACCTTCAGATGTGGCTATTGCTAAGCACCTTCGTCAGCTAGAAAAGCCTTCAATGCTAGTAGTAAACAAGGTTGATGGTATCGACCCTGATGCTGCAAGTGCTGATTTCTGGCAGCTAGGCGTTGAAGACATGTATCAAATCGCAGCGGCACACGGTCGTGGTGTAACCGCACTGATTGACCTTGCACTTAACCCATTCGCTGAAGCGCTAAAAGCTGAGAATGGTGAAGTAAGCGATTTGACTGAGTTTGAAGACGAAGAAGAAGAGCAAGTTGATTTCACTGAAGAAGAAGCGGAAGAAGAATTCAAGCGCCTTCAAGATCAACCGATTAAGCTAGCGATCATTGGTCGACCTAACGTAGGTAAATCAACACTAACTAACCGTATTCTTGGTGAAGAACGTGTTGTTGTTTACGATATGCCAGGTACAACTCGTGACTCTATCTATATTCCGATGCAGCGTGATGAGCGTGAATACGTTCTGATTGATACTGCGGGTGTTCGTCGTCGTAAAAACATCAATGAAACCGTAGAGAAGTTCTCTGTAGTTAAAACACTGAAAGCGATTGAAGACGCTAACGTTGTTCTACTTCTGATTGATGCTCGAGACAACATCTCTGATCAAGACTTAAGCTTGTTAGGCTTTGCGCTGAATGCTGGTCGTTCAATTGTTATTGCAGTAAACAAGTGGGATGGTCTAGACAGCGATGTTAAAGATCGCGTTAAGAAAGAACTAGACCGCCGTTTAGGTTTCGTTGATTTTGCACGTATTCACTTTATCTCTGCACTTCACGGTACAGGTGTTGGTCACTTGTTTGAATCTGTTCAAGAGGCTTACAAGTCAGCGACAACACGTGTTGGTACTTCTGTTCTGACTCGTATCATGAAAATGGCAACCGATGATCACCAACCACCTATGGTTCGTGGCCGTCGTGTGAAACTGAAATACGCGCACGCTGGTGGTTATAACCCACCTATTATCGTTATCCACGGTAACCAAGTTCGTAACTTGCCAGATTCGTACAAACGATTCCTAATGAACTACTACCGTCGCTCACTAGAGATCATGGGTACACCGATTCGCATTCAATTCCAGAACAGCGAAAACCCGTTTGAAGCGAAAACAAACAAGCTAACGATTTCTCAAGAACGCAAACGTAAGCGTATGATGAGCATGATGAAAGGCCGTAAGTAACCCTTTTTAATCGATTTGATACCCGAGCCTGTCTCGGGTATTTTTTTAAGCAAAATTCACGTTAAGCCATACCAATATGTTTTTATCATAATGGCTTAACGAATCAGACTAGATTCCAAAAGAAGAATGATATGACTACTAGCGATTTGATTACACCTGCGTCGGCAATTACACCAACCCTTACTCAATTCTGTCATCAGACTTGGCAGCTCAATGCGAAAGTGCTTTATGTTGAGAACAATGATAGTCAGACCTACGTGATTACCAATTTGACACCTTTTCACCCTGTTAGTCATATTTGGCCCGATCACCCTGCTGACCGAGGTTTTGTCAGCGTAAATGGTGAACAGTATATTGTTGAAGATTGTCTTGTTGGAGCAATAGAACAATCCACTGGCAAACTTTGTATCGCAGCAGATATTCCTGTTAAGCGCGATACGGAAGGCTGGGCGTTTGTGGTTGTTCACCAACTACCTGCATCAGCTTCCATGATTAATATTGGCGATGAAGTTGAGTTATCGGTTGATGAAGAATACCAAGCAAGCTTGAGCCGTGGGCATAGTGCTGGTCATATCGCTTTCTTAGCGTTGAATAAAGTCTTGGCTGAGAGTTACTGGCGCAAAAATGCGGATAGAAAAGATCCACTTGGTAGTTATGACTTCAATAGCTACGCTCAAGTCACCAGCTTTGTGACCCCAGAACTATGTACCGACAAGTATCGTTTGGGCAAAACCTTGAAGAAGCGCGGCTTGAACGTCGCAGACATGCTAGCAAACCTTGAAGGGGTTGAAGCCGACATCAATCAAATGATAGCAGGCTGGCTAACCGAGTCTACTTCAGTCGTAATGAGGCTGGAAGGCGAGGCATTAACGGATTCTCGTTACTGGGAATGGCAGTTTAATGCAGACACTCTCGTGTCTATTCCGTGTGGTGGTACTCACATTGAGAATACGTCAGAGCTTAAGGTATTATCGGTTAAGTTAACCCAGTTAGATGACCAACATATTGAAATGCTGACGCATGTAATTCGATGATTTAGGTTATATAACGAAATAGCTTGTGCTGTTTATTGTGTTCTAATATGTAACTTTTAATATAAATGACCATTTAAAATTGAAATGCAGCACATGTAACTTATGCTTTCGGTGTGTGGTGATATAAATATTCTTTTCGGGGTAGATCGCTGATCAAAATAGATAAAGCGAAAGATCAACCTATGATCTTCGGTTGTGTATCGTACTAATTTAGTGTGTTATTATTAACCAATAACAGCTTGCATAAGAACAAGCTGTAGCCGATTACACAATTGAAAGCTTTAGTGAATGGAACAACAATTTTTATTAGAAGGTCACCGAGCAGTCAACAGTTTGCTTCGAAAGCTTGCCCTTGGGATGGATCGCAAGGACTTAAATCATAAGATCATTCAGCTTACTGAGCAGCTTTTTGGCCAGCGTATGGCTTCAATCTTACTGCTCAACTCCGAATCAAAGACTCTGCATCTTGAATATGCCCCTAATCTACCTGATTTTTATAATCAACAAATAGAAGGGGTCGGTATTGGTGCTGGGATTGGTTCTTGTGGTGAGGCGGCGGCGCTTAAAAAAGCCGTTATGATCTCCAATATTAATACACACCCAAATTGGGCACCTTTCTTAGCTTTAACCAATCAAGCTAATCTTCATTCGTGTTGGTCAGTACCAATCATTTCTTCACATGGTCATGTGTTAGGTACCTTTGCGATTTACAGCAAATACGTCTCTGAACCCCATGAATTTGAACTCGAGATCTTAGAGTTATTGGCTTCCTTATATTCTGTGGCTTTAGAGAAATATGAGTTGGAGAATCAACTCAACTTTTTTGCTAATCGAGACTCCCTGACACACAGTTTAAATCGCCGAGCATTGCTGAGAGAAGCCGAGCAGGTGTTAACCAAGCCCTGCTTTGCTGAAAAAATGATGGCGTGTCTGTTTGTCGATGTCGATCAATTCAAGTCGATCAATGATACCTACGGCCATAGTTTTGGTGATGATGTGTTGTTAGCGGTTGCAAAAGTGCTCGATGAGGAAACCACAGCCTGCGCCAAGATCGGGCGTTATGGTGGCGATGAGTTTGTCGTGTTCCCTTGCTTTGATGATAAAGAAAGTATTCTTAGCTTTTACCGCAGTTTAGAAAGAATCTTGGAACAAGCCCTTTATATCAACGATACTCAGTTCACCGCCAGTGTTGGGCTTTCTTATGAGAAAGATCCTGAGTCATTAGAAACCTTGATCGCACAAGCCGACAAGAACATGTACCAAATCAAGCAAGCTAAGTCTCAGCGGTAGTAGATTGTATAAATCGCAGTGAATTAGGAAGTGCTAATGAGTGAAAATATCCGCCCTAAGTGCCAGTCAGAGCTAGGCTGGGATGGCAAGCATCACTGTGAAAGTTGTCAGGCTCACTTTACCAAAGTTGGTTTTTGCCCTGAGTGCAGCAGCCAATTAGAGAAGCTTCAAGCCTGTGGTGCCGCGAGCTATTTTTGTAATGGCGATTGCAACGAGCTTAAACCGAAGTCGAGAGTAAAGTTCGAATTCCAACCTGCGGAATAACTCTTTTACTTAGGGTTCTTGTTAGATACAAAAAAGCCCTGTCGATTATCGATAGGGCTTTCTGGTTTTAAATGATTTTTAAAGCTAAAACTCGCTCTTAGCGACTCTTGTTGTTACTTGCGACTCAATTACACCATCTTCTATTTGAGTGGTGATCACTTCACCCACTTCGACATCGTTAATTGATGACACAGTCTTGCTCGATGCTGAATGAGTAATGCTGTAGCCACGTTTTAGGGTTGCCAGTGGACTGACGGTTTCTAATTTCTCGGCAGCCATTGCTAGCTGGTGGCGAGTGGTTAGTAATGTCTTATCCATTGCATCCAATAGCTTTTGCTCTGAACGTTGCAGATGCAGTTTCTGTTCGCCAAGGCGTTTCACTGGCGAGCTTAACTGAAGCTGATGCTGCTTACGTTCAACTCTTTGTGCATGCTGCTTTAGGTATTGGGTCATACCGAGACGTAAACGCATGTCTAAGTCATCAAGCTGCTGACTCTGCTTTTGCAATTGGTAGCTCGGGTGTTGCTTCTCTAAGCGGTATTTCAACGTTTGAGTTGATTGCGCTTGTTTGATTAACACATGACGAATCGCACTCACTAAACGAGCACGTTTAGAGGCAAAACCTTGCTCTTTATGACTGTTATCACGGCTAA
The DNA here is from genome assembly GCF_051201655.1 of Vibrio sp. nBUS_14. Classification (NCBI taxonomy): domain Bacteria; kingdom Pseudomonadati; phylum Pseudomonadota; class Gammaproteobacteria; order Vibrionales; family Vibrionaceae; genus Vibrio; species Vibrio sp. nBUS_14. Next base: position 829,052 of record NZ_CP179206.1, read on the forward strand.
CTAATTCAGCGGCAGCTGATGGCGTTGGAGCGCGCATATCGGCGACAAAATCCGCGATAGTGACGTCAACTTCGTGGCCAACGGCGCTGATAATCGGGATCTGACTTGCTGCAATCGTGCGAGCTACGATCTCATTATTGAAGCACCATAAATCTTCTAATGAACCGCCGCCACGACCAACGATCAATACATCACATTCGTTGCGCTCATTGGCACGTCCAATCGCTTGAGCGATCTGAATCGAAGCTCCTTCACCTTGAACCATGGTCGGATACACGATGACTGGCAATGAAGGATCGCGCCTTTTCAGTACGTCTAGAATATCAAACAGTGCAGCGCCGGTTTTAGAGGTGATGACACCAACGCATTTGGGGTGTTCTGGCAGAATTTGTTTACTGGACTGAGCAAATAGCCCTTCTGCAGCGAGGTTCATCTTCAGCTTTTCAAACTCTTGCTGAAGCTTACCGTCACCTTCTGGCTGCATGCTTTCAATAATTAGTTGATAGTCACCGCGTGGCTCATAAAGAGACAGACGAGCTTTGACTAGTACTTGATTACCGTTCTGAGGCTTAAAAGTCACACGGCGGTTGTTGCCACGAAACATAGCGCACTTAACCTGAGCGCGAGAGTCTTTAAGCGTGAGGTACCAGTGACCAGAGACAGGTGCAGAGAAGTTTGAGATTTCACCAACGAGCCAGACTATTCCCATTTCGTTTTCTAATAGGAGACGAACCTCTGAGTTGAGGCGAGAAACAGTAAAGATGTTTGGATTAGTCATAGAAGCACTATCTTTCCTTGAAGGAAGGTCTTTCTTGGAATCTCACAGGGCGTGAGTATGGAAGATAGCGGCAATATAATACATAGCAAGGAGGTAAATGCAAATTAAAAATACAAAAATGTGTAGCCAAGCGATTTCTTTGGCCGTATAATCCGTCCGCAATATCTAATCCAAATGCAGTTTGATTTTCCTTAATTGGCTGCCCTCATTAGGCGAAACGGTGAGATTGGATTGTTTCTTTTTACTCCTATTATTGTGAGATATTGCAAATGCTAAGAATTGCCAAAGAAGCGCTGACATTCGACGACGTACTGCTAGTGCCAGCACACTCCACCGTTCTCCCTAATACAGCTGATCTTCGCACTCAGCTGACGAAGAATATTTCCCTAAACATCCCAATGATCTCTGCATCGATGGATACTGTGACAGAAGCTCGCCTAGCGATTGCACTGGCACAAGAAGGCGGAATAGGCTTCATTCATAAGAACATGTCTATTGAACAGCAAGCTGAAATGGTTCGCCAGGTTAAAATTTACGAAGCAGGTGTGGTTTCTCACCCTGTTACTGTAAACCCTGACGCGACAATCGCTGATGTTGTAGCTCTTACTCAAAAACACGGCTTCGCCGGTTTCCCTGTTGTTACTGAAACAAACGAACTTGTTGGTATTATTACTGGCCGTGACGTTCGCTTTGTGACTGACCTTTCTAAGAAAGTTGACGTAGTAATGACGCCTAAAGCTCGCCTTGCTTCTGTTAAAGAAGGTGCAACTCGTGAAGAAGTTCAAGAGAAAATGCACGAAGCGCGTGTTGAAAAAGTTCTTGTTGTCAATGATGAATTCCAACTAACGGGAATGATCACTGCAAAAGATTTCCACAAAGCAGAACGTAAACCAAACGCTTGTAAAGATGAGCGCGGCAGCCTACGTGTAGGTGCAGCTGTTGGTGCTGGTGCTGGCAATGAAGAGCGCGTAGCTGCTCTAGTTGAAGCTGGCGTAGACGTTCTACTTATCGACTCTTCACACGGTCACTCTGAAGGCGTACTTAACCGTATCCGTGATACGCGTGCTGCATACCCTGATCTACAAATCATCGGTGGTAACGTAGCAACGGGCGCTGGCGCTCGTGCTCTTATCGAAGCGGGTGTTAGTGCGGTTAAAGTAGGTATCGGCCCGGGTTCAATCTGTACGACTCGTATCGTTACTGGTGTTGGTGTTCCTCAAGTAACAGCAATCGCAGACGCAGCTGAAGTGGCAAACGAATACGGTATTCCAGTAATCGCAGATGGCGGTATCCGCTTCTCTGGCGATATCTGTAAAGCTATCGTTGCTGGCGCATCTTGTGTGATGGTTGGTTCAATGTTAGCGGGTACTGAAGAAGCTCCGGGTGAAGTTATCCTTTATAACGGTCGTTCTTACAAGTCTTACCGTGGTATGGGGTCTCTTGGCGCTATGTCTCAAGGTTCTTCTGACCGTTACTTCCAATCTGACAACGCTGCAGATAAGCTTGTTCCAGAAGGTATTGAAGGTCGTATCGCATACAAAGGTCGTCTAAAAGAGATCGTTCACCAACAGATGGGCGGTCTACGCTCAAGCATGGGGCTAACAGGTTCTGCAACTGTTGAAGACATGCGTACTAAAGCTGAGTTTGTTCGTATCTCTGGTGCGGGCATGAAAGAATCTCACGTACACGATGTTCAAATCACGAAAGAAGCACCTAACTACCGTTTAGGTTAATAATACGTCCAAACGTTTGAATAATGTGCTGATTTAGTCGGCACATTACTATACCAATCGTAGTAAATAACTGGTCATCCTAGCTTGTTAAAAACTCGATAACTTCGTTAGGATTTTTGATTGTAGAATAACTACTTATCAGAACTCTTTGTCGAATAGAGCAGCCTTGTTCTCAAGCTTTTTTGCTGTGCTATTCCTGAACACTTACTTACTGTGATTGGTATTATATCTAAAGCCTGTTTTGTTGAACGTATGATTTTTGCAAAACATCGCCTTAAAGATAACTTACGAAAACGTTTGCTTTATTTCTTGAAGAGTTAATCAGAGGTGAGTAAACTCGCCTCCGTTTTATCACATAGCCAATAAGACTGCTTACAATGACTAAAAATATTCATGACCAACGTATTCTAATTCTGGACTTCGGTTCTCAATACACACAGCTAGTAGCTCGTCGTATTCGTGAGATCGGTGTTTACTGTGAACTTTGGAGCTGGGACGTAGAAGAAGCGGATATTCGTGAATTCAATCCAGACGGCATTATCCTATCTGGTGGCCCTGAAAGTGTAACGGAAGAGAATTCTCCACGTGCACCTCAGTACGTATTTGATTCAGGTGTTCCTGTCTTCGGTATCTGCTACGGAATGCAAACGATGGCTGAGCAACTTGGCGGTAAAGTTGCAACGTCTACTGAGCGCGAGTTCGGCTACGCAGCGGTACAAGTAACGGGTGAATCTGCACTTTTCGCTGACCTTGAGACAACTCAAGATGTTTGGATGAGCCACGGTGACAAAGTAGTTGAAATCCCTGCTGATTTCACAAAAATCGCAGAGACAGACACTTGCCCATACGCAGCAATGGCAAACGAAGATAAGAAATACTACGGTGTTCAATTCCACCCAGAAGTAACGCACACTAAAAACGGCCTAAAAATGCTTGAGAACTTCGTTCTTAACGCGTGTGGTTGTGAAGGTCTGTGGACTTCAGCGTCTATCATTGAAGATGCGGTTGCACGTATTAAAGAACAAGTAGGTGACGACGAAGTTATCCTTGGTCTTTCTGGTGGTGTTGATTCATCAGTAGTTGCGATGCTTGCTCACCGCGCTATCGGCGACAAACTAACATGTGTATTTGTAGATAACGGCCTTCTTCGTTTAAACGAAGGTGAGCAGGTTATGGAGATGTTTGGCAACAAGTTTGGCCTAAACATCATCAAAGTAGATGCGGAAGATCGTTTCCTTGACGCTCTGGAAGGCGAAGCTGAACCAGAAGCGAAACGTAAGATCATCGGTCACGTATTCGTAGACATCTTCGACGAAGAGTCTAAGAAACTGAAGAATGCTAAATGGCTTGCTCAGGGTACTATCTACCCAGACGTAATAGAGTCTGCGGCATCTAAGACTGGTAAAGCACACGTAATCAAATCTCACCACAACGTTGGTGGCCTTCCTGATGATATGGAAATGGGCCTTGTTGAGCCTCTACGTGAGCTGTTTAAAGATGAAGTACGTAAGATCGGTCTAGAGCTTGGTCTTCCATACAACATGCTTTATCGCCACCCATTCCCAGGTCCTGGTCTAGGTGTTCGTGTACTTGGTGAAGTGAAGAAAGAGTACTGTGATTTACTGCGTCGTGCTGATGCTATCTTCATTGAAGAGCTTCACGCTGCTGACCTTTACCACAAAGTATCTCAAGCATTCACGGTATTCCTACCTGTACGTTCAGTTGGCGTAATGGGCGATGGCCGTAAGTACGATTGGGTTGTCTCTCTACGTGCAGTAGAAACTATCGACTTCATGACTGCTCACTGGGCACACCTACCATACGATTTCCTAGGTAAGGTATCTAACCGTATTATCAACGAAGTTAACGGCATTTCACGTGTTGTTTACGATATTTCTGGTAAGCCACCAGCAACTATCGAGTGGGAATAATTTCTTAGAGATTTAACCAGTTTTGATTAAGCTCTTAAGCCTCGAACTCAGTTCGGGGCTTTTTTCTTTCTGATTCAGGGAATTAAAGAGCTATACTAAACCTCTAGAAACCAAATGAGTTGGAAATTAGATATCAGCTCAAGAAAGTATGAGACGCGTTGTTACGTTTAACTATACATAAAGCTATCACTCGTACTTTTTATAAATTCATACCGCAACAGCTAGGCTATTCCCCATGTGCCACATACTCTTTGATGGACTTATTAAGGATAGATAAGAGAATCCATCATGTTAAAAATCAAATATTTGGCGACAGTCGTTGGCTGCACTTTAGCTGCTCACAGTTACGCGTCTTTGAACATTCAACCTGATCCGCAAAACCCGAATAGCTACCTTGTTGAAAAGTCGGCATTACAAGCTGCTGAACAAGCGAAAACATCCGATCCTATGTATGCGATCTGGTCACAAGCATTACAAACTCGTCCCAACAGTATTGTTGAAGCGATTGAGCCGGGTTCAGCCTCGAATCCTGAAAACGTGAAACGAGTCGAGCGTGCGTTCCCTCAATCTGAATGGGACTTCCTCACTCAGATGGCTGCGCCAGAATACACATACACTCGCTTCTTACGCGCGATTGGTAAATTCCCAGCCTTCTGTGGAGAGTACACCGATGGCCGTGACTCCGATGCCATCTGTAAGAAATCTATCATCACAGCTTTTGCTCACTTCTCTCAAGAGACGGGCGGGCACATCGCGATAGATAACACCTCTGATAACCCATTAGCGCTAGAGGAGTGGCAGCAAGCACTGGTGCATGTTCGTGAATTGGCTGGTCAGAAGGCCAAGAAGGTTACACTACGGGGTGTGGCCAGAACGATTGGCAAAATGCGCGCTGGCCATGTGCTGCGGGGCAGGGTTACTTTGGGCGTGGTGCTAAACAGCTTTCTTATCACTTTAACTACGGCGCGTTCTCAGAAGTGATGTTCGATGGCGATGCAACGGTGCTGTTGAATAATCCAGGCTTGGTTGCTGATTCATGGTTGAACTTGGCTTCTGCTATTTGGTTCTTCTTAACGCCACAAGCGCCGAAGCCAGCGATGCTGCATGTTATCGACCGTACTTGGACACCATCTCAACGTGAACTGGATGCGGGTATTGGTTATGGTTTCGGTACCACCATCAACGTAATCAACGTAATCAACGGTGGCATTGAGTGTGGTGAACAGAATAAAGACAAAGGCCAACCGGTTAACCGCATTCGTTACTGGGAGGGGCTAGCGGCGCACTACCTGATCCCTGTTGAAGCAGACGAAAAGAATACCTGTTGGCAGCAAACACCATACGGAAGCTTGAACCTCAACGGCGCAACAGATGTGTTGTACACCAACTGGGATGGCAACTGGAAATACTACGCAGACCGTCCTGAAGGTTATTCATTTGAATGTGAGCTTGTTGGTTTCCAAACTGCTTACTCAGCTTTGGTTGCTGGAGATTACGAGAAGTGCGTAACCAACTTCTATGGTTCTCATGCAAGTTGGCCTGAAGTGAAGGTGGTCGATAAGCTTGATCCGGTAGACCCAGGAACCGATCCCGGCGGTAACGGTTGGAATGCGACTAAGGTTTATACCGCTGGTGACCAAGTCACTCAAAACGGTGCAACCTACGAAGCGAAATGGTGGACACAAGGGGATGAACCTGCCAATGGCGGCCCTTGGAAATTGATTGCTGGAGAGCCAACACCACCCGTAGTGACATATCCATCGCCAGTTGACCCTGCACCTGTTGATCCTGCTCCGGTAGATCCAACACCAGTTGAACCGCCAGTTATTGAGCTGCCTGTCGTTGTTGACTCATCGATGTTTATTTCATGGCAAGCGGGTGTTAGCCAAGTGAGTAATGGCGAGAAGGTGACACATAATGGCAAGTGCTTCGTAGCTAAAAACGGTCCGGGTGTTTGGGAAAGTCCTGTTCAATCGAATTGGTTCTGGGATGAAATCACTTGTAATTGATAGTCTGAATATCGAAAAGGCGGTTTAAACGACGAGTTCAGTATTACGCTGTAGCGATATAAATAATCAAAATCCGAAAGTTTCTACTTTCGGCTTTTTTCGTTTCGAACTTGGTGGTCTAGGAAGGTCGATGGGTTTATTAGGCTATGTTAATGCGCATTTAAAGATTAATTATCCTGTTAGAAAACAAAGTCCTGTACAAATTGTTTCTGTGAATTTATATTCAAATTTAATTTATATATATTCTTTATTTTTAGGGTTAAGGTGTACCTATGGAACAGACAGATATCACGTCACTCATCCCCATTGTGATTACTTTGGTGTTGTCGTTGGCGACCAGGAATGTGGTGATCGGCCTTTTTGCTGGCGTGCTAAGTGGCGTTACGATGCTGACTGGCATGTTCAGCGAACTCAATCCGCTTAATACGTTTGGTACCATGGTTAAAGGTTACCTAGTCCCTCAATTGACTGATAGCTACAACGCTGGCGTGATTATGCTGTTGGTGTTCATCGGAGGCTTTGTTGCCTTGATGGAGAAATCGGGCGGTGGTGTTGCGTTTGCTAAGCGTGTTACGCAATGGGTAAGCAATAAATGCCAAGCTCAAATCTCAGCATGGTTGGGGGGAATCGTTATATTTTTCTCAGACTTAGGTACCCCGTTAATCGTTGGCCCTGTTTTTCGTCCTCTTTTCGATAAACTGAAACTTTCTAGACAGAAGCTAGCATTCATCATTGATTCAACCTCATCGCCGGTTGCGATCCTGATTCCTTTCATTGGGTGGGGTGTTTACATCATGAGCTTGATCCAGAAAGAATTTACTGCATTGAACGTTAACATGTCTGATTGGGATGCTTTCATCGGTGCGATTCCTTTTCAGTTTTACGCAATCCTAGCGATCTTCATCGTGCCTTTGGTGTCAGTCAAAGGTTTAGATTTTGGACCAATGGCGAAAGCTGAACGTGATTGCCAAGCGGGAATCAACTCTGGCGTGAACAGCGAATCACTTAATCCTTTCTCGCATAAAAATGCAAAGGCCTCTTTTGTTTGGGCGCCGTTGTTAGTGATGCTGGTGGTACTGTGTGCCATGTTAGTTCCACAAGGCTTCCCGTTCCAAAAGGTCGCGGGTTCATCATTCAGAGCAGCTTTATCATCGGCTTATTTCTTTGCTGCGATTACCTTGATCTCGCTAATGGCTTACTACGGTGTGAGAAAGCTGTCTGACGGTTTTTCTGTGTACTTAAAAGGCATGGGAAACATGATGCCAGTCGCGATCATCTTGGTGTTGGCTTGGGCGTTAAGCACAGTCGGTAAAGAGTTGGGCGCAGCGGCTTATATCGCCGAGCAAGCACAGAGCGGCTTCCCTTATTGGTTAGTGCCTGCGGTTGCGTTTCTGTTGTCGGCTATCATTTCATTTGCTACTGGATCGTCGTGGGGAACCTTCGCGATTATGATGCCACTGGTTATTCCTACGGCTGTAGCAATAGATGCGCCACTTTTGGTAGCGATTGGCGCTGTACTTTCTGGTGGCTTGTTTGGTGATCACTGCTCACCAATTTCTGAAACCACGATTCTTTCTTCAACAGGGGCAGGGTGTGATCAGTTTGAGCACTTTAAAACTCAGCTTCCTTACGCATTGATGAACGGCTCTATCGCTTTGGTCAGCTTTGTCGTGGCAGGGTTTACTGGAAGTGCATTGATTGTGTTAGGTGCGCTGATTGCTCAACTCGTTATTGTGACTTTGTTAGCTAAGCGTGATGCTAGTAAAAACGCTCAATCAGATGTGCAATCTGAAGTCTCTGATTCTAAAGTTCAACAAGCGTAATTTAGATTACGACTGAGGGGGCGAGATTCCAGATATCTCGTTCCTCGATTCTGGAATGACGATTTAATGAGTAGATATGGGATACGAGTAACGAAAAGCTCGCTATCTATCTATCTATCTATCTATCTATCTATCTATCTATCTATCTATCTATTGTTCTTCATTTCATACCTCGCACCTCATGCACTTCAATCTAAACTCGTTCTTCGCATCCCGCATCTAGTTTACTCGTATCAACGTAAATCATCGTCACTCCCTACAGTGAGGAACGAGCGTGATAGGGAATCTCTGTATTTGCTGTTGGTGTTTAGATTGAAGAGGAGATGCCACGCATCTCACTTATTTCAATCTCAACACGCTCTTCGCATCCCGAATCTCGTTTACTCGTATCTATGTAAACTACCGTCATTCCCTAAAGTGAGGAACGAACGTGGTAGGGAATCTGCTTACCTATCGTTTCTATGAATTAATCTGCCTTGTTATAAAATTAATTTTCCATGAGATCATTTTGACAACCTTAGTTTGCGTTAACTTGATTATCCTTTGTGACGGTTTATAGATTAAAATTTTCTTACAAATTTTATCGATTTTTTTTAATCAACCACTTTAATAAGGTAAATTCGCAATGTCGACCAAACTAGCTAACCCAGCGCCACTAGGCTTAATGGGTTTCGGTATGACCACTATTCTTCTTAATATCCACAACGCAGGTTTCTTCCCAATGGATTCAATGATCCTTGCGATGGGTATTTTTTACGGTGGTTTGAGCCAAGTTATCGTGGGCACTATGTGTTTCAAACGTGGTGACACGTTTGGTACAACAGCGTTTACTTCTTACGGCCTATTCTGGTTGTCTTTGGTTGGTTTGATTGTAATGCCTTACATGGGCCTACCAGCAAGCCCTGCAGCATTCATGGGTTGGTACCTACTACTATGGGGTATCTTCACAGGCTTCATGTTCATCGGTTCTCTATGCTACCCAGTAGCGAAGCAGGTTGTCTTCGGTTCACTCACTATCTTGTTCTTCCTACTTGCCGCTCATAATTTCACTGGCAGCTCACTGATCGGCACTATCGCTGGTTTTGAAGGTATCTTCTGTGGCGCTTCAGCTATCTACTTTGCAATGGCACAAGTAATCAACAACGAATACGGCCGCACAGTACTGCCTGTTGGTGAGAAAAAAGCACCTCAAATGGCAACACAAGAAATCGCAGCTTAATGCTCTAACTTGGGTACAGTTAGTGTGTTATAAGCAGCGATTTGTTATGAACAAAACAAAAGGGGTTAGCCGAAATGGCTAACCCCTTTTTTATGCGTTATTAATAGCGCGAGTTAAAGCGAGCTACTTATTAAAGCAATCTATCTGTTAAGGCGAACTTACGATGAAGGCTGTTCTACAGGTTTAGTGTCTGCAGCTTCTGCTTCAGGAGACTTACCTGTTTTACGCTTGTACTTCTCTTCCCAGTAAGTAGCGCCTTTGATGCCTAGTTTTACAGGGTTGAATATGTACTCAGTTACGCCTTGTTTCTGCTGCTCTTCATAATCAGCAAGTGCTTTAAGCGCAGGCTTAGACATGAAGAATATGATCATAATACCTACGATGTTTAACCATGCCATCAAGCCAACACCAACATCACCCATTGCCCATGCAAGGTTCGCTGTTTTAACTGTGCCATAGAAAACTGCAGTGATAAGAACAAGCTTAAGTACGAACATCATGCCAGGGATCTTGATGGTACGACGTAGGTAAGCAATATTCGTTTCTGCGATGTAGTAGTAAGCAAGAATCGTTGTAAATGCGAAGAAGAACAGAGCAAATGCGATGAATGGCTTACCGATGCCCGGTAGCGCACTTTCAATAGCAAGCTGTGTAAATACAGGGCCATTCGCACCAATGTTTGTTGCTAGATTCTGTACAAGGAAGACACCTTCAGCGCCGCCGTGAACGTTGTAAGCACCAGTGATGATGATCATGAACGCTGTAGCAGAACATACTAGAAGAGTATCGATGTAGATAGAGAACGCTTGTACCAAACCTTGCTGAGCTGGGTGATCAACACTTGCAGCAGCTGCTGCGTGAGGACCAGTACCTTGACCCGCTTCGTTTGAGTAAACACCACGCTTAACACCCCAACCAATTGCAGCACCGAAGCCTGCCATAGGTGTAAATGCATCGCCGATGATCATTGCGAAAACAGTTGGCACTTGGCCGATGTTTAGCAGAATGATAACGAACGCGATGATGATGTAAGCCAATGCCATGAATGGAACAACGATTTGTGTGAAGTTCGCAATACGTTTAACACCACCAAAGATGATGAAAGCAAGGATGATAGCAACAACAGTACCAGTGAAAATTTTAGCGAAACTGAATGTACCGATGGCTGTTTCAATCATGTCGCCTGAGCCAAATGCAGCTTCTACAGCATTACCAATACTGTTTGACTGAACACCTGGAAGCAAAATACCACATGCAAAAATAGTCGCGATAGCGAAGATCCATGCGTACCACTTTTGACCCATTGCTTTTTCAATGTAGTAAGCCGGACCACCACGGAACTGGCCTTCGTCTTCTTCTTTGTAGATTTGCGCTAGCGTAGATTCTGCATAAGCAGTCGCGGCACCAAAGAAGGCTACAACCCACATCCAAAATACGGCACCTGGGCCACCGAAACCGATAGCGGCAGCAACACCTGCAATGTTACCTGTACCGACACGGCCAGATAGCGAAACGGCTAGAGCTTGGAAAGACGAGATGCCTTTTGATGAGCTTTTACCCGATAGTAGCAAGCGCCACATTTCAAAGAAGTGACGGATTTGAACAAATCGAGTCATGATGGAGTAGAACAAACCTGCACCTAAACATAGGTAGATAAGTACTGGACTCCAGATTATTCCATTCAAAAAATCAACGAATGACTGCATGAGTATTTTCCCTGTTAGTTTTGCTTATGATTGTTTTTCGAACAACACAATACTTCACTTGTAACTCAAGTGTTAAATTATTTAACTGCGCATTAGGATTACTGTGACATAAAGCAAGTTACAGAGGGTGTTTGTTAACGCTTAGTTCTAATTCGATAATCGTTCTATGTAGTTGCATGTCCAATTGATTGTATTTTTAGGTGTTTGTCTGAGTGAATAAATAGTGATTAATACAAACAGGTAAATTTGAGGCGTAAAGAAGAAAGCAAATTGAGAAAAATAGAGGTGAAGACCGCTTAGCATGAACGGCTGATATGTGAGTGGTGGGGTGGAGTAAGCTGGAACATATTACCGACATCGAATCTTTAGGCAGGCCTGTTCTCAGAGCGTGTAGCAATGTCGTCGTGTGTACTGGTGCCGTAAGTCGCCAGAAAAGACCACCGCCTCTTGGTTGGGTAACTTAATCTCGATATAGGCCGAACCTAAGATATGTTCTGCAGGTTGAAAGCGAGCATACAGAGTATTTGGCCTATGATGACCCTTTTCGTTGTTTTGCTGTTTAGGGGGAATAGGAAACCAACCCCCATAAGGCTTAGGAACAATTAACGAATGAGTCTTTTTAAGGATGAGTTTAGATTGTTTATGACTGAGCCCTTGCTGTTTTAGTCCGTCTTCAATCATTAAAGGGGCAAGTTCAGCCGTCGCCTGAGTGCAATAAATCGGTTGGCTAAAGCCACTGGCGAGCAACCAAGGTAACCGGCCAATATGATTAATGTGAGTATGGGTCAGCAGTAGAGCGTTAAGGTGGGAAGTTTCAAATTCAATATCAAGAGGACGTGCGTCAGAGCCTTGAAGCTTTTTACCTTGAAGATCTAAACCTTGAAAGGCCACAATCGATGAGCACCGCTTGGCCTGAATCTCTAAATTCGTGACAAGTTCCTGTGAAGGTATGTTTGCCGCCATGATGAATCACTTCCATCGTTTACTCCCATTGCTCTATAAAGCCGTTAACGCCTGTTTTTATTTTGCGGATAAGTGCCAGCAAGTAAAACAAGGACAATGAGAGTTGCGCCTTTTTAAGTAACTGAGCGATGACTCAGTGGGTTCGCTGCGAGTTAGTTCGTAGAGGAGCCGTCTGAATCCAATTCTGTATTTTGCTGTGCTTCTATATGAGCGACTTCAGCATCTAACTGTGCAATTTTTTCGGCCATCAATGCATGACAGCGATTCGCTAACTCTCTTGCGTCGTTGAGCTTGTACCCAGATACATCGATAGGCTCAAGCATCTCTGTGATCACAATGCCATTATTAACTCGGTTGAGGTCAATCTTATTGTGCGTGGTGCTGGTACACATCGGGGTGATAGGCACGCCGGCTTCAATCGCCATTCGGAAAGCGCCCGTTTTGAATGGCAGTAGTCCACGCCCTTTACTGCGCGTTCCTTCAGGATAAACCCAAACAGACAGATCTCTCTGATGAATCGCTTCCGCCACTTGCTTGATGGTATCGCGTGCTTTGGACTTATCTTCACGGTTAATCATGATGTTACCGGTGATCCAATACAGCAGACCAAAGAAAGGCACATACAACAAATCACGTTTGCCCAATGAAACAGTGCGAGGTCTTAGCATTCCAGGGTCAGTCACAAAGTCTAATATGCTTTGGTGATTCGAGATGTAGACGCTTTTTTCTGACGTCGGTGCATTCTCTAGGCCGCGCTGCACCAGTTTCACACCGACGATCTTTTGTAGTTGATTGAACCAACGGCAGAAAACGTACACATGCGTAGGGTTCTTGGGGCTAAACAAGCAGTAAACAAAAGCACAGAGGGTGGTGAAAATAATAAACACCGTAGCCAAAATAATACGAAGAACAGCAAGCACAGTTCACTCCTTACTCACCGCAAAATTACAGTGATTAAATAGTTTTAGATGCTTGAAGTTTTCACTCTATTTAACCGAATTGCAACAATTAACTGTTACAGAGGGCAATTTTTAGATCTTTATATAAAACAAGGATTAACAATGAGTGTTTGAGACAGTTATCGAGCTTACAAGTGTTCACCAGTAATGGTTAATGATCACCAATATTGTTTGTTTGGGTCCGACCTTTCTACCCATTCCGAGTCTTGTCGTGACTCAAAATAGAGTTGTAGGCCGTTATAGGACATGAAAGCTGCAGGGCCGCCAAGATGTTCGAAATAGTCAAAATAATCATCTTCGAGCGAACAAAGGTGAGCTAAATCTTTAACGTTATTCATCATTGCCCATTGAATAGCGAATACCGGAGCCGTCGAACCTGAAATGCTGACCTCTTCGACATTTGGGTTGAACAGTGGATTAGCTTGTTCAAGCAGTATTTCTTCTTGTTCAGACTCTTGCTGCAAAATCTCCTCGATGATCTCCGAGCGCTTGGTATTGGAGACATTCTTGTTTAGCTTGGCGATTCGTAACGCGTAGCTAAAACGGTCTGATGAAACGATGTCGACAAGTTGCGACAACAGTTCTTTATCCACCCCTGAAGCTTTGGTGAAGTAGTCGATACACGAATGGATTGAAGCATAACGAGTACCGTCGAATTCAAAGCCACAGGTTTCGTCGTAGGCCTCGATTACAATGTCATCAACCGACAAAGGCCAACCTTTATAGCTGATTCGCTGCTTGGCGATTTGATACATCTTCCAAGCACTGCGGCCAAATCCGCCAAGCGTTGAGCCAGAGAAGTCAGAATCAATAAGCTCTTGCTCCGTCCAATTTTCACCGATGCCTAAGTGCTTAGCGTATTTATCGATGAGTGCGTGTTTTATCTGATCGCGAACAGCCCAAATTGAAGTCAGATCTTTTGCATACCTAACACTCGCGCACTCCTTACAAGCCGGCAGTGTAATCGGTGAATAGTCTATCTTGGCAATAGCCTGTGCACTCTTAGGGAATTCAACAACATCATTGGAAGGTTCACCACAAAACCAACAGGTGTAACGCAGGTTAAATGGGATATCTATGTACGAGTATGTGGTCATTAGTCTTTTATCGGCTGGGTGATTGAGGGCGGTTAATTATCAAAACAATTATCCCTGTTCAGGCCTGTACTTGCACCTGGTTTGTATGACTTTCCTGACAGTAATGGTTCGAGATGTGACTCGCCTGATGAGCTCATTAGGTAGATATTGATATAAAACAGTCACTAACGATTAATGCAGATTGGTGTGGCTGAACTTACATGTGTTGCAAGCAATCACCCAAGCTCCCCATTACTATTGAGATAGACTCCTTACTTCAATAGCGGATATGTCCTCGTCGATTCCTTTTTACGAAAAAAATGCTCACACACTTTGTGAACAGTACAACTCAGTGACGTTCGAGGTCGTGCGTAAAAGCTGGTAAGCTTACTGGCCGAATAACGATAAGTGGAACCTTTTTCCAACTACAAGCCTTTTTCCAACTACAAGCAAAGAGAACTTAAGTAAAAATGACAAAGTGCCTACCGCTGAAAACTTCGTGCGTCTAAACCTCGTATTCTAAAATGGTGGCAATTGGCGTGGAGTGATTCGGCTCATTTTGAACAGCAATTCTTTTCTGAAGCGGCCCTTTCTTTACCTAATATTCCACCACAATGTCGAGGCTTCGAAGAGGTGTTTGACGCAATGGGTCTGCAGGTACGCGGTGTGAAAAGCCGACTGTTAATCAATGAGTGGAAGTGACCGCCACGCTTACCCGCTAATTTAATCCTTGTAAGCAACGGTAGAGTAAACAATGAAATACATCGGAATTGATGGCTGTAAGGCGGGATGGATCGCTTGGATTGTCTCTGATAATCAGGCGCCAGTGTTCAAAGTAGTAAAGGCGCTAGGCGAGCTAGCGAGTGAGCTTATCGGTTCAACGGCGCTTATCGATATGCCGATTGGTTTTGGTGACGCACAAACTCCAGATCGCTTGTGCGACAAAGCAGCAAGGCGTTTTCTAACCAGCAAACGTGGTTCTTCGGTATTTCCGGTTCCGTGTCGTGAAGCCGTTTACCAAACCGATTACATCGCGGCGTGTAATGCCAATGTGGAGCAACTGAGTAAGAAGTTCTCTAAGCAAACTTGGGGGATTGTGCCCAAGATTCGTGAACTGGATGAGTTAATGAATGCTTACCCAAACTTATCGATACGAGAGTCTCATCCCGAGGTCGTATTCGCTGCCTTGAAAGGGGAACCGCTAGCGTTCTCTAAGCGAACTCAAGAGGGCAAAGAGGAACGGCTTTCGGTTATTCAGCAACTCGCTCCGCAATGGTGTGAGGGTTTGGCGTTAGCAATCTCGAACACCAAGCGTAAAGATGTCGCGATAGATGACATTTATGACGCATTTATATTGATGTTGATTGCTTATCACGCCCCAACATTGTCTTGCTTGCCTCAGCTTTCTGATATTGGTGGAAAGGCTGATAAGGATCAGAATGGTCGAGTTCGCGAAATCGTTTATTGGAACAAAACGAACTAGCCAAGTATGCGTTCTGTTAGGTTGAGTGTGTTATTTTCCATTTCCTGTCTTTTTACTCTTACTGTTTTTGAGCCTTGATATGAAACGTTTAATTGTTGGTTTGCTGGTAACTTTGAACTGCGCGGCGAGTTACGGTCAAGTAGCGCCTGTCTCTCAGTGGCAATGTGAGATGATGAAAAAGAACAAGGTATTGAATAGTGGAGCACCTGTTGGTTGTGAGCGCCTGTCCAAAGTGGACTTTGATTTCGTTAACTTTAAGGGCGAAACGCAGCAGGGGAACATGATTGTGCTTGATGTTATCGCACCTTCTGTTGAACAAATCTTTTTAGAACTTAAACAGCGTAACTTCCCACTGCATTCTGCGCGCCTAATGCGTGAGTTCAACGGTGATGACAATGCTTCTATGGAAGCCAATAATAGCAGTGCGTTTAATGCTCGACCTATCACTGGTGGAGGAGATTGGTCGAAGCATGCCTATGGTGTGGCAATCGACATCAACCCAGTTCAAAACCCTTTCTTAGCGTTCGATAGCAACGGAACCATTACGGTAAAGCCTTCACAATCGGTAGCCAGCTATGTAAACAGAACGCGCTTTCGTGCGCGCAATGACATTGAACGCCGAGGCATGGCGGAAGATATGGTTGAGTTGTTTGCACATCATGGCTTTATTATCTGGGGAGGAGATTGGAATAGCCCAATAGATACTCAGCATTTCGAGGTTGGATCAAGAAAGTTCGTCAATCAACTGCTCTCTAAACCCGAACCAGAAGCCAAAGTGTTATTTGAGCGACACGTCGAATCTTATCGCCAATGTTTTAATAAAAATAAAGGCGAGGGCGAAGAAAAAGCTCGTGCTATCTGTGCAAAGAAAACAGTCGGGACTTTTTAGTGCTATGTTTATTTAGAACCGTTTGTGTTTTAGCAAGTTAAGCTCGCTTCAAGGGTATTTTGAATCGCTAAGGTTAACGTGCGCCGTTGGCCTTTTTTGTATTCGTTTCTCCAATAGAACTCAGAGCATTCAAAAGGTTATTGGGTATCGGTTAGTCAATATTTGATGAAGTAATGCGACGCAAAGTCATCGGTTTGTCATTGAAAAAGTCGTAGCGTAAACGTTATGTGAGAACCATTGTTGATGGGGAACTTATTGCCTTTTCACCAGTATTATTAGTGAACTGATCACAACGGACTAACTAATGAAAAAGATTCCTTTGACTCTAACTCTTTTAAGTTCTCTATTTTTGTCACAATATTCTTTGGCTATAGACAATTCTCACACCACGCAAAATCCGAGTTACGAACTTGATGGTAAAGTGGTCTTAGGGCGAACTGAGAATGTGTACTTCTCTGGCGTTCAAGGACTAAAAGACGTCCCTTTCATGGGTAAAATCGACACCGGTGCAGAAACCACTTCGATGCATGCTGAAGATATTCATGTGAGAAGTCTCCATGCCGACTACAAGAGTCTCAAAGATGAACAGTTGATGGCGGCATTGGTCGAAGAGGCTCGGAGCAACAGAGCTCTACACTACAGTGATTGGGATGGCAGCCACTTTGCAAAATATCAGGCGATCGTTTCTTTTAAGGTGCAAAACCCGCGGACTGGAGAGAAAGTAAAGGTTGAGGCCCCTTTAGAGCGTGTCAGTGTCATACGTAGCCGCACCAGTAGAAAGTCTTTGCTTCGTCCGACGGTGAAGATGTCTCTGACCATCGCTAATCAAGAGCTAAAAACTGACGTTAATCTCACGGATAGAAGTCATTTCTCTGCACCTGTATTAATCGGTAAATCCTTCCTAGCCGACAACGCGTTGGTGTTTGCTGGCTATGATTATCTGCAAGAGCAAGAGAACGCAACGGTGGTTGGCCGTAAAGAGGTGGTGTCTATTTCGGGCATGCTAATGAATGCGACCTTCTCTTTAAAGAACCGCTACAGCACCCTACATGCAAAAAATATTGATGTAGACAAAAAACACAGCGAAGTCACGTTTGATATCGTCGGTAACACTGGCAAGCCAAAAGAGG
This sequence comes from Vibrio sp. nBUS_14, assembly GCF_051201655.1. Taxonomy (NCBI): domain Bacteria; kingdom Pseudomonadati; phylum Pseudomonadota; class Gammaproteobacteria; order Vibrionales; family Vibrionaceae; genus Vibrio; species Vibrio sp. nBUS_14. The sequence continues at coordinate 846,751 of NZ_CP179206.1, forward strand.
TGGCATTACCGTTAGTTCGTATGCTAAGTGTGAGTGGAAATCAGAGGCCTCTTGTATATGTACCGGTTCAACTCGATGAGAATACCACTAAAGATGTGCTTGTTTATTTGAGCGAGCATTCAGGCAGTACTTCTCAGTTAAGGTTAGGGACGAATACCGCCAGCGAATTCTTTATGATTGATACTAATGCTGAGAATTTGCTCTCACAAGGTTCATCGAGTTTTAGCAATGTGGTTAAAGCGGGTTCCCCGATGATTATCTCACCGGAAGAGGACATCACACTTGATGAGTTCTCGCTAAAGGCTGTGGCTTCTTTTACTGTAAAGACGCCTCTGTTGAAGGTGGACAGCTTTGAGGTTGTCAGCAAGGGCAAAGATGAATCGGTTGAGTTTTACCTAACTGACGCGAATGGTGAACAGCAGAAGGTAATCAAACCTATCATTAAAAAGCTTAAAGTCGGAGATGACACTCGCCCGGTCGTGAGTGGCAAGCTTTCGGTATTAGGAAAGAGTCGTACGCAAGAGTTTGCCATCGATGTATTGGACAGTGATGAAAAGCAACCTTATTTCATTCTAGGTAAGAATATGGCTAAAGAAGGCGTGTATGTAAACACGCGTTCTGACTACCTATTGAAAGCCGAGCCTCTGTTTAAAGTCGGGCACATTGAAGTGGTTGAAGTGAACGGCATGACGTTCCCTGCCAAGCTAGATACCGGTGCTGATGTGAGCTCTATGAACGCGGTGAACATCAAGCGATTTAAGAAAGATGGCCAAGACATGGTGACCTTTACTTATCAAAATAACCAAGGAGATAAGCAAGAGTTCACCAAGCCAGTTATTGATGTGATGCGTATTAAAGCTAAGAAAGGCGAGAAGGTAAACATTCGTCCTGTCGTAGAAATGAAGGTAAAGCTGGGTGAATTAGAGAAAGAGGTGAGAGTGAACCTTCAAGACCGTTCTCGCTTTGAATACAGCATGATTTTGGGTAAGAACTTCCTAAAGCATGGCGTAGTAGTAAGTAGTGATGAAGATTACGTACTAGGGAAAATGGAATAACGGCCTAATTTACTAAAAGCGAAATAGGGATGTTTTAAACGGCCACACATTTCAGTAAAGGGATGTGTGGCTGTTTGTTATGTGGTTACTTGTTGGACGTTTTGTATCTAACTCGTTGCTCTGTTAGTTGAGATAACTTGAACCTTTCTATTCAACAACTCTTGGGTGGAACTAAAATTCTTTTCGAAGCTTAAAATCGAGTTAGAAAGTTCAGTATTGGCAAAAATAGAGAGCGTCTCGCTTAATCCAAGCTTTGAGTTCGTGCGGTTTTGTTCTCTCTCATTAGGGTTTATCAGCACCACAGTTCTGCCCAGAAAGTCTCCCTTTTTTGCTGACTCCTTCTCGTGACTGTTCTCGATCCAATTTATCGAAGAGTGATTTAGTATTGGTTGAATGCCATTGGACATAGATTACTTAGACTCTTAAATCCGAGCTTTGAAACGTAGATGGCAAAGCTTCCATGGTTATATGGGCCGATAACAAGTCTTCCCAAGATTCACTTTGTGTAAGTATTTCAGCTAATGAATCTTCAAACAGCTCATAATCGAGTGACTCTGCTTGAAGTAGTCTATTCAAACATAGTTTGTGCCTGTGGTTATCTAAACTAAAAAACAGTTGATGTTCAGACCAGTGATAGTTAAATGCGACAAAAGAACGGTAAAGATCAGGGGTTACAATTTGTAGATCAACGATCTCAGCTTCCAATTGAAGTGTCCCTGTTGTTGGATGAAAGATTACATGTACTCTTATGTTGTCATCAAAAGCCAACCCCAACTCGTCTTCGATCAACTGTAATCTCGGTAACCCTATATGATGAGCAAATTTAAGTAAAACCTCATCTACGATTTGGCGCGCAGACATAGAAGTCATCCTTTTTTTTATTTAAACTTGAAGTTATGGCAAGTGTGTTTCGTTGTTTATCAAAATTAGTTAGATTTTTTTATATAAACGTTTTTTATTGATGGGCTAGGGCTTATTAGCTGTGTTTCTTATAACAAAGTTTAATATAGTTAGTGCTTGTATAATGAACGACTGTATATTTGGAACTAACATCAAGATTTTTATCAAGCTGAATTCAATGTATTTAATTGTGATTCTTATTTTTGAGACTCGTGATTATAATAATTAAAAGAAATACCTATTGATCTTTGATGCATTTTTATAGAACAATCAAGATTGTTATTTTTATTAAAAAGATAAGTTGATTGAGCATACAGTGAAGGTAAATGGCTTTGTTGCTTAATTCAGAGAGAAGGCATGCCTGCCCCATTGTGCTTAATTCTTAATCGATATACTGTGTTTCAGGCATACCAAGCCCTGTAAGCTTATTCAGGGCTTTAATCATAGCGTAAGTCTCGCCAACTTGAGCGTTGTAGTTCCTCAGGCTTAATTTCCCACCTAGCAGCTGTTTTACTCGGTACATCGCGGTCTCTGATAGAGAGCGCTTATGATAGCCATACCGCTCTTTCCAATACTTATTTGAGCCATATAACTTCTGGCAACCCACGGCGAGATTTCGGGGGTGACCACGCTCCCAGAAGGCAGCCCCTTCTCTTGGTGGGATGAGCGGAACAGCTCGCTTGATCCGTATGGCATCATGGCAATTCCTTGTGTCATAAGCGCCATCACCTGATATCTCAATGATTTTCCGACGTGTCTGATTAAGTAAGTTGGGGAGCACTTCGGCATCGGTTACGTTAGATAAGCTCAGCTCTGCTGCGACTATTTCGTGGGTGCTTGTATCTACTGCGATGTGCAGCTTACGCCAGACTCTTCGCTTCCCATCAGTTCCATGCTTCTTGACCTTCCATTCACCTTCGCCATAAACCTTGAGACCAGTGGCATCAATGGCTAGGTGTTGTATCGCACCTCTGGTTTTAGTTTTAAATGAAACCTCAACATCCTTAGATCGACGACTTATACAGGTGTAGTGTGGGCAAACCAGAGGGATGTTAGCCAGCTTAAAGACGGAGTCTAGAAAACCTTGCAGCGCTCTCAATGGCATAGAGAAAACGCGTTTCACCATCAGAGCGGTAGTAATGGCTAAGTCGCTGAATCGGCGAGGTCTACCACGCTTGCCTTGTTTGTTTTGCTTCCACTCGGCTAACGTCTCCTCATCAATCCAAAAAGTCAGAGAGCCACGGTTGATTAAGGCTTTATTATACTGCTTCCAGTTAGTTGTTTTGTAACGAGGTTTAGGCATGAGACTACGACGATTGATGGGTGTATCCGATCAGATCGTAGCTTCCTGATTTAGTTCCATCGATTTAAGCAACAAGGCCAAGGTAAATACGTCTTTTTTATTACTAAGTATATTTCTTTTGAGCGCTTGTACTCATACAGGCCATTTAGGAAGTATGTTCAAAAGCGACTCTCAGGCAGCATTGTACGGATGGGTGTCTTTTGATGAGTATGTTGCTCCTGTAAATACTTTGATTGATATCGATGTGTGCCAAGTGATTGAAGAAAAGTGTATTAGTGTTGCAAGGCAAACTTATCATGGAGTTCAGCTACCTGTGCAATACTCTTTTGTTATAGCGCCGATACAAGCAGGTAAGGGTGAAATGAAGATCCGCGCAGTGTTACGTTCTCAAGGGGAAATCAGAGCCAGTAAAGAAGAAGGCTATATTTTTACGCAAGGCAGAGTACATAAGGATTTAAAACTAGAAGCTTACAATAATAACTAGAAAGTAATCGTTTTCATTTTTTCTATTTTAATAAAAATTTAAGTTGAATGAAGCGAATAGTCCAGAGCTAAAACTCTAATTATTAATGGGGTCAAGTCATCGGCTCAGTGCTTCTTTATATGAATATCAGTTGCACTCACTGCAATTTTTATGTTTATATCCCCCTCTTCTATGAAGTTGGCTAGATAGAGTGGTTTAAAAATAAACACTCCATTTTTTGTGGAAATACCAATATAGGTGAGAGTAGGCTTAAACATTAGTACTTTCATTTATTCTAATATAATAAGAGCTTTTGTTGCTTGAGTATCACTAGTTATAAGTTGAACTTTAGCAAAAGCTTATTAACTTCTCGAGAATATAAAAAACAATATCGAGACGTTTTTCCAAGATTATTTTTTGCTACCACCGGTAGTTTATGAGCTATTTGTAATTTATTCGGGGAGTATGGTCGTGCTATCGCACCTATGCTCTTTTCTTGCTTCTTTAATTGATATCGTTCTGATTGCATATCATGTGTAATTTTTCGTGTTGTTGTAAATCAGGCTTTGGTATTTCTCTGGCTCTGTTAGAGGAGTTGGGATTATGAAGGGTAGAAAATGGATGTGTTAGGCCAGCTAAATACAGAAAGGGTCAACTCGCTATCGCGAAAAGTCCATAGTACTTGTTACTATGAAAAATACGATGAAGTTTTTCATTCTCGCCAGTCTCACATTGTAGTCGTTCACAATGGGCAATTGAGAGTTCAAACGGGTGACTGTACGCTCGATGTTGCCGCTGGTTGTGGGGTTTACCTTTCTCAAGGGGATTACTTGCTCGAATATACTCCATTAGATGGCCACTATATGGCATCAATGGTTGAATTTGACAACGAACTGGTCAGCCAATTTTTGCAAAAGCATAGTGAATTACTGATGTCGCTGCCAAAAGTTGAGAGCATTCAGTCTGGGTTGTTTCCATTCACTTTGAACATATTGGTAGATCAAGCGTTATCAGGAATTAAGGCGTTAGAGGAGCAGTCTTATCCTGATACTATTATGCGCTTAAAGTACGAGGAAATACTGATACTACTGCTTCATGGTGAGAAAGGAGAGAACCTATATGCATTATTATCACAACTGACTAACAAAACCTCAGACCGACTGCGTCGTTTTATGGAGGTCCATTACCTGAAAGAGTGGAAACTAACGGATTATGCTCAAGAGTTTGGTGCGAGCTTAACGACGTTTAAAGAGCTTTTCAACCGTCATTCCGCAGCCAATTCTAGATTTTAATGTAAACGCCCCATGAACCCACGAGGCGATGTTGTTAATGTTTGAAGTTCCAAGGTAGGAGCGCATCGATATCAGGCTCAGCTTTCGCAAGCTCTTTCATGCACTTGACCATGTAGTCGTAGAGGATAAGGCCGTTGGCTTTCGCCGTCTCGACGATGCTGTAAAGCATCGCGCTCGCATCAGCACCATTTGGTGTGTTCGAGAAGAGCCAATTTTTTCTGCCAATGACCAGCGGTTTAATGGCGCGTTCAGCACGATTATTATCGATAGATAAATGACCGTCATCGATATAGCGGATAAGTTTCGGCCATTGGCCGAGCGTGTATTTTATCGCCTTGCCCAGCGAGCTAGACGCTAGCACTTGTTGAGTCGTCATCCACTCGTACAGCTCATCCAGTATCGGCTTGGCATGCAGTTGACGTTCTGCTTTTCGTGTTTCGACAGTCGCACCTCTTAAGCGCGATTCTATCCCATAGAGCTTCTGGATTTTGGCTAGCGCTTTATCTGCTTTGCCTGACTTACCTTTACCTTGAAGCTTCTTAGCATCCATGAACTTACGCCGTGCATGTGCCAAGCAACCAACATTGGTTACGTGATGAAGACCATCATAGGCACCATAGCCATCGGTTTGCAGATAACCACTGTAATCCCCCAAGAAGGCAACAGGGCATGCCCTCGCGCGACTGTTTTGATAGTCGTACAAGGCGATATTCTTTACATTCGGCAGTGCAGCGTCGGGCGAGTCTGCGCCCGAGCAGTAGAGCCACATATAACACTGTTTATCTTCTTTGAGGACATTGAGCGGCGTTTCATCTGCCTGAACCACCACTTGTTGGAGTAGATGCTCTTTCAAGGCCGCATACAGCGGTGTGAACTTCTCACTGACTTGGATAACCCACCTTGCCATCGTGGTTCGTGATAGCTCGATACCCGACTGGGTAAACAGCGACTCTTGGCGGTACAGTGGCATTGCGTATTGATATTTGCCAAGGATGATGTTGGCTAGCAAGCTTTCTGTCGCGAAGCTTTTAGGGATGATGCTCTGGGGCGCTGGCTTTTGAACGATGTGGCTTTTGTCTTCAGTTTGCTCGCACTGACGACAAGCATACTTAGGACGAACATATTCCAGCACTTTGAGCACGGCTGGTGAGAACTCAAGTTTCTCACTGCGGTCTTCACCGATTTTATGCAGACTATGTTGGCAGCATGCACACTGTTTTTCATGGTCGTCTAAATCGAGTTCGATAACCTCACGAGGCAAAGTCTTTGGAAGTGGCTTGCGTTTACCACGCTTCTTCGTTGTGGTCGTTGTTACCTCAACCACCTCTCCCTTAGCGGCTTCACATTCCACTTCGTTGAAGAGGTCACCTTGAGATTCATCGTAAGGCTTTAACGCCTCCGAGCGTTTTGCGAACTGGCGGTCGAAAGCAAGTTTGAGTTGCTCAAGCAGAGATTGACGCTCTTGTTTCCATTGGTTTTCTGACGCCATCAGCGCTTTCACCATCGCTTGTAGCTTGGCAACATCTTGGCTTTCTGGGTTGATATCTGGCGTCTTTTTCATGGCATTGATTATACTAAAATCATACCATTTACGCTTGGTAGATAAGGCTTTATTATCGATTAAGTCATTGTAAAATCGTTTATTTGAACGGGTTTATGGCCGATAATCGTGAAGCCAGAAAGCAGTCTATCAAGCTCGAATTGAGTCAGGGTAAACACTTCATTTTTCTCTTTTGTAGGCCATTTATACTTGGCTTTTTCAAGACGTTTATACCAAAGCGCAAAGCCAGTTTTATCCCAGTACAGCACTTTGATTTTGTCGCGCTGTTTATTGGTGAACAGGAACAGTGCGCCACTTCCCAAGGGTAAATCGGTGTCACTTTCGATAATCGCCGCGAGGCCATTGATGGACTTTCTAAAATCGACACTCTCACGATACAGATAAATCTCTGGTGCGCTGAGCATATGTTTCATGACAAGGCTCCAATGAGTTCTGCCAGGTAGGTAGCGGGCGTGCCTTGAGGAATGCTCAACTCCACATCATTGATGAGAAGTGTCATGTTAGCGGTGGCTATTTGAGCTTGATATTTCGTTGTCTTTTCGACGATCTCTGCCCGTACAAAGCCTTGAGAGACATCTGCTTTTTTGAGTTGCTGGCGCTTAGCGTAAAACGTCGAGGGGTTGAGTTCATTTAGCTTACAAAATGCAAGCGTTGACAATGAACTCGATTCAGATTGCTCGATGAGCGTTTGCCATTCTTGATTAGTGTGTCGTTTTCCCATTTCAAATCTCCTTATGGTTGGAGACTTGATCTTATTCTTCGCGCTAGGCGATTAGAATGCGGGGTTTATGACGCGCTTACATTTTAATTAGTGTGATCCCACGATCATTTATCAATAATGATTGCAGTTGAGACTTGACGCAGATCCCCCGTTTTGATCTATTACTTTTATTTGCCGGTAACTTGCGATGTCTGCTCCTCAACCTGTCATAAAACGCTTAGATCATCTTGGATTAATCGCTGCATTCTGTCATGAGATTGATTTACCCGGGCTTATCGACCGCATAATTCCTAAGTATTCAGAGCATAATGTCTCACACGGTGATGCCGTTCTAGCCATGATTTTGAACGGTTTGGGCTTCCATAGTCGAACATTGCATATGTTTTCTGACTTTTTCGAGACAAAGCCAATATCAAAGCTGCTTGCTAAAAACATAGAAGCGCACCACTTAACTGATGATGTTCTTGGGCGCACATTAGATGCTTTATTTGAAGCTGATGTATCTATTTTATATCAAGTTATTGCAGAGCATACCGTTGAAAAATTGGGCCTCAAGACAGAGTCTGTCCACCTTGATATAACGAGTTTCCATGTTGATGGTGAATATGCTCAATCAGCAGAGGATGACATTAATTCTATTCAACTCGTCAAAGGTTATAGTCGAGATCACCGACCTGAATTGAATCAGGTTGTCCTTGAATTAATTTGTGAAAATCAAGCAGGGCTCCCTGTTTATATGCAGGCTCTCAGTGGAAACACGAACGATGCAAAAGCATTTGCAGAGGTCACTAAGCGCCATATTCACTGTCTTAAAGCCGCGCAAAATAGTCGTTACTTTATTGCTGATGCAGCTTTATACACGTCAGACAGTATTTGCTCACTTGATGAACAAAAGCAGAAGTTCATTACACGCGTCCCAATGACCATTAAAATGGCCAAACAAGCTCTACTGGCATTATCGCCAGCGCAATTAGAGCCTATCGGTAATGGTTATTCGGGGCACTGGATTGAATCTGATTATGGCAACGTGAAGCAGCGATGGTTGTTAGTGAACAGCGAGCAAGCGACAAAGCGAGAAGAAGCCACTTTTTATAAAAATTTGGATAAAAATCTGACCAAAGAGCTTAAATCTCTAGCTCAATTAGCTAAGAAACAATTTGCCTGTGCGACTGATGCACAAAAGGCTATGAGTGAATTTCAGAGTCAATGCCAACTGTTGAGTTTCGAGCAAAGTGAGATACGGCAAGTGCCCGAGTTTGCTGGCCGAGGGCGCCCTAAAAAAGATGAGGTTCCAACTGGATACCACTACAAAATTGAAGCAAATCCGTTCACTGATTTAGAAAAAGTAAAACTCGCGAAGCTTAAAGTTGGTATGTTCATTCTTGCGACCAATGATACTGAAAGTACCGATCTCGATATGGCTGCGTTACTGGAACACTACAAGTCACAACAGAAAGTCGAGCGAGGTTTTCGCTTCCTTAAAAGCCCTGAGTTTTTAACATCATCTATCTTCTTAAAAAAACCACAACGCATCGAAGCTTTACTCATGATAATGACCTTAAGCCTAATGGTTTATGCTGGACTCGAGCATAAGATACGTGAAGAGTTGGCTGTTACTGAAGAATTTTTTCCAAGCATGGTTAAGAACAAAACCACATCTAAGCCAACTGCTCGCTGGGTGTTTTTAAAATTTGAAGGGGTCGATACACTTGAGTTCGGCGAACAATGGTTTATCACCGGCATTCAAGACCATCAGAGGAGATTGCTTCAATTGCTAGGTAAGCTATATGAAGCAATTTATTCCTAAATGAGGTGCGGAATGTCGGTTTCAATGAGCATTATGGCGTATCTCCTAGAGCGTGGATCAGTGAGCGTCGCTTGCTGCATGCTCATAAGTTATTGCTCACCAGCAAGATGAGTATTGTCGATGTCGCAATGGAAGCGGGCTTTTCAAGCCAATCTTACTTTACGCAAAGTTATCGACGTCGATTTGGAACGACACCAAGCCGTGTACGTTCTGGGGAAGAACAAGTGCCTATTGCTAAGTGAAATGTCTGACGACTAAAATTTTCTGACTAATTTTGAAAGGCATTAACTGGCGCAAACTCTATTATGATTAGCGTAACAACGAATCAAACTAATACCTCTACTTCCTTCTGGATTGTTCGAAGTAGATGCGGAGAACAACACCGATGAAAAAGCTGCATTGGCGACGCCGTTCGCTTTTTCCTAATAACATTGTGGCGCAAAGGAAGGTCACTGTCTTGCATAGAGGCACAAGATATGAGGGGCTAACTCAATCATCACAAGTGTCTAATGTTGTTAATGTCAATCACCGACAACTTCTAAGTGAAGGAGTTTTGAGTTCTGAGCAATTGTCTTTGCTGCAACGTTTACTTGACCGTAATGTCGTTGATTGTCTATGTGCTAGCCAAGTGGTCAAAATCTATCAAAGGTTTGGTACCTCTCTAGACCGATTCGCAATGCGCCTCTTTCTCGAAGTGGGTGGGCAATTGAGTGATAGTCATGTGTTGAGCTCTTTTGATCAAAGGCTGGATTATATTAATGGTCGATTGGGGTTCCGTTTCAATTTGGCATTCCCCAAAACGCTTATTCTTTCCATGTATTTAGCCATTAATGAATGGGTTAATCGAAAGACAGATCAGACGATACTGCATGACACCATTAAACTTGAACAACTTATCAATCAACTGGGTATTCAGAAAGAGTATTGGTTGAGACTGTCGGCGGAAGAGAACAGTGCAATTTTCGCAGATCAGCAGTTATCGCTGATTCAGAGGCAGCAGAGTGAGCTGTATGAGCAGCTTGATGTTCTTAATGAACAACAAAATCAGGTCCTGGAATCCCACCGAACTACGGTAGAAGAGTGGAAGCCAACGCTGGAAAAACTAAAGGGCCTATCTCAGCACGGCAAAACATCAGATAAGTTTATCTCTGAATGGAAAGGCTGGTGTGCTGAAGCCCGAGTTCAAGCACCTGAGCTTAAAGACGTTTGGGATGCTTGTGACCATGTTTACAGCGATTTGAATGCGGTTGCGAAGATTTGGCAGTGGTTTCAAGACATGCACACCGTGGGTCATGTGGATCACTATTATTTTGATATTCAGAGTAATCAATACGGTCAAGCGTGTAACCACCTCAGTCAGATTTAAATAGAGCTAAATATGTTAGATCAAATGATGAAATCTCTCGCGGTAACGCTGGGGGTTGGGGATTTTATTACCTCAAATAATGGTTCCTACGATATCGAAGTCGACCAGATGCTGCTTAACATTCGGCAGCATTCATCATGGGTCTTGTGGGAAACCGTTCTCCCCTTTCAGTTTGCACAGCACCTCGATTTCCAAAAAGAGCAGGCACTCAAGCATTGTATGCAGCTCTCTTTGAAGACACTACGCGATACGAGAAGCACGCTGACGGTTAATGATAACGAACAGTTGATTGTGCAAGGAAAGATGAAAATGGACAGCGCAACCACAGAAGTATTGTGTACTCAGCTCTCCCAGCACGTGAATTTGGTCGAGCAGTTAAGTGCTGTGTTAGAGCATCAACGCGTCAATCATACCGTCAGCCACAGTATTTGGATTCCATAATGCTTTCCGTTTTAAAAAGACAACTAAGCCGACTAGTTTGGTCTGTTGCATGTACTTTGAGTGTGTTCGCGGTATTGCCTTTACACGCATCAGAGTTGGATTGGCCTGATCAGCCGTTTCGTTACTATGCGGACAACGACTCTTTAAAAGAACTATTGAATAACTTTGGCGCTAACTATCGCGTTTCTGTGTCGGTCAGTGACAAGGTCAATGATCGAGTCAGTGGCCGATTTACTCCAGAAGACCCAGCCGAGTTTCTCGACTACCTAGCACAGGTCTACAACATGATGTGGTATTTCGATGGCGCGGTGTTGCATGTGTACAAAGCGACGGAAACCCGTTCACGACTGCTACAGCTTGAACTTCTGACGGCCCGTGAACTGCGCAGTACTTTGATATCGACAGGGATTTGGGATTCTCGCTATGGTTGGCGTGCGGCAGAGAACAAAGGGTTGGTTTACTTAGCGGGGCCACCTAGATACGTTGATTTGGTTGTGCAAACAGCCGAAGCGCTGGAAAGCCGGTTGGTTCAAAAGTCTAACTCTACTGATGAGCTGTTTGTTGAAATTATTCCTTTGAAATATGCCTCGGCGACAGATAGAGAAATCACTTATCGCGATCAAGGGGTCACGGTACCGGGCATAGCTTCAGTATTGAGCAGAGTCTTGTCGGGTGTTCAAACTCAGATAAAGGCGACTAGAGAGGGTGAAGAAACGGATATTAATACGGCTGCAATCACGACGAAGAATGTTTCTGTGCATGGCGGAGCATCAGTAGAGGCTGAGCCTGGATTAAACGCCATTATAGTTCGTGATACACAAGCGCGCTTGCCCTTGTACCGCAAGTTAGTCGCTCAGTTGGATCAGCCACAGTCACGAATCGAAGTTGCACTCTCGATTGTTGATATCAGTGCGAACGATTTGAGTCAATTGGGTGTGGATTGGCGAGCGGGTCTTGACGTAGGCAACAACAGCATTCTTGACATAAAAACCACGGGTGATGTTGATGGTGGCGATGTAACGCTAGGCAGCGGTCAGACTTTCAAATCATTGCTTGATGCGACCAACTTAAATTATCTGTTGGCTCAAGTTCGCTTATTGGAATCTCAAGGTAGTGCTCAAGTTGTGTCTCGACCTACTTTGCTAACTCAGGAAAACGTGGAGGCAGTCTTGAACAACAGCAGCACTTTCTACGTTAAGTTGGTCGGTAGAGAAACGGCAGCCCTTGAAGAGGTGACCTACGGTACTTTACTGCGCATCGTTCCACGTATTGTCGGAGACCGATTTGTTGAAAGGCCCGAAATCAACCTAAGTTTGCATCTTGAAGACGGTGCTCAAATTCCAGATGGTGGTGTTGATGATGTGCCATCTATTCGCAAGACAGAGATCAGTACGCTGGCGACGGTCAAGCAAGGGCAAAGCCTGTTAATCGGTGGTGTATACCGTGATGAAGTGAGTCATCAGCTGCGGAAAGTCCCTTTGTTGGGGGACATTCCATACCTTGGTGCCTTGTTTCGAAGTACCACTGATACCACCAGAAGAACGGTGCGCATGTTCATTATTGAGCCGAGAATTGTTGTCGATGGCATTGGTGACAACGTGCTTATCGGTAATGAGTATGACTTAAGGCCTAAGCTCGGTGCCTTGAACAATATTTCAAATAACAGTGCAGGTCTGAAATCGGCACTCGCGCTCTACAGTTGTTCATCTCAAGTACAAGCGGAGCGTCATCAGCAAGACCTGTTGTCACAGGGTAAGTCTTCTGTGCTATCGCAATGCGATCTGCCTTCGGGACAAAAAGGATGGCGAGTGCAAATCAAAGAGTGTGATGGCTCAGATAATCATTGCCTTCGACCATTAGAGGAGCATTAGCCTCAATGCAGCAATGGAAAATTCGTATTCTCTCAGGTGTTCATGCCGGAGTAGAGGTGACATTACCCAATGACTCATTGGTTTTGGGGAGCGATGACTTTACCGCCGATCTTGTGTTAACCGATTCAGACATCAAGGGGAGTCACCTTGTATTGGTATGCAATGGCGATAGCGTTTTACTGCGTGACTGTGAAGACGTTTCGATCAATAACGAAAGCGTTACGGTTGACGCTGATGGGTTGGAATTATCACGCAACGCTTTGGTTTCGGTTGGTCGCTTAACGTTTGCGGTAGGACACCTTGAAGACGACTTGGTGAGTGATATCGCGACGGAAGCCACAGATAAACAGTCAGTATCGGTCAGCCATAAAGCGTCATCAGGTTGGAAGAGAACGTTTTTGCTCGGCTTGATGTGTAGCTTGATCCCAAGCGTGATATTTGCCGGTGTTTGGTATAGCCAAATCCGAGCCAGCGACAGCGATACCATCACGGCAGCAGAGCCCATCGTTTTAGTTCGCAATATTCTCAGCGAATTGAAACTCGATGATGTGCGGGTTGAATGGAATGCAACAGTAAGGCAGGCGGTACTGGAAGGATACGTCGAGGATAGAACCGCAAAACTGCAGCTATTGGGAAGAATTGACGCGCTTGGGCTCAACTACAAAAGTGACCTGCGAACCATGGAAGAGATTCGTCGCGGTGTACGCTTTATCTTACGTAACCTCGGTTATCACCAAGTTAAAATTGAGAATGGTGAAGAGACTGGCACGCTGCTCCTAACGGGGTACATTGATGACGCGAGCCGTTGGAGCCAAGTCGAGCAGATATTAGAACGTGATGTCCCGGGACTAGTCGCTTGGAAGGTCGAATTGCAAAGAGCGGGAGCCTATATGGATACGCTCAAAACATTGCTTGAAAAAGCAGAGTTACTAAAGAAAGTTCAGCTAGCGACAAGTGATGATCGTATCGAAGTACGGGGTGAGTTGGACGATATCGAGACCACTCGATTCTATGGGGTTACGAGGGATTTCCGTGAGCAGTATGGCGAGAAACCTTACTTGGTTTTGAAGTCCATTCCGAAAGTAAGCAAGGGAACCAACATCGATTTTCCGTTTCGAAGCGTGAATTTCGGTCAAGTCCCTTATGTGATCCTTACGGACAATGTTCGTTATATGGTAGGGGCTCGAACCCCTCAAGGATATCGCATTTCTAGCGTCACCCCAGCAGGAATTGAGCTGGTGAAAGGCGGGCGAGTGATCACGATCAATTTAGGGTATGAAGGTGGAAATACCAATGACAAATCTTGAACAACTGCTACAAAGCGACTCGGGGCAGGAACAGAAAGAGGCCATTATTCTCAAGTTCAAGCAAGCGCAATCTGCGGTTAAGCGCCAGCTTGATTTAGGCTGTACACCCCATGAATATCAGTTGCTACTCAAACAGCATGAAGCCTATCAAGCGGCCTTAGCTGTGATTGAAACTGTCGAATGCAATAAATAAACAAGAGGCAATACCTATGTCATTTTACGATGCGAGTAACAGTGTTTATCTCGATGATGTTAAAGCGAAACTAGAAGAACAAGCAAAGGCGGCGAATGAGGCCGTGAACGTAGCGATCAAAAACTTAGAATCCAACGCTGATGACCCATCAAAGCTGGCTGAATTGCAGCATACTATCAACAAATGGTCAGTGATTTATAACATCAATGCGACCACAACTCGCGCAATTAAGGATGTGATGCAGTCGATTCTACAGAAGGTGTAAGTTATGGAAAAAGACATGCGTTTGCTGTTGGCCGAAACGGCTTTGATGGCAACCGGTATACATCGCCACGAAGAGGCAGAGACGATTGCATCTTGCCTCGAATCCCAAAGGGATACCGAAGAGGTCGTTGCAATGATTCGCTCTATGAGTTTGATGAACCGCGGTCGCTACGAAGAGGCTCATCGCTTGCTTGAACCAGTTTGCGTAGACTCTACTGACTTAGTCTGCTTAGCGGCTCTAGCTGCTGGTAAAGCAGGGTTAGCGAGCAAAGCTGAATCTTGGCTGGCGATCGCTTCAAAAGGCAGTGAAGAAAGCCAAGCGTTTACTGCGAGCTTCTCTCAGGATATCAGGAACCTTTAATGAAGGTTGAAAACAACTCGCTCAACTATGTGCTAAGTCTGGTTCAGCAGCCAGCCAGAGTTGCTCCGCACGAGGCACACAAGATGAGCCGTTTGATGAGTGAAAGTGCATCTGACAGTAGTTCATCAAACAAAAGTGCATCGCCAGTGCAAAAAACTACGGACATAGTCTCTCAATCTGAGGCCAAAGTGACGGCAATTAAAGAGTGGTATGAGGTGCTCAAGAGTTCCGGAAACTTCAGCTCAACGGCACTTAACCGCTCACTTGACGGAGTGCTTACTTCTTCAAGCGAGCAGAAAGAAGCGTTGTGGTATGCACTTAACCAGGAAAGAAGCGCAAAAGGCACCGATAAAGCGTCACCAGAATTACTGGCTTCACTCGAACAAGAATTACTGGGCAGTTTTTCTGGACGTTTACTAGCAGATCCTCCAAAAGACCGTGAGGAGCTAAAAATGTTGCTGTCTGAGCATTTCTCTTTGAGTGCGCAAAAGGAACAAGCACTTTGGCATAGCTGGGCCGAATTGAAAGAGACTTCTGATCAACAGTCATTGTTAGACATAGTACGGGAAGAGTTGAGTTTTGTTATACAAATCAACTCGATGGTCAAAAACATGCTGACTTACAGCCACAAACTAAATCTTTCATAGGAACGCAGATGATCAATACGCAGTACACCGAAGTCATACAGACGAATCTAGAGCAAGTGCAAGATGCACAAGCTCAGGACGGGCTTAGTGAACGTTTCGAGCAAGCGATGTCGGCCCCGGAAGGAAACAATGGCTTAGAAGGTGGTTTGTTAGAAAACATTAGCGAACTGAAAAATACCATCGATAACGCAAAAAGCAGTTTAGCCGACAGCATGAAAATGGTGGGCGACGATCCTGCTCAGCTTTTGCAAATGCAATGGGCGTTGACTCGAATTACCTTTCAAGAGGAGCTGATCGCCAAGACGGTAGGTAAAACGACGCAAAACGTAGAAACACTGTTGAAGGCACAGTAGCGATGAAGAAAGTAAAAGCCATGATGAAAGCAATAGTCATGACAAAGGTAGTAGTTGCAATGAGGTCAGTCACCACAAAAAAAACAATGCGTGCAGTAAGCATGTTACTGGTTCTATTTTTGATGGGGTGTCAGACCGAACTTTACACTGGCGTGAGCCAGAAAGAAGGCAACGAAATGTTGTCAATCTTACTTTCTGAAGGCGTCGTCGCCACCAAAGAACCAGATAAAGACAACACCGTCAAGTTGATGGTGGATAAGGCACAAATAGCGTTCGCGGTTGACGCGCTTAAGCGCAAAGGTTATCCAAGAGAGCAGTTCTCGACACTGAAAGAAGTCTTCCCCAAAGACGATCTGATTTCTTCTCCGCTTGCCGAGCGAGCGAGACTTATTTACGCGAAATCGCAAGAGTTGTCGTCCACATTATCACAAATTGACGGCGTGCTTGTCGCTCGCGTCCACGTTGTACTTGAAGACCAAAACCTTCGTCCTGGTGAGCGCCCAACGCCGGCATCGGCATCTGTTTTTATCAAGCATGCCGCCGATGTCGCGTTGGATTCTTATATCCCACAAATAAAACTATTAGTGAATAACAGCATTGAAGGGCTGAACTACGACCGTATTAGTGTGGTTATGGTGCCATCTTCGGAAGTACGCGTGATACCTCAAGATAATCAATTCGAAAGCATTCTGTCGATTCAAGTGACCAAAGACACGGCAAGCCATCTGATTGCTATCCTTGTTTTCTTGGTACTGCTGATCATTGGCTCTAACGCAGCAACGTTTGCTTGGTGCCGCAGGAACGTGAAACGTGGTTAATTCCGAAACGCCAGTTTCCCAAATTCAGCATCAGTTTAACTATTGCCCTTGCAGCTATATTGACGAAAGTTGGATAACGGAAAAACAGTCTTGGTTGTTAAAACTCCAAGGCTGGAGAAACCAAGCGGCCATCAATCAGTGGTATATTGAAGACTGGGCGTTATCGCCAATTACGGATCATGCTTTTAATCATCCATACAACAGTTTGGCTTTGCTGCCTGTAGAGGCAACAAATCGGCTGCTGTTGATGATTGGCGGAATCATGCATTGCCAAGCGATGCGCCAAGTGGTGCTAAAGCAACCTAAACAATGTCTTAATCAGGTCTTTGGAGTAGATGAAACACGTTTTTTGATCCAACAAGGACCGATGATGATTTCCAACTGGCCCAGCGGTTGGCAAAAGCCACTGCCAACCAGCCTCGATGGAAAAAGCTTTGAAAAGACAGCCCGAGAGCTGGGTTATTTATGGGTCACGTTCTTACTGGCAAAGTCACCATCAGAGCTAGTGCAACGATGGCAATTTAAGCTCGATCGTCAACTGACGCTGACGGATCACAGTGCAGATTGGCTGGATGACGCGCATCGCGATCTTGCTTACCGACTTATCAAGAAAATCGCAAAACAGGTAATTCCTAAATGGTTTCATTTGTTGAAATAAAAACCGACAACTTGCAATTGGCGCCGGGCTTAAAAGTGCTCAAAGCAAAAGACTATGTGAGTTACTTAGATTCGCAGCATTTGGTTGAGGCGGCGCATTCAAAAGCAGAAAGTATCATTGCGAAAGCGGACGAAGCCTATGAGCTAGAAAGGCAGCGAGGTTATCAGGATAGCATCGATCAAGCGAAGATCGAGAACGCCGAAACCATGCTGGCAACACTTGCTCGATGCAACGAGTATTATTTGCAGGTCGAGCAAAAAATGACAGGCGTTGTGCTCGATGCCGTCAGAAAGATCATCAACAGCTTTGATGATGTGGATACCACAGCAAGTGTCGTGAGAGAGGCGCTCCAGCTCGTCAGTAACCAAAAGCAAGTGATTCTGCATGTGCATCCAGAGCAGGTTACTGAAGTGCGGGAGAAGGTTTCTTCCATACTCAGTGACTTCCCGGAAGTGGGGTACGTTGAAGTCATTGCCGATGCGCGTTTAAAAAACGGCGGCTGCATACTGGAGACCGAGGTCGGTATTATCGATGCGAGTATCGATGGTCAGCTGCAAGCGCTCAAGCAAGCTATTACCAAGCAATTGAGCGAACGCCAGCAGATACAGCCCTAACGCGTTTATTTTTGCTCTCCGGAAGTCCAGCCATGCTGGGCTTTTTTATTTTAAGTCGCTGGCTATTTCTAGATTCAGCATCAATTTCCTCTCACTAGCATTCAACTGAAAGCCGTGAGCGCTAGCCGATAAAAGGCGCCCTAAAAACTTCTGAACAAAAGTGATATATGGCGAATGCCCTTACGCTCATCGTTTTGATTACTCAATACGAAAAGGAGCCCTCGCAATGAACAAAGAAGAAATCATAAACAACTGGCTATCCGACTTATCTGGCGGGCAATGGCAGCTTTTGAATGGTCAATGCAACTTAGTTGGCGAAGATGGTATGCATTACGCCACGATTTTCAATTATGAAAACCGCATGGTGGTCATGTTCCCTTTGTCACCAGCCAAGCAGCCTGAGGGGGGAATATCACCTTCCAAACTGCTGGCGCTGAATTCTCATCCCGATGTTGTCGGCATTGCGTCGTTCTCGTTAGCCGCTGACAACGCCACTGTTGTACTCAATTTTGCATTGCCGGATGAGTCTGTGGTGAATAGCGATCTCAATGTCTTTTAGCAAAATGCACTCAGTTTACGCAGTGCCTTGTTTGATGCGATCACTGAATCCACTGCGGGGTGAACGATGCAAACAACGATTCGAACAGACGGCGCGGCAAGCACCGCGGCTTTGCTGTCCTCACAGCAGACACTAAGCGCGGCAAGCATGTGAGACGGGCAATTGGCTTGGTGCTTACGAGGGGCTGATAACCCAAGACATCGACTTACCCGGTATGGATGCCAAGACAATCACACTAAATGGATAAGAGGTTCATCTACCCGCGATTGAACCGGTGAAAATGAGTGTTGAAGAGTTCGATCAATCTGTGACTCAGGGGAAAGGCTACCCATCACAATATGCAGGGAGTGAGTATCTTGATGTTCTGGCGCAGGCCGCGCAGAGTGATCAAGAAGCAGACGATACCTTTGGCCTAGCTTCAGAGAAAATTTACTACGCTCCGCAAAATATGAATGACTTGAAGTTATACAATACCGAGCAGCGAACCATGCCGGAATTGCCTGAGCGAAAACCGTCAGGGCAACCCTTTATCGATGGTGTTAAAGCGGAAGCATTAGGCAACTGGTTGGAGGGTAAGTCTCCTGCGCAATACCAACAGCTTCTCAGTAATGCTGCGTCTTTGTTGGCAGAGTCTTCACAGGAAGGATCGCTAAGTAATGTTTTCCGTTACGGTGAGCGTAATGACGTGTGGGAAACCTTTCGCACGGTAGATAAGTCGAACATGCTGATGCTCAGTTGATGCTAAAAAACAACCCCGATCACCAAGATGCGTTGGGCTTTTTACAGGATGTCGCGAGTAGCAAAGCCACACCAGCTGAACGCCAACAAGCGGTATTAGAAGCCATTGGTGATGATACAAATAACCAAGCGACGCTGATTAACGCGATGCTGTTGGCGACGACTCGATTCTATACAGGGAATGGCGCAAATATTATCAACCCAGGCTACGGCGATTTTGCTCCACCAAAGAACGAGAGTGAAATGGAGATGCGTCTTCAATCGTTCCTAAAACGTAATCAATACACAAGTTCTGCTGAGCGAGCGCAGGCGAAGAAGGAGTATCGCCAGAACGTGGATATGTTACAGGCTGCGATAGACTCTCCAATGTTTGAACGATACTCCGGTAAAGTCTGGCACGGCTGTCACACCAGTGTTGCCGATGCGGCATTAGAGAAGGGAACCGGCTTTCAGTTTCCTGGCTTTATGAGTACAACGCGTGCTCTAGACTTGGCACAAAGTTATATGGCGAAAGGTGCGCTTTTGGTCATTAACCCGGCGCCAGACCTTGGGGTGAATATTGAACCCATCAGTAATGCGGAAGGTGAGAGAGAAATCTTGGTTCCTGCAGGGACGTCTTTTACTGTGGAACAAAGCTATACCTTACACCTGGAGAAAGGTTACCCGCGTTCAGCCAATACGGTGATGAAAAAGCGAATTTACGATGCAGAAGTAGCTACGGGGAGCCGCAAACCTCATGTGACCATACGCATAACGACGCCAGAGATGGAGAAAGTGGGCCTAAGTGGTCAAAGCGATCCAAAAAGGAGAGGTAGAGCTTGCTGACTTGATTGATCATATCAAGAAAAATCCCTCGACCATGGAAGAGCAAACCAAGGTTGTCGTACTGAGCCGAGAGTCCAGTGTACCAAGCGCCAATACAGCGAATGCGGATAAAGTGGCAACAGAAGCCTTTAAACCAATGTATTCTGGTGGCTTTGTTTAGCCAAATGCTCAACTACTTAAGTAAGTTTATTGAACTCGAGGTCTCTCACAGTTTTAGTTTGCTTGAGACTGAAACAGTAAAGCTCAGCACACCATACTGAGCTTTTTTTCTCATCATGTGTCTTATCATAAACGGCTTAAAATGAAAAAAAGCCGACCATATCTAGCATATCCACCCATTTGTATTCAGCATAATAACCCCATCAGCCAACACTCTGCGCTTATCTAAACCGCGGAGATGTAAATACTAATAAATACAAAAATAGGAATGTAAATCAGATGGTCAACGGATTTATATCGACCCTTCTAAACGACTTTGCAAAGCGTTGCCAAATAGAAACGCTGGAATTTGATGAAGAAGGCTGTTGCCGCTTAATTATTGATAACGAAGTGGCGATTACACTTCGCTCAAATGAAGAGAAGCTAACGCTTATTGGCTTAATCTCCGGTGATAAACCACATCCCGATGTTTATTTTAAACACATGAAGGCAGCATTAACAAAAGATGAGCCCTACGTCTGTTGGGATGAAGATGCTGGCTACATCGGTTTTATTCATATTCATCAAACGATGTTAACCGAGACATATTTTGAAACGTCGATTGCTCAATTTGTTGATTGGTTAAAGCTGTCAGCAAGCCCACAGGAGCAAGAACAGAAACAAACACAGACAATAGATGCGGCACAATTTGCCACATTAAGGGTATAAATAATGATCAGTTTTGGAAACGTAAGCGCACTTCAAGCGGCACTTCCGCAAGCGCGAAATGAGATTCTAAGTGAAGGCAAACTCAATGTTGGTGGCAAGGAATATAAGATCGATGCAGATACTCAGCAGTTTGTTCGTTCAAACCCAAGTAATAGTGCAGTCGCTCGATTCTTTGAAGCAACGGGTAAGCTATTTAGAGAAGGCAACACAGATTCAGTAGCGAAAGCGATGACGAAATCGGTATTCGATAACGAGCTTGGACAAGCTCAGCGCTTGCAAACCAGTTCTTCTGTTGAGCACGGTCAAATGCTGTTTAAAGATGCCAGCCTTAAAACGCCAGCCGATGTGTTAAATGCCTTTAGCCGACTTGATGCTCTGGCGATTAAGTCAGACAGTGGTGAACTTAACCAATTGGCTGAGCGCGCGATGTCAGAAGCGCTATTGGATACGAAATCAGGACAGGACTTGAAGTCACAAATTGGTGAGGGTGCAACAAAAGCATTAGCTGGCAAAGTTGTTAAAGCTTTTGGTGGTGGTGCGATGGGCGTGAAGAACAACCCAAATACCGCGATGGGCTTGGAAGTTGTATTTGAAACCGAGGTTAAGAACTTAAAAGCGGCACAAGCACATATTGAAGGTTTGGCAAACAAAGACTTGAGTTCGGGTGTCTATGCGGATTCGCTAGCGGAAGATAAGTTTAATAAAACGGGCACGACGAACAACCTTGAACGTGCTGCGGCTTGGATCATTAACGCATCGACTTCGAAAGGAAACGATGCTGATAATATCACTGCGCTTCTTAAAGAATACGCGGCCAATGATAAAGACTTGCTGAACATGGATAACTTAAAAGAGCTTCATGCGCGAGCGGTGCCGAATATTGAAAGAGATTACCGAGGCCCAGCGACGGCTGGTGGCGCACTTCCATCAAGCATTGGTGGTGAAGGCATGCTAAAACAGCACATAGAGGGCTTTTTGAAAGAAAACCCAGTGGCAGATAAAGATCTTGGTAAGCAGTTGTTTGCTGGCGTGATTGGCTACCATGGCTTCACGGATGGTAACGGTCGTATGGGACGTATGCTGTATGCGATTGCTGAGCTGAGAAACGATTCATTTACGCCTCTTGCCATGACTGCTGAAAACAACTTGCACGGTATTAAGTAAGTATCCCAAAAATAAAAAGAGCGACTTTCGTCGCTCTTTTTTATAAGCCTGTCGGCCTTTATTGGAAACTGAGCAAATTAGCGACCTTTAGTTTTTCATATTCTCAAGCATATAGTTGAGTACATCATCGTTGTCGTTAATGAGGTTTTCGATTATATCAAGGTGGTCTCTTTTTCGAGCGAGGTAAATGCGGCACTCTTGTTTAGCATCAAGCACTTTGGCGTGGTATTCCTTTGTTTGTCGGAAGAACTCAGGCGTGTCCAGTTCTGGGACAATCAAGTGCAACGGCGCCAGTTCCTCTTCTGAAGGAAAATCATTAAGCAGTGGACTCACCCTCTCCGATGATTCATTGGTCATCTGAATGTTATCGTTCACGAAGCTGTTCACAAGTGGTCGAATATCAAAAAGGCCAGCGATTGAAAAAACATCTTTGAGTTTATCTTTGCCTTCTGCTTCTACTCCAAATTGTTCCCAATCTGTTTTATGGAGCATGGATACAAGTTGGCCGCCAGCCGAGTGGCCTACTAGGTAGACTGCGGGAGAATTATTCTCCACTGCGAGCGATAAGATTTCTTTAACGGCAAGCTGCACCTGTTTAAGGATGGACTCCATTGGCGCACCGTTTGTCCAATGTTGAGCCATTCGGTAACTTGGCATGTAAACCGCAAAACCATTTTGATTGAAAGGTTGCGCGATAAACCCAAATTGTTCCTTTGAAAACCATTGCCACCAGCCGCCATGTATGTAGATAACCATAGGTGCATCTTTGGCAAGCCCCTTTGGCTTGTAGATATCTATTTTTCCAGAAAACTCGCCTTCTCCATATGTCATCTCGGTAAGTCCTGTTTCCAGGTTTGTTCGATAACGCTCACTTTGCTGGCTGGTAAATTCTATGTGTTTCGGTAACAAATCATCCGTGGGTAATCTATTGGTCCATAACGTTGGATTGTATTGTTCATCTGCTACCTCTCGTGAGAAGTATTGTGCAATTGAGCTTATTCTTGTTTTGTTCACTATTCCGTCCTCTGTGGTTGCTTTAGGACATTATTAATGATTTTATTAGGGTTAAAAAGATGGGTGATTTGGTACGGAATGTTTAATTTTTATAAACTATGAACAAGTATATGCGTCATATGATCATCTTCACGAGAGTTGTGGAGACGGGATCTATTACTGCGGCTGCACGCGAATTAGGGGTGGGCAAATCCGTTGTTAGCCAACATTTGAGAGCTTTGGAGGAGGCGTTAGGTGTTTTGTTACTTAAACGCTCCACTCGCCAACAATTACTCACGCCTATGGGAATAGAGTTTTTTGAGCGGTGTAAAAAGATTAGCGAGCTTGTTGATGAGGCATGGGATATTGCAAGGATCAGCCAAGTTGAGCCAAAAGGAGTGGTTAAGATTAGTTCACCCCACGCGTTGATCGAGCCAGTGATATCACAGGCAGTGGGGCATTTAGTCAGTATCTACTCTGAATTGGTTCCTACGATTCTAGCCAATGACGGCAGCGTGGACTTATTTGAAACGGCGGCTGATCTCGCGATTCATGTCGGTGAGCTACCATCAAGTGAGTACAGACAAAGAAGGATAGGTAGTTTGAAGAAAGTGCTTTGTGCAAGCCCTTCATATATTCAGAATCATGATCTCAGCATCGCGAAACTTATTAAGGAGCCGTCTCAGTTACTCGCCTGCGATTATGTGGCGAATATCTGGGAGGGGAAATCTATTCGATATACTTTAGAACACTCGTCCAGTGGTGAGCGAATAGAAGTGTCGCTGGAAGCGAATCGCTTTAATGATTCGGTCCATTCGGTTATCTCTATGGTCAAAGCGGGAGCTGGTATGGCATTAATTCCTGAATTTATGTTCGAAAGCCTCAGATGCAAAGGAGAATTAGAGAACATTTTCCCTGGGTATACGCTTCCCAAGATTCCTATTTATGCTGTTCATAATTACGCAAAAACGCCTCCGCTCAATGTCAAAATGTGTACCGATTTCATTGAACGACAGCTTAGAAATCTTAACTCTTCAGAAGATGCCTAATCGTTTTCTGAACCGCTTAGATCTATCGATTCCATTCTACTTTGTTAGAGCACAGTTCTTTTTTGTACTGTGTGCTCTCTGAGTATGACGCACATGATTGTGAGAGAGTTATACTCGCGATTCCTCAGACTGCTCAAGAGACGCAACCCAACGCAGGATCTCAGCGGTGGCTTCAATAAGATCGCCTGGAATGTACTGGTTTAACTGACCATCGGCATAAAGAGCACGTGCGAGTGGTACTTTTTGCATCACAGGGATGCCTTCTTCGTGGGCTATCGCGATCATACGTTTTGCCATCGC
Organism: Vibrio sp. nBUS_14; assembly: GCF_051201655.1. Lineage (NCBI taxonomy): Bacteria > Pseudomonadati > Pseudomonadota > Gammaproteobacteria > Vibrionales > Vibrionaceae > Vibrio > Vibrio sp. nBUS_14. The sequence goes on from NZ_CP179206.1 coordinate 871,241, forward strand.
ATCGGTTTCTTTAAGGGTTATCACAGGCAGCGGTGTTTCGCCCTTTTTGTAGTACAAACCAATCGCGATGTGGGTTGGGTTCGTGACCAACACATTCGAACGTTTAACGTTATCTCTTTGGTTCGAAGCTTGCAGCTCTTGGTGCAACTGACGACGCTTACTCTTGATTTCCGGGCTGCCTTCCATCTCTTTATATTCGCGTTTGACCTCGTCTTTAGTCATCTTCAGTTGCTTGGTGTGGTCGAATTTTTGGTATGCGTAATCGGCAGCTGCAATCACAATAAAGCCGACGGAAGAGATGATCATGAGTTGTTTCACCAATACGCCGGTGATGGTCGGTACACACTCTAATCCGCATGTCGGGATTTGCAGTAGCGTGTTTAAGTTGCCCCGCAGCGTGACCCAAATAATGCAGGAAAGGAGCGACACTTTAAGAATCGATTTAATAAACTCAATGATGCTCTTTAGCGAGAAAATTCGTTTCGCCCCTTCGACAGGGTTGATTTTTTTGATGTCTGGTTTGACGGATTCACCACTAAACAGCAAGCCGAATTGCCCCATGTTCGACATGATGGCGATCAATGCCGCCACGATCAGGATCGGTGCCAGCAAGTAAACCATTTCTTTGGCGATGGCGACGGCTACGTCAAGCAACGCATCCTGAAACCCTTGATAAGCCAACTCACTCGGCAACAAAAGTAGGGCAGAGATGTGCGACATATAGTAGTCAGCAAAGGCAAATAAGACGGCAATTAGGGCTAGGATTAACGCCGATGAGACGACTTCCTGACTTTTAGCGACTTGCCCTTTTTGCCGGGCATCCCGAAGTTTTTTCGGGGTGGGGAGTTCTGTTTTTTCTCCGCTCATTGCTCTTCCTGTCTGTTATTACCAAATGGTATTGAGCTGTTCTCTGAACAGTACGATTTCAGAGAAAAGGGCTTGAAAGTGGTCCATCATCAATGCCAAATAAACAATCAATAGCACGCTGGCAATGGCACTTTTGATCGGCATGGCTAAAGAGAAAACGTTCAGCTGTGGAGCGAATCGGCTAATCAGCGCGAGTCCAAACTCGGCAAGGAACATGGCTAAAACCAAAGGCGCAGACATCAAAACGCCAAGCCACATAAGTTGCTCGAACTGTGCGTAGAAAAAGTGCACCCACTCTTCAGTGACGGTTGGGAAAAAACTAATCACAGGCCACGACGAATAGCTGTTAAACAGCGCATAGATAAAAGCGACAAAGCCACCACCGGAGAAGAACAAGGTGATCAGGGTTTGAGTCAATAACACAGCTGTTGGCGTTGACTGAGAGCCGAGAGTGGGGTTAAACATACTTGCCATCGCAGCACCACGTTGGTTATCCACCAGAAACCCTGCAGCCTCAATAGCCCAAAAAGGGATTGCTGCAACAAAGCCAATTAGCATACCTAATAGTACCTCTTTTCCTAAGATGACCATCAACCAAATCCCGTCCGTTTCGGCGGGCAGGTCTTGCTGGTTGATCATTGGGAAGATAAACAGCGCAAGCGAACACAAAACACCATTTCTTACCAAGGTGCCACCTAGTGTTTGTTTGTTTAAGATCGGCAAAAATATAAAGCAAGCCATTAACCTAGGGAGCGTCAAGCTGTATAGGAACAGGGCTTGGTGCAAATCATCGTAACTCATCGTATTTGCGGGATTTTATCCAAGGTCAAGGTAGCGAATGAATGCAGCTCGGAGCCCAGCCATTGTGTCGTAACAAATAGGGTTATGATGACGGCGATCAGTTTGACGACAAAGCCTAACGTCTGTTCTTGTACTTGTGTTAGCGCTTGAACGAGAGAGACCAAGGTACCGACAAGTGCCGCAACCAAAATAGGCGGCAGCGACAAGAACAGAACAAGCGTTAGAGCCTGAGTGGTAAAGTGGATGATTTCAGCCGGATTCATGCTTCTCTCCTCATTATCCGTAACTGAGCACTAGGCCATGGGTCAACTTTGTCCAACCGTCTAGCAACACAAAGAGTAGTAGTTTGAATGGCAGTGAGATGGTCATTGGCGAGACCATCATCATGCCCATGGCCAGCAAAATGTTGGATACGATCAGATCGATAGCGATGAATGGCAGGTACAACAGGAAGCCAATCTCAAACGCTCTCGTTAGCTCACTCACGGTAAAGGCGGGGAGCAACAACAATAAGCTGTCTGACTCCAAACGGTCGACGTACTTTTGTGGCCACAAGGTTCTTGCTGCATCGGTAAAAAAGACCGATTCAGTTTCACGGATGTGCTTTTTCAAGAACTCACGGTACGGCTGCAATCCACTCTCGATTAAACCTTCGATACTCTCCGAATCTTCAAGTGAGATTTCGTGCTGGGTCACGTAGTCATAGGTTTCAAACCCCACTGGCGCCATGATGAAGATCGACAGAATGATCGCCAATCCGTACAAGGCCATATTGGGTGGAATCTGTTGTACACCTAATGCGTTTCTTAGCAGAGAGAAAACCACGGCCAGTTTAACGAAGGAGGTCGCCATCATTGCAATGAAAGGAATCAAAGCAAGAAGGGCGAGTGTAACGATGAGGTTCAGTTCATCAGGTAACTGGATCATGCAGGCTCCTTACTGCCGCCAAACAGTTCGAGAACGCGGACACCCAAGCGTTCATTAATGTTCACTAGTTCGCATTCACCAATGATTTTGCCGTTTGCTCGCATGGTGACTGGGTTAGAAATTGGCTGGTTAAGCTCAAAGGTAAAACCCGGTTGCAGCGCGTTAAGCTGTTCTAAAGTAATGGTTTGCTGACCAACATCGAAAGTCAGTTCAATTGGCAATTGCTGGTGGTCGGTCAGTGCTTCAGAGCTGTTGATATCGTTCATATTGGCTTCTTTTTCTTGGATATGGAGTGTCGTATTGTCGAGTTGGCATCGCCAAAGGTTGTGATTGGAGACCTGAAGCAGCACTTGGTGTTGCGCGATGTAGCAATCGTCGAAAAACACCACATCGCCTAGTTCCAGTTGCTCAAATTGACTGAGTGCCAAACGTGTTTTGCCAAAGCTCAACCAGAAGGGCAGTGCGATGTTTTGGCTCAGGTAAGAGGGTGCTTGTGGCAGAGTGTCAATCAACACATCTCGACCTTCATGGACCCACAGGCTAAGAGAGACATCATCGCGATTGATGGTGAGCATCAACACGTTTTCTTCTGATGCGGGCTGCTCATGAACTTGCAGCTTGCTCAATACCGGAAGTTGTCCAAATAAGCGCTTAATCATGTCGGTGTAGGGCTCAATTTGGCTACTGAGCAACGCCAATTGCAAAGAGTTTGGCAGTGATTCAAATGCCGTCGAGTCAAGAATGCCATGCAACCATTGCTGTAATTGCGCACCGCTGAAATCGATTTGAATGGTTTGTCCACCAATGAGTAGTGTTAAACGATAGCCAGAAAACTCCGGCTTTTGGCCAAGCGTGATCGATAAGCTATTGCTTTGACTATCTTGAAAGTGACACTGTTTTGCGCAAAGTTGATTACTTAGCGCTATGCTTGAGGCCTCGACCTTTGGGAAATCTAATATCATCATTCGTCCTCAGGCTTCCATTCATCGTAAATGCTGCGTTGTTGTCGCGAGCGTTGTTGGTCTTGTTGTTGGTTCATCTGTTCGCTGACTGCGATCCGAATCGGTTGGTCGATGCCTAAACGTTGCAGACGCTCGGTCAACTCTTGCTTAGCCGTTTGGTTTATCAGCGAAAGAGCGTGCTCTTGCTTAATCAGCACGCTATAGCCAGAACTGTCTTGCTTGATGGAGATCTCGCCACCTTTTAATTGGCCTTCATTCAGAAGCAGGCGAACTTCTTTCTCGTTTGCTGAAGGAAGAGACACGTAGATCTTGTCGACCAACTTATTAATCAATTCGCTTACGTCTTGAGCTCTACTCTGGGGCGCGTGTGTCTCTACGTTTTTCAGGATGATGTCGCCTTGCGCTGTTGCTTGGCTTAGGTTGGCCGTCGGGTGAAGCTTAGCGTCCGACTCTGAACTTGGATGACGCAGATCGATGTGTTTCGCCGGTTTAGCTTTCTCTTCAAGCGCGGACAATGCAGTTTTCGAGTCCACAATAGCAGCAGCGTCTTTTGCCGCAGGGTCGAATTTATGAGCTGCCGCATCTAACTTATGCAGTTGGCCTTGCAGCACACTCTGCACGGTTGATGGCTCAGTTTTGTTCCGGAGATTGGTTTTTTTACGCAGATTGGCTTGGTCAGTCTGAATCGGCAATACCTGATCTTTTAGAGCGTTAGGCAAGCTGGTCATCGGTATTTTAGGATCACGAGACGAACCATTATCTAATGGTGCCGTGCTGACTTGCTTATTGTTCGAGCTTTTTTTATCCGTCGGGTTAAAGGCCAACGGCTGTGGTTTGACGGGGCTAGCAGTATCCGCATGTGGCTCTTTCGCAGGACGCTCTGAAGTCTCGCTATGGCTCTTGTCCAATACCTGCACGGTCTCTCGTTCTGAGAGATCGTGACTTGGCTTTTCTGGATGCAGACCAGCGTCTGACTTCTCATTAGCAGGTTGATCTTTCAAGTTTTCAGGGTGTTCTTGGTCACCCTCTAGCTGTTCTTTTCCCGTTTCAGGAGTAGCACTGCTGACTTTGCCTTTGTGTTTGATGTTGCCGAGCTTCTCAGCGTTCAATACAGCAGCGAATAAGCGAGGAGTCTCTGACTCATGTTCGCTCTCTGTTTGCGTTGGCTTGAGCGCATTATTACAGCGAGATTCAAGCTCTTCTGAGACTTGGTTGACCGGCCTCTGTTGAACCTGTTGAGCACGTTCAGTTGTGTTTAGGTTAGCGTTTTGGACTCGCATCTTTACCTTCTATGGAACAACAACACTGCGGAACTCTTCTTGTTCGAGCTCTTCTTGATATTGCACTTGACGTGCTTGCTCAGCGATTTCTTGTTCGTTTAATTGAATGAATTTTTCTTTGGTCTTATGGGCGGTCAGAGCTTCTTGCTTTCTTTCTTTGAGTCGCTGGTTCTCTTGATTCAATGCTTTTTTTTCTTCTGCGGCTCGTTGTTTTAAATCGGCTTCTCTTTCTCTTAACAGTGCGATTTCTTGCCGCAATATTTCAAGTTCTTTTAGAACGACGGTTTTCTGTTTGGCTTTTGCAAAGCGCCGCTCTTCTTCCTCTTTGCGCCATTGACAATAATCAGCGATAGACTGTTCTGCCTTTCGGAGTGAGGAACGTGCGTTATTGACTCGATATTCTTGTTGCTGAACTGCGCGATCGGCACGGTCTGCACGAATTTTTTTTATCTCTAGCAGTCGCTCGATCATAGGCCTGCAAGTCCTCGCGCTGCGTGACGCTCTCACCGAGCTCACTTGGCTCGTGCGTACCTTGGCGCAAGAACGCTCCTATATCATCTCCCTGTGCGATGGCCATATCCGCGCGACTGTCGGCACCGTGTTGGTATTCCCCAATTTTGATCAACAGTTCGACTTCTTCATATTTGGCCAGCATTTCGCGCATGTGAGCCGCGGACGCTTGATGAGTTTTATCGACGATTTGGTTCATTACACGACTGGCTGAGCGAAGCACATCAATGGCTGGGTAGTGGTTCATCGCCGCCAGTTTACGAGAAAGAATGATGTGGCCATCGAGTATCGAACGCGTTTCATCGGCGACTGGCTCAGTCATATCGTCACCTTCCACAAGTACGGTATAAAGCGCGGTGATGGAGCCTTTGTCTGATTGACCTGCACGTTCCATCAGTTTTGGTAGCGCGGCAAAAACAGAAGGCGGATAGCCTCGTCGTGTTGGTGGCTCGCCAGCGGCCAAGCCGATTTCACGCTGAGCTCGAGCAAAACGCGTCACCGAATCCATCAGCAGCAGGACTCGTTTACCTTGGTCGCGAAAGTACTCGGCGATAGAGGTCGCGACGAACGCCGCTTTGGCACGTTCCATTGCTGGCCTGTCAGAGGTTGCGACAACAAGTACTGACTTTGCCATACCTTCTTCCCCAAGGTCGTGCTCGATAAATTCTCTTACTTCACGACCCCTTTCACCGATCAGGGCAAGCACGGTTACATCGACATCGGCAGAGCGAATAAGCTTGGCAAGCAGGGTACTTTTACCACCGCCCGCTGCGGCAAAAATGCCCATCCTTTGTCCTTCACCACAGGTGAGCAATCCGTCGATAGAACGCACGCCCATCGAAATCGGTTTTTCAATCAGCTTTCGCTGCATTGGTGGTGGCGCATCGCGGTAAACCGGATACCAAGCGCTCGGCTCAGTGCTTTGAGAACCATCGAATGGGCGGCCTAGACCATCAAGAGTTTTCCCTAAAAGGTGATCGCCAACACCGACTTCGTGCATTTTTCCAAGCGGGCTCACTTCGGTATTGGATGAAATTCCAAACATGTTGCCAAGTGGAGTAAGCAACGCATGGTGTTGCTCAAAACCCACCACTTCCGCAAGCAGCGACAAGGTTTGATCTGGATTACGTAGCTCACAAAGCTCGCCGACACGAACACCAGGCACAACGGCTTTGATGATGGTGCCAGTAACCTGAGTCACACGACCGCGGATTTGGATCAAACGCGTTTGCTTGATGGCTGATTGTTGAGTTTCGGTGATGTATGAGAAGTCGTTCAATTTAAGAAAACATGCAATAACTGATGCTGGGAGAATAGAAAGGATGACGCCGTATTTATAGTGACTATTGGTCGGGAGTTTTTAGAAAACTTAAAACGCCCTAAAAAAACACGTCTGATTTTGACAGCCGAATAAAAATGCAATTCCTATAATTCGCTCATATTGTAGGAAGGAGTGCAAATCAATGAGCACTATCAATAGCCAAATTTTAACGGGCAACAAATTTGACGCGCCAATTCGAAGTAACCTTGAGTCTTCCCGAACGGGAGCCTCAGTCAATGGTAATTATCGAGGTGAAACTGTCCGCGTACACAATGCAACTCAGTCGTTGTTTGATGCAATGGAAGAGCTGACGGCGTTAGGTTCAGAAAAAGCAGAAAAAGATCTCACGAAACGCAAAGTGAAAGACGGCAGTATTCGCGTGAATGAAGCCCATGAGCTGGTTTCTGATTACCTAAGAAAAGTGCCTGATCTTGAGAAGAACCAAAAGATCAAGGACCTTGCTACCAAAATGGCAAGCGGCAACTTATCAACGATTGCTCAGTTACAGGCGTACCTCAACGGATTCTCTGAAGAGAAGAGCCATCAGTACCTCGCGCTACAAGCGGTGAAAAAGTTCCTCGGAACCAATCCCGAAAGTAAGAACTTATTGGCGCTGATAGACCAAGCCATTCTGAGCTTTGAGCAGAACCCGGACTCTTGGGCTCGGATTGATACTGAAATTCGTGTTTCAAGCTTCGCGGATGAATACAGCCAAGAGCAAGGCTTTAGCAGTTTGCATCAATTGCGTGGCTTCTATCGCGACACGGTACACAGCTACCAAGGTTTAGGCTCAGCATACAAGGATGTGGTTGAGCGTTTTGGTGCAAAAGAGGTCTCCACGGCGGTCGACTTTATGTTGCAGGGTATGAGCGCAGATTTGAGCGTTCAAGGTAGCAATATTGACTCCGTTAAGCTTCAGCTTCTGATGTCCGATATGCAAAAACTTAAGACGTTGAATACGCTTCAAGACCAAGTTAGTAACCTCTACCAGATGTTCAAACCTCAGCAGGCAAACTATGGCTTATCAAGTTACTGATTTAATGTCAGACGTCATCGCTTTGGTTGAGCAGCGTTGGGTGGGAAGTGCCGAGATATGGAACCTAGTGAACGCCATGGAGTTGGCGTCCACGGAGAGAAAAATCGGCTTTTTTAGGGAACTTCACAAACTTATTCGCCATATTCCAATTGATGTATTTAACGATGAAGAACAGCGACAAAACCTAATACAAGCTGTGCAAAAAGCGCTTGATGAAGCGATTGATTTAGAAGAAGAGGAAATGTGGGACGATGAATTGGATTGATGCATCAGTGGATGATTTTTGCCGAGGAATGGGACTTGAAGCGGTAGACTTCTCGTCAGCAGGACGTGTTCAACTGAGTTTCGAACAGAGCGGCACTCTGCACGTTGAGAGGCATCAGGACTGCCTGTTTCTCATGCTGGCGAAACCGCTGCATTGGCATCAATCAAACGAGCCGATTAAAAAGGCGTTGAGTTTTTGCCATTCAGGTCAAGGCTGGCCATTCGTCATAAAGACCGGTTTACTGGATGAACAGACACTGGTCTTCTCTGCACAAATTGAAGGGGATGAAGTGACCCTACCAACCATCGAGCAAGCGTTCGCTCTACTGGTTCGTTTACATAAAGATGTGGCGGATTCATGAGCCGTATTAGTACGTTAAACGTCGGTATTGAAGGCTTTACTCACGTTTCACTTGAGCAGGTTGAAAGCGACTTCCCACAGCGTTTTCAGCTGTTGCCTGACGGTCAAGCCATCGCGACTCACTTAGAGAAACTGTACGAGCTTCGCCCCTCTGAGCAGTACCTGGTGTCATTGGCCAAGCCAAAATTGACACATTCGGAGCTACTTCGCCCGGACAAGTACCGTCAACAGTTTGATACCACTCAGCAGCGGCTTCAGGAATTGGCACAGAAAAATGGCTCTCATGCGCTCAATCAGGCAGTGGAAACATTGCAAAGTACCCAATTAGACCAACGTTATCTCACTATGGCGTTGAATCTACTAATTCAGGTTTAAAAAGCCCATGTTGAAGACAAAAGACGTGGAGCTTTTGCTTATCCACGCCGCACTCCAAGTTCAATATCAAAAGCCGGAACAAGCGATTATCTTGCTTGATGCACTGCTGGAAATCGAACCTCAGCATCAGGAAGCTCGCCAAACATTAGCGGTAGCATGCCTCAATTCAGGCCGATACACGCGTTCAATTGAGCTGTGCGAAAGCTTATTGGAAAGCGAACAATCAAATAAAGCGGGCTTGTGGTTTTGCCTAAGCCAAGCTCGCTGGAAAGAACAGGATGTTGAAGGTGCCCGCCGAGCACATCAACATTATCTACAATCTCTAAATAGTGAATCAAATGAATAAGTTGATTGATACTCTAAACAAAGTCGGACAGCGTAAAGACATCATGCTTGCCGTGATGCTACTTGCGATCGTCTTTATGATGATCTTGCCTCTACCTACGGCACTAGTGGACGTTTTGATCGGTACCAACATGAGCATTGCGGTCGTCTTATTGATGCTGGCTATCTACATCACTACACCACTGGAATTTTCTGCATTTCCAGCCGTGCTTTTGATCACCACCTTGTTTCGTTTGTCACTTTCTATTACGACTACGCGACTTATCCTGCTGCAAGGTGATGCAGGTCAGATCGTATACACCTTCGGTAACTTCGTGGTCGGCGGTAACTTGGTAGTAGGTATTGTTGTCTTCCTGATCATCACCATTGTTCAATTTATGGTGATCACCAAAGGTTCTGAAAGGGTTGCAGAAGTCAGCGCTCGATTTTCTCTTGACGCGATGCCGGGTAAGCAGATGAGTATCGATGGCGATATGCGTGCTGGGGTTATTGATGTTCATGAGGCGCGTCACCGCCGTTCATTGATCGAAAAAGAAAGCCAAATGTATGGCTCGATGGATGGCGCGATGAAGTTCGTTAAAGGCGACTCAATCGCGGGCCTGATTATCATCGTGGTGAATATACTGGGTGGTGTTACCATCGGAGTGACTCAAAAGGGCATGTCTGCCTCTGAAGCACTCGAATTATTCGCTGTTCTCACTGTTGGTGATGGCCTGGTTTCCCAAATTCCAGCCCTGTTTATCGCCATTACGGCCGGAATCATCGTTACTCGTGTTACAAATGAGGACTCTGCCGATTTAGGTTCAGATATTGGGGGGCAGGTAACCGCTCAGCCAAGAGCTTTGCTGGTTGGTGGTGTTCTACTTATTTTGTTTGCTCTTATCCCGGGCTTCCCGAAGATCACCTTCCTGGTTCTTGCCGCTATTGTTGGTGGTGGTGGTTTCTTCTTGTCCTACCAACAAAAGAAACAAAGCGAATCCGACAGCTCTGACTTGCCTAGCTTTGTTGCCCAAGGTGCTGGTTCGCCAGCCGCTAAGCCCAATAAAACGGCGTCATCTCGTAATAGCAAAGGCAAGCTGGGTGAGCAAGAAGAGTTTGCGATGACAGTACCGCTTCTCATCGACTTGGATTCTCGCTTGCAAGAAAGTTTAGAGGCCGTGGCTCTCAACGATGAGCTTGCGCGTGTCAGACGTGCACTTTATCTCGATCTCGGTGTCCCGTTCCCCGGTATTCATTTACGCTTCAACGAGGGAATGAGTAACGGCGAGTATTTGATTCAATTGCAAGAAGTGCCGGTCGCTCGTGGTCGAATTGAAAGCGAGAAACTGCTGGTAACAGAAGGTAATGAACAGATCGATTTACTGGGCGTACCTTATGAAAAAGATGACGACTTTCTGCCGGGCATTACGAGTCTTTGGGTTGACCAAAGTCATTATGAAAAACTGCAAAACAGTCATGTGGGCTTTCTGACCCCCGATCGCATTCTGACTTATCACTTGTCTCACGTTTTGAAAGAGTACGCGCAAGACTTCATCGGTATTCAAGAGACCCGCTATCTGCTTGAGCAAATGGAAGGCAGCTATTCCGAGCTGGTAAAAGAAGCGCAACGTATTGTGCCTCTGCAAAAGATGACGGAAATCCTGCAACGCCTCGTTTCTGAGGATATATCTATTCGTAACTTACGGGTGATCTTAGAAGCCATGGTTGAGTGGGGACAAAAAGAGAAAGACGTGGTTCAACTGACTGAATACATCCGTTCCAGCTTGAAACGCTACATCTGTTACAAGTACGCCAGCGGTCAAAATATGCTGCCAGCCTATCTTTTGGATCAGAGTTTGGAGGATACGATCCGTAACGGTATCCGCCAGACTTCGGCGGGTAGCTACTTAGCGCTTGACCCCTCTGTGACTCAACAGTTTGTCAGCGACGTTAAGCAAACCATCGGTGATTTGAGCCGCATGCCAAATAAACCTGTGCTGGTGGTGTCGATGGACGTGCGTCGTTACGTACGTAAATTGATTGAATCTGAGTACTACGAACTGCCAGTGTTGTCGTTCCAAGAGCTGACGCAACAAATCAATATTCAACCGCTTGGTAGGGTAGGTATGTGATGAAATGCCTTCTCACTCAGTCTCTAGTGGCGTCAGGCATCGAAGTGACGCCCTACTTTTGGCAGAAAAGTACCATCTTACTTGGTCATCGTTATGAATGTGATGGGATGGAGCTGGTCTTCCGTGTCGAAGAGGGTGAAATCATCATCGTATTACTGCGAAGAATTAGCCCAAACCAAGGTCTAAGCAACCCTTTCTCCGCGCTATTTATGCTCGCAGAACATGCCATCCGTTTGTACCCGCTCGACTGGGCTATTCGTGGCAACGTTGATGTATTGCGAGGTAGCAACATGAGCAGCCAGCGATTAGCACAATTCTACTTACGAGCCTGCGGCGCGAGCCATGATGAACAAGAGGATTGGTACTTCTTGCGCCTCAGTGATTACCGCCCACTTAAAAAGAGAAAAAAGTAAAAACTCTCGACTGTTACTGACAGCATCCCAGAGATGCTTCGCTTTAAGATAGGACCCAAGATGAAGCAACCCTTTACTGAAACCATTGAAAAATCAGAACTTGCTATTCGCAATGCAGAAGACAGGACTGAGGTATTCAATGAACTACTCGAAGGATTAGGCGTTGGTCCTGTTGCAGGCAACATTCTGCTCGATGGGTTAAATGCTTCGCCTCAATTGATGAAACAAGCAGAGCATGAGCTGCTTGAAGAAGTACAACACCGCAGACAACAACAGCATCAGCCACAAGCCGCGAGCACTAAAGGCACTCGGCGCAAGCGACCGACCATGATGCGTGGCATGGTGATCTAAAGGTTTTTACATGACGGATATGACAACCATGAACTCCATCACCGGAGTTCTCAATACAACAGCCAATCGTGATTCTCAGATCGTATTCCACCAGAGTTTGGTTAAGACCCTTTCTCCAATTCTAAGCGATGCCCATATCGACCCGAATCAATTAGAGTCACAGATTCGCCAATTACCCATGGTCGTTGGGCGCACGGAACAAGAAAGCTTGGATCTTTATGCAGATTCATTGGACACCTTGTTAAAGAAGCAAGATGCTTTTACGGGGACTGCTGCCGCTGAAACTGCTGCGCATTGGATGCAGTCACTGCAACACCAAGCGGTGAATGGTCAGATTGCGCCTCAAGATGTAGTAACTGGCCTAAACAACACGCTCGCGCATCAATTCCAGTCTTGGTTCGATAAGCAATTAAAAGATACGGTCGACAGCTCGCTTCCAACAGATTTTATCAATGAGTTTCGTTTAAGAAGCCAAAGCACCCAAGCGCAGCAAATTGCAGCCCTAGATGCGAGCGAGCTTAAAGCCGCGACAGCAGAGATCAGCAAATTTGTAGACGCTCTTGCACAGCAAATGAGCTCTAGCGAAGTCCGTGATAGTGCGATTTCATTTTTACGCAATGCTTTTAGTAATTTAGTCTCGGTAGACACCAACGGGCTCAAGAACTCGGACTACTTGCTAACGCAAGAAAGCTTCAGTGCAGCGGTTACAGCTCAACTGGTTGCTTCTTTTGACAGCGTAGATATCAAGTTAAGTAAAAGTGACTTAGAGGTTTTGGCAGGCAAGATTGCTTGGATTCCTGGTATGTCTAAACAGGAGCTTAACGACGCATTAAATGATCTTGCAAAACAAGTGAAAGGTCAGTTCGCAAATAGTTATACCACTGGCGGTAAAGATGAATTACAAGCCGTACTTAATAACGTGGTAAACGAACTCAAGAACTCCCCAGATGCAATAACACTTTCGAGTTTGTTTTCTAGCATTGCGCTAAGCCTTGTGAACACGCAAGTCGATGCTTTTTACGGTAACCTCCATAAGGTACAGAAATACCAAGCGACGCAAGATCAGGTTGATCTCATAAAACAAAATACTGCACGAGACATAAACCTGCTGTTTGAGAAGATTGTTGCCAGAAAAGACATTGGTACTGATTTCATTACGCGTCATCAAAGAATGATGGAGAACCTTAGCAAGTTAAATACGCGCTTGAGCAAAATCTCAGAAGAAGAAAAGAAGATAACCACAGGACCCGACGGGAAAGAGCACGCTGATGTTAAAGCGGAACACTCTCTGACTGCTCGCGATTTATTGTCTGTGATTGAATCCAGCATTGGTGATCGCTTTGATGAGCGCGTGTTGTTTGCCCTAAACGAGCGTCGCGTTAACCGACTTGAAAAACGAAATGAGCAGAAAGAAACGTTAGAGAACCTCACCGTTCAGTTGAAAGTATTTGGCGTCGTTCAGTCAAAGATTCACTCCAAACAAAGTGTAGATGGCACATACAAACCTGTTGATTATGGGTTTGCTGCTGCAGATTTTAACTATAGCTCAAATGCAGACTTCAAAGCTTCACCTGAGTATAAGTACCTAACAGACAACGGTATTAACAATCATCAAGACTTTCTGCAAAAGCAGGGAGTAAGTTTGTCTAACAATGCAAGCTTTAAAGACGAAGAGAAGTCAAAAAAACTGTCTAATTTTTCTAGTTCTGTCAGTGCTAAATCCAAGTTGCTTAATGATGAAGTGCAAATCAAAACCACTGAGCTGAACGACACCAGTTCTCAATACAACTCTACCGTTGAAGCGATGAACAAGTTTGTTCAGAAGTATCACAGTATTTTACAAGAAATCCTACGAGCGATTTAAGGATAAACAACCATGACTACACAAAACGCGGCAACTGACCCATCTCAAATGCAAGCAGATGAACTCCTTTCATTTCTAGAGGATGGGGGAACGTTAAAAATGCTGCACGACGTATCGGCAGATACTATCGAGCACATTTATGCGGTTGGATATAACTTTTTCCAATCAGGTAAGGTAGAGCAAGCCGCTAAGATTTTCCAACTACTTAGCATGCTTGATCATTACCAAGCGCGCTTTTTTATTGGTTTGGGAGCCGCTCGTCAGGAACTGGGTGAGTACCTGCAGGCGATTGATGCCTACAGCTACGCTGCGCTTGTGGATATTAATGATCCACGCCCACCTTTCCACTCTGCAGAATGTCACCTTAAGCTTGAGAACTTGACAGAAGCAGAGAGTGGGTTTTATAGCGCGAAGGAGATGTCTGCCGGGAAATCAGAGTATGCAGACTTGCATCAACGAGCAGACATCATGTTAGAAGCGGTGATAAACAAAAGGAGTAACTAGAACATGATTTCTATTGCACTTGACCGCACTCAGAGTCAGTTATATACACCTGATTCTGACCAAACTACGTTAAACAAGGTTAACAAGACCGCTGCTTATGCATCGCCGTCAGTTACCGTTGAAAACGTAAAAGGTAAAGATGCTGAAGCATTGAACACCGGTAAGGTAAAAGTTCAGCTTGATGCACCTAATGCCGCAGTAAGCGATAAGGTGAATGAACTTACGCTGAAAGCCATGGCTCAGCTACAAAAAATCGTAGACTCGATTGCCAAGGTTTTGCATGCGGTGGCCGACAATACGGGCTCGCTAGCAGTGAGAATCATCGCAGGTTCTGCGGATGACTTTGAAGTGGAGCTGGCTGCAATCACAGACAAACTGAAGAGCGCTCAAAACGATCTTAAAATTCAGGAAGTGAAAGTAGCGAAAGCGAAGCATGAGCAAGAAATGGCAGAAAACCAAGAGAAGATCAAAGAGTCTGAAGCTGCGGCAAAAGAAGCTCAGAAGTCAGGCTTAGCCTCTAAAATCTTCGGTTGGATCAGTGCTGTTGTCTCTATTGTCGTTGGTGCCATCATGGTTGCGACGGGTGTTGGTGCTGCAGCTGGCGCATTAATGATCGCAGGCGGCGTGATGGGCGCAATCAATATGACTCTGCAAGAGCCTGCTGTTCAAGAGGCAATGAAAGAGGCCGGACTTAACGTCGATATACTTAATAAAGTCGTCATGGCGTTAGAGCTTGCGACTGCCGTCATTGGCGCTGTAGTCACATTTGGTGGTGCTGCTGCGAGTGGTGTTGCGAAGTTAGCAGCGAAAAGTGCAAGTTCAATTGCACAAAAAGTCACTGATATCGCAACCAAAGCGGCGACAAACATGGCTAAAATTGCCGATATGGGCTCTAAAGCGGCGACAACCACCGCGAAGGCAATCCGTTATGGTGCTGAGACCGTCGATCTTACTGTTAATGTAGGTAAGGGGAGCACGGACAGTGTTCATGCTGCAAACAATGCGCATGTAACTGAAATCCAAGCTGACATTACAGATTTAAGGGCGAAGATGACGCTTGGCCAAGCGGTGATCGACAAACTTAAAGAAGAAATCGCCAAGCTGATGGAAGATTTCCAAGAGCTAATGAGTATCATCATGCAGATGATTCAGGCGAAAGGCGAAACGATACAAGCAGTAATGAGTCGTCCAGCGACGGTTTAAGGAGCAACTATGTTAGATAAAATTAGTAATACTGGGCGCGCTGACCTTTACGGTTTGGGTGAACTAGGTAAAACAACTCACACAGAGAAAACGTCTGAGACTAAAACCGAAGCCGCCGCTATCCGTAGCAGTAATGATAGTGCAGTAACGGGTGCGAAGAACTACCAATTAGATGGGCCAAAAGCTCCTGCGATTGGCGAACAAGCTCGTGTGGTAGAAAAGCTGATGAGCGCGTTGGCTCCAACCGTAAATCTATTGATGCAAACCACAGAAAAAGCATTGAATGGTGAGCAAGTGATTAAGTCACCATCGGATACCATTTCGCAATCCCTGTCTCTGATTACTCTGCTCTACCAAGTGTCTAAGTTAAGCCGTGAGCAACAGGTCCTGCAACGTGAAATTGCCGTTGAAGCAAACGTTGCAAGCATCAAGAGCCAAGCGGAAGAGTTGAACAATTCTGCCAAAGCGATGATCGCGATGGCGGTAGTATCAGGCGTATTGGCTGGTGTGACTGCTATTATTGGTGCCGTGGGTTCTTTCAAAGCGGGCAAAGAAATCAAGGCAGAAGTCGCGAGCAACAATGTATTGAAGACGCAAAAAGCAGGCTTTGATCAGGTTGAAGAGTTAATGGGCAATACTAACTTGTCGAAAACTCAGCAAGATCAAGTGAGACGTGCTCAAGCGTTCGCAAAAGATAGCATTACTGACACGACAAATACTTTGAGTAGTGGTGGCCGTAAGTTCGACAAGATGATGGGCGCAAACCAATCGAAGAACGCGGTACTGCAGGGACTTGGCCAAATGGCGAATTCAGCTGCAAATGTAGAGCAAACGAAAGCTCAAGCTCGAAGCAAAGAGGATGAGGTATTAGCAACTCGTGCTCAAGCAGACAAACAGAGAGCCGATGAAAACATTGGCTTCCAAGAAGGTTTGCTAAAAGAGCTGCGTGAGCTTTTCCGCTCTATCGCTGATAGTCAAAACCAAGCATGGCGAGCATCCACTCCAACGGTGTAATCGCATATCAGGCATCATATTGTTATTTGTGTTTGGTCAAATCTAGATTAAAGGCAAACAAAAAGGGCCAACTCTTTCGAGTTGGCCCTTTCCAAACGTTTGGTGGAGCTGGCGGGAGGTGCTTCCAAAGTCTTTTATTTTCCTTTATTTTCAATGCCTTACTTGGAATTGATTTTTTGGTTTTGTGTCGATTTAGTACTGAAAATATGGATTAATTACCTTGAGGTGTCAACTGGGTTCAGCTCCCACTTAGGGAGTTAAACTGGCAGCGATAGCTATGAGTAGATAACACAAAGAGCGGAAGCTCTTTGGACTTTTCTATTGTATTTATTGATATTGAAAGGGGTTATTGGCCTGAATTTATACCTAGTTTTTTTACCATTTTTAGAGAATTATCGAATATAGCTGTCGAAACTTCTTCAGGAAAGCTATCTGGAAGTCTAGCTTTTAGTCGTTCAATTGCTTGAGGAAGCTCAACTTGGATATCGTCTAAGATTTGCTGCATCTTTTCTTTGCTAAATCCTACAGATATGGCTGTAGCTAAGAAGTGACGAGCGTAGATTTTATTTATTTCATACTTCTTACCACGAGTTGCTTTTATCCCCATAGCTAACTTTAGCTTTCTTATATTTAACCCTTTTCCTCCAAGGACAACATAAGCAGATAGAATGTCGTAAAAAGGGGTAAGCTTATAGCTTCCTCCTTTTTCAATAAAAATGGAAAAGTTCTTAGCATGTCCATCTGTAGCGCCAATTGCCCACTGGAAAACTTGGAACTTCATGAAGTTGTATTGGTCTTCTAGTGCGTTACTCGACCCCATCAAAAGATCCATTATTTCAGCGATACCAGGACCACCTTGAGACTCATACTTTATAGATGAAGGTTTTCCGAAAACTTGGCAAATATCCTCTTGAGGTAATCGCAATAAATTTGTTTTATCTTTGTTCCAGCGTCTATCGAAACGTTCTACTGCTAGTGCTTTAACTTTTTCAGTATGGATGATCTCAACATTAGGCACTTCGAAACCAAGCTCTCTAGCCAACTCAATACAAAGGTATTCATTTTCAACGCTATCTGTTAGATCTAACGTTGCATGAGCTTGCTGTATTTCTCCAATAGGTAACTTGATAATATGAGTAGTTGGTGTATTGCCTTTCGGTATGCACCATTGGTCGTTGGAGCGAAGAAGAGCCGTTTTTTCTTGTGCGCCCGCCACTGATATTCTGAAGTCTTCCTCTTCTTCAAGCATCCCTAAGGGTATATCTGACTTGTATGCGAGAAGAACATTTTCAAGCTTTTCTTCATTTAGCGTCTCATAATTGATCTTATCTTCATTATAAGGTTGCTCTGGAGGTAATAAGGCTATTGCACCAACACTGTCTTTACCTACCTCTTTTAAAAGGTCAAATGGTTGCTTAGAAGAGGCTTTATATCTAGCAACTATTCTTTCTCTAACTTTTGGTGCATCAGGCAAAAGGTTATCAAAGTAATTAATAACTGCATCTGATTTTATTGGTGCTATTTGCAACTTTAATGATAAAGATAGGGGGCGGGCTTTTCTGTTATTTATCCAGTCTGAATCATACTGGAAAGAATGAGCACCATTCGATTGTTTTTGTAATCTGCCGACAAGCTCTCCATTCATATAAGCTAGTAGTTCTTGCATTACCAGTCTTCCTCATCATTATCGTTACAATGTTGTACTAGGCTCCTTTCTTCTAACTTCAGTGTTAAGTTCATGGCTTGGAGCAGTTTAAAAAAAGTTGAGAGTGTAGTGAGATTTGGGTTGTTCTCGAAGTTGGATATCGTTGATTGCTTTATACCAACTCTTTTGGCTAGCTCAGTCTGACTCCAGTTGTTCTTTTGCCTTATAAGAAGCATGCTATCAGCAAGTTGCTTTGGGCTATATATCATGTATTAGCTTCCTATTTGTTTGAATTTTAGATGCATAATTGTGTGCTTTATACATAGAGTATAACATTATCCCTTATAGGGGATACTAATTTGTTTTTGAATTGTACGTATCCCTTATAAGGGATGATAGTGTGACTATCCCTTATAAGGGATGATAGTGTGACTATCCCTTATAGGGGATGATAGTGTGACTATCCCTTATAGGGGATGATAGTGTGACTATCCCTTATAGGGGATGATAGTGTGACTATCCCTTATAGGGGATGATAGTGTGACTATCCCTTATAGGGGATGATAGTGTGACTATCCCTTATAGGGGATGATAGTGTGACTATCCCTTATAGGGGATGATAGTGTGACTATCCCTTATAGGGGATGATAGTGTGACTATCCCTTATAGGGGATGATAGTGTGACTATCCCTTATAGGGGATGATAGTGTGACTATCCCTTATAGGGGATGATAGCGTGACTATCCCTTATAGGGTATGATAGTGTGACTATCCCTTATGGGGGATGATAGTGTGCGTATCCCTTGTAGAAGGGAGGATATATACATTATGTTTAGATAGAACACTCAAAGCCCTTGGCTTTGACTTATCTATATACAGGATGATATTTAGCATGGATGAGCTTGAGTCAGTAAATCAAAGAATTGAACAGTTGAAATCCGAGCTATCTCAGCTTGAGAAAAGACGAAATGAGTTACTGTCTAGTACTGTGAATCCAGAGCAAACTCTGTTAACTCCAGGACAGAAAATCGAACTATTTCAAAGTTACTTCCGAGGAAATCACCACTGTTACGCTAATCGTTGGCAAAACTCGGCAGGTCGAAATGGTTACTCAATAGCTTGCTCCAATGAGTGGCAGCAAGGGGTATGTGAAAAGCCGAAGGTAAAGTGTTTAGAGTGCTTGAATCAAGCTTTTAAACCTCTGGATAGAGATGCGATCTATCGTCACTTAACTGGCGCTGAAGTTATTGGCTTATACCCTATACAGCCTGACAATTCGTGTTTCTTATTAGCCATAGATTTTGATAAAAGCGACTGGCTTCAGGCATCTCAAGCTTATGTTGAAGCGTGTGAGTTTTATGATCTGGATTGTTTGTGGGAGCGCTCTCGTTCAGGTAAAGGAGCGCATGTCTGGATTTTCTTTGAATCCGCAACAACAGCAAAGGACGCAAGAGAATTAGGCTTTCTTCTCTTAGACAAAGCGATGCAAATTCATAGTGCATTAGCTTTTGATTCTTATGACCGCCTCTTCCCTAATCAGGATGTTTTACCCACTGGCGGAATCGGCAATCTAATAGCCTTACCCTTACAAAAACAAGCAAGGGCTAATCAAAACTCAGTGTTTTTGGATCGTTTTGGTCAACCCTATGCCGATCAATGGTTGGCACTAAAATCAGTTCAGAAAGTACCAGTATCTAAACTTGAAAAGCTGATATCGGCTATAGAGAAAAAAGTTAAACAACCAGACGTTAGTGACTTGAAACCATGGGAACGTAACGTATTGCCAACATCGGGCATTGATGGGTGTCCGTCAAACGTAACCGCAGTATTGGCAAACCGCATTTATTTACCTCTCTCAGAGTTTCCTAATCCATTAGTCGCTAGACTCAAAAAGTTAGCATCATTTTCTAACCCCAAGTTTTTTAAAGTGCAGGGCATGCGTCTTTCAACTAATGGTATAGCTCGCTTTATATGCTTAGCGGAGTTAGATAATGGCTATTTAAGCTTACCTAGAGGCTGCCTTGATGATGTACAGGAAATCTTGGCGGATCTGCATATTAAGGTAGATCTCGTTGATAAAAGAACGCTTGGGCAGAAGTTGGAGTTAGTTAACTTTCAGGGTGAGTTACGACAATCACAGCAAAAAGCAGTGGACTCCTTGCTTAAGTTTGATTGTGGTGTGCTACATGCTCCAACTGCTTTCGGTAAGACGGTGACGGCTATCGGTCTGATAGCTCAACGCAAAGTTAATACGCTGATTTTAGTGCATAGCAAGCAACTCGCAGACCAATGGAAGGAACGTTTAACAGCCTTCTCTGACGGCATTGATATCGGTATTTATACTGGGGCAAGGAAAAAACCAACAGCTCAAGTCGATATTGCTACCTATCAAAGCCTGATAAACCGAGGTGATAATACTGTAAACCCAATGATTCAGGAGTATGGTCAGATCATTGTTGATGAATGCCATCATTTATCTGCACCGCAATATGAACGTGTGTTGTCAGAGGCTCATGCGAAATATGTCTATGGGGTAAGTGCGACTTTAGAACGTAGAGATGGGCATCAACCCATTATTTTTATGCAATTAGGTAGGGTGAGACACACGATCAAGATTGATAAAACATCTCAATTCCAACAGATACTGCATTGCAGAAAACTCGCGTATGTACCACCGCTTGTTCTGACTAATGATGAATCAAAGCCACATATATCAGAAGTCTATCGTTGGCTTATGGAACATCCTGAGAGAAACAAGCAAATCTTATCTGATACTCAATCTGAAATATTGAAAGGTCGAGTTCCTATCATTTTGACTGAGAGAAGAGAGCATGCAGCCACTATTTATAATGCTTTGGTTGAAGAGGGGGTTCAAGTTCAGCTACTTGTTGGAGCTATGAAAAAGAAGTCTCTGAAACAAGTGATGGATCAGCTCGACTCAGCTCAGGTACTTGTTGCCACAGGAAAGTTTATCGGTGAAGGGTTTGATTTACCGAGGCTGGATACATTGATCTTAGCGTTACCTGTATCGTGGAAAGGCTCGCTAATACAGTATGTAGGGCGAATTCAAAGGCAATATCAAGGTAAAATAGAAGTGAAGGTGATTGACTACGTAGATACTAAATTGCCAATGTTACAACGAATGTTTAAGAAGCGAGAGAAAGGTTATAAAGCCCTTGGTTTTGAAGAGGAAGTCCAAGGGCGTGGGCATCAGCCTTCATTAGACTTGCCTATGTAGATACTGCATCCGAGTAGTTGAGTGAGAGTGAAACTACTAAGGGTTGATGCTGTCCATTGTTTGCTTATGAGATCAAACATTGTGATTACAGTAAAAGTGAAACTAGACTATTCAGTATTATTGTTTAAAGGATTTCGATGATGACACGTAAGCAGCTAAAATATGACATACAAGAGTTAATGAGAAATACTGATTTTGAAGCGCAACGGAATGACCCGCGATTAAAGTTATGGCAATCAAAAGCACTTTACACTACGCGTCACTCGGTGAGTGAAAGTTCGGACGGTCAAGAAGCAAAATATGGTAACGCAAGGTGATCTAAGGATCGCTGTAATTACTCAAATTTTATGCTGAAAGATCGAAAGTTCAGTATCTCCAACTCAAATAAACGGAACTTCTGATCAATTTTTTCATACTTGCACCGTACAGGTGCAAAACTACTGAAAGTTTAGTATTAATTGAAGCGATCCTTAGATCACCTCACTCAATTATTAAAGTGCGCAATAATGGAATGCACGCACTCTCAATAGCTTGATTAGAAACGTATCAAGAAGTAACCCCGAGTTGTTTGCTTTTGTTAAATCTTCTCCAAGTTGAAATAGACACCTCTGCTAGCTGGCAAGCCTTTATTTGTGAAAGAGAATTATTGGTTATGTAATCGTTAGCCATAATACACTTATCAATGGTTTTTTGAGTTTGCTGCTTCCCTTTGTATTTCCCATCATTTTTAGCTTTCTCAATTCCTTCAGCTTGCCGCCTTCTTCTATCTTCATAGTCCTTTGAAGCAATAGCAGCTAGCACGTCAAAAAGAAGCTCATTAATTTTCTTGAAAATAATGCTAGTAAGCTCATCAGTGACAGAGTCGCTTTTTTTCAGAAGTTGATAGCTTGTAGGAATATCAAGCGCAACGATAGATACTCCAGATTGAACTAGCTTGTTTTTCAGTCTTTCCCAATCATCAGAAGACAGACGTGTTAATCGATCTAACTGCTCAACAAGAATAGTGTCGCCATTCTTTGCAATATTGATCATTTGATTCAGGACTGGTCGTTCAAAATCTCGACCAGAAGCATTTTCAATGAAGTACTCCGTTATTGTTACTTTATGCTCATCTGCAAATCTTTCGAGGTAAGCTTTTGCACGAGTAGCATCTTGCTCGAAAGTCGATGCTCGTAAATACCCATAAATCATACCGCTAGCTCCTGATGGTTCATTTAGATATCTTTATGAACTATAGCTCATTTAAGTCATCCTTCAAACTAAATGAATCATTAGTTCATATGGATGTGATGGGTATACCCATAAGAACCATTATTTAAGGCTAAGTTTCTGTGGCTAGAAATACCAAAGCCTGTAGTTAGGGTAAGAACTGTGTTCATGGGGGAGGGAGTATATGAAAATTCCACTTGTGGAATTTTGGCATCGACAACGTAACCTTAATCTCAATTTGGTAGGTGTTGAACATTAGCTTCAATATTCATTGGTAGTGAAACACCAATCCCCAAAATCTCACCAGTGGGACTCTGGCATAGGCAACGCAACCTTAATCTCAATTTGGTAGGTGTTGAACATCAGTTTCAATACTCATTGGTAGTGAACACCAATTCCCAAAATCCCACCTGTGGGACTCTGGCATCGGCAACGTAACCTTAATCTCAATCTCAATCTCAATTTGGTAGGTGTTGAACATCAGTTTCAATAATCATTGATAATGCAACACCAACCCCAAAATTCCACGTGTGGGACTCTGGCATCGGCAACGTAACCCCCATCTCAATTTGGTAGGCGTTGAACATAGGCTTCAATATTCATCGGTAACGAAATACCAACCTCAAAATTCCACTTGTGGAATTTTGGTTAGTAGGCTGTTGAACAGTGTTCCAAGGAACTTACATATGAATATCAATGTTTATATAGAATAAGCTAAAGAGCCTGCTCTTTAGCATTACTACTTATCTGCTCTGTATGAATGACGCTCCCTCTGAACTCATACCCGATACTGACTAGGAACAGTGTTCATAGAGGTATTTAATGTGTGCAGGCTTCAATGTGAAAGAGCTTCTCTGTAGTTT
Organism: Vibrio sp. nBUS_14; assembly: GCF_051201655.1. NCBI lineage: Bacteria > Pseudomonadati > Pseudomonadota > Gammaproteobacteria > Vibrionales > Vibrionaceae > Vibrio > Vibrio sp. nBUS_14. Next base: position 894,705 of record NZ_CP179206.1, read on the forward strand.
TACTAGCTTAAGCCTTGTTTATGGCTTGGTTGCTGTAACCAAGCTGTATGAAGCTGATATATGTTGTTTGAATTTATGGTATTAGATATGACAGGTCATCGAAGTCAACTTAGCCTTTTTTCTTTTTCTTTTTCTTTTTCTTTTTCTTTTTCTTTTTTGCTTTTGATTAGATATCAGTGACGATAAAAGTCAACATGACTAATGTGATGACTGTTAAGTTGCTGATATTTCGAGTTGTTGGTGTTTTTTATCGGTCAAAGTTAGAAGAGAACACTGTTCTAGTGTGTTTTTCACATTTTACTTTTCTGAAATCGCATGATGAAAAACAAAAAAGCGCTTGAACAGTGTTCTTAGCTATCCAATATCCCCAAACAGGTTTTTGGTTATAGGCTGTTGAACCACTCCTGAGGTTGACATACTGTGCGAAGACAATTCAGATCTTCAACTTCAATACTCATCAGTAATGAAATACCAATTCCCAAAATCCCACTTGTGGGACTCTGGCATCGGCAACGTAACCTTAATCTCAATTTGGTAGGCGCTGAACATTAGCTTCAATATTCATTGGTAGTGAAACACCAATTCCCAAAATCCCACCAGTGGGACTCTGACATAGGCAGCGTAACCTTAATCTCAATTTGGTAGGTGTTGAACATCAGTTTCAATATTTATTGATGCTACACCAACCCCAAAATGCCACCAGTGGAACTCTGGCATCGGCAACGTAACCTTAATCTCAACTTGGTAGGCGTTGAACATCAGCTTCCATGTTCATCGGTAATGAAATACTTGTCCCCTAATGCCATTTGTAGAATTTTGGTTCTAGGCTGTTGAACAGTGTTCCAAGGAACTTACATATCAATGTTTATAGAGAATAAGCTAAAGAGCCACTCTTTAGCATTACTACTTATCAGCTGCTGTATGAGGGATGTTTCCTCTGAACTCATACCCGAGACTGACTAGGAACAGTGTTCATATAGGTATTTAATGTGTCCAGGCTTCAAGGTGAAAGAGCTTTTCTGTAGTTTGCTAGCTTGAGCCTTGTTCTAGGTCTTGGTTGCTCTAATCAAGCTGATGTTTAGATATGACTGGCAATCGAAGTCAACATAGCCTTTTTCTTTTGGTCAAAGTTAGAAGAGAACACTGTTCTAGTGCGATCTTCATATTTTATTTTTCTGAAATAGCACGATGAAAAACAAAAAAGGCTTGAACAGTGTTTCTAAGGCACAAGCGTGCCTAACGAACAAAAGTGAAGATATGCTTTAACAAGATTAAAGGAAGGTAAGACTCTTTATATAAGTTCAGATCGGAGAATATCTCCATCTTCGGTAGAGGATGAGGCACGAGTTAGCAGATAAGAAGGCAGAACTATCTGAGTTACGTAAAGCTAGCCATGAGCTAATTAAACGAATGCTGAACTATTTATTGTTGAATACAGTGGAACATAAAAATAGACGGGATTTAGACTTAGAGGGAGTGGTTAGCTCGACAACAAATATTAATATTTCAGATGATTTAAGGTATTTATTGAAGTGACTATAATATTTAACTAACCCATCTTTTACTTATTTGTAAAAGATGGATTTCCTTGAGGGAAAATAGCATTATTCTTCATTTTTAAAAAATAGATTACTAGTTTAATAACATAGCCCCCTTTCATAAAGTGGCATTATTTCATTAAAAGCTTTTTCATAATTATCAGTTTTTAATAAGCTATACTTCTCGGTAAGTTCGATTTGGTGATAGCCATGCATATTACTCTCTAATGATACTGCTCCAATAATCATTTGATTATTTTTACCTAAATCTGTTGTGCATAAGTTTATTAACTTCTCTGTACCTTCAGTATCTAGATCCTGTTGTTTAGGAGAGTCGATTACAATAGGCCCGATTTCAGATAATAAGTGCGACATTCATGGAAAGGTGTAGAAGAGGAAGCCAACTGCTGAAAGTGGTACGCTCTTCTCGCCAAAGAAACAAGCAGTACTACCATGAATTATCAGCAGTTGACCGAGGGCAGAAGATACCAGATTTCTGCTCTTTTGGAACGGGGGATTTCGGTTTCTGAAATAGCTAAAACTGTTCAGTGCCATCGCTCTACGGTATATCGTGAGCTTAAACGCGGCAGTAGAGGCAGTCATTATTGCCCAAGCGAAGCTCAGGTATTCTCAATCAAAAAACGCACATCAGCTCGTAAATACAGAATACCTCAGGAGCGTGTTGATTTTATCCGTCTCCTTTTGGAATCGGATTGGAGTCCAGAGCAGATTTCCAGTGTATTAACGAGAGTCGGTGCCGCTGTCAGCCATGAGTGGATCTACCGATTTGTTGCGCAGGATAAACGCTTGGGAGGCAAGTTATATCGCCACTTGAGGCAAGGTCACAAGCGGTATCGTCGCGGTAGAAAAGAGAAAGCGCCAGCGATCAAGAATGCTGTTTCTATCGATGATAGGCCAAGCATCGTTGACAGTAAGGAGCGATTGGGTGATTGGGAAATCGACACCGTATTAGGCAAACATGGCACTGGTGCATATTTCGGAGCTATCCGACCGCCTATTTCGGTTTTAATCGACCACCAAATCCGTTTTTAACCGACCACTCATTTCGGTTTTAATCATCCACTTTTCGGTGTGTTTCCGAAATCGATGGTCGATTTACCGAAATAAACCTCTTTTCTCTTTTAAATCAATAGGTTTAACCTGAGTCTTTCATGTTGAGAGCACTAAGGATAAATCATGCCGAAAAAGAGAATGCCAATGAATAAAATTAAGGAAATATTACGCCTCCGATACGAGTGCAATCTTTCTAATCGACAGATCGCCGCTTGCCTCAATATTGCTCATTCCACTGTATCCCAGCATCTATCCCGATTTAAATCCAGTGGCCTCACGTGGCCACTGGAAGAGACTCATCATGAAAATCAAGTCACCCAAGCTTTGTTTGATGGTCGCTCATCTTCTCAGCATAAAGTGATGCCTGATTTCACTCTCTGCTACTTAGAATTGAAGCGTAAAGGGATGACTAAAGCTTTGCTTTGGGAAGAGTATTGTCATCAGCATCAAGACAAAGCCTATGGCTATACACAGTTCTGCGAACTGTATAGACGTTGGCTAAAGACACAAAAACGCAGTATGCGCCAACTTCACCATGCTGGTGACAAGCTCTTCATTGACTACTGTGGCCCGACGATCCCTGTTGTGAATCCAGATACAGGAGAATGCAGACATGCTCAGGTATTTGTCGCCACTTTAGGGGCGTCAAATTACACCTATGTCGAGGCGAGTGAGAGCCAAGGGCTTGAACACTTCCTCATGGCTCATGTGAATACCTTTAATCACTTTGGTGGTGCTCCGAATCTACTTGTACCTGATAATCTGAAATCTGCTATAACGAAAGCAGACCGTCATAGCCCTATCCTCAATGAGAGCTACCGAAAACTGGCACAACATTACGGCGTTGCTGTGATGCCAGCCAGGCCCTACAAGCCTAAAGATAAAGCCAAAGCTGAGAACGCAGTTCTCATCGTAGAGCGCTGGATAATGATGCGCCTTCGCCACCAAGTGTTCTATACAATGGCTGAGCTGAACCTGGCTATCCGAAAGCTGATGCATGACTTAAACCAACGAGAGATGAAGCAGCTTGGTGTCAATCGACATGACTTGTTCAACAAAGTTGACCGTCCAGCGTTAAAACCACTGCCATCGCAACCATATGTGTATATCGAAACTAAACGAGCAACCGTCTCCCCTGATTATCACATTCAATATAAAAAGCACTTCTACTCTGTGCCGCACCAACTTGTTGGGCAACAAGTTGAGCTTGAAGCAACGCATCAAATAATACGTATCTACCACAAAGGGAGCATTGTTGCTCACCACTGCACAAGCCAAAAAGAATATGGTCTCTCTACCGTTTACGAGCATATGCCAAGCAACCATCAATACCAATCATGGACACCCGAGCGTTTTATCCGTTGGGGAAAATCTATTGGGCCAGCCACAGGTGAACTGACTCAGATGTTGCTCAAACGCCCAGAGCATGAAGCATTGGCCTTTAGAAGTTGCTTTGGGTTACTAAGTCTTGCCAAAAAGCACTCAGACGCACGGTTAGAACAAGCTTGCCGAGATGCCTTAGTGACAGAGAAGCCATACCTTGGCTTCGTCAAAAACTTATTGAAGAACCATCGTGAAGGCACTCTCTCTCAGCCTTCCACTGATACACCAAACCTTAAACACACTAATGTTCGTGGTTCCAACTACTACCACTAGGAGAAACAATATGGACGCAATAATCCAACAGTTAAAATCACTACGCCTAAGTCATGCTTCTGATGCACTGGAACAGCAAAGAATACACCCCGCGACCTATGCTGAACTTGGCTTTGAAGAAAGGTTAGGACTCATCCTTGATCATGAGATAGTGAACCGAGATCAAACCAAAATCCAACGACTTAAACGGCAAGCCAAGCTGCGCCTAAGCGCTAGCGGTAATCAACTGGACTACCGCCCAGAACGAGGCTTAAAAAGAGCAATGATGGGAGAGTTATTATCAGGCACTTATTTACAAAAGCGACAGAATGTCCTGATTACAGGTGCAACAGGTGCAGGTAAAACCTATGTTGCTTGTGCGCTCGCCGAGCAGGCGTGTGAGCAACACTGCCCAAGTCGTTATTATCGCCTAAATCGTTTACTTGATGACCTGAGTAGTAGCCGCCTTGATGGCAGCTATCAAAAGCTACTACTGAGCTTGTCTAAGAAAAAACTGTTGGTTATCGATGACTGGGGAATGGAAAAACTCAGCCAAGAGCATGCAAGTAATCTTCTCGAAGTGCTAGAAGATAGATACCAAGAGTGCAGTACGATCATTATCAGCCAACTACCTGTAAAAGAATGGCACGAGATGATCGACAACTCGACGATCGCTGATGCGATCTTAGATAGGTTGGTTCATCAAAGTCATAGAATCGAGTTACGAGGGGAATCAATGAGAAAACTGGCTTAAATCGACCACTTGGAGTAAAACTAAGGAAGAGAAAAGAGAGGCTTAAAAAGGTGGTCGATTAAAAACGAAACTAGGGGTCACATCAGCCGAAATACGCAACTGGTGCTATGGTGACAATTTTAGAGCGTAAAACACGATTTTACGTGGTCAAGAAAGTGCCATCGAAGTCAGCAGATGATGTCACCAAAGCCACCATCGAGCTACTCATGCCTTATAAGGAACATGTCCATACCATCACGGCAGATAACGGGAGAGAGTTTGCAGGCCACGAAACCATCGCAAAGGCGTTGGAGGCTGATGTGTACTTTGCCCACCCTTATAGTTCTTGGGAGCGTGGAGCCAATGAGAATGCTAACGGGCTTTTAAGGCAATATGTGAAGAAAGGAACCGACTTAACAACGGTAACAGACAGCGATATTGAATTCGCTGTATCACGGATAAATTATCGACCGAAAAAGTGTTTAGACTTCAAGCAACCAGCGATTGTCTTTAAAGAAATGGTATTGGCTGCTTGATATTGGAGAGTGTCGCACTTCGGGGTTGAATTCGGGGGTAACATATTCATTGTTGAATGTTTTTCCATTGTTTTAAGTAACCCATAATGATAAGCAAAAATGGATCTAGGACTTCGACTGCCAGTTTTACTCTTCGTTATCTTCCCATATTGGATTAGAGGAGCAATAATCGGTGAACCTATACCTAATCGATCTTGTGCAATTGCAAGAAAGGATTTAAAGTCATCGTTTATAGTTTGTGTATGCTTCCGATCAGTATATTCGTTTTGCTTTGTTGTTAAACCTTCTAAAGCTGTCGTTTGTGCTCCAATTTTTTCATGAAGACTTTTTATCTGCTCATCAAAAGTGAATTCAACTTCCTTACTTGCTTGAGACTTTATTACGTCTTGTAAAGTCAACTCCCCTCGAACTTCTTGCATCATGGCATTTAATTCTGAACTCAAGGTTTTAGACTGTCTCAATTCCTCTTTAATTGAATTTATTTGGTCATCTAAAACCTGCTTTTCATCATACATTATCGGAAGGATTTCTAATATTTGCTCTCTACTTTCGAACATATGATATTTTTCAGCGGCATCATTAGTAGTATGATCACCAAAGTCCTCTAAGAGGTTCCGACATACATCGATTTCATTCGCTATTGCATCTCTACTAGATAGTAAGTTCAATAGATTTAATCTATATTCTGATTCGTCTTTATTTAGTTCTTGACACTTTGCTAAGAATTTATTTAACAAGTTTTGGTAATATTCAACATCTATGTCAAACAATACTCTTCCGAATGATTCCTCAAACTTCTTTTTAGCAGCTAAAACTACTTTAAGTGTTGCAATAAGCTCTTCCAAATCAAGCTGTATTGTCTTGATTTCACCCACAAGCTCATAGAACTCTTTAGGTTTCATTCCTGAGTGAAATTGTAGCGAGTTTTTTTGCCAATCATCATACATTGTTAAACCTGAGAATGACGATAAGATGGTATGCCAGCCATTGTCTTGGTCAATGTAAAAGGGAAGGTATAGGCATGCGGGATTCGCTTGACTTTGTTTTCCTGTCTTTTTATGAGAAAGTTGCAAATTAAAATCGAAAATATCTTTAACTTTATCTGCAATAGCACTCATGTGGCTTGAGGTTACTAATGGCTTCGAATCGTCAGTGTTTGAAAATATTGAGATCCGCTTATTGTGTCTAATAAATGAGTAGTTTTTCCCTTTAACACAAATACAAACCTTTGTGATTATATCATCGTCTTTCCAATCTTTGTCAATGCGACAGTCACCGCCTAGAGTGAAATATAGGGCTTTTATTAAACTAGATTTTCCAGTGTCATTTTCGCCAAAAATCATATTAACAGAAGGGGAAAATTCGAAGCTAAAACCTTTTCTATCTCTACGTGAAAGAATAGATATGTCTTTAAAATATATGAGGCTCATTATTTCTCGCCTTCTATGATGTTTTTAATTATTGAATAAACTATGATGCATTCTTTTTTTGATTCAGTTAATGCTAGAGAATAGTCGGGTATTGATATTTCTAGTAATTTAATCGATTCAATTATGTATTTAGATACGTTCGTTTCAACAGAGATTCTATTGAATAACAAATCAGCTTTATCCAAGTACAACTTTTCAACGCTATTTGATGATTTTACTGAAATACTTATGCGTGTAAATGTTGATTGCAAAGAAAGAAGTTGAATAGTGTTCTTCCCTATATCTGAGAATATTACACGAGCATTTTCCCAATCAGGCTGTAACATTTTGGTAGTACAGATGTTATTGAGAGTATCTTTTACAAAGCTAGAGGTAAAACCTTTTCTTCTAACAAGTTCATCAAAATTCCTAATATCTGATGATCTTACTTTAGCTCGATCTCGACATGCACTTTCTAAAGTCCTAGCGAAAGATGCTGGATTGATTTCAATATCACCATCGAAATAACATTCGAAAAAATCACAGATCTTGCCCTTCAAATGTGAAGAGTGATCTTCTAAGCTTAAATCAGAAGTTAAGAATGTAAGCTTTGAAAGATCCAATGAGCCATTACTAGGTAATTGTGCCGATACTTTGTTAAGTACATCATCCTGATGGTCTTGCTTAAGTTCATTAGCCCCGAAAGTATTTCTTTTATCAAAACTGAAGTAAGCATTTGAAACAAACATTAATTCTACAGCGGACTTATCAAACTTACTTTTTTGTTCGAATAGCTTGCCAATAAATGATACAGGTTTCTTTTTCGTGCTGGTAATTAGTTTACTTAATGTCCAAGGCTTTTCATTGGTCTTAACTTGAGCAAATGTTGCTTTTGTTGGTGTTGTTTCTGAGTCAAGAATTAGTACATCATCATGGTATTCGAAAACAAAAACGTACTCTTTTCCTAGAAGTTCATACTCAAACATATGAGAAATAGCCCAACAAGTTTGAAAATCAAACCCTCTTTGAGCAATCTCACCACCTCGTTCAGTTTGTGGCACAGCGATTAGACTCTTAGCTAATTCCATCATAATCCTTTATTAGACGTTTCAAGCCCAAATATGGCTCATACATGTTTACTAAGAGTGGAGGTTCTTAGTTAAAAGAAGCGTGCTTTGCTTCACTCTTTCGCTGTAGACACTACTAACAACTTTTACCAACGATATCAGCTAAGTAGGGTGCATGTTACTCATACTACCATATCCATAGTAAGCAACAACGTGTATAGAGGTGAATTTACTTATTTAAGCCGTATACTCAACGAATATATGGCTTTTCGAATGTGGAGCGCTTGGAAAAGTAAATCGTGGCTATATCTCCCATTGCATAAGGTTTGAAGCTCTCTGCGCTAACTGCACTGATAATAATGGATTAGAGTTTCAAACAATGTAATGGACTACATCATTATCCATGAACTTTGCTATACCGTAAAAAAGTCATAATAAAGTATTCTGGCAGTTAGTGACTAAGCACTGTCCGAACTGGAAAGAGTTGCATGCAGAAGTCGAACACTCAGGCATGGGATTGTAGTAGAGCTATCAAAGCCAAGCATGGCTTTGATTTTTCTATTGATTTGACTAGTGATTAGGATGTCGGTACGATGTTCTGGCTTCATGTGTAGGCATGAAGGTTTGTAACAGATTGTCAATGTATTTACTCTTGGCTAGCCAAGAGAAGGTCATGGATAGGAAGCGTAAGGTTATCATCGTATAGTCTCCTGTGATTACATAATAAATCATTTCTAATAGTTTGCGGTGCGTGCTTCTTAGTGAAGCCAGATAATTGGTTTGACCAGTTAGTTAAAGCCCAAGAGGATGCTACGGAAAGGCCGCTCATTCCATTTCTCTTGGGTTTTGCTAGAACACACTCTATGACTCATAAAAAATCTTCTCAGTGGTATACAAAGCGAAATTACCTGCATTTTGACCAATCGGTATCAGAAGTGAAGGCACAACGAATCGTAATGAATAAGAAAGTGGTTTCGACTCATGCCTTCTTCCCATTTATTTCATATACCTTTAATACATCTAAACTTGCTCGTGATGTTGCTACAGATAAGCTTTATCAAAAACCAAAGCCTCGCTCAGTTGCGTACTCTTCACATATTGATAGTCATATATATGCTTATTACGCTCAGTTGTTGTCTGAACGTTATGAAGAAGCACTTAAGCAAAAGGGATTAGAAGAAAATGTATTGGCGTTTAGAAAAATAGACGGGAAGAGCAATATTCATTTTGCGAACGATGCTTTTAATGATATCAGGCTATTTGGTACTGGACATTCAGCGGTAGCGTTAGATTTTTCTAAATTTTTTAATACATTGGATCATCAACTTCTAAAGCTAAGTTGGTGTGAGGTTTTAAAGGTAAGCCAACTACCTTCTGACCATTACAACGTTTTTCGTTCTTTAACTAAGTACTCTGAAGCAGATCGAAATGCTCTATTTTCGATGTTTGATATTTCTCCCTATAACCCCAAGGCTCAAGATTCTCAGGGTAAAAAACGAAAACAGATCTGCTCAATTTCTGACTTTAGAAGTAAGGTTAGAAAAAATGGATTAATACAGACTAATCGCTCGGGAGAGGGGATCCCGCAAGGCTCGCCCATCAGTGCCTTATTATCTAATATCTATATGCTTTCTTTTGATGAAAAAATGCGAGATTTTGTAGCTTGTCATGGTGGTAAATATTATCGCTATTGTGATGACATGTTGTTTATTGTTCCGACAAGTATAAGAAGTGATGTTGAGCAGTTTGCGATTCAAGAGATTGGTTCTCTGAAGGTTCAGATCAACAAAGACAAAACAGAGATAAGAGACTTTAAATTAAGCGATAACGTATTAACTTCTTTTGATGAGCATGGTCAGAAAAAGACACTTCAGTATTTGGGCTTTTTGTTTGATGGAAACTCGATCTATTTGAGATCTACAGCCTTGGCTAGATACTCGGAAAAGATGAAAGGTGGAGTGAAGCTCGCAAAGGATACAAGGGATAAAGAAAACCGAATCCGAAAGACTAAAGGTGAGCCGAAGCAAGATCGCCTGTATAGAAAGAAGTTGCACCGTTTGTACTCTTACCGAGGAAAGAGAAACTTTTTATCATATGGATATCGAGCGGCTAAGATCATGGATAACTCAAGTAGCATTAAGAAGCAACTGAAGCCATTGTGGGGAAGATTGCAGGAAGAAATAGCAAAGTAGAATATTAATTGAGATCTATTATCATTTATTCCCTCAAGAAAATGTGTTATAACTATGATAACTGTTATAACTATTTTAAAGTTATAAATTTAATATAAGGCTCAAGCGTTATTTTGCTTTAGCACACTTCGAAATCTTCACCTTCTTCTTAAAAAAGCAGTGCGTCAAACAGCACTTCTATTGCGCCATTCCGCACTTTCAGTGCGCTATTCGGCATTTCTAATGCGTTATTACGCACTTTCGCTATAGTGACACATATTTTCTTATCTTAATGTTTGCTTAACGCTTAGCGGACAGTTGAAGATGTTTACTATATACCTAAGCAAACACATTCGGGTGTCTGCTTAGTATATGAGCTTTGTGATTCACAGAAACAAGCTTTTGTGTCCTATTCGTATACACGAGGCTTAAGGCTGTTTAATGATGGTATGATTTCTTTCCAAGACAGCATTTCAACGACAGGATGCAGTACAGAAGGGCAGAATTTACTACCGTATAGATCAAAAGCGATTGAATTGTGTTTATGCCCTACGATAGCTTCAGCAAACCGAAGTTCGATAGATGTTTTTTGTTTATAGTAATCGAGAATTGTGTGTCGATACGAGTGAAAAACTTTATACCCGTGATCATTGAAGATGCTTGATTTTCAATGAAATCAGGATCATGCTACTCACCATGAAAATGGTACTAACTCCTGAGCAAAAACAACAACTCGAACAGATGCACAATACTGAGCGTGATCGTCGAGTATGCGACCGTATAAAAGCGGTCTTGCTAGCTTCCGAAAGTTGGAGCCCGCCTATGATCTCTCAAGCCCTTCGTATCCATGAATCTACAGTTGCTCGTCATCTTAGTGATTATGCTCTATCTGAAAAACTTAAACCTGAGAATGGCGGGAGCCAGAGTCTACTTTCTGATACTCAGACGATGCAGCTCATCGAGCATTTGACTGAGAAAACCTATTTTCATACGCGTCAAATCGTTACTTACGTCGAAGCTGAATTCGGTGTGAGCTACACCGTTTCTGGGATTAATAAGTGGTTACATCACCACGGTTTTGCATACAAAAAGCCCAAAGGTGTACCACATAAACTAAAGCCTGAAGAGCAGCAAGCATTTATCGAGTATTACAACGAGGTACTTAAGCCCAAGGATGCGCCTGTACTTTTCATGGACGCCGTTCATCCAACTCAATCAACAAAACTTAGCTGTGGCTGGATCCGTAAGGGACAGGATAAGCTAATTGAAACGACAGGTAGCCGCACTCGAGTGAATCTAATCGGTGCTCTGTCATTGAAAAACATCAGCGCAACGATCACAGATACTTATGAAACGATAGATAGCGAGAGTATTGTTCGCTTCTTTTGGAAACTCAAGAAAGAGCATTATCCACTAGAGCAAACCGTGCATATTGTGCTTGATGGTGCAGCCTACCATCGGTCAGAAATGGTTAGGAATGCGGCAAAAGTACTCAATATAGAGCTTCATTACTTACCCCCATACAGCCCAAACTTAAATCCAATAGAGCGGCTTTGGAAAGTAATGAATGAGCATGTGAGGAACAATGTCTATTTTCCCTCCAAAACAGCATTCACCTCTGCTATCAAAAAGTTTTTCGATGTGACGTTACCAGAAGTTGCAGGCTCACTTGTATCCAGAATTACAGATAATTTTCAGGTACTGATACCTGCATCTTCAAGTTGAAAGGGTATAGTCTTTTTAGGGAAGCCTAGACTTGACTTAAATCGTCCGAACCATTTACTTGCTACACCACCATAACCGTTCTTCTCAGTATATGTTAATCCATCAAATAATAGCTCTTTCCCCTGACGAGAGTTCACATAGTTGATAAATCCAAGTTCAATAAGATCTGAGTGAATGGGAACGATTCGAACTGAGGCTAGATTTTTTGTGCGCTGGTTTCCACTATCTCTTTTGATGTCGAGACACCATATACCTTCGATTTCTCTTACATCTGTAGTATAGAGTTGACACAACTCGTTGATGCGAGCACCTGCATACAAGCCTAAAAGGGGGAGCCAGTATCTGTATTCTTGGTTCTTTCGTTTAGTCTTAGAGAAGTTGAGAGACTGAAAGATATCTTGGCTAAAAATCAAATCCAGTTCTTCAAGTGAGAATGGATCTCGATCTTCAATTTCATTAGTGGCTTTAAACTTGATCGCCTCGAAGGGGTTATAATCAATGAGCTTGTGCTGTATTCCGTACTTTAAGAGGGATGAGCACTTCTGAATATAATCTTCAACAGTGCTCTCTGATAAACATTCGTGTTTTAGTTTTTTATTTTTGTTGATGGCTTTAATTATAGATAGGTCTTTGAATTCTTTTTTCTTATTAATATTGCTTGGCATCGCTAACAGAAGTTTTTTTATAGCTAATGCGTCAGATCTTTCGAGTTGTTCTAATGGACGGCTTTTTAGTAGTTCATCTACGACAAGAACTTTCTTTTCAGTCGCTACTATTGTTTGGTTAGCAATACCTTCTCCCAGCTTTTCTTCTTTATATAGCTCGAATAGTTTGAGCATGGTTATCTTAGGTTTTGAGTCGGTTTTTTTAGTGACCGTATCGATTGCCGAACGAGTGCTTTTTGGTAATGAGTGACTATGGGAATAAAGAGAAGGGGTAAGCCTATAGTTAATAGCATTCAAGCTTTCTATAGTTTGCCTTGCTGTTTCTAAATCTGCTACTCGTAAAGCTTCTTGAGCGGCTTTTACGTAACGAAACACCTGTTCAAGGTACTCTTTGGCTTGAAAGTAGATAGGAAGGGATGTGTCGAGAATATAGCTATACCCATTCATTCGATCTAGCTCTCGAATAGCAAGTATTTCAGGAGTCTCATTTCCTAATATCAACGATTCAGTTGGAGATAGTAGCTTGCTCTTTAATTCACTATCAATGACCTCAAGGTGTGCTGGGTCAGTGAATAGTTCGATGCTGTCTGCTAAGTAAGGGTTATGGCTGAATGGTTCAATAGCAGCATTAATTTTATCAATACTTATTTGAATATTTAGGGCAGTAAGACTTTTGGCTCGATCAAGATCAAATGTAGGTAAACCTTCGGACATGATTTTTCTGATTTCTAACTCTAATGATAATGCACCTACTTTAGCATTATTCAAGTCGGATGTGCGGAGGCTACGCTTGATCTCTTTACGGTTCTTGAAGAGGTGTTGAAAGCGAGAAGGAACTTGAAAGCGAAAGTGCCAGATTCCCTTTGCTGTGAGTGAAAGATATTTCATGATTTAGTACCTAGTTTTAGTACAAATCAATTTTCCGCAGACATTAAATGAAAAAATGGCGATAAATCAAAGACTTATCGCCATTCCAAACGTTTGGTGGAGCTGGCGGGAGTTGAACCCGCGTCCAAAAATCATTCATCATTGGTACTACATGCTTAGTCGATCTTTAATTTCACCAGCAACCTGCGAACCGACACGCTAGTTAAAGGCTAACCTGAATTGTTATTCGCGCTTTTCCTCTCAGGTGGGAGAATCCGCGCTAGCTAGTTTGGGTTTGATCTCTTATTGGTCCCCGTCTTACGAGCGGAAGCTAGGGTAAGAGAGCTCTGAGCAGGTTATTAAGCTGCTAGTGCGTAGTTTTCGTCGTTTGCGACTATTTTTTTGCGGCTTTTAACGTGGCCAACCGCCCCACGGCATGCACCTCAGACTTCAAAATTCCTGTCGAATCCTAAATCAGCCCCAAGTGTTATTTGCATAGTACCAGAAAAGCTTTGCCTGTCTAGCACTGTGCGTTTAAGTGCTTAAAATTAACGCAAATTACTCTTCATAATTCGTGCTTTATCTCTCGCCCAATCTTTTTCTTTCATATCAGTACGTTTATCGTGCAGCTTTTTACCTTTCGCTACGCCAACTTTAATCTTCGCCCAAGAACGAGACCAATAAAGCGCGGTTGCGACAAGTGTCATGCCTTCACGGTTAATACGACCGATAAGGTTATCGAGTTCTTTTCTCGACATTAGTAGTTTACGGATGCGTGTTGGGTTCGCCACGATATGAGTACTCGCTTGAGTGAGCGGAGTGATCGTCATACCACTGATGAATGCTTCGCCGTCTCTGATGTAGACGTAGCTTTCTGCGATATTGGTTTTGCCTTCACGTAGGGATTTTACTTCCCAGCCTTGTAGCTCAAGCCCCGCTTCTATCTCATCATCGATGAAATATTCGTGGCGAGCTTTCTTATTAAGCGCAATGGTATTGCTACCGGCTTTTGATTTTGATTTATTTTTTGCCATAATGGCCTCATTATACGGATTGCACCCGAGTTGGGGAATCCTTTTTATTTGCGCTCTGGCCCAATACCATTAAAATTGCAGTTTGTGTTAATGTAACGCTGTCTTTAACAGGAGTCTATATGCCAAAGGTTACTCGTTCAGCATTAGTGTCGTTTAGTGCTGACCAGATGTTTAGCTTGGTCAATGATGTTGCTCGTTATCATGAGTTTTTGCCAGGGTGTTCTGGTTCACGTGTGATCGAATCTTCATATTCAACTATGGTGGCTTCGGTTGATGTCTCTAAAGCGGGTATCAGCAAAACATTTACTACCTCTAACCGTTTAGCGGATGGTGCTGAGATCTTAATGGAGCTGGTGGACGGCCCATTTAAGAAACTGCAGGGCGGTTGGTATTTCACTCCGCTCGACGATCAAGCGTGTAAGGTTGAGCTTAAGTTGGAGTTTGAATTCTCTAGTCGAATGATTGAAATGGCTTTTGGTAAGGTTTTCAATGAACTGACGAGCAATATGGTCAGTGCTTTTACTCAACGAGCGAAACAGGTTTACTAAGCCATGACTATTGAATCAGATATGATCCACGTAGAAGTTGTGTTTGCGCTTCCGCACGAGCAACGTGTGTTTACCTTGGTGTTGAACAAGAACGCGACCGTTGAAGAGATCATCGCACAGTCTGGTGTTTTGGAGTTGTATCCAGAAATCGACTTAACGAAAAACAAGGTTGGCGTATTCAGCCGTAACGTTAAGTTAGATGCGACGGTTCGCGATAAAGACCGTATCGAAATCTATCGAGCATTGTTAGCTGATCCCAAAGAGATTCGCCGTAAGCGTGCTGAACAAGCAAAAGCGGCAGCAGCTAAATCATAACGCAAAACAAATTTAAGTAAGAAGAGAGCTCGCGATATTGGCGAGCTTTTTTGTGCCTGTTGGACAGGTAATGATGATTAATTTGTTACAGAATATTAAAAAGCCTGCTCATGTGAGCAGGCTTTTGCGATTCTTGTTTTGTCGACTGAGAGTTTTGTCGACTGAGAGTTTTGTCGGCTGATAGCTTTGTTGACTGAAAGCTAGCGAAGGCTTTCGAAGAACTCGTCACTGGCTTCAAAATCACCATTGACCGTAACTAATGTGCCAGTGGCATCAAAGTTCACGACTAGGTTTTTCTGAATCGGGTCTTCATGGCCTTTAGTGTGGTAATAAATGTAGTACCACGTGTCTGGGTAGCCGTTTTCGATAAGCATTGGTGAGCCCATAACGTAACGAACTTGTGTTTTTGTCATGCCAAACTTGAGCTGTTCGACAGCTTCTTGTTCAACATAGTTACCCTGATTGATGTCAATTCGATAAACCAACTTCTCTAGTAGAGAGCAACCGGTCAACATTGTTAGTGCAAGTGGAACTGCAACTAACCACTTTTTAATTCGCATAGTTTGAGATCTTTCTTCGCTAAAATACTGCCTGATAATAAACAAGCTCCAGCAAGAAGTAAAAAGCTCCTTGCGCTTTGAGCTTGTTATGACTGGCAATTTTGAATTAAGTTGCAAAATTGCCGAGAATTTTTGGTAAATTATCAGAAAGTTGCTGAATATGTAACCTAAGCTGCGATTAATAATTCTTTTGCGTTGGCCAGCGTCGATTCGGTAATTTGGCTGCCACCAAGCAAGCGAGCAAGTTCTGATATGCGTTGTTGCTCATCCAAGGTATGCATTTGAGTTTCTGTTTTCCCCGATTTGGTGTTTTTAGCCACGAACAACTGTTGGTGCCCGCAACCTGCCACTTGAGGTAAGTGAGTCACACACATCACTTGGGTTGATTCACCCAGAGTACGCAGCATTTTTCCGACAACTGCAGCCGTTGGTCCACTGATACCCACATCGACTTCATCGAAAATCAGGCTTGGTGTATCCACTTTTTGAGCTGTGATCACTTGAATCGCTAATGATATACGTGACAGTTCACCACCAGAAGCCACTTTAGCAATTGGCTGCATCGGTTGACCTGGGTTGGTGGACACAATAAAGGTCACGTTATCCATAC
Organism: Vibrio sp. nBUS_14; assembly: GCF_051201655.1. Taxonomy (NCBI): domain Bacteria; kingdom Pseudomonadati; phylum Pseudomonadota; class Gammaproteobacteria; order Vibrionales; family Vibrionaceae; genus Vibrio; species Vibrio sp. nBUS_14. Next base: position 911,192 of record NZ_CP179206.1, read on the forward strand.
CTAGTGGCGATGGGTGCATGTTAGTATTGTTCACTTCAATAGCAAACTGCGCTTTTTCCATGCTGAGTTCGTGCATGCTTTGCGTGATCAGCTTGTTGAGCTCTTTTGCGTAACGAGTGCGAGACTTATGAAGCTTCTCTGATTTGGCAACGAACGACAGGTATTGGTTCTCGACATCATTGGCCAATTCATCCAGTTTTTCATCAGAGCAATCCAGCGCTTCGATTTGTTGCAGCAAGTCTTGGTGATGATTATACAACTCTTCTGGCAACACATGATGCTTACGTGACATCGACATTACTTTTGAAAAGCGTTCTTCAACGTAAGCCATACGGCCTGGATCGACATCAATGCTGTCTAGGTAAGTTCTTAACTCGTTGTTGGTCTCTTCAATCTGAATAATGGCTTCGGAGAGTAGGTTTGGCAGCTCAGCCAGTCTTTCGTCTAGGTCTGCTAACTGAATTAGGGAGTGATTGGCCGATTGCAGAATACTAAGCGCATTAACTTCTTCGCCTTCGTAAATAAGCTCGATAGCCTGTTGGCAGGTTGAGGCCAATTCTCCGCTATTGGAGAGGCGCTTATGCTCTTGTTCGAGGTCTTCATATTCTTCCTCCCCAATAGACAGCTCATTTAACTCTTTGATTTGGTATTCAAGAAGTTGTTTTTGAGCTTGGTTTTGCTGGCTGTTTTCTCGTAACTCTTTTAAGTGGTTATCCGCTTGTCGCCATGTTTGGTAAGCGTTACGAGTCGATTTCAATAGATTCAAATGGCCAGCGTATTGATCAAGCATCGCCATTTGATAGTCACTTTTCATCAATTGATGGTGCGCATGTTGACCATGAATGTTGATCAGCAGTTGGCCTAGAGATTTCAGTTGTGAAAGAGGAACTGGGCTGCCGTTGATGAATGCACGAGAACGACCTTCTTTAGAGATGGTTCTACGTAATATGCATTCACCGCCATCAAGCAGTTCATTGTCTTCTAACCAGCGGGTCGCATGCAGATTGTTCTCAAGTAAAAAAGCGGCACTGACTTCGGTTTTTTCTTCACCTTGTCTTACCATTCCTGCATCTGATCTTCCTCCAAGACATAAGCCTAAAGCATCGATCGCGATAGATTTACCTGCACCCGTTTCACCGGTGATTGTTGTCATGCCTTTAGAGAGTTCTAGCTGTAAAGACTTAACAATAGCGAAATTGTTAACACTGAGATGAGCCAGCATTTTTATTTACCTGTATAACTGAACAATACTGTATATAAGATCAGTATATACTGTTTCTTTATACAGTAAAGTCGGCAAGTGAAATTTTTTTGCGACAGCTCTCAGAATTGAAGTTGTCCGTAGAACACTGAAACTGCTATAGATTCCCAATACAGTCGTTCCTCCCTTTTGGGAGTGACGGTGTGATGGATTGGCGGGAAGATAGAAATGGCGGGCTTTTGATCGGCAATAAAAAAGGCTGACGAATGCGTCAGCCTTTCAAATTTTCGGTTACTTCTGGAGCGTTTATTCTTTTAGAACAGCTTACTCGACCAACCTAGTTTGTTACGCAGGACATGGTAGTAGTTGTAGTCTTTAGGGTGGATCAGCTTGAGCACATTCGGGCTTTGATAAATGTGGATCTCATCACCAGGAGAAACAGGCAGCGAGATTTGACCATCGCAGCTGACTTCTTGAGTTCCGCGGTTGTCAGGCGAGACGATAAGCTTGATTCGACGCTTTCCATCAACCACTAATGGTCGGCTTGAAAGTGTGTGCGGGAACATTGGCACTAATGAAATTGCATTTAGGCTTGATGACAGAATGGGGCCACCGCCTGAAAGCGAGTAAGCTGTTGAACCCGTTGGGGTTGATACGATCAAGCCATCAGAACGCTGAGAGAAGGCGAAGCTGTTATCGATATACACTTCAAACTCGATCATGCGTGCAACTTGACCAGGGTGAAGTACGGCTTCATTGAGTGCCGCGTTGTGGCTTTTTATTTGGCCATGACGATGTATCTCTGTTTCGAGTAGGAATCGCTCTTCTTCCATAAACTCACCTTTAAGTACATCGGTGAGTGAGGTTTGGAAGTTTTCAGGGTTCAGATCTGTCAGAAAACCTAAATTGCCTCGGTTAACACCGATGACTGAAATATCGAAACGCGACAAAATACGAGCGGCCCCCAGCATATTGCCGTCGCCACCGACAACAATCGCGAGATCAGCACGTTTTCCTAGTTCAATTAAGCTAGAAAAATGTTTTTTGGGGATATCGTCTAAAATAGTAGCGAGTCTGTCATCAACAAACACTTGATAACCCTCAGCACTTAACCACTGATAGAGCTCTCTATGAGTCTGAATTGCTTGCTGATCTCGAGGTTTACCAATAATGGCGATGACTTCAAATGGCTTTTTCATAAGGTTTCCAAACGAATTAGGCTTGAATCAAAATTCTTCATCCCCATAATAAAGGCAAGTTGAACGTCTATGCGAGTGTTTTATATCAATTTGGGGTGCAAATACACCTGTCACTTGCATTGAAAACGAATTCTGGAGAGATCATGAGCAACGAAGAAAACAAAGTAACGGAAGCTGAGCTAGATCAAATCATCGCTGAAGCTGAGAAAGTTGAAGAAGCTGAACTGAATGAAGAGTCTGTTGATGAGCAAGAAGCAAAAATCGCTCAACTAGAAGCTGCATTGCTATCTAGCGAATCTAAAGTGAAAGAGCAGCAAGATTCTGTACTACGCGCTAAAGCTGAAGTTGAGAATATGCGTCGTCGTACTGAGCAAGAAGTGGATAAAGCACGTAAATACGCGCTAAACAAATTCGCTGAAGGCCTACTGCCTGTTATCGATAACCTAGAGCGTGCAGTACAAGCTGCAGATGCTGAGAATGAAGCGGTTAAGCCAATTCTTGAAGGCGTTGAGCTAACGCACAAAACGTTCGTAGACACAGTGGCTAAATTTGGTCTGACAGAGATCAACCCTGAAGGTGAAGTATTCAACCCTGAATACCACCAAGCAATGTCTATTCAAGAAAGCCCAGATCACGAATCAAATACTGTGATGTTTGTTATGCAGAAAGGCTACGAGCTTAATGGCCGTGTTATTCGCCCTGCAATGGTAATGGTTGCTAAGTAATTGAGTTACCGTTTGCTGAGCCGTTGATTGTTGCAATTGTGAAGTAAGAAAATAGCGGCGACAAAATAATTCACTGGTTAACGTAAAATGAAAAGAGAGGCATATGTCTCTCTTTTTTTATGTTTGTAACTTGAGAGCCCAAGTAAATAGTCATCAAAATCGCATTAAGAATGTCGTTCTTTTTATTTTATCCAGATCAGCGATTTAGAGTTTTATATTATAAAACTGGTTGTTATGTGAGAAATGTTTCGACGTCACACTTGTAATATTTTTGTAAATAAATACTTTTAATTGTTATCTTTGTATGTAAAATCCACTGCGATATAGCGATTCTAGTCGCATATATAACTATAAAAGTACAAATTTTAAACACAACAAACTGGAGAAGAACGATGGATAAATCGCTCTCAAGTAAGATTTTTGTAGGCTTGTTTGCTGGCCTAATTATTGGTACTGCTATTCAGTACCTATTCAGCGGCATTGCTATTTTTGATACGTACCTACTCGGCGCTGCTGAAGGTGCTGGTGGTATGTTCGTATCACTTATCAAGCTGCTTGTAGTACCTCTTGTATACGTATCTATTGTTTGCGGTATCGTTGAGCTAAAAGATATTCGTTCATTCGGTCGTCTTGGTGGTAAAACCTTTGGTCTTTACATTATTAACACCATCATTGCGATTTCAGCAGCTCTAACGATTGGTCTTATTTTCCAACCGGGTGCTGGTGCGAATTTAGCGGGTACAGTTTCTGAGACAATTGCGCTTACAACAACTGAAACGCCAGATATCTTCTCTCTTGTTGTTAACATCGTTCCTAGCAACCCTGTAGAAGCCTTTGCAAGTGGTGACATGCTGCAAATCATCTTCATGGCTATTCTGACTGGTCTTGCTATCCAAGCTCTTGATTCTCGTGGTGGCCCAGCTATCAAGACATTCAAGATGGCCAACGAAATCATGATGAAGCTTATCGGCCTAGTAATGAGCCTTGCGCCATACGGTGTGTTTGCTCTGATGATTCAATTAGGTGCAACACTTGATGCAAACACGCTAATGTCAGTTGCTGGCTATGTAGCGCTTGTTGTGGCAATGCTTGTGTTTTGGATCTTCTTCTTCTACCCAATGATGGTTGGTTCATTCACTGGTATTTCTCCAAAGCAGTTTCTACGTGCAACTCGTGAGCAAGTTCTATTCTCACTATCGACGGCAAGTTCGAACGCGACAATTCCAGTAACAATGCGTACTCTAACGGACAAACTGAACGTATCTAAGTCAGTAGCAGGTTTCGGTGTACCACTGGGTGCAACAATGAACATGTCTGGTGTGTCTATCTACATCGCACTAGCAACTATGTTCGTAGCAAATGCATTTGGTCAGCCAATCAACACTGCTGATATCTTTACTCTCGGTCTAACTATCTTGCTACTGTCTATCGGTGCTGGTGGTGTTCCCGGTGGCGGTGTTGTTATGGTCGGTGTTCTATTGCACCAACTAGGTTTGCCACCAGAAGGCCTAGCGATTGTTGCTGCTGTTGACCGTATCTGTGACATGTTCTGTACTTCTTCTAACGTTGTTGGTGACACTGCGGTTAACACTATCGTAGCGAAATCTGAAAACGAAATCGGCGTTGAAACTAACGAAGAAGCTGAGCTACAGAAAGCAGAAGCATAATCAGAGACTTTTCCTTTATAGATTGAATCTAAGTTGAAAACCTGAATAGATAAACGGAGCCCAAGTGGCTCCGTTTTTTATTGGGGGAGGAGGGCACTTTATCTTCTTTAACTGAGAGTGAATGGCTTTGTGAGGGAAATCTGTCTGACTAGTCTTTTTACCAGAAACAGAACTTTGCTATAGCAACGGATAATCGAAAGTTGATAAACCCAGTTATGGGACTTATATAGGCGGTAATGATATGTATTCGTACCTAATTATTCCTTTTATTAAAATAAATGAAAAAAAATCCATTTTTACCCTTGAAAAGGCTTTGTGAGCCCTTATCTATGGTGCATACGAAAGCAAATTACATTTGCACTTTAATTTTGTGTATTAGGGTTGAATCCCTGATTCCCACCCCCACATATGTGGGTATAGCAAAAACTAAATAATATATATTCGGAGATGGCCTGATGGGTAAAATCATTGGTATTGATTTAGGTACTACTAACTCTTGTGTTGCTGTTCTTGACGGCGACAAACCACGCGTAATTGAAAATGCTGAAGGCGAACGTACAACAGCATCGGTAATCGCATACACAGAAGGCGAAACGCTAGTTGGTCAACCTGCAAAACGTCAAGCTGTTACTAACCCTCAAAACACACTATTCGCAATTAAGCGTCTAATTGGTCGTCGTTTTGAAGATGAAGAAGTTCAACGCGATATCGAAATCATGCCTTTCAACATTGTTAAGGCTGACAACGGTGATGCATGGGTTGAAGCGCAAGGCCAAAAAATGGCGGCTCCTCAAGTATCTGCTGAAGTTCTTAAGAAAATGAAGAAAACAGCTGAAGACTTCCTAGGCGAAGAAGTAACTGGCGCAGTAGTAACTGTTCCTGCTTACTTCAACGATGCTCAACGTCAAGCAACGAAAGATGCTGGCCGTATCGCTGGTCTAGATGTTAAACGTATTATCAACGAACCTACTGCTGCTGCTCTGGCTTACGGCCTAGACAAGCAAGGTGGTGATCGCACTATCGCTGTATACGACCTTGGTGGTGGTACATTCGATATCTCTATCATCGAAATCGATGAAGTAGAAGGCGAGAAGACTTTCGAAGTTCTTTCAACTAACGGTGATACTCACCTTGGTGGTGAAGATTTCGATAACCGCATGATCAACTACTTAGTAGATGAGTTCAAGAAAGAGCAAGGTATCGACCTTAAAGCTGATCCACTAGCAATGCAGCGTGTTAAAGAAGCAGCAGAAAAAGCGAAAATCGAGCTTTCTTCTACTACTCAAACTGACGTAAACCTACCTTACGTTACTGCTGATGCGACTGGTCCTAAGCACATGAACATCAAAGTGACTCGTGCGAAGCTTGAGTCTCTAGTTGAAGACCTAGTTCAACGTTCTCTTGAGCCACTAAAAGTTGCTCTAGCAGATGCTGAACTATCTGTAGGCGAAATCACTGACGTTATCCTAGTTGGTGGTCAGACTCGTATGCCTATGGTTCAAGCTAAAGTAACTGAATTCTTCGGTAAAGAGCCACGTAAAGATGTGAACCCTGACGAAGCTGTTGCAATGGGTGCTGCTGTTCAAGGTGGTGTACTAGCGGGTGAAGTTAAAGACGTTCTTCTTCTAGACGTTACTCCTCTATCTTTCGGTATCGAAACGATGGGCGGCGTAATGACTAAGCTTATCGAGAAAAATACAACTATCCCTACTAAAGCGGATCAAGTGTTCTCTACAGCTGAAGACAACCAAAGCGCAGTAACTATCCACGTTCTTCAAGGTGAGCGTAAGCAAGCGACTTACAACAAGTCTCTTGGTCAGTTTAACCTAGAAGGTATCCAACCTGCACCACGTGGCATGCCACAAGTTGAAGTAACATTCGACCTAGATGCTGATGGTATCCTGAACGTATCTGCTAAAGATAAAGCGACAGGTAAAGAGCAGAAGATCACTATCCAAGCATCAGGCGGTTTGTCTGAGGAAGAGATCGAAGCAATGGTTCAAGAAGCAGAAGCTAACAAAGAAGCTGACAAGAAGTTCGAAGAGCTAGTAACTGCACGTAACCAAGCTGACCAAATGATTCACGGCACTAAGAAGCAAGTAGAAGAAGCTGGTGAAGCTCTACCTGCAGACGAGAAAGCTAAAATCGAAGCAGCTATCGAAGCTCTAGAATCAGTTAAGTCTGGTGACGACAAAGAAGCTATCGACGCTAAAGTTCAAGAACTTATGCAAGCAGCTCAAAAGCTAATGGAAATTGCTCAACAGAAAGCTCAAGCTGAACAAGCTGGTGCTGACGCTGGTGAACAACCTAAGCAAGACGACGATGTGGTAGACGCTGAGTTCGAAGAAGTAAAAGAAGACAAAAAATAATTTTTCGTCGCTATAACACGTGATTTCTTCGTCGAAGGTACTCACTTACACTTGCCTTTTGGTTGGTTAAGAAAGTCCGTGCCTTCTCCTTGACCTATCGTGTTTTAGCTTAGAAAAAGTCGTTTTTCGATTTCTAAATATACGGGCGTCAGAGGTAACTCTCACGCCCGTAAATTTGTATTTAGACTTGTCGATCTAGATAATAGCTTTATTCGGTGCTTCAGCCGGCAGAACTTTTATCTAGATTGATACACAGACTACTGAAGTGATCATTCGGTAGTAGCAATTATTTGGTGACCTAGAACATGTCAAAACGTGATTTTTACGAAGTATTAGGCGTAAGCCGCGATGCATCAGAGCGTGATATTAAAAAAGCGTACAAACGCTTAGCGATGAAATTCCACCCGGACCGTAATCAGGGTGATGACAGCGCAGCAGACAAATTTAAAGAAGTAAAAGTAGCGTACGAGATCCTAACCGATACTCAAAAGAAAGCAGCTTACGACCAATACGGCCATGCAGCTTTTGAACAAGGTGGCATGGGTGGCGGCGGCGGTTACGGCGGCGGTGGCCAAGGTGACTTCGGCGATATCTTCGGTGATGTGTTTGGCGATATCTTTGGCGGCGGTCGTCGTGGTGGCGGTCAAGCGCGTGCACAACGTGGTTCTGATTTACGTTACAACATGGAGCTTTCTCTAGAAGAAGCCGTTCGTGGTGTATCTAAAGAAATTGAAGTACCAACACTTGTTGAATGTGATATTTGTGATGGTAGCGGCGCTAAAGCGGGTTCTTCTGCACAAACGTGTGGTACTTGTCATGGCCACGGCCAGGTACAAATGCGCCAAGGTTTCTTTGCGGTTCAACAGACTTGTCCTACTTGTAACGGTAAAGGCAAGATCATCAAAGACCCATGTAACTCATGTCATGGTCAAGGTCGCAAACAGAAGACGAAAACGCTTAACGTTAAGATCCCAGCAGGTGTTGATACTGGTGATCGCATTCGTCTATCTGGCGAAGGCGAAGCAGGAGAGCACGGCGCTCCGGCTGGCGACTTGTATGTACAAGTACACGTAAAAGAGCACAACATCTTTGAGCGTGACGGCAACAATCTTTACTGTGAAGTGCCAGTTAGCTTCACAATGGCTGCGCTAGGCGGTGAAGTTGAAGTTCCGACACTGGATGGCCGTGTAAACCTTAAAGTGCCTGAAGAGACACAAACGGGCCGTATGTTCCGTATGCGTGGCAAAGGCGTGAAAGGTGTTCGTGGCGGTGGTGTGGGTGACCTAATCGTTAAGCTAGTAGTTGAAACACCGGTTAAGCTAAGCTCTCGTCAAAAACAACTTCTTCGCGATTTCGAAGAGACATGTTGTGGCGAAGCGGCGAGCAAGCATAAGCCAAAGTCTGAAGGCTTCTTCAGCGGCGTTAAAAACTTCTTCGATGATCTAACTAAGTAATTAGGTTATTGATAAAATTAGAAAAGCCTGCTCATGTAGCAGGCTTTTTTGTGTCTATAGATCATAGAAAAAGAAGAACCTAACAAGGAAGAAGATTAAAGAAGAAAGAGCTGAGATTTCGGGAGATAAGATTTAGCGTCCTTTGGTATTTTATCTTGTCACTTCCAACACGCTTCTGGCTCCGAAACTCCTGATTGGTGCAATTCCAAAATATCGGTCGTCGAATCTAAGCAGTCATCGCTTGTCTGTGGTGAAAGTGGTTCAGCCTGAATCGAATAGGTCGTGCTGCTAGCCGAAACTGCTAGCGTGTAGCGACTGGTATCCGTATCGCAAAACAAACATGTTCCTCCAGAAATAATACTCTCCGCAGCGGACACGTAGCTTCCCGTGTATAGCGTTTCCATCTCCAATTGTATCTTTGTCATGTCAGCTATCGCTGTGACTCGATGCGCCTTGATTACATGGTTTGTATAACTTGGATAGGCAATGGCGCCGAGTATCCCCATGATGGCGACAGCGATCAATAATTCGACCAATGTCATTCCTTTAATGCTTAAGTTGCTGTGGTTGCATATATTTCTTCGAATCATCGCGAGTAGTTTCCTTTCATATCTCTGCCTATTTTTCTCCGGTGGTAGCATCGACGCAAGATTAAATACGGTTACGCATCAAATTACATAGGGATTTGGGAAATGACTCGCGGGTTTACTTTATTCTGTGGATACAGAAAACCACGGGTTTACCCGTGGATGAATGCCTTTGGAGACGGTACGATGGATAAATGCAATATTACACCTCATCCCATAGTGTCTACTACACGAAGTATCACGTAGTTTGGGTAACTAAGTACCGTCGGAAAATCCTGAATCCTGGTATGTGCAGCTACCTACGGAAGGTTATGCCAAAGTTACTGCGAAGTTTACCTGGCGTTGAGATTGAGACGATAGGCTTTGATGAAGATCATCTGCATATGATGATGCTTATCCCACCGAAATACAGTATTTCAGACGTCATGGGTAAACTAAAAAGCCAATCGTCGCACCACATGCGAAAAACGTTCAGTTGGCTAAGTAAGGTTTACTGGAAAGAGAACATTGTGTGGTCGCCAGGTTACTTTGTCAGTAGCGTAGGCGTGAATGAACAAGTTATAGCGAATTACGTTAGACACCAGGGCGAAAAGGATTCTGGTCAACTCCGCATGGAGTTGTAACAGTAAGTACCCCGTGCATGCACGGGGGTATCTACTAGAGCTGTTAATAACGGTATCGGTTTTGTCGATTCTGATAGCCACGGCTGCCCCGAGTTTTAGTTCTGTCACGCAAACCGTGAAGATGCAGCGATTGGCTGGCGAGTTAAATGGTTTTCTTATTCAGGCTAAGTCAGAGTCAGTAAAAAGGAATCAAGATCTTTGGGTTCATTTCTCGATGGAAAAGAATGAAGTGCAATCAACTGGAGGTTGGACTATTTGGTTAAAACCGACCGAAGACTTGTCAGGAGAAACCTTACTGCAGTTGTCGGGCGAACCCTTTCGTGATCTCTCTTTTTCTCATAACTATACCGGAGACAGAATCACCTTTGAGAGCGTTCGTGGAAGACCCTCTCGAGGGACTCTGTATCTGGCGCCTAATACAGTTTCAACCGATCGGCTTTTGATCAAATTATCTAGCCCTCCTGGGCGCATTAAGGTGTGCGGCGAGTCGAGCGCGCAGTATGGCTATGAAGCGTGTTAAGCCGATAATGGCAGCGTCTCACAAGCAACAAGGTACATCACTGATTGAATTGATGGTGGCCTCTGTGATTGGCGTGTTTGCTATTTCAATTATCGGCAGTGTGTTTATTACGGGGCAGAGAATCGCTAAAGATAAAGGTATTGAGCTATTGCTGCTGCAAAACCTAACCAGCACCATGCAGGTGATGAAAGAAGATATCCAACGAGCGGGCTACGATGGTGCTAATGGTTACTCAATTAAGTTATCTGGCGCGAGTAACACCATCCAAGTGAGTGGCGGTGTTGCGGTTGGTTTTGTTTATTTCAGACAAGGCTCAAGTGACGATAAAGATCATCGACATATCGTTTACCGCAAGGATGGGACTAGGCTGAAAATATGTGAAAAGGGCATACTTGTATCTGACGACCTCCTTTCGTTCAATGAAGTCACGGGTTGTTATTCGCTATTTGATGACAGCCTCATCGAAGTAGATGAACTCAATATTACTTCTCAGGTATTGGAGCAGAATTCTATAAGGAGCACGCTTACTGATATTAATATTACAGCGTCAATTCCAACCGCAGGTGTTTCCAAATCTGTTTCTGTTTATGTTAAGCAGAGGAACTGGCAATGATGATGTTTAGAAAGCAACGTGGTGTGGTGACTTTATTGATTACGTCAGTGCTTTTAATTGGTGCTTTAGTGGTGACCTTAGGCACGTATCGCAGTGTATTCCATCAAATTAAAGTAGCTCAAAATGAGGTGCAAGGAAGGCAAAATCATTGGCGTTCGGAAGGTGGTTTAGAGTGTGCATATTCCTATCTACGTGAGCTCGATAAAACCGTTTTAGATATCAAAGATGCCAGTGCTCGTCCTGCCGACTTTTCTGATTGGTGTTCTCCTTATGATAATGAACCGCAAATTGAGGTTTCGGATAGTGCGAGTTCCATTGCTTATATTATTGCATCGACAACTGATACACAGCTGCTGTCTAAAACCATTCGTGAGAGCTCTCAGTTAGGAGGTGGGGCGATTCAATCAACAGGGCCGATTGAGATCATTGGTACATTGAGCCTGAAGCCTACAGTAAAAGAAGAACCGATCAGCGGTAATGAATATGAGTGTGTTAGTGTTACTTTTGCTGACCTTTTTACTTACCAATACGATTCAACACATGGTGATTTAGGACAAACGTTAGGCTTAGAAGTGCTCGACCCAAGTGCGGATGGCCCGTTTTCTGGTTTTGATGGCGTATGTGATAGCGAATATAAAACGGAGATCCCCAAAGGCAATTCAGGAAGTCGCTATTCAATTTATGCGCCAGACTCCTCTCAAGGAACAAATCAGCCTCCCTTCCAAAAAGATTTTAATCCCGATCCAAATATGAGCCCGTTTTATACTTTCTTTGGTATCGCGAAAACGGATCAAAATATTGTCGACTTATCACAAGACACTGATCTTTTTAAGCGCGTGCAGATACTGAATGCGACAGAGTGTGGCACCGAAATTATGGACCATTTTACTCTAGGGCAAACCAAGGGATTGTGGGTTGAGGGAAATTGCCATATCAATTCAGCGCTTGCTGCCGCCAACAATCAATCTCAACTTCTGGTGATTCAAGATGGTGTGCTCGCGTTAAATGGTGCCATGGCTTACAACGGTGTGATTTATCATTTGGTCGACTATCAAAAGAGCCATGTTAAAACTCGTATAGACGACTTCTGGAAAGCGCTTGTCACTCCCAATGTATTTGCTCCTTTTATCAAAGACATCGATGACGCTACCGTCCTGAAAAAAAGTGTTGGGATTCAATTTGCCTCTGATTTACCTTCAGGTGGCCTTATCTTTGATTCGCCACTTGGTGTGACAACGATTGTTGGTGATATGGATTTGGATTTTCGTTCAGAATCTAATGCGAGTGATCCGCCTGCAATTTACCAATGGAAGCGAGGATCATGGAATGACTTCTAAACACCAAGGTTTCAGTTTGATAGAGGTGCTTATCTCTTTTTTGCTCATAGGGGTTGCTTCGTTAGGGTTGGTTAAATTACAGATTTATGTTGAACAAAAATCGGACTTTGCTCTCCACAGTGTTGAAGCGCTGTATTTTGCTGAAAGGCAGATGGAGTATTATCGAACTCGGGCGTCTAATGCGAGTGGGGCGGTAGGTTTAATTCCTTTTTCGGAACTCAATCAAGTGAGTTACTGTCTGAACACGACAAGTTCAGTTCCCTTGTCCGGCTTATCTGGCTCTGCTTATGTGATGACATGCGAAGTGACAAATGCCAACGGTGCTTTGTCTGGTGCTTTGAAAAACATTATTGTGACAGTTGCATGGCAAGATCGTATGAACAAATCACAAAGCATTTATCTAGAAACTATGCTATCCAAATACAGTGAGTTTGACTGATCCCTAAGCAAGCGTTTACTGCATGCCAAGGCACACGACACTCCTTTTACCGACACTTTTCATTTCTAGGACATTGTTTGCGTACTAGTTAAATGGCTGTATATGGAATGGTGTTTTTTGTGTTTTTATATTGTTGCCGTTGCATTGTATTTTTGCAAAATATGTCTCCATTTATGGAAAATAAGGTGGAATATTGTGCTTTTTTATGGCGACTTTAATAGAATATGTGCTGCACCAATAGGCCGTGGTCAAAACTTATATTAGGCCTAAACAAATAACATCACATATGGAGTTACCATGAGTAACCAAGCCGTAAAAAAAGCACCATCGACTGAGAAGACCAGTGGGATGGACCGCTTTCTAAACTTCATTGAACGCGCCGGCAACAAAATTCCAGACCCAGCAATTCTGTTCTTCTGGGCTCTAGTTATCGTATGGGTAGCATCTGCACTTTTGTCGAATCTTTCATTCGACCTAATCAACCCTCAAACGGGTGCTGCTCTAGAAGTTAACAACCTACTAACTGGTGAAGCGCTTGCTAGCTTCCTAGCGAATATGGTTACCACATTCACAGGTTTTGCACCGCTAGGCATTGTACTTGTTGCTATGCTAGGTGTTGGCGTTGCTGACTCTTCAGGCTTCATTACGACTGGCCTTAAGAAGATGCTTAACTTCACGCCAGCTAAGCTACTAACGCCAATGCTAATTTTGGTTGCTATCGTGTCTCACACAGCAGCTGATGCAGGTTACGTTCTAGTCATTCCTCTTGGCGGTATCATCTTCCACGCAGCGGGTCGTCACCCTCTAGCGGGTATTGCAGCAGCGTTTGCTGGTGTATCTGGTGGTTTCTCTGCGAACTTCATTCCTTCAGGTATTGATCCTCTACTAGCAGGTTTCACTCAAACAGCGGCAAACGTTCTTGACCCTGCATACGTGGTTAACCCTCTAGCGAACATCTTCTTTACGGGCCTATCTTCCGTTCTAATCGTTGCTATCGGTTGGTACGTAACAGAGAAGATCATCGAACCTCGTCTTGCTAACACTCCTGTTGATGAAGATGCAGAACAAGCACCTGATCTAGGTACCTTCACGGCGATTGAATCTAAAGCATTCAAATTTGCTGGTTGGGCAATGGTTGCAGGTATTGGTCTGCTTATTGCTGCTTTGGTTCCTGAAAACTCTGCACTTCGTTCGCCTGAAGGTGAACTAACGGCGTTCTCAGCACCAGTGATGAAGTCTATCGTTCCTCTGATCTTCATCCTGTTTATTATTCCGGGTATCGTCTACGGCCGTGTTGCGGGTACTTTCAAGAATAGTAATGATGTTATCAAAGCAATGTCTGAGACGATGGCAACGATGGGCGCATACATTGTAATGTCGTTCTTCTGTGCTCAGTTCCTATCTGCATTCGCTCAATCAAACATCGGTACTATGTTGGCACTTTACGGTGCTGAAGGCCTGAAAGCGATGGATCTTCCTGGTGAAGCGACAATCGTTGGTATGATTCTACTAACGGCTGCAGTTAACCTTCTTGTAGGTTCTGCTTCTGCTAAGTGGGCACTGATTGGTCCTATCCTAGTACCTATGCTAATGGTTGTGGGTATCTCTCCTGAGCTATCTCAAGCGGCTTACCGTGTAGGCGATTCAGTGTCTAACATCATCTCTCCACTAATGGTGTTCTTCCCACTGGTTGTTGTTTACTGTCAACGTTACGTTAAGTCGACAGGTATCGGTACTCTAGCTTCTCTAATGATGCCATTCTCGATTGCTATGCTAATCGGTTGGTCAATCTTCCTGCTAGCTTACTGGGCTCTTGGTATCCCACTGGGTATCCAAGCACCTTACACTTACACTATGTAAGATTGAACTAAGCAAAATTAAGCTTTATTCATTACTAAGCCCGCACCGAAATGTGCGGGCTTTTTCTGTTATTTAGATAGAGATATAGTTAAAAGTAAAAACTAACCTCTATTATCTAGCACGTGGTTATTGTTCACATCTCTTTGTTGTTCATCATCACTAAGATTAGGTATGCTTCACCGCATACTTTTTTGTTTCTATTGTTTGCTTTTTGGAGTCTCCTTTGTCAGACCATCAATTCACCCCTCAAGATGAAATCTTCATGCGACGAGCCATCGAAGTAGCCAAAAAAGCGGAGAGTGAGGGAGAGGTGCCCGTCGGTGCCGTGTTAGTAAAAGATGGTGAAATTATCTCTGAAGGATGGAACCGTTCGATTGGCAGCCATGACGCAACAGCGCACGCTGAAGTGGAAACCTTGCGCAAAGCGGGGCAGGTTCTGGAAAATTATCGACTGCTTGATACCACCTTGTATGTCACGCTTGAGCCATGCCCTATGTGTGCGGGTGCCTTGTTACACAGCCGAGTGAAGCGCATTGTTTTTGGTGCGCCAGATCTAAAAGCGGGTGCTGCAGGGACGGTGTTGAATTTGTTTGAGAGCCAAGCTTCTTATCACTATGCCGATGTTGATCACGGGCTATTAGAGGATGAGTGTCGCGAGCAACTACAGGCGTTTTTTAAACGACGTAGAAAAGAGATCAAAGAGAAGCGAAAGCTTGAGCGTTTGCAGGAAGAGCAGCGTTTAGAAGCCAATAAGGCAAGTGACAAGAATAAGGACAGTAACAATAGATAGAAGCATGCTTCGGCACTCTCATTGCAAGAGTGCCGCAGAAAACTTACTCGGTATCTTTACTCAGAAAGTATCTGCATGAAAGCACGGTTGCGCCAAATGATCTTTTTCTTATTATTTGAAAGCATACGCTTACGACGGTTTGCAGCAACGGTCTTATCAAGGCGTTTCGATTTCAGTTTGTTCTTCATCATTTCAACGATTTCCTATTTGTCGTCTGGCTTTGTAATTATGACTTCAGTTTTAATTATAGTGGTTATTTGTTTATGAGCTCTGTCGCGAACTTAGCGATACCTTTTGAGTAACCATCGCGATGGCCAGTGTCTGAATACAGCAGAACACATGGCGCTTATGGTGTGTCGTTATAAAGTTCGATTGTTACTGCAATATGACACCTTAAATTTAACGGTCACTTTGTTTACTTATTTTCTCAATGCTAACCAGCAGTTAAACAAACAAAAAAAAGAGCAACGCTATATAGCATTGCTCTTTTTATTTATTTGGAAGACTCAGCTTCGTCGACAGCGGATTCAGCCGCACTGATTGTCGATTCAGCGCCCGAGATCTCTAAAGGTGGGATAACCACCAAACCTTCAAGGCTTGCTTCTTCTTCTTTATTTCGCTTGTTCACATGGCCAATAATGCTTTGGTAATAACGTCGAATGTTCTCAACGTAATTCCTTGCTTCATCACCACGAGCATAACCGTAACGAGCTTTACTGTAGTACTTCTTATGTCTTAGAAGAGGCAGCCTGTCTTTCACATCCCCCCAAGCGTCAGGATCACCGCCTTGTGCTTTGGTTAAGCGACGTGCATCCATCATGTGACCGTAACCTACGTTATATGACGCGAGGGCAAACCAGATTTTTTCATGTTGAGTAATAGAGTCAGGAACTCGATTCACGATACGACGTAAGTATTCCACGCCACCTTGTACCGATTGTTTAGGATCAAGACGATTGGTTACACCTACGCTCTTCGCGGTTGGCAGCGTCAACATCATCATGCCACGAACACCGGTTGGAGAACGCGCGACTGGGTTCCAGTGTGACTCTTGGTATGCCAAAGCAGCGATTAAGCGCCAATCAAATTCTTGTGAGTATTGCTGAAATAGTGGTGACCATTTTGGTAGCTTGCTGTCCAATGCACGGATAAAAGCACGAGTATCAACGTAGTCAAAGGTACTAATGTGACCGATGTATTTCTCTTCCAGTGAAGCCAGTTCACCTGACTGTTTAAGGTTACCGAAGAACTCAATCAGCAACGCATACAGACTCTCATCTTCTGAACGTTCTAAATACCAAGAGATAGGTTGGTCTTCAGTGAGTTCGAAAGCAAGAGCCACATCAGGGTATAAACGCTGAGCCAATGAAAGTTCAATGGAGTCTGCAACAGTAAACAATCGCTCTCCGGTTGATACTTCTTTTAGCAGGTCATTGATGTCTGCATTCCCGACCGCATCGTAGATAAAGTCATCGTGTGTATTCTGAAGCTGTTTTAGTGTTGGTTCAAAGTGTGAGTCTTTCACCACAACTAAAGATGGCGTCAGTGTTTCATTTGATGCCGTTTCTTCTGATTCAGATTGTTTTTTTACAAACTCGGCCTGACGATCGTTCTCAAACTTGATCAGTTGATCGAGATTTCTTGGTCGCCATTGACCTTTCTTGTACACGACTTGTTGGCTTACGTAGTAATAAGCAGGCGCAGCGCGATACGTACGTGTCAGGTTGTTGTTTTGTGTTAACCCAGTCGCGATAAGATCGATTTCGCCTTTCTTCAACGCAGGGAATAGGCCGGATAAGCGGTATGCAGGTTTAACTTCAAGCTTTACACCAAGCTCTTTAGCAAACTCACGAGCCAGTTCATAATCTAAGCCAGCAGGGCCATCGGGACCAATGTAATAAGAGAGTTGGTTATTCAGTGTGCCGACACGCAGAACGCCGCGATCTCGTATCTGCTCAAGGACACTTTTAGGTTCAGACTCAATCTGGCATCCAGCTAGTCCAAAAAGAGCAATAGCAAGCAGAAGGAATTTGGACGAAAAGATGAGCGTAAATTTAGGCATCAAAATGAAATCTCGAAAAGTGGAAGCCCCTTTATACCAAACCCCGCAAGGCTGGCAAAGCAGGTTTATTTAAACAGTTGTAAAAGTGCTGATAAATGCAGCAAAACTGTCATTTATATCGTTAGATGAAAAAAATAACGCAAACGGTTGCTTTTGGTGTTACGTCACAAAAAGAAATGCTTTATAATGCGCTCGCATTGAAGAGGTGGAATCGGCATAGGTTTGTTAACCTTCGGGAATAGCTTCGAAGAAAACAGTTAGGTTGTTCCTATAACCCACTGAATTTATTCCAATATCACCTTAATCAACTGCATAAGAGACCTAAGCACATGAGAATTTTGCGTGGCTCCCCAGCTCTATCTGAGTTTCGTGTTAACAAGCTTTTAGAGCTTTGTCGTGAATTAAGCTTACCTGTAACAGGTATTTACGCTGAGTTTGCCCACTTTGCTGATTTAACGGCAGACCTAGATGCGTCTGAAGTTGAGAAGCTAGAAAAGCTACTGACTTACGGTCCAACGATTGAAGAGCATGAACCTGAAGGTTTATTGCTGCTTGCAACGCCACGTCCAGGCACTATCTCGCCTTGGTCTTCAAAATCAACTGATATCGCACACAACTGTGGACTGGCTAAAGTGTCACGTCTAGAGCGCGGTACCGCTTTCTACATTGAAACTTCTTCTGAACTTTCTGAGCTTCAACTTGTTGAGCTGAAAGCAATCTTGCACGACCGTATGATGGAAGTGGTTTTCACTGACTTCGAATCGGCCGCAGCACTATTTATTGTTGCTGAACCTGCTCCTTATGCGGAAGTTGACCTATTAACTGGCGGACGTAAAGCGCTCGAACAAGCAAACGTTACCCTAGGTCTTGCGCTTGCAGAAGATGAAATTGATTACCTTTTTGAAAGCTTCACTGAAAAGCTAGGTCGTAACCCGACTGACATCGAGCTAATGATGTTCGCACAAGCGAACTCAGAGCACTGTCGTCACAAGATCTTTAACGCTGATTGGACTATCGATGGCGTTAAGCAAGAAAAATCATTGTTCAAGATGATTAAGAACACCTTTGAAACGACACCAGAACACGTTCTGTCTGCTTATAAAGATAATGCAGCGGTAATGACAGGTTCTGAAGTCGGTCGTTTCTTCCCAGATCCAGAAACTCGTCAGTACAACTATCACCAAGAGAAAACACACATCTTGATGAAAGTTGAAACGCACAACCACCCAACGGCAATCTCTCCATGGCCGGGCGCATCAACAGGTTCAGGCGGTGAAATCCGTGATGAAGGCGCGACAGGTATTGGTGGTAAGCCAAAAGCGGGTCTGGTTGCTTTCTCTGTATCTAACCTTAAGATCCCGAACTTCGTTCAACCTTGGGAAACTGACTTTGGTAAGCCGAGCCGTATCGTTACTGCTTTGGATATCATGCTTGAAGGTCCTCTTGGTGGCGCAGCATTCAACAACGAATTTGGTCGTCCAAACCTACTAGGTTACTTCCGTACTTACGAAGAGAAAGTAAACTCTCACGCAGGTGAAGAAGTACGTGGTTACCACAAGCCAATCATGCTGGCTGGTGGTCTAGGTAACATTCGTGATGATCATGTTCAGAAGAAAGAGATTCCAGTAGGTGCAAGCCTAATCGTTCTTGGTGGTCCTGCGATGAACATCGGCCTTGGTGGCGGTGCTGCATCTTCAATGGATTCTGGTTCTTCTTCTGAAGACTTAGATTTTGCTTCTGTACAGCGTGAAAATCCAGAAATGGAACGTCGTTGTCAGGAAGTGATCGACCGTTGTTGGCAGCTTGGTAATGCGAACCCAATCGCATTCATCCACGATGTGGGCGCAGGCGGTATCTCGAATGCACTTCCTGAGCTAGTAGACGATGGCGAGCGTGGCGGTATCTTTAATCTACGTGACGTGCCAAACGATGAGCCGGGCATGAGCCCACTTGAGATCTGGTGTAACGAATCTCAAGAGCGTTACGTTATGGCGGTTGCTGATAAAGACATGGCAACATTCGACGCGATTTGTAAACGTGAACGCGCACCTTACGCGGTGGTTGGTAAAGCAACAGAAGAACGTGATCTTAAATTAGAAGATTCTCACTTCGACAACACGCCAATCGACATGCCAATGGACATCCTATTAGGTAAAACACCTAAGATGAACCGTGATGCGAAGACGCTAAAAGCAAACAATTCTGCGATTGACCGTTCTGGTATCGAGCTGAACGAAGCGGTTGACCGTATCCTTCGCCTACCAACCGTGGCAGAGAAAACCTTCCTTATTACTATCGGTGACCGCTCGGTAACAGGCCTTGTCGCTCGTGACCAAATGGTTGGCCCATGGCAGGTTCCAGTAGCAAACTGTGCGGTAACCGCAGCTAGTTACGACACTTACCACGGTGAGGCAATGTCTCTTGGTGAGCGTACGCCAGTGGCACTACTAGACTTCGGCGCATCAGCTCGTCTAGCGGTTGGTGAAGCAATCACTAACATCGCAGCGACCAACATCGGCGATATTAAACACATTAAATTGTCAGCTAACTGGATGTCTCCAGCAGGTCACCCAGGTGAAGATGCTGGTCTTTACGAAGCAGTTAAAGCCGTCGGTGAAGAGCTATGTCCGGCACTGGGTCTTACTATCCCAGTAGGTAAAGACTCAATGTCGATGAAGACCAAGTGGGAAGAGAACGGCGAGCAGAAAGAAGTAACATCTCCGCTATCTCTTGTTATCACTGCGTTTGCACGTGTTGAAGATGTTCGTAAAACTATTACTCCTCAATTGCGTACCCCTGATAACCTTGAAGGACTAGGCAATACTTCACTGATTCTTATCGACCTAGGTAACGGCCAAAACCGCATGGGCGCAACAGCACTTGCTCAGGTTTATAAGCAGCTTGGTGATAAGCCAGCAGACGTAGACAACGCAGCACAGCTAAAAGGTTTCTACGAAGGTGTTCAAGCACTTGTAGCGAACGACCAAGTTGTGGCTTACCACGATAAAGGCGATGGCGGTCTATTCGTAACGCTGGCTGAAATGGCGTTCGCAGGTCACTGTGGTGTTAATGCTGATATTGCAGCGCTTTTATCTGCATCAGAGAATAGCGAAGATACGTTAGCAGCGCTCTTCAACGAAGAGCTAGGTGCGGTAATCCAAGTTCGTAACGACGACCTAGACGCAGTTCTTTCTACGCTTGCAGCCAACGGCCTAGAAGCGTGTTCACACGTAATCGGTTCTGTTGAAGCATCAGACGAAGTAGTGATTAAGTCAGGTGCAGACGTTGTAATCCAACGTAGCCGTACTGAGCTTCGTACTATCTGGGCTGAAACCACGCACAAGATGCAAGGTCTACGTGATAACCCAATCTGTGCAGACCAAGAACACGAAGCGAAGAAAGACAACTCAGACCCAGGTCTGAACGTGAAACTAAGCTTTGACGTAAACGAAGACATTGCAGCACCGTTCATAGCTGGCTCTATGATAAATAAAGGCGCTAAGCCTAAAATGGCGATTCTACGTGAGCAGGGTGTTAACTCTCACGTTGAAATGGCAGCAGCATTCGACCGTGCAGGCTTCGAAGCGACTGATATTCACATGAGCGACATCCTTACTGGTCAAGCGGTACTTGATGATTATAACGGCCTTGTAGCATGTGGTGGCTTCTCTTACGGTGACGTACTAGGCGCTGGTGAAGGTTGGGCTAAGTCGGTTCTGTTTAACGATTCGACTCGTGAGCAATTTGAAAGCTTCTTCAAGCGTGAAGATACCTTCTCTTTAGGTGTGTGTAACGGTTGTCAGATGTTATCTAACTTACGTGAGCTAATCCCAGGCGCAGAATACTGGCCTCGTTTCGTTCGTAACGAATCAGAGCGTTTTGAAGCTCGCTTCAGTTTAGTTGAAGTTCAGAAGTCTGATTCAGTGTTCTTCAATGGTATGGAAGGTTCTCGTATGCCAATCGCTGTTTCTCACGGTGAAGGCCGCGTAGAAGTGCGTGATAACGACCACCTAAACGCGATTGAAAACTCAGGGACGGTTGCTCTACGTTACGTTGATAACAACGGTAACCAAACGCAGCAATACCCGAACAACCCGAATGGTTCGCCAAACGCTATCACAGGTCTAACAACGACGGATGGCCGCGTGACTATCATGATGCCTCACCCAGAGCGTGTATTCCGTACGGTTGCTAACTCTTGGTCTCCAGAAGGTTGGGGCGAGAATGGTGCTTGGATGCGTATGTTCCAAAACGCACGTAAGAATGTGGGTTAATCATGCCGCGTTAATCTGATTAGATTAAGCAGAAGTAAAAAGCGCAGATCCAAAGGTCTGCGCTTTTTAAATTCATTTGGCCAGTATGTTTGAAGGTTGCTCAATAATTAATTGTTATTATGAACGAGGAAATTGTTTTTTATCATTAGATCTATTGACTCTCAGATTTGATGACATCACTTCGGTTCAAATAATTGAATCGCTTGCTTCGTTTGGTAAGGCAATTTTTGATAAAGACTCAGTCAGTTCCTCCTCCCATTTATCAAGTAGAGCGTACCTTTTTGAGTAAAGGTTACGCTGACTTCTTTTTAAATGAGTTAGGTCTTTGCGTTCTAATTCAACTGGAATCTGATAAAAGAACTTATTTACTTTTTGTCCGCCCATCTCTTCCCACAAAGAGTCATAATCACTGCCAATAGCACCTCTTTTTGAACCCAAGTATCGCAAAGCCTGATATACATGGCCTTTATTTGATACTGCGATCACTTTGTTCACTTCAAAATACCTAGCAAATATTAAGCTCAAATTGAGCATTAGAGCTTTAGGGCGAAGGCCGTGAAGTGTTCGAGTTATTTCTTTAATCTTAATCTGACTATCAATGACATGGCGGTTGGTTCCTTGTAAGCAACCTATGTGTAAAACTCTGTCATGTCCTTGTTTAGAGAGGTTACACGTAATTGAATATATGGTCTGGCCAGAATGCAATTCTACAAGCTTAATGCCGATAGATCCCTCTCTTGACTCACCTGGATAAAGCTCAATCGTGTAAGATTGACCATTCCTATCTTTGAAGGTTGTTATCTCGAATGGTTTTTCATAAAGGTTGATAACTTTGCTATTAAACTTATCAGTTAAAATTTGAAAATGTGATCGTATGAGCTCTAGCCTCTGGGGGGATGAGAAACTAGAAGAGATAAATGGTTTCAATGGCTTTTCAAAGAGCTTGTAGTTGTTTTCAAAGATTGCTGTTAGTTTTTTATCCTTCTGTAAATCGTACATTCCTTGAGTAACTTGACGATTGAGCAATCCCCACATAACAAATCGAATGTTTTTACGAAGGTAATCTACTCCGTAACAATGCGGGTGAACTTTCTTTGATAGAAGGTGTAATTCTTTTAAACTTTGCATGAGAATTTTGTTCGAAATGAGTGGATCAATTAAGGTGATTATATACAACAATAAAACACTGTTCAAAATTTCATGGCCATTTAGTTAGTTGTTAGCAGGGAATTTGGCTCTCTGAGCTGTTTCTGTCATGTGTCACTGGATAAGGTGAATTTGTTAGAAAATGTGTATGTTAACAGGTATATTGGTGGATTAAGGGTTGACATACTTTTGGACACTAGCAAAAGAATGAAGAAAGCCGCTGGATTTCACCCCAGCGGCTTCGTATTTTCTAGCATCGAGTAATTAGATTAGTTGTTGCTGTGTAGCTCGCTGTTTAGTTCAACAGCAGACTTGTTCGCTAGACACTCAATTTGACCAGTGATCGAGTTGCGACGGAACAGCAGATCAGAAACGCCAGCTAGATCGCGAGCTTTGATAATTTCTACTTCGTTGCCTTCTTTATCTAGCATGCGAACTTTCGTACCAGCCGTTACATATAGGCCAGACTCGACAGTACAACGGTCGCCCATTGGGAAGCCAAGGCCCGCGTTTGCGCCTAGTAGGCAGTTTTCGCCGATAGAAATAACCATAGTACCGCCACCAGACAGAGTACCCATGATTGAAGCGCCGCCGCCGATGTCTGAACCGTTACCCACAACAACACCTGCAGAGATACGACCTTCAACCATGCTTACGCCAGTAGTACCTGCATTGAAGTTGATGAAACCTTCGTGCATTACCGTTGTACCTTCACCCACATGTGCGCCAAGACGAACACGAGAAGTGTCAGCAATACGAATCCCAGTTGGTACTACGTAATCCACCATTTTAGGGAACTTGTCTACGCAATCTACAGACAGAATACGACCTGCAAGGCGAGCTTCGATTTGACGCTCAGCCAGTTCAGGAAGGTCGATTGGACCTTCGTTTGTCCATGCGATGTTGTGCAGTAGACCGAAGATGCCGTCTAGTACCGTGCCGTGTGGCTGAACTAGGCGGTTAGAGATAAGTTGTAGCTTTAGGAAGCCTTCAGTAACAGATGCTGGCTTCTCGTCAGTCGCAAGAACAACAAGAACAAGTGGCTGCTCAGACGCTGCAGCTTTTTCTGCGAAAGATGCGTTTGCTGCGTCGTCGTTTGCTGCGAATGCTTTCGCCAGTTCTGCGCTTTGTGCAGCAGAGATTTCGATAGCTTGGTTGCCTTCAGTGTAACCTGCAATTTCACCGATAGCCGCTACTAGAGCGTCGCTTGGATTTAGAAGTGGGCTAGGGAAGAACGCTTCGATGATTTTATTGTCGCGGTTTTTGGTTGCCGTACCGAAGGCTAGTGAAAAGAAAGCCATGTTGAATCTCCATGTGTTGAGTCTTGATTTTGCTATCTCATAACAGCGGCTCGAATAACCAGCGCTGCCATTAGCAAAGTTAATTTAATTGCGTTCATCATAAAGAGAGCGCCCTCGTTATGAAAGGGCGTATCGGGATAAAGTCTGTAAAATGATATTGCTTGTCTTTTTAGCGATAGTTTTCTGCAATGAGAAAATGATGCAGTTCAACACAATTATGGTCGTACTCTAAACAAACAGAGCCTTGTAAGCCTGTTCAATCCCTTCAATCAACATCTGCATACCGATGACTGCAAGTATCAACCCCATCATTCGGGTAATTACGTTCAGTGCGCTTGGTCCTACGGCTTTCACGAAGCGTTCGCCGAATACAAATAATATGTAGGTTAAGGTACACAGTAGACCAAAGGCTACTATGGTGATTATGGTCTCGTAAATTCCTTCGGTACTGGCGAAGTTCATCGCAGTGGCAATAGTGCCCGGGCCTGCCAGTATTGGCATGGCTAAAGGTGATACTGCGATACTCAGAGCTGCGTTTCTCTGGGCGTCTGAGTTGACCTTCTCTTTCGCTTTGGCGTGTGTTGAATCACCTTGCAGCATGTGGAAGCCAATCAAAAAGACCAGAATGCCGCCTGTGATGCGCAGCGCGTATAAAGTGATACCAAAGAGGTCAAAGATCAGTTTACCAGATATCGCAAAAGTACTGACGATAACAAAGGCAATGAGTACCGATCGGAATGCGATAGATTTAACCGTTTCCCTGTCATTGTCACCGGTTAATCCAAGAAAGATTGGCGTATTAGCGATAGGGTTCATAATGGCAAAAAAGCCCATGAACACGGTAATGGTATGAATGATGAGCTCTTTCATATTATTCCTTTGAAAAGATGCAGTTAAATACGAATGGTTTGTGTATTTAATCTTAGATACAAATAATTATTAGAAATAGATAGTAGAGCAAGTGTGAATAAAAAACAGCCAGTATAAGGCTGGCTGTTTGGTTTTAGTGATAGGTGTAGAGTTTTGGTCGTCTGTTATTACTTGTTTCTCAGTTAACGGACTCTACTCTATGGATAAATCGTTGCGCTCAACGTTGTCGTTATGCGTTTTGAGATTCGCTCACTGCCACAGCTAATGCAACCGTCGCACCGACCATTGGGTTATTGCCCATACCGATGAAGCCCATCATTGCCACGTGAGCAGGGACAGAAGAGCTACCTGCGAACTGAGCATCAGCGTGCATTCTGCCCATGGTATCTGTCATGCCGTAAGACGCAGGGCCTGCTGCCACGTTATCTGGGTGCAATGTTCTACCTGTACCGCCGCCTGAAGCAACGGAGAAGTAAGGTAAACCTTGGCGAGTACGTTCTGCTTTGTAGATACCTGCAACAGGGTGTTGGAAGCGCGTTGGGTTAGTTGAGTTACCTGTAATACTTACATCCACTTCTTCTCTGTGCATAATCGCTACGCCTTCACGTACATCATCAGCGCCGTAACACAAGATCTCTCCGCGAGGGCCTTGTGAGAAGCGGCGACGTTCTGTTTCAACAAGTTCACCGGTTTGGTAATCGTATTGAGTGCGAACATAGGTAAAACCATTGATGCGAGAGATTAAGTAAGCCGCATCTTTACCTAGACCATTGAGTATTACCTTTAATGGGTTGTGACGTGATTTGTTGACGTTGAGTGCGATTTTTATTGCACCTTCTGCAGCAGCAAAAGATTCATGGCCCGCAAGGAAAGCAAAACAGTGGCTCTCTTCATTGAGAAGACGCGCAGCCAATGCGCCGTGGCCAATACCGACTTGGCGTTGTTCGGCAACACTGCCGGGTTTAGTAAATGCTTGAAGGCCCTCACCAATGATATTCGCTGCTTGTTCCTCGCTAGTGGCTTTACGAAATAACGCCAGTGCTGAGCCAAGAATATAAGCATCGGCAGCGCTTTCAAAAGCGATAGGCTGGGTGTCCATCACTAAGGCTTTTGGATCAACGTTGTGGGCTTTGCAGTATTGGTTCGCTTGCTCTAAAGAGTCGAAGTTCATTTCTGCCAATACGCGAGTTACTGATTCATTAAATTGAGTGTTCATCATATCTTTCCTCTAAATTGGCAAAATTAGTGTTGGCGTGGGTTAATGGTGGTAACGGCTTCATCGAAGCGACCGTAAGTCCCCGTCGCAAGGTCAGCAGCTTCATTGGCTGGTACACCTTGATTAATCGCCTTCATCATTTTGCCGAGGTTGAGATATTCGTAGCCAATCACTTCGCTGTGATCATCAAGTGCAAGCTTGGTCACGTAGCCTTCTGCAAGCTCTAGGTAACGAACGCCTTTCGCTGAGGTTGAATAGCTGGTGCCTACTTGGCTACGTTGTGTTTGACCTAAGTCTTCCAATGCTGCGCCAATTTCTAGGCCGTCTTCAGAGAATGCGGATTGAGTTCGACCGTAAACGAATTGCAGAAAGATTTCACGCATCGCTACGTTGATCGCATCACACACCAAGTCAGTATTCAGAGCTTCAAGAATGGTTCTTCCTGTGAGGATTTCGGCTGCCATCGCGGCTGATTGAGTCATGCCTGAACAACCAATCGTTTCGATTAGCGCTTCTTCGATGATGCCGTTTTTTACGTTCAGCGTCAGTTTTGCTGCACCTTGTTGTGGTGCACAAGTGCCTACGCCATGGCTTAAACCAGAAATAGCGATGACATCTTTTGGACTAACCATAGCGCCTTCAACTGGAATTGGCGCTGAAGTGTGAAGATCACCCCTTTGAATAGGGCACATTGATTGAATTTCTGAAGAGTAGTGCATAATGTTTTCTCACTGATAGAGCCATTTAAGACCTAGGGCGTTGAGAAAACAGGATGTGTTGGAAGAGGTGCGGCTAATTCACTACAGATCTTGAGTATCGATCATCCAAAGGTGTCATGAAGCTCGGTCTTAATAGACTAAGTCCGTTCCAAAATGGAGGAGTAGCGATACATCCAACAGTATTACCTGTTTTCGATTCTGTAGGAGTCATTAGCACTGTTCGAAAAGAACGGGCGGTTGAAGCAAAAGCTTAGGTGGAACCCCATCACCTGATGGCTATAGATTAGATCTTAATCACACTTTTGTGCAAGCGAATGTTTAGAGCTATTTCGACTATAAACAGAGTTCATTATATTTCGATAAGCATAAAAAACGCCAATAACGAGCTCCAATTAGAGGCGTCATTGACGTTTTCTAGAAAAATATCAGCTAGTTATGCAGCATCTTCTTCTGCGTCTTCAACAGCTTCAAGTTTCTTTTCTTTTTTCGGAGCTGGTTTGCGCTTAGCACCTAGTGCGTAAAGTACTTCTTCTTTATTCTTCGCTAGGTACATTGCAAGTTCTTCTTGCTTGCCTTCATCTTCAACTAAATCGCTTTTGCTTAACAGTTCAAAAAGCTCATCAGCCATATCCAGCATTTTGTCGTATGCGTCAGCTTCGGCTTTAGAGGTAAAAGTCATTTTCTCTTCTCCGTTGCGTTCGACCACGTACTTGACGATAACAGCCATGGTTAATCCTCTAAGTTTGATAAGTTTTACTGGCTTTTTATACAGCTTCTGATGCAAAAAGTCCAGTTAATGACCTAACTATGCGGCCTCAATTTTGATGTGTAGCCCAGTCTTCACAATAACCCATGAAAGATTTCAGCAGCGGACTCTGATATTTGTCTTTGTGCACCAGCATCCAGAATCGGCGTTTCATGTCGAGCGGGACATCGAGTGTTTTAACTCGGCCGGAATCAATCGCTCGTTGTGCGGCTAACCGTGATAAACAGGCAAGTCCAAGCCCTGCAGAAACCGAATTAATGATCGCCTCGGTGGTGTTGAGCTCAAAGGATTCATACCAATGTTCGATACGAGGTGCGACGGCACGCAGGAAAAACTCACGAGTTCCTGAGCCTGACTCACGCAATATCCAGTGGCTGCCTTCTAAATCTTGTAATGCAACTTTGTCTTGAGAAAGGAGAGGGTATTGATTACTAACGATAATACACATTTCATCGCTACTAAACTGGCTAGAGATCAACTCCGGATGGAGTGTTTTTCCTTCAATTAACGCGATATCCAGTTCATAATCCACCAACTTTTGGCAAATCAGCGCACTGTTTGAAATGAACAAGCTCTGATCTTGATGCTGAGTTAGCTCGCGAAAGCCAGACAGAATAAATGGTGCGACTTGATTACCAATAGTGTCGCTCGCACCAACCTTTAAATTGCCACTTAATGGTTGGTCATCTCGGAACAAAACATCGATACCTGCGGCTCTGTGAAGAATCTCGTCAGCCAAAGGAAGCAGCTTTTGTCCTTCTTGATTGAGAATTAATCGGTTGTTGACCCGGTCAAATAGAGAGTGACCTAACTGTTTCTCCATTTCACCCAGCGCCATGCTGACAGCAGCCTTAGATAAAAACAGTGCTTCCGATGCGGCGGTAAGCGTTGAATGCTGGGTAATGGTGACAAACACTTTGAGTTGTTTGATTGAAATATTAGCCATCAGGTTCCTAGTTTACGCTGCTGGTGGAAAAGGTATCGTTCAGTATTGATGAACGCTTGTTATATATAATTGGATATTGTTTAACGAAGCGCAA
The DNA here is from genome assembly GCF_051201655.1 of Vibrio sp. nBUS_14. Lineage (NCBI taxonomy): Bacteria > Pseudomonadati > Pseudomonadota > Gammaproteobacteria > Vibrionales > Vibrionaceae > Vibrio > Vibrio sp. nBUS_14. The sequence continues at coordinate 939,970 of NZ_CP179206.1, forward strand.
GCGTATTATGGCTTCAACAAGCTGATGAGTTCACAAGTTTAGTGAATTAAGTTTAAGAGAGGCTGACATGATTCAACGTATTAAATATAGATTAACAGGAGCTCCAACCCCCATGGCTGGGTTAGCACTTGCAATTGCAAGCTTAGGCTGGTGTTGGGATGGTGTTTTAGTCGCACAAGGTATTTTACACACACCGGGTTTGGTGCAGTGGATCAGTGCTGGTATTGCTGCGGTATTACTTCTTGTTTTAGCAGTGAAATTTTTGACTCACGGCCACTTATTACGTGAAGACCTTGCTCATCCTGTTGTCGGCAGTGTTGTACCCACATTCGCAATGGGTTGTATGGTGGTGTCTGCTTCGTTGGCGCCAATCTCTCAATTCCTACAAGAAGCTGTGTGGCTCGCTTCGGTAGCGTTACATGTCGTGTTTCTAGTGAGCTTTTTGTATTACAGAGCAAAACAGTTTGAACTTCATCACATGGTGCCAAGTTGGTTTGTACCACCAATTGGTATTATCGTTGCGGATGTTTCTTTCTCTGGTAACCCGATCTTAGAACCTGTTGCTCACGCGACTTTAGTCTTTGGCTTATTGGTTTATGCCGTAATGTTACCGCTCATGATCTACCGTTTGATCTTCTCTCATGAAGTGCCTGACGCAGCCAAACCAACCATTGCGATTATGGCGGCTCCAGCAAGTCTATCTTTAGCAGGCTACCTAACGGTGACGGCAAATCCTTCGCCAGTGATCATTGGGTTACTCTTTGGCATTGCAGTGTTGATGACGTTTATTATCTACATCGCGTTTTTCAAACTACTTCGTCTGCCATTCAGCCCAGGTTATGCGGCGTTTACATTCCCAATCGTGATTGGTGCAACGGCACTATTTAAATTGGCAGCTTGGATGCAAACTGTTGGTGTGGAAACTCACTATGTGGATCAAGTCTTCAACCTAGCGTATCTAGAACTGATTGTGGCAACGTTTGTAGTAAGTTATGTGGCGGTTCGTTATTACATGAATTACAAACCTCACGGTATGATTAGCCGTTAATCGTAGATTGTAAGTAAGCATTAGTTCAAAAGGTAAACAGAGCTTAAGTTTTCAGTATTTCATAAGCTTATATTGCTAATCCAAACTCGGCACTTATGCTAATCTGGCAGTATATTGTGGCAAGATTAGCGTGAGTGCACTTTGTTTACTGTTTACCATTCCAATAAAGTTGATACTTTAAAAATTCTTCTCGTTCACTTAATCAAAAGTGACCCTTTAGCCAACCCTTTCGAAAAAGAGCAGATCTTGGTTCAGAGCCCAGGTATGTCTCAATGGCTTAAGATGGAACTCGCCAAAGAGTTTGGTGTAGCAGCAAATATCGATTTTCCTCTTCCTGCAACCTTCATTTGGGATATGTTTACCCAAGTGCTTCCTGATGTACCCAAACGCAGTGCTTTTAACAAAGAAGCGATGACGTGGAAGTTGATGAGTTTGCTACCCGCTAAGCTTGACCACCCTGATTTTTTACCGCTACAACGTTATCTTGAAAATGATGAAGATGACTCTAAGTTGTATCAATTGGCAGAGAAAATTGCCGATATCTTCGATGGTTACTTGGTGTATCGACCTGAATGGATGGCGATGTGGGAAGCGGGAGAGCCCGTTACTGAGTTGGTCGATGATGAGGGACAGCAAGAGCACCCTTGGCAGCCAATTTTGTGGCAAGCACTCTATGAGCAAACTCTGTCTCAAGGCCAATCTAAATACCACCGTGGCAACTTGTATCACGATTTCATTGAAGCTTTAGCCAATCAACAAGGCCAACTGCAACATCTGCCTAAACGCTTATTTGTGTTTGGTATTTCATCGCTGCCTCCTCGTTATATGGACGCGTTGAAAGCACTTGGTGAGCAGATTGATGTGCACTTGATGTTTACTAACCCTTGTCAGCATTATTGGGGCGATATTCGCGATCGTAAATACTTGGCAAGAGTCGAAGCGCAGCGCCGTAAGCAGTTTGCGTTGGTTGATGGTTTACCTCAGCTAGAAGGCGAAGTATCACCATTGAAAGATGGTATTGAAGCCAACGTTGAAGATAAACTGCACACCAGCCAAGCCGTTGGTAATAGTTTGCTTGCGTCTATGGGTAAATTGGGCAGAGATAACCTATTTTTGCTATCTCAATCAGATAGCGAAGAACATGAGTTCTTTATTGATGTTGAGAGGGATAACCTACTTCATCAACTGCAAGCCGACATTCTCCAGTTAGAAGAGCATCAAGACGACCACATCTTAGATTCCAGTCATCATAAACAGGTGGTTGAGCTTGGCGATCGCTCTCTGACCGTACATGCGTGTCACAGCCCTATGCGAGAGGTCGAAGCTCTTCATGATCAGTTGTTGGCGATGTTTGATGCCGACCCGACACTAAAACCACGCGACATCATCGTAATGGTGTCTGACATCAATGCCTATAGCCCAGCGATTCAGGCGGTATTTGGTAATGCTCCGGGTGAGCGTTATATCCCTTACTCGATCTCTGATAGAACCGCAGACCAAGAAAGCCCAATTCTGACCGCCTTCATGCAGTTGGTCGCGCTACCGAATACGCGTTGTTTAGCGTCTGAGTTACTAGAGCTATTAGAAATTCCTGCAATGATGGCGCGCTTTGGTATTAATGAGTTTCAATTCGAGCAAGCCAAACAGTGGGTTGAAGAAGCGGGTATCCGTTGGGGCGTCGATGCTTCAACGGCGACAGAATTTGATCTACCTGCCACCGAGCAAAATACCTGGCTATTTGGTATCCAGCGTATGTTGTTGGGCTATGCGATGTCAGACTCTGCAGGTTTGTTTGAAACTGAACACTCTCCAATTGCCGCTTATAACGAAGTTCAAGGCATTAACGCCGAACTTGCAGGTAAGTTAGCGCACTTTATCGATCATATCGCCCATTACCGTCAAAGCCTTACTGAGACTCAATCCATCGATATGTGGCGTGAAACCTTGCTGCAAATGATTGATGATTTCTTTGCGGTTGAACTGGAAGGCGAGGTGGTGCTCAAATCGATTCGCGATGCACTTTCGCAACTGAATGAACAGCTTGATGATGCCTTGTATGAACAAGAGTTGTCGCCAAGCATTATCTACCAGTACCTCAATAATAAGTTATCTGGCGCACGTATTAGCCAGCGTTTCTTAGCGGGCCAAGTTAACTTTTGTACCTTGATGCCGATGCGTTCTATTCCGTTCAAAACCGTCTGTTTGTTAGGCATGAATGATGGTGTTTACCCTCGCTCAATGCCGCCAGAAGGTTTTGATTTGATGAACGGGCGCACTCGTCCGGGTGACCGTTCTCGCCGTGATGATGACCGCTATCTATTCTTAGAGGCGATGCTGTCAGCGCAAGAATGCTTGTACATCAGCTATGTTGGCCGTTCGATTCAAGATAATACTGAGCGAGTGCCATCGGTGTTGGTTTCAGAGTTGATTGAATACTGCCAACAGAATTACTGTTTGAGTGAAGACCAAGCCTTACCAAGTGATGATTCAGGCATCAACCTGACTCAAGCGATCAGCTTTGAACACACTATGACACCGTTTAGCCCAGCAGCCTTTACACAAGGTGATGCAAGCCATGTATTGAGTTATGCCAAAGAGTGGCTTCCAGCGGCTAACCGTTCCGGTGAACGCAGTGGTAAATTTAATCGCGCATTGGATAATTACTTGTTGGGTGCAACGTATCCTTTAGAACTCGACTTGGTTGAGTTACAGCGTTTTTGGCGTTTGCCAGTGCAGTACTTCTTTAATCGCCGTCTAAAAGTGGTGTTTGAGCCGCCACTTCCTGTGATGGAAGATGATGAGCCATTTGTACTTAATGGTTTAGAGAGTTTCCAACTTAAGGATGCTTTGCTGCAAGTGTTGCTGGACCACCCTGAAGGCGCAGACGAAGCGGTTCGATTGTTTGTCTTTGAGCAAAAAGCACAGGGCCGATTACCGGTTGGCGCCTTTGGTGATATCGAATTTGAAACTAACCGTGTTCAAGCGGAAGACTTAGCCAAAGAGATTCGATTTGTGAGCGGATCACCGCAACAAGATCTCGAAGTGAATATCGAATTTGATGTGCTGGGCGAAGGTAAGCCTGTTCGCTTGATGGGCTGGTTAACTCAAAACTATCAATCAGGTCTAGTACGTTTCCGTAGTGGAACAATTCGTTCGCAAGATTATTTGGCAGCGTGGATTGATCATCTATGTTGTGCAGTGATGGGACACGGAAAGACGACCCATATTATTGGCTACGACAGAAAAGAAGGCGTGGTTCACCAAACGCTACAACCTATCGGCGATGCGCAGCAAGCGAAGAGTTTGCTGGCTGAGTTAGTACGACTGTTTTATCAAGGCATGACAGCTCCGTTACCTTACTTCCCGAAAACCGCATTGGCTGGCGTTGAGGCGGGCTTTAGTCGTGGTAAGTGGGTTGATGACGAAGAGAAGTCTCTGAAGAAAATGGCCGATACCTTTAATGACAGCTTCGCCTTTATGGGCGAGGGCAGAGATACCTACATCTCACGCATTTGGCCTAAGTGGGATGATGAATTGGCTGCTGAGTCGCGTATTTATTCAACGCTTGTGTTACAGGCCGCAAGACTTGCCGCTGCCGATCTAGAAGATCAGGAGTAATCGGCAGTGATCAGCAAGATCGCCAACGATACTAACGTCAAAGAGATGCACTTGAATAAAGGCATGGAAAAGAAAGAGTTAGATGTAAATTTGGAGTGCTTGGCTTATCAAAAGGTGAGAGGTAATCGAGGTATAAGCTTAGTAAAAGCGATAGATAGTGACTTGCGGGAAGTTAGGGTACAGGAAATAAAGTGGCCGCCAGTAAATCATTATTAGTGTAGGGCGTTCGCTGTACGGCCACAGGTCAGAGGGACCATTATTCTGTGGTTCAAAGTAACGCATGAGAATAAACTCGAATCGCGCTCCCGAACTCGTGCGCGCATAGTAGCGAGGCGATCTGAATTGATCCGTGAGAGAGATCGCACTAACTATTAACAAATCAGCGTAGGACGTAAATTGAATGACGTTTTCCACGCTAGGTCACATTTGTAACAAACTAATTTATCAGAAGGCAGTAAGGCATGACGACCACAAGCAGTGTTCAGGTAATCGCTCCACAGACACTCGATACCATGACGTTTCCACTTCATGGCGCGCGTTTAATTGAAGCATCAGCGGGTACTGGTAAAACATTCACCATCGCTGGCTTGTACTTGCGCCTACTGCTCGGTCACGGCACGGCTGCACCACAAGGTGATCTGACTGAAGCCACTCGACACCATGAGCCGCTGACCGTAGATCAAATTCTGGTGGTGACCTTTACTGAAGCGGCAACGGCAGAGCTACGTGATCGTATTCGAGCTCGAATTCATGATGCACGTATTGCGTTTGCACTTGGACAAAGTGACGACCCAGTGATTGCACCTCTGTTACAAGCCATCGAAGATCATGCTGGTGCGGCGAAAACTCTACTCAATGCCGAAAGACAAATGGATGAAGCGGCTGTCTACACCATTCATGGCTTCTGTCAGCGTATGTTGACTCAAAATGCCTTTGAGTCTGGCAGCCGGTTTGATAATGAATTTGTGACCGATGAAAGTCACCTGAAAGCGCAAGTGGTAGCTGACTATTGGCGTAAGCAGTTTTACCCGCTGCCAATTCAACTGGCTGGCGAAGTGCGAAATATTTGGGGTTCGCCTGCTACATTATTAGCAGACGTAAATCGTTATCTGACAGGATCTCCGCTGAAATTGACGGTAGATGCGATGTCGGGTGACTTGCAAACTCTGCACAATCAAAACCTAGATAAAGTGAAGCAACTTAAGGCGTTGTGGTGCGAATCCGAAGCGGACTTTTTGGCTTTGATCTCAGGTTCAGATGTAAACAAGCGTAGCTACACCAAGAAGTCTTTGCCGACTTGGTTAGAAGCGGTAACAGAATGGGCGCAGAGCAACACTCATGATTACCAGTTCCCAGATAAATTAGAGAAGTTCTCACAAACAACATTAATCGAGAAAACACCGAAAGGCACGGCTCCTCAGCACGCCGTTTTCGAAGCGATTGACGGTTTCTTAAATAACCCTGCCGATTTGAAAGCTCCGCTATTGGCGCATGCCATTACCCATTGTCGAACTATGTTAGCTAAGGCTAAACAGCAGAAGCAATGGCTATCGTTTGATGATTTGCTGACTCAGTTATCTGCATCGATTGATGTGGATGAGCAATCACTGCTGGTGGAGAGAATCCGCACCTTATACCCAGTGGCGATGATCGATGAATTCCAAGATACCGATCCGCTGCAATACAGTATTTTTAGCCGAATCTACCTCGATAACCCGCAATGTGGTCTGTTTATGATCGGTGATCCGAAGCAGGCTATCTATGGCTTCCGTGGCGCGGATATTTTTACCTATATCAAGGCGAGAAACCAAGTTAGTGCTCACTACACCTTAGGGACTAACTGGCGTTCGAGTGCTGACATGGTCAGTGCAGTAAACCAAGTGTTTATGAATTCAGACAGTCCGTTTATTTACGACCAAGACATTCCATTTTTTCCCGTTGCAGCCAGCCCATCGGCCGACAAGCGCCAATGGGTGATGAACGGAGAAACTCAGCACGCGCTCACCTTTTGGCTACAAGAGGCTGAAGATAAGCCGTTACCAAAGGGGGAATATCACAAAGCCATGGCCGAGGCGACCGCGAGTAAAATTCAAACTATTCTGACCGCATCTCAAAATCAACAAGCCTATTTTGATAACGGTAAAAAACAACATGCCGTGAATGCGGGTGACATTGCTGTCTTAGTTCGAACCGGCAGTGAAGGCCGTCTAATCAAGAACGCGCTATCCGAACAGGGCATTGCGAGTGTGTATCTGTCGAACCGAGACAGTGTGTTTACTAGCTTAGTTGCGCAAGATATTCAACGCTTACTGCAAGCGGTGCTGACGCCTGAAAATGACCGTGCATTGCGCGCGAGTTTAGCGTCGGAATTGTTTGCTTTGGATGCCGCATCATTGGATGAACTCAACAACGATGAAGTGGTGTGGGAAAACGTCGTTAACGAATTTAGAGAATATCGTAAGTTGTGGCTACAGCGCGGCGTGTTACCAATGTTGCGCAGCGTGATCAGTAAAAGACATCTCGCGGAACGCTTACTGGAGGAAGAAAATGGTGAGCGCTCACTAACCGATTTGATGCACATTGGCGAGCTGCTGCAACAAGCAAGGCAAGATCTCGACAGTGACTATGGTTTACTGCGTTGGTTGGCTGAAGCGATATCGGATGCACAAAATGGTTTAGGTGGCAGTGAAGACGACATTCAACGCCTTGAATCAGAAAGAAACTTGGTTCAAATCGTTACTATTCATAAATCGAAAGGCTTGGAATATGACTTAGTGTTTTTGCCGTTCGTTGCAAGCTATCGTGAAGCGAGTGAAGGTAAATTCTACGATCACGAGTCAGATACCACAGTACTTGATATTACGGGTAGCGACAGTGCCTTAGCAAAAGCCGATAAAGAGCGATTGGCAGAAGATCTACGTTTGATTTACGTGGCGCTGACTCGTGCGGTTTATGGCTGTTTTATTGGTATGGCTCCTTTACGTAAAGGGCGCTCAACCAAAGAACCGACGGGCGTGCATTTGAGTGCGATGGGCTATTTGGTTCAAAACGGACAAGAGCAAGGCATCGCCGAGTTACATCAAGCTCTATCTGCAATTGAGGGTAAGAATTCAAGCGTATTACTGTCTGAAATGCCTACCGCTCACGAACAAATTTTTATGCAAACAGAGCAAGTGAGTGAAGACTTACAGGCCAATGAACTCAAGGCTTCAATTGACCGAGCTTGGCGTATCACTAGTTACTCGGGGCTTGTAAAGCAAGGCAGTCACGGCGCAAGTCATGATGCCACGATTGAGGTGTCTGGTTTCGATATTGATTCGGCTGATGAACAAGATGAGTCGGAACTGATTGAACCTGAACGTTCTATATTCACGTTCCCTCGTGGCGCTCGCCCGGGTACCTTCTTACACACCTTGTTTGAGGATGTTGAATTTACCGAGCCAGCAACCAGCGAACATAACACGCAAGTAATCACTCACTTATTAGAGTCGGAGCAATATGAACTAGAGTGGTTACCCGTGCTTCAACAGCTTGTCGATACGGTGCTTAACACCGCATTAGATGGCAAAAATCTAAAGCTGAGTGAGAAAGACTCGACTCAACGCTTAGTTGAGATGGAGTTCTTGTTGCCGATCGAAGTGTTGGCCGCATCTGAGCTGAATCAAACCATTCAATATCATGATCCGTTATCAGCCAAAGCGGGTGATCTAGGTTTCCAAACCGTGCAAGGCATGTTGAAAGGCTTCATCGATTTGGTGTTCGAGCACCAAGGTAAATACTATGTGCTCGACTGGAAATCGAACCATTTAGGTGATGACGTTGCCGTCTACCATGGTGAAGCATTGAAATCGGCGATGGCAGACCACCGCTACGATCTACAATATCAAATCTATGCATTGGCACTGCACCGCTTTTTACGGAGTCGTGTTGCCAATTACAGCTACGAACAACATTTTGGTGGGGTTTATTACTTGTTTTTAAGAGGAATGGACGGCCAATCTCAACAAGGTATTTTCTCGGCGAAACCTACATTGGCTTTGCTCAATGAAATGGATCAATTGATTGATGGTAAAGTGATAGACAGACGTTCAGCACAATTAAATGACAATGAAACTGGACAGATGGGGCTTCTATAATGACGACAACGACCGCGAATACCAGCATAGAGACAGCCAACTTTGTTAAGCCAGTTTCACTTATCCCTGAGCAGCTCATGGATGTATTAAAGTTCCTCGCCGACAAGGGCTCAATTCGTCAACTGGATTATCAGTTTGCCCGTTTTATTTCTCAGCAAGCGACGAGTCATTCTCAAGAGATCGGCTTTCTCGCTGGGGTGGTGAGCCATGAATTAGGCAAGGGGCATATTTGTACTCGGCTTATACAGCTACATACGGCAGGCCTTGAGCAAACGGCAGATCTAGCTCAGTTACTCGGTTTGTACGGTGAAACGGCACTGCAATTGAACCAAAAACTGTTGGGTATTGATTGGGTGACGGTTCTGCAATCATCTAACCTCGTTGGAACAACGAATGACTGCGTTAAGCCGCTGATGTTTGATGGACAGCGCGTCTACTTACAGCGTTATTGGAACTATGAAGTTGTGTTGGCTGAAACGTTAAACCGTTTAAGTAAGCCAGTAGAGTTCAATATTGAGCAGAAAAAGGCGCTGACAGAAACGCTCAATCAGCTTTTCGCACGTAGTTATCACTTTCTGTTTAACGCCTTAGCCAAGGCTGAAGCAAATCAGCAGACGTCTCAGGTACTGCGCCAACAGCTGGTGTGTGATCACCTTGATATTGTCGATGAGCAATCTTTGAATTGGGGCGCAATTGACCAAGCGATTGTTCAAGCCAAACAAGTGACCGATTTAGATGTGCTGGATAGTCTAGTACCGTTATCTATCTGTTTGAATTGGCAAAAAGTAGCGGCAGCGGTGGCGCTGAGTCGTCGCTTCGCGGTGATCTCTGGTGGGCCGGGTACTGGTAAAACGACCACAGTAACCAAGTTATTGTCGGCGATGGTCGAGCAATCACTAAGCCAAGGCAAAATACCGACGATCAAGCTGGTGGCACCGACAGGTAAAGCCGCGGCTCGTTTAACAGAGTCGATTGGTAAAGCGATTGAGCAACTGCCTTTAGCGCCTGAAGTAAAAACCAACATACCAACGGAATCGAGCACTTTACACCGATTGCTTGGCGCGATTCCTAATCGAGCTGAGTTTAGACACAACCGACGCAATCCACTTCACCTTGATATCTTGGTGGTGGATGAAGCATCAATGGTCGACCTGTCGATGATGTATAAGCTGGTGGATGCACTCCCTGAACACGCAAGGTTGATTCTGCTTGGTGATAAAGATCAGCTCGCTTCAGTAGAAGCGGGCGCGGTGTTGGGCGATATCTGCTCGTTTAATTCAACAGGCTACAGCTCAGCGCAAGGCAATTTGATTGCGGAAATGACAGGCTTTGATGTGATAGCTAAACCAAGGCAAGTCAAAGCTGGATCGGTTAACCCTCCTGCGATTGCTGATAGCTTGTGTATGCTGCAGAAGAGTTATCGTTTCGATGCCCGTTCAGGTATCGGGCAGTTAGCAAAAGCAATCAATAACGGCTCTGCGAATCAAGTAGACCAAGTGTTTGCCAAAGGATTTGGCGATATTGAAAATCATCCTCTATCGAGCGACAGCTATAACTTGATGTTGCGTACGTTAGTCAATGAGTATGGTGCGTACCTCAACCGAATGAATGTGCAACTGGAAGAGTTAGAAACTCAAGAAGCGAGAGCTAAATCGGTACTCGATTTGTTCAGCCAGTGTCGATTGCTGTGTTCGATTCGTGAAGGCGATTTTGGTGTTAAAGGCCTCAACCACAGAATCGAAAGGGCGCTTGCCGCAAGACGTTTAGTGAATCCACATAACGATGAATTGTGGTATCACGGGCGACCAGTAATGGTAACGCGCAACGATCATGGCTTGGGCTTATACAATGGTGATATTGGTATTTGTATGCTTGAGGCTGATGCAAGTAGCTCTTCTTCAAATGACGATAACTCAGTCCCTCGATTAAAGGTGTACTTTGAATTGCCCGATGGCAGCGTAAAAGCCGTACTACCAAGTCGAGTGCCTGATCATGAAACCGCCTATGCGATGACGATACACAAATCTCAGGGCAGTGAATTTGATCTGACCTTAATGATCCTTCCGCCAGATTTTAGCCCCATCTTGACGCGAGAGCTTATCTACACAGGTATTACGCGTGCGAAGAAACGATTAATGATGTTCAGTGATACTAACGTATTGAAGCGTGGTATTAAGGTGAAAACAGAGCGAGTCAGTGGTTTAGGCAGTCGCCTAACCAGTTAACAGTCAGTCGTTTTAACGAAGATGTTGCTGGAAGTAAAACGACGAAATAGCAGGGTAGAATGTAGAATGTAGAATGTATACACAAAGCAACCATCCCTGGTTGCTTTGAACGTTATTAGGAATCCGTGCCTAAAAACGCTCGGGTAAACGATATATGTTTTATCTTGTACTTTGCTTGGCAATTCAAAATAAACTCTTTGAGGTTCTCACTCACAGGGAACACGCAGTGCACGTCTAGCCCTTCTAAGAATTGGTTATCAGCCATATCCCAAAAACTTTGCAGCGAGTTACAAACAATGGTTCTCATATCAATGTTGCTCTTTTTGCTGTTTATACTAACGTCAGAGCTACTGCTAGCGTCTGACCGTTAACGGGTATAGCAATCCGTGCAGTTACCATCTCAAGAAGTCGATATGACTATCGAGGTGGCAATTCCTATAAAAACATTTGTTAATATTATTAAAGCGCTTAAATTCTATACAATAATTCGTGTGAGTGAAAGTGCATACTTAAAAATCTCATATAGAAAACGATTACATGTGCAATTATTTTTCTTTTGAACTGAGGTTTTAGTCCAAAACTTTATTTACACATTCAACGCTAAGATCTTTGAGTTACGTTGATAGTTGTATAACCCCTGCTTTTCCATTGGTAACTCATCCACACCTATCTCGTAAAAGCCCTGTTCTCGGAACCAATGCAGGCTATGTGTGGTAAGAACAAAGATCTGGTCGATGTCACGTGACTTGGATTGATGACGCATGTAATTCAGCAGTAATTGCCCACGGTTTCCATCGCGGTAATCAGGATGGATAGCAACACACGCCATTTCTGCCATGTGATCTTCAGGATAAGCATATAGTGCAGCGCAGCCAATAATCAGACCGTCTTTTTCAATGATGGTAAAACGATGGACTTCTTGTTCTAACTGCTCTCTTGAGCGACGCACGAGAATACCTTGTTCTTCAAGCGGGCGAATGAGGTCAAAGATGCCGCCAATATCATCAATCTGAGCTTGTCTGACTTGCTCGGCACTTGCCATGACCACTTGGGTTCCAATACCGTCGAAAGAGAACAGCTCTTGGATTAGTGCGCCATCGACTTTGTAGCTGATTAAGTGACAACGAGGCACACCAGCACGACATGCTGAGATTGCGCCTTTCAAGAATCGCAATGTTCCTGTACTTATGTCTTCAGCTGGGCCTTGAGATTGAGTTAAGCGTTCCAAAATATGTTTTGCGTCTTTAGGGAACAGTTCGGCGAGCACATTGCCGTTTTGATCCGTTACCCCCTGCTCAGAGCAAAAACCAACCAACTTATCGGCCTTTAAACGAATGGCCACTTGAGTGGCGACTTCTTCAGAAAGTAGGTTAAAGCTTTCGCCTGTTACCGAGCTAGCAATAGGGCCAAGCAGAACGATGGATCCTTGGTCGAGTGTGCGATTAATCCCTTCAATATCGATTCGACGAATGCGCCCGCTGTGGCAGTAATCCGTACCATCATCGACACCTAGTGGCTGAGCGGTAATAAAGTTGCCACTCATGACATTCAGTTGAGTGCCTGCCATTGGGGTGTTGTTCAGGCTCATTGAGAGTCGAGCTGTGATGGCAAGTTGTAATTGGCCAGCAGCTTGCATCGCAACACCTAGGGAATACTCATCGGTGACCCTAATATTCTTGTGGTAAGGCGTGTGGCAATCTTGCTTTGCTAACAATTGGTTGATCTGCGGTCTTGCCCCATGAACAAGAACAATCTTGACCCCAAGGCTGTGGAGTAAGGCAATATCACTAATAATGTTACCAAAGTTTCTATCGGCAACGGCTTCGCCTCCCAGCATAATTACCATGGTTCTACCACGGTGAGCATTTACGTAAGGGGTTGATTGTCTGAAACCTTTTACTAGCGCTGTACTTCTTAATTTCACAGAACAAGTCCATTTATGTTTATTTATTCGTTAATTTAGCATTTAAATTCAATGTTAAACAACGTATTTTTGGAATAAAGCGCAAACTATTCTTATCTAGGGTTCATTATATAAACTGTCTCAGTGTAGAATACGCATAGCATCTTTATGAGTAGTCACCGAATGCAACAAGCTCCAGCAAGAAAGAACAAGATCGATGAAATAACCAAAGGCCTCTACAGTGAAGCTGAGCAACGCAACCAATCTAAATTGAAGCGTAAAATTATTGAACGCAGCCTAATGGTATTAGCTATGGTCGGAACGTGTGCGGTGGTGTCTCTTTTTGGTGATGTTATTAATCGATTACAAGATGCAGCAACACCCGATCACTTGCTTTATGGCACTTGGGTTGAACAAGATGTTGCTCATTATGCGACAGATGAATTTGTGCTTAATGCCAACGGTGTCTCAGTCGGTGGTTCGGTCATTTCGACTAACTTTGAGTTTGATGGTAACTACTTTGAATACAAGGCGGGGGATAAAACGTACCGCTTCCGCATGACCAAATCTGATCATACAGAAATGGTGCTCGATTCAAATGGGCACTACAACCCAGTCTTTCGCCTCAAAGGCTATATCGATAATTCCGTTCGATAGGTTATCTTACTGTAAACTCTTACAATCTAAGATTGTGTTATCTGACCATTTTTGTCATCCTCGATGCATAGAATTTTTAGGATGACTCTTGTGATTAAAAAATGGCTTCCCCTTGTTGCCGCCTCCTTACTATTTGGCTGTGCTCAACCCACCGATCGTGCTCAACAACACCTTGATGATGAATTTCTCCGCGCCTTAAATAAGGTCGATCAGGTTGAATCCAATAAACCAAGAGACTACACCGCATTTTCAGAACAAGCTGAGATGGTGGTTTCTAAATCCCCTTCAATGGCAAAAATCTATGAGCCGCTTTATCAGCAACTTAACGAGTGGGCGATGCAAAGTGGTGACCCGAGCGAACTAGCCAATTTCGGTGTTCAAACCGCGCAACTTGGTGGTGGCGATAAGCAAGGTAATGTTTTGTTCACGGGTTACTTTTCTCCGGTGATGGAACTGCGCCATGAAGCGAATGAAGCATACAGATTCCCTGTTTATGGACTACCTGATTGTGATAAAGATTGTCCGACTCGTGAAGAGATCTACAACGGTGCATTAGAAGGCCAAGGTCTTGAATTAGGTTACGCAGCAAACCGTATTGACCCGTTTATGATGGAAGTACAGGGTAGTGGCTTTGTCCATTTTGGTGACGATGACACGCTTAAATATTTCGCGTATGCGGGTAAGAACAACAAAGCTTACGTGAGCATTGGCCGTGTTTTGATCGAGCGAGGCTTAGTTCCACGCGACAAAATGTCTTTGAAAGCCATCAAAGAGTGGGTCATGGCAAATGATCCTTCCGTGGTAAAAGAGCTGCTTGAGCAAAACCCTTCTTTTGTTTTTTTTAGTTCTAGAGAAGATTTATCGGTAATGGGTAGCGCAGGCATTCCATTGTTACCAATGGCGGCGGTTGCAGGTGATCGCTCTATCTTACCAATGGGAACTCCGATTCTTGCAGAGGTGCCACTATTAAATGCTGATGGTACTTGGAGTGGTGCGCACCAACTAAGATTGCTACTGGTTTTGGATACCGGTGGGGCGGTTAAGCAGAACCACTTGGATCTCTACCATGGTATGGGCCCAAGAGCAGGTACTGAAGCGGGTCATTACAAGCATTTTGGTCGAGTGTGGAAGCTGGGTCTAGATGGCAGCGCAACCGAAGCGCCTTGGGCTTTACCTCCTGAGAAGGTCGAGTAAACGACAATAAAATTGGGCATTGAAAGCGAATCGCTAATCCCCTAGACTTTTTATTCAAGAGTGCGTATAAAACGCACTCTTTTCTTTTTCTCAGAAATAAATTGGCGGCAACAATGCGTGAATTGACCACTCCAGCTTCAGAAAACTATGACCAACGATTTGGTGGCACTCGTCGCCTATATGGCAATAGTGAAGTCGACATACTTAGATCCGCACACGTGTGTGTTATCGGTATTGGTGGCGTGGGGTCATGGGCTGTTGAAGCGCTTGCTCGTACTGGTTTAGGTGAGCTGACGTTGATCGATATGGATGACGTGTGCGTGACTAACATCAACCGTCAGATTCACGCAATGTCGGGTACTGTCGGTAAGAGCAAAATCGAAGTGATGGCTGAGCGCGTTAAGTTGATTAACCCTGAGTGTAAAGTGAACCTGATTGATGACTTTATTGGTCCTGGCAATCAAGCTGAGTATTTGTCGAAAGAGTTTGATTTTGTGCTGGATGCTATCGATAGTATGAAGGCTAAGGCTTCGTTACTGGCGTATTGCCGCAGTAACAAAATCAAAGTGATCACTACGGGGGGCGCGGGTGGTCAAATCGACCCAACGCAAATTAAAGTGGCCGATCTGACTAAGACGATTCAAGATCCGTTAGCAAAGAAATTGAAAGACACGTTGCGTCGTCACCATAATTTTCCTAAGAACCCAGCACGTAAGTTTGGCATCGATTGTGTGTTCTCGACTGAGCAACTTAAATACCCTCAAGCTGACGGCAGTGTCTGTGCTGCGAAAGCGACCGCAGAAGGTCCAAAGCGTATGGATTGTGCGACAGGTTTTGGTGCTGCAACTGTAGTAACGGCGACTTTTGGATTTGTTGCCGTTTCGCGTATTGTAGAAAAGATCATTCAAAAGCACAGTAAGTAGTTCTCTATTATTTGCTTAAGCACATTAAGAACATTAAGCCATTGTCACCTGTACATTTAGTCATAATCTATTGGATATTAAAATGATGTCATTCCCAAGCTCTCCATTTGGTACTGAAATTACCAGTGATGATATTGTCACGAAAATGCAGACATTCAACGGTTGGGAAGACCGTTATCGCCAAGTGATTCAATGGGGTAAGAAATTACCTAGCATGCCTGATGAGCTGAAGAGTGAGCAGGTTGTAGTTTCTGGTTGTGAAAGCCAAGTCTGGCTGGTTTCTCAGAACATCAACGGTGTTTGGTATTTTTGTGCTGATTCTGATGCTCGTATTGTGCGCGGTCTGATTGCATTAGTGATGGCTGCGTATGATGGAAAAACATCAGAGCAGGTTCAAGCGTTTGATATTTATGGTTACTTTGAAAACATCGGTTTAATCACCCACCTAAGCCCATCTCGCGGTAATGGATTAAAAGCGATTGTTGCTCAAATCCAAGAGCTAAGTGCTTAATATCTCTTAGATACACAGAAACGAAAAGGGTTGACGCTAAACGCCAACCCTAAATAATCTCGCTACAGCATATCAACGGCTTTTTCTATCGCAGCGATAAGCTTATCAACGTCATCCATGTTGTTGTAAATACCAAATGAAATTCGAACCGTTCCTTTTACATTAAGCGCATCCATCAATGGGTGAGCACAATGATGCCCGGCACGTACCGCGATCCCTTGCTGATCCAACAGTGTCGCGATGTCTTGATGGTGAACACCATCCATCACAAAAGTAATCACACTGGCGTTGGGTTGATACCCCAAAACCTGAACATCATCCAGTTTACTGAGTGCAAGATAAGTCTCGTGCTGAAGCTGGTGGATATGATTTTCGACATCTTGCTGGGCAAAACCACTTAACCACCCTATTGCGGTACTTAATGCGATGGCTCCCGCCACGTTTGGCGTGCCCGCTTCAAATTTTCCCGGCAGTTCAGAAAAGGTGGTGCCAGAGAAAGACACGCGCTCAACCATCTTGCCACCACCATGCCAAGGTGGCATCGCTTCAAGCAATTCAAGCTTACCGAAAAGTACACCGATACCAGCTGGGGCATAGAGCTTGTGCCCTGAGAACACGTAGAAATCAGCCCCTAAAGCAGCAACATCAACGGGCTCATGAACGATACCTTGTGCGCCATCTACTACCACAATTGCATTCATTTTATGTGCTTTCTTGATGACCGCTTCAATCGGCTGACGAGAGCCTGTGACATTGGTTATCTGAGCCAGAGCAACAATCTTAGTTCGTTCATTCAAAAGGGCGTCAAACGCAGCAACGTCAAAGTCACAATCTGATGTAATTGGTACTTTCACGACTTTAGCACCAGTTTGTTCAGCCACAATTTGCCAAGGCACGATGTTGGCGTGATGTTCCATTTCACTCACTAAGATCTCATCGCCAGGTTGAAGCGTGCTTCTTGCGTAAGTTTGTGCGATCAGGTTAAGTGCTTCGGTTGCACCACGAGTCCAAATAATCTCTTTTGACGATGTCGCGCCAATAAACTGAGCGACCTTGTCTCTGGCCGCTTCAAATTGACTGGTTGCTTGAGCTGTTAAGCTATGACTGCCACGGTGAACATTGGCATTTTGCTTGGAGTAATATTGGCTAATGGCATCAATAACCACCTGAGGTTTTTGTGTCGTTGCCGCGCTGTCTAAGTAAATCAACGGTTGTTGGTTAATGGTTTGTGATAGCGCAGGAAACTGCTCTCGGATGTGATTGATATCAAGCATCTATTCTTACCTAAAATCTTGGAAATTGGTGCTAGCGTTATGCTGAGCGGTATCGGTATTTTATCGCGACTTGTTAACTGTTGCTGACTAATCTTGATGATTCCAGCTATTTTCTCGTTCTTTAACCTGAGCGAAGAGCTTTTGGTTAACCGGAACGTCTATCTGATGCTTAAGCGCGGTTTTTATTAGGTGTCCGGTAATGAAGTCGATCTCTGTCTTTCGTTGGTAAAACACATCTTGCTTCATTGAAGAGTTGTTCTTTGCTGTCGCTTGGATAACCTTGTTGACACTTGTCTCTAATTCGTCGAAGGAACAAGTCATATCCTCAGCCTGCATCACTTGCGTGAGTTCTTTAATTATAGAACTCAAAACCTCGCTAAACCTTTGGTCAGCAAGCTCTCCATTTTTGATTTGTTCCAACCCAGTCAGTGGGTTGATGGCGCAATTGATGGCGAGCTTGGTCCATAGCGCTGTTTTTATCTCAGGATTCCAACTCACGGCAGGTAAGGCATGTTCCAACACATCAACCAAAAAAGTGCACTGTTGACCTTTGAGGTTAAAAGCCCCCAATTGTGTTTGGCCGATTCCTGTGTGGGATACATTGTTGCGGTTGGGCTTGAATGCCGCTTGGGTGGTAGTCGCCAATACTACCGGGTGAGCATCAATTTGAGTGGCTATCTGATCGACAGCTCCCATTCCGTTGTGCATAAACATGAGAATGGTGTCGGGAGCGAGATGTTGAAGCAGTGGAGCGGTTGCTTCTTCTACTTGCCAAGCTTTGACCGTGAAGATGACTAGATCACTTTCCGATAGCTTTTCGATATTGTGATTACTGAAAGAAAGAGAAGCTTGCTCATCCAATGATAGTTTCATTGAGTCGCCAGCCGAGCGGCCCCACAAAGACACATTATGACCCGCTTGAAGTAGTTTTATCGCCCATAAAGAGCCGATGGCCCCAGGCCCAACAATCGTGATGTTCACAGCAATACCGAGATAAGAAAGTGATGCTGCAAGGATAGCGAGGCATTAAATGAAAGCAATAAAAAATGGCACCCGAGGGTGCCATTTAGGAAATTTTCTTAGAAGTTCGATTAGAACTTGTAAGTTACTGCTAGGTAGTGACCTACACCTGAAGTACGACCAGCGAAACCGCCATCTTCTAAGCCGTAAACAGTTTCGTATGCTTTTAGGCCGTAACCCACAGCATAACGGTCTGAGTGCCAGTAGATACCGTTAAACATTGCGCCGCCGCTGCTTTCTGCGCTGTACTCGTCTTCCATCGCAAATTGCCAATCAATGTAACCTTGGTAAGAGATGAATGAACCGTTTTCGAAGAAGAAGAAAGGCTTGAACCAGTTAGTTGAAATTTGGAAACCGTTCCAGTCTTTGTTGTTTGAATCGTATGTGCTGTAAAGGTTTAGACCCATTTTGCCAAACCATGGAACCATTACGTCAGAACCTAGACCGATTTTTTGTTGGTTAACACCAAAAGTAGTGTCAGTTGTGTTAACGCCGTCCCAAGTGATTTCAGAAGCTACATAAAGCTCTTGAACTGGACCGAAAGACAGATCTTTACCAGTTAGGCCGTCAAGAGACATACGTGGAGCAAACTTCATGAACATTTTTGCTTGGCTGTCTGCTTTATCGCTACCTGGATCCGAAAGTAGGTTAAATACATCAACATAGCCATATAGGTCGAAGATTCCTGAACGACCGCCAAATTCCATTTCCATATAATCATGGCTAGAGTTACCAGGCTTTTCGTTGAATGCACCCATAAGGTTGAACTGCATCCACTTGTAATCGTTCTTGTGGATGTCGCCGTCAGAATAATCAGCCGCCATTACTGGAGCAGAAGCTGCTGCAAGTAGGCCAAGAGTTAAAAGTGATTTACGCATAATGGAACTCTCTATGTTTGAAATAATTAACCCGCTAATCCGTGCGTGTTTATGATGTCCGAATGCCGAGCATAATAGCGATTTTGTTCTCAATTAAAAGTGAGAAAGAGTGAAAACTATAATTATTATGGTGAGGTTGATCACATTAACGATCTAAAGGATGGAACTTTAATGCGTAAGCGCATCTTGATGCATCTCTAATTCTATTGATTTTGTGGAATTGGATTGTTTTGTGGATAAATCGGTGAAATACTGTGCTAAGCAAACGATTCTACTAAATAGAGTGATATGCATATCAAAATCAACAGTATTCCTTTGTATGTGATTTTCTCACTAAAAGCGGATAGATCTCTCCTCATATAACCCACTTCCTGATCTATTTTTAATCAACTTCGTAATGGTGGTGGAATCAATTGATGAACGACTGACGTGATGAGTCGTCTGGAATTTGAACATGGTTGCTTTTTCTGTCACAGAACTCTTGAGACAGTTATTTGTACGAAACTCAAAGATTGCGTGAACGGTTTTTTTCACAGCGGGAACTTGCTCTGTGACATTCTTATTACTGGCTAATCATCTATTGTCGAGGTGGATTCTGTAGCGACAACCATTAGCTAATGGAGTGTTGAATCAAATGGTGGTGATTGATGATTCGATGGACGTCGGTTTTCACTTAATCGCGGGTGATACGACGGACTGATTGTGTTCCTAGAGTGACTGACAGTAAAAAAGAGAGGGTAGCGCGATGTTACCCTCTTTCTATTACTCTTGGTTGGTTTTGGCTTTTTCTAGCAAATCCGTGAAAAAGTGGCGTAACGAGTAGAGCATGATCAAACTTGGAATCACCATGAGTGCAGTAACTATAAAGAAGGTTGACCAATCATTGAGGTAGTCAACCAGCTCACCACTGAAGGAGGCCAGTGTTGTACGTCCTAAATTCCCTAAAGAGGCAAGCAAAGCATATTGCGTTGCAGAGAAAGCTTGACCAGTTACCATGGTAAGAAATGAAACGAAGGCCACCGTTGAAAAAGCAGCAGTAAAATTATCAACCATAAGAGTTGCAAGAAATAGCTGCTCATTCGGGCCCACATGAGCAATCCATGCAAACATTAAATTACTGGCTGCCATCGCTATACCGCCGATCATTAACCCTCGAACTATGCCGAATTTTACGTTAACCATACTACCAATTAATGTGAATAGCATGGTGAGTCCCCAACCAATTAATTTTGAGTAGTAACCGATTTGTTCATTTGAGAATCCGACTTCTTTATAGAAGGTGATCGACATTCTTCCTAAGAAGGCTTCACCTATCTTAAATAGGAAGACGAATAGTATTAAGGTTAAAGCGACTCTGAAACCACTACGCTTGAAGAAGTCAATAAAAGGTTCTGCGACTGTAACTGTAAGCCAAACAACAACAGGATTGCCCACCATTTTACTATGGCGAAGCTCTGCTTCTGCTTGTAAGCTATCACGTCGAGTTTTAGGTTCCCCAACGAGTAATGTGAATAGCATTAGAATAGCGACAATACCAGCCATGCCGTAATACACCCCATTCCATCCAATAGAATCAGCGTTAACGAAGGCTAGGTAACCTGGTAGTGAGTAACCTGTCCACCAACCAATAACAGCCATTGCGGAAGCTTGGGGAAGTTTAGATGTGTCTGATTTTGGAAAAGTATCAATCCGGAAGGCATCAATCGCGATATCTTGAGTCGATGAAGCAATCGCGATCCCTAGTGCTAGCATCGAGGTGAACATCAAATCATTGGCTGGGTTGACGCCGGCGATGAAGAGTGTGCAGACCAATACGAAGCTTTGGCATAGGAATATCCAACTGCGTCGTTGGCCGAGTATTGCGTGAAGCACCGGCAGTTTTACTCGGTCTACCAATGGTGCCCATAAAAAGTTAATGGCATAGACGGCAAATACACTACCGAAATAACCGATCGCAGCACGAGTTAAGCCAGCATCTTTAAGCCAGCCAGACATGTTAGAGCCGATAAGAACCCAAGGAAAGCCACTCGAACAACCCAGCATAAACACCCAAAGTAGACGTTTATCTAGGTAGCTACGAAAGGTCTGCATCCAAGAAAGAGAGGGAGTGCCAGATGACATGGGGCGTCCTTGTATAGAAAAACGCCCTTAAGAGGTTAAGGGCGCTGTATGAGATTACTTAAGAAGTGTTACTTTGTTGATGATGATAGGGTCTGATGGGATATCTGACATACGACCCATTCGCTTGGTCGGGATGGTAGCCATCTTTTGTACAACATCAAAACCCTCAGTCACCGTGCCAAAAACAGCGTAGCCAGGGTTGCCACCTTTTGCATTCAAGAAATCGTTATCAGAAAAGTTGATAAAGAACTGACGAGTTGCAGAATCTGGCGCGTTAGTGCGAGCCATTGCGATCGTTGCTGTATCATTTTTTAGACCGTTACTGCCTTCATTTTTGATCGGAGCATAAGTCGCTTGTTGATTCATGTCTTGATCAAAGCCGCCACCTTGCGCCATAAATCCAGGAATAACCCGGTGGAAGATGGTGCCTTCGTAGCTGCCATCTTCAACGTATTTTAGGAAGTTAGCCACACTAATCGGTGCTTGCTCTTGGTTTAGCTCGATGGTGAAGTCGCCTAATGTTGTCTCTACGTTTACTTTAGGGGTAGCCCAAACGCTCACGCTAACCAGCATTAATGCGATAGAAGTTAGAATACGGCTCATTAGAAACGTTCCTTCATGTAGTTTTGTAGTTCAGGATCGTTCGCGATTTCAGTAAGAACCAAGTTGATCACATCGTTTAGAACCATTGAGATGTCGTCGTTTGAAGCGCTTAATGCACCAGTACGAGTTGCTGTACCGTTGAATGTTTTCACGAGCTTACCTTCAGGTGTTTCAGCCGTGACTTCAAGTGTGACTTTACCGTCCATTTGGTTTTCCATAATGGTGTGTTCTACGGTAACAAGTGCTTCTTGAATCTCTAAAACAATTGAGTTCTCACTGTTTACACTTGCACGGAAACCTTGAGAGCCCAGTTGTTTTGCTAATGCGTCCTCTAGAGAAATACGCATGTTCTGTTTCGCGTGAATCGGCTGGATATTTGAACGGCCACTATCAACCAAGGCTACATACTGAGCGGCACGAACATCTTTGCTCGTTAGTGTGTATGTTTTGTCTTGAACGATATTGCTTGAGCTTAGTGAAGCTTCTGGCATTACGTTGATCTGTTCTTGCTGAGGGGCTGAACAGGCAGTCAGAGCCATGATAGAAGCAGCCAAAATCAGTTTTTTCATTCCTTTATCCTTTCTAAATTCACACCAGAAGCTCGGTATCTTAAATTCTTATGAAGCAGTCTACTGCCTATTTATTAAAATTAGCAGGCTCTCTTGTTGCCTGTAATATCTCAAATTTTTGGTTTAATTCAAGCGTTTCGACGTTAGCTTCACCAAATAATCTTGCTAGTTTGACATCGTATCCGAGGTGTCGGTTACCAATAACAATTAATTTACCTCCGTTGCTAAGAACATGCTTTGCATCACAGAACATTTGCCATGCGATGTGGTCTGTAATCGCTTGTTGCTGGTGGAACGGAGGATTACACATAACTAAGTAAGTGCTGTTCTTCTTGAAGCCATCTAAACAGTTGTTGGCGATGAACTGGAAGTTACCTTCTTCACCAAGGTTATCCTTGACGTTTTGGCGCGCCGATTCCACCGCCATAAAGCTTTCATCCACACAGGTGATACGAGCTTGTGGGTTCAATTGCCCGGCTTTTACACTCAATACCCCGTTACCACAGCCTAAGTCGATGATATGACGTAGCTCAGGGTCTTGAGGGATGTGCTCTAGCATATAACGAGCGCCTTGATCGAGTGCTTCCCCTGAGTAAACATTTGGTAAATTTTTCAGGCGGATATCTTCACCATCCACGTCCCACTCAACGAATGGTTCAACTTTGTGAATAGGCTGACAGTTTGGAGAGGAGAACACCAAGCGGTGCTTTTTCTTCGCCAGTGATGTTTTGGTTTCACCCAGATACTTTTCAAACAGGTTCAGTGTTGAAGTGTGGATCTCTTTTACTTTATTCACACCAATTACTTGGCAGCCTTCAGGCAATGCTTGGCGCAATTGACTCAATTGCCATATTAGGTGGCGGTTGGTTTTTGGCAATTGCATGATCACAAGGTCGATACCGTGTGGGATATCATCCATTGTGTTTAAAAAGTTCACACGGTTGCTCTGATTGCGCTGTAAGTTTTTTAGCGTTCCGCGATGAGAAATGAAAGAGTCACTCATCATGGTCACATCATGGTCTTTCGAGAACCAAGCGGATAGGGCGCCAAAACTGTCGTTCATAATCAGTATGTGTTTACCAGGTTCAAGATTCATCTCTTCAACATAGCTAATCAGGTATTCGTCGCCGGCATCCCAAGCTTGAAGGGTTTCATTTGAACGGTTGGGGAAACGATTTAGGGTTAAAATTCTATCGTGAAGGGTAAGTTCAGTTTTCATTGCTTGAGATACTTATGTAAGGAATAACAAAGATATTCTCTCAAATGCAGCCTGAACAAGATATAAAAAACTCGACTAAACTCCTCGAGTCAGCGATGAAATACTCAGACAGTCGGTTAGTTAGGGTTTATACTGGAGCGACAGATAATGCTAATACGCTATTTAAGGAATCACAATGATCCAAGAAGTTATCGAAACAAAATTGCACAATGAGTTTTCACCAAGTCATTTAAACGTGGTGAATGAGAGCTATATGCACAATGTTCCGGCTGGTTCTGAGAGTCATTTTAAAGTGATTGTTGTCAGCGATGTGTTTGAAGGTTTGCGTCTTATTGCTCGTCATCGAGCGGTAAATAAAGCACTTTCAGAAGAACTGGCGAATAATATTCACGCGCTATCCATTCATACCTATACAAAAGATGAATGGATGAAGCAGCTAGATAACGTGCCAGACAGCCCTATGTGTATGGGCGGTGGCAAGTAATAGATTCAATACAGATAAAGAGAGGTGGTATGCCGCCTCTTTTGTCATCAAAGCCATGTGTTTTTAGGTTTTATATCACTCAGATTGATGTCAAATTGAGCTGTCAGAATCACCTACAATGAGTAATGTTTTTATTAACAGTGTTTCAACATAACTCGTAAAATATTAGTTTGTGACAGAGTATTAATCTCTTGTTTAAAACACGATTCAAAAGCCATTTTATCTGTGCGGCTCGTCAAATTTATACATATTTGAGAGTCCATATGCTTCAAATCTCACCAAATAAAGGCCGTATTCAAGTTATTGGTCATGGCATCAAGTTGTCAAAAAATGCTAGAATACGGCACCTGATAAATCTCATATAATTAGTGTGATGAATTTATTAAGATAATGTTGCGATTTTGGTATCTCAAATCTACCGAAACCGGACACTGTAATGTCGTGTCTAAGGGCGGAATAAAACGTCCTGAATTTACGCAATTAAAAGAATCTTTTTCCCGATAAAGTAGTGCAAGTGCGTATGATTACAATAAAGAAGGGTTTGGATCTTCCTATCGCAGGAACTCCATCCCAGGTGATTAATGATGGTAAGTCCATCACTAAAGTCGCCTTGCTTGGCGAAGAGTACGTTGGTATGCGTCCTACGATGCATGCTCGCGTTGGTGATGAAGTGAAGAAAGGCCAAGTTCTTTTTGCAGATAAAAAGAACCCAGGTGTTGTATTTACTTCTCCAGCAAGCGGTAAAGTTATTGAAGTGAACCGTGGTGCTAAGCGTGTTCTTCAATCAGTAGTGATTGAAGTAGCAGGCAATGAGCAAATCACGTTCAATAGCTATGAAGCTAACCAACTAGTAGGCCTTGACCGTGAAACGGTTAAAGCTCAATTAGTTGAGTCTGGCGCATGGACCGCTTTGCGAACTCGTCCGTTCAGCAAGGTTCCAGCCATTGATTCTGAAACTCAGGCTATTTTCGTAACTGCTATGGATACTAATCCGCTAGCAGCTGAGCCAGAATTAATCATTAACGAGCAGTCTGATGCTTTCGTTGCTGGTTTAGATCTTCTGTCAATTCTGACTAACGGTAAAGTGTACGTTTGTAAAAAAGGTACTAGCTTACCTCGTTCAGCTCAGTCTAACGTTGAAGAACATGTTTTTGATGGCCCACACCCTGCAGGCCTTGCAGGCACGCATATGCATTACCTATACCCGGTAAATGCACAAAATGTAGCGTGGAGCATTAACTATCAAGATGTTATCGCATTCGGTAAGCTTTTCCTTACTGGTGAGATTTACTCTGAGCGTGTTGTTTCTCTGGCTGGTCCAGTGGTGAACAACCCTCGTCTAGTTCGTACTCAACTGGGTGCAAGCCTTGAAGAGTTGACAGACAGCGAGTTAATGCCAGGTGAAGTTCGTGTGATTTCTGGTTCTGTACTTACGGGTACTGAAGCCACAGATTCACATGCTTACCTTGGTCGTTACCATCAGCAAGTTTCTGTTCTACGTGAAGGTCGTGATAAAGAGCTATTCGGCTGGGCTATGCCTGGTAAGAACAAGTTCTCTATTACTCGTTCATATCTTGGTCACTTTTTCAAAGGTCAGTTGTTTAACATGACAACGACAACGAACGGTAGTGACCGTTCAATGGTTCCAATCGGTAATTACGAGCGCGTAATGCCTCTAGATATGGAACCTACATTGCTGCTTCGTGATTTGTGTGCAGGCGACGTTGATAGTGCTCAAGCACTAGGTGCGTTAGAGCTTGACGAAGAAGATGTAGCATTGTGTACCTTTGTATGTCCAGGTAAATACGAGTACGGTCAACTACTTCGTGAATGCCTAGATAAGATCGAGAAGGAAGGGTAATTTTCATGGGCCTTAAAACGTTTCTTGAAGACATTGAGCATCATTTTGAGCCAGGTGGTAAACACGAGAAGTGGTTTGCGCTTTACGAAGCAGCAGCGACAGTGTTCTACACACCAGGTCTTATTACAAAGAAAAGCTCACACGTTCGTGATAGCGTTGATTTAAAACGTATCATGATCATGGTTTGGTTCGCGGTATTCCCAGCAATGTTCTGGGGTATGTACAACGCGGGTGGCCAAGCTATCGCTGCACTTAACCATATGTACGCAGGCGCTGAATTAGTTTCTGTTATCGATGGTAACTGGCACTACTGGCTAACCGAAATGCTTGGCGCCTCCTTAGGACCCGATGCTGGTGTTGGCAGCAAGATGTTACTTGGTGCGACATACTTCCTACCTATCTATGCAACGGTATTTATCGTTGGTGGTTTCTGGGAAGTTCTGTTCTGCATGGTGCGCAAGCACGAAGTCAACGAAGGTTTCTTTGTTACTTCTATCTTATTTGCGCTTATCGTTCCGCCAACACTTCCTCTATGGCAAGCAGCACTGGGTATTACCTTCGGTGTTGTTGTTGCGAAAGAGATCTTCGGTGGTACTGGTCGTAACTTCCTGAACCCTGCACTTGCTGGCCGTGCGTTCCTGTTCTTTGCATACCCTGCACAGATTTCAGGTGACGTAGTTTGGACTGCCGCAGACGGTTTCTCTGGTGCAACTGCTCTTAGCCAATGGGCTCAAGGCGGTGGTAGCGCACTAATGAACGTAACATCTGGTGAAGCAATCACTTGGATGGACGCATTCATTGGTAACATCCCAGGTTCTATCGGTGAAGTATCGACTCTTGCACTTATGATTGGTGCAGCGATGATCGTTTACATGCGTATCGCTTCATGGCGCATCATTGCTGGTGTAATGATCGGTATGATTGCTGTGTCTACGCTATTCAACGTGATCGGTTCTGATACTAACGCAATGTTCAGCATGCCTTGGCACTGGCACCTAGTTCTAGGTGGCTTCGCGTTCGGTATGTTCTTCATGGCGACAGACCCAGTATCAGCTTCATTTACCAGCAAAGGTAAGTGGTTTTACGGCATCTTAATCGGCGCAATGTGTGTAATGATTCGTGTAGTTAACCCTGCATACCCAGAAGGCATGATGCTTGCGATTTTATTCGCAAACTTATTTGCCCCTCTGTTTGACCACGTTGTAATCGAGAAGAACATTAAGCGGAGACTAGCGCGCTATGGCAAGTAATAACGATAGCATTAAAAAGACGCTGTTTGTTGTTATCGCATTGAGCCTAGTGTGCTCAATCATCGTTTCAACAGCTGCAGTTGTTCTTAAACCTAAGCAACAAGCTAACGCAGTTCTGGATCAGCAAACTAAGATCCTAGACGTTGCGGGTATTGAGCTTGCAGGCGATATTCCAGCACTGTACGCAGAGAACATCGAACCTCGTCTAGTTGATTTCGCTACTGGCGATTTCGTTGACGGTGATGCCGCTGCGTATGACCAACGTAAAGCGGCAAAAGATCTAGATCAGTCAATCAAGCTTTCAGCTGAAGATGACATAGCTAAGATCATTCGTCGTGCTAACACGGGTACTGTATATCTTGTGAAAGATGGTGCAGAGACGACTAAAGTTATCATCCCTGTTCACGGTAACGGTCTATGGTCAATGATGTACGCATTCGTTGCGGTAGAAACTGATGGCAACACAGTTTCTGGTATCACTTACTACGAGCAAGGTGAAACTCCTGGACTTGGTGGTGAAGTTGAGAACCCAACTTGGCGTGCACAATTCGTTGGTAAGAAATTATTCGACGAAAACCACAAACCTGCTATCAAGGTTGTTAAAGGTGGCGCTCCTCAAGGCTCTGAGCACGGTGTTGATGGTCTTTCTGGTGCTACACTAACCAGCGTTGGCGTTCAACATACATTTGACTTCTGGTTAGGTGATATGGGCTTTGGTCCGTTCCTAGCAAAAGTTCGTGACGGAGGTCTGAACTAATGTCTAGTGCAAAAGAAATTAAAAAGAGCATCTTAGCGCCGGTGTTGGATAACAACCCAATCGCGCTACAGGTTCTTGGCGTGTGTTCTGCTCTTGCGGTAACCACTAAGCTAGAAACAGCATTTGTTATGACTATCGCGGTAATGTTCGTTACTGCTCTGTCTAACTTCTTCGTTTCTTTAATCCGTAATCACATTCCTAATAGTGTGCGTATCATCGTTCAGATGGCAATTATCGCATCGTTAGTAATCGTGGTAGACCAAGTGCTCAAAGCATACCTATACGATATCTCTAAACAGCTATCTGTATTCGTTGGCCTAATCATTACTAACTGTATTGTAATGGGTCGTGCTGAAGCATTCGCAATGAAGTCTGCTCCAATCCCATCTTTTATTGATGGTATTGGTAATGGTCTTGGTTACGGTTTCGTTCTTATCACTGTTGGTTTCTTCCGTGAGCTTCTAGGCTCTGGCAAACTATTTGGTATGGAAGTACTACCTCTAGTGAGCAATGGTGGTTGGTATCAGCCTAACGGCTTGATGCTTCTAGCACCTTCTGCATTCTTCCTAATTGGTTTCTTGATTTGGACAATTCGTGTGTTCAAACCAGAACAAGTAGAAGCGAAGGGGTAAGGTAGTCATGGAACATTATATTAGTCTGCTAGTTAAATCGATTTTCATCGAAAACATGGCGCTTTCTTTCTTCCTAGGTATGTGTACATTCCTCGCGGTTTCTAAGAAAGTTAAAACTTCTTTTGGTCTTGGTGTTGCGGTCGTTGTAGTACTTACAATCGCCGTTCCTGTAAACAACCTTGTTTACACACACATCCTAAAAGAAAATGCACTTGTTGCCGGTGTCGATTTAAGTTTCCTTAACTTCATCGCATTCATCGGTGTTATCGCTGCACTTGTACAAATCCTAGAGATGGTTCTAGATCGTTTCTTCCCACCTTTGTACAACGCACTAGGTATCTTCCTTCCTCTGATCACAGTTAACTGTGCAATCTTCGGTGGTGTATCTTTCATGGTAACTCGTGACTACAACTTTGCTGAATCTGTTGTTTACGGTTTCGGTTCTGGTGTGGGTTGGATGTTAGCTATCGTTGCTCTTGCGGGTATCCGTGAGAAGATGAAGTACTCTGACGTACCTCCAGGTCTACGTGGCCTTGGTATCACGTTCATTACTGTTGGTTTGATGGCGTTAGGCTTTATGTCTTTCTCTGGTGTTCAACTGTAGGGTAAGCACCCAGTAATAAGGAATAACAAATGCAAAGCATTATTCTTGGCGTAGCGATGTTTACCATTATTGTATTGGCTCTAGTATTAGTGATTCTTTTCGCTAAATCTAAGCTGGTACCATCAGGTGACATCACTATTGCTGTAAACGGCGACCCTGAGAAGGCGATCGTTACTCAACCTGGTAGTAAGCTACTTGGTGCTCTTGCTGGTGCAGGCATCTTCGTATCTTCTGCTTGTGGTGGCGGTGGCTCTTGTGGTCAGTGTCGTGTAAAAGTTAAGTCTGGCGGTGGCGATATCCTACCTACAGAACTTGATCACATTACAAAAGGCGAAGCTCGTGAAGGCGAACGTCTTGCATGTCAAGTTGCTATGAAAACTGACATGGAGATTGAGCTAGACGAAGACATCTTTGGTGTTAAGAAGTGGGAATGTACTGTTATCTCTAACGATAACGAAGCTACTTTCATCAAAGAGTTAGCACTTGCTATCCCTGAAGGCGAAGAAGTACCTTTCCGTGCCGGTGGTTACATTCAGATTGAAGCTGAACCACATCACGTGAAATACGCAGATTACGATATTCCTGACGAATACCGTGGTGACTGGGATAAGTTCAACTTGTTCCGTTACGAGTCTATCGTTAAAGAGCATTCGATCCGCGCTTACTCTATGGCTTCATACCCAGAAGAGAAAGGCATCATCAAGCTTAACGTGCGTATCGCAACTCCGCCGCCAAACAATCCTGACGTAGCTCCTGGTGTGATGTCTTCATACATCTGGTCTCTTAAAGAAGGCGACAAATGTACTATTTCTGGTCCATTTGGTGAGTTCTTTGCTAAAGACACAGACAATGAAATGGTATTCATCGGTGGTGGTGCTGGTATGGCGCCAATGCGTTCACATATCTTCGACCAACTTAAGCGTCTTAACTCTACTCGTAAGATGTCTTACTGGTACGGTGCACGTTCTAAGCGTGAAATGTTCTACATTGAAGACTTCGACGGCCTAGCGGCTGCAAACGAAAACTTCGTGTGGCACTGTGCTCTGTCTGATCCTCAACCTGAGGATAACTGGGACGGTTACACAGGTTTCATCCACAACGTACTGTACGAAAACTACCTGAAGGATCATGAAGCTCCTGAAGACTGTGAGTACTACATGTGTGGTCCACCAATGATGAACGCGGCTGTTATCGGCATGCTGAAAGATCTTGGTGTAGAAGATGAAAACATCCTACTAGATGACTTCGGTGGTTAATCCATTTAAGTGATTGATATTATGGCTGACTCCTACGAGTCAGCCATTTGTTTTTCTAAAGCTCGTTTTGATAACATACTGGCTTATATAAGAAAGAGTAAGGTATCTTTAAAACCTATATTTACTCTTATTTTTCCTTATATAAATCCTCAACATTAAACAGGAGTAAGCAAGTGAGAATTTGGCTTGTTGCATTAACTTCTTTGATTTTTCTTGCTGGCTGTGAAAAGCCGATTGAGCAAGTGCATTTAAGTGGCCCAACGATGGGTACTAGCTACAATATTAAATACATCAATGGTGATGAGTTCCCCGAGTCTAAAGAGATCCACACCGAGATTGATCGCTTACTTGAAGAAGTAAACGATCAGATGTCGACTTACCGTGAAGACTCAGAGCTAAGCCGTTTTAATAAGCACAAAGGTGCAGACGCATTTGAAGTTTCTGAGCAAACAGCGATTGTAGTGAAAGAAGCGATTCGTTTGAACGCTCTTACTGAAGGTGCGTTGGATGTTACCGTTGGTCCTTTAGTTAACTTGTGGGGGTTTGGCCCTGAAGCACGTCCAGAAGTTGTTCCAACAGACGAAGAGCTTGCTGCTCGTAAAGCGAAGGTGGGGATTCACCATCTAAGTATTAAAGGTAATAAACTCAGTAAAGATCTACCAAACCTGTATGTCGATCTTTCGACAATTGCAAAAGGTTGGGGTGTTGACGTTGTAGCTGACTACCTTGATTCAATTGGCATTCATAACTACATGGTTGAAATTGGCGGTGAAATTCGCTTGAAAGGTCTGAACCGTGACAATGTAGGTTGGCGCATAGCGATTGAGAAACCAAGTGTAGATGAGCGCACTATTCAAGAGATCATCGAACCGGGGGATATGGCGATTGCAACCTCTGGTGACTATCGCAACTATTTCGAGCGTGATGGTGTTCGTTACTCACATATCATCAACCCAGAAACAGGCAAGCCGCTTCATCATAAAGTGGTTTCTGTAACCGTTTTAAACCCGTCTTCAATGACTGCAGATGGATTATCTACAGGCCTTATGGTCTTAGGTGAAGAAAAAGGACTGGAAGTCGCGAACCAACATAACATTCCTGTGTTCATGGTGGTAAAAACAGCAGATGGCTTTAAAGAAATTGCTTCAGAAGCATTTAAGCCATACTTAGGTAAATAAGGTAAGCGAGAGAATTATGAATACATTTCTGATTACATTTGGTGTTTTTCTTGCCGTGATCACAGCAATGTCGATTGGTTATATTGTCCAAAAGAAAGTTGTGAAAGGTAGTTGTGGCGGTTTAGGTGCTGTCGGTATCGACAAAGTCTGTAATTGCCCAGAACCTTGTGATGCGCGTAAAAAGCGCGAAGCACGCGAAGCTTACAGAGTTGAGAAACTGGCTGAGCGTCAAGAAAAAGAAGCGGCTTGGAGTAAAGATCGTATCGCTTAACTTATATGATGAGTTAGAGCCTAACACCTCCCCAAATGAAAAAAGTTTTAGTTTAAGCTATTGAATGGTTTGTTTATTTGGGGAAGTTACTTGTTCTTGTTCTTGTTCTTGCTAGTGATAATTTAGTGGGAGCGTCACTCAGTCCAAATTTAGTTTGGTTGTTTGCTGTCTAGTTTAAAGTTATTACGAGCGAATATGACTTGGTTCTTTCCTTGTTGCTTTGCGGTATAGAGCAATTCATCTGCTGCTTTGATCTGCTTATCTATTGAAGCCTGTAGATCAGTAGCCCCAATACTTACGCTTACTTTAATACTGTTTGAATTATGCCAAATTTCATAGTGTTCAATAGCGCTTCTCATAGACTCTAATGCTTCGACAAATTGAGCGAATGGGCCACTTGATAGAATACAAAACTCTTCACCGCCAAAACGAACGGTTAGATCGTTTTTAAAGTATTTCTTAATTATTTTTCCAACTTCAATCAATACAGCATCGCCAGCATCATGCCCATAGGTATCGTTTACTTTTTTAAATAAGTCAATATCCATCATTGCAATGCTTCTGTTTTGGGAAATTGTAGGGAGTTGGTTGAACAAGTAACGACGGTTCCATAGTCCAGTGAGGGTATCCTCGTTGGCATGGCGAAGTAGTTCACTGGTAGCCTCTTTCATATCAAGTATTTGGTGAATACGGCAGAAAAATTCTTCCTGATTGAAAGGTTTGTAAAGGAAATCATTGGCGCCAGCTTTCAGAAAGCGGGCAGTCAAGGTACGGTCGTCACTGCCAGAAAGCCCAAGAATTGCGAGCTGGTTACGATCATGATACTTGCGGATCTCGTGAGTCATTGAAATACCATCTTTGTTTGGCATATCATGATCGGTCACAACAAAAGTGATATCGTTGTTTTCACGGAGTACTGCCAATGCGTGCACTCCGTCTTCTGCCTCGATGGTTTGAATATATTGGTGTTCAAGGAGTTGAACGATATATCGTCGTACGACTGTGGAATCGTCAACAACTAGAGCTTTGTGATTTCGATTATTTGAAATCCTTTTCACTAATGGCAGCAAATAGCTTACAGGTGAAAAGTTGTCTTTTAGGATGTAATCAATGACGCCTTTAGCGAGAACTTCTTCTCTAAGTGTATTGTTGAATATACGTGTTAGTACAATGACTTTCTGCTGATAGCTGAGTACCAAATCAATAATTTCGCCATCTTGACCATCAGGTAAGCAGTAATCTAAGACCGCGCATAAAAAATTTGTTTCTTGTTCTAGAATAACTTGAGCTTCTGCCACAGATTCAGCTGTCTCAACATCGTAGCCTTCATTTTTAAATTGCTGGTACAGGTAGTTTCTGAATGTTCGACTATCTTCCACTATTAGTATCTTTTCTTTCAAAACAGGTTCCTACTTGTACGCTATATGCTAAGTGGCAATACTATCAAAATAATGGGTAATTATAAAAATTATACATGGTTAGCTAGATTTTAGGCTATTTAAAATCGAAGAAAGATTGGGTATACTGTTTTTATATACAGTTTCGGGTTGTTTTCGTTAATGTGCAGTGCAGGCCAAGATAAAATCAGAAAAATAATCCATGTCGATATGGATTGTTTTTACGCAGCTGTAGAAATGAGAGATAACCCATCTTATAGAAATCGACCGCTCGCAGTCGGGGGACACGAAAAACAGCGCGGGGTTTTGAGTACATGTAATTACGAAGCTCGCAAGTTTGGTATTCGTTCTGCAATGCCAACAGGAAAAGCGCTGCAGCTTTGCCCCAACCTGTTGGTTGTTCCTGGGAGAATGTCGGTCTACGTCGAAATATCGAAAAAGATCCGCGAAATTTTTTCTCGATACACATCCATAATTGAACCTCTTTCTTTGGATGAAGCTTTCCTTGATGTCACCGATTCCAAGCAATGTCATGGTTCGGCCACACTGATTGCAGAGGCGATTCGTCACGATATCTGGAATGAACTCAACTTGACCGCTTCGGCTGGTATCGCTCCAATAAAGTTTCTAGCGAAAGTAGCGTCAGATATGAACAAGCCTAACGGACAGTTTGTGATTCCTCCACAAGACGTACAAGCTGTGATTGATGAGCTCCCACTCGAAAAGATTCCCGGTGTTGGCAAGGTCAGTATCGAAAAACTGCATCAAGCAGGCTTCTTTACTTGTAAGGATATTAAAGAGTCTGACTATCGCGATCTATTGCTCAGGTTTGGCCGTCAAGGTGCATCACTATGGAAGCGTAGTCATGGCGTTGATGACCGAGAAGTTATCATCGAACGTGAACGAAAATCGGTAGGTGTGGAGCGCACCTTTACTCAAAACATTTCTACCTACGAGGAATGTTGGCAGTTGATCGAAGATAAGCTGTTTCCTGAACTTGAAACTCGTCTCGAAAAAGCTAGCCCAAGTAAAGCGATCATCAAGCAGGGTATTAAGCTCAAGTTCGCCGATTTCCAGCAAACCACTATTGAACACATACACGCCTCTCTTGATCGCGAACACTTCAAAGAACTATTGAGTGAGATCTTAAAAAGACAACACGGGCGAGAGATACGCCTACTTGGTTTGAGTGTGATGTTACAACCCAAAGAACAAGTGAAGCAGTTGAGTTTCTTTTAATTTTAATCAGCTAGGTTTGTGTAAACCTAGCTGACTTTTTGGTACAAGCGGTGTCTTTTAATCTTCTTATCTTGGTAATCGTTTTACCAATGCTAGGGTTTCACTGAACGGTTGTTGCTCTAACTTTCCGTACCCCGACATTTTGCTAGCTTTTAATTTGGTAGAAAGCGGTGTCGCGATTCCGCATAGAAAGCGAGTAATGGCCTCATCGGTAATCAGTTGTTTGCTGTTGGATATGAATTCTTGAATCCAAGCGACGACGATCTCTTCATCTATAGGTTCAGCTTTCACGCTTGGTAATGTGGCAATTTCTCCTCGGCATACTGAGCAGTGACCACAGTTTTTGGGTGCCTTGTCATCGGCGAAGTAACTCGCAAGGCGTGAGCTTAGGCAGGTATCAGCCTCAAAGAAGCTTAGCATTTGGTTAAGACGGTTTATTTCACTGTTCTCTTTTGCTTTGAACAACTCAGTTAAACGTTCTGATAACTGCATCATATCTTCAGACGTATTGTGGATCGCGTAAACATCTGTGATCTGCTTACTTTCCAATTCAATCCAGCCTTGTTCATTGAAGTAGTCGATAGCGGTAACAACACGTTGACGGTCGGCCTGGAAGTGTGTCCAAAGCGCATCGAAATCAACTTGGCACCAGACTCTTGCTTGTGGTGAGCATTGGAAAATAGCCTCTACGAAGTGTCGGCGTTCTCCTTGGAACTGCTCTGTGATCTGTTGTTTCGGACGAATGAACTTAAATTTGTAGTCAGCGAAGTAGCTGTATTTGGGCTCAATCACGCCTTCAATTTCGAGATACACCAGTAGCGTTTTTAGCGGTAACTGACGAATGTTGGATTCACGTGATAACTGGTTAAGCATAATCTCCCATTGGTTTGCACCAGAGGCGCCAATGTTTTGGTTTTCGTAAATCTCTTTCAAGACAGCTTGGATCGAGATGTTGTCTGGCGTATCACCAAATACGAAGTTCTCTAGTGTACTGAGGCCATACTTGTTGGCGAGAAGAATACATGCTGAAGGTTGTCCATCTCGGCCTGTTCGGCCGATCTCTTGCGAGTAGTTCTCTATCGATTTTGGTAAGTCGAAGTGAATCACACGGCGAATGTTTGACTTGTCGACGCCCATCCCGAAAGCAATCGTTGCCACGATACAATGCACGTCATCATTCATGAATTGATGTTGAATAGCATCTCTATTTTCTGGTTTAAGCCCCGCATGGTAAGCGACTGCGTTGATTCCAGCATTGCGTAGTTGTTGCGCCACCATCTCTGCCGTTTGCTGAAGGGTGACATAAACGATGGTTGGAGCTTGAGGCGCTTGATTAGCGACAGAGCACAAAGTCTCTAGCTTATTAGCTTGCTCACAAGGCTGAATCGACAGATCGAGATTTTGACGATAGAAACCTGTAACTACAACGCGTTCCTCATCGATATCAAACTTAGACTTCATGTCTTGGATAACTGAGGTTGTTGCGGTTGCAGTCAGTAGTAATACCTGCGGGATATTCAGTTGTTTTTGGTATTGAGGTAACTTGAGATAATCGGGTCTAAAGTTGTGTCCCCACTCTGAAATACAGTGCGCCTCATCGACCACAAGTAGCGAGATTGGAACCTGAGAAATAAACTGGCGAAAGCGTTCATTCTTCAAACGCTCGACGGAGACCATCAGGATCTTGGTTTCTCCGTTACGCACAGACTGCATCACTTGCTGAGTGGTTTGTCTGTCTTGACTTGATTCTATCGCAGCGGCGCTGATCCCTTTACTGTGTAAGAAGCTTAACTGGTCTTTCATTAAGGCTAATAGTGGAGAAATAACCAAGGTTAAATGAGGAAGTTCTAACGCGGGTAACTGGTAGCACAGCGATTTACCTGAGCCCGTAGGGAAGATGGCCGCGGTAGAGTGACCGGATAGAACATTATCAATGACTTGCTTTTGCCCATTACGCAGTGAATCAAATCCGAATACTTGTTTTAGCTTCTGCTCAATCATTTATGTTCTACCTGAGTTATTAAGTGTCGTATGGATGCTAAAGCGTTCACCTGTCTATGATCGCGCCGCTTGATGAATCAAATGTCTTGCACCTGATTGTACCTAATTCTATTCTGTAGCTCCTATAGAAAAGCACTCCAAAAGTATGAATAAGTCTGAGCTTCGACAAATAATTTTAGAGCAACTCGAATCACGGTTACGCATCGCACAATCTGCGACTCAGCGAGCTATTGATGCTGCCACCGATGAAGAGACCGTGCCAGAGCACAAATACGATACCTTGGCGTTAGAAGCCTCGTATCTTGCGCATGGACAAGCGATGCGAGTTCAAGAGTGTGAAGATGACATCCAGTGTTATCGAAACCTCGTCTTACGAGACAGCGAAAGAATCACCGTCAGCAGCTATGTTGTCGTTATTGACGAACATGATGAATATAAACACTTTTTCCTTGGCCCTAAGGTTGGGGGGCTTTCTGTTACGTGGCACGAAAATGAGGTTGCCATCGTCACGGCGAACGCACCATTTGGTCAGGCTCTAATGGGCAAAGAAGTCGGTGATGAAATTGAGTTTAAGGTCGCTGATAAACAGTTTTGCTATGAAGTGGTATCGATTGACTGAATGACAGGCTTATAAATATAAACGTTTTTCTGACAAAGAGGCATAAACTAGCGGTATAGTCGTTGGGCAAATTGATGAGAGGGTGTTATGAAAAAAAGCGTATTAATTGCATTATTAACAGTGGCTACCGCTGTTGTGAGCCAGCCAACTTTTGCAGCTCAGTGTCGAGTTGATTTGAAAAATGAACTACGAATTGACGAGCAGAAAGTCGAAATCCATCAAGTAAATGGTGATACAGCTATTCTTGATGGCAACAACGATCTTTATATTCATGGTGAAAAAGTGGCACTTGATGCCGACCAACAAGCGGCAATTGAAAAATACCGTGACAGCATGAATGAGTATTTACCACGCGCAAAACAAATGGCGAATGACAGCTTAGCCTTGGCGAATGATGTTATTGATGATATCGCTGCCAGCCTAGATTCTCCAGAGTCGTTTGATAATGTAAAAGAATCAATGAAAACGTACTTTGCTGAATTAGAGGCTCGTTACTATAAAGATGGTGAGTTAGTTCTACCGGCTGATAGCTTCGATTCGATGGCGAATGGTTGGTCTGAAGATTTCGAAAAGGCTAAAGAGATCTTTAACCAAGAGTTTATCTCAAGTGCCTTTAATGCGATGTCGGAAAAAATGAAGCAAGACGGCGGACTAAATTTGACCGAAATGGCTGATAGCATGGCTGAATTAAAGCTTAAAGTTGAAGAGCGAATGAAAGAACACTCTCAACAAGTACAAGAGGAAGCGAATGAGTTCTGTGATTCTCTAGATGAGATGGCAGAGCAAGAGCAAGAGCTGCATAAAATCATTCCGAACCTAAAAGACTACCAAGTATTTACTATCTAGCTTGAGTTTCAGATTCGTCAGAAGAGCACCGATTGGTGCTCTTTTTTTATGGGTTAAATAAGCTAACGATTAATTAAGGAATACCTTTAAACAGGCTGAACAATCGTTTTTTGATTTTATGTGGTCATTTAGTCTGGATTATTGTTAATAATTTGGTTTTAAATACTAAATAGATTGTAAAAATAAGAGAATTGTTCATTTATTGGTTGTACCTATCATTACTTTTGATTAATGTACTCCTAGACTAGTTCACTGATCTTCATGCGGGCAATATGGACCAACAATCTTCTTCTTCAAGAGAGCACTTTAGTTCTCGTTTGGGTTTTATTTTAGCAGCAGCAGGTGCCGCTGTTGGCTTAGGTAATATTTGGGGTTTCCCCACCCAAGTTGCCAGTAACGGCGGTGGTGCTTTTCTGCTTGTTTACCTAATCATGATCTTCGTGGTTGCTTTCCCTATGTTGGTAGTTGAGATGGCGATTGGCCGTCATGGTCAAGCGAACCCTGTCGATAGTATGCGCTCTTTGACTTCGAACTCTTTAGGTAAGAAAGTCGGTGAATTTGTCGGTTGGATTGGATTAAGTGTTCCTAGCGCCGTGTTGGCCTTTTATAGCATTGTTGGAGGTTGGTTGATTTGCTTCCTTTTTGGCGCGGTTGCTGACCTGATTGGCTTAGAGTCTCTCGCTGATTGGTTCAAAGGCTTCAGTGCTGAGCGAAACGTGTTTGGTACTGTGCTCTTCTATGTACTGACTATTCTGATTGTTCAAGGTGGCGTGAAACAGGGTATCGAAAAGTGGTCGACTCGCTTAATGCCTGCGTTGTTCATTTTGTTTGGCTTACTGTTTGTTTACATCATGACGCAAGTGGGCGCGATGGAAGGGCTGAAACATTACTTGGTTCCAGACTTTGAGAAAGTGTGGGATAGAAAACTCATTCTAGCGGCAATGGGACAAGGCTTCTTCTCACTAACCATTGGTGGCTGCTCTATGTTGGTTTACGGTTCTTACTTAAGCAAGAAAGAGAACCTACCAAAAATGGCGATGAACGTGACCTTGGTTGATACTGCTGTCGCTTTTATTGCTGGCTTAGTGGTTATGCCCGCAATGTTTGTTGCGATGCAGAAGGGCGTACAAATCTACGCTGAAGATGGCTCACTCTTAAGTTCTGACACACTGGTATTTACGGTTCTGCCTTTGATGTTTGATAGCTTAGGTGTACTTGGCCAGATCTTCGCAATTGTCTTCTTCTTGTTGCTAACGATTGCTGCTCTTACTTCTTCAATTTCGATGCTGGAAGGACCTGTAGCGCTAGTGAGTGAGCGTTTTAATACAAGAAGAACGCTAACAAGCTGGGTGATTGGTGGTGCCATCGCATTGTTCAGTGTGGTGATTGTTTACAACTTTGCTGCGATGTTTGGCATGGTTGCGATGATAGCGACTCAGTATCTTCAACCGGTCGCAGCACTGATGTTCTGTCTGTTTGGCGGTTGGGTGTGGAGCCGAGCTTCAAAAGTGAAAGAGCTTGAACATGGCTGCCCTGATTTTCAGCTTGGTTGGTTTGGTAAGGTTTGGCCAATGTATGTGAAGTTCGTGTGTCCAATCTTGGTAGCAACAGTTATCTGGGCTTCATTTGGTTAGTAGACCATTTAACATCTAGGTGATTAGAATTTGTACTTAAAGGCCACTTATAATGAGTGGCCATGCTGTTTTTGTATCGAACAAGTTTGTTTTACCCAATGGAAAAAAGGCGCTGAACATACAGCTCAGTGCCTTTTCAATGTTGGTTTAAGCAATGTGATTACTTAATTTCCATACCTTGAGCTTGCAAGTCTGCATGGTAAGAAGAACGTACGAACGGCCCACAAGCTGCGTGAGTGAAGCCTAGCTCAAGAGCAATCTCTTTCAGCTCATCAAACTCAGAAGGTGGCACGTAGCGTTCTACAGGTAAGTGGTGACGGCTTGGTGCTAGGTATTGGCCTAGTGTTAGCATAGTCACGCCATGTTCACGAAGATCTTTTAGTACTTGAACGATCTCTTCTTTCGTTTCACCAAGACCCATCATTACACCTGATTTAGTTGGGATGTCTGGGTGTTGCTCTTTGAATTTTCTCAACAGATCAAGAGACCACTTGTAGTTCGCGCCTGGGCGAGCTTTACGGTATAGACGTGGTGCTGTCTCTAGGTTGTGGTTGAAAACATCTGGCGGGTTGTCTTTCATTAGATCAAGTGCAACGTCCATACGACCACGGAAGTCAGGAACCAGCGTTTCAATGCGAATATTTGGATTCTGTTCGCGAATTTCACGGTTACAGTCAGCAAAATGCTGAGCACCACCATCACGCAGGTCATCACGGTCA
The DNA here is from genome assembly GCF_051201655.1 of Vibrio sp. nBUS_14. Lineage (NCBI taxonomy): Bacteria > Pseudomonadati > Pseudomonadota > Gammaproteobacteria > Vibrionales > Vibrionaceae > Vibrio > Vibrio sp. nBUS_14. The sequence continues at coordinate 980,617 of NZ_CP179206.1, forward strand.
ACTGAAGTGATTACAACGTACTTCAGCTTCATGTCTTTAATCGTCTTAGCTAGTTTCTTCGGCTCTTCTGCTTCAGGAGCAACAGGACGACCATGGGCAACATCACAGAACGGGCAGCGACGAGTACAGATAGCGCCAAGAATCATAAACGTTGCCGTGCCGTGGTTAAAACACTCGGCTAGGTTAGGGCAAGACGCTTCTTCACAAACTGAGTGCAGATTGTTTTTACGCATTGCTGATTTGATTTCTTGAATACGATGGCTGTCTGAAGGAAGTTTAATCTTCATCCATGCAGGCTTACGTAGAACTTCTTTCTGTTCAGCAGGCATATTCTTTACGGGAATTAATGCCATTTTGTCAGCGTCACGATATTTAACGCCTTTTTCCATTTGGATTGGTTTGCTCATGATTTTATGCTTCTGCTGTAATGTTACTGGTGGCTTGAATGTCTACTTGGTCATATCCGAGTAGTTCTACTAGCTCTTGTATTAACTGTTGCTCAACGCTCTCTAATTCACTGGGTCCGCCTAACTGGCTTACCTGTGCCATTTCCATACCTTGGTAACCACATGGGTTAATGCGTAGGAACGGAGACAGGTCCATATCGACGTTGAGTGCAAGCCCATGAAATGAGCAGCCGCGTCGAATGCGTAATCCGAGTGAACAGATTTTCTTGCCATCGACATAGACACCAGGGGCGTCAGATCGGGCAGTTGAATTTATATTGTAAGCTTTCAGAGTGTTGATTACGAGGTTCTCAATATGAGTCACCAAATCACGTACTCCGAATTTTTTGCGGCGGATGTTAATCAAAAAGTAAGCGACTAACTGACCTGGGCCGTGATAAGTCACTTGGCCACCGCGATCGCTTTGAATCACAGAGATGTCACCAGCATTTAATACATGCTCGGCTTTACCTGCTTGTCCTTGAGTGAAGATAGGGTTGTGTTCAACCAACCAAACTTGGTCTACGTCTTCTTCTGTGCGTTCGTCTGTGAACTTATGCATGGCTTTCCATACAGGTTCGTAATCCTGACGGCCTAATTTTTTGACGATTAGCTTATTTTGCAAAGTAGCACTCCCCCAAGGATTAATAAAGTGAACGCATTATAAACGCGAAACAGGTTTCTAACTACAGACGGACTGCAAGGTTTTTCAACTTTCTTTGTATTTATTGAAAATTAAGTTGAATGATTTTGAGTCCGATAGGGTGCTTTAAACAAAAACAGCGGCAATAAGCCGCTGTTTTCTATGCGTAATCGTCTATTACAGAACCATACGAACGATTTCGATGTCGCCCAGTTCTTTGTATAGCGTTTCTACTTGTTCAATTGAAGTCGCTGTAATATTGATTGAAACAGAGTGGTAGTTGCCTTTCGCACTCGGTTTTAGTGTTGGGCTATAGTCACCAGGAGCATGACGCTGGATCACTTCTAGCACTAGCTCTGTAAGCTCTGGCTTAGCGTAGCCCATTACTTTGTAAGTGAATGAACAAGGGAACTCTAAGAGGTCTTTTAGTTTTGCATCAGAATTGATGTTCATGATTAGCTCCAAAAGGCTAGACTCTCGCAAATTGGCGAAATGTCGATAAAAAGCGTGTTCGGTCAACAGACACGAGTAATAAGGCGGAATATTACGTGTAAATATCACCGAACTCAAGATCAACAAAAGCCGCACGTAGCGGCTTTTGTTTCGTTAATGAGTAAATAAGTAATTTACTCATTAGGTTAGCTAGACAAGAAGTTTGTGTATTGCTTAAAACAAACCTTTGAACAGCAGTACTAGGTAGTCCCATAGACGGCTAAATAGGCTGCCTTGGTCTACATCTTCAAGTGCAAGTAGCGGGTATTCAGCAACATCTTCACCATCAACTTGGTAGAATAGTTTACCTACAACATCCCCTTTGCTAATTGGTGCTTCCAGCTCTTTTTCAAGAACGAAGCTAGCCTTTAGGTTCTTCGCTTGGCCACGAGGTAGAGTAACGAAAGTATCTTCGTCGACACCTAAAGCAACCGTGTCCTTGCTACCCATCCAGATTTTTTCTTCAACGAATGTCTCACCAGCAGTATGTGGTGCCACTGTTTCGAAGAAACGGAAACCGTAGCTCAGTAGCTTTTTGCTTTCTGTTTTACGGGCGTTCGCATTCTTGGTGCCCATCACAACCGCAACTAGGCGCATTTTGCCTTCTGTTGCTGAGCTTACTAGGCTGTAACCTGCGTTGCTTGTATGGCCAGTTTTAATGCCATCAACGTTCATGCTCTTATCCCATAACAGACCGTTACGGTTGTACTGGGTGATGCCGTTGTAAGTGAATTTTTTCTCTGAGTAGATACGGTACTCATCAGGAACGTCACGAATCAGTGCCTGACCAAGTAGAGCCATATCATAAGGCGTTGAGTATAGGTTTGGATTGTCTAGACCGTGCACGTTAGCGAAGTGCGTGTCTTTCATACCAATAGAGCTTGCCCAAGCGTTCATTAGGTCAACGAATGCGTCTTCAGAGCCAGCAATATGCTCAGCCATTGCGACACAAGCATCGTTACCTGATTGAATGATGATGCCATGGTTCAGTTCTTCAACTTTAACCGTTGTACCCACTTCAACGAACATCTTAGATGAGTCTGGGAAGTTTTTAGCCCAAGCGTTTTCGCTAATGACAACGTCGTCGTTTAAGTTGATGTTACCACGGTCAAGCTCTTGGCCAATCACGTAGCTCGTCATCATCTTGGTTAAACTTGCTGGAGAAAGCTGAGTGTTCATTTCTTTCTCTGCTAGTACTTTGCCTGAATGGTAATCCATCAGAACAAAACCTTTAGCGGCGATTTGAGGTGCATCAGGTACAACAATAGGAGCGGCGAATGACGATGTAGCTATCGTTGCAGAAAGAGCAACAGAAGTAGCAAAAATCGATTTAACAAGTTTATTAGATTTAATCATTTTGAATGCAATTATTTGGTGAACTATTCATATATTAACAGAATCACTCTGTCACACCAGAGCGCTTATTACCAGAAGTAACTGTTAGATTAATTAGCGAGTTAGCGTGTGCTTTTTTATATAAGCTGACGGGTAACCCATTAGCTTAACTTGTTCTAATTTCTCTTGAGTCAGAGCATAGTCATGAAATGGCCCAAGCATCAGACGGTAGTTGTCGTCATTTGGCTGCAAGAACGTTGCTACAGCTAGCTTTTCGCCTAGATCTTGGGCTAACTTCTCGGTTCTACCTTCATGTGGCGATGTAGCTACCTGAATAATAAATTGCGGCAAAGCAGCCTTTTTATTCGCGTCGGTTGGCATAGCCACAGTGATGACTTCTATCTCAACATTTGCTGTGCCTGTTCTCAAGACATCGAGCTTGTAAGCTGCCGCATAACTAAGGTCAATGATTCGGCCTTCATGGAATGGACCTCGGTCATTGATACGAACAATCGTCGTTTTATTGTTATCGGTATTTGTCACTTTTACATAGCTTGGAATGGGCAATGTTTTGTGCGCTGCTGACATGGAATACATGTCGTAGATCTCGCCATTTGAGGTTAAATGGCCATGAAATTTCTTACCGTACCAAGAGGCTTTTCCTTTCTCGGCAAACCCTTCGGTTTTTTTTACGATTTTGTAGTCTTCGCCACGCAGAGTGTAGTTAGTGTTACCACCTAAGCTGTAAGGTTCATACTGCGGGTGAGCGTCTTCTAAGTGCTCGACTGATATTGGCGCATTTGGCGCAATATCAGCATCAATGTCGTAACGGCCTTTTTGCTCTTGGGAAGAACAACCATTAATCAAAACCGCCAAGCCGACGATAGACAGCATTTTTTTGATTGGCAATTCATTGACCAAAGATGTTGTTAGGGGGAATGCTTTAATAGACATCAATTAGGTTGCCTTTGAGAATGCTTTTCTGTGTGTATGGATCGACATTAAAATACCAAATCCAGCCATGAGAGTAACCATTGAGGTGCCGCCGTAACTGACCAGCGGAAGAGGGACCCCAACTACAGGTAGAATGCCACTTACCATGCCAATGTTTACAAAAATATAAACGAAGAAGCTCAGTACAATACTGCCAGCCATCATTCGGCCAAATGCCGTTTGTGCTTGGCTCGCAAGAAATAAACCACGTCCAATAATGAAGAGGTAGATAGCGAGTAAAAACAAAATACCGATCATGCCCCATTCTTCGGCTATTACCGCAAAAATGAAGTCGGTGTGTCGCTCTGGAATAAACTCCAGCTGAGATTGCGTGCCTTGTAGCCAACCTTTTCCGGATACCCCACCAGAACCTATCGCAATTTTACTCTGAATGATGTGGTAACCCGCACCTAATGGATCTGATTCAGGATCAAAAAGGGTTCTCACACGTACTTTCTGATATTCACGCATCAAGAAGAACCACAAGATTGGAATAAACGCACCCAACGCAATTGCAGCACTCATAATTATTTTCCAGCTGATACCAGCAAGGAAGATAACGAAGATACCAGAGGCTGCAATCAGTATAGAGGTACCTAGATCAGGCTGTTTAGCGATGAGAATCGTCGGTACAAACACCATCACCAAGGAAATAGCTAAGGTTTGGAAAGTCGGTGGTAGTGAACGCTTACCAATAAACCTTGCCAGCATTAAAGGTACGGCAAGCTTTAGTAGCTCAGAGGGTTGGAATCGAACAAACCCGAAGTTCAGCCAACGCTGTGCACCTTTTGAGGCTTCACCAAAGAACAACACACCGAGTAGCAGAATAACGCCGCCAGCAAATAGCAACGGGGCTAAACTCTCGTAAGTGCGTGGTGAGATTTGAGCCAAGAAGATCATTACACCTAAAGACAGAGCCATACGCATTGCTTGGCGATCCATCATCGCAAGGCTTTGGCCGCTTGCGCTGTACATGATCAACAAGGCAAAGCCCATTAAAACCAGAATGCCGAGCAGTAGCGGCAGGTCGATATGTAGTCGCTCGAATAAGGCTCTATTTCGTCCAGTTGAAGGATCAAGTTTCATTATTTAATTGGCTCACTTTGATAATCTTCTGCAAGGATAATATGGTCTAAAATCCTTCTTACTACTGGGCCACCATTGGATGAACCGCCACCTGCATTTTCTAAAACAATGGTGACCACTGCTTCAGGGTTTTCAAAAGGAGCGTAACCAGTAAATAGGGCGTGATCGCGTAAATGCTCGGCAATCTCGTCCGCGTTATACTCTTCATCTTCCTTCAGGCCGAATACCTGTGCAGTACCGGATTTACCGGCAGAGACGTAAGACATCTTCTGGAATGAGCGTCTTGCCGTGCCTTTTTTGCCGTGGTTTACCAGTTTCATGCCTTTTTGGGCAATATCCCAATACTTCTGCTTTACACCTGTTACTGGTGGATAGGTCTCGATTTCCGAAAGAACTTGTTCATCGAATGGGCGGCCGTTCTCTATGGTTGAGCGCAATAGATGAGGTGCTGTTACTTCACCCTCATTAACCAATACCGAGGTCGCTTTCGCTATCTGCATGGGTGTCGCTGTCCAGTAACCTTGTCCAATACCAACGGGAATGGTGTCACCCTGATACCAAGGCACACGATGTCGCGCCATTTTCCATTCACGGGTTGGCATGTTGGCTTTACTTTCTTCGTAGATATCGATGCCCGTGTAATCGCCAAATCCGAACATCATCATCCATTTAGATAAGCGGTCGATGCCCAGATCAAAGGAGATTTGGTAGAAGAAGGTATCAACAGACTCTTCAATTGCTTTGACGATATCAACCTTACCGTGTCCCCAGCGCAGCCAGTCACGAAACGGTTTGGTTTTTGAATTGGGTATTTTCCAATAACCCGGGTCATTTCGTGTCGTGTTCGGTGTAATGACACCTTCTTGCAATGCTGCAACAGCAATGAAAGGTTTGATGGTCGAAGCGGGTGGGTATATACCTAAAGTCGCTCGGTTAACCAAAGGTCGGTTTTTATCCTGCAATAAAGCATTGTAACCCTTAGATGAAATACCGTGTACGAAGGCGTTCGGGTCATAGCTTGGACTTGATACCATCGCTAATACACCATTGTCTTTTGGAGAGAGAACGATTGCTGAGCCTCTGCGTCCGTCGAGCAATTTGTGCACGTACGTCTGCAGTTTGATATCGAGATTGAGCACGATATCTTTACCCGGCATTGAAGGGACAAATTTGAGTGTGCGAATTACGCGTCCGCGGCTATTTACTTCAACTTCTTGATAGCCAGCAGTTCCGTGCAACATGTCTTCGTAATAGCGCTCAATACCGAGTTTTCCAATATCACGAGTTGCTTGATAATTGGCGTCTTTTTCTTCTCTAACTAGACGTTGCATGTCGCGATCGTTGATTCGCGAGACATAGCCAATTACATGGGTGAGAACATCACCATAAGGATAGAAACGTTTTAAAGTTCCAGTGACTTCTACGCCTGGAAATTTATGCTGGTTGACTGAAAAAACGGCCACTTGTTCTTCAGTGAGCTGATTAAGAATCGGTACCGACTTAAAGCGTCGTGAATTACGACGATCACGATTAAAACGCTCGATACGTTCAGGAGGAATCTCAATTAAGGTTTGCAAACGGATGAGCGTGTCATCCATATCTTTAATTTTTTCTGGGATGATCTCTAGGTTGAAAACCGGGCGGTTTTCCGCAAGGAGTACTCCGTTTCGATCGTAAATTAGACCGCGATTGGGTGCGATAGGCACAACCTTAATTCGGTTGTCATTCGATCGAGTTTTATAGTCCTGATATTGGTTGACCTGAATGTTATACAGGTTCACAACCAGCATAGTCATCATGACTATGATCCCTATAAACGCAACAAAAGCACGGCTAGTGAATAGTCGTGCTTCTGCTTTGTAGTCACGGATTTGGCTACGTTTACGTAACATTAACGCTTATTCTCGGTGGTACGGGTGGTTAGCAGTGATGCTCCAAGCTCGATACAAGCTTTCAGCCATGATAACGCGTACTAATGGGTGAGGTAAGGTCAGTGCTGACAAAGACCAGCTTTGATCCGCGGCTGCTTTACATGCAGGGGCTAATCCTTCAGGCCCTCCAATGAGGATGGACACATCGCGTCCATCTAACTTCCAACTTTCTAATTGCTCAGCAAGTTGTGGTGTATCCCATTTTTTCCCTGGGATATCGAGCGTGACAATACGGTTGCCTTTTGGAACCGCTGCCAACATCGCTTCACCTTCTTTTTGAAGAATACGTGCAATATCGGCATTTTTGCCACGTTTACCTGCAGTGATCTCAATGAGCTCTAATGGCATGTCGTGAGGGAAGCGACGGCGATACTCTTGAAAGCCTTCTTCAACCCACTTTGGCATTTTAGTGCCAACAGCAATCAGTTGGATTTTCAACGCTTAGCTCCAAAGCTTTTCTAGTTGATACAGCTCACGATGCTCTTCTTGCATAACGTGCAGCATGCTCGTACCCATATCTAGGACAACCCATTCGCCTTCTTTTTGTCCGTCCATACCTAGCGGTTGTAGACCTACTTTTCTTACTTCATCTGCGACATGTTGTGCAATAGAGGCAACGTGGCGCTTAGAAGTGCCAGTACAAACAATCATGAAATCAGTCACACTTGATTTGCCTTCTACATCGATAGTTACAATCGATTCTGCTTTCATGTCGTCGGCTTTGTCTGCAAGAAAGTCTTTTAGTTCTTCACGTAACACTGGGTGTTCCTTTAATCTGAATTTAGCTTTGTTTAGGGTATTTTGACCCTAGAATATAACACGCTTTTATGCGTGAAACGGTATAGAAGCGGAAGGGATACAAAACTCTACGCTTAACTGATGAATTAGTGGCCAAGGCGACTGTTCATATTGGGTTTTTGTTATCAATTCAGCTTGAGTGAGCAACGCAAACAGGGAGTGTAATCGAGAAATTGAAACTCTTGTTAGCGCTGCGTTATAGAGAGGTTTCTTAGATTGCCATATACGGTGCTTGTCAAAAACCTGCCCGATTGGCATCTGTTTCATTTGTTGCTGCATTTGTAATAGCAGAGCAAGCTCACGTTGTATGCTGCGCAGTAAAATGACGGGTTCGACACCTTCGGCTTCTAACTGACGCAGAATTCTTTGTGCACGGTTACCTTTGCCTGCCAATAACGCATCACTCCAATGGAATGGCGTAAAGTGGTTATGTCGGCTGAGTGACTCTTCTAGTCGGACTAATGTGAGCTTTCCGTCTGGATACTGTAGAGCCAGCTTTTCAAGGCTTTGAGTTAGGGCGAAGAGGTTGCCCTCGTGCCATTGAGCCAGCATCTGAATCGCTTCAGGGTCGGGTAGCAGACCAACCTGACGACAACGCGCTTGGACAAACTGAGGTAAGCGGCCGACATCAGGAGTTAAACAGCTTACCCAATGCCCTTGGTTCGAGAGTGCTTTGAACCATTTTGCATTCTCTTGGGCTTTCGTCAGCTTAGTTCCAACCAATATCAATAATATGTCGTTGTGAATATGCTCAGAAATCGCGAGTAACTCTTTCGCGATCGCAGCGTTAACCCCAGATTCAGGCAGTTCAAGCTCGATGATCTGGCGACTCGAAAATAGACTTAATGCTTGAGTGCAGTCATAGACTTGGTTCCAGTCGAGGCTATTATCAATCGCAAAACGGAGACGTTCATCGAAGCCTTGCTCTTTGGCCGTCTTTTGAATCGCTTCTCGGCTTTCCTGTAGCAGCAAAGGCTCGTTACCAAAAATTAGGTAAACGTTGCTTAACTGCTTAGCAAGTTGCTCAGATAAACGATCAGCAAAAATACGCATCAAATGAACCTATTGCTCAACAGTTACGCTAGGCTCAGCGTCTGGTGCTGCACTGGTGTCGATCTCAACATCGTCAATTTCGATGTTCTTGATGTTGTACTGCTTTTCTAGCTCTTTTACTTGAATGTTTTCTAACGCATCTAGATCCATACTACCTGCCGCAATGTTCGCTTTCAATCGAGCCATCTGACGAAGGATTTGGCTTGAGGCAAGCTTACGCATTTCATCCTCAATTATGTCTCGTTCAACCGATTTTGCGAGTGCGGTTAGCGGGTTGTCAAGGTAACTACGAGTCACGCTAGTTGAGAATGTTTTTGAACCTAGATCGGGGATAGTTACTCGATATGAAGAACGGAACGTCAGCTCTTTTTCTGCGGCTCGAGTGTTTTGGTATAGAGACAGGGTTCGCTCGCCAACACTCTCACTAATAATGTGCAAGTTAGGTGTGTTCTCAGCTGGTGGCACAATTTCTACATCATTCATACGCAGTTGGCCTTTCATCATTCGTGTGAACGTACTGTATTGGTCGTAACTGGTCACAGAGATCTTGTTGAGTTCTTCTGGTACGGAGTAATCACCACGCAGGTGGAAACCACAGGCACTTAGCAGGCTAACGGTTAAAACAACAATAGTAACTTTCAATGAAGATAGTGAAATCAGGCGCATTATTTGATGGCTCTCATGACGGTAGAATACTTATTTAAAGGCTTTAGAGCTTTTGAATCGTAGGGCTCTGGGTCTAAAGCACTTAAATAAGTAGACAGGGCAATATTGCACCCTGTCTAAAGACTGCTGAAAACAGAATAAGTTCGCTCCAGCAGTTATATGTGCAGACTAAAGATAGTTCGCTTTAATCTGCAACTAGTTAGTTAGCCAATGTTAGTTAAACTAATATTAGTTAGCTACGATGTTCAGAAGCTTACCAGGTACAAAGATAACTTTACGAATAGTTAAGCCATCTAAGAACTTCTTAGCGTTCTCATCGTTTAGACCAAGCTCACGAACTTGCTCTTCTGTTGCGTCAGCTGCAACCGTTAGCTTCGCACGTAGCTTACCGTTGATCATTACAACGATAGTCTTCTCGTCTTCAACTAGCGCTTTCTCATCGAAAGTTGGCCATGTTGCTGAGTCTACGTTTGATTCACCTAATGCAATCCACATTTCGTAAGAGATGTGTGGAGTCATTGGGTAAAGCATGCGAACCACTGCTTTTAGCGCTTCATCAAGGATTGCACGATCTTGTACAGATTCTTGAGGTGCTTTCGCTAGTTTGTTCATCAGTTCCATGATCGCAGCGATGGCAGTGTTGAATGTTTGGCGACGGCCGATATCGTCCGTTACTTTCGCGATAGTCTTGTGAATATCACGACGAAGTGCTTTCTGATCACCAGACAGCGCAGAAGCATCAACAGATTCAGCAGCACCTTTAGCTGAGTGAGCGTGAACCAGTTTCCAAACACGCTTAAGGAAGCGGTTTGCGCCTTCAACGCCAGACTCTTGCCATTCCAGCGTCATGTCTGCAGGCGATGCAAACATCATGAATAGGCGTACTGTATCAGCACCGTACTTGTCTACCATCTCTTGTGGGTCGATACCGTTGTTCTTAGACTTAGACATTTTGATCATGCCTGAGTGATCAACGTCGCGGCCTTGGTTGTCGACTGCTTTTTCAATGCGACCTTTCGCGTCACGGTCGATAGTCACGTCAGTTGGAGCAATCCATTCCTTCGTGCCTTTCTCGTTCGTGTGGTAGAACGCGTCAGCGAGAACCATGCCTTGACATAGAAGCTGTTTGAACGGTTCATCAGATGTCACGTAACCCGCATCACGAAGAAGCTTGTGGAAGAAACGAGAGTAAAGCAGGTGCATACATGCGTGCTCAATACCACCAACGTATTGGTCAACTGGCAACCAGTAGTTTGCTTTCTCTGGATCTAGAATGTCGTCAGCTTGTGGTGAACAGTAACGTGCGTAGTACCATGAAGATTCCATGAAAGTATCGAACGTATCAGTTTCACGTAGCGCTGGTTCGCCATTGAATGTTGTTTCAGCCCAAGATTTGTCAGCTTTGATTGGGCTAGTAACGCCATCCATTACCACGTCTTCTGGAAGAATAACGGGTAGTTGGTCTGCTGGTACTGGATGAACTTCACCATCTTCAGTGGTTACCATTGGGATTGGAGCACCCCAATAACGCTGACGAGATACACCCCAGTCACGCAGACGGAAGTTTACAGTCTTCTTACCTTTGCCTTCAGCTTCAAGCTTCGCAGCGATTGCATTAAATGCTTCTTGGAAAGCAAGACCATCGAATTCACCTGAATCGAACAGTACGCCTTTCTCTGTGTAAGCTGCTTCAGAAACATCTAGCTCAGAACCATCTTCTGGCTTGATTACTGGGATGATATCGATGCCGTACTTAGTTGCGAATTCGTAGTCACGTTGGTCGTGAGCAGGAACCGCCATTACAGCACCTGTGCCGTAATCCATAAGGACGAAGTTAGCTACGTAAACAGGAACAACACGACCGTTAAGAGGGTGGATAGCCGTTAGGCCAGTATCCATACCTTTCTTTTCCATCGTTGCTAATTCTGCTTCAGCCACTTTGGTGTTACGACATTCTTCAACGAATGCTGCAAGCTCAGGGTTGTTCTTTGATGCTTTCTCTGCAAGTGGGTGACCTGCAGCGATACCAACATAAGAAACACCCATTAGTGTGTCTGGACGAGTTGTATAAACTTCTAGTGGCGCTTCTTCACCGTTGACAGCGAAAGATAGCTCAACACCTTCAGAGCGACCGATCCAGTTGCGCTGCATGGTCTTAACCATTTCAGGCCAACCTTCAAGGTTGTCTAGATCGTCTAGTAGCTCTTGAGCGTACTCAGTGATCTTAATAAACCACTGTGGGATCTTCTTTTGTTCTACTGGAGTATCACAACGCCAGCAGCAACCGTCTTCTACTTGCTCGTTCGCAAGAACTGTTTGGTCGTTTGGACACCAGTTAACAGAAGAAGTCTTCTTGTACACTAGGCCTTGTTCGTAAAGTTTAGTGAAGAACTCTTGTTCCCAACGGTAGTACTCAGGTGTACACGTTGCGAATTCACGTTTCCAGTCGTAACCAAAGCCCAAAAGTTTAAGCTGGTTTTTCATGTATTCGATGTTTTCGTAAGTCCACGGAGCAGGCGCTGTGTTGTTTTTTACAGCTGCGTTTTCTGCAGGTAGGCCGAATGCATCCCAACCGATTGGCTGCATTACGTTTTTGCCTTGTAGACGTTGGAAACGAGATACCACATCACCGATGGTGTAGTTACGCACGTGACCCATATGCAGTCGGCCACTTGGGTACGGGAACATAGAAAGACAGTAGAATTTTTCTTTATTTGGGTCTTCACTTACAACGAAAGTCTCGCTGTCATCCCAGTGTTGTTGAACCTTTTGTTCAATCTCTTGCGGGTTATATTGTTCTTGCATCGATGGTATCCGGTTATCTTGGAATTTGTGAGTTCGGTTAGAACAGAATCTTACAGATCGTCATAGAATACCTAAAGGAGCTTAGTACAACAATAGTTATACTCTTCATACTTGCAGTTGCAGCGTGGTTGATTGCGTAAATTCAACCGAATTACCTAGGACAGCTATACTTAAGGGTATGAATTGCATTTGTTTGTTAGGAACTGGTCGCTTAACGGCAGTCCCGTTCACTAAGATAAAGCTTGGTCATCTTAAGGAGGTCGTTATGCCGAAGAAAAAAGCACTCTATGAAGAAGTCGTCGAAGAGGTGATAGAAACGCTGAAGCATAGTCCTGAAGAGCTTAACAACAAAATCGAGACGTCAGGTAAGTATGCAAAAGCCGCCAATGACATGACCAAAGACGAGCTGTCGTTGATTTCCGCTTACGTGAAGTCGGATTTAAAAGAGTTTTCCGAAAGCTATGAAGAGAGTAAGGGTGGTCCATTTTATTTGATGATAACAGATTCTATCTGGCAAGGGTTGTTGGACATCACTGATCGTACTAAGGTGGAATGGGTTGAACTGTTTCAAGACGTAGAACACCAAGGCTTGTATCAAGCGGAAGAGGTTATAGGGCTCGGGACACTTGTCTGTGATGAGTGTGGACATCAAACCGAATATAACCACCCAACGACGATTATTCCGTGTATTAAATGTGGTTCGACAGGGTTTAGCCGTAAAGCGCTTAAGCCATAAATTCCTGAACCATATTAAACCGCAGCAATAAAAAGGGTTGACCCTATCAGTCAACCCTCAAATTACTTTTCGTCGAATCTCGAATCTCGAATCTCGAATCTCGAATCTAGTCTTTTCTTCTCATAAACCAGCCTGCTACCAAACTCAGCAATGCCCAGATATACAGTGGCCAAGTACCGACCACGTGATAAGGGGTTTGACCATCCGTTGAAATGAGTTCAACTTTCAATACTGCCGTTGTAAACTGCGGTATTTGTTTGATGATCTTGCCTTTGTGATCCGTTACTGCCGTTACCCCATTGTTGGTAGAGCGAATTAGCGGCTTCCCAAGCTCCAGAGCACGCATCTGTGCGATTTCCATATGTTGCAATGGACCAATCGAACGGCCGAACCACGCATCATTAGAGAGCGTTAGGATAAAGTCAGTTTCATCGGTCACATTTTGTCTAACTTGATCATTGAATATGATTTCATAACACAACGCAGGCGCTAGATGACGACCATTTGCCACGATGTTTGGTTGAACAAAGTCGCCACGGCTGAATGATGACATTGGCAAGTTAAAGAACGGTGCTAACGGGCGTAGGATATCCTCAAACGGAACAAATTCACCAAACGGTAACAGGTGATGCTTATGGTAGCGCTCGTCTGGATCATAGCTGTACTCACCATATGGATTCACACCAAGTGAAAGAACACTGTTGTAGTACTTCTTATCTTCAGATTGATTCAGCACGCCAGTAATGATTGAGCTGTTGTTCATCTTCGCTGCGCTATCTAAGTTACGTAGGAAAGATGGAATCTCAACTTCGAATGCTGGAATAGCCGCTTCAGGCCAGATGATGATATCAGCGTCCCAGTTTTCTCGGCTTAGGTCTGTGTATTTCATCATGGTTGGCCAGCGATGGCTAGGTAGCCATTTGCTGTCTTGATCGACGTTGCCTTGAATCAGCACCACTGACGTTGTTTTATCAGGATTCGGGGTTACCCAGTTGATATTTCGAATACCGAAACCAGCACTAAAGACAATCGCAGGGATAATGCCGACACTCCAAGCCTTATTTATGACCGTATAAGTGAGTGCAGAAGCCGACACAATAATTGCTAGAGTCACAAGCTCGACACCACCAATCGGTGCGAATGAACCTAGTGGCGAGTCGATTTGGCTGTAACCTAGCCATAACCACGGGAAGCCTGTCATTACCCAACCGCGTAGCCAATCACAGATTAACCATAGTGCAGGTGCAGCAAGAAAAAATCGGCTTAGGTTATTGCTCGGAAAGAATTTGTTTAAACTCCAAGTAAATAGACCAGAGTAGACCGCAAGATAACCAACAAGCAATGCCATTAAGAATAAATTGGCAGCCAGTGGCATTCCGCCAAAGCCATCAATACTGACGTATACCCAACTAATACCAGTCGTGAATTGACCTAAACCCCATGCGTAACCAATCCAAAGCGCACTTTTTGGAGAGCGATTGTTGATCAGTAACAGCAATAAAGCTGGACTGAGAATAGCAAGAGGCCATATTGAATACGGAGCGAATGAAAGGGTTGTTATAGCGCCAACAAAAACGGCCGCAAGCGGCCGTAATAGGCGATGATTAAATAGTTTAGTCATCTAATTTCTGTCATCTCTTTAGAGAGAAGTTGTTATTCTTCGATAGTTGGAAGAGGTTGTTCGTCAGGTATCGTTACCTGCAACTGAATCACACGGCGGTTATCAGCTGATGTCACTTTGAAATGGTAGTTTTCGATTTCTACAATTTCGCCACGAACCGGTAAGTGACCTAATGCTGTCATTACCATGCCGCCGACTGTATCCACTTCGTCATCACTGAAAGAGGTTTCAAACGTATCGTTGAAATCTTCAATAGTGGTTAAAGCTTTAACAGCGAAGGTATGCTTACTCAGCTTACGAATATCTACTTCTTCTTCATCGTCGAATTCGTCTTCAATTTCACCAACGATTTCTTCGAGGATATCTTCAATGGTTACCAGGCCAGAAACACCACCAAACTCATCAACAACGATAGACATGTGGTAACGCTCTTCTTGGAATTCCTTGAGCAGGCGATCAACTCGCTTACTTTCAGGAACAACCACGACAGGGCGAATCACTTGTTCGATATCAAATGGGGCACTTTCTGAACCCAAATACTTAAGTAGGTCCTTCGCTAATAGAATGCCTTCAACATGGTCTTTATCTTCACTGATCACTGGGTAGCGAGAGTGTTGAGCATCAGTAATAAGTGCAATCAACGTATCTAAATCGTCGGTGCGTTCAACTGTAACCATTTGAGAGCGAGGCAGCATGATATCGCGTACTCGCATCTCTGAAATTTCCATAACACCTTCGAGCATGTCGCGAGTGTCGTGGTCAATTAGGTCATTAATTTCAGAACCGCGGATAACATCCACAAGTTCTTGGCGATCTTTAACTTCGCCTTGAAATATTTGGCCTAGACGTTCAAAGAAGGACTTTCTACTCGGACCTTCAGATTTTTTACTTCCCTCAGAAGTGGGGGGGTTACCTTCGTTCATGATTTCTCAAAAAATAACGCTATCAGAAGTGTGATAGCACACATTAAAACTCAGATTCCTGTGAAAATAACAGGTTCGATGAGTTCTTGTTTCTCTGCAATCTACGTTACTAGAGTCAATTTACTTTTCTAGAATGTAAGGGTCTTCAAAGCCCATAGTTTGCATGATTTCTGTCTCGAGTGACTCCATCTCTTCAGCTTCATCATCTTCGATATGATCATAACCTAGCAGATGCAGACTGCCATGTACAACCATATGAGCCCAGTGTGCTAGCAGAGGCTTATTTTGCTCTTCTGCTTCTTTTTCGACAACTTGGCGGCAGATAATAAGGTCACCCAGTAGATCTAATTCCATTCCTGGTGGCGCTTCAAATGGGAAAGACAGCACGTTAGTTGGCTTATCTTTTCCACGATAATCATGGTTGAGCTGGTGGCTCTCTTCTGTATCAACAATACGAACGGTGAGCTCGGCACTCTCTTGAAACTGAGAGATTGTCTTATTCAACCAAAGCTGAATATCTTGCTCGGTTGGGAGACCTTGCTCATTTTCGACCGCTATTTGCAGGTCTAGTTCAATAGACATCTATTTATCACCTTGTTCTGCAATTACAGAGCTATTTTGTGTTGCTAATTGTGTCGTAACGGCTTGTTGAGCCTCAAGAAGCTTAGCTTCGCGTTCTTCACGCTTACGTTGTTCAAACTCTTTGCGCTCTTTCTGGTCTTTTGCTTCCCACTTTTCGTACGCGTTGACGATACGAGCAACCACAGGGTGACGAACGACGTCTTCAGACATGAAGAAGTTAAAGCTAATGTCATCAACGTCACTGAGCACTTCAGTCGCGTGGCGTAGGCCTGATTTCGCCCCACGAGGTAAGTCGATTTGAGTGATATCACCAGTGATCACAGCGCGAGAGTTAAAACCGATACGGGTTAAGAACATTTTCATTTGCTCTACTGTGGTGTTTTGGCTCTCATCTAGAATGATAAATGCATCATTCAGTGTACGACCACGCATGTAAGCCAGAGGAGCAACTTCAATCACGTTACGCTCAATCAGTTTCTCAACACGTTCAAAACCAAGCATCTCAAAGAGCGCATCGTAAAGTGGACGCAAATATGGATCGACTTTCTGGCTTAAATCACCCGGAAGGAAACCAAGCTTCTCACCCGCTTCAACGGCAGGGCGAGTCAGGAGGATTCGGCGAACTTCTTGGCGTTCAAGAGCATCTACCGCTGCTGCGACTGCCAAGTACGTTTTACCTGTACCAGCAGGGCCAATACCAAAGGTGATGTCATGAGTGACCATGTTCATCAAGTATTGAGCTTGGTTGGGTGTACGTGGCTTGATGACGCCTTTTTTAGTCTTAATGGTCACTTCTTTGCCGTAGTCGATTTCAGACTCGACATGCTGCTCTAAAATACCAGACTCGGTGACCGCGAGGTGAACCTGTTCAGGTTCAATATCGGACACGTTGCCTTTGACAGGAGCCGTTTCTACATAGAGGTGCTTGATGATATCTAGAGCGGCCGCTGTAGTGTGAGGCTTGCCTACTATGGTGAAGAAGTTACTACGGTAATTAATTTCAACGCCAAGACGGCGTTCAAGGTGTTTGATATTGTCGTCGAATGGACCACATAAGCTTGCCAGACGTAGGTTGTCGGCAGGTTCTAGGTTAATCTCTAAAGTAACGATTTTATTGCTCAAATTAGCCTCTCATTTTGTGCCACTCACTCTTAAATAAAAAAAGAGCAAGAAGCCCGATATAGACCGGGCTTCTGATGGTGATTCCCTATTTCTAAGATGGTCACTTAGTTAGGTAATTTCAAGCTTTTTCGTTTGAGCTTTGTTCTCAAACGTTATCTGACTAAGGCGTAAATGTCGCTACACCTAGCTCATCTTCGCGTTTTGTTTTTTCCATCATTTCTGCTGGCGTCATTGCCACGCGTAGGCCCATGTCTTTTTCTGTACGAACCAGTTCACCACGTAGAGAGTTGGTGTAAACCTCAGTGATCTTCACATCTACGAATTGGCCGATAAGATCAGCAGAACCTTCAAAGTTCACAACACGGCTGTTTTCAGTACGGCCACGAAGTTCCATTAGGTTCTTTCTTGAAGGACCTTCTACAAGAATACGCTGCTCTGTACCTAACATTAGGCGAGAGAAACGCATAGCTTGAGTGTTCACCGTTTGTTGCAGCTCGTATAGACGATCTTTCTTCTCTTGTGCTGGCACATCACATGGGTAATCTGCAGCTGGCGTACCTGGACGAGGAGAGAAAACAAAGCTGAAGCTCATATCGAAATCAACTTCTTTGATCAGTTTCATCGTATCTTGGAAGTCTTGCTTAGACTCACCAGGGAAACCAACGATAAAGTCAGAGCTGATTTGAATATCAGGGCGAGCTTTACGCAGTTTACGAATGATAGATTTGTATTCAATTGCCGTATGTGGACGCTTCATCATAGTTAGAATACGGTCACTGCCACTTTGTACTGGTAAGTGAAGGAAGCTCACTAGTTCCGGTGTGTCTTTGTAAACTTCAATGATGTCGTCGCCGAACTCAAGCGGGTGGCTTGTTGTGAAACGAATACGGTCGATACCATCAATAGACGCAACTAGGCGAAGTAGTTCTGCAAATGTACAGATGTCGCCTTCGTGAGTTGGACCACGGAATGCGTTTACGTTTTGGCCAAGTAGGTTTACTTCACGTACACCTTGTTCTGCAAGTTGTGCAACTTCGTAAAGTACATCATCCATTGGACGGCTAACTTCTTCGCCACGAGTATATGGCACAACACAGTAAGTACAGTACTTAGAACAACCTTCCATGATAGAAACGTACGCTGTTGCGCCGTCTGCTTTTGGTTCTGGAAGATTATCGAATTTTTCGATCTCAGGGAATGAGATGTCCATTACAGGTTTCTCGTTAGACAGAGATGACTTAATCATTTCTGGCAGACGGTGTAATGTTTGAGGACCAAAGATTACGTCAACATAAGGTGCGCGTTGACGGATATGGTCACCTTCTTGAGTTGCTACACAGCCACCCACACCGATCACCACACCTTCTTTTTTATCTTTAAGCGTTTTCCAACGACCAAGCTGGTGGAATACCTTTTCTTGCGCTTTTTCACGAATAGAACAAGTATTCAGGAGTAGTACGTCTGCTTCCTCAGGTACTTCAGTTAGCTCATAGCCATTTGCAGCGTTAAGCAGGTCAGCCATTTTTGATGAATCGTATTCATTCATCTGACAGCCCCAAGTTTTAATTAGCAGTTTCTTACTCATTTTTTGTTCGCTCGATCGTTAGTTTAATTTAAGGGAGCAAATTGCCCAGTATTCATCTGCAAGTACCGTTTGTCATATTAACTCATTCAGTTTTTATGACTGGCTCTGGCAGCAAGCCGCGTATTGTACTGGTTTCAAAACCGACTGACTAGTAGTCTGATAAAATCTCTTCGGTAGTTGTTTTTATTATCGTTAACGCTAGGTACAGCAAAGGGGACCCCTTTTTTGGAATAAGGTTTTTGGTTACAAGTTAGTTGTGAAAACGTACAATCGAAAACAGTCAAAGAATCAAAATGATAAGTACAAAATATGAACAATTACGACATTGTAGTAGTGGGTGGTGGCATGGTTGGTGCTGCGACTGCAATCGGCTTTGCTCAACAAGGACTGAATGTTGCCGTGATCGAAGGCTTTGCTCCAAAGGCTTATGATGACTCACAAGCGATGGATATACGTGTATCAGCAATTTCTCAGGCTTCAGTTGATTTGCTTGAAGAGCTGGGTGCATGGCAAAGCATCGCTGCAATGCGCGTCTGTTCTTACAAGCGTTTGGAAACTTGGGAGCACCCAGAGTGCCGTACTCGTTTTGATGCCGCATCTCTTGATTTACCTCGTTTAGGTTACATCGTTGAGAATCGATTAATCCAATTGGGTTTATGGGCTCAGTTTGATACTTATGATAATTTAGAGCTGTTATGCCCAGAGAAATTAGACGCTATTGAATTTGGCGAAACCAATATTGTGAAGCTTCAATCAGGTTCGCAGTTATCAGCGAGATGGGTGATTGGCGCTGATGGCGCGAACTCAGATGTTCGTCAGCAAGCTGGAATTGGTATTACGGCTTGGGATTACCGACAGCACTGCATGCTTATCAATGTCGAAACCGAGCAGCCTCAACAAGATATTACTTGGCAGCAATTCCTACCAAGTGGTCCTCGTTCATTCTTGCCATTGTGTTCTCTAACCTCTGACGGTCAAGACATCGGGCAGGGGTCGTTGGTTTGGTATGACTCCCCATCTCGTATAAAGCAACTGTCTGCGATGAGCCCAGAAAAATTACGTAATGA
This sequence comes from Vibrio sp. nBUS_14, assembly GCF_051201655.1. Taxonomy (NCBI): domain Bacteria; kingdom Pseudomonadati; phylum Pseudomonadota; class Gammaproteobacteria; order Vibrionales; family Vibrionaceae; genus Vibrio; species Vibrio sp. nBUS_14. Next base: position 1,000,501 of record NZ_CP179206.1, read on the forward strand.
GGTTATCACTAGCTTCCCTGCAGAGTTGGGTGATGTAAAAGTGTTGAATGCAGGTTCATTCCCTTTGACTCGACGTCATGCTCAATCATACTCGAAGAATAATTGCATTCTCGTCGGGGACTCTGCGCATACGATTAACCCTCTAGCAGGGCAGGGTGTTAACTTGGGCTTTAAAGATGTGGCAGCGCTATTGAATATCACTAAAGAAAAAGGTGAATTGAATCAATCTGTGGCGAGACGCTATGAAGTGATCAGAAGAGGTGACAATCTAATGATGCAAAGCGGTATGGACTTTTTCTATAAAACGTTCAGCAATGATATTGGCCCGCTCAAGTTTGTGCGTAATGCTGCACTAAAGCTAGCAGAAAATTCAGGGCCGATTAAATCACAGGTGCTTAAATACGCTTTAGGGTTATGATTCGTAAGCCCAAATTATCTAGTGATAAAAAGAAGGAGAACAGAGGTTCTCCTTTTTTGATCTCGTGATAATGCTTAATGCTGTTGCGTCACACACACAGGCACATCAATGGCTAAAGAACATCCCGTATAGGTGAGAGAGCCGTCCTCAACATTTCGTTTGAATGATGTGAGGTTGTTGGAGTGCTGGTTTGCGGTGATAAGCCATTGGCCGTCATTAGTGATATGAAAGTCGCGAGGGAACTTACCTTCAACATCGTAGCTATCCATAAAAATGAGCTTTTGAGTGGTTGAATCTATTCGAAAACAACTGATTCTTGATTGATGTCGACAAGATACATAAAGGAATTGCTCATCTGGCGATAGCTTAATTGCCGCCGCCGCTTCTCCTTTCCCCATGTTAGGAAGTGCGTCAACCTCTTCCACAATATTCCACACCCCTAAAGACTTCTCCAAAATCAATATCGTTTCGGAGAGTTCGCACACCAAATAGGCTCGATCTTCAGCTTGGTTAAAGACTAGGTGACGAGGTCCATTCCCTGCAGGCACTTTAATAGACTGCATTGGCTCATCAAGGAACTCTTCTTGTTCTTCGTCGAAGCAATAGAAGTTGACTCGATCGGCCCCGAGATCGATGGTGACAAACTGAGGAGAATTCTTCAGAAAAAGGCTTTGATGAGCATGTGGGCCAGTTTGTCTTTCTGCATTAGGTCCAGAACCAACCATTTTAAGTGTTTTGAGTCGTTTATCGATATTGCCATTGATACTTAAACTAAATATATCGAATGTCCCTGATGAATATTGCGATGTAATAGCAAACTTATTGTGGGGATCTATCGCGATATGACAAGGATGCTCTCCTGAAATTAGCCCAGCATTTGACGAAATTTTTGAATCAGTATTAGGTATATGAATTAGCTGTGGTTGTATCTTCTGGTTAACTTCAGAAGCTGTGTAGATCCCTAGCTTGGTCGTGGTGACAAAGGAGGGGTTAGTGCAGGCTGCTATAAGCTCTAAAGGTAACAGCATTCCCGTCTCTAGATCTAACTGAGTTTGATATACACCTTGGCTATTACTTGGAGAATCTGTGTAGCAACCGATCGTTAAAGGGAGGGTTTTCATAGGAAGTCATACTCAGTTAGAAAATGGAGCTGAGATTGTCTAATAAAATCGGAGTAAAAGTGAGGTTATAGAAGAGAATACTTGGTGACTTGGCTAGCAGATTTACATATTCCAGATAAAACAAAACCCAGCTAAAAAGCTGGGTTCTATTCAATGATGGTGCGGTCGGAGAGACTTGAACTCTCACACCTCTCGGCGCCAGAACCTAAATCTGGTGCGTCTACCAATTCCGCCACGACCGCAGCAAATCTTTATAGTTATATCGACATTGGTGATTCAATATAACGTTGTTGTCTTTCTTTCTTTCATAAGGAAAGAATGGTGGCTACTGCGGGATTCGAACCTGCGACCCCATCATTATGAGTGATGTGCTCTAACCAACTGAGCTAAGTAGCCAATAATGAATTTATGTATTCACTATTTTATCTCTAATAAAAGAGAAAAAATGGTGCGGTCGGAGAGACTTGAACTCTCACACCTCTCGGCGCCAGAACCTAAATCTGGTGCGTCTACCAATTCCGCCACGACCGCAGCAAATCTTTATAGTTATATCGACACTGGTGATTCAATATAACGTTGTTGTCTTTCTTTCATAAGGAAAGAATGGTGGCTACTGCGGGATTCGAACCTGCGACCCCATCATTATGAGTGATGTGCTCTAACCAACTGAGCTAAGTAGCCAATAATGAATTTTATGTATTCACTATTTTATCTCTAATAAAAGAGAAATAATGGTGCGGTCGGAGAGACTTGAACTCTCACACCTCTCGGCGCCAGAACCTAAATCTGGTGCGTCTACCAATTCCGCCACGACCGCAGCAAATCTTTATAGTTATATCGACATTGGTGATTCAATATAACGTTGTTCTCTTGGTTTGCTGTTTAGCTTAAAAAAGCTAAGTAAAAAACAAAGAGTTTAAATAGTGGCTGGGCTACCTGGATTCGAACCAGGGAATGCTGGCATCAAAAGCCAGTGCCTTACCGCTTGGCGATAGCCCAACAGTGATATCATTTAAGATATCTAAATAATGGTGCGGTCGGAGAGACTTGAACTCTCACACCTCTCGGCGCCAGAACCTAAATCTGGTGCGTCTACCAATTCCGCCACGACCGCAGCAAATCTTTATAGTTATATCGACATTGGTGATTCAATATAACGTTGTTCTCTTGGTTTGCTGTTTAGCTTAAAAAAGCTAAGTAGAAAACAAAGAGTTTAAATAGTGGCTGGGCTACCTGGATTCGAACCAGGGAATGCTGGCATCAAAAGCCAGTGCCTTACCGCTTGGCGATAGCCCAACAGTGACATCATTTAAGATATCTAAATAATGGTGCGGTCGGAGAGACTTGAACTCTCACACCTCTCGGCGCCAGAACCTAAATCTGGTGCGTCTACCAATTCCGCCACGACCGCAGCAAATCTTTATAGTTATATCGACATTGGTGATTCAATATAACGTTGTTCTCTTGGTTTGCTGTTTAGCTTAAAAAAGCTAAGTAAAAAACAAAGAGTTTAAATAGTGGCTGGGCTACCTGGATTCGAACCAGGGAATGCTGGCATCAAAAGCCAGTGCCTTACCGCTTGGCGATAGCCCAACAGTGATATCATTTAAGATATCTAAATAATGGTGCGGTCGGAGAGACTTGAACTCTCACACCTCTCGGCGCCAGAACCTAAATCTGGTGCGTCTACCAATTCCGCCACGACCGCAGCAAATCTTTATAGTTATATCGACATTGGTGATTCAATATAACGTTGTTCTCTTGGTTTGCTGTTTAGCTTAAAAAAGCTAAGTAAAAAACAAAGAGTTTAAATAGTGGCTGGGCTACCTGGATTCGAACCAGGGAATGCTGGCATCAAAAGCCAGTGCCTTACCGCTTGGCGATAGCCCAACAGTGATATCATTTAAGATATCTAAATAATGGTGCGGTCGGAGAGACTTGAACTCTCACACCTCTCGGCGCCAGAACCTAAATCTGGTGCGTCTACCAATTCCGCCACGACCGCAGCAAATCTTTATAGTTATATCGACATTGGTGATTCAATATAACGTTGTTCTCTTGGTTTGCTGTTTAGCTTAAAAAAGCTAAGTAAAAAACAAAGAGTTTAAATAGTGGCTGGGCTACCTGGATTCGAACCAGGGAATGCTGGCATCAAAAGCCAGTGCCTTACCGCTTGGCGATAGCCCAACAGTGACATCATTTAAGATATCTAAATAATGGTGCGGTCGGAGAGACTTGAACTCTCACACCTCTCGGCGCCAGAACCTAAATCTGGTGCGTCTACCAATTCCGCCACGACCGCAGCAAATCTTTATAGTTATATCGACATTGGTAATTCAATATAACGTTGTTTGTACTTTTTCTTTCATAAAGAAAGAATGGTGGCTACTGCGGGATTCGAACCTGCGACCCCATCATTATGAGTGATGTGCTCTAACCAACTGAGCTAAGTAGCCATCTGAGAGCGAAGTAATATAATATAATCTCGCTTCTAATGCCATTATCTTTTTAAAGATAATTACACTTTAAATAGTGGCTGGGCTACCTGGATTCGAACCAGGGAATGCTGGCATCAAAAGCCAGTGCCTTACCGCTTGGCGATAGCCCAACAATGATGTCAATTAAGACATCTCAATATGGTGCGGTCGGAGAGACTTGAACTCTCACACCTCTCGGCGCCAGAACCTAAATCTGGTGCGTCTACCAATTCCGCCACGACCGCTTTATTTCCTAAAAACTCTTTGTTGTCAAAAGACATACGTTTTATAACAAACAGAGTGCTTAGGAAATGGTGGCTACTGCGGGATTCGAACCTGCGACCCCATCATTATGAGTGATGTGCTCTAACCAACTGAGCTAAGTAGCCATTTCCAAATTGTTGTTCATTTCGAGACGTTGCCGCTTCGTTGTGAACGGGGCGCATTATGCGGAGTTGAGTGAAACCCGTCAACTTTTTTTTTGAATAAATCACGAATAAACATCTGTTCGGTTTCTTTTTAGTCAAAGAGGCGTATTTGTCAGCAAAAAATAGGTTCAAATGCCGATATATATAGGAAGTTAAGTTTTGGATAAGAAGCTCTTTAGAAAGAGCAAAAACCAAAAAGGCCAGTGAATTCACTGGCCTTTTCTTCGATGTTTATCGGTAACTAAACGTTGAATCGGAAGTGAACAACATCGCCATCTTTAACGATGTATTCTTTGCCTTCAAGACGCCATTTACCAGCATCTTTTGCTCCGCTTTCACCGCCAAACTCGATGAAATGTTCGTAACCAACTACTTCTGCACGGATGAATCCTTTTTCGAAGTCGGTGTGGATCTTACCGGCTGCTTGTGGCGCAGTCGCACCTACAGGGATCGTCCAAGCGCGAACTTCTTTAACACCCGCAGTGAAGTAAGTCTGAAGAGTAAGTAGTTCGTAACCAGAGCGGATCACTCGGTTAAGGCCTGGTTCTTCGATACCCATGTCTGCAAGGAACTCTTCGCGATCTTCATCGTCAAGCTCAGAAAGCTCAGATTCGATTGCAGCACACACAGCAACGACAACGTTGTTCTCTTTTTCTGCATACTCGCGAACGGCGTCTAGATAAGGGTTGTTTTCGAAACCATCTTCAGCAACGTTTGCGATGTACATTGTTGGCTTAAGCGTTAGGAAGTTAAGATAATCGATTGCTGCGACTTCTTCTTTGCCCAGCTCAACAGTACGAGCCATACCACCTTCAGTCAGGATCGGTAGTAGCTTTTCAAGAACTGTCGTTTCAAACTTAGCGTCTTTATCTCCGCCTTTTGCTTTTTTAGCATTGCGGAAGATCGCACGTTCACAGCTATCTAGATCGGCAAGAGCAAGCTCAAGGTTGATCACTTCGATATCTTCGATAGGAGATACTTTGCCTGAAACGTGAACGATATTTTCGTTTTCAAAGCAGCGTACAACGTGACCGATAGCGTCAGTTTCGCGGATGTTAGCTAGGAATTTGTTACCTAGACCTTCACCTTTAGATGCGCCAGCAACTAGGCCTGCGATGTCTACGAATTCCATTGTCGTTGGAAGGATCTTCTGTGGATTAACAATTTTTGCTAATGCATCTAAGCGTAGATCTGGAACCGGAACGATACCTGTGTTTGGTTCGATCGTACAAAATGGAAAGTTTGCTGCTTCGATGCCTGCTTTAGTCAGTGCGTTAAACAGAGTTGACTTACCAACGTTTGGTAGACCAACGATGCCACATTTAAAACCCATGATATAAACCTTATTCTGCTTTGAACGTATGTAAGCGATTTTGTGCTTTTGGTAGGCCATCTTTTAATAAGATGTCTAGGCTGCGAACCGATTCGTCAACGACAGCCTCGATACACTCTTGCTCTTTCGCAGGAGCTTTGCCTAATACATAACCTGCAACTTTATCTTTATGTCCCGGATGGCCAATGCCTAACCTAAGACGATAGAATTCTTTATTGTTACCCTGCTTGCTGATGATGTCTTTTAGGCCATTGTGGCCGCCATGACCACCACCTTTTTTAAACTTACCAATACCAGGAGGGAGGTCTAACTCATCGTGAGCCACCATGATCTCTTCTGGTTTAATTTGGTAGAACTTTGCCAGTGCTGCAACTGCTTTCCCGGATAAGTTCATAAAAGTCGTTGGGATCAGCAAACGAAGATCTTCACCATGAACCATGATACGACCCGTTAGGCCAAAGAACTTTGGTTCGTTCTTCAGTGTCACGTTGTGTACACGTGCTAATTCTTCAACTACCCAAGCACCCGCATTGTGGCGAGTTTTGGCGTATTCTGGACCTGGATTAGCCAGTCCAACGAGAAGTTTTATTTGTTGGCTCAAGGTATGGATCTCTCTTGGGATTTCAAAAAGCGCCGTATGATATCACAGTTTATGAAAAAGGTGCGAGCTAGCTGATAGCAACTCAATGATTCGAAACTGTGGTCAAATTAACTTTGTGGTCGTTATACCAATCGTAGTAAATAACTGGTCACCCTAGCTGGTTAAAATGCTCGATAACTGCGTTATAATTTTTGATTGTAGAATAACTACTTATCAAAAAATTACGCCTTGTTCTCAAGCTTTTTTCCTGCGCTATTTCTGAACACTTACTTACTGTGATTGGTATTAGATATAAAAAAAGCACTTCATCGAATGAAGTGCTTAATATCTTTTTCAGATGGTTATGCTAAAGCAAAGCTATAGAGCTTTGATTAGTTGAACATCGCAGAGATAGACTCTTCGTTGCTGATACGACGAATCGCTTCAGCAAGCATGCGAGAAAGGCTTAGTTCAGTTACTTTGCCTGTCGCAGCCATTTCTGGAGAAAGCTTGATTGAATCAGTAACAATAACTTGGTCAAGAACTGAGTTACGGATGTTTTCTGCAGCAGTACCAGAGAATACAGCGTGAGTTGCGTAAGCGAATACACGCTTAGCACCGCGCTCTTTAAGCGCTTCAGCTGCTTTACATAGTGTGCCACCAGTATCGATCATGTCATCAACGATAACACAGTCACGACCTTCAACATCACCGATTAGATTCATTACTTCAGAAACGTTAGCACGTGGACGACGCTTATCAACGATAGCGATGTCAACATCACCTAGCGCTTTAGCTGTAGCACGAGCACGTACAACACCACCAAGGTCTGGAGAAACCACAACTGGGTTTTCTAGGCCACGGTTAGCCATGTCTTCTAGAAGAACTGGAGTACCGAAAATGTTATCAACAGGTACATCGAAGAAGCCTTGGATTTGCTCTGCGTGCAGGTCGATAGTCAAAACGCGGTCAACACCAACGTTAGAAAGGAAATCTGCAACAACTTTTGCAGTAATAGGCACACGAGCAGAACGTACACGACGATCTTGACGGGCATAACCGAAGTAAGGGATTACAGCAGTAATACGGCCAGCAGAAGCACGGCGCATTGCGTCAATCATTACCACCAACTCCATAAGGTTGTCATTGGTTGGTGCACAAGTTGATTGAATCAGGAATACATCGCTACCACGAACGTTTTCATTGATTTGTACAGCGACTTCGCCATCAGAAAAACGGTCTACTGTAGCATCTCCAAGAGAGATGTATAGACGATCAGCAATACGTTGGGCTAGTTCAGGTGTTGCGTTACCAGCAAATAGCTTCATATCAGGCACGGTGGAAACCTCGGGTTGCGTCCAGTTTTAAATAGATTATGGGTGGGCTGATTGGTATTCAGCCAAAGTTTCTTTTAAAGGCGAAATGTTTCGTCCTCTCGCGACAAACGCGGAAACTGTGTCAGGCAGTTGCTCTAGCACCGATTCGGCTTCTTTTTGCTGTTAAATTCAGCAAAAACGCATGAACCCGTACCAGTCAATCTCGACGGCGCGTATTGTAGCAGCCATGAAAGTTGCTTATCAACCTCTGGGTACAGCATTCGCACAATTTTTTCGCAATCGTTTACGTATTCTTGCTCTAGAAGCGTTGATAGTGCTCGCTTCGGCGTATTTCTAGTTAATTCTGAATGTGTAAATATGTCTACAGTTGCTATGCTCACTTGAGGTTTTACAACGAGATACCATTTTTCATCCGGATTAGCGGGTTGTAATTGTTCGCCAACACCTTCAGCAAAGGCGGCGTGGCCTCGAACGAAGACCGGAACGTCTGCACCAAGCTTTAAGCCAATCTCTGCTAACTGGTCATCAGACAGGTTGAGTTGCCATAAATAGTTGAGAGCGACCAACACGGTTGCGGCATTTGAAGAACCTCCGCCAATGCCACCTCCCATAGGAAGCACTTTCTTTAACTGAATATCCGCACCGAAAGTCGTCGATGAATATTGTTGAAGGGCAGTTGCGGCTTTCCAAATAAGGTTATCTTCTGTTGCAACGCCTGGAATTTCAGGTGTGATTGTTATCGAGCTTGTTTCTCGGTTTGCGGTAACCGTAAGTTCATCGCCAACGTCAACAAACTGAAATAGGGTCTGAAGTTCGTGATAGCCATTATCGCGTCGGCCAGTAATATAGAGAAATAAATTCAGCTTAGCTGGCGAAGGCCAGTGCGTTGGCGTTGTTATCATTTTTTCAGTGTCCACTTCGAAACTACAATGTTGATTTTGTTCTCGTCTTGTTTGAATGACAATCGAGTAGGGAGGGGGATTGTTTCTACCTTTGTGTTGCCTTCATCCGATAGTTGTTTGCTCGGCATCTCTGCATTTCGGTAGTTGTCAAAATTAAGTGTCCATAATTGACTGCTAACTTGTTTAGACAGAGATTCAAGCGTATTCGTTGTGTTCAATTGGTAACTGTCTGATTGGTCGGGAATACCAAGGAACCATTGTGGCAGATGATCAATAGGGATCTGCAATCCAGTAAGTTGCTCTACCAATACAGATGCACTTGCGTGAGTGAATACCTGGTCATCATAAGTGACTACCTTAGCGCCCGAACTGTCAATTGTGAGGTTCAAGGCGGTTTGACCAAGGAAAGTGGTCAGTCTTAGTTGGCTTTGATTGGGGGAGTACTTCCAAACGAAGTTAAGGCTTTGGCGTTGCTCCGGAGAAATGTAAGCGAGCTTGCCTGAGGCTTGGTAGTTTTCTATCTTCAGAAGACGGTTTTGGTGACTTTGCCACTCAACGCTGGTCGGTTGTTCTGGTATAGACGAGCAACCCACCATCATTATGGTCATAAAAATAAGAGACGTGATTTTACGAAGCTTGCTCATATTTGCTCACAACTTGTTCAAATTTATCTAAAAAACGCTTCAACTATAGCATTGAATTCACGAACTCAGGAAAACAAATCCCGCTTGCTCTTTAAATAGAGCCATGCATCAAGTAAAATTCGCCCCTTGTTTCCATTCCCTGATCGAGAACTTCTGATACATGTCTTTGCTTGCCGTAGGTATCAATCACAATACAGCGTCGGTTGAATTGCGAGAAAAAGTCGCTTTTGGTCCAGATAAATTATCTGAGGCACTCAAGCAACTTAACGCAAATGCATACGTAAATGGAAGTGTCATACTTTCTACCTGTAATCGAACTGAAGTGTATTGTGACGTCAAAGGCGTGGCAAAAAACAAGTTGATCGATTGGCTGTCTGTATTTCATCAAGTTAGCCCTGAAGAATTAAAACCGAGTATCTATATCCATGAAGAACAAGCCGCGATTAAGCACTTAATGCGCGTTGCCTGTGGTTTGGACTCTCTGGTTCTGGGTGAGCCGCAAATTCTTGGTCAGGTAAAGCAGGCTTACACCGATTCGCGAGAGAACAAATCTGTTGATGCTTCAATGGAAAAACTGTTCCAGAAATCATTTTCTGTTGCGAAGCGCGTTCGAACTGAAACCGAAATTGGTGGCAGTGCTGTTTCTGTTGCTTATGCAGCCTGTACGTTAGCTAAACACATCTTTGAATCGATTGCTGAATCAACGGTGTTGCTGGTGGGTGCGGGAGAAACCATTGAGCTGGTGGCTAAACACTTGTCCGCCAATGGTTGTACCAAAATGATCGTAGCCAACCGTACGCGTGAGCGAGCTTTAGGGCTCGCCAAAGAGTTTGGTGCAGAGGTCATTAGCTTGAATGAGATCCCAGATCATCTGCAAAGAGCGGATATTGTGATCAGTTCAACCGCAAGCCCGCTACCAATTATTGGTAAAGGCATGGTTGAAACGGCGCTGAAGCAAAGAAAACATCAGCCGATGTTGTTGGTTGATATCGCCGTTCCTCGTGATGTTGAATCTCAAGTCGGCGAACTGAGAGATGCTTACCTATATTCGGTTGATGATCTGCAATCGATCGTTGATGGTAATATTGAGCAACGTAAGGTTGAAGCGATTCAGGCTGAAGCAATCGTCAGTGAAGAAAGCGCCTCGTTCATGAGTTGGATGCGTTCACTGCAAGCGGTAGACAGTATTCGTGACTATCGTAAATCGGCTAATGAAATCCGAGAAGAATTATTAAGTAAGAGTTTACAATCACTTGCTGCTGGCGGTGACCCTGAGAAAGTCTTACTTGAGCTAAGTAATAAGCTCACAAACAAATTGATCCATGCTCCAACGCGTGCACTTCAAAGTGCAGCAGAGCAAGGAGAACCTGCAAAATTAATGGTCATTAGACAGAGTTTGGGTCTAGAAAACCCTCAATAATATTCGACCTCCAACAGAATAAGACATTATGAAAGCCTCGATTCTAATAAAGCTTGAAACACTTGTTGAACGCTATGAAGAAGTTCAACATCTACTTGGTGATCCCGATGTACTTGGGAATCAAGATAAATTCCGTGCCTTGTCAAAAGAGTATTCTCAATTAGAAGAGGTGACGGGGTGCTTTAAATCATACCAGCAAGCTCAAGAAGATTTAGAAGCTGCTGAAGAGATGGCAAATGAAGACGACGCAGAAATGCGTGAAATGGCTCAAGAAGAAATCAAAGATGCGAAAGCTAACATTGAACGTCTGACTGATGAGCTACAGATTCTTCTTATTCCAAAAGATCCAAACGATGAGCGTAACTGCTTCTTAGAGATTCGTGCTGGTGCTGGTGGTGATGAAGCGGGTATCTTTGCGGGTAACCTTTTCCGTATGTACTCTAAGTTTGCCGAGAAAAAAGGCTGGCGCGTCGAAGTGATGAGCAGCAATGTTTCAGAGCAGGGCGGCTTTAAAGAGATGATCGCTAAAATCAGTGGCGACGCAGTTTACGGCACAATGAAGTTTGAGTCTGGCGGTCACCGTGTACAACGTGTGCCTGAGACTGAGTCTCAAGGTCGTGTTCATACTTCAGCATGTACTGTTGCGGTTATGCCTGAGATCCCAGAAGCGGATCTACCAGAAATCAAAGCTGGCGATCTTAAAATTGATACTTTCCGTGCATCTGGCGCGGGTGGTCAGCACGTTAACACCACGGATTCAGCAATCCGTATTACTCACTTACCAACAGGTACAGTAGTAGAGTGTCAAGACGAGCGTTCTCAGCATAAAAACAAAGCGAAAGCGATGGCTGTTCTAGCGGCTCGTATCGTTCAAGCTGAAGAAGAGCGTCGTGCTGCTGCGATTTCAGATACGCGTCGTAACCTATTAGGCTCTGGTGACCGTAGTGACCGTATTCGTACGTACAACTACCCTCAAGGCCGTGTTTCTGATCACCGCATCAACTTAACTATCTACCGCCTGAACGAAGTTCTGGAGGGTGATATGCAAAGCCTGCTTGATCCTGTTCTACAAGAGCACCAAGCCGATCAACTAGCAGCACTTGCTGAGCATAACTAATTACTATGCATTCAGCATATACGGTTGAAAGTGCTTTAAAGTCAGCAATCGTACAGCTTCAAGAGGGCGATAACACATCGCCCTCGATTGATGCTGCGGTACTGCTTTGTCACGCTTTAGATAAACCGAGATCGTACCTACTGACTTGGCCTGAGAAGCACCTCACTTCAGAACAAGAATCCGAATTCCATACCCTTTTAAAACGACGCTTAACCGGTGAGCCTGTGGCTTATATTGTTGGTGAGCGTGAGTTTTGGTCACTGCCGTTAAAAGTATCCCCTTCTACTTTAATCCCACGTCCAGATACGGAACGTTTGGTTGAAGTGGCGTTAGACAAAACGTATGGCAAGCAAGGTGCGATTCTCGATTTAGGTACTGGTACTGGTGCGATCGCTTTGGCATTGGCGTCTGAGATGCCGAACCGACCAGTGACGGGGATTGATCTTCGCTCGGAAGCGCAGCAACTTGCGACAGAAAACGCTCAGCGATTAAATATCACTAACGCCACTTTTTTACATGGCTGTTGGTTTGAGCCTTTGAACTCGGCGAGTTCTGAAGAAGACGCTGCAAAGTTCTCATTGATAGTCTCGAACCCTCCTTACATTGAGAAGAATGACCCTCATCTATCTCAGGGTGATGTGCGTTTTGAACCGATCACCGCGTTAGTCGCTGAAGAGAAAGGTTTAGCTGATATTCGATACATTTCTGAAAACGCACGACGCTTTTTGGAAAACGAAGGTTGGTTGGCATTTGAACACGGCTATGACCAAGGTTTGGCGGTACGTGAGATAATGCAACAACTGGGCTATTTGGATGTGGTTACAGAAAAAGATTACGGTGGTAATGACCGAGTGACATTGGGTCGTTACTGTTCATAGATAGTAGTTGTTCATAGGCTACTGTTAATCATCTTTTGAGCAATAGATGATGAACTTGCTAAATTGATCCCTTTAACTCAATAATACACTTAACTCGATAATGCATTTAACGTAGAAATACAGAGAATTAACGCAGAAATACAGGGCATTAACGGGTATTGTGTGGCTCGTGTTAACGAAAGCACATATAAAAAGATTAAGGAATACCATGTACGAAGGTTTAAAACATTTTCACCTACTCACGATTGCTATAAGCGCGCTACTTCTTTCGATCCGTTTCGCTCTGATGATGGCTAACTCACCCAAGCTTAAGCATCCTTTCTTGCAGCGTTTCCCTCATATCAATGACTCGTTGCTGTTGCTATCGGGTATTGGTTTGATTTTTATTACTGGCTTTATTCCCTTTACACCAGCGGCACCATGGTTAACTGAAAAACTAACCTGTGTAATGGCTTACATCGCACTAGGCTTCTTTGCGCTTAAGTTAGGTAAGAACAAGCTATTGAGAGTTTTTTCATTCTTTGGCGCTCTAGGCTGGCTTGCAATGGCAGGCAAAATCGCAATGACAAAGACTCCAACATTTTTCGGTTAATGACGTATGTACGAATTTTTTGATGAAGACTTTGATCAGCTAGAACTTGCTGAAGGCGCATTGATCTTAAATAAGGCCATTGACCCTGAAACTCAAGATAGCTGGGCAGAGCAAGAACTCGCAAGATTATTAAAAGACGCCGAGTTTGCGTTAGTTAATGAAACCGACGAGCAACAGAAGTTTGAATCTTTTATTCGACTATTCTTTTACGAGTGGGGTTTTGCAGGCGATAAAGACGCTTACTTCTCATCGGAAAACGCGTTTATCGATAAAGTACTTGAGAGAAAGAAAGGGATCCCTGTCAGTCTTGGGGCAATCTTCCTTTTTCTTGGTCGCAAGCTAGGCTTTCCTGTAGAGGGTGTCTCTTTTCCGACTCAGTTTCTGCTTAAAGTCAGTTGGTATGGCCAAACTCCGGTCTATATTAACCCTTACAATGGCGAGTATGTTGGTCAGCAAACGTTACGAGCATGGTTAATTGGCCATGATGGCCCATTGGCTAAGCTGAAAAGTGAGCATTTGAAAGTCGCAGACCACCCAACCATTATTGGTAAGTGGTTGGCTTTATTGAAAAGTGCATTGCTGAGAGAAGAGCGTTATACGCTTGCATTGAAGTGTACTGATCTTGCGTTAACGTTTGTGCCTGATGATCCGTATGAAATCCGTGACCGTGGTTTCATCTACCAGCAACTGGATTGTCACCAGATTGCCGCCACCGATTATCAGTACTTTATTGATCAATGCCCAGATGACCCTGCATCTGAGTTACTTAAGTCTCAAGTGAATGTCATGACGGAAAAAGCCGTCGTCGTTCACTAATTAATTATTATTTAGAGAGAATATGATGGAACAGAAAATAGTTCATATTGGCGACATGCCAATTGCTAACGATAAGCCATTTACGCTATTTGCGGGCATGAACGTTCTTGAGTCTCGCGATCTAGCGATGCAGATTTGTGAGCACTACGTGAAAGTAACAGAGAAGCTGGGCATCCCTTATGTATTTAAGGCGTCTTTTGATAAAGCGAACCGCAGTTCTGTTCACTCATACCGTGGTCCTGGTATGGAAGAAGGTCTTAAAATCTTCCAAGAGCTGAAAGATACCTTTGGCGTGAAGGTCATCACTGATATTCACACTGAAGCACAAGCTCAGCCTGTTGCTGATGTGGTTGATGTAATCCAGCTTCCTGCGTTCCTTGCTCGCCAAACTGACCTTGTTGAAGCAATGGCTAAGACTGGCGCGGTTATCAATGTGAAGAAGCCTCAGTTCATGAGCCCAGATCAAGTAGGTAACATCGTTGATAAGTTCACTGAGTGCGGCAACGAGAACATCATTCTTTGTGAACGTGGTTCTTGCATGGGTTATGACAACCTAGTAGTTGATATGCTTGGTTTTGGTGTGATGAAAAAATCATCAAACGGTAGCCCAATCATCTTTGATGTGACTCACGCGCTTCAAATGCGTGACCCTTCAGGAGCTGCATCTGGCGGTCGTCGTGAGCAAACTGTTGAGCTTGCTAAAGCGGGTCTTGCTACGGGTGTTGCTGGTCTGTTCCTTGAGGCACATCCGAACCCAGATCAAGCGCGTTGTGATGGCCCATCAGCTCTACCACTAGATAAGCTAGAGCCGTTCTTGAAGCAGATGAAGGCACTTGATGACCTTATCAAAGGCTTTGAGCATATTGATATTAAATAATTGAGATGGATGTGAAGTAACGAAAACGTTATTTAACAAAAGTTGATTTGAGAAAGCCCAGTTCTTTGAATTGGGCTTTTTTTATCTCGTAAAAGCAGCCAAACATAAACCGTTCATTTAAAGAGTTGTTAATGAGGCGGGTTGTTATCTAAGAAACTCGTATATAAGTGTGAGGTCAGTCCTGTTTGCAGTAAATTACTGATGTTCATCACACTTTGTAAGTAAACGATTGCTTGTGATGCAGGGGAAGTTTGAGTGTAATCTCATAATTTTGTTACACTTAACTGCTGAACTATGCGTGACCAATCCGACATAAATATGAAATCATCATGTTACATCTGAAATGTTAATTTAAGATAAGTGATGTGAAGTCTTATTGTTCGAACTCCAAATAAGGGGTCGCAATAGATCATAAAAAGCAGTGGATTCCCCTAAAAAGTTCAAAGGTATGACAATGAAGCAACGCCTTATTCTAAAGACAGCACTAAGTGCTGCAATCCTAGCTACTCTAGCTGGGTGTGCGTCTCAATCAACTCAAGGTTGGAACCAAGACGAAACTTACAAGCTAACGGTTCTACACACTAACGACAACCATGGTCGTTTTTGGCAGAACAAATACGGTGAATACGGCATGTCTGCGCGTAAAACGCTTGTTGATCAACTTCGTGCTGAAGTTGAAGCAGAAGGCGGTAGCGTGTTGCTTCTATCTGGTGGTGACATCAACACTGGTGTGCCAGAGTCAGATCTTCAAGATGCAGAACCTGATTTCAAAGGTATGAATAAAATTGGTTACGATGCAATGGCATTGGGTAACCACGAGTTTGACAACTCTTTAACCGTACTACAAAAGCAGATCGACTGGGCTAACTTCCCAATGCTATCTGCAAACATCTACGACAAAGCAACAGGCGAACGCAAGTTCCAAGCTTACGAGATGTTTGAAAAGCAAGGTATCAAGATTGCGGTTATCGGTCTAACAACTGAAGATACGGCAAAGATCGGTAATCCTGAGTTCATCGCGAGCATTGACTTCCGCGACCCTAAAGAGGAAGCGAAGAAGCTAATCGCTGAACTTAAAGAAACAGAGAAGCCAGACTTAATCTTCGCTGTGACTCACATGGGTCACTACGAAAACGGCCAACGTGGTGTTAACGCACCGGGTGACGTAGCACTTGCTCTTTACCTAAACGAAGGCGACCTAGACATGATCGTTGGTGGTCACTCTCAAGAGCCTGTATGTATGGAAGGCCCTAACGTTGCGAAGAAAAACTTCAAGCCGGGTGATGAGTGTAAACCAGACGTACAGAACGGTACTTATATCGTTCAAGCTCACGAGTGGGGCAAATACGTAGGTCGTGCTGATTACGAATTCCGTAACGGTGAGCTAGAGATGGTGAGCTACGATCTGGTTCCAGTTAACCTTAAGAAGAAAGTTAAGATTGACGGTAAGAAACAACGTGTTCTGATTCAAGATGAAATCGCACAAGACCCAGAGCTACTTGAATTCCTACGCCCTTTCCAAGAGCAAGGTCAAGCACAGCTAGAAGTTCAGATTGCTGAGACAAATGGCAAGCTTGAAGGCGATCGTAACGTGGTTCGCTTCCAACAAACTAACCTAGGTCGTTTGATTGCGACTTCCCACATGGAGCGTGCACAAGCAGATTTCGCTGTGATGAACTCTGGTGGTGTTCGTGACTCAATTGAAGCGGGCAATGTCACTTACAAAGATGTGCTGAAGGTACAACCTTTTGCAAACATCCTGACTTACACAGACATGACAGGTAAAGAAGTTCTCGATTACCTAAATGTTGTGGCGACGAAACCAATCGACTCTGGTGCTTACGCACAGTTTGCTGGCATTTCAATGACAGTGACGAATGGTGAAGTATCGAACGTATTCATTGGTGGCAAACAGCTTCGTTTAGACGACACATACCGCTTCACAGTGCCAAGCTTCAACGCGGCTGGTGGTGACGGTTACCCTAAACTGTCTGACCACCCAGGTTACGTGAACACAGGTTTTGTTGATGCTGAAGTACTGAAAGAGTACCTAGAAGCGAACAGCCCGGTTGACGTGAACAAGTACGCACCGTCTGGTCAAATGGTTTACAAGTAACTGAACCCGGTTAATTGAATCATTAGGTGCTAAATTAGATTGACTCTAGCACCATGATAAATTTAACTAAAGCGACGCCTCGGCGTCGCTTTTTGTTTATCTATCGTTTGGATTTTTTATGACCCCTGCAATCAATCTTGCCAAGAAAAAGAAAATCGCTCATACCGTGCATCAGTATCATCACGATGCAAACAACACCAACTATGGGTTAGAGGCGGTTGAAGCTCTGGGTCAAGATCCCAAACGCGTGTTCAAAACGCTTTTATTTTGTTTGAACGGCGTCGCTAAAGATTTGGCTGTGGCTGTTATTCCTGTCGACCAGAAGCTAAACCTTAAGCTTGCAGCTAAAGCGGCGAAAGGAAAAAAAGCAGAGATGGCCAATCCGGATATTGCACAGAAAACCACAGGTTATGTTGTGGGTGGAATCAGTCCGCTTGGTCAGAAAAAAGCATTACCTACTTTTATCCATTCCAGCGCTACCAGTTTTGAAACGATATGTGTGAGTGCAGGGAAGCGAGGGCTAGAAATTGAGTTAGAACCAAAGGACTTAGCGATGCTGACTCGCGGCCAGTTTGCTGATCTATGTTTATAGATTGTCGTCGTTATGATGATAAAACTATAGAATAACAAATAAAAACGCCCGCTAGACTAATCTAGCGGGCGTTTTTACATCGAGTGTCCGTCTTACTGGTTCTGACTACTTCTTCAGGCCTAATGTACCACCAACGCGTTTTGCTGCTGGTTTATTTGGTCGGTTTGAGTCTTGGCTACGGTTTGCAGGCTTACCGCTTCTACGATCGTTTTTGTCTCGGTCTGCGCGATTGCGATCTGAGCTGTTTCGATCTGAGTTTGAACGCTCTGAACGAGAGTTCGATTTCCAGTTCTCGGTGTTGCCGCCGCTTTCACTATTCGAGGACTTACGACCACGCTTCGAGTTTGGCGCATGGCGGAATTCATCCGCGTTATTACCACGATAGGTGCGAGTTCGATTCTCGTTTTGATTACGTCGCGCTGTTGAGGTTTGATTTTCCTCACGGCTATCAAATAACTTAGCATCGGTTGCTTTGCGGATTCGCTGACCTTTTGCGTTCATTTTTGATGCATCTTCAGTGCTGACTGAACCTTCGCACATCGCTAGTATCTCAGCGATTTCTTCTTCGTTCAGGTAGCGCCACTTTCCGTTAGGAATGCCATCAAGTGAGATGTTCATAATACGAACGCGACGTAGTTTGAAGACTTCATAGCCTAACGCTTCACACATACGGCGGATCTGGCGGTTAAGGCCTTGAGTCAACGTAATTCGGAATGAGAATTTAGTCTCTTTCTCGACATTACATGGCAAGGTAACGGTATCCAAAATAGGGACACCAGAAGCCATTTTCTTCAAAAATTCCGTCGTAATCGGCTTATCTACACGAACCACGTATTCTTTTTCGTGATTGTTACCCGCACGCAAGATCTTATTGACGATGTCGCCATCGTTGGTCAAAAAGATAAGGCCATCAGAGGGCTTATCTAGGCGGCCTATAGGGAAGATACGCTTGTGGTGTCCAATGAAGTCGACGATGTTGCCTGGAATATCACGTTCAGTTGTACAGGTAATGCCGGTCGGTTTATTGAGGGCAATGTAGATGGGCTTTTCTTTTGAACGTACTGGCTTGCTGTCGATCTCAACATCATCACCTGGCAATACTTTCGTTCCCATCTCAGGGATCTTGCCATTAATAGTAACTCGGCCTGCATCGATCAATTTGTCTGCTTCACGACGTGAACAAAAACCAGTTTCACTGATGTATTTATTAAGGCGTTTAGCTTGGGATTCTTGTGACATGATATTCTCTTAGCGTTTCACAACGGAAATATAGATAAACAAAAAGCAACTATGGACAGTTGCTTTTACGTTTTAATTCGTTAACCGAGGCAATTTTAACACCTAGTGTGAGCTTCGGCACTAAATATCTATTTTCGGCAATAAATATCAATTGTGGTGTTCAATGTGTTTAGCGGAATGTTCGAAGATGATGGTCTTTTTTCACTAAGCTTCTCATGATTTAGCGAGTCCGTTTTTGGTGACGTTCTCTATTCTCTAGTTTTTTGTCATTACTCTTTCTGAGCATGACGTAAACGGCTCCAGTACCACCATGAAATTGCTGCGCTGAGTGAACACATTGAACATCATTAATTTGCGATAGCCAATTGGCCACATAGCTTTTCATCATGGCTGGTGGATTCGAGCGTTCCCCCTTACCGTGAACAATTATGACGGTGCGCACATCCATTCTTAAACATTGGCGCAAAAATGAAAGTACTTCGTTACGAGCATCTTTCAATGTTTTCCTGTGGAGATCGAGCTTAGCTTGAATTGGATATTTACCTAAGCGCAGTTTTTTGTACACGCCTTCTTGAACGCCATCTTTTTTATACGCAATAACGTCATCAGGTTTTAGCATTGGAGAGTAGTCGAGAGAGAGGTAATCTTTTTCGTCCTCAGACAGCCACATAGCCGCCTCACGCTTGGCGAGTTGAGACTCGGTAACTCGATGCACTTTTTGGTGCTCAGCGGTGTCATGGTCGATACGTTTCACATCGCCCATCATTTCTTGGAATAGATCTAAGTCGTCATCATGAGACATGGTGTTCATCTCAAGTTGTAGAAGGATAGGGTAAGTATACCTAAGTTGTGGCTGAGTTTAAAAATGAAAAAACCGGAGGAGACAAGAGAAGTCAACTCCGGTGCAAAGCGTTTTAACATCTATGTATCAACGAGATGATACTTAAAAGTAAATGATTTAGGCTGAGCGATACTAGTGAGGAGATTTTTCAGTCATAACTTTGTATATGAAGAAGCCTCCATAAAACATCATGAGACCCAGAGCCCCGAATATTACTATCATTGAAGATAGCCCCACTGCATTACCAAATAGGAGTTCTAGCCAAAAGTCCATGTGTATACCTCAAAGTTATATGACATGGCTTAGTGTATTAAGTAGCGTTATCAATTCACTGATCTAAATCAATCCTGTTTCATAAGTTAAATACTTGTTGGTGAGTGTGTGTTTTTCGTCACATTAGCTGTTAGGTTGTACGTCTTTTGTTCGAACGATTCGATATTGTAAAAAAGAGTGAAAAAAGCCCTTGCGGATAAATTCAGAACCCGTACTATACGCTCCATCGACAGGCAATCAGCCAGTTAGATATCTCGGTGAATAGCGCAGCTTGGTAGCGCATCTGGTTTGGGACCAGAGGGTCGGGGGTTCGAATCCCTCTTCACCGACCACATTTAGAAAGCCTGCTCATCGAGCAGGCTTTTTTCGTTTCAGATCATAGGAAATAGGATCAGAACCAAAGTGGGGTTCGCCTGATATTCAAAATAAGCCCTTCACCGGCCACATTTAGAAAGCCTGCTCATTGAGCAGGCTTTCTTCGTTTTAGGGTGTGGGAAATAGGGTTTGCACCTAGGTGGGATTCGCCTGATGTTCAAAATAAGCTCTTCACCGCCACATAAAATAAAGCCGTAGCACTCTCTGTAATAGAGGGGACTACGGCTTTTTTGCGTTCTGGTATATGTGTTACTCACTAGAGTAGCGAATGAGCGATTCGGGAATCTCTTGTTGTTCTAAACATCCTGCATAGAGAAAATGATTGACCCAATAAGCCAGTCCCAAAATTATTTACTTCACATCGCATGTCATGTCTTTTATTGGTGTTTCCGAGGTAACAAAGCAAACATACGCTTCAACAGGGTTATTTGGACCAATTCGAATGTAACCTGCCTGTACTTCATCTCCGTTAAAAGTAACCGAGTGAGAGTTACCCGTTTGGCCATCGTAGAAACTTGCTTCAAAATTACTATTAATTTGGCTTGCAATACGGTTACGTGTTGTAGAAGTCGTGAATGTAATATTCGCGCATCGCATTGGTGGCTTCTCAGTAATCAGAAACTGGCCGCTTTCTTTATCTAGCACACCGCCTTTTGTATCAGGCTGAATGTCTATTGGCTGGAATTGTTCGATAGTACAAGTTTCTTTGGCAGACGCTGCCGTAGACATCAGGATTGCGAGGACTAAAGGTAAAGCGAAGAGTACTGGTTTCATGAGAACAACACCGTATATAAAAAGAGCGAAAGATAATAGCACCTTTATGGTGCTATTAAATGTAATGATTCTGTTATTAGGTAATGGTTATATTATGAGAAAGTCATGGTATTGAATTGAGCTAGCTGTCATCATTCATCTCAAATTGACACTGGGCCTGTTGGCTTTGTGATTGTTGAGTGACCTTGAAATCTTTCTCTTCTAATAACTGCAAAAGGTTACCTTCACCAATCAGGTGTAAAGTGCCGACGACCAATAAGTAGTTCCCTTTCGAGTCAAGTTTCCAATCATTAGCGGAGAGCTTGTTTGCCCAATCGATATTGCGATCGGTTAAAAATGCTTTCTCTAGTTCAGATGGCATTTCAGACAGCTTCGCAAACTCCTCAAGCTTCGCTACATCACCGGCTTTCCAACTTTCAATTAGGCAGTGAACCACACGATCAGTTTGGTCAAATTCGTTAAGGCTACTGACTAGCCATTCTTTACCGGAATCTTTTTGCCCTGTGATGAGGTCTATTTGAAATTGTAGAGCCTCTAAGCTGATGACGGGAACATCCGCGATTGTTGCTTTATAGGCGAGTGTGGCATCAACACCGTCAGCCGAACCATAGCCAAGCTTCTTTAACTGCTGCGTCTGTATCGATAGAGAGGTTGCCCAAGGTGGTGAGCTAAGTAGCTGCTGAGTCGGCATATCCAATGATTTTGAGATGCTCGTTAATAATTGTTTTTGTTCTTTATTTAATACATCACCCGTGGTCACTGTGGTCGTGGGATACACCATGCCTTCTGTCTTTCTTATATCCGTCTCTACAATTAATCCGTCGCTCTCTTTTAGCGTATCAGTGATCTGTGCGGGAAGCGGATACATGCTCTCATCCCCAACGTGCACAGAACCTAAGATAGTGAGGATCAAATCTTCTTTCTTTGCTTGCCAATAAAGAGGTTCGGCGACCGCTTGCTTTGCTGAAAAGGCGAGAGTGAGTAACGTAAGGTAAAAGAAAGTGCGCAAAGAGAGCTCCTTTAGAAAGAAATAAACTCGTTAAAAAGGGTTTTGACGGAGTTTTTTAACGGTTTTTTTTGAGAACGATGTCACGTTGTTTGTACGAAAAGTATAACAATACGAACAAACTCTTAAACCTTTCTCTCTATTAACGACACGATTTTATGAAATCCATTAAAAAGATTGTGATTTAAATCTCAATTATTACGTCAAAATAAAACTGACGGAAGTGCCGCTGAAACTAACCTAATGATTTTATTGATATTAATTTCATTGCTGTTTTTGAGATTTGAAGCTGATCACTGAATTAGCCTAATTTAATTCACGCCAAAAAATAAGCACATATAGTTTATTTAACTTTCGAAGCGCTCCACTTTGCTTCTGACTCAATTTTTAAATTTATGGGTGAATACGATGTTGAAGAGAAACTTACTATCTGTAGCGGTATTGGCTGGCCTGACGGGTTGTGCAGTCACACAAGCACCAGAACAACAGGTTGTTAACGCACTGGCTGATAACCTAGATGTGCAGTATGAAATTTTAACCAATCACGGTGTGAATGAAGGCATGGCTTGTCAGGAGTTAGGTGCTGAGTGGGCATCATGTAATAAAGTGAACATGACCCTGACCAATGACGGTGAAGCGATTGATTCGAAAGATTGGAGTATCTACTTCCATAGTATTCGCCTTATTTTAGATGTTGATAACGAACAGTTTAAAATTACTCGTGTAACGGGTGACCTACACAAACTAGAACCTACAGACAAGTTCGATGGCTTTGCGGCTGGTGAAGAGGTGGTTCTTCCGTTGACGAGTGAATACTGGCAACTGTTTGAAACCGACTTCATGCCAGGTGCATTCGTTACTGCGCCAAACGCAGAACCTAAGATGATTGCTTCATTGAATACTGAAGATGTCGCGTCGTTTGTGACAGGTTTAGAGGGTAACAACCTTAAGCGTACACCTGATGACAACAATGTCATGGCAACCGCAGTTACTCGCTTTGAAAAGAATGCGGATCTAGCAACGCAAGATGTATCAACAACGCTATTACCAACACCAATTTCGGTAGAAGCTGGCGAAGGTTCAGTGAGCATTGCTGGTGGTATTGCACTGCCGAAAGAGGCATTTGATGCTGAGCAATTTGCTGCAATTGAAGAACGTGCAGATGTGGTAAACGTAGATGTGAGTGGCGACCTACCTGTGAGTGTTGCTGTTGTTCCTATTCAGTTTACGGGTGATTTAGCAAAATCTGGCGCTTATGAACTAAGCATCTCGGAAGAGGGAATTGCGATTGAAGCGTTTGATAAAACAGGTGCTTTCTACGCAGTTCAGTCTATTTTTGGCCTAATAGACAGTCAGAACGCTGAATCATTACCACAACTGTCGATCAAAGATGCGCCACGTTTCGATTACCGTGGTGTTATGGTGGATGTTGCTCGAAACTTCCACTCAAAAGATGCCATCCTAGCAACGCTAGATCAAATGGCGGCATACAAGATGAATAAACTGCACCTTCACTTAACAGATGATGAAGGCTGGCGTTTAGAAATCTCAGGTTTACCAGAGCTAACGGATGTAGGAGCTAATCGTTGTTTTGATTTGGAAGAGAAAAGCTGTTTACTGCCTCAGCTAGGTTCTGGTCCAACAACAGACAACTTTGGCTCTGGTTTCTTTAGTAAAGCGGATTACGTCGAGATCTTAAGCTACGCAAAAGCGCGCAGCATCGAAGTAATTCCAGAAATTGATATGCCAGCACACGCTCGTTCTGCTGTGGTATCGATGGAAGCGCGTTACACTCGCCTAATGGCAGAAGGTAAAGAAGCGGAAGCGAACGAATACCGTCTGATGGATCCACAAGATACATCGAACGTAACCACGGTTCAGTTCTACGATAAGCAAAGCTTCATTAACCCATGTATGGAATCATCAACTCACTTTGTAGATAAAGTAATCTCTGAAGTGGCGGCAATGCACCAAGAAGCGGGAGTTCCACTAACGACTTGGCACTTTGGCGGCGATGAAGCGAAAAACATCAAGTTAGGCGCGGGCTTACAAGATATTAATGCAGAAGATAAAGTGGCTTGGAAAGGCAATATCGACTTGTCTGAGCAAGATAAGCCATTCCAACAGTCTCCTCAGTGTCAGTCTTTGATCGCTGATGGAACGGTAAGCGACTTCGGCCACTTGCCAAGCCACTTTGCAGAGCAGGTATCTAAGATTGTTGCTGACAAAGGCATTCCTCACTTCCAAGCATGGCAAGATGGCCTGAAATACAGCGAAGGCGAGAAAGCATTTGCAACCGAAAGTACTCGCGTGAACTTCTGGGATGTTCTTTACTGGGGCGGCACTTCATCAGTATACGACTGGGCAGCAAAAGGGTATGACGTAATCGTCTCTAACCCAGACTACGTATACATGGATATGCCATACGAAGTTGATGCTTCAGAGCGCGGTTACTACTGGGCAACACGTGCAACCGATACTCGTAAGATGTTTGGCTTCGCACCAGAAAACATGCCACAAAACGCAGAAACATCCTTAGACCGTGACGGCAATGGTTTCTCTGGTAAAGGCGAGATTGAAGCGAAACCTTTCTACGGTTTGTCTGCACAACTTTGGTCTGAGACAGTACGTACCGACGAGCAGTATGAATACATGGTGTTCCCTCGCGTACTTGCAGCAGCAGAGCGTGCATGGCACAGAGCGGATTGGGAAAACAACTACAAAGTGGGCGTTGAATATTCTCAAGATACAGACTTAGTGAATAAGCAGGCTCTAAACAGCGACTTTAATCGCTTCGCGAATATTGTTGGTCAACGTGAACTGGCCAAGCTTGAAAAAGCGGGCATTGATTACCGTCTACCAGTTCCAGGTGCTCAAGTTGTTGATGGTAAGTTGGCGATGAACGTTCAATTCCCAGGCGTAGAGCTTCAATACTCTGCTTATGGCGAAAGCTGGATAACGTACGATGAGCAACAACGTCCATCGGTTTCTGGCGAAACGTACATTCGCTCTATCTCTGAAAGTGGCGAGAAAGTAAGTCGAGTAACCTCAGTTAAATAATCGATAAGCAACATTAATAGAAGAGCTCCCTAGCTGTCACCTTAATCAAGGTTAAAAGTGGGAGCTCTTTTTGTGCATTTATTTCTCTCTTAGTGTTCGTGTGCTTTAGTTGCCTGTGTAGTGTCGGTACTCAAACACCTGACCTTTCTCGTTAAACGCATACACAGAATATTCGTCTTTCTTATCGCCATACTCCATGCCCGGAGAGCCCATTGGCATGCCTGGAACCGCCAAGCCAATCGCATTGCGTGGTGGGTTTTCTAAAAAGGCTTTCACGTCCTCTGCTGGAATGTGTCCTTCAAATACGTAACCGTCGATCTCTGCCGTATGGCAAGAAGCCAGCTTTGGCGTTACTCCTAACTTCTGCTTGATAGGATTCATGTCATCATGGAGTTTCTCTGTGACATCGAACCCTGCGTTTTGCATGTGTTCTGTCCACTCTGTGCAGCAGCCACAGTATGGAGACTTATGGTTCAGAATATCAGTCGCTAAAGCTTGTCCTGAAATTGCAGCGAGTGCTGTAAGAGTCATAACTTTACGAATCATGGTTAACCTCATGAATATGGTTGTTATTGATATTAGAATGAGTGGGCTTGAATAATCTCAGCCTGTTGGCATTGCTCACTACCGTAATTGACGACATCGCCATCGCTGCACCTGCAACGACTGGGCTTAGTAGAAATCCGAAAAATGGGTAGAGCACACCGGCTGCGATGGGAATACCAAGTGAGTTATAGATGAAGGCACCAAAGAGGTTTTGCTTCATGTTTCTTACGGTCGCTTGGGACAACTCGATCGCATTGCTTACTGATAATGGCGATGAGTTGAGTAGCGTCATTTGCGCACTTTCAATCGCGACATCACTGCCACTGCCCATTGCGATTCCTATATCTGCTTGAGCAAGAGCTGGTGCATCGTTAATGCCGTCTCCGACCATAGCAACACTCTTATATTGCTGTTGCAGCTGAACAATGTGCTGAGCTTTCTGCTCTGGAAGCACTTCCGAGATAACTTCGTCGATACCGACGCTTTTACCTATTGCTTGAGAAACAGAGTCGTTGTCACCCGTTAATAGCACGGTGTGAATTCCGGCGGATTTTAGTTGAGCTATCGCTTGTTTGCTATCTATTTTTAACGCGTCTGAAATGCCCAATATGCCTTCGAGTTTTTGATCGATTACAACGAAGATGGGTGTCCATGCTTGCGAGCGGCAAAGCTCGATAAAATCTGCGCCAATCTCAGTATTGATGCCTAATTGGGTTAGGTACTTAAGTGAGCCGACTTGCACGTTCTTGCCGTTTATTGTTGCTTGTACGCCAAGTCCTCGTTGGTTTTCGAACTCGCTATGAGGTAGTGCTGAAATTTGTAGGCTCTCTGCATATTGGCAAACGGCTTTGGCGAGTGGGTGCTCAGATCCCACTTCTACTGAATAAGCATAAGCCAGTAACTCTTGCTCCGTTAGATTAGAGTAAAAGGCCTGTTGAACGGTTGGTTTGCCTTGGGTCAACGTACCTGTTTTATCAAACACAACAGCATCGATCTTGCTGGCAGACTGCAATACATCCGCATCTTTAATAAGAACGCCAAACTCAGCGGCTTTACCCACGCCAACAGTAATCGACAGTGGCGTTGCTAGGCCTAACGCACATGGACAGGCGATAATCAGTACTGTGGTTGATACTACGAGCATGTAGCTCGCGCTTGGCTGTGGGCCAAAGAAAAACCAAACTAAGGCGGCAACGGCTGCGATTGCGACCACAACCGGAACAAAAACGGCTGAGATAGAGTCAGCAAGCTTAGCAATCGCAGGTTTGCTGCTTTGCGCTTGGCGAACCATCTGAATAATTCGAGCCAACATAGTGCTTGAGCCAATTCCCGTAGCTTCAATGATTAAGCTGCCGTCACCATTAATGGTTCCTGCTGAAACGCCATCATTTAGCGATTTAACCTTGGGAAGCGGTTCGCCAGTCAGCATCGATTCATCGATATAAGATTCGCCCGATACCACAACGCCATCGACAGGGACTTTTTCTCCGGGTTTCACTCGAACTTGTATGCCGACTTGAATGGCTTCTACGGCGATGGTTTGCTCTTTACCATCGACGATAACCACGGCTTTTTGAGGCTGTAAGTTTATCAGCGCTTGTAAAGACTTAGTGGTGCGTGCTTTGGCTTTGGCTTCAATGTAGTGACCTAAAGAAATAAGGCCAACAATCATGGCGCTGGCTTCAAAATAGACATGACGAGAAGCTTCAGGGAACCACGATGGGATCAGAACAACCAACATTGAGTAGAACCACGCTGCGCCTGTACCCAAAGCAACTAACGTATCCATGGTCGCACGCTTGTGCATCAGTGATTGCCAAGCGTTAGTGAAGAAGCTGCGTCCCGAGGTCGCAAGCAATATCAAACAGACAATTCCGATTAACCCCCAAGCCAATTGGTCGTTAAATGTAGCAATGGTCATGCTGCCACCGAACAGACCCCACGCCATCAGCGGGGCACCGATAAACAGCGCGCTTACTGAATTCTTTAGAAAAGCTTTTTGGGTCCGAAGTTGCTGTTCTTGCTGTTTTTGTTGTTGAGTTGCCGCGTCATCAACGAACTCGGCACCATAACCTGCGGTTTTCACCGACTCTATTAGAGCTGCTTCGATGACGTCTCGTGTTTTAGAGGTGAAAACTAAGGCCGTCTGTTCAGCGAGGTTGATCTGAGCTTGGTCGACGAACTCATTCTTTTTCAGCGCTTTCTCTACCGAAGAAACACAACTCGCACACGTCATTCCCTCAAGAACAAGGTGATAGGTATATTGGCTAGTTGCAGGTTTAGCTTGTGCTGATTCTGCAGGTGTTGGTTTTTTATCTTCTTCTGAATCTGAACTCGATAAAAGATCATTAGCTTCAGAGTAGGGATTCGCGTGATAACCCACGCTTTCGATCAGCTCAATAAGTTCGGATTGAGAAAGCAGAGTAACCAACGTCAATTCATGCTTGCTGACTTCTAGGTTTGAGGTTTGCTCGGTTTGTTCAAGTGCCTGAGTCAGTTTGTTCACGCACTTACCGCAGCTAAGACCAGATAGCGATAGGTGCAGTTTATTGCCCATGCTATAGCCAAGCGTCGCTAACTGTTCGTTGAGTTGAACGTAATTAAATGGAGTCGAAATATCGATGCATGTCGGCGATATATCATTGATCGTGGTATTGTCGAGATCGACAAACAGGGTGCGAACTTTCTTCGCACAGCCCATGCAATTTAGGCCGTTGAGCGCGGTGGTGTAATGCTTCATATCGATACTCCAATTCTCATTTACGCCTAACATAAACCTTACCGTAAGGGTAAGGTCAAACATAAATTCAAGAATTTGATCTTAGTAGCATATGAATGGGTGGGTTAAGTTTGTGGGATAGGTGAGAGTTAAAGAAAAGCGTGGCTATAATTTATTGGTTCAGGCTATAGATTTGCTACATCGAAGCTGAATTTGGCCTTTCTACAGTGGCTTTCGCACAAGATCCGCGCATTAATCATTCACTACTGATTGTAGATTTAAGCGGTGGTGATAAAATAGCGCCCAAAATTTAGTGATATTTGGCTATTACAGACTTTGTATTAGACCCCACTAAAAGAATCACCTACATAATCAAGGTATTTAAATGACGGTTAAAACTCGTTTTGCTCCTAGCCCAACTGGCTATCTTCACGTTGGTGGTGCACGTACTGCACTTTACTCTTGGCTATTCGCTAAGAACCAAGGTGGTGAATTCGTTCTACGTATCGAAGACACGGACCTTGAGCGTAACTCTCAAGAAGCGGTTGATGCAATTCTAGAAGGCATGCAATGGATGGGTATGGAATGGGATGAAGGTCCTTACTACCAATCTAAGCGTTTTGACCGTTACAACGAAATGGTTGATAAGCTACTTGCTGAAGACAAAGCATTCAAATGCTACGCGTCTAAAGAGCTGCTTGACGAAATTCGTACAGAGCAAGAAGAAAACAAAGAAATGGCTCGTTACGATGCGAACCACCCTAAAATTGTTGCAGCAAACGAAGCAGCAAAAGAAGGTGATGCGTGCGTTATCCGTTTCCGTAACCCAAAAGAAGGCAGCGTAGTATTTGATGACCAAATCCGTGGTCGCATTGAAATTTCTAACAGCCAACTTGATGACCTAATCATTCGTCGTACAGACGGTGCTCCAACTTACAACTTCGTCGTTGTAGTGGATGACTGGGATATGGGTATTACACACGTTGTTCGTGGTGAAGACCACATCAACAACACACCTCGTCAAATCAACATCTACGAAGCACTAGGCGCGCCAGTTCCAACTTTCGCTCACTGTGCAATGATTCTTGGTGATGACGGTGCGAAACTTTCCAAGCGTCACGGTGCTGTTTCTGTAATGCAATACCGCGATGAAGGTTACCTACCAAATGCACTGAACAACTACCTAGTTCGTTTAGGTTGGTCTCACGGTGACCAAGAGATCTTCTCTCAAGAAGAGATGATTGAGTTCTTCAGCCTTAAAGCCATCAGCAAGTCTGCATCTGCATTCAACACTGAAAAGCTACTTTGGTTGAACAACCACTACATCAAGACTTCTGAGCCTGAGTACGTTGCAAAATACCTGCAATGGCACCTAGACGCACAGAAGATCGATACGACAAACGGCCCAGCGATCACTGAAGTGATCACGCTAGTTGGCGAGCGTTGTAACACGCTTATCGAACTTGCTGAGCAGTCTCGTTATTTCTACGAAGACTTCTCTGAGTTTGAAGCTGGCGCGGCTAAGAAGCACCTACGTGGTGTTGCTAAAGGCCCACTAGAGCTTGCTCTTGCTAAGGTTGAAGCACTTGAAGATTTCACTACTGCAAACATCAAAGACGGTGTTATCGCAGCGGTTTGTGAAGAGCTAGAGATCGGCATGGGTAAAATCGGTATGCCACTTCGCGTAGCAGTAACAGGTGGTGGTCAGTCTCCTTCTGTTGATGCTGTGATGGAGCTTGTTGGTAAAGAGCGCGTAATCGCTCGCATCAAGATGGCTCTTGAGTTCATCGCAGAGCGTGAAGCTAACGCTTAATAGAGCGATTGCTAGATTCAAAAAAGGGTCAGTAACTTGGTTATTGACCCTTTTTATATCTGATAAATATCGGCAGCTGATTCTCAGCTAACTTGCTTTACTGAGGTTGATACTACTTCAGGTCGATGCTGTTGAGTCGTCCCATGAAGATAAGCAGCTCAACCACGTCTTTGTGGGCCTCAAGGAGTGCTCGTTTGGTTTGGCTGTAGGCAGCGAGTCGCCCGTGTTTGCGTATAGAACAGACTTTGGTTCTGTATTTGTATTCACCACTTTCAGAGAATACGCGCCACTTAGCGATGTAGCATTCATCGCGATGTTCAGGATCTGTTTGAGTAGGATTAGGTTTGAATACTATTTTAGGTTCTAAACTGTGCGGTAAACGTGTCATCAGGTAGGGCTCTCTAAGGACTTTTGGCCAAAACTTTCCCCAGAGCTGTCTGCCAAGCTCATCTCTTAACTTGATGGTTTTCTTTAGTGCTTTGTCTTCACCCATACGAACAAAACCTACAGAACGATGTAACACCGTATCTTCAGGAGTATGGATGTGGATTTTAAAAGCGGTTTGGCCTTTCGATATAAATCGATAACCGGTCGCACCAATCAGATTATTCTGGCTCATAGTTTGCTAAATGATGATTATGTTATTAATAAGGTTACGACAAATACGTTAAAACCGAAACTGATCATCATGAAAAAAATAAAGCCTTAACAAAAGTGCTAAGGCTTTATTAGAAACTATGGGGCGGGAGTGACGCTAATTACATGATTTTCTGCATCACATCACCTATTTGAATGCTTCCAGCTAGGCTAGGTTGATCAATCGTGAGTTCGGCTTCATTTTCATACACGCGAGAAACCGTCAGCGTGATATCACTTTGAGATACCTTGTTACGCGGTAAACCTCGTTGGTCGATAAAAGAACCTGTGTGCCACAGTTGCAGTTTGTCCCCTTTCTGCACGCCATGCATTCGCCCTAAGTCAATGGTCACCGTATGTCCAAATACAGCGGCAACCTCTGGAAGGGTGATCTTACAAGACACTTCAGACTCTAAATCCAACATGATGTTACGGCTGACGCGTAGCATCATACTGCCGTAGGTTGATGCCCAGAAGCGAGCACTGCGGGTATCAACTTCACTGGTCTTTGCAAATGGCCACTTAGCTACTTCGCGATAGCTGCGGTTGTAAACCTGATGACCCGTCTTGCCGTCAAAAACTTGCATCTCTAACGCAAACTGGCGGTTGATAACGTCGTTCTTTAACAGTTTAGATTCAATCGTTGCGGTTAAGTCGGTAATGTCGCCACCAATGATGTATTGCGCGCCCGTGTCTTGGGCAATCATTTTGATCACTTCTGGTTGGCGCTTATCAATGTCGAAGTCAGTTGTGCCCACAGAAACGAAACTGCGAGACTCTTGCGCCAATTGTCTGTCTACAACATGGCTGAAGTCATCACCAATGTTATAGATTCTGCCCATAACGGCTTGTTGCGGTGAGGTAACATCAATATTGCTGACGAGAAATGTCTTTTTGTATTGGTTCTCATGGCAAGCATTTGCCGAAGGATAGATGTCGATCCTTGCGGTGATCATTAAATTGCCACCGCGAGTTTTCTCTTTCTGAACCAAGATGTAGCGCACTTCATGGTTGGTAAACTGGAATTCTTTTTTACTCGAATCTAGATAGGGCGTGAGGTTGGAGATACTACCAATATCAGCACCTGAGAACTGCACCGCTTTATATACAGCGTCTTCCAGCGCGTGGATGCGTGCGCTTTCTTCCGATGATACGATGGCTGCTGTACCGGTAACTTCATACCAAGAGGCATGAGCACTGAAGCTTATGGTTATCAGTGAACTTATTGAAAATAAGTAAGATATTATTTTTTTCATCTATTCGTTACCAGTTGGGTATAAATATTGCTTAACAAATAACTATAAGCTTGAAGCTGACTTAAGTGCGTTTTTCTTAATCTGACCATTAATGAAAAGCAAAGACTGTTCCAACATTGTAATCCATTGAAAAGAATAATGGTGAGAACATATTGGAATAGGTAGCACTAAATATATCTGGAGATAAGAGAATGAAAAACTGGCTCGTAGTAATGAGTGTCATGTTGATGACATCATGTGCTTATTCGCCCATCTATAACGGCAAGTCTGAGTATTCAGGCAGTCAGTTTATGTTGATGGACAGCCCTCGTCATACCATGGACTTTTTCGTAGAAAGTATGACTGAAGATCTGATCATTTCGAATACGAGTATTTCAGCGAGAACTCCAATTGCGATTACTTCGTTTGTGGATCTTCAACATATGGACACAACAAACTGGCTAGGTAATTCCGTTTCAGAAGGCTTCATTCATCAGTTTCAGCGTCGAGGCTTCAAGGTCGTTGATTTCAAAACAACAGGGTCTATTCAAGTGACTCACCAAGGTGACTTCGCGTTAAGCCGTGATTGGAAAGACCTCGCACAGGAACAAGACGTGCAATACGTGCTAACAGGTACGATGTTACGCCAAGAGGGCGGTGTGCTTGTTAATGCTCGCGTGGTGGGCATGCAAACCCGTATTGTGGTTGCTTCTGCACAAGGCTTCTTGCCTGCAGACCGTATCGGTCGTGACCTAGATACTCTAAACAGTATACGAACTCAAGATGGCGTCATCATTCGTTCTGATCCAACGATGACTCAGCCATACACTGTTATTCTTCGCCCTTAGGAGTTCGTGATGAAGAAGTTAATATTTGTTGTTGCTGCCTTACTGCTTGTTGGCTGCCAGCCATTGCAAAGTATGCGACCAGACGACTTTTTAGTTGCTGTTGGTTACGCAAGTATCAGTGAGCAATCAGGCCGTAACGACGAAGAAAAACGCATCCGTGCTATGCGTGCATCTAAAATTGATGCTTACCGTGAACTTGCTGAGCAAGTGTATGGCATGCGAGTGAGTGGCCGAGCTGAATTATCAGATCAGCGTTTGGGCACCGAACGAACGACAGGTGCTGTTGACGGCGTGATTCGTGGTGCGGAAGTGGTGCGTAGTTACCCTGTTGGTGATAGTTACGTGACCGAACTTCAGCTCGATATTCGTAAGATGGAGCAGTTGCGCGATTACGGTGAAGTTCAAGCTGTGCCAGAGAAGAGACAACAAACGCTGTTCTAGTCTTTATGACCATTTAAGTCATATGACCGACGAGTTGTATAAGTTGCTCTCGCTTTCCAGATGGCAGGGCGGCAATAAATAACGACAGTGAATGTAAAAGCGGCAAGTATGAAAATACTTGCCGCTTTTTTGGTGCGCCGAGCATGGCGTTGATCTAGGAGGTGAAAGTCCTCTACGGGCTCAGTCGAGCGAGAACCGTTAGCCTATGCAAGGGTGTTCACCGTGAGGTGAAATCTGAAGGAAGCAAATGGCAAAACTTGGTTGTGACGAACAGAAATCTGATAGTAGGCCATTACAACTTGGGCAACCTAGCCATAGATAGAATAGTCCAATGCCTCGACGGGAAGTGTGTAGTGGTAAATCAGGCACAGCCAAGGGAAAGAACAACGCCTTACCTCGGGAGATCTTATTGTTTGTCTCAATAGAGACTAATACAGCAGTGATGTTGTGTGATGGACAATAAGAAGTCAGCAGAAGGCATAGTACTTTGAGAATGTACAACTCAAAGGAAGGCCTGAACTGAATATATCAAGAAGCAGTCACTAGACACTCAATCATGTGGAGTCATAGCAAGATGAAACTCATCTCTACGTCCCAAAGGGCAATACCGCAAGTAAAGCTCATGGATACGAAGAATGACAAGCATGGTCGGCGTAGACAGGAGGGCGAGTCTTGGTGACCTCAACTTCGTTGATGGAGCAAATTTGCTCTTCAACCAATTTGAATCAAGCTCTTAGACGCGTGAAGAAGAACAAAGGGTGTGCAGGAGTCGACAAGCTCGACATCAACGCCACTATCTCAAGACTTCGACAGGCATCAAACGGGCAAGAGCTTCGCCAGATTCTTCTGGATGGAAGCTATCAACCTCAATCTGTTCTTGGTGTAGAAATCCCCAAAGCTAGTGGTGGCGTAAGGCAATTAGGTATCCCAACAGTCCTTGATAGGGTAGTCCAACAGGCAATCACATCAGTGCTGTCATGTATCTATGAGCCGAAGTTCTCCGACAATAGTTACGGGTTTAGACCCAACCGCAGTGCGCACCATGCATTGGCGGCCGCCAGTCGCTACATCCGAGAGGGTCGAGGTTATGTAGTAGATATAGACCTAGCAAAATACTTCGATACAGTGAATCACGATAGGCTAATGCACAGGCTGTCACAAGATATTGCTGATAAACGCGTGTTAAAGCTAATTAGGTCATACCTACAGGTAGGCATAATGCGACATGGACTAGTTGAGCAGAGACAACGAGGCACACCCCAGGGTGGGCCATTATCTCCGCTACTATCAAATATTGTATTAGATGAACTGGATAAAGAGTTAGAGCGTAGAGGGCATAAGTTCTGTCGATATGCAGATGACTGTCAAATCTACGTGCGTAGTGAGGAAGCCGCTCATCGAGTCAAAGAGTCGATAACGGAGTTCTTGGAGCAGAAACTAAAGCTGACGGTAAACCGTAAGAAAAGTGCAGCAACGAGAGTGACAAAGCGAACTTACCTAAGCCATCGCTTCCAGATAGACGGAACAATCGGGATATCGAAGACGGCACAAGCTCAAATGAAGAAGCGAGTACGTCAGATAACGAAGCGAAATCGAGGACGAGAGTTACAGGTGATAATCACGGAGTTAACTCAATATCTAAGAGGATGGCAACACTACTTCAAGCTTACTGTTCGTAAAAGTGCAATGCAGCGCTTAGATGAATGGATACGGCGTAGACTAAGGTGCTACCGACTAAAGCAGCGCAAACGCAGACACAGCATAGCGACATGGTTACAGCGACAAGGTGTAACGGAGCGTAATGCGTGGAAGCTAGCGATGTCAGATAAGGGTTGGTGGCATCTAGCTTTAACGCCACAGGTTAATCACGCCATGCCAATAAAATGGTTCGAGGGGTTGGGGCTGTACTCATTAAGAGATGGGTACGAGTCACTGAAAGTATATTCGGAACCGCCGTATGCGACCCACGCTTGTACGGTGGTGTGAGAGGACGGAGGCTGCGAGGCCTCCTCCTACTCGATTATTTACAGGTTGGGTGTGGAATCTAGGTCTTGCGAAAGGTACGGGTTGAATTACGGTACTGGCTAGAGAATAGAGAATAGAGAATAGAGAATAGAGAATAGAGAATAGAGAATAGAGAAGGCTGGTGGCTTGATTAGGCTTTAACGTTGGTACCAAGCGTAGAAATCGTATGCGTTTGACCGCCGGCATTGTAGGTCATGCCGATTTTTCCGTGGCTTTGCTGCATCATATTACTGAGTTTTTTAAAGCTGAGGTGTGCTCGATTCAAGGCTTCACCATTAACAAGATTGGCTTGATGGCAATCGTACACAATAGATTTGATGGTTTTAACTAACTGAGCCAGATCTGGGTTCTCGGTCAGTTCGGAGATATTGCTATGCGCTTCGATTCGTTGATCGGTTGTTCTTAATTGTTCAACTAGGACAACTTTCTCTTTAGCGATGCGTTCAATGTCGGTCGATTTTCGGCTAGTAATAGCGGTTTTCTCTGAATCTAATAGATCAGATAGGGCTTTGGCATTTTGAAGTTGGAAATTAACTAAATCTGCTAGTGCCGCCATAACGTTACCCTACTAAAACCTTGGTGTTCTTTAAGTGGAGATAGCTTGAATTAGGAATCTATCGCTTAAAGACCTTTTAATTCATTTTCGAACTTGATCATGTTGTCAGCCAGTTTTTCTGGGTCGACAGTGTATGAACCGTTCGCAATCGCTTCTTTGATCGCTGCAACTTTTACGGTGTCAAAGCTTGGTTGTGCTGCCATATCTTGTTGGAGCTGGCCAATTGCTTTGCTTTGTTGACTTAGTGAAACCGCGTCTTTGTTTGTCGGTGATTTAGCTGCAACATCAGAACGTGATGTCTGAGAGCTAGAATCAGAGCGCGCTGCTGATCGGTTTGTGGTCGTTAGGGTTTGCCCTGAACGAATATTATCGATGCCTGCCATAGTTAAGCCTTTTTCTTCAAAAATGGGAACCTGTACAGTCAATATCGACCAAGGGTTCGATTACTTTAGCAATTTTTAACCCAATAGTCGAAAAGGGGCAAAACACCGCAGCCGTCATATTCAACGTTAGAATTGAGAGTAAAATCACTAACGATTACCACGCCTTTAGAAGTAAAGCGTTAAAAGTAAACCGTGACTTCAGACATGTTGGTAACAATACCTTCGATTATACGCTGAGATTTGTTATTTTTCACTCTTACTTGATCGCCCATCGAGCCATCGGTTAACGCAGTACCTTTGGTGGTAATGGTCATGCCACCTTTTACTGCCTGTATGATAACCTTCTCGTTTCGACACACGACACAGATATCACCTCTTTCGACAACATCACCCGGTCTTAGGTTCTTTTTTACTTTAGCGCCGATGACTTGCTTGGGAAGAGTGAACCCTTGACGACGAAACTTGTTAAGCGAAATCATGGCTGTGGTGACATCGTATTGACCAACGATCTCGCCTCTTGCCAAAGAACGAGTGGTGGTAACGAGCGATACCGACATTGAGAGTCGAACGGGCACGTAAATCCGCCACTCATCCGGTATACATTGGACTAAAACCGTGATACTACTGCGGGTATTTGTCGTGGTTGAAGCGCTGGTTTCAAGAGGGGTTGGGCAATCTGTTGCTTTTACTCTTGAGTCAATATTTGCTGCATTAACAAAGAGTTCACCTCCTCGGGGCTGGTCAATGGTCTCAAGGATGTGTTGCTCTGCCGCAGACTGAATCATTTCAATTTGTTCTGGAGTCGCAGCTTGTACAAAAAAACTAAACAATATTGACAAAATGCCGATAAACTTAGCGACAGTTTTAAAAGTAGCTCTACACATTGCTATAGAAAAAGGAGGCAGATTTGCTTTATAATACGTCATTCTGTTTCTCTGGTAGTTCGTAGCCTGCAGTAGACTAACACTTTTTATCCAAAAAAGTTTGATATGGAGATGAGCTCATGACGGGTATTCTTGATTCGGTGAATCAGCGTACGCAACTCGTCGGTCAAAACCGATTAGAATTACTAACCTTTCGCCTAATGGGGCGTCAGCGTTACGGCATAAATGTCTTTAAAGTAAAAGAAGTGCTTCAATGCCCTAAGCTGACAAAGATGCCAAACTTGAACCCACTAGTTAAAGGTGTAGCACACATTCGTGGCCAAACGATCTCAGTGATCGATTTGAGCTTAGCGATTGGTGGTCGCCCTACAACGGATGTTGAAAAGTGTTTTGTGGTTATCTCTGAGTTTAACCGAACGATTCAAGGTTTCTTGGTCAGTTCAGTAGAGCGCATTATTAACATGCACTGGGAATCGATTCTTCCGCCGCCAGATGGCGCAGGTAGAGCTAACTACCTGACAGCGGTAACCAACATTGACAATGAATTGGTAGAGATTCTTGATGTTGAAAAGATCCTTGCCGAAATCTCTCCTGTTGATGAAACAATGGACAGCAAGATTGCTGAAGACATTGCGAAAGTTGAACAAGAGAAACCATTAGTTCGCCGTATCTTGATTGCTGATGACTCTACGGTTGCTCGTAAGCAGGTTCAGCGTGCGATTGAGTCGATCGGTTTTGAAGTTATCTCGGTGAAAGACGGTAAAGAAGCCTATGAGAAGCTGGTGCAGATGTCATCAGAAGGCAGTATTTACGATCAAATTTCATTGGTGATCTCTGATATCGAAATGCCTGAAATGGACGGTTATACGCTGACTGCTGAGATTCGCCGTCATGCAGAGCTAAAAGATTTATACGTAATTTTACACTCATCATTGAGTGGTGTATTTAACCAAGCCATGGTTGAGCGTGTTGGAGCTAACTCCTTTATCGCGAAATTCAACCCTGATGAGCTTGGTGCAGCGGTTAAAGCTGCGTTAACTAACTAAAAGAGACATTAATGACTGCTATAACAATAAGTGATCAAGAGTATCGCGATTTCAGCCGTTTCTTAGAATCTCAATGTGGCATTGTATTAGGTGATAGCAAGCAGTACTTAGTGCGCAGCCGCCTAAGCCCATTAGTAACGAAGTTTAATTTAGCGTCGTTATCTGATTTGTTGAGAGATGTAGTAACAGGTCGAAACCGTGAGTTGAGAGTGGCAGCAGTGGATGCCATGACGACGAACGAGACACTTTGGTTCCGAGATACTTACCCGTTTGCTGTGCTTGCGGATAAGCTTCTACCGGAGATAGCGGCAAATAAACGTCCTATTAAGATTTGGTCTGCGGCAAGCTCTTCAGGCCAAGAAGCATATTCAATGGCAATGACGATTCTTGAGACTCAAGCTCGTAAGCCAGGTATGTTGCCAAACGTGTCGATCACGGGAACGGATATTTCAGCGAGTATGCTGGATATGTGTCGTAAAGGCGCTTATGACAATCTTGCGCTGGGTCGAGGCCTTTCTCCTGAACGTCGCCGTACCTTCTTTGAAGATGCGGGTGATGGCCGAATGAAAGTTAAAGATAATGTGAAGCGTATGGTCAATTTCCGTCCGCAGAACTTGATGGATAGTTATGCCTTACTCGGTAAGTTCGACATCATCTTCTGTCGTAACGTATTGATTTACTTTTCGCCTGACATGAAGGCGAAGGTATTGAACCAAATGGCAAACAGCTTAAACCCTGGTGGCTATCTACTATTGGGTGCTTCAGAATCGTTAACAGGTTTAACTGACCGTTTTGAAATGGTTCGTTGTAACCCTGGTATTATCTACAAATTAAAGTAATTGCTGGCACCGCGTAAGGTGTAACGTTACTGTCTAATATCAAAACCCAGCCTAGTGCTGGGTTTTCTTTTTTCCGTTAAAGCTATACCTTTAAGTCAGAGTGATATTCCAATTTACTCTATTTTTTGGCTTGTATATTGCAAGTTTACCCACGAGTAACCTGTAAAAGTATTGATAGCCCACTTTGTTTTAAAAGTTGGTATATATATTGCTTTGGTTATCTCATAACAGTCAGTTCTTGAGTTGAGGTTTACATGGCTATTTCTTTTGACAATGCTTTGGGCATTCACCAACACACAGTTGGTGTACGTGAGCGTAACGCTGAGGTGCTTTCCACCAATATCGCGCAAGCCAACACGCCAGGGTATAAAGCAAAAGGATTAGACTTTAAGAAATCACTGCAAGCGGCAAGTTCTGGGGCAAGTATTGGTCTTAGTCGTACAGATGGTCGGCACATTTCTGCCTCAACAACGGTGAACGGGGAAACGAAGTATCGAATTCCTACCCAACCTGATACAGGAGATGGCAACACGGTTGATTTGGATTTGGAAAGAAACCTTTTCATGCAAAACCAAATTAGGCATCAAGCCTCTCTCGACTTCTTAGGAAGTAAGTTCAAGAATTTAACTAAAGCGATTAAAGGGGAATAATTAGATGAGTTTATTCAATGTATTCAATGTGACTGGTTCTGCGATGAGTGCTGAATCTGTTCGTCTAAATACGACCTCGAGCAACCTTGCGAACGCGGACAGTGTAAGTAGTTCTGCTGAAGAAACTTACAAGGCTCGTCACGCAGTGTTCGGCGCTGAGTTAAATAGAGCACGCAATAGTGGTCACACTGTGCCTGTGAAAGTATTAGGTATTGTGGAAAGCGATAAGCCGCTGAGCGCGGAGTACAACCCGGATCACCCATTGGCGAACAACGAAGGCTATATCTACAAGCCTAACGTGAACGTTATGGAAGAAATGGCAAACATGATTTCTGCATCACGTGCGTACCAAACAAACGTACAGGTTGCTGACTCGAGTAAACAAATGCTGCTGCGTACGCTGCAGATGGGTCAATAAGGATAAGGAGGTAGCACATGGCTGGAATCAACAACAATGTTGGTCAAAGCGGCTTGTCCTATGTTGACCAGCTGAAGAGTCTTCAAGATGGCGCTAAAAAGCCCGACGAAACAACAGGTAAGCAGGATCTTAAACAAGAAGACTTCTTATCTTTGTTGACTAAGCAATTAGCCCAACAAGACCCTTTTAAGCCGGTTAGCAATGACCAGATGATTGCGCAAATGGCTTCATTTGCGACCGTAGATGGCATTGGCAAAATGAATACACAGTTTGAAAGTTTGAATTCATCAATGACCTCTAACCAAGCATTACAGGCATCCTCTTTGGTTGGCCGCGATGTATTGGTTCCTGGTGCGGCAGGTGTGAAACCCGGTGATGGTGGTATGGCGTCCATGGTTAAGCTTCCTCAGGCAATGGACAATGTAATTGTCCGTGTTGAGAACGAAGTTGGCCAATTGGTTCGCACTTTTGATATCGGCTCTAAACCATCAGGCGACACACGTGTTGAATGGGACGGAAAAGACGAAGACGGTAACCCATTGCCGGCTGGTAAATACAACGTGAAAGCGTCGGGTTTACTGGATGGCGAGAACACAGAGTTCCAAGTGTCGAGTTATGCGAACGTGAACAGTGTGCTTCTTGGTAAGGGCGATGGCAACGTACTACTCAATCTGGCTGGTTTCACATCGCCAGTACGACTTGCTGAAGTACTAGAAGTTGGTAAAGCGTAACGCTTTAAAAGAGTGATTATGCTAGCTAGAGAGATTAGGAGAATATTGGAATGTCATATGTAGCTTTAAGCGGTCTATCCGCTGCACAACTAGACCTGAATACAACCAGTAACAACATTGCGAACGCAAACACATTCGGCTTTAAAGAGTCGCGTGCGGAGTTTGGCGATGTTTACTCAAGTTCGTTATTCACTAACGCAAAAACGACGGCAGGTGGCGGTGCGCAAGCTAGCCAAGTGGCGCAACAGTTCCATGAAGGTTCAAGTATTTATACTAACAACCCAATGGACTTACGTGTAAGTGGTACAGGTTTCTTTGCAGTATCGAAAGACCGTATGGTACCGGAGATCAATGAACTAACGCGTAATGGTGCATTTCACCTAAACAAAGACAACTACATGGTTACTGCTAACGATGAGTTTCTTTTAGGTTACGATGTTGATCCTAACTCGGGTGAAGTTCTTTCTTACGCACCAAAGCCACTCGACATTCCTGCTGAGTTTGGTAAGCCAAAACAGACAGAAAACATTGAAGTAGGGGTTAACCTTCCTGCAAACGGTGATCTTAAAGACCCGGCTGCATTTAACTTCAAAGATGCTGATACCTATAACCGTGCAACGTCTTCGACGGTATACGATTCTATGGGTCAATCTTACAAGTTAACGACTTACTACCTCAAAGATCAGACTCAACCAAACACTTGGCAGACGTACTACACTATGTCAGATGAGAACGGTGAAAAGCCGGTCAATATTACTGGTGGTGATGCGACAAATGCACAAGGTCATGTTGGTCACACAATGAAGTTCAACAATGACGGTACGTTGGCGAGCCTTAACAACGGCCAACCAATTAACTCTGAGGCACTAGGTGCTGGAGCGAACCCAATTGATTTGAACGGTGCTGATCCAACGCAAGTGCTTAAGTTTGGTTTAGATTCATCAACTCAGTTTGCTGCTCCATTTGAACTAACTAAGTTCGATGAAGATGGCGCGACAACAGGTTTCTTAACCAAAATCGATTTCGATGAGTATGGCAGTGTTTTAGGTACTTACTCAAATGGTGAAAACGTGATGCTTGGCCGTGTAGGCTTGGTTCGTGTACCAAATGAGCAAGGTCTAGATAAGAAAGGCGGTACTCAGTGGGATTCTACTAATGACTCAGGTTCTAAAATTTGGGGTGAATCGAACAAAGGTTCATTTGGTAGCATCAACAACGGTTCGCTAGAGCAGTCGAACATCGATATGACTCAAGAACTGGTTGATTTGATTTCTGCTCAACGTAACTTCCAAGCAAACTCGCGTTCCCTAGAAGTACACAACCAACTGCAACAGAATATTCTTCAGATTCGTTAATCGTTTCGAGCGTTTGAATCATCTGCGAATACCCAATTCAATGTTATTGAATTGGGTATTGTTGCTGAATTTGATATGGCAGTTTGCTTTTCTATTTGCCGCCCCTATTGCCGCACGGTAATGCCACTGGCAACAATTCTTCCTCAATGATCCTTTTATGATCCATCTCCTTAGTTATTTTTCTATTTAAGTCTTTGATAAGTAACACTTAAAAATATTGGCACAGTGTTTGCTTTATTAGCCCTAGAAGATGATTTTTGGAGCAAAATTATGGATCGCGCACTGTTTCTTGCCATGAGTGGCGCTAAGCAAAATATGCAAGCTTTGCAGCTACGTGCTAACAACCTTGCCAACGTAAGTACAACGGGTTTCCGTGCTGATTTGGCACAAGCACGTTCAATGCAAGCGTACGGTGAAGGCATGCCTACTCGTGTTTTCAGCATGACAGAACGCCCGGGTCATAATTTCGCACAAGGTAGTGTCGTCACCACTGGCCGCGATCTCGATGTCACGATTCAAGGTGATGGCTGGATTTCGGTCATGGACAACACGGGTCGTGAAGGTTTGACACGTAACGGTAACCTAAAGGTTGATCAAAACGGTTTGCTAACGAACGCAAGCGGTCATTTGGTGTTAGGGGAGAACGACGCACCTATCACGCTACCTATTCCTATCAGTAAAGTAGAAATCGGCACAGACGGTACTATTTCGGTGATTCCTCAAGGTGCTCCTGCTGAAGAGTTAGCGATCGTCGACCGTATCAAACTTGTGCGTCCAGATAATCAAAGTCTATTTAAAGATACGAATGGTCTATTTCGTTCGAAAAACCCAGATCAGGCATACGAAGAAGATGCAGCGGTAACGTTGCTAAAAGGTGCCATCGAAGGCAGCAACGTAAATGCTGTCGGTGAAATGACCAGCCTAATTGACTTACAACGTCAATTCGAAATGCAGGTCAAGATGATGAGCACGGCAGAGGAAATGGACAAGTCGTCTGATTCACTGCTTCGTATGAGCTAATAGAATTTAAAGGAATTTGCTATGCATCCAGCATTATGGGTAAGTAAAACAGGTTTAGACGCCCAACAAACCAATATCTCAACAA
This sequence comes from Vibrio sp. nBUS_14, assembly GCF_051201655.1. NCBI lineage: Bacteria > Pseudomonadati > Pseudomonadota > Gammaproteobacteria > Vibrionales > Vibrionaceae > Vibrio > Vibrio sp. nBUS_14. Next base: position 1,043,947 of record NZ_CP179206.1, read on the forward strand.
TTTCAAACAACCTTGCCAACGCCTCAACTATTGGTTTTAAAAAGAGTCGTGCGGTATTTGAAGATCTGTTCTATCAGAACATCAATCAGCCGGGTGGCCAATCGTCTCAGAACACTGAGCTGCCAAGTGGTTTGATGTTGGGTGCCGGTTCTAAAGTCGTGGCAACTCAAAAAGTTCACACTCATGGTAACGCACAAACGACATCGAATAGCCTAGATATGATGATCGAAGGTGATGGCTTTTTCCAAGTTGAAATGCCAGACGGTGAAACAGGCTACAGCCGAAATGGTCAGTTCACACTGAACGGTGATGGCGCGATCGTAACGTCGGGTCAAGGTTATGCTCTGCAACCAGAAATCGTTATTCCTGAAGATGCGATTTCGGTGACGGTTGGTAACGATGGTGAAGTATCGGTTCGTCTACGTGGTGAACAAAATAACGTCGTGGTTGGCCAAATCACCATTACTGACTTCGTAAACCCAGGTGGTTTAGAGCCAGTCGGTCAAAACCTTTACTTACCAACGGGTGCAAGTGGCGATCCGCAAGAGGGTGTTCCGGGCTTTGATGGCTTGGGTAACATCCGTCAATCGATGCTAGAAACATCGAACGTAAACGTAACCGAAGAGCTGGTTAACATGATTGAAGCTCAACGTGTTTACGAAATGAACTCAAAAGTTATCTCGTCAGTAGACAAGATGATGAGCTTTGTTAACCAACAGCTGTAATTGGTTTATTTACCGTTTACTGACTTATTTACAATTAATAGATCTCTTTTTATTGAATCGACGAGTTTCTACTCATTGATCTATTTATCATTGCCTGCTGAGAGTATATCGCCATGAAACGTATTTTTTGTTTAGCTCTGTTTCTGTCTATGACAGGCTGTTCTTTACTGGATCCCATCGAAACTCCAGCACAAGAAAACGCAACTACAGTGGTTGATGCAGTAGAAGGTGATAAGTCGGCTGAAGAGAGCTCTGGTATTATTGACACACTTCGTGGCAGAACCGATCCAATCGCGGGCGACCCTGCATGGGCGCCAATTAACCCAAAGAAGAAACCTGAACACTATGCCGCAGCCACAGGCTCGCTGTTCAATGTGAGCCATATTGGCAGCATGTATGACGATTCAAAACCTCGCGGTATTGGTGACATCATTACTGTCGCACTCGATGAAAATACACGAGCGACCAAAAAAGCCAACGCAGACATGTCTAAGTCGAACGACGCATCAATGGAGCCATTAGCCGTTGGTGGCCAAGAGCTAACTATAGATAAGTACAACTTCTCTTACGACTTGAGTAACACCAACACCTTTGCTGGTGATACCTCAGCTAACCAAAGTAACAGCATTAGTGGTTACATCACCGTTGAAGTGATCGAAGTGTTAGCCAATGGCAACCTCGTGGTTCGTGGTGAAAAGTGGATGACACTGAACACGGGCGACGAGTATATCCGCCTAAGTGGCACCATCCGCCCTGACGATATTGATTTCGAGAACACTATTGCTTCGAACCGAGTATCTAACGCGCGAATTCAGTACTCAGGTACTGGCGTTCAGAAAGATATGCAAGAGCCTGGATTCTTGGCACGATTCTTTAATGTATCTTTGTAGAGCTTGAGATTGTGTCGACATACTGACACTCCCAGAGTCATCTAATTTCAAGCTAACTCATTATAAATTAAAGCAATACAGACAGGTTACTCAATGAAAAAACTGACACTCGTACTATTCGGCATGCTATTTCTTGCCACCAGTGCCCATGCTGCGCGTATTAAAGACGTGGCGAAAGTGGCGGGTGTTCGTAGTAACCAACTTGTCGGCTATGGTTTGGTCACAGGTTTGCCGGGTACCGGTGAGACAACTCCCTTTACCGATCAAACGTTTAACGCCATGCTGCAAAATTTTGGCATTCAATTGCCGCCTGGCACCAAGCCAAAAACCAAAAACGTAGCGGCCGTTATCGTTACCGCTGAACTGCCGGCATTCTCTAAGCAAGGACAGGAAGTTGACGTCACCGTTTCTTCTATTGGTTCTGCAAAAAGCCTACGCGGTGGTACCTTGCTCCAAACCTTCCTAAAAGGTTTAGATGGTCAAGTGTACGCGGTAGCACAAGGTAACTTGGTGGTAAGTGGCTTTAGTGCTCAAGGCAACGACGGCTCTAAAATCGTCGGTAACAACCCTAATGTCGGCATCATTTCTAGTGGTGCAACGGTTGAACAAGAGATCCCAACCCCATTCGGCCGTGGCGACTACATCACTTTCAACTTAATTCAATCAGATTTCACAACAGCTCAGCGTTTGGCTGATGCGGTGAATAATTTCCTAGGCCCACAAATGGCTTCAGCGGTCGACGCGACTTCAGTAAAAGTTCGTGCACCTCGTGAAATCAGCCAACGTGTGGCTTTCCTTTCTGCCATCGAAAACATCGAATTCGATCCTGCAGAGGGCTCTGCAAAAATCATTGTTAACTCACGTACCGGAACGATTGTGGTTGGTAAGCATGTTCGTCTAAAAGCCGCTGCGGTAACGCACGGTGGCATGACGGTCGCAATCAAAGAAAACCTCAACGTGAGCCAACCGAATGCATTCTCTGGTGGTCAAACAGTGGTGGTTCCTGATTCAGATATCGAGGTCACCGAAGCTGATGGCAAGATGTTCAAGTTTGAGCCGGGCTTAACACTGGATGATTTGGTTCGCGCAGTCAACGAAGTGGGCGCAGCGCCTTCTGATTTAATGGCAATCCTTCAAGCACTGAAACAAGCAGGTGCAATTGAAGGCCAATTGATCATTATCTAAGGAATAAAGCATGATTAAGAATAACAATGACATCGGCTTTATTCACGATATCGGCAGCCTAGACCGTCTTCGTCAACAAGCAGTAAACGGTGAAGAAGGCAGCGAGAAAGAAGCACTCACAGCAGCGGCAAAACAGTTTGAATCGATTTTTACGTCGATGTTGTTTAAGTCGATGCGTGATGCGAACTCTAGCTTTAAGTCAGATATGCTGAACAGCCAGAACGAGCAGTTTTATCGTCAGATGCAAGATGACCAAATGGCGAGCGAACTCAGTGCTTCAGGTTCATTAGGTCTTGCGGATATGATCGTAGCTCAATTAAGCGCGGGTCAAGCAAGCGACGCGACAGAAGACAAGGTTCGCAGTGAAGGTTTTGATACCTCACTGGAAAGACCTCAGTATTCAGGTCGTTCCGAAGAGAGAGCATCTGAAGTTCAATCAGCTATGTCAGCAACAGCACTGTCAGCAGTAAAACAACCCGCATCTTTCGATTCTCCAGAATCGTTTGTTACCTCAATGAAGCCTTACGCTGAAAAAGCGGCGAGCGCACTCGGTGTTGATTCGTCATTGCTATTAGCACAAGCGGCACTTGAAACAGGTTGGGGGTCTAAGATGATTAAGAACTCTTTGGGCAACAGCAACAACCTATTCAACATCAAAGCAGATAGAAGTTGGAAGGGCGATAAGGTCGCGACTCAAACGCTTGAGTTTCATGGCAAAACAGCCGTTAAAGAGTCAGCTTCTTTCCGTTCTTACTCTAATTTCGAAGATAGCTTTAATGATTACGTGAAGTTCTTGAACGAAAACCCAAGATACGAAACAGCGCTACAGCATCAAGGCAATTCAGAAAATTTCATCAAAGGCATTCATCAGGCAGGTTACGCAACCGACCCTAACTATGCAGACAAGGTTTTACGAGTTAAAGCCAAGATCGATGAGATGAACTAGCGTCGTCAATCAACATAGAGAGCTTGCTATTGGCAGGCTCTTTTCTTCTCCGCCCCTTCAGTTCTTACGCGTAATCCATAGTTATCTCCATATACTTCAATAAATTATTGTCTTTTAACTCTCCATTGTTCTTATTGGCACATATATTGCTTTTATCTTAGTCATATGCGGTTGTAGTTAATCAGTTCATTCTGGTTTTGTTAAGTTTTTTGGGGGCATTATGGCGTCGGATCTTCTGAATGTAGGGGCACAAAGTGTTCTTACGGCTCAGAGACAGCTAAACACCACAGGTCATAATATTTCTAACGCCAACACAGAGGGCTATAGCCGCCAGTCTGTGATTCAAGGTGTGAATGACCCGCGCCAGTACGGTGGGCAATCCTACGGTATGGGTGTACATGTGGAAAATGTTCGCCGCTCTTGGGATCAGTTTGCCGTCAAAGAACTTAACTTATCGACAACCAATGCCGCCAACAAAGGCGATACCGAAGCCAACCTCGATATGCTGTCGAGCATGTTGTCGTCGGTCGCTTCAAAGAAGATTCCAGAAAACCTCAATGAATGGTTTGATTCTGTTAAGACTCTCGCCGATACCCCGAATGATGTGGGTGCGCGTAAGGTCGTGCTAGAGAAAGCAGGGCTTGTCACTAAAACCTTGAATGAATTCCATGAAACGGTACGTCAACAGTCTGATTCCACGAATAAAAAGTTAGAAGTCGGCATTGAACGTGTTAACCAAATTGCGGTTGAGATTCGTGACGTTCAGCGTCTGATGATGCGAACACCAGGGCCTCACAATGATTTACGAGATCAGCACGAAAAGCTGATCAATGAGCTATCTGGCTACACCAAAGTGACGGTAACGCCACGCTCTAATGCGGAAGGATTTAACGTCCATATTGGTAATGGTCATACCCTGGTTTCTGGTAGTGAAGCAAGTCAACTGAAGTTGGTTGATGGTTTACCTGATACGCATCAGCGTCGACTGGCGATTGTGGAAGGCAAGTCTTTGAAGCCGATTACCAGCAATGATATCGATGGGAAAATCGGTGCCATGCTTGATATGCGCGACGAACACATTCCTGACATCATGGATGAACTAGGGCGTTTGGCGACGGCTTTCTCTGAGAAAGTGAACTCTCTTCAATCACAAGGTTTGGATCTCAATGGCAACGTTGGCCAAGACATCTTCACAGATGTGAACTCTGAGCGCGTGGCGAAATCACGCGTGACGGCTGGTAGCCAATCAAAGGCTGATGTTGCCGTATATATTGATGATACCTCTGCTTTAAAAGGCGGCGAGTATGGCCTTAAGTATGACGGCAGTGACTATGTCGTGACCAAGCCTGATGGTGAAACTGTAAAAGTCAGCACGAATTCAGCAGGCAATGCTTTTTACCTAGATGGTATGCGAGTCGAAGTTCGAAACCCGCCGGAATTGGGTGAGAAGCTTTTACTACGTCCAACTCGAAACTTTGCTGCTCAGATTCAGATGGAAACCAAAGACCCTAGAGATATTGCCGCACAAAGTTATGAGGCATCGACCACGTTCGCAAAAGGCTCTGCGGGGTTCAAGATCCTAGCGGCCGGTCAATTGCGTGAGTTTGAAGTGATTGTTTCACCAAAAGGTGAGCAGTTTGCCGTGACTGATCCGACAGGCAATATTTTAATGCAGCCGCAGCCATACCCACCTGAAGGGCCGGTTACGATTAATGGCACGACTTTCGAGTTGACCTCTGGCGCTGTGGCAAACGATAAATTTACGGCAAACCTTGTCCCATCAGAGGGTGACAACGGTAACTTGCGTAAGCTGCAAGATCTCCAAACCGGTAAGATCTTGAATGATGGCGAGTCTACGATTTTAGACCTTTACCACAACTTGAATACCAACACGGGCCTGAAAGCGTCGACGGCAAATCGCTTAAGTGATATTGCCACCTTAGAAAAGGAATCCGCTCAGGAACGTATTGCTTCAGTGTCGGGGGTTAACCTCGATGAAGAAGCGGCAAATATGATGAAATTTCAGCAAGCGTACATGGCTTCCTCACGCATCATGCAAGCGGCCAATGATACGTTCAATACTATTTTGGCTCTGAGGTAGGAAGTATAAATGTTGAATCGTATTTCTAGCTTCCACAATTACCAATCTGTTCAGAACGACTTGCGCCGTCAAGAGAACAAGATACATCACAACCAAGCACAACTTGCTTCCGGTAAGAAGTTGCAGTCGCCAAGTGATGATCCTCTTGCGACCCATTATTTACAAAATATTGGTCAGCAATCAGAGCAGCTTAAGCAATATAGTGACGCAATCGTCTTGGTTCGTAATCGATTGGAGCATCACGAAGTATTGGTCTCCAACACCGAGGGTTTTGCTGATGAGGCAAAACGAACCGTAATGGAAATGATTAACGGTGCGCTCTCTCCAGAGGATCGTTTAGCGAAGAAGCGCGAGATCCAAGAGCTATCGAATAACTTTCTGTATCTAGCTAACTCTCAAGATGAGTCGGGTAACTATACGTTTGCGGGTACTAAGCCGAAGAATCAACCCTTCTTTAGAGATAACCAAGGCAACGTCAGCTATCAGGGCGATGACTATCAGCGAAAGATGCGTGTAGCGAGCAGCTTCGAAATGGCGATGAATGATCCAGGCAGCAAGTTATTTATGGAAATAGATAACCCGTTTGGTGATTACGAACCTCAGTACGAGCTTGAACCCGCTTCTGAATTACTTTTGGAACGTGCGACGAACTCAGCTGAAGATGGGTCAACGTATAAAGTGACGTTCGTTGATATGCAGACAGGAAATTATGCTTATCAACTTGAAAAAGATGGAGCCGTTGTGGCCGCGGAAGACTTTGATCCTTCGACTGGCATTGTCTACGAAGGGCTGAATATCCAAATCAAAGGCCAAATTACTAAAGGTGATTCGATCACCTTAGAACCACGAGAGACTTTCTCTATCTTTGATACGTTCAAAGAGGCGGCTGAGCAGGCTGAAAACCCGGTATCGGATGCATCAGCAACAGCGAAACTGCACCAAGTAACCGAAGAGTTCCACGCTGCGTTTATCCATTTGACCAAGGCGAGAACCGATGTGGGTGCGCGTTTAAGTACGCTGGATATTCAAGAGCAACAGCATGAAGATTTTAAGTTGTCTTTAGCCAAAGCAAAAAGCAACTTTGAAGACTTGGATTACTCGAAAGCTATCATTGAGTTCAATGAAAACTCACGAGCATTGCAAGCTTCTCAACAAGCGTTTGGTAAAACCAAAGACCTTACCTTGTTTAACTATATTTAATGGTCAATAGGTATTTAGTGGTGAACTAACACTCACCATTGAAGTTAGATTCTTTGCCGTATGTGCTATGCCGTATGAGCGAATCACTTCAACCTTTGCCGATTTTTCATACAGGATATCATCTGTTTGAAAATAGCGGCAAAAAGCGGCAATGGGTCAATGAAGGTACTTTTTTTTCCCCAAGCCAGCAAAACCAAATCGAGTTAAGTTTTAATTTAAGTTATTGATTTTATGTATATTAAAAATTAATCAAAACAGTATTAAACTTGGCATATAACTTGTATCTGTGTTTGTTATGAAATGATTTATACAGATCTTAAACCCTGCATAGGGTTTAGCGAGTAATACACGGTCAGTGCTTATCCATATGAGAGTAAAGCTGGCCGCTTCGCAGAAAGTTTGCGAACTCATAAGGAGAGCAAAATGGCTATAAATGTAAGCACTAACGTTTCGGCTATGACAGCACAGCGTTACCTGAATAAAGCGTCTAATGATTTAGCGACTTCTATGGAGCGTTTGTCATCGGGGCATAAAATCAACAGCGCGAAAGATGATGCAGCTGGCCTGCAAATCTCTAACCGTTTAACAGCGCAATCACGTGGTTTAGACGTGGCAATGCGTAATGCCAATGATGGTATTTCAATTGCACAAACCGCTGAAGGCGCGATGAACGAATCAACCAACGTACTACAACGTATGCGTGATCTGGCGATTCAATCATCAAACGGTACGAACTCGGCAGCGGAACGTACAGCGCTTAATGAAGAGTCTTCGGCACTTCAAGATGAGCTAAACCGTATCGCGGAAACGACCTCGTTTGGTGGCCGTCGTCTGTTGAATGGTTCATTTGGTGAAGCATCTTTCCAGATAGGTTCTAGCTCTGGTGAAGCGATGATTATGGGACTCACTAGTGTTCGTGCTGATGATTTCCGTATGGGTGGTACTACGTTCGATTCTGAAAACGGTAAAGATAAAAGCTGGGAAGTGCCACCAACGGCGAGCGACCTTAAGTTTGAATTCAGAACCAAAGCAGGTGAAGACATCGTTTTAGATATCAATACCAAAGCGGGTGATGATATCGAAGAGCTTGCTACTTACATTAATGGTCAATCTGATCTTGTGAATGCATCGGTTACCGATGATGGTCGCATACAACTATTCGTTGCTGAACCTGACCTTGACGGTGCAATGTCGATCTCTGGTGGCCTAGCGTCTGAGCTAGGTATTAAGAGTGAAGGCCGTGTAACATCGGTTCAAGATATCAGCCTGACTAGCGTTGCAGGTTCACAAAACGCAATCAGCGTTATTGATTCTGCAATGAAGTACGTAGATTCACAGCGTGCTGATTTGGGTGCTAAACAGAACCGTCTAAGCCACAGTATTAATAACTTGGCAAACGTTCAAGAGAACGTAGACGCTTCTAACAGCCGAATCAAAGATACGGACTTTGCGAAAGAGACGACGCAAATGACCAAATCACAAATTCTGCAACAAGCAGGTACTTCGATACTTGCTCAAGCAAAACAGTTGCCTAACTCTGCAATGACACTATTGCAATAGTTATTGGTTGAACTTGCTGCTCGTGTTCAGACGTGAGCCATGCAGCAAGGGAAACTGGCAAGCATACTTACTATGAGTGTTTAGCTCTCTCATCTCTCACCTGCTATTCATTTTTACGGTAAGAATGCAACGGCGCGTCAGAAATGTGTTCATTTCTCGATGATCTCCACACAAGCTCTGACCTGCCAACTAGCCCCGGTTCTCTCAAAGGAAAAGGGGCTTTTTCTTTTCTGTTTTTTATTTCTCTGTTTCCTATCTTTCTTATTTCTATCTTTTTGTTTTCCTGTCTTTTTCGTTCCCCACTGGTTTCTAACTTTAGTTTTCTGATCCTTAAGTTTCTATTCCCCCCATTTTCTTCGTTACAAATGCTCTCCTTGGCTAGATAAATCGCACAATCTTTAAGCCCATCTGTGATCTTTGGTGATTGATCATTTCTGAGTTTTGACCAACTTGAACGTCAGTTAGCGTGTTTTTTGAACAAATTCGGATCTTTACCCAATTAAATCCAATAGCTGTTTTAGAAAAGCGTTAAATTTAAGTTTATGATAAATATTAAATTAATATTTTATTTTTGGTTTTTTAAAAGTTTTTCTAAAGCTTCGGGATTTTGAGCCGTTATTAAAAGTAACTTTGAGAGAACTACTTGGTTTTCCGAGACGTCGGAAACCGCTATACCGGAAAATCAATTGGAGAAATCACCATGGCAGTGAATGTAAATACCAACGTTTCAGCGATGACAGCGCAACGTTACCTAAACAACGCAAACAGCGCACAACAAACATCAATGGAGCGTCTAGCTTCTGGCTCTAAAATCAACAGCGCAAAAGATGACGCTGCGGGCCTACAAATCTCTAACCGTTTGAACGTTCAGAGTCGTGGTCTTGATGTTGCTGTTCGTAACGCGAACGACGGTATCTCAATTGCACAAACTGCTGAAGGCGCAATGAACGAGACAACCAACATCCTGCAACGTATGCGTGATTTGTCTCTACAATCTTCAAACGGCTCAAACTCAAAATCTGAGCGTGTAGCGATTCAAGAAGAAGTAACAGCACTGAACGACGAACTGAACCGTATTGCGGAAACCACGTCTTTTGGTGGCAACAAGCTGCTTAACGGTACTCACGGTACTAAATCATTCCAAATCGGTGCGGATAACGGTGAAGCGGTAATGCTTCAACTGAAAGACATGCGCTCTGATAACGCTCAGATGGGTGGTAAGAGCTACCAAACTGAGAACGCGAAAGACAAAGACTGGAACGTTCAAGCTGGCGCAAACGACCTAAAAATGTCGTTCACTGATAACTTTGGTCAAGCGCAAGAAATTGATGTGTCTGCGAAAGCGGGCGACGACATCGAAGAGCTAGCAACGTACATTAACGGTCAACAAGATTCTGTTAAAGCGTCTGTAACTGAAGACGGTAAGCTACAAATGTTTACTGGTAACAACAAAGTTGAAGGCGAAGTGGCATTCTCTGGCAGCCTTGCTGGCGAACTAGGCATGCAACCTGGCAAAGATGTAACGGTTGATAGTATCGACGTAACATCAGTTGGCGGCGCACAAGAATCTGTAGCAGTAATCGATGCGGCACTTAAGTATGTAGATAGCCACCGTGCTGAACTGGGTGCTTTCCAAAACCGTTTCGACCACGCTATCAGCAACTTAGACAACATTAACGAGAACGTTAACGCATCTAAGAGCCGTATTAAAGATACTGATTTCGCGAAAGAAACGACTCAGATGACCAAGTCTCAGATCCTTTCTCAAGCTTCAAGCTCGATTCTTGCTCAAGCGAAGCAAGCACCGAACTCGGCACTTAGCCTACTAGGTTAATCGATTGAAAGGCCACGTTGACTATAAGCTTTGTTGATCATAAGCGTTAACGTTAGGCTTCCACAAATTAGCTCGTGGTGAGAGATGAGCGCTAAACAGACCCAGCTTCGGCTGGGTTTTTTATTTCCTGTTATTTGGGAAAAGTGCGCTGTCGGTGAACAGGAGTAAAAGTGAGATTCCCTATCACGTTCGTTCCTCACTGTAGGAAATTGCGAGTTGTTCATAAATGGGGACATCTGCCGTCATCCCAGAATCGAGTAGAACGAGATATCAGGGATCTTTTTTCGGTTTGTATATTCAATACCACGCCCATTGCTCCGATCTGAATGGAAACTTTAGCGAATGTCGCTCTATTAATTGAATCACGATCACACTTTTCTTTGCTGTTGAAAAGAATACGAAAAAAATCACATTTTTTATTAAAGCTTCTACTTAAGGGGCCGTTAAAGGGATTGAGAGAAATGATATGTACCAATGTAAGGTGAGAGAGACACTGGTGCATAAACAAAATTGACATGTATTTGTGTGAGGTGAGAGTCACATAAGTACATTAAAAAATGCCTAAAGGAGATCAACTATGGCGATTAATGTAAGCACTAATGTGTCTGCAATGACGGCTCAACGCTACCTAAATAGCGCGGCTGAAGGTACTCAAAAATCAATGGAGCGTTTGTCTTCTGGCTATAAAATCAATAGCGCAAAAGATGATGCTGCAGGCCTACAAATCTCTAACCGCTTAACGTCGCAAAGCCGTGGCCTAGATATGGCTGTGAAAAACGCGAATGACGGTATCTCTATTGCACAGACAGCTGAAGGTGCAATGAATGAGTCAACCAACATTCTGCAACGTATGCGTGACCTATCTCTTCAATCTTCAAATGGTTCAAACAGCAAATCTGAACGTGTTGCGATCCAAGAAGAAGTGTCTGCTTTAAACACTGAACTTAACCGTATCGCTGAAACGACCTCTTTCGGTGGTAACAAGCTTCTTAACGGTACTTACGGTAGCCAATCTTTCCAAATCGGTGCTGACTCAGGTGAAGCAGTAATGCTATCTATGGGTAATATGCGTACCGACACTCAAGACATGGGTGGCAAAAGCTACGGTGTGACTGAAGGTAAAGATGCTTCATGGCGTGTGGCTGCGGGCTCTGACCTGACCATCAAATACAACGATAAGTTTGGTGAAGCTCAAGAGTTGTCTATTTCTGCGAAGGAAGGCAATGACATCGAAGAGCTAGCAACTTACATCAACGGTCAAAGCCAAGACGTTAAAGCGTCTGTAGGGGAAGGTGGCAAACTGCAACTTTTCGCTTCAAGTCAAAAAGTTGAGGGCGATGTTGAGTTTGGTGGCAGTCTTGCAAGTGATCTAGGTATTGGAGCAGGTAAAGATGTAACCGTAAACGACATCAATGTCACATCAGTTGCGGGTGCAAACGAAGCGGTGTCTATTATTGACGGCGCTCTAAAATCTGTGGATAGTCAGCGTGCATCTCTTGGTGCTTTCCAAAATCGTTTTGACCACGCAATCAGCAACTTAGATAACATCAACGAAAACGTTAATGCATCTAAGAGCCGTATCAAAGATACTGATTACGCGAAAGAAACGACAGCAATGACGAAGTCTCAAATCCTACAACAGGCGAGTACTTCTATCCTAGCTCAAGCAAAACAATCACCATCAGCAGCTCTAAGCTTATTGGGTTAAACTTACCTCGGTAAGTAGCGGTAAACTCTACTTTGGGTAGAGTTTTACTGTATGGCTCACAAAGGAGGGAGGGAGACTGTTATGGAAATACCATCCAACGCATCGAACATCCAGCCTTATGGCTCACCTAATGGCATTAAATTTGCAAGCGATGAAGGTAGTAGTGCGTCGAGTGTTTCTCGACTGAAAGAAGCAACATCCTATGGCAAGGTAGAGAAATCGAAAGAAGAGGCTACCGAAGCGGCAATTCAATTGGCTCAAGTTAGACAAGAGTTGAATGATGAGGAGCGAGTCAAGATGGTAGAGAAGGTGAACGAGTTCATCTCTTCTCTCAATAAGGGTGTTGCCTTTAAAGTCGATGAAGAATCGGGGAGAGACGTGGTCACCATTTATGAGACCACAACTGGCGATATTATTCGTCAGATTCCTGATGAAGAAATGCTTGAAATTCTAAGACGCCTAGCAGCCCAAAACTCAAATAGTCGAATATTTGAGGTGAAGGTTTAAGTCGTATTATTGAGGTGGTTTAATGAGTTTTGGCCCAATGGGGATTTCGTCTGGCATGGATATCAATTCCATGGTTAGCAAAATTGTTGATTCGGAGCGTGTACCTAAACAGCAACGAATCGACAATGAACGAACGCGAATCGATACCAGCATTAGTGCCTATGGAAGACTCAGAGAATCCCTTGATTCGATGAAAAACCTGATGACAAACTTTCGTCAGGAAAAAGCTTTCGCTGTCCGAACAGTGGAAAGTACCGATGAAGCTCTTGTCTCTGCAACTGCGACTACCGAAGCGATCGCTGGCAAATATGCCATCGATGTGTTGCAGCTTGCCCAAAGCCATAAAGTGGCTTCTGATGTACTATCAGAAGACATGAAATTTGGCCCAGGTAAGCTGCAGGTTTCGCTTGGCGATGACAGCTTTGATGTGCAAGTTGGCGATAGATCGAAACTGATCGATATTGTTCGCAGCATAAACGGTGCAGGTAGCAACCCAGGCGTTCGAGCATCTGTTATTAATGATGTTGAAGGTCCGCGACTTATTGTTGCCTCGAACCAGTCAGGTTCCGATCAACAAATCAGCATTAATGTCGAATCTGATGCTGCCAATCCTCTAAAAAAACTCGAATACAGAACCTTGGAAGAGCGTGTTAAAGCGCTAGAGAAAGCGCGCCTTGCCGCTCAAGACGTTCTTGCTCTGACTCCCGCAGGAAAAGCTGCGCAACTCGTTGATGACGCGATTTCGAATGACGATCCTAATGCGAGTGAAACACTCGATGAAGACGGCAATGTCATCCCTATACCTCAAACCGATTCCACCTCCGTTGCTGACGAAGACTCTCAAAGTCTGCGCTACGGCGAACAAGCCGCTGCCGACGGCCAAGCTGCCCTTGATGCAGCCCAAGCGGCAAAGTCGGTCATGCCTGAAGATAATATCCCAGGTTGGACGGAAACGGCTTCTGGTACGCTTCTTGATTCTTACTACACACCAGAACTTGAGCTTGATGAAAAAGCGATAGAGAAAGCCCCTGATGTTCCGGGGTGGTCAAATGCTGCCTCAGGTACGTTGACAGATTCCTACGTGACGCCAAAGGAAGCCCAACAAAAGCTTGAGGCTGAACAAGCGCGTATCGAAGAAAAAATCTCACAAGAAAAAGCAGAGCTCGCAGAGAAAGTTCAAAAAGGCGAATTGACCGCTGAACAAGCCAAAAAGATTGAACGTGCCAAACTCGATCCTGAAGAACGTGAGCAATTAGAGAAGGTCGATAAAGCACAAGCTGACCTTGCTCAAGCTCAAGAGTCTTTCGATACTTACAGTGGTATGACGGAAGTTCAAGCCGGACAAGATTCAATGGTTGTCTTGGATGGCGTTGCTCAGCTTTCTAGTAACAACAATGTGATTGAAGATGCCGTTGAAGGTATCGATATCACGGTTAAAGGAAAAACCCCGAAAGATAAGCCGCCAGCAGAAATTGGTGTGGAGTACGACCGTAATAGTGTTCGTCAAGACATTGAAGCTTTTGTTAATTCTTACAATCAATTTTACCAAGTGTCTAAAAACTTGGCGGGTGTTGACCTAACGACCGGCCAAAAAGGACCGCTGTCTGGCGACAGTACCGTGCGTAACGCTGACTCAAGATTGAAAGGTGTGTTCTCATCAAGCATTGAAGGGGCGCCTGATAACCTAAAGTCTTTGACCGAGTTTGGTATCACCACAACAAGGCAAGGTTCGTTAGAAATTAACTACGATATGCTTGACCGTCAACTCAACAACAACTTCGATAAGTTGGGTGAGTTCTTTGGTGGCAACAATGGTTTCGCCAAAAAAGTGGAAGATGCGATTCAAGGGATCACCGGTATTACGGGCTCTATTCGTACACGAGAAAAGAGCTTGGTCGAACAGAATTATCGCTTGGTTGATGATCAAAGTGCATTGGACCGTCGCATGGATAGTTTACAAAACCGCACGCACTCCAAGTTTACCGCGATGCAAGATGCGACCAGCAAAATGCAATCTCAGCTGGGCAGTATGATGAATGCGTTGGGCTAATCGATGAATAGCCAGCTTCAAGAGCTTTGTGAACTCGATCAATTAATTATCTCTAAGCTCGAATTTAGTGAAATTAATGCTGAAGAAATAACGCAGCTTGTCGATAACAGAGAACAGTTATTGCAAAACGTGCTTCAATTCATCGACTCACACCCCGAAGTTAAGCAAAGTTCTGAATGGTTTGAAGCCATTACCAGAACCAGAAAATTGGTCGAATTGATGCAGTCTGAGACGACTCGATTAGGTAAGACCCTACACAAATACCGTCACAGCGCTAAATCAGTTCAACAATACAAAAAGTTTTTATAAAAGAGGTTTACTATGCGCGGTTCTTTACAGGCATATAAAAAGGTATCAGTGGATAGTCAGCTAACAGCTGCCTCACCCCATAAGATTGTACAAATGTTGATGGCGGGTGCAATTGAACGCTTGATTCAAGGCAAAGCGGCAATGCAAGCGGGCAACATTCCAGTGAAAGGTGAACGCCTTGGTAAGGCTCTAGATATCATTATTAGCCTACGTAGTTGCCTTTCTATGGCAGATGGAGGTGATATTGCAAAAAACCTAGATCAACTTTATGAGTTCATGATCACGCAAATTTCTGCGGCAAATCACAAAAATGATCCACAGCCAATTGATGATGTTATCGATATTATCCGCGAAATTAAGAGCGCTTGGGACCAAATTCCGAACGAATATCACAACTTGACGTCTGCTGACGTAGGTATTTAAAGAAAAACAATCCTTTCAACTAACGACACTTACGTTAATTGGTTGGTTGCCTTATTTTTTTAATCAAATAAAATAGAAGCCATTAGATAGCCTAATGGCTTTTTTCGTTGCTGATTTCCTTAATGTGTCCACGTAAAACATAATCATTAATATATTTTTCTGTTTTATCGATTACGTTGTTCACCGTTTTTCCGCATCGCACCAAAATAAAGGCAATAATTCCTACTTATGCATGGTTTGGCAAAACTGCTTGTCGTCGATGATAATTCTCAAGATCGTCACAATTTAAGCACAATATTAGAGTTTGTAGGAGAGAGCTGCGAAGTAATCAGCTCGGAACAAGCACGTAAAGTGGATTGGTCACTACAGTGGTCAGGTTGCATTATTGGCTCAATTAAAGGTAAAGGCTTCAACGCTTTACTCAATGAAAAGCTTGTTCACGTAAATCACATCCCATTGCTTGTTATTGGCAAGCATAATCATTCGGTCGATGAACTCACCAACTATGTTGGCGAATTAGAGCTGCCTCTTAACTATCCTCAATTAAGTGATGCATTAAGACACTGTAAAGACTTCTTAGGTCGTAAAGGCGTCCAAGTCGTCTCTTCAGCACGTAATAACACATTGTTTCGTAGCCTTGTTGGGCAAAGTGCTGGCATTCAAGAAGTTCGCCACTTAATTGAACAAGTCTCTTCAACTGACGCGAATGTATTGATTCTTGGTGAATCGGGTACAGGTAAAGAAGTTGTTGCTCGAAACATTCATTATTATTCTAAGCGTCGTTCTGGGCCTTTCGTGCCTGTGAACTGTGGTGCGATTCCGCCAGACTTATTGGAAAGTGAACTATTTGGCCATGAGAAAGGCGCGTTTACTGGTGCGATCACTGCACGTAAAGGCCGCTTTGAATTGGCTGAAGGTGGCACGCTGTTTCTTGATGAAATTGGTGACATGCCAATGGCAATGCAGGTTAAACTGCTGCGCGTATTACAAGAGCGATGCTTTGAACGCGTCGGTGGTAACAACACGATTCAAGCTGACGTTCGCGTGATTGCGGCAACACACCGCAACCTTGAAGACATGATCGACGATGACTCGTTCCGTGAAGACCTGTATTACCGACTGAATGTGTTCCCGATTGAAATGCCAGCTCTACAAGATCGTAAAGAGGACGTGCCTCTTTTACTGCAAGAGCTGATGACTAGAATGGAAGCGGAAGGTAGCATGCCTATTTGTTTCACGCCTCGGGCGATTAACTCCTTAATGGAGCATGAATGGCCAGGCAACGTTCGTGAATTAGCAAACTTAGTTGAGCGTATGGTTATCCTCTATCCAAACAGTTTAGTCGACGTTAATCACTTGCCAACAAAATATCGATACAGTGATATTCCTGAATTCCAACCAGAGTTTAATCCCTTTGTATCAGAGGAAGAGCAAGAACGTGATGCTTTGGCTGATCTATTCTCAGAAGATTTCAGTTTTGACCAACAAGACGATCTCGTTGATAACGCCAATACTCCTCAAGAATTGCCTCCGGAAGGGGTTAACTTGAAAGAACTTCTCGCCGATATGGAAGTGAACATGATCAATCAAGCCTTGGAAGCACAGGATGGAATCGTTGCTCGTGCGGCCGATATGCTTGGAATGCGCAGAACGACTCTGGTTGAAAAAATGCGCAAATATAATCTACAGCGATAGAGCTCAGATTCGCGTTCAGCGGTATCAAACTAAGACGAGTGTTGAGTTAAAACATCGTTTTGATTGAGTGAATAGATAGGACATAGTCGAGTTTTTGCTTGCTTAACTATGTGATAAATATAGCAAATAGCCTGACGTGTGTTTTACGTGTCAGGCTGTTTTAGTATTTGAGGCAAATTTTTGACATGCACGAATCAGAAAATCAATCACACCTAGATTCAGTTGAACAGCAGGTTGAGCGCTATAAGCAAGTGCTTGATGTGATGCCAGCAGGTGTCATCTTGTTAGATACTCATGGAGAAGTAAGAGAAGCGAACCCAGAAGCACACTGTATTCTTGGTGTTGAGTTAGTTGGTGAGAAGTGGTTTTCGGTGATTCAAAGTGCTTTTGACCCAAAAGACGATGATGGACATGAGATATCACTGAAGAATGGGCGTAAGGTTCGTTTGGCGATTTCAGCTTCTACTACGGGTCAGCTCATCTTGATTACCGACCTGACAGAAACTCGTCTTCTACAGTCTCGCGTGAGTGATCTTCAGCGTTTGTCGTCGTTAGGCAGAATGGTAGCCTCGTTGGCGCATCAGGTTCGTACGCCACTCTCTAGTGCGATGCTGTATGCATCAAACCTTGCAGCGCCAAATTTACTACCGGCAACAAAGACACGTTTTCAATCTAAGCTTATGGATAGGTTGCATGACTTAGAGAAGCAAGTGAATGACATGCTATTGTTTGCCAAAGGCGGCGACAATAAGGTTGTGAAGCCATTTACTGTCGCTGAACTTATCACTGAGTTTTACCCAATGGTGGAAGCGGCATTAAAATCGAACCAGATTGATTATTGCCAGGAAGTTGAAGGTGAAGATACTCAGATGTTTGGCAATGCTAACGCTATTGCTTCTGCTCTGAGCAACCTAGTTTTGAACGCAGTGCAAATTGCTGGCAAGGAATCGCAGATTGATGTGTTCTTTAGGCCTGTAAACGGAGAACTTAAGATATCAGTACAAGACAGTGGCCCCGGCGTACCAAAAGAGCTTCAAGGTAAAATTATGGAACCCTTCTTTACCACTCGCTCGCAAGGTACAGGTTTGGGGCTAGCGGTTGTGCAAATGGTTTGTCGAGCACATGAAGGTCGATTGGAATTAATATCAGAAGAAGGGGACGGCGCATGCTTTACAATGTGCTTGCCGTTAGAGAGAAGCACTTCTTCTGAAAATGAATAAGTTTTAACTGAATTTACACTGGAGAATCTTATGGCTCAAAGCAAAGTGTTAATCGTCGAAGATGATGAAGGTCTACGCGAAGCCCTTGTCGATACACTCGCGCTTGCTGGCTATGAATGGCTAGAAGCGGATTGTGCGGAAGGTGCTCTGTTGAAATTGAAATCGAACTCTGTTGATATTGTTGTCTCTGATGTACAGATGGCAGGTATGGGTGGTTTAGCACTGCTAAGAAACATCAAGCAGCATTGGCCAAATCTTCCGGTTTTATTGATGACGGCTTACGCTAACATTGAAGACGCGGTAGCGGCAATGAAAGAAGGCGCTATTGATTACATGGCAAAGCCATTTGCGCCTGAAGTGCTGCTCAATATGGTGAGCCGTTACGCTCCTGTGAAATCGGACGATAATGGTGATGCCATCGTTGCCGATGAGAAAAGCATCAAGTTAATGATGCTGGCCGACAAGGTGGCTAAGACCGACGCCAACGTCATGGTGCTTGGGCCAAGTGGTTCTGGTAAAGAGGTTATGTCTCGTTATATTCACAACGCTTCGAGCCGTAAAGACGGTCCGTTTGTAGCGATTAACTGTGCCGCGATTCCAGATAATATGTTGGAAGCGACACTGTTTGGCTACGACAAAGGCGCATTTACTGGCGCTATTCAAGCTTGCCCGGGTAAATTTGAACAAGCGCAGGGCGGTACTATTTTGTTGGATGAGATCAGTGAAATGGACCTTAGCCTCCAAGCGAAACTGCTGCGTGTGTTGCAAGAGCGTGAAGTTGAACGTCTTGGCAGTCGTAAGAGCATCAAACTGGATGTCCGCGTTCTGGCAACCAGTAACCGTGACCTAAAACAGTATGTTTCTGAAGGGAATTTCCGTGAAGATTTATACTACCGGCTGAATGTATTCCCAATTACTTGGCCAGCCCTGTATGAACGTAAAGGCGATATTGAGCCGTTAGCGAAGCATTTGGTGGAGCGTCATTGCACCAAACTTGGAATGCCTGTTCCTTCTCTTTCCGAGCAAGCCATCACTAAACTCGTCAATTATCCGTGGCCGGGTAATGTTCGAGAACTGGATAATGTCGTGCAGCGCGCTCTAATTCTGAGTGAGCAAGAAAATATTTCTGGTGAGCATATCTTGCTTGAAGGTGTTGATTGGGAAGACGCTACTGGCCTACAACAAATCGTTGAAGGAAACAGTGTTGCAGCGCCTGAAATTAAGCCGATTGCTGAATCTAATCCTATCAGTAAAGTTGTAGCAAGCAGTGAAGGGCTTGGAAATGAGCTTCGAGATCAAGAGTATGCGATTATTCTTGAAACACTGATTGCTTGTAATGGTCGACGCAAAGAAATGGCCGAAAAGTTAGGGATTAGTCCACGCACGCTGCGTTATAAGTTGGCAAAAATGCGTGATGCTGGGATAGATATCCCAAACTGAGGTTAGATTAGTGGTGTCATCTTTCTGACTAGTGTAATAGGGTGTCTAATCAATTTAATGTGTGGCATGCTAATTGCTCTGTCAATAGTACAGTTAAATAGATAGTCATAATTTTGACTCCTGAGGTAGTAGATGAGAATAGATGGTTTACAAGGCGAAATGCAGGCAATGATGGCTGAAGCTGCTAGCGCGCGTCCTGCTGCAACGGGGCAAGCGGTTGGTGCAGACTTTGGCAACATGTTGACGCAAGCCATCGATAATGTGAACTCACTACAAAAGACCTCAGGCGCTCTTCAAGCTCGCTTTGATAGCGGCGACCAGAGTGTGTCTCTATCCGATGTGATGATCGCTCGGAATAAATCTAGTGTGGCCTTTGAGGCGACGATCCAAATTAGAAATAAATTGGTCGAGTCGTACAAAGAGCTTATGAATATGCCGGTATAAGTTAGGTAGTTGAATAGTGGCAGAAAATAGTCAAACAACAGATTTAGCCGTAAGCGATAGCAACGACCACGCACTTATTGCTGGTGCTGAGCTAGACGGAGAAGGGCAAAACCCCGATCTAGGTGAACGCAGTTCATCGAAGTTCGATATGGCAGTGGGTGATCTTGACTTACTTCGTCAGGTCGTCTTAGTCCTTTCGATCTCTATCTGTGTTGCACTTATTGTGATGCTGTTTTTCTGGGTGAAAGAGCCAGAAATGCGTCCATTAGGAGCTTATGAAACAGAAGAGTTGATCCCAGTTCTTGATTACTTAGATCTACAAAAGGTCGAGTATTCTCTTGATGGCAACACCATTTCAGTACCAGCCAGCGAGTACAACTCGCTGAAGCTCAATATGGTAAGAGCAGGGTTGAATCAAGAGAGAAATGCAGGCGATGACATCCTCATGCAAGATATGGGTTTTGGCGTATCGCAACGTGTAGAGAAAGAGCGTCTCAAGCTAAGCCGTGAACGGCAATTGGAAGCGGTTTTTGAAGAGATGCAGCCAGTACGTAAGGCTCATGTGTTGTTGGCTTTACCCAAGCAAAGCGTTTTTGTACGCCATAACCAAGAAGCCTCTGCCTCTGTATTCTTAACTCTTAAAACGGGCACTAACCTGAAGCAGCAAGAAGTTGATTCTATTGTCGATATGGTCGCGAGTGCCGTTCCGGGAATGGATACCTCGCGTATTACTGTGACTGATCAGCACGGTCGACTTCTGAGCTCAGGTTCTCAAGACCCAATGTCAACGGCTCGTCGTAAAGAGCACGAATTAGAACGTAACCAAGAGCAAGCGTTGCGTGAGAAAATTGACTCTATTCTTATCCCTATTCTTGGTTTTGGTAACTACACCGCTCAGGTTGATATTCAACTCGACTTTAGCGCGGTAGAGCAAACAAGAAAGCGTTTTGACCCGAATACTCCAGCAACACGAAGTGAATACACGCTAGAAGATTACAACAACGGCAATACCGTGGCAGGTATTCCGGGTGCTTTGAGCAATCAACCACCTGCCGATGCTTCTATCCCTCAAGATGTTGCCCAGATGAAAGACGGTGCAATGACAGGGCAGGGCTCGGTTCATAAAGAAGCGACTCGAAACTTCGAGCTCGATACCACCATCAGCCATGAGCGTAAGCAGAGTGGCACGGTGAATCGCCAAACCGTTTCTGTTGCAATCAAAGATCGCCAGTCATTGAATCCAGATACAGGTGAAGTGGTACACACGCCAATCCCTGTCAGTGAAATTAATGCTATTCGTCAGGTTCTTATCGGTACCGTAGGTTTTGATGAGACTCGTGGTGACTTACTTAATGTATTGAGTATGCAGTTTGCGCCTCAAGTGACCGATATCGTAGCTGATGTACCTATTTGGGAGCATCCAAACTTCAATGATTGGGTTCGTTGGTTTGCAAGTGCGTTGGTTATTATTGTGGTGGTGTTGGTTCTGGTCCGCCCTGCTATGAAGAAATTGCTTAACCCAGCCGCAGACAATGATGATCAGATGTACGGCCCTGATGGTATGCCAATCGGCGCCGATGGCGAAACCAGCCTAATTGGTGGTGATATTGAAGGTGGTGAGTTGTTCGAATTCGGTTCGAGTATCGATTTACCTAACCTTCATAAAGATGAAGATGTGCTGAAAGCAGTACGTGCTCTTGTAGCGAATGAACCAGAGCTAGCAGCTCAAGTAGTTAAGAATTGGATGGCAGATGGCTAACGAAATTGTTCCACAACAAGCTGAAGGCGGTGAAGTGCTTGATGTCGCTAATGTGGACATCGACTCTATATCGGGTGATGAACGCGCAGCGATCTTGTTATTGAGTCTCAATGAAGAAGATGCGGCCGGTATTATTCGTCACTTAGAGCCTAAGCAGGTACAACGTGTGGGTAGTGCGATGGCGCGTGCCACGGACTTGTCACAAGAGAAAGTCGGCGCAGTGCACCGTGCTTTCTTAGATGATATTCAGAAGTACACCAACATCGGTATGGGCAGTGAAGACTTCATGCGTAACGCATTGGTGGCTGCTCTGGGTGAAGATAAGGCGAATAACCTTGTTGACCAGATCCTTCTAGGTACCGGCTCAAAAGGCTTGGATTCTCTTAAGTGGATGGATCCTCGTCAGGTGGCAAGTATTATCATCAACGAGCACCCTCAGATCCAGACGATTGTATTGTCTTACCTAGAAGCCGATCAGTCAGCCGAGATCTTGTCTCAGTTCCCTGAACGTGTGCGTCTAGACTTAATGATGCGTATTGCTAACCTTGAAGAAGTTCAACCATCGGCGCTTGCTGAACTGAACGAAATTATGGAGAAACAGTTTGCGGGTCAAGCTGGTGCTCAAGCTGCCAAAATTGGTGGCCTGAAAGCTGCGGCTGAAATCATGAACTACATGGATAACAACGTCGAAGGTGTCTTGATGGATCAAATCCGAGATCAAGACGAAGACATGGCAACGCAGATTCAAGATCTTATGTTTGTCTTTGAAAACCTTATCGAAGTTGATGACCAAGGCGTTCAACGATTACTGCGTGATGTTCCACAAGATATTCTTCAGAAAGCACTTAAGGGTGCCGATGAAGGTCTGCGTGAGAAGATCTTCAAGAACATGTCTAAACGTGCTGCCGATATGATGAGAGACGATATTGAGGCGATGCCGCCGGTGAAAGTCTCTGAAGTGGAAGCGGCTCAGAAAGAGATCTTGGGTATTGCGAGAAAAATGGCAGACAGTGGCGAGATTATGCTATCTGGCGGTGCCGACGAGTTCCTCTAATACGAAATCTCAAAGCCCCACAGTGTTGGGGCTTTTCTTTATCCAAGCTCGAAATTCCGATTATTTAAGTCTAACTCTCTGAATTTAAATAGTAGTTTGACTCGTACATAGATAGGTACTGATATGTCAGGTGATAGAAAACGTGGCTTCCTTCGTCCCGATGAAGATAATACGGTTGCCCAGCCTCAAAAATGGGGGCTCCCTGATTACACTTCTGACGTGAGTAAAAATGCTAAAGAGACGGCGTTTAATTACGACCCTAGCTGGATGCCTACGGTTGAAGAAGCCATTGAAGATGAAGAGCTTGTTCTGACTGAAGAGCAGATTGAGCTGATCAAGCAAGGCGCTTATCAGGAAGGCCTTCATCAAGGGCAAGAAGCAGGTTTTAAACAGGGCTACGAAAAAGGCAAAGAAGAAGGACTTGTTGCAGGTCATGCAGAGGGCAATGAAGCTGGTAAGCTTGAAGGTGTTACTGCTGGACAAGAATACATTCAACAACAAGTCGCGGTTTTCATGGGGCTTGCTAACCAATTCGCACAGCCGTTAGAGTTAATGAACGCTCAGGTAGAGAAGCAATTGGTCGACATGGTGCTAACCATGGTTAAAGAAGTCGTTCATGTTGAAGTGCAAACCAACCCGCAAATCATATTAGATACCGTGAAAGAATCGGTCGAGTCATTGCCGATCTCTGGTCACGCAATCACTTTAAAACTTAACCCTGAAGATGTCGCAATCATCCGTTCTGCACATGGCGAATCTGAGCTGGAATGCCGGAATTGGACATTGGTTTCTGAGCCTGCACTCAATCGTGGTGATGTACAAATCGAAGCCGGTGAGTCGAGTGTTAACTACCGCATGGAAGATCGCGTCAAAAATGTGATTCAAAACTTCTGTGGCGTCAATCGTCATCAAGGTCATGAGTAATGCTTGAACTCGCGAATCGCCTAAGCCAATACAAAGTCGAAGGGCTGAAATCACGACCAATTGCCTCAGGTAAGTTGGTGCGCGTTGTTGGCTTAACGCTAGAGGCGACTGGCTGTAAAGCACCGATCGGCAGCTTGTGCTTGGTCGAAACCATGTCTGGTCAGATGGAAGCTGAAGTAGTTGGCTTCTCCGGCGATAATCTATTTTTGATGCCGAGTGAGCAAATCACGGGAATCTTACCGGGCGCACGAGTTACTCCTGTGACCTCTGAAAGCGGCATTCCTGTCGGGATGGAACTGCTTGGCCGTGTGATCGATGGTGTAGGTAACCCGCTTGATGGGCTAGGTCCAATCTATACCGAGCAGCGCGCTTCATTTAACGCAGAACCCATCAACCCTTTAGCTCGTAAACCTATTTCTGAGCCACTCGATGTCGGCTTGAAGGCCATCAACGGTTTGCTTACGGTGGGTAAAGGCCAACGTATTGGCCTGTTTGCGGGTTCTGGTGTTGGTAAATCGGTTACGCTTGGTATGATGACTCGAGGTACAACGGCGCAAGTGGTTGTCGTGGGTTTGATTGGTGAACGTGGACGCGAAGTAAAAGAATTTATTGAAGAGATCCTTGGCGAAGATGGCCGTAAACGTTCGGTTGTTGTCGCAGCTCCTGCGGATTCGTCTCCATTAATGCGTTTGAAAGGCTGTCAGACTGCGTTGGCTGTTGCCGAATATTTCCGAGACCAAGGCTTAGATGTTCTGCTGTTGATGGATTCACTGACCCGTTTCGCTCAAGCACAACGTGAGATTGCTCTGTCGGTCGGTGAGCCACCGGCTACTAAAGGTTATCCGCCATCCGTATTTGCTAAGCTTCCTACGCTGGTGGAAAGAGCGGGTAACGGCAACGATGAACAAGGTTCGATCACCGCTTTCTTTACGGTTCTAACTGAAGGTGATGACTTACAAGATCCGATTGCTGATGCGTCGCGAGCAATTTTGGATGGTCACATTGTGTTGTCCCGAGAGATGGCCGATGCGGGTCACTACCCTGCGATTGATGTAGAGAAGTCGGTCAGTCGTGTTATGCCTCAAATCACCACTGAAGAACATGTTTTGATGTCGAAAGCGGTGCGTCAAGTACTGTCTATCTGTCGTAAGAACCAAGACTTGGTATCGATTGGTGCCTATAAGCCGGGGACTGATTCTGCGATTGATAGTGCCTTTACCTTGAAACCGAGATTGGACGAATACTTACAACAGAAAATGAAAGAAACGGTCCCCTATGACATGTGCGTCAACATGTTGAAGCATGTGTTAGGCGGCTAAGCTGTGTTGAATAAGGTCAATCATGGATAACGCGTTAGAATTCCTTCTCGATCAAGCGAAAGATCAAGAGAACCAAGCAGTATTGGCGCTAAACAAAGCGAATTCTGAGTTGCAAGGTTATTACGATCAGGTCTCGCAGATCGAAAAGTACCGACTGGATTATTGCCAACAATTAGTCGACCGAGGGAAAGCGGGGCTTACAGCCAGCCAATATGGTCACTTGAATCGCTTCTTGACTCAGCTTGACGAAACGCTTTCCAAGCAAAGAGAAGCGGAACACCACTTCAAAAATCAGGTCGATAACTGCCAAGACTATTGGATGGAACTACGTAAAAAGCGTAAATCCTACGAGTGGTTGATGGAGAAGAAGCAGAAAGAGAAAGCCAAACTGCAAGACCAAAGAGAACAAAAACAAATGGATGAGTTCTCGACTCTGATGTATGGCCGAAAGAAGATGTGATCCTAAGCCACGAACGATACAGGTATTATTCGGCAGATTGTAAAATAGAAACTTATAGGCATGTTTCTTGCTCCGTTTTATATAAAATTGCGTGTTATGCCCTACAGCGGTATGAAAAACGCCCGACTTTCTTTTGTTACCTAGTTTATGGCAGCAAAACTAGTAGATAGAGCTTGTATATATGAATGTTAGTCTTTCCTCAAATGCAGCGACCAACAAAACGTCATCATTGTTGGACACCGGTTCTGCCTCTCCAAAGGTAGAAGAAACCGGCGACTCAAAAGGTTTCTTTGAGTCTTTCAACGAAGTGCTAGGCTTTGAAGAAAGTGGCAGAAGAGCAACAACAAAAGAAGCTGACAGTGCATCGGCTAAATCGAGTTCATCTGAAGCGTCTTCTGAGGTGACTAAAGGGGATAGTAGTGAGCCTAAGAGCACAGACGCTGTAAGTGAAGCTCAAACCAAGCAAGCTTCTGCAAAGTTGGAGGCTGAAAAAGTTTCTAGTGAAAAAGCAGCCACTGAAAAAATGGCTGCTGAACAAGCGTCTGAACAAGAACCGAGACGGAGAGGCGTAAGCCCATCGAATCCAAGTGATGACAATACACTCTCCGAGAAGCCACTAGCCAAAGGGGAACAACCTCAAGGTGCATCTCAAGCTAATGCTGCGATGAGTGAGGGTAATAAGTTACTTGGTCAGTTGGATGAGGCAAATAAAACGCTTAATCAAACACCGAACGGCAAAGGCTTGCCTCAGCAAGCTCAAGGTCATATCGCGGGTGCTTTTGCAGCAGGGGCTTCTGCTATAGGCGAAATGGAGAAGGCAGGCGAAGCGGGCAAGGCGATACAACAAGCTAATGTCGCAAATCAAGAGAGTGGCTTGGACGTCGATTCTGAAATCGCAGTGCTTACCGGTGGTAAAGGCGTTTCTCAACTGACAGATGATGAAATTCGTCAATTGATGGACAAAGGCGTTACCCCCGAGCAAATCGAAGCGAGCATGAACAGAGAGCTGAGCCAAAAAAATTCGGCCAGTGATGTTGCGGCTGTTCAAGGTCAAGCAATCTCGCCAGCAGATATTGAGCTCGCAAAGCAGGTTGAGGCTCATACCAAAGCGTTGAACCAATTGAATGGGCAAATCGACTCAGAACAATCAATCGTCGATGGTTTGCTTCAAAAGCAACAAAGCGGCGCTAAGTTGTCGGTTGATGAGCAAACCGCTCTGGCGAAAGCAACGTCTAACCTCGAAGTATTAAACCAGCAACTCACTAATGTTCAACAGCAAGCAAACGCTCTGTTAAGTCAAGCTTCGGACTTGAACGGTAAATCAGGTCAGCCAGCCGCGATTGATTGGGATAATACGGATTCTGCTAAAGCGTTAGCTGCAGTGGCATCGACAGCGGCTGTCGCGACGGCAGCGCAACAAGCGACATCACAGATGTCATCTCAAGCTGCTACTAATGCTGTGGCAGACAAAGCAACAATGTTACACGCCAATAATGCACACGCGGCTCAACAGGCTGCAGCTCAACAGTTAGCAGCTCAGCAGGGTAATGCCGCTTCTGCACAACAAGCCGCCTTAGACCCGAGTTTAACGGCACAAAGTCTGGCAATGAATGCACCAATAGCAGCAACGAAAGCGGGTTCAACGGATATGTTGCTCAAAGCTGGCGCTGGCACAGCTGCATTGTCTGGTCTTAGAAAAGCGGGTGCTAAAGAAGACTCCAAAGAGTCGACACTGGCTCAGCAGATAGCGTCTGCAGCGGGTGTTCAAGGTACTGCAACGACAGGTTCGGCTCCAACACGAGCTGAAATTCAAGCGGCTCAACAGGCTCCTTTGCAGCTCACTAAAGAACTGGCCAACGAGCAAGTGGCAGAAAAAGTACAAATGATGATGTCTAAGAACCTTAAGAACTTGGACATTCGTCTCGACCCGCCAGAATTGGGTCAGATGAAAATTCGCATGACCATGAATAATGACGTGGCGAACGTGCATTTTACAGTGAGCAGTCAACAAGCCAGAGATGTGATAGAGCAGACTTTGCCTCGCTTGAGAGAGATGCTTGCTCAACAAGGTATGCAACTGGCCGATTCGTCCGTTCAACAACAGAATTCTGGACAAAGCCAAGATAGCTATAACAATGGTGAACAACAATCAGGCTCTAACCGCACAAATGATGGTCAAGGTGATGAAAACCTTGATAACGGCAGCAATCTTGAATTGAATGTCGCATCAAAGCGTGATGGAATTAGTTATTATGCCTAGTATCAGGTTTAGATCCGTTAGTCCGTGGAAATAACAGGAAGTTAGAGAAGAATATGGCACAAGTACAAGATGCACCTAAAGGGAAGAGTAAGCTTCTCATCATAATTATCGCAGCCGTCGTATTATTGCTTGGCGGTGGTAGTGCTGCATTTTTCTTTCTAGGCTCAAATGATGAAGCGGCTGAATCTGCGTTGGCAACTGAAGCGCAATCACCGGCCTTTGAGCCAGTGATGTATGTTAATATTCCACAACCTTTTTTGTTCAATGTCACCGGTGACAAAAAAGATCGTCTGGTACAGATCAAAGCGCAGCTTATGGTTCGAGGCAGCAAGAATGAAGACCTTGCTCGATACCACTCTCCACTCGTTGAAAGTACGCTATTGGCGACATTTGCCTCTGCAACGGTAGACCAGTTGCGCTCTCCGATAGGGCGAGTAGAACTTCGTGACAAGGCAACAGAAGATATTAAAGCAAGTCTGGCTCAAGCAGTGGGTCAGCCTGTTATTGAAAAAGTGTTATTCACTGACTTCGTAATTCAATAGGTAATGTGTGACCGATTTATTAAGCCAAGACGAAATTGATGCGCTATTACATGGTGTCGACGATGTTGAAGAAGTTGAAGATGTCTTAGAGTCCGAAAACGAGAATGCGGTTAATTTCGACTTCTCATCTCAAGACCGAATCGTTCGTGGTCGAATGCCGACCCTTGAACTTATCAATGAGCGTTTCGCGCGTCATATGCGAATCAGTTTGTTTAATATGTTGCGAAAAACGGCTGAAGTGTCGATCAATGGCGTACAAATGATGAAATTTGGTGAGTACCAAAACACATTGTATGTGCCCACCAGTTTAAACATGGTGCGCTTCCGACCGCTAAAAGGTACGGCGCTGATCACCATGGAAGCTCGTCTTGTTTTCATCTTGGTAGAGAACTTCTTTGGTGGCGATGGACGTTTTCACGCCAAGATTGAAGGTCGTGAATTTACGCCAACTGAAAGGCGAATTATCCAGCTACTGCTTAAAATTGTATTCGAAGACTATAAAGAAGCTTGGTCTCCTGTGATGGGGGTTGAGTTTGAATACTTGGATTCAGAAGTGAACCCGAGTATGGCGAATATCGTCAGTCCAACAGAAGTGATTGTGGTGAGTTCATTCCATATTGAGGTTGATGGCGGCGGTGGTGATTTCCACGTGGTTATGCCTTATTCCATGGTGGAGCCGATTCGAGAATTACTTGATGCGGGTGTGCAATCAGACAAGATGGAAACCGACGTTCGTTGGAGCTCAGCACTGCGTGATGAAATCATGGATGTGCCGGTCAACTTCCGTGTCAATTTGCTCGAGCAAGATATCTCGTTGCGTGATTTGATGGAACTTCGTCCTGGGGACGTTATCCCGATGAATATGCCAGAACATGCAACGATGTTTGTTGAAGAACTACCAACCTACCGTGTGAAAATGGGCCGTTCAGGTGAAAAGCTGGCAGTACAGATTTCTGAAAAAATTCAAAGACCGCACGTGGTTAAAACCGATCTCGCTTTCCTAGGTAAAGACTTGATGTCTGAACTAGAAAACAGCGATGATAACGATTAGCAAAATATAAATGTATAGGAATTGGTAATGGAACCTAGTGAAGATCAAAAGCTAGCAGACGAATGGGCTGCAGCACTTGGTGAAGACCCTTCTGCACCATCAATTGATGTTGATGATGTTCTCGCGGCGCCACTGGACGAGCTAACGGATTCGTCGTCGCCGATTTCTGAAGATGAGCGTCGTAAACTGGATACCATTATGGATATACCAGTGACCATTTCAATGGAAGTGGGCCGCTCTCAGATCAGTATCCGTAACTTACTTCAATTGAACCAAGGTTCGGTTGTTGAACTAGACAGAATTGCTGGTGAATCACTGGATGTAATGGTAAACGGCACTTTGATCGCGCACGGCGAAGTGGTTGTCGTGAATGACAAGTTTGGTATTCGTTTGACTGACGTGATTAGCCAAACAGAACGTATTAAGAAGCTACGTTAATGAGTTTTTCGTCTCAACAGCTGAAAGCTTTTTCTCAACGAGTGACAGGCATGTATCGAGGAATAGCTGGTTCTCGTGGAATACTAGGCATAGGCTTATTTTCTATGCCTTCCATTGCCTTTGCTGCAACGCCGCCTTCTCTTGATTTAGCGACCACCTTTGGGTCGCTAATTTTCGTTATCGCCTTCATCTTGTTTATCGCTTGGCTGCTTAAGAGAATGCAAGTGCCAACAATGTCCAACCAACAAGGCTTGTCCATTGTGAGACAGATAGCGGTTGGGACAAAAGAACGTATTGCTATCGTTCAAGCGGGTGAGGATCAGTATCTAGTGGGTATCACTACCCAATCGATTCAGCTTATCTCTAAGCTTGATAAACCTCTTACTCAGGAGATGCTGGAAAAAAGCACATTCTCAAGTCAGCTTTCTCAGCTAATAAAAAAAGATGCAAACAAGTAACGGACTTTTGAACTCATCTTACTTTTACCAAAGCGGAGCTTTCCGAATGGTGAAAGTGTGGTTGGTTCCGCTCATTCTCCTCTATTCTCTAGTCTTCAGTGTGTCGGTATTTGCACAAGCTGAATATGGCACCGAAATACCTGCGAATACGGCTGGTTCAGAGTCGGTTACCATCAGTACGATGGAGCAAGACCAAGCCAAATCGCAAACCATGACCACTGGCAGTCTAACGGGCAATGGTGGCGGTATTCCTGCCTTTACCATGACAACCAATGCTAACGGTGGCGAAGACTACTCGATTAATCTACAAATCTTAGCCTTAATGACCATGCTTGGCTTTTTGCCAGCGATGGTGATTTTGATGACGTCGTTCACTCGTATTGTGGTGGTGATGTCTATCTTGCGTCAGGCTATGGGTTTGCAACAAACACCTTCAAACCAAGTCATCATTGGTATCGCGATATTTTTGACCTTCTTCATCATGTCTCCGGTGATCAATCAGGTTAATGAGCAAGCGGTTCAGCCTTATCTGAATGAACAGATATCGGCACGACAGGCATTTGATGTCGCACAAGGTCCGATTAAGTCGTTTATGCTCAAACAGACTCGAATTAAAGATCTGGAAACCTTTGTTGAGATCTCGGGCGCGGAAGTGACCAACCCTGAAGATGTTTCAATGGCGGTTTTAATTCCTGCGTTTATCACGTCAGAGCTGAAAACGGCGTTCCAAATCGGCTTTATGCTGTTCTTGCCGTTCTTAATTATTGATTTAGTCGTTGCCTCGGTGTTGATGGCCATGGGTATGATGATGCTGTCACCGATGATTGTATCCCTGCCATTTAAGTTGATGCTGTTTGTTCTGGTTGATGGTTGGAACTTGATACTCTCCACACTCGCCGGCAGTTTTGCCTTGTAGCTGGGGGAATAATGAATCCTGAAATATTCGTAGAGTTGTTCCAAGATGCATTGTGGATGGTACTGATAATGGTGTGCGCCATTATTATTCCTAGCCTGCTGATTGGTTTGGTCGTGGCGGTATTCCAAGCTGCGACCTCAATCAATGAACAAACCCTCAGCTTCTTGCCTCGTTTGATCGTAACTTTGTTGGCGTTAATGTTGTTTGCTCACTGGATGACGCAGATGATGATGGAGTTCTTTTTTGAACTCATTGAACGCTTACCACAAGTGTTGTATTAGACCTCAATGGAATACCCAACAAGCCTAGTACTCGAGTGGTTAGCCAATTACTTTTGGCCATACACTCGCATCTCAGCCATGCTGATGGTGATGACGGTAACCGGAGCGCGCTTTGTGTCGCCACGTATTCGTCTGTATCTGGGCTTAGCGATTACACTTGCCGTTATGCCAGCCATTCCTGCTGTCCCTAAAGACATTGAGCTGCTTTCATTTCAAGGCTTCCTCACAGTTTTTGAGCAGATCGTGATTGGTGTTGCGATGGGGTTTGTCACTCAGTTTTTGATTCAAACCTTTGTTATGCTCGGTCAGATTCTAGGTATGCAATCAAGCT
Organism: Vibrio sp. nBUS_14; assembly: GCF_051201655.1. Classification (NCBI taxonomy): domain Bacteria; kingdom Pseudomonadati; phylum Pseudomonadota; class Gammaproteobacteria; order Vibrionales; family Vibrionaceae; genus Vibrio; species Vibrio sp. nBUS_14. The sequence continues at coordinate 1,075,977 of NZ_CP179206.1, forward strand.
TGGGCTTCGCCTCTATGGTTGACCCAGCAAACGGTCAGAATACGCCAGTACTTGGTCAGCTGTTTATGTTGCTTGCGACCATGTTCTTTCTGGCGACAGACGGTCACTTAAAAATGCTGCAGCTGGTGGTGTTTAGCTTTACCACATTACCTATAGGCAGTGGTTCTTTAACCGCTATTGATTTTAGAGAGCTAGCCTTGTGGTTGGGTATCATGTTCAAAACAGCGTTAGCGATGTCTTTATCTGGCATTATTGCGCTGCTTACGATTAACCTCTCTTTTGGTGTAATGACACGTGCTGCACCTCAGTTAAATATATTCTCTTTGGGTTTTGCGTTTGCGCTACTCGTGGGTCTGTTGCTTTGTTGGTACATCCTTGGCGGCTTATATAGCCACTATGAGCTGTATTGGTTACAAGGAGAGCAGCAGATATGTCGTCTCATCAGATTGGATTGCTAGGATACTGAAATGGCAGAGTCAGACGGTCAAGAACGCACAGAAGACGCCACGCCCAAACGCTTGCAACAGGCCAAAGAGAAAGGGCAGGTTGCAAGGTCAAAAGAGTTAGCGTCAGCGTCGGTACTGATAGTTGGTGCGATTTCATTAATGTGGTTTGGCGAATCGATGGCGAAAGCTCTGTTCGAGGCCATGCAACGCCTGTTTTCGCTCAGTCGTGACGAAATCTTTGATACCAATAAGTTGCTGGAAATCGCTGGTGGTGCCTTGGTCAACTTGTTGTTTCCACTGTTCTTGATTCTCATCACTTTGTTTGTGGCGGCTGTGATTGGTGCTGCTGGCGTTGGTGGTGTTAACTTCTCGATGCAAGCCGCTATGCCTAAAGCGTCTAAGCTCAATCCATTGAGTGGTATTAAGCGTATGTTTGGCCTACAAAGTTGGGTTGAACTGCTGAAATCTATTTTGAAGGTCGCTCTGGTGTCGGGCATGGCTATCTATCTTATCCAAGCTTCTCAACATGATTTAATGCAATTGAGCATGGATGTGTATCCACAGAATATCTTCCACGCCTTGGATATCTTGCTTAATTTTATCCTACTTATCAGTTGCTCTTTGTTGATAGTGGTTGCGATAGATATCCCATTTCAGATTTGGCAACACGCCGATCAACTTAAAATGACTAAGCAAGAAGTTAAAGATGAGTTCAAAGACACGGAAGGTAAGCCTGAAGTGAAAGGGCGTATTCGTATGTTACAGAGAGAAGCGGCTCAGCGACGTATGATGGCTGATGTTCCTCAGGCAGATGTTATCGTCACCAACCCGGAGCATTTTTCAGTCGCTCTACGCTATAAACAGAATCAAGATAAAGCACCGATAGTCGTTGCCAAAGGTGTCGATCATATGGCGATGAAGATCCGTGAAATTGCACGTGCAAACGACATCTATATTATTCCAGCGCCTCCGTTAGCTAGGGCGCTATATCACACTACTGAGCTCGAACAACAAATTCCTGACGGCCTGTTTACGGCAGTGGCTCAAGTGCTTGCATATGTGTTCCAGCTGAAACAGTACAGAAAAAGAGGAGGGGAAAGGCCGAAATTGCAAGATTCTAATATGCCGATCCCACCTGATTTACGTCATTAGATCAATTGCTTGAGCTCAGTCCAATGAAACTGGATAATGGTTGTGTATCTGAGTGTCTTTATTTGTTAGCTGTGACGATAAATTGACGTTGAGATATTGGTACAGTGCTTGCTACATCAATGCTGAACATTATAAGTCCGATCATGATAAACCTGATCATCATAAACCTTATTGCTATAAATTTTGGCAATACAGCTTAACCCTAAGCCTCGATTCGCTTTGTGGAAGAGCTACAACATAGCGATACTACCCAGATTTATGAAATTTACCCTCCCTTTTGCGGACAAGCTACCTAAAATTCCTAGCCGTGCCATGCCTGCGATTGGCGCGCCTGTTATGGTACTTGCCACACTCGCTATGGTGGTGTTGCCAATTCCAGCTTTCTTGCTGGATATGTTCTTCACCTTCAACATCGCACTGTCTATGGTTGTGCTATTGGTTTCGGTTTATACCCGCAGGCCTTTGGACTTCGCTGCATTCCCAACGGTACTTTTGATTGCCACGCTACTTCGACTGGCCTTGAACGTTGCTTCGACACGTGTGGTATTGCTCCACGGTCACGAAGGGGGCGATGCTGCCGGTAACGTGATTGAAGCTTTCGGTAACGTGGTTATTGGTGGTAACTATGCGGTTGGTTTAGTGGTGTTCTTGATTTTGATGATCATCAACTTCATGGTTGTAACCAAAGGTGCGGGTCGTATCTCGGAAGTCAGTGCACGTTTTACGTTGGATGCCTTACCCGGTAAACAGATGGCAATCGATGCCGATTTGAATGCGGGTTTGATCGATCAAGAGCAGGCTCGTACAAGACGCTTTGAAGTGACCAAAGAAGCGGATTTCTATGGTTCGATGGATGGTGCGTCTAAGTTTGTTAAAGGTGATGCAATCGCTGGTATTTTGATCCTATTCATCAACATCATTGGTGGTTTGAGTATCGGTATGGCTCAGTTCGATCTTGGTTTTGGCGAAGCAATTGAAATTTATACACTACTGACTATCGGTGATGGTCTGGTTGCGCAAATCCCATCGCTATTACTTTCTATTGCTGCCGCGATGATGGTAACGCGTCAAAACACAGATGAAGACATGGGCGAGCAACTTGTCTTCCAAATGTTCGACAACCCTAAAGCCTTAATGATCACTGCCGCTATCCTTGGCATTATGGGTATTGTTCCTGGTATGCCGCATCTCTCATTCTTGAGTCTTGCCATCGTTGCTGGTGCAGGTGCGTATTACATCGATAAAAAGAACAAGAAGAAGGCTGAACAACCCAATCTTCCCGCTACGGTAGAAGCGAATGGAGAAACGGGTTCCCAGAAGGAGCTCTCTTGGGATGACGTTCAACCTGTCGATATTATTGGTTTGGAAGTCGGTTATCGTTTGATCCCGCTGGTGGATAGAGATCAAGGTGGCGAACTGTTAGAGCGTGTGAAAGGGGTTCGTAAGAAGCTGTCTCAAGATTTCGGCTTCCTGATTCCGGCGGTACATATTCGAGATAACCTAGAACTCACCCCAAATAGCTACCGAATCACTCTGATGGGTGTTGCCGTTGGCGAGGCTGAGATTAAGCCTGATATGGAACTGGCGATTAACCCGGGTCAAGTTTACGGAATGATCGATGGTGAGCCGACGATTGATCCTGCCTTTGGCCTTGAAGCCGTATGGATTCGAGAAGAGCAGCGCGAACATGCCCAAGCGTTAGGTTACACGGTTGTGGATTCGTCGACTGTACTAGCAACGCACCTCAGCCAATTGCTAACCAATAATGCGTCACAGCTTATTGGTCATGAAGAAGTACAAAACCTGCTCGAGATGCTAAGCCGCTCGACACCTAAGTTGGTCGAAGGCTTTGTACCGGATCAGTTGCTGCTCGGTGTGGTCGTAAAAGTGCTGCAAAACTTACTGAATGAAGCCATTCCAATTCGAGATATCCGTACTATAGTCCAAACTTTGTCGGAGTACTCAAGTAAGAGTCAAGAACCTGACATACTTACTGCTGCGGTTCGTATCGCTTTGAAACGATTAATTGTTCAAGAAATCAATGGTATAGAGCCTGAACTGCCAGTGATCACCTTGATTCCTGAGCTGGAACAAATATTGCATCAAACCATGCAGGCATCCGGCGGAGAATCTGCTGGTATTGAACCTGGTTTAGCCGAACGTTTACAGACATCCCTCAGCCATGCAACGCAAGAGCAAGAGCTGAAAGGTGAGCCAGCTGTATTACTGACCTCTGGCGTGTTACGTTCCACTCTCGCGAAGTTCGTGAAAAACACGATCCCAAGCTTAAGAGTTTTATCTTACCAAGAGATACCGGACGAAAAGCAGATACGCATTGTACAAGCTGTTGGTAATTAAGCCGCCTAATTAGAACGGACGATCGAATTGAAAATTAAACGATTTTTTGCAAAAGATATGCGAACCGCACTGCTCCAAGTTAAAGAAGAACTTGGCTCAGAAGCGGTGATCATGTCTAACAAAAAGGTCGCAGGTGGCGTTGAAATTGTGGCTGCTATTGATGGCGAATCTAGCCCATCGACAGCCAGCCCAAAACTCAATAAGCCTCAGCAGCCTACGCAAAGTCAATATACTCAAATGGCAGCGCCAGCCGCTCCATCTGGCCGTCGTCAGTTAGATGATGACAAAGTCAGCCTGCAGTCGAATGCTGAAGGCGGACGTTCAATGACCAAGCGTTTCGCTAATATGCTCAAGCAATATAGCCATGGCGCAGACGACGAACCGCAGCACCGAGCTGAAAATGAAGATTCGTTATCCGCGTTGCTTAACCGCCAGTCTGGTGGTAATCAATCGGCTCTTGGTAACCAACAGTCTCTCGGTTATCAACAATCTCGCAGCAGTGGCAACGTAGATTCGGCTTTTGCTCGTGAGTCTGGTTTATCCAAATTGATTGCTGAAGATCGCAGAATCGAGCGTCCAGCACCTCGCTTAGATCCTACTCGCTACGATCGCGGCCGTGATCCCGGTCAGTCGAAAGGTTCAGACAGCGAAATGGAAACGATGCGCGAAGAGATGACCTCTATTCGTCGTCTGTTAGAGCATCAAGTCTCTGGACTGATGTGGCAAGAAGTCGAACGTCGCGAACCGTTGAGAGCGATGCTTATCAAGCGCCTAGAACGTATGGGCGTTTCGGCAGAACTCGCCGATCAAATGGCCTGCTACATTCCAGAAGACACAAAACCAGCACGAGCATGGAAAGCCTTGCTTGCTCTGGTCGCTGATCAAATTTCAGTGACACAAAAAGATATTTTAAAACGCGGCGGTATTGTAGCCTTACTTGGCCCGACTGGCGTAGGTAAAACAACAACCGTTGCTAAGCTCGCAGCCCGCGCAGCAATGGAATACGGCGCAGATAACGTCGCACTAGTGACAACAGACACATATCGTATAGGTGCACATGAGCAGTTATCGATTTATGGTCGAATTATGGGTTGTCCTGTAAGAGTTGCTAAAGATTCTAGTGAACTGGCCGATGTAATATATCAATTACGTAATCGTCGCCTGATTCTGGTTGATACTGCAGGTATGGGACAGCGAGATGTTCGTCTATCTGAGCAGTTAGACACATTGATGCAAGAGAGTGGTTCCGTTATCAATAGCTACCTTGTTTTGCCGGCAACCGCGCAACGTAAAGTGCTGCAAGAAACCATTGAACACTTTAGAAGAATCCCGTTGTCAGGATGTATCCTGACTAAGCTAGATGAATCGCTCAGTTTGGGTGAGTTCATCAGTGTGGTAATACAAAATGCATTACCAGTTGCTTACATAGCAAATGGTCAACGAGTTCCTGAGGATATCGTTATAGCTCAGCCAAAGTACATGATTGCTAAGGCGAATGAGTTATTAGAGAAATCTACAGAGAATGAACCTCATTACTGGAATAGCGATTCTGAAGGACTCTAGGCGGCGGATAAATATGAATGAAAATATGATACATGATCAAGCTAGCGGCCTCCGTCGCTTGACGAAGCCTTCAATCACAAAAGTTATCGCTGTAACTGGCGGTAAGGGTGGGGTAGGTAAATCTAATGTGACGTTAGGTATGGCTATTTGCATGGCTCGCCAAGGCAAAAAAGTCATGGTACTGGATGCCGATTTAGGATTAGCTAACGTCGACATCATGCTGGGTATTCGTTCTAAGCGAAACCTAGGGCACGTTTTGGCGGGTGAGTGTGAACTTAAGGATGCGATTGTCGAAGGGCCGCACGGAATTAAGATAATTCCAGCGACATCGGGTACACAAAGCATGACCGAACTTTCACATGCTCAACATGCTGGTTTGATTCGAGCGTTCGGTTCTCTTGAAGACGAGATGGACATCTTGCTAGTCGATACGGCAGCAGGCATATCGGACATGGTGATTAGCTTTTCAAGAGCAGCGCAAGATGTCGTGGTTGTGGTTTGTGATGAACCAACTTCGATCACTGATGCCTATGCTTTGATTAAGCTGTTGAGCCGAGAGCACCAAGTTCAGCGATTTAAAATCGTTGCAAATATGGTCAGAAGCTATCGTGAAGGCCGAGAATTATTTGCAAAGTTGACTTTGGTCACAGAGCGTTTCTTGAATGTGAGCCTCGAACTCGTAGCATGTATCCCTTTAGATGATAAAGTACGTCAATCAGTCAAGAGACAGAAAATCGTAGTAGATGCGTTCCCTCGCTCTCCTGCGGCGTTGGCAATCAGTTCATTAGCAAATAAAGCATTGACGTGGCCAATACCAAAGACGCCAAGCGGGCATTTGGAATTTTTTGTTGAAAGGCTGCTGAATCGTCCTGAATTTGTAGAGGAACCATTTGGTGAATAAAGCGCTTACCTACGATCAGCATGCAAATCTCAATAGCCAGCAGGCTTTTTTTGAGAAGTACTCTGTGTTGGTTAAACGTATCGCTCATCACTTGTTGGGGCGATTGCCGCCTAATGTATTGGTTGATGACTTAATTCAAGCTGGCATGATTGGCTTGATTGAAGCGCAACAAAACTATGATGGTACCAAAGGCGCAAGCTTTGAGACGTATGCTGGTATTCGAATTCGCGGGGCTATGTTGGATGACATTCGCCGTGGCGATTGGGTGCCAAGATCGGTTCACAAAAATAATCGAGAAATCAGCAGTGCGATTGCAGAGCTGGAAAGTATTCTAAATCGAGACCCAAGTGATGCTGAAGTGGCAAAACATATGGGGCTCAGTTTAGATCAGTACCACAGTGCATTGACCGATATTAACTGCTCAAGATTGGTCGGTATCGAAGATTTAGGCGTCTCAGATGATGTCATTTCTCCGAATGAAGATTCTCAAGACAATGCGCCCTTTCAAGGGGTTGCAGATGAGTCATTCCGCCAAGCTTTGATCGATTCGATAAAACAACTTCCAGAAAGAGAAGGCCTCGTGCTTTCACTTTATTACGACGAAGAACTCAATTTAAAAGAGATTGGGGAAGTGTTAGGTGTCAGCGAATCTCGTGTCAGCCAAATACTGAGCCAATCGATGCAGCGTCTACGCACTAAGTTAAGTGCTTGGACACAGAACGACTAACAACACTGGTTTTATTCAGTGGAGGCTAATTTGAACAAAAACATGAAAATTCTCATTGTTGACGACTTTTCAACGATGCGCCGAATTGTTAAAAACCTACTGCGCGATTTAGGTTTCAACAACACTCAAGAAGCAGACGATGGCTTGACCGCTTTACCAATGCTGAAAAAAGGCGAATTTGATTTCGTGGTAACCGACTGGAACATGCCGGGTATGCAAGGTATTGACCTGTTAAAACACGTTCGTGCAGACGCAGAACTTAAGCACCTTCCAGTGCTTATGATCACGGCAGAAGCGAAACGTGAACAGATCATCGAAGCTGCTCAAGCAGGTGTTAATGGTTACATTGTGAAGCCTTTCACAGCGGCAACTCTGAAAGAGAAACTTGATAAGATTTTTGATCGCTTATAAGCGTCAATACTAACCTGTTTTTAGGCGCTTCTAGAGAGACACTCACGGTTAAGTTTGTTGTTTATCTCAATGGTCGAAGCGTCATAAAAGTATGCGGAGTAAGGCCGAATTCAGGATGATTTCATTAGAACAAGCAAAAAAATTAGTAGAGCTGCTTGAAAACGATGAGCAGCAAGGTGCTGATTCTCTTGTTAGAAGCATTTATGAAGATAATTTTAGTCTTCAAGACAATCCAATGCTTCAAGAAATAGGTAGTCTGACTCGCGACCTCCATGACTCTTTGGCTCAATTCAATTTCGATGAACGCATCAGCGTTATCGCAAATGATGAAATCCCTGATGCTAGGGATCGCCTTCAATATGTCATTGATAAAACGGAAGTTGCAGCAAACAAGACGATGGACGCAGTCGATCGTTGTATGCCAATAGCAGACAACCTACACGATTGTTTACTTCAAGTAAGGCCTCAATGGAATGAACTGATGCATGGCCGCATTGAGCTGGCACAATTTAAAGCTTTATGTCACCGCATTGATGGATTACTTGTCCAAGTAGAAGGCGATAGTACTGAACTACGTGGACAACTGACTGAAATCTTGATGGCTCAAGATTTCCAAGATTTAACTGGGCAGATCATTAGCAAAGTTATTACCTTGGTAAATGAGGTTGAAGGGCGTTTGGTGGAGATTCTCACGGTATTCGGTGCGAATCAGATAGAGCCAACGCCAGAAAAAGAGAAGAAAGCATCTATTGCTCCTGAGGGTCCAATCATGAACCCAGAAGCGCGCGAAGACGCTGTGGCATCTCAAGATGAAGTCGACGATTTGTTATCCAGTCTTGGATTTTAAAGGTAACGTATGAGCTACGATTTAGACGAAGATATTCTTCAGGACTTTTTAGTCGAAGCAGGAGAGATCCTTGAACTCCTATCAGAACAATTGGTAGAGCTTGAGAATAACCCTGACGACAAAGACCTATTAAATGCTATTTTCCGTGGTTTCCATACAGTAAAAGGTGGTGCTGGTTTCCTAGCATTGACTGAGCTGGTGGATACTTGTCATGGTGCTGAGAATGTGTTCGACATTCTAAGAAACGGCCAACGCAGCGTAACATCAGGTTTGATGGATACGATGCTGCAGGCTCTCGATACAGTGAATGTACAGTTTCGAGCCGTGCAAGATGAGGAGGCTTTAGTACCTGCTGACCAATCTTTATTGGATGAGCTTCATCGTCTCTGCAAACCAGAGGCTGCTGATGAAGTCGCGCCAGCCCCTGTCATTCCTGAACCTATTGTTGCTGCGCCTGAACCTGTTGTAGAAAGCTCTAGTATCAGTGCATCTTCAGTGGATGATATCTCTGAAGATGAGTTTGAACGCCTACTTGATGAACTTCATGGTAAAGGTGGTTCACCGACAGCAGCTTCTGCACCAACTCCGCCGCCAGCGCCCGCTACGCCTCAGCCAGTTGCTGACAGTGGTGATATTACTGATGATGAATTTGAAAAGTTATTAGATGAACTGCACGGTGCTGGTAAGAGTCCGACAGCGGCAAGTTCAACGCCTCCACCACCTCCTCCTGTCGCTGATCCAGTTTCGGTGATGTCTGAAGGCGATGACCTGATGACGGACGAAGAGTTTGAGAAGTTACTTGATCAGTTACATGGTTCAGGTAATGGCCCGTCGATTGAAGAGCTGGATGCTGCAACTAAGCCTGCTGATGTAAAAGCTGCTTCTGTTGTACCTGCACCACAAGTCGCTCCTAAGCCACAACCAGCAACTCCTGCTGTTGCGAAGCCTGCTGCTAACGCTGAATCTAAGCTGAATGTTCCAGCTAAGGCTGAAGTTAAAACGTCAGCGAAGAAGCAACAAGCGGAAGCAACGGTTCGTGTTGATACATCAACACTCGATACCATCATGAACATGGTCGGTGAGTTGGTATTGGTTCGTAACCGACTGGTGAGTTTAGGCTTAAACAGCAATGACGAAGAAATGGCGAAAGCTGTCTCGAATTTAGACGTTGTTACCGCAGACCTTCAAGGTGCGGTAATGAAGACTCGTATGCAGCCGATCAAGAAAGTTTTTGGTCGTTTCCCACGAGTTGTCCGCGACCTTGCTCGTAGTTTGAAGAAAGACATTGTTCTTGAAATGCGCGGTGAAGAAACGGATCTTGATAAGAATTTAGTAGAAGCACTTGCCGATCCACTGATTCACTTAGTGAGAAACTCTGTGGACCACGGTATTGAGATGCCTGAAGCTCGTATTGCGGCTGGCAAATCACAAACAGGTAAAGTGATCCTGTCAGCCTCGCAAGAAGGTGACCATATTGAATTGGCTATCGTTGATGACGGTGGCGGTATGGACCCTGATAAGCTTCGTGCTATTGCGGTTAAACGTGGTCTGATGGACGAAGACGCAGCGTCTCGCTTATCAAACAAAGAGTGTTTCAATCTTATTTTTGCACCTGGCTTCTCAAGCAAAGAGCAAATATCAGATATCTCTGGCCGTGGTGTAGGTATGGACGTTGTGAAAACAGCGATCAATACACTGAATGGTTCAATTGATATCGATTCTGAAATGGGTCAAGGCACCAAGATTACGATCAAGGTTCCACTGACGCTTGCGATTCTTCCAACCTTGATGGTCGGCGTAGCGGGTCACCCATTCGCGTTGCCATTGGCTTCTGTAAACGAGATTTTCCACTTAGACCTAAGCCGTACTAACGTGGTTGATGGCCAGTTGACCATCATCGTCCGTGATAAATCTATCCCGTTGTTCTATTTACAAAATTGGCTTGCACCAAAAGCCGGTATTGTTGAACTACGCAAAGGGCATGGTCACGTTGTTATCGTTCAGCTTGGAAGCCAAAGAGTTGGCTTTGTTGTCGATACGCTGATTGGTCAAGAAGAAGTCGTTATCAAGCCACTTGATAAGTTGTTGCAAGGTACGCCAGGTATGGCAGGCGCGACAATTACAAGTGATGGACACATTGCATTGATTCTCGATGTGCCTGACTTGTTGAAGCAGTACGCTGCAGCATCAAGAATTTAATTTAAGGATAAATATGGCGATTAAAGTATTAGTCGTTGATGATTCGAGCTTTTTCCGCCGTCGCGTAAGCGAGATCATCAACTCAGAGGCTCGCCTAGAAGTCATCGATGTAGCTGTAAATGGTAAAGAAGCGGTTGAGAAAGCAAAGAAGCTTAGACCTGACGTCATTACTATGGACATCGAAATGCCAGTCATGGACGGCATCACAGCCGTTCGTGAAATTATGGCTGCGTCTCCAACGCCTATTTTGATGTTTTCATCGTTAACGCATGATGGTGCTAGAGCAACATTGGATGCGTTAGATGCCGGAGCTCTGGATTTCTTACCTAAGAAGTTCGAAGACATCGCTCGAAACCGTGACGATGCGGTCGTTCTGCTTCAACAGCGTGTGATTCAAATTGCCGCTAAGCGTGCGTTCATGCGCCGTACACCTGTTGCTCCTAGAGCAACGGCAGCAGCAACTGCGTCAACAGCTTCATCGCTGCGTCAAACCACTTCAGCGGTAACACCTGCTGCGAAGCCTGTTGTTGCATCGACTGCAAAATTTAGAGCATCAGGTAAAAAGTATCAGTTAACTGCTATTGGTACGTCGACTGGCGGTCCTGTTGCACTACAGAAGATTTTGACTCGCATTCCTGCTCATTATCCACATCCGATCGTGTTAGTTCAGCACATGCCAGCAACCTTTACTGCTGCATTTGCAAGCCGGCTGAATACCTTGTGTAAGATCGAAGTTCGCGAAGCGCAAGACGGAGATGTGTTGAAACCAGGAGTGGCTTACCTTGCTCCCGGTGGTAAACAGATGATGGTTGATGGTCGTGCAGGGTCTGCTCGCTTACGAATTATCGATGGCGGCGATCGAATGAACTACAAGCCTTGTGTGGATGTCACATTCGGTTCTGCTGCAAAGATCTACGGTGACAAAGTCTTGTCTATGATACTGACCGGTATGGGCGCTGATGGTCGAGAAGGTTCGCGTATGTTAAAAACTGCGGGCTCGACGATTTGGGCACAAGACGAAGAAAGCTGTGTTGTATATGGTATGCCTCAAGCTGTAGCAAAAGCTGGCATTTCTACTGAAGACCTACCTCTAGACCGCATCGCGGAAAGGATCTTGGTTGAAGTTGGCTTAGCTTAGGTAAATCGACATGATTGTTTGGAGTGTTGCAAACCAAAAAGGTGGTGTTGGCAAAACAACCACGACGGTGACCTTGGCAGGCTTGCTTGCCTTGAAAGGCCACCGTGTTCTGTTGGTTGATACCGATCCGCATGCATCACTGACCACTTATCTGGGTTACGATTCAGATACGGTGGAGTTGAGTTTGTTTGATCTGTTTCAGTTGCGTGAGTTTACTGCTCAGACGGTAAGACCTTTGACATTGCAAACTGAAGTTGAAGGCATTGATATTATCCCTGCACATATGTCGCTCGCGACATTAGACCGTGTGATGGGTAATCGCAGTGGAATGGGGTTAATTTTAAAGCGTGCGCTTGCCGCTTTGAAAGATGACTATGACTATGTGTTGATCGATTGCCCGCCGATTCTTGGCGTGATGATGGTGAATGCATTGGCAGCCAGTGATCGTATCTTGATCCCAGTCCAGACTGAGTTTTTAGCAATGAAAGGGTTGGAACGCATGATCCGAACTCTGACTATCATGCAAAAATCTCGCAAAACGCCGTTTAAAGTGACGGTAGTACCAACGATGTATGACAAGCGAACAAAGGCTTCATTACAGACGTTAACTCAGCTGAAAGAAGATTATCCAAATCAAGTTTGGACCTCTGCTGTCCCTATTGACACTAAGTTTAGAGATGCAAGCCTAAAGCGCTTACCAGCATCTCATTTTGCATCGGGTAGTCGTGGTGTATTTGCTTACAAACAGTTGCTTATTTATCTCGAAAGGCTGGCGATAAATGAGCGCGAATAAAGAATCAATAATGGCGCAACCAAGTTTATCGAGTGAACAAGCACTTGATGATTATTTTACTGCGCTGTTAGGCGATGAAGTTCTGGATTCTGATGAATTTTTTGTTGACGAGTCTAACGCTCAGTCATCATCTGCAGAGCCAGAGCCAGAGCCAGAGCCAGAGCCAGAGCCAGAGCCAGAGCCAGAGCCAGAGCCAGAGCCAGAGCCAGAGCCAGAGCCAGAGCCAGAGCCAGAGCCAGAGCCAGAGCCAGAGCCAGAGCCAGAGCCAGAGCCAGAGCCAGAGCCAGAGCCAAAACGTTCAAGCTACTCCACCTATGCCGAGCTGAGAGAGGCGGAGTTTGAGGTTCCAAACCTTGAGGATGTACAAAAACTGCTGAGCCGCTTAGAAGCGACGAACGTGGTTGATGAACTGAATCTTGATGAATTAATGGATCAAAATACACAGAAAATTGCTCAACACGCAGACATGCAAATGTTTGATGCTGCCGTGGAATCCGTTCAGCTTTCTGTAGAGCCTGAAATTCAAGACTGGAATCTCCTTGAGCCTGATTTATCAATGGCTGTTGAGCCATCTGTTGAGCCATCTGTTGAGCCATCTGTTGAACAAGCTGTTGAGCCGACAATTGAGTCACCAATAGCTGAAGACTCACACGTCGAAGCTCAGCAAGACGAAACGGACATTGAAGAACCAGAGATTGAATCGAACGGTGAACCTGAGGTTGAACTTGAAACTCAATCAGGCGGCATTGAACGGTTTACATCATGGGAAAGCACAGCTCGAACAGAAGATTTTCAGGTACTGTATTTTGATGTCAACGGGGTAACTTTTGCGGTCCCTCTTGATGAACTTGGTGGTATTCATCGCCTTGAAGAGCTTAGCCATTTGATTGGTAAGCCTGCTTGGTATTTAGGTTTGCAAACAAACCGAGATAGTCAGTTAGATGTTGTCGACACCGCAAAATGGGTGATGTCTGAGAAACTAACGAATGATGAATACAAAGAAAACTATCAATATATAGTTATGCTTGGAGAAAGCTTGTGGGGGCTTGCCGGTACTGAGCTGAAAGGCACTGAGCTTCTCAATACAGATAAAGTACGTTGGCGAGAAATGGCGGGGAAACGGCCTTGGCTCGCTGGTATGGTAAAAGAAAAAATGTGTGCTTTGATTCATGTCGAAGCATTGATCGTCATGCTAAACGCAGGGCTAGATGTAAAAGCATTAAGCTAGTAATAAGCACTAGGCTAACAACAAGTATCAAGTTAATAATAGTGGTCGGTAACGACGGCAAGAGGATTAAATATGTCTCATATGAGTGAAATTGAAGTAAGAAAAGACCCAACTAATGATGAAGTACTTCAATGGGTGACATTCCAGCTAGAAGAAGAAACTTACGGCATCAATGTTATGCAGGTACGTGAAGTACTTCGCTATAGCGAAATCGCTCCAGTACCGGGCGCTCCAGACTATGTTCTAGGTATTATCAACCTACGTGGTAACGTTGTGACTGTTATCGACACTCGCTCTCGCTTTGGTTTAATGCAAGGTGAAATAACAGATAATACTCGTATCATCGTTATTGAATCTGAGCGTCAAGTTATTGGTATCTTAGTAGATAGCGTTGCTGAAGTGGTTTACTTACGTTCTTCTGAGATCGACACGACCCCAAGTGTTGGTACTGACGAAAGTGCTAAGTTCATCCAAGGTGTAAGCAACCGTGATGGCAAGCTGCTTATCTTAGTAGATCTAAACAAACTACTAAGCGAAGACGAATGGGATGAGATGGCTCACCTGTAATGTTTGAAGCGCTTCCTTTGACTCCTGCAGTGTTAATTGCAGGAGTCGGCGTGTTTACGTTGTTCATCTTGATTTTGCTTAGCAAAGTAAAACGTGCAATTCAAAAACAGCTAGACCAATCACGCCTTCAAGTTCGTAACCTGGACAAAGAGCTGCAAAAATCGAGTAAGCAATTACTTGAGGTTCGCTCTGTTGTTCTTGGTCTTGGTCAAAAAGTGACCGAGCAACAAGATGTGATTAAGCATTTGAATGAGCGTATCGTTGAACTCGAACACGCTGATACTGATGGCCGTTTGTACACACGAGCGACCAAAATGGTTCAGCTTGGTGCTGGGATAAATGAACTGATTGAAGAATGCGAATTGCCAAAAGCGGAAGCTGAGCTAATGATGTCTCTGCAGAATAAGCTGGCAGGCAAAGAGAAGATTCCTTCATTAAGAAGTAACCCGTCATCTTTTGATAAACAACCCTCTTCTCACGATCGTAAGCCTTCACCTCCACGTCGTTAAATTGAGCGCTTAATCAGTATTAATAATCAGATGTTTATTATGTACTCCTCTTAAAAAGAAGCTTCGGCTTCTTTTTTTATGTCTGTCGGTTTATAGAATGATGTTTATAAGTGCTTGTATCTACGACAATATCTGCATCAAGAATAAAAATGTGTAAATTGTGATGTGGTGGTAACAGTTTCTTACGGAGTTTGTTCCCTCGAAAACGCCTAGTCCTATTTTGTGACCTTACTGGTGTGCTACTATAGCGCTCTCATTACTCTACTAAATTTACCTATGCTAGAAGTCTCTAATTTAACTGCTATTCGTGACGACAGGGTTCTATTTGAATCGTTGTCTTTTCAGCTAAAACCAGGCGAACTGGTTCAAGTTGAAGGTCGTAACGGTACTGGGAAAACGACACTCCTGAGAATCATCACTGGCTTAGGTGACCGTGATGAAGGATCTATCTCTTGGGATGGTAGCTCTATTGAGTCGAGTCGAGACATTTATCATCAAAACCTTCTGTTTCTTGGGCACCAAACCGGTGTTAAGCGCGAACTCAGCGCGTATGAGAACCTTAGTTTTTATCAATCGATTCATAATGCCGATACCACTAAGGAAGAGCTCTATCATGCCTTGACTCAAGTGGGTTTAGCTGGAAGAGAGGATGTCCCTGCAGGTCAACTTTCAGCAGGGCAACAACGCCGTGTTGCGTTGGCGCGTCTTTGGTTGAGTAAGCAAATGTTATGGATTTTGGATGAACCACTGACTGCAATTGATAAGCAGGGTGTCAAAGTTCTGGAATCTCTTTTTTCTCAGCATGCGGATAATGGTGGCATTGTGTTATTGACCACTCACCAAGATATGTTTGCTGACAGCCCGAAACTAAGAAAAATAAAGTTGGGTGAGTAATATGATCTCTTCAATGACAATGATCATTCGACGCGAATTGCTTATCGCATTTCGTCGTCAAGCGGATATTTTTAACCCTCTGTGGTTTTTCATCATTGTAATCACCCTTTTCCCGTTAAGCATTGGGCCAGAGCCAAACTTACTCGCTCGTATTGCAGCAGGCATCGTTTGGGTAGCCGCTTTACTCTCTGCGTTGCTCTCTTTAGAGCGTTTGTTTCGCGATGATTTTCAAGATGGCGCCCTTGAGCAAATGATGCTGATGCCCATCCCGTTGCAATTGGTAGTATTGTCCAAGGTCATAGCACACTGGTTATTGACTGGGTTACCATTAATTTTGATTAGCCCTCTATTGGCGGTATTACTGTCTTTGGATTTCGATACCTGGCTGTCGGTTGTTTTAACGTTATTGGTCGGTACGCCTGCATTGAGCTTTATTGGTGCGATTGGTGTGGCTTTAACGGTGGGGCTTCAGAAAGGTGGTGTGCTTTTAAGCCTGTTAATTCTGCCGCTGTACATCCCCATTCTTATATTTGCTACATCTGCGATTGATGCGGCAGCACTAGGTGTTGCGTATAACGGCCAGTTGGCGGTGCTTGGGGCGATGTTAATGGGTGCCATGACTCTGACACCTTTTGCGATTAGCGCCGCACTTAGAGTGAGTGTGAACTGATTAGGGGGCCGTTATCGTATAGCTAATGTGAACCAAACGTGTCGATTGGACTTACAGAGTCAGTAAAACTGAAAGCAAGACAAATAAATTATTATAATTATAGCTTTAATAGCTGTAAGCAATATGAAGCAAGAGTGAGATTACAACATGTGGAAATGGCTCCATCCCTATGCCAAAGCAGAAACCTCTTATCAGCTTGCTGGTAAACTTATGCCATGGTTCTCTATCCTAGCGCTATTGTGTCTATCATTAGGTACTGTGTGGGGGCTTGCATTTGCGCCTTCTGATTACCAACAAGGCGATAGCTTCCGTATCATCTATATCCATGTTCCGTCTGCAATTTGGTCGATGGGCATATACATGTCGATGGCAATTGCGGCATTTATCGGTTTGGTATGGCAGGTGAGATTATCAGACATGGCTGCATTGGCTATGGCGCCTATTGGTGCTGTCTTTACCTTCATAGCGCTGCTAACCGGTGCTGTTTGGGGTAAACCAATGTGGGGTGCTTGGTGGGTTTGGGATGCACGTTTGACCTCAGAGCTGATTCTTCTATTCCTATACTTGGGTGTGATTGCACTACACCACGCTTTTGACGACCAAAAAACCGCAGCGAGAGCAGCTGGTATTTTGGCGATCGTTGGTGTCATCAACCTACCTATCATTCACTTTTCAGTAGAGTGGTGGAATACACTTCACCAAGGCGCGACGATTACTAAGTTCGATCAGCCTTCTATTTCAAGTGACATGCTATGGCCGCTTCTTCTCAACATCTTCGGCTTCGCCTTTTTCTTTAGTGCTGTGACTATGGTTCGTTTTAGAAACGAAATCATCAGTAAAGAAAGTCACCGTCCTTGGGTTCGTAAACTCGCGGCTGATAAAGCGTAGTAGGGTAGGTAATTATGTATTTTGAATCTCTGAGTGATTTCTTTGCCATGGGTGGCTACGCCTCATATGTATGGAGTGCATTTGGAATCACATTCCTCGCGATGATTATCTTACTGGTAGTAAGTGTTCGTCGTAGTAAGCAATTACTAACTGAAGTACAAGCGAAGGTTGATCGTCAAGCTCGTATCGATGCAGCAAAAAATATGGAGAACACTCTATGAACCCAAGACGTAAGAAGAGGCTAGGCATTGTCTTAGCGATCTTTTTTGGTATCAGTGCAACTGTTGGATTGATGGTTTATGCACTTAACCAGAACATGGATCTGTTCTACACACCAAGTGAGCTTGTTAATGGTAAAGACGGTAAAAAACCTGAAGTGGGTCAGCGCTTGCGTATTGGTGGCATGGTTGTAGTCGGTTCTGTAAGCCGTGACAACGAATCACTCCGTGTAAGCTTTGATTTGCAAGATGTTGGCCCTAAAGTAACGATTTTATACGATGGCATTCTTCCTGATCTTTTCCGTGAAGGACAAGGTATTGTTGCTCAAGGCGTTCTAAAAGATGCGACAACAATTGAAGCGTTCGAAGTATTAGCGAAACACGATGAAGAGTACATGCCTTCTGAAGTTGCTGAAGCAATGAAGAAAACCCATGAGCCAATGCAGTACTCGACAGAACAAAAAGAAGGAAGTGCTCAATGATAGCCGAGATCGGCCACTTTGCCATGATCCTGTCCTTAGGATTGGGATTGCTATTGAGTGTGCTCCCGCTGTATGGGGCAGCTCGAAATAACACATTATTAATGAATAGTGCGCGACCGCTATCATGGGGTATGTTCGGATTCCTAGCAATTTCGTTTTTTATCTTGTGCTACGCGTTCTACACCAATGATTTTACGGTTCAATACGTAGCAAGTAACTCGAATAGCCAACTTCCTTGGTACTACCGAATCACAGCGGTTTGGGGTGCTCATGAAGGTTCATTACTGCTTTGGGTTCTTATCCAAGCGGGTTGGACGGTTGCAGTAGCGACTTTCAGCCGTGGTATGCCTCAAGAGTCTGTTGCTCGCGTACTGGCTATCATGGGTTTGATTACTGTCGGCTTTTTGCTGTTCATTATCGTAACGTCTAACCCGTTCTTACGTACACTGCCTTACTTTCCTGTCGATGGCCGTGACTTGAACCCATTACTGCAAGACCCGGGCTTGATTATTCACCCGCCTATGCTTTACATGGGGTATGTAGGTTTCTCGGTAGCGTTCTCTTTCGCTATTGCTTCTCTAATGAGCGGTCGTTTAGATACGGCGTGGGCTCGTTGGTCTCGTCCTTGGACAATCGCGGCTTGGTTATTCCTAACAGTAGGTATCGCACTAGGTTCATGGTGGGCTTACTACGAACTTGGCTGGGGTGGCTGGTGGTTCTGGGATCCAGTAGAAAACGCTTCATTCATGCCTTGGTTGGCTGGTACTGCGTTAATCCACTCGCTTGCGGTAACAGAAAAGCGCGGCACGTTTAAAGCTTGGACCGTTTTACTTGCGATTTCTGCGTTCTCATTAAGCTTACTGGGTACATTCCTAGTTCGTTCGGGCATCTTGGTTTCGGTTCACGCGTTCGCGTCGGATCCTGCTCGTGGCATGTTTATTCTAGGCTTCCTAGTATTTGTTATCGGTGGCTCACTGCTGCTGTTCGCTGTTAAAGGCGCATCGGTTCGTGTCCGCGGTAATTTTGATTTAGTTTCTCGTGAAAACGCACTGCTCGGCAACAATATTTTATTGATTGCTGCGTTAGTGGTTGTGTTAGTGGGTACGTTGTTACCACTTGTTCATAAGCAGTTAGGTCTGGGCTCGGTTTCAATCGGTGCACCATTCTTTGATATGTTGTTCTTCTGGTTAATGATCCCGTTCTCGTTCCTATTGGGTATCGGTCCACTGATTCGTTGGAAACGTGACAACCTGTCTAAGCTTATTAAG
Source organism: Vibrio sp. nBUS_14 (assembly GCF_051201655.1). Classification (NCBI taxonomy): domain Bacteria; kingdom Pseudomonadati; phylum Pseudomonadota; class Gammaproteobacteria; order Vibrionales; family Vibrionaceae; genus Vibrio; species Vibrio sp. nBUS_14. Next base: position 1,095,236 of record NZ_CP179206.1, read on the forward strand.
CCAATGTTAGTTTCGGGTATCTTCTCGTTAGGTTTAAGTGCACTAATGGTGACCATGCTAGCTGACCGCTTCAGTGGTACTGCTTTTGCTGGTTGGGTGATGGCGTTCTGGATCTTCTTTATGCACGGCTTTGAGCTGCATGAGCGAGCAACACACCGTCACACCTTTATGAAAGGCCTAACTAAGCTGCCTCGGAGCCATTGGGCAATGATCTGTGGTCACATGGGTTTAGCCGTAACAGTGATCGGTATCGCGATGGTGCAGAACTACAGTATCGAACGTGATGTTCGTCTGGCACCTGGTGAAAGCTACCAGCTTGAAGAATACAGCTTCCAGTTCACAGGGGTTCGTGACAAAGATGGCCCTAACTACGATGGTTATATTGCTGACTTTGAAATTACTAAAGAAGGCAAATACATCAACACGCTTCACGCTGAAAAACGTTTCTACACCACAGCTAAGTCTATGATGACTGAAGCGGCGATTGATCGTGGCGTAACACGTGACTTATACATCGCAATGGGTGAGCGTTTAGACGACAACAAATCTTGGGCTGTACGTATCTACTATAAACCATTTGTACGTTGGATCTGGGCGGGTGCTTTGATCATGGCGATTGGTGGCATCATTGCTATAAGTGACCGTCGTTATCGTTTCCGTAAGCCAAAGAAAAACTCGGCTCAAGAGCAGGAGGCCTAATGAACAAGAAGATTTTATTCGTTCCACTGATTGCTTTTATGATTCTAGCTGGAGTCTTTGCTACCCAACTGATGCGTAACCAGTCGGGGGATGACCCGACTAAACTGGAATCAGTATTGATTGGTAAGCCTGTTCCTGAGTTTGGTTTAGAAGACTTAGAGCAACCTGGTAAGTTTCATGACCAAGCTATCTTTAAAGGTGAGCCACTGCTGCTTAACGTTTGGGCGACTTGGTGTCCGACTTGTTACGCAGAGCACTCTTACTTGAATCAGTTGGCAGATCAAGGCGTTAAGATTATTGGTCTTAACTACAAAGATGATCGTAACAAAGCGGTTGGTTGGTTAAAAGAACTGGGCAACCCGTACTTAATCAGCTTATTCGATGGTAACGGTATGTTAGGTCTTGACCTTGGCGTATATGGCGCTCCTGAGACCTTTCTCATTGATGCCAGCGGCGTGGTTCGTTACCGCCATGTTGGTGACGTGAACCCGACTAACTGGGCATCGACGCTTCAGCCGATGTACCAAGAGTTATTGGAGGAGGCGAAATGATTAAACAAACACTTGTAGCAATGTTTGCGACCTTCGCTATCTCTGCGTCGGTAACGGCTGCGCCTATCGAATTTCATGAGTTTGATACGGTTGATCAAGAGCAACAATTTAAAGATTTGAGCAATACGCTTCGTTGCCCAAAATGTCAGAACAACACGATTGGTGATTCGAACGCGGAACTTGCGGTCGACTTGCGTCAAAAAGTGTATGAGATGACAAAAGATGGCAAGTCTGAGCAAGAAATTATTGATTACATGATTGCTCGTTACGGTAACTTTGTAACGTACAACCCGCCATTGACCTTAGCGACATCGATCCTTTGGGTTGGCCCGTTTTCGGTTGTTGTATTAGGTTTTGGTTTGATTGTTTTACGAAGTAGAAAGTCAAAATCAAAAGCACTAGAGTCCAATAAAGGCTGGGATGCAGACAAAGAAGCACGTTTAAAAGCGTTACTGGAAGAAGAGAAAGACGGAGATAAACAGTAATGACTCTATTTTGGATTTCTACAATTGTCCTTTCGCTAGCAGCGATTTTATTGATTGTTCTGCCTTTTTTGAACAAGAAGGAAAACAACGATGAAGTGCTTCGTGATGAGTTGAATAAAGCCTTCTATAAAGATCGATTAGTTGAATTAGAAGTAGAAGCTGAAGAAGGCCTTGTTGATAACCAGCAAGAGCTGATCGCTGACTTAAAACAGTCGCTACTTGATGATGTTCCAACGCAAGAAAAGGTCAAGAAGACACAAATCTCGACGCTGGGTGTCGTTGTACCTTCAGTGATCCTGGTTCTGGTTGTGACTTACGGTATGTACTTTCAGTTTGGTGCATTAGATAAGGTTCAACACTGGCAAGAAGTGAGTTCGAACCTTCCTGAGTTGTCTAAAAAGTTAATGTCATCAGAAGGTGGCACGCTTACCGATGATGAACTTGAAGATTTGACTCTAGCGCTTCGTACTCGTCTTCACTATCAACCAAAAGATTCAACTGGTTGGTTACTACTGGGCCGTATTGCATTAGCAAACCGTGATGCTGAAACAGCGAAAGATTCTATGGAAAGAGCTTACAAGCTTGAACCTAAGAATGAAGATGTACAGTTAAGTTTCGCTCAAGCGCTGATGCTTTCTCCTGAAGAGGCCGATCAAAACCAAGCTCGTATGATTTTGAGCCGTTTGATCCAAAACGATTATGTCGACCTTCGTGTGTTCTCGCTACTCGCATTCGATGCATTTGAGCGTCAAGATTACCCAGGTGCAGTTAAGTACTGGAGTATCATGCAACAAATGATTGGTCCACAAGACAGTCGCTATGAAATGTTGTCACGCAGCATCGAAAGTGCTCAGAAGAAAATGGGCGACCCCATGGGTGTTGACCAAGGTAAGAGTGTTGCAGTAACGCTTGAGCTGTCTGGCGATGTCAATGTTGATCCTAAGTCTGTGTTGGTTGTTTCGGTACATAGAGCGGATGGTTCACGAATGCCCATTGGTGCGGCTCGTTACCCGCTGGGTTCTTTCCCTCGTACAGTTGTACTTGATGACGGTAATAGCATGATACAAGGTCAAAATTTGTCTAGTCTTGAAACTTTGATGGTTAGAGCTAGGCTTGATACTGATGGTAATGTCTCAACTCGAGACGGTGACTGGTATGGTGAAAGTGAAGTGGTTGAACTGGGTGCTCCAGTGACCATTAACATCAATAAGCAATATTAATCATCACTTTGCATAGGTGTTAGCTATTCCGATTTGTAGGTAAACGGTATAGACTTACGCCAACAATTGAGGCCAGCGATTGCTGGCCTTTTTATTATTCCTTATGGAAAGATGATATGTCTGTTTGTGTTTTAAGACTCTCGAGTTTACTCTTTATCGCAAGCTTAACGGTGGGCTGTTCTAGTGCACCAGACGAAAGCACTAACGATGATAACCTCGAAACCTCTGAATACGTCGAAGAGTCCCACCCGAATGATCCTTTCGAAGGGTTCAACCGAGCGATGTGGGACATCAATTACGAATATCTAGACCCTTATTTAGTTCGTCCTGTTTCTCTCGCTTATGTTGGCTACACCCCTGTTCCTGTTCGTTCTGGTATCTCAAATTTTTTAGCCAACTTAGGCGAACCTGCGAGCATGGTGAATAACTTAATCATGGGTAACGGCAAGAAAGCGGTTGATCATTTTAATCGCTTTTGGATTAACTCGACATTTGGCTTGTTAGGTTTGATTGATATTGCCAGTGCTGCCGGCATCAACAAATACGATGATAAGTCGTTTTCAGATGCAATTGGTCATTATGGGGTAGGGAATGGACCGTACTTTATGGTACCAGGTTACGGTCCTGTTACTACTCGTGAAGTGACTGGTCAGGTGGATAGCCTCTATGTGCCTCTGTCTTTGTTGAACGTTTGGGCCGGCCTAGGCAAGTGGGCATTTGAAGGGATGGAGACTCGTGCTCAGTTAGTGTCGCAAGAAGCGTTGCTAGACGACTCGCCAGATCCGTATGCGTTCACGCGAGATGTTTATATTCAACGTCGTGACTTTAAAGCCGAGGTTGAACCTGAAGAGGTCGATCTTGATGAAGAAGATTTCATAGACGGATACCTAGAAGATTACTAAATATAGCACTTTGAATAGCCGATAAAAGAAAGGCTCGATGTTGATTTAACATCGAGCCTTTTTAATGTTTATAACTTTAGATTAAGTCAAACAGATTAGAAACGGTAGTTAGCTTGGATACCTACTAGCCAGATGCTACCTGTCACTTCACCTTCGAAGCTGCCACCAAAGTAATCTGCTCCAGGTGCTTGTGGTGTGCCTGGGTCTGTTTCGTGCATTTTAGCGTCTTTCGCTAGAATATAAGTGAAACCAGCATCTAGTGTTAGTTGTTCAGACCATTGGTATCCAGCACCAATGCTTAACCAAGTGCGGTCTGTTTCTGGGATCGTTGCTGTACGGTGCTCTTCACTTACAGCTGAAGTATCGTATGCAATACCAGAACGTAAAGCTAACTTAGGCGTCATTTGGTAAGTCGTACCAATCGCAAAACGGTAGTTGTCTTCCCAGTTCTCTTCTTTGATTAACACTGATTCTGTTGGGAAATCAGCAACAAGCTCTTTGAAGCTGCTCCAGTTAGTCCAGTTAATGCTCGCGTGAACCGCGACTTTCTCTGTTAATTGGTGGAAGCTCGCAAGTTCTGCTGTTGCAGGCAGTGCAAGATCCATAGACCCTGCATCTTTCTTGTTTGGTTGACCGAAGTTAAAACCGTGACCGTTAGCATGACCTGTTAGAGTTAAATCTACTTCAGATTTATAGGTAAAGCCAAGACGGTTGTTTTCATTGATCTGCCATGCAGTACCTACTTGCCAACCCCAAGCTGTGTCATCGCCTTCCATATATTTTAGAGTATCGCCTTTTGCTACACCTGCAAACGGAGCCGATGCAACTGCACCAAAGCTGCCTTCTGCCATGATATAGCGAATACCACCACCAATAGAAACGCTTTCAAGTACTTGGTATGCCGCGTTCAAGTTTAGCTCCATTGTCGTAACGCTTGCTTCGTTACCGTGGTTTGCGCCACCAAAATCTTTACCTAGATCTGTTTCCATGCCGTAGTTAGTACCAGCAGCAAAACCTAATGCAAACTTGTCGTTGTACTTATGAGAAACATAAAAGTTTGGGATCACTGCGCTATGTGCAAAATCACTAGAGTTAGATGAGGACTTAGCGCCAGTAAAAGCAGACGTAGAAGTACCTTCGATATCAATATTTGGGTCAACGTAAATAGCGCCAACAGAAACTTGAGTGCCTTCTAGGTAAGTTAGCATTGCTGGGTTACGCCATTGTGCGTCTGCACCGTCAGCCATTGCAGCTTCACCAGCGTACGCTCGGCCAAGACCTGTTGCTGAGTATTCTGCTAATTGAAAGCCTGCTGCTTGAGTCACATTAGACGTTGAAAGTAGCCCAACTGCCACTGCAGTAGATAGAAGAGTCTTATTCATTTTCATTATTATATTCGCTGAATTATAAGTATTTAGTGGCGTGATTCTACGTTTAGAGTTATTACTTTAAAAATGAAATTCGAATAAAACAGTGTTTTAGGGATTAAATGTACAAATGTGTTTGATTATTAGAGAAATCATCTAAATGTTTCGGCTGTGTTGCGAAATTTGAGCGTACACTTGTAGGCAAATTTTGCCTCTATAGGCTACAGCTGTAAGCCTAAATGGATACCAGTCAGTGGTTTAGGCAACAAAAAGGGTCGCGTAATGCGACCCTTTGGGATTTGAAGCAGAACTTAGATTAGAATCTGTGTGTGTATTGAACACCAAATAACATAGCAGTAGCTTTGGTTGTAGTATTTAGACTTAAGCCACCATTTGCAACGCCACCGTTGATTGTATCTTCAACTTTAACATCTTCACCTACTAGGTATGTAAAGCCAAGATCAAGCGTTTGATCTTTGTTGAAGTGATAGCTTGCACCAGCAGAGAACCATTGACGATCTGAATCCGGTACTGAAACGGAAGTTAACGAATCTTGAACGCCTTCATCGAACATGTACCCTATGCGAGCTTCCCAGTTTTGGTTGATGTAGTAAGTACCGCCGATTGAGTAGTGGTAGGTGTCTTTCCACTTGTAATCTTTGATATTAGTACCGTCAGTAGTAACTAGTGAATCAAAGTCACTCCAGCTAATGTATTGGATGCTGTAGTGTACGGCAAACTTAGTGTTTTCGATGCGGTGGTAACCAGAAAACTCTGCCATTGAAGGCAATGGCATTTTAAGGTCGCCAATATTATCGTTACCTTGGTAAGAAACTGTGCCACTTGCTTCGATCTCTGGGCTGTAATGGTAGCTTAAACCGAAACGGTTGTTTTCGTTAAGTTCGTAAACCGCACCTACATTGAAGCCAACCCCCCAACCTGAAGCGTCTACATCCATAAGGTTTTGAGTTGAGGTAGTTCCTGTTGGTGTATTACCAACAGCAACATTCATTGTAGAGTCTCGTTTTAGTTCGCCTTCACCATAGATTAGATCAATACCTGCACCGACACTCCATTGGTCGTTTATGCGGTATGAACCAGCAAACAACAAATTCATAGAGCTCACATTAGTTATCCCACCGAATGCATCTGCTCCTGGGACTACAGCTTGTGGATTACCCCCTCCATCAACTACTAGAGTACCTGTTCCTGCTCCCCAGCTATTGTCGAACTCATTAGTTGTACCAAAGTTAGAGTAAGCTCCGAAACCAACAGCAAATTTGTCATTGATAGGAACAGCGATATACAGGTTGGGAACAACTGATGTTGCATCGTTTGTTGTATCGTCAATAGATTGAGAGTATAGAGGTGACGAGTATTCTGTACCTTTAACGTCAACTTCAGAGCTGATGACGTTAAAACCTAATGAAACCTCTGTACGATCAAATAGTGCAAGAGCTGCTGCGTTGCGAGCCATCGCTGAAGCGTTATCTGCGATTACTGCATCACCAGCGAAAGCACGGCCAAGACCAGTTGCTGATTGTGAGTTGAGTTGGAAACCTGCTGCCATCGCTTGCGAAGACGCCAGTGTAATTGTTACTGCTAAAAGAGACTTTTTAAACAGACGCGTGTTGTTGGTAGTCATTCATTTATTCCTTTATATATCCGCCTCTACAGGGCGATTATTTTGAGCAATTGCTCAATGGTGGCTGATCCTATTCGCAAGTATACGATATACAAATCCGACCATTGATAAATTTGAGTGGAAAATTATGGAAATGACGCCTATCTGGCACGAAAGTGGTACGAAATGCTGTTTTTTAGAGTTTTAACTCTAGAGGTGTTGGTGTGGTGGATGGTTTTGCGGTTTATTAATAAATAAAGCCCAGCAATATCAAGAATATAGTTGCTGGGCCTTTTGTGACGGGGCTTTGAGAGCGGATTAGCTCATCGGTTTGATCATTTTTGTTAGCTTTTCTGATATTTTAGACACATCCTCGCCATTTTCACCGACGAGTATCAAACTACTGTTATCAACCGGCATTACCGAACCTGACATCCCTTTTTCGTCAAAGTCGACTGGTTTCTCTGTCGGGATGCTAGTAAGAAATAGCGTAACTTTGCCTTTTTCACCCTGGAATACCATGTGTACTGCGTTAGACTTTCCAAAACCACAATGGTTCAGGTAATACACTTGGTATGGGAAAGCTTCATCAAACTGAAAAGCAAATGGGTTCATTTTTGCATTGATTTGCTGTGATGTAACTTGTTCATCGATGGTGCTCACAAAGCTTTTTTCATCGATAACATGTTTCATCGCTGTATCAGCCAAGCTTGCTTGAGCTGGAGAGACTAACGCATTTCCCCAGTTAACTTGGCCGACAAGTAAACCAGCAACAAACGCCACCGAGGCAGCCATTGCCATTGCTCGTCTCGCAAATGTAGGCCTTACTACTTTGCTTTCTTCGCTTGAGGTCTGGTTGAAGAGAATGCGATCAGCAAGATCGTCTGGTACATCCACGTTCATTGCTGAATGGATCTTCTTATCAAGCGATAGTACATCGTCTAAAAAGTGACTATTGGCTTCGCTATTCGCTGCCGCATCAATAATATCTTGTGTGCGTTGTTTAGGTTCCGACAATACACGACGACGAAATTCCAAATCATCCATTATGTTGCCCCCTCTCTGCCTCTTCTGTATCCAGCATCTCTTTCAACTGATTTCGAGCTCTGAATAAACGTGTCATCACCGTGTTTTTGTTGAGGTCGAGAATGTCCGCGATCTCATCACCACTAAACCCACCAATCACTTGCAAGAAAAGAGGTTCACGATAATCAATTTCAAGTTTCATGATCTGAGCTTGCAACCACAGGTGTTGATGGTGTGGGTCATCACTGACACTAGCATCATTACCATGATCGTCAATATCAACCAGATCAAACTGCTTGCGTTCAAAGCGTCGAGCATTCTCGCGTCTCAAGATGGTTATCAGCCAAGACTTAGCGGCTTTTTCGTCTTGCAGGCTACCGAGTGACTTCCATGCACGAAGGCAAGTTTCTTGTACTAAATCCTCGGCAATGCTTTTGTCTTTACATAACCAATAGGCGTAGCGAAAGAGGTCACGATGATAGGCACGCACGAGTGCTTCGTATTTTCTTTGTTTGTCCATATCAGAGTTGACCGGACGCTTGGCTGTTTTCTTTCCAAACATTTTTATTATTGACACACGAGCCTCCATAATTGCTCTGCGTATAGCTGTCCTCTATACGTTGTGCTTCGTTTTTATATTTTTAGAGTTAACGATCATCGGCAGGAAATCGTAAAATCACATTAAAATTGATCTACTTCAAAATCTAAGGCCTCGAAAAAGCTATAGTACACCTTGTCGTCTAGTTAGTCATTGGTGGCTAGCATGTTGAGCAAGACGACACTTCCTTTTGAAGGCTGACTTTACTTTCTCCTAATCAGGAAACTGATTATTTCAATTGGCGTTAAGTTAATTGCTTTATAGACATTACAACCACACAGCTTTGTGTGGTTTTTTTTGCCTTCAGAAAATACTCAGATACAAAACCATCGACTCTTTACCTACGCATAACAGTCTCTACTAGCAATAGTTTAGTCTCTTAGGACAACCTTTCCCCCAAAAAGGTTCGCCTGAATACCCAGTTATATTTTCAAACAGTGAGATACTCATATCACGTTTATTTAAACGCTCGTTTGATTTAATTAACAACTTCTTTACAATGCTCAGGTCAGACCTCTTAACTTTAAGGAGAAACCATGGGCAAACAGGAAGTCAAAACCCGTTCTGGAGAACGTGTTGCCGTTGTCGCTGGATTACGAACCCCATTCGCTCGTCAGAGCACAGAATTTAGTCAGGTGCCTGCAGTCGACCTAGGTAAAATGGTTGTGAGCGAAATGCTCGCACGAACGGATATCGACCCTGCACTTATTGAGCAAGTCGTTTTCGGCCAAGTAGTGCAGATGCCTGAAGCACCCAATATTGCGCGTGAAATCGTATTAGGCACAGGTATGGACATTAATACCGATGCTTACAGTGTGACGCGTGCTTGTGCAACGAGCTTCCAAGCGGCGGTCAACGTCACTGAGAGCATTATGGCAGGCACGATTGATGTCGGTATTGCGGGCGGCGCTGATTCTTCTTCTGTATTGCCAATCGGTGTTTCGAAAAAGTTAGCTGCAAACTTATTAGCGCTCAGCAAAACCAAAACAATGGGTCAAAAGCTGAAGATTCTTAAAACGCTTTCAGTTAAAGATCTTATGCCAGTACCGCCTGCTGTTGCTGAATATTCGACCGGTTTATCTATGGGTCAAACCGCTGAGCAGATGGCGAAAACTCATGGTATCACCCGTCAAGAACAAGACGCACTTGCGCACCGTTCTCACTCTTTGGCTTCTCAAGCATGGAAAGAGGGCAAGATTAAAGACGAAGTAATGACGGCATTTCCGGCACCTTACAAAAAGTACCTAGCGGAAGATAACAACATTCGTCACGACTCAACCGTTGAAGGCTACGCTAAATTGCGTCCTGCATTCGACAGACAATACGGCAGTGTAACGGCAGCTAATGCCACGCCTCTTACCGATGGCGGTGCCGCGGTGATGTTGATGCGTGAAGGCAAAGCGAAAGAGCTAGGCTTAGAAGTGCTTGGTTACATTCGCGGCTACGCATTCTCGGCGATTGGTGTTGAAACGGATATGTTGATGGGCCCTACTTACGCGACCTCTCAAGTTTTGAAGAACACAGGTCTAGAACTATCAGATCTAACACTTATCGAGATGCATGAAGCGTTTGCCGCGCAAGTTCTGGCTAACGTCAAAATGTTTGCGAGCGATGAGTTTGCTCAGAAGAATCTTGGCCGTGATAAAGCGATCGGTGAGATTGATATGGAGAAGTTCAACGTTCTGGGTAGCTCAATTGCTTACGGACACCCGTTTGCAGCGACTGGCGCGCGTATGATGACTCAAACACTGCGTGAACTTAAACGTCGTGGTGGTGGCCTAGCATTGAATACAGCTTGTGCGGCTGGTGGCTTAGGTGCAGCAATGATCTTGGAGGTGGAATAATGTCTACGACTCTTGATGTGAAAAAAGAAAAGAAAGCAGTCAAAAAAACGGATTCAACGCCAGTGGCTGCATCCAAAAGTGATAAGACGGTGACAAACGACGAAGCCGTAAAACAGGCGACCGCGTTTTCTTTAACTATCGATGATCAAGATATTGCATGGCTTGCGATCGATGTGCCAAATGAAAAAATGAACACGCTACAAGCGGCGTTTGCTGAAGAAATGAAAGCAATCTTCGAGCAGCTGAAAGAAAAGCAAAGCCGAGTTAAGGGCTTGATCGTTCATTCATTGAAGCCAGATAACTTCATTGCTGGCGCTGATGTTCGAATGCTGGATGCTTGTAAGACGGCTGATGAAGCGCAGTCTCTTGCTCGTCAGGGGCAAGAGATGTTCCAAGCACTGTCTGATTTACCTTATCCCGTTGTGGCAGCGATTCATGGCCCCTGTTTAGGTGGTGGCCTAGAGCTCGCACTGGCGTGTGATTACCGTGTGTGTACGGATTCAGACAAGACTCGCCTTGGCTTGCCAGAAGTTCAGCTCGGCCTGTTACCAGGCTCTGGTGGTACGCAACGTCTTCCTCGCCTTATCGGTTTATTACCATCTCTTGACCTTATTCTTACGGGTAAGCAGTTGCGCGCTAAGAAAGCGAAATCACTCGGCGTTGTGGATGCTTGTGTGCCAGAAACTATCTTACTTGAAGTCGCTAAGAGCTTTGTTGAAAAGAACTCAGGCGGTAAAAAAGGCAAACGTCTTGCGTCTAAAAGCCAACCTTCGACCAAAGAAAAACTGATCGCCCGTACGGGGCTTGGTCGCAAGGTTATTTTTGAACAAGCTTCAAAGAAGACCAATCAGAAAACACGTGGTAATTACCCAGCCGCTGATGCGATTCTTGATGTGATTCGTTATGGCTTAGAGAACGGCTTTGACAAAGGCCTGCAATATGAAGCGAAGCGTTTCTCTGAATTGGTGATGACTGCAGAATCTAAAGCTCTGCGTTCGATTTTCTTTGCCACCACTGAAATGAAAAAAGAGCACGGCGCAGACGCAGAACCAAAAGCGGTTAAGCGTGTTGGCGTGCTAGGCGGTGGTCTAATGGGCGCAGGTATCAGCCATGTTAGTGTTGCTAAAGCGAAAGTACCGGTTCGTATTAAAGATGTGTCTAACGAAGGTGTACTGAATGCGCTTAACTACAATTACAAGTTGTTCGATAAGCAGCGTAAACGTCGCATTTTGAGTCGTTCAGGCCTTGAAAGTAAGATGCTTCAGCTTTCTGGTGGTATCGACTTTACGAGCTTTAACCACACCGATGTGGTGATTGAAGCGGTCTTTGAAGACCTTGCTCTTAAGCAGTCGATGGTTGCGGACATTGAAGCCAATGCAAAGCCTGAGACCATCTTTGCGACCAACACGTCTTCATTACCAATCCATAAGATTGCAGAGAAGGCGCAACGACCAGAAAACGTTGTCGGTCTTCACTACTTCAGCCCAGCAGAGAAAATGCCGCTGGTTGAGGTTATCCCTCATGAAACAACGTCGGAAGAAACTATTTCGACGGTAGTTGCATTAGCGAAGAAGCAAGGCAAAACACCGATTGTTGTTAAAGACACGGCTGGCTTCTACGTGAACCGAATTCTTGCTCCATACATGAATGAAGCGGCGCATCTGTTATTGGCAAATGAGCCGATTGAAAAGCTCGACAGCTCGTTATTGGACTTTGGTTTCCCGGTTGGCCCAATTACTTTGTTAGACGAGGTGGGTGTTGATATCGGTGCAAAGATCATCCCTATTCTGGTTAATGAATTAGGCGAACGTTTCCAAGGCCCTGATGTGTTCGACATTCTGTTGAATGACAACCGTAAAGGCCGTAAGAGTGGCAAAGGTTTCTACACTTATAAAGGTAAGAAGAAGGAAGTCGATAAGTCAGTTTACAAGCTGCTTAAGCTGCAACCTGAACCTAAGCTAAGCGATAACGACATCGCAATGCGTTGTGTGTTACCTATGCTTAATGAAGCGGTTCGTTGTCTAGATGACGGTATTATCCGTAGCCCGAGAGATGGTGATATCGGTGCTATTTTCGGTATCGGTTTCCCGCCATTCCTAGGTGGTCCGTTCCGTTATATGGATCAAGTGGGTATTAAGTCATTGGTAGAGATGATGAACGACTTTGCTAAAAAGTACGGTGACCGTTTCGCGCCATGTGATGGCCTACTGACACGTGCTGGATTGGATGAGTCTTTCTACAAGTAATTCTCTTTAGAAGTAACTTTCTAGCACATTGATTATGAAGCCCGTATCAAGCAATTGATACGGGCTTTTTATTATTTTAAGCGTTGTGAATCGCGAGTTAATTCAAGAGAGATCCCCGACTCTGTCGTTCCTACTTAGTGGGAATGACGAGCGAGAGATAAAAAGTAAGTTATTACTTTGATAAAAGAGGATCGAACGCATCTCAATCGAAACGACCGTCATCTCTTAAAGCGACGAAGGATCGTAATAGGAGATCTGCTTTTATGCTGCATCCAATAAAAAAGGTTGATGCTTTCACATCAACCTTATGACTTTTAGCTAGAGTTACTAACCAAGCTCGCAGTCTTTTGGTCGCAATTGAAACTCATCAATAGAGCCAATTTCCACTCCTGCTGATAGCTTCTCTTCTTCGTTATGAGCGTTACCTTGAGCATGCATAATCAGACGATTTGCGGTGCGTGGTTTGAGTTGGCTGACCACGAAACGCATCATGTCCGAGCGAGTCAGACCTTTGAGCTCTTCTAGCACGCGATCCCTCTGATTGAAGTCCAAATCTTTATTGCCTATGGCAACCCATAAGCGCTGAGCTTGGCCTCGTAAGGTGGTATCTGGCGTTGAAATCTGATTCCAAAGGCCTCGTTTACTGCTGTGCCATTGGTAGTTATTCAGCTCCAATAACACCATGTAAAAGGCATTGAGAAACTCATCGATTGAGGCTAACAAGTCTGCTGGAGCAGCATTTGGCGATTGTACGTACAACACAATACCAGGGTGGCGGTTGAGTGGCATATTACCCGTGCCGACCATGTAACCTAGCTGTTGCTTAGTACGTATTTCATGGAAGAAAGTGGCCGACATCAAGTGGTTCGCTAACGAATACAGCGCAATGTTTTTAGCTGAAATATCAGGGCATTGATAATAAACTACGATGGCCGAATCATCTTGTTTACACACCACCTCACGTTGGAAGCTGCCGTTCTCACCCAACATGATTAACGGGCGTAATGATTCTTCGTAAGCTTGGTCTTGAACACGCAGGGCATCTTTTAGCGTTTCAGCCATCTTGTGTGCATCGGCTTTTTTCCAGTCGCCATACACAAACATTTCTACGTGCAGTTCGGCCAAGATAGCCTGAACAAAAGAAGATAGCTCATCGACCTCTATCGTTTCTAGCGCTTCAATCAACACAGAATAGGGCGGGTTATTTGGCTGTAAGATCCCTGTCATTGCATTAAACAGTTGCGAAATAGGACGGTCTTGCGACGCATTATTCCAGTTTCTTAGCAATTGATGTTTAATCGTTTCGAAGCGTGTTGGACTAAAGTCGCGTGCTTGAAAGCGTTCAAGGATCATATTGAGCAATTGTGGCTGCTTCTCGCTGAATCCTGATAGTGTGAGCGTTACGCCACCTTGATGGGTGTACATGTTGTAGCCCATACCAGCGATTTCAGCCTGATACGTATCCTTTTCAAGCGAGTCCAAGAACATCTCTACACATAAGCGTGTTTTGACGATGTTTCTAGGGCTAGCTACCGAATGCGGGCTATCGATGGCGATATACACCACACCTTTGGGTACTCGAAATTGATGATCTTGTAGGTGCCACAATTTAAAGCCGTCTAACTCTTCGAGTAACTGTGGAAATTCAGTTTTCTCTTCAAGCTCAGCAGGGTCTAAGTCATAACAAATAAATGGGTTTCTATCGGGTAATTCAAACTGCCAACCGGGGTTGATGCAGGAAAAACACTGTTGTTGTTCGCTGCTAAACTGTGTGACGGAGTAGGGTGTAAAGTACCATTTCGCTTCTCGGTCGTATTCGAAACCTTGTGCAACGATGGTCGCTCGCATGTTGTCGACGGTTAAGTAAGGAAGCAGAGAGCGTTGTAATTCGTCATCGAAATGCGACATTTTGTAGTCGCCATACACCACATCTTGCTCTTGATAGTGCTGCATGTTGATCACGAGATGGCTGACGACATCAAGTGGTCTTGCGGGCTCTTGAAAGCGGAACGCAGATTCTAAAACCGCACGCTTTTCTAGGTAGCGCCACTCTTCAATACCTTGTTGCTCGATGAGTTTGATGTACTGGAACACGGCTTGGATGATGTAATCTGTTTTGGTCAAACCTTCGATGGTCAATGAGCAACTGACCGTGAAATCACGATAATTACTGCCACTTGCGCCTCCACCGGCCGAGAGAGAGGTAATCCAGCCCTTTTCCTTCAGTTGCATCATCAGGCTGCCGTCACCCTCATAACCTAATAGGTGAGCAAGGAACGACAGTGGTTTAACGCCATAGTGTTCATCCATACTTGGCATTGGGAAGGTTAAAATTAGCTTTCGTACTTCTTTTATCGGCTCTACGTGTACTTGTACGCCAGTGCTTAACTCGCCAACAATTGGAACCGCAACCTTCTTGCCTTGTAGGTTATGGTTGGTAATAGAACTGAAGCGCTCCTCAACCCAATTCTGCATATCATCAAGCGATTGGTTTCCAGATAACGTCAATGTCATCAGGTCGGCTGAATATTGTTGCTGGTGGAATGATAAGATCTCTTGGCGAATCGTCTCGCCGTCTCTATCTCCCAACGTATCGATATTACCGACTGAAAACTTCGAGAATGGATGATTGTGATTCACCAGTTCTTTGGTAACTTGGTACAAACGTCGTGAATCGTCGTTGAGTTTCATTTTGTATTCTGAGTCAACGGCTTGGCGTTCTTTATCGAGAGCTTCTTCATTGAATAAAGGGGCGGTGAAAAATTGGCTAAAACGATCGAGTGCGGTTTCAAACGCATTTAATTCGACGTCAAAGAAGAAGCAGGTGTGTTCAGTTCCGGTCCAAGCATTGTTACTACCACCGTGTTGGCTGATAAAACTTTGAAACTCTCCGACCTTTGGATACTTTTCAGTTCCCAAAAATAGCATATGCTCTAAGTAGTGAGCTAAACCCTCTCTGTTAGAAGGGTCATCGAAATGGCCAACATTGACGGCTAACGCAGCTGCTGCTTTTTGAGCATTTTGGTCCTGAACTAACAGTACGCGTAACCCGTTATTTAAGGTTATGTAACGGTATTGATGTTCATCATTTGGGCTTAAGTGCAAAGGAGCATCTCCAGAGAAGGTGGTTTTTAAATTATGTACCCGATGATTCGGGGTGCAAACCTTGAGATCATATTTTGGGATATGAAGAGCTATTTGGCGATTTCTAAATCACTTTTATCGATTTTTATCAGTGATTTATTTTCTTTTAATAAGATTGTTAAGAAAGTCGAACTCTTTAGCAAGTGACTTGATATAATTATTTATATTGACTGAGGTTTCTCTAGGTTGAGAGCCAAACCTAAGTAGCGTATCGCTGATATATGGGATATATCGACGTTCGGCATGTTACATAGACAGGATTGAACATGAAAATATTCATTATGCGCCATGGTGAAGCAGAACATTTTGCGAACTCGGATGCAGAACGAGCGTTAACTAAGCGCGGTAAAATGGCTTCTCTTGCCGTGGCTCAAGCTGCAAATGAGCAAGGATTCAGCCAGTTCGATAAAGTGCTAGTTAGCCCATATTTAAGGGCACAAGAAACATGGTTGGAAATCTCTCAGGCGTTTTCTGGAAAGAAAGTCGAAACCTGTGATGATATAACGCCATATGGGATGTCTGACGATGTGTTTGATTTGACCTTAGCAATGGCTGAAGTAGAAAAACTAGAGACCATTTTATTTGTTTCTCATTTACCTTTAGTGGGCTACTTAACAGCGGAATTTGCAACGGGCATGGCACCACCTATGTTCCCAACGTCAGGTTTAGCCTGTATTGAATTCGACCTTGAGACACAAAAGGGCGAGCTGCTTTGGAACATTAATCCGTAGCGATAGACAGCTTTTAAAGATAAATAAAAGGGCACCTCATGATTTTTGAGATGCCCTTTGTTGTTTCTAACGGACTATTTTTATCTAACGATAAGATGCTGGACTTACTTTTTAGAATAAACAACAAGTCGATGGCTATTTATCGGGGATAGAAAGTAAAACCAGCAGCGCACCATGACCGCCGAACTCTAACGGTGCCTGGTGAAATGCCATTACGTCTGGGTGCTGGGCTAACCACAGTGGCACTTTCTGCTTCAAGATGTGCTTGCCGATACCATGCTGAACACAAGCACATGCCACACTTTCTTTAATACAGTGTGCAATCATAGCCCCAAGCTCACGTTTGGCTTCTTGCTGAGTCATACCATGCATATCGAGATACACGTCGGGTACATAAACCCCACGACGTAGGCGTTTCACCTCGTATTTAGAGACATCATCGCGCGCATAACGTGTTGGTCCTTCCTCACTAAGGTGCGGAATGAACTCGTCAGAGAAATAAAACTCGCTATCACGGGCTTGTCTGGCCGTTCGAGTAATTTCTTTTTGCTTGGTATTTCTTTTTGGCTGCTGGACTATGGTATCCTGTTGCAACTTTTTAACGCCCTTTACTGCATCGTTGAATAAGGCGAAATCGTCATCAAAGTCGGTGTCTTTTTTGCTCATCAGGTTATGAATTCTAAATTAGAAACGTAATTAGCAGTATTGTAGCGCTTTTCGGAGACAATTTTGGATAAGATTTTTGTAGAAGAAGCGGTATCAGAACTACACACGCTTCAAGATGTGATTCGTTGGACTGTTAGCCGCTTTAACGCAGCGGGCCTATTTTATGGTCACGGCACTGATAACGCGTGGGATGAGGCGGTACAACTTATTTTACCTACTCTGTATCTACCGATTGATGTTCCTCCGCATGTTTTGAACTCTCGTTTAACAAGCAGTGAGCGTTTACGTATTGTTGAGCGTGTGATTAAGCGTATTAATGATCGCACCCCAACAGCTTACCTAACCAACAAAGCTTGGTTCTGTGGTCTTGAGTTCTTTGTTGATGAGCGCGTACTTGTGCCTCGTTCTCCAATTGGTGAGCTGATTGAAGCTCAATTCCAACCTTGGTTAACTGAAGAACCTGTTCGTATCATGGATATGTGTACGGGCAGTGGCTGTATTGCGATTGCATGTGCTCATGCTTTTCCTGATGCGGAAGTGGATGCGATTGATATCTCTACTGACGCACTGCAAGTTGCAGAGCAGAACGTTCAAGATCACGGCATGGAGCAACAAGTGTTCCCAATCCGTTCAGATCTTTTCCGTGATTTGCCAAAAGAAAAATACAACCTGATCGTATCGAACCCACCTTACGTGGACGAAGAAGATATGAACAGTCTGCCAGATGAGTTCACACACGAACCAGAACTTGGCCTAGCTGCAGGTACAGACGGACTTAAATTGGTTCGCCGCATCTTAGCAAACGCGCCAGACTACCTAACTGATGATGGTATTCTGATCTGTGAAGTTGGCAACTCAATGGTTCATATGATGGATCAGTACCCAGAGCTTCCATTCACTTGGATTGAATTCTCAAACGGTGGTCACGGTGTATTCATGATCACTCGTGAACAGTTAGTGGCTTGTGCAGACCAGTTCTCTATCTACAAAGACTAGGCTACTGTTCGTTTTTAGCTTAGGGATTTAGCTGGGAACTTAAGGTTAGAACCTTATAAGACGCTCTATTTGAACCGTTTGAATTTAAACGCCATGCAGCAATGCGTGGCGTTTTTTATTGCCGAAATTTAAGAGATAAGTAATCAGCACAGAGTGAACACGCTCAATATTGAGTTGCTTAATATGAATAGCTATTAGATATTGATGCTTAATATTTAGTCGTTTTAGTGAATTAAGGAGAATTCGCGATGAGCTTTGATACATGGATTTATTATTTGTTGGCGGTGTTGATTTTAACTGCCTCGCCAGGGCCAAGTTCTTTGTTGTGCATGACTAAGGGTGTGCAATCTGGCTTTAAGTTATCAATATTTACCGATCTGGGTAGCGTAACTGCCATTACCGGAATCTTAACGTTATCGTTTACCGGTTTAGGGGTGATTATTGCTTCATCAGAAGTGGTGTTTAATATCATTAAGTGGACGGGTGCTGCTTACCTTATTTATCTTGGTTGGAAGTCGCTACGGTCAAGTCAGCAAGAGTATGACAAGCTATCGAATCAACAAGCAGGTTCTCAACCTGTTAAAGAAAGCGCTGCTCAGCATTATGTCAGCGGCTTTATTGTTGGTGCGAGCAACCCAAAAGCTATCCTGTTTTTTACCGCACTTTTCCCTCAATTTATTGACTCATCACTAGCGCTATTTCCTCAATTTGTGGTATTCGCTTTGACCTTCGTTGTCATGGAATTGTCTTGGTTATTGGTCTATGCCTACCTAGGTGCGAAATCATCAACTTGGTTGTTTGCCAAGGGGCGAGCTAAGGTATTTAACCGTGTTACAGGGGGCGTGTTTATTGGTGCCGGAGCGCTACTTTCGACGACAAGCCGAGCATAACTTTTCGATTTATCAAAGGGCTGAATAGTTACAGAAAATTCTCAATGCTGTCATAAAAGGTTAATATTAATATGCTTGCTGCTTTTAGCGAAAAGCCGATATATTGTAGTTACACCATCACGTTCTCAAGGAGAGACATATGCAGCATCAAGAAATGATTCAACACAGTAACTTTGGCGTTATCAGCCGCACTTGGCTTTTCTCTACCCTGTCTCTAGTGGGTATTCTTGCTCTAATGTAGTCAGCTTTATGGCTCTATATTTTTAGTTTTTATTATGAACACACTTGTTAAAAAGTCTTCAAAGATAGAATTCTTCCTCTCTTAAATGTGGCTCTTCTCATCAGGCTAGCCACTTAACCTTTTCTTAGTTGTACCTTTCTCTTAGTAACCTTTTTCTCTGACTAATCTCTTTGTCTGATTAACCCTTTTACCCGAAAAGACTCACTGCATAACCTGATCTGAAGTTGTTATCAAACTGTGATAATCTTAAGTTATCTTTTATCTACAGTGTATCTCTCATGTCTGTCTGGGATTCTATTTCATTTAACAATCGATTTACTGCATTACCTCGACTGTTCTATACCTCAATTCAACCTACACCGCTCATCAATGTCCAATGGCTCGCATGGAACCATAAACTTGCGAATGAACTCGGATTCCCGTTATTTGATGATGCCTCTGAGGAATTGCTTGAGACGTTATCCGGTAATGTTGAACCTGAGCAATTCTCACCAGTAGCGATGAAATACGCAGGCCATCAGTTTGGCTCTTATAACCCTGATCTCGGTGATGGAAGAGGGCTGTTATTGGCTCAAGTTGTTGCTAAAAGTGGCGAAACGTTTGACTTACACCTTAAAGGTGCGGGTAAAACACCATATTCTCGTATGGGCGATGGACGCGCTGTTATTCGATCAACCGTTCGTGAGTACTTATGTAGTGAAGCGATGGCGGGTCTCAATATCCCAACCACACGTGCGTTGGCGATGATGACCAGCGACACCCCCGTTTATCGTGAGAAGCAAGAGTGGGGCGCATTGTTAGTACGTGCTGCCGAATCACACATCCGTTTCGGTCACTTTGAACATCTGTTTTATACCAATCAGTTGGCTGAGCATAAGTTGCTAGCCGATAAAGTCATTGAGTGGCACTTCCCTGAATGTCTCGATGAAGAAAAACCTTACGCTGCAATGTTTAATCAGATTGTTGATCGCACTGCGGAAATGGTCGCGCTGTGGCAAGCGAATGGTTTTGCTCATGGAGTCATGAACACCGATAACATGTCGATCATCGGCCAAACCTTCGATTATGGCCCGTTTGCCTTCCTTGATGAATATGATCCACGATTGATCTGTAATCATTCGGATTACCAAGGTCGTTACGCTTTCAATCAACAACCTAGAATTGGATTGTGGAATCTATCTGCACTGGCTCATTCGCTTTCGCCGCTGGTGGATAAAGCCGATTTAGAGGCTGCGTTAGAACAGTACGAACCACAAATGAATGGTTATTTCAGCCAGATGATGCGTCGTAAGTTGGGGCTGCTTGCAAAACACGAAGGTGACAGTCGTTTGTTTGAATCGTTGTTCGAGCTGATGTCGCAAAACAAAGTCGATTACCCAAGGTTCTTTAGAACGCTGTCGAACTTAGATACATTGCTGCCGCAAGACGTAATTGATTTGGTTATCGATCGCGAGGCCGCAAAGCTATGGGTGGATAACTACTTGCAACGCTGTGAATTGGAAGAGAGCTCAGTGGCAGATCGCTGTGAAAAGATGAGACTGGTAAACCCTAAATACATCCTTAGAAACTACTTAGCTCAGCTTGCGATAGATAAAGCCGAGCGTGGCGATAGCAGTGATATTGATGCGTTAATGGTGGTGTTGGCAGACCCTTATGCTGAACATCCTGACTACGAACACCTTGCTGCGCTGCCGCCTGAGTGGGGCAAAGCCATGGAAATTAGCTGTTCCTCTTAACCTTCTCTGATTCTTTGAGTCGTTAAGTACAGGTAGAGGTCACTAAGATGTGATCTCTATCTGTTTGTTCTTCTAATTTTACAAACATGTCAATAATCAAATAATCGGCCAGCCTATACACTATGTGAATAAGTTGTAAATTTAATAGGTCTGGGCGATGCCAACAAATACTCGAATTATCGTGGTGGATGATGATCAAGAAATCCGTGAGTTGCTGGAAGAGTACCTCACAAAATCGGGTTTCGATGTTTCCTCCGTTGGAGACGGTATCGAACTCGATACCCACCTGCAAAACCAAGGTTATCCTGATCTGATTCTTCTTGATGTGATGCTACCCGGTGACGACGGTTTTACATTGTGTCAGCGCGTCCGTAAGCAATCGAATGTGCCTATCATTATGCTGACAGCGGTATCGGATGAGACTGACCAAATTATCGGCTTAGAAATTGGTGCTGATGATTATATTGCCAAGCCGTTTAGCCCTCGTCAGTTAATGGCTCGCATCAAAGCGTTATTACGCCGTGTTCAAGTGGTGGATGACAAGCCAAGTGATGCATTGCCAAAGCAGATCATTTTTGGTGATTGGACACTTGATACGCTCGCGCATCGAATCTCTCACAATGAAAACTCAGAAGAGTTGGACTTGTCGGGCAGTGACTTTTCTTTGTTAATGCTGTTCTTAACTCGCCCTAATGAGGTTCTCGACCGTGACACCATCTCTTTCGCCACAAGAGGTCGTGAAGCGCTGCCTTTTGAACGTGGTATTGATGTCCAGCTTAGTCGTCTAAGAAGCCGATTGGGCGACAGCGGGAAATATCCTCACTACATCAAAACCATGCGTGGCAATGGCTATATTCTTGCTGTGTCTGTTCAGTATGAACACTAAGCATGACCAACTGTTAATGAAGTAATGCTAATAAAGTATTTCTAATGAAGTATTCCGGATGAAATATCTCGTATGAACTGGATGAGTTGGTTGAAACCAAATTCGTTAGTCGCAAGAACCTTATTGTTGACGTTGTTAGCCGTGGTGATAGCTCAGGGTATCGCAACGTCTATTTGGTATAGCGAATCAAAACACAAAGAGCTAGAAGGGATTCGTTCTGCGTCGTCGAGCATGGCGAACATGTTTGCTTCAACGGTGACTTTTTTCCAATCTCTACCCGTTAAATATCGTCATATCGTGCTGGATCAAATCCGCAATATGGGAGGAACGCGTTTCTTCGTTTCTTTCAATAAAGAGGCTTTGACTGTCGAACCGATCCCCGATACCCGTTTAAAAACCGCCTCAATTGAAGCGATAGAAAGTGTTTTGAGTAGCAAACTCAATAAAGTGGCGTCAGTGCGGGTTGACTTCTCTCGTCCTGAACACCTTCGTTTGTTAAAAAATGACATCTACTTGAGCGACCTCCCGCGATCGTGGGCACATCACACACTAACCTTAGAACCTCTTAATCCTCCCATCTTGGTTGTTCAGATAGAGTTAGCCAGTCACGAATGGGTGTATATCGCGGCGTTGTTGCCTGCGCCATACGTAAAACTCGACGATACGATTCTTGGTAGAGAGCAGGTGATCTTCTTAGTTTCCTCAACACTTATTCTTTTGGTTTTGACTTACTTGATGATTCGTCGCCAAGTACGCCCTCTTAAAAAGTTAGCAAGAGCCGCTAATGAGATGAGCATGGATATTCAGCAGCCGCAGCTTAGCGAAGAGGGAGCAACTGAACTGGTCACGGCAACCCGAGCCTTTAATCGCATGCAGCAGCGTATTCGTCGTTACGTTGCTGACCGAGAACATTTGTTCTCTGCCATTTCTCATGACTTGAAGACACCGATAACACGTCTTAGGTTACGAGCTGAGTTGTTGGAAAGCGAAGTAAAGAAAGACAAATTCAACAAAGATCTTGATGAGCTTGAGATGATGGTGAAGGGCGCATTACAAGCGGTAAGAGACACTGATCTTCATGAAAACAATGCCATTATCGACCTCAACGAGATGATGCTCTCCGTGATTGAATTACACAACCAATACCAAACTCAGGTCGAGTTTGAACCTGCTGTGATTGAGCCTTTGGTTGCCAAACCGCTAGCTATTAAACGCGTGCTTACCAACCTTATCGATAATGCTGTGAAATATGGACAATCCGCCGAGGTAGATATCAGCAGTGATTCAGTGTGGGTCATTGTGACGATTCAGGATCACGGCAAAGGTATCCCCGAAGACAAGTTAGAGTTGGTTTTCGAACCCTACTTTAGGCTTGCACCCGACGACCAAGGGCACGGTTTAGGGCTCGGTATTTGTCGAAACATTCTGCATGGACATGGCGGAGATCTCATTATTCGCAACTCCTCTCAAGGTGGCCTAGAAGCCAAAGTCTATATACCAAGAGGCTTAGAAGTGTAATGTAACAATTGTGTTACATAGTTATTACCTTTTGTTTCAATCCTAAAAATCAAAATAAGTAGACTATTTATTGAACCGGACGTCGAGTCCGCTAAACATGGAAGATTATAATGAAAATCAATAAAACCCTACTTACTCTATCTCTTCTTGCTGCCTCAACATTTTCTCAAGCTGGTGAAGTGGAAGTGCTTCACTGGTGGACTGCCGGTGGCGAAGCAAAATCTGCCGCGGTATTGAAAGAGATGATTGAAGAACAAGGTCATACATGGAAAGACTTTGCAGTGGCTGGTGGTGGCGGTGAAAGTGCGATGACCGTTTTAAAAACGCGAGCAGTATCAGGCAACCCACCGTCTGCCGCGCAGATCAAAGGTCATGATATTCAGGAGTGGGGTGGTTTAGGTTTTCTAACGTCCCTTGATGCAACGGCAAAACAAGAACAATGGGATGAACTACTACCAGAAGTAGTGACTAAAGTGATGAAGTGGGATGGCGAATATGTGGCGGTTCCTGTCAACGTTCACCGTGTTAACTGGCTTTGGGCTAACCCTGTTGTTTTAGAAAAATCAGGCGTTACGGTTCCAACTACGTTAGATGAGTTTTTTGTTGCTGCAGACAAGATTAAAGCAGCGGGCTTCATTCCATTGGCTCACGGTGGTCAACCTTGGCAAGATGCAACCGTATTCGAAGCGGTGGCTCTTGATGTTCTAGGCAGTGAAGATTACAACAAAGCGTTCGTTGATCTTGATATGGACGTATTATCTGGCGACAAGATGGTCGAAGTGTTCACCAAGTTCAAAAAGATACGTGACTACATCGACAGTAACTCTCCAGGTCGTGATTGGAACGTTGCAACTTCAATGGTTATCAATGGCGAAGCCGCGATGCAAATCATGGGTGATTGGGCGAAAGGTGAGTTTACTGCGGCAGGCAAAGTGCCGGGTAAAGATTACATCTGTGCGCCAGCACCGGGTACTGACGGTCAATTTACCTTCAATATCGATAGCTTTGCGTTCTTTGAATTAAGTGACAAAGAGAACCAAAAAGCGCAGCAAGACCTAGCGAAAACCATTCTTACTAAAGATTTCCAAGAAGTCTTCAACCTTAACAAAGGTTCTATCCCTGTACGTCTAGATATGGATATGTCTAAGTTTGACCAATGTGCGTTGGACTCAATGGCAACCTTCAAAGCGAGTGCTGAATCTGGCGATCTTGTTCCGAGTATGGCTCACGGCCTAGCGACAACAAGCTATGCTCAAGGCGCGATCTATGACGTAGTGACCAACTTTTTCAATGAGAAAGATGCCGATCCGAAAAAAGCGGCAGCTAAGTTAGCAAAAGCAGTGAAAGCGGCTATCTAATCTAACTTGCTCTGACACCAAACCCCCAGGGTGGGTAGGCTCGTAGGGAGCCTATCTACTCTTTATTCCCAATTCTGATATGCGTGATGCTGATGTGGTACCGAGAGGTAAGCCATTGGCTCGATTGTGCAACAAGGATAAGTTATGGAGCATGTTTTGACTGAGTCGACTCCAAAACCCACAAGGAGCCAGCCTGCACCAAAACCGAGTTTTGCTGACAGGTTGCAACATTGGTTACCT
Source organism: Vibrio sp. nBUS_14 (assembly GCF_051201655.1). NCBI lineage: Bacteria > Pseudomonadati > Pseudomonadota > Gammaproteobacteria > Vibrionales > Vibrionaceae > Vibrio > Vibrio sp. nBUS_14. Next base: position 1,120,204 of record NZ_CP179206.1, read on the forward strand.
AAAATTGTACTGGCGCCTACCGCGTTAGTGACCGTGGTGTGTATCTACGGCTACATTTTTTGGACGGCAGCATTGTCGTTCACCAACTCTCGTTTTCTGCCTAGCTTTAACTTCGTTGGTTTAACCCAATATGAAAAGCTGATGGATAACGATCGCTGGATAACTTCAATCACTAACCTCGGTGTGTTTGGTTTTCTGTTCATGGCAATTGCAATCTTGCTAGGTGTTGGTTTGGCGGTATTGCTTGACCAGAATATCCGTCAAGAAGGGGCGATTCGCACTATTTATCTCTACCCAATGGCACTGTCATTCATCGTGACAGGTACCGCGTGGAAATGGATTCTTAACCCAGGTCTTGGCATTGAAAAATTAATGCAAGATTGGGGTTTCACCGACTTTAAGTTTGATTGGTTAGTCGACTCTGAAATGTCGGTCTACACGTTAGTGATTGCCGCACTTTGGCAGTCTTCAGGTTTTGTGATGGCGATGTTCTTAGCCGGCCTACGTGGTATCGATTCTTCGATCATCAAAGCGGCTCAAATTGATGGGGCAAGCTTACCCACTATTTATCTCAAAATCATTCTGCCTTGCTTACGCCCTGTGGTTTTCAGCGCGGTGATCATCACCTCACACATTGCGATTAAGAGTTTCGACCTTGTGACGGCAATGACAGCGGGCGGCCCAGGCTATTCATCGGATCTTCCTGCGCTATTCATGTACGCACACTCATTTACGCGTGGACAAATTGGCCTAGGTGCTGCCAGTGCCATGATGATGCTTGCCGGTATCTTAGCGATTCTCGTGCCTTATCTTTACTCTGAACTTAGGGAGAAAAAGTCATGATGAATAACGTCAACTTTGCTCGAATCTTTATTTATTCAGTACTGCTTTTCTTCTGTTTAGTGTATTTGATGCCATTGTTCGTAATGGCGCTCACTTCATTCAAAACTCTGCCAGATATCAAGGCGGGTAACTTAATGAGTTTGCCGAAAGAGTGGGTGTTCGATGCTTGGTATAAAGCGTGGGATACCGCCTGTACTGGCGTGAAATGTGAAGGCATCAAAGGCTACTTCTGGAACTCGTTCCAAATGGTGATTCCGGCGGTAGCGATTTCAACATTACTCGGTGCATTCAATGGCTATGTCATGACGAAATGGCAATTCAGAGGTTCAAACCTGTTCTTTAGTTTGTTGTTATTCGGGTGCTTCATCCCATTCCAAGTGGTGCTGTTACCAATGGCAACTATGCTTGGCAAGATGGGCTTAGCGAATACCACGATTGGTTTGGTGATTGTACACGTTATCTACGGCATGGCGTTTACGACCCTGTTTTTCCGTAACTTCTATATCTCGATACCTGATGAATTGGTCAAAGCGGCAAAGCTCGATGGTGCTGGATTCTTTACGATTTTCTTCAAGATATTATTACCGATCTCCACACCGATCATCATGGTGACGGTGATCTGGCAGTTCACCGCGATTTGGAATGATTTCTTGTTCGGGGTGGTGTACTCAGGTTCAGAAACTCAGCCGATCACCGTGGCATTAAACAACTTAGTTAACACCAGTACTGGCGTTAAAGAATATAACGTAGACATGGCTGCTGCGATTATCGCCGCACTGCCAACACTGTTGGTGTATGTCTTCGCAGGAAAATATTTTGTTCGTGGCCTAACGGCAGGATCAGTAAAAGGATAATTACCCATGGCAACATTAGATTTAAAACAGATCCGTAAAACTTATCGCAACGCGGACAACGAAACGTTAAAGGGCATCGACATTAGTATCGATTCGGGGGAATTTTTGATACTTGTCGGCCCTTCGGGGTGTGGGAAATCCACCTTGATGAACACCATCGCTGGGCTTGAAAATATTAGCTCGGGTGAGATTGTAATTGATGGTGTAGACGTAGCGCAGGTTGAGCCGAAAGATCGCGATATTGCGATGGTGTTTCAGTCGTACGCGCTTTATCCAAATATGACGGTGCGCGGCAATATCGCTTTCGGTTTGAAGATTCGTAAGATGCCGCAGCAAGAGATCGATGCTGAAGTCAATCGAGTGGCAGAAATGCTGCAAATTGAACAGTTGCTTGATCGAAAACCGTCGCAACTTTCTGGTGGCCAGCGTCAACGTGTCGCGATGGGACGTGCTCTAGCTCGTCGTCCGAAGCTTTATCTATTTGATGAGCCGCTTTCTAACTTGGATGCCAAGCTGCGTGTTGAGATGCGCCATCAGATTAAACGTCTGCACCATAAGTTGAATACCACGATTGTTTATGTAACCCATGATCAAATCGAGGCAATGACACTGGCGGATCGCATCGCAGTAATGAAAGACGGTGAACTGCAGCAGTTAGGCACACCACAAGAGATTTACACCAAGCCAAATAATATGTTCGTGGCGGGCTTTATGGGGTCACCATCCATGAACTTCATTAAGACCATAGTGGATTTGGATGAGGAACAGAATCCGATTATTAAGGTTGTGGGTACTGCGGAGCAAGAACACCACATTCGATTGCCACAGAGTATGCGTGACCAAGATGGCAAGGAGTTGGTGATTGGGCTGCGTCCTGAACACATTACTGAGCAAGAAGGTGATGATGTGTCGGCAACCACAAAGCTAGACCTGCAATTGGAAGTGTTGGAGCCAACAGGGCCAGATACTATTGCGATGGTTAAAGTGAACGACCAAGAAGTCGCATGTCGTTTATCGCCAGAATTTGAAGTGTCGGTTGGGCAAATGGCACCACTGCATTTTGATTTATCAAAGGCGGTATTCTTCGATGCTCAAACCGAAGCGAGAATCGATTTCTAGCCATTGAGTGGGTTTCTGGCTAAACGATAGCTTTAAAATGAAAGGCAGTATCACCAACTAGTCATAACTAACGTGATACTGCTTTTTTTTTGTTGTTTTAGCTGCTTTTTATTCCTCACAAAAACAGAGGGATAACCAAGTTAAATGCTTTAGCAGCAATAATATCGTGATTTAGTATCCCTTAGCTCTATAAAGCTGACGTAGAAACGCGTAGGATCACACTACTTTAGATCAAATACTAGGTTGCACTTTGGTGCATAGTCAGAATAAAACATGAAACTAACAGCAAAACCAGCGGCGAATAACGCTTTACTTATTTCTATTACGACACCGGATTTTAAAGGTGACGAAGCAAAAGAGTCTCTTGCCGAACTTGCTCGCTTAGTGTCAACCCTAGGGTTTAAAGTGGTCGGTACGCAATCGCAACACCACAGTTCATCTCAAAGGCAGAATGTGCTGGGTGCAGGTAAGCTTGCCGAAATTGCACATCTAACTGGTTACCAAGGCTCTATTGAAGAAGCTAAAGATGAAGACTTTCTTGATGAGTCGGGTTTGTTTGATTCTGAAATCGATGAGCTAGATTTTGATGATCTTCCAACGGGCAACTTCCAATATGGTGCCGCTGATGTTGTGGTATTTGACTGTGATTTAAGTCCATCTCAAATGCGTACTGTTGAGGCGAGTTTGGGTGTGGAAGTATTTGACCGTACTGGCATCATCATCGAAATCTTCAGCCGTCACGCTCGTACTCGTACTGCTCGCCTGCAAGTTGATATCGCTCGTCTAAACTACTTAGTGCCACGACTTCGTGAAACGGCTGAGGGTGATAAAGAGCGTCAAATGGGTCAGGGCGCAGGTGAAACTTCACTCGAGCTAGACCGTCGTAACGTACGTGACCAAATTGCTGCGCTTAAGCGTGAGCTAGTGAGCGTACAAGATGAAATGAAGACCCGACGCACAAGGCGTGCGGAGCTTTTCACTGTTGCTTTAGTTGGCTACACCAATGCCGGTAAGTCTTCGATGATGCGTGCAATGACCGCAACCGAAGTGGTCGGTGAAGATAAACTATTCGCAACGCTAGATACTACGGTTCGCGCACTTCAGCCGATTACTCAACCGCGTATCTTGGTTTCAGATACCGTTGGTTTCATCAAGAAACTGCCACATGATCTGGTTGCGTCATTCCACTCAACGCTAGCAGAAGCGCACGATGCTTCATTGTTGCTTTATGTAGTTGATGCTTCTGACGTTTCATTCCGTGCACAACTTGATGTGGTACACGACGTATTAGCACAAGTGGGCGTTGAAGGTAGCGAAAAACTATTAGTGCTGAATAAGTGCGATAGATTGAGTGAAGAAGATCAGTTAGCGCTGATTGAAGAATTCCCAGACGCGATGCTGACGTCAACTCGTGATCCGTTAGATATCACTAAACTGCACAATTACATCGTTGGTGTTGCAGAAGAAGGCATGATCGAAGAAGAGATCACTATCCCTTATTCTGGACAAGGTATCATTGGTGAGATTCGCTCAAACATGAGTGTGGTTAAAGAAGAGTACGACTACGAACATATCAAATTAACGGTTCGCTCAAGTGCGATTGATTTAGCGCGTTTGAAAAAGCGTATGCAGAATTCGTAATCATCTAATTCAGATAATATTTTAATATCCTATTGAGATAACCAGCTCTAAAGAACCTCTATATAAGGCTGCTACTTTTTTGACTGAAGTGGTAGCCTTTATTTTTCCTCCTTACATTTATTTCATCATTGATAGTTTGGTCAACTCCCACCCATTTACAAATATTCTATGTGTCATTTTCCACCCATTAATAATTACATCAGCTAGTCGATTAGAGCTTATCGATCTTAAGAAGCCTTACGGTTAAAGGCTTCTTAATGTTTTGTTTCAGTTTGGCGCGCTAATTGCCTTAGTGAAAGCACGCAGTTCCCATTGATGGGCTGCTTTGTTTACTAAGGAGAATAATAATGTTTAAGCCTCTTACCCTGCTGTCTGTATCTGCTATTGCGCTCACAAGTTTTAATGCTGCTGCAAACTGTGACCCAGGTGAAATCGTGATTAAATTCAGTCATGTAACCAATACCGATAAGCACCCGAAAGGCATTGCCGCTTCTTTACTTGAAGAGCGAGTAAACACGGAAATGAATGGCAAAGCTTGTATGCAAGTTTTCCCTAACTCAACACTCTACGATGATAATAAGGTACTGGAAGCCCTGTTAAATGGTGATGTTCAAATGGCGGCACCATCGCTGTCTAAATTTGAGAAGTTCACTAAGAAATACCGCATTTTTGACCTTCCTTTCCTATTTGAAGACGTAGAAGCTGTGGACCGTTTCCAAAACTCAGAGTCTGGCGAAAAGCTGAAGAATGCGATGAAGCGTCGTGGTCTACAAGGCCTCGCGTTTTGGCACAATGGCATGAAACAGATGTCGGCAAACAAACCTCTTATCAATCCTGAAGACGCGGAAGGTTTAAAATTCCGTGTTCAAGCATCAGACGTATTAGTCGCTCAGTTTGAACAACTGGGTGCTAACCCTCAGAAGATGTCTTTCAAAGAAGTATACGGTGGCCTACAAACTAAGGTTATCGATGGCCAAGAGAACACATGGTCAAACATCTACGGGAAGAAGTTCTTTGAAGTACAAGAAGGCGTGACAGAAACTAACCACGGTATCCTTGATTACCTGGTAGTAACGTCGAACGACTTCTGGAAAGACCTACCTGAAGATGTACGTACGCAACTTGGCACAATCGTTCAAGAAGTGTCTGAGACTCGAAACGCAGAATCTTCAAAAGTTAACCTAGCGAACAAAAACAACATCATCGAAGCGGGTGGTGAGGTTCGTACTTTGACGCCTGAACAGCGTCAAGCATGGGTAACAGCACTTCAACCAGTATGGAAGAAGTTTGAAAAAGACATCGGTTCAGATCTTATCAATGCAGCGTTAGCTTCAAACCAATAACACCGCTAAGGAGTAGCGAGCATGGTTCGCTACTCCTCATTAAAACAATTATAAGCGGAGTCAATTATGGATAATCCTCGAATGGAACAACCCAATTCTAACGAAGTAGTATTAGAGCCTTCATTTTTTTCTAAAGTCGGAAAAGTTACTGATGTGATTGAAGAGTCTTTGATTGCATTTTTCCTTGGCGCAATGACGCTACTTACTTTTGCCAATGTAGTATTCAGATACGTATTCAATGGCAATATCTTGTGGGCACTAGAACTGACGGTGTTCATGTTCGCTTGGATGGTGTTAGTGGGCGCATCTTATGGCGTTAAAAAACACTTCCACATTGGCGTTGATGTGATCATTAACCTTGCCCCAGAAAAGCTACGTAAAGTGTATGCGTTAATCGCGGTTACAAGCTGCCTAGCATTCTCAATCCTGCTTCTTATTGGTTCTTGGAATTACTGGTACCCGTTCGCGACCGATCGCGCATGGTATGAGACCGATGATATTCCAATGCCCGAAATGCTTCAATTTCTTGCCGACTGGCTGAATGAAGGTGAGCGATACGAGAAACTGCCACGTTTTATTCCTTACATGGCGTTGCCAATTGGTATGGCAATGCTTACGTTCCGCTTTGCCCAAGTTGCTTACCAAGTAGTCACTGGCAAGCTTGATCGTATGATTGCAGGCCATGAAGCCGAAGAAGAGCTGGATGCCTTGAAAGCAGACGTGTTAGCGGGTTCTGATGAAGACGCGATAGCGGTATTGGACTCGAACACGTCAAATAAGACGAGCGACTCGAATACAAAACCTAACGGTAAGGAAGACTAATCATGGCAATGTTATTTCTATTTTTGATGATAATTGCGTTCATGTTGGTTGGTGTACCAATCGCGATTTCCTTGGGTTTGTCGAGCGTTCTATTTTTGCTGATGCACTCTGATGCTTCTCTGGCATCCGTTGCACAAACGCTGTTCAACGCCTTTGCTGGCCATTACACATTATTAGCAATCCCATTCTTTATTTTGGCCTCTAGCTTCATGTCTACGGGGGGCGTGGCAAAGCGTATTATCCGTTTTGCTATCGCGATGGTGGGCTGGTTCCGCGGCGGTTTAGCGATGGCATCAGTTGTGGCATGTATGATGTTCGCTGCGTTGTCAGGTTCTTCACCGGCTACGGTAGTAGCGATCGGTAGTATTGTTATCGCGGGCATGATCAAAAACGGCTACTCAAAAGAGTTCGCGGCAGGCGTTATCTGTAACGCGGGTACACTAGGTATCTTGATTCCACCGTCAATCGTTATGGTGGTTTACGCAGCGGCAACCGATGTATCTGTCGGTCGTATGTTTCTAGGTGGCGTTATTCCTGGCCTGCTGGCGGGTGTGATGTTGATGATTGCTATCTACATTGCGGCGCGCATTAAGAAAATCCCGGCACAGCCATTTGTGGGCTGGGGTGAGATGTTCGCAGCAGCGAAAGATGCGAGTTGGGGCTTGCTGCTGATTGTTATCATTCTAGGTGGTATCTACGGCGGCATCTTTACTCCAACAGAAGCAGCGGCAGTTGCCGCGGTTTATGCGTTCTTCATTGCTAACTTTATCTACAAAGATATGGGGCCGTTTGCCGACAAAGAGAACAAGAAACCAGCCTTGGTCAAAATCGTTCAAACCTTCGTTCATAAAGACACCAAAGACACGCTTTATGATGCAGGTAAGCTGACTATCATGTTGCTGTTTATCATTGCTAATGCTTTGATTCTTAAACACGTGCTAACAGAAGAACGTATTCCTCAAATGATCACAGAGTCTATGCTTTCTGCAGGCTTAGGACCGATTACCTTCTTGATCGTGGTGAACGTCCTGTTATTGATTGGCGGGCAATTCATGGAGCCGTCAGGCTTGCTGATCATCGTTGCCCCGCTAGTATTCCCAATCGCAATTGCTCTGGGTATCGACCCAATCCACCTTGGTATCATGATGGTGGTGAACATGGAGATAGGGATGATAACCCCGCCTGTGGGGCTCAACTTGTTTGTGACCGCAGGGGTCGCGAAGATGTCGATGATGAATGTCGTAAAAGCCGCACTGCCATGGGTTGGCGTGATGTTCTTATTCTTGATTATCGTAACTTACGTGCCTTGGGTATCAACATGGTTACCGACTACGTTGATGGGACCAGAGATAATAACCAAGTAGTGGGCGGTTTACCTACACGGTTAATCTAACAAACGGTTCTATTATCAATACAAAGAACAGCGATAGATGAAGAGTTACACTTTTTCATCTATCGCTTTCTTTTTCCCGCGTCTTATTGTACCGCCTAAACGTCTGTCATAGCCTTTCCAGCGTACTTTTTTATTTCTTCGCTCGTGTCCAGATCTTCTTTCTACTTCATAATGGTCATCAATCAGCACCGTATCTACAATGACAGGAATGATCGTTTTTTTATTCATATGCAAATTATCCTTAAAGTCGATATATGAATTATGGAAGAGGAACCTTATTTCTGCCAGTTTCGATGTACATTCAAATCAAGCTGCGGTTTGCGCTTTGTTTCGTGGCTTGTTCCTTTTACTTCGAGATCTATTGTTTTATTTAAAATTATCTTTGTCGATTTGATAACGCTGCATTTTGTCGTAAAGCGTTTTTCTAGGGATATTTAATTGAGACATGGTTAATTTTATGCTCCCTTCATTCTCAATCAACGCTCGCTCGATCACGGCCTTTTCGAACTCTGTTACTTGGTCCGATAGGCTAATACTGGCATCTGAGTGGATGCCTGAGTTCGCACCATTCCCCAGTTGAGCTAATTTCCCTAGTAAGGTGAAGCGTTCAGCGCTGTTACGTAGCTCACGAACATTCCCTGGCCAGTCATGAGCTAAAAGTGCGTGCAGTTCCTTTTGTGGAAGGGCAGGGGCTGTCTTGCCATAACGCGCTGCAGCGACCAGTAAGAAGTGGTGGAAGAGTGCTGGGATATCTTCTTGGCGGCTTCTTAGTGGTGGTAAATCTAATGTAACGACATTGAGGCGATAGTAGAGATCTTGGCGGAAAGTACCTTCTTCAGCGGCTTTCTTAAGGTCGACTTTAGTTGCCGCAATCACCCGAATATCTAAAGGGACTAAACCGTTTGAGCCAACCCTTTCGATGACACGCTCTTGCAAGACGCGCAACAGGCGAATTTGTGCCTGCATCGGCATGGACTCAATTTCATCTAAGAATAGTGTCCCGCCTTGAGCAAATTCAAATTTACCCACTCGCTTGCTTTCTGCGCCAGTGAACGCGCCTTTCTCATGTCCATAGAGTTCGCTTTCAATCAGGTTCTCAGGCACCGCACCGCAATTGACGGCGACAAAGTTTTGTTCTCGTCGGCTGCTCTGTTCATGCAGTGAACGTGCGACCAACTCTTTGCCTGTGCCAGTTTCACCAAAGAGTAGAATGTCAGCTTTAGTGTCTGCCACATGAGTGATGATAGAACGCAGCTCAGTCATAGATTGTGTATCACCAATGATTCTCGGACCAAGCGCTTGACTCGCTTTGAGAGAGCGTTTTAGTTCGAGGTTTTCGAGGGTCAGTTGACGTTTTTCAATTGCTCGTTTGGTCGTCTCTATTAGGCGTTCATTGGCGAACGGTTTCTCAATAAAATCATAGGCGCCGTCTTGGATGGCTTGCACTGCCATGGAGATGTCACCGTGACCAGTGATCATGATGACTGGGAGCTCTTTATCTTTGTGCATCAAGGTTTTGAGCAGATCATGCCCTGATATACCCGGCAAGCAAATGTCAGTGATGATGACATGGGGAAGGCCATCCGCTTGGATAGCGAGCAAAGCGGATTCTGCATCGGGAAAGAATTCAGCATCGATATCAGCGAGTTCGAAACTCTGCTCGATGGCCATTCTTAAATCGTATTCATCATCAATGAAATAGACGTGACACATAGTTATTCCTTTAATCTTTTATTCTTAATATTGGTAAGCGTGTAATGGTTTACTTGGCGACTAATCTGATTCTTTTGTTGGAACGATGGGTAACTCGATACTAAATCGAGCGCCGCCTTGTGGGCTGACTCCGGTTAACAGCTTTCCGTTGATTCCGCTGATTATTTGTTGAGAAATCGACAGCCCTAACCCAAGCCCATTCTTCTTCGTGGTGTGGAAAGGTTCAAAAAAATCACCGTTTGAAGGTGAAGAAAACCCCGGACCATTGTCATCGATATGAATAAGTAGTGTACTCGTTGTGTCTGCGCTTGGTGGTCGTATCTCCGATAAGATAGACAGTTGCTTGTCGTTTTGCTGATCCATTGCTTGAATGGCATTGGTCAGCAAGTTAATGACGACTTGTTCCAGTTGGATAGCATTGGCGACCACGCGAACATCAAAGGTATCGGGTAACTCATTAATTTTAACCCTCTCGCTCTTGAGTTGAGGTTTCATTAGTTCTTTTGAGGAGTGAAGAACCGGTAATATTTGTAACGTGTGTAGCTCTTCTGCGGTCGATTTCTTGGCAAAGGAGCGAAGTTGGTGACTGATTTTAGCCATTCGATCGGTGAGCGCTGAGATCCGCGACAAGTTGTCATCAACACGGTCGGTCTTTTCTTTGACGAGAAAAAGTCGGCCATTGTCTGCATAACTGCGAATAGCCGCCAATGGGTTATTAAGCTCATGACTGATGCTCGCTGACATCTGCCCCAGAACGGCTAATTTTGCGGCTTGTATGAGTTCGTCTTGAGTTTGTCTAAGCACGCGCTCTGTTTCGATACGTTGCTTGATCTCTATATGAAGCTCAGAGGTTCTTTTGAGCACTTGAAATTCAAGTTTCTGGTTCGCTTCAGACTGCAATCTGTCGATCTGCGTGCGCCTTTGTTGACGATGCGTATTGAGTTGTATCGCCAGATAAATGATGGCGAACACTAAGCTCAATACAACGAGGTAGGCGATCAAATCCCACCAGACTAAGTGGGTTGGAGAAAAGACCCTGACGGTCAATCTAGGGTCGGATAAGAAGCGTGAAGAGGTAAAGAACTGCTCCTTTACCAATTGATGAGACGACTTAATGCTGCTGGTGGCGCTTTCTAAATCGCCAGAAAAATGCAGACTCTCGATGTTGGTATCTAGATATTGTTGGCTTTCTTTAATGCGAGAACGTTGTTCTTCGTCCAAAGGCTTAAGGCTTTTGAACAACCATTCCGGATTACTCGACATAAAAACAATCTGATCTTTATCGTCAGCGACAAAAAAACTCTGCTTGCCTTTCCAACTGGCTTCAATCAAAGATAGATCCATCTTTACGACGATAACCCCAATAATTTCAGCGGCATGTGAGACAGGGTAAGAGTAATAGTAACCACGCTTTTCTGAGGTCGAACCTAACGCAAAATATTGGTTTTCATGACCAAGAATAGCCTGCTGGAAATAGGGTCGAAAAGCAAAATTACGTCCAACAAAAGAGCGTTGTTGATTCCAATTGCTGGCCGCAATCGTGGTGCCGATGCTGTCGAGTAAATACGTGTCTGATGCTTGAATGACAGTATTTACATGGCTTAGGTAGCGATTCGTGAGTTCAATTTGCGCAGAGTTACTGGGTGAATGCAGGGCATCAATCAACTCTTTGTCTTTTGATAATAATTCTGGAATGTGCGCGAATTTGTCGAGTTGGCTTGAAATATGGACCGAAAAGCGGTCGAGTTTGGATTGATGATCATTTAACAAACTTTGATGGCTGGTGTTCCATACCCAGTGGCCACCGACAATCATCAACAAGCTATAAGTGATCAACAATAAAACAGGCACTCTTAAAGCTTGAAACATGGTGGATCTCCGCTAAATCTGGGCAAAATCAACAAGCCTGCATTCTCGGGTTAGACCGTAAATAATAGCTATTTTTACGGAGATTTAAGAGTTAGCAGATCAGAATAGGTTAAGGCCTTGTAATGGAGATTGTTGAAAAAGTTATCGACTCTGAGGTGTAAAACAAGAGCAAGATCTCTTTTTAAGGTTTTTAGCAAAAAAAGCCCTCCATTCCCTTGAAAAAGTCGCTATTGTCCCCATTTCTGATGTGCTAAGCGATGATTTGATCGTTTTTTTATCATTTCGTTGGACGAATTTAGAGCATTCATCACCAACCAGAGGTGAACGGCTCGACAGAGATTAAACAGATCGCTAGAATGTCGCGTCTAAAATTTCTGTCCTGAGGCTAATCGGAGATACCTTTCTTGTTTCTGAAAACAAGCTTTATTGCGTTTTAATCGACGTGTGAAGAACGAAGATATCGCTGATTAGTCTGGTGTTTGGTTGAATAATCAATTCAGATATCAATGCTCGATTTTAAATTAGGTGTTCGGATAGAGCACTACACAAGAATGAAGCTAACAACGTCGGCTTTGAATAAAAGCTAAGTTACGGCTCATATGCTCAGATTACTGAGCCAGTTTTGAGGTTTATATAATGCAAGTTACTGTTGAAACGCTAGAAGGCCTAGAGCGCCGTCTTAATATTACTGTTCCTGCTGCTAACATCGAAGATGCAGTTACAGCTGAACTACGCAACATCGCGAAAAACCGTCGTTTCGATGGTTTCCGTAAAGGCAAAGTGCCAATGAAGATGGTTGCTAAAATGTACGGCCAAGCAGTACGTCAAGACGTGATGGGCGAAGTAATGCAACGTCACTTCATCGAAGCGATCGTTAAAGAGAAAATCAACCCAGCTGGCGCACCTACTTTCGCACCAGTTGAAAACAACGAAGGCGCTGACCTAGTATTCAACGCAACTTTTGAAGTTTACCCAGAAGTTGAGCTGAAAGGTCTAGAAAACATCACTGTTGAGAAACCAGCAGTAGAAGTTAAAGAAGCTGACGTTGAAGAGATGATCGAAACTCTACGTAAGCAACAAGCGACTTGGACTGAAGTTGAAACTGCAGCTGACGCTGGTTCTCGTGCAACTATCGACTTCGTTGGTTCCATCGAAGGTGAAGAGTTCGAAGGCGGCAAAGCTGAGAACTTCCCACTAGAGATGGGTGCTGGTCGCATGATTCCTGGTTTTGAAGACGGTATCGTTGGTAAAACAGCAGGTATGGAATTTGAAATCGAAGTAAACTTCCCAGAAGATTACCATGCAGAAAACTTAAAAGGTAAAGCTGCTAAGTTCGCAATCAAGATCAACAAAGTTGAAGCACGTGAACTTCCTGAACTAAACGAAGAATTCGTTTCTAAGTTCGGCGCATCTGAAGGTGTTGAAGGCCTTAAAGCTGAAGTTCGTAAAAACATGGAGCGTGAGCTTAAGCAAGCTGTTAAGAATCGCATCAAAGAGCAAGCAATCGACGGTCTAGTTAACGAAAACAACATCGACGTACCTTCTGCGCTAATCGATCAAGAGATTGGTGTTCTACGTCAACAAGCTGCTCAACGTTTCGGTGGCAACACTGAAGCTGCTGACCAACTTCCACGTGAGCTGTTCGAAGAGCAAGCTAAACGTCGCGTAGTTGTAGGTCTTCTTCTTGGTGAAGTAATCAAGACTGAAGAGTTAAAAGCTGACGACGAGAAAGTTAAAGCTATCATCGAAGAGATGGCTACAGCATACGAAGATCCAACAGAAGTAATTGCTTACTACGAGCAGAACGAGCAAATGATGAACAACATGCGCAATGTTGCTCTAGAAGAGCAAGCTATTGATGCAATTATCGCTAAAGCTCAAGTTGCTGATAAAGAAGTTAGCTTCAACGAGCTAATGAATCAGCAACCTGCTTAATATAGTAATATCTGACGTAGAAGGTTGACGTACGGTCAACAATTCTGCTAACAATGGTCCGTATGATTTAATCATTCGGGCCATTTATTTTAGGGACATAAGAATATGAGCTACCAAGAAAAAAACACAATGCCATCGATTATGGACGCACTAGTTCCTATGGTGGTTGAACAAACTTCCCGTGGTGAACGTTCTTACGATATTTATTCTCGTCTATTAAAAGAACGTATCATTTTCTTAACAGGTCAAGTGGAAGACCACATGGCAAATCTTGTCGTGGCTCAACTGCTTTTCTTGGAATCAGAAAACCCAGACAAGGATATCTATCTTTACATCAACTCACCTGGCGGTAGCGTAACAGCAGGCATGTCTATCTACGACACAATGCAGTTCATCAAGCCAAACGTGAGCACAGTATGTATGGGTCAAGCTTGCTCTATGGGTGCATTCTTACTAGCGGGTGGTACTCCTGGTAAGCGTCACGTGCTTCCAAACTCACGTGTAATGATTCACCAGCCACTTGGCGGCTTCCAAGGCCAAGCGTCTGATATTCAAATTCACGCGCAAGAGATCCTAACGATCAAACAAAAGCTAAACAAACTATTGGCAGAGCACACTGGTCAGCCTTTAGAAGTTGTTGAACGCGATACAGATCGCGATAACTTCATGTCTGCTGATCAAGCAGTAGAGTACGGCTTGGTGGATTCAGTTCTTAATCACCGCGGTCAATAATTGCAGGGCAATTGTTTAACGCAAAGTGATTCAAATTGATATACACTCAAGCATAGAGAGTTAAGGCTAAGAGGTTAGCGAATGACAGATAAAAGCAAAGAGGGTGGTAGCGGTAAACTGCTTTACTGCTCTTTCTGTGGCAAAAGCCAACACGAAGTTCGTAAGTTAATCGCAGGTCCTTCTGTTTACATTTGTGATGAATGTGTCGATCTTTGTAACGACATTATTCGTGAAGAAATTAAAGATGTTCTTCCTAAGAAAGAATCTGAATCGCTGCCAACGCCGCGTGAGATTCGTGAGCATCTTGACGACTATGTAATCGGTCAAGAATACGCGAAAAAAGTGCTAGCAGTTGCAGTTTACAACCACTACAAGCGTTTACGTAATGGTGATACGACAGCTGAAGGTGTAGAGCTAGGTAAGAGTAACATTCTTCTTATCGGTCCTACTGGTAGTGGTAAAACACTACTTGCTGAAACATTGGCTCGTTTCCTAGACGTTCCTTTCACTATGGCAGATGCAACAACACTAACCGAAGCGGGTTACGTGGGCGAAGATGTTGAAAACATCATCCAGAAGTTGCTTCAGAAATGTGATTACGACGTAGCGAAAGCGGAACGCGGTATTGTTTACATCGATGAAATCGACAAGATTTCTCGTAAAGCTGAAAACCCATCAATCACGCGTGACGTGTCTGGCGAAGGTGTACAGCAAGCTCTACTAAAACTTGTTGAAGGTACAGTTGCTTCAGTTCCACCTCAAGGTGGTCGTAAGCATCCACAGCAAGAGTTCTTGCAAGTGGACACGTCTAAGATCTTATTTATTTGTGGCGGAGCATTCTCTGGCCTAGATAAAGTGATTGAACAACGTGTAGAAAAAGGTTCGAGCATTGGTTTTGGCGCAGAAGTGCGTTCAAAAGATGAAGCTAAAACTGTAGGTGAATTGTTCACTCAAGTTGAACCTGAAGATCTCGTGAAGTACGGTCTAATTCCGGAATTCATTGGTCGTCTACCCGTGACAACGACATTGACAGAACTTGACGAAGAAGCTCTAGTTCAAATTCTTTGTGAACCAAAGAATGCGCTTACTAAGCAGTATGCAGCATTATTTGAAATCGAAGATACTGAATTGGAATTCCGCGAAGATGCTCTGCGTGCTATTGCTAAGAAAGCAATGGAACGTAAAACGGGTGCTCGTGGTCTGCGCTCTATCTTGGAGGGTGTTCTACTAGAAACAATGTACGAACTGCCATCTTCGACAGATGTAAGCAAGGTTGTGATTGATGAGTCGGTAATTAATGGTGAGTCAGAACCACTATTGATTTATAGCAACTCAGAAAATCAAGCAGCGGTTGCAGAGTAGGTCTTTTTTAGACAAGTCACTCAAATTGAAAAAGGAGGTAAGCAATTACCTCCTTTTTTTTATTCTTCCATTGAATCCAGTCGTTTAAGCCCCATATACTGCTTTATAAGTTAAAGCGGAAGAGAGAAATATATGAACTTGGAACGTTCCGAGCGTATCGAAATTCCCGTGCTACCTCTACGTGATGTAGTGGTTTACCCACACATGGTTATTCCATTGTTTGTCGGTCGTGAAAAATCGATTACTTGCCTTGAATCGGCAATGGAAGCTAACAAACAAGTATTACTTGTAGCGCAGAAAGAAGCGGACACTGATGAGCCTTCAATCGAAGACCTATTTAATGTAGGTACCGTTGCTACCATTCTTCAGTTACTTAAGCTCCCTGACGGTACTGTAAAAGTGCTTGTTGAAGGTCAGCAGCGTGCAAAAATTCACCAATTTAAAGAAAGTGAATTTTTCCTAGCAGATGCCGAATACGTTGTAACCTCAGAACTTGACGAAAAAGAACAAGAAGTGGTTGTTCGCAGCGCGATCAATCAATTCGAAGGCTTTATTAAGCTAAACAAAAAAATCCCACCAGAAGTTCTAACGTCTCTGAATGGTATTGATGAGGCTGCACGCCTAGCCGATACGATTGCAGCGCACATGCCACTTAAGTTGGTAGATAAGCAGCACGTTCTAGAAATTGCAGATGTGACTGAACGTCTGGAATTCTTAATGGGCCAAATGGAGTCAGAAATTGACATCCTGCAAGTTGAAAAACGCATTCGTGGCCGCGTGAAGAAGCAGATGGAGAAATCTCAGCGCGAGTACTACCTGAATGAGCAAATGAAAGCGATTCAGAAAGAACTGGGCGAGATGGATGACGCACCGGATGAATTCGAGACTCTGAAGAAGAAGATCGAAGACTCAAAAATGCCTCAAGAAGCTCGTGAAAAAACCGAGCAAGAACTGCAAAAACTGAAAATGATGTCGCCAATGTCTGCTGAAGCAACAGTAGTACGTAGCTACATCGATTGGATGGTTGGTGTTCCTTGGGCTAAGCGTTCAAAAGTTAAGAAGAATTTAGCGAAAGCGGAAGAGGTTTTGAATGAAGACCACTACGGCTTAAAGCGTGTTAAAGAACGTATCCTTGAATACTTGGCAGTACAAAACCGAATTAACAAGCTAAAAGGTCCAATCCTTTGTCTTGTTGGTCCTCCTGGCGTAGGTAAAACCTCTCTGGGTCGCTCGATTGCCGCTGCAACGGGCCGTAAGTACACTCGTATGGCTCTAGGTGGCGTACGTGACGAAGCGGAAATCCGCGGCCACCGTCGTACTTACATCGGTTCACTTCCGGGTAAACTGATCCAGAAGATGTCTAAAGTTGGTGTTAAGAACCCACTGTTCCTATTAGATGAGATCGATAAGATGTCGTCTGATATGCGTGGCGATCCATCTTCAGCGCTTCTAGAAGTGCTCGATCCAGAGCAAAACGTTGCATTCAACGATCACTACTTAGAAGTCGATTACGATCTGTCAGATGTGATGTTTGTTGCAACATCTAACTCAATGGACATTCCTGGCCCGCTACTGGACCGTATGGAAGTGATTCGCCTGTCGGGTTACACAGAGGATGAAAAGCTCAACATTGCTAAGAGCCACTTACTGGACAAACAAGTTCAACGTAACGGTCTTAAGCCTCACGAGATTAATATCGAAGATTCAGCAATCGTCGGCATCATTCGTTATTACACTCGTGAAGCGGGCGTGCGTAATCTAGAACGTGAAATATCTAAGATCTGTCGTAAAGCAGTTAAGAATATTCTGCTAGACAGCAGCCTTAAGTCCGTAACGGTTAACATTGATAACCTGAAAGAGTACTTGGGTGTTCAACGTCATGACTTCGGCAAGGCGGATGAGAGTAACCGTATCGGTCAAGTGACTGGTTTAGCGTGGACTCAAGTTGGCGGCGACCTACTGACTATCGAAACTGAATCAATGCCAGGAAAAGGTAAGCTAACGCAAACCGGTTCTCTTGGTGACGTGATGAAAGAGTCGATTCAGGCTGCGATGACTGTGGTTCGTTCTCGTGCGGAAAATCTGGGTATTAATTCAGATTTCTACGAGAAGCGTGATATTCACGTTCACGTACCAGAAGGTGCAACACCAAAAGATGGCCCAAGCGCGGGTATCGCAATGTGTACTGCACTTGTTTCTAGCTTAACGGGTAACCCTGTGAAAGCTGAAGTGGGTATGACAGGTGAAATTACCCTACGTGGTGAAGTTTTACCTATCGGTGGCTTGAAAGAAAAACTGCTTGCTGCACACCGTGGTGGCATTAAAACTGTCTTAATTCCAAAAGACAATGAGCGTGATTTGGAAGAGATTCCAGACAATGTTATTGCTGACTTACAAGTGATCCCAGTCCAATGGATTGATGAAGTACTTAAAGTCGCGCTAGAACGAGATCCGTCAGGGGTCGAGTTTGACGTGAAAAAATAGTGATGCGTAGCAAAAACTAGTAAAGAATTACGCTGATAGGCCCGAAAAGGCTTGTCAGCGTTTTTTTTGGACGCTAAGTTATTCCACTAAAGCGGCAACCCCTTTTGTAATAAGGCTTGCGGCTAAATTAAAACCAAAATGGAACGTACAGTCATCGAGAAGTAGTCACAGATGACACATAGGGGAAAAACAGTGAATAAAACACAACTAGTAGAATCAATCGCAGAAAACGCAGACATCTCTAAAGCTTCAGCTGGCCGCGCTTTAGACGCTTTCATCGAAGCAGTTGGCACAACGCTACAATCAGGTGATCAAGTGGCACTTGTAGGCTTTGGTACTTTCAGTGTTCGTACTCGTGCTGCTCGTACAGGTCGTAACCCAAAAACTGGTGAAGAGATCCAAATCGCAGAAGCTAAAGTACCAGGCTTCAAAGCGGGTAAAGCACTTAAAGACGCATGTAACTAATTTTTGTTGCTGAAACCTCGAATTTTGCGAGGGGAAGGCAGTAATATGCGTTTACTGTTTGAAAAATGATGTTTCATTCTTAGACAGTATGTGTGCAAAGCACATTGAACTTATTTAAATTATGCGCATCCTACTGATGCGCATTTCTTTTTCTGATAATATCGCATGAATAGATTTTTATTTTGAAGCCAATGCTTCATATCCGGAGAGCACTTAAATTATGATGGATCGATTACGCGAAGGCGTGAATAGCATCGCGGTAAAAATTATCCTTGGGTTGATTATCCTGTCATTCGTATTCGCAGGTGTAGGCAGCTACATCACCGGTGGCGGTAACAACGCAGCAGCTAAAGTTGGCAATACAGAAATCGCTCGTGGTGAGTTCGAACAGGCTTACCAAAACGAACGTAATCGCATGCAGTCTCAACTAGGCGATTACTTTGCTCAAATGCTTGCAGACCCTGCATACGTAGAGTCTTTCCGTAAATCAGTTCTTGATCGCATGATCAATGACGTTCTACTTGAGCAGCAAGCTGAGTCTCTAGGCCTACGAATCAGCGACACTCAAATCCGTACCATGATTCTAGAAATGCCTCAATTTCAAACGGCTGGTCAATTCGACCAAGAAGTTTATCAATCGGCATTACGTCGTGCAGGTTTTAGTGCAGAAAGCTTCGCTGAATACATGCGTCGTGATCTCATGCGCAACCAGCTTGTTACTGCCCTACAAGGCAGCGAGTTCGTTCTTCAAGGTGAGATCGATACGCAAAGCAAGCTTATTGCTCAAACTCGTGACATTCGTACTGTGACTCTTTCTGTTGCTGACCTAGCAAAAGACATCGAGTTAACTGACGAACAGATCGAACAGTACTACACTGAGAACCCTTCAGCTTACACTCGGCCAGAGCAAGGTAAGGTGTCTTACATCGAGCTTTCTGCTGAAGCACTTAAGTCCCAGCTTGAAGTTAGCGATGAAGAAGCTCAGAAGTACTACCAAGAGCATTTAGATAAGTACTCAACTGAAGAGCAACGTAAAGTTAGCCATATCCTAGTTCAAGGCGATGACGAAGCGAAAGCTCAGTCTGTCTTAGACGAGCTAAATGCAGGCGCTGATTTTGCTACGCTAGCTGAAGAGAAATCTGACGACTTCGGTAGTGCAGACGTTGGCGGTGACCTAGGCTGGATTGAACGTGATGTTATGGACCCAGCATTCGAAGACGCGGCTTTTGCTCTTGAGAATATTGGCGATACTACTGGCTTAGTTAAATCTGATTTCGGCTACCACATCATCAAGCTAGACGAACTAAAAGCCTCTCAAGTTCAGCCTTACACTGAAGTAGCGGCAGAGATTAAGACCGAGCTTCTAGACCAACACGCAGTTGACCAGTTCTACGAGCAACAAACTGAACTTGAAAAAGTAGCGTTTGAATTCCCAGATTCTCTAGACGATTCTGCTGAAGCTATCAATGCGAAGATCAAAACGACTGATTTTATCTCTCAAGCTGATGCTCCAGAAGTTCTGATGACGCCTGCTGTAATGCAAGCTATCTTGAGCCCTGAAGTGAAAGAAGACGGTCTGAACTCTGAAGTTATCGAAGTTGCACCTGAGCACGTGATTGTTGTTCGTGTAGAAGAGACTCGTGACGAAACAATTCTTCCTCTAGCTGAAGTGAAAGATCAAGTTGTCGCTGCATTGTCTGCGGTACAAGCAGAGCAACAAGCGGTTGAGCTTGGTGTATCTCTTGTTAACGAACTTAAGCAAGGTAACGAAGCGGTACTTTCAGACAACAACCTTGAGTTTACTGAACTTGAAACGATTGACCGTACCTCTCCACTTGCAGCTTCTGTGTTCGCACTATCGAAACCAGAAGAAGGCCAAGCGGTATTTGGTCAATCTAAAGACCAAGACGGTAACATCGTAGTTGTTGAGCTTTCTAAAGTGACGGCTGAAATCAACCCAGCTTACAGCACTCAAATTGGAGCTCAGTTAGAGCGTGTTGGTAACCAACAAGATCTAACTAACGTACTAAACGTACTACGTAAAAACGCAGACGTTGAATACTATGTAGTGGGTCAAGGTCAGTAAGCGTTTGATTACCTCAGTAACAAGCTCAAGTTAGAGTTTACTACTGAGAATCAACATATGGTTGTTAAGCTCCTATTCAGATTTGTGAGCCAACAAACAAGCTTATGAAAATAAGATGTATAACGAAGCGGGTCACTTAGGTGACCCGCTTTATTTTTATCTGGTGATTGTGTTAACTAGTGCGGCAAATGCTTAAGTTATGTTTTTTTAACAAAGGAACGATTTATGCGCACGATACATTCAATACTACTTCTTTCATTTCTTATTACCCTGAGCTCTGCAGTGTTTGCTGATAGTCCAACTAAAGCTGAGCTATACGATGGCATTTAGATTACGGTAAACATCAATACCGCGACGGCAGAAGAACTCTCAGCGCTATTAGTTGGTGTAGGGGACAAGAAAGCCCAAGAGATCGTCGATTACAGAGATAAAAACGGTGCGTTTACGACTGCTGATGATTTGGTGAGTGTGAAAGGGATAGGTGAAGCAACGGTTGAAAAGAATCGCGAAAGAATCCAGCTTTAGTTCGCTTTTCTACTCATTAAAGAGGAAATGATAGCCATGGAGCCGCCTGCCAGTGCACCTGCTAGGTGGGCTTCAATGGCGACACGAGCATTAATCAGCTCGCCAGTCGTGCTAGAAGGGCCAACAAGCTGCTCCCAAGCTATCTTAGCGATTAATCCTACCACCAACAGCCAACTAGAATTCCTGCCGTTTAACGCCTCTCTGAGAGCGAATAAACCAAACAAACCATGCAGTGTTCCCGATAAGCCTACATAAACCTGAATGCTTGAAAGTAACAGAGCCAATCCTGTGACTAAACTGTTCAGAGCTAACGCAGAGATAAGTTGTTTTCGTGTGGGTTGAAACAGATAACAGATGATCCATAAGCCTGCTAGATTCATCAGAAGGTGCGAGTAGTTGGTATGTGAAAAGTTTCCTGTTAGGATTCGCCACCATTGTCCATCGGTAATCGCATTGCTATCCCAAACGACCCAAGCTTGTATTGGCTCAAGTTGGAATAAGACGCATAAAAGTGAAGTGAAAATTAAAACAGGGTACACATTAAATCCATGTCTCGTTATTGCCGCCAATGCAGCAAGGCTTTGAAAGCTTGTATATGTCAGTGGGTTACGCCACTAGAATCGAACGTTGAGCTTATCATTCTTCAGCACCCATCAGAAGCGCATCGTCCGATGGGAACTGCGCGCATTCTCTCGTTATCTCTAAATAACAGCGTGACGTTTGTCGGTGAAGACTTTTCAGACAACGAACAATTGAACGCATTGCTGGCCGATGAACAGTATCAACATGTGATTTTATATCCAAGCGAAAACTCTGTTTCAGTTGAGTCTGCGACATGTCCTAATAAGAAGCTGCGTGTAATTTTATTGGATGGCACGTGGAAGAAGGCATTCAAGATGTGGCAAGTATCGAGTAACTTGCATGCGTTGAATACGATTCACTTGCCGAAAGATCTTAAGGGTAATTACCGAATTCGCAAAGCACCTAGTGAAAACAGCCTTTCAACTGTCGAAGCGGGGTATCATCTACTTAGCTTGTTAGAAAATGACCGAGACTTTAGCCCTTTGCTAACCGTATTTGACCAGATGATCCAGTTTCAAATCAATCAAATGCCGCCGGGCGTGTTTGAGAAAAACTACTTAGATTAAGATTAAGCCGTTTCACTAGCACGAGTCAGAAATTAAAACTCAGTATGAGCCGAGAACAATTGCTGATGCATTTTTTGCGCAAGGTCATCGGTCATTGATGAGATGTAATCGGCGATCACGCGCATCTTTCTCGATTCATCTTCATGCAGCAGCCATTGCTTCTTGATTGGCAGTGGCAACAAACGTTCAGGGTCTGCACTGAAGGCCTCAAACATGTCCATGATGATCTGTTGACCTTTGTATTCGATTACCTGAACCTGTGGAACTTGGATTACAAATTCGCTGACAAAGCGCTTAAGCCTATCCAATGTGGCATCCATGCTCTTCTCAAGAAAAGCGTTATAAGCCAGCAGAAAGTTCTCAAACGCTGTATCAACGGGTTTGATAGAAATACTGGTGAGTAGTGCGTTGACGATCCCACCTATCGCATCTTTTCTACGATATTGCTCACCCGAAAAAAGCATTTCAGTAATCGAGTCTAAATGCTCACAAATCCAAGGATCAGCTACCTCTTTCAATTGAGGATAAGCAGATTCAACCCATTGCGCTTTAGTTACTGAGCCAAGCACAATTGCATCTTCTAAATCGTGTACGCCGTAAGCGATGTCGTCAGCCAGTTCCATGATCGAACAATCGAGTGATTTGTACTTGGTTTTGTTGTGCTCAAGAGGCTCGGTGTGTGACTTTCTTTTTTGTTTTAGTAGCTGTTGGTCATTGGTTGAAAGTGGCTCAAGCACCCAGTTGAACAACTCTTCATCATGGTCGTATATGCCTTTCGCTGGCATCCAATCTTTGGCACGCAGTTGTCGTTGGTGCTTAACGGGTTGATGTTGAGATTGCGATTGAACTTCACTTAATAGCGATGGATATTTGATCAAACCGAGTAGGGTGCGTCTTGATAGGTTCATTCCATGATGCTCAGTGTAGGGTTCTAACTGTGTCACTATTCGGAACGTCTGAGCATTGCCTTCAAAGCCACCGTGATCACGCATCATATAGTTCAACGCGACTTCACCGCCGTGTCCATAAGGTGGGTGGCCAATGTCGTGAGCCAAACACAGTGAATCAATCAGACTGTCTGAAGGCAACAATTCACGAAACTCAGGATGTTTTTTCTTTAGCTGAGCGACAATCCCCGTACCAAGTTGAGCTGCCTCTAGTGAGTGCGTTAATCGGGTACGGTGAAAATCATTGACTGTGGTGCCATGCACTTGCGTTTTCGCTTGTAGACGACGAAACGCTGCTGAGTGAAGCACGCGAGCACGATCGCGTTGATATGGGCTACGGTGATCGTCTCTTCTGATCTTATGCTCATCGTTGTTTCGATCTTGCCATTCTTGCTCGAGTACAAATGGTGGTTCGATTGGAGAAGTCAAAATAGTACCTATCAAATTGATTTTATTTAGATAATTACGCTCAACTTATACCTAGCTAGCTGATTTCGTCTAGTGATAATTCGAAACTGGGTGCAAATGTTGTCAGAAAGTAATCCATTTCCGGACTTTTGCGTTGTGATAGTGTTTCTTCGAGCCTGCGTTTGGCCTGTTCATATTCGTGGTTTCCAGCGCTGAGTTCTTCCAGGCATTTGAGGTAAGCACAGATGGTATCGGCTTGTTTGACGATGCTTTGTTCTTCTTTGCTTGCTGTTCCAGATATTAAGAAAGGGGCGAAATCTTCTTGGAACTCTTCCGGCAACATAGAAAGTAACCTTTGTTCTGCTGCGGCCTCGATTTTCTTATACTCCAGAGCAATGTCTGGGTTGTAGTATTTAACTGGAGTTGGCAAATCACCAGTCAGTACCTCACTGGTATCATGGTACATACCGAGCAAGGCAATGTGCTCGGGGTTGAGTTGGCCAGCAAACTTCTTATTTTTAATCAATGCCAAGGCATGTGCGACGAAAGCCACTTGCAGGCTATGTTCTGAAATGTTCTCGCTTGAGATTGATCGCATCAGCGGCCAGCGCTGGATAAGCTTCATGCGTGCGAGATGGGCGAAGAAATGGCTCTGTTTCATAAGTGTCCTTATAGTACCAATCGTAGTAAATAACTGGTCATCCTAGCTTGTTAAAAAACTCGATAACTTTGTTAGAATTTTTGATTGTAGAATAACTACTTACCAAAAAATTCTGCCTTGTTCTTAAGTTTTTTTCCTGCGCTATTTCTGAACACTTACTTACTGTGATTGGTATAAACAATACTCCACTCGTACCTTGTGTTTGTTACAAACTGCACGAGACAGAGGATACAAAAAAGGCTCCTAAACAGGAGCCTTTTAAGCATAGAAGTGATTGATTACAAGTTAAAGCCTTTTAAAACAGCAAATTGTAGCCATCTCTCGTAGTGTTTATTTAGCCTCGATGAGATCGTCTTGGCTGTAAGTTTGCAAGAAGCGCTCAAGACGGCCAATGGCAACTTCAAGGTCTTCAATGTGCGGCAGAGTTACGATACGGAAGTGATCCGGTTTCGGCCAGTTGAAGCCAGTACCTTGAACCAATAACACCTTTTCTTGTTTAAGGAAGTCGAGCACAAACTTCTGATCGTCTTTGATATTGTACATGTTGGTGTCAATCTTAGGGAACAGATACATCGCGCCCTTAGGTTTCACACAAGAGACACCTGGAATCTTGTTGATCAGTTCCCATGCTCGGTCACGTTGCTCAAGTAAGCGACCGCCGGGCAGCAACAGTTCGTTGATACTTTGATAGCCACCCAGTGCAGTTTGGATTGCATGCTGCATAGGTACGTTGGCACACAAACGCATCGAGGCGAGCATCTCTAACCCTTCGACATAACCTTTCGCAATATGTTTTGGACCGGTTAAGAACATCCAACCACCGCGGAAGCCACATACACGGTAAGCTTTAGACAGACCGTTGAATGTCACCATGAGTACATCTTCAGCTAGCGTTGCGACTGAAGTGTGTACTGCACCGTCGTAAAGCACCTTGTCGTAGATTTCATCGGCAAAAATGATCAGGTCATTCTCACGAGCGATATCAACCACTTTAAGTAAGAAGTCGCGACTATAAACAGCGCCCGTTGGGTTGTTTGGGTTGATCAGTACAATGCCGCGTGTCTTTGGTGAAATTTTCGCGCGCATATCGTCTAGATCTGGATACCAATCAGCATCTTCATCACACATGTAGTGAACAGGTGTGCCACCAGAAAGCGCGACAGATGCAGTCCACAGTGGGTAGTCTGGAGCGGGAACTAAGATTTCATCACCGTTATCCAGTAGCGCTTGCATAGACATAACGATAAGCTCTGATGCGCCATTACCAATGTAAACGTCTTCTACATCAAGGTTACGTAGGCCTTTTTTCTGGTAGTGCTGAACAACTGCTTTGCGGGCTGAATAGATGCCTTTTGAGTCGCAGTAACCTTGAGATGTCGGTAGGTTACGGATTACGTCAACAAGGATTTCATCAGGGGCGTCAAAACCAAATGGGGCGGGGTTACCGATATTGAGCTTCAGTATTTTATGCCCTTCTTCTTCCATACGCTTAGCATGTTTGAGTACAGGCCCCCTGATTTCGTAGCATACGCTGTTGAGTTTTGACGACATCCCGATATTTTGCATTGCCGATTTCCTGAAATTAATTTAAATACTTTATTAAAGTACCGCAAAACGGGGTTTGATAGAATAAAAATCTGATGAATGTCGCATTTCAGTGTCACGTTTGGTCTTTTTTGTCACTCTTTTCTAAATTTTAATTAATCGCTTTCTTTGTTATTAGCTAATATGAATAAATAGGCTGGATCGCTTAAAATCACACGAATGTTCAAAAGATATCGTACATTTTTGATCTGAGTCGGCACTCTTCATTAAGTATCAAACTACTATAATAATAATTTAGATGTGAACGAGGTTAGCTTGTCATATTTCCAGCAAACTATCTCCGCTTTGATTGAGCGAGTACAAAATGCCCAAACAAATGAAATTCGCTGTGTTGAAGTTTTAACGCAAAAACCATCGTTTGCATTTATTGAATGGCTTCATGCTCAACCGCTCTTTCCAAAGTTGTACTGGCAGTCACGCGACACTCGTGAAGAAGTGGTCGCGCTCGGTCAATTGCACACTTTCTCCGATCCTGCTCCCGCGTATGCGATTCTTGGTGAAGACCAGCGAATTTGGGGTGGACGTTCATTTGATGGACATACCGCGAAGAACCCCCGTTGCATGGAATCGTTTTTCTTCCTTCCTCAGGTTGAATTAATTCGTTTTGACGACACTTGGTCGCTAGCGGTTAATTTGTCTCCTGATCGCGTTGCTTCCATTAATGCTTTGAATAAGCTCTCTGTAGATGCGGCGATTTTGGCTCCTTTGTCGGCGCACATTGAGCAGATTAACCATGTTCCAGAACGAGAACAGTGGGGCAATTTGGTCGATAGAGTACTTCAGGGCATCAGCGACGAAGAATATAAGAAAGTCGTATTAGCTCGTAGAACCACATTGCAATTGGATGCGCCAATCTGCGCGGCTCAGTTGCTCAAGGCCAGCTACCTACAAAACCACCACAGTTTTCACTTTATGTTGGTATTAGATTCCAAACACAGCTTTATCGGCTCAACGCCAGAGCGTTTGTACAGTCGATATGGCACAGAGCTTGATACTGAAGCGTTAGCGGGAACTATTGGTCGCGGAGAAAATGCGACAGAAGATATGGAGTTAGCCAACTGGCTTTCTCAAGATAGTAAAAACCTCAATGAAAACCAATATGTGGTTGACGATATCATTGAACGTCTCACTCCTCATTCTCAAACGGTCCACGTTGAAAAAGAGGCGCGACTTGTGCGTTTGCGGAAGGTGCAGCACCTTAAGCGTAATATTCACGCTCAACTCAATACTGGTGTTAATGGTGTCCAGTTGCTGGCTTCATTACAACCAACAGCGGCCGTTGCGGGATTACCTCGTAAAGAAGCGATGGATTTTATTCTTGAACATGAACCTTTTTCAAGAGGTTGGTATGCAGGCTCTGTTGGTTATATTAGCCATCAACGCGCTGAATTCTGTGTCGCGATTCGTAGTGCCTTGGTTGTAAACGATCAAGTACAACTGTTTGCGGGTGCGGGGATCGTGCCGGGATCTGTTGCTGAACATGAGTGGCAAGAGTTGGACAAGAAGATGTCGACTCTGCTCAGCCTAATTTCAGATCATCCACCCCTGGGTGTGGCGTCATGAACCACGACCAAGCCGTATTAAATAGAGTTTGGTGTCACACATTACTTGAAGAGCTTGCACGCAGCGGTGTTGAACATGTTTGCATCGCACCTGGCTCTCGCTCAACACCATTAACACTCGAAGCTGAAGCCAACCCTAAGCTAACCTTACACACGCACTTTGATGAGCGTGGGCTTGGTTTTCTTGCGCTAGGTTGAGCAAAAGCCAGCGATAAGCCAGTTGCCGTGATTGTTACCTCTGGTACTGCTGTCGCAAATTTGCTTCCTGCGACGGCTGAATCTGGGTTGACACGAGAAAAACTGATCTTGCTGACCTCTGATAGACCCATCGATTTGGTCGATTGTGGTGCTAATCAAGCGATTCAGCAGCATGGTATCTTTTCTTCCCATGTTGAAAGTGCTTTAAACCTACCAAGCCCGAGTACACAAGTTTCTTTGAACTGGCTACTGACATCAGTTGATAACGCGCTGGCGAAACAACGTAATGTTGGTGGTGCGATTCATATTAACTGTCCGTTTCCAGAACCTCTATATTCAGCGAACAGTGCTGAAATGTATGCTGATTACACGGCCAGTATTGCAGGATGGAAAACTTCGACAAGCCCGTATTCCAATACCTACTTGGCTAACCGTTTGAATACACAGCCAGTCGCGCCGGGAGATTACGTTGCGCATAAAGGCGCGGTGATTATTGGTTCTATCGATAATGAAGCGGCGACAAAAGCTCAGCAGTTTGCCACAACATTAGGCTGGCCAGTTTTTTGTGACCCTCAATCAGGTGTCACCAGTGATTGGAAACATTATGATCTGTGGATGCAGAGTGGCGTAGCGAAAGAACAACTCAACCAATGTGACTTTATCCTTCAGTTCGGTGAGCGCATTGTTTCTAAGCGCCTTAATCATTGGATAAAGTCGCAAGCATCATCATTCTGCTCATCACAATACATCGTTGTGTCACCGGATTCGCACCGAATCAACCAAGATCATTTGCCTCAAACCCATATCGTTGCTGATATCGAGCTATGGGTGTCAGAGCAGCATTTACCCACCTTATTAGGTCAACATGCAGGTTGGGCGGTACCTTTGGTCGAAATCGCGAAGACGGTTCAACAATTGGCGTTGGCGCAAATATCCAATAATGACCAGCTGACCGAGCTGAGCGTTGCAGTTGACTTGTCGGCTAGACTTAAAGACAGAGAGCTATTTGTGGGAAATAGCTTGATGGTAAGGCTGGTGGATATGCTGTCATCAATATCTGCGAATCAAGTTTACAGTAATCGTGGCGCATCGGGCATTGATGGCTTGGTGGCGACGGCTGCGGGTGTGGTGAAAGCCAACCAGAATCCGTTGATGATGTTGATTGGTGATACTTCTTTGTTGTGTGACCTCAACTCTCTGGCTCTGCTTACTCACAATGCAACGCCGACGGTTATTGTTGTGACCAACAATGATGGTGGTGCGATCTTTGACTTGTTGCCCGTTCCTGAGCAACAAAAACAATCTCTATATCAAATGCCCCATGGTTTCGATTTTGAACATGCCGCTGCGCAATTCCAGCTTGGTTATGCGGCGCCAGAAACTTTGAATTGCTATCAAACAATTATCGAACAACATTTCGAACAGGGTCAGGGTACCTTGCTCGTTGAAGTTAAGACGCCTCCCGAACAAGCGTCTACTTTGCTGAAACAATTCAGTTCAATGCTCACTGAGGCATTAGCCTAAGGACTTTACATGCTTTACTCCAATTATTACCCAGCGGTACAAGAATCTTCTGATAAACCTTTGCTTGTTTTTCTACATGGTTTACTCGGAAGCGGGGATGATTGGAGCGCATGTCATCCATATCTAAAGGATTTTCCTCGTCTTTGCATAGATTTGCCTGGGCACGGACAAAGTCGCTTTATCGATCCGGTAGGCTTTGATCATTGCTGCAAGAAAATCGTTCAGTGCATCACTTCTCAACTTGCTCTTAATGATCTCCCTGCAGATTACCCTATCGTGGTGATTGGCTACTCTATGGGAGGCAGGCTTGCCATGTATGGGGTGACAAGCCCTTGCTTCGAAACACTCAACCTAGAGAAAGTCATTATTGAAGGTGGTAACTTTGGTCTGGAGCGTGATGAAGAACGAGCACAACGGTTAGTACATGATACGCAGTGGGCTGTCCGCTTTGCACAGCAGTCGATTGAAGATGTTTTAGACGATTGGTATCAACAAAGCGTCTTTTCTTCACTAAATCATGAGCAAAGACAAACTTTGGTCATAAAGCGTAGTGGTAACCTTGGAGTATCCGTAGCAAATATGTTGTTATCTACTTCGTTAGCTAAGCAACCGGATTTACGTGCCACATTGAAATCTCATGAGCATCAATTGCATTATGTGTGTGGTGAAAAAGATCGTAAATTCATGAATCTAGCTGAGAATAGTGGCTTTGAATATAGTCAGGTCGATTACGCTGGTCATAATGTTCATTTCGAACAACCAGAACTGTTTTCAAACCTGATCATCCAATGTATCGCCAGTCGTCGCTAAACTGACTGAGCGGTTCTCTCGTATCAAGCACTATCAAAAGCAGAGCAACACCGTCACGACTATTCGTTAGTCGTGGTCTCTAATAGAACAATGGGAATCACCATGGCTAAAACAGTAGGTATCACAGAAGAAGAACTTTACGCAGCAGTTAACTGGCGCGATGAAAGCAGTCATTTTGAAGATATTCAGTACCACAAGTCTGACGACGGTATTGCGAAAATTACGATTGCGCGCCCTCAAGTCCACAATGCGTTCCGTCCACAAACCGTAAAAGAGATGATCAATGCACTGGCTGATGCTCGTTATGACGAGAAGGTTGGCGTGATCATTTTGACGGGTCTTGGTGAGAAGGCGTTCTGTTCTGGTGGTGACCAAAGTATCCGTGGTGACTACGGCGGCTATCAAGATGATTCAGGTACACACCACCTGAACGTGCTTGATTTCCAACGTCAAATTCGTACTTGTCCAAAACCGGTTATCGCAGCGGTATCGGGTTGGGCAGTCGGTGGCGGTCATGTTCTTCACATGATGGCAGACCTTACCATTGCAGCTGAAAACGCGCAATTTGGTCAGACGGGTCCTAAAGTAGGCTCATTCGACGGCGGTTGGGGGGCTTCTTACATGGCTCGTATCGTTGGCCAAAAGAAAGCGCGTGAAATCTGGTTCTTGTGTCGTTTCTACGATGCTCAAGAGGCATTGGACATGGGCTTAGTAAACACAGTCGTACCTGTTGCTGATCTAGAAAAAGAAACGGTTCGTTGGTGCCGTGAAGTGCTTCAACACAGCCCAATGGCGCTGCGTTGCTTGAAAGCGGCACTCAATGCTGACTGTGATGGCCAAGCCGGTCTTCAAGAATTGGCGGGTAACGCAACCATGATGTTCTACATGACAGAGGAAGGCCAAGAAGGTCGCAATGCGTTTAACGAGAAACGTCGTCCTGATTTTGACAAATTTCCGCGTAACCCATAACCTTTTCCTCTTCAG
This sequence comes from Vibrio sp. nBUS_14, assembly GCF_051201655.1. Taxonomy (NCBI): domain Bacteria; kingdom Pseudomonadati; phylum Pseudomonadota; class Gammaproteobacteria; order Vibrionales; family Vibrionaceae; genus Vibrio; species Vibrio sp. nBUS_14. The sequence continues at coordinate 1,151,237 of NZ_CP179206.1, forward strand.
GATGAGTCGCTAAATAGCGGCTCGTTTTGTTTTGATGTTCCCATTTTTAGGACACCTTATGAACTCAATGAATTCTCAGCGTCACGCGAAACTCTACCGTTATCAACTGTCTATGGATAGTGGTGTAGTACTTCGTGATAATAAGTTGAGCGAACGAATTGGTTACATTATCCAACTTGAGTATGAGGGTAAAACTGGTTTTGGTGAAGTTGCACCTCTGCCAGGTTTTAGTCTAGAAGATGCCGAGCAAGCCGGTATTCAACTGCAACACGAACTAGAGCTTTGGAGCCACAATAACCCTCAAACGCCATTTGATGAGTTATATCCTTCTGTCGCGTTTGGCTTTTCGATGGCGAAGATGGAACTACGCGGCGACCTTAACGCAGAAGGTAACTATCAAGCTGCGCCTTTGTGTACGGGAGACCCTGATGAGTTGATCCCTGTGCTCAATGAGATGAAAGGTGAGAAGGTTGCTAAGGTAAAAGTTGGCCTTTATGAAGCGATCCGTGATGGCATGCTGGTGAGCTTATTCCTTGAGTCGATTCCTGATTTAACCCTAAGGCTTGACGCTAACCGTGCGTGGAAGCCAGAAAAAGCTAAGCAGTTCATCAAGTACATTGCGCCTTCACTTCGTCAACGTATTAGCTTTATTGAAGAACCTTGTCAGAAGCCAGAAGAAAGCTTGGTATTTGCCATCGACCATGGCGTTGCGATTGCATGGGATGAGACACTACAAGAAGCGGTAAGAAGCCCAGAGTTTAATCTCAGCGACCTTACGGGTATTAAAGCGGTAGTGATTAAACCAACTCTAATTGGTTCGGTAGAGCGTTGTGTGGCTATCATAGAACGCGCGCAGCAACTTGGTATCAAACCAGTACTAAGCTCAAGCATAGAGTCTAGTCTTGGTTTAACTCAGATTGCGCGATTAGCACAACAATACTTGCCTAATGAAGTTCCAGGACTTGATACGGTTGGCTTGTATCAGCAACAGCTAGAAGTCTCTTGGCCGGGTTGCAAGCTTCCAGTCTCAACGCTTGCACAGCAGCAACTGATTTGGTCTTCTTAGGCCGATTGTTCGCTTGGCTTAGACCGTTTTCAATCTATTTTTTGGTTATCTTATGATACGCCCACAATCTATTCACCACCCGATCTGGGTACAGTGGGCGCAGCAGAACCCACATCAAACAGCGTTAGTGACCCCTAATCGTGCTTACACTTGGTTGCAAGTCTCAGTGTTAGTGAGTGAGTACCAACAACAATTATCCCATCAAGGTTTACGTGAAGGTGATGCACTGACGATTGTCGGTAAGAACCAAGCCGAAGTGATTCCAGTGTATCTTGCAGCCTTAAATTTAGGTGTGGTTTGTGCGTTTACAATGCCTCAGCCAGCAGCTAGTTTAACGCAGAAGCTTCAATCCCTTTTTGGCCAGTCAGACAGACGTTACCTTTGGCTATTAGATAGCTGTGGGTTAGATCCTTCTGATGCTGTTGACCTCAAGACTATATTGGTGACGTTACCTTGCTTGAACGAACTTAAGGTCGATGGTGATGACAAGCCAACAACCCTGCAAAACCCTAACTTTAATCCTCAATCTTTAGCGAGCATCGTATTCACTTCTGGTTCTACTGGAAATCAGAAAGCGGTGGCGCACACCTTGCAGCAACACTTGTGTTCAGCTCAGGGCTTACTCGACGTTTTCCAATTTAAACAAGCTGATACATGGTTACTTAGTCTGCCGATGTACCACGTATCGGGATTAGCGATTGTCCATCGTTGGTTAGCTGCTGGTGGCTGTATCAAAATAGGTCAAGGTAAGCTCGAAGCCGATATCGAAGGTTGCAGTCATGCCTCTTTAGTGGCTACTCAACTCCATAGGTTATTACAAAGTAAGCAAGCACTTACTTTAACTCATGTGCTGTTGGGTGGCAGTCATATCCCAGAAGTGCTAGGGCTTGAAGCTCAACAAATGGGTATCGAAACTTGGCTTGGATATGGTATGACAGAAGCCGCTTCGACAGTGACCGCGAAACCCGTCGATGGCACCAAGACGGCAGGCTTTGTTCTCGACCACCGCCAATTGAAGATTGAAGATCAGCGCATCTATATTGGCGGTAATACACTTGCTTCTGGTTATTACTATCAAGGAGACTTAACGCCTCTGGTGGATGAGCAAGGTTGGTTCGACAGTAAAGACCTCGGTGAATGGGATGGCGAACAAGTGTCGATTATTGGCCGAGCGGATAACCAGTTTATTTCCGGCGGTGAAAACATCCACTGTGAAGAAATTGAGCGAGCACTCAACCAATTACTTCAAGTTAAACAAGCCTTTGTAGTCCCTGTTGAAGACAATGAATTTGGCTTTAGACCGATTGCGATTGTTGACTGTGATGAACTGCCTACCAAAGAGTGGTTTACAGAACAGTTACAAGGGAGCCTAGAGCGATTCAAATTTCCTATCGAGTATTATCAGATGCCTGAGCAAGAACAGCAGGGGATCAAAGTATCGAGACCAGGCTTGGCATCTTGGTTATTGAAGCATAGGAACTAAAAAGCCGAAGACCTCTGGAAGGCGTGTGTCGTTTGCTAGATTGAGAGGCGGTTAGTTAATTTAGCAATTAGATAGTTCAAAACAGAATTTATTATCTTTATAACCATCCATCATAATAAGTGCTATAAATAACGGATTATAGAATAAAGAATTATTATGAAAATTGCCCTCATCATTGCGGTTTTACTGCAGATAGGCCTAGCAGTCACTTCGTCTGGACTGACGCGATCGTTGGCTGAACTCACCGCATTTGTGTTGGTTTTGGTACTTGTTTTGATGAAAAGGGAGAGCCAAAAGAGTGAAAAGCCCGTGTTTGACTAATGACTGTTGTCACAATGAATATATACGATAAAGGCAAAGCCCATTTGAGCTTTGCCTTTTTATTTTGTCGTTCGCTAATCTGTTTGTCTGGTTAACACATGAACCAATCTACAGTGCTTCTTTACGTATTAGGCGTAATAGGCGTATTAGGTGCATTATGCGAGAATTAACCACGCTAATGAGCCTGTCGAAATCATCGTCCACATTGTAATACCAAACATCAGTGGCTTCGGCCCTGCCGCTTTCAGCTTCTCAACCGAAATACCGCAACCAATCAAGAACAAACACACTACCAGCGCACGCTTAGATACATCAAAGATACCTTGATAGACCATCTCAAATTGTGGCAATAAGTCACTAACAGCGATAGCAGCGCAGTAGAAGAAAATGAAATAAGGAATCGTGATCTTCTTTTGATCGTTCTTGAAGATCATCGCACTGACTAAAGCGATTGGGACAATCCAAAGTGCGCGTGCTAGCTTCAATGTTGTTGCTGTTGTGAGTGCTTCTTCGCCATATGCTGATGCTGCGCCGACTACAGAAGAGGTATCATGAATTGCGATTGCCGCCCATGTACCGAAAGTTTGTTGACTTAGCTCAAGCGCATGGCCAATCATCGGGAACAAGAAAAGGGCAACTGAGTTCAACACAAATACTGTGGCTAACGCTAAACCAATTTGTTCATCGTCTGCTTTAATCGCTGGTGCTACGGCGGCAATGGCACTACCACCACAAATAGCGGTACCAGAAGAGATAAGGTAACCCGTGGTGCGATCCAGCCCCATTTGTTTCGCTAAGAACCAACCAATCACTAGCGTGCCAATGATGGTCGTGACAATCAAACCGATACCGTCGCCTGTTACAGCCAGTGCTTTTTCAAACTGAATGCCAAAACCTAAGCCGACAATTGAGTAGGCCAGTAGCTTCTTGGTGAGTTTGCCTACTTCTAGGTGCTCAGGGACTAAACCTAAACTCGCAAGCAGGAAACCGATCACGAGTGCCGTCGGTGAACTCACCCACGGGGTTAAGCAAAACAGAGCAGCAAGATAAAATGGAACAGACTTTTTTAGATTCATTATATTTAGGTCGTCGCGTCTAGTATTGGCAGCGTAGTGGAAGACTATACGCGTAACACAATGGTAAGTAAGTCTAAATGAATTGAACAAACGTTAAGTAAAACTGAACGCTTGTTCTTATGCTCTAATATTTAGCTAGAGAGTTGTCTGGGATGGCTCTGCTTAGCGCAATGATCCACGAAGCTCTGCAACCGACTGGCGCAATGTTTCACAAGAGGTATCTTTCGGCAAAATCGGCTTCCCAGCTTCGATCTCTAGCTTCGTCCAGAAGCGGGTTGGTAATCCTTTGCACGCTCTGCCTTTGTAACGACTGAAGTAGCTGCCCCATAAACCTTTGAGAGCCATTGGAATGACAGATACAGGAGAACGTTTGATAATCAGTTCCATTCCACGCATGAACTCTGCAACCTCACCATCAGAAGTTAGTTTTCCTTCTGGGAAAATACACACGATGTGGCCTTCATGCAGGGCACGTTCTACTTCTTTGAAAGCATTTCGAATCGATCTGCGGTTCGTTGCGGAGATTGGAATCACCCCCGCTCTTTTTAAGAAGCGTCTAATTGGCGGTAATTGGGTGTAATCTTCTTCCATCACAAAGCGAATCAAGCGAGGGCAAACGGCGCTCAGCAATAATGCATCCATATAACTTACGTGGTTGCAGACAATCAGCGCACCACCTTTCTCTGGTAAGTGGTGAAGATTCTTATGCTTTACACGGTACATGGTGTGAGTGACCACCCACGTAAAGAAGCGGAAAGCGTAAATAGGTACCTGACAGAACAGGTAAAGCATAACTAAAGTGTTTCCAACCGCGAGCAACACAAACAGTTGTGGAATCGAAAGATCTAGAACACTCAAGAAGACGATACCTAAGATTGCGCTTCCCACCATGAACAGTGAGTTATAGATGTTCAAACCTGCGATAACTTGCGCTCGTTCATTGGGTTTGGCTCTAAACTGCATTAAAGAGTACAAAGGCACGATGAAGATGCCACCTGACATGCCAAGCAGTAGTAGATAGGAAAATAGAGGCCATAATTCTGAGTAAGACACGAAGCTTTTGAACGAATCGAATTCAGGAAGTGCATCTGGTATCGAAACGGCCATTAGAAACCCGAAAAAAGAAATACCTAGGCTGCCCATGGGAACAATGCCGATCTCAATCCTGTGGTTGGATAATTTGTCACAAGCCAATGAACCAATGGCAATACCGACTGAAAACAGTGCTAATAAAAATGCGACAGCGCTTTCCGTACCGTTTAGGTAAACCTTGGTAAAGTTGGGAAACTGAGTGAGATAAGTCGCCCCTAAGAACCAAAACCAGCTTATTGCCATCAGTGCTTGGAACGTAGGTCGATCTTTCTTAGCAATCGCGAGCGTTTGGCGTGTCAGTGTAATAGGTTGCCACTTCACCTTTAGGTTAGGTGCATTGCTTGGCGCTTCAGGGATAAAGTGACTGGCTAAATAGCCGAGCACCGCAAACGTCACAATACAGACTGCGGCGATCAGCTTTGAATTCTCTTCTGAGGCAATGATTCCGGCGCCTAAGGTGCCGATCAAAATAGCTAAGAAAGTCCCCGTCTCGACCAAAGCATTACCCGAAACCAGTTCTTTCGATTCTAACTGCTGAGGAAGTAGGGCGTATTTTACAGGGCCAAAGAAGGCACTTTGTGTTCCCATTAAAAACAGTAATAGAAGCAGAATCGCGTAGCTTTCGTAGATAAAACCAATAGCGCCCAGTGACATGATCACGACTTCAAGAAGCTTAACCTTACGAATGAACCAAGATTTTTCGTACTTATCCGCCAAGACGCCCGCTAAAGCAGAAAAGAGAAAGAAGGGCAAGATAAAAAGACCAGCGGCCAAGTTAATGAACAAATTGCTGGAAATTGGCAAGGTGTCTACGCTTGCGAAGGCAACAAAGAGCAGCAGGACATTTTTGAAGATGTTGTCATTAAAGGCTCCCAAAAATTGGGTAATAAAATAGGGTAGGAACCTTTTTTGGGCTAACAGCGAGGATTGGCTGTCATTGTTCATTATCTGTCCTTCAATGATTACCAGTTGGTGAGGTAGTTTGAGATTAGGTTATTAATCAGTTCTTTACCATCAATAGGCTCAGAAGCGAAAAATTTATCATCAACACTCAGCAGGGTTATTCCGTGAACACCAGACCATAACACACGGCTTGCTTTCACAACTTCACTTTCGGTGTGTTCAGGCGCAATGGCCATTAATAATTGTTCTAGCATGCCCGTCATTTTATCAATTCGATTGGATTGCCACTCAGGAAGGTTTTCACCATTCATGTTGTGTTCGAAGATAAGCTGCCAGCGATGAGGATTTTTCTGAGCGTAGTCGTGGTAGCAATAAGCAAGGTTGAATAACGCTTGCTGTGGGTTGCTTGATTTCTCTACGGCTGATGCGGATTCAGAGGCGAGTTCGTCTAGTGTTTGAGCAACAACGTGCAGAAGCAACAGGTTATAGTTACCAAACACATTCACTAGAGTACTTGGTACATACCCGATCATATTGGCGATTTTGCGTAAACTTAACTCGTGATAAGAGTGCTCTTCTAGGAAGTCCGTCACCGTCTTTAAGGTGAGCTGAATCAGTTGTTCTCGAGTGTGATCGTTTCTTCGTGCCATGAGTAGTATCTAGTAAATGAACATCGTTCAATATTTTAATGCTGCCTCAGAGTGCCGTCAATCCCTTAGCTACATTAGTAAACAATTAATAACCGCAATATTATGATACATGTGTAAACGCCGTGAATATTTCATTGTTCTTTGTTAACGAGTATGATTAAGGTGTCGAAAGATAAAAAACCTATAAAGGATAATAATGAAACGATTTTTCTCACTAGTCGCGATCCTGTTAGTAACAGTCGCGGTGACGCCAATCGCGGAAGCGAAAAAGTTTGGTGGTGGTAAGTCATTTGGCAAAAGCTTTAAAACGGCTCCAGCACCAAAACAACAAAACACGAATTCGATCCGTCAAGATCAAACGGGTAAGAACACAGCAGTTAACTCTAGCAAGAAAGGCCTTATGGGCGGTCTGCTAGGTGGTTTACTTGCAGGTGGTCTTTTAGCTGCATTCTTTGGTGGCGCATTTGAGGGTATCCAGTTTATGGATGTTCTGATTATGGGTCTGATTGCTTTCCTAGCGTTCAAATTCCTACGCGGAATGTTGGGTGCGAAACAGGGCTCAATGAATCAGCAGAATGCACGTGGCCAACAGCCAGCATTCGGTGGTATGGGTCAGAACAAGTTTGAACAACCTAAGCAACAGCCAAATGTTCACAACTTCGAGCAAGCACAGCCTCAATCACAACCTCACTCGCCAAATAGTGCTGGTGGTTTCGGCTTTGGTGCACAAAGCGATGTTCCACATAACTACCCACCGGGTTTTGATCAAGCGGCATTCATCAATGGTTCTCGTGAGCACTACCGTACACTGCAAGGTGCATGGAACCACAACGAACTAAACACGATTGAAGAATACGTTTCTCCAAGCCTATTCGAAGACCTGAAAGCTGAGCGTGATAAGCTTTCTGGTGAGCAACATACAGACGTAATGTACGTTGATGCTGAAATCGTTCGTGCTGACCATGATGGTAGTAAAGCACAGCTAAGCCTTCAGTTTAGCGGTCGTTACCGTGATACATCGGATGGCATTGAAGAAGATATCACTGATATCTGGCACTTAGAGCGTGACCTAACAACTGACAATGCACCTTGGTTAATTGTTGGTATTCAAGGTTAATTCCAAGAGTTAACTCAACATCAATATGATGTAGTTATTAGGAATGATACCCAATAATTGAAAAACCCTGCTGAGAAATCAGCAGGGTTTTTTTTGGTGCGCCGAGCATGGCGTTGATCTAGGAGGTGAAAGTCCTCTACGGGCTCAGTCGAGCGAGAACCGTTAGCCTATGCAAGGGTGTTCACCGTGAGGTGAAATCTGAAGGAAGCAAATGGCAAAACTTGGTTGTGACGAACAGAAATCTGATAGTAGGCCATTACAACTTGGGCAACCTAGCCATAGATAGAATAGTCCAATGCCTCGACGGGAAGTGTGTAGTGGTAAATCAGGCACAGCCAAGGGAAAGAACAACGCCTTACCTCGGGAGATCTTATTGTTTGTCTCAATAGAGACTAATACAGCAGTGATGTTGTGTGATGGACAATAAGAAGTCAGCAGAAGGCATAGTACTTTGAGAATGTACAACTCAAAGGAAGGCCTGAACTGAATATATCAAGAAGCAGTCACTAGACACTCAATCATGTGGAGTCATAGCAAGATGAAACTCATCTCTACGTCCCAAAGGGCAATACCGCAAGTAAAGCTCATGGATACGAAGAATGACAAGCATGGTCGGCATAGACAGGAGGGCGAGTCTTGGTGACCTCAACTTCGTTGATGGAGCAAATTTGCTCTTCAACCAATTTGAATCAAGCTCTTAGACGCGTGAAGAAGAACAAAGGGTGTGCAGGAGTCGACAAGCTCGACATCAACGCCACTATCTCAAGACTTCGACAGGCATCAAACGGGCAAGAGCTTCGCCAGATTCTTCTGGATGGAAGCTATCAACCTCAATCTGTTCTTGGTGTAGAAATCCCCAAAGCTAGTGGTGGCGTAAGGCAATTAGGTATCCCAACAGTCCTTGATAGGGTAGTCCAACAGGCAATCACATCAGTGCTGTCATGTATCTATGAGCCGAAGTTCTCCGACAATAGTTACGGGTTTAGACCCAACCGCAGTGCGCACCATGCATTGGCGGCCGCCAGTCGCTACATCCGAGAGGGTCGAGGTTATGTAGTAGATATAGACCTAGCAAAATACTTCGATACAGTGAATCACGATAGGCTAATGCACAGGCTGTCACAAGATATTGCTGATAAACGCGTGTTAAAGCTAATTAGGTCATACCTACAGGTAGGCATAATGCGACATGGACTAGTTGAGCAGAGACAACGAGGCACACCCCAGGGTGGGCCATTATCTCCGCTACTATCAAATATTGTATTAGATGAACTGGATAAAGAGTTAGAGCGTAGAGGGCATAAGTTCTGTCGATATGCAGATGACTGTCAAATCTACGTGCGTAGTGAGGAAGCCGCTCATCGAGTCAAAGAGTCGATAACGGAGTTCTTGGAGCAGAAACTAAAGCTGACGGTAAACCGTAAGAAAAGTGCAGCAACGAGAGTGACAAAGCGAACTTACCTAAGCCATCGCTTCCAGATAGACGGAACAATCGGGATATCGAAGACGGCACAAGCTCAAATGAAGAAGCGAGTACGTCAGATAACGAAGCGAAATCGAGGACGAGAGTTACAGGTGATAATCACGGAGTTAACTCAATATCTAAGAGGATGGCAACACTACTTCAAGCTTACTGTTCGTAAAAGTGCAATGCAGCGCTTAGATGAATGGATACGGCGTAGACTAAGGTGCTACCGACTAAAGCAGCGCAAACGCAGACACAGCATAGCGACATGGTTACAGCGACAAGGTGTAACGGAGCGTAATGCGTGGAAGCTAGCGATGTCAGATAAGGGTTGGTGGCATCTAGCTTTAACGCCACAGGTTAATCACGCCATGCCAATAAAATGGTTCGAGGGGTTGGGGCTGTACTCATTAAGAGATGGGTACGAGTCACTGAAAGTATATTCGGAACCGCCGTATGCGACCCACGCTTGTACGGTGGTGTGAGAGGACGGAGGCTGCGAGGCCTCCTCCTACTCGATTGTATTAGGATAGCCAGTAAGCAATGCTTGGGTCTTTAGAAGAATGAATTCCCGGAATTTGCTAGAGATGATTCAAATTTGAGAGGCGGTACTTTGAAAGCGGACATTTGTCCTCAATGCTTTGTGCAATTGCTCCTTATGATTGCTCCAACAAAACAAATAAGGAAACATTATGACTGCACATATTGCTGGTACTGCTGAGGATTTCGCGTCTACGGTAATTATGCCAGGAGATCCACTACGAGCGAAATACATTGCTGAAACCTACTTAGAAGACTCAAAGCTCGTGACCGATATTCGCAACATGTTTGGATACACTGGCTATTACAAAGGGCAACGCATCTCAGTTATGGGGCATGGTATGGGTGTACCATCAATGGTTCTCTATGGTCACGAGCTGATTAATGACTTCGGTGTGAAGCGTATTATTCGTATCGGTAGTGTTGGAGCAACGCAGAAAGATGTGATGATGCGTGATGTGATTTTGGCACAAGCAGCCGGTACAGACTCTCCAACGAATGCTAAGCGCAGCAGTGGTTATCACATGGCGACATCGGCAACGTTTGAACTTTTGCAAAATGCTTACCTTTCAGCGAAAGAGAAAAATATAGACGTAAAAGTTGGTAACGTGTTTACCGGTGACCTTTATTACGATCCTGATGAAGACCTCATCCCTGCGTTGGAACGTTTTGGGGTGCTTGGTATTGATATGGAAGTTGCAGGCTTATACGGTCTAGCACAACAATTTGGTATTGAGTCATTAGCTATCCTGACGGTATCGGATCATTGCATCACGGGTGAAGAGACGACAGCAGAAGAGCGTCAGCTTTCATTTAACAATATGATTGAAATTGCTTTAGAAACGGCAATCAAAGCTTAAGCCTGTGTGGAGGGCTGAAAGTAAAGCTCTCCAAAACTAGAACATCCAACCTACGAGCCCTTGGAGTGAACAATGAAAAATAAAATAACACTCACTGCTATCAGCTTCCTCGCCAATTTCGTAATGGCGGGATTTGCGACACAATTTGGTATGTTGGTCGAGCCAATAGCCAATGCATTTAACGCTAATGTAAATGAAGTAGCATCAATATTTTCTTTATTAAATGGTGGAGCACTCGCCGGAACTATTGCGGCTTTCTTCTTAATTGAAAAAGTCGGTATTAAACGCATGACGGTACTGTGCTATGGCATTATCGCTCTGTCCTCATTAGGTCTTTATACAGCGCCTTCGTTATCGATCGTGATGTTATGTATGACTATCATTGGCTTTTGTGGCGGTGTTGGTCTGTGTATCGCTGGTACTATTGTCGTTTCACTATGGAAAGACAAAATTCAGAGCACAATGTTAGTGGTACAAGACGCGACATTTAACATTGCAGGTGTTGTGTTCCCTATGATCACCACTTACGCACTTACTAATGCTATGAATTGGAGCATCAGTTACTTGAGTGTTGGTGTGGTTGCATTTGCAACAATGTTTATAGCTTTGCTGACAAACTTCAATCAATGTGGTGATGAAAGCGAAACAAAAACTGAATCAAAGTCTGAATGGAACTTCGGCATTATAAGTGGTGGTATTGGATTATTCTTAGGAATGCTTGCCCTTTATACCTTCTTAACTTGGGCTCCAATGTTTGTGAAAGAGAAGTTCGATATTCCATTTGAACAAGCAGGTAATATTATTACTCAGTATTGGTCAGCAGCGTTGGTTGGTGCTTTAGTTTCGACTGTCATTGTATCGCGTATGAAAATTCAGTATTTCTTATTGACGATTATTACGCTTGCTATGGTGATAACGAGCGTCATCGTTACAACAAACCAACTAGAATGGCTCTCTTACCTGACTTACGGTTATGGGTTTGCTTGCGCCGCACTTTATAATGCTTTCATTGCTTATGGTGTGTCATTTGTTCGCAATGCATCAAGTAAAAATGTGTCTTATATTTTGGTCAGCGGCAGTGCTGGTGCAATGTTTAGTCCTGCGATTAGCTCTATGGTTGAAAGTATTGTTGGCTTACAAACGGTTATGTATGCTATCCCAGTTATTTATGCTGTTGTGTTGGTGATGCTTACTGCATCTACAAAGTACAAAGTACAAAGTACAAAGTGAGCCAATCTAACCAAACTCAATAAAGAGTTATCGGTTTTGAGTTATCCCGAAAGGCCTGCTTTTGTGCAGGCCTTTATTGCTCCGCAAACTTTTTAAGCCCTTCTAGATCAAGAATCCTTAAGCCTTTCTTTTCTTTTGCAATAAAGCCTTTATTCTCAAGCTCTTTCACTGCGCGGCGGTAGACTCGATCGGTAGTCGCGAAACGTTCTGCTTCAAGGTAGTTCTTTTGAAAGCCATCGACGGGTAAGTCATTCAAATATTGATGATAAATGTCGTAGGCAACATTGTAAGTGATCGGATACAGAAGACGCCTTGTTAGGATTTCGACGGTATCTTGATAGTCAATAGCGATAGCACTGGCGAAATAAAGAGAGAGCCTAGGTTGCTCTAACAAATATTTCTTTAGTTTTTGTGCATCAATGATAGATACGCTAATAGGTTCGATTGGCATAATATCCATTTGGCATCGGTATCCGGTAAAGAATTCCATCTCTCCGAAAACTTGTTGCTCGCACTCGAGAGTACCTAGCAAAAATGTTTTACCGTTTCGAGCCGTCATTCCCATAGAAACTCTTCCTGAATCAACAAGGTAGAGGTTCTCTACATGCTCTCCTTGAGTTAATAACCTCTCATTTTCCTCAAATATTCTGCTCGTACAAATACAATCACGAATGGTTTGTTCGATTAGTTGCTTGTCTTCGGTCCATTCAGTTTCGAAGCGACCTTTTCCTAGGGTTTGTAGCTGCATATTTGGTTTTAATTCAGTTGTTGAGAGAAACTTCTCAACTTGGATTATAGGTTATCAAGATCGTTGAACGAGAAAGGTAACGGGTACAGTGAAATATTATACACGGAAACGAAAAAAGCCAACTCAATGAGTTGGCTTTTCGATTTTCCAATTAAGGATAATATGGTGGAGGGAGACGGATTCGAACCATCGAAGGCAGTGCCGGCAGATTTACAGTCTGCTCCCTTTGGCCACTCGGGAACCCCTCCAGGGTGTGTCTTACTTTTCACAAAGTAAGCCTAAATTGATGTTTTCCCATAAGCCCATCAACTAGGTTGTTCTCTTAACTCTCGAAAGAGGTAAGAAGAATATGGTGGAGGGAGACGGATTCGAACCATCGAAGGCAGTGCCGGCAGATTTACAGTCTGCTCCCTTTGGCCACTCGGGAACCCCTCCAGGGTGTGTCTTACTTTTCACAAAGTAAGCCTAAATTGATGTTTCCCATAAGCCCATCAACTAGGTTGTTCTCTTAACTCTCGAAAGAGGTAAGAAGAATATGGTGGAGGGAGACGGATTCGAACCATCGAAGGCAGTGCCGGCAGATTTACAGTCTGCTCCCTTTGGCCACTCGGGAACCCCTCCAGGGTGTGTCTCACTTTTCACAAAGTAAGCCTAAATTGATGTTTTCCCATAAGCCCATCAACTAGGTTGTTCTCTTAACTCTCAAAAGAGGTAAGAAGAATATGGTGGAGGGAGACGGATTCGAACCATCGAAGGCAGTGCCGGCAGATTTACAGTCTGCTCCCTTTGGCCACTCGGGAACCCCTCCAGGGTGTGTCTTACTTTTCACAAAGTAAGCCTAAATTGATGTTTTCCCATAAGCCCATCAACTAGGTTGTTCTCTTAACTCTCAAAAGAGGTAAGAAGAATATGGTGGAGGGAGACGGATTCGAACCATCGAAGGCAGTGCCGGCAGATTTACAGTCTGCTCCCTTTGGCCACTCGGGAACCCCTCCAGGGTGTTTTTCCTAACTCATAATGGATAGGCTAAAGAGATGTTTTTCCCAACGCATCTCTCAAGTTCGGAGCGCATCATAGCAAACACGTTAAACCTGTAAAGAGTTTTTCTTATGGTTTTGTGTTGAATGCTTCCTTTTTGGGCAAAGATGGTGAAAAGTATGCATATTGCTCGGGAAGTGAACATCTGTATTAAGGTTTACGTATTAAATAGGTAACACCTTGAGGGAACTGGCTTTCTGTATTGTGTTTTATTTATGTAATTAGCCAAGAAACGTAAATGGAATTTAATCTAGATTTACACTTCTTGACGTTACATCATTCATCAGTTGATAGAATACGGTTAATTTCATTTATAGATATTAAATCTTACTTGCAGACCATTATTATGAAGCATAAATCTGTTTTAACCCTGCTTAGCTTGTCTATTCTTATGGCGTCTCCAGCCGTACTCGCAAAACGTCAGGGGCCTAGCACAGTAACGGTTGTTACTGAGCAGGTCGATATTCACCAAGTTAGCCAATCTCTTTCGTTGGTCGGTAAGTTAGAAGCCGAGCAATCTGTAATGATCACTTCTGAAGTGGCTGGCAGAGTGGACTCTATCAACATCAAAGCTAATCAAGATGTCACTCAAGGGCAGATGATGGTTCAATTAGATGACGACAAAGCAAAAGCTGCAGTAGCAGAAGCGCAAGCGTACCTAAAAGATGAGCAACGTAAGCTAGCGGAATTTCAACGCCTAGTGAAACGTAACGCGATTACGCAAACTGAAATTGATGCCCAGAAAACCAATGTAGAGATCGCTAACGCTCGTTTAGCCGCTGCAAATGCCAACCTGAAAGATCTGCACATCAGCGCGCCATTCTCGGGTACTGTTGGTTTTATCGACTTTAGCCGCGGTAAAATGGTGACTGCAGGTACTGAACTAGTGACCCTAGATGACCTATCGGTAATGCAATTAGACCTTCAAATTCCTGAGCGTTACCTTTCTAAATTGTCTAAAGGCATGACAGTAACGGCTCGCACCAGTGCATGGGGTGAGACTCAGTTCACGGGCACTGTGGTTGGCATCGATTCTCGTATCAACGCTGAAACCTTGAACTTACGAGTTCGCATCCATTTTGATAACAACAATGATTACTTGAAACCGGGCATGCTAGTGGCCGCGGATATGGACTTTCCGTCAGTTGAAGCACCGATTATCCCAGTTCAAGCGCTTGAGTATTCAGGTACGAAGCGTTTCGTCTATGTTATCGATGAAGATAACAAAGCAACTCGTACCGAAGTCTTTCTTGGGGCACGTATTGATAACGAAGTCGTGATCGACAAAGGTATCGAGATTGGTCAGAAGATCGTAGTGCAAGGGATCGTAAATATGCGTGATGGTGTGTTGGTTCAAGAACTTGCCGTCAATCGACCCGCTAAACTTGACGGCGATACCGCTAATCTTGATGGCAACAAAGCTAAACTTAATGAAAATACAGCAACTCAAGAAGGTGCGAACTAATGTTGTTATCTGATGTTTCTATAAAGAGACCAGTAGCGGCTATCGTATTGAGCTTGCTCTTGGTTGTATTTGGTATTGTATCGTTTAATAAACTGGCTGTTCGTGAGATGCCTGACATTGAAAGCCCAGTAGTGTCGATCAGTACTCGTTATGAAGGTGCATCAGCCTCCATCATTGAAAGCCAAATAACCTCAAATCTCGAAGACCAACTCTCCGGTATCAGTGGTATAGACGAAATTGAGTCAACCACTCGAAATGGTTCTTCAAGAATCACGATCACTTTTGAACTTGGTTATGATCTTAATACCGGTGTCAGTGATGTGCGTGATGCGGTAGCGCGTGCTCAACGTTCGTTGCCCGATGAAGCTGATGACCCGATTGTTTACAAGAACAATGGTAGTGGTGAAGCGTCAGTTTACATCAATCTAAGCTCAACCGAGATGGATCGAACGCAGTTAACCGATTACACCGAGCGAGTGTTGATTGACCGCTTTAGTTTGATCTCCGGTGTAAGTTCAGTAGACATCTCGGGGGGCTTGTACAAAGTAATGTACGTGAAGCTGAAACCTGCTCAGATGGCTGGACGTGGTGTGACGGCTTCTGATATTACGCAGGCGCTGAACAACGAAAATATTGAAAGCCCGGGCGGTGAAGTGCGTAACGATGCGATTGTGATGTCGGTTCGTACCGCTCGTTCTTTCACTGAAGCAAAAGACTTCGAATACCTAGTCGTTAAACGTGCTTCTGATAACACACCTATCTACTTGAAAGACGTAGCGGATGTTTACATTGGCGCAGAAAACGAGAACTCGACCTTTAAGAGTGACGGCGTTGTTAACGTAAGTATGGGGATTGTGCCTCAGTCAGATGCGAACCCACTTGAGGTGGCTGACTTAGTCCATAAAGAAGTCGAAGCAATTCAAAAGTTCTTGCCTGACGGTACTCGTCTAGCGGTGGATTATGATTCAACGGTATTTATCGACCGTTCAATCTCAGAAGTTTACAGCACACTCTTTATCACCGGTGGCCTGGTTATCTTGGTGCTTTACATCTTTATTGGTCAAGCACGTGCAACACTTATTCCAGCGGTAACTGTACCTGTATCTCTGATCTCGTCGTTTATTGCGGCGTACTACTTTGGCTTCTCTATTAACCTGATCACTTTGATGGCACTTATCCTGTCGATTGGTTTGGTGGTAGATGATGCGATTGTGGTGGTTGAGAACATTTTCCACCACATTGAACGTGGTGAGTCACCACTGCTTGCTGCCTATAAAGGTACTCGTGAAGTAGGCTTTGCGGTAATCGCAACAACGCTTGTATTGGTTATGGTATTCCTACCAATCTCGTTCATGGATGGCATGGTTGGCCTATTGTTTACCGAGTTCTCTGTATTGCTCGCTATGTCGGTGATCTTCTCGTCTGTCGTAGCATTAACGTTAACGCCAGTGTTAGGCAGTAAAATTCTTAAAGCGAACGTGAAACCAAATCGCTTCAATCGATTTGTAGAACGTGTGTTTGGCAAGCTAGAAGCTGGGTACAAAGCGATATTGCGCCGTGCTTTAAACTGGCGTTGGGCAGCTCCAATCATCATTATCGCGTGTATGGGCGGTAGCTATGGCTTGATGCAACAAGTGCCGTCGCAACTGACGCCTCAAGAAGACCGTGGTGTTATCTTTGCGTTTGTTCGTGGTGCTGATGCAACCAGTTACAACCGCATGTCTGCCAATATGGACATCGTTGAAGAGCGCCTAATGCCGCTGCTTGGTCAAGGTTTCTTGAAATCGTTCAGCATTCAATCGCCAGCGTTTGGTGGTAATGCGGGCGACCAAACTGGCTTCGTTATCATGATCCTAGAAGATTGGGACGAACGTGATGTCACGGCGCAAGAAGCCTTGAACGAAGTTCGTAAATCTTTGAATGGGATTCCTGATGTGCGTGTATTCCCATTCATGCCTGGCTTCAAAGGGGGTTCAAGTGAGCCAGTTCAGTTTGTTCTTGGCGGTTCTGACTACACTGAGCTTCAGAATTGGGCAGAGCTATTAAAGCAAGCGGCTGAAGACTCTCCAATGATGGAAGGTGCGGACATCGATTACTCTGAGAAGACACCAGAGCTATTGGTTACCGTAGACAAGCAGCGTGCAGCTGAGCTAGGTGTGAGTGTTTCTGATATTTCAGACACGTTAGAAATCATGCTAGGCGGCCGCAGTGAAACCACCTTTGTTGACCGTGGTGAAGAGTACGATGTTTACTTGCGTGGTGATGAAAACAGCTTCAACAACGCCAACGATTTAAGCCAAATCTACATGCGAACTCAGTCTGGCGAGCTAGTAACGCTTGATACGCTGACGCACATTGAAGAAGTGGCATCATCGATTCGTTTGTCGCACTACAACAAGCAGAAGTCGGTGACCATCAAAGCGAACATAATGGAAGGTTACACGCTGGGCGATGCTCTTGATTTCCTTGATGAACAAGCGATTGAGCAGCTTCCGGGTGATATCTCAGTGAGCTACTCAGGCGAGTCTAAAGACTTCAAAGAGAACCAATCGAGTATCTTAGTAGTGTTTGCGCTAGCGATGTTGGTGGCGTACTTGGTATTGGCCGCACAATTTGAGAGCTTCATTAACCCGCTCGTGGTGATGTTCACCGTACCTATGGGCATCTTTGGTGGCTTCTTAGGCTTGGTGTTGATGAGTCAAGGGGTCAACGTATACAGCCAGATCGGTATGATCATGTTGATAGGTATGGTGACCAAAAATGGTATCTTGATCGTAGAGTTTGCTAACCAACTTCGTGACCGTGGTATTGAGTTTGAAAAGGCGATCATTGATGCTTCAGCTCGACGCTTGCGCCCAATCATGATGACGGCATTCACCACGCTAGCGGGTGCAATCCCATTGATTACCTCAACAGGCGCAGGTTATGAGAGCCGAGTGGCGGTGGGTACGGTTATCTTTTTCGGTATGGGCTTCGCGACACTGATAACTTTGTTCGTCATTCCTGCAATGTATCGACTGATCTCTGGCTCAACACGTTCTCCAGGTCACGTGGAAGCAGTTCTAAATAAAGAACTCAGTCATGATAACGTGGGAAGAACTTCTCACGGTTAATGAACACGTACGACTAATGAACATGGAATAGTGTAACAATATAGAAAAGCCTGCGTTTGCTCCTAGCGAGTGGCAGGCTTTTTTTGTATAACAAACAGAGCTCAACGAATTAATACAATAAACCGAATAAAGGAAAGTAAAGTGGCTGAATTTAAATACAAAGATCTTTCTCAAGAAGAACAAGATAAGCTGGATGCAGCAACCTTTCGTCGCCTGTTAGCACACCTAGACAATAATAAGGATGTTCAGAACATCGACCTTATGATCTTGGCTGGCTTCTGCCGTAACTGTTTCAGCAAGTGGTACAAAGCGGAAGCTGAGCAACAAGGCCTAGACTTGGATATCGATGACGCTCGTGAGCGCGTATACGGCATGACTTACGATGAGTGGAAACAAAACCATCAGCCAAAAGCGACACCTGAGCAACTAGCGGCGTTTGAAGCGAAGCAGAAGCCAGAATAATTGTTCTCGCTAGAGATTGATTAATAGAACAAATCAAAAAAGAGCCATTAAGGGCTCTTTTTATTTTGGAAGCTTGTTCTTGGCTAAGTGCTTAAACTAATTCACCCGATTGAGAGAAAGCTTCTAACTTTGCAGCGTAAGGCTTTAGGTCACCAATGTTGTTGTTCACCCACTCGTCATTGAAGTAAGTGTCCAGGTAACGCTCGCCGCTATCACAAAGAAGGGTAACGATAGAGCCTTTCTCACCACGCGCTTTCATCTCGCTTGCCAGTTGAAGCACACCGTACATGTTCGTACCCGTAGATGCGCCAACCTTGCGACCAAGAATGTCAGACAACCAATGTGTGGTTGCGATGCTTGCTGCGTCTGGGATCTTACGCATTTCGTCAACCACACCTGGAATGAAGCTTGGTTCTGCGCGTGGACGACCGATACCTTCAATCTTGCTGAATGTGTTGCCTTTCACACTCGTATTGCCTGTTTTGAAGTACTCATGGAATACTGAGTTTTCAGGGTCGACAACACAAAGCTTAGTCTCATGCTGTTGGTAACGAATGAAACGGCCGATCGTTGCTGAAGTACCACCCGTACCCGGGCTCATTACTACCCAATTTGGAACTGGGTGATCTTCCATCTGCATTTGATTAAAAATCGAGTTCGCGATGTTGTTGTTACCACGCCAGTCAGTTGCACGTTCAGCGTAAGTAAATTGGTCCATGTAGTGGCCATTAAGTTCCGTCGCTAAGCGGCGAGACTCGTCGTAAATTTCATCTGAACGGTCAACAAGGTGTGCTTGGCCGCCGTAGAATTCAATCTGTTCAATCTTTTTCTTCGCTGTGCATTTTGGCATTACCGCAATAAACGGAAGACCAAGTAGGCGAGCAAAGTACGCCTCAGACACAGCCGTGCTGCCAGATGATGATTCAATGATCGTTGTTTCTGGGCCAACCCAACCGTTACAGATAGCGTATAAGAACAGAGAACGCGCTAAACGGTGCTTCAAAGAGCCTGTTGGGTGTGTGCTTTCATCTTTAAGGTAGATATCAATGCCTTCGATGCTTGGAAGGTTTAGCTTGATAAGGTGCGTATCCGCTGAGCGTTGGTAGTCGGCTTCAATTTTACGAATCGCGTTGTTAATCCATTGATGGTCAGTGCACATAAGCGTTCTCCTGATCTTGTGTAGGAATTTTTTGTAATTGGTATGGTTATAATTTAGCTAGAATTCGAGAGAAAAACTTTGCCATATTTGCTTTTTTTTGACTAAAATGTAGAAAATTATGCTCTTTAAATGCGATTTGGTGAAAGTGTGATAGATGCCGTAGATAAAAAAATATTAGGGTTGTTACAAGAAGACAGCACGCTGTCACTGAACGATATTTCTGAAGCCGTTAACCTCACGACAACGCCTTGTTGGAAAAGGCTGAAGCGTCTTGAAGAGAACGGCATTATTGAAAAAAGAGTGGCGTTGCTGAATCCTGAGAAGCTTGATCTTGCTTTTACCGCGTTCGTATTGGTGAAAACAAGTAACCATTCTCATGAGTGGTATGGGCGCTTTGTGAATACTGTGTCGGACTTTCCAGAAGTGATGGAGTTCTATCGAATGGCTGGCGAGTATGATTATATGATGAAGGTTCAGGTTAAAGACATGAAGTGCTTTGATGATTTCTACAAGCGCTTGGTGAATAGTATTGATGGTATCTCGAATGTGACCTCGACGTTTGCTATGGAGCCATTGAAGTACACGACAGCTCTACCGCTTTAAACTATACCGAGCCTCACGTTATATTTTGTCTCAGTTGATACATTGCCTCTGCGATATAGAAAAGGATTACTCATGTTTGCAAAAATCTCTACCGCGATCCAATTAATGTTAGCTGTCGCTATTTTTTACTTAGGTTACACCCTCTACTCATTCACTAACAAAGTTGGTGAAATTGTCGATACCTACCCTCAAGTTATTGAAGATATCTCAATGCTCACCAAAGACTTAAAAGTAGAAGAGTGGCTGGTACTGGCAGAGCACATCGACGAGCTGGCGCCAGAGGTGCTCAATACTGTTGAAGATATTAGAAAGACGGTTGAAAAGGTAAACACAACGGTAGCGTCGGTCGACAGTAAAATTCCTGCTATTTTAGACGAAGTAAAAAATATTCGAACGGAAGTCGAGCAGGTGAGAACTGATGTGATTCCACCAACGCTGACCGAGCTCAAGCGCTACCGTGTTGATGTGATGCCACCAATGCTTGCTGAAAGTAAGTCGTACCGGGAACAAATGATACCTATGGTGATTGCCGAATCTGAAATGCTCAGAGCTGAAGTCCCTGCGATTTTGTTACAAGCAAACCTATTGGCTGACAAGAGTAAGGAATTAGCTCAAAGTGCGGCAGAAGGAGCGGTTAAAGGCGTGGTGTTATCCCCGTTTAACCTGCTTAGAGATGCGGGCGATGGCATTAAAACGCGAGTGCAAGGTGAATTGGAGCCTACGCTAGAGACTGAATAGAGAGTGTTGACTATTGAGTAGCAACCTTTGCTCGGCGTTATGAAAAAGAAAAGAGGCTAGGCTTTACCTAGCCCCTTATTGCTAACTAGTGCTTGTATATTGTTTGTAAAAAGCGCCTATTCATTACTTAGTAAAGCGCATCACACCTTCTTGAACCGCAGTCGCGACTAAATCACCTTTTTGATTGAAGATCTCGCCTCGCACCAGGCCACGAGTGTTTGCTGCTGTCGGGCTTTCAATCGCATAAAGCAACCATTCGTCCATCTTGAATGGGCGATGGAACCAGATCGAGTGGTCAATCGTCGCGACTTGAAAGTTTGGCGTCATAAGTGACACTTCATGCGGGTGAAGTGCCGTAACCAAGAACCCCCAATCTGACGCGTAAGCAAGCAAATATTGGTGAATGAGTTGGTTATCTGGCAACGCACCGTTCGCTCTCACCCACAAATATTGTTTTGCTTCAGTCTTTTTAGGCTTCAGTGGGTTAACGACAGTAACAGGGCGCATTTCAATCGGCTTTTCGCCACAAAAAGTCTTACGCAGTTTTTCAGGTAAGAACTCAGCAATATGGCTCGCTAACTCAGTTTCAGATGCAAAGTTTTCAGGCCCAGGGATGTTTGGCATTTCATTCTGATGTTCAAAACCTGGCGCATCACCATGGTAAGAAGCCGTGAGATAGAAAATAGGGCGGCCATTTTGAATCGCTTTAACACGGCGCGTGCTGAAGCTGCGTCCATCTCTTAGGTTCTCAACATCGTAAATGATTGGCTTTTCAGGATCGCCGGGAAATAGAAAATAACTGTGGAACGAGTGAACACTACGGTCATCTTGAACAGTATAACGAGCCGCGGAAAGCGCTTGCCCTAATACTTGACCACCATAAACCTGTGGTAGGCCGAGGTTCTCACTTTGCCCGCGGAACAGACCTTCTTCCAGCTTCTCTAGCTGAAGTAAACTTAATAATTCTTGTAAAGGTTGACTCATCGCTAGCATGCCTCTTGGTAAAATGGATGTCAGATTATTGTGTTAATCATTTAGCTTAGTCAGATATCTGTCAATAAATCATAGGGTTTCAAGACAGAATATGAAAGCTCTCTTATAATTGATGAGTAGATTTGCCGAGTCCGGCAAACATGTTGAGAGAAATTGAATATGAAAAAGGCTCTAATTCTTATTACGTCTTTAGTATCGTTTGGCCTACTTGTTGGTTGCCAAGCAACGTCAGAAACGAACATTTTTCAGGAAGTAGTTGCAGAGAACGCTCAAGTGATTTCAGGAACCGTAAGCTATCGCGAAAGAATTGCATTACCCGAGAATGCAGTGGTTACCGTAACGTTGGAAGATATTTCTCTGGCTGACGCACCATCGACCGTTATCGCGACTCAAGAATTTACTGCTGATGGTAAACAAGTCCCGTTCGCATTCGAGCTGAGCTACGACAACAACAAGATTCAACCGAACCACCGTTACAACATGCGCGCAACGATTCATGTTGACGGCAAACTGCGTTTCACAACTGACACCATTAAGTCAGTGATTACCGACGTAGAAAACACGCAACAAGCAGACCTACGCTTGGTTGGTGTTCGTTAATTAGAAATGGATCCCAATATTAAGGCATCTTGCTAGTTGATTAGTTGATTAGTTGTTTAGCTAATTCGTCGACTCGCTAACTAGTGATTAATGGCAGTTCTAGGGCTGCCATTTGTATATTCTGAGTTTAACCTTCCCTGTATCACTGACTTCAATCCCTTCTTCGACCAGATGCTGCATCTGGCGGTCAAACGAGTCACCTTTCAAAGATATCTCACCCTTACTATTGAGCACCCGATACCAAGGGAGTTTGCTACCTTCTGGTAAGTTACCTAATGCTTTACCTACATGTCGTGCATACCCCGGAAAACCTGAAAAACGTGCTATGTCTCCATAAGTTGTTACTTTTCCATATGGAATTTGGTGAATCACTGCAAAGATTTGGGGAAAAAATTGGTCCATACTAAATGTTCCTAGTTCATAAATACCAATCAAAGTAAGTAAGTGTTCAAAAATAGCGCAGGAAAAAAGCTTGAGAGCAAGGCAGATTTTTTCGAGTTTTTTAACAAGCTAGGGTGACCAGTTAATTACTACGATTGGTATGGTACCACGGATCGGTAGAAGGAGAGGGCTATGGTATTTTCAACGTTTCAGTTCTTGATAACCACATTATTAGCCGTTGTTTGTGCGAGAGCAATTAGTTTAAGTGAGGGAGATATCCCAGTACTTGCAATGGTCATCCCTGCATTATGGATATTACCGCAGGGCGGAATTGCAGGATTAATTCTGCTTGTTTCCATGACGACTTATGGCTTAACGCTGCCCCTACAGCCCATCACGCTCTCTGTTAGTGCGTGGGTGCTATTCCCATTATTGATGGTGGTCTTTTCAAAACGCAGTAGCTTGTCGGTTGTTATTATTTCGGGATTAATTGTCGCGACCCTACAAGTCGGGATTATGGTGACCCAATCCGCTGGTAAGCTCGATGGCGCTCCTTGGATTACCACACTGCAAACCTTGTCGATCATCATGATTTGGTGGGCGGCGAATCACCTTAAGCCAGCTAGCCGACACAGCTGGTGGTCATTAGGCTTGATTCTTCCATTATGGATGGCCGATTTACCTTACGCGGCTTTGGTTGCATTGTGTGTTACAGGCATCATGGCATCTATGGAAACACTCACTCGCTTGAAAACCTTCCGTTGGAATACACTACTGTGTTGGACATTGCCGACAGTTGGCTTTGCCGCACTAGTGATTACACCCAGCATAGAGGTACCAAGCCCAGTCTTTGTGGTGTGGTTATGTTTGTTGGGCACCGCATGGATGACAGACTACATCATCCGCACGGAAGAGAACGAAGACGCCGACCTCTAGCTGAAGTGAATGATATTTCGCTCGTAATGATAAAGGCGACCACATGTGATTTGAATGAATGCGTTATGAAATAAAGACAAAGGTGGTGCTTTATCCGACAGTTTTACGGCGTGTTGGGTAAAGGGTAATCACTTAAACCACATTTGTTTAAAAAGAGTCGCTTTGTGCTTGCAATGGTTGCTGCGATGCTTAATAATCCAATCACTCTTTGAGGCAAGCCTCTTAGAAAAATAATCTATGGAGGCTCTGGTCCTCCCGCAACACTAACTTGTGAACTCGGTCAGGCCTGGAAGGGAGCAGCCGCAGCAGGCGACGTGTGTGCCGGGATGTGGCTGGGGCTTCCACCCATTTGAAGCCTGCAATATATGTTCGCATAAATTGCAGGCTTTCTTCATATTTGCACCATAAGTCTTCATAGTCTATTTTTTGTTGTAGGTTTACAACAAAAGTGATTTTGCTATGTTCGACCAAACCAAGAAATCATCTCACGTACACAACATCTGTAAGTTCATGAGCTTGAAGAATGATGCTGTTGTTCGCACTCTCTCCATTTTGGAGTTCGATTTCTGCTTTCACCTCGAATATAACGCAAACATTAAAAGTTTTACCTCTCAACCTTTTGGCTTCCACTATCAATTCAATAATCGTAAGTGCCGATATACCCCAGACTTTTTAGTAACAGATCACAACGAGCAGTCAACCCTCTTCGAAGTAAAACACTCTAGTCAGATTCTCAAACCTGATTTCAGGAATAGATTTGAAGAGAAACAAAGAGTTGCGTTGAATGAGTTCAACAGACGCTTAGTTTTGGTTACTGAGAAACAAATTAGAATGGGATCGACGTTAGATAACTTTAAGTTACTACACCGTTATTCCGGATTGCGAACCGTGACTGAGTTTCAAAAGCTAGTATTGGCGTTTATTCAACGAAAACAAATGGTGCAGCTACAAGAGGTGTCTTTGTATTTCGGTTTATCGGAGCAAGACACACTTATCTCTACTCTTCCTTGGATCTCTTCAGGGCAAATCAAAACAGACCTCAACAATATTGGCTTTGGCCTTGAAACTTACGTTTGGTGTTAAGTATGCCATCGGACTCTAACAACATATTTGGGTTCTTTGATGAGTTTGAAGCTTCAGAAGAAGAGTCGCAGCAATTACCAATAAAGCTAATCCAAGAACCTATTGAAATACATTCAACTATCGATAGTCAATCAAAGAAGGTACAACAAGAAGTTCTCCGTCGTATCAAAATCATCGCGTTTGTGGAAAAACGTTTAAAAGGTGGATGGACCGAGAAAAACCTGAATCCCATCTTAAGTCTCGTTGAATCAGAATTACAGCTTACTCCTCCGAGTTGGCGAACCTTAGCAACATGGACAAAGTCCTACTTTGAGGCAGGAAGAGATCCATGTGCGCTTATTCCAAGGCATACGTTTAAAGGCAACCGACAAAAAGAAATCGATTCTCAATCTTTGGTCGATGAAGCAATTAACAGCATATACCTTACCCGAGAAAGACTTAGCGTTGCTGAAGCATACCGATACTATAAGAGTCGAGTGATTCAAATAAATCGTGAGATTGTCGAAGGTAAAATAAAGCCAATTGCTGAACGTTCTTTTTACAATCGAATACACGACTTACCTCCTTATGAGGTAGCGATTGCAAGGTTTGGCAAACGATACGCAGACAGAGAATTTCGTTCGGTTGGTCAGCAAGTAGCTTCGACCAAACCAATGGAATATGTAGAAATTGACCATACCCCAGTACCGGTGATTTTGATTGATGATGAGTTAGATATTCCTTTAGGGCGCCCCTATCTGACGATGCTTTATGACCGCTTCAGTAAGTGTATCGTAGGGTTGAGTGTGAATTTTAGAGATCCCAGTTTCGACTCTGTGCGCAAGGCTTTGCTTAATACTTTAATAGATAAAAGCTGGTTGAAAAATAGCTACCCTTCTATAAAGAATGATTGGCCATGTCACGGAAAGATTGACTACCTAGTTGTTGATAATGGCGCTGAATTTTGGACCGACAGCTTAGAAGACTCTTTAAGGCCATTCGTAACTGACATTCAATATAGTCAAACTGCTAAACCTTGGCGAAAGTCAGGGATCGAAAAGCTGTTTGATCAGATGAATAAAGGGTTAGTGAATTCACTACCTGGAAAAACATTCACCAACCCTACTCAACTACAAGATTACAACCCAAAGAAGGATGCGGTGGTTAGAGTTTCTGTATTTCTTGAATTACTTCATAAATGGATTGTCGATTATTACCACATGGCACCAGATTCAAGAGAACGTGATATTCCATACCACAAGTGGAACCAATCGGAATGGACTCCCTCCTACTACGTTGGTGCTGAGAAGGAGCAGTTGAGAGTTGAGCTAGGTTTGCTTAGATACCGAACTGTTGGAGTGGCAGGGATCAGGCTTCATAACCTACGCTATCAGTCCTCAGAACTTATTGAATACCGTAAATATTGGGCGTCCAACAATGGCAAAAAGCTGTTTGTTAAGACCAAAACAGACCCTTCAGATATCAGCTACATCCATGTTTACCTAGAATCGGAAAAGAGGTACATAAAAATTCCAGCGGTAGACAACAGTGGATATACAAAAGGACTGTCCCTTTTTGAACATGAGCGCATACAAAAAGTACGCAGGCTCAATACTAAGCAGCTTGCTGATGATGAGGCGCTTGCGGATACATTTCTGTATATGAAGAAACGTATTAGGGAAGAAACCGACAGGTTCCGCAGTGCCAAAAGTAATAAGGGTAGCTTGCCTAAAACGGGTAATACTTCGAAATTAGCAAAGTTCAATGATGTGGGCTCAGAGGGTCCAAGCTCAATCCTTACAACTCCGACCAAAAAAGAAGCTGCGGTCGTGTTCGATGTTTCAGAACAAGTAGCTGATGATGACTTTGAAGATATTGAGGGGTATTGATTTGAACTTAACATCTAGACAGTTTGAGCAACTAAAGTCCTTTGAAACCAGCTTTATCGAGTATCCATCTATAACTGAAATCTATTCTATCTTCGATCAGCTTCGTTTTAATCACTCCCTTGGCGGTGAACCGGAGTCTTTCTTGTTAACTGGTGAGGCCGGAAGTGGAAAGACGGCTTTGATTAACAACTATCTATCACGCTTTCCGTCGAGTGGCACTTGGAGCAAACAACCTGTTCTTAGCACCAGAGTGCCAAGCCGCATAAATGAACAGAATACGCTTACGCAGTTTTTAGTCGATTTAGATGGAAAGTCAGGCGGAAGAGGTACTCGACGACGTAATGAAATTGCTCTTGGTGAGGCTGTTGTAAAGCAACTTAAACGTAAATCTGTTGAGCTGATTATCGTCAATGAAATTCAAGAGCTTGTGGAGTTTTCTACAGCAGAAGAAAGGCAAGCTATTGCTAATACGTTCAAATACATAAGTGAAGAAGCAAAAGTCTCGTTTGTGTTGGTTGGTATGCCATATGCTGATGTGATTGCGACAGAGTCACAATGGAATTCGCGATTAAGTTGGAGACGAAAGATTCATTACTTTAAGTTGTTTAAAGCTAACAGCTATTCGAGTGGAACGGCATCTTATAATTTTGACTTGGAGCAAAAAAAGCACTTTGCTAAATTTGTTGCTGGTTTGAGTGCGAGAATGGGCTTTGATGAACCGCCAGTGCTTACAAGAAATGAAGTGTTATATCCTTTGTTTATTATGTGTAGAGGGGAGTGCCGAGCGTTAAAGCACTTCTTGAAAGACGCACTACTTATGAGTTTCAATGAGAACGTCGATACGATAGACAAAGAGATATTGTCGCGCACGTTTTCATTTAAGTTTCCCTACTTGGATAATCCCTTTAATTGTCCTGTAGAGGAGCTTCGTCTTCATCAAATTGACTCTGGATCGTCTTACAACCTAAATGCCATTACTTCAGAAGATAAGATACTAGCTCCACGATTTACGGATGCAATTCCGTTGAGCATGTTATTGAGCAAAAATGGACTTAAAGCTTAAGCATTACTTCTCGTTCTTTAGATTCTCCAACAACACAGCCTTCTCTTCATCACTCATCTTATCAATGGCGCACGCTAACTCAGCGCTCAATTCGCTCCTACAGAAAAAGTAGTTTAGCGGCACATCTAACTCTTCAGCCATACGTTCAAGCGTACCAATATCGGGTACATGCCTGCCTTTCTCGTAATGATTCATACGACCGCTAGCAGAACTCTGCTCCATACCAATTTTCACCCCTAAATCTTTTTGGGTGATCTTGGCTTTTTTACGCGCAGCTTTGAGCCTCGCTGGGATTGGGTTGTCTTTTTGCACTTACACATTTCTTTTCAACCTTTAGATAACTTAGATTGTCTAAGTTTTACTGATTTTTGTATACTTAGCAATCCTAAGTTTTATTGCCTGTAAGAGTCACATGAAGAAAGTAATCAGAATTAACCCTCACATGTTTAACCTATTGATTGAAAAGGGGATGGACAATTTCTCCGTCACAGAAGCTAGAGATGCTTTGCTAAACAGTGCTTCAACCTTCTCGAGTAAGGACGACGCGCGGAAGTATGTTTATAAGCAACTTCTATCATTTGAGGAGAAAGGCTGGCTTTCTGTCATTGGGGCTCGTAG
This sequence comes from Vibrio sp. nBUS_14, assembly GCF_051201655.1. Taxonomy (NCBI): domain Bacteria; kingdom Pseudomonadati; phylum Pseudomonadota; class Gammaproteobacteria; order Vibrionales; family Vibrionaceae; genus Vibrio; species Vibrio sp. nBUS_14. The sequence goes on from NZ_CP179206.1 coordinate 1,179,908, forward strand.
AGACAAACGCTACCACCAAACTAACGAATTCAAAGCGCTCACAATTGAGCCTAGAGTGGCTAGAAATAAGAAAGCTAAGGTCGATTCAATGGCTGTTCAAACTCCAGAGTGCTCTCTAAATGCACTAGAGCAAGAGAAGAAGCAGCATGAAGGCGAACTGGCGATTGCTTTGGGCGAGATTGAGGAATACCAATCGTTGTTAACGCGTTTCCCAAACAACAAGCAAGATATGCAGCCGCTATTTAATGCGGCAAGAGAACGCTCAGCCAAGCTATTAGGCAGAATTAATGCACTAACCAACTGGATGCAAGTCGCCCAAAGTAAGGCTCCTCAATGTTAAGAGCATGGCAAGCCGAGTGTGCAGCTCAAGCTATCGAGAAATTCACTTTAAACAAGCATTCACACTTCCTCTGCCAAGCTACCCCTGGAGCGGGTAAAACCGTTATGGCCGCCGAGGTCGCGAGTCGGTTATTTGAACAAGGCATGATTGACTTAGTGCTGTGTTTCTCCCCTTCACTGACTGTTGCGGAAGGGATGAAAAAGACCTTTTCATGGAAACTAGAATGTTCCTTTAATGGAGGCTTGGGTTCTCTTGGGGGCTCTTACACCTATCAATCAATCCGTTTTTTAGAACAAAACTTTTGGAACACCGTCAGTAAATATCGAGTCTTAGTCGTATTTGATGAGATCCACCATTGTTCGTTTGATGACGAGGGGCGGTCAAACTCATGGGGGCTAGAAATTGTCTCGAAGATCCAAGGCTTTGCTCATTATACTTTGGCGCTGTCGGGCACTCCTTGGCGTTCTGATCGACTACCAATTGTTATGGCCGAGTATTCTGATCCTGATGGCAAGGTTGTTTGCGATTACCAATACGGCTTGCAACAGGCCGTTGAAGATAAGGTATGCCGCCGCCCTAAAATCGTTTTAATCGATAATGAACACCTGAGTGTTAAGGCTGGCAGTGACAATCAACATTTTGCCTCTATTCTTGATTGTCTTAAACAATCCGATGTCTCTTATCAAAGCGTCATTCACAACGAAGACGCTATGAATTACATATTAAATAGTGGTTGCCAAAAGCTAGCGCAGATAAGGCAAGATTCCCCAAGAGCTGGAGGCTTAGTGGTTGCCGCTTCTATTAAGCACGCTAAAGACATTCAAAAGCGACTTGTTGAGCAGTTTAATCAATCAGCATGCATAGTGACTTATCACCATGATAATCCGTTACACGAAATTGAGTCCTTCCGTCACTCAAAGGTTCAGTGGATAGTCAGTGTTGGGATGATAAGTGAAGGAACGGATATTCCAAGGCTTCAGGTTTGCTGCCACATGAGTTCGGTAAAAACGGAACTGTACTTCAGGCAAGTGCTCGGGCGAATTTTAAGAATCAATGACTCACCCAATCAAGAAGCGTGGTTGTATACCTTTGCTGAAGAAAGTTTGATTGGGTTTGCTGAAAGAATTGAGCAGGATATTCCAAAGTCGTGTCTATTTATTAAATCGAATGAACAGAATGAAGAATCAGATAAGGCGCAGAGTTTTACTCCTACAGATTTGTCGAATGATAAGATTATGGTATCTGGGGAGTCCTCAATTCAACTAAATTGGTCAAAAACCGACGGGGTTCAAAACGCTTTTTACTCTGATTTCGAAGATTATGATGAGTTACGTTTAGGTGATTTTAAACAAAGAGTTATCGCAACATTCACTTAATCACACCGTGAATAATGCGCACTCGGATTTATATTGGCTTTACGATATACTGATTAGCTATTGAGTCTCTCTACGAGTAATCCAAATGGTCAGCAGCATTAATAAAGCTAAGTTATCTGAAACCGACATCATTACCAAATTCATACTTCCTGCGATTAAAGAGGCAGGGTGGGATGATATGACTCAGATTCGCCAAGAAGTGAAACTGCGCGATGGTAAAGTGATTGTTCGAGGCCAAGCTGCTGCTCGTCAGAAAGTAAAATCAGCTGACATCGTACTTTATCATAAGCCTAGTATGCCGCTTGCGGTGATTGAGGCAAAAGCCAATAAGCATGAAGTTGGTAAAGGCATGCAACAAGGCATGGTATACGCTGGCCTGTTAGAGGTGCCATTCGTTTTTGCATCGAATGGTGATGGTTTTATTTTCCGAGACTTAACCAACCCAACTCAACTTGAAACGGAAATTCGTTTAGAGGATTTCCCAACACCTCAGCAGTTGTGGGAAAAGTATTGTGCTTGGAAAGGGTATAAAGAAGAACATCTGCCAATTATCACCCAAGATTACCATGATGATGGCAGCGGTAAATCACCGCGTTACTACCAGCTTCAAGCTATCAACAAAACAGTAGAGGCCGTTGCTGCTGGCCAAGACAGAGCCTTACTAGTCATGGCGACGGGTACAGGTAAAACCTACACCGCATTTCAAATTATCTGGCGACTTTGGAAAGCCAAAGCCAAGAAGCGAATTCTGTTCCTAGCGGATAGAAATATTCTCGTCGATCAAACCAAAACGAATGATTTTCAGCCGTTTGGCACGGCAATGACAAAAATTACAGGTCGCAAAGTCGACCCTGCCTTTGAGGTTCATCTAGCGCTTTATCAAGCGCTTACGGGGCCAGAAGAAGAACAAAAAGCCTACAAGCAAGTCGACCCTAACTTCTTTGACTTAATCATCATTGACGAGTGCCACCGTGGTAGTGCTTCAGAAGACAGCGCTTGGCGTGAAATTCTTGAATACTTTAGCAGTGCGACTCAAGTCGGTTTAACGGCAACACCAAAAGAGACCGATGAAGTATCTAACATCGAGTACTTTGGCGATCCAATTTATACCTACTCTCTTAAAGAAGGTATTGAGGATGGCTTCTTAGCCCCTTATAAGGTCGTTCGTGTCGATATTGATGTGGATGTCCAAGGTTGGCGACCAACCAAAGGGCAAACTGACAAAAATGGCGAAGTGATTGAAGATCGAATCTACAACCAAAAAGATTTTGATCGCACTATGGTTATTGATGAGCGTACAGAGCTTGTCGCACAAACCATCACCAACTATCTGAAACGCACCGACCCAATGGCCAAAACCATCGTGTTCTGTAACGACATCGACCATGCAGATCGCATGCGCCGTGCATTGGTAAACTTGAACCCTGAGCAAGTTAAGAAGAACGATAAATACGTAATGAAGATCACGGGTGATGATGACATTGGTAAAGATCAGCTAGACAATTTCATCAATCCTAAGAAAAAGTACCCTGTTATTGCCACGACTTCAGAGCTAATGACGACGGGAGTTGATGCAAAAACCTGTAAATTAGTGGTGCTTGATCAAGGTATTCAATCGATGACCAAGTTTAAGCAAATCATTGGTCGTGGTACTCGTATTGATGATCGCTATGGCAAGCTTTGGTTCACTATCTTGGATTTCAAAAAAGCGACAGAACTGTTTGCTGATGAACGCTTCGACGGAACTCCAGAACGCGTGAAGGTCACTACGCCAGAGCAGTTCGAAGATGAAGAAGATTTAGATGACATCATCGACGGCGTTGATGATGTCGATGTTGATAACCCATTCGGTGATGAAGACATTGATCCTGATTCAATTCAAGAACCAGAGGCTACCTATGGTGAAGATTTTGGAAGCTCCCCTGAAAGTACAGGCGGTGCAGACGATTGGGATGATGAGAATCGAGTTCGCAAATTCCATGTGAATGGAGTTCCAGTAAAAGCGCTCGCTGAACGCGTCCAATATTACGATTCAGACGGTAAGCTTGTGACCGAGTCATTTAAAGACTACACCCGAAAAACCATGGTGAAACAGTTCTCCTCTTTAGATGAGTTCACCAAGCGTTGGAACGAATCTGACCGCAAGCAAGCCATTATCGATGAGCTAGCCGAAGCCGGTATTCTATGGGAAGCGCTAGAAGACGAAGTGGGTAAAGACATGGACCCATTCGATATGATTTGTCATGTCGTTTACGATCAACCTGCTTTAACTCGTAAAGAGCGCGCCGATAACGTGAAAAAGCGTAACTACTTCACTAAATATGGCGATACCGCGCAGCAGGTTCTGAACAACCTTCTCGACAAGTATGCTGATGAGGGAGTGCAAGAAATCGAAAACATCCACGTTCTTAAAGTGAAACCTTTCGATGAAATGGGCAGACCGTTAGAAATCATTAAGAAAGGCTTTGGTGGCAAACTGCAATATTTAGAAGCGGTTAATGAACTGGAAGCTGCTATCTACCAATCTGCTTAACAATATTCACACCGTGTAGATACGAAAACCTTTAAGGCCGCTAAATTAGCGGCCATTTTCATTGTCGTTGAACAGGTCTAGTTCTGCCGATAGCTCCGTTAGCTGATCGGTCAAATCACAATTTATACATTCATGTTCAACATACTTGGGGAGTACAGTTCCTAGCTTTAACGCTTGGTAATCTGGGTGTTCCGACAGTATTAATAAGTACTGTTTTAGCCGTTCGTCAGGTGTCGATTCTCGTTGGAGTTGTTTTTTAATATTTTGGCCAAGCTTACGAATATAATCTTTGTCAGTCTCTTTAAAGTCATCGTTAGCATTGAGCTCATCATAAAGCACACTTGCAAGCTGGCTATGGCTCCAACCCAAGGCATCCAAAGCTTTTTGAATCTGTTTTTGCTTTTGTTTTGTCGCTGTCCCCATTTGTCCCTAACCCCCTAGTTATTATTACCTTGTCTTAGCGAAGACATCTTAATCACGAAAAAAAGGACAAAATCATGACTAAATCAAAAGCACCAATGACACCAGAAGCCGCTGCTCGCATTCAAGGTAATGCCGCAAAACAAAACGGTGGGCAAGTTCCTAAAGGCGACTTTGCTGGCCGAGCTCAACGCGCAGCTGCTCACAACCAAAAACAAGGGAAATAGGAGTTCATCATGAATAAACCAGCTTCAAGTACACCTAAAGGTGGCGCTAAGCCGAATCCCAATTACCCAAGCACGACGGGCAAACCATCGGGCGGTGGTCGCGGAAACACACCTAAGCGCTAATAATTAAAGGAGGGGTAGCATAATGCTGCCTCTCCTTTTATGAGCATCTGTTGGCGTGTTGCTTGAATGTGCGAAGAAATATAGCTTGATCTGATTTGTAGTCTGAATATGCCACATCATTTTCTGTTTTTTCTAATGCGCATAAACAAGTTTCCCGTTTACTTTCATACCAACTTACCGACACCATATTTTTGCTAGAATTCACGCAAGTATCGACAATCGCGTATTCCACTTCGAGAGGATACCTTTCTTTGTCTAACCCGCTTTCAACAGCGTAACCCCCTAGGGCTCCAACCAGTAAAGCGGAGCTAGCAGAAACGAGCTTTCGCTTGCTGAACTTAAACCCTTTAAAACTCTTCTCACACTCTGAACACGATATGTTTTCTGCAAATTCAATCTCATTGTCCTTCTGGCAACGAGGGCATTCTATTTTCATTATTTAGCCAACTGTATTTATGATTATGATTTTATAAGTTCAGGCTATAGATTAATGAATCTTATATCTATGGTTTCATAGAACTAACTTCATTTTTTTTGACCTAGTTCTGCTATAATTCGCGACAAATTTCAGTTGTTTAAAAGTAGAAAAACATGTCTATCAGTTCAGTTATCAAATCCATTCAAGACATCATGCGTAAAGATGCGGGTGTCGACGGTGATGCACAGCGCCTTGGTCAAATGTCTTGGTTACTTTTTCTTAAAGTATTTGACGCTCAAGAAGAAGAGTTAGAACTAGAACTGGACGACTACAAATCACCAATCCCAGAACAATATCTATGGCGTAATTGGGCGCAAGATGTCGAAGGCATTACCGGTGAAGCACTGCTTGAGTTCGTAAACGATGACTTGTTCTACAAACTGAAAAACTTAACCGCACCAGTTGACCTAAACCCCCGTGGTTTTGTAGTGAAAGAAGCCTTTAGCGATGCGTTTAACTACATGAAAAACGGTACGTTACTGCGCCAGGTGATCAACAAGCTGAATGAAATTGATTTTACTGATTCTTCAGAGCGCCACCTGTTTGGTGATATCTACGAGCAAATCTTAAAAGATCTACAAAGCGCAGGTAACGCGGGTGAATTCTATACGCCTCGTGCCGTTACACGCTTCATCGTCAACCGATTAGATCCAAAGCTTGGCGAAGCGATTATGGACCCAGCAACGGGTACCGGCGGCTTCCTAGCGTGTTCGTTTGACCACGTAAAAGACAACTACGTGAAAACAGCAGCGGATCACCAAACACTGCAAAAGCAAATTCACGGTGTAGAGAAGAAGCAGCTTCCGCATCTATTGTGTATCACCAACATGATGCTGCACGGTATTGAAGTACCAGTACAAATTAAACACGGTAATACGCTTAACAAGCCGCTTTCAAGTTGGGATAGCAACATCAACGTAATTGCGACCAACCCGCCGTTTGGTGGTACCGAAGAAGACGGCATTGAGAAGAACTTCCCTGCAGAAATGCAGACGCGTGAAACTGCCGATCTGTTCTTACAGCTTATTATTGAAGTGCTTGATGAAAACAACGGTCGAGCAGGCGTAGTACTGCCAGATGGCACATTGTTTGGTGAAGGCGTTAAAACCAAAATCAAAAAGGTGCTTACCGAAGAATGTAACCTGCACACCATTGTGCGTTTACCTAATGGCGTGTTTAACCCATACACAGGCATCAAAACTAACATTCTGTTCTTCACCAAAGGTAAGCCAACCAAAGACGTATGGTTCTACGAGCACCCATACCCAGAAGGCGTGAAGAACTACAGCAAAACCAAACCAATGAAGTTTGAAGAGTTCCAACAAGAAATTGATTGGTGGGGCAATGAAGAAGACGGTTTTGCAAGCCGCGTTGAAAACAATCACGCTTGGAAAGTGCCAATCGCCGACATCATTGAGCGTAACTTCAACCTGGATATTAAAAACCCATACCAAGGTGAAGTGATAAGCCACGATCCAAACGAGTTATTAGAGAGCTACCAACAGCAGCAGCAAGAGATCTCTCAGCTTCGTAATCAACTTAAAGATATTCTAGGTGAAGCCCTGAATTCGTCCGTGGGTGGTGCTGAATAATGAGTGTAGAACAGACCTCTATGAATCAGTTGATCACCGACAATATCGACATTTGGACTTCAACCGTTAAAACCAAATCCGCCTCTGGTCGTGGCAGCAGCAAAAAGCGCGAGCTTTATGGCGTAAAGAAACTGCGTGAGCTGATTTTAGAATTGGCAGTGCGCGGTAAGTTAGTGCCCCAAGACCCAACGGATGAACCAGCATCGGTACTGCTAGAGCGAATTGCGGAAGAAAAAGCGCAGTTGGTGAAAGAGAAGAAGATTAAGAAACAAAAAACTCTTCCCGAAGTTACTGAACAAGAAGCCCCATTCAGTGTTCCAAAAGGTTGGGAATGGACGAGACTTGGCAATTTAAGTAGTGATATTCATTATGGGTATACGGCTTCAGCGAAGCCCGACTCGGAAGGGGTCAGACTTCTTAGAATTACCGATATTCAGAATGATAAGGTGAATTGGGGGACAGTTCCAGCTTGTGAAATTACTGATGAAAAAGCAAAATCTTACTTACTTGAAAATGATGATATTTTAATTGCTAGGACTGGTGGGACTATAGGAAAGTCATATCTTGTTGAGAATATCGACTTACAAGCCGTTTTTGCATCATACTTGATACGTGTAAAAAGAATTAAAGCAGTCTACGCACCATTTATTAAGGTATTTTTAGGAAGCCAGCTGTATTGGAAGCAATTGATTGAGAACTCTGCTGGAACAGGGCAACCTAATGTAAATGCAACAGCTCTAAAGCAGTTGTTATTTATAATGCCACCATTCGAACAACAACACCGCATCGTCGCCAAAGTCGATGAACTCATGACACTCTGCGACCAACTAGAGCAACAAACAGAAGCCAGCATTGAAGCGCATCAGGTATTGGTAACAACGCTGTTAGACACGCTAACTAACTCTGCTGATGCCGAAGAGCTAATGCAAAACTGGGCTCGAATTAGTGAGCACTTCGATACCTTGTTCACCACCGAAGCGAGCATCGACCAGCTAAAACAAACCATCCTGCAACTGGCGGTAATGGGTAAGCTATCAAAGCCTTTAGATTCTGATACACCTGTTTCAAATCATTTGGATAGTATCCTAGAGCAACAAAAGTTAACTGCTTCAGCCAAGGAGTTTAAGCTTATAGAAGCTGAACTCGAAAGCGCCAAAGCTGAAGTTGGTGCTAACAGGGTGATGTTAAAAGCCCGATGTTTTTGTGACTTCATTACAAAGGGAACAACACCAAGTAAAACAGAGTTACTAGAAATCGGAGATGTACCTTTCTTAAAAGTTTATAACATTGTAGATAATCAATTGGACTTTGATTACAGACCAATTTTTATTTCTCAAGGTGTACATGAAGGAAAACTAAAGCGATCCATGGCAAGCCCAGGGGATGTGATAATGAACATTGTTGGACCGCCTCTAGGTAAAGTGACGATTCTTACTGATCAATATACACAATGGAATATGAATCAGGCATTAGCTGTTTTTAAACCAGTAGATGTCGTTTTCAACCGTTACCTTTATTACGTATTATCTTGTGACTTGACTCTAAACTCAGTTTTAAAAGAAGTGAAAGGGACTGCTGGGCAAGACAATCTGTCTTTAGAACAATGCCGTGATTTGCTTATTCCTATTATTGGTATTGAAGAGCAAAAAAGGTTAGTTGAGTTAGTCGACATACTACTAGAGCAATGTAAGTTTCTAAAAACTCGCTTAAAAGAGTCTCAAACAACACAACTACACCTTACTGATGCTATTGTTGAACAGGCTGTTTAGAGCCCGAAGGATATTTTTATGTTTAAGAGAATCAAACTTACCAATTTTAAAGCGTGGCGTGAGTCAGGAGATGTCAACCTTGCCCCAGTGACTCTTTTACTTGGTGAAAACTCAACGGGTAAATCTAGCCTGTTACAGAGCTTACTTTTGATGAAGCAAACAGCTATTTCTCCTGATAGAACTATACATTTGAACCTCGGAGGTGATGAGGCCAATGACTATGTCGACATGGGTAGTTTTGAAGATCTTTTAACGCATAATCCAGAGCAAAGACAAATTCGCATTGAAATGGATGTTGAAGGTGATTTTGGTAAGCGGTTTCTTAAAGTTGATTATGCTCAAGATTCGAAAAAAAGTCCGGTAGTGGATGAGTTACAATTGAGTACAGATAATCAACATTGGTTTCGAGCTGTCCGTACTAGTAAAGGTGCATTCAATATTTATCAACCGAATGAAACACGTACCAGCTTAAAAAGCCGAGAGTATGCACCAGAAAGGGGCATATCCTTTTCTAAAGAAGCGATCTATAAGTTAGGACCGCTAGGTGGTGAAGTTGAAGATAGTAGCCTGAATATAAGAAGAGAGCTTGAATCAATTTCTTATCTAGGCCCCCTTCGAAGCAAACCTAAGCGAACTTATGTATGGAATAGAACTCGCCCAGGGTTGATCGGTGTTGATGGTAGTGAAGCTGTTTTTGCACTGCTGGCTAGCAACAGTACTTCGACAAAAAATAGTGATGGTCTCGTTGAATCGGTTTCAAAGTGGTTAAAGAGAATGAAGATTGCCGATAAGCTGGAAGTTAAAACTATCGGCTCAGGAAATTACAATATTCTAGTACATAGAGATGGTGTTCCAGCGAATTTAATTGATGTCGGTACGGGCATTTCTCAAGTCCTTCCCGTTCTTGTCTTAGCATATTTTGCACCCGAAAACTCTACAATTATCTTAGAAGAGCCGGAAATTCATTTGCATCCATTAGCTCAATCGCTACTTGCTGAATTGTTTGTAGAGGTAAGCCGTAAACGAAAAGTTCAGTTTATCGTTGAAACACATTCCGAGCATTTATTTAGACGAATGCAAACCTTGGTTGCAACCAATAAAGCGAAGCCAGAGCAATGTGCATTGTATTTTGTTGAACGAAAAAATTCAGATGCGGTGTTGAAAACATTGAGTATGGATAAATATGGACGGCTAGAAGAATGGCCGCAAAACTTTTTCGGTGATGCTACTGGTGAATTGAGAAAACAAGCTCAAGAAACGATGCAACGAATGAAAGCAGAGCGAGCGAGTCAATGAGTAGACATGTAATTGATACCAACGTGCTGATTGTGGCCAGTGGAGAGCACTCTGAATCCCCCTTTCGCTCTGAAAATCACCCAGTTGAAGATGCTAAAGAGGCAAGTAAAGTCCTTGATTGGCTCGTAGATTTTGATAAGAGCTGCCGTCATATGGTCGTAGATTATGACTATGAAATAATGGGTGAATACGATAATAAGCTCACCGATCAAGATTATGGTAGACGTGTTCTATTCGATAAGATGGATAGAAACCAGATTGACTACGTAGATATTGAGTGGGATACCAACCCTGCTCACACCGCCAAAGTTGCTGTTCTAAACGAGCCATTAAGAACTGTTGTACATGATCTCGCTGATACCAAAGTAGTAGCGACATGTATTAAAGCAAATGAAGAACAACCTGAATGTACGATTGTTAATGCTTGCGACACGGATTGGTATGATTGGGAGTCTGAATTGTTAGATGCAGGTGTCAATGTTGAGCAAATTATCGATGTTTGGCTTAGAGAAAAGTGGCGTCAACATCATGGACGATGAGTTTTTCCGATTTCCTCATACTCCACACATTGCTTGGTTAGGCGATAGGGAACCCAGGGGTGATAAACTATTGCCACCATTAGAAGTGGAATCTTTTTTATCTTCAGAGCTAGTTGTTGAAGAGAAAGTCGATGGGGCGAATGTGGGCTTATCAATTGATCAGCATGGGGAACTAAGAGCACAAAATCGAGGGGCTTGGATAGATAAAGGTGTAGGTGGTCAGTTTAAGCACCTGTGGAAATGGATAAAGCATTATGAGTATCAACTAAAATTAGCTCTTGATAGCGATCTAATACTGTTTGGTGAATGGTGTTATGCCGAGCACTCAATTGGTTACGAAAAGCTACCAAATTGGTTTATTGGCTTTGATATTTATAGTCGTTCAGCAGACAAATTTTATTCTGTTAAAAGAAGGAATGAGTTTCTAGCGACTGTAGGTATTCCCATTGTTTCACCGTTGATTCAAGGTAGATTTAGTCTCAAAGACTTGAAATTGATGCTAGACCAACCGTCATATTATGGTGCTAATAAGATTGAAGGTATTTATTTAAGGAAGGATAAAGGGAACTGGCTTGAGAAAAGGGCCAAATTAGTAAGGGCTGATTTTACTCAAACTATTGACGAACACTGGTCTCGTAAGTCTCTAATTCCAAACAAAATTCAGTATTAAAGTAGAGAGGGAGAGGTAATGGCAAATTTATTTTTTTCGTACTGTCATGTTGATGAAGTGCTACGAAATGAATTAGAAGTCCACCTTGCTATGCTTAAAAGGCAAGGACTGATTACTACGTGGCATGATCGCCGGATTGTTGTTGGTTCTGAAATTGACCAAGATATTAGTCAAAATTTAGAAGATTCAGATGTAATTCTTCTTTTGGTGAGTGCTCACTTCTTAGCTTCAAATTATTGCTATGAAAAAGAAATGGCTAGAGCCCTAGAAAAGCACGAACTCAGGGAGGCAAAAGTGATTCCTGTCATTTTACATCCGTGTGATTGGCATCATGCACCCTTTGGAAAGCTATTGGCTACGCCCACAGATGGAAAGCCTGTAACAATGTTTGCTAATCAACAAGAAGCATTCACAATTATCGCAAAACAGATCAGAGTGGCAATTGATGAACTAACAGTTAGTTCCACCTCTCAAAGCGTTACTAGATCCATTAGCCCTCAAGCTCCTGCCAATTCAGAAAGCGTAGCTTTACCGCGTTCGAGTAATATGCGCTTGAAACAAGAGTTTAGTGATCATGATAGAGATTGCTTTTTGGAAACAAGTTTTGACTACATAGCTCGTTATTTTGAAGGCTCTTTAGAAGAACTAGGGCGTGTTGATCTTTCGTGAGTGTTTTTTGAACAGCATGGTAAAGAGTTATAATTTGCTTCGCCAAAAGTAAAACCATAACCAATACCATGCCAAGAACAATGCTAACTGATATTCGCTGGGAACTGCTACTCCAAGTTATGAAAAGTACAGGTCGTATTTACGATAAAACTGAACATCGAATGACATTTGAAGGAATACTTTATCGAATGAGAACAGGTATTCCTTGGCGAGATCTACCCTCTGAGTTCGGAGAGTGGAGTACCGTTTACAGACGATTTAATCTTTGGTCAAAGAAAGGGATTTTAGATAATCTTTTCAAAAGCTTATCTAGCATGGCTGACTTTGAATGGGTATTTCTTGATGGCTCTATAGTTAGAGCGCATCAGCATAGTACAGGTGCAGCTACTGAAAGTTCAGAGCAAATAGGAAAAAGTCGCGGGGGCAACTCAACCAAAATTCACTTAGCTGTAGATAGTGGTGGCCTGCCGATTTGCTTTGATTTATCAGAGGGACAACGCCACGATATAGTGCATGCCGAAAGCTTAGTTGAGCAACTCGATGAAGTTAATACCATCGTTTGTGATAAAGGATATGACAGCGAACCTTTCCGTACTTTTGTTAAGGAACGTGGCGGAGAAACAGTAATTGCTAAACGCAATTACGGACAAGATATAGACAAAGACAGTATGGATTGGTGTCTATACAAGTATCGTCACTTGGTCGAAAATGCCTTTGGGAGAATTAAGCATTATCGAGCTATTTCAAGTAGATATGACAAGCTAGAAAGGAATTATGCCAGCATGTTATCACTGGCATTCATGTTAATGTGGCTACCGATGTATTGTTGAACACGGAATGTACAGCAAAGATCAACACGCCCTAGGTAATAGGAACCCGCAGATACAAGTTCGTTTTAAGCAAACTACCTCGACACGTTTTTGTGCTTATATTTATGAAAATGGCAGTCAGAAGAGCGTGTGTAATATTTGGTATGGTAGTGGGCACTTTGAGCGCAATACTATTTGTTATTCAAGCTCTGAGAATGATAACAGTATGAATGATTGGCTAAGTGTTGAAAATGATGGTCTTTCATTGTACTTAAAAGCTAGCGGGATGAATTTTTATCGAACAAGTGACACGGAAGAACAACTTACGCTGCAAGGTGCAGCAGAATACTTTTGGTCGTCTTTTATTCATTCTCTACAGTGATCTGCTTTCATACTTATTACAGTTTAAATTTGCATTAATGGGAATATCAGCGAAACTAAAACTTAGATACTCTAAGTTTTAGTGGTGGCATGTGAAAACGGACATTCAACTTTACCCTGACGAATCGCTCGAAAGCTTCTTGCTGCGTTTATCGCAAGAGCAAGGCTGCGAGCGATTTTCTCATTTCGCAGAAGACATCTGGTTCGACACCATGGATCAGCATGAAGCGATGGCTGGTGCTTTCCCCTTAGAGCTCAACCGAGTTAATATCTACCACGCTCAAACCACAAGCCAAATGCGGGTGCGGGTTCTTATTCATCTTGAGAACCAACTAAAGCTCAATAACTTTGGTGTACTGCGCCTAGCGTTATCGCATTCAAAAGCCCAATTCTCTCCGCAATACAAAGCTGTTCATAGATTTGGGGTTGATTACCCTTATGCTTTTCTTCGCAAACGCTTCACGCCTATATGCCCTCTGTGTATTGACGAAGCACCCTACATTCGCCAGCAGTGGCAGCTTATCTCTCACCAAGCTTGTGAAGACCATGGCTGTAAACTGGTTCATCACTGCCCTGAGTGTAAGTCGAGACTTGAATATCAATGTACCGAGACTATTAGCCAATGTGAATGTGGTTATGAACTCCGAAACTCGCCAGTCGAAGATGCGCCAGAGGCTGAGACCTTGGTTGCCCGATGGTTGTCAGGAAATGATTCAAAACCCTTGGGATTGCTGAAGGAAGAAATGACCCTCTCTGAGCGCTATGGTTTTTTACTGTGGTATGTAAATCGCTATGGTGATATCGATGACCTCAGTTTTGAGTCATTCATTGAATGCTGTGGTTCTTGGCCAACGTCATTGTGGCAAGACCTCGATGCTTTGAAAGAGATGGCTGAACTCGTTCGAGTAAAAGATTGGAAGAAGGTGTTTTTCAATGAAGCTTTTGGAGCTCTGCTTAAAGATTGCCGTCAGTTACCCAGTCGGCAGTTGAGTCACAATATCGTACTTGCACAGGTGCTAGCTTACTTTACAAAGCTAATGGCAACAGTGCCTTCAAGCGCGAAAGGAAATATCAGTGATGTACTGCTCAGCCCCTTAGAAGCTTCTACATTACTTTCCTGTACAACAGATGAAGTGTATCGGCTGTATGAGTTTGGTGAGATTAAAGCCGCGATCAGGCCGCGAATGCATACAAAGATAGCGAGTCATGAGTCGGCGTTTACTTTAAGAAGTGTCATCGAAACAAAGTTGACTCGAATGAGCTCTGAAAGTGATGGTTTAAGTGTGTATCTACCTGAGTGGTAATTATGACGAAATTAAGAGACTTATTAGCAATTGAAGACGAGACAGTAAAGCAGATTACGTTAAAGAAGATGTTCATGCCTTATACGGAAGATGTCTGTGTTGAAGGGTGTGAAAAAGAAGCGTTAACGATTTTGCTTAATCTCAGTTCAAGCCATCAAGCCGATAGGTGCTCTGATTGGTTGGATGTAGCCCGTGCTAAAAGGCATTTAAAAGCGCCTGAGAACCTTGAGGCGTCCCTTGATGAGATCAAATGGTTCCACACCCATAATCTCAAATTTCCAGACTGCCGAGTTAAAGATCAGCGAATAATTGCACAGCCTCTTGTGACAACCGAGGCATTTATTTCAAGCGCAGTATTAGAGCAACGCTTGGGGTGGGCGCATAACTCTGCAGTGTATCGCCATACATTGTGGTTATTGAATCCTTTCCGCTGGCAATCACAGTCCGTGAGTCTTCTTTCACTTGTTCAGCAAGAAACCTCTGTTTGGGTTGAGCTGCTCAAAGAATTTGGTTTAGGCATTAAGTCACTTGCTCGCTTAAAACATACAATTGAAGAACAACTTCCTGAAAATAGTTTTCCTGACAGTGTCAGCACTTACAGCAAGCAACTGCGGTTTCCATGGGGGGATGATTATGTTTCGGTGACCCCAGTGGTCAGTCATGCCATCCAAAGAGAGTTAGAAGTGAGATCGAGAAGTCGAGAAAGTAAGCTTAGCTTTGTGTCTTCGTCACTGCCGAACTCTCCGAGTATCGGGAACTTGTGTGGCAGTTTAGCTGGGCATATGAAAGCTCTTAACTACCCGCTAGACGTTAAATCAGCGCAGGTTGGGACGTTACCTGAAAGCCGCAAAAAGAGTGGTCACTACTTTGATGACTATCAGGTAACTAACACCAAAATCTGTCAGGTGCTAAATCATCTAATTGGTTCAGAGCCATCAAAAACACAGAAGCAAAGGGAGAGCGCTCGTAAGGTTAGAAGTAAGATATTGCGAAAGCAGATAGCCCTGTGGATGCTTCCATTAATTGAGTTAAGAGATATCGTTGATGCAGACCTTAATCAACAGCAATTGGAACATGATGATACTTTAGCTCAAGCCTTTTTGGCGCTACCAGAATCGGACCTAGGCTCCTTAGCTAGTGAATTTAACCGTCGCTTACATCTCGCGTTTCAAAATAATAAGTATGCCGCAAAGTTTGCCTATCATCATAAGCTTATGCAGGTCGCCAAAGCCCAAATTGTATGGGTACTTGAACAACTTAGTAAACCAAATGGCAATGAAGATAAGGTAACGGGTGAGCAGTATATCTATTTGTCATCAATGAGAGTGCAAGATGCGGTCGCAATGAGTAGCCCATATCTGTGTGGTGCTCCTTCTTTGGCGGCTATTTGGGGGTTCATGCACCATTACCAAAGAGAGTTTAATAAGCTAGTTAATTGTGATTCCCCGTTTGAGTTTTCGAGTTTCTCTTTTTATGTTCGAAGCGAGAAGATTCAACCGACAGCGAAGCTTACCGAACCCAACTCCGTCGCCAAAGCACGAACGGTTTCGAACGCTAAGCGACCAACCATTCGTAGTGAACGATTGGCGGACCTAGAAATAGACTTAGTTATCAGAGTCCATAGCGACAGCCGAATTTCAGATTTTAAGTCCGCGCTTAAAACGGCACTTCCCGTTGCTTTCGCCGGAGGGGCATTATACCAACCACAGCTCTCGACGCAGGTTGAGTGGCTTAAGACGTATACCAGCAGGAGTGAGCTTTTCCATGTCTTAAAAGGGTTACCAGCATACGGGCGATGGTTATATCCAAGTGAAAAGCAGCCGAATGATTTTGATGATCTAGAACGTTTAATCACTAAAGATGCTGATAACTTACCAGTTTCCATCGGCTACCATTTGTTAGAGCATCCAACTAAACGGTGCAACTCAATCACCAGTTGTCACGCTTACGCAGAGAATGCGATAGGGCTTGCTCAGCGAGTAAACCCGATAGAAGTACGTTTTAGTGGAAGAGATCACTTTTTAAACCACGCCTTTTGGTCGATAGAATGCAGTAGCGAAACTATTCTTATAAAAAACTATAGGGATTAATCGTTTATGGAACTTTGTACTCAGCTGAACTACGTACGCTCTCTTTCCGCTGGCAAAGCATATTTCTACCATCTTTCGAAAAGTGGTGAGATGTGTCCCCTTGAAATTGATAGAACTAGGTTGCGCGCACCAAAAGGGGGTTATGCAGAAGCATATAAGGGAGACAAGTTTGCTGAAAAGAATGTTGCTCCACAAGATTTAGCTTATTCCAATCGTCCGTTCATTGAAGAGTGTTATGTAAAGCCGGGTGTAGATGATATCTACTGTGCATTCCCCCTTCGAATTCGAGCCAATTCTCTAACCCCAGATATCTGTAGTGACGGTGAAGTACGCGGTAAACTTTCATTACTGGCTAAAACTTACAAAGAGCTCAATGGGTATCAGGAGCTAGCTCATCGATTCGCAAAGAACATCCTGCTTGGCACTTGGCTTTGGAGAAACAGAGAGTGTCGACAATTGTCGATAGAAGTGACCACCAGTGATTCACAAACCTTGATTATAGAAAACGCAACAAGGCTTTCTTGGTATGGTCATTGGGACGAAGATTCAGCAGGATGTCTAGAAAAGCTCACAGCCTATTTGATGCGAGCCCTTTCTGACCCAACCGAATACTCCTACATGGATGTCAAAGCTAAAATTGGAGTTGGTTGGGGAGATGAGGTTTACCCAAGCCAAGAGTTTTTAG
The DNA here is from genome assembly GCF_051201655.1 of Vibrio sp. nBUS_14. Lineage (NCBI taxonomy): Bacteria > Pseudomonadati > Pseudomonadota > Gammaproteobacteria > Vibrionales > Vibrionaceae > Vibrio > Vibrio sp. nBUS_14. The sequence continues at coordinate 1,197,209 of NZ_CP179206.1, forward strand.
ATAGCCAAGAAGATGGTGTTCCTACTAAGCAGCTTGCCACCATAAAACTATTGAACGGACAGGAAACTGTTGCATTTCATGGTCAAAAAATTGGTGCAGCTTTGCAATCGATTGACGATTGGTGGCATGAAGACGCAGATAAGCCATTAAGAGTGAATGAGTATGGCGCTGATAGAGAATACGTTATAGCAAGGCGACACGTAACACTTAAGAACGATTTCTATCAGCTGCTTAGAAATACCGAGAATTGGACTGAAAGCATGACTGCTACTCAGGCCATTCCCAATGATGTTCATTTTATCATGTCTGTCTTGATCAAAGGCGGCCTATTCAATTGCTCAAGTTCAAAGTCTAAAACGAAGGCTAAGTAAGGGAGAGCTATGACTAAGCGTTACTACTTCTTAATACGTTACATACCTGCACAAGCCGACTATGAGCTGTTAGCAGGGCGTTGTATCTCCCAAATGCACTTGTTTATGGTAAATAACCGACAAGCCATGAATAAAATAGGTGTGAGCTTTCCCTACTGGAGTGATGTTACGGTTGGTCAAACCATAGCTTTTGTTGCCGAAGATAAAGATATGATGGTTGGACTCTCTTTTCAGCCCTATTTCTCTATGATGGTAAATGAAGGTTTGTTTGAGATCTCCAGTGTCTGTGAGGTACCAGACACTGTGGCTGAAGTGAGGTTTGTCCGTAACCAAATGATCGGGAAAAGCTTTTTAGGCTCTAAGAAACGCCGAATCAAACGCAGCATGGCTAGATCCGAACTATCTGGTGCTGGACCATCATTACCAGTCAACAATGAAGAGCGTGTCATCGATAGTTTTCATCGAATACCAATCTCCAGCGGTTCATCAGGGGAAGATTATATGTTGTTTGTACAAAAGGAGTTTGTCGGTGATCGCGTTGCAGCAAACTTTAATAGTTATGGTTTAGCCACCAATCAAGAAAGAAAAGGGACGGTACCTGAGTTACGTTTTTAAACCCTTTTTCTAAAGCTCTTTTTTAGAGACCAAAAAACAATGAGTTACAGATGCAAGGAGAAAAAGGGTATTTTGGGATTTTGTGATGTAAAACCAATGGAATTAACAGCTTAGTGACTATAGTTAACAGTGACCTGCCGCATAGGCAGCTAAGAAAATTGGGTTGGCTGCTGCCGCCATATTGAACGCGTGACCTGCCGCATAGGCAGCTAAGAAATTACTCATTTTTCTAGCGTAGAGCGTCGATTGTGACCTGCCGCATAGGCAGCTAAGAAATTTTCGCTGTAGATTGGCACGAGAACAATCTTGTGACCTGCCGCATAGGCAGCTAAGAAATTACGATTGTTTGTAGGAAGTACGAACGGGCTGTGACCTGCCGCATAGGCAGTTAAGAATAGGCCAGGAAGAAAGCAACCATCCTGCTGAACAAGCAGTTATAATCAAAACCATTGAGTTTCGGCTTGATGGTTTTTCTTTTGTGCGTAGGTAGTAGCAAAATCCCATAGAATGTAGGTCGTATTTAGTATTGCTCACCAAAGAGTGAGTTTGGATGCTCTTTGACCATAAACAGAGGTACATAAACACATGGCATTTTCTAGCTCGAAAATGTCGAGTAGACGACACTTGTTACCAAGTGCCGTCCCTCTAAGAACCCAGCGTGCAACTTTCACCGCACTAGGCTCAAGCCTTCACGAAGGCACCTATTGGCACCCAGCAACTTATAAAGCAGCGAGAGCAGGCTCATCCCAAGAGTTACGACATTGCCTTTTTGACTTTCTCTTTGCCAAGTATTCTTGGTATTGAGGGTCAAAAGGCGTTGCGGCACTCCTGATTTTCACATGTCTCTCTATTGGCACCTTGGCTATTTGAAACAGATTGAACTGACAATCCATATTCATGATCTTCTGCCAACCGTGAAATTGCCATTGGCCTTGACGGTTGATGAAGTACTTAAGAGCGATCCAAGTTCTCGATTTGGTTGGGTGACGTCTTTTAGCCCAGTGCCATAGCGTTTGGAATAGCTTGTGACCTACATATCCGAATACCTGTTTGGCCACGCAGTGTCGATAGTAATTCGACCAGCCCCTGAGTTTCGGATTTATCAATTTGATTAAATCGTTGACGGGGATAGTTGCGTGCTTTTTGATGAGTTCGCGCAAGTTACTCAAGAACAACAGTGTGTTGGATTTGCTCGGTTTGATGAGCAATTTTCCTTTATACTTCCTATGGTTAAAACCTAGGAAATCAAAACCACGACTGATATGAGTAATGTGCGTTTTCTCTTCGGAGAATGTTAAGCCTCTTTCTGCTAAGAAATCAGCAATCAACGGTTTGATATCGTTCTCTAGCACTTCCTTTGAAGCACAGGTGACGACGAAATCGTCGGCGTATCCAATAAAGTTAGCTCTTGCCCCCTTTTTGAGAGCGGTTGACTTTATGCGCTGCTCAAGTCCTGCAAGGGTCATTAGCATCAAGGTGGGGGATATAACCCCGCCTTGAGGTGTTCCCTCATCTGTACGATAGAACAGCCCTTTGTCCATAAAACCAGACTTTAACCATTGTTCCAACATGCGTTTATCCACGGCAATGTTGTTCATAAGCCATTGATGCCCAATCTTGTCGAAACAGGCTTTGATGTCTCCCTCAAGTACCCACTGAGCTGATTTCTTTAGTGCCAGACACTTGAAGCACTGCGCGATAGCATCAGCAGTGCTTCGGTTTGGTCTAAATCCATAGCTGTTAGGATCGGCAAGTGTTTCTGATACTGGCTCTAGTGCAAGAAGATGAAGCGCTTGCTGCGCTCTATCGACCATGCAGGGGATACCCAGTGGTCTGAGTTTGCCGTTTTTCTTGGGGATGTAGATACGCTTGAGCGGTTTAGCTTGATAAGCTTTTCTGCTCAATTGATTGACTGCTTTCATGCGGCGCGTATCTGTATTCCAGATAACGCCGTCAATTCCAGGCGTTTTACTGCCTTTATTTTGTGATACCCGCTTAACAGCAAGAAGTTTTGCTGAGCGCGAGTGAGTCAGTATCCACTGCAATGCTTTCGCTTTGCCGTGTTTACCTTCTCGTGTTGCCTTTGCAATACGCATCTGAAGCTTTAAAACATGGGATTCAACGGCTTTCCAGTTTATGGACTGCCACTGAGCGCTGTCAGGAGAGGCACTAATCTCTTTTGAAATCATCATTTGCGTTTCTCCTTGAATAAAGTTCTTCAAATTCTCTTGCAACGGAAGACCAGTCGGAAGTCAGCTCACTTTCGTGCCAGATAGAGACCTGTATCTGCATCGTTACAATGCAGCCTTCGCTTTTTCCAACCTCCTCTACCTGCATCACTATCGGTCGCAGAGACTTTCCCAGTGGGAGTGATACAGGCTTACCGTGTTCCGTATGTCGCGCAATGTCAGTTTAGATGCCCGCTATGGTGCGGAGAGCTCAACGATCACGAAAGAGCATGGGGCAATCTCTTTCCGACTCTCTTGCCTTTTGGCTACAGCGTATTAACCACTTCCGCTGTTTACACGTATAACGCACCTTACACGGATTCACGTATGTTCATCATACTGCCTACCTAGCACTCACCCGACTCGTGGTTATCAGGAGGATCGTCTTCTCACGATTTCGATCCCGATTGGCAAATGCCAACCTTCGTTACATTGTCAGAGCCGCTACTTTATTCAGGCTCCTAGGTTCATCTGGTGATACAGATGGTTCACTCGTTAAGCGGTGAACAGCGCTTCATACGACTTCACGTCGCACGCCCCAATACGTGTTATACCAAATGCTCTACAAAATTCAGGGGCGTGCGTTTTCCCTATTAAATCTAATCAGACGAAAGAAGATAAGACCATGCTTATTTGGAGTGCAATCAGGGTGAAAATCGTATTGCTCGGAATCCGCCGGAGTTATACGGAAACTTTCGGCAATTTCTGATGTTCACATCCTAGTCGCTAGGCAATACGGGCATGAGATTGAACGTGAATATAATTAGCGCTACTATTGGTTGCATATAATTACTGAAAAAATCCGTCTATAAAGCGTTATGTAGCAAGGAGATTTGGTGTGCTTAACTTTTTGAATAAAAAGTCTTATGTTCAGTCAGTAGCTATAGATGTAGCTCCTAAACTGTGTGCTAAATTTGGGGAAAAGCCCGTTTATTCGTTCCAGGAAATTAGTTGGGCATTGAGTGAGATTAAGCGCAGTGATGACCAGTTCTATAAGTCAGTTTCTTATGGCATGTTGCTGCCTTACAGCGAAGATTTGGCTATCGAGTTACACGAAGACTTAGGTGACTTGTTAGAGTTTCAAAAGTCTGTCGGAGAGATCTTATTTAACGTGTCGGAAGTTCCTTCTTTTGAAAGCTACCTGTTATATGCAGAGGTAAATTCAGTACCTAAGTGTAAAGTTACGAACACGACTTTAGATAGTTCCGGTGGAGTAAACTTTCTTGATTTTGGTGGCGGTGACTAGCTACATAACAAATAAGGATTAAGCGTTGCGTAGCCAACGCTAAATCCCAAGTGTTGAACAAGCCTGAGCCTCTATATAAGTAAATTGTGCGATCTGCTCTAGAAGGACGGCGAACTTGGTGCTTTTCTCAATACAAGCGCGGTCTTAGAAGAGCAGAGGTTTCGACACATCATCCGGTGCGGCCTGCATGTCAGTTTTGCTATTGGCCTATCTGTAGTTATTCATGATTTGCTAATGTAAGATTTTTCTAAACTCATTTTGTCCAGAAGCTTCATAGAACTGAAATCTTACACGGCACTTTTCTCTCAAAGTGCCTGCTAGCTAAGATCTGTCGGGTGGACGACACTTGTTACCAAGTGTCGTCTCCCTGAGAACCCAGCGTGCAACTTTCACTGCACTAGGCTCAAGCCTCTACAAAGGCATCAAGTGATACCCAGCAACTTATAAAGCAGTGAGAACAGGTTCAATCCAAGAATTACGAGCTAGCCTTTTGTGTTTCCTCTTTCCCAAGTATTCTTGGTATTGAGGGTCGAAAGGTGTCGCTGCGCTTCGGATCTTCACATGTCTTTCTATCGGCACTGTAGCTATCTGGAAAAGATTAAACTGGCAATCCATATCCTTTATCTTCTGCCAACCGTGAAACTGCCATTGGCCTTTTCGGTTGATGAAGTATTTTAGGGCGATCCAAGTTTTAGATTTTGTTGGATGTCGTCTTCTAGCCCAATGCCATAACGCTTGAAATAGTTTGTGACTAACATAACTGAATACCTGCTTAGCAACGCAGTGGCGATAATAGTTCGACCACCCTCTAAGCTTTGGGTTAATCAGTTTGATAAGGTCGTTCACCGTTAAGGTAACGTGCTTTTTGATGAGTCCGCGCAAGTTACTTAGGAACGTCAACGTGTTAGCCTTGCTCGGTTTAATGAGAAGTTTTCCTTTGTACTTCCTGTGGTTGAACCCAAGGAAGTCAAAACCGTCGTTGATGTGAGTAATGTGCGTTTTCTCTTCGGATAACGTTAAGCCTCGAACCGCTAAGAAGTCAGCAATCAGTGGTTTGATATCGTTCTCCAACACTTCCTTTGAAGCGCAGGTGACGACGAAATCGTCGGCATATCCAATAAAGTTAGCTCTTGCGCCTTTCTTAAGCGCGGTAGACTTAATGCGCTGTTCGAGACCCGATAACGTCATCAACATCAAGGTGGGGGATATAATCCCGCCTTGAGGCGTGCCTTCGTCGGTGTCGTAAAACAGCCCTTTGTCTACAAAGCCAGACTTTAGCCATTGCTCCAGCATTCGTTTATCGATGGCGATGTTATCCATCATCCACTGATGCCCGATTTTATCGAAGCAAGCTTTGATATCTCCTTCAAGAACCCATTTAGCAGATCGCTTTAGAGCCAAACATTTGAAACACTGACTGACAGCGTCAGCCGTGCTTCGATTTGGTCTGAAACCATAACTATTAGGGTCGGCAAGCGTTTCGGACACCGGTTCTAATGCTAGAAGATGAAGAGCTTGTTGGGCTCTGTCAATCATGCATGGAATACCCAGTGGCCTGAGTTTACCGTTCTTTTTGGGGATGTAGATACGCTTGAGTGGTTTTGCTTGATAAGCTTTCCGACTCAGTTGATTTGCCGCTTTCATACGACGCGTGTCTGTGTTCCAGACAACGCCGTCTATTCCAGGCGTTTTACTGCCTTTATTTTGAGAGACTCGCTTAACAGCAAGAAGTTTTGCTGAGCGAGAGTGAGTCAGTATCCACTGCAATGCTTTTGCTTTGCCGTGCTTACCGTCTCTAGTTGCCTTTGCGATACGCATTTGAAGCTTTAAGACGTTTGCCTCTACGGCCTTCCAGTTAATGGATTGCCACTGTGCACTGTCAGAAGATGCACTAATCTCATTCGAAATCATCATTTGCTTTTCTTCCTTAATAAAGTTCTTCAAACTCTCTCGCAACGAGAGACCAGTTGGAAGTGGGCTCACTTTCGTGACCAGACACAAGTCTGTATCTGCATCGTTACAATACAGCCTTTGCTTTTTCCAACCTCCTCTACCTGCATCACTATCGGCCACTTCGGCTTTCCCAGAGGGAGTGATACAGGCTTACCATGTTCCGTATGCAACGCAATGGTAGGTTAGGTGCCCGCTATAATGCGAAGAGCGTGTCGATCACGAAAGAGCATGGGGCAATCTCTTTCCTACTCTTAGTGCCTTTTGGCGACAGCGTAAAAACCACTTCCGCTGTTTACAATATAACGCATCTTATGCGGATTCACGTGTGTTCACCATACTACCTGCCTAGCACTCACCCGATTTATGTGGTTATCAGGAGGAGCCTTCTCTCGCGATTTAGCTCCCGACAAGATAGTTTCTTGTCTTCGTTACATTGTCAGAGCCGCTACTTGATTCAGGCTCTTAGGCTCATCTGGTGATACAGATGGTCCATTCTTAACGCGATGGACAGCGCTGCATACGACCTCATGTCGCACGCCCCAAAATTGCTTAGACTAAATGCTCTACAAGTTTTTGGGGCGTGCATTTCCCCTAGAAATACTAATAGAAAGCCTCGAAGCATGTTGGCACATGAAGCCAGGATGATTGCCTCACATTTTCCGCACACAAATATCTCTATTGTGACATTTGCTCGGTTACACGAGAGTTGATATTAGTTATCTTATCAGTTTTATATTCAATGAGACGGTAGGGGCGGTAAATGGAACAAATTTCACTAACTTACATGCTAATAGGAGCTATAGTAATCTTGCTTGTTGTCGGGCTTTTTGGGGTAAGAAAGTCTTCAAAGCTGAGTCAGAAACTGGCAGTTACAGAAACTCAATTATCAGAGGCAGCAACAACAATCGAAGAGTATAAAGAAAAATACTCTCAGATATTTGATGTTGAAGCTGAGTGTGAGCAAATCAAGGATCAGCTGAAAATTGACAAGAATGAGATAGAAGAAAAAGCGAGTCAAGCCTTACGCGAAATCGAATCCAAGAGAGACGAGGCAATTACGAAACGTCAGTTTGTTGAAAAGCAGATCAGTGAACTTCATGTCAACTACAAAAGTAAGAAAATCACTTATGACTCTTTAACTAAGCAAATCGCCATATTCAGCGAAGATATTGAGCTTATCGAACTCGGATTCTATGAGCCAAAGTTCGATTTTGATGCATCTGAAACATTCAAAGAAGAGATCAAGAAATGTAAGGAGTGCCAGAAAACCTTGTTGAGAGAGAAGTCTTCCAGTGGTGCGATACATTGCTACCGTGAATGGACTGTCGACGGTTCTCGAACCGAAGGCAAGAAAATGACCAACAAGAGTATTCGTCTCACCGCAAGAGCCTTCAATAACGAATGTGAGGCAGCTATTGCCAACTGTACGTGGAAAAACGTTACAAAGATGGAAGAACGTATAAAGAAAGCATTCGTCGCAATCAATCAGCTAAATGAACCGAATGCCATATCTATTACAGAGCGTTATCTCAGAGAAAAGTTAAAAGAACTCCAATTAACTTACGAATATCGTGAAAAGAAACAACGCGAGAAAGAAGAACAGGCGGAAATCAAAGCACAAATGCGTGAAGAAGCAAGAATAGAGGCAGAGATTAAAAAAGCAGAAGCGGAAGCTATAAAGGAAGAGAAACGTTATCACAAAGCTTTGGATGCTGCGAGAAAAGAGCTTGAAAAAGCTAGCGACGAAATGAAATCAGAACTAGAAAAACAGATTGCACAGTTACAGGCAAATTTAGAGGAAGCAGAGCGCAAGCACCAACGCGCTCAATCAATGGCGGAGCAAACTAAGCAAGGTCATGTTTATGTTATTTCTAACATTGGATCGTTTGGAGAAAATGTCTACAAGATAGGCATGACCCGTCGATTAGAACCAATGGATAGAGTGAAAGAGCTTGGAGATGCTTCAGTACCATTTACCTTTGATGTACATGCAATGATTCATACTGATGATGCTCCAACTCTAGAGAAGAAGCTTCACGATAAGTTTGATACTCACCGATTGAATATGATTAATCGACGTAAAGAGTTTTTCAGTGTCTCGCTGGAAGAGATCAAACATGCGGTAAGTGACTTTACCGATCAGTCTGTGGAGTTCATTGAAACAGTGATTGCACAGGACTATTACGAAACACAAGCGATGAACAAACAGCGCCTAGCAAGAGAAGGAAAGTTAGAAGGAGAAGAGTTATCGTCTTCCAGTGCTCTCCCCAAATTTGCTGATGTCCTGTAGAGCTCCTTATAGATTTTACTGAAAGGGGCATACAGTAATTTGAAATGTCCCACTTCGTAACAGTCTCTTCAATCTGGCACGATATGCCCCAATATTGGTTTCGCCAAAAAGTCTACATTCACATGCGAGTGGGTTTTGACCAAATAGGACTAATCAGAAACCCAACACTCATAAAGAACAAAATGGGTGTTAGAGTGCGGTTCTTAGCTCAAATGAATTTGCTAATTTTTGCCCAGTAAATCGCTCTTAAAACGTCACTAAATTACAAGGCGCTATGAAAGCATACAGCCTTGTTCAAGTGTCTAAAATCTTCGCTATGGTTGCTTGAGTCGGTCTGAGTGTTATTTTTGACTTACCATAATAGGAATAATGGACACAGCTTTTTTGAACTGTTTGATAGCATTTCTCTCTTGGGCTTATGTCCCGTTTTTCTGGTGCAGTTCACTTAGTGTAAAACCCACAGCTTTAGACGAAAGAACGGCTCCCAAAAGGGCCGTTCTTCGTTACAGAGTCTCATAATTGAATATACTAAAACTAGGAATGGAAACTTGATATGGCTTAAACGAAATCATTTTTATCTTATGGTATAGTGTCGAGTCTTATTTTTATCGAACTATTGAGAAAATGTTTTACCGTATTGTTCCCGTGTTTCTTTCTTTTATCATTCTTGGAGGTTGCGCATCTACCTATAAGAAACCAACTATACCTGATAATGTGCTTAACTCTCTTTCAACTAAATGGGTTATCGCTGAGGAATGTTACAATTCAGGTGATTATGATGTGCAGCAGTTGTTAGATTACCAAGAAGCTATTAATTACTTTGTATCCACATGGAATGCACCTCAATCAGACATCAATCGCGTTGTTAGTGAGAAGCGTCAATTAGTCTCAGAATTGAAGGAAAGAAATGATGTCCTAGCTCCAATATGTAAAAGTTGGCTCGTAACTATGGAAACTGATGTTAGAAATGCAAACAAGCATAAAGAAAAAGCCAGATTGATTGAGCAGCGTAATTATGAAATGAGGAAAGCCAAAGCTACTATTGATTATTCGAATGGACTTAATAAAACAATCCAGTGCACTAAACTTGGTGTTATGACTCTTAATGCAAATGTCCAAGTGTTTAAAGGCAGTGTGTGTCCCTTAGGCTGGATGCCGCTTTAATACAGTGAAGGAAAAACAAAAAGCAGTCGGTTTGTCATAACGTCACTTAGTTTAGACACCGCAATAACGGCTCTCGATTGGGAGTCGCTCTTCGTTGTGGAGTAACTCAATATCTTTTATTCACTAAGTTGTTTATTTCTATGGCTAAGTTTATAATCCCCAGCTTAAAAAATATGGATTTATAACTATGAAAAACATTATTTCAGCTGTCGTTGCCCTTTTCCTTTTAAGTGGTTGTGCCGCTATGTTCAATGGGACTAGTCAACAAGTTTCAATTAGAAGTAAAAACCCAACTGCAAAAATTTATGTTAATGATGCTTATCTTGGTGATGGTAATGTGATCACTACATTCAAAAAGAAAAAAGATTACACCATTCGTGTAGAGCAAGATGGTTGTAACTCGGTATCCATACCTGTAACAAAATCTTTTGATGCTACCACCTTGCTTGGAGTCTTAATTGATTTTGGTGTGGTTTCAGTACTTGTTGTTGATGGGGTCGGAACGGGAGCTTGGCAGCAATTCGATCAAGAAAGCTATATTGTTAATGCACAATGTATTTCGTAGTTTTTGATATAAACATCCGGTGTTTTTCAAGGTGGTTGTCATCGTTGTGCGTGCATAATTTAACGAAACAGCACTTACCTCAATTCTAGTCCCGCATTTTTGCTAGTGCGATTTTACTCATCGTACTAGCACTTCCCCACAGTAACGTTACCATACTTCTAGTTATTCATGGTTTGCTAATATTCGATTTTTCCGAAAATGATAATTGCCCCATTCTGTGTTTCAAAGCAGACCTTACATTAAGGGCACGAATGTACTTTGTTAATTTGATGTAAACAAAACCGAAGCTCTGTAATCTTTGTCCCATACCGCTTTATTCATCTTCCTGGGTACTGACAAGTTCCCTTCGGATTTTCTAAACAAGTTCTGAACAAAACGTCTGCAACAAGCCATATTTAGTGCTGAATCTCCAGCATAAATACATTGTTCATCTTCTTTGAAAATAACGTCCAACGCCCAGTGCTGCTGGTTCTCGATGTGCCAGTGTTTTCTGGTCGCTTGTAAGGCTAACTCTAACGACAAGTGATCTGTGCAAATATAATACGATGTTTCATAACTTCCTTTCCCTTTGACACTTCTATCTCTCACCACTGCAACAACACTTTTAACGACAGACCACTTTTCTCTGAGTGCTTCACTGAAGGCTGCTGGGAGAACGTAAACCTCACGAACCTCTTTTCTGCCATGCCCTTTATCTTCGGTGATGTATGACTCTTGTTTATCTTCAGGCAAAGACCAATAGTCTTGGAATTGTGCATCCACTTCTGCAAGCAAACTGGGCTGATTCAGTTTGACTTGCACTAAGAAATCGCCACCTTTATCAACCACTTTATTCAGAGTTTCAACCTGACAATGCAGGGCATCAGCCGTTAATAGACATCCTTTTATATCTAAAGTATCTAACAGGTTTCTTATCGCTGTTAGCTCCGTCCCTTTGCCTTTACAGGGTTGATGTGTGAGGGTCAAACCTTCATCAACATCGAATGCCGAGACCATATAAAGGGGGTTATCTTGTTTGTTTGCTTTAGCACCTTTTAGTACCTTCCCGTCAACACTGATGATAGGTTGAGCATGCCTCTCTCTATGCAAATTAACCCAGCCCACCATAGCTTCTAAGAGTGTTTCAGGAACAATAGTCCTCATAATTGCTGCAATATTATGACGAGTAGGAAGGCCATTTTCGTAGGGGAAATACTCACGTAACCAGTCGATATTTCCTTCACCAAAATCCTTGATATCCGTCCACTTGTTTTGACCACAAAGCATGGCTGTTATGACAACAAAAGCGACTTCTATAACAGGGTAGACTTGGTTGATGTGCGAACGGGTATCTTTCACTTTTTTTAGCTGTTCAATGATAATCATGCGAGTTTCTCATATTTTTTATTTCATGATCTGATCGTGACTATCAGGAAAAGTTCCAATTGAAAATAAAGTTATTTATTTTCAATAACTAAAGTTCGATCCCGCCCTTACCTTACATTATAGCTAGTGTCTCATTATGCTATAAATTATCTAATGCCACTTTTAAATGGAAAAGCGAGCTATGAGCAAGAAACAGCTATCAGAAAAAGAACTGGTTGAGGGGATAACACCCTATACTGCGCATGCTGATGAGCTGGCTGCGGCAAAACTGGATGAGTTCTATGAAAGTGACTACAAAGCGGCATTGAAGCGGCATTGAAGCGGATTGAATATCTGTTTGATACAGCCGAACCAGAGACTCCCAGAGGTGATGAACTTGAAAGACTAGCTGCATTGGTTGAAGAGTACGAGGATAAACATTTCCGCATTTGAAAACTGCAATGCATTTTTGCCTCAATCTGCGTTGCGAGGTCTTAGAGTGGCACTTAACAATATGCCGTTGCTGTATTACAATTGTTTTATAGCCGCGAGGCAAGATTCAAAATTAGCCGCAAGGCAAGTTAAAGAAGGCAGAGTACTCAATGACTCTGCCTTTTTCGTATCCGCTGTATCCAAGCGTATTTCGGTCCGAACCTTCACAGGTAGCGCTTCACAGGTAGCGCTTTGTAAATCAGAAATGCCCCAAAATCATTTTCACACGCTTCATCTTCACTGTTTTTTGCTATCTTTTTAGCCCAACCTGCCCTTGCGAGTATGAATATTTATTCAACCATACACAAAGAGCAACGGGATTGCATTTACGCTCGTTTGAATTGAGTTCATAATGGACTTTTTCTGTTCACCAAGGAGGCTGTATGACAGAGCAAGAGCTATACGAGTATGCGGTTACTTTACTATCAAAACGTGATTACTCATCTGGAGATTTGAAATACCAACTATCGCGCTTATCCGATGAGCACCAGGTTGATGCGGTTATGGAAAGGTTGCTATCTCACCACTATGTAGATGACACACGACTTATCGAGCGAGAGATTCAAAAGCAGCTCACAAAGCTCCATGGCGAAACGCGTATTAAGCACGAATTAAGAAAAAAAGGGCTTGATGCGTTGTTAATCGCACAATCCCTTGAAGATCTCGATGTTGATTGGTTTGAGCTTTGTCTAACCGCTAAAGTGAAAAAGTTTGGCTCGAATAAGCCGAAAGATGAAAAAGAAAAAGCTAAGGTGATCCGTTACTTGCAGTATAGGGGCCACCATATGGGAGCAATCCTAGAATCGCTAAGTTAATACAATACAAACCGCTTCTTATGACCTTTAACGAATACTTCGAAAAAATACAACGACAAATAAGTAAAGCAAGCTCACTAGAAGCCCTCTTGGTTTGGCGTAAAAGAATCAATATTGGTATCGCAGGCTTACCTTACAAAGCAAATAAAGGGGGCCTAGTCGCTCATTGCTATACATCGAACAAAGAAGAAGCTAAGAGAAACAATCAATATGACAATCTTGATCACACGAGGCGAGGTGATTGAATGTGTTAAACAAGAGCTTGAATTGGTAGGAATTGTAGATAAAAAGTACGCCGCGCCCGATCTCAGACAATTACTACCAGAACTGAAGTTCACCATTGTAGAAGCGCTCTTACTACATACTCGTGGCAATCAAGCGCTGGCCGCCCGAATGCTTGGCATTAATCGTGGTACATTACGGAAAATTTCTAAACAAGGCTTTAAGAATGGAAGCTATCTATTAGCAAGAAGCGGCTTTTGTAACGCCTATTAATTGCTGCATAAGAATGGAACAAAAGCCGCCAAAGAATAAAAACGTTTTCTATTCTCCCTTCAAGATGCCTTATCGAAAGTCTTGGACGGATATTAAAAGAGCCATCAAGAAGGAAAGCGAGACTAAAGTAGTCACAGCCAACCGTCAAGCATCTTCCATTAACCACTGTCATTTCTCCTTTACCCCATCCGCTAACCTTACTAAGGCCACTTCTAAAGTTAGACTGGAGGTCAATTATGTGGACAAAGAAAGGTCACCTCACTGGGCAGAAAAAGCCCTTCAAGCTCGAAGATATCTGGCGAATTCGCACTAGGCTAGAAATCGAAGGCAACATCATGGAATTGGCTCTGCTCAATCTCGCTATCGACTGCAAATTGCGTTCATGTGATTTGCTCAGAATGAAAGTGAGGGATATCTCTTCTGGTGGTGTAATTCAAGAACGAGTACTTTACAGTCAGAGTAAAACTGGCAGAGAAGTACAATTTGAGATTACTTCTCGTACTGCACAATCATTAGCTCAATGGCTAATGCACCGCCAACTGACGGCATCAGACTATATCTTCCCTAGTCCTAGGAGGCAGGGGAAATCGATGAGTTATAGTAACTATGCCACTATCATTCGCCGCTGGGTAACCGAACTCGGCTACGATCCCTACCTTTATGGTACACACTCGATGCGCCGTACCAAGGCTACCTTAATTTATGCGAGAACTAAAAACATTCGCGCTGTGCAGTTATTGCTTGGCCATGTGAAGTTAGATAATACCATTCGCTACTTAGGTGTAGAAATAGAGGATGCTCTAAACATATCTGAGGGGATAGACTCATAGTGAGGTTAGGATGAAACTTATAGATAGGTCGTTTTCATTTATCATTATAAAGCCAATTATAATCAATGCTTTATGGTTTTTTTGTGTTTTTTAACGCCGTATATCTTCTTTTGAATGTGCCGTATTTCTTTCTGTCATTATAAGGTTGCGTTATACTACCGATACGTATGAAAGCTAGGAGGTTCAAATGACAGCTGTTGAACGCGTTTATCAAAAGATAAAGCGCTCAAGACGTTATGTTTTTGAGCGCAAAGACTTTGATGGTTTTGCTAGCTACGACCAAATCGGTCGAGCGTTAAGGCAATTAGTTAAGCAAGGTGAGTTAATCAAGCTTGGCTACGGTCTATACACAAAAGCAAGAATGAATAGTCTAACCGGCAGACCCATGCCCACAAACCCTGGCGGAAGCGATGCCCTGATGCGTGAAATTTTAAAGATGAAAGGTGTCGATTTTGAAATGGACAAACTGTCTTTACAAAGCCTATCTGGTAAAAGCACCCAAATCCCATCCTCCATTCAATACTCATGGAACCATAAACAGTTTAATCGCAAGTTAGCTGTCGGTAACCGAGTCTTAAACTCACCGAGTTAATATGGAAAAACTAAAACAACAATTCCTTGAGGTTTCCGATGCGCTTGAGCTCGGAAACCCAGCCATTATTGAAAAAGATTACTGGGTCGTCGCCTTACTTAGCGAATTAGCGAAGGTGTCGCCTGTGTATCATCAAATGGTTTTTTCTGGGGGGACTGCGCTAGCCAAGTCAAACGTTAAAATCCTGAGAATGTCAGAAGATGTGGATATAAAGCTCATTCCCCATCAAGAATTTGGTGAGCTGAGTCGCGGCCAAAAGAAAGCCGCCCGTAAGACATGCATTCACGAGATTGAAATGGCGATCACTCAAACAGAGCGATTTACCGTTGAGTCGCGTCTCGTTCGTGATAAATATCGCTATGTCGAGTTTGAACTCAGATACCCGCAGCAGTTTAGCCAAGCGCCATGTCTTCGCCCCATCATTAAACTTGAGTTAATAGAGACGATCCCTCTACTGGATGTAGAACCACGGCCGATCCAATCATTGGTAGCGGAACTGTATCGACAGCCACAAGAAGTAAAAGCGTTTGATTGCGTCTCTATTCAAGCGACCTTGGTGGAGAAAGTGATTTCAATGTTGCGCCGTACCATGTCAGTAAAGCGCGATACGCAACGTAAGGACGATGCCACGCTTGTACGCCACATCTATGATGTTTACTGCATTCTAAAGACCGAAGCACAATTAGAAAACTTCGACCTTACAGCAATGACAGCGTTATTTAACACGGTATTGAAGGAAGATATCGATCGCTTTGGTAATCAACACACTGAGTTTGTTGCTAACCCTAAACAAGAGCTACAGCTTGGGCTAAAAGAACTTGAAGATAACCCTGTTTTTCGCCAGCGCTTTCAGGACTTTGTTACCCCTATGGTGTTTAACACCGAGCCTCATGATTTTGATACCTGCTTTGCCTCGTTTAAACGCATTGCGCAGTCATTAATTAAAACAATCTAACCGATTTGAGAACCACTCATGCCACACACTAAAATCAATCAAGATCCGCTATACCAAGAGCAAGTCAACAAAGCCGTATGGGCTGCCTGTGACACTTTTCGAGGCACGGTAGATCCCTCAATCTACAAAGACTTCATCCTAACCATGCTGTTCTTGAAGTACATCTCTGACGTACACCAAGACAAATTTGATGAGCTATCAAAGCAGTTCAATGGTAACGAGCAGATGATCTCAGCGATGATGTCGAAACAGTCTTTCAAAATCCCAACAGGCTCTACTTTCTGGGACTTATATGAGGCTCGCCACGAAGCTGGTAACGGCTCTCGTATCGACCAAGCGCTACACGCCATTGAAGAAGCTAATGGCACAAAGCTAAAGAACGTATTCCAAGACATCAGCTTTAACACTGATAAGCTCGGTGATGAAAAGCAGAAAAACGACATCCTGCGTCACCTACTGGAAGACTTTGGTAAAGACACCCTAAACCTGCGCCCAAGCCGCGTGGGTTCGCTGGACGTGATTGGTAACGCCTACGAGTACCTCATCAAACACTTCGCTGCGGGTAGCGGTAAATCGGCGGGTGAATTCTATACCCCACCAGAAGTATCCGATCTACTCTCTATCATCCTAGAGCCACAACAAGGCGATAGCATTTGTGACCCTGCCTGTGGTTCAGGCTCACTATTGATGAAGTGTGGTAAGCAAGTTCAAAGCAACTTTGCTGGCTCTAAGCAGTACGCGCTGTTTGGCCAAGAAGCGATAGGTTCAACGTGGTCACTGGCAAAGATGAACATGTTTCTGCACGGTGAAGATAACCATCGCATTGAGTGGGGCGATACTATTCGTAACCCTAAGCTTCAGGATAAAGAAGGCGGTCTGCTGCACTTTGATGTGGTAACGGCAAACCCTCCATTCTCGTTAGATAAATGGGGCTTTGAGGATGCAGGTAATGACCACTTTGGTCGCTTCCGCCGTGGTATTCCGCCAAAGACCAAAGGTGACTATGCGTTTATCTCACACATGATTGAAACGCTTAAACCCGCTTCTCAAGGTAAAAAGGGCGGTCGCATGGGTGTGGTTGTGCCTCATGGTGTGCTATTCCGCGCATCAAGTGAAGGTAAAATTCGTAAGCAGCTGATTGATGAAAACCTATTAGATACAGTGATTGGTCTACCTGAAAAGCTGTTTTTTGGTACGGGTATTCCTGCGGCTATTCTGCTGTTCAAAAAACAGAAAGATGATAACAAGGTACTGTTTATTGATGCCTCTCGTGAGTTTAAGTCTGGTAAGAACCAGAACCAACTCACACCTGAGAATATTCAGAAGATTGTCGATACCTATAAAGTACGTGAAACCACAGATAAATACTCATACCTAGCTTCGCTAGAAGAGATTGCCGAGAACGATTACAACCTTAATATTCCTCGTTACGTGGATACCTTTGAGGAAGAAGAAGAGATCGACCTAGTTGCAGTGCGTACCGAGCGCTTGACTCTACAAAATGAGCTGGCTGATCTAGAAACAAAAATGGCAGGCTACCTAGAGGAGTTGGGTTATGGTGCCTAATGGTTGGGAAAGAAAACCGATTAAAGAGCTTTGTGAATCAATCATTGACTGTGTAAATAAGACTGCTAAACACGTGGATTATGTAACACCCTTTAAAATGATTCGAACAACAAATGTACGACATGGGCGTGTTGACACGAATAATGTTAGGTATGTGGAAGAGGATACCTATAAACAATGGATTCGTCGTGGTGCACCAAAGGATGGAGATATCATCTTTACTCGTGAAGCTCCAGTTGGTGAAGCAGGTATTTTAGAAAATGCTCAAGGTATCTTTCTCGGACAAAGAACCATGATGTATCGTTCTCATACAGAGAGATCAGATAATCGTTACTTGTTTTACTCACTAATGAGTGGCTATTGCCAAAAGCAAATCGAAGATTTTAGTAACGGTGGAACTGTAGCTCACATGCGTGTTCCAGATTGCGGGGAGTTAATTATCAACACTCCCCCACTCCCAGAACAACGCAAAATCGCCAAAATCCTCTCAACATGGGATAAAGCGATTGCCACCACAGAAAAGCTGATTGAAACCAGCAAGCAGCAGAAGAAAGCTCTGATGCAACAGCTTTTGACGGGTAAGAATCGTTTGGTTAATCCTAAAACGGGTAAGGCGTTTGAGGGGGAGTGGGGAGAGGTTAGGTTAGGAGAGCTTGGTCAAACCTTTACGGGGTTAACAGGTAAGACAAAAGAAGATTTTGGGAGTGGTGCCAAATATATCCCTTATATCAATATTTTCAATAATTCATCTGTAAACACAGCAAAATTAGAAAAAGTGAATGTAGGTAGCGAAGAAAAGCAAAATTTCGTTCAATTTGGAGACGTTTTTTTTACGACATCCTCAGAAACACCAGATGAGGTTGGAATGTCATCAGTAATGCTTTCTGAACCTGAAGAGCCAATTTATCTGAACTCATTTTGTTTTGGTTTTCGACCAAATGACACTTCCACTGTCATACCTGAGTTTATGCAATACTTGCTGAGAAGTAGTCGAGTTAGAAGATCCATTTCTGTTTTAGCGCAAGGAGCAACTCGCTATAACTTATCAAAAGTGCAACTCCTTAAAATAAACTTACTGTTACCAACATCTGGCGAGCAGAAGAAAATCGCCTCAGTCCTTACCGCTGCCGATAGAGACATTGAAGTCCTTGAGTCTAAGCTTGCTCACTTTAAGCAAGAAAAAAAGGCGTTGATGCAGCAGTTGTTAACGGGTAAGCGCTGTGTGAAAGTGGATGAAGAAGTTGCGGCGTAAAGCGTCTCTTAACTCTCAACTAATGTGTGACGTAGTGCGTCACACATTATCGCCATTACCAAAACTAGGTATTACACAATGTTAGTGTTTAACTGCACCAAAGCCGCTGCGGACTTTTTCACAGTAAAGCGCAATGGCAAAAAAATCTCTCCTTTAGAAGCGCCACCGACGGATTCTGTCAGTGGTTCTGAGGTCGCGAATGTGTTGAATGCCCCTACAGTACCCATCAGTTCTTGGCTGGTTCATGCGTTCAACGCAAGAAAGTACTGATTGCTATGAACGTTGAAACTCGCTATTCCATGGTGTTTGTTGGCATTCAAAAAGGGGATTGGCTCGAATTTACTAACCAACTGCTGGAACGGCTGTTTAACAACATGCAGTTCTTTGGTGAAGAGTTTGAAATGTGCGATGAAGAGAGCTTTGAAGAGATGTTCAATGAGTTCATCAAACTTCATCCTAGACCTTTCTTTTGTCAACGCGGTGACCGCAGTGTACAAAGCCACATTAATGATGTCGCTTGGCAATTTGAAAATCGAGTTTACCAAGTTGGCTCTCTCCCAGACGACCAAGAAGAGTGCGCCAGCTTTGATGAGTGGATAAACAGTTTGATTCGCTCGACCAAACAAAAGAAAGATCACTTTCACCCTGACGAAGAGATGTTCCTTGACTGGATGCAGACCTACAGCGAATTGGGCGACAATGAGGACAAACTGATCCGCCAGTTATTTGGATCTCTACGCCGACAAATGATGCACGCCGAAATGGTTAAGCGTGGGATTCCCGACGACGACTATTTTGATGGGATGAATGCCGAACTCAGCCAAGCAATCCATGAGTATTATCAAGAGATTGCCCCTGACACGTTCAACGAAGAGACACCCGATAACGTTATCGACTTCAATCAGGCCAAAAAACGTAAACTACATTAACAACAATAACGATAATAAAAACGAATCGACAATAAGGGACGACAATGTCAGGCAACTTACCTAACTTCCGAGAAGAACAAAGCGCGAAAATCCCAGCGTTAACCTTGCTCTCTAATCTTGGTTATCAGTTCATTTCACCGAGTGAATGTGTAATTAGGCGTGGTAATCTTTCAACCGTTATTTTGCCTGATGTACTACGTGATGTACTCAAGCACAAAACCTACTCATTCATGGGGAAAGATCATCACCTTTCGGAAGCGGCCATCGATAAAATTATCCACGAGCTAGCTAACCCTGCCATGAACGAAGGGCTGAAAGCGGCCAATGAAAAACTGTATAACGCTCTGACGTATGGCATTGGCGTAACCGAGTTTGTTGATGGTAAGAAAGCTAACCCAACCATCAACATTGTTGACTGGACAGAGCCAAGCAATAACCAATTTCACTTCACGGAAGAGTTAGAGGTGGAAAATAGCCACGGTACTAAACACTTCATCCCAGATATTGTTTGTTTTGTAAATGGCTTACCTTGGGTGGTTATTGAGGCCAAGCGCCCAGATTCTTCAACGGTAGGTAAACCGACGATTGAAGAAGGTGTATCCCAAACTATCCGCAACCAAAAGCAAGATTATATCCCGCAATTATTTGCTTACAGCCAATTGGTCATGTCAATCAATGGGCACAAAGGCTTGTACGGTACGTGTGGTACACCAAGCAAGTTCTGGGCGAAGTGGAAAGAAGAAGAGATCACCGAAGCCACATTCGCGCGTCTTAAAAACACGCCGCTTTCTCCAGCGCAGCTCGATAAGCTATTTGCTCACCGTCCAGCCAAAGTTCGTGATGAATACCTATCGCTGATCGCAGGCGGTGATTTAATGGTGACAGACCAAGACCGTTTGTTGATATCACTACTTCGTCATGACCGCCTTCTGGAAATGACCCAACTCTTTACATTGTTCGATAAAAAAGCAGGCAAAATCGTTGCTCGTTATCAGCAGGTCTTTGGTATTAAAGCCCTGATCGAACGTGTCACCTCTTTTGATGAGCAAGGCGCTCGAAACGGTGGTGTTATTTGGCATACTACTGGCTCAGGTAAATCTTTTACCATGGTGTTCTTATCTAAAGCGCTGATTTGGATTAAAGAACTCGCCAAGTGTCGTGTAGTGGTCGTGACTGACCGTGTTGACTTAGAAGACCAACTAGCGAGTACGTTCGCCTCTGGCGGTGCACTGTCTGAAAAAGATCGTAAAACTGCCATGGCTACAACGGGTAGACGTCTTGCAGAACAAATTGGTAAAGGTAATGAGCGTATTATCTTCTCCATCATCAACAAGTTTGGCACCGCAATTGAACTACCAGAGTGTTATAACGACAGCCCAGATATGATTGTGCTCGTTGATGAAGGCCACCGCAGTCAAAACGGTGAAAACAACATTCGCATGCAGCAAGCCTTACCAAAAGCGGCTTATATAGGGTTTACAGGGACACCGTTGCTGCAAGACGATAAGACTGAAAACAAGTTCGGTAAAATCATCCACTCATACACCATGCAACAAGCGGTGGAAGACAAAACCGTTACCCCGCTGCTGTACGAAGAACGTGTGCCTGAGCTAAGTACCAACGACAAAGCTCTCGATGCATGGTTTGATCGCATCACTGATAAGCTCACCGAAAAACAACGCACGGACTTGAAGAAAAAGTTTGCTCAAAAAGGTCAAATCTATCAAACCGAAGGTCGTATCGAGCTTATCGCTCACGACATTTCTGACCATTTCCAAAACTTTAAGCGCCAAGGTTTAAAAGGTCAGCTTGCTTGTGACTCAAAAGCCTCTGCTATCCAATATAAGAAGCTTCTCGACCAAATTGGCAAGGTGAGTTCAGTTGTTGCCATGTCACCGCCAGATACACGCGAAGGACACGATACAGTTGATGGAGAAAGCAAGGATGTGGTTCAGAATTGGTGGAAAGAAAACGTACTGGACTCAGACTTTGGACAAGATGAAAAAGCCTACACTAAGCATATCATTGACGAATTCGGTAAAGATGACGGCCCCGACTTAATGATCGTGGTCGATAAACTTCTAACGGGCTTTGATGAACCAAAGAACACCGTACTTTACATCGATAAGCCGCTCAAGCAACACAACCTTATACAAGCCATTGCTCGCGTGAATCGTCTACACCAGAAGAAAGAGTTTGGTTACCTCATCGACTACCGAGGCATCTTAAAAGAGTTAGATGCCACCATTGCTGATTACCAAGATTTGGCTGAGCGTACCCAAGGTGGCTTTGATATTGACGACCTTAAAGGCTTATACAGTCGCATGGACACGGAATATAAGAAGCTGCCAGCGCTATACAGTGAACTCTGGGCATTTTTTATTGATGTAAAAAACACACAAGATCCGCAAGCAATGGCACGGGTATTTGCGCCGAACATAGAATATGTCGATGGTCAGCCTACCGATTTAAACCTAAAGAAACGCCAAGATTTTTATAGCACACTCACTGCGTTTGCTAATTGCTTAAAAGTCGCCCTGCAATCTGCCACCTACTTTGAAGACAAGAGCTTTGATGATAAACGTCAGGTTTATAAAGACACGCTAAAAAGCATGACATCGCTACGCCAAGTTGTCCGTCAGGATGCCGAAGAAACCATTGATTATGACGAGTATGCTGAGAGTATTCGCACCATGTTAGACAAGCACATCGGTGGCGTTGAGATCCAAGAATCTAAAGGGGTTTATCTGGTTGGCAACATGGGTAAGGATATAAAACCAGAAGAGCTAAGTGACGATGAAGCTCGTAACAAGAAAGATGCGATCACTGGTCGTGTCACTAAGATGATTGAGCAAGACCTTGCCGACGACCCTTACGCTCAAGAGTATTTCTCGAAGCTACTTAAGCAAGCGATTCAGCAAGCAAAAGAGATGTTTGATGCACCTGTTAAGCAATATCTCCTATTTGCTGATTTTGAAGAGCAAGTGAAAGAGCGCAAAGTCGAAGGGTTACCAACCGATCGCTTCGCAGAGCTAGATCCAAAAATTAAGCGTCATGTACAAGCTTACTTTGGACTGTTCTTAAAGCATGGCGCTGAAGGTCAAGGTCTTACTGAAGATGAATGCTTCAACTATGCAGTAGAGATTGACGAGAAAGTGCGCAAAGCGGTGGCTGAGTTTTCAATCAATCCATCAGAGATTGAAAACCAGATCACTCTAGAGGTACTTCCGTTGCTGTTTGCCGATTTAGGCGTCGATAAAGCGCAAGTCATTGCCGAAGAAGTCGTGCAAATCACCCGCTTAGGTTTAGTAGGTCACCAGTAATGGCTTCAACGGTCTCTGACGAACGTAACAAAGAGGAATACAGCTTCATCTATGGCGATGAGGCTGTGAGCTATGAGGTGCTGCGTAAGCCTATCAAACAAGGAAAAAAGCGAAGTATTACCATCAAGGTGCAACCCAACTGTGATGTCACAGTTAGTACCCCAGAAGACGCTGAGCTTGAGGACATTCACCAAGCGGTAATGAAACGTGCCAAGTGGATTTATGATGCCCTGAAAGAATTTCGAGGTCATTTGGAGTTTGTCCAGCCTAAATACTACGTCAGCGGTGAGATGCAGTTCTATCTTGGTCGTCGTTATGTGCTGAAGGTAGTAGAAGATGCAGATGCCTTGCCAACGGTAAAAATGACTCGCGGTAAGTTACTTGTCACCTTGACGAGGTTTAACGATGACAAAGCAGCCATGGTTAAAGCCTTAGTACGTAACTGGTACATGGTTCGTGCGCAGCGTATGTTCCATGAGCGTCTATCTGAGTTACTACCTCAAGCGACATGGGTTGATGGTATCCCAAGCTTTCGTGTACTGCCTATGACAAAGCAATGGGGAAGCTGTTCAGCCAAAGGGAACCTGATGCTCAACCCTCACCTAATTAAAGCGCCTAAAGAGTGCATTGACTACGTGATCCTCCATGAGCTTTGCCACATCGCAGAGCATAACCACAGTGACAAGTTCTGGCGTTTGCTGACCAGTGTGATGCCGCATTGGAAAGAGATTAAAAGCAAACTAGATGGTATGGCTGAGCTGTATTTGAATGAATAAGAAGAATAATGAGTAAATTATCGCAATCAAAGAAGATAGCACTCTTCCTACAAGATAATCCAAATCAACGATATACCGCAAAAGCGATTGCAGAAGCGATCACTACACGTTATCCAGAAGATTATGCGGAGAAAAGAGTTAACCCTCGGTTTGAGACAGAGCAAGATTTCATTTCGCAAGTTGTCGCTGAAATCGGTGCTCAGAAACAAGGTATTCTAAATCAATCAGACAAGATTAAGTGGCAAGATAAACCACGCCCTAGAGTTTACTGGTTTGATGATGGCATGTTGTTGGCGAATGATGAACCTCTAGCCGAAGAAGAACCATCAGACGAAGCGCCGATAAACAATACGTTGAGTGAGCATGATTTATATCCGATCTTAATGGATTACCTAAAGTCAGAGCATCAACTTTATTGCTTACGAATCGATGAAAAGCGTTCTAAGAACAATTTAGGCAGCGGTGGTAATCAGTGGTTACATCCCGATATTGTCGCGATGGAACCCGTTGCTCAACAATGGCATCAATACGTTAAAAGCTGTGTACTTCAAGGTGGCGGTCAAAGCGTTCGCCTATGGTCATTTGAAGTTAAGAAAACCCTAACGATGGGCAACGTGCGTAAGTGTTTCTTCCAAGCGGTCAGCAACTCGTCATGGGCTAGCGAGGGCTACTTAGTGGCAACGGCGATTGCTGATAGTCGTGTTGAGCAAGAACTCCGTATGCTAAGCGCTCTGCATGGCATAGGTGTTATTCTACTTTCTGTAAACAATCCGTCTGAAAGCGAGTTACTGCTGCCAGCTAAAAAACGCCCTGAGATTGACTGGCAATCTGTTAACCGAATTGTTGAAGAGAACGCAGACTTCAAAGACTTTATCGATTTGGTTTCTAACTACTACCAAACGGGTCGTGTTCGCAGCAAAGATTGGAATCATTAAATTAATAGATTGCATAAGTTAACTGCTATTTAGATTGCTTAAATACTCACTATTGATGGTTTTTTACTCATGCAGCGTGTGATCGCTACATGATAGCAACGAAATAATTAGAGCTTTTGATCTAGCTAATAATTGTCCATAAATCACTTAGAACAAATACTCTAAAACATATTGAATGATTGATTCCAACCGCTCGGCGCAATCCCGTAGCTGGCGTAGACAGTCGAAGGGTGAGCAAGCGGAATGTCACGGTGTTAAGCTAGAATGCGGTCACTGTAGCCTTACTGTGATAAGGTTTAGCCTCATTCAGTGTTAAGATTATGACATGAAAAAGACAACCCCAACCCCACACGATGCGCTCTTTAAGCAGTTTATGACTCACCCAGAAACCGCTAAAGATTTACTGGATATTCATCTACCCGTTGAGCTGCGCGAAATCTGTGATTTAACGACACTCAAGCTCGAGTCTGGCAGTTTTATCGAAGAAAACTTACGTCCTTACTATTCGGATGTGCTCTATTCTCTCAAAACCTCTCAGGGGAAAGGGTACGTATTCGCGTTAATCGAACACCAAAGCCGACCAGATAAAAATATGGCCTTTCGCTTGATGAGATATGCTATCGCCGCTATGCAGCAGCATATCGATGCTGGCCACGAACATTTACCTTTGGTAATACCACTGCAGTTTTACCATGGCAAAGTCTCACCTTATCCCTATGAAATGAATTGGTTGAAAGGTTTTACTAACCCTGACCAGGCTAAAGCACTTTATACTCAGGATTTTCCTTTGGTCGATGTTACCGTTATACCTGACGATGAGATAATGCAGCATCGTCGTATTGCCTTGCTTGAGCTCGTACAAAAGCACGCTCGGCATCGAGATATCATGGATTTCATTCAGCCTCTGGTCACACTGCTATTAACCGATTACACTACAGAGAAGCAAGTACAGTCATTGATGAGTTATCTACTTCAAGTAGGTGAAACAGACGATATAGAGGCGTTAATCACGTCACTGGCCTCATCAGTACCGAAACACGAGGACACACTTATGACGATTGCAGAGCAATTACGCCAACAGGGCGAACAAAGGGGCATTCAGCGTGGACGCCAAGAAGGACGCCAAGAAGGACGCCAAGAAGGGCGTCAAGAAGGGCGTCAAGAAGGGCGTCAAGAAACTCTAAAAGAGATGGCTCGAAAAATGATGCTCAATGGAATGGATCAACAATCCGTTGCAGAAGTCACAGGACTGAGTAAAGACGAAATAGCACAACTTTCTCACTAGACTGCAGAATAAACAAAGCAGCCTTGCCAGCTCGACGGCGAGGCTAACTTTCGCTGCGCTCTGCCCTCATTCTTTTAACGACACGAACAACCGTTCGTGGTGACACTCCCACAAACTTAGCTGTTTCATGAATACTCATTTCGGGCTTGTTGCAAAAACCTCACGAGCCGCCAAACTTTAACTATGATTCATCACTGAGTAATGCGTTATGGTCAAGTCTGAATTCAAATGGCGACATTTCACCCCCGAACTTATCTTATGGTGTGTCCGCTGGTATGGCTCTACTGCAATGAGCTATGCAAACCTCAGTGATATGTTGTCCGAACGAGGTGTCTTAGTTAATCGCTCCACGATTTATCGTTGGTTCATTCACTATGGGCCTATCCTACATAAGAAGTTACGCCGTTATCAATTCACTCGTATCGACACCTCCTGGCAGCTTGATGAAACTTACGTCAAGGTGAAAGGAAAATGGCATTATCTCTACCGAGCCATTAATAAACGTGGGGAAACCCTGGATTTCTTTTTCTCTCGTAAACGCAATAAAGAGGCGGCTTATCAATTCCTCAAACGCTGCTTACGCCGCTATAAAACGTCCTTTCATCCCCAAACATTGAATACTGATAAACATTCGTCTTATGGTAACGCCATTGCTCGCCTCAAGCGTGAAGGCCGTTTACGACAAGATGTAGAACATCGGCAAGTGAAATATCTCAACAATGGCATTGAATCTGACCACGCCCCGATTAAAAAGCTTATCGAAGCCACAGGTGGACTCAAGGAGCGAAAGCGGGCCTGGTCAACGATTCAAGGTTTTGAAGGGATCCGGATGTTGAATAAAGGCCAGTTTGATTTTTGGTTACGTCGCGATGAGCCAAAACTGAGGGTGCAGGAGAGATCCGCCTTCCTCAATGAACTCTTCAATATCTTTGGAATATACGCATGAAATGAAGTGCTCATATGGGCGCCTCATACACATCTTCCATTTTTGCAACAAGCCCAAACAATCGAAACATCACAAGTTAACTAACTTGCCGACTAAATAATTTTTGGTTTTCGAGCTAGAAAATGCCACGGGTAAAAATTCAACCTGAGAAGTTTTTGGACATTTATTTGTAAGTGCTTTTACTAAATTAGCAAACCATCAATAACTACAGGTATGGCAGACTTACTTGTGAAGAGCTAGTGCGATGAGTAGTATCGCACTAGCAAAAGTATTGGTTTTGGTGCGCACTAAGTGACGTTACGTTAAATACACACAATGAGGTTGATTGAAATGTGAACATGATGAAATATTCAATGTTTATGGAATTAAGTTAAAAATCGAATTGGAAGGAACTATCTGATGTTAAAAAGGTTACTTAAAAAAATCAACTCCATTGAAAGTGGCGTTGAATTCACCAAACTCTTTATCGCTCCACAGTTAAGCTATATAGATAAGACTTTCCCTAGGCAAGCCTTGTTATCAAAAACGCCAGAGCACATAAATCATAACTATACAATCCATAGTCTGGCCTACATATTAGCTCTTGTTAATATTTCAGCAAAGCGTCCTCTTAAAGACGAAGAAATTGTGGATACCCTTATTGCTGTGACAGGAAAAGAGACTATTGTAAGGCATCGGTTAAAATTTTACTCCCTTGACGAGTTTAAACGCGGAAGCGGTATTTTTTATGATGTAGCCAAAAACGATATCATGAGAGGAGTAGTAAATGGCAGCAATACCCTTGCCGAAATCGCGAAAGTGAGAGAAGAAATAGATCTGAAGGGAATTAAATCACTCTTTGACTGGGCTATTAGGAACAACATACCCTGTAGTGTTATTCCGAGGAAGATAACCGATTTG
The DNA here is from genome assembly GCF_051201655.1 of Vibrio sp. nBUS_14. Classification (NCBI taxonomy): domain Bacteria; kingdom Pseudomonadati; phylum Pseudomonadota; class Gammaproteobacteria; order Vibrionales; family Vibrionaceae; genus Vibrio; species Vibrio sp. nBUS_14. The sequence goes on from NZ_CP179206.1 coordinate 1,225,076, forward strand.
GTATTAATGGATGGACTAGATTTAGGGTCATTGAACATTCAAGAAGTACCTTATGGGATACAGTTTATGCCGTACCTAGAAAGCCTCCATTTATATGATAATTGTATTTCAGAGTTGCCGGAATTTTTGTTCGATATTTCTCTTAACAGCTTTAGAGAGGTTCGGGGCTTGAACTCGAGATTAGTTTATGAAATAGACAAAATTGGTCACTTTACATATTTAGATGTTAGAGGCAATAGACTTGAGTCGCTCCCCGCTGGAATAAGTCGTTTGATTTTTTTAGATCCTTACAATGTGTATCAATGATGAAGGCATTTATGAAAGTAGACCCTTTTGAATGTATTTTGTGTGGCTCTAGAATGGGTTTTACAGTATTTATTCGAGAGATGAGGCTTGGTCAGTTGGTCGCTTCACTTGAAAACTTGGCCTTATTGAGGCCGATAATTGGAATCAAACAAGTATTACTATAGGGAATTCAACGTTTACAAAGGGAACATCAGCTGATGGTAATAATTGGAATAGCACATCAAACACTATAGGTAACAGTACTTATACTTCTGGTGCTGATTCTGATGGAAATTCGTTTTCATCTACTTGTAATGAGTACGGTTGCTATTAGAGGCAATCCCCACATAGCAAAAACGGCAAGCGTTGCGAATCACTGTTATGCTTTTTTTCTCAACAGTTCAAGTAGTTCATCCAAACGAGAGACAATGCTAGCTTCAACATTGCCGTACGCTAAAGCTTTGGAAAGGTAATCTTCAAGGTCACTCATTTTAGAAGGCGGGATATCTGTAATTACTTTAGTGGCTAAATCTGCGTTCAGCAATTGACACTGTTCAGCGCTCAAGGAAAACTCTTTTCGAGTTGTAATCAAATCAATATAAGTAGTTAGATTCATATTTTTAAACCTTACGATAAATGTGAATATATTTTACTATTAATTATCAATGTTAACTAACGAAAAGTCAGCAATTATCGTGAACGCATAAGATTTAATTATACTAACCTGATTCATATATATTACCTAAAACAGCCATAATTTCTGCCTTTCTGCCTTTCTGTCTGTCTGTCTGTCGGTGTTCATTATTCCTATTATGGTAAATGTGTGAGTTTGCTATCAGAAACAGCCCTCAGCCCCCCTCAAACGCTCTTAGTGAAGATTTACGACACTTAATCAAGGCAGTACACCTCCATTAAGCCTTGTGAGCTTGTGACGCTTTCAGCGCGATTTAGAGCAAGAATTAACATCTTTTTGATTCAACCAAAGTTCATACCGAATCACCGAAAAGTACACATTAATGGACGCTCATAAAGCAACACCGCAACCAAATCATTGCAGCAATGATTTAGGCTTAAGACCTACGGAGCAAGACTGTAGTTGGATGATATTTGGACAAAAATCAGTTTCGAAAAACCTTACATTAGCAAGTCATGAATAACTACATGTATGGCAAATAGCAAGACCTACGTGCAGAGCGCAACGGATGATGTGTCGATACCTCCACCTTACGAAGACCGCACTGGCCCAGAGAAAAGCATCAAGGCCGCCATCCTTCTAGAGCACATCGCACAATTTATTTATGTATTGAGACTTGGGCTTGTACAACACTTGAGATTTAAGGTAAGGAATCTCAATGTTTCCTGACCTGAACAATCGCGGCATAACTCACGTCAGAATGAGTCCCGGACAGACCTAACTTCTGCTCTACAATCTAAACACGGATGTTTGTTGAACACTTTCACGCTGTTTTCGCTATTTCAGATACTCTCATCCTAAGAAATGCCTAAATTGACCTGATTTGGGCTTGAACCAGAGCATGGTGGACCAGCTCTGACAGCGGCTCCCCAGCCCTAAAGCGAAGAAACGTTAAACGGTGCCCACAAAGAATGCACTCAAACGGATCAACCTTCACATACCCTTTCAACATGGCGGCGTAGCCGGGCATTTCAGGTGCGTCTTTAGGGGCGATGCCTAAGGCATCGTAGACCTTAGGGAGCATCTCACCACGACGTCGGTTTGATAGAAAACCGAAGTATCGAATCATTTTGAAGTGCTTATCAGGAATATGTTCAATCATGCGCTCTATCAGAGCTTCTGGACTCAAAATGAGGGATTCCGTCTGACCATTCCTATGATTAAGATAATCAAATGTCACTAATCCTCCTTGGAAATCATGTCGTAACCTAGACGCCGATATCGGTGGCCGCTTTAGGTATCGACCCATGTAGGTCATGGTGGGGGTCACATTGGCCGTTTTCTTAGCAAAGTGCAGTTTCCATCGACGGCAATATTGGCTGGTTAAAAATCGGGACCAATCTTGATCATTACGAATGAAAGGGCAGTCCTCTCGACTCAAGTCTAACTCTGAGTAATTGGAGTTGAGAAGTTTAGTGATGGCGGTACGCCAACACTTCTCAGTGGTCTTAGCTTTAAAGAAAATGGGCTTCCATAGACCTGTCTTCTTACATAAACCCCCACGGGTGACAGACAAATGGATGTGCACATTCCAATTCAGCTTTCTGCCGTAGGTATGAAGTGCACAGAACACGCCAATATCGATATCGAGTTGCTTTGCCCATCCTAAGAAGATTTTGGCTGCACAGCTAAAGAGATGATTGAGAAGAAAACGATTATCCCGAAAGATTGGCCACAGCGTGTGAGGAAGCGTCAACGTAACGTGTTGATACTCACACTCAGGAAAGACATGTTGTTGCTTTCGTATCCACCGCTCTGTGGCTTTTATGCCACAACTGCTGCAAAAGCGAGATTTACACGTCTGGTGAATGTATTTGTGATGGGTGCAGTCAGCATGACTGCATCGATACTCTTTAGAGCCAAAAGCAGCGGTACTGCAAGCGAGCATCTTGGTGACGTTTTCAATGACGACGGTTCGGAGGGTTTCTCGGTACTTATTGAGGTAGTTCAGCCAAGTATCGTTGGCATTGAAGAGTTGTTTGATGGGCTTATTCGGATGCATGACCTATAGGATAAACGATCCATGTAAAGCACCCTAGTAGGTTGAGTCTCTTTGTTTTCGGCCGTAGGCCGCTCAGGCGACACCGTCGCCGGTTCATCTTCTCAGTAAGCTACCATACGCAGAGACGTTGGAAGACATAGAAGCACTTCTACCTTGGAATCTAACCAAAGCCTAACGGCTTTGGTTCTCCTCATCAATACGCCGAGTAACTGGCGCTTACATCGAACTCGATTTAGACGACCATGAAAAACAGTGTGCATGCTGCCAACATAGTCTGCATAAAATCGGTGAAGACCGCAGTGAGAAACTTGAGTTCTCACCAGCCGTGCTCAAAGTGCTGGAATATGTTCGTCCTAAGTATGCTTGTTGTCAGTGCGAGCAAACTGAAGACAAAAGCCACATCGTTCAAAAGCCAGCGCCCCAGAGCATCATCCCTAAAAGCTTCGCGACAGAAAGCTTGCTGGCCAATATCATCCTTGGTAAATATCAATACGCAATGCCACTTTACCGCCAAGAGTCGCTGTTTACCCAGTCGGGTATCGAGCTATCACGAACCACGATGGCAAGGTGGGTTATCCAAGTCAGTGAGAAGTTCACACCGCTGTATGCGGCCTTGAAAGAGCATCTACTCCAACAAGTAGTGGTTCAGGTGGATGAAACGCCGCTCAATGTCCTCAAAGAAGATAAACAGTGTTATATGTGGCTCTACTGCTCGGGCGCAGACTCGCCCGACGCTGCACTGCCGAATGTGAAGAATATCGCCTTGTACGACTATCAAAACAGTCGCGCGAGGGCATGCCCTGTTGCCTTCTTGGGGGATTACAGTGGTTATCTGCAAACCGATGGCTATGGTGCCTATGATGGTCTTCATCACGTAACCAATGTTGGTTGCTTGGCACATGCACGGCGTAAGTTCATGGATGCTAAGAAGCTTCAAGGTAAAGGTAAGTCAGGCAAAGCAGATAAAGCAGAAGAAAGCGCTAGCCAAAATCCAGAAGCTCTATGGGATAGAATCCCGCTTAAAAGATGCGACTGTCGAGACACGAAAAGCAGAGCGTCAACAGCATGCCAAGCCGATATTGGATGAGTTGTATGAGTGGATGACGACTCAACAAGTGCTAGCGTCTAGCTCGCTGGGCAAGGCGATAAAATACACGCTCGGCCAATGGCCGAAACTTATCCGCTATATCGATGACGGTCATTTATCTATCGATAATAATCGTGCTGAACGCGCCATTAAACCGCTGGTCATTGGCAGAAAAAATTGGCTCTTCTCGAACACACCAAATGGTGCTGATGCGAGCGCGATGCTTTACAGCCGACATTCCGCACCTCATTTAGGAATAAATTGCTTCATACAGCTTACCTAGCAATTGAAGCAATCGCCTCTGATGGTCTTGAATGCCGGTAATAAACCATTGTTCGCCGAACTCAAGTGTATCGACTCCTTCAAATTTTAAAAACACCCAGCGAGCAGTTGGCTTAGATGTGGTTTTGTTCTTAACCATGCTTGGAAAAAACTCTTCAGTAACAGCCAACTCTTGACGTATCTTATGCTCGAGTCCAGCATAAACCATTAGGCTTAAGGTCATTATCATGAGTAAAGCTTCGATGCGTTGTGGTTTTTTTAAGAAGATAGATGATGTTAAAAACTCAGGGCTTTTAAGGAAGCGAAATCCTCGCTCGACTTTCTGTTGTGACTTGTAGTGTTCCAGTAACGCAGCCATATCGAGATCGGTACTTTCAGTATCATTGGTCGCAAGAATGAACATGCCAACTTTAAGCTTCGCGAGTTTTACTTTTTCTAAATCAGTGAACGGATTTGCTTCAATTTTGTAGTGGTATCCAGTTGGATCCTCATCTTTTTTAGGGCGCCCTCGGCCAGCAAACTCGGGCACTTGCCGTATCTCACTTTGCTCGAAACTCAACAGTTGGCATTGACTCTGAAATTCACTCATAGCCTTTTGTGCATCAGTCGCACAGGCAAATTGTTTCTTAGCTAATTGAGCTAGAGATTTAAGCTCTTTGGTCAGATTTTTATCCAAATTTTTATAAAAAGTGGCTTCTTCTCGCTTTGTCGCTTGCTCGCTGTTCACTAACAACCATCGCTGCTTCACGTTGCCATAATCAGATTCAATCCAGTGCCCCGAATAACCATTACCGAAAGGCTCTAATTGCGCTGGCGATAATGCCAGTAGAGCTTGTTTGGCCATTTTAATGGTCATTGGGACGCGTGTAATGAACTTCTGCTTTTGTTCATCAAGTGAGCAAATACTGTCTGACGTGTATAAAGCTGCATCAGCAATAAAGTAACGACTATTTTGCGCGGCTTTAAGGCAGTGAATATGGCGCTTAGTGACCTCTGCAAATGCTTTTGCATCGTTCGTGTTTCCACTGAGAGCCTGCATATAAACAGGGAGCCCTGCTTGATTTTCACAAATTAATTCAAGGACAACCTGATTCAATTCAGGTCGGTGATCTCGACTATAACCTTTGACGAGTTGAATAGAATTAATGTCATCCTCTGCTGATTGAGCATATTCACCATCAACATGGAAACTCGTTATATCAAGGTGGACAGACTCTGTCTTGAGGTTCAATTTTTCAACGGTATGCTCTGCAATAACTTGATATAAAATAGATACATCAGCTTCAAATAAAGCATCTAATGTGCGCCCAAGAACATCATCAGTTAAGTGTAAGCGTCTACGAACCGACTCATTGACTTTCTAATATCTACGCAGATACCGCCAACTAAGGCGGTATCTGTCATTCTGAGCGGTATTCTGTAGGGGCGGACTATTCCGTCTTTGGCATGTTCCAAGGTAGAAGATGACCATGGTCATCCTCACTCTTCAGTTTCGGGATTTCTCGTAACACGTATTCGAGGTACTCATACGGCTCACAGTCGTTAGCCTTCGCGGTTTCGATAAGACTGTACAACACTGCACTGGCGCGGGCTCCATTATGAGTCTTTGAGAACAACCAGTTGTTCCGTCCTACCGTGAACGGACGTACTGAACGTTCCGCTCGGTTATTATCCATGCTTAACCGGCCATCATCGATAACTCTTACTAGCTTCGACCATTGATTGAGACTGTAGCTAATCGCCTCACCCAATTTACTTTTAGGGGGCACCTGAGTGACCGATTTATCTAACCACGCCTTGAATTCATTGAGCAGAGACTGAGTCTTTGACTGGCGGGTAACATATCGCTCTTCCCTCGTCTTATCTTTGAGTGCTTGTTCAACACGATAGAGCTTTTGGAACCAACTCACTGCCCACTGGATTTTACCCCCTTTTCCATGCTTGCCTTTTGGTTGGCTCTGCTCTGCCTCTATGAACTTACGTCTTGCATGAGCCCAGCAACCCACCAACTTCGCTTCTGTCTTTTCATACGCTTTATACCCATCAACATGAAGGTATCCAGTGTAGTTTGACAGGTACGATTCAGGGCAGTGGTGCCCCCGACTCCCTTCCTGGTAGTCGAACAAGACGATACCGGGAGATTGCGCATTACCGCCCCGGTCTGGACCACACCCATACAACCAGATGTAACTTTTCTTTCTTTCGTCATCGAGCACGGTCAACGTGGTCTCGTCCGCGAACAGAACATCTTGTGCAAGGAGGGTTTCTTTCAGTAAGGCGATTAACGGCTCTACCTTATCGGCGCAACGCAGTATCCATTGACTCATCGTTTTTCGGCTGAGCGCTAGCCCATATTGTCTGAACAGCGATTCTTGACGATAGAGAGGCAGGGCGTAGTGGTATTTGTTCGTGATAATTTGCGCAAGCAAAGAGGGAGTCGCGATGCTTTTCGGGATAATCGATGCTGGCGGTGGAGCCATTGCAACAACACCCTTCTCTCCTAACGCGTCACATTGACGACAGACGTATTTGGGTCTTTCAGTGACTTCGACATACAACTTGGCCGGGATATACACCAGTTTTTCACTGGTGCTTTGCCCCATCCTGCAGAGTATCGACTGACAACACGAGCAGGTTTTTTCTGATTCTGGTATGTCCACCACGACTCGCTCTCGTGGCAGGTCTTCAGGAAGCTTTGGGCGACCACGACGTTTTGTCTCGGATGAAGTGTTTTCCGCTTCCGAAGCGTCATCATTCGGATTATCGGGTGCTTCCTCTTCACCTGTCGTATCGGCATGAGTCTCCGCCTCATTGAACTCTAAGTCCTGAGGGGGCAGGGTTTCACTAGTGCTACCAAAGCGTTTACGCCGCGCTAGGTTGAGTTTTTCAACCAGCGATTGGATGGTTAATTCGCTCTCGCTTAGAGATTGGCGAAGTGTGAGTACCGTAGATTCAAGCTCAGTCACTTTTGAACGTAAGAGCGCTAGCTCATCTTCTTTATTTGTATTTGGCATATAAGGAAGATCGCAGAGAGCCGCGAAAGTTCCTTATCCGCTAATATTTTTTAATTTAATTAAGACTTTGGTAATTCAATGTTTGATGGGGTTTCATTTTTTCAATATCGAGCCCATCAAGCAACCAATGCCACTGCTCTTCCGTTAATGAGAGGGTTTTCCCTGGCATTTTTCTTGGCCAAGCGAACTTGTCTTTTTCGAGTCGCTTTTGCCAGAGGCAAAAGCCATTACGCTGCCAGTAGAGAACTTTGAGCTTATCCCGCGTGCGATTACAGAAGACGAATAGCGCTTCGGAGAAGGGATTAAGGTTCATATTCTGTTCAACAATAAAGCTCAAGCCGTTAATGCCCTTTCTAAAATCGACGGGCGCCTTGTGGAGATAGATAACAGAGATATCAGGGAACATTTTCATACAACAGCAAGCTCCTTCAATAGAAGACCGAGCCACTGAGGTGCTACATCACGAGGTACATGAAGAGAGCATGCTCCCGCTTCAAGGCGTAATTCCGTAGGTAACGTAGAGGGAGGCAGTTGCTCGGTTTTGGTATTTAGTATGGCTATTTTTTCAACAACAACGAATTCAGAAAGTGAATCTTCTCGTTTTTTAGGCAGGTTGACTAAGTGGTGTAGTTTGCGACGGTTGTTATCAAATGTTTTTGGATGAAGATTGTGCTCTAAACAAAACTGAGCGGCAGACTGCTCACTATTATAATACTTCTGAACAAGGCGTAGCCATTCTTGCTGAGATCTATGCTGAGACATTTTCGAGTACCTTTAACGATAAAAGTTAAAGGTTACGACGTTTATTAAAAGGATTGAATGAGTCGATTTAAAGACGCTTACAGTTAAGTGGTGCGCTTCTATGTTTTTAGCAAGCAGCTTTGATATTGGCTTTGTCTCGAAAAAGTCAGAAAACATATGCAATGTTCGACTATGGAAGCCCAAACCGTTCAAAATCATGGCTAGAACGGCATCACCGTGTGAGACATTATGCTCTGAATACTTAGGAATTATGCGGTCGATAAGCCCGGGTAAATCAATCTCATGACAGAAGGCAGCGATTAATCCAAGATGATCTAAGCGTTTTATGACAGGTTGAGGAGCAGACATCGTAAGTTACCGGCAAATAAAAGTAATAGATCAAAACGGGGGATCTGCGTCAAGTCTCAACTGCAATCATTATTGATAAATGATCGTGGGATCACACTTAATTTAAATCTAGAATTGGCTGCGGAATGACGGTTACAGCATCGTCGAGACGGCGAAAGCCAACGGCCTTATCCTCTACGACTACATGGTCAAGTGCATGAAAGAGCTAGCGAAAGTTGAGCCTGATATCGATGCGCTCCTACCTTGGAACTTCAAACATTAACAACATCGCCCCGTGGGTTCATGGGGCGTTTACGGTATTTTATGGATTTACCCCTACTACGCATGTGAAAAATTCATGATCCAAGAACGGCTCCCAATCGGGAGCCGTTCTTGTGTCTAAATCTGGGTTCGCACTAAGTGAAATTACTTTAAATAACTAACACTTATAGGCTAATATTCAATATTAACCATATCAAAGTCATCACAATTATTTCCAGCATGATCAACAATTTGCACACGCTTTCTTAGAGCAAATGCAGTCGTTAGAAGAGAAATCAACATTCTACCTCTGTCATCATCAGCATTATATTGAGGATGCAAAGGATACGTTCTACCATTTTCAAAGGTAACAGAAAGTGCATTCCCTCCCCCCCTATTTGAAGGGTTAGTATTTATTACTCCTGCTTGAATACTTTTTATATAATCAGTATCACATACCATACCGTTATTTGCATATGAAGTAGTTGAAATTAAAATACCAGATAATAATATTAATCTTTTCATTTGTAACCTTAATTTAAAATAAACATAACATTAGATGCTATAGTTTCAGGAGATGAAATTGATGATGGTTCTACATAAACAGAGCGTGAACTATCATGTTCTTTACCGAGCATTTCCTTCCAAGACGCGTGATAGATACCAGCTTTAAAGTAGGGTGTATAGTCCCCCATAAAAACATCATCATATACATTGGGACCCACTCTTGAATAAACAGACTTTCCATTTAATTCAATGTTTATGAACCCATTATCATTAGGAGACCAAATGGAGTCCACTACCCAACTATAGTGTGTGTCTAAATTTGCCTTACCTAATATAACCTGTTCTCTTTGAAAATCAGTGGAAGAAGCACTGTCCTTAAAAGTTCTCTTAAGAATCCAATCATGTCCATCCGTTAATATTGCTAAGTTAGGTCTTCTCGGAGACATTCCCGCACTATGTGCGTGCCATTGTAAAACAATGGTTTTTCCTCTTACAGGATCGTCAAGATCAAACCAACCTGCTGATCTTAAAGTAACATTGGCAGCATACACTCGAAGGTAAGGAATCTCAATGTTTCCTGACCTGAACAATCGCGGCATAACTCACGTCAGAATGAGTCCCGGACAGACCTAACTTCTGCTCTACAATTGAAACTCGGGTGTTAATTGAACACTTTCACGCTGTTTTCGCTATTTCAGATACTCTCATCCTAAGAAATGCCTAAATTGACCTGATTTGGGCTTGAACCAGAGCATGGTGGACCAGCTCTGACAGCGGCTCCCCAGCCCTAAAGCGAAGAAACGTTAAACGGTGCCCACAAAGAATGCACTCAAACGGATCAACCTTCACATACCCTTTCAACATGGCGGCGTAGCCGGGCATTTCAGGTGCGTCTTTAGGAGCGACACCCAAGGCATCGTAGACATTAGGGAGCATATCACCACGACGTCGGTTTGATGACGTTATCGGGTCTCGAGCAGCGCATTAAGTCTACCGCGTTTAAAAAAGGCGCAAGAGCTAACTTTATTGGATATACCGACGATTTCGTTGTCACCTGCGCTTCAAAGGAAGTGTTGGAGAACGATATCAAACCACTGATTGCTGACTTCTTAGCGGTTCGAGGCTTAACGTTATCCGAAGAGAAAACGCACATTACTCACATCAACGACGGTTTTGACTTCCTTGGGTTCAACCATAGGAAGTACAAAGGAAAACTGCTCATTAAACCGAGCAAGGCTAACACGTTGACGTTCCTAAGTAACTTGCGCGGACTCATCAAAAAGCACGTTACCTTAACGGTGAACGACCTTATCAAACTGATTAACCCAAAGCTTAGAGGGTGGTCGAACTATTATCGCCACTGCGTTGCTAAGCAGGTATTCAGTTATGTTAGTCACAAACTATTTCAAGCGCTATGGTATTGGGCTAAAAGGCAACATCCAACAAAATCTAAAACTTGGATCGCCCTAAAATACTTCATCAACCGAAAAGGCCAATGGCAGTTTCACGGTTGGCAGAAGATAAAGGATATGGATTGCCAGTTCAATCTTTTCCAAATAGCTAAAGTACCGATAGAAAGACATGTGAAGATCCGAAGCGCAGCGACACCTTTCAACCCTCAATACCAAGAATACTTGGGAAAGAGGAAACACAAAAGGTTAGCTCGTAATTCTTGGATTGAACCTGCTCTCACTGCTTTATAAGTTGCTGGGTATCATTTGATGCCTTTGTAGAGGCTTGAGCCTAGTGCAGTGAAAGTTGCACGCTGGGTTCTCAGGGAGACGGCACTTGGTAACAAGTGTCGTCCACCCGACGCATATTTCATCGTTTTAGTACTATCATTGATAGCACAACCAGTATTTACAGGCTTATTAACGGTAATGACAACTTTGTGTGTCTTCCCTGCCATCACTTTACCAACACTGCTTATAGTATACGGCCCATACCAGTTACCTGCCGAATGTGCATGATAACTCGTCGTGGCAAGTAAAAGCATCAATAGTTTTTTCTTCATAGTCCTTCATAATGCATAGCATATTTTTTTAGTGGTTAACATTAATTTAAATTAGTTTTAATTGTCACAATGCTATCATTAAAATTAATGATGTAAAGCTCTCAATTATCAGTTTTTGTATTGTTTTTTTGTGGGAAAGATAATAGGATTCTTAACTATTTCTAGATGAATATTATTTTTTAAATGACTAAACACTTTTCGGCTTTTTCATCTCTACTCTTAATTATCAGCCTTACAGTTTTCTGCCTTCTTTACTTCTATTTTAATAAAGAAACTAAGAGTGACGTTATTTCTTTACCAAATTCAAAGCCTGAAATAATAAGTGACAAAATTAGCAATAACGCAGATTACCCCATTCCCATTATTAAGCTTCAAAAATTAATGATAACTCCCGAAGATGAACATGTGATTGTTGAGTCTGATATAAACAATCAAATGAATCGTCTGGGTAATAATCATCATGCAAAAACGATTGAATCTTTACGTCTACGCCTTAATCAGTTGCAAAACGACAATCACTAATTTACCTCTAACACGAATAATCATATGACTTACAACCGTTTTACTGAGATATTTTCAAAGGTCTTAGGCTACACATTACTTGCAGCCTTTGCCGGCCAAGTCGCGGCGATGACGCCTTCTATGAGTTCAAATATTCGCCTGTCTGGAGAATACCGCACCAGTGGAGGACAAGCGACTTACACACTTCCTATCGAGCTCACTCCAGGTCGAGGAGGGGTTCAACCCGAACTCTCCTTTTTTTACCGCAGCAATGCAGGTAATGGCTTACTTGGAAAAGGCTGGCGTATTGACGGTGTGTCTAAAATATCTCGTTGTGGTCAAAGCCGAACCATTGATGGACAGTGGGGAGGAGTGAACTTTGATTCCTCTGACCGATTCTGTCTGGACGGGGAACGCTTAATCGCGGTAACAGGTCGTGATGGAGAAGAGCACACAGAGTACCGCGCCGAGAAAAACGGGTATGAAAAAGTCATGTCTTATGGCTCAGTCAATGGGTCCCCCGTGTATTTCAAAGTATGGCACAAAGACGGGAGTACGTTTGAGTACGGTCGAAACTCAAACAGCCGTGCACAATTACCTAATACCAGTAGCACTTATCAGTGGTTGATACATTCACAAAGCGACTTAACCAACAAAAATACGCTGTCATACACTTATAAAAAACTGGCGTCATCCGAGTCGCCTGCTCTCAGTGAGATAACCTATGCCGGTGGACGAGTCGCTTTCGAGTATGAAGTGAGAAATGATGCGCAGTTTTTATATTTAGCGGATAAGGAAATTGATAGACGATATCGCCTCAGCGGTGTCACTACTTTTAACAACGACGATGCGGTTTCGGGTCACTACGAGCTCCGCTACAAAGCACCGTCGAGCTCGCGCCTCTCTCTGTTAGAAGAAATAGAGTATTGTGCCCAATCCGAAGGCGCTACACGTTGTGCAACCCCAGTGACTTTTGATTGGCAAGAGCACACCGCGAATGCTTTTTCAGACGTTGAAAATACCGACTATAATGCGCCGCGATTTTTTGATGTGGATGGCGATGGTAAAGCAAACCTGTACGGCGTGATGGGCCGAAACAGTCGTACTGGACGAGTGACCGTTCGAGATTTAAAGAACAAAGTACACGCTAATTTGAATGCTTTCTCTATAGCGGGAAGCATCCTATCACCCACGCTCAAAGTTAATAACAGCTGTGCCGTTGATGCCGCGTCTTCATACCATGACGGTAATGGCACGCTAGTTCAATATTGTCGCTTTACTTCCTGCAACAATAACGCTTGTCAGTATGACTCCAGAGGGACAACGTATGGTGACTTTAATGGCGATGGGAAGAACACACTGATTAGCGGTTTCTCGGTCGCGGATTTTGATGGGGATGGGCGTGATGACAAATACCGATTTGATATCTCGAATGGTGACTACCGCTATGAACTTGCAACGGGGTTTAGTGGAAAGCTGTCTGATCCGAAAGGTCGAGTAGTAAAAAGCCTATCAGACATCAACCGAGACGGTTATCTGGATGTCGTGACCGGTCCTGCTACAGGGAAAGGGAAGCTCTATATTCACTATTTTACCGGTAGCAAGTTTTCGAAGCCGTTGGAAGTCGCACTCTCCGTAGGGGGCAAAGACGAGATAGTTTTAGGTGATATCACGGGGGACGGATACCCAGAGTTAACACACAAAGGAAAGTTCTATCTCAACTCTAATGGGCGTTTTAAAGAGAGATCGGGTTCTCAGCATGGGAACAATCCGATTGCTTTAGATCCCCCAATTTTTGATATTGGCACCGAAATCTATGCACTCCGCGATGTCAACGGTGATGGACAGATAGATATTCTTACTCGTGCCGATAAACACAGTAAAGTCCAGATACACTATTCAAACTCGTTGGCAAGCAACAAGATAAAGCGCTTCAATGAGTATGGTGTTAGTTATCACGTTGATTACCGCCCCGCAACCGATGATTCCGTGTATCAGATGGAAGAGACCGATAGCGAGGTGTTAAATGCCTTTCCATTTAAACAAATAACGCCCCAATATCATCTTGTATCTAAAGTGACTAAAAAGCCTAAAGGGTACGATGGAACGACGTATACTTATCAATACCAAGGCGCGAGAACGCATCTTCAAGGCGGCGGTTTTCTTGGCTTTTCATCGATATCTGAAACCAAACAGGCTACCGTTATCACGAAGACGGTGACTCAGTATCAGCAAAGTGATTTGAAATTAGCGGGCGAACCGATCAAGAGACAGGTGTTCAAGGCGACGGTGTCGGCACCAAACCAGGAACAATTGATCACGTCGGTTGATTACGAATATGAAACCCAGGTATTCCCAGGATATCAAGCAAGTTACTACCAAGTTTATGCCAATAATGTAACCAAATGGTGGTTTGGAAATGATGCGACTAAATTCGACAAACGCGAAGTTACGGTACGCGAAGTAGACCGTTTCGGAAACATCCAATCAGAGACTACGGAATACAGTAGTGAGCACCGAGGTGCTGGCCTGTATACTCAGACCACAAGTTATGACTATTTGTCTAAGGGGAGCAATGTATCTCGATTCAACTATCGCATAGCAGAGCAAAGGGGTGGGGTATCGCCAGTCACACTGACTCAATATCCAAATGGGCTCACTCGTTACTGCACAGAAAGTGGTGAGATTTATTTTAAGCCCCGCGATGTTTTCGTTTTTATTGGCACGCCAGCAACGCCTATTTTAGCCAAACGTTACGATGAATATTTTAAATATCACGCGAAACACGTTGCAAATACCTCAAGTGGACAAAGCCAATTCTCTGGTGCATTAGTTCGGACCAGTCAAACCCAGTTTGATGCGGTTAACGCTTATGAATGTGGTGAGGTGGCCGTTCAAGCTTCCTCCTCTCGTCAAGACGTCTTGATGACATCGACGGCTTCAACCAATAATGAAATGATGACTGAGAGCCCGACCCATTTCTGGCAACTTTCTGCTCCAGTGAAGGAAATCGTAACCATTAACGATGGGCGTCAATCGCGTGTTGTTGAGAGTACCATGACCTATCACGCGGGAGGACTGCTTAAAGACCGAACCATAAGAGCAAATGCTTATGGCTCGTTAAGCCCTACGATCAAAAGTAAATATCAACGCGATAGTTATGAATACGATCAATTCGGTAATGTGCGTCAAGTCACGACAACAGGTACCGGCCTCACCCCCCGTGTAGAGAGCTATACCTACAAAAATGGTTTGCACTTAGAGACCATTAAAAACGCCAAAAACCATATAACTCGCGAACGCTATGATGCCAATGGCCTTCTAAAACAACGAGTCGGAGCCCTTAAACAGCGCACCTCGAATTATCACTACGATGTGTTTGGTCGGATCCTCTCAGAGCAGTTACCTGGAAAAGGGAACACTCAAGAGTTCAGTTACCAGCTTGGTAACCAGTGCCCTTACGCCACAGATAGAACGGTCAGTTGTGCCATCACTGAAGCGGCTTCCGGTGGAAAAACGATCACGCTATACGACTATGCGGACAGAGAAGTACGCCGTCTACACCAAGGGTTTAATGGTCAGTGGGTGAACTCGCGCACGACATGGGATTTGGATGGGCGTAAACGCTCCATGACGCGCCCTCATTTTGTAAGAGATAGTGTTAACCCACCAACCGTCACTTTTGATTACGACCTATTAAACCGTGAGGTGAAAAAAACAGAACCAAGTAGCGATGGTGGGCGTGCTGAGTCCACAGTTGTTTATGATGGTCTGACGACAAAAACTACCGATCCAAAAGGGAATAGCCATATCAGCGTAGTGAACGTCATGGGCTATATTACAGAGAAAAAGGAGCCGCAAGAAGCGAAGCAGTTTTATGCTTATTACCCAGACGGGCTACTGCATACGACGAGAGACTCAAAAGGCAATGTGACGACCGTCAACTACGACAGCTTTGGCCATCGTAATCGATTGATCGATCCTGACTTAGGTAACTGGACTTATACCTACAATGCGTTGGGTGAACTGACTTATAAGAAAGACGCAAACAGTGTTGTTACTACCCTTGAATATGATGTTCTTGGCCGGAAAACTAAGCAGAAAGAGGGGACGAAAACCTCTGAATGGCAATACGATTTAAATGGTGCCCCCGGCACGCTGTCACAGTTTAGTGGGCGCGGCCAAAGCACCCATTATCAATACAACGCGCAAGGCCTGACCCAACAAGTATCGATAAAAGTGGGCTCTGAGACTTTCTCTACACGCTATGCCTACGATGATTATGAACGATTAACCAAAGAGACGCGTCCGAATGGCGGCGCTTCGGGCAATGGTCAGACTTTAGAAGTCCAGTATGTATTCAACCCTTATGGCTATCTCTCTGCGGTGAGAAGCCCGCGCAGCGCGGCAGACAAAGAGTTTTCCAGCGCTAAGTTCCGTGGAGAGATTAAGCAGCTCCTTGATCAAGCTATTGCGCTAGCAAACACCTACTTGAGCCGAGCAGAAAAGTACGCCAAGCAAAAAGACTTTTACCAAAGCAAAGCACAGACACTAAAAGATGGGACTCTCAACGAGCATCGTCTAGACAGTGCGTCCATGGCCAACGTTGCGGGTTACCACAAAATGGCTCAATGGTGTACCGATGATGGCGAGTGCTACCTAAAGCCGATGGGGTGGGTCTTGATTGGTAATACACCCTCGATACCGGTTGAAGCCGTTATTGAAGGGACGGCTTATCGCTTTGAATCGAACTATCGACAAACCACCTCAGGTACGAGAGTGCATGATGCCTCCCTTACTGAAGTGAGTACAGAAACTCTCGATGCAATGGCGCTCACTCAAGTTCATGACTTTGTTATTAAGAACAAAGGCCATCACCAAACCTCTTTGTTCAGCACTGAAGATGTTTACGTAGCCGCGCCAGACCAAAGTACAAAAAATGAGTTGGCCTATACTGCTCAAGATCTTGATACGGCAGCTAATTTAGCCGCGGATAAGCAACAACACTACACACAACTTGCTGATAAGTTAGTGGGTCTCGTTGAACAAGTCGCTGTGCTGAGTGGCTTGTATTGTGATGACGCCAAAAACTTAGGTGGACAGCATGCTCGTATGGCAAGTCGATGGGGCAGTTGTGGTACACCGACAGAGGTGGGACAAGCGGATCACTTACAACTGGTACTCGATCAGTCCCAGATAGAGGCGTCTGTCGCGAGTGGTTCATACCTCTATTATTGGCAGCGTAAAGATACCGATGCGTATGACCATACGTTATCAGAAGTATTAGGGAATGGACTCTTGAATGACTATGCCCATCATGCAGCAACGGGAAGGCCCGGCATTATTGCCACTCGTGATGGTAAACAGACGATTAGGGAGCTGCATTACCGTTACGACGACAATAACAACGTCACGTATCGTAATGATCTGCAATTGGGGATTATTGACACTTGGGGATACGACTCACAAGACCGAGTCGTCAGCAATTCGATTGCTTTGCGTGATAAAGCTCGCCACGGCGTGAACAACCCTGACTTAACACAGGCGTTTACCTATCAATACGATCAAATTGGTAATATAAAATTAAAGACAGGTATCGGAAGTTACAGCTACAGCGGCGTTCATGCGGGTCCTCATGCCGTCACGAAAGCCGGCTCTTTGAATTACCAGTACGACTCTGTGGGCAACCTCATTCGCACTCAGCGTGATGGGAGTAACACCAGTGAACGAACCTTGACGTGGACAGAGTTTAATAAGCCGGCGACGATCACTCGAAATGGACAGCGTGTTGAGTTTTATTACGATGCCAACCATAACCGTTATTTGAAAAAGAGCAGCGATGGCAGCGAGACTTTCTATTTTGGGAAAACCTACGAGCGCATTAAAGCGAGTGATGGTGAGGTACAACATAAGCACTTTGTTTATGCCGATGGCAAACTCATCGCACTCAATACACAGACTCGTGATTCAGAGAATAAGCTAAAGAATAAGCAGGTTCGTTACCTGCATTATGACGCTCTTAATTCGGTTGACATGATCACCGATGGGTATGGCAACGTTGTTGAACGCCGCAGCTATGACACTTGGGGTAAACAAAGGTCGATAAGCTGGCGCAGTGATAATGTGACGGAGGTTATCCAGTCTGCGATCACCAACCGAGGTTACACAGGGCACGAACAGATTGAGGAAGTTGGCCTCATACACATGAACGGCCGAATCTACGATGCCGAATTAGGCCGGTTCTTGAGTGCTGACACGGTTATTCAGGCTCCTTATGTCACAAGTAGTTTTAATCGTTATTCATATGTTTGGAACAACCCTTTAAAATACACTGATCCTACAGGCTTTAGACTAATAGAAAATGACCCTGATGGAGCATATCAAGATCCAAACGGAGGGCTTCATGACCCAAACAAGGATCGTTTAGGCAGTGGAAAAGACAAGGATCATAGGCAAGCTTCTCATGACACAATTCACGATCCTGAACCGGAACCTAATACTACACCAAGATGGGGGGCTAAAGCATTTGCAGGTGAACTTGATCCTCAGAAGAGAGATGAAGCTCTAGAAAAGGGCATGAACAGTCTGTTAGGTGTTGAAGATCTAATGGATGGATTTAATACGGTGTTAGATGCGGATGCCAGTTTTGCAGAAAAATCTATGGCGGTCGCTGTAGCTCTTGCTAAGTCCAGAGCTCCCAAGCCCCTTGACAAAGCCATTGACAAGCTAGCAGATAAGGTTAACGATGTTACAAAGAGGGGAGACTTCCACGAAGTCTTAACCGAAGCTCCAATCAGCGGAAACACACGAAGTGCTCACCGTAATTCTGCTAATAAAGCGCTCGCTAATGCGTTAGAAAACGATTCTAGCTTTTCTAAAGGAATGAACAATCTTCTTGATAAGGATGTTCTCCAACACATGAAGTCAGGCAAAAGTGGGCTGAAAAATCCTCCAGGTACTGAATGGCATCACCCAAAAGGTAATCCGGGATCGATGCAACTATTGCGTAAAGAAATACATCGAGATAAGAGCCTTCAAAATGTATTACATAAAGATGGTACTGGCGGGTTTGCTGATCATTTCTAATTGAAGGATATTATGGATCTACAAAATATACGTAAAAAATCATTGAACAGTGCAGAGAAGCTGGGTTATGAAATAAACACAGCTTTGCCACTGTTTGATGATGACATTAAGTTGCGACCACAAGAAGAAATTGTAGGTCGTAGTTTAGCCCTCTTTGCTGTTGTTGCTTGTTCTTATGGTTTTGATAAGCCTTCAGCCATCCAATGGATGGCGCGGGAAGGTGTTATAGATTTTCTGAGTGATTCAGAAAGGAGCTTTCTTAATGATGGTGAAGGAGACGTTTCATTCTTTCAATCACAGGTAGAGGGGTTAAATGCTTTTGCTTGGGCATTGGGTTTAGTTAAGTCTATGCCGTTTGATTCTACCTGCGACAATACTTTGATTAAGCGTTTCCCAGATATTAAAAACGATAAAAGCTCTTCTGAATACAAAGCTCAGTTCGCAGATCGTTCTATCGCTCAAATCATATCTGCCTGTGATTTAGCCTATTGCCTTCATTGGGCGATAGTTAATGCAGAGGTGAATGATCAAGATTTACACGGTGGCGTTGGTCGCCACGTAATTATCGAAAGGCGTAGGGCTTTAGAGTGGATGTTATGTACTGATGACTGGGATGAAATAAGCCTAGATACCTAAGCTGAAGCCCGCATTATGCGGGCTTTTTAATGTGCGGCTTGCTGAAGCACAGTATCCAACATCTCCATCACGAACTGCTGCTTCGCTTTTGGCAGTAGCCTTACCTGTTCTATCTGCTGTTGCAATTTCGACGCAGGCCCACGCTTATTACTTCCCTTAGCTGCTTCTGTACCGTGCAGTAACTGTATACAGAAAAAATAGGCAGTTAATGAGAAAAGTGCATCTAGGATTTAAAATAGGTAACATTAAGAAAGCACTGGGGTGTAGGCACTTTAAGGTACTGATGGTATTAGGGTTATGTGCATTGTTGGTTAGGATGAACGTCAGGGTGTTCTGATGTTACAAAGAGTGTAGGCAAGAAGATCCCTAATTGTGATTTGTGCGGATCTCCGAATAAAAAGGGGAATGCTCCAATCGGCAATGATGGGCATCCAGTAGAGCTTCATCATCGAAATCAGAAACCTGATGGGCCTCTAGATGAAATGACTCGAACCGATCACAGGCTTGGGGATAATTTCAAAAAGAACCACCCTAATACAGGCCAAGAACCTTCACAGATTGATAGAAAAGCTTGGCGAAAAGAGCAAAAAGATTATTGGAAAAGAGAGTGGGATAGTTGGCGATTTGATGACATGTGATGGTAGATTTATCGATAATAGAACCGGTTATTCAACTGTTTTTAATGATGATGGACGGGTAGCCTATGCTTATCTTCTTGATGAAACCGAATCTATAGTTGGCGATGTTTGGCTTTATAACAGGTGTAGTACACCTGTTGAGCCCGAATGGAAAGAGCCAGAAAATATGCCATTTGCTAACCCTCAAGCTTATGTAAATGGTATTACTCATGATGTATTTCAGGTAGTGGATACTATTTCAGATGTGAGCGTTGCTTGGGGTAATGATTCTGGAAGGGTAAAAGCCAATATTCTGATTCATAATGAGTTGTTTGCAACTTTGATTGAGGGAATTAAACCAGGTTGGTCTGCCCTAGCGAGTAAAGACGGGCCGTTAGCAAAGGTTTTAGAATTATAATGAGTCTTATATCTGAGATAAAAAAAATAGAAACTCAGTTGACTGGGTTGAAAGCTTCCGAAGAGGATATAAATCAGTTGGTTGAGCAACTTCCAGATGGATTGGTGCCTTCTAGTCTATTGCCTTTATTGAAAAGTTTTCCGTTGGCTGGAGTTTGTTTTTCTTTGGATGAAGAAGATGACGAATCAGAGTTTGGCGCAGACCTTAAGTGGTTTACTGTTCGTCAAATGCTTGAGGAAGCATTAGAGGTATATCCAGGAAAGGGAGTACTTAAATTAGGATACTTGCCCGTCGCCTCTTGTCTAACTGGATCGGGAGATCCTTATTTTTTAAAAGTGTTAAATGATAATGATGATCCTCCTTTGGTTCGTATACCGCATGAGTTTGTATCAGATGACGGAGAATATCCCGAGAGTGAGATTGAACTTGTATGTGGATCTTTAAGTCAGTTTTTTAATAGAACAGAGATAGATTAACTACAAGAAAAGCCCGCACCCAGCGGGCTTTCTTTTATCCGTTAGCTCTTGACCTTCCAGAATCCCACCTTCTGAACTGATACTTGATTAGACGCACCAGTACATCATTTTTAAGCTAGAAGTGCATTTAGGGATGAAAATAGATAACATAATGAAAGCACTGTGGTGTAGTGCTTTAAGATACTAATGTCACTAGGGTTATGTGCTTTGATATCTATGATGAACGTCAGGGTATTCTGATGTTACCAAGAGTACAGTCCGAGCTAATAAAGCTGCGAGTGATGCAATAGCAGCTAGAGCCGTTGGAGTCATTGAGCAAAAACTTCCGAGTGTCTTCTGTGAAATTCCCTGTTGTTTGTCGACTTCCTTTTTGGGTAAATATGCATATTAGGTCAAGCCAAGTTTTAATGATTACCCATTTTATCCAAAAATAAGTAATCCAAATAAAACAAATTAGAGTATTAGGTCTAAGTGGTTTTTGTCCATTTATTGAGAGCTGTCAGTTGTCTTTGTTATCCTGATTGCATATAATTTTCGCGCATAATTTGCTTGAAATCTTGTAATACCTACTTTGCCCACTTTCACCCAGTCTGAGAGTGGGTTTTTTTATGTTCCACACCAAGAGCTTTTAATAATTAGCTTATGAGGCTTTTTGTTTTACCGTATGGTTGTTACAGGTGTATGTTGTGTAGAATATGTTCAATAGTCCAAATTAGGGTGATTTTTGCAGGCTCCATTCTCTAATAGCTACGGAATGGCAGAAATCACCCAACTTCCCTCTCGATACTCACCAATTCCCACTTGACAGTTAATTACAGAACTCCAATAAATGTTAAGGAGTTGTCACTCCCTTTTGTTTCGCCTGATTTTTTGATCTTAAACATTCAAAATGAACAGTTTTCTCTATATTAGTGATACTGACGCCGCTTCGCTCTGTCGGCTTTATACTGACTCTACATGCAAGCATATAGAAGCCAGCATAAACCATACATAAACAAGAACTCATTAAACTATTCATGAAGGTATTTGTTGT
This sequence comes from Vibrio sp. nBUS_14, assembly GCF_051201655.1. Lineage (NCBI taxonomy): Bacteria > Pseudomonadati > Pseudomonadota > Gammaproteobacteria > Vibrionales > Vibrionaceae > Vibrio > Vibrio sp. nBUS_14. Next base: position 1,247,078 of record NZ_CP179206.1, read on the forward strand.
GTTGAGCACTGGTAAACTTTATTCTGTGGATACAGAAAACCACGGGTTTACCCGTGGATGAATGCCTTTGGAGACGGTACGATGGATAAATGCAATATTACACCTCGTCCCATAGTGTCTACTACACGAAATATTACGTAGTTTGGGTAACTAAGTACCGTCGGAAAATCCTGAATCCTGGTATGTGCAGCTACCTACGGAAGGTTATGCCAAAGTTACTGCGAAGTTTACCTGGCGTTGAGATCGAGACGATAGGCTTTGATGAAGATCATTTGCATATGATGATGCTTATCCCACCGAAATACAGTATGTCAGACGTCATGGGTAAACTAAAAAGCCAATCGTCGCACCACATGCGAAAAACGTTCAGTTGGCTAAGTAAGGTTTACTGGAAAGAGAACATTGTTTGGTCGCCAGGTTACTTTGTCAGTAGCGTAGGCGTGAATGAACAAGTTATAGCGAATTACGTTAGACACCAGGGCGAAAAGGATTCTGGTCAACTCCGCATGGAGTTGTAACAGTAAGTACCCCGTGCATGCACGGGGGTATCTACTCTAGTGGCTTTTGCACGAATCGGTTACACCATATCTCGAAGGTAAGGAATCTCAATGTTTCCTGACCTGAACAATCGCGGCATAACTCACGTCAGAATGAGTCCCGGACAGACCTAACTTCTGCTCTACAATCTAAACACGGATGTTTGTTGAACACTTTCACGCTGTTTTCGCTATTTCAGATACTCTCATCCTAAGAAATGCCTAAATTGACCTGATTTGGGCTTGAACCAGAGCATGGTGGACCAGCTCTGACAGCGGCTCCCCAGCCCTAAAGCGAAGAAACGTTAAACGGTGCCCACAAAGAATGCACTCAAACGGATCAACCTTCACATACCCTTTCAACATGGCGGCGTAGCCGGGCATTTCAGGTGCGTCTTTAGGGGCGATGCCTAAGGCATCGTAGACCTTAGGGAGCATCTCACCACGACGTCGGTTTGATAGAAAACCGAAGTATCGAATCATTTTGAAGTGCTTATCAGGAATATGTTCAATCATGCGCTCTATCAGAGCTTCTGGACTCAAAATGAGGGATTCCGTCTGACCATTCCTATGATTAAGATAATCAAATGTCACTAATCCTCCTTGGAAATCATGTCGTAACCTAGACGCCGATATCGGTGGCCGCTTTAGGTATCGACCCATGTAGGTCATGGTGGGGGTCACATTGGCCGTTTTCTTAGCAAAGTGCAGTTTCCATCGACGGCAATATTGGCTGGTTAAAAATCGGGACCAATCTTGATCATTACGAATGAAAGGGCAGTCCTCTCCACTCAAGTCTAACTCTGAGTAATTGGAGCTGAGAAGTTGAGTGATAGCGGTACGCCAACACTTCTCAGTGGTCTTAGCTTTAAAGAAAATGGACTTCCATAGACCTGTCTTCTTACATAAACCACCACGTGTGACAGACAAATGGATGTGCACATTCCAATTCAGCTTTCTGCCGTAGGTATGAAGTGCACAGAACACACCAATATCGATATCGAGTTGCTTTGCCCATCCTAAGAAGGTTTTGGCTGCACAGCTAAAGAGATGATTGAGAAGAAAACGATTATCCCGAAAGATTGGCCACAAAGTGTGTGGTAGCGTCAACGTAACGTGTTGATACTCACACTCAGGAAAGATATGTTGCTGCTTTCGTATCCACCGCTCTGTGGCTTTTATGCCACAACTGCTGCAAAAGCGAGATTTACACGTCTGGTGAATGTATTTGTGATGGGTGCAGTCAGCATGACTGCATCGATACTCTTTAGAGCCAAAAGCAGCGGTACTGCAAGCGAGCATCTTGGTGACGTTTTCAATGACGACGGTTCGGAGGGTTTCTCGGTACTTATTGAGGTAGTTCAGCCAAGTATCGTTGGCATTGAAGAGTTGTTTGATGGGCTTATTCGGATGCATGACCTATAGGATAAACGATTCATGTAAAGCACCCTAGTAGGTTGAGTCTCTTTGTTTTCGGCCGTAGGCCGCTCAGGCGACACCGTCGCCGGTTCAGCTTTGCTGATTGATCTGTCAATAGTGATGGGTGATAATTTAGTCTTTCATCAGTCTCACTCCCACTCAATGAACAAAGATATTAAAATCATTAGCCACAAGGCTATCCAGAAACACTTACAAACCTACCTTGAACCGATGTTGCTCGATAAAGCCCAAAATACCGACGTTTCCTGGGTCATGGCGATGATCAAAGATGAAGTTTTTAAAGCCGTAATTGTGCATACTCGTGGCAATCAAACAAAAGCCGCGAAGTTATTGGGTATTAGTCGTAGTAACTTCGCTGTCAAAATCAAAGACACAGCCTCTCAACGACAAGGTAGGTGAAGCTGCACTATTCCATTTCACTTGGTCTGCCATCACAGAGCCTAAACCTAAGTAGGACACACTCACCTATTCACCTTCGCGCTGAGCATTCATCTTCTTAACGACACGTACAACGGTTCTCGCTGAGACGCCTATCATTTTGGCTGTCTCGTTGATGCTCATCTGGTTACCCACTCTAAGCTTGTAGATTTTTCCATGCAGCTCTAAATCTGGCTTTCTTCCTTGATACTTCCCTTCTTTCTTCGCCTTCTCGATACCTTGTTTTTGGCGTCGGCGTCTGTCTTCATAATCTTTTCGAGAAATTGCAGCCAACATGTCCATCATCATGTTATTGATGGCTTTGATCATTGAGTTCGTGAACTCATCAGAAATTTCCGGGGCCAGTGCAATGTGACTGGTCGGTAAATCTAGGCTGATAACTTTCAATTCCTTCTTGTATAGCATTTCCTTTAATTTAGACCAACTTGCTTCATTTAAACGTGAAAGTCGACCAATCTGCTCAATGATGACGACATCCCCTTTTTTAGCATCATTGAGTAATTGAAGTAATTTAGGTCTTTGCAGTGAAGCACCAGATTCTTGCTCAACATACCAAGCAGCAACACGCATGCCTTTTTGTTCGACAAAATCAGAAAGAATGCCTTTTGCTCTTTCTGCATCCTGCTCACTTGTTGATGCTCTTAGGTATCCAAATATGTACATAATGCCCTTTCTATGACGTTTAAGTTATGACTTTATAGGGTGTGTCATTTATATTATGACATATATTGTTTCATTGCCAAAAATGACCAGTGTCATTTCGGTATACCTATATGACATAGTCAATTATCATAACTAGAAGATTATTCATTGCAGCAATGGATAAGGATGGTATTATCTAATCATTGCTAAAATGATTAAAGGAAAGGTGATGTCGGAAGTCAGAATGAGCCAAATTCAAAAAGCTGTGTTGAGTTGTTTGGCCAAAGCGTTCACCAAAGGTGTGAAAAAAGGTAAATCAACCGTCATCAACCAGGCCGTGAATCATTTGCTTCAAAAAGATATCCACCCGAACAATTTTCGAGTCTCATGCAAAACACTAGAGGAGCGCGGGCTAATCATGCGTAAGAAAGTGGATTTAGATTGGTATATCAATATAACGCCAGAGGGATTTGAGATGGCGCTGTCTTGGCTAGACTGAAAAAGGTGGAGCTTTACTGTGCTGATTACGGGTTTTTAGGGCTCGAAAAGTCGGAAAATTTGAATTGAATTTCATTGGAATTATCGTACAAATCAGATAAAGGGCTACTATTCCAAAAAAAACCGACATATAATCACACCGTTGCACATTGGTAGGTTATGTTTTGAAGCGGTTAGATGCAAGTTCCTTAGTGTATGTTTTCAATGAAAACCAGTTAGAAAAGATGTTGTCTTCAGAATCAACTTCTGTGACACACATATATTGCACCCTTAAACACGAAGACTTAAAGCCGTTATTAATCAATAAATTAATGTGCAGCACCCTGACATCTATTAGCTTTAGCGATGCTTATACCCTCTATCCTAACAACGGGGTTTAATAACTGATTTCTATCGGTGCAAGTCCCCTCCCTCACGCAAAACAATCGAAACATCACAAGTTAACTAACTTGCCGACTAAATAATTTTTGGTTTTCGAGCTAGAAAATGCCACGGGTAAAAATTCAACCTGAGAAGTTTTTGGACATTTATTTGCCAGCGCTTTTGCTAAATTAGCAAACTACGAATAACCACAAGTATGGCAAAGTATGTTTCCAGCAGTGAGTCTGAAACAAAGATCGCACTGATAGGAAGCTAGGGTTAAGTGCAGGCCAAGTGCAGTTATGTTAAATCGTCATGTTATCGTTGATTCTCATAAGCAAAAGCCACAACATAAGCGATGATTCACATAAAAGACTTACCTTCCAATTGACTTGTTAGTGATATCTTGTGACTCAAAAAGGCTGCCCTCAACCTGCCTTTATTACTTCGAACTGAATTTTATTGCACGTTAAAAGAGCATCCAGTCATAACTCATTTAAGAGGTAATTAATGCTTCCATTAAATAAGCACGATTGGGAATTGGGTATAGAATTAACCTGTACTGAATACCCTAAAACAATTAAGACTATCGAAAATGTCTTACCTTTTGCTCATCCTGTAGCCGGTCCCTTACTTTCAGGATTTTTTTCGTATTTCACGGGAAAAGTTACTTCAAATGTAGAAAGAGATAAGCTTATTACTTTATTTGACGATCTTACTAATCGTTTAGATAAGCTCGATAGACGAATTGAAATCCATGAACATCAACATAGTAAACTTTCCGAATTTATTTATGATTTAGTGTCTTCTTCCTTAAATGTATCAAGCGCAATGCAACCATATGTAGCAACAATTTTAATTAACAAGTTACTAGGTGAAGAATCATTCGAAGAAGCCAACGCTTGTAAAATGTGGTTATTTCGTATGACAGAATTACATCTGCTAGTTTTAGATGCTTGCAGGAATGCAAAGACCTACCAGTTAATCAATGAAAAAGGAGAAATAATTAAGCTTTCTGGTGAAGGGCATAATTTCTTTAAGTTCACTCCCGAAGATGTAACATCAATGGAAAGTGAATTTTTTGATTATATCCCATCAAATTTTGAACATTACGACCCATTTGTTATCAGACTAATTTCTCAGGATTTACTTGGTATGGGATTACTTGCTAGAACACCTGATGGGATTTCAAATAGAGATTTTGTCTTATCATTATCTGACGCCGGCATCTGGTTTTATAAATGGGCATTTAAATTACGGAAGTGACTTAATAAACCTCACGATTAAGATGAAGTTTCATTGTAGTAAATCTAGCATATACAAAGTCAGAAATCGGTGTTCGTTTAATTACGTAACACCGTAACGAAGAACGGCTCCCAATTGGGGGCCAATTTTACTTATCTAAGAATGAAAAAATTCATAGTTATACTCGTGAATAAAACCAAGATCACACATGATTTTTTCCCATGTTTCCTTCTCTTAATCAGATAATTCCTTATCGTTCAAAGAGGAGAAACGATAAGGAACTGTAGTTTCCTAAAAAAATATCTTTGAGTTTAGTAGATTTATCCAAATCTTGGTGTAGATACATGTTTTTATTGATAGAATCAATAATGCTATTCAAATCAAAAGTGGTAGGGGTTATTTAAAAAATTGTTTATCTTAAAAACTCTTAGTGCATCGATGGGACATTAGTTGACCATGCTAACATAACTGTTGTCCAACTACTTAAAGTTCGGTGTTTATTATTCCTATTATAACGGAATGGTCGCCCCTCCCTCAGCCTTCTACATGAAGGTATCGATGATATCTGAGAAAGGGCATGACTGTGACTACGGGATTATTTAATCCGATCGTTTTGGTATATCTATTTCAATAGAAAAATTATAGAATAATTTAACAAGAAGTGATAAAGTAACAAAAATTATTTGTTTTTAAAATACTCATGTACCAAACATCTATAAATTTAATTGAAAAGTTAATTCAAACAGAGATAGTGAAATTTATTTCAAATAAAACAACAAAAAAGATAGAGAGTAAATTCAAAGAAATAAGAGAGCATGATGATATTATCAAATTACAAAACGCTCTCTTTAAAAAAGGGCAAATAAAAAGTTTTGAAAGTAAGTATTTAACTTGTAAAACTATATGCTCAGATAAAAACATTCACATTGATAGTTTTTTCGTTGATGTTAATGTTGCTAATATTAAGACAGAATGTTATTTTAAATTAGATTATGCTTTAGAATTTTATGATAATATATGTTTAGAAGGTAATGCTGGTTCAGGTAAAACCACTGTGCTTAAAAAATTAGCCAGTAATCTCATAAATAACGATAAGTTACTCATTCCGATATTAATAACTTTAAGAAATATCGACTGGTCAGAAAATCCATCATTATCAAAATTGATACTTAGTGAATTGTGTTCCATTGGCTTTGACGTGAATGATGAAATTTGCGAATCTATGTTAAAAAAAGGTCACTTGATTTTGCTATTTGATGGTTATGACGAGGTTGAAAGCGAGAACTACCTTTATTTAAACAAGATAATAGAAGATTGCGCATTAAAATATGACACAAAGTTTGTTTTAACTACTAGGCCTAGTGTGACAAATTATAACTCACTAACGTTCATAGAGCGTTTTAAAATTAAAAGATTGAAATCAGATGATATTATAAAAAAAATAAAAAAAACAGATATAAATTTATCTGAAGAAGACAAAGAAAAAATAATTGATTCAATAAAACACTCTAAATCTTTAGTATCAATTTTGTCCTCTCCATTATTAGTTGAAATCTATATGTTAATGTATAGTGAGTTTGATTCCCCTCCAAAAGTATCTGCTGATTTCTATGAACCACTGTTTGATTTTATAACATTAAGACATGAGATCTCAAAAGGAAATTGCTCTCAAAAAGAACGTATAACCAGTAAATCTCTAGAGAAAATACTGCATGCTTTCTGCTATATTTATATATTTAAAAATAGTAATTTGAATATCACCAAGAACCAAGCTATAAAAATTATAAGTCGAGCAAATGAATTAACAGTCAGGTACGATTGTAATCCACTCATCATTTTCAATGATCTAGTAGGAAGGTTTAGCCTTATTATTGAAGAGTCAGGGAGTGTTTTTTTTGCACACAAGACAATTGCTGAATTCTATGCAGCTAAATTTGTAGCTAATTTCGGCAAGGCTGAAAAAGAAATTTTCTATAGCAACCTTTTAGAAAGTGATAATATTTCAAACTACTGTCAGGTAATTAAATTTTTAACTGATATAGACTCAACCAACACTATTAATTATTTCATAAACCCAATCTTGAATGACATTAATAATGTTAGGGATAGTAGTGATTTTGTTATAGAATATTTTTCCGAAATAAAAAGTATATATATCTATAAAAATAGTGATTCCAATTTAACTTTAACAAAAGTCAACAAACTTAATAAAAAAGAAATGGCAACTGTTAAAAAAGTTAAATTTATTATCTATTTTCTCGACATAGAAGATGAAATAGACAACTCCTGTCCTAGCATTTTAGATTTTTTGTCAGAAGATATGATTACAGAATGTTCCGAAGGGTTATTGATGGATGATGATAAAGAAATGACTATAAAAATACTTGAATGGTTAGATATTGGTGATTGTAATGATATGATTTATCACAATACTTATTATTTCTGGGATAGTATTAATAAAGCTTTTGAGAGAATCATTGATAAGTCAGAGAAGCAATTTTCAACTAAAGATGATATTCTTAGAATATAACTCAAGAATGTTTATTTGATTCAAAGATTGACGTTCATTGTACGGAGCTATTCCATACTTATATGCAACCTCCCATAATTCAGCTAAATATGTTTAAGCACAAAATCAGCATGTTCTATAATTTTAAGTTGGATTAGATTTAGTAGGGAAAGCAAGCGCACCAAAATAGTTTAGAGTATTTTATCTAACGAATAATGGGGCAAAAATGCGTTTCGGCAAATCGAATATTAGTGTGAATCGAATATTAGAAATTCATGAATAACTTAAGGTATGGCAAAGTGAAAAAAAAGCCCACGGATTGAAGTTAAGAAAGTGGGCAAAATATGGGTGACATGATGATATTCAAAGTAAGCAAGTTAATAATAGGCACACAAACGCATATTGGCAACAGTGTTTCTATGACCTATAGCTCGCTTTTGGACAAGAATCATCTTCGCAAAACCATAATTAGCAAGTCAGGAAACCAGAGAAGCCATCACTCAACATCACAAACACTGAAAAGACAGGATTGATGGTGATGGCTTAAACCGATCTCAAGTTAATTAGTAAGGGTAGGGTGCGATATAACAAACCTAACTCGCACTTTCTCCCCTTTCAATCTAAATTCAATAGAGCTCGTTGTCTCTTAGCAACACTTCCAGCTCGTTAGTATTACTCCTACTTGGCTGCCCAACCATTTCATCGTAGGCACTTTTCTGGCGAAGCACCTGTTTGTTCGCTTTCAAGTTACGACATTGCTTTTGCAACTCCAATATCGAATGCGCCCTTAAAAACTTCCCTTTATCGTCAGTAACAAAGTGTTCCTTTCCGTCGACTACAACCGAGACTTGATACAGAGCAAGATCGAGAGAGTGGATGACCAGCTTGTCGAAATAGAAAAATTTTTCCAGTTTACTTAGTGGCATAGACATTAGGTACCTCCTTGATCCGTGGCTTTGCGTCTGCCGTAATAAAATCGATCACCGATTGAGAAACTTACCTCTCTCACGCGTAGAAATCGGAAAACCAGTGAGATTATTATGCGCCCCCAATATTGACACAAGAACCATCCTTACTAACATCTTCAACACAATCCAGAAAGAATCTAGCTACATCAGGTCGTGGTATAGGTTTAGCGAAGTGTGCCGTCTGTCCTGGTAGGACCTTGTATTGACCCTTGGCAGGTTTATCGGTTAGAGCGTAAGGTCTGACAACTATAAATGGCACATACGTTTCATTACGAACACGCGCCTCTGCGTCTTCATAATCCTTGAATCCTGCACGCCCATTAGCAAGCGTTAACGCTATTTTGATCAACCAAGAAGAGCCTCCTGATCCAACACTAGAAATCATCAAGCACCGTGGTTGATTAGGCTGCTTTGCTGCAGCTTTCATTATATTTTCTGTTGCTTTCAACATAATATGTACACCACGACTTGGGTAAGGGTTACCAAGAGTACTGACTACAACATGAGATCCAGAGACAACGGCAGTTACATCTTCGGCATTGGTAGCATCCCCTTCAATAACCTCAACACGATTATCAATATTTAGCTCAAAACTGCTACGTTTTCTAACCAATACTCGTAGGAAGTAGCCAGAATCGAGAGCCATTTTGACAAACTCACGTCCAACCTTCCCAGTAGCACCAAATACAGCAATACATTTATTCTCCGTCATATAGGACCTCTTTTCGATGTTTTAGCTTGACATTGATGTCAATACCTTTGGGTGCACGTGTTGCACCTAACACATATCAGTCAGCGATTTGCACGTATAAAATCACCAAACTCTGTCAAAACGACTCAACCATACCTATGAACAGACTAGCAAGAGTTGTTTTTATAAGCAGCCTTTTAGGCACTTTTTTGCAGCGATAATTCACAGTATCATAGGTTAGCTATGGTAGGGAAAACACATATGAACAGGTTGTGAATGAGTAAAAGGTCTAGATTAGAACCGGCGACGGTGTCGCCTGAGCGGCCTACGGCCGAAAACAAAGAGACTCAACCTACTAGGGCGCTTTGGATGAATCGTTTATCCTATAGGTCATGCATCCGAATAAGCCCATCAAACAACTCTTCAATGCCAACGATACTTGGCTGAACTACCTCAATAAGTACCGAGAAACCCTCCGAACCGTCGTCATTGAAAACGTCACCAAGATGCTCGCTTGCAGTACCGCTGCTTTTGGCTCTAAAGAGTATCGATGCACTCATGCTGACTGCACCCATCACAAATACATTCACCAGACGTGTAAATCTCGCTTTTGCAGCAGTTGTGGCATAAAAGCCACAGAGCGGTGGATACGAAAGCAACAACATGTCTTTCCTGAGTGTGAGTATCAACACGTTACGTTGACGCTACCACACACGTTGTGGCCCATCTTTCGGGATAATCGTTTTCTTCTCAATCATCTCTTTAGCTGCGCAGCCAAAATCTTCTTAGGATGGGCAAAGCAACTCGATATCGATATTGGCGTGTTCTGTGCACTTCATACCTACGGCAGAAAGCTGAATTGGAATGTGCACATCCATTTGTCTGTCACCCGTGGGGGTTTATGTAAGAAGACTGGTCTATGGAAGCCGATTTTCTTTAAAGCTAAGACCACTGAGAAGTGTTGGCGCGGTGCCATCAATCAACTTCTCAGCTCCAATTACTCAGAGTTAGACTTAAGTGGAGAAAACTGCCCTTTCATTCGTAATGAGCAAGATTGGTCCCGATTTTTAACCAGCCAATATTGCCGTCGATGGAAGCTGCACTTTGCAAAGAAAACAGCCAACGTGACGCCAACCATGACTTACCTGGGTCGATACCTAAAACGGCCACCGATATCGGCGTCGCGTTTACGACATAACTTCCAGGGAGGCTTGGTGACGTTTGATTACCTCAACCATAGGAATGGTCGAACGGAATCCCTCATTTTGAGTCCAGAAGCTCTGATAGAGCGCATGATTGAGCATATTCCAGATAAGCACTTCAAAATGATTCGATACTTCGGTTTTCTATCAAACCGACGTCGTGGTGAGATGCTCCCTAAGGTCTACGGTGCCTTGGGTGTCGCTCCTAAAGACGCACCTGAAATGCCCGGTTACGCAGCTATGCTGAAAGGGTATGTGAAGGTTGATCCGTTTGAATGCATTCTTTGTGGGCACCGTTTAACGTTTCTTCGCTTTAGGGCTGGGGAGCCGCTGTCAGAGCTGGTCCACCATGCTCTGGTTCAAGCCCAAATCAGGTCAATTTAGGCGTTTCACAGGATGGGTGTATCTGAAATAGCGAAAACAGCATGAAAGTGTTCAACAAACATCCGTGTTTAGATTGTAGAGCAGAAGTTAGGTCTGTCCGGGACTCATTCTGACGTGAGTTATGCCGCGATTGTTCAGGTCAGGAAACATTGTCAAGATGTAGAACATCGGCAAGTGAAATATCTCAACAATGGCATTGAATCTGACTACGCCCCGATTAAAAAGCTTATCGAAGCCACAGGTGGACTCAAGGAGCGAAAGCGGGCCTGGTCAACGATTCAAGGTTTTGAAGGGATCCGGATGTTGAATAAAGGCCAGTTTGATTTTTGGTTACGTCGCGATGAGCCAAAACTGAGGGTGCAGGAGAGATCCGTCTTCCTCAATGAACTCTTCAATATCTTTGGAATATACGCGTGAAATGAAGTGCTCATATGGGCGCCTCAGACACATCTTCCATTTTTGCAACAAGCCCAGAATGACGATTATAATCGGACGAGAAGGCACAGTGCTCTTGGGTATCTAAGCCTAGTTAACTTTGAACAACAAAATGTCGCTTAATGAAGTGACCAGTCTGGCTGGAGCAGAACACATTAATAATCAGTATCATTAGTGGATATTAAGCAAATATTAACTAAAAGGCTCAAAGTTTGCGACAGAACCGAAAGTGGAGTAAGTAAGGAAAAAAGCCGATCTGCTTCAGTCAGACAGAATGTAAATTTATAGTGATTTCGCTTCACATTTCTTGTAAACTGGGATGTTAATCACAAAAATTTGGTTCTCTATGATAAATAAACACATTATTCCTGCTCTTGTCGTTTCAACAATGCTTACTGCGTGTGGCGGCGGAAGCGGTGGCGGTAACAATAACAGTACTAATGATACGAATTCTGGATTTACCTTGCCGCGTGAATCGAGCTTGATTACAAATTACAATGTCGATAGCGCCTTTAATACGGTCTTCCCAAGTAACTATCAGATAGCAAAAGATGCGGGCTTTGATTACTTTATTAAAATACCATTGCGCTCAGATCCAAGTATTAGCATTACTATTCTTGCAACAAAAGGTAGTGATGAGGATCTTCGTCAAGCGATAGGTGTATGGACCTCTATTTTGTCTAATAATGGAGCGAATACGGAACTAAGCAAAGTAGATATCTTTAAAATGATAAGTCAGCGACAGGGGACTCTGTTTATGACTTCTTCAGAGGATGACATAGAGACAATTCAACAGGATTTACTTAAGTTTTTAAAAATTCATGAACCTGAAATGGCTTCTGCAACTGAAAACGATTTCTTCGAAACAATAGCTCGGAATAATAATTTATTCAAAAAGTATGGCTGGTTGATCCACAACCAATTCCTTGGTTATAACGAAACGACGTACGTTGGTGAATCAGAGTATTTTTCTGGCTATAACTCAAAAACTGGGGCAGGCTCAAGAGATGCTTCGATTGAAGAGATTCTTCATATTACTCAGGCTCAAGGAATCGCTCCTTTAACTGGAGAGGGTGATAAAGGTGGTCTACAGAAGAGAATAACCGAACATAGCCTGAGTATCTTTAAAGATAATAAGTACGACAGCGCATCAGGTTTATATGTTTACGATGACAAAGATACGACTAAAGACTACGTTGCTGGGAGCTCAATCTGGAGCCCACAAGCTGATGGTTCGACCTATGATGAAAAACGTAAAGCACAATGGGAAGGAGATTGGGCTAATGACGATATCGGTAAAGACCTAGGACTCCCAGAACAATATAAAATGGGACAAACCTTTTCTCACGAATACTTTGCCGCATTAGCAGACACGTATTATGGAATGTATGGTGGGTTTAATACTGAGTTTGGGGGAATGGATAACTACCGATATGTTACACGCGAAACTTTGCCTAGTGACGGAGAAGGCTTTGCTATGGTCAAAGAATTCTTACCTGAATATCATCAATATACTGCAAGGATTGACAGTGAAAAGGTTAATCAATATTTAAAGGAACATCCGAGCTTAAATAATACATTTAAAATACAGTTTTCTTCGAATAGTGATGAAAAGTACACCTTTAAATCCCAGTATATTAAAAACTTGAAAGTTATAGGCTCTGAGCCTTTGAGTGTACTAGGAAACGATCAGGATAACTATTTTGAAGGGAATTCGTCCAACAATAGTTTTGATGGCTCCGATGGTATTGATGTCTTGAAGGTAAATGGTAATAAAAGCGATTATTTGATTGAGAAGCTGGCTGGAGGGGTGACACAAATCTCTGGTAACTCGAATGGGTCGGATAAAATTAAAAACGTGGAATACATTAAATTTAACGACGATATTGTTAAGGTCGACGAGATATAGCTTGGCTTAACTCATTACCTACGCTTCAGATCAACTAGTTTTGAACATTATGCTTGACTCGCCCTTAAAAGGGCGAGTCAAGCAAGAGGTAACTAGGGCGTGTTGATCTTTGCTGTACATTCCGTGTTCAACAATACATCGGTAGCCACATTAACATGAATGCCAGTGATAACATGCTGGCATAATTCCTTTCTAGCTTGTCATATCTACTTGAAATAGCTCGATAATGCTTAATTCTCCCAAAGGCATTTTCGACCAAGTGACGATACTTGTATAGACACCAATCCATACTGTCTTTGTCTATATCTTGTCCGTAATTGCGTTTGATCTGCACCAGAAGTTTTGGACACTGAGTTAAGTGAGTACAATCACTAACGAGGTGAACAATGACAACTAAAAAAACACGAATCAAACATGCTCCTGAATTTAAATCCGAAGCACTTAAGTTGGTGTCAGATGACAAAATAGTTTGATCGATTCCAATAAAGTCTGTCCAGATACAAGTTTGTTACTTTTTGGCTTTAAAACCGTAAATAGCTAGATCACAAAATAGCTAGACACGAGTTATCTAATTTCTGCCCCATTATTGGCCAGAGTAAATACTCATTCACATACTGTTAATGTGCTTTTGCCCTACTAAAAGTTATCCATTCTTCTAATGCAGTTCGTTGTGAATCCCCGTGTTGTATCACGGGGGTAAATTCGACAGTCCATACACGGTTCAGCTAACTAATCTTTTGATCTAGAACTTTTCTTTAATTGACAATCTAATTTATATCAAACAAGTCACACTTGCTAAAACATAGTCTTGCGCGTAACCGCTTGTTACTGCTAATGTTCGCAAATCTATGAGTACTCATTATATGTTGTACTTTAATAATATTAGACTGAATTTATTTTGAGGCGTTTAATGAGTAACGAGCCCCCAGAAGAAACTACTTATAAAAACAAAACTCTTCACTACCGAAAAGCACAATTTGCCGACTATGATGAAGCTTATACTTTAGAAGAATTGTTGATTAAAGCTAGTCGCAACTTTGAAAAAGTAGGTCAAAGGTTCATGACTGTCGACACTGATGATACAGATGCAAGCGAAGATGAACCGTCAAAATCAAAGCTCTTTCTTAACCATTCAACTATTCGTTGGGGAATATTCTTTTCAGACTTATTGAAGTATTCAGACGACACTAACATGAACGTTGTTACTCTTGATGATGACGCTAAGTTCCTAGATGTCGAACAAATTGCCCCAGCCTCTACTAAAGATGGTAAGAAAAGAGAATTTCTAGAAAGTGTATTGTACGTTGGAGTTTTTAAAAACCACCTCGCAATTATTCAATCAGCCTCTCTCCGTACAAGAGACTTAGAAAAATACTTGGATTGGTATCTCAAATCTTCTGGCGTGATGAAAAAAGGATACGTTATCCTTTCTTCAGAAGTGCCAAAAGAGGTAAAAAACCAAATTGCTAACAACAATACAAAATCGGTTAAAGTTGGTGCACCATTAATCGAAAATTTAGATAATGAACCTGTCAAAAAATACCGTGAACTTGAGTCATTTGATACTAAAAGTGTAAAACTGAATCCTTCGGGACCAGGTCTAGACATGGTTAAAAGTATGCTTAGCGCATTTGGTAATACCGACTTACTTGACAAATTTAATCTATCCCAAGAGCTCCTTGCTCAAGATGCTTTGGATGGTAGTGATATCAAGGTCTCTTTGGAGCTAACCTACAAGAGAAAAGCTTCAAACAAGTCTCGAGAAATTTTGAATACCATTTCCACAGCATTTCGACATGCCCACCCAGATGATGTTGAAGTAGAAATAGATAATGTAGGTAAGCTAACTGGTGATAAACTCAACATCAGGAAAACGTTAAATATTAGATATTTCAACGGAATTTTAGACCCAGAAGATCTATACTTGAAAATGAGAGACTGGATGAAAGATCAAATTGAGTTAGATGAAATTGAGGCTGAGATGTAAAAATGTCAACAGGTTTAAAGACGTATACAACAACATTTGTGTTGTTTGGCTCCATAGCATATTGGTTGTTTGTTAACGACCAAGAGCTAATGATGTCATTCAAAACGTTGTTGAATGTCGTTTGTACTGCCGTCATTTCTCTTTTGTCTGTTCTTCTATTTTATGTTTATCAACAAATGAGAGTGGTTAAAGCTATACCTGGTTTAGGCTCAAAAGAGACTGCTCAAGTTGGTCAATTTTCCATTATGTATAATCGTAGGCTTTTTCTTACGTTTTCATTTTATGGTTTTATGTTGTTGTCTGGTGTAGTTCTGGGGAATCTCACCTTCAAGGATAACGTGACCTTGCTGTTTTTGATGTCTGGTTACTCCGGTCTATTGTTCGTGCAAATGGCCACATTACTGTCTATCTATAATCTATTGAAGTCTATAGAAATCTTTGATTCTTATATCCATCTAAGACAAGCTAAGCTTCGCGAAAAAGAAAGAGCAATGGACTTGTTAATGGCCAAAGAGAACTTTTCTTCAGATGATAAAACGTATTTTAACAGAAGCAGGCACGTTATAAACGAGCTGCCCAAGTCACAATAATGGCCGTATAAGTAGTACTCATACGGCTACAATTCTTCGTTTACCTTGGCCTTTTTTCGGTCTGTTTTACTCGCTCAATATCCCTAGCTAACCTTAACAATTGAGTTGAAACTTTGATTTCAAGTTCAGATTGTATTTCCAATAAGCCAATTCCCAAGAGAATTTGTTCTGCAGTTACCAGCTGTCCTGTTGGTAACTCCAGTTTGTCATAATGAATTTTAAACCGCTTCCAACCCTCACTTGTGCCTAGTTTCCAACCCGTGACAGTCCTCACAGTTTTAAAACACAGTTCAGCGACCTCTTCCTTCGTCATTTGGCACTCTAACTCTCGAAAAATGTAATTCTTACTCATTTCGCGATACTTCAATGATAAAACCACTAAATACAAGAGGTTGCACCTTATTGATAAGATATGCACTATTGAACATAAGCAGACAAAGTGCGCACCGTACGAAGGCGCACTAATTGACAAGTTTGCCTTATAAAAAGTTATTCATGAATTGCTAATGTATGGTTTTGCGAAAATGACTTCTGTCCAAAAGTTTGTTACACACATGTCGATTATGTTGTCGATTATGTAGCTAGAGGATTAATTGGAGCGTGGTAATTTTACTACGTTGAATTTTAGTCGTTGTTTAAATTTGCAGACTTTTGATGCAATGTTATGCGAACTTATTTTGCAAATAGTATTTTAACTCATTGATAGTTGGTTCTCGTTATGAAGACTTATGTTGCTAGCATCACCATTAAAAAAGCCGCTCTTAATGAGCGGCTTTTTGCTATCTAAATCATATAAAATCAATACCTTACCTCTATCAATAACGTGATTTCCGCTTGGTATTAAACCGTGGTACTAAAATGCGTTATCTTTCATTACGAAAAAACGGGAACTGGTATTTCCGCTATCAAATTCCCCAACAGTTCCGATACCTTTTTGCAAACAAGTCGGAGTTCAAACGATCATTAGGACAGGTCGATAAAAAACTGCATACTTATATTGTCTAAAATATCAACTGGCAGTTAAGTGCTCCGGACCTGAAGTTTTGGATACTGAGTTAAGTGAGTACAATCACTAACGAGGTGAACAATGACAACTAAGAAAACACGAATCAAACATACTCCTGAATTCAAAGCTGAAGCGCTTAAGTTAGCAGACAAAGTCGGTGTCTCTGCTGCCGCACGACAGCCATCGTTATATGAATCTCAAATCTATGGATGGCGTAAACCGTCAAAAAAGACGCGAAAATCAGCGATAGAGAAAGAGAACTCGCCACTGAGAATGCCAAACTTAAACGATTATTGACTGAGCAAGCTGAAGAGCTAGATATCGTAAAAAAGGCCGCCACCTAATTCGCGAAGAATCTAAAGTAGATTGCTATGAGTTTATGCTTGAACACCTGATGCAATATAGGATTGTCCGCATGGCTAAGGTGTTTAGGGTTTCTCGAAGTGGGTTTTATTATTGGATTAATCATCGACATAAAGTCACTCAACGTAACGAGCACCGTAAGCAGCTTGATAGCAAGGTTCGAGAAGCTTTTGATGCTAATAAGGAACGCGACGGTGCAGGCGTATTCAAAAAGAACTTGAAGAAAATGGAAATAAACATGATGTTAAAACTATTGCCGCGAGCATGAAGCGCCAGAGCTTAGTTGCGAAAGCCGCCCGTAAATTCAAATGTACGACAGACAGTAAGCATAGACTTCCTGTTGCCCCGAATTTGCCTGAGCAAGACTTTAATGCGATAGCACCGAACCAAAAATGAGCTGGAGATATTACCTATCTAGCGCCAAGCGATTTTGAATATATCGAAGTTGATTATAATCGAACAAGAAGGCGCAGTGCTCTTGGGTATCTAAGCTCAGTTAATTTTGAAAAACAAACTGTCGCTTAATGCGGTGCCCAGTCTAACTGGAGCAGATCATCCTAAATTTAATTACGCAACAAAGCCCCATAGATACTGAACACGCGCTTAAGCGAGTTACAATACTTAAGTTAATTCACACCTTGCTAAGTTAGAAAAAAACGCCACTAGGAATTGTCCAGCACCTTCACTGAGGGCACTTCGTAACTCAGAAGTGCCTCTTTGTTGGTTTCGCCAAAAAGGCAAAGTTCTAAGTTGGGTGTATTTAACCAAATGTGACTAATCTGATATCCCAAGCTCACAAATTACGAAAAGTGGGGGTAATTGTGTCGTTTTGGGCTCAAATGAATGTGGGGGGCTTTTGCCCTGTAAATCGCCTCAGAAGCGTTACAAAATTACAAGTCACTATGGAAGCATAGTGCCTTGTCTAAAGAGTCAAAAAAACTTTCCAAAAGCGTTTGAAACTGTTTTTTATTCTAAATACATGAATTAAGAGAATGGGAATAATGAGCGCCGATTTTGGAGAGGTTGGATATCTTTATGATGATATTCAGATTTCAGCGTAAAGAACGATATGTCCATCAAATCAAAGTCATAGTTCACGGGGTATCTACATTTTTGGAGGTACTTGATTAGCTGGCTTCTTACTTTGAAGTTCGTCCAATAGCAGTTGTGTATGCACATAGAGATAACTTACCGCCTCTTTTTTCTCTGGCTCTGTATTAATGCACTTGCACCAGTAAGTTATCTCTTGAAGGCGACGCTCTAGATTTTCTGTATTCATAATTATTTACCAATCTTTAAAGATACATTTTAGGATACACATTATTAACCTATATGCATAGCAAAGTTTTTTTTATATGATACGGGTCAAGTTTCTTGAGATAAAACCCTAGCTTATGACTAAAAGGCACAAAAATGAAGAATAACAGTGAGCAACTAGACATACTCAGAGACAACATAGAGTTTGGTCTAAATAAAAGTAAAGAAACTAAGGCGTCATTAAGTCGCAAAACCGGTGTTACGCGTTCCACTATCTATAAGATACTGGACGGAAAAGTTGAAAGGGTGCAGACCTCGACTGTTGAACGTATTGCCAACTTCTTTGGGACGACCTGTCATATTATTCAAAATGAGTCCCTTGAAGATCTTCTATCTGAAACACCCGTAATGTCGGTCTGTGGGAATAAAAACCCTATTGCAGTCCCGATTCTAAATGAAATGGAGTTCGTACAGAAATGTGAATGTTACATCGGCGACCTAGTCACTGA
This sequence comes from Vibrio sp. nBUS_14, assembly GCF_051201655.1. Taxonomy (NCBI): domain Bacteria; kingdom Pseudomonadati; phylum Pseudomonadota; class Gammaproteobacteria; order Vibrionales; family Vibrionaceae; genus Vibrio; species Vibrio sp. nBUS_14. The sequence continues at coordinate 1,266,047 of NZ_CP179206.1, forward strand.
TTATCCCCTTACCTATCATTTTTCTGAAGGAGGTAATATCGTAGCGATTCGAGTAGAGCAGGTTCTATCCAATTATTTTACTCAGGGGAATCTACTGATTATTGAACGCTCGAATTACAATGAAAAAGAGTTGAGTAAGCTTATCGTTCGCGATGGTGAATTACATTCTCTCTCCCCTAACATCCCTCTATTAGAAAATGATTTTCTTTTTGGATTAATACTCGAGGAACGTTTTTGTGTTTAATAAAAAATATAAATTAATTGGTTTTAATGATGCCTCTGAAATTATGGCTAGCGTGATGGTTCGGGGAACTGGAAAGGTTATGAATATGCCTGCTAAGGAGCTTATTTCCAGTGAAGTGGCTGATGATCTAAATCGAAATGAATTAATTGAAGTATGCAAAAAAGCATATTCAAAATCGAGCTTTGAAGGGGCATACGAGCTAGAGGACAGACATGAAAGTTATTGGATGAACTACTCTTTTCTCGTACTTTGCCTGTGTTCGCTTTTTACATTGTCAAACATTACCGGAATTAAACCTGTAGAAATATTCAACACAGGCTTGATCGTACCTGCCGCAATATTACTTTACCCAATTTCGTTTATATTTGTTGATATATTATACCCTTTCAACTTGAAGATGCAGGTATCAGTACCTGAAAATTATCTGTAATTCTGGATACAAGTGAGCCTGCAACTTCTGGTAACGTCACATCGAAAAACTTTTTGATAGCAGAGGTGAATGCTGTTTTGGAGGGAAAATAGACATTGTTCCTCACATGCTCATTCATTACTTTCCAAAGCCGCTCTATTGGATTTAAGTTTGGGCTGTATGGGGGTAAGTAATGAAGCTCTATATTGAGTACTTTTGCCGCATTCCTAAACATTTCTGACCGATGGTAGGCTGCACCATCAAGCACAATATGCACGGTTTGCTCTAGTGGATAATGCTCTTTCTTGAGTTTCCAAAAGAAGCGAACAATACTCTCGCTATCTATCGTTTCATAAGTATCTGTGATCGTTGCGCTGATGTTTTTCAATGACAGAGCACCGATTAGATTCACTCGAGTGCGGCTACCTGTCGTTTCAATTAGCTTATCCTGTCCCTTACGGATCCAGCCACAGCTAAGTTTTGTTGATTGAGTTGGATGAACGGCGTCCATGAAAAGTACAGGCGCATCCTTGGGCTTAAGTACCTCGTTGTAATACTCGATAAATGCTTGCTGCTCTTCAGGCTTTAGTTTATGTGGTACACCTTTGGGCTTTTTGTATGCAAAACCGTGGTGATGTAACCACTTATTAATCCCAGAAACGGTGTAGCTCACACCGAATTCAGCTTCGACGTAAGTAACGATTTGACGCGTATGAAAATAGGTTTTCTCAGTCAAATGCTCGATGAGCTGCATCGTCTGAGTATCAGAAAGTAGACTCTGGCTCCCGCCATTCTCAGGTTTAAGTTTTTCAGATAGAGCATAATCACTAAGATGACGAGCAACTGTAGATTCATGGATACGAAGGGCTTGAGAGATCATAGGCGGGCTCCAACTTTCGGAAGCTAGCAAGACCGCTTTTATACGGTCGCATACTCGACGATCACGCTCAGTATTGTGCATCTGTTCGAGTTGTTGTTTTTGCTCAGGAGTTAGTACCATTTTCATGGTGAGTAGCATGATCCTGATTTCATTGAAAATCAAGCATCTTCAATGATCACGGGTATAAATGAATACTTTGGACTAAAGCTCGCAAGAAAAGCCATTAGACAATCGACACTGGTCAATGCAGGGATACTCGCCCTTCTCTATTTATCCACCACCATCCCTAGCATAGGCCCGTGGCAAGCCATGGATGAGCAGTATACTTCACTTGTTACGAATATGACCTCAGTGTTCTTAGCTTCTTTAAGTGCTTACTTTATTTCTGAGAACATTAATGCTTACGTCCTGAACAAAATAAAGATCGCCACACAATCTCGCTGGCTTGCCATTCGAGTCATAGCAAGTACTAGTATCGCATCTGTTGTGGATAGCGCACTATTTATTAGTATTGCATTCTTTAATGTACTACCAAATGACGTGCTTTTGGTTATGTTTTTTAGCCAAGTTACTATCAAGATCTTATATGCGCTGTTCAGCGTCGCACCAATTTACTTCTCAAGAAAATTATTTTCCCGCTTAATCAACGTCAAGGAACTAAATAATAATGACAACCTACGATAAGAACCTAGGTAAAAGAAGTGAGTATATCTCTCAGTATCAACCTGAGTTGCTCGACCCTATCCCAAGAAAAAAAGGCAGAGATGAGATTAAAGATTTAAAGGTCGCCAATCATGCGGGTTATGACCTATGGACTGCTTTTGAAGTGTCATGGTTGAACAATAAAGGAAAGCCAATCGTCGCAATAGCGGAGTTTATGGTTCCTCATACGTCTGACAACTTGATTGAATCTAAGTCATTCAAATTGTATTTAAATAGCTTCAATCAAACACGTTTTGAGTCTAAAGAGATTGTTATTGAGAAAATGCAGTCTGATTTAGCTAATGCTGCCGGTGCTGAAGTGACGGTATCATTTACGGATGTAGATGAACCACAACAGACCTCGATAAATAAGCAATTTAATTGTATTGACAATTTAGACATCACGGTAGACTCGTTTGAGTATGATGCGGATTCTCTCTCCGGAAGTACAGTAGATGAATATGTCTCTGAATCTTTATGCTCTCACCTCTTGAAATCGAACTGTTTGGTGACGAATCAGCCAGATTGGGGAAGCGTATACATTCGTTATAAGGGAGCAAAAATCAACCATGAGAGTCTTCTGAGGTATCTAGTCTCATTTCGTGAACATAATGAATTTCACGAGCAATGTGTCGAGCGTATTTATTCTGATATCAAACGATGCTGTGCTCCTGAAAATCTGACAGTTTTTGCTAGATATACGCGACGAGGCGGTCTCGATATAAACCCTTACCGTAGCGACTTTGAAAGCGAAATTTGCTCTGCTAGAAATCCTAGGCAATAGCATTAAATTTAACATAAAATTCGCTGTGTGTAGATTTAACGTAATTGCACTTAGTGCGAACCTCAATTAAGCCTGTTAGCTAGTGCGATTTTACGCACTCATCGCACTAGCTCTTCAAAACTCACTTTGCAATATCTGTAGTTATCTATGACTTGCTAAATTAGCAAAGACACTAAGTCACAATTGTCCAAAAGCTTCTCAGGTTGAATTTTTACCCGTGGCACTTTCTAGCTCGAATGTGCCCGTGCGACCTGAAGTCGTATGAAGCGTTGTTCACCACGACAAGAGTGAACCATCTGTATCACCAGATGACCCTAGGTTCCTGAATAAAGCAGCGGAACCGACAATGTAACGAAACTCAGTCGTTAGCTGAGTGGGAACGGAATCGTGAGAAGATGTTCCTCCTGAGAACCACAGCTCTTTTGCATATTTCGGAGCTATCCGACCGCCTATTTCGGTTTTAATCGACCACCAAATCCGTTTTTAACCGACCACTCATTTCGGTTTTAATCATCCACTTTTCGGTGTGTTTCCGAAATCGATGGTCGATTTACCGAAATAAACCTCTTTTCTCTTTTAAATCAATAGGTTTAACCTGAGTCTTTCATGTTGAGAGCACTAAGGATAAATCATGCCGAAAAAGAGAATGCCAATGAATAAAATTAAGGAAATATTACGCCTCCGATACGAGTGCAATCTTTCTAATCGACAGATCGCCGCTTGCCTCAATATTGCTCATTCCACTGTATCCCAGCATCTATCCCGATTTAAATCCAGTGGCCTCACGTGGCCACTGGAAGAGACTCATCATGAAAATCAAGTCACCCAAGCTTTGTTTGATGGTCGCTCATCTTCTCAGCATAAAGTGATGCCTGATTTCACTCTCTGCTACTTAGAATTGAAGCGTAAAGGGATGACTAAAGCTTTGCTTTGGGAAGAGTATTGTCATCAGCATCAAGACAAAGCCTATGGCTATACACAGTTCTGCGAACTGTATAGACGTTGGCTAAAGACACAAAAACGCAGTATGCGCCAACTTCACCATGCTGGTGACAAGCTCTTCATTGACTACTGTGGCCCAACGATCCCTGTTGTGAATCCAGATACAGGAGAATGCAGACATGCTCAGGTATTTGTCGCCACTTTAGGGGCGTCAAATTACACCTATGTCGAGGCGAGTGAGAGCCAAGGGCTTGAACACTTCCTCATGGCTCATGTGAATACCTTTAATCACTTTGGTGGTGCTCCGAATCTACTTGTACCTGATAATCTGAAATCTGCTATAACGAAAGCAGACCGTCATAGCCCTATCCTCAATGAGAGCTACCGAAAACTGGCACAACATTACGGCGTTGCTGTGATGCCAGCCAGGCCCTACAAGCCTAAAGATAAAGCCAAAGCTGAGAACGCAGTTCTCATCGTAGAGCGCTGGATAATGATGCGCCTTCGCCACCAAGTGTTCTATACAATGGCTGAGCTGAACCTGGCTATCCGAAAGCTGATGCATGACTTAAACCAACGAGAGATGAAGCAGCTTGGTGTCAATCGACATGACTTGTTCAACAAAGTTGACCGTCCAGCGTTAAAACCACTGCCATCGCAACCATATGTGTATATCGAAACTAAACGAGCAACCGTCTCCCCTGATTATCACATTCAATATAAAAAGCACTTCTACTCTGTGCCGCACCAACTTGTTGGGCAACAAGTTGAGCTTGAAGCAACGCATCAAATAATACGTATCTACCACAAAGGGAGCATTGTTGCTCACCACTGCACAAGCCAAAAAGAATATGGTCTCTCTACCGTTTACGAGCATATGCCAAGCAACCATCAATACCAATCATGGACACCCGAGCGTTTTATCCGTTGGGGAAAATCTATTGGGCCAGCCACAGGTGAACTGACTCAGATGTTGCTCAAACGCCCAGAGCATGAAGCATTGGCCTTTAGAAGTTGCTTTGGGTTACTAAGTCTTGCCAAAAAGCACTCAGACGCACGGTTAGAACAAGCTTGCCGAGATGCCTTAGTGACAGAGAAGCCATACCTTGGCTTCGTCAAAAACTTATTGAAGAACCATCGTGAAGGCACTCTCTCTCAGCCTTCCACTGATACACCAAACCTTAAACACACTAATGTTCGTGGTTCCAACTACTACCACTAGGAGAAACAATATGGACGCAATAATCCAACAGTTAAAATCACTACGCCTAAGTCATGCTTCTGATGCACTGGAACAGCAAAGAATACACCCCGCGACCTATGCTGAACTTGGCTTTGAAGAAAGGTTAGGACTCATCCTTGATCATGAGATAGTGAACCGAGATCAAACCAAAATCCAACGACTTAAACGGCAAGCCAAGCTGCGCCTAAGCGCTAGCGGTAATCAACTGGACTACCGCCCAGAACGAGGCTTAAAAAGAGCAATGATGGGAGAGTTATTATCAGGCACTTATTTACAAAAGCGACAGAATGTCCTGATTACAGGTGCAACAGGTGCAGGTAAAACCTATGTTGCTTGTGCGCTCGCCGAGCAGGCGTGTGAGCAACACTGCCCAAGTCGTTATTATCGCCTAAATCGTTTACTTGATGACCTGAGTAGTAGCCGCCTTGATGGCAGCTATCAAAAGCTACTACTGAGCTTGTCTAAGAAAAAACTGTTGGTTATCGATGACTGGGGAATGGAAAAACTCAGCCAAGAGCATGCAAGTAATCTTCTCGAAGTGCTAGAAGATAGATACCAAGAGTGCAGTACGATCATTATCAGCCAACTACCTGTAAAAGAATGGCACGAGATGATCGACAACTCGACGATCGCTGATGCGATCTTAGATAGGTTGGTTCATCAAAGTCATAGAATCGAGTTACGAGGGGAATCAATGAGAAAACTGGCTTAAATCGACCACTTGGAGTAAAACTAAGGAAGAGAAAAGAGAGGCTTAAAAAGGTGGTCGATTAAAAACGAAACTAGGGGTCACATCAGCCGAAATACGCAGTGAGTGCTAGGGAGTCAATATGATGAATGTAATGTGAATCCATGTAAGGTGCGTCATACGATGAAGCAGCGGAAGTGGTTAATACGCTGTAGCCAAAACGGCAACGAGAGTCGGAAAGGAGTTGGGCATTGGCCTTTCGTGATCAAAGTACTCTCCGCACTAGAGTGGGCATCTAAGTTGACATTTTACGTAACATACGGAACAGGGTAAGCCTGTATCGTTCCCTATGGGAAAGCCCTTGTGGCTTATAGCGATGCGGGTAAAGGAGGTCGGAGAAAGCGAAGGCTGCATTGTAACGATGCAGATACAGACCCGTGTCTGGTCACGAAAGTGAGCCCACTTCCGACTGGTCTTTCGTTGCGAGAAAGTTTGAAGAACTTTATTTAAGGAGAAACGCAAATGATGATTTCTAAAGAGATTAGTGCCTCTCCTGACAGTGCTCAATGGCAGTCTATCGACTGGAAACCTATTGAATCGCATGTATTAAAGCTTCAGATGCGTATCGCAAAGGCAACTAGAGAAGGTAAACACGGTAAAGCGAAAGCCTTGCAGTGGATACTAACTCATTCTCGCTCAGCCAAGCTTCTTGCGGTAAGGCGAGTATCTCAAAATAAAGGTAGTAAAACGCCTGGAATAGATGGTGTCATCTGGAACACAGATGCACGCCGCATAAAAGCAGTTAATCAATTGAGTCGAAAGGCGTACAAAGCCCAACCGCTCAAGCGTATCTACATCCCTAAAAAGAACGGCAAGCTCAGACCATTAGGCATTCCATGCATGATAGACAGAGCGCAACAAGCCCTCCATCTTCTTGCATTAGAGCCTATATCGGAAACGCTTGCTGACCCTAACAGTTATGGATTTAGGCCAAATCGCAGTACTGCCGATGCAGTTGGGCAGTGTTTCAAATGTTTGGCATTAAAGAAATCAGCTAAATGGGTACTTGAAGGGGATATTAAAGCTTGTTTCGACAAGATCGGCCATCAATGGCTTCTTGATAACATCGCTATTGATAAGAGAATGTTGGAACAATGGCTAAAATCTGGCTTTATGGACAAAGGTCTGTTTTATCGCACCGATGAGGGAACACCACAAGGTGGGATAATATCACCAACCTTGATGCTAATGACTCTTGCTGGACTTGAGCAGCATATTAAGTCTACGGCCCTCAAAAAGGGTAGTAGAGCCAATTTCATCGGATACGCCGACGATTTCGTCGTCACCTGCGCTTCAAAGGAAGTGTTGGAGAACGATATTAAACCGTTGATCGCTGACTTTTTAGCGGAAAGAGGATTAACATTATCCGAAGAGAAAACGCACATTACACACATCGATAACGGCTTTAACTTTCTAGGATTCAACCATAGGAAGTACAAAGGGAAATTGATCATTAAACCGAGTAAATCTAACACATTGCTGTTCTTGAGTAATCTGCGCGAACTCATCAAAAAGCATGCAACAACCTCTGTAAACGATCTTATCAAACTGATAAATCCGAAAGTAAGGGGTTGGGCTAATTATTATCGCCATTGCGTGGCTAAACAGGTATTCGGATATGTTGGTCATAAGCTATTTCTTGCATTATGGCACTGGGCAGTGAGGCGTCATCCGACAAAATCCAAAACTTGGGTGGCCCTTAAATACTTCGTCAACCGAAAAGGCCAATGGCATTTTCATGGTTGGCAGAAGGTCATGGATATGGATTGCCAGTTCAATCTCTTCCAAATAGCCAAAGTACCGATCGAGAGGCATGTAAAAATCCGAAGTGCAGCGACACCATATGACCCTCAACACCAAGAATACTTGGCTAAGAGAAAGTCAAAAAGGCAAGCTCGCAACTCTTGGAAGGAGCCTATTCTCACTGCTTTATAAGTTGCTGGGTATCAAACGATGCCTTCGTGAAGGCTTGAGCCTAGTGCAGTGAAAGTTGCACGCTGGGTTCTTAGGGGGACGGCACTTGGTAACAAGTGTCGTCTACCCGACCATTCGAAGTTACGCCTGATTAGTGCACTAATTCAGAAAGCTGCTTTTGGGATTATTTTTATTCATTTTTGAACGAAATAAGAAACAAGTAAAAATTAGCCCTTCTTAACTCTCAATAACCTAAGTTCGAGTCAGTTAAAACGTGACAAAGTAGAGTGAGTAACTCACTCTACTTTAAAGGGATACCCAATACCTAAAAACGATTAGCTAGATAGTAAAGGTAAAGTGAGTTGAGCAATTATCAATGGACTTCGATAATATCACTATTTAGTGATTCCTTCCGAAGACCGACATTCGAAAGTTGCATAGGTACAAAGCCTGATAGCCCTTCTACTCGTTTCAGCCAATCTTCCAAAACAGGGTATTCAGCTAAACTTATCCCACCTTCTGGCGCTAACTTGATATAACTGTAGAGGGCTAAGTCCGCAATAGTAGGCTTTGTTCCGACCAACCATTGACGGCCGTTTTGGTAAGTCTGGAGTTGTTTGAGAAGCTTATGTGCTTCATGAGTGAGCGGTGCACTGTCTATGCTGCGATTGAATAAGTTCGCTGCGCGAAGTTTGGCTATTGAGTTAGCTAGTCGATGAGCCGCTAGGGAAAGAAACTGCTCGATATGCGCACGCACCAGAGGCGACTTTGGAAGCCATATCTGTTCTCTATCATAAACGGTAGCAAGATAAACCAAGATCGCGTTTGAATCAGAAATGACGATTTCACCATCGACTAAAACTGGTACTTGTCCAAAGGGGTTAAGTGCCAAAAACTCTGGCCTTTGATGTTCCCCAGTCGGTAAATCGACGGTAATGAGTTCAAAGTCCAATTCGAGGATATTTAATAGCATGTGCGCGCGGTGTGCGTGCCCTGACATGGGGTGCCAGTATAGTTTTATCATTGTTTTCTCCTAGCTCGTTGTCTGTTCTACATTTAAGAACAAGTTGCGAAGAAGAAAAACCCCGCTAACATGGAATGATAATTTCCAGAATGTTGATAATTTATGGACACTATCGATGGAATGAGAACAGTTGTGGCTGTGATAGAAACAGGCTCATTTACCGCTGCTTCTGAACGTTTAGGTATTTCTAAATCCCTGACCTCCAAATACGTAAACCGTGTAGAAGAGCAGCTCGGAGTCAAACTGTTTCATCGCACCACTCGCAAGCTTTCAGTTAATCAGGCAGGCCAAGAGTACTACCTGCAAGCACAACAGGTTCTGGCTAAGTTTGACCAGCTATACCATCAACTCCACTCAAATAATAAAGAAGCTTATGGCTCTATTCGTGTAACGGCTTCGCAGGGTTTTGCTGAGGAATTATTAAGTCCAATTCTTCCAGAGTTCCACGCGCGATATCCAGATATTCAGATTGATATCATCGTTACTAATCAAAAACTGGATTTAGTCGAACAAGGCATAGACATCGCTTTTCGTGCCAGTCAACTCGAAGACTCCAACTTAAAATATCGTAAAGTAATGTCCCTTCAAAGTTCAGTTTATGCCGCGCCTGAGTTAGCAAAACAGTGCTGCGATGATATGGAATTAAAACAATTACCTTGCCTTATCGACAGCAACCTTCACTCAACAGGTCGTTGGCCTGTGGATAGCGCTATGAAGCAAAGTAATGCTTGTCATAATCTCGCAGTACACGCCGTTTTCAAAAGCAATAATCCACGGCTTATTCGCCAGTTGACGCTCTCAGCGGTTGGAGCAAGCTATCAACCCGATATTATCGCTGCAACTTATGTGGAAAAGGGACTCCTGCAAAAACTTGATATCGGTTTTAAACCACTTAAATATCCGCTGAACGCTCTATACCGTGGAGGTGCTTATCAACCTGAACGAGTGAAAGTATTTTTAGATTTTGTTATTGATAAACTTGGTGCGATTGAGAGCAACTGATACGTCGTATTACCAAGGGAGTTTGATTACCAAGGGGGCCTGACTCGAATCTGCCCCGAAATTGATTTCGCTAAAAAGTCCACAATCACAGTCGATCAGTTTTTGACCTAATAGAACTATTCATTGCCATATCAAGAGTTTTTATTTAACGCCAGGTTTACTTGCTTCGTAAGCATAGTCGAGCAAATCGCTCTTTCCCTTGACCTCCTTCGTTCTTGTTCCCTCACTAAAGTCAAATGAGTCCTAAAAACACAATATTGCAACCTTAAGACCTATTTATCACCACCATCGTCTCTACACTCAAGTTTCTATAATGGAAAACGCAGTAAATAGGGAGAGGGAAGTATGAATTGGAATGTGGCACCAATGATGGCTTTGGTCATGTTGCTGCAAGGATGTGGCGCACAAAATAGCTCGCAAGCCATTGAACAGAGATACACAAATCACGCCTCTAAATTTGCCACTGTTGAAAGTAAACGAGTGCATTACCGAGATGAAGGACAGGGTGAGGTGGTGATTTTATTGCATGGCACTTCGTCGTCACTTCACGCGTGGGAGCAATGGACGCAAATCCTCAAACAAGACTATCGCGTTGTACGTATGGACTTACCGGGTTTTGGCTTGACTGGGCATCTGCCTCAAAACCAGTACGAAATAGCTGACGATATTGCCTTTTTGAACGCCTTTATGAGAGAACTCGACATCGAACAGGCACATTTTGTCGGTAGCTCTTTAGGAGGACGCATAGTGTGGGAGTACGGTTTGCAACATCCAGAGCAGGTTAAAACCCTTACGTTGATAAATGCGTTAGGGTATCCGCAAAAATCGTGGCCGCCAGGCATTGAGATGGCCCAGTGGCCAGTCATCAACAAAATAATGGAACATGTCACTCCAAGGTTTATGTTCGAAGATGGGCTTAAAGAGGTTTATTTCGACCCGCAACTCGTGGATGCGGTGTTGATTGACCGATACTACGAACTGACCACCTACCAACAAAATCGACAGGGATTCACACGTCGCGTCAAAGCATCGCTAGATGAGGACTCGGATAAGATAACACAAATTGCTAAGCCGATTCTTATTCTGTGGGGGAAGGAAGACCGTTATTTTCCAGCTGAAAATGCGAGAAAGTTTGAGCGTGATATTCGGGGCTCTTATGCTGTGGTGTATGACGAAGTGGGACACTTACCGATGGAAGAGGTCCCAGAGCGATCAGCAGAGGCATTTAAACAGTTTATCTCGAAAGGTAAGCCTTAGGACTAACCTGATGCCAGCGCTTGAACGCTTTGTAGAAGCTGCTGGTATCTTTAAAACCAAGACGATAGCTCAACTCGGCAACGCTTGGAGGCGGGGTTTGAGTCAGCCAACGGACTGCTAGCTGATTTCTAGTATCATCAAGAATACTCTGGAAAGAGGTATGCTCTTTTTCCAGTTTGCGGTAGAGCGTTTGTCGGCTGAAGTGTAATTGTTGCGCAACTTTGTCTACGCTGAGCAGTTCTCCATTTTCTAGTCCGTTTACTACTATGGTCCTGACTTGCTGCTGGAGAGGTTGAGTTTTCGTTAGTGTCTCAAGATGACTTTGTGCGGTTTTTGCCATCATCATTTTCAGATACTCACTACTTGTCGCAATGGGAAGGTTGAGCCATTTCGATTCAAATATCAGCTGGTGATAAGCACTGTTAAATTCAATGATTTCTCCAAAGACTGATTGATATTTATCCACATAGTGCGGAGCTAAATACCCAAACTTAGCTTTGGTTAACGGGAAGGACTGGGCACTCAGCATTCTTGCCCACGCCACCATAGCACTCATGCTGCGTTCAATGGCGGCTCTGGGATAATCATGTAGTGATTCAATGGAGAGGGTTAAGCGGCACTGCTGTCCATCGTCATCCACTTGCCAACACTCCGAAGCATTCATCAGAAAAATATTACTTTGGAACGTGTTAAATGCATCTCTTAACGTCGCGCATTGGCTCACCCAACTTGCTAGTACACCTTTTAATTCAGGGGATATAGTTCGCCCAATGATGAGTCCAATTTCGGGCGATGGATGGTGCTGTTCGAGCAGTGACCATAAGGCAACCATTTGGCTTTCTGGAAGTCGATCCGATAGCGATAGCTTAGCGTTATTTTGAATAGCCTTCAGCATTATACCGTCAAGGTCATTAGATGCTTCTACGTGTTCACGCAAAGCGGCGGGCAACAGTGAATAAGCATTTACTAAATCAATGACAGAGGCGAATGAAACGGATTTTTCGATAGAGTTATCTGCCATGAGTGTTACCAAAATTTTAAGTCATAGCTAACTAATATCGCAAATTTACTCGTCTATCAATCTAGAGTACTTCTAAAAAATGGTCAGCTCACAAGATGTTAGCTGATTGAGGTTATCAACCATTCTCTCAAAAATCGGACTGTGTCCTTTATTTAATTCGGGTTAGGGGTGGCGTTTGCTTGGGGAGGCGTCAGCCACATACTCACCGATGCAATGACCGTATCGGGTGTGCTTTTCTCCCCTACAGTGACTGACGCTTTCATCTATTTGGTGGTCGCTTTAGAATGGGCGATCCTGTGGAATACGCCATCTCTGCTGGCGTGGTGATTGCTTGCATTGCGCTTTCTCATATCACGGGCGATCAAGGTTTTGCGCCGTTCTTTTACGATTGGGCTGGCATGTATGAATAAGGTGACTGCGTAGTGATGTAAGTGCGCACATTCGAACGATTGGGTACTCAGTGTACCTGTTTTTTCGGTAGTAAACATATCGATAATGCTCAGCTAAGCTTGGGTTGTCGTGAGTTCTAAACTGTGTACAATCGATTGAAAATAGGCTCAAACCATTCCATTTATCACCGTATCTTCCGACTGTGTCCAGTGCTTTGAAGTGATTGAGAATAATCACTTTAAAGGCTTAGCGGTGAGGCGTTTTCTTGCCTGAGGAATTGTACTAGGTGCAATCGTTTCACCCAATGAATTAGACAATTTGAGGTCGAGTTTATCGAGTACATCGGTAATCGGTCTATCTCGATATAGACCAATACCAACGACTAACCATACAACAAGTTCGGCAGGTAACTTTCTACGGCGCATGCTCGCTTTGTTCGTTTCAGATAAAGCTTGGTTTATCCAATCTAGCGGAAGGTCTTTTTGGAACAAAGAAAGAGATTCTGGATTAGCAAAATCGTCAACATCGATTAACCAGTGTGACAGCATAAAAAAATACCCTTAAACAAAAGTGCTTAAGGGTATTGTCAACCATCTGTAGGATCGTTCAACTGATCAGGAAAATACTTAAATGATCAGTGTTAGCTCTTTATGAGCGTTTTTTTGATATCTGAAGCTTTCTAAAGTGAACAACAGTTCGCAATTAGTTTAGTCCACACTGCATACCAAGCTATTCGTAAATACTGTATGAAAAATACTTATTTGCGATTTTTTGATGCTGACCATTGTCGATCAAGCGTTGTATACCGTCATCAATAAGATCTTTGAGTTCATTATCTTGTTTTCGTACCGCTACACCAATACCACGACCGAACCATTTTTCTTCTGTAAATTTAGGGCCTGTAAAGTGATAGTCTTTACCCTGATCAGTTTCAAGAAAACCCGCATTGAGCCCCATAGAACCACCAAACACGGTATCGAGACGGCCGTTGAGTAAATCGGTAAAGGCTTCGTCGAATGAGCCATAACGTTTAATGTCTACATCAGGGTAGATTTCAGAAAGGTACTTATCACCGATTGTTGCACGTTGAACCCCGATAGTTAGGTCATTCAAGCTGTCGTCATTCATATTGATCTCTCGATCTTTCTTCATCACGAAACGAGTTGGGACTTTGGCGTATGGGATGGTGAAGTTAACTTTCTTTTCACGCTCTTCGGTAATCGTCATTGCTGCAATTATTGCATCGTTCTTACGACTCAAGAGCGAAGGGATAATACCGTCCCAATCTGTTTTGGAGATGATGCACTTTACCCCTAATTCGATACAAAGCGCGTTGGCTAAATCGACCTCAAAACCTTCAAGCTGACCATCTTGCGTTGTCCAGCTAAATGGTGGGTAAGCTCCTTCAACAGTAAAACGAATTTGCTTCCAATCCTTTGCGTATGTGAACACAGAGAAAACACTGACGAATACAACAAGTATCCATTTCATTTGTTATTTCCTTATAGTAATAATGGATACTGATAATTAACCACTTGTTAACATTTTTCAATGCGAATACATATTGATGTGAGCAAAGGCATGCATAGTAATTAGTTAGCCCCAGTTCTATTGCCAGAAGTACGGTTAGCGTATTTAAGGATGTTAAATCAGTTATCCTCTTAATCTGCAGGTAGCACTACAGCAGACGCTTCTTCCTCCGAATCTTCTTTGCCTTCTACTTGCTCGGTGACCCAATCAATTGTCTTTGTTAGATAAAGCTTGTTAGTTTCGGTATCACACCAACTCTTTGATAACCCTCTTCGATTAAATTCACTGCCAATCGCTGCCAGTGTTTGGTTACTCGAACGTCCGTAATACAAGGTGTCACACAGTTGTAGGTTAGACATAGATTGTGGGTATGTATTAACCGACGAGGAGTTCATACTCAGTGCCTTCGACTGGTTGTGAGTACAGCCAGTGAGGCTTAAGAAAAAGATCAATGCTAAGGTTTTCTTCATCATAATTCTGAACGGTTGCCAATGGTTGGCGTGAATTATGAACATGATTTAGCCACTGATTTGTCAATTTTTCGCCAAGTACCTGCACAGCATGACTTTGCTCGCAATTAGAAAATAATATCGAGCGATTTAATTCAACGACCAAAAAGCGTATTAACGGCCAGATGCGCAATTTTGTACAAAAGCTGAAAGAGCCTATAGAGTAGACTGATAAGTCGCTCGATAATTAACAGGCTTGGGAATTGTTATGGAGAACAAGAAACGCTCTAAAGAAAAGGCCGAATATAAGATCACAGAAGAACTCGGTGGCCTTGAAATCCTTAATGCTGAATACGAAAAGCAGAACTTCTCACGCCATAGCCACGAAGGCTACACACTTGGTATTATTGAGCAGGGCGCTCAACGTTTCTATCGAACGGGCGGGCATCATATCGCACCACAAGATGCCATCATTCTGGTGAACGCCGACGAAGTTCACAGCGGACACTCTGCCACTGAAGGTGGTTGGGCGTATCGAGCTATGTATCCACTTCCTGAGCAACTCGCCAAAATCACTCAAGAGCTTAACTTACCTAATTATGGCGCGCCTTATTTCCCAAGAGCGGTGGTTGAAGATCCTGAGCTCGCTAACCAATTAAGGCTAGTGTTTAATGCGATTGACGAATCGGATAATCGCTTGTTACGTGAAACCTTGATGTACGGGATGTTGGTTAAGCTGATTAGTCGACATGGTAAATCAAGCCTTAAACCTCAATTAGATGGCAAAACTCAGCGTCAGCTTGTTCTGGTTAAAGAGTTCTTAGATGATTTTCCACAAGCCGATGTGTCCTTAGAAGAGCTGTCTAAACTTGCGGCTTTAAGCCCGTTTCATTTAGTGCGTTCTTTCCAAAAAGAGTTTGGTCTTCCGCCGCATGCGTATCAGATCCAGTCTCGGTTGAGGCTTTCTCGCAAGTTATTGAAGCAAGGACATACTATTTCAGATACCGCCCAAGAATGTGGTTTTCACGATCAAAGCCATTTTCATCGACACTTTAAAAAAGCCAACGGCTACACGCCGGGACAATACATCAAAATGCTTTAAATGTGGATGACGAATGGGAGTACTAAATCGAGCAAGTTTGTACAATCGAACCAACTCAGGTGTTCTTATATTGAATAGCCAATGTGAAGAGAGACAAGAATAATATGGATAATAAAAAAATGGATAGGCGTACTCAGTTGTGGAAAGGTGTTTTAGCTGGAATGCCTTTGAGTATCGCAGTGATACCGTGGGGGATTCTTGCGGGCTCATACGCAATAGATGCCGGATTGAATCAGCTTCAAGCACAAGCGATGTCAGCGATTTTGTTTGCGGGTTCAGCGCAGTTAGTGGCAGCGGGGATGTTCAAATCGGGCATTGGGTTAGGGACTATGTTGTTAACCACGTTCTTTATTACTTCAAGGCATTTTCTTTATAGCGTTTCGATGCGAGACAAAATCAGTCACCTTCCCGCTCGGTGGCGATTATTGCTCGGTTTTTGGCTCACGGACGAACTGTTTGCGATATGCAGTGGGCAATCTCAGCAAGAGTTCAATCGTTGGTACGCGGCGGGTGTGGGCGGCGGTTTTTATCTGGTTTGGAATATCGCGAGTTTCGTTGGCATTGTCGCTGGAAGCCAAATTCCGTCACTCAATGAAATCGGTCTTGACTTTGCGGTAGCAGCGACCTTTATTGCGTTGGTTTTTCCATTAATCAGAACATTGCCTGTTGTCGTGTGTGTGGTGGTTTCATTGGTCATCTCGGTCGCGATGTCGGTTAACAATGTTGAAGGTGGGCTAATGATTGCGGCGATTGCTGGCATGTTGGCGGGCTTTTTTAGCGAGTCATTTCAAGAACGAAACAATGGCAATAAACCCATCGCGGAGGGGGAATAGAGATGATTTGGTTAACGATATTACTCATGACGGCGATTGTGTTCTTTAGCCGGTATCTGTTCCTAGAACCTGCCATCCCACTTCGTTTGAATCAAACAGCGCGACGCTTGCTACGTTATTCAAGCCCAGCGGTGCTGACTGCGATTTGGGGACCAATTGTTTTCGCACCAGAGCAAATATTTTGGCCAAGCATTGAAAACCCGTATTTGATCGGTGCTCTTGTGACCGGTCTGTTGATATGGAAAACAGGCAATGTGTTGCTAACGATCGGCGTCAGTATGGCGGTGTTTTTGTTCTATAATCTCGTCGCGGTTGATTTTCTTTTCTCTTGATTCCCAATGTTTGATTATATGTTTTATCCGTAATTTAAGGCCTGTATAAATATGATTACTTGTTATGTTCGATATGTGATTGATCCTAAGAAGATAAAGGAGTTCGAGACCTACGCAAAAATGTGGATTCCTTTAGTGGATAAATTGGGCGGTCAACACAATGGGTACTTTTTGCCATCAGAAGGCGCGAACAATATCGCGTTAGCACTATTCTCTTTTGATAGCTTGGCGGCCTATGAAGAGTATCGTACTCAGTCGCTAAATGATCCTGAGTGTATCAAAGCCTTCGAATTTGCTGATGAGGTCGATTGTATTGTAAGTCATGAACGTAGCTTCTTTAGACCTGTTTTTGATTGATTGACCTTGCAACGTATGGCGTGGTGACTTCTAATGTATTGATTCACTATTTGTGTATTTAGGTTCTGGTAAGGAGTTAATTTGGCTAATAAGTATTATGTGGTTTGGAAAGGTCGTACACCGGGTATTTTTACTACTTGGAATGAGTGTAAGTCGCAAGTTGATGGTTTTGCTGGTGCGAGATATAAATCGTTTGCAACATTAGGCGAAGCTGAATCTGCTTTCGGCGGTAAAGCATCTTCTGCGACTCGTTCTACTTCAACATCTGGATCTTCACCGACCAAGCCAAGTACTGCGGGTAAGCCTAAGAAAGCAAAAGTCCCGCCTCTTTCTGAGCAGCAAATCGCTGAAATGCCTTTCGATATCAAGATATACACAGATGGTGCTTGTGAGCCGAACCCTGGTGAAGCGGGAACTGGCTTAGCAGTCTACTTGAATAATGAATTAACCGAGTTGTGGTATGGCTTGTATCAGCAGGTTGGAACTAATAATACGGCAGAGCTGCATGGCTTAAAGCAAGCATTTATTCTGGCTAAGGAAAAGCTGAAAGCTGGTTTGTCTGTCGCGATTTATTGCGATTCTAAGTACTCGATTGACTGCATTACCAAGTGGGCATCTGGGTGGGAGAAAAAAGGTTGGACGAAGTCAGGCGGTGAAATTAAAAACCTAGACATCATCAAACCGGCGTATTCGCTTTACCAAGAGTTGGTTTCCAAGATTACGATCTACCATGTGAATGGTCATGTAGGTATAGAAGGTAATGAATTGGCCGATAGAATGTCGATTATCGCGATTTCATCGAAAGAACAAGATTTAACTCAATATCGTGACATCGAAGATATTGAATCTATTTTGGCACTGCGAGCTGGCTAGGTTTCTTACTGAACAGATCATAACTCCATAATTAGATGGCTGTTAGGTAGAGCGTGACATTTAAAACAATGTAGCCCTCTATTGATTGTTAGATGTTTAGCCGCTAACTACTCATTGTTTTAGTCTTAATGATGTCCTATTGAGCTGGATTTTCTATCCAGCGAGATAATTTCTGAGCTTGTTTTATCGAATTGAAACTGCTTTTCACTCTTTGTCGTGCTTTTAATCCCATCGACATTTTATCGTTACTGCTCAGCTGAGCAAAATGCTCAATTGCTTCTCTTAATTCTTCGGCGCTTTTTTCGTTGACCAAAAAGCCAGTTTCTGGAGTGACGATCTCCTTACAACCCATGATATTGGTGGTAATCACCGGAGTTCCGACGGCCATCGCTTCTTTAAGTACTAATGGGCCAGTGTCCACACAACCAGTTTTTGAGAAGCAGAACGGTGCGATCAAGCTATCGTAATTCGGTAGGGTCTCTTTCACCCATTCATGGGACTTCGCTCCTAAAAAGGTTACGTTTCGATTGAGCCCTTGTTGTTCTACCTGAGTTTTTAGTTGTTGTTCTAAATCACCAGTGCCGACGATATCAAGGTGAATGTCGAGGGGCTGGGCAATCGGTGCTAGTGCATCAATAAGATGGTGAATACCTTTTTGTTCAATTAAGCGGCCAATAAAAACGAAGCGAAGTTGTTTAGCTTCGGTTTTTGGGTACAGTTGAAATTGTTTGGTATTTACTCCGCAATGAAGGAGCTTAACGTTTCCTTTAGCCATATTATTGAAGTCGATGAGCATGTCTTTGCACACTACGACCGCAAAATCACTCGATGAAATCTTCTGTTCAATATCAAAAGCGAATTCGTAAACATCATGACCGTGGGCGACGAAAGAGCAAGTGATATTGAGCAGTTTCGCTGCGACGATGGCGTGAGCGGTAGTATGCTGACAGAAGTGCGCATGAACGTGTTCTACGTCTTTTTCTGCGAGTTGTAGCGCTAATTTGAACCCATAAGCGAGCAGTGATCTTTTGGGCATGCTGGTTTGCTTTGAAACGAAGAATATTGCCCTGATAAAGCCGAACCAATTGACGTTTATCAACTTCCTAACTTGAAAGTCTTGACCAATTTTTACTATGTCATAGTCAAATAACTTTTCGCTCTCTTCTATCTCAAATGCCATCACGCAAACATCATGCCCACAAGCTTTGATGGAGTCGACTTCTGTTTGAATGAAGGTCTCACTGAGTACAGGGTAAGTTGGTGCTATAAATGCTACTTTCTTCACTATTTTTCCCTCTAATCAATACGAATAAGTAGGGTCATAATCAAGAAAGCAAGATACGAACCAAGATCAGATGGCGCTTTCTTATGGTTATCTTATTGATGCGGTCAGTTTTCTCAAATTGATAATCAAATTGGAATTGTGGGCTCCATGTCTGACGGTGTTTTATTTTCATTTTGGGAGTGTCAACGTAGGTGATTGATATGAGTGCAATTTAATAGCTAGGTGCTCTCGGCATAGAACGTGCAAAGTCAACTGCATAAGGTATAGATCAAAGGGCGTCATTATGGCTAAAGTGAGTATTATCATTCCTACCTACAATTGTTTGGATTACCTGCCGAAGGCAATTGATAGTGTATTTCAACAGACTCATCAAGACGTTGAGTTAATTGTTATTGACGACAATAGCAATGATGGAACATCGGCTTATCTCGCATCGATTAATGATGAACGTATTATTAAATTATCAACACTGGGTGTGGGCGCGTCTCAAGCAAGAAATCTTGGAATAGAAAAATCAACGGGTGAATACATCGCTTTTTTAGACGCTGATGATTTTTGGTTTCCCGAAAAACTCGAACGCCAACTCGAATCTCACAAACGATACCCAGACCTTACGATGAGCTTTACTAACTACGAACATCTCACCGAAGACTACCAAGTGACTGGTGATTGTTTTAGTTATTGGGCGCAGTTTCAAGAGCAAGACGAGACATTCATCAATATCGAAAACCCATTAGAGTTCATTATTGAAAACAATGTCATTGGAACGTCAACGGTAATGGTGAAAGCCGATGTTTTTTCTCAAACGGACAGTTTTAATCCTGATATCAAATATGCGGAAGATTGGGAGTTGTGGCTTCGAATTAGTGAAAATCATCAGATTGGTGTTTTGAACTCAGTACAGGTTGGCTACTTGATGAGAGCAAATTCTGTTACTCAAACGGAAAGCCTTAAGCTGAGAAACTTGCAGTCTATCGAAAATATTCTGCAGCATTATCAAAATGACTATCAACGATGGAACCTAACTACTTCGAGTTTCAAAATTGCAAAGGCGAGAATTATGGAAGGCTACGCCGACTATTATAGAGGCTTACAAAAAAAAAGACTTGCGATCTCATACAGTATTCGCTCGTTAATTTTGGCACCAAAAAAACGTACATTAAGACACCTTCTTGGGGACTGTAAGAGTTTTATAATGCCTGTATTGTAAGGAATAGGTGACTACTATGAGTTCACTAAATCAGTCTGCCTATTACGCCATTGGCATTGTCATGATGAAAGGGATCTCGCTCGTGATGATCCCCTATATCACCCATAATATGACGCTGGCAGAATATGGCTCTCTAGAAGCCATCGTCTTGTTGGGTGATATCGGTACTATTCTATTTAGTTTCGGTATTGTTGAGGCAATGTACCGATATGTAGGTGTCGCTGAGGGTGAAGAAAAGAGGAAACTGATCTCGAACTGTTTTACATTGAGTGTCTTGGTCTGTGTGCTCGGGGGCAGTTTGATTGTTCTAAGTATACCCATGTTACTATTGATGCTTCCGGTTGTGTTCCAGCCCTATCAAATACTACTTCTGTTGATACCTACTATGCTCGATGGTGCGATTTCTATCCCACTAACATTGATGCGAATGAATGCTATGGCTAAGCGTTTCTGTTTGCTCAATGTAGTAAAAGCGAGTGTACAAGCTGTCATGACTTTTACACTGCTTGAAGCTGGGTATGGGATTGATGGAGTACTGATTTCTTCCGCTGTTTCGAGTGTGTTATTGATGCTGTGTTTACTGCGTTATCAATGGCAAGAGATGAGCACATTTGGCAGCCTCAAATACTCAGCTAAGATTTTAAAGTTTGGATTGCCTACCTTGGTTAGTGGTGTCTCTATGTACATGATTACAGGGCTGGACCGCTGGGTCATGGCGAGCTTTGTTGGTGTTGAAGAACTTGCAATTTACGCGATCAGTGGCAAATTTGCGTTACTTCTTGGCTTGCTACTACAGCCTTATACTTTGTGGTGGTTTCCAAATCGTGTTGCCATGCTTCAAAAGTCTGGTGGTCAAAAAGTGTGTGCGGACAGAGCGCTCGTCGGCGTTAACCTGGCCATTGTGTTGGGGTGTTTAATGATCCTCACCGTGCCGGGGTTTATTCTGTGGATACAGAAAACCACGGGTTTACCCGTGGATGAATGCCTTTGGAGACGGTACGATGGATAAATGCAATATTACACCTCATCCCATAGTATCTACTACACGAAGTATCACGTAGTTTGGGTAACTAAGTACCGTCGGAAAATCCTGAATCCTGGTATGTGCAGCTACCTACGGAAGGTTATGCCAAAGTTACTGCGAAGTTTACCTGGCGTTGAGATAGAGACGATAGGCTTTGATGAAGATCATCTGCATATGATGATGCTTATCCCACCGAAATACAGTATTTCAGACGTCATGGGTAAACTAAAAAGCCAATCGTCGCACCACATGCGAAAAACGTTCAGTTGGCTAAGTAAGGTTTACTGGAAAGAGAACATTGTGTGGTCGCCAGGTTACTTTGTCAGTAGCGTAGGCGTGAATGAACAAGTTATAGCGAATTACGTTAGACACCAGGGCGAAAAGGATTCTGGTCAACTCCGCATGGAGTTGTAACAGTAAGTACCCCGTGCATGCACGGGGGTATCTACTGCTTTAATTTTGCCCAGCAGTTATGAGTATGCGGGTGTTATCGTCATGGCTCTGTTGGCCATCGGTGTGATTAAATGCGCAGGGGATTATCTCAACCTTGGCTGTTTCAGTGGCGACTCAAGCCAAACGCAAATGTGGATACAAGGTGGGTGTGCGATTTCAGCTGCGATTGGTTATTTTGTTGTGACACCGATTTATGGCGTGTGGGGCGTGATAGTGGTACTTTGCGGCGCTTATACCGTGAGGTTGTCACTGCTCTATATCGTGAGCCAAAAAATGGAATATTTACCTTATGATCACTGTAAATGGATGGTAGCGGTGGGTATCGCTGTAACTTCTATTACTAGTGATAGGCTAATTGGTTGGATGCTGGTTGATGTTCATGACTTTGTTTTAGGCAGTTTTGTGGCAATAGTAGCGCTAGTCGCTTTTGTTCGATACTCTGTTATCCCCGTTCCGCAGGCGTTGCTTAATAAATTTACGTTAGGTAAACAATCGCACGTAAGTTGAGCTCGCTTTATTCAGAGTGCTGGGTATTCTGAGTTGTTCCTGTAAACATAATAACCAGTGATAATGAAACACCGTTCATAACCGTTGGGATTAGATAGTATTTATAAATTTAGTGAATGCTAACTATGGGAAGATATATAAATAAGTGGATGTTGCTTCTTTCTCTATTTTCAGCTGCCTCATACAGTACCTCTGAGGCTCCTACTGAGGATGTTTTCGCTCCCGACTTCAATTCATCAGAGCTCAATTCACCGGATTTCAAGCCGCCTGAAATTTCCCTGCGAGGGTTGGATAACATCGTCTGTGCTAGCGAGTGCGATTTACATCTTCGGTGAAATAGGCCTTGCGGAAAATCTATCGACACCAGAATACGAGAAGTTTTTTGAAAACTAATTAGTAAAGTGCGCCAGTGGGTTGGAAGGGCGGGATCGAACTTTAGTTATTGAAAATAAATAACTTTATTTTCAATTGGAACTTTTCCTGATAGTCACGATCAGATCATGAAATAAAAAATATGAGAAACTCGCATGATTATCATTGAACAGCTAAAAAAAGTGAAAGATACCCGTTCGCACATCAACCAAGTCTACCCTGTTATAGAAGTCGCTTTTGTTGTCATAACAGCCATGCTTTGTGGTCAAAACAAGTGGACGGATATCAAGGATTTTGGTGAAGGAAATATCGACTGGTTACGTGAGTATTTCCCCTACGAAAATGGCCTTCCTACTCGTCATAATATTGCAGCAATTATGAGGACTATTGTTCCTGAAACACTCTTAGAAGCTATGGTGGGCTGGGTTAATTTGCATAGAGAGAGGCATGCTCAACCTATCATCAGTGTTGACGGGAAGGTACTAAAAGGTGCTAAAGCAAACAAACAAGATAACCCCCTTTATATGGTCTCGGCATTCGATGTTGATGAAGGTTTGACCCTCACACATCAACCCTGTAAAGGCAAAGGGACGGAGCTAACAGCGATAAGAAACCTGTTAGATACTTTAGATATAAAAGGATGTCTATTAACGGCTGATGCCCTGCATTGTCAGGTTGAAACTCTGAATAAAGTGGTTGATAAAGGTGGCGATTTCTTAGTGCAAGTCAAACTGAATCAGCCCAGTTTGCTTGCAGAAGTGGATGCACAATTCCAAGACTATTGGTCTTTGCCTGAAGATAAACAAGAGTCATACATCACCGAAGATAAAGGGCATGGCAGAAAAGAGGTTCGTGAGGTTTACGTTCTCCCAGCAGCCTTCAGTGAAGCACTCAGAGAAAAGTGGTCTGTCGTTAAAAGTGTTGTTGCAGTGGTGAGAGATAGAAGTGTCAAAGGGAAAGGAAGTTATGAAACATCGTATTATATTTGCACAGATCACTTGTCGTTAGAGTTAGCCTTACAAGCGACCAGAAAACACTGGCACATCGAGAACCAGCAGCACTGGGCGTTGGACGTTATTTTCAAAGAAGATGAACAATGTATTTATGCTGGAGATTCAGCACTAAATATGGCTTGTTGCAGACGTTTTGTTCAGAACTTGTTTAGAAAATCCGAAGGGAACTTGTCAGTACCCAGGAAGATGAATAAAGCGGTATGGGACAAAGATTACAGAGCTTCGGTTTTGTTTACATCAAATTAACAAAGTACATTCGTGCCCTTAGTGGGTTGGTACTTCTTTTTAATGCAGTGACAAAAGATATTAAATGCTGTTATAAAAGATAAGATCTTGTTTAACGATTTTATAATCACGGCATTTGGCAATTAGGAAGCACTAATGGAAATCTGGAAGCTACTGCTGTTTATCCCAGCTTGTTTTGCGCTCAATATGACTCCGGGGCCAAACAATTTGTTATCAATGAACAACGCCCGTTGTTATGGATTTCAAGCGGCTTTCATCGCGGGATTAGGACGAATCACGGCATTTTCTGGCATGATCGCGCTAGCTGCATCTGGTCTGGCTGTTGTTCTTTATACTTCTGAAACCTTGTTTTTCCTTATCAAGTTTTTTGGCGCCATGTACTTGCTTTGGATTGCGTTCAACCTATGGCGTTCACAAGCCAGCCCAGTAGCGGACATTGAGCGAAATAGGAATTGGCTTGGTCTTTTTAAACAAGAGTTCGCACTGGCTGCTGGTAACCCAAAAGCGATACTCATTTTCACAGCTTTCCTACCTCAATTCGTTGATGTTACCGCTAATGTAAACACGCAGTTCTTTACCTTAGGAAGCACTTTTCTTGTGTTAGAAATACTCGCGATTTCTATCTACGCGGCGTTTGGTTTATACCTAAGAAACTGGTTTTCAAAACCGCAAATGGCCAAGCGTTTCAACAAAGCATGCTCTGTTTTTCTCGCACTATCTGGGGCAAATTTACTTGTGAACCGCCAGTAACGACTCGAGCCATAACAGTTATACCTTTCAGATTTTTAAGGAATTTTAATGAGTAATAACAATCTTGCACAAATGGGTTCGGCTCAAGTTTTTATTGAACAATTTAGGGGCGAGCCTTGTATTCGAAAGCAAGGTGCAGGCGAGGTTGAGATTTCTTTTTATCAATATGCCGCGCAGAATTTATCTGGTGTTCACAGTCCTAAGTTGTTTGCTGTGGAGGGAGATACATTGTTGATCGAACACGTTCCTCACTCTTTAATACTAAATGAGCTTCAAGCGACTTCAGAGGTGCATCAGCAACTATCTCATATCCATCAATCTCTATACTCACCGAATTTTAAAGTGAAAGAGCATAGTTGGAGTTCTTGTGATACTGAAGCTGCACTAGCGTCTCTCAATTTACCTCAAGTTACACAGGATAGCTTACTGAGTATACAGCGATTGAGTGATGTTTTGTTTAACCATAACACCTTGGTTTCAGGTGACACAAACCAAGGAAACTGGGGAAAGAGAGACAATGGTCAGATTGTTTTATTTGATTGGGAGCGTTTTGGTTATGGCAGCCCTGCTATTGATTTAGCACCGCTCGTTTCCCACATGGGTACTCTGTCTGATTATGAGTGTATTGTTGACCAGTACCTACTTCATAACAATATGGTTTCGCGAGAAGACTTAATCAAGCAATTGATTATTGCGAAAAGCTGGATCGTTGTTGAAGTGACGAACCTATTAGTCATGCGTGATATTCCAGACGCGTCAAAGTATCTGGAATGGTACAGGGGTCAATTGCCAACTTGGCTGGACTCTGTGGAAGATCAGCTGTAGGCCGACTAGAGATCTATAAGGGTCTATTTATCCATATTGTCTTTGCGGCACAACGGGAGCAGGCTTTATTTGGCGACCATGCCTAACCGCAGTTTGTCTTTCGTCAGGCCTTTGATTACTGAGGGGAGGGGGTGTTGGTTGCAAAGCAAGAATCGCAGGTTGTGGGTTATGTGTTGATGACGCCTACTGACAAACCACATTATTTGGGTTTTGTCTCTGTCAAAGACGAATCGAACTATTTTGGCAAAGATGAGCCTAGATCAGTGGGGCAGCTCATCATATAATTTTGCTTAACCCTGTGTGTGCTGGTTCTCGTTTCCACACACCTAGGTCAACATCACGATACCATGCATTAACACGACACTAGAGGTGAGCCGAGTTCTCATGTCAAAGTAGCCATCTGGGCCTTCGCTTTGATTTTCTTCTCTCATCGACCTTTCCGCTCTCCAAACCGCAATATAGCCGATGATAAGAATCAGCGTAGTGAGAAACTCCTTTTGTTCCCCAAGTAGCACGGCTAACCACGCGACTAACACAATCACGTTACTTAGAATCAGAGCCTTGTTGCTTGATTGACTTTCGAAATTTTCGATGCCATTTCCCCACAAAATACCCGACAAAAAACTCAATATGACCACGCTGTAGGTGATGAAGAGTGTCTCGCCGCTCAAGCCTAAGAATTGGCTGTCTGTCAGAGACAGCAGTAGGCCAAATAGAAACGGGATTAGCCCCATGTAACCCAGCTTGGCCATGGTATTGCGGATTTGAGTTGTTGCCATGTAATCAGATCTCATAATTGCTGCTCAATTGCATTTTTGAGTGTTGGACTTACAGGTGACGTCGAGCTAGGGAAGGTTGCCACCACTTTGCCTTCTTTACTGATCAAGAATTTGTAGAAGTTCCACTTGGGTGTCACGCCAGCTTGCTGTTGTATCTCTGCGAACACTGGGTTAGCGCTACTGCCAGATAGTGACGCTCGAGCCATCATCGGGAAGGTAACACCGTAATCGAGATAACAAATTTTGGCTGACTTCTCTTCGCTTCCTCGGTCTTGGCGAAAATCATTGCTTGGAAAGCCGACAACCGTGAATCCTTGGTCTTTATAGGTCTGATGCAATTGCTCGAGTTGTTTAAATTGTGGTGTGAAGCCACATTGGCTGGCCGTATTTACAACTAAAAGGGTTTTGCCTTTAAACTCTTCACACAGTTCTATCTCTTCCTTCGAATTTAACAAACGTTGTTTGCCATTGAGTATCTCAGGGCAACTCGCTGCAAAAGCGATAGAGCTCGTTAGGCTTGTAATCAGGGCGGTGGAGCAAAGCAGTGAAGGTTTCATAGGTTTGGCTCATTTTAGTTGGCGTAACTGTTATTACTCTCGCTCAGCAGGAAATGATCACTCTGCTAATCATTAACCGCCACTATTTATGAACTGATCAAGTGTTATTACTGGTGAGATATGGAGAGACCAAACGACTTATGTTCACTCTTGCACCAAGGCGAGCTGCTAACAGATACATGCCGCCGATTTTACGATGTAGGAATAGGGCGTCTGCTGGTGGTGTATGCCAATACTCTTGTTCCATGCTGAGTATAGTTCCGGCTTCGCGTAGCTTTTGAGCGAGTCCGCTGGCTTTAAAATCGTACTCTTCGTCGACCAACATGGGTTCACACGCCATTGTCACTAAGTTAAGAATAGCTTGGCGCTGATCGGGGAGAATCGTCTCACTAAAGAACCCAATCTGCTCTAGCGCCTTGTTGAGCCCTTGTTCATCGTGATTAATCACAGAGGTAAAAGCCAAACGATAGCCATCACTGAAGCGGTCGCTGTATTCACGCGTTGCCCCAAAATCTAACAGCCCAATCTGGCGCGTGTTTTCAACGTAAAGGTAGTTGGCGAAGTTGGGGTCGGTTTGCACCATCTTAAAATCGAACAATTCCTTGAACATGAGTTCGAGCAAGCTGCGCATCACAAAATCACGAGTGCTTTGATCGTAACTTTCTATTTGCTCTATCGAGACGCCTTCAATGAAGTCCATGGCGAGCACCGACTCTGAAGACATTTTAGGATGAATCTTAGGTACAACGAAGTGAGTGTGTTCTTTAAGCGCATGATAGTAACGTGTTGCGTAGTCAGCCTCGCGAGCATAATCCGCTTCATCATGGAGCTGTTTCTTTGCTTCTTCTAATAAGCTTTTGTAATCGACAGACTTTGGTATCAAACCAACGATGTTCAGTAATATGCCTACATTGTCCACATCACTGTCGATGCTTTTTCGAATTCCCGGATATTGGACTTTGATGGCAAGTTTTTTTCCCGAATCACTGTAGGCTTGATGAACTTGTCCAATGGACGCACTGGCGATCGGTTTGAAGTTGAAGGAAAGGAATTCGACTTTCCAATTGATGCCGAGTGAGCTTTCTAACACTTGGTTGAGCTGCTTTGTTGGCAGCGGATCGGCGTCTGAGCGCAGGCGAGAAAGAATGTCGGCGAGTTCAGGTTCGAGGACATCGCCAGCGTCCATTGATAACATCTGGCCAAGCTTCATGGCTGCACCGCGTAGGTGGGCGAGTTGGTTAGTCAGGCGAGCAATGTTCTGCGTCGTGAGCATTAAGTCTTTTGCTTTCGGCCTGTTGCCTTGTGCAAGTTGCTTGGTGCCTTCCGTTATCACATTGCCCGCGACTCTTGTCGCCAGCGAGGCAAACTTACTAAATCTAGAAATGCGATGTGTGGGAAGGTTTCTCTCTTTTGCCGACATAAAGGTTCTCTCTGGGAATCAAGGTTCACTACAAAGTTTTGTCAATCATTGCACAACGTTATGTTTTGTTGTGATAACTTGCCTCGTGGAACAGTAAACAAAATTAATAAGGACAAAGTATGAAGTTTGTTTGGTTGAAAGTGGCCGTCACGTTATTGGTATTTGCAGCCCTATTTGGCATTGTTTATTACAAGGTCGCCAATGGTATATCTTAATCCAATGCTATTTAGTACAGCTGTTACCATCGCAGCGCGACTGTCCGGTTAACCAGAACGAGACTTTATATCGGTTCTTGGCAAATCGTAAATAACACCAATCTGCCATTGGCTTAAATATTGCCCAGCGTAATGGGGCATATAGCCAACCTTTGCCTACCAGTTTCCATGCTTGATAAGTCACGTCCAAACCCAGCAGTAATTTTCCTTTCTCATCGAGTGCATGCAAAATCGTATTGGCTGCCTCTGCATCTATCTGCGGGTAGTCTGAAAATGCTTCACTATAGATATCGATGGTTTGAATCTGATTTTTGGTATCAGATTTAGTCAGTGCCGCCATCTCTTTCGCACAAAGCGGGCACGTTCCATCGTAAAATACCGTTAATACAGTCATTGTTTTCCTTATTTTTTTCGTCAATGCCAATCTATACGACATCACCAATTAGGTGGATCATTCTGCCCAGTTATCCGACACTATCATTATGAGAACTATTTTACAGTATCATCTAGAGGTAACATCCGTTCTATGCATTTACAAATTAAGAGCCTATCTCCAATGACAACAAAGCTAATAAACCGTTTTATTATCGCTATGACGGCCCTGATGCTAAGTGGTTGTGTTAGCTACAGCGTGACTGAGCAAGAAATGACGAACTACCTTCAAGATTCGGTGATGTTAGAGCAGGAAGTGGGTGTACAAAACATTATGTATGCGCAAGTCGCTGTCGATGACTTAGCGGTGCAGATTGGTCGAGCTGATGCCGAGCGTGTTTCTGTACTGGCGAACACCAATGCAAAAGTTCAGGTGTTCAACATGCCTAATATGGGGTTGGACTTGGACATCGAATTCAGCGCAGTCCCTGAATACGACAAAGAAAGTGGCGAGGTGTATTTAAAGTTACTGCGACTAGAGCGCTTTGAGGAGAAGGGCAAGCAGCTTTCTCCTGAAATAGAGAAATTGCTCAAACCCGCTGTATCGATGATCGGCTTTGCATTGTCTCAGTCTCCGGTATACAAACTGGACAGCAATAAAGTGCAAGAGTCGTTGATTAAGTCATCGGAACCCAATCTGGTGATTAAAGACAATAAGCTGGTTATCGAGTTATTCGATTAACCTTTTTCGTTTTAGCTCGGACTAAGATTTCAACATAATGGCTGCCGATTAGGTGGCCATTTTTGTTTGTCAACTTAAGTAAATAGTATTTCGATAAAGCACACTCGTTGTATTTTGGGTGTGCTTATTTTTGTCTGTGTAATGCCAATCTATGTTTAACCTTTCGTAATTAACTGCTTTATAAGTGTTTTTAAATTATTTCCTATTTTTGAAAATATCGCTTTACCTCAAGTTAACTTGAGGTTTTATCATCGCCCCCAATCCAAAAACATCAAGCATCACCTTGTCATTTTTAAAGAAATGTTTCTAACCAAATTTGAGGGTAAATAATGAAAGTATTAGCGATTGGCGCGACCAACAGTAAAGCATCGATCAACCAACAATTTGCAGCGTACGCCGCAAGCTTAGTTGAGGGCGCACAAGTAGAGGTGCTCGATCTTAATGATTTCGAAATGCCGATTTACAGTGAAGACAGAGAAAAGACGTCGGGTATTCACCAGCACGCGCAGCGCTTTTTTAGCAAGATTGGCGAAGCTGACGCTGTGATCATTTCGTTTGCAGAATACAACGGTTCTTATACCGCGGCTTTTAAGAATGTGTTCGATTGGGCATCTCGAATTGATATGAAGGTTTACCAAGGCAAGCCTGTTGTGATGCTCTCCACATCACCAGGCCCTGGTGGTGCAAGTTCTGTGTTGTCGTCAGCGGTAAATTCTGCACCTCACTTTGATGCTGATGTGAAAGGTTCTATGTCGGTGCCAAGCTTCTACGATAACTTCGATATGGAGGCGGGAGAGATGACCAACGTAGAAATGATCGATAACCTCAAGGTGATCATGGAAAAGATCTAAATATAACGTTCATACTTCAATCTAAGAGAAATCAGCCATCACTCGACGGCTGTTTTTTTAATTCAGTTTTGGATGTTTTGCTCAGTGGAACTGAAACTTAGTCCAATATAGCTAAACTTAAGGTTAACTTTAGCTATAATCAAAAATGGATTTGAATCTACCAGCAATATGATCAGGGAAAGTAAACAGACATGAAAAACATCGTGTATTTAACGATTGGTCAACTCTCGGAGCGCAGTGGTGTTACTCCTTCTGCACTGCGTTTCTATGAGACCAAAGGATTAATTGCCTCTATTCGAACTAATGGAAACCAACGCCGTTATCAGTCAGCGATGCTGCGTCGAATTGCGCTGATTCAAGTCGCTCAGTCGATAGGCTTTACTCTTGAAGAGATCACCGAAGAGCTGTCTTGCTTACCGATGAACCATACCGCGACTAAGCGAGATTGGGAACGGGTCGCTAAAAAGTGGCAAGGGCAACTCGACAGTAAGATGGCACAGATTCGTTCCTTACAAGAGAACTTAACTGGCTGCATTGGTTGCGGATGCTTGAGTATGCAAAAGTGCAACTTGCTAAATCCAGATGATATCCTGCATGACCAAGGACAGGGCGCTCAACGCATCGTTGATTAAGCCTGAATTAAGATTTCCTATTTGAGATCGTTGAATCCAATACATTCTATTTGATTGTCGTTAAGCCACTGCTTGAGTTCAGGGCTGGAGAGAAGTTGATGCTCTTCCACTCGTTTATCGCTGTAGCTAGACAGTGACTTTAGCTCTTCGCTCGCAGAAAGCGCGGGGTGACACATTAACTCGACGGTGCCGTTGGGCATTGGGTTTGGTAGCTCATTAGCTGCTAACAAAATGCCACATTAAGCGAGTCGATGAGCAACGCAGGTATGAAGTCTAAGCTCTCACGAATCGTTTCTAGTAAAGCTTCATCGATATGCGAACCACTATCGACAATAGGGTCATGACTCCAATCTGTTGTTTTCGTTTTAGAATTTACGTTTTCGATACCTTGATTGTCAGCGTACTTTTCAGCTCGATTATGCTTACGAAGTAAGTAAGCCTGGCGTAAGAGATACTGGTCGTGTGTTGAAAGTTGCTAACAACTTTTTACGTACTTTAAAAAACTCTCACCTAGGCAAGTAACGACAATCCCTTTTGATATCGCTAACATTGAGTTGATATATGAGGTCGATGAACAATGGTCGTTTGTTGGTAATAAGAAAAATCAACGTTGGCTTTGGTATGCTTGGGAGCCTAGATATAAACGCATCATTACCCACGCTTTTGGAAAAAGAGACACCGAGGCATTTAATAAACTACAACGTCTTCTACCGAAATTTACCATTCCTTTTTATTGTACAGATGACTACCGCGTTTATTCAGTGAACTTACCGAGAGAAAAACACATCATCGGTAAGCGGTATACGCAAAGGATAGAACGATCCAACCTCACCCTGAGAACTCGCTTAAAACGACTCGTTCGAAAAACTATCGGTTTCTCCAGATCAGAAGAAATGCAGGATAAGGTTATCGGAACCTTTATAGAACGAGCGTTTTATCATTAATTAACAGGTTGGAGTCATGACCAAGAAAAGGGTTGCTAGGAGAAGCGGACTAGTCTTTAAGAGGCAGCTGATAGCTGTTTTTCAATTCTTTCACTGAGATGTTGGATTGAATCGCGCTGACGCCTTTGACTCGCCTGATCGAACTAATACGCTCAAAGTACTCTTCCAAATCTTTAGCTAACACTTGCACCATGTAATCGGCACCACCTGCAATGCAGTGACACATCGGAATCCAATCGGTTACCGCAACAAATTCTTCGAACGGTTCCGTGTTTTCAACCTCGTGGTTGCCCAACGTCACTAAGGTGAAACCAGCAACGTGAAAGCCCAGTTTCTTGCGGTTTAGCTTTGCGGCGTAACCATCGATATAGCCTGTCTCTTCCATACGTTTCCAACGGCGCCAGCATGGGGTTTCGCTGAGGTTAACTTTTTCAGCGAGCTTGCTGTTGCTCATGCGACCGTCTTGTTGGATGTGTCCTAAGATGGCGACATCTGTGTCATCCAACACTTCTTTGGTGGATTCTTTCTGTTTCATGGTTTTTATAGAAAAGTCTTGCTCAAATTTGCATTAATATTAGCCTATATAGCAATTTAATTCCTAGTGGAATCTGTAAACTCTCTCCTTATAAATACTTTACTTATTAGGAGTGAGAGGAAATGAGCTCTCAGTTAATGCTGGCGTTCTTGCTGTTTTCAATATCTATCGCAATTACACCTGGGGCAGGAAATATCGCATTACTTGGGATATCAAGTCGTTATGGATTTGCCGC
Source organism: Vibrio sp. nBUS_14 (assembly GCF_051201655.1). Classification (NCBI taxonomy): domain Bacteria; kingdom Pseudomonadati; phylum Pseudomonadota; class Gammaproteobacteria; order Vibrionales; family Vibrionaceae; genus Vibrio; species Vibrio sp. nBUS_14. Next base: position 1,299,050 of record NZ_CP179206.1, read on the forward strand.
GACTTTACCTTTTATATCTGGAAACGCTTTTGGCATCATCATCGTACTGGCGGGTTCTAGCGTCGGTTTGGTGAGCTTATTCACCCTTTATCCAGAGCTGTACAACATTTTGAAATACGCGGGCGCGGCTTACTTGCTGTTCATGGCGTGGTCGATTGCGAACATGCAAATCGAAGAAAGCACAGTCGATAATCGCTCGGGCTTTATGTCTGGCGTGTTGGTGCAGGTGTTGAATCCTAAAGGTTGGATTGCTTCACTTACGGTCTTTTCGCAGTTCATCACTCCGAATGCAGACTACCTGATTCAAGTGGTGACCATTATTGCTGGTATGGTGATCACGGGCGTACCGTGCATGTTGGTGTGGGCGTATTGTGGCACCATGCTTAAAAAGCTACTGCAATCACCGAAGCAGATGATGTTTGTGAACCGTTGCTTGGGAGGAAGCTTAGCGATGGTGGTTGCCTTTATGCTTTATCAACCTGCATAAAGCGCCTCTACAAATAAAAAAACCACTCCTAAATCCATAGGAGTGGTGTCTAAAAGTCGACTAAGTCGTTAACAGTTTAAGTAGAATTGAACATAGGTGAGTTCAGAATGAACCCTCCATTGAAAAGGGTTGGCATGTTTGCTAGCCCTTTTTTAGTTTTGTATTAACCGCCGATCAAAGTACAAAATATTCCGCAAAGAGCTCTGCCGAACATATCTTCAGATTAGCAAAAACCATAACAACGCTATGATTCTTTTTCGTTTTATTTAGGACGCCATTGTGTACAGGCAATGAGGACAGAACAGGCGAAATTGAGCGCTATCTCATTGAACTCCATAAATTGTCGTTAGTGTGGATATTTCTTTACTCAAAATACAATATGCATATTGTGCCATATGTGTTTTTTACACATATGTTTGTGGAGGGAACACCACAAACCGATAAAGGACATCTAATGAAAGTAATCTTATCTAACCTTAGGCTTGCGATAATATGGTTTTTTTCTTCGCTCGTTAATGCACAACCGCACCTTTTCGTTCAACCGTCTTCTCCTGTTCAACCACATCTTCCGGTTATTGCCGATGAAGTGAAATATCAATTGTCGAACCAAGAGTTGGTTGAGACATCGGGTAGTATACACACACAACAACTTGAACACGCTGGTGCGTCGTTCATTAAGCTTCACTTCAAGTCTCTTACTGTACCGAAAGGGAGCGTGTTACGTATTAAGTCAAACATTACTGATGAGGTTGTGGAGTATCGTGAGAGCCAAATAGATTGGTTCGCTCAATCGATTTCCAGTGATTCTGTCGTTATTGAATCCACCTCCAATTCAAACGGGCAGCATGTTCAGTTTGAAATTGATTACTACATGGCAGGTAAAAGTGCTGATGAAGAGGCTTTAGCGACGCTATCGACTTGTGGTGTGAATGAACGTAAAGATGTCGCTTGTTGGGAAGAGTCACACCCAGATAAGGTTGCTTGGACAACACCAGTGGCAAGGCTACTTATTAATGGTCGTAGCTTGTGTACCGCGTGGCGCGTGGGGCCAGACAACCATATGTTCACTAATAACCATTGTGTCGCCTCAGAGTCTGAACTAAGAAATACCGAGGTATGGTTTAATTATCAGCGTCGTACGTGTGATGGTTCTATGGCGACAACGGTTAAAGTGATGGGGAATAAAATACTCAGCACCGATTATGACCTGGATTACACGCTGTTTACCGTGGATGATTTTTCAAAGGTAGCGTCGTTTGGTTACCTAGGTTTGGATGCCGAAGAGCCTATGATCGGTGATGGGATTTACATTCCTCAACACGGGGCGGGTAAGCCAAAAGAGCTCGCGATTGAGAGCGATCAAAATGGTTCAGGATTGTGTCAGATCGATGTGGCTTCAGCGAATGGGCGAGGATCAAATACGGATACTGGCTATTTCTGTGACACAATTGGAGGCTCGTCTGGATCACCTGTTCTGCGAACCGATAACAACAAAGCCATTGCTTTGCATCATTTCGGAGGCTGCGAAAACCAAGGCGTAAAAATCAGTAAAATCTGGCCATTAGTGGCTTCGCATTTCAATGATGCATTACCTAACGGCTCGGTTGGTAAACCGAACAATGAGATCCCAGAAGTGGCTTTAGATAGTTTAGTGCCCAATCTCGCACTGACTTCAGGTGATCAAAAACTGTTTGTACTTAAGGCGGTAAATCGTACTGCTGATGTTACCGTTACTATTAAGTCAGGTATTGGTGATGCCGACCTATACATTCGTTCAGGACAACAGCCAACGAAAAGTGACTACGACTGTCGTCCGTATCGTTCCGGTAACGTCGAGTCTTGCGATGCACTTAAGGCTGATGAAGACCTCTACATTATGATTAACGCGTTCCGAAGTTTCTCTGGTGTGTCGCTTTCTGTGTCGCAATCTCAATAATCATATTTAACGCAAGAAAAACATTTAACGCAATAACAATACTTCACTCGATAACTCTATTTATATAAAAGTCATTATCGAGCCAATGCGTTAGACTAAATTGATAATAAAAAGACGAGCTATATAGGCTCGTCTTTTTGTGTTGGTAATTAAACAGAATGATTAATAATTTTTAAGTTGGTTTAAACATTGATTCGCTAATGTTGGTGAAATGTCGATATTCTTTAAATAATCATCCTTCCCAATTAACCATTATATTTTTGAGGTGTTGTTATTTCTAGAGGGAAGGTATACTTGATGGAAAGTTTAATATTCATAAAATCAATCATTGCTTTAACCAAGATCACAAATATCAATAAGCGTTGTGTTGCATATTCTGTTTTTGAGTTATTTTCCAGCCGCCAATCATCAAGGAAAAATAACAATGAAAAGAATATTAGCTTTAGTGTCTGTAACTGCTTGCCTAAGCCCGTTTGCTTATGCTGATAATACTAATGTTATCACTGGCGAATCACCGGAAGAGGTTTACGTTCAATATCAGTCTATCAACCAAGTTACCGAGTCGATGAAGACAGAGGGTTTCACGATGCATCGCTGTGGAATCAAGGCTCTGCGTAATAATATCCAAGCGACTCAGAGCCTTGAAGTTCCTCATAGTCAGATCCAATGTTTGTACTCTAAGCCAGGCGTATCAACCAGTGATGAGTCTGAGTTGATCTACTGGCACCTGAATGTGCTTTATAGCATGGAAAGTGGACACTTTATTGCGGATAGTGAGTTTACCGAACGATACACTAGCGAGATCTATACACATAGCCCTGAGTACCTTCTTGATATTGGTCCACATTACTACCGTCAGCGTTCTGAAGTTGAAGCGTTGGGAATGAAGGTCGGCGAATGTAATCTACAAAAAATTTATTACTTCAGCGCGCCAACAGAAGAGTCATATTTATCTGATATTGCATCTTGCCCTGTATATAAAGCTGACGGTGAATTGTCTGGTAATATCACAGTTGAAATTAACCATACACCGGCTAATTTCGGCTATAGTGAGAGACTTGCTCAATTTTACGCTATTTAATCCTGGGCATTTTTGAGTCGATTTTATATTAACAATCTGACTCCTATCTATTTGGTTATTCTAAATTAGTATTAAATAAAAAAGGGTTGGTACTAAATACCAACCCTGTAATTGTTAATAAACTACAGCGAACTTTAGAACTTAACCTGATAGTTCAGAGTATAAGTACGTCCACGGCCTTTGTATTGGTACAGCGCATCGCTACCGGTGTACCAGTGTTGAGCACGTTGGCTCCAGGTTGTGTAGTAATCTTCGTTTAGCAGGTTCTTAATACCAAAGCCCAGATTACCAACTGGAAGCTGGTAGCTACCTGTGAAATCAACTACTGTGAAGCCATCTAGTTCACGTTGATCAGCATCTTTGTAGTCAAACATAGTTAGGCTTTGTAGCTTCAGGCTATAGTCATTGTCGTACCAGCCAACCCAAGCCCCCGCTTTAGAAGTGCTCGCTTCCATCGCCTCGTGATCTTCCCAGCCAGTGTCTGTTTCAATTTCTGTCACAACATAGTGACCTAATAGACCAAGCTGTAGCATGTCTGTTGCCCAGTAGCTGATTTGAGCTTCCGCGCCGTAGACACGTTTAGGCTCTGCAAGATCTGATATCGATAGGTCATCTTCGTACTGAACGGTTGCGCTTGAGTGCGAGTAGTAGATTGCAGATTGTAGTGAGATATTATCTAAATCGTTACGGTAACCCAATTCGTAGCTGTCGGTTTTGATTCCATCTAGCTTAGAAGCGGCGACATCTTGAGTAGCGCTCTTGCCGTAGAAGCGATATAGCTGAGGGATATCGAAACCTTGTGAGAAGTTAGCCCAAACCTGAGAAGTAGGATTTAGGTGATAGATAGTACCAAAGTTAAACAAACCTTCAGCGTAATCTGTTGAGCCACCAGGAATGAAGTCCGAACTAGAGGTCGCTTGGAAGTCAGACACGTCTATGTCCATTTTCTGATAGCGATAACCTGTTTGTACTGACCAATCATCAGTAATGTTGTATTCCGCTTGAATGAAGCCAGCGATAGATTGAGTGTCGATCCCCGGGTAACGACCTTGCATTTCACTGATGACGTTTACTAAACCTCCCGTAGCTTCGGTCGTAGCTTGATCGTAGATCGCTCTGTCGCTATCAAATTTATCGATGTAACCGTCGATACCGTAGGTCAGATTCCAAGAGCCAAATGATCTATTAAGTGCCGCTTTTATTGCCAAAATATCAGTAGATTGGCGAGAGGAGTTAGTCGATAGAGTTGTCTTGCCATCAACAGTGTAAGGCATGAAGGTGTGCTCTTCGGCACGGTAAGATAGTTCAGCAATTAGCTGATGGTTTAAGAAGTTGTTGTTGCTGTATGCCGCACTTAACATGACACGCTCTGTGCCTTGTTCTCGATCCGCTGAGTAGCCCTCTCTCACATCAACAAACTGGAAGTTACCGCTACCATCTTTTTCAAAGTAAAGGCCGTAAGGAGTGTCTTGTTGGCTATCGTAGTACTGAGCCAACAAGTTTAGTTGTTGACCTTCAGCAACATTAATTTGTAGGTTACTCAGTAGGTCAATGGTCTCGTTAAACTGATTCGAACCCTGAGTCATATCTGGAGTTATCATCTCACCATCTGCATCGAAATAGCCTTGTGTTTTGGTGTAAGCGACCGATGCGCGTCCCTGAATTTTCTCGTTTCCACCTGCTATTGACTGAGCCAGTTTGTAGTCAAAATCTTCGCTTGATGAAAAGCCTGAAGTCCCACTAACAAATGATTCAAATTCGACTTCTTCACCAGACGCTTTTTTAGTAATGATATTGATAACACCACCCGAAGCGCCGGCACCGTAAATTGATGTTGCACCAGAGAGTACTTCAATGCGGTCGATGTTGAATGGGTCAATTGAGTCTAACTGACGGCTTATTGATCGAACTGATTGTAGAGATATACCATCAATCATTACCATCAGACTTCGACCGCGTAGGTTTTGGCCAGCGTGAGTGCGACCACCACTGCTTACATCCAGTGAAGGGATAGTAGCTGCCAGAATCTCATCAAGGCTTTTGCCACCGCGGTATTCTTGCTCGATAGTCTCTGAGTTAATGTACCAAACGGTACCTGGAATATCGCTGATCGTTTTAGGCGTGCGGCTAGAAACCACCACCATTTTTTCTTCAGTTGTTAGATCTTGAGCTTGAGCTGTAAATACTGTGGTTACTGCCGCAACTGCTATTGCGACGGTGGAAAGCTTGAAACTTCCTTTTTCGGTCTTCATTTTTTTCTCTGCATTTATCAATGAAAGGCTGCACACATTTCTTTTGGCGCGGTGACTCTATTTTTTATTGTGTTTATCCAGACTCAACAGAGTGGTGAGTAATGACGAATCGGATAAGTGAGTCGTTATTACTGCTGTTTCAGCTCTCAGTCTAAATAAGAATCATTATTATTGTATTTTTGATGCGAAAAAACAACATGGGAATGCAAATTATTTTTAAATGTAACAATAACGTCTGTTGTGTAGGAGCGTTCAAGCCCAGCTTTTATGTCTGGTTTTATCGTTTTATCCTAAGTTTCTTGATTCAATTTATATTTTTTTCGTGATGGCGAGAGGCGACGTAAAGTTAACGCGGAGGAGACGAGCAGCATGAAAGTATGCTGCTCCTAGGTTAGTTGTTTTTTCCTGAAATACTGCTGAGTAATTGTTCTCGTTGTTCGTACGATACATTCATGAAATTGTTGTAGGTGCGATTCATTACTCGTATATCGTTTTCGAGCAGTTGGGCAAGCTTTGCTGAGGCACTTTGATTGTCGCCTGCCAGAACCAGATCCATGATGTCCAAGCGGCGCTGGCATGACTTGACCACGGAAGATTGGATATGCATAGAGACCAAATCAGTAGCCTTACGCAGACGATTTTGTTGTTGCATCATCCCTAACAAAAAGCGGTTTCCGGAGCTGGCTGCGAGCAGTTCATGAAAGTCGACACTTAGTGCGAAGAGTTGACTAGCGGAAGTCGATTTTGGATTGTTGATGGCGTAGATATGGCGATCTCGGCATGCTTCTAGTTCGCTACGCTTTAAGTTCCATGTCGGCTCAAGTAGTCCTGCGGGTTCAAAGATCAAGCGGCATCGATAGCTCTCGGTATGCCTTTCAAGTGTGTTTAGAACACCATCAAGTTGCCATTTATAGCCGGGGCTGCGGCGGAAAATACCATCGCTTTCTAGTAGACGAGTGACATTTTGAATTTCGCCACGGTTAGCCTCATACCGTTCTTGTAAGTCTTTTTCCGAGAAGGAACTGCTTAATTCCCCAAAGAACAGATCCATTAAAATATTCAGATACAGTTGTTCTTGACGGGGCTGTTCGTCGCCTGTCGGTACGTCTAGCTTGATATCAGCCGCGTCCATTTGAAGCACCGAACCTTTATAGGGAACAACCTTAGTAATGCCCTGACTCGACAAATGTTTTAAAACGGCGCGTATTGGGCTTCTTGAGACTTCGAATTGTTTTGCCAAAGAAGATTCATTGAGGCTGCTACCGGCTTTAGTGTCTTCGGTTTTTAAGCTAGCAATGACTTTAAATAGCAAGTCTTGTTGGAGCTTTGTAATTGTCGTTATGTCCATAGGGCTTACAAATCAGTTGATTATTGGAATCATGGTAAACATAAAAGTGCTCGAATACCATTTATTGTGTTTATGCAACCAAAAAACAATTACCAGTATTCCGGATTAGCGATGCCGACTGAGAGGATAAAAGAGGGTTGAGGGGATAAACAAGGATTGAACAGACAAAGATAAAGATAGAATTGAAATAAGCCTCCACTTCGGAGTTCAGCGAAGTGAAGGGGCTTGTTGAAAGGTTACTTTCTCATTAGGTAAAGGAAGTAGCCGCCTCCAAGTAGAGAAGCAAGTAGCCCAGCAGGGAACTGCCAAGGGAACCACAACGTACGACCAATCCAGTCCGCTGCGACCATGATGTTCGCGCCCAACAATGCCGCTGTCAGCATTTGCGGAATTGCTCTATATTGGTGAAGCGAGCGGGCCATGTGAGGTGCTAATAGTCCGATGAAGCTCAGAGGACCAATAACGATAGTGCACAGCGTAGTCAGTGCTGCGACCAATAACAGCAAGGCTAAGCGAACTGTAGTTGTGTTCATCCCCAAACTGCTGGTGGTCACTTCACCCAGGTTTATAAGCTCAATCCAGCGATGTAGTGAAAGGGAAATAGCACCAACCATTGTCACACCAACAGCAAGTAAAACGACATCTTGTGTGGCAACCAGATACGTTGAACCCGATAACCAAGTCAGCAGCGCCGTGGCATTTTCGTTACCTGAACTCATCGTAATACGCAGCAAAGCATCAAGCCCAGCACTTAGCGCGATACCGGTTAACAGAGTTTGCGTTGGCGCGAAGTTGTGCTTTCTGCCCATCAACCAAACTACAGCCGTAACAGATGTTGCTCCAAGTGTACCAAGCAGCATTTGTTCTTCGCGTCCAATCGAGTTGCCCCAGAGTGTGCCGAGAACCAGCGCTAGGGCAGCACCTGAACTTATGCCCAACACTTCCGGACTCGCCATCGGGTTATTTGAAATACGTTGAATAATGGTGCCCGCGAAAGCGAGGCCAATACCACCTAATAGTGCAACCAGTACTCGTGGCGTGCGCAATTCAAATAAGGATTCATGAATCTCAATACTCCAGCCGAATTGATTTTTACCGACAGTGAGCGCAATCAAACATGTAACCGCCAATACTAAAGACATAGCAATCAAGGTTTTGGCCGTATTAGCTCGCTTGTACTGTTCAATATGCTCGTTACGGCTCTTAAGATCCGACTGAAGTTTAGTACGTTGCAATAGCCACAATAAAAATGGAGCGCCAAGCAATGCCGTCATTGCGCCCGTTGGCAGTAGCTCACCACCAAAACCTGAGAATGGCTGAATCACTAAATCGACAATCAACAGGATTAAACTACCGATCAAGCCACTGGTTAATATTTGTTTAGCTAATGATCTGACGCCTAGTAGCCTTGCAATCGCTGGGGCAACAATACCCACAAAGCTAATTAAGCCCACCTCACTGACTACCGCAGCAGTGATAAAGATTGCGAGTGATAGACACAACAGTTTGATTTGCTTAATGTTCACGCCTAGCGAAGTGGCAACATTATCACCAAACTGCAATGCAGATAATGGCCTTTGCAGGACGAGCAGTAGTAGAGTTGGAATGGCAATCAGGGGTAATAAAACTTGAACGCTAGACCAATCATTTTGGTTAAGCACACCTGCGCCCCATACGAATACACTGGTGAGCTGTTGCTCATGCAGCATCAGTAGCATGGTGTTGAGTGATCCCAAAAATAGGCTGACAACCATACCTGCGAGCACCATGTGCAGCGGTGAAAATCCTCGTGCAGAACTTAAGGCAAAGACCAAGCCTGTAGCAAGGCAACCTCCGATGAAAGCTGGGATGAAACCGGGAATGGCAAGGTTGGCAGGAATTAATAAGATCCCCAATACGATACCCAGTTCAGCACCCGCAGCAACACCAAGCGTGGTGGGTGAGGCTATCGGGTTACGCAACACAAACTGCATCACACACCCAGCAACCGCAAGCGCGAATCCGCAAATTAGTGCAACGGTGAGCCGAGGTAAATACGTTAGGTGGGTAATTAAGTGTTGATAGTTTGAAGGATCAAAATGGAAAAGCGTATCCCAGATGAGCCCAACCCCTTGTGAATATGGAGCGGTTATTTGCAGAAGTACGCTGATCAGCAAAACAACAGCGATCGATAGCACTGCTGTTTTGATATTGATTCGTTCAGTGACGGTTTTTTCGAGCTTGATGGTAGCCATTATTCTTGGGTTAGTAATTCTGTAATGTGGTCACTAAATCTTTGAGCGGCAATAAGTCCACCAAAGGTCCAAATACTAGGAAGTTCGTAAACTGAATCTGTACGTGTAAATTCCATCACTTGCCAAAGAGGAGATAGAGTCAGTTGTTTTCGCTCTTCTTCTTGAAGAGGGCCAAATAGCATGACATTGGTTTTTTGGTGCTCAGCGAGTCTTTCCGTTCCTACCGTACTGAAGCCCCATAGGTTAGTTTGCTCTTGCCAGTCATTTTTCAGCCCCATCTTATTGATGGTCGCTTGCGCGAGTGAACCTTGGCTGTGGATTCGTAATGTTTTGTCGTTAATGAAGCGAGCGAATATCAGCGGTTTCTCTGAGTTACCCGCCGCACGCACTTTTTCGCCGTTTTCACGGAGTCGCGTGTTTGTTTCTGCAATTACTTGTTGAGCGCGTTGTTCTCGGTCGAACAACTTCCCTAAAGACAGAGTAATTGACGTTGCAGATTCGTATGGCTGCTTCTTTTTACTGTAGATACTGAAAACCAATACCGGAGCGATTTTGTTTAGCTGATGGTAAGCCGCCGACATATGTTCACTGATTAAAATGACATCGGGTTTGAGTTCGGTCAGCAATTCAAGGTTCGGTTCACGTCGAGAGCCTACATCGGTCACGTTTGAATTCAGTTCGGGTTTCACTACCCATTGTTGATAGCCTTTGGCGTCTGCAATACCCTCTAGTTCAACACCTAGGCTTAAAACGGTTTCTGTAAGAGCCCAGTCTAGTGCCACTACTTTTTTCGGCGTCGTATCGAAAGAGACGATGCCCATTTCGTGTGTGATTTCTAAAGCATGGGCACTCTTTATTGCAAGAGCATTAAAAGCGAATAATGTGCACAGTAGTGTTATGAACGTTTTCACAACCGATTCCTTTTGTATTTAAGGGATGTAACTAATAGGTTGCCCTGTTTCAGGGTGTTTAAAGAGCGCCAGTTCCATGCCGTAGATCTGCATCAGCGTCTCAGGCGTCATCAACTCTTTCGGAGGGCCTGAAGCGATGACTTTTCCGGAATGAAGCGCAATCAAATGGTCACTGAATTTGGCAGCCATGTTGACATCATGCAGGACCATAATAACGGTTAACCCTAACGTCTGGTTGAGTTCCCTGATCAAGGCAAGCAATTCATGTTGATGTGCGACATCGAGTGCAGAAGTTGGCTCATCAAGCAAAATGCATTGGCTTTGTTGAGCGAGCAGCATCGCGACCCAAGCTCTTTGTCTTTCACCACCAGACAATGTGGCAACAAATCGATCTGAAAAAGCGTTCAAACCAACTTTCTCAATCGCTTCGTCTACTATGGCGTAGTCGTTACGGCTGTACCGTCCAAATGCGCCTTTCCACGGATAACGACCAAAGCAAACCAGTTCACGAACTGTCACACCATCAGTAATCGGGGGATGTTGAGGAAGGTAAGCAACTTGGTGTGCAAATTCGAGATTGCTATACGATGAAAGCAACTGCTGGTCGAAGAAAACGTCGCCTTTAGAGGGGGTGTTTTGTCTACTCAACAGTTTAATCAGTGTCGATTTCCCACATCCATTATGACCCAACAAAGTGGTGATCTTTTTAGGTTCAAACGTTAAGTTGGTAGGGGAAAGAATCGTCTTACCGTCGATTTCGAACGAGGCATTGGTAAGTTTGTACATAATGCAATATAGAGTTGAGTTATAGGTTACTAGCCGCTAATGTAATATAATGAAACTCAAATGATAATGATTCTCCAAATCAATCAATTTATCATTATTTATGATATTTCCCATTATTCAGCATTCCAACTTTTTCTAGCGCCTTCGATATTATGTCTGTCATCCAAAATAAAAAATTCCACTTAATGACCATTGGTCTTGCTGCCGCCCTAATGGGAATTGGGCAAAACGGCTTACTCGTTTCTCTGCCTTTTCTTGTGGAACAGTCTGCATTCAGCTTGCCTACGTGGTCGATTCTTATCGCAATAGGAAGCATATTATTTTTGCCGTCTGCGCCTTTTTGGGGAAGACAGAGCGATAAACATGGTCCGAAAAAAGTCGTCATTCAGGCATTGGTAGGCATGGCTGTCAGCTTTGCTTTTTTGTGTTTTTTTGCGATGAACAGTGATCAAGAAAAGGCACTAGTGTTTTGTTTGATTGGACTGATGGTGGCGCGAATTATTTATGGTTGTACGGTGTCTGGAATGGTGCCCGCGAGTCAACATTGGGCGATATTGCTGTGTGGTGAGAAAAACCGCTTACAGGCTATTACTTCGGTGAGTATTGGCTTAAGTGCTGGTCGATTGATTGGCCCGATCATATCCATTCTTGCATTAAAATTTTCACCTTATGCGCCTCTGATTATCATGGTTTTTTTACCATGTTTGGCGTTAATCGCAGCGGTGTTATTGCCAGCACCAGACATGAATACAGAACAAGCGAGTAGCAAGGCTCCATCACCTTGGCTGCCGAGTAGGGCACTATTGCCTTTCTTATCAAGTGGATTATTGCTGTGTGTGGCAGTCGCTTTGTTGCAATACAGTTTCTCTCCATTGATTTATTCGATCACCCATTGGACAACCGATCAATTAAGTGACGCGATTGGCATTCTGTTAACCATCGGTGCGGCGTGTACTTTTGTAACTCAACTGTTGGTTATCAAAAAGGAAAAGCTGACGCCGCTTTTTATGTACCGTTGTGGCGCTTCTGCTTCGGTTGTCGGCTTTGTGATGTTCTTGATTCCTAGTATGTTGGCGTTTGGTGCGGCGATGGTAGTGACGGCGATTGGCGCAGCGCTGCTTGTTCCTGCTTACACGTTGTTTGCGACTGAAAAGCAAAGTGGTGCACCAGGCGCAGCCGCAGGGTATATCGCCATGTCTCATACTCTAGGCTACGGGGTTGCTTCAATGCTCGCGTTTACTTCGACCTTGAACCCTCAGTATCCCATCTATTTATGTGTATTGTGTTCAGCACTGATCTTTGTAACGAGCTACGTTGTAAAAAGAGAGGGAAATATCAAAGTCGCTGAGCAAGCTTAACCTTGTCTTTCCCTGATACTTTTTAGCGAGCCCATTGGAAGTGAGCTAACGGATAGCAAATTAACTAGTAGCAAACGGCTTTGTGTCGAACATTGGTTTGCTAATCCATGTCTTCGAAATAGTTACGACTCTTGTCTTAGGCTGTTACGCAGATCTTTTTCGTATTCTTCATGAGAGTTATAGCCATAAAGTATCCAAGTGCTCTCACCTTTAATGTTGTGGTTGTAGGTGATCTCGCCTATCCACTGTTGACGAGTGGCAAGAATCATATCGCGTATTTTTAATAATAAAGTGTCCATAGTTGCTCTCCTAGTTAAGTTCACTTGCAGTATATTTAGCGGTGATAACCGGATGAGTATCGTTAGCGCAATGTTCAATACTTTTCAGTCAATGTGCTCATTTGAATGGTTTGATGTGTATACTTTCAATATTAAAAAGTCACTGAGCATCGCAATGAAAGGTTACTTGGAAAAAGTGCCACAACGAATTGGCACATCATGGCGCTATAAGAAAATTGTCTAGCACAGTAAAAGCTATGGTTGGCACCGACATGAAGAGTACGAGATAGCGATACATCGTCACTTTGCTGGTCATAGTTTTATCGGGCATCACCAAAGCGATGTGTTTCACAATCACATGATTTTGGTGGGGCCAGATTTACCTCATGCTATTTATTCAGAAGAGAGCGCAGACGACTCGCGAATATGTGAAACGCATGTGATTTGGTTTCGTAAAGATTGGATAGAGCAATTAATCGCGTGCTGCCGCGAGCTCGAACCGCTGCGCGCATTGTTGGAAGATTCAAAGAAAGGTCTGCAGCTTTCGCCCTCTATTGCAGAGAAAGCGACGGAATTGTTGAACAAGGTGATGGACCTGCCACCACATCAACAACTGCTAATCTTGTTTTCTTTGTTTGCGCTATTGCTTGATGACCAAGACGTTGTTCAGTTGATTAATCCTGTCTTTAATACGGGGGACGAAGAGGAGGTCAGCGATAAGCTGGATAAGATTGAAGCCTTCTTGGTGAATAACTTTATCCGTGATATCTCGGTTAACGACTTAGCCGGCCACCTATATCTCAGTGAAAGTAGTGTCAGACGGCTATTTCAAAAGCACTACAATGAGAGTTTTAGCCAGCGATTAAAGAAAATTAGGCTCAATGTGGCGTGTGATTTATTGCTTAACACCTCATTGCCAGTGAATTTGATTTTGGAGAAAGTGGGATACGACAACCAAGCCCACTTCAATCGTCAGTTTAAATCGTATAAGCAAGCGACACCGACTCAGTACCGGTCAGCAATGAAGCATCACTGATTCATTTATTGACGAAACAATTCACAGAAGCGTCTGAATAATTTACTGTTATATGAACCATATAAACGGATTTAACGTATTACTAAATATGTAAGTTAAGGCTCTCACATGGCTATAAAAACAAGTCGAGGTTAGGATGAAGAAAATATTTTTGCTGCTGAGTGTCATCTTATTGGGTGGGTGTGTCGGCATGCCTGAAACAGTCAAACCCGTTCAACAGTTTGAATTGGATAGATACTTGGGAAAATGGTACGAAGTGGCTCGCTTGGACCACTCGTTTGAGCGTGGCCTCAATAGTATCAGTGCCGAATATAGCCTGCGTGATGATGGCGGCGTGAAAGTGATTAACCGCGGTTATTCGGACGAAGATGGCGAATGGAACGAAGCTGAAGGCAAAGCGTATTTTGTCGAAGGCAGCGATCAGGGATATTTGAAGGTGTCATTCTTTGGCCCATTCTATGGCGCTTATGTGGTGTTCGAGTTGGACAAAGAGAACTACCAATACGCGTTTGTTTCTGGCCCAGACACCGGTTACTTATGGTTACTTTCTCGAACCCCAGAAGTTTCCTCTGAGGTAATGGAAAAGTTCACAAAGATGTCTAAAGAGCGCGGCTTCAATACTGATGAATTGATTTATGTGGAGCACTCAAAATAACCTGAGTGCTTGGCTAACGACAGTCGACTGAGAAAAGGCACAGATGATCAATTCAGCTGTGCCTTTTTGTTTTTATTTGTGTAGTACTCGTTAGCTTTGCTTGCGAACCTGCAAAACGCTCAGTACTGATGGCGAAAGGAAGGAAGCGGGGTCGCTCCAACCGAAGCCAACAAAGATATCGGTGAAAGCCGTATACAGTGTGATGACCGCACCCAGCATATTGGCGATAACCAAACCTTGGATGAGCTTTTGGGCGCTGATTCCCGCTTCAATATCTCGAAGTAACCATGTTATCGCTGCAATACCACCAAGGAAGATCCTGGTGTGTTGAGACAGAAAGTAAGTGTACTTGTCATTAATTTCCACACCATACATAGGCCGCATCACCGTTGGTAGGAAAAACAATGCGAAGGCAAACCCTGCGTAAATGATGCCGTGTAAGCTTAAAAACGTTTTATTGTTCGTTTTTTATCTCTCTATCTCGTGCCTTTCGTTAATTCTTTATTCATTCCATTAGCCTTTGATTGGGCCCTTATTAACTGTCAGGATTTTAGACCAATGAGATTAAAGACCACCCTAGACCAATGGCAAACATTGTATGAGATAGACGTGCTGGCAGCATTCAGGCGGCGGCACTGCAATTGAATAAGAGCCATACCACGTTGATTTATGCGCTGAGAAAGTTGGAAGATCAACTAGGTGTGTCTTTGGTGCAGGTTGAGGTAGAAGGGCGGTGTTGTTGGCTTCTACCTTGCCTTCTACTTCCTGAGCGAGTTCAAACGTAAGTTCTAATTCAAACTAACGAGGCTGGTTGCCGTTTAAGAATAGCGCGACACATTCTCGAGTGTAGTGGAGTCTTTCATTATCAGACTCGCCGCTATCGTGTCCGAAGAATCCCCAATACGCCGATTTTCCGTGAAACATCAGTAACAGTTGGCACGCAGCAATGATTGGTGAACTTGATGTTGAAAGCGTTAAGTCACCCGAATCTATTTTCGACTGTAAATAATCAGCGAGTAACTTAGTGGTCTTCTGTGGCCCTGTTTCTAAATAAATAGAAGCGATTTCTGGATGCGTGTTGGATTGACTAACCGCGTTCTGAAAGGTCTGTCTAGATTGCTCATCAAGTAACAAATCTTGAAACTTCACACCAAATTTCACCAATTCTTCTTCCAAAGTGGCATTCATATCAAAGGCTGAAGGGCTGAGTTCGCGCTCCGCACACTTGGTTTGCATACAAGTTTCGAAAAGTTCGTCTTTGTTTTTAAAGTGAGAGTAGACAGTTTGCTTTGAAACGTTCGCTGCTTTGGCTATCTGATCCATATTGATCTTGAAGCCATGCTCAGAGAAAAGCTGGCTTGCTGCGGTTAGGATCTGCGATCTCTTCTGTTCACTTTTGATGATTTTCGTCACGTGCTTATCTCTCGCTACCTATTGCTGACTTGTTGTGCGCTAGCATTATGCTTTTTGTGATGGTTTTATCAATCACTAACGATGAAATTTATTTTTAACATAATCAAACTGGACAGTCTAGTTTGGTTTGGTTAGTCTAAAAAAAGAACATAATTGAGTACCGCATAGGAACAGTAAGTATGTATAAATTGATGAAGGGAAGCGCTGTGGCAGTGGCGTTGTCGACTCTTCTTATCGGGTGTGGTGAAAATACACAAACCGAGACAACATCCGATGCCGCGAGTAACACCGGATCGAATGGTGCTGCATCGACAGTCTTGACGGTAGAAACGGTCGCCCTAGAACGCTCTCCATCATATAAAGTACAACGTGAATATGTCGGTTTGGTAAAGGCGGGACAGCAAGCGAATTTAGGTTTTGAACTGGCGGGCAAAGTAAATGAGATTCTGGTAGATGTAGGTGACACAGTCACAACGGGTCAACCGTTGATTCGATTGGATACTCAGCTATTGGAAACCGAGTCTAGCCAACTGAAAGCGAAGGCTGAAGAAGTGAAAGCTCAACTGAGCCTTGTTGCCGCAAACCTAAAACGCCAACGTTCCTTGAAAGCGAAAGGCTTCAGTGCAGAAGCGGAGATTGACTCTCTTACTAGTGAGCAACGTGTATTGCAGGCGAACTTGCTGCGCATTGATGCCTCGGTAAAAGGTAATCAATTGAAGCTGGTGAAATCGACAGTGCTTGCTCCTTACTCTGGTACCATCGCCACCCGTTTTGTCTCACTCGGAGATGTGGTGAATGTGGGTAACCCAACCCTGACACTGCTCGCCTCTGAAGGGAAAGAGGCCTTCATCGGTATTCCTGCTCACCAAATGCAGAAAGTCACCTCACTCTCTGCGCCCACTATTCGAGTTGGGCGTACAGATTATGCAGTCGATCTATTGAATCCGGGCGCAATGGTCGACACACAGTCTCGCAGTGTCGGTTTGCGCTACTTGTTCCCTGAGCAATCTTCGGTATTGGAAGGGCAACTTACCTACCTTAAATTTGATGAGCAGATTGATGACCCTGGCTACTGGGTGCCATTAACAGGCTTGATTGATGGATTACGTGGTGTATGGAACATCTTCGTGGTAGGTGAAAACAATAAAGTAGAGCGCCGAAGTGTTCAGGTTCTGTTTGCTAATAACCAACAAGCCTATGTCAATGGTGCCATTACCGAAGGTGAGCCGGTGATCGCGAGTGGTCTACATCGATTGGTTCCAGGTCAAACCGTGAAGCCAGCCAGCGTTACTGCTGAATAGGAAATAGTATGAAAATCATAGAGACTATTTCCAATACTCGACTACTTATCTTAATGACCGCACTGCTCATGGTGAGTGGTATTTCTGCGTTCATGACGCTGCCTCGCGCAGAAGATCCAGTGATCATCAACCGTTACGCCAACATTACCACCAGTTTTCCCGGTGCCAGTGCCGAACGTGTTGAAACCTTGGTTACTGAGGTGATTGAGAATAAGTTGCGTGAGCTGAGTGAAGTTAAACTCGTGAGCTCAACCTCAAGGCCGGGCGTGTCTATTGTCACCTTAGAATTGAATGACACCATCACCGAGCCAGAGCCAGTTTGGTCGCAAGCGCGTGACAAGCTGTCTGACATCGAATCCATTTTACCTGCGGGTTCTCATTCTCCCGATCTCGACAGTGACCATACCTACGCTTTTACCACGATTACTGCGCTGACTTGGTCTGGTGCCGGCGAACCTGACCGGTTAACGCTCGGGCGCTATGCCAAAGAACTGGCTAAGCGATTACGAACCTTGTCGGGCACTGAATTCGTTGATGAATATGGGATGTCGCAAGAAGAGATTCAAATCAGCTTGCGTACTGCTGATGCCGCAGCGCTTGGCCGTTCCAGTGTCAATATTGCAAAATCTTTGGAAGGAGCTGATGCTAAGAACTCGGCAGGTGAATTGGTTAGTGCTTATTCTCGTTTCGGTTTAGAAATCCAATCTGAACTTGATTCCATTGAACGTATTAAACAAGTACCAATAGCGACTAACAGCAATGGTCACATCATCCGCATGGAAGACATTGCTTCTGTGAAACGTGGTGAGAAAACCCCACAAGACCAGATTGCCATTATTGATGGTGAACCGGGTGTGATTGTCGCGGCAAGAATGCACCCTGATCTTCGTGTTGATAACTGGACATCGCGTGCTAATGCTCTGATTGCAAAATTCCAACAAGAGCTGCCTAGCAATATCGATGTCACTGTGTTGTTCAACCAACAAGGGTATACCGAGACCCGCTTAGACGATTTAGGTCAGAGCTTGATGATCGGTTTTGGGCTTATCTTGATCGTATTGTTCGTGACCTTGGGTGTCCGCGCTGCAATATTGGTGGCGATATCTCTGCCGTTAACTTCATTACTGACGCTGTCGATCATGAAAATGACTGGTGTTCCAATCAACCAAATGTCGGTGACGGGCTTAATAGTCGCGCTCGGGATCATGGTGGATAACGCGGTAGTAATGGTTGATACCATTCAGGCATATCGCTTGAAAGGGCAACACAGAGCGGAAGCGACCATGAATGCGTTGAAGCACTTGTGGGTGCCTTTGCTGGGTTCAACATTAACCACGGTATTGGCGTTTGCGCCGATCATTCTTATGCCGGGTGCATCGGGTGAGTTTGTCGGTGGTATTGCGATTACTGTGTCTTTCTCGTTGATCGGCTCTTACATTATCTCGCATACCTTAATTGCAGGCTTAGCGACCAAGTTATTACCAAAACAACTCAGCGATGTCGACAAGAAAGGGCAGCACCATTGGTACATGACGGGCTTAAGAATTCCTACTTTAACACGTTGGTTCTCATCTTCTGTTCGCTTTGGTATCACGCATCCAATCATTACTATTACTTTGGTGTTGTTGGTTCCGTTTACTGGCTATTGGAGTATGTCTCAGCTGACAGAGCAATTCTTCCCGCCATCAGACCGAGATATGTTTGAGGTTCAGGTGTACATGCCGCCGCAAGCAAGCATCTACGCCACCAAAAACACCTCTGAAAAAATCGACGACATCATTCATCGCTATCCAGAAGTGGAACGTATTGATTGGCTAGTGGGAGCGAACTTCCCATCCTTCTATTACAACCTACAAGCAAGGCAAAACAACGCGCCGTACTTCTCACAAGCGATGGTGAAAACAGAGAGCTTTGACCAAGCCAATGTGCTAATTCCTGAGCTGCAAAAGGTGCTGGATAATGAGGTGCCGGAAGCACAAATCTTGGTACGCAAGCTTAACCAAGGTCCTCCATTTACTGCGCCAGTTGAGCTGCGTGTTTATGGTGAAAACCTCGATACGTTAAAAGCGATTGGTGAAGATGTTCGCCTGATTCTGGCGGGTGTTCCTCATGTGACTCACACGCGTGAAACATTGCAGCCGGGTACGCCTAAGGTGTGGTTGAAGGTTGATGAAGACACCGCAATACTCAATGGTATCTCACTCAATCAGTTTGCGGGCATGTTGCAAACCACGCTGACTGGTCGTGAAAGTGGCTCGGTGATAGAAGGCAGTGAATCGGTGCCAATCCGTGTTCGAGTGGCGGATGATGCGCGTGAAAACTTAGCGCATTTAAGCAATATCCGTTTGCCGATCAGTTCTGATGTCTATTCCACGGGGGTTAATGTTTCGACTCTGGCTGAGCTTGAACTGACTACAAGTCGCGGCGCGATTACTCGTCGTAACGGGCAGCGTGTCAATACCATTGAGGGTTACATTGAAGCAGGAGTCTTGCCTCAAACCGTCCTTAATGAGTTCCAAAAACGCCTAGCAAGCTATGAGATGCCATCGGGTTACACGATTGGTTTTGGTGGCGAATCTGCTGAACGAGATAATTCAGTCAACGGTCTGATATCGAATGTCGCAGTCGTGGTGGTATTGATGGTGTTGGTGGTGGTGATGTCCTTTAACTCATTCCGAATGAGTAGCATCATCTTCATGGTGGCAGGATTGGCTGGTGGGTTAGGATTGCTATCGGTATGGATCTTCGGTTATCCATTTGGCTTTACGGTGATCATCGCCATGCTTGGGATTGCGGGCTTAGCGATTAACGCCGCCATTGTGATTCTGACGGAATTGAAACTCGATGAACAAGCTTCATCAGGCAATGTGGATGCGGTGGTAGTAGCTGTGATGTCGTGTACTCGTCATATCAGCTCGACAACGATAACGACTGTTGGCGGCTTTATGCCACTGATCATTGCTGGTGGTGGCTTCTGGCCTCCCTTCGCGGTTGCGATTGTCGGCGGTACAGTATTAACTACGCTTATTTCTTTCTACTTTGTGCCTGTGGTTTATCACTTGATGACTAAAAATCAGCGCAAGAAAGTCGTGACTCCAACAGCCTAATCTCTCTTAATGATTATTACTCCTCTCCCTTGAGGGGAGTAATACCCGCTTAAAACCTATCTTAATACCCCCAAAATCGGCTTTTTAGCTTCATCTTTGGCCGCTTTTTGCTGCACATAGCTGACATTATTATCATGAAAATCAACGTGTCATTCGAATATCTAATGGGTTGCCGTCTCTAGTGATGTCTTTTGTAAATACCTTTAAGATCATGTGTGAATCCATAAACTTGATGGCTGTCACATTTTATTTAATTCGCTCTTTCTAATGTAATCCAACATTGTTGTTTCTACTGCTTGTTTACTTTTCTCTCTCCCGTTTCCCTTTAATCCTTTTGCCTACATGGCTCAACTCGTGTGGCACGCTTATGTTGTGCGTCTGAATTGCATCAATTTATCACATTTAACTTTCATAACTGGAAGGTTAGTTTCCAAGTTTGTTTGGTGAGCTTTCAATTTCAACTCCTCATAATGCGCTAAATGTAACAATACATTTCAAAGTGTAACAATTAAGTCATATTTTTTGTGTGGTTTTAACCGTGCGGCAATGTTTCGACTGCGCAGCACTGCCGCTTTAACTTGGCAGACGAACTGTTCAACTGTCGACTATTCAAAATCGTGGCTAATTCCGTTTCGTTTTGAGATGCGTCGTTTCACATGCTCAACACATAAATATTCTAATGACCATGACAACCAGCACTCGGGCGTTCGTTCTGAGGCTGGATAACCATCGAGAAAGTTAATGGAAGTTTCAAGATATAAACGCATTTTATCGAGAGCAAATCTGTCGAGGATTGGTTTGGTGGGAACCGTCCTGATGCTCGAAGGATGTAACTCCGCATTGCTCGACCCAAAAGGTAGCGTTGGCATTCAGGAAAAGGAGCTGATTATTACAGCTCTGTTGCTGATGCTGATTGTCGTCATCCCCGTGATTCTGATGACCATCTACTTTGCTTATAGATACCGTGAAAGTAATACCACAGAAGAGTATGCACCTGACTGGGCGCACTCAACCAAGATCGAAGTGGTGGTATGGACGATTCCAATCATCATCATCGCGATCCTTGCCACCATCACTTGGCGTTCAACACACGAACTGGAGCCCTCCAAACCTCTGGAAAGTGATGTGCAACCTATGGTGATCGAAGTGGTCTCTCTGGACTGGAAATGGCTGTTCATCTATCCAGAGCAAAACATTGCGACGGTTAACTATGTGGCGTTCCCGAAAGACGTACCGGTGACGTTTAAGCTGACTTCAGACAACATCATGAATGCGTTCTTTATCCCGCGCCTTGGTTCGCAGATCTACGCAATGCCGGGAATGGTGACCAAGCTGAACTTGATTGCTAACCATGAAGGTGACTTCAAAGGTTTTGCATCGAACTACAGTGGTAAAGGGTTCTCGCAAATGAAATTCACCGCATCAGCCATGCCTGATCAAGTGGCGTTTCTAAACTGGGTGGAAAAAGTGAAAGCTAGCCCAGACCGTATTGAAGATTGGGAGCAGTTCCGTTCATTGGCTGCACCGAGTGTGGCTGAACCTGTGACTCTGTTCTCCAGTATCCCACCATTTTTATTCACCGATGTCGTGACCCAGCACCCTGGTTCAATGAACTGTTTGCCGGAAACCCAAGGATAATCGTCATGTTTGGAAGATTAACTCTAGACTCAATTCCCTACCACGAACCCATTATTTTGTTCACGTTAACCATGATCGCTTTAGTGGGCGGTTTAGTGGTGTATGCGGTAACAAAAGCCGGTAAGTGGCAATACCTTTGGAATGAATGGTTTACTTCTGTAGACCACAAAAAATTGGGCTTCATGTACATTGCTGTGGCAATGGTGATGTTAGTTCGTGGCTTTGCCGATGCAGTAATGATGCGCAGTCAGCAATTGCTTTCTGCAGCCGGTGAGACGGGCTATTTACCGCCGCATCACTACGACCAGATCTTCACGGCTCACGGCGTGATCATGATTTTCTTCGTCGCGATGCCTTTGGTTATTGGTTTGATGAACATCATCGTGCCATTGCAAATCGGCGCTCGTGATGTTGCATTCCCTTATCTGAATAACCTGAGCTTCTGGCTGTTTGTGGTGGGTATCATCCTAACCAACATGTCACTGGGCTTAGGTGAGTTTGGTCGTACGGGTTGGCTGGCTTATCCGCCGCTGTCTGGCATTGAGGCCAGCCCGGGAGTCGGGGTCGATTATTGGATATGGGCGCTGCAAATATCCGGTGTGGGTACCACATTAACGGGTGTGAACTTCTTCGCGACTATTTTGCGCATGCGCACTCCGTCTATGCCAATGATGAAGATGCCAGTATTCACTTGGGCATCTCTGTGTGCCAACATCCTGATCATCATCTCTTTCCCAATCCTAACGGTCACCATCGCGTTACTGACTTTGGATAGATACATTGGCACGCACTTCTTCACCAACGACCTTGGTGGCAACGTGATGATGTATGTGAACCTAATTTGGGCATGGGGACACCCTGAGGTGTACATCCTGATCTTGCCTATCTTCGGTGTGTTCTCTGAAGTGACTGCAACCTTCTCGCGTAAAAAACTGTTTGGTTATACCTCGCTGGTATGGGCGACAGTGGCGATCACTATTTTAGCGTTTGTGGTTTGGCTACATCACTTCTTCACCATGGGTTCTGGCGCCAATGTGAATGCCTTCTTCGGCATCGCGACCATGATTATCTCTATCCCAACCGGGGTTAAGATCTTCAACTGGCTATTCACCATGTACAAAGGTCGTATCCGCTTTACCACACCAATGATGTGGACGGTCGGTTTCTTAATCACCTTTACTGTTGGTGGTATGACGGGCGTATTGATGGCGGTTCCGGGTGCGGATTTCATTCTGCATAACTCGGTATTCCTGATTGCGCATTTCCACAACGTGATCATCGGCGGCGTAGTATTCGGTTGTTTTGCAGCGATTGGTTACTGGTTCCCGAAAGCGACCGGTTTCACTCTGAACGAGCTTTGGGGTAAACGCGCATTCTACTGCTGGATCATCGGTTTCTTGATGGCGTTCTTGCCGCTTTACGCTCTGGGCTTTATGGGCATGACGCGTCGTTTGAGCCAAGACATCAACCCTGAATTCTTCCCTCTACTGGCGGTTGCGGCTGCAGGTACGGGCGTGATTGCGATGGGTGTTGTGTGTCAGTTCGTGCAGATTTACGTGAGTGTTCGTGACCGCGACCAAAACCGTGATCTAACGGGTGACCCGTGGGGTGGACGTACATTCGAATGGGCAACGTCTTCACCACCGCCGTTCTACAACTTTGCAAAACTGCCTAAGGGCGATGAGATCGATTCGTTCTGGTATCAAAAGCAAAGTGGTGAGTTTGATCCAACTCAGGAAGAAGAATACGAACGTATTCACATGCCGAAGAACACACCGACAGGCATTTATGTATCTGCATGGGCGTTGGTATTTGGCTTCGCAATGATTTGGTACATCTGGTGGCTAGCGGCGGCAAGCCTAGTGGGCATCGTGGTGACGTGTATTCAACACAGCTACAACGACGATGTGGACTATTACGTGGAAGTTGAAGAGATCAAAGCGATTGAAGCAGCTCGACGTGCACAGCTTGAAGAAGCTAAAAAACAGTCAGTGAAAGGCGACAACTCTGGTTGTGGTAACAGCGCTGACGGTGACAGTGATAACAACGAAAATAAAGATGATTTGGAGACGACGTATGCAAGCTAATACTCCGTCACACACTTATGATCTTGCACACTCGCATGATCATCACCACGAAGCTGCGGGCAACAAGTTGTTTGGCTTCTGGGTTTACTTGATGAGTGACTGTGTCCTGTTTGCCACGCTTTTCGCGACTTATGCCGTGCTTGAGAGTGGATCTATCGCAGGGCCGACAGGTAAAGACATCTTTGAACTGCCGTTCGTGTTTGTCGAAACCATGATGCTGTTGTTCAGTAGTATCACCTTTGGTTTTGGCATGATTGCGATGAAGCGCAAAGACGTGACCGGACTGAAGCGATGGATAAAAGTCACTTTCGTACTGGGTTTAGCCTTTATCTGTATGGAAGTGTATGAATTCCATCACTTGATTTCAGAAGGCTATGGCCCTCAAGAAAGTGCATTTCTTTCTGCGTTCTTTACCTTGGTTGGCACACACGGTTTGCACGTAACGTTTGGTCTGATTTGGATGGCGGTGGCGTATCACCAACTTTCAACTAAAGGCTTGAACGACAACATGTCGATGCGTTTCCAGTGCTTGAGCTTGTTTTGGCATTTCCTTGATATCGTTTGGATTTGCGTATTTACCATCGTGTACTTAATGGGGGTGATGTAATGGAACAGGATCTAGACAGCGGTGCAACGGATTATGTGAAAGGCTTTATTGCGTCACTAATTCTGACCATTATTCCGTTCTACATTGTGTGGTCACATGCGCTACCAAGCACGGAAACTTACGTGATCTTGTTCGGTTGTGCGCTGGTGCAAATCTTTGTGCACTTTAAGTACTTCTTACATATGGAAGCGAAATCTTCCGATGGGCGTTGGAACTTGGTGTCACTGATGTTTACTGTCATTGTTGTATTGATTCTTATCGCTGGCTCGGTATGGATCATCTACAACATGAACGTCAACATGAAGTTGTAGGCCAAGGTATGCTGAAAAAATATTTGTCTATTACCAAACCGGGCATCATTTTCGGCAACCTGATTTCTGTTGCGGCGGGGTTCTTCCTCGCTGCAAAAACAGAACCAGCCAGTGCGATGTTGTTACTGACGACTTTAGCGGGTGTAGGGCTTGTGATTGCATCAGGTTGCGTTGTGAACAACATCTTTGATCGAGATATCGACCAGAAAATGAAACGTACCCAGAACCGTGACTTGGTTCAGGGTAATATCAACACAGACGTCGCATTTATCTATGCGTTAGTTATGTTGTTGGCAGGTACAGCGTTGCTGTTTCAATTTGTTAATCCGATGTCTGCGGTTGTGGTGTTACTTGGCTATGTGTTTTACGTCTTTTTCTACACCATGTGGTACAAGCGTAATTCCGTTTACGGCACCTTAGTTGGCAGTATCTCTGGGGCAGTTCCGCCATTAGTTGGTTACCTTGGTGTAACTAATTACTTGAGCTTAGAAGCGGTTTTGCTGTTCATCATGTTCTGCTTATGGCAAATGCCACACTCGTATGCGATTGCGATGTTCCGCATTCAGGATTACCGCGATGCAGGCATTCCTGTTTTACCGGTGAAAGAGGGCGTTGATAAAGCACATCAGCACATGAAAGCTTATGTGGTGGCGTTTGGCGCGGTTGCTCTGGGGTTATTTTTACTCGGAGAGGCGGGTTATGAATACCTAGCGGTGTCGGCAGCCGTTTGCTTTATGTGGACCAAAGTGACATTCCGCAAGGTTGATTGCCTCAACTACATTCAGTGGTCAAAGACCGTCTTCAAGGTCTCTCTGCTGGTGGTCATGAGTATCAGTGGCGTACTCGGACTGGAGCTGATTCCACTGCCTTTTTTGTGAGGTTTGAACAGGGCTTAGTCTATTAAGCTATTCGCACAAATAAAATACCCCGACCAGCGGGGTATTTTTGTTTGTCTTTTGTCTTTTGTCTATTCAACTCTTACGCGTAACTTGTTTACCAAGCGCCTAGGTAAGACTTGTGCGATTGTAGGCGAACGGTTGCTGCACCAATCACATCAATGAAGCCCCAGAATGGGTGAGGCTTCTCAGCTGAAATCCAAGCTGAGCCTGCTGCGCCAATTGGGATGTTGTAATCTTCTGGCTCGAAGATTTCGAGTACGATAGTACGGCCTAAGCCCATAGGCGAGACACGATAGCCAATAAACCTAGAATCACGGCACCGCTAATTGCAGTCCTGCCTTTCGTTTGTCAAATATCACCCTCAGCAAATCATCTGTATTAAATTTGTCATAACAAAAAATTATTACAATGAAAATTTTTGATAATTTCATTTATTTGCTGACAGTTCGTATATTTACCCTAGTAAAAAAGTGGACAACCTCCGGTCACGATTATATCGGCCACGTTGCTGAGCTAAAAAGGGTGAAATATGAAATTCCTACACACAATGATTCGAGTTGCTGATCTAGATAAGTCTATTGAGTTCTACACCAAAGTATTGGGTATGAAAGAGCTTGAGCGCCATGACAATAACGACTACCGCTACACCTTGGTTTTTGTTGGTTACGAGCAAGGCGGCACAACCATCGAACTGACTTATAACTGGGATACCAAAGAATACGAAATGGGTAACGCTTTTGGCCATTTAGCATTGGGTGTGGAAGACATTTACGCGGCGTGTGACAAGATTAAATCGCTGGGTGGCAATGTGACTCGCGAAGCGGGGCCATTAAAAGGCGGTTCAACACACATCGCATTTATCACTGACCCAGACGGCTACCAAATCGAACTGATTCAACTAGGTTAATCGAGGAAATGACAATGACAAACGCACTATTTCAATCAATTCAACTTGGTAACATCGAACTAAAAAACCGTATTGTTATGCCTCCGATGACTCGCTCTCGTGCAACGCAACCTGGGAATTCAGCAAACGAAATGATGGCTGTTTACTACGCTCAACGCGCTTCTGCGGGTTTGATTGTGGCAGAAGGCACACAGATTTCACCTTTGGGTCAAGGTTACGCTTGGACACCGGGTATCTACTCAGCAGAGCAAATCGCGGGTTGGAAAAAAGTAACGGATGCAGTACATAAAAAAGAGGGCGTTATTTTCGCTCAGCTTTGGCATGTAGGCCGTGTAACACACCCAGATAACATCGGCGGTGAACAGCCAATCTCGCCTTCTGCTATAAAAGCGGAAAACGTAAAAGTCTTCATCGATAGGGGCACTGATGAGCCGGGCTTTGTTGATGTGGTTGAACCTCGCGAGATGACTAAAGAAGACATCAAAGAAGTGGTTGAGCAATATCGCCAAGCGGCATTTAATGCAATCAAAGCAGGATTTGATGGCGTTGAACTTCACGCAGCAAATGGCTACCTGATTAACCAATTCATTGACTCTGAGGCGAACAACCGTACTGACGAATATGGCGGTTCAACTGAAAACCGCCTACGTTTCCTCGGTGAAGTGGTTGAAGCTATGGTTGAGGCGATTGGCGCTGACCGTGTTGGTGTTCGTCTTGCTCCGTTTACTTCGCTAAATGGCACGGTTGATGCGACGCCTGTAGAAACTTACACAGCAGTGGCAGCATTCCTAAATCTGTACAAGATCGTTTACCTGCATATCGCAGAAGTAGACTGGGACGATGCGCCTGAAACGCCAAAGGCATTCAAAGCTGCCGTTCGTGAAGCATTCAAAGGTGTTCTGATTTATGCAGGTAAATACGACAGTGAACGTGGCGAGCAAGCAGTCGAAGAAGGCGTAACAGACATGGTTGGCTTTGGTCGCCCGTTCGTTGCGAACCCTGATTTACCCGCCCGTATTCAAAATGGTTTTCCGCTAGCGCTGCACGATCCAAATACCTTGTTTGGTGGTGCAGAAAAAGGCTTAACTGATTACCCTGAATACGCAGGCTAAAAACTGCTGCCTGAAGCAGAGTATTGAGATAGTATCTTGATCCTGTTAAGAGTTTATAAAAAGCAACCGTGCAGAGTCAGGTTGCTTTTTTTGTTATTGGATCGAGTAAAAATGATGAACGTAAAAGCGATGCGTGGCGAGCTTTACCTCTTGTGTGCTACTTTGCTGGCGGGTGTTGGGTGGATTGCATCTAAGCTGGTGGTCATGGAAATGCCTGGGCCAGTGTTCATTGGTGTACGATTTTTTGCGGCAAGCCTGATTCTACTGCCATTCTGTATTCATCATATTCGCAAGCTACCTCTCAAGCAGATCCTATCGCTTTGTGGCGTTGGTCTATTGTTGTCTGCCTCATTGCAGGTATGGGTGTTTGCGGTCTCAGTGACAGAAAGCTTGTCTGAAGGGGCATTTATCATGAGCTTGGCCATGATCATCGCGCCATTTGTCTCTTGGGTCCTGTTCCGAGTTAAACCTAATCGTGCATTTTGGAAATCATTTCCTATCGCGATCATGGGTATGTTGCTGCTTACCCTAACCAACGGTTGGCACGTTGAACAAAGCCAGATCTATTTCCTATTGGCTTCAATGTTGCTCTCTGTTCATTTTGTGATGAACAAGCGTATTATCACCAATATCAAGCCAATTGCTTCGATTTGTGTACAGCTCTTTGTGGTCGGTATCAGTGGGATGGCGTTTGCGTCTATGACCGCTCAGCCGGAATTTGAAATCACCAAAACGCTCATCTTCTGGTTTATCGTGTCTGCTGTTATCTCGACTTCTATTCGTTATTTGCTACAAACGGTAGGGCAGCATTCTGTGAACATGGAAGTGGCTGCACTTATCATGATTCTAGAGCCAGTCTGGACACTATTACTCAGTGTGAGCATGTTGGGAGAAACGGTAGAAATGCAGAAATTGTTGGGTGGGGCAGTGATTATCGGTTCATTGTTTTGCTACATCAAATGGTCGCGAAGAAGATAAAACCCTCGTCTAGGGCGAGGGTCTATTGATGTCTAGTTTTTAAGCGCTTTCTTCAGCGCGAGTTATTGAGCTAGACAGCAACGACCATTTTCTTTAGTAAGCCGATCATCTGTTGTTGCTCTGTGCGTCAAGCTGTAGAAAAAACGGTAGTCAGAAAACAGCGAAGAGTAGGTCGCATCTTCATCATTGCCTAACCAAGTCCCGTGGTTCTCAAAGGTCAGTTCAAACAAGAAGCCGTGATATGGATAGTAGTAGTGTTCTCTTTCATCCCATAAGAATGAAAGCTTTGCTCTTGTGTCAGCTTGGTACTCTTCGTCAAATCCTGTCAACTTTAACAACAGCTTGTCACTCTCGTGTATCAACTTCAAAAGCAGAAACAGAGAAACTGGCAACAGTCGAAAGAACGGCTGTTGCCAAAAAAGAGTGTCGAGTCATGTATGGTGTTACGTCCAATGTAAAGTGAATAGCATTCAACTTTCATAGTTGGCGAGCGGCGATAATGAAACGTCATTAATACTAATTAATAGTAAGGGAATGGTAGGTCTCGGACATATATCGTACGAAAATAAATGCAATTGATAACATAGATAGTAAAAGTGGTGAGAAGGGCTCTCACCATTTGAGGGTTCTTTTCTTGCTTGTGATTTATTTGTTGATGGTGACTTTTGTAATCACGATATCTTCACATGGCACATCTTCATGTCCCCAGCGAGTGGTCGTTGGAGCAACAGCAATCTTGTTAACCACGTCCATGCCTGCCGATACTTTGCCAAACACTGCGTAGCCCCAACCTGCGTTGCTGGTCGCGGTATGATCAAGAAAATCATTGTCGTCAAGGTTGATAAAGAATTGGGCTGTTGCTGAGTGTGGTGCGTCAGTACGTGCCATCGCCACTGAACCAATCACGTTCTTTAGTCCACGGTTTGCTTCATTGACGATAGGTGCGTGTGTCGGTTTTTCTGTCATGTCGATGGTGTGTCCACCACCTTGAATCATAAAGCCTTCAATCACTCGGTGAAACGTAGTGCCTTCATAGAAGCCTTCTTGGCAGTATTTAAGGAAGTTTTTTGAACTTACTGGCGCTTTCTCAAGGTTGAGTTCTATCTCGATGTCGCCAAAGTTAGTGGTAAGAGTAATCATAAAGTTACCTAATGTAGACGTGCTGCTGAGTCGTGAATGACCAAATATGGTTGCAGTATATGAGAAATAACGGCGGATGCCAGTGAACAGTGATTCTGACGTATATTCAAGGACGATCTGAGTGATCTTCACACATCTGTTCTCAAGCTCACTTCACTTGTATAGACAAGAAAGCCAGCGAACAGGTCGCTGTCTTTTGATATTTTAAAGTCTATTTATTTTGACTAAAGCGTCAGAAGGTAGTTCACCAACGGGTTGTATTCTTCATAGCGGGTGATTTTTTCTGGTTTTACGATGTACTTGTTGTTGACCAATACACCCGGAACGCCAGTTAGTGTGCTCGCATCAAGTTGTTTATCAAAACGTTTCTGCATTGAATTAACTGCAAAGCCGTTGTACGTCGCATCAAACTTCTTCGCATCCAAACCGTTATCAATGAAGACTTGGCGTAATTCCGCTTCGTCTCTTGGTGTTTGTTTCATTTCGTGAATTTTAGCGAACATTGCTGGAATCATGTTGTCTTCAGTGTCTAGAGCTATCATGGTTGCGTAAGCTTTGGCCATTGGTACTGCCATGTCGTTGCCCATAAAGGCTACGTGCACTTTTTGGCAATCTGCAGATTCAGGTAAGTCTTGTTTAAGGTACTTGATTACCCCTTCAAATTGAGCGGCATTAATTGAAGCGCTCATGATTAGAGCTGCAAATAAGCTAAATAGCTTTTTCATTGGGTAATTTCCTAAATTCGGATGTCATTGTGTACAGCGATAACGCCGTTTATTGTGGTGGCAAGTATTGCAAAACAGGGACAAACGATTAAGGAATAGGAGGGCGGTATGGCGCTTGAGGTGCAATAATCGCTTTGTGTGAGGGTTCTTTTTCGATTAAAGCCAACGACTCGATTTGAGTGTCGAATGTTTCAGAAACGATGAGTGGTGGCTTTGTAGCCATGCTCGGTAAACTCTGCAGTGGCAGCGGCCACGATAAATTCGCGTTTTCTTTGACTCAGTGTTTTTTTACAGTCACCTGGATACTACTTAAGATGTGCGGTTAGCATTGCTTACGTCAATTTTACACCATGAAGTTTACTTTTAGAACACCAGTAAGTTTCTTTTTCGAATTTCGTTCCCTTAACGGTTGCGTCAACTATTAGCTTGGATTAAAGGAGTAGATAGCAGTGAGAGTGATTCAATCGCTTTGCAACACGCTATGGGTGTCATAGAATCGGTGAAGGATTGAATTTTTAGTGCTATCGACGGAAGAGAATTAATAATCAATGAGTAGTATTTTAGAGTGTATTCGTACTGTTGGACGAGGGGAAAGAGGGCGTAAGCCTTTATCGTTCGATCAAGCCTATCGCATCATGGATGAGTATTTAAGCGGAGAGGTCGGAGACGACCAAATGGCTATGCTACTTATGTTAATTCGTGTGCAGAATGAAACCAATGAAGAGATTGCAGGTTTTGTAAAAGCATTCCAATCGCGCGTTCCTGATCTAGGTGCCGATATTGATTGGCCTTGCTACGCCGGTAAGCGTAATGATACCGCGAGTGGTAAGCCGTGGAATCTACTGGCGGCAAAAATCTTAGCTGACAATGGCTACAAAGTGTTGATGCATGGCTATATGGATAAGCCAAGCGGGCGCACACACGCAGAAACTTATTTGGAGTTAGTGGGTGTTCGTCGTGCTGAAGACCCACAAGATGCAAAACAGATACTAGAAGTGGATGGTATTGCTTATTTGCCTTTGGCGAATTTCGCACCTGAAGCTCAAACCATGATCGGTTGGAAGCACCGCTATGGTCTGCGTACTCCAATCAACACCGTGGTTCGTGCATTAAACCCAGGCGGTGGTCGTTTAGGTTTACGTGGCAGTTTCCATCCTGGGTTCCCACAATTGCATGCAGAAGTAGAGCATGTGATTGGCAACAAATCTCATTCGGTCATTTCATTCAAAGGCATGAATGGTGAGTCGGAGTACAACCCTAAGGTTAGCCAAACAGTGTGGATGAGCTCTCCTGAGAAGGTGGAATCTTTCTATTGGGAAGGCACGATGAACGCAGAACTGCCTTTGCCTGCTGAGTGTGTACTGGGTTCACCGGAAGATGAGATGGAGCTGATGGCAAACAGTGTTGTGGACAGCATGACGGCAATTCTATTTGCTGAAACGCACAATAAAACCGAAGCGTACGAGAAGGCTGTTAGTTTTTGGGAAGCGTATTGTGCTCGCTAATCGATAGTTATTAGTGTTGTTATGATATTAACAGAAGGTCAGCGATTGCTGGCCTTTTTTGTGTCTGGCTGCTTCTACTAGTGGGCAAGTGATAAACGCTATTTTACTCGCATCAGTCGATGCATTGTGTCTTCAAATTTCAATTCAATCACTTGTGATATCTTCATCTTCTCTACACGTTCTAACATCGAAGGCTGATAGTGGCGTTTCTTCATCCATTCTAGCGGCTCATTAAAACCATCTTCATTATTGATTGTTGCAACCAGTGTGTTATCGGTTCCGTCTTTTCCTGAATAGATGTACGCGTACATGCTCTGTTGTGTTGCATTAAAGGCCCAATTGTAACCTTTAAGTTATTTATTGGGTGCAGGTTACAGGATTGGTTCATTCAGGCTAGTGCACTTAAGTAAGGTTAGGAAAGAATAAGTAAGGCTTTGTAAGGGCTCTTTTTTTCTTTTTTTTGACTCGTAAAAACACGCTCGAGCCTTTTACTGTCTCGTTTTAGGGGACTTGTAAGGTTTTGCCTATCAATAAAATTGTTGAAATCCATTTAGTAAAATCAAGATTTTAGACAACAATTAACTTAACGAGATAGAAAAGACATATCGAAAAGTATTTAGGGAGAACGCAATGCATTCAATAAAAGTGAAAGACTACATGACGCAGCAGGTTGTGACATTCACTCCTGATATGCCGTTAAGCCTAGCGTTAGATCGAGTGATGAAGAGTCATCATATGGGCGGCCCAGTTATCGATGAAACAGAACAAGTTATTGGATTTTTATCTGAGCAAGATTTACTAGAGAAATTGGTTAAGGTGAGTTATTTCTGTCAGGACACACACGTTGTGGGTGACTGTATGTACCAAGAGGTACTGTCCGTGTCACCTGATCTATCCATTATTGAGCTGGCTGACATGATGCAAGTAGGTAAACCAAAAGCTTACCCGGTTATCGATAATAGGAAGCTGGTTGGGATCATCACTCGAACCGATGTTTTAAGAGCAATCGGTAAGAACCTGGATGAATGTTTCAAACATCCTGTATAGTAGAGTGTTAAGAACGATTATTTTTCTCAACACCACCAATTAACAAAAGGCGCACTAGCGCCTTTTTTCTGTGTAGAGCTTTTCTGTATAGGTCAGGTTTTGTAGGTAAGCTTTTATAGACTTGTTTTTATAGATCGACTTTTGCCGACCTCAAGCCTATTGAGTTGTAGTTTGTGGTGTTTCAGCTTTTGGAGGTTTCATGTCAAATCAAACTGCAAAGTTTGTAGAAGGTTCAACGATGCGCCACATATTGGTGATGTCGGGAGCTGGCTCTGTCGGTTTGATGGCGTTGTTTGTCGTCGACTTACTGGACATGCTGTTTATCAGTATGCTCGGTCAAGTCGAGTTGGCGGCGGCAGTGGGTTTTGCAGGTACCTTAACTTTCTTCTCGACCTCAGTGTCGATTGGTACCTCGATTGCAATGGGAGCCTTAGTTTCTAAAGCGATTGGCTCAAAAAATAGAGACCAAGCCCGAAACTTAAGCACTAGTATTATGCTGACCGCATTCGTGATTAGTTCAACCGTTACTGCGATCATGTTTGCACACATCCCTGAATTATTGGCCGCGATTGGAGCCAAAGGTGTTGCTGCTGAACGTGCGCAGGCCTATCTGAAAATTTTGTTGCCGAGTGGGCCACTGTTAGCGTTGGCCATGGCTGCGGGTGCAGGCTTAAGAGCAGCTGGGGATGCCAAGCGTTCGATGTGGGCAACTTTGTCTGGTGGTATTGTTAACGCAATCTTAGACCCTCTCTTCATTTTTGGTTTTGGCTGGAACATCGAAGGGGCCGCGATTGCTTCTGTTATTGCGCGTGTCTCGGTTCTCTTTTTCTCACTGTATCCGTTGATACGCAGCCATCAGCTGGTGGCTCTGCCCTCGATGGTGCAGTGGCGTCTTAACATTCGTCCTATTGTTGCGATTGCTATTCCTGCAATTATTACCAATACCGCCACGCCGATCGGCAATGCGATTGTCACCACGGGTATTGCCCAATATGGCGAAGATTTCGTTGCTGGTTTCGCGGTGATTGGCCGTCTGACCCCGGTGTGTTTCGCGGTGATATTTGCGCTTTCTGGCGCTGTTGGCCCAATCATCGGGCAGAACTTTGGTGCTGATCGAGTAGACAGAGTGAAGGAGACGCTGAATAACTCATTGTTGGTGACCACGGTTTATACCATCGCGGTCTGTATTCTTTTGTACTTTGTTCAAGACTACATCATCCAAGGTTTCAGCCTACAAGGTGATGCGGCGATTATTGTCGCGGCTTTCTGTACCTATGTTGCTTTGACCTTCACATTCAATGGTGCACTCTTTGTCGCCAATACGTCGTTTAATAACTTAGGTAAACCACTGTATTCAACGGCGTTGAACTTAGGCAAAGCGACATTAGGGACTCTGCCTTTTGTTTATTTAGGATCGCAGTGGTATGGCGCTCTGGGCGTATTGTATGGACAAGCGCTGGGTAACGTCGTATTTGGTCTGCTTGGTATTTTGGTACTTCGTTATCATGTTGCTGAACTGATGGCGGGATCTCAAATCGACCCAGTCGAAGACGATGTATCGATTGTCAGCTTGAACACTCAACCTTTTTGTTCACATGATGCGGTTCTGATTGATGATGTATCAGCGAATAGAGAAGAGGCTACTGAGCTTAAGCAGCAGTAACACCATATAAGAACATCAATGGCTTTCGATAAAAAATCGAAGAGATTGATCACTTCTTCTTGACCTTGGAGTTACCTCCAAGGTTTATACTTTTAAGGAACTTAAGGTTTGGTTGCTCATTCTACTGGCAACAACCTTAAGGCTTTTTGAGTATTAAGGAGATACATTATGTGCGCAAAACATGCAGCGTGCCGCTCAACAAAAGTGGACGTTCAACCGCAAGCGATTGGGGCGACCTGTTCTAGTCCTAAAGTTACCAGCATTACAGCCGCAGGCACGTTATCATCATGCTGCAGTTCTACAACGGCTTCTGCACCAGCAGATGATTGTTGTGGTTCAGACAGTGGAGAAGAAGACCGGCTGCCCTTAACTGAGTCTCTTAACGCCCAATTTTCCAAAATTTGGCTGGTCTCTGGAATGGACTGTCCAGCTTGTGCTCGAAAAATAGAAAAAGCGATCAGTAACATCGAAGGTGTTATTGAAGCTAAAGTTTTATTCGCTACCGAAAAGCTTGTTGTTAAATTCGATAGTGAAAACCTTGCCGAAACCATCGAAAAAGTCTCTATCAAAACGGGCTTCCCATTGATGGAAGTGGGTTCCAAGAGACAAAAACAACAACCAGAGACTTTTTGGCAAGCTCATATCCAACCTAATTGGCAAATTATAGCGATTGCAGTCTCAATGCTGATCGCCGCCTTACTTAAAAGTTCTCAGCCTCAACTGAGCGAAGGCTTATTCGTCGCTACCTGTTTACTAGGGCTTTATCCTGTCGCAAAAAAAGCGGTTCAACTTGCCCGTTCAGGGACACCTTTTGCAATCGAAACATTAATGAGTGTCGCTGCTCTTGGTGCTTTATATCTTGGTGAAACCGCAGAAGCCGCGATGGTTTTATTATTGTTCTTGATCGGTGAACGTTTAGAAGCCTTTGCCTCGTCGAGAGCAAGAAGTGGTGTTCAAGCCT
This sequence comes from Vibrio sp. nBUS_14, assembly GCF_051201655.1. Classification (NCBI taxonomy): domain Bacteria; kingdom Pseudomonadati; phylum Pseudomonadota; class Gammaproteobacteria; order Vibrionales; family Vibrionaceae; genus Vibrio; species Vibrio sp. nBUS_14. The sequence continues at coordinate 1,334,813 of NZ_CP179206.1, forward strand.
TAATGGCACTGGTTCCGGAGAATGCGACCAAGATCATTAACGGCGAACGTGTCGAAGTAGAAGTTAGCGATCTTGTTCCTGGCGATGTCATCGAAGTTGCGGCAGGATCTCGTCTGCCTGCTGATGGTCAACTAATCACCGATGCTGCAAGCTTTGATGAAAGTGCTTTAACGGGTGAATCTATCCCAGTTGAACACATCGAAGGTAACAACATCATGGCTGGTGCCGTGGTGGTTGATAAAGTCGTGCGTATTACGATTACTTCAAAGCAGGGCGAGAATGCGATTGACCGTATTTTACACCTGATAGAAGAAGCCGAATCTCGCAAGGCACCACTGGAGCGCTTCCTAGATAAATTCAGCCGCTGGTACACACCATTGATGATGGTTGTCGCGCTGTTGGTGATCATCACGCCGCCATTGTTGTTTGCTCAACCTTGGGAAACCTGGGTTTATCGAGGTTTAGCCTTGTTACTGATTGCTTGTCCTTGTGCACTGGTTATCTCTACGCCAGCAGCGATTACCTCTGGTTTGGCAGCCGCCGCAAAACGCGGTGCGCTGATTAAAGGCGGTGCGGCACTGGAGCAGCTTGGTAAAATTCAAACCATCGCTTTTGATAAAACGGGTACATTGACGGAGGGTAAGCCTCAGGTTACGGATATCCAACCTCTATCTGATTGGCAGCAAGACGCAATGCTACGCGTAGTGGCTGCAATTGAAGTAGGTTCAACCCACCCATTGGCACAGTCACTGGTTGCCAAGGTCAAAGATCTGAATATTGAGATTCCAGAATCTCAAAATAAGAAGGCGTTGATCGGCAGTGGTGTTGAAGGCGATGTTGATGGTGTTAAATACCAAGTTCTCGCACCGTCTAAAGTCACGTTTGACCTCGCTTCTGAAGTGGTGGAAAAAGTTGAAGCCCTTGAAGGCGAAGGTAAAACGGTTGTCCTTGCTCTAGAGGTTAAACATCAAGAGGAGCTTCAAGAGCAGGCGACCAAAGTGATTGGTCTGATTGCTTGGCAAGATACCTTGCGTAGTGATGCGAAAGTTGCGATTGAACGACTTAACGATCTCGGTATTCAATCTATCATGCTGACGGGTGACAACCCACGCAGTGCGGCTGCTATAAGTAGCAAGATTGGTATGCAGTATAAGGCGAACTTGCTTCCAAGTGACAAGGTGTCTTATGTTGAAGAGCTTTCTCAGCAATCGCACGTTGCGATGGTCGGGGATGGCATCAATGATGCGCCAGCGATGAAAACCGCCAACGTGGGTATCGCGATGGGAGGAGGTACTGATGTCGCCTTGGAAACTGCGGATTCAGCACTGACTCACAATCGCCTTACTGAACTGCCAGCGATGATTGAGTTATCGCAAGCAACCATGAACAATATTCGTCAAAACGTGGCTCTAGCGCTCGGTTTGAAAGGCGTGTTCTTGGTGACCAGCTTACTGGGTATTACCGGTTTGTGGGTTGCGGTATTAGCTGATAGTGGTGCGACGGCATTAGTCACATTGAACGCACTGCGTTTGCTGCGATTCAAATCTAAAGCGGATTGAGCACTTCTAGCTAATATCCACTATTTTGATACAAATAAACACCTTTAGCCTTAATAAGCTAAAGGCGTTTTTTGTCTCAATAGTATGCAACGTAGGCGTATGGTTTGCTTGTTTTTGTGATGCCAATCGGTTTTTCGTGAAACTTGAAGTCTTGTTGCGATCATTGGTGTGATGCGCATCACTTAATTTTATGGTGAGCTTGGTTAGAGTGTGTTTGTACCCCACGAATTTACTATGAGCTTAAATAAGGGTGAAAAGCCCAATAAGCCAAAAGGAGCGAACTATGTCTCAAGCTGTTTTCCATTTAGGTGTTACTGAAGCAGATCTTAACGGTGCTACTCTTGCGATCATCCCTGGTGATCCTGCTCGTGTACAAAAAATTGCAGAAGAGATGGAGAATCCAGTATTTCTTGCTAGCCATCGTGAATACACGCTTTACCGCGCAGAGCTAGACGGCAAGCCAGTTGTTGTATGTTCAACAGGTATCGGTGGTCCATCAACGTCTATCGCTGTAGAAGAGCTAGCTCAACTGGGTGTTCGCACTTTCCTTCGTGTTGGTACTACTGGCGCTATCCAACCACACGTAAACGTGGGTGACATGATCGTATCGACTGGTTCTGTTCGTCTAGACGGCGCTAGCCTGCACTTTGCTCCAATGGAGTTCCCAGCAGTTGCTGACTTCGAAGTAGCAACAGCAATGAAAGCGGCAGTTGACGAATCAGGTGCAACAGTTCATATGGGTGTAACGGCATCAAGTGATACGTTCTACCCAGGTCAAGAGCGTTACGACACGTTCTCTGGTCGCGTTGTTAAGCGTTTCCAAGGTTCTATGCAAGAATGGCAAGACATGGGCGTTCTAAACTTTGAAATGGAATCTGCAACACTGTTAACTATGTGTGCAAGTTCTGGACTGAAAGCAGGCTGTGTTGCTGGTGTAATCATCAACCGTACTCAAAAAGAGACGCCTGATCACGAAACGCTAAAAGTAACAGAAGCTCGTTCAATCAAAGTGGTTGTAGAAGCTGCTCGTAAAATGCTTTAAGTTGTATAAATGCTTTAAGTCTGTTTCCAAGATTTAAAAATGGCCGCATCGAATGATGCGGCCATTTTTTATGGGGTAAAGAAATTAAAAGCATAGATAGTTGAAAGATGAAAATAGAGCGAAATAGACGAATGGCCGGATAACAAAAAAGGCGAGTGATTTAATCGTCATTCGCCTTTTTAGATGTAATTAAGAGCGCTAAGCTCTCAAGAGTCAATTGGTTTTTAGCACTCTAAATCTTCATCACCACCGGCTGCGGTAAACCATACCGTTAGGTGTGTTTTCAGATCTTTCAATTCGTCAGGGCCAATCAACGCAAGGCCAAGGTCTTCTGCGCGTGTGATGTCATTATGACGAAGAGGGCGGAAGCTAACCAGCATGGCACGTGCTTGTAGGCCACCTAATAGGTCTCTCAGCGATTCCAGCTTGTACAAGGTATCATCACCATCATCACGCATGCCTTTGGTCTTACATTCGATGATGTGGAGCTTATTGTTCACGACAGAAGCAACATCAAGCTCATTACGAACCTCACGCTCACCTAATTGACGGTAAACTTGAACATTCAAAGAACGGTCTTGGATGGTCGGCATGTCATCTTGGATTTGTTTAACTGTACTGTGAACCAGAGTCTCTAGCCATTCGCCATTAGAGAAACGTCGTGCATCTTCATTGGCAAACGTCAAAATACCATTGTCATAAGTGGCAATCTTAGCTTCAACTAAATCACTCAGTAGCATGTTGAGTTCACGATAGCCTTGTTGTTTCTCAGACAGACCGACAGCGAGCTTTTGTTCTTTACGACAGGTGGTTGCAAGGTAGTTCAATGTTGCGAGGCCTGGGCCTAACTCTAATGCGTTACTTGCCCAACGTTCGCCCAGTTCATACAGCTTCTGGTCAAGTTGAGGAGATAGCTGTACATCGCTGAATTCACCACGAGCACCAAACACAGTTAGGTAGTCGTCGATGGTAATACGGTCTTGCACTTGTGCGTCTTCCTTGCCACTTGGGTATAACCAGCACAGCTTGTCACTGTTCGGTTCAACCACGAAGATTGGCCAATGATAAGTACGAAATACTTCGTACACAGAAAGTAGGCGGTGACGAAGGCCACAACTCGCGTTGAGTTTCACTTCTTCTCCACGAGCTTTGAGGTCTTCGGCAAGGGTTTGGATAGAGGCTTTAATCGCAGATGTATTTACGAGGGTTGGGATCTCGAAAAACTCACTGGTAATGTCGCGCTTCTGCAAAACACTGTCTAAGCGTTGGTACATGCTGACTTGATTCTTGTCGCCGATAAACACGATATGAGAGCTGATCGTTCGGTTATCGAGTAGGGGGGTGATCAAGCGAATGGGATCTTGATCGATAATGCCAACATGAACAGCCATATAAATTCCTTAATAGCGGCTCGCTCATAAAGGTGAAAGAAAAAAACGGGAAGCAGCAAGCCTTAATAATCATATAATGACAAAGATCATAAAAAACAAGGGCAAACCTTGATAAAAGTTGCCCTTGTTCAAATAGTTACCGCTATTGGGTAATAAGTCCCAATGTTTTCACTAAATATCTATCAATTTCTCAGCTACCTATAGCTTGAATTGATGAACCAAATCACCTTGCTGATTTGCCAGAATTGTTAGGTTTTGGCTCGCTTCTGCAATCGATGACATCGCTTGGTAACTTGCATCTGCAATGTGGTTGATGTCTTCAATGTTGCGCGCGATATCGCCAGAAGTTTCACTCTGCTCAGCAGCTGCTTGAGAGATGTGCGTACTCATATGGCTGATCTCTAGAATCAATGCTTGGATTTCTTCCATGGCACTGTTCGCACTTGAAGCTTGTTGAACCGACATGTCCATATCGCTCATACAACTTTCAATGACGTTGCTTGCCGTTTTCGAACTTGATTGCAGGTTGCTGATCATCGTCTCGATTTCAGACGTTGATTGTGTCGTCTTCTGTGCAAGCACTCGAACTTCATCGGCAACCACGGCAAAACCACGACCTTGTTCACCAGCACGCGCCGCTTCGATCGCTGCATTCAGTGCTAGTAGGTTGGTTTGCTCGGCAATCCCGCGGATCACATCGAGAATAGAACCAATCTGGCTACTCATCTGTTGCAACTCACCTACAGCACCTACAGATTCGGTCAAGCGAACCTCAAGTTGGTTAATGGTACTGATGTTGGTGTTCATGGTTTGACGACCAGATTCAGAAGCCGATTCCACTTGTTGAACCATGGTTAAAGAGCTTTGCGCACTGTTTGCCACTTCTTGTACTGAATGAGACATTTCTGTCATCGCAGTCGCTACGGTTGCCGTTTGTTCGCGTTGGCTGTTCAGTTGAGCCTGCGTTTCTGTAGAAGTTTTCTGGTTTACGCTTGCTGTCTTAGTTAAGTCATCGGAAGCGTCATTCAGCTTCACCAGAATATTGCGTAGATTGTCGGCCAAGGTGTTGATGTGACGGCTCACACGGCTGAATTCATTATCATAACGAATATCTATACGCTGAGTCATATCGCCTTCAGTCAGGCCTTCTAATGTGCCAAGAATACGAGTTAATGGCTCTCTTACACTGTGTGCAATGTGGTAACCAATTGCGGCTGCAAATACGGTAACAACAATACCAATTGCAATTGCGTTGAATAGGCCTTTGTCGTAGATACTGCTCGCGTCAGCTAAAGAGGCGTTGAGTTGCTCTTCAGCAGTCACGTTGAATGAATCCAATACCGCCATCGCTTGGTCAACTTCAACGGCTAAGTTTGCGATGTTGACGTACAGCGCTTGTTTCGCTTGCAGGTAGTTGTTGTGTTTGTCTAATACGCCGCCTTTCTGGCCTACGTCTTTGGTGAATTTTTGAACCGATTCATCGAAGACATTTTTAAGCGCAGGCAGTTGTGTCGCTAAACCACGGTATGCGTAGTTTAGGTGAGTCACGGCCTTCTTATTTTGGTTCACGGCTTTTTGCACGAAGGCTACATCAGAACTTGCTAGTGCATCTGAAGTGATAACCTCAGCATCTTGCAGTTTGATGAAGTAGCTTTTCGCCATTACTTTTACAGAGATGCTTTTCTGGTCGGCAACATACTCTTTCATCCCGACTGTTAATTCAGAATGTAAGCGTTGGAAATCACGCGATGCTTTTTGTACTTGTTCTTGTGCTTCGAACATTGTCACATAGTTGGTCATCGCTTCTGCGGCTTCAGTAAAGTAGCGATCTTCCATTGCTCTTAACTGATTAACACGCTCAACGAGAGTGATTTTGTCTTCACTTGCGGCTTCTAATCTTCCTAATGCTTCAGAGAAAGCGTCTTGTGATTCGACAAATGTTGAACGCATTACAGCCATACGTTCAACGTTTTGTGTGGTTAAGAAGTCCTTGAATGACTTATCAGCAGAGAGCAATTGGACACTTGTTTGATTTGAAAGCGCAACAAGCGGTAATGAGGTTTCTGAGACACTCTCAAAATTGCTGTGTATCTGATTCATGCTGTTCATCATGATGGTTATCGTGACTGCGAACATGATGATGATCAGTGCGAAACCAGCGTACATACGCTTGATCACAGATCCCTTCATGGCTTTCTCCCTAATAAAAATGCAGACCCAATGTCAGGTCAAAGTAAAACTAACAAAATTGTCAGCATTCTATTGAGCTCCGCTTGCGCATTTTATGACGCACACGTCAAAAATAACGCTCAGTTATAACCAATATGCCATTCTTGAGAGCTAAGACTCGTTTTCTTTGATTTGAACGGTGTTTTTTATTATGCTTTAAAGCAGATTTATTGTGGTTTGATGCGGCATAGCGCATACTCAAAGCATTAAAAACTCAATGTTTTATCGGAGAAAAACATGGCTGAAGAAACCATTTTTAGTAAGATCATCAATAAAGACATCCCAGCAGAACTGCTATATCAAGACGACTTAGTAACGGCATTCCGTGATATTAACCCTCGCGCTCCTAGCCATATCCTAATTATCCCTAACAAGCTGATCCCTACAACCAACGATGTTGAAATAGAAGATGAAGCAATGATGGGACGCATGTTTACTGTTGCCCGTAAGTTAGCGAAAGAAGAAGGCATCGCAGAAGATGGTTACCGTCTTATCGTGAACTGTAATTCTCACGGTGGCCAAGAGGTTTACCATATTCACATGCATTTAGTGGGTGGCCGTCCGCTTGGCCCTCTTTTAATGAGCTAATTAAAAGGCTAATGCGCTAACGAAAAAGTTAATGAGCGCGTTAATACAAGTTAATGGGTTAACTAACATAAACAGCCAGTTGGAAAATTTGTTGTTTGTATGCCAACTTTAAGTTTTATCTGTTGTCTGAATATCGGCATCACCCAGGCAGAGCTAAATTAAGCAGGTAGCAACTTGCATGAGATTCTTTTAACAACATGTTTCGTTTTGATAATGAGACACATAAAGTTGGCATGTAAACATGCACGGAGACGATAAGTGAAGCAACAGTTAAGATTCGCTTCCATTGCCCTATTATCGGCGTTGACCGCGGGTTGTGCGAGTATTTCTGCAGGGAGTCTGTTCAGTCATTACAGCGCGCAAAACAAAGATATCTATCAAGCAGTGAAATCTGGGGATTATTCAGAGGCTCAACAAGAGTTACCAGATTACGTAGCAGGCAATATCCTTGATAACTTTGAAAGAGGCCGAATTAATCTGCTTGATCAAAAATACCCTGAGAGTAAGTCTTCGTTTGAATTGGCTGATCAGGCAGTAAAAGATCAACAAAATAAAGCCGTGATTTCTATTTCAGACAGTGCAACCAGTGTGGGTGCGTTGGCTGTTAATGATAATATTACCGAGTATGTGCCGCCTGATTACGAGTTAGGCTTTCTTCATCTCTATCTCGGTTTAAATTATCTCAAGAAAAACGATTTAGAAGGTGCGGTGATCGAAATGCGTCGCGCCAACCAAGTTCAAGAACAAGCGAAGAAGCAACGTGAAGCTGAATTAGAAAGTGCAGCCAACGATGCGAAGAAGCAGGGTTTATCTGCCAATGTGGGTAGTATCCTTGCGAATTACCCAGACGCGGGTAAAAAGCTGCAGTCAGTACAGAACGCGTATCTGATGTTTTTATCGGGTCTGCTTTATGAAGCTTCAAACGATCTGAACAGCGCTTATGTAGACTATCGACGTGCTTTGGCTGTGATGCCAGAGAACCAAGAAATTATTGATAGAACGATGGCAACAGCCGCTCGTTTAGGAATGCGACAAGATTTAGCGACACTTGAAAAACGCTACAAACAATCTTCTAAGATTAGCAGCGGTCAAGGCCGTGTGATTGTGCTGCAAGAGCAGAGCGCTGTTCAAGCCATGGACAGTTGGCGTTTAGATTTACCTATTTATGACAGTCGCGATCAAGGTGCAATATATTCTCTGGCGCTGCCATATTACCCGAGCCAAAACGTAGAGCGTTTTTCTGCCTTACAAATCAGTGGACAGCCGTTACAAGAACATTTGATCACGGATGTAAACGCGATGGCTCAAAACGATTTATCTGAGCGCATGACAAGTATTGTTATTCGCCAAGCACTGCGTGTCGTCGCGAAAGATCGTATTCGTAAAGAAGCGACCCAAGGCAATGATGTGGGTAACATTCTGTTTAATGTCTGGAATACCTTTACGGAGCAACCAGACACGCGCAGCTGGCAATCTTTACCCGCAGAGATCAAGAGCAGCACGTTTGTAGCAAATAGCGGTCAATATACGTTAGAAGCGGGTGCTAGAACGTATGACTTTGATATTAGAGAAGGGCAGACCACCTTGGTTTGGATTTCTCGACAAGGCAATAACGCAACAATATGGCATAAACAGCTAGGGAGGCTGTAATGAAAAAGTGGTTAGTGAGCGTAGCAGCGGTCATCGCTCTGGCTGGTTGTGCTGATAACACAGCAGGCGTAAGGGTTGATAGCCTAACTCAAAACGTATTCTTTGGTGACAACGTGCTAGGCAGTCGACTTGTAGTTGATGATATCCGCACTGATCAAATTGATGGTCATACAAGAGGCATTGTTCGTTTAAACAGTGACTATAAAGGCGATCAACATATCCTTTATCGTTTCTACTGGTACGACGATGCTGGGCTTGAGGTCAACCTAAAGCAAGGCCCTTGGAAGCAAGCGATTGTTCGTGGCTTTGAAAGTATTTCGTTGTCGGAAGTGTCGGTAAACCCGAAAGCAACTCAGTTCCGAGTTCAGTTCCGAGAGCAGTAAGCTCTGCGAGAATAGACATAGTTAAAGTGAGCTCGGGTTAATATCGATTCGGGCTACAGAAAGCGGATTGATTCGCTAATATAAGAATTTAAGAGTGAGGGTAACCCCGCTCAGTGATAAGTTGAGGAAACAAAATGAAAAAGAGTGTCATTGCGCTACTAGGTTTAGCGGTTATTTTAGGCGGTTGTTCAAACAAGGTAAGCTACGGTGATGCACAAGCAGTAGAAACCACAACAATCGATTTCGGTTCAACAGATCTTCAAACGATTGCTGGCGAAATGGTCGATAGCATGATGGCTTCTGGTTCTGTTTCTTACATCACACGTGAGCAGCGTCCAATCGTATTCGTAGAACGCATCAAGAACAAAACCAGTGAGCACATTGATACTGAGTCAATCACTGACACCATCAGTACGAAAATGCTGAACTCTGGTAAGTTCCGCTTCGTTGATATGGACCGTGTAGAGTCTGTTCGTGACCAACTGAACTTCCAAAACAACGATGAACTTGTAAACCAAAGCTCAGCAATCCAGTTCGGTAAAATGGTTGGCGCTCAGTACATGTTGTACGGCAACCTATCAAGCATCGTGAAGAAAGACGGTAGCGATGAAGACGTATACTACAAAATGACCATGCGCTTAATGGATCTTGAGTCTGGCTTAATTGAGTGGGCTGACGAGACTGAAATCCGCAAGCAACAATCTAAGAGCCTGTTGGGTCTTTAATCTAGCTTACTTGCCAGTTAAGCGTAGCCAGCTTTGTCAACGCTCAGTCTTGACTGCGCTTAATCTTGGCAACATATAGCTTGGTCACAAGCCAATGCAGTACATGATGTGCTGTTAATAAAAGACACTGGCTTTTGGTCAGTGTCTTTTTTGTAGGGAAATGGAAACGTTTATAGGGAATGAGCAATGGCAATTTTTTCTTGGCCTGAGGCTAAGCTTCTTGATACCAGTTTGAATTCGCTGGGTGGGTACTTTTCTGAGTCACCAGCTAGGGCGCAGACGCTGACAGGCGGTTTGACCAATCGATGTTGGAAGTTGGTGTTAGCCGATGGCACTGCGTATGTTTGGCGTCCAATCACACCGATCACCAAAGCCTTCTTTATCTCTCGTCATGAAGAGTATCAAGTGCTTTCCGCAATTGAGCGTCTAGGTATCGGGCCAAGTCCAATAGTGGTCAATGAGCAAGGCTTATTGGTTGAATGGATTACGGGTGCGACTCTTTACGAAGGCTTAGAACTTGATGATTTGTTGAAGACTCTGATCTCGGTGCATTTGGTTAATACCGCGCGATTGCCGATCCAACCGTTCAGTTTCACAGCGCGAGTCGATCATTACTGGCTTCAACTTGATGCTATTCATAAAACTGAAACCTGCACCAAGATTTATCAAGAGTGGCGCGTGGCTCCAAGTATCCCAAGTGTTGACCTGTCTTTGTGTCATTTTGATCTTGGTGGCTATAACCTTGTGAAGAACCAAGATGGGATTAAGATCATTGACTGGGAATACGCGGCGCTAGCAGACCCGAGGCTCGACTTGACCTTAACGATTGCGGTTGCTGAGGCGCCAGTTATCGAAGCGGTCAATAAGTACTGTCAGCTCAGAGGCATTCATGATGTTCAGCCTTGGCTTGATGGCGTAGAGGCCTGGTTGCCACGAAGTCGAATGATGGCCATGTTGTGGTATTTACTGGCACATCAACTTTGGGGTGATGAAAGTTATCTGCGTGAAGCTGAGTTATTGAGTCACACTTTCTGTCGCTAGGATCACGTTTAGGAAGTGAAAAATATAACTTCTTTGGTGTTCCCTTTAAAACCTTATTTTTCATGTTAGATTAATTAAAACGTACCAATATTCAACAGGGAGGTACTAATGATTATTTATCTACATGGTTTCGACTCAACTAGCCCGGGCAATCACGAAAAAATACTGCAGTTGCAATTCATTGATGATGACGTTCGTTTCATCAACTACAGTACTTTGCATCCAAAGCACGATATGCAGCATCTTCTTAAAGAAGTGCATAAAGTGATAGAACAATCTGATGATCCGCACCCCATTATCTGTGGTGTTGGTTTAGGGGGTTTTTGGTCAGAGCGTATTGGTTTCTTATGTGGGATTAAGCAGGTGGTTTTCAACCCTAATCTGCAACCAGAGAACAATATGGTGGGGCGAATTGACCGTCCTGAAGAGTATGAAGATATTGCGACTAAGTGTGTCGCTCAGTATCGTATGAAAAACAAGGGACGCTGTTTGGTTGTGTTGTCTCGTGAAGATGAAATTCAAGACAATACGCGAACGGAAGCTGAACTTGGGGATTACTATGAGGTAATCTGGGATGAAAAAGAGAGTCATAAATTTAAAAAGATCTCTCAACACCTTCAAGCAATGAAAGTGTTTAAAAACGCCTAATTCACCCTTCTATTTTAAAAAAGCAGCACTCATTTGCGTGCTGCTTTTTTACATCTGAATCCTAGAAACGGGCATTGATAAAACAGTTGTATATGTTTTATCGATGAGTTTACGTATTTATAGATAAGCTTGCGCAAACGTTAACTAATTATCCCCGAATCCTCATTGAGGGTAAGGATTTTTGTTGCGGTCATCTTATTGCTATATATAATGTTCCTAGGCAGAATATTTTGATAAATATCAAGAAAAATTGAGAGCGAGTGATAAAACTTGCCCATTATTTGTGCTCTACCTCTCAGGTAGTCACCTTTTTATCCACGTGAGCAAAGCGACAAGCCAATGTTTGTTGTTTGTAATCCTTCTAACTACTCGGTGAGCTGTCGTTATTCTTTTTCGCGGTTATCCAATTTATAACAGCCTTCGCATTTAAGGCCGAGTAGATACATAGAATTTATCGGTTGGAGTAATCGAGCCGAATCCCATTTATTCATTTTGTAGAGGATTGCCATTGTGACAAAAATTATCGTAGTAGGCGGTGGTGCTGGTGGTTTAGAACTAGCAACTAAGCTAGGCCGCACTTTAGGACGTAAAAATCGTGCCCAGATTACTCTGGTTGACCGTAAAGCAAGCCACCTATGGAAACCATTACTTCATGAAGTAGCGACAGGTTCACTAGACGAAGGTGTTGATGCATTAAGCTACCGAGCACATGCAAAAAACCATTACTTCGATTTCCAAATGGGCAGCCTGAACGACATCGATCGTGAGCGTAAAGTGATTGCACTGAGCGAACTGAAAGATGACCACGGTGAATTGCTGATGCCAAGCCGTGAATTGGAATACGACATTCTAGTAATGGCAATTGGTTCAACATCAAACGACTTCAACACTCCTGGCGTTCATGACAACTGTATTTTCCTTGATAGCCCAGAACAAGCTCACCGTTTCCGTACGGAAATGAACAACCAGTTCTTAAAACTTCACGCTAAAAATGGTCAAAGCACTGTTGATATCGCGATTGTTGGTGCAGGCGCGACAGGTGTAGAGCTTTCTGCTGAACTGCACAACGCTGTGAAAGAGCTTCGTACTTACGGTTTTGGTGATCTAGATTCAAGCAAGCTGAACGTTAACCTTGTTGAAGCGGGTGAGCGAATCCTTCCAGCTTTACCACCTCGTATTTCGAGCGCAGCGCATTCTGAGCTAACTAAGCTTGGTGTTAAAGTGCGTACTAACACTATGGTGATTCAGGCTGATTCTGAAGGCCTAACAACCAAAGATGGCGATAAGATTCCAGCGCAAATTATGGTTTGGGCTGCGGGTATCAAAGCACCAGATTTCCTAAAAGATATTGGCGGTCTTGAGACTAACCGTATCAACCAATTGGTTGTGAAAAATACACTGCAAACCACGCTTGATGACAATATCTTTGCTATCGGTGACTTGGCACAATGTACACAAGCGGATGGTTCATTTGTTCCACCTCGTGCACAAGCGGCTCACCAAATGGCAAGCTGCGCATTCAGCAACATCATTGCTAAACTGAATGGTCGTGACCTGAAAGATTATGTCTATAAAGACAAAGGCTCGCTTGTTTCACTAAGCCGTTTCTCTACGGTAGGTAGTTTGATGGGTAACCTGACTAAAGGCTCAATGATGGTCGAAGGTCGCATTGCTCGTGTAGTTTACATCTCTTTGTATCGCATGCACCAAGTCGCGCTTCACGGCATCATAAAAACGTCGTTAATGATGTTGGTAGGCCGAATCAACCGTGTGTTGCGTCCAAATCTAAAGCTGCACTAATTATTCGCTGAAGATGATCTGCTGCTTTATGCTTACTAAAGAACTAAAGAACTAAAGAACTAAAGAACTAAAGAACTAAAGAACTAAAGAACTTGGAGGTAACACGGAATAAACCACACCGTCTTTTGGTTTGCCGTTAAAGATAAAACGGTTCTTGGCAATGGTTTCACGCTCTGCGCCACACTTCTCTATCAACCTTTGGCTTGGTAGGTTTTCTGTATCGCAAATAATCTCTAAACGCGTTAGTTTGAGTTGGGCAAAGCAGAACTCAAATAAGGTCAACATCGCTTCTTTTGCGATCCCTTTTCGTTGAAATTCGTCGCCAACCCAATAGCCTAAACTTGCCATATTGAAGGTATGGTAAAGCTCATTGATTGCCACCATTCCAACCAGCTTATTGCTGCGGCGTTCAAAAATACCAAACCCAAATGCGTCTGCTTTTACCCAATTTAAGCGGGTAGCCAGAATGAATTTCTCGGCTTCTACAATAGAGAACGCATCGTGGCACCAGTCTACCCAGGGAAATAGGCTCGGGGATGTTTGGATCAACCGAGAAAACTCTGGAGCGTCTATAGCTTCAATAATTTTGAGGCTGAGGTGTTGAGTATTTATCTGGAAGTCAGGGCTCATAAGAAATACCGAATTACATGTAAGTACTGAACAAAGAGAGTCAGTACAGAATAAAGATAGATAGCACTTAATAAAACGCCCTCACTAGGAGGGCGGATTGAATTATTTATATAATTATAGCCGAATCGGCAAGTAACTTACTGCGCTACACGTCTAACTTGAATCACCATGCCCAGAAGTGGGTGATCAAGGTAGTGAGTTTCTGTACTACGCATGCGACGCTTTTGATCCATGCGGTAGCTCTTAAGGAATTCTTCTACCTGCACTGTCGGTGAGATCTCAGTTAAGTTACCTACTTGAACATTGCTGTCTGCACCGCTTACCGGCGTATCCAACTCAATAGGCTGTTCTTTTAGAGTCATTTCACGAACGCTTGGCGCTTTTAAATCTAGCGTGGTTTCAGCGTATAGGTAATGCTGCACGTAGATCTGTAGCTCGCCGTCTAGTTCGTATAGTGGCTTATCAATAGTCTCTTCTTTGAATTCATCGGCAATGCCTGCGGTGATAGCACCTTTTTCAGAACCATCTGCATTGAAATCTTTAGAGAAGTCTTTGCCTGCTTGAATATGGAAAACAGGTGCCGAGCTCTTACCTTGGTCGCCTTGACGCCAAGCGGTATGCATCAGAACTTCAAAGCCTGCGTGCTTACGCAGTTTGTCTTTCTGAGGCGTTAGCTTGTACTCTGAGTAAGGCAGCATTTGTACGCCTTTCTTCGAGCGGTATTGGGTATCTTGAAATGAACCAACGCGTTCAAGTGAAATCTTCGGCTGAGTGTTCGGCCAAGACTCGTTGACTTTTTCTGCATCAACAGCGCGCTTGAAAATGATCACTTCTATATCAAATTGTCTCTGAGCCAAACTTGGCAGTGAGACGAACAATAGTAGCAGTGGGATCAGTATTTTCATTTTTACTCCGTCTTCCAGCCGCTGTAACGGCTGGATAATTTATATGTTCAGTGGATTGGGTTTTATGCCGAAGGCAGCAAGTTCTGTCTGAATTCGCCCAATAAATCACTAACAAATTGAATGCGTTTCCGTCTGTCTACCAATGGTATCGTAAACTTGAACTTTGTTGGTCCTTCCATTGAAAACTTTTGCGGTTGGGATTGCAATAGTTTAACAAGGTAGGCCGGGTTTATGTCAGCATCTGGGTAGAATTCTAAGAATCCGCCCTTGTCGTGAGCTTCAATTTTCTTCGCTTTGATTGACGCAGCCGCCAATTTTAGTTCAGAAACTGATAATAAGTTCTTGGTTGCATCAGGAAGACTGCCAAAGCGGTCGATCAGTTCAACTTTAAGCTCTGCCAGTTCATCTGTGTCACTGACGCTCGCAATACGCTTGTAGGTCGATAATCGAGTATTGATGTCTGGGATATAGTCATCTGGTAATAACGCAGGCAAACGCATTTCGATCTCAGTTTGTTCACGCAGTAGGTCGTCAAGCGATGGCTCTCGACCTTCTTTCAATGCTTCAACAGCCTGCTCAAGCATTTCCATATACAGCGTAAAGCCAACCGATTGGATTTGACCACTCTGCTCGTCACCCAACAGTTCACCCGCGCCTCGAATCTCTAAATCGTGAGTCGCTAGGGTAAAACCGGCGCCCAGGTCTTCCAAAGAGGCAATCGCGTCTAATCGCTTAATTGCGTCTTTGCTCATCGCT
The DNA here is from genome assembly GCF_051201655.1 of Vibrio sp. nBUS_14. Lineage (NCBI taxonomy): Bacteria > Pseudomonadati > Pseudomonadota > Gammaproteobacteria > Vibrionales > Vibrionaceae > Vibrio > Vibrio sp. nBUS_14. The sequence continues at coordinate 1,350,160 of NZ_CP179206.1, forward strand.
TTCGGGTGCGGTGTTAGCATGTAGGCGTAAGCTTGGTGATGCGAACGACCCACACGACCACGTAATTGATGCAGTTGCGCTAAACCGAGATTGTCGGCTCTATCCATCAAGATGGTATTAGCTGTCGGAACGTCGATACCTGTTTCGATAATGGTGGTACATACCAACAAGTTAAAACGCTGATGGTAGAAGTCATTCATTATGCGTTCTAGTTCGCGCTCTCGCATTTGACCATGAGCGACCGTTACACGAGCTTCGGGAATCAACTTCTGTAGGGACTCGGCTGTTTTTTCAATGGTGTCGACTTGATTGTGCAGGAAGTAAACCTGACCACCACGCATGATTTCACGCAGTACCGCTTCTCTTACTACGGCATCGTCACTTTCGCGAACGAAGGTTTTTATCGCTAGGCGTCGTGCTGGTGGCGTTGCGATGATAGAAAGATCGCGCATGCCACTCATCGCCATATTCAGCGTTCGTGGAATAGGCGTTGCGGTTAGCGTTAGGATATCAACATCGGCACGCATCGCTTTCACTTTCTCTTTTTGACGTACACCAAAGCGGTGTTCCTCATCGACAACCAGTAAGCCAAGGTCTTGGAATTTAATTTCACTAGAAAGCAGTTTGTGAGTACCCACCAAGATATCGACTTTACCGTCAGCGACATCTTGCATGATTAACTTTTGCTCTTTAGCTGATTTGAATCGAGACAGAACCTCAACACGAATTGGCAAGTTGGCGAAACGGTCTCGGAAGTTTTCAAAGTGCTGCTGAGCAAGTAGGGTAGTTGGTACTAGCACCGCGACTTGTTTGTCGTTATCGGTACACACGAACGCAGCACGCATTGCGACTTCTGTTTTACCAAAGCCCACATCACCACACACTAAGCGATCCATGGCTTTTGCTTGGCACATATCAGACATCACAGCATTGATTGCCATCGCTTGGTCGTCGGTTTCTTCAAACGGGAAGCCCGATTTGAAGGTCGCATATTGACCGCGGTCCAAGACAAATTTGTAGCCAGGTTTGAGCTCACGCTTAGCGTAAACATCAAGTAGTTCTGCGGCAACGTCACGGACTTTCTCGGCGGCGCGCTTGCGAGCTTTCTGCCATGCTTCGCCACCGAGTTTGTGCAGTGGTGCAGAATCTTCAGCACCACCTGAATAACGGCCAATCAAGTTCAGAGAAGCAACGGGCACGTATAACTTGGCATCGTTTTGATACTCAAGTGTCACGTATTCGGTTTTCATGCCACCGGCTTCAAGTGTTTGCAAGCCGATATAGCGGCCAATACCGTGGTCAATGTGAACAACCGGTTGACCCGGTTTAAGTTCCGCTAAGTGACGGATTACGGTATCGCTGTTAACGCTTTTCTTGTCTTTCTTGCGACGCTGTACAACGCGATCGCCTAATAAATCACTTTCACAGACAAGAGCGATTTTTTGCTCTTCCTGGATAAAGCCGTGTTCAGCCGAGCCTAATATGAGGCTGAACTTGTCTTTTACCTTAATGGCCGCATCCAGGTTTTCAACTTCACTTGGTCGTACTTTAATGCCGCTGAGTAATTCACTCAGGGCTTCACGGCGACCTTCAGACTCAACTGAAAATACCACTTTGCCATCGAAGGCTTCCGTGAATTTTCTGAGATTGGTCAGAGGCTCTTTGTTTTGATGCTGAACACTCAAATCTGGCAGTGATACAACCGGTAGGTTGATGCGGCCTGCTTTTTCTTCAATTGTGTCTAAGCTCAGGTTAACTTGTGGTTTTTGCTTAAAGTGAGCGAACAACTCATCTTTTTTCAGCCACAATTGCTCTGGATTTAATAAAGGCCTTAATGGATCAACACCACGCTGTTCGTATCGATGAGCAACGTCGGTAAGGAAAGCATCAACAGCTATTTCTACGTCACCAAGAACCAAGAGTTGAGCTTCATCGGCAACGTAATCGAACAAGGTTTCGGTGTGGTCAAAAAACAGCGGTTGCCAATATTCAATACCGGCAGGCCAGGTACCTTTAGAAACCTGCATGTAGACAGATTCTGGTTCACGACGCGCATCGAATTGCTGACGCCAGCGAATTCGGAAATCTTCGATTGCGCTTTCTGAGGTTGGAAACTCATGTGCTGGCAGTAATCGGATCTCAGAGATGTCTTCGATAGAGCGTTGGTTTTCAGGATCGAAAGTACGGATCGTGTCGATCTCGTCATCGAAAAAGTCGATACGATATGGGTCTTTGCTGCCCATCGGGAACAAGTCGAGAATTGAACCTCGGCTCGCATATTCACCCGGGCCAAACACTTGATCAACGTAACGATAGCCCGATTTTTCAAGCTGAAGGCGTAGCTTCTCTAACGAGTAGAGGTCGCCGGTTTTTACCATTAAGGTATGTTGTAACAAGAAGTCACGCGGCGATTGACGCTGTAGAAGCGTGCTGATCGGAACGATCGTGATGCCATCTTTTAACGTTGGCAATGCATAAAGTCGCGCTATACGGTCAGAAATGATCTCTTGGTGCGGCGAGAAGCTATCGTATGGCAGCGTTTCCCAGTCAGGGAATAGTGCCACTTCATGTGACGTAAACTGCTCAATTTCTGATTGAAGCTTGAGTGCGATTTGAGGATCGGGCACCGCAAGTAAAGTATGGCTGTTATGCTGCTCCGCGAGTTTAGCAATAGTAAGCTCGAGAGATGAACCAACTAGGTTACCGATGTGTTTTTTATCACCGGCGCCTTTGAGCTTAGGTAGTGTAAAAATGGATTGTTTTGTCATGTCTATTTACTTGTTATCTCGTTCTAGAGAGCGTTGACGTAAGAGCTTTTGTTGTTGATGAAGTGCAGCCTTGATCAGCAAGTCTTGGTCAGTATCACGAAGATGAGTGTATTTGAATTTGATTTCGAAGCCTGAATCTTTAGGTTCGCTAGCGAAGGCTTCCGCGTAGCAATAGATAGCGGCGGCAGGGTGCTCGATAAAGAGTTTGGCTTTTACTAAGCGACCCGCTTCGATATCTGTTTTGGAAAAACAAGAGAACTGACTCGCGCCAAATGAATACGTGTGGGTACGAAATTGTTCATCATCTTGTTGCGACAACATAAAGCTCAACAAGAGATTTAATTTAGAGTTCTGTGCATCCAATAAACTGATGACATTCTTCAAGTCGCTGTTTTTCAGTTCGTTGCGAGCACTGTCGGCTAATAAGTCCAATTGGCTAAACTCACTTGCCACAACAAAAGGGGCAGGGATCTCCGATTCGAACTGAATCTGAGAAGGTAAAGCGAAGTTGATGTCCATTGGCTCAATATTAGCGGTAAGGCTGTGGTGAACGGTGAAAAACTCTTGTTCTGTCATGCGTTAGTTCCTTGAAGTGATCCATTGATTATCGCTATGTGGCCGCAGTAATCAAGGTCAGTTAATTGAAAGTCTCAAATAGTTGTTTGAAAGTTGGCTATTTGACAAGGTTCTGTTTTTCAAGCCTAACTAATTGAGTTAATTCACTCTATATTTTCAATTAACCTCTACACAGTGACGGAAATACCCGTTACATTAACCCGCATCTCCTTTAGATGGTTCAAAGTATGTTTCATCCTATTTCATTATTTGTTGGCCTGCGTTATTTGAAAGGCCGTTCAGGTGATCGCTTTAGCCGTTTTGTTTCTTATATGTCGACGGCCGGAATCACCATTGGTGTGCTGTCTTTGGTTACTGTTTTATCGGTAATGAATGGATTCGAAGCGCAGTTAAAAGATCGAATTCTTGGTGTACTTCCTCAAGCCGTTGTATACGAGCAAGGAGGCACAACGTCACTTTCTGCTCAAGCGCCTAACTTTGCGGAGCAAATGTCGCTCAATGGTCACGTTGAACCTATTGTTCGCAGTGAGGCGGTGATCCAAAGTCCGGCTCAGTTATCTGCCGGCCTGTTAATCGGTATTGAGCCCAATTCAGATGACCCTCTTCAGGATCATTTAATTGCTGGCAGACTGTCTTCACTCCAAGCTGGTCAGTATCAGCTTTTCCTTGGTCATACCTTAGCAAGAAGCTTGAAAGTGTCTATGGGGGACAAAGTTCGCTTAATGGTCACCAGTGCCAGCCAATACACACCATTAGGTCGCATACCTAGCCAGCGAAATTTCATCGTGGCCGGTATTTTTAATACGGGTTCAGATATTGATGCGCAGTTGATGGTCACACACATTCAAGATGCAGGGCGTTTGATGCGTTATAAGTCTGATACGATTTCAGGCTGGCGATTGTTTTTTGATGACCCATTTGAAGTTGCAGATTTATCGAATACTCTGTTACCGGAAGGTTGGGTGTGGAGTGATTGGCGTGACCAACGTGGCGAGCTATTCCAAGCTGTTCGAATGGAAAAAAACATGATGGGCTTGATGCTGGGTCTCATCATCGGTGTTGCGGCGTTTAATATCATTTCTGCGCTGATTATGGTGGTGATGGAGAAGCAATCCGAAGTCGCCATTTTAAAAACTCAAGGTATGCGTGATGGCCAAGTCATGGGAATCTTCATGGTTCAAGGTGCAAGTAGCGGTGTGATTGGTGCATTATCTGGTGGCATTATTGGCGTGATTCTAGCATCTAATCTCAATACTATTTTAGAGGTTATGGGTATTGCTCTGTTCTCATTTGGTGGACAGCTGCCAATATTGATCAACCCAATCCAAATTGCGGTTGTTGTGGTTTTGGCTATTGCACTTAGCCTTGTTGCGACTGTATTCCCTTCTTATCGTGCATCTTCTGTGAAACCTGTTGAGGCCCTTCGTTATGAGTAATTTTCTTCAATGTAATGATATCCGTAAAACGTACCGCGAGGGTTCGTTGGATACCGAAGTCCTCAAAGGTGTCAGCTTCGAAATCGAAAAAGGTGAGCTGGTTGCAATCATTGGTACCTCTGGCTCCGGTAAAAGTACGCTATTGCATATTTTAGGTGCATTGGATGATGCTACCGACGGCAGCGTGAGTTTTCTTGGACAGGACTTAGCGTCTTTGAGCTCGAATAAGCAGGCGAAGCTTCGTAATCAACACCTTGGTTTTGTATATCAATTCCATCATCTTCTTTCGGATTTCTCGGCGCTTGAAAACGTAGCGATGCCGTTGCTAATTGGTGGTGAAAAGCCTGCTAAAGCAAAAGAAGAAGCACAACGTTTGTTGGATAAAGTAGGGCTAAGTCATCGTGTTGATCACCGACCTTCGGAGCTTTCTGGTGGTGAGAGACAACGTGTGGCGATTGCGCGAGCTTTAGTTAATAAGCCGGCTTTGGTGTTGGCGGATGAACCGACAGGTAACCTTGACCACAACACAGCGCTGTCTATTTACGATTTAATGCGAGAATTGAACCGCGAATACGATACCGCTTTCTTGGTTGTAACCCATGATGGTGAACTTGCGGGCAAGATGGATCGCCAACTGCACATGCAAGACGGTTTGCTAGTTAACGTAGAAAAAGAGGAGAGCTAAGTGTTTTCTTCTTTATCTCTATTGATAGGTGGCCGATTTAGTCGGGCGAAACAACGAGACAAGATGGTGTCGTTTATCTCTCTGTCTTCTACGATCGGTATTGCCGTTGGCGTCGCGGTGATCATCATTGGTTTATCTGCGATGAATGGCTTTGAGCGTGAACTACAGTCACGAGTACTTTCTGTTATCCCGCATGGCGAATTTGAGGGAGTCAATAAACCTGTGACTCGTTGGGAGCATGTGATCGAACAAGCGACCCAGCATAATGATGTTGTAGCGGCGGCACCTTATGTGAAAATTACTGCGCTTGCCGAAAAGGGCAAAGAGCTAAAAGCGATTGAAGTCCGAGGTGTTGACCCACAACTTGAGCAACAAGTGTCGAACCTATCGAGTTTTATCGATAAACAGGCATGGAGCGAGTTTAAGGCAGGGCAACAACAGATTATCTTAGGTTCTGGCGTGGCCAATGTGCTCGACGCGAAAGTCGGTGATTACTTAACTCTGATGATCCCAACGGTTAATGGGTCGGTGAAGGTTCAAGCCCCCAAACGTGTTCGAGTCAAAGTCGTTGGTTTACTGACTCTTAATGGCCAAATAGACCACAGCTTGGCTCTAATCCCGATTGGCGATGCGCAAGTCTACGCAAACCTAGGCGAGGCTGTGACAGGAGTTTCTTTAAAAGTGACCGATGTTCTGAATGCAAACTCAATTGTGCGTGAAGTGGGCAATCAGCTCGATGTGTATGTGTACCTGCGCAGTTGGCAACAGAAGTTTGGTTTCTTGTATCGAGATATCCAGTTGGTTCGCACCATCATGTATCTAGTTATGGTGATGGTTATTGGTGTGGCTTGTTTCAATATTGTCTCGACGCTAATGATGGCAGTAAAAGACAGAGCATCAGAGATCGCAATATTAAGAACCATGGGCGCATCGGACGGCCTTGTAAAACGTATTTTCGTTTGGCAGGGCGTATTTTCAGGCGTGTTAGGTAGTATGGTGGGCAGTTCAATAGGCGTGTTAGTCGCGCTTAACCTAACTACGATTATCAAAGGACTTGAGAAGCTTATTGATCACCAATTTTTGTCCGGCGATATCTATTTTGTCGACTTCTTGCCTTCGCAACTCGATATGACAGATGTTGTTGTCGTTTCTGGTACTGCTATTGTTCTGAGCTTACTGGCTACGTGTTACCCAGCATCACGAGCGGCTAAGTTGAACCCAGCAGCGGTACTTAGTTCGAAGTAATGCTCTAAGTAATACGTCATGGCATGATTTGCTATGTACAACCGACACAAAAAAGGATCCCTGATGGGATCCTTTTTTATTGAATTCATACTGCATTTCTTACGACTTTGGTTACATATCAATATTGCAGAGAGCCGATGTTGTTCTAATTTCTCATAGTGTGAGTTTCAATTCACCCACATCCAACGATAGTTTCAGTACCTTGCTTGTCGTTTCTTCCAGCTTCTTACGACTGAATAACGCCATAGCCCGCGAATACCAAAGTAGCCAATCATCGCAGAGATAACACCACAAATCAGACAACCTAATAGGAATGGAGGTCCGATGGTGCTCATTTGCGCCAAGATGAAATCCCAAGACAATTCAAAGTGGAAAGCTTGAGGCGGCACATGCATAACAAACGCGCCTACTTTATAAGCAAAGTAGAATAGCACCGGCATAGTCACGGGATTACTGATCCAAACCAGTGCGACAGAAAGCGGTAAGTTAACACCACATGCAACCGCAAGGCCTGCAGACATAATCATTTGACTTGGTAAAGGGACAAACGCCATGAATAACCCAACAGCGAACGCACCGGCCGCAGAGCGACGATTCAGGCACCATAAGTTGGGGTTGTACAAAACATTGCCAAAAATTTTCAATGCTTTCTGACGCTTGATGAGCTCATGGTCAGGCATAAATCGTTTGATAAACTTTCTTGGCATAGGAGGAAGCTACTCTCTTGTTTAACACTTGGTTCTTAATTTCATTTGCTGCGACAGCTGTGTCTGCCAGCTTTTGGCCTGTGATGCCACATTGGATTTGGGCATCATTAATGCTGTTGTTACTTTTCACATTAATAAAGTATAGCGTTTTCCGGTGTGCAAGAGGTCCAGTAACTGCATTGATACTAGTTATCTGCCTTGGAAATGCAATCGAAACACAAACGAGTCAGTTATTTCAATCTGGGCAGAATATTACCATAAATGCTTCGGTTGTTAGCCTTTTTAGTGAAAATAGCCATGGTTTTGAAAGCGTAATAGTAGTTAGATCAATTGACGGCGAAAAATTAATCTTTCCACAATTGATAAAATTGCGTTTGTTTACTCCTTTCAAGCTAACGCTTGGAGATAAGGTTTATCTCTCTGTGTCAATGAAGCCGATTTTAGGAAAACTCAACGAGGCCGGGTTTGATTTAGAAAAATATCTGTTCAGTGAAAAGATCGTTGCTAATGCTACCTATCAAGCAGGAACAGGCTTTAGCATTCATTCTAGTACAAACTTGCGCGCTCGATGGTTCGAAAGGACTTTGACAACGATCAGTCAGCTAGATAACTCTGATCTGATTGTGGCGTTGAGCTTTGGTTATAGAGAATTCATTCAATCACAGCGCTGGGATTTGCTTAAGAGCAGCGGGCTTGTTCATTTAATGGCGATCTCAGGGTTACACATTGGCATCGCTTTTGGAATCGGTTACCAGCTGGGGAGAATCGTTAGGTTAGGGGCATCACATTTAATTTGGCTTCCGACTATATTTGGTCTTGGGCTCGCGTATTTTTATAGTTGGTTTGCAGGGTTTACTTTACCAACGCTTAGAGCGCTAACCATGTGTATCATTGCGAGCTATTTTCTGTGGCGAGGTCAAAATATAAGTTTGATTCGATATGTGGCCTTGAGTCTTTGTGTCGTGTTGTTAATTTGGCCATTTTCGGTTCTTTCGAGTAGCTTCTGGCTCTCATTTGGAGCGTTAGCAGCCGTTCTTTATATTGCTTCCAATACTCATCTTTCTTCTTACAAAAGCCCTCTACTCACAAAACTCTTCAAGCTATTTAAAATTCAGTTAATGTTGACGTTTTTACTGGCTCCCTTTTCAATGCTGTTCTTTCAGGGGTTCAGTTTGGTCTCGGTGTTGTACAACTTTTTTCTGCTGCCTTGGGTTTCGATAGTGACGATTCCTTTGCTGTTCTTAGCTATGTTTATCAGCTTAATATTTGAATCCACCTGGGCAGAGAACAGTATCGTTGTTTTTTTGTGGACGCTGGTGGACTTATCACTCACCCCCGTTGTTGCCGCTCTGCCTTTCTCTGAACGTTTTTGGGTCACGGTTGATGATGAAATCGCTGCTTTGTTCGTGTTTTTCATTTTTCTATTGGGTCTTTTATGTCATTACTTCCATCGTAGAATGATGTTTTTCGCCAGTGCTGTATTTGTTTTGTGGTGGGAATTTGGAAAGTTGAAACCAGAAGTATTGAGAGTCGATATCTTAGATGTTGGACATGGTTTGTCGGTTGTTCTTCAAAAAAATAACCGGGTTATTGTTTATGATCTTGGTAATGCATGGCCGGGCGGTTCTGTGGTTGAGTCTCTATTGATACCTACGATAGAAAGAAGGGGAATCAAGGAACTTGATGGGGTGATTGTCAGTCATTTCGATTCTGACCATGCTGGTGGATATCAGGCATTACTTTCTCACTACAACGCAAAATGGATACGCGCGAGCCAAAGACTTAAACCTCCAGCCTCGCTCAATAGTCAGTCTACGTTTAATGATCAAGCTTGTGTGATTGGAGAGTCTTGGCATTGGCAAGATGTCGAATTTGAGGTGTTGTGGCCACCCCAAAGTGTTGAAAGGGCATATAACCCTCATTCATGTGTTGTCCGCATCTATGAGCCAAGCACTGAGTTTTCGATGCTTCTTACCGGAGATATTGAATTAGTCAGTGAGTGGTTACTTGCACGCGAGGCTACGCGACTCAAAAGTGATGTAATGTTGGTTCCTCATCATGGTAGCTCAACCTCTTCCATTGCTCGATTTATTGAGGCTGTTTCTTCGCAGTTGGCCATCGCTTCATTGTCTAAAGGAAACCAGTGGGGGATGCCAAGTCAGTCTGTCGTAGAACGTTATCAAGAAGCAGGAAGTACGTGGCTAGATACGGGTGAAAGTGGACAAATAACCATCAGGACAAATAAGGAGGGTTGGAAATATCATACGATTAGAGAGCATCAGGGGGGGCAGTGGTATAGGCAGATGCTTCGTAAGGGAGTAGAATAGATAGACTATTGTAAGAAAATTAAGCGATTCTATGTCAACAGAAACAGATGAAAACACTTGGGTCACATTTAAAAGACTTTGGACTTATATTCGACTGTATAAGGCCGGCCTTGGTGTTGCGGTTATTGCGCTTATTATAAATGCCGTCTCTGATACTTATATGATTTCATTACTAAAGCCATTACTTGATGAAGGCTTTGGTAACGCTGAATCTGACTTTTTACGCACGCTCCCTATTATTATCTTTGCCATGATGTTCATTCGTGGTTTGAGTGGCTTCGTTTCAACCTATTGCTTGAGTTGGGTCTCTGGCAACGTGGTGATGGAGATTCGACGTAAAATTTTCAGTCATTTCATGCATATGCCTGTGTCTTTCTTTGATAAAGAAAAAACGGGCGCACTGCTGTCTCGAATTACTTACGATTCAGAGCAAGTCTCTGCTGCAACCAGCAAGGCTTTGGTCAGTATTGTTCGTGAAGGTGCCAGCATCATTGGCCTGTTGACGCTGATGTTCTGGAATAGCTGGCAGTTGTCTTTGGTGCTATTTGCTGTTGCTCCTTTTGTAGCTTGGGCAATCAGCATTGTATCGAAGCGATTCAGAAAAATTTCTAAGAACATGCAAACCAGCATGGGACATGTGGCTTCTTCAGCAGAACAAATGCTGAAAGGTCATAAGGTGGTTTTAACTTACGGTGGTCAAGATCTAGAAAGAGGTCGTTTTGATACCGTTAGTAATCAGATGCGTCAACAAAGCATGAAATTGGTAACGGCTCAAGCGGCGGCGAACCCAATTATTCAGATGATTGCTTCTATCGCGATTGTGGTTGTTCTTTATTTAGCGAGTGTCGACTCTATTAAAGCTGAACTAACGGCTGGTACGTTTACGGTTGTGTTTTCGGCTATGTTTGGTTTGCTACGACCATTGAAAGCCTTGACTAACGTAACGTCAGAGTTCCAACGCGGTATGGCGGCGAGCACTACTCTATTTGGTTTGATGGATCTCGACACAGAAAAAAACAAAGGTACGTTGAAACCTGCAACCGTAAGCGGTGAAGTTGCTGTAAAAGATGTGACGTTTACTTATGAGGGCGCAGAGAAACCAGCACTCGATAAGGTGAGCTTCAACATACCGACAGGTAAGACAGTAGCGCTTGTTGGACGTTCTGGTTCTGGTAAGAGTACCATTGCCAACCTATTTACTCGTTTCTATGATGTGGACTCAGGCTCTATTGAACTTGATGGACACGACATCCGAGATTATGAGCTGAAAAATCTGCGTGAGCATTTTGCGCTTGTTTCTCAAAATGTTCATCTGTTCAACGATACGGTCGCCAATAATATTGCCTATGCGGCTGGTGAGGTTTACTCGCGCGAACAAATTGAACATGCTGCTAAGCTTGCTCACGCCACTGAATTTATCGAGGGCATGGAAAACGGCATGGATACGATTGTTGGTGAGAACGGTGCAAGCCTATCTGGTGGGCAACGACAACGTATTGCAATTGCACGAGCGTTGTTAAGAGAAGCTCCAGTTTTGATCCTAGATGAAGCAACATCGGCTTTGGATACGGAATCAGAGAGAGCCATTCAATCGGCTTTGGATGAGCTGCAAAAAGATAAAACGGTACTGGTTATTGCACACCGCCTATCAACGATTGAGCAAGCTGACGAAATTATGGTTGTAGACGATGGTCATATTGTTGAACGAGGTCCGCATGCTGAGTTAATCGCACATGACGGTGCTTATGCTCAATTACACCGAATCCAGTTTAGCGAATAAGATTAGGCTTCGTTTTGATCGAAAAAATTTGGTTTAACAATCACCCGCTAAAATACCTTCTTTGGCCATTGTTGTGGCCGTTGAGCCTGTTGTTCAAAATGATCAGCACTCAACGTCGCGAAGCGTATCTCTCTGGGAAGAAAGAGACCTATCGCCCACCTTTGCCTGTGATCGTTGTTGGTAATATTACCGCGGGTGGCAATGGTAAAACTCCGGTGGTTATCTGGTTAGTTGAGATGCTTCAAGCTACTGGCTTCAAGCCTGGTGTGGTTTCTCGAGGATATGGCGGGAAAGCTCCTAGTTATCCATTAGTGTTGGATGAGAACACGCCTACTGAATATTCGGGTGATGAACCTCGATTGATTCGAAAGCGAACAGGGGCGCCTGTAGCGGTTGACCCTATCCGTGCAAATGCAGTGAAGGCTTTGCTGAACGAAGGCGTTAATGTCATTATCACTGATGATGGTCTTCAGCATTATGCACTTGAGCGCGATATTGAGTTTGCAGTTATCGATGGTTCGAGACGTTTTGGTAGCGAATGTCTCATTCCTTTAGGACCATTAAGAGAGTCTGTATCACGCTTAGATACCGTGGATTTTTTGGTTAACAATGGTGGCAAAGCTCAAGGGCGTGAGTTCTCGATGTCTTTGCTACCAAGCCAAGCCGTTAACCTTAAGACGGGCCAGAAAGTACCAGTAGAAAAATTACGAAAGCTGGTGGCTCTTGCAGGTATTGGTCATCCACCGCGCTTTTTTAAAACATTAGAAGATCTTGATGGTGATGTGGTTTTCACACAGGGTTTCGCCGACCATCAAGATTTTGATAAAGATGAACTTCATGCCTTAGCAAAGAAAGGTATGAACATGATTATGACAGAAAAAGACGCTGTTAAATGCGAAGACTATGCGCAAGAAAACTGGTGGTATCTTCCAGTTTCAGCACAGTTTGATGAAGATTCGCAACAGCAAATTTTAAAAAGAATAAAAGAGGTTATGGAATACTATGGATCATCGTCTGCTTGAGATCGTTGCTTGCCCTGTATGTAAAGGTAAACTAACTTTTGACAAGGATAAGCAAGAGCTTGTTTGTAAAATTGACCGCCTAGCTTACCCAATCAAAGAGGGTATCCCTGTTCTTCTAGAGCCTGAAGCTCGTACCGTTTCAATGGATGAGGCTAAATAATGTCGTTTATGGTTGTCATTCCGGCAAGATATCAATCGAGCCGTTTGCCTGGAAAACCATTGGCTGATATTGGTGGAAAGCCGATGATCCAATGGGTTTACGAACAGTCAATGAAGGCGGGGGCTGATAACGTTATTATCGCTACCGATGACGCTCGAGTTGAGAAAGCAGCTAAAGCATTTGGTGCGACCGTTTGTATGACATCTCCGAATCACGAATCAGGTACAGAGCGTTTAGCTGAAGTGATTGAAGTGATGAACATTCCTGATGACCACATTATCGTGAATGTTCAGGGTGATGAGCCCCTTATCCCACCTGCAATTATTAACCAGGTTGCAAATAACCTGGCGAATAGCACAGCACCAATGGCAACGTTAGGTGTAGAAATTACTCACGCTGATGAAGTGTTTAATCCTAATGCTGTGAAAGTCGTAACGGATAAAGACGGTTACGCACTGTATTTTAGCCGAGCAACGATTCCTTGGGATCGCGATGCTTACGCGAACAATGGTACGGCCGCGGAATCGCCTTTGCTGCGTCATATTGGTATCTACGCTTATCGTGCGGGTTTTATAAACACTTATATCAATTGGAAACCAAGTACACTTGAGCGTATTGAGTGCTTAGAGCAACTGCGAGTGCTGTGGTACGGAGAGAAAATCCATGTAGACGTTGCGGCTGAAGCGCCTGCTGCGGGTGTTGATACGCCAGAAGACTTAGAAGCGGTTCGCGCGATTATTGGTTAAGCTTCTTTGAGCTACTACTTCTTTGCTCTACAAAAATGCAAAATCACAGAGCCTCCCTTATTGCGGGGCTTTTTTACGTCTACAGAATGTGTATGTGTGTTTTATTGAACTAAGCGAGAGGATATTGAGTCGGTTGCATTCGCTTATGCATCATCAACTCTGAATTATCTGAGAATTACCTCGCTCGACTTTCAATTTTTCTTTATAATATGCCGCCTATAAAGTAGTGGCGATCTGCTAGTACAGAATACAACTTACGACAAAACGTGGAGTAAAAGATGCCTTCTCAAAGCCCAGTGATTACGGTTGATGGACCAAGTGGTGCAGGTAAAGGTACCCTGTGTATGTTACTAGCAGACAAGCTAGGTTTTCATCTTCTAGACTCAGGTGCGATCTATCGCGTACTGGCTTTAGCGGCAATTCACCACGGTGTAGATACTGAATCGGAAGATGCTTTGGTACCGCTTGCTACTCACCTCGATGTACAGTTTATTGCTGAAGGTGACTTGGTTAAGGTTATCTTGGAAGGCGAAGATGTGTCAGGTGAACTTCGTAAAGAAGAAACGGGCATGGCAGCTTCAAAAGTAGCGGCTCTGCCTCGCGTTCGTGAAGCACTACTGCGTCGTCAGCGTGCTTTTAGCGCAGCTCCCGGTTTAGTTGCAGACGGTCGTGACATGGGAACCGTTGTATTTGTTGAAGCTGAAGCGAAAATATTTTTAGATGCAAGTGCTGAAGAGCGTGCGAACCGCCGCCTTAAACAGTTGCAACAGAAGGGGTTAGATGTTAAATTTGACGACCTTTTGAGCGAGATCCAAGAGCGAGACGACCGAGATCGTAATCGCCCAGTTGCGCCATTACGCCCAGCTGAGGATGCGCTTGTGCTTGATTCTACTTCGATGAACATCGAACAAGTAGTAGAAAAAGCACTACACTATATTGAATCGAAACTGGCTGGGTAATTTCGCCGAGCTAGTACGAACGTTGGTCGCAAGGATGATGACCGGCGAATTTATCAACCCCATGCGGTAGGATACCCATGGACGTTTAATTATTGAAGATTAAATAATGACTGAATCTTTTGCTCAACTCTTTGAAGAGTTTCTATCTGAAACTGAATTCCAACAAGGCAGCATCGTTAAAGGTACTGTAGTAGCTATCGAGAACGGTTTCGTTCTTGTAGATGCTGGTCTTAAGTCTGAATCTGCTATCCCTGCTGAACAATTCAAGAACGCTGCTGGCGAACTTGAAGTTGAAGTTGGTGCTGAAGTAGACGTAGCTCTAGACGCTGTTGAAGATGGTTTCGGTGAGACTCAACTTTCTCGTGAGAAAGCTAAGCGTCACGAAGCTTGGATCGTACTTGAGAAAGCTTGTGAAGAAGCTGAAACTGTTGTTGGTATCATCAACGGTAAAGTTAAAGGCGGTTTCACTGTTGAACTTAACGGTATCCGTGCTTTCCTTCCAGGTTCTCTAGTAGACGTACGTCCTATCCGTGACACTGCTCACCTAGAAAACAAAGAGCTAGAGTTCAAAGTAATCAAGCTAGACCAGAAGCGTAACAACGTTGTTGTTTCTCGTCGTGCTGTTATCGAATCTGAAAACAGTGTTGAGCGTGACGAACTTCTTGAAACTCTACAAGAAGGTACTGAAGTTAAAGGTATCGTTAAGAACCTTACTGACTACGGTGCATTCGTTGATCTTGGCGGTGTTGACGGTCTTCTACATATCACTGATATGGCTTGGAAGCGTGTTAAGCACCCATCAGAGATCGTTAACGTTGGTGACGAAATCCTAGTTAAAGTTCTTAAGTTCGATCGTGAGCGCACTCGTGTATCACTAGGTCTTAAGCAACTAGGCGAAGATCCATGGGTAGCAATCGCTAAGCGTTACCCAGAAGGTCACAAGCTTTCTGGTCGTGTTACGAACCTAACTGACTACGGCTGCTTCGTTGAAATCGAAGAAGGCGTTGAAGGTCTAGTACACGTTTCTGAAATGGATTGGACTAACAAGAACATCCACCCTTCTAAAGTTGTTAATGTTGGCGACGAAGTTGAGGTTATGGTTCTTGATATCGACGAAGAACGTCGTCGTATCTCTCTAGGTCTGAAACAGTGTAAAGCTAACCCATGGCAGTCATTTGCAGAAATGCAAGCTAAGGGCGACAAAGTTACTGGTAAGATCAAGTCTATCACTGACTTTGGTATCTTCATCGGTCTAGAAGGCGGTATCGACGGTCTTGTACACCTATCTGACATTTCTTGGAACGCTGCCGGCGAAGAAGCTGTACGTGAATACAAGAAAGGCGACGAAATCTCTGCTGTTGTTCTAGCAGTAGATGCAGAGCGTGAGCGTATTTCTCTTGGCGTTAAGCAAATGGAAAACGACCCGTTCAACGCATACGTTGCTGACAACAAGAAAGGTGTTCTTGTAAACGGTACTGTAACTGCAGTTGACGCTAAAGGCGCTACTATCGAGCTAATCGAAGGCGTTGAAGGCTACCTACGTGCTTCTGAAGTTTCTCGTGACCGTATCGAAGATGCATCTCTAATCCTAAGCGTTGGTGACAGCGTTGAAGCGAAGTTCACTGGTGTAGACCGTAAGAACCGCGTAATCAACCTATCTATCAAAGCTAAAGATGAAGCTGATGAGCAAGAAGCAATGGCTTCACTGAACAAGTCTGATGAAGGCGCGTTCGGTAACGCAATGGCAGACGCATTCAAAGCTGCTAAAGGCGAATAATAGCTTCTCATTAAGAGAATTATAGCTATATAGCTAAGAAGGAGCCGTAAGGCTCCTTTTTTTTGCTTATTTTTCCGATAGGTCTATAATTTCTAAAAAGAAAACCAACGAGGGTAACTATGACTAAGTCTGAATTGATTGAAAGACTGTGCGCAGAGCAAACGCACCTTTCTGCAAAAGAAATTGAAGACGCTGTAAAAGATATTTTAGAGCACATGGCTTCAACACTAGAAAGTGGTGACCGAATCGAAATTCGCGGTTTTGGTAGCTTTTCTCTTCACTACCGCGAGCCTCGTGTTGGACGTAATCCAAAGACTGGCGACAAGGTAGAGCTGGAAGGTAAATACGTTCCTCACTTTAAACCAGGTAAAGAGCTACGAGAACGAGTAAATTCAGGATTGTAGTCTACTTATCGGAATTAATAAAAGCGGCATACTATAATGTATGCCGCTTTTTTATGACCATAATATGGTGGTCTGATTAGTAATTTTCCTGCATAATCGTACAGCTAACCAACCAATGAGTGATGAACTATGAAAATTATAAAAATAGTCGCTGTTATCGCACTTTTCCTAATTGCACTGGCTTTAGGCTCTCAGAACCAAACCGCTGTGAACTTCAATTATCTGCTAGCACAAGGTGACTTCCACTTATCGAGCTTATTAGGTGTTGTCTTCGTTTCAGGCTTTGGCCTTGCTTGGTTAGTCTTTGGTAATATGCACATGCGTTCTCAGTTGAAAATTCATCGCTTGAAAAAACAACTCAATAAGCAATCAAAGCAGGTAGCTGCTGCCACTAAAGCTTAAGGCTATATTTGATGTTAGAGTTACTGTTCTTACTTTTACCGATTGCAGCCGCTTACGGCTGGTATATGGGTAATCGTAATGCTCAGCAAGAAAAACAAAAGCAATCACACCAGATCTCCCGCCAGTATGTGACGGGTTTGAACCTATTGTTGTCGGACCAATCTGACAAAGCGGTCGATCACTTTATCGAACTGCTTCAAGTGGACAATGAAACCATTGATACTCACTTGGCCTTGGGTAATCTATTTCGTTCAAGAGGCGAGGTAGATAGAGCTATTCGAATTCACCAAAACCTCATCTCTCGTTCGGGGCTAACCCTCGATCAAAAAAACCTCGCACTGCAACAACTCGCAAAAGACTATATGGTCTCTGGTTTCCTAGATCGCGCTGAAAAAATCTTTGAACAGCTTGTAGAAGAACCTGATCATAAAGAGGGTGCTTTGCAACAGCTGGTCGCTATTTATCAGCAAACTCGAGAGTGGAACAAGGCGATTCATTACGGCAATATTCTCGTTAAGCTTGGTAAGAAAAAAAGAAAGATGCGTGCAACTGTTGCACACTTTTGGTGTGAGCTAGCAATGCAAGAGCAAGCTGAGGGTAATCGTTCTAAGGCACTTCAGTTTTTTAAAAAAGCGCTCTCTGAAGACCCTAAGTGTGTTCGATCTAGTATTGCTTTAGGTAAGTTCCATTTAGCTAATGAAGATTACCAGAAGACCATTACCTGTCTTGAGTCTGTGCTTGAACAAGATATCGATTTTATCAGTGAGGTGCTTCCAACCCTTGCTGAGTGTTACCACAAGCTTAGCCAAGAGGCAGAACTTGTTGAATTCCTAAAAGCCTGTATTCAAAAGAAAGCCGGTGTTTCGGCTGAATTGATGCTTGCTCAGTTGGTGGCACATCACGAAGATGTTGGCTCCGCTCAAGAGTTGCTGACCAAGCAACTGGTTAAAAACCCAACCATGAAAGGCTTCTATCGATTAATCGATTATCATCTTGCTGAAGCAGAAGAAGGTCGTGCGAAAGACAGTCTGACGACTCTTCAGTCTATGGTTGGTGAACAACTTAAAGTTAAGCCTCATTACCGCTGTCGTCAGTGTGGTTTCTCGACACACTCGATGTATTGGCACTGCCCTTCATGTAAAGGGTGGGGGACGATCAAGCCTATTCGTGGGCTAGATGGTGAATAGATTTGTGGTCATTGTTAGACCAAATTAATAATTGCAGCTTTCGGGCTGCATTTTTATGACTGTTATTTGTCACTATTACTTGTAGTGATTATTTAAAGAAAGTTAACCGCGTTAGGAGATGAAATGAACGACCAAAAAATCATTGTAGCATTGGATTACGACAATCAAGCGGATGCATTAGCCTTTGTTGATCGTATCGATCCAGCGTCTTGCCGCTTAAAAGTCGGTAAAGAGATGTTTACCCTGTTTGGCCCTGAATTCGTCCGTGAATTACATAAACGTGGTTTCTCAGTGTTCTTAGACCTTAAGTTCCACGACATTCCAAACACATGTTCAAAAGCGGTACGTGCTGCTGCTGAGATGGGCGTGTGGATGGTGAACGTACACGCGAGCGGTGGAGAGCGTATGATGACGGCTTCACGCGAAATTCTAGAACCTTACGGTAAAGATCGTCCATTACTCATCGGCGTTACCGTGTTAACCAGCATGGAACAATCTGATTTGGCTGGTATTGGTTTGAACATTCAACCACAAGAGCAGGTAATGCGCTTGGCGTCTTTGACTAAAAACTCAGGTCTAGATGGCGTTGTATGTTCTGCTCAAGAAGCTTCATTGTTGAAAGGTGAGTTGGGTAAAGAGTTAAAGCTTGTTACCCCTGGTATTCGCCCTGTAGGCGCTGACGTAGGTGACCAGAAGCGTATTATGACGCCAGTTCAAGCAATTCAAGCTGGCTCAGACTACTTAGTTATCGGTCGTCCAATTACTCAAGCAGCAGATCCTGCAGCAGTACTTGCTGAAATCAACGGCACGCTAGTTTAAGTTATTTTTAGATAGCGATACGAATGAATAAGGCCAGCAATTTGCTGGCCTTCTTATTTACTGACGAGATATCAATTGGTTCGGATTTTCTGTGCTGAGCTTAAACCGGAGCACCGCTATGAAATTTGAAGTCGCTGTCTTCTGAAGTGATTAGGTCAGCTTCTACCTGCGCAAAATGAGCAATACGCTCTGAGATATCTTTCCCTGCGATTTGCTCTGCGAGTTCAAGGTAATCCTGATAGTGACGAGCTTCTGAGCGAAGTAGAGAGACGTAAAACTTCTCCATGTCTTCTTCCAAGAAAGGGGCCAGTTTAGCAAAGCGTTCACAAGAGCGAGCTTCAATAAAGGCGCCGATGATCAGCTTATCAACCAGAGCGTCTGGCTCGTAAGTTTTCACTTGCTTGATTAAACCTTTAGCATAACGACCTGCTTCAATTGGTTGATACGTCACGCCTTTCTTTACCATCAATTCCATGACTTGATAAAAGTGATGCAGTTCTTCTTTAATTAGCAGCACCATTTTATCGATCAAGTCGGCGCCGTAATTACAGCCTTCTTTTGCTGTGATTTGCTTAGATACGTTACTTTTACCACGTAGCGACTCCAAATCTCCGATACGACGATAAGCAAATTGCTCGTATGGCAAAATCCACTCATTCAATTGCTTCGCGCTTTCTTTATCTACCGCATACTTACGGATAAGGAACAAAGCACTTTGAGCGGCTTTGAGCTCACAAAGCATGTGATCGCGTAAAATGATATGAAGGTTTTTAGGCTTCTTGGCTTCATCTATCCATGAATCTGGCGTTTCAGCTTTAAGAAAAGAGTGTATTGGGGCTAATAATTCTTGATACATGGTCTGGGCAAGTTTGTTGATAATGCGCGATGTTATCACAGCTCATGAGATCTCCCTATACGGAGAAAGGAAATTCAATAGGCACAAAAAAGGCCGCCCATTTAATGTAAATGAGGCGGCCTTTTCGTGTTTGAGTTAGATGGTTACCATTTCTTCTTCTGACCGAAGAGGGCATCCATATCGTCGTCACGCTCTTTAGATTCCATTTGCTGTAAGTCTTGAGCATTTTTGTTTTGGCGCTTCTGATCAAGCTCGTCCAACATCTGCTGAAGTTTTTCTTTTGCTTGATTAGAGTACGCATCGTTCTTAGTCGCTAAAGCATCAATGCCTTTGCGTAATAGCTGAATCGCTGTGCCTGGTTGCCCACGAGAGATTGAATCGTTAGCACGTTTGATCACGTTTTCGATATTGATACGAATCTGGATCGTTTCTAGACGAGCATTTTCAACCACGTAAGCTTGAGTATCAAAGCGGCCTTTATTGTGTTCGTTACGAACCGTATCGCGAAGGCGTTTAACCAACTTAAGCATCATAATTGCTTGCTTATCACTGCTAGGAACACGGAAAGTGGTACTTTCGCCACCTTGGTAGTTCTCTTTTAGTTGTGTGATCTGCTGTTTTACACTTTCGATTCGTTGCAGTAGTTGCTTATTCTTAGGGTCGAGCTGATACATATTTTCAAGTGCATCAAGGATTCGGTTATTTAAGCATATAAGAAGGTCTTGGCTAAAAGGCATGTGGTGCGCATTGCCAATCAACTCTTCGGTTCCGTCAATAATGGTTAGATAACGAGAAGCTTCCTGTTTCTTCGCTGTTTCTACCTTAACTTTGTATTGAAGCATGATGTTGTAGCCTAAAACCAACACCAGAAGAACGGCGACTAAGGCGATTATTAAACCAATATTCATATATTTGTGTCTGCTTGTTGTTTTTTATAGCTAACTGGAGAGGATACACGATTCCATTGTGTATCGGCACTCGTAAATTGCGATTTCTGATTATCTCTTGTTGAGCGCAATCGGCAATCAAAATTTACCTACTAATATATGAGAATGAGGAGTTGGTTGCAAAGCGATACTGATGTTTTTGTTTGTTAACCTATAAAAACTCAATTTTTCTATCAATTTAGTGCATGAAGCGTTATAACTATTAATTATATTACACGAGACTATGACGCTCTCTTTGCAAATAAGTTAGCACATAAATGAGTAAAAGGTTAGATATGAAGTTACAGCAACTGAAGTACATTGTTGAGGTTCTAAACCATAACCTAAATGTGTCAGCGACCGCTGAGAGTCTATACACATCACAGCCTGGTATTAGTAAGCAAGTTAGATTGCTAGAAGATGAATTGGGCATTCAGATTTTCGAGCGTAGTGGTAAACACTTAACGCAGGTGACTCAAGCTGGCGAAGATATTATTCGTATCTCTCAAGAGATTCTCGCTCGTGTTGAAAGTATTAAAGCCGTCGCCGGTGAACACACTCATCCTGAAATGGGTACATTGAACATTTCAACGACGCACACCCAAGCTCGTTATGCTCTACCGGATGTGATTAAAGGTTTCACGGCGCGATACCCTAAGGTGTCGCTTCACATGCACCAAGGCACGCCAAGCCAAATGTCAGAAGCGGTAGCCAAAGGCACTGCTAACTTTGCCATTGCTACCGAAGCGCTTCATTTATATCAAGACGCGATTATGTTGCCTTGTTATCACTGGAATCGCTCGATCGTTGTCACCAAAGATCACCCTCTGGCGCAAAAGCAATTAGTGTCTATTGAAGACCTTGCCGCCTATTCTCTAGTGACTTATGTGTTCGGCTTTACTGGGCGTTCAGAACTCGATACCGCGTTCAACAAAGTTGGTCTAACACCGCGTGTCGTGTTTACCGCGACAGATGCCGATGTCATTAAAACCTATGTTCGAATGGGGATTGGTGTCGGCGTGATTGCAAGTATGGCGATTGATCACGAGCAAGACACCGACTTAGTAGCTATTGATGCAAGCCACCTATTTGGTGCAAGCACCACAAGCATTGGCTTTAGAAAGGGCACCTTCTTACGTTCTTACATGTTCGACTTTATGGAGCGTTTTGCACCACATCTGACTCGTCCTGTTGTTGAGCAAGCTATTTCGCTTAAATCAAATGATGAGATCGAAGAGATGTTTAAGGATATCGAACTGCCTGTTCGTTAATCTCATCGTGCAAATCTAGATTCTTATCCGGCCTGTATTCACAGGTCGTTTTTCTTTCAGGCTTCTAGTTTTCGTTTTAGTTCTCTCTATATCGAACCTTTCCATTTTGGTCTCTTGCCCCTACAATCCAAGCATCATAGGGGGAAGCATGCATTCACGATTTATAATTCTCGATTCATTTTTGTTAGAGCACCAAGTCTATTGGCGTTCAGAGCCTTTCCACCTATGTCAAATTCAGCAACAGCCATGGGCTGATGTGAATCGTCCTCTTACTGATTGGTTGGATAGTTTGAGTATCGAGAGAATTCAGACTCTCAAAAAACAACCGCAAGACTTGCTAACTGATCTTACGCGTTTCCTTCCTCAGCTAGAGAAAGCCAACCAAAATATCCAGTTCAACCATACTGCGCTTGTTGGGCTCGATCTTCCGCGCGGAACTGCCGATGGTATTCCAGGTAGAAAGCTGCAACAAATTGTTGCGATGGGAGAGGCTTCTCTTGAGCATCACCAAGGGCAAGAGTGGCTTGAATGGTGCTCTGGCAAAGGCTTTCTTGGCAGAATCTTGACTCAACAATCGAATCAAAAGGTCACCAGCTTTGAGTGGCAACAGTCACTGTGTGAAAGCGGCCAACAGATTGCAGATCATCAGAAGCTAGAGATGAACTTTGTTCAAGGTGACGCTTTTTCAGAAAGCGCAGGTGATGTGTTTAATTCAAACCAACACGCTGTCGCTCTTCACGCCTGTGGCGACCTTCATGTCGAGTTAGTGAAAAAGTCTGTATCACATGGGCTTCCAGCCGTGACCATTTCTCCATGTTGTTACCATCTTATTCGCGATGAAAACTACCAAGCGATGTCATCTATCGCGAAAAGCTCGGCACTAGTATTGAGCAAGAGTGATTTAAGAATCCCACTTCAAGAAACGGTCACTGGTGGTGAAAGAGTAAAGAGACATCGTCAATTAGAGATGAGTTATCGTTTGGGCTTCAGCCAATTGCTTAAGTCTGAACTTAATATCGATGAATACATCCCAGTACCGAGCATCAAAAAATCAGAGCTATCTGAAGGGTTTGAATCATTTTGCCAGTGGGCTTCTGAAGTGAAAGAGATAACACTTGGTTCGGATATCGACTTTGAATCCTATTTTGCTCAAGGCGAGACGCTCTTCTGGGAAATGGAGAAGTTGAGTTTAGTCCAACAAGTATTTAGACGACCATTAGAGATATGGTTGGCCTTAGATCGTGCAATCTATCTGCAAGAACAAGGTTATGAAGCTTCGATAGAAGAGTTTTGTGAGCGCAGTGTTACCCCTCGAAACCTGCTGATTCATGGTGTTAAGAGCAAACGTTAGGTCAAAGTTGACGAGCTCATAATAAAGCTCGTTACCCTACCGCTATGGAACAATAGGTATAGATACAAAAAAGCCAGTTCGACAATGTCGGACTGGCTTTTTAATGTGTGTTGTAACTGAACGCTTCAACGAGAAAATTTTACGCTCAGTTAGTCACTACATCACTAGTTAAACATTGCGATTGCTTCTGCTGGTGCTACGTATTCTAGGTCAAAGCTCTCTGCAACTTCTTTACAAGTCACTTTACCGTGGATTACGTTTAGACCTTCTAGGAAACCTTCATCAGATAGAAGTGCTTCGCGGTAGCCTTTGTTCGCTAGCTTAACAATGTAAGGAAGTGTTGCATTGTTTAGTGCGTAAGTCGAAGTACGAGCAACGGCACCTGGCATGTTAGCAACACAGTAATGAACTACGTCATCAACGATGTAAGTTGGATCGGCGTGAGTGGTCGCGTGTGAAGTTTCGAAACAACCACCTTGGTCGATTGCAACATCAACAACAGCTGAACCTGGCTTCATCTTAGCGATGTGATCTTTTGTAACAAGTTTAGGAGCGGCTGCGCCTGGGATTAGTACTGCACCAATCACTAGGTCTGCTTCTAGAACATGCTTCTCAATAGCGTCTTCAGTAGAATAAACCACTTTTGCGCGACCTTGGAATTCTTCATCAAGACGACGAAGCGTATCTACGTTGCGATCAAGGATGGTTACGTCTGCGCGAAGGCCAACAGCCATACGTGCTGCGTTAGCACCAACAACGCCGCCGCCAACTACAACAACTTTCGCTGGCTCAACACCAGGAACGCCGCCAAGAAGGAGACCACAACCACCGTTAGATTTCTCTAGTGTTTGTGCACCTGCTTGAATAGACATGCGACCAGCGACTTCAGACATTGGTGCTAAAAGTGGCAAGCGACCCATATTATCTGTTACAGTCTCATAGGCTACGCAGACAGCTTTGCTCTTGATTAGCTCTTCCGTTTGTGGAAAATCTGGTGCAAGGTGTAAATAGGTAAATAATATTTGCCCTTCACGAAGCATAGCTCGCTCGACAGCTTGAGGTTCTTTAACCTTTACAATCATCTCTGCTTTCGCGAAAACGTCAGCAGCAGTAGGAAGAATGGATGCGCCTACAGCGATGTAATCATCGTCTGAAAAACCGATACCAGTACCGGCATTGGTTTCAACAAAAACTTGGTGACTATGTGAGATTAGTTCTCTCACGCTAGCTGGGGTCATACCAACGCGGTATTCGTGGTTCTTGATTTCCTTAGGTACGCCAATGATCATCCTGACTCCTTATTATATTATGGTTGTTTTATCTATGTGTAGGGTAATTCTGTCGAATTAATATCTAGTATAGATAGGTTCAGATAGAATTTGATACCGAATATTAAAAAGTTGTAGTATATTTTTTTGCAAGGAAGTAATAAGGTGGAATAAAAAATGGCAGACAATTATAAGAAGCCGTCCAAGGAACTAGATCGTATTGACCGCAACATTCTTAATGAGTTGCAAAAAGACGGTCGTATCTCAAACGTTGAACTCTCGAAACGAGTAGGACTTTCTCCCACTCCATGTCTTGAGCGTGTTCGTCGTTTAGAACGTCAAGGTTACATTACTGGGTACACAGCATTGCTGAACCCACAGTACCTTGATGCTTCACTTTTAGTGTTTGTTGAAATTACTTTGAACCGTGGTGCGCCTGATGTGTTCGAACAATTCAACACCGCTGTGCAGAAACTGGATGACATCCAAGAGTGTCATTTAGTGTCGGGTGATTTTGACTATCTTCTAAAAACACGTGTATCGGACATGGGTGCTTACCGTAAGTTGTTGGGTGATACGTTACTGCGGCTACCAGGCGTAAACGACACTCGTACTTACGTTGTAATGGAAGAAGTGAAACAAACTAATCAACTTGTGATTAAAACTCGTTAGTCACAATTGGTGAAATGAAAGAAAGCGGACATTTGTTCCGCTTTCTTGCTTTCTGGAATTGGGTTTTTCTGTTTGATATGGTTAAATCAACAGTAGTTTCATGAAAACGAATGGCTTGTGCCGTTCGCTATGTTTTTATCCCGTTTAATTATTAAGTTGGTTTATGTTCAAGCAGAGCAGTAATAAAGTAGAAACAATCATTAAAACGAGTGAAGAGCCTCAGTCTCCTCGTTTGAATGGTTCTCAACGTCTCAAAGAGTGCAGCCTGATTTTAGGTGTTCTCTTCTCTATTCTACTTGCCGTTGCGTTATTAACTTTTAGTCCTGCAGACCCATCATGGTCGCAAACGGCGTGGGGTGGTGACATTCAGAATGCGGGTGGCTACCTAGGTGCATGGTTGGCGGATACGCTTTTCTTTGTGTTTGGTTCACTGGCTTACCCGCTACCTCTATTAGTGACAGTGGCTGCATGGGTGTTGTTCCGCAAACGTAATGAAGACGAACAAATCGACTTCATGTTGTGGGGCACTCGCTTACTTGGTTTAACCGTTCTTATTCTCACCAGTTGTGGGTTAGCGGATATCAACTTTGATGATATCTGGTACTTTTCATCAGGTGGTGTGGTTGGCGACGTATTAACAAGTCTTGCGCTCCCAACGCTTAACGTTCTTGGCAGTACACTGGTTCTTCTTTTCTTATGGGGTGCTGGTTTTACTTTATTAACGGGTATTTCTTGGCTGAGTATCGTTGAATCGTTGGGTGAATGTGCGATTAAGCTGTTTACCTCTGCTGTTAATAGAGCGCGTGGTGAAGACCAAGAGTTACTTGAGCCACAATTAAGAGAGTCGGCAGACCGAGATTTAATCGAAGAACGTCATCAGCAACATCCAGAGCCGACTTACCGCGATGTCCCTGCTATCGAAGACAACAAAGAAACAACAGAGCATGATCCACTAGATCCTGCACTCAGCTTCTCTGCGACCAATGACTCTTCAGACGTAGCGACAAATGCGCTAGACAATGCTGCATCACCGAAGCGTCATTACAACATCCACATGCCAGTCGATGTTCCGGTTAAGCAAGAAGCTCCCGTCCAAGAACAACCTCAGATTCAATCTCAACACGTTGAGCAAGAGCGGGTTCCTGCTGTACCCGTTTACCAAGCGGCAGAAGAGCCTTTAGAAGAAGGTATCGAACGTTCTAAACAGTTGAACGCGACTATTGAGCAGTTAGAAAACGCGGCTATGTATGAAGATGATCTTGCTGATCAGGAGCAGGTTGACGCGCATGAATCTCAGATCGCGTATCAGCAATACATACAGAATGAGCAACCAGCAGTTAATCCGACTGAGACGGTTGTTGAAAGTGCGGAACCAGTAATGGATAGCTCACCAGAAGTAAATAACGAGTTCGATACTGAAGATGTGCAACCAGAATCTCTACACGCTTCGCCAATGGGTGAAATAGAAGACACACCACAAGAATTCTCAACGCCTTTCGAGGCAACGCAAGAGCAAAGCTTTGAACCTAATTCAGAGCTAGACGCTGAACCTATTGGTAATGATGAAGAGCCACATGCTCCGTCATCTTATGAACAAGAGCTGACGCAAACGACTGAGCAGAACCAAGCACCAGCTATTGATCTTCCTTGGGAAGAGGTAACAGAAGAAGAACCTGTACATCCAGACCAAGACGTAGCGGCATTCCGAAACATTGTCTCTGAAGCACAAGCAAACATGGCTGCAGCGCAAAACCCGTTCCTCGTTCAGCAAGATGTTAACTTGCCTAAACCAGCGGAACCATTGCCTACACTTGAACTGTTGTTCCACCCTGAAAAGCGTGAAACCTTCATTGATCGTGATGCGCTCGAAGCAATCGCTCGTTTGGTTGAATCTAAATTAGCCGATTACAAAATCAAAGCTGATGTGGTTGATATTTTCCCTGGCCCCGTTATCACTCGATTCGAGTTAGACCTTGCTCCGGGTGTGAAAGTAAGTCGTATCTCTGGTCTTTCAATGGACTTAGCACGCTCACTTTCTGCATTGGCAGTACGTGTTGTAGAAGTAATTCCGGGCAAACCTTATGTTGGCTTAGAACTGCCGAACATGAGCCGCCAAACGGTGTTCTTCTCTGATGTGGTTGCTAGCCCTCAGTTCCAAGAAGCAAAATCGCCAACGACTGTCGTGCTAGGACAAGACATCGCAGGTGAAGCGGTTATTGCTGACTTATCGAAAATGCCACACGTTCTTGTCGCGGGTACAACCGGTTCTGGTAAGTCGGTGGGTGTGAACGTGATGATCTTGAGTATGCTTTACAAGGCATCGCCTGAAGACGTTCGTTTTATCATGATTGACCCGAAAATGTTGGAATTGTCTATCTATGAAGGTATTCCACATCTACTGTCTGAAGTTGTGACTGACATGAAAGATGCGTCTAACGCCCTTCGTTGGTGTGTAGGCGAAATGGAACGTCGTTACAAGCTGATGTCGGCGCTCGGTGTCCGTAATATTAAAGGCTACAACGACAAATTGAAGATGGCCGCGGAAGCAGGTCATCCAATTCATGACC
Source organism: Vibrio sp. nBUS_14 (assembly GCF_051201655.1). Lineage (NCBI taxonomy): Bacteria > Pseudomonadati > Pseudomonadota > Gammaproteobacteria > Vibrionales > Vibrionaceae > Vibrio > Vibrio sp. nBUS_14. The sequence goes on from NZ_CP179206.1 coordinate 1,378,071, forward strand.
CACTGTGGAAGCCGGGTGATAGCATGGATCCTGAAGCACCATTATTGGAAAAACTGCCTTACATCGTGGTTGTCGTCGATGAATTCGCTGATTTAATCATGGTAGTGGGTAAGAAAGTTGAAGAATTGATTGCTCGTTTGGCACAGAAAGCGCGTGCGGCTGGCGTCCACTTGATCTTAGCCACTCAACGTCCTTCGGTTGATGTTATTACGGGTCTTATTAAAGCTAATATCCCGACACGTGTAGCCTTTACTGTATCGACCAAAACAGACTCTCGAACCATTCTTGACCAAGGTGGTGCTGAATCACTCCTTGGTATGGGTGATATGTTGTACTTACCACCGGGGTCAAGCCACACAACTCGTGTACACGGCGCATTTGCATCTGATGATGATGTTCACGCGGTCGTGAACAACTGGAAAGCACGCGGTAAGCCAAACTACATTGATGAGATCACTAACGGCGACCAAACCCCAGAAACACTATTACCGGGTGAGAAGATGGAAGGCGATGAAGAAGTCGATCCTCTGTTTGATCAAGTCGTAGAGCACGTGGTTCATTCACGCCGAGGTTCAGTTTCTGGTGTGCAACGTCGATTTAAGATCGGCTACAACCGTGCCGCACGAATTGTCGAGCAATTAGAAGCTCAAGGTATTGTAAGTGCTCCAGGACACAACGGTAATCGAGAAGTCTTGGCGCCGGCACCACCAAAAGATTAGTTCCAATAGGAACTCATAGCTATTCAGTCGGTCGAAACCAAAACATGACCGACTTATGCCTATCGTAGTAAATAACTGGTCACCCTAGCTGGTTAAAACGCTCGATAACTGCGTTATCATGTTTGATTGTAGAATAACTACTTATCAAAAAATTACGCCTTGTTCTCAAGCTTTTTCTCGGCGCTCTTTCTGATCACTTACTTACTGTGATTGGTATTATGATTTAACAGGACTATTAATGAAAAAAGTATTCGCACTTTTATTTATGAGCTTCTCAGTATTTGCTTCTCCGAAAGAAGAGTTGAGTAGCCGTTTGTCGCTGAATGCAGGTTTTAGCGCTGACTTTAAACAAGTCGTTACCAGCCCTGACGGTGATGTTGTGATGGAAGGTGAAGGCTCGGTAGAGATCGCACGCCCAAGCTTATTCCGCTGGGAAACAACTTTCCCTGATGAAAACCTATTGGTATCTGACGGCCAAAGCTTGTGGTACTACAGTCCGTTCATTGAGCAAGTGAGTATTTACTGGCAAGAACAAGCCACATCACAAACGCCTTTTGTATTACTGACTCGTAATCAAGAAAGCGATTGGGACAACTACAACGTCGCGCAAACGGGTAACCAATTTACGCTAACGCCAACGGCTGTGGATTCTAATCAGGGTGATTTTCAGATTAACATTACTGAAAAGGGCATTGTTCAGGGCTTTAATGTGATTGAACAAGACGGTCAGAAAGGCGAGTTTATCTTTAGCAATGTTGACTTAGGTAAACCTGCTGCAGACCGCTTTACTTTTGTGGCACCGGAAGGTGTCGAGGTCGACGACCAAAGAAACTGATCCATACTGGCAGATCGTTTGGTAGTCAGTCGATAGGCATTGATGCCATCAACGAATCAAGAGATTGCAATTGAGTAATTACAGCTTAGATTTTGCAGGGGACGAAGATTTTCGTCCCCTTGCTGCTCGTATGAGGCCTGAAACGGTTGAACAGTACATAGGTCAGCAGCACATATTAGGTCCAGGTAAACCTCTTCGTAGAGCGTTGGAAGCGGGCCATCTCCACTCCATGATTTTATGGGGACCACCGGGCACCGGTAAAACCACACTGGCAGAAGTGGCAGCAAATTACGCCAATGCAGAAGTTGAGCGCGTATCAGCGGTGACGTCTGGTGTAAAAGACATTCGTATCGCCATTGAAAAAGCGCGTGAGAACAAGCAAGCGGGGCGTAGAACGATTCTATTTGTGGACGAAGTCCATCGCTTTAACAAAAGCCAGCAAGATGCCTTTCTACCCCATATCGAAGATGGCACGGTTACGTTTATCGGCGCGACCACAGAAAACCCTTCTTTTGAATTGAACAACGCTTTGTTGTCGCGTGCTCGTGTCTACAAACTGACTTCTCTCAATACTAAGGATATCTCTCTCGTCATTCGCCAAGCTATTGAAGATAAACAGCGTGGTCTGGGTGATGTGACGGCTGATTTTGCTGATAACGTCTTAGATCGCCTGGCTGAACTGGTCAATGGTGACGCACGTATGTCGCTCAACTATCTTGAACTGCTGTATGACATGGCAGAAGACAATGATAAGGGCAAGAGAGCGATAACGCTGCAGTTGTTAGCTGAAGTGGCTGGCGAGAAGGTTGCTCGTTTCGATAACAAGGGGGATATTTGGTACGACCTCATTTCTGCGGTTCATAAGTCGATTCGTGGCTCTAATCCTGATGCCGCCTTGTATTGGTCGGCGCGAATGATTGCGGCGGGTTGTGACCCTTTGTATATCGTAAGGCGCTTATTGGCGATTGCTTCTGAAGATATTGGTAACGCTGACCCAAGAGCAATGCAAGTTGCGATGTCGGCTTGGGATTGCTTCACGCGTATTGGCCCAGCCGAAGGGGAGCGTGCAATTGCTCAAGCTGTTGTCTATTTAGCATGTGCACCTAAGAGTAATGCCGTTTACACCGCTTGGAAGCAAGCCTTAACGGACGCACACAATCTACCTGAATATGAAGTGCCTCATCATTTGCGAAATGCACCCACAACTTTGATGAAGGACATGGGCTACGGGCAAGAATACCGTTATGCTCATGACGAACCAGGTGCCTACGCGGCTGGAGAAAAGTATTTACCGCCTGAAATGGGCGAAACACAATACTATTTCCCAACAAAACGAGGCTTAGAGACCAAAATTGGCGAGAAGCTCGATTATCTGGCGGACTTGGACGCAAAAAGCCCACAAAAACGCTATGAAAAGTAGTCTTTTTTGGATATCGTTACCTAGTCATAAAATTTATATTAAATCGTTAAAAATTGGTCGAAATAGCACCATTTTTAGAGGTTTAGCAGTGATTCAGTAGCAAACTACTGAATATTCAAATAACTAAAGCATAGGATTAGCAATGCTGGATTCTAAATTACTTCGAGCTGAGCTGGATGAAACAGCGGCAAAATTAGCAGGTCGAGGCTTCGCCCTTGATGTAGAGACAATTCGTGAACTTGAAGAAAAACGTAAGTCCCTTCAGATGAAAACTGAAGAGCTACAAGCGTTACGTAACTCTCGATCGAAGTCCATTGGTCAAGCGAAAGCAAAAGGCGACCATGAAGAAGCTGAGCGTATCCTTGCTGAAGTAGGCAACTTAGGCGCAGAACTAGACCAAGCTAAAGCAGCATTGGCTGAGCTTCAATCTGATCTAGAAACGATCACTATGTCTATTCCAAACCTGCCAGACGAGTCTGTACCAGAAGGTAAAGACGAAGATGATAACGTTGAAGTTTCTCGTTGGGGTCAACCCAAGACTTACGACTTCGAAGTGAAAGATCACGTAGATCTTGGCGAAATGTCCGGCGGTCTTGATTTTGCTAGCGCAGTTAAAATCTCGGGTTCTCGCTTCATCGTGATGAAAGGCAAATTCGCACGTCTACACCGTGCTATTGCTCAGTTCATGCTGGACCTTCACACTGATGAACACGGCTACACAGAAATGTACGTACCGTACCTAGTGAACCACGATAGCCTATACGGTACTGGTCAACTTCCTAAATTCGGCGAAGACTTGTTCCACACAAGCCCGCTAAGTGAGCAAGTAAGTGATGTACCTCTTAAGACGCTATCGCTTATCCCTACTGCGGAAGTACCGGTAACGAACATGGTTCGTGACACGATTACTGATGAAGCTGAACTGCCACTTAAGATGACAGCTCACACTCCATGTTTCCGTTCTGAAGCGGGCTCTTACGGTCGTGACACTCGTGGTCTTATCCGTATGCACCAATTCGACAAAGTTGAATTAGTACAAATCACTAAGCCAGAAGACTCAATGGCAGCGCTTGAAGAGCTAACAGGTCACGCTGAGAAAGTACTTCAACTTCTAGAGCTTCCTTACCGTAAAGTGATTCTATGTACTGGTGACATGGGCTTCGGTTCTGCGAAAACTTACGACTTAGAAGTCTGGGTTCCAGCACAAGAGACATACCGTGAAATTTCTTCTTGTTCAAACATGTGGGATTTTCAAGCGCGTCGTATGCAGGCTCGTTTCCGTCGTAAAGGCGAAAAGAAACCTGAACTTGTACACACACTGAACGGTTCTGGTCTTGCTGTTGGTCGTACTATGGTTGCTATTCTTGAGAACAACCAAGAAGCAGATGGCCGTATTGCTATCCCAGCAGTACTTCAGCCATACATGGGCGGCGTAACGCACATCGGTTAACTAGATTGATTCAGCATTAGGTTGCTAATAGAACCCAGCCAGCAGGCTGGGTTTTTTATTGCCTATAGAATGGGGTAATGGTGAGAAACAATCAACTTTGTTACCTGTGAGTAATAGTGTTTTCTTGATTTTTATGATTATTGCAAGTCGATGATGTGGTTATAATGTGCTCTTACCGCGGTAGGTATAGATTTTCTCGTTCAAATACTGAGGAGGGCTTATGGCCGTAGGATGGGCTGGTGACGATAGTGTGAGCCAGCAAATTCAAAATACCATTGATGAAGAGATCTCTCGAGTTAGAGGTAACATTCAAGGCGGAGAAAGCTTACGTTATTGCGATGAATGCGGTGGTGAGATACCAGAACAAAGGCGACTTGCGATAAAAGGCATACGTTTCTGTATTGAATGCCAGTCAATGTTAGAGCATGCAGTACATCGATATTCATTGTTTAATCGTCGAGCAAGTAAAGATAGTCAATTACGTTAAATTGTTAGCTATCACCGAAAATAGAATAAGGCTTTACCTTCACGTAAGGCCTTTTAATTTATGAGATTCACTAACAAAGAAAGATAAGAGTAAACTTCGTTAGCTTTACTTAAAGCAGTCCTTATCTTGTAATGCACTTTCAATGGATGAAACAAGCTGTTCGATATGTTCCGGTTGGCTAATGAAGGGAGGCATCATATAAATCAATTTGCCAAACGGGCGTATCCAAACACCTTGTTCAACAAAGTGCGCTTGGATGGTTTCCATATCGATAGGCGAGTGAGTTTCGACAACGCCAATTGCGCCTAACCAGCGTACATCTTTAACAAGATCATGCATTCGCAAAGGTGGTAGTAACTCAGAGAATAACTGCTCTATTTGTTGAGTCTGATTCTGCCAATTGCCTTGCTCTATGATGGACAAGCTTGCTGCGCCGACTGCGCAAGCCAATGGATTACCCATAAAAGTAGGGCCGTGCATAAAGCAACCTGCTTCACCACCACATACTGTGTCTGCGACTTCTTTACTGGCAAGCGTCGCTGACAGTGTCATATAGCCGCCAGTTAACGCCTTGCCTACGCATAAAATATCCGGTTGAACATCGGCGTGCTCGCAGGCGAACAATTTCCCTGTACGGCCAAATCCGGTTGCAATTTCATCCAAGATCAGTAATACGTTGAATTCATCACACAGCAAGCGAACTCGTCTTAGGAACTCAGGGTGGTAGATGCGCATACCGCCAGCACCTTGAACAATTGGTTCTAGGATCACGGCTGCGACTTCTTGATGGTGTGCAGCTAGCTTTTCTCGAAAGCTGTCTATGTCGCTAGCGTCCCATTGTTCCCAAAAACCTGTTTTCGGTGAGTCTGCAAAAATGTGTTCAGGTAAAAAGCCTCTGTAGAGGCTGTGCATCGAGTTATCTGGGTCGGTAACCGACATCGCTGCAAAAGTATCACCGTGGTAGCCATCTCTCAGCGTGAGGAATTTTGAACGAGGTTGTCCTTTTGCATGCCAGTATTGCAGAGCCATCTTGAGGCTCACTTCCACGGCTACTGAACCTGAATCGGCCAAAAATACATGTTCAAGATTACTTGGCGCGAGATTCAAAATCTTCTTACACAAATCGATAGCAGGCTGGTGGGTGATACCACCAAACATCACGTGTGAAACTTTATCGATTTGACTGTGAGCAGCGGCATTTAGTTCTGGATGATTGTAGCCGTGGATGGCTGACCACCAAGATGACATACCATCAATAATTCGTTTTCCGCCTTCTAATTCTAGGTAAACACCGTCTGCGTTGGTGACAGGGTAGCAGGTCAGAGGTGTTAACGTTGATGTGTAAGGATGCCAGATATGCTGGCGATCAAAGGCGAGATCCATAGTAACTTCCATTTCTGGTGTGATTAAATAATAACCAGATGTAAACATTTGCTATTATCAATATGTTGACAGTCTAAAGCTTGTCGGTAGACTAGCCAAGCATAAATGCAATCTCTATTGATGGAGGTGCAATATCAAAAAAATAAAAAAAGGATCGACACGTGGAAGTTCGTCATGACTGGACAGTTGCTGAAGTAACAGCACTGCTTGAAAAACCGTTTATGGATTTAATGTTTGAAGCTCAAGTGGTTCATAGACAGTACCAAGAGCACAACCACGTGCAGGTAAGTACGCTTTTATCAATTAAGACGGGGGCTTGCCCTGAAGATTGTAAGTACTGTCCTCAAAGTGCTCACTACCGAACAGATGTCGACAAAGAACGCTTAATGGAAGTAGAGCGTGTTTTGGATGCGGCGCTAAAAGCTAAGAACGCGGGTTCGACTCGTTTCTGTATGGGCGCGGCATGGAAAAACCCGAAAGAACGTGATATGCCTCACCTAACTGACATGATCAAAGGTGTGAAAGGCATGGGCTTAGAAACTTGTATGACGCTAGGTATGTTAACGCCAGATCAAGCTGGTGACCTAGCGGACGCAGGTTTGGATTACTACAACCACAACCTTGATACGTCTCCTGAGTTTTACGGCAGCATCATTACGACTCGTACTTATCAAGATCGTTTAGATACCCTATCTCACGTGCGTGATGCGGGTATGAAGATCTGTTCTGGTGGCATTATTGGTATGGGCGAAAGCACTAATGACCGTGCAGGTCTACTTGTCGAGCTCGCGAACCTTCCAGTACACCCTGAAAGTGTGCCAATCAACATGCTTGTAAAAGTGAAAGGCACACCGATGGAAAACGTCGATGATGTTGAGTCTTTCGACTTTATTAAGTTGATTGCGATTGCTCGTATCATGATGCCAATGTCTGCGGTTCGTCTATCTGCAGGTCGCGAGAATATGAACGAACAGATGCAAGCGATGTGTTTCATGGCGGGTGCGAATTCTATCTTCTACGGTTGTAAGCTACTGACTACGCCAAACCCAGACGAAGACACGGATATGCAGCTGTTTAAGAAGCTGGGTATCAACAGTCAACAGGTGGCTCAAAAGCCTGACGAAATTCAAGAAAATGAACTGTTAGATCAAGTGGTGGAGCGCGTTGCTGCTCGTCCAACGAAAGATGACATGTTCTACGATGCCACTGTTTAAATCTCGCATCAAAAGTGCCCTTGCTCATCGCCGTGAGCAAGGGTTAACTCGTCAACTTAAGGTACTCGAAAACAGCAATAGCCCTTTGCTTAATAGTGAAGGTTCTCGCTTTATTAATTTTTCGAGTAATGACTACCTAGGCTTGGCAAACGATCCTGAATTGGTCGATGCATGGCAAACCGGACTTTCCCAATATGGTGCTGGCAGTGCTGCATCGCCATTGGTCACGGGTTTTAGTCCTGCTCATAAAAATTTAGAGGCTCAGCTGTGTGAATGGCTTGGCTTTGAACGTGCCATACTATTTAGTTCTGGTTTCAGTGCTAACCAAGCTTTGTTGTTTTCTCTGCTCGAAAAAGACGACTCCCTGTTGCAAGACAAACTTAACCATGCCTCCTTGATGGAAGCGGGGATGCTTTCACCTGCAACCATGAAACGCTTTAAGCACAACGACACGCAACATCTAGAGTCGTTATTAAGCCGTTCTCTGCAATCCTTGGTTGTGACGGAAGGCGTATTCAGCATGGATGGCGACCAAGCTCCCCTCAATCAAATATCTAACTTGATCAATCAATACGACAGTTGGCTAGCGGTTGATGATGCCCACGGTATTGGCGTATTGGGTGATAAAGGGGCAGGGAGCTGCAACGCTTCGCAAATAACGCCTGATATCTTGGTGGTGACCTTTGGTAAAGCATTTGGCCTTTCAGGGGCTGCGATTCTTTGTTCGTCAGAAGTGGGTGATTACTTAACTCAGTTTGCTCGTCATCATGTGTACTCTACGGCGATGCCCCCTTCACAAGCGATGGCTTTGTCTCATGCATGTCACATGATTCAAACGCAAGAGTGGCGTCGAGAGAAGCTCATGGAGTTAAGTGCGCTCTATGCTGAGCAGATGAGCGGCACGAAAGGTTTTATTGATACTCAGACTCCGATTAAGCCGTTTGTGATTGGCGATGCTCAGGTGGCCTTATCTATAGCGGAGGTATTAAAGCGTAACCAAGTTTGGGTAACGGCGATAAGGCCACCAACCGTTCCGACAGGGACTGCTCGTCTGCGAATTACGTTAACGGCCAACCACAGCCAGAAGCAGGTTCTTCAGTTAACTGACTCGTTACTTCAAGCAATAGATCGAAGCGACAACGTTGGAAGCGAACTAAGCATAGAATCAAGCGTTGAATTAAAGAAAGAGGCTCAGTAAATGTCACAAGAAGCAGTAGTGCATAATTACGTAAGCCAAGATAAGAATGCGATTGCCGAAGCCTTCGGTAAAGCAGCAACAACCTATGATAAACACGCTGAGTTTCAGCGCGATGTCGGCCACCGACTATTGGATAAGCTACCGAGAGACCTCTCAGGTTTAAAGATGCTTGATTTAGGTTGTGGCACTGGCTACTTCTCTGAGCAGATGGTGAAGCGTGGTGCTGAAGTGGTGTGTGCTGATCTTTCTGTTGGAATGTTAGAAAGGGCAGAGCAACGTTGTGGTGTATCGGTCCCTTTATATCAACAAGCCGACGCCGAGCAATTACCGTTTGAAGATGGGTGTTTTGACATCGTTTTTTCAAGCTTAGCGTTACAATGGTGTGACGATTTATCGTCACCTTTAAAGGAGATGAAGCGCGTTGTAGCGGCTGGTGGACGTGTTATTTTCTCAACTTTGCTTGATGGGTCACTGTTTGAGCTGGAAAAATCATGGTCCAAAATTGACGCACATCAACACGTTAACCATTTTATTACAATCAATCAGGTAAAAATTGCGTTAGCGCAATCTAGCTGTACTGCTCATCAACTAGACTTGCCCACCATCACCGTTTGGTACGACACTGCGTTTGAACTGATGCGCGATCTTAAAGGTATCGGCGCTAATCACGTAAGTGGTCGCTCACAAGGTTTAACAAGCCGCCGCATGTTGCAGCTTGTTGAACGGGAATATCGAGAGTTTAAAAACCATCAAGGTTTCTTACCAGCTACATATCAAGTTTGTTTAGGGGTTATTCAATTATGATTGATGCATTATTCATTGCAGGTACGGATACCGAAGTGGGAAAAACTGTGGTTTCAAAAGCGATTCTTCAAGCTTTGGCTGCACAAGATTTATCAACAATTGGCTATAAGCCAGTTGCTGCAGGGTGCGAAGAGTACCCAGAAGGGTTACGTAACAGTGATGCATTGCATCTTCAAGAAGCGGCGACGCAAGATGTTGCTTACGAAGACGTTAACCCGTGCGCATTGTTACTACCATCATCACCTCATATCGCTGCAAAGCATGACGGTGTCGTTGTTGATGAAGCGGTATTATCAGCGAAGTTAGAACAGCATAAGCAGAACTCTGATATTGTTTTAGTTGAAGGTGCTGGTGGTTGGCGTGTGCCGGTTTCAGATGATGAATATTTGTCTAGCTGGGTTAAGAAAGAGCAGCTTCCAGTCGTACTGACTGTGGGTATTAAGCTTGGTTGTTTGAGCCACGCTCTATTAACTGCAGAAGCTATTCGTGCAGATGGTCTAAACCTAGTCGGTTGGGTAGCGAACCGCATTAATCCAGGCACTGAACATTATGCTGATATTATTGCGATGCTTGAAGACAAGCTAGGTGCACCGAAATTAGGTGAAATCCCTTACGTACCAAAAGCGAAGTCTAAGAACATTGGTAAGTACATTAATGTACAGTCATTGCTTGATCTGTAAGTTTCAAGTTATACGTGTTAAACAAGAAAAGGGCTGCGATTGCAGCCCTTTTGCTATTTTAAGCCTTTTGACCAGATGTTTATAAAACTGGTCTTTTAAACAAGCTTGAGATTAATGTTCTTTTGTCAGTCCCATTAGTGCTTGTTGTGTCTCTGTTATATTGGTTTGCGCTGCTTGTGGCGTAAGAATACCGATCTGTTTCTTTGCTTCTTCTTCAGTAATCCCTAGGTGACAGCACAGTAAATCGATAGCCATTTGAGTATTAGTACCTTCAACCATGATCCTTTCCTTTTGTTCCATGAACTAGCCAATACAGTAATTGACTGACACTCTAAACGGATCGCTGGTGGTTAACCATACGACTTAGGTCTAATGGACGATTGAGAAATGAACCACTCCCGTAATCAAATGTTGCAATTTAATGCTTAACCTTGTTTTCTTAATCTAAGACTATATGTATAAGTAAGTATAAGTCTTCAAGGTTGGAATAAATTGCTGTCTGCCTTGTCTATAACAATAAGTTTTATAAAAACAGCTTTTATGCGGAGATAAGTAATGAAGCGAGTAATGTTGTTCCTTGCAACCAACCTTGCGGTTGTATTGGTACTAAGTGTTGTTCTTAATATTGTATATGCAGTCACAGGTATGCAACCAGGAAGCCTCTCAGGCTTGTTGTTAATGGCTGCGGTGTTTGGTTTTGGCGGCTCATTCATTTCATTAATGATGTCAAAGAAAATGGCGCTACGCTCAGTAGGCGGCATGGTCATTGAAAGCCCCCGTAACGAAACAGAACATTGGTTGATGGAAACGGTAAGCCGTCAATCTCAACAGGTTGGTATTGGTATGCCAACAGTGGCGATCTACGACTCGCCAGACATCAACGCATTCGCGACGGGTGCTAAGCGTGACGATTCTTTGGTAGCGGTATCAACAGGTCTGCTACACAACATGACACGTGATGAAGCTGAAGCGGTATTAGCGCATGAAGTGAGCCACATCGCGAACGGCGATATGGTAACCATGACGTTAATGCAGGGTGTAGTGAACACGTTTGTTATCTTCCTATCTCGTTTCATCGCCAACATTGTTGCGTCGAATGACAACGAAGAAGAGGGCGGCAGCAACATGATGGTGTATTTCGGTGTGTCTATGGTACTGGAGTTGGTATTTGGTTTCTTAGCAAGCTTCATTACGATGTGGTACAGCCGTCATCGTGAATTCCATGCTGATGCAGGTGCAGCGCACCTAGTCGGTAAAGAGAAAATGATTGCAGCGCTTGAGCGTCTGAAGGTGAGCCATGAGCCACAACTAGAAGGTTCTATGATGGCGTTTGGTATCAACGGTAAGAAGTCTCTTACAGAGCTTCTAATGAGCCACCCACCACTAGATAAGCGTATTGCGTCTCTACGTAACATGTAATCGCTACGTATTATTCAGTCGCTAATCGACAAGATACATTTGAAAGGCTTCCTTCGGGAGGCCTTTTTTGATCTTGGCATCTAAGACAGTAAGTATTCGAGGGATAGGTGTCTGGTGATCGAGGGTTACTAGTGATGAAGCGTTGCGATATTTTTTGGTTGATATCGCACGGGCTGATATGTGTAGGGCAATAAGGAGGGAGCGTTTGGTGTTCATTTGATGACAGCTCGTACTCAATACACTTGGTTCCAATCAACAAAAAGGCTTCCACATGGGAAGCCTTAGTCTATTCTGTGATTCGAAATTCGAATCTTACAGCTTGTCGGTTAGCTCGATTGCTTGACCGATGTAGTTCGCTGGAGTCATCTCTTTCAGGCGAACTTTCTCGTCTTCAGGAATCTCTAGACCATCGATGAATGCACGCATGCCTTCGCCATCTACACGTTTACCACGAGTTAGCTCTTTTAGCTTCTCGTATGGCTTCTCGATGCCGTAACGACGCATTACTGTTTGTACTGGTTCAGCCAATACTTCCCAGTTCTTGTCTAGTTCAGCAAGTAGCGCAGCACGGTTAACTTCAAGCTTGCTAATACCTTTAAGAGTCGAAGTGTATGCAATGATAGCGTAGCCAACACCCACACCTAGGTTACGAAGAACTGTAGAATCAGTAAGGTCACGCTGCCAGCGAGAAACTGGAAGTTTTTGTGCTAGGTGGCTAAATACTGCGTTAGCTAGACCAAGGTTGCCTTCAGAGTTTTCGAAGTCAATTGGGTTAACTTTATGCGGCATAGTAGAAGAACCGATTTCGCCAGCAATAGTCTTCTGCTTGAAGTGACCAAGAGCGATGTAGCCCCAAACGTCACGGTCGAAGTCAAGAAGGATAGTGTTGAAACGAGCAACAGCATCGAATAGCTCAGCGATGTAATCGTGAGGTTCGATTTGAGTTGTGTACGGGTTCCAAGTTACGCCAATAGATTCAGTGATGAACTCTTCGCTGAACTGGTGCCATTCAACTTCTGGGTATGCAGAAAGGTGTGCGTTGTAGTTACCTACAGCACCGTTGATTTTCGCTAGGATCTCAACGTTTTCGATTTGCTTGTATTGACGTTCCATACGGTACGCAACGTTAGCCATCTCTTTACCCATCGTAGAAGGGGAAGCAGGCTGACCGTGTGTGCGAGACAGTAATGGAATATCACGGTACTCGTTCGCAAGTGCTTTGATAGCATCAATTACGTTACGGATTTCTGGAAGAATCACTGTATCACGAGCTTCTTTAAGCATAAGCGCGTGAGAGGTGTTGTTGATGTCTTCAGAAGTACATGCAAAGTGAATAAATTCGTTTACAGCGTGAAGTTCAGGGACGCCAGCAACTTTCTCTTTCAAGAAGTACTCAACCGCTTTAACGTCGTGGTTAGTCGTGCGCTCGATCTCTTTGATACGTAGAGCATCTTCTTCACTGAAGTTAGCAGCTAGTTCATCAAGAAACTGGTTAGCTTCTGCACTGAACGCTGGTACTTCTTTGATTGCATCTGTAGCTGCAAGCTTTTGTAACCAACGAACTTCAACGATAGAGCGGTACTTTAGTAGGCCAAACTCACTAAAGATGCTGCGTAATGCAACAGTCTTGCTTCCGTAACGGCCGTCTACTGGTGAAACAGCAGTCAATGCTGACAGTTCCATGGTGTTCTCCTGAATTGAGTTTTCTAAATTTTGAGAGGTTTATACCAGTAACAATCGCAATTGTCACGCACATGGCGCAATCGTTTGCGTGAGAGTTGTATTGGTACGAAAAACAAGCTCGCGACGAGGCGCGAGCTAATAAATCACATGCGAGCTAGCAGGATTTGAGCCTGCTCGATCATTTTTTTGCGACCGAAGATAAGGTGGCGACGTTTGCCGCCAACTTGCCGCCATAACACAGCGCTTCGAATTCCTGATAGCAGCAGAGCACGAACCTTATGCTGGCTCGATGTCTGTTGAAGTACTGCTGGCGTACCAGAAACCTGAATACGAGGGCCAATAGGGCTCACTACATCTAAGTAGATGCTCGCAAGGTTGCTGATCATTTGCTCGTCAAACAGATCGAAGTGCTCAGTTTGACGCTCTGCAGTTTGAATACGATCACCAAGCTGTGACATAGAGTCATTGCGAGCAGATAGTTTACGTTCAAGCGCCATCAAGCTGATGATGTAGCGAGTAATGTCGCTACCAGCAGGAGTACTGTCGATTCCTTTTACTAAGCATTCAAGGCCTAGTTTTAGGTTTGCCTCACGGCCAAATACACCCACAGTGTTCGCTGGGTTGGTATTTAAGATGGCATTGAGTGAAGCTTCGAAGGCATCTTTATCACAACGGCCGTCTTTCGCTACTTGTTGAACCAAAGCCACAGCTTGGCAAATTCCAGCGAAAGCAATAGTACGGTCATAAAGTGTATTAGCCACGTAGTAACTCCTAGTTGTTTTCTATCGTTTGTTGTTCGTTCGATTAGATTAGATGCGTTTTTCGATGATACCACCACCAAGACATACCTCATCTTGGTAGAACACAGCCGATTGGCCTGGCGTTACAGCGATTTGCGGCTCATCGAAGATAACCTTAATGTTATCATCGTCAATTGGAATGATTGTACAAGGAATATCGGTTTGACGGTAACGTGTTTTTACCGTGCATGTCATAACTTCAGTAATTGGTGTGCGATTAACCCAATGAAGCTGAGATGCGAACAAACCTTCTGATTTAAGAAGCGGGTGGTCTTTACCTTGAACCGCGATCAGAACGTTACGCTTAAGATCTTTTTCACCAACAAACCATGGTTCTTCGTTACCGCCGCCACCTTTAGTGCCGCCAATATGAAGACCTTTACGTTGACCCAAAGTATGGTACATCAAGCCTTGGTGCTGACCAATTACTTGACCGTCTGGCGTCTCGATATTACCCGGTTGAGCTGGTAAGTATTTGCCTAAGAACTCAGTGAACTTACGCTCACCGATAAAGCAGATACCGGTAGAGTCTTTTTTCTTCGCAGTGATCAAGTCTTGCTCTTCAGCAATACGGCGCACTTCAGGCTTCTCTAATTCACCAACAGGGAATAGGCTGCGTGCCACTTGATCTGAGCTTAACGTGTATAAGAAATAGCTTTGGTCTTTATTGCTGTCTAGGCCACGTAGCATTTCTGGTTTCACGCCAGCGTCTAGCTCTTCTTGAGTTGGGAAAGTACGACGAACGTAATGACCCATCGCAATGTAGTCTGCGTCTAATACTTCATCCGCAAACTCCAAGAATGCTTTGAATTTGATTTCTTTGTTACAAAGGATATCTGGGTTCGGTGTACGACCCGCTTTGTATTCTTCAAGAAAGTACTCGAATACATTATCCCAGTACTCTGCTGCAAAGTTGATAGTGTGAAGGTGGATACCTAACTTGTCACATACTGCTTGAGCATCAGCAAGGTCTTCAGCTGCCGTGCAGTATTCTTCGTTATCGTCTTCTTCCCAGTTTTTCATGAAAAGGCCTTCTACCTGATAGCCTTGTTGCTGAAGAAGATACGCCGATACTGACGAATCTACACCGCCGGACATACCGACAATTACTTTCTTTTCGCTGTTTCCAGAGCTGATATCTGACATGTCTAAACACCGTTACTATTACTTGGTCGCAGATTCTAACAGAAAGAGAAACACCGTGACAGATCCGAGACCGGAATCACAGTTTCATTTGCACAAATATTGCGCTGACTTCGTTAGAGAATCGCATGAACGCGAGGAGACTCGCTAGGATGTCAGATCTATATGTGGCATAGTCGCTCGAAATCCAAGACCTGAGATAAAAAATGTCTGAACAAAATGAGTTTATGCAAGAAGAACAGTTGATCGAGATTATCGAGAACCAACTTGAAGATGGCCAACCGGTGAAAGTGAAAGAGACGCTGATGCGTTTAATGATGACAGGAACTCCTCGTGAAGAGGCAATTGCTGCGATGGCATGTGCATTGGCAATTGAAGTATTTGACGTGATGAAAAACGGCGCTGAGTTTAATCAAAAACGTTACGCTGAGCATTTGGGCATGCTGCCTGATTTAAGCTTTATGGAAGGCGAATAAAAAAATAGCCTCGCAAACGTTTGCTATAGTTTGAGAGATTGCCGCGTTAAATATAGCGCGGTAGAATCCGCCACCTATTTCCCCTTGACTTAGACTGCCTTATGAAATTCCCTGGACAACGTAAATCAAAGCACTATTTTCCGGTTCACGCTCGTGACCCTTTAGTAAGCCAAGCTCAAACTAGCAAAAGAATGTCACGTACTCATATTATCGGTATTGACCAAACTTTGGTGGATATTGAAGCGAAAGTGAGTTCTGAGCTAATCGAAAAATACGGCCTAAGTAAGGGACACTCACTGGTTATCGGTGATGAAGCTGCTGAATCCTTATATCAAGAATTAAAAGAACAGTGCCTGATCACCAATGAATACGCTGGTGGCACGATCGGTAACACATTACACAATTACTCAGTATTGGCGGATGACCGTTCAACACTGTTAGGTGTAATGAGCCAAGATATTAAAATTGGTAGCTACGGTTACTGCTATTTATGTAATACATCAAGCAGAATGGATCTGAACCATTTACAAGGGGTAGATGGCGCAATCGGTCGCTGCTTTGCATTAATTACAGAAGATGGTGAACGTACTTTCGCAATTAGCGAAGGACAAATGAACCAATTAAAACCAGAAAGCATCCCTGAGATAATTTTCCAAAATGCTTCTGCTTTAGTATTAACGGCGTATTTAGTTCGTTGTAAACCAGGTGACCCTATGCCTGAAGCAACAATGAAAGCGATTGAATATGCGAAGAAATACGATGTGCCTGTTGTTTTAACACTTGGTACTAAATTCGTGATTCAAGATGATCCAGAGTTTTGGAAAGATTTCCTTCAACAGCACGTAACCGTTGTTGCAATGAATGAAGACGAAGCAGAAGCCTTAACAGGTGAAAGCGACCCTCTTGCTGCTTCAGACAAAGCATTAGAGTGGGTAGACTTAGTTCTGTGTACAGCAGGCCCTGTTGGCTTGTTTATGGCGGGTTACACTGAAGACGCTGTGAAGCGTGAAACGTCATTGCCGTTGTTACCAGGCTCGATTGCTGAATTTAACCGTTATGAATTTAGCCGTCCTGCCCATAAAGAGTTATGTGACAACCCAACGAAAATCTACTCGCATATCGCACCTTACATGGGCGGTCCAGAAAAGATCAAAAATACCAATGGTGCAGGGGATGCGGCGTTGTCGGCTTTATTACATGATATGGCAGCAAATAAATATCATAAAGAAAATGTGCCGAACTCTAGCAAGCATCAACATGCATTCTTAACGTATTCATCTTTCTCTCAAGTTTGTAAATACTCAAACCGTGCAAGTTATGAAGTGTTGGTTCAGCACTCTCCACGTTTGTCTCGCGGCCTTCCTGAAAGAGAAGACAGCCTAGAAGAAGCATACTGGGAAAGATAAGATATTTTTATCGTTTTCATTTATATTTCTAATAGTGAAATATAAAAAAGGCTCCGAAAGGAGCCTTTTTTTTTCTGAACATATTGAAGCCGTAAATAATACTTTAGTCGACTTTAATATTAATTCTATTGCTTAGCGTGTAATTGATTACTCACTAAGTAAACTAAATGTTTAGATAGCAAATTCTTCTAGAGATTTACCAGCATCTAGTTGTTCTTGGATAGCTGAAGGCGTACGACCTTGACCTGTCCAAGTTTTCTCATCGCCATTGCCATCTACATATTTGTATTTAGCTGGACGAGGAGCACGTTTAGCTTTTGCTGTTTTTGTTTTTGCTTCACCAGAAAGCGCAGCAATAAGATCAGCAACATCGATGCCGTCTTTTGCAATTTGTTCAGCAATAGCAGAAAGCTTAGCTTCTTGCTCAGCTTTAGCAGCTTGTTCTTCTGCTTCAGACTCTTGACGCTCTTGTACAACAATAGTTAGCTTGTCTAGCGCTTCTTCAAGTTGCTCAAGAGTTAATTCACGTGAGAATGCGCGAAGGCTACGGATATTCAATAAAGTTTTTGTTAATTCAGACATGATATTTTCCATCAAGGTAAACTAAATAATCCTCCTAATAATAAACAGAGCCTAGGAATAAAACAAATAGTATTTCTCGTATTGGTTATTTAAATATAAAAGTGAGATGAATAGTTGAAAAAGAAACGGCTCACTTTTGATGAATTTATAATAATTATTAAGAATCTCTTAAAAATCGATATGTGACTGGTAGAGTAATTGCTTTCTGTGGACTATTTTTGTATTGATTAGTTCATTAACAAAAAGCTATTTTTCTCGGAATGATATGTTGCATTGTTGCTCTTGATGAGTACAATTGCGGCTACCTGATGCGATACTTTGGTTAATTTGTTGATAAACTCTTGTTTACACGGTTAATAATATTATCGCACGTAGAGGTGCAATTATAAAAAGTAGTTTTCGTTGGGGTGATGCCAATGAACGGGAATGAAAGGTCTAATTGCCGAAGTAAATTGTATATCTAAGCAATTTGCTGGGGTTGTGCTCAATAGGTACAACACTGCCATAGTCTTAATTTTAAACTATGGAGCGCTACTGTAGGGTTGGGTGAAGTGTTCACTTCCCTTTCGCTTAGTTCAACATGAGCTTGATAAGACGTATCAAGTTTGTCTGCAGTAGATCTCTAGCCAAATAAAAAACTGGTTTTTGAAGATCATGAATTTAATAGATTTTGCAACATCGCCTTTATCGCTGCTTCCTCCTTTGGTAGCATTGAGTCTTGCTATTGTTACCCGTCGTGTATTGGTTTCTTTGGGTGTCGGCATCGTCATGGGTGCGATTCTACTTGCTGATTATTCAGTAGGTAACGCAGCTAGCTACGTGTTTACTAAAGCATCTGGTGTTTTCATCGAAGATGGTGGTATCAACACTTGGAACATGAGCATTATCGCATTCCTACTTATCCTTGGAATGATGACCGCTCTATTAACACTTTCTGGCGGTACTCGCGCATTCGCTGAATGGGCACAGTCTCGTGTGAAGAGCAAACGTGGTTCAAAACTACTTGCTGCCTTCTTAGGCGTATTCATCTTTGTTGATGATTACTTCAACAGCTTAGCGGTAGGTGCTATCTCTCGCCCTGTAACAGACCGCTTCTATGTATCTCGCGCTAAGCTTGCTTATATCCTAGATTCTACTGCTGCTCCTATGTGTGTGATCATGCCAGCTTCTAGCTGGGGTGCTTACATCATTACTATCATTGGTGGCATCTTAGTAACACACGGTGTGACAGAGTATTCTGCATTGGGTGCTTACGTTCGTCTTATCCCAATGAACTTTTACGCTGTATTTGCACTACTTATGGTATTTGCGGTAGCGTGGTTTGGTCTAGACGTTGGTAAAATGCGTGAGCATGAGATTGAAGCATCACAAGGCCGTGGCTTTGATGGTGACAACGATCAAAAGCAAGCTCATGACCTGAATGAAGAGCTAGACATTGAAGAGAGCGAAAACGGTTCTGTCTCTGATCTTGTTATGCCGATCGTATCGCTAATCGTAGCAACAGTTGTTGCAATGCTTTACACGGGTGGCCAAGCTCTGGCTGTTGACGGTCAAGCATTCAACCTGCTTGGTGCTTTCGAAAATACAGATGTAGGCAAGTCTCTTGTTTACGGTGGCATTCTAGGTCTGCTTGTTGCGCTAGCGACAGTATTCAAGCAAAAGCTACCAATGGCTGATATCGCAAGAACAATGTGGATCGGTGCAAGCTCAATGTTTGGCGCTATC
Organism: Vibrio sp. nBUS_14; assembly: GCF_051201655.1. NCBI lineage: Bacteria > Pseudomonadati > Pseudomonadota > Gammaproteobacteria > Vibrionales > Vibrionaceae > Vibrio > Vibrio sp. nBUS_14. Next base: position 1,397,495 of record NZ_CP179206.1, read on the forward strand.
CTTATCCTTGTGTTTGCATGGACAATCGGTTCTGTTATCGGTGATATGGGGACAGGTTCGTACCTATCATCTCTAGCGACTGGTAACATTGATTACCACTGGCTTCCAGTTATCTTGTTCCTTCTTGCTGGCCTAATGGCATTCTCGACAGGTACATCTTGGGGTACGTTCGGCATTATGCTTCCTATCGCAGGTGACATGGCTGCAGCTTCTGACATCGCGCTTATTCTACCTATGCTAAGTGCGGTTCTGGCTGGTTCAGTATTTGGTGACCACTGTTCTCCAATTTCTGACACCACGATTCTGTCTTCTACTGGTGCTCGTTGTAACCACATTGACCACGTATCAACTCAGCTTCCATACGCGTTGTCTGTAGCGTTCGTATCGTGCATTGGTTTCATCACGCTAGGTATGACGTCTTCAATTGGCATCGCATTTGGTGCGGCGTCTCTAACGTTTGTTGCAGTATGTTTTGCATTGGCTTACTTCTCTCGTTGCAAAATGGCAACGTGCAAAAGCTAAAAGTGAAAGCTAATCAGTAAAGTATCAGGGAGGCATTAGCCTCCCTTTTTTGTGCCTGTTAATTTAATTTTAAATTTCGTGAAAAAAGTTCGAATAAATGGTTGAAAAAGGATGTGACCTTAGTTAGTGTGGAGAGAAGACAGCAAACAACCTAAGAGCTTATAAGTATGCGTAAACTAGTAATGAACATTCATCACCATCATCACCCTATCTAGTCTTTCGGGGAGATTTACGTATACCGGGAGCAAGAATTCTCCCGGAGGTTAAGTCAAAGAATTTAGATTTAAACCCTCGGGACGACAAAGTCTTCCGGGGGTTTTTTAGTTTTAACGCTTTTAAATAATCAATAAATTCAAATATTTGCACAGGGATACAGCAATGCAGACACAACGCCTAAGAATCGCAATTCAAAAGAAAGGTCGCTTAAGTAAAGAGTGCCAAGATCTACTTAAAAAATGTGGTGTTAAATTTAACATTATGGGTGAGCGTTTAGTTGTTCATTCACTAAATATGCCAATCGACTTGTTACTAGTTCGTGACGATGACATCCCAGGTCTTATCATGGATGGTGTCGTTGACCTTGGTTTCATCGGTGAAAATGAACTGGAAGAAGTTCGCCTAGACCGTGTTGCTCTTAAAGAGCCTTCAGAGTTTCGCACACTGCGTCGCTTAGACTTCGGTGGTTGCCGCCTGTCTATCGCTATCAACAAAGACGAAGAATACAACGGCCCACAAGATCTAGCGGGCAAACGTATTGCGACCACTTACCCACAACTATTAAAAGCCTACATGGACGGGCAGGGTGTTGAATTCAGCACTTGTATGTTAACAGGCTCGGTTGAAGTGGCTCCTCGCGCAGGCTTAGCAGACGCTATCGCCGATTTAGTTTCTACAGGTGCGACGCTAGAAGCGAACGGCCTAAAAGAAGCAGAAGCTATCTTCCAATCTAAAGCAACACTGATTCAACGTGTTGGTGATTTCGACGCAGACAAAAATGCATTGATTGAAAAACTATTGACTCGTATGCAGGGTGTTCAACAAGCAAAAGAGTCGAAGTACATCATGCTTCACGCTCCAACTTCTCAGCTAGAGCAAATTAAAGCACTACTGCCTGGTGCTGAAGACCCAACGGTTCTTCCTCTATCAACAGACAAAGACAAAGTTGCCGTTCACTTAGTAAGTACAGAGAACTTGTTCTGGGAAACCATGGAACAATTGAAAGAGTTGGGTGCAAGCTCAATCCTAGTACTACCAATCGAAAAAATGATGGGGTAACTGCTATGAGAACCGTTGTTTGGCAATCATTAAGTGAATCACAGCAAGACTCAGTTTTAGAGCGCCCAGCGATTGCTGAAGGTGCGAATATCACAGCGACCGTGTCTGGTGTAATTGCAAAAGTAAGAAATGAAGGCGATGCAGCGCTCAAAGAACTGACCGAAAAATTTGATGGTGTAACACCTGAATCGATTCGAGTAACTTTCTGAAGAGATCGAAGAAGCCTGCGCGCGTTTGACACCAGAGATGAAGCAAGCGCTTGAGCAAGCTTATCGTAATATCGCTAAGTTCCACGAAGCTCAAAAACCTCAACCGATTAAGGTTGAAACTCAACCTGGTGTGATTTGTGAGCAAGTGACTCGCGCTATTAATACGGTGGGTTTGTACATCCCTGGGGGCAGCGCACCACTTCCATCAACGGTTCTTATGTTGGGTGTTCCTGCTCAGATTGCTGGTTGTCGTAAGGTTGTGCTTTGTTCGCCTCCGCCAATTGCTGATGAAATCTTGTATGTCGCTAAGCTTTGTAAAATCGATGAGGTTTACAATGTAGGCGGTGGTCAAGCGGTTGCAGCTATGGCTTACGGTACAGAGAGTGTTGCGAAGGTCGATAAAATCTTTGGCCCAGGTAACGCTTATGTGACCGAAGCTAAACGCCAGGTAAGTAACGACTTCCGCGGTGCAGCGATTGATATGCCTGCCGGCCCGTCTGAAGTGTTAGTGATTGCTGACGAAACCGCAGACGCGGACTTCATTGCGGCAGACCTACTAAGCCAAGCCGAGCACGGTCCTGATTCACAAGTGGTATTGGTAACACCATCTCCAATTGTGGCAGACAAAGTAACCGAAGCGGTGCAAAAGCAGCTGAAAGAACTGTCTCGCGCTACGATCGCTCAGCAAGCATTAGCTTCAAGCCTAATTATCATTGCAGAATCGATCACTCAAGCAATTGCGATTTCGAATTTCTACGGTCCTGAACACTTGATTGTTCAAACCAAGAACCCACGTGAACTGCTGCCATTGTTAGATAATGCAGGTTCAATCTTCCTTGGTGACTGGTCTCCAGAGTCTGCGGGTGATTATGCTTCCGGTACAAACCACGTATTACCGACTTACGGCTATACCAAAACCTATTCAAGCCTAGGTTTGGCTGATTTCTCTAAGCGTATGACAGTACAAGAGTTAACGGCTGATGGCTTAAAAGGCCTAGCGCCAACAGTAGTAACAATGGCGGAAGCCGAAGGTTTGGACGCGCACAAACGTGCGGTGACCATCCGAATTGAAAAGTTAAATAAAGCGAAATAAGGGCAGGGCATGGAAAAGTTAGCAAGAAAACAAGTTCAGGCTCTGACACCTTACTTGTCTGCAAGACGCATCGGTGGTAGCGGAGATGTATGGTTGAACGCCAACGAATCTCCGTTTGATAACGAGTACACCCTAAATCTAACTCGACTTAATCGCTACAGTGAGTGTCAGCCGAAAGAGCTGATCGATGCTTACGCTCAGTATGCAGGTGTTGCACCAGAGCAAACGTTGACTACTCGTGGTGCTGACGAAGGTATCGAACTTTTGATTCGCGCGTTCTGTGAGCCAAATGAAGATGCGATTCTTTACTGCCCACCGACCTACGGTATGTACGCTATCAGTGCAGAGACGATTGGTGTTGAGCGTAAGGTCGTGCCTTTGACGTCTGAATGGCAACTGGATCTTCCTGCTATTGAAGCTCAACTCGATAACGTAAAAGTAGTGTTTGTTTGTAGCCCAAACAACCCAACAGGTAACCTAGTTAACCGTAAAGACATCGTTAAACTGCTTGAGATGACTCAAAACAAAGCGATTGTTGTGATGGACGAAGCGTATATTGATTTCTGCCCTGAGGCATCAACGGTTGATTTGCTTGCTCAATATCCGAACCTCGCGATTCTGCGTACCTTGTCGAAAGCTTTTGCACTAGCAGGGCTGCGCTGTGGCTTTACGTTGGCAAACCAAGAACTGGTTGATGTACTGTTAAAAGTGATAGCGCCTTATCCAGTACCAGTTCCTGTTGCTGATATTGCTGTTCAAGCGCTTTCAGAACACGGCTTAGCAAGGGCGAAATTTCAGGTTCTTGATTTGAGTGCCAACCGAGCCTATTTACAAGCGGGTTTATTGGGTATGCCACGATTGACGGTATTCGATGGTTGGGGTAATTACCTACTGGTTAAATTTCCTAACGGCGATGAGTTATTCAAAGCGGCTTGGGAGACTGGCATCATCTTGCGTAATTCGCCAATTGAAGACTGTGTTCGTATTAGTATTGGTAACCGCGAAGAGTGCGAAAAGACACTTGGATTCATTCGCAACTTTTATAAGTAGCGAACGGCTTACCAGTAATAACATTTGTCAGTTTTGAGTTGATTGATAACCAGCTGGCAAATGAAACCGATATTTTGGGTTAGCGTTACATTTTAGCTAGGCCACCAGATTTAAAATTAAAAGGAAGTTCAAGTGAGTAAACAACAGAAAATACTTTTTATAGACCGTGATGGCACCTTAATTGTTGAGCCGCCAGTCGACTTTCAAGTAGACCGTTTAGACAAACTAAAATTCGAACCGTTAGTGATTCCTAGCTTGCTTGCACTACAAGATGCTGGCTACCGCTTAGTGATGGTCACTAATCAAGATGGTCTAGGTACTGATAGCTACCCACAAGAAGAGTTCGATGCTCCACACAATATGATGATGGAGTTCTTTGAATCTCAGGGCGTTAAGTTTGATGATGTTCTAATCTGCCCTCACTTTGATGAAGACAACTGTTCTTGCCGTAAACCAAAGCTAGGTATGGTTAAAGAATACCTTCAAGGCGGTAAAGTCGACTTCCAAAAGTCAGTCGTAATTGGCGACCGAATGACCGATCTTCAACTTGCTGAGAACATGGCAATTCGTGGTATCCAATATGGACCAGATGCGCAAACGGAAGGCACACTCAATTGGCCACAAATCGTTAAAGATCTAACGGTTAATGCTCGTGTAGCAGAAGTGGTTCGTACGACCAAAGAAACCGACATTAAGGTAGCCGTAAACCTTGATGAAACCGGTGGTAACAAGATCGATACTGGCATGGGTTTTTTCGATCACATGCTTGATCAAATCGCGACACACGGCGGTTTCCAATTGAACCTGACTGTGAAGGGCGATCTACACATTGATGATCACCACACAGTAGAAGACACGGCGCTTGCGCTAGGCCAAGCACTGAAAGATGCGCTAGGCGACAAACGTGGCATTGGCCGCTTTGGTTTCAGTCTGCCGATGGATGAGTGTTTAGCTCAGTGTGCGCTAGACCTTTCTGGTCGTCCATACTTGAAGTTTGATGCTAAGTTCAGCCGTGAGCAGGTGGGTGATCTTTCGACTGAGATGGTGGTTCACTTCTTCCGTTCTCTAACCGACACACTGGCTTGTACGTTACACCTTTCTTCTGCTGGTAATAATGATCACCACATCATTGAGAGCCTGTTTAAAGCGTTTGGTCGTACTCTTCGCCAAGCAATCAAAGTTGAAGGTAACGAGTTACCAAGCAGCAAAGGCGTCCTGTAAGGCTAGCGTTAGCAAGGAAAAAACAATGAAAGATCAAAAAGTCGTCATTATTGATACTGGTTGTGCCAACGTTTCTTCGGTGAAATTTGCCATTGAACGTTTGGGCTATGAGGTTGAAATTTCAAAAGAGCCAGAAGTGGTTCTTGCCGCCGACAAGCTATTTCTACCCGGTGTAGGCACGGCGAGTGAGGCAATGAAGAACTTGCAAGAGCGTGACCTTGTTTCTCTTGTACAACAAGTAGAGAAGCCTCTGCTGGGTATTTGTTTAGGTATGCAGCTGTTAGGCAAACTGTCTCAAGAGAAAGGTCAAAAGGCTGATGCGTTGGTTGAATGTTTAGGCTTGTGTGATGGTGAAGTTCGTTTACTTGAAACGGGCGATTTACCGCTACCACATATGGGTTGGAATACTGTTACTGCGACACCTAACCACCCGCTATTCAAAGAGATTGAAGAAGGCGAGTACTTCTACTTTGTGCACAGCTTCGCAATGCCAGTGGGTGACTACACAATCGCACAATGTGATTACGGCAACCCGTTCACAGCGGCGGTGCAAAGTGGCAACTATTATGGTGTTCAGTTCCACCCAGAGCGTTCGTCAAAAGCTGGCTCTAAGCTGATTCAGAACTTCTTGGAATTGTAATAAGGATTAGGCAGCCGCTAACGTTGCCAGATAAGGAATGTAAATGATTATTCCCGCATTAGATTTAATTGAAGGCCAAGTAGTTCGCTTATTCCAAGGGGATTACGGGCAAGTAACAGAATACAAAGTCGATCCAGCAGAGCAGTTCAATTTGTATCACCAAGCTGGCGCAGGTTGGCTTCACCTCGTTGACTTAACGGGTGCGAAAGACACAACCGCTCGTCAACTTGATCTCATCGCTAAGCTACTTGCTAGTACGCCTGCCAATATCCAAATTGGTGGCGGTGTTCGTAATGAGCAAGACGTAGTTGACCTACTTGAAGCAGGCGCGCAGCGCGTTGTTGTTGGTTCAACAGCGGTGAAACAACCTGAGCTTGTTAAAGGTTGGATGGAAAAGTACGGCGCTGAAAAAATCGTACTGGCTCTGGACATCAATATTGACGAAAACGGTACACGTAAAGTCGCGATTTCAGGTTGGCAAGAAGATTCAGGTGTGACGATTGAAGCTCTGATTGAAGACTACCTAACGGTTGGCCTGAAACACGTTCTGTGTACTGATATTTCACGTGATGGCACGTTAGAAGGATCAAACGTAGAGCTCTATGTTGATCTTTGTAAACAGTATCCGCAAGTACAATTCCAATCATCTGGCGGCATTGGTAGCTTAGCTGATATCGAAGCGCTTAAAGGTAGCGGCGTTTCTGGCGTGATTGTTGGTCGCGCACTGCTTGATGGAAAATTCACAGCAGAGGAGGCATTTGCATGTTGGTAAAGCGAGTAATCCCTTGTTTGGATGTCCGTGATGGACAGGTGGTTAAGGGCGTTCAGTTCCGTAACCACGAAATTATTGGCGACATCGTTCCGCTAGCACAACGCTATGCGGAAGAGGGCGCTGATGAATTAGTATTTTACGATATCACGGCCTCAAGCGATGGTCGTGTAGTCGATAAGAGCTGGGTGAGACGCGTAGCAGAAGTGATTGATATTCCTTTCTGTGTTGCTGGTGGTATTAAATCAGCAGAAGATGCCGCACGCATTCTTGAGTTTGGTGCGGATAAAGTATCCATCAACTCACCTGCATTGGCTAACCCACAACTGATCACTGACCTTGCAGATAAGTTCGGCGTGCAGTGCATTGTGGTTGGCATCGATTCATACTTCGATAAAGAGACGGGTAAATATCAGGTTTACCAATTCACTGGCGATGAAGCGCGTACTAAAGCAACTAAATGGGAAACCAAAGACTGGGTGCAGGAAGTACAAAAGCGTGGCGCTGGTGAGATTGTGTTAAATATGATGAACCAAGATGGCGTGCGTAACGGCTATGATATCGATCAGCTAAATATGGTACGTGAAGTCTGTAACGTGCCATTGATTGCCTCTGGTGGCGCTGGCGCGATGGAGCACTTTGCTGAAGCTTATAAAAAGACCAACGTGGACGGAGCACTTGCGGCTTCGGTATTCCACAAACAAGTCATCAATATTGGTGAACTTAAACAGTATTTAAAACAACAAGATGTAGAGGTGCGACTATGAGTTTTGAACCCGTAAGCTTATCAAAAACAGAAATAGGCGCATTATCAGAGCGTATCAATTGGGAAAAAGTGGGTGGCTTAGTGCCTGCTATTGTTCAAGATTACCAATCGAGCCAAGTGTTGATGATGGGATACATGAACCCAGCAGCACTCGAGAAAACAGGCGAGACTGGCCAAGTTACGTTTTTCTCTCGCACAAAAGAGCGTCTTTGGACGAAAGGTGAAACGTCGGGCAATGTATTGCAACTGCAAAACATTGCCTTGGATTGTGATAATGACACCTTGCTGGTCAAGGTTAATCCCATTGGCCCAACATGCCACACTGGTACTACAACGTGCTGGGATGGAGATAAACAACAAGAGTCTCAGATGGTGTGGCTTCATCAGCTTGAGCAGCTATTGGCTGCCCGTAAGGATGCCGATCCTGAATCTTCTTATACTGCCAGTCTGTATGCCCGTGGCACGAAGCGTATTTCGCAAAAAGTGGGCGAAGAAGGCGTTGAAGTCGCGCTTGCGGCGACGTCGGGCGATAAGGCGGAGCTAGTGTGTGAATCAGCAGATTTGATTTACCACCTAATGGTTCTACTACAAGACCAAGGCCTATCGATGAACGACGTCGTGAACAAATTAAAAGAGCGCCATAAGTAAGCCCTCTTTAGATTAATAAAACGACGCAAAAGACAAAAAAAGCCCCGTAAACAAACATGTTTACGGGGCTTTTTTAGTGTTCAATTCTTGAGTACATCTCTTCACCTTTAGGCCTCGTCATTCCGAGAAGCCTAAGCGACATTCTTAATCTGATTCCCTAGATGTACGAGCTACCCACAGCACTTTTTATATTTCTTACCACTGCCACAAATACATGGGTCATTGCGGCCGATCTTAAAGCTCTCAACGGTTTGATTTAAGCGAGGATCAATTTCTGGTTGTGTAGCTTCTTCTTGCTCGTCTTCTTGAGCGGGGAAGGTGCCATCGATATAAAACCAAAGACCATCTTCACGAACGAAACGCGAGCGCTCTTGCATGCAGTATTGTGCACCTTCTTCATTGATGTAAGCTTTAAACTCAACAAAGCCTTCGTTCTCGTGTGAACCTGTTGCTGTATCAATGACTTCTAGACCCGCCCAATCATTATCGATAGATTCTGCAATACCTTCTCTCTGTGATTCTGCATTACAGCTAGGATGATAAGTAGCAACCACATAATCAACCAAACCAAGTACATGTGCAGAATAACGTGAGCGCATCAATTGCTCGGGCGTTTCAACGGCACTGTGGTTAAGGTGCGCTAATTCGCAGCATTGTTGGTAAGTATTTTTGCTACCGCATGGGCATGAAGACATAGTCAAATCCTGTAAAAATGGCCTCTATTAAGAGGCCATAAATGAATGAGTGGAGTTTAACAAGAAATGATCGCTCGCCAAAGCTTAGTTTCTATTGGGGCAGTTGTGTGAAATGAACTATTTCAATGCCGGGGACAAGAGCTCTTGAGCCCAAGTCGTTGCTTCGTCATAAGCTTGTCCGAGTTCTACTTCGCTTAATTTGAGCAGTTTACGAATGCGTGTTGCTTCATCCCATCGAGCTTGTTCATAAGCGATAACCATCGCCAAGATCGCACCTAATACGCCTTTACGTTGTATTAGAGCTTGTTTTATCTCTTCCTCAATCGGTACTGAGTCAAGTACTTGTTTCAACGGTTGATCAAACAATGAATCGAGCAGGGAGAACATACCGGTCAAAAAGGCTTGTCCGGGTTCAACTTTCACATTCATCTTCTCGACTAACAGTTCACACTCACGTGCACGTAATATCGCTAAACCATAGAGTGAATCAGGCTTGTCTTCTTTTGCGGATGCAATCGCCACAAGTGAAACGAACTTGCGTAGCTTTTGTTCGCCAAGGAAGATAAGCGCTTGGCGAAATGAGCGGATGGTTGTTGCTGATCCGCCTGCGGAGTTCACATAGGCAAGTAACTTGTAAGACATCGTTACGTCTAATGTAATCAGACGTTCTACTTCACCGAAGTCGATAGGATCGTTAGCGATCTCTTTCAATAGCTGAACAATCGTCAAAAACGCAGGGTTGAGAGCGCGAGTTTGAATCATTTCCGGTTTACTAAAGAAATAGCCTTGGAAGTAAGTGAAGCCTGCTTGGTTTGCTTCTTGATATTCATCGTAAGTCTCGACTTTTTCAGCGAGGAACTTAATGTCCAACCCTTTGAGAGAGTTCATGAACATTGAAGCTTTCGCGATTGAGATCAAACGGATATCAAACTTAATTATTGAAACGTACGGTAAGAAGCGCTTCCACGCTTTGCTCGGTACAAAGTCATCCAATGCGATGGTATAACCCGCGTCGTAGATGGTTTTGATTGCTTCAAGTAATTCGTCGGTTGGTTCACAGTCTTCAAGAACCTCAACAACGAGGCTTTCTTTTGGAAACAGGGTAGGGACCAAGTTAATTAGGCTTGCATAAGGAAAGTTCACGAACCCCAGCTTATTACCCAACGTATTATAGTGAGTTGATAAAAAGTGATCGGAAAGCAAACGACTAGTAGCGAGCTCCGACTCTACTTCAGGGAAAGTGTTCTTAGGACCATCCCTGAATAGCAACTCGTAACCTATGGTTTTCTTGCCTGTGTCGAGTATTGGTTGACGCGCTACGTATGAATATTTCAACTTGGTACTGTGTTCGGTTTATTTCTGATAGAGAGATAATAGCTAATTCAGTGGAAATTACCACACACAATCTAAGAAACTCTGACCGATAATAATAATCAAAGTGAAAGTTTAAGACGGATGTTAAAAGCTATTGCTAAACTCTCGATTCTGTAGGTCAAAACTTTGCGGAGTGAACACCAGCACTGAACCTTGAGTATACCAATCACCCAATACGATACGTGTTTTAGTGCGATTGTTGGTATTAAAGGTGTGGATGTCAGGACGATGAGTATGGCCGTGGATCATCAGGTCGACGTTGTTTCGCTCCATCACATCTTCGACTTCTTGTTGTGTCACATCCATGATGTCGAGAGATTTCGTCTGCTTGTCATCTTTGATATCAGATTGAACCTTCGAGACAATTTTCTTCTTGATGAAAAATGGAATTCTGTTGAAGACCCATTGCAGCCATGGTTGATGCACTTTTTCGCGGAAGGCGAGATATTTTACATCTTCGGTACACAGGGTATCACCATGCAATACGACCGCTTTTTGTCCGTAGATATCGATAGTTGACAATTCATCTAGAAGTTGTACGCCTGTTTGTTTCGCAAATTTTTTTCCAACTAAAAAGTCGCGGTTACCTTGTGTGAAATAACAAGGTACGCCAGTGTTAACTAAGTCTATAAACGTTTGGCGAATTGAATTCGCGAACTCGCTTGTATCGTCGTCACCAATCCAGAATTCGAAAAGGTCACCTAATACGTAGAGCGCATCTGCTTCTACCGCCTCGTTCTTCATGAAAGTAAGGAAGCAGTCGGTGATGTCTGGTCGTGACGGAGCAAGGTGCAGATCTGATATAAAATATGTTTTCATAGGTCTAAAAAAAGGGAGCGATTCGCTCCCTATATCCTGATTTTATCGGCTCATCAATTATTAATACTAGGGCGTGTTGACCTTTCGCGGTTAAATTTCGTTCGAGGGCAACACGCCTTTAACCGAAAGCGAGTAATTAAGCTTCGATTGTAGTACCAGTGATGATCACTTCTTCTAGAGGTACATCTTGGTGCATACCCATAGAACCAGTGCTAACACCTTTGATCTTGTTTACGATGTCCATGCCTTCAACAACTTCTGCGAATACACAGTAGCCCCAACCGTCTAGGCTTTCGCTACGGAAGTTTAGGAAAGAGTTGTCGTTAACGTTGATGAAGAACTGAGAGCTCGCTGAATGCGGTTCCATAGTACGAGCCATTGCCAGTGTACCCACTTTGTTCGTAAGGCCGTTGTTTGCTTCGTTCTTGATCGTCGCGCGAGTTGTTTTTTCTTTAAGGCCAGAAGTCATGCCGCCGCCTTGAACCATGAAACCATCGATAACACGATGGAATAGCGTGTTGTCGTAAAAACCGTCACGGCAATACTGTAGGAAGTTTGCGCTTGTTTCTGGTGCTTTTTCTTCGTTAAGCTGAACTTTGATGTCACCAAAATTTGTGTGAAGGATGATCATGATTGTTACCTTACTGTCTTTTTAATATGAAGTTCGAATTCTAGCGCATGTTGGCGGACTTTCAAATCACCAAATCATTAACTTAACTCTGTTGTTTGAGGTAATACCAATCGTAGTAAATAACTGGTCATCCTAGCTTGTAAAAACACTTGATAACGTCGTTAGAAATTTTGAATGTAGAATAACTACTTATCGAAAATTTCTTCCTTGTTCTCAAGCATTTTTTCTACGCTATTTATGACCATCTACTTACTGTGATTGGTATAATTCCTGCTTTTGGGGATTACCTATTAAGCTATGACTTGTTATACTGCGAGCTTATTTTTGATTAATCCATAAAATAGATAGAGATCATGCTGAAGATATATAACACGCTCACAAGACAGAAAGAGGAATTTAAACCAATTACAGCTGGCAAAGTCGGTATGTATGTCTGTGGGGTAACCATATACGATCTCTGTCATATTGGTCATGGCCGTACGTTCGTTTCTTTCGACGTAGTAACTCGCTACCTTCGTTACCTTGGTTACGATCTGAACTTCGTTCGTAACATCACGGATATCGATGACAAAATCATCAAGCGTGCTAACGAAAACGGCGAATCTTGTGATTCTCTGACTGAGCGTCTTATCGGTGAAATGCACGCAGACTTCGATGCATTGAACATGAAGCGTCCAGATGTTGAGCCTCGAGCGACAGAATTCATCACTGAAATCATTGAGCTTGTTCAAAAGCTGATTGACCGTGGTTTTGCTTATGTTGCAAGCAACGGCGACGTGATGTTTGAAGTTAATAAATTCGACGAATACGGTAAGCTTTCTAAGCAAGACCTTGATCAGCTTCAAGCTGGTGCTCGAGTTGATGTTGATTCTGCAAAACGTAGCCCGTTAGATTTCGTTCTTTGGAAGATGTCTAAGCCAGGTGAACCTACGTGGGAATCGCCATGGGGTCCAGGTCGTCCAGGTTGGCACATTGAATGTTCAGCAATGAACTCGTCTATCCTTGGCAACCACTTCGATATCCACGGTGGTGGTTCAGATCTACAGTTCCCGCACCACGAGAACGAAATCGCGCAATCTTGCTGTGCACATGGTACTGACTATGTAAACACTTGGATGCACAGCGGTATGGTGATGGTAGACAGAGAAAAGATGTCTAAGTCACTGGGTAACTTCTTCACTATCCGTGACGTGCTTCAGCATTACGATGCAGAAACCGTGCGTTACTTCTTAATGTCTGGTCACTACCGTAGCCAACTGAACTACAGTGAAGATAACCTAAATCAAGCTCGTGCATCGCTAGAGCGTTTATACACGTCACTTCGTGGCCTAGACCTAACAGCAGCTCCGGCTGGTGGTCAAGAGTATGTAACTCGTTTCTCTACGGCTATGAACGATGATTTCAATACACCTGAAGCTTATTCAGTGCTGTTTGAAATGGCTCGTGAAATCAACCGTATCAAGACTGAAAGCCTTGAAAAAGCAAGTGCTCTAGGTGCATTGATGCGTGAACTTGCCGACATCATAGGTATTCTTCATCAAGACCCAGAAGCTTTCCTTAAAGGTGATGCTGCTGGCAATGACGACGAAGTAGCAGAAATCGAAGGCCTTATTAAGCTACGTAATGACTCTCGAGCTTCGAAGGATTGGGCTAACGCCGACCTTGCACGTGATAAGCTAAATGAGTTGGGCATTGTTCTGGAAGATGGCCCAGAAGGCACGACTTGGCGTCGTAAGTAAATCTTATAAAAAGGGCTGATTTTCAGCCCTTTTTTTCTAGCAAAAATTCTTTAATTTCACCTTTGCTTTTATCTTCAACTTTTAATTAACAGGAATATTTCTGTGGCTCAGATGTATTTTTATTACTCGGCAATGAATGCGGGTAAATCCACAACGCTTCTTCAATCTTCATTCAACTACCAAGAGCGCGGCATGACGCCAGTGATCTTTACGGCAGCATTAGATGACCGCTATGGTATTGGTAAAGTGAGCTCACGAATTGGTCTTCAATCTGAAGCTCAATTGTTTAAAAGCGACACCAATATGTTTGATGCGATCCAAAAGCTCAATGAAGAAGAAAAGCGTCATTGTGTTTTGATCGATGAGTGTCAGTTCTTATCGAAAGAGCAGGTTTACCAGCTAACAGAAGTCGTGGATAAGCTGCGTATTCCTGTACTTTGTTACGGTTTGCGCACTGACTTCTTGGGTGAACTGTTTGAAGGTAGCCGTTACCTGTTATCTTGGGCCGACAAGTTAGTTGAGCTGAAAACGATTTGTCATTGTGGTCGTAAAGCAAACATGGTGATTCGTACTGACGAACACGGTGTTGCGATTGCTGAAGGTGACCAAGTGGCTATAGGTGGTAATGACCAATATGTTTCAGCTTGCCGTTTGCACTACAAAGAAGCGTTAGGTAAATAAACGGCTCTTTGCTTGATTTTTCTTAAGCAATAAAGTCGAAATCAACAAGTTCAAGTAATAACTAAGAATAAGAAACGGTGGCTAAGTGCCACCGTTTTTGTTTTCTGAAAGGAGTATTACGTTACTTAAAGCTTTATTCGAACCCCAGCTTCTTCAATGTTTGGTAGGCATGGTCAACGTCATCAGGGATTGGCATTTCAATCTGAAATCCTTGATCAGGATAAGACTTGATTCGTTCGAAATCAGCAATTAAAGCACCCAAAACCATGTCTAGTGGTAACTCCTCATTAAAGTAATCAACCCAGTCTTGCCATTGTGAAGTGACTTGAATATCGATAACTTCGTCAGGCCACTGCTTTGCAAACGTGGCGTAAGTCCGTTTCTCCATAAAGGGTTTCTGTACTAAGGTCAATCGTTTCGGTGATAGCCTACGCTCAGTCAGCAATTTGTGAGTGAATCGTACATTCTCCCCAGTATTGGTTGCGTGTTTCTCAATGATAATGTCAGAGTCAGGCACGCCAGCATCTCGCGCGATCGCCGCAAATGTTTCGGCTTCTGAGCGTTGAAAGTTCCCTTCGGTAAAGCGCCCCACACCGCCAGAAAAGACAATATAAGGCGCCACACCTTGGTGATGATAGAGCTCACCTGCGTATTCAGCAACGCGAGTGTCGTTACTGCACAACACAAATATACAGTCTGAAGGCGCAACCTTGTGACCCATCGACATGAAGTTCCAAAGGATGTCGACCGAGCGATGTAGCTTAGTCCTTGAGTTCTTTGCAGATGGCTTAGCTATGGATTGATTAGTCATAAAGAGCGTCCAATGTGGAATCGAATTTAAACGAGTAACCTAAACCGAGGATCTTTTTAGAAGAGATCAGTTTGTCTGGGGTGTCGACAATAGGAGGGAGTGGCGCGCTGCTATTGGCACTTTTTAGTGCAGCAGCGTAGAACTCCGCCTTGCTCACTGTATTTGGTGTGGTGACATTTACGATTTCATTGTGCAGTTGATTGATTGCGAAATCGACCGCACCAATCGCATCATCAAGGTGAAGCATGTTGGCTGGTGCTTGAGAGCTGACCTGCTTTAGCTTGCTTGCGAATCGAGATGGATGACGACTAGGGCCGATTAATCCACTGAAGCGAAGAACGGTGTAATCGATACCGGAATCCATCACCAATTGTTCAGCCTGAAGCATCACGCGTGCATTGTCCGAAAATGCAGAGGCTTGTTCATCTTCTGAAGTTGAAAGACTGAGTGAGGCGTCTTGCTCGTAAAGAACTCCGGGCTTGTTTGGGTATACCGTCGTGGAACTGACCATAATGAGCTTTTTCACGTTTGCCTTCTGGCAAGCGCTGATCAGTTGTTGCCAATTGTCGGTGTACTTTACACCAGCGCCTTTTCTAAAGCCGGGAGGAAAGCTACCAATAACTATCTCGCTGTTGTTTTCCAACAGGAGTGAGTAGAGTTGGCCAATAGCGCGTTCAGGTTGTATTGCATCGAAACTGAACACTTCACAAGGAATGCGTTCGTTGCCAATAGCGTCAGCGCCTGTTTGGGTAGTCTTCGTCACCACGACTTGGTTACCATGTTTGACGAGATGTTCAGATAAGGGCACACCGACCCAGCCTGCACCCACAATAAATATAGAAGCCATTTGTTCCTCACAACTGCAAGTTATGGATTTATGATAATACCAATCGTTGTAACTAACTGGTCACCTTAGCTTGTTAAAAATCTCGATAACTTCGTTAGGACTTTTAATTGTAGAATAACTACGTATCTAAAAATCCTTCCTTGTTCACGAGCTTTTTTCCTACGCTATTTCTGCTCAGTTACTCACTGTGATTGGTATAAGCCTAACAAACCTTTGCCCAAAAATGAAAAAACTCCACGGCCGAGGCGAGTGGAGTTTTTACTAGAACAATGGAGCTTTAGTTTAGGACGCGAAGTAGTTTGTCTGCGCGCTCTGCCATCTGTATACCTTCATCTGTTAGGTAACCGCCGTCTGGCTGAGTACAAAGGTTCTTTTCGAATAGGCGCTTAACAGCGTCTTGAGTTTCTTGAGCTGCCTCTTGATGAACTTTAATTCCAGTAGCTGCGCTACTAACATCAAATTGAAGAAGGAGGTTTAAATCAGCAATGTTTTCAGCGTTGTACTTCATAATTAACCTATATATTCATAACGTTCTCTACCTTCACCATAGTGCGCATTCACGACTCAGGCAATAGCAAATAAAGAGAATTGATAAGTGATACCAAATTGAATGATTAATCAGCGTATGAGTAGTTGTTTTTTGTTTAATTGGGCGAATTTCACACGCTTCATTAATGAATGATGTTTATTGCTAAGTGGTTGTAATATATTGTGAGAATAGAAATATAATGCATCGAGCAAATATTGTTTAAAAAAGGAAATGCATCAGTGAGATCCAACAAAGTAGCATTAATGATCAGTATGCTATTTGCAATTGTAGGGTGTCAGAGCACTCCCTCTCAACAGACTGAAGTGAACCAAAGCACTAATGGCCGTGAGTCTTCATCAAATGCCCGCACATTTGATTCTGTGCAAAGTGTTCATCTCGAATGGGAAAGTAAGCTTGAAAGCCATGTTCAATTGTCTCTTTATGCGCCAGAAAATTACAATGAACTACTAGATGCTTGGGATGATGCGGAAAGCATTTATGCCGATTTACTGAAAGACGAAACTCGCCTAACGAAAAGCTATTCAATTTTTTCGAGCCTAACGTACGCTGAAGCTTTTGATGAAAAAATCGCTTTGGTTAAGTCAAACTATGATTCGATTCTAGTGTTAAAGAAAAAGGCCGATAGAGTATTAGCGGATTCGATCGTTCAGATGGATTATCTGAAATACTTAGGTGCTGATACGATGTTCGCGTCGAACTATAAGAGGCTTTATGTTGAATACAGTGAGTTGTTTGAATACGTATTGGTTGATGAACTTGAAGATGCTCAGGAAGCGCAGGTTGAGTTTCTTAACCATGCTCGCTCATTAGAAGTCAAAGTCGCTCATAAGAAATACATTGAACCGCTAAAGAACGAATTAGAGTTCTTAGAAGATGAAGACTTTGATGATGTTGTGCCGCTTACCTTTGCTAAGGCCCGTTCTCAAATCGCATTGGCGGAAAATCAGGTAAAGGCGAGTCCCCGCGAAAAATCAATTATCGAAGACGCCGTTAAAGCCGCTGAATTTGAATTGAACCACGTGCGCAGTGTCGCGCATGAGGTCAAGTTGCTTGCTAATGTGAAGGGTGATCGATTTGAGCAATCGGTATTGAATGCCGAGAACCAGTTTTTGAGTATTTCTCAGATCCTGAATGATCAAGACTACCGTGATGTGGTTTTGCGTCTTCAAGCTCAGAAGATCGTCGATAGTATTAAAACGCTAAAAAGCTTAGATATGACCGCGCAACTGAAATTTGAGGTTGCAGCACTTTCAAAACAACTTGCCGATTTAGAACTCGAAAATCAGAAACAAGCCCAACAGCTTGCTGAGACAAACAAGCATAACGAGTTTTTGGATGAGCAGGTTACTAAGAGTGATGCACACATAAATAGCTTGGAAGAGCTGGTGGACAGTTTGAAAAGCTTAGGCGGTAAAGTTGCCACCGAAAGTCGCTCCGACGTGACACCGATTAACGTTGAGTCCAACCTTGAAGATGCCGCTTTAGAGCAATCATCAGAACAAGTGATTGAACCTTCGGTTTAGCATAACTATTTCCTTTATTTGTGATTGACTTAAAAGCGCCTTAGGGCGCTTTTTTACGTTCTATTGATCTATATCAAAATCTTGAGATAGAAGGCGCTGGATAGTGTGTCTTATTCCTTTTTTTACTATAAATTGTTGATATTTAAAGGTCTTTTATTTTTGTTGTTGATAAGATTTCATTCATCAGAGTTTTGTTTTGACTACTAAAGTCGTATAAATTTTCAATATCATTGCAGGTTTGGTGCTTTTTCGGTTGCTGTTGGTAATTTGAGCGCAAAATAGCTCTTGAACTCAGAAATGAAAGAGAGGATTATCGCGCTCCCCAACGACATGTTTCAAAGTGTAAATCATGAATCTAAACCAATTTGACTCATTATTACCGCCACAAATGGCTGAGCGCGCTGCAGATATTGGCGTAGGTAAAGCAACAAAAGATCCAATAAAATCCTTTCTTCTCGCTATTTCAGCGGGCATACATATCGGGATTGCGTTCGTATTTTACACCATCGTAACGACAGGTGCTGGTGATTTACCGTGGGGCATTACTCGTGTACTCGGTGGTTTGGCATTTAGCTTAGGCTTGATCCTTGTGGTGGTTACTGGCGGCGAGTTGTTTACCAGCTCTGTCTTAACGTTAGTGGCGAGAGCGAGCGGCAAGATCACTTGGGTGACCTTGATTAAAAACTGGGCGACGGTTTATGTGGGCAACCTTATTGGTGCTTTATTGCTAGTTGTATGTATGCTCGCGACTAAACAATACATGTTTGACAATGGCCAAGTCGGGCTCAACGCTATGGCTATCTCTCAGCACAAAATGCATCACGACTTTATTCAAGCGATTGCGCTCGGCATCATGTGTAATCTGTTGGTGTGTATCGCGGTGTGGATGACATTCAGTGGGCGTACCCTAACGGATAAAATTGCGGTTATGATTTTACCTGTAGCGATGTTTGTATCGTCGGGTTTTGAGCACTGTATTGCGAACATGTTCCAAGTACCACTCGCTATCGGCATTAAAACATTTGCTCCTGCTGAGTTTTGGACAATGACAGGTGCTAACCCTGCCGACTATATTGACCTAAACATGATGGGTTTCTTAATGAACAACCTATTGCCTGTGACTTTAGGCAACATCATTGGCGGCGGTATCTTTGTCGGCATGTGGTATTGGTTGATTTATTTACCAGATTAACCATGATTCGGTCATCGTATCGATGTGAAGTATTACTCTTAAAAGACGGTCTGCATTGCAGGCCGTTTTTTATTGTGGAAAACCTTTTAGTTTCTTTTTTAATGAACCATCAAAACACTCAATAGTAGGATCGAGTAGGGCAGCATAGGCCTTTGAAATTAAGTAACGATCAATGTAAATGATCCTTAGTCGAGTCAAAGTGACTAAAAAAGGATCGATACTGTTTTGGTTATCCACAGTTTCTGTGGATAACCTGTCTCAAAGTCAGTGTGTAACCAGATCATAAAGGAAGGAAGAGGTTAGTTTGTGGGTTTAATTCGTGCGAGGACTCGACCTTCTTTCGTCAGAGATGTTTTTAAAGAAAGGTGAAGGGCGAGTGCCAGTGAACTACTCATCATCACGAAAATAGCCAACATGATCATCAGTTGATACTTAATCGCGATCATTGGCGAGGCTCCCCCTAGGATTTGTCCTGTCATCATCCCCGGAAGTGTCACTAAGCCCGTTGTCGCCATGGAAGCCATGATAGGAGACATTGCCTTCTGTATCGCATTACGTACAAAAGGCGCTGCTGCGTAGGTTGGAGAAGCGCCTAAAGCGATAGCCGCTTCGTACTCTGACTTCTGGGTTTCAAAAGCACCGAACAAGTTCTGTAGAGCCACTATATTACTGCTTAAGCTGTTACCTAATAGCATTCCTGCAATGGGGATAAGGTATTGCGCACTAAACAACGGTGTTGGCTTGATGATAAAGAAGCAGATAAACAAAACAATGGGCACGCACGTTACTGCAAGACCAATAGCAACTGGGCCAAGTAGAAGCTTTCTAGGCAGCTTAGATTTTTCGACAATGGAACTTGCTCCGACGGCTATCATGGCAAATAGCCACAGTAAATTGACCCATAAGCTATTTAGAGTAAATAGATATTCTAGATAAAGCCCCACTAAAAATAGCTGTACGGCCATACGCACAATACTAATAGAAGCCTCTTTGCCTAGACCTAGTTTCAGTTTGTGATTAATGGTGATCGGAAGGATGAGAAGTGAGCTAAATAGCACTAACTGGCACCAAGATATGTCGATAACGTCTTGCATAGTGCTTCCTTTTTATTGGATACACATCATATCTGAAAGTGCCAAATGATGCATTTCAGCACGCCAGTTTTTGCTTCAATTGTTACGCAATATCTTAGCAATTGTAGTCAAAAATATTGGTTATTTGAGGAATTTTTAGCTACTACTTAGTAAGTAGAACGTTAAAATTGGTTACAGCACAGTTTCATAAGTGTTGGCCTCTAACGTTTTTGAAGCACACTTAACTCTTCACATTTGTTAATACTTTTTAATATATCTCTTTAACTGAAAACAAAACTGGATGAACTCAAAAAAGTATTGATTAACAACAATTAAAGTATGGATTTCGTTGAACCACACTTTGTGTATGGTTTAATATTCGTGAGTAGATAGCTAAGAAAATGTTCCCAGTAAATTAGCTCAGCAAACGGGCTAATCGGAATTACTAAATACAAAATAGGCACAGTGTATGAGTGATGTTAAAAAAGTTGAAACGGGCGAAAAACGCTCGCTAGAGTGGAAGTCATTCCTCTTTATCGCGGTGGTTCTCTTTCCAATATTGAGTGTAGCGTTTGTAGGTGGGTACGGGTTTATCGTTTGGGCACTTCAGGTCTTCTTCTTTGGTCCTCCTGGTGCACATGGCGTTTAGCCTTTATCAAGCCTCATTAGCATTTAAAAAGTTTAAGAGAGTAAAACAATGAAATCGTTAATCATTAAAATGTGGCGAACTATGTGTCGCCCAGCAGTCCACATTAGCCTTGGTGTGCTTACCATGGGTGGATTTATCGCTGGTGTTATTTTCTGGGGTGGTTTCAACACAGCCCTAGAAGCTACAAACACTGAAAATTTTGCATCAGCTGTCATACCATGCGTGATAACGTATACGTTGAACTGCAGGAAACGGTTCACTGGAAAAACCACTCAGGGGTTCGAGCTACTTGCCCTGATTGTCACGTACCTCATAATTGGACTGATAAGATTGCCCGTAAAATGCAAGCTTCAAAAGAAGTGTTTGCACAGGTATTTGGTAACTATGGTGAACCAGGTGTTTTCGAAGAACGCCGCATTGAGCTTGCCAAGCACGAGTGGGACCGCACCGCTTCTCGGCTAATAAGTCTTTAGAGTGTAAAAACTGTCATAACTACGACTCGATGGATTTTAACCAGATGTCTCCAACGGCTCGAATTCAGATGAAACAAGCAGCAGAGAAAGATCAGAGTTGTGTTGATTGTCATAAAGGTATCGCCCACCATCTACCTGCTGGCATGGATAGTATCGGTGGTATCGTTGGTGATCTTGAAGGTATGACATCTGATACAGATTATGGCGCAGGCCAGGAACTAGTGAGTGTCCGTCATTTGCCTATTTACTTTGATGACAAAGGTGAAAAAGAAGCAGGTCTTCTTAACCCTGCATCGACTGTAAAAGTATTAAAAGATAAAGGCGATTACGTTGAAGTTGAAATCGATGGCTGGCGTAAAGCGAAAGGCTTTGGTCGTGTAATTCAGGAAGATTTCGGTAAAAACATCGCAGTAGCTTCTTTGCTTAAAGAAGCATCAACAGACGCAAAAGTTGTTATCGCTGGTGAAAAGAAAGTTGATGATCTTACTGGTTTACCTTGGGAAAAAGTGGCTGCGACCGTATGGATTAAGAAAGAATCTATGCTCAACGATATTAATCCTATTTGGGAAAAATCAAAAGAAGCTTACAAAACAAACTGTTCCGTTTGCCACACTCAACCTGCCGAAGATCATTTCGATGCAAATACTTGGCCGGGTATGTTTGACGGTATGCTAGCGTTCGTGAATCTAGACACAGATAGTGAAGCATTGATTTTAAAATACTTACAGAAGCACTCTTCAGATTATGCTGAAGGTCACCACTAATAAGCGTCGGATTGGAGTAAATTAAATGGCTATTACACGAAGAAGTTTTCTGAAAGGTGTAGCAACGACTAGTGCAGCGTCAGTTATCGGCCCAAGCTTATTGGCTTCAGCTTCTGCAAACGCTGCTGAGTCTACCGGTACTTGGAAAGTAACTGGTTCACACTGGGGCGCGTTTCGCGCTCATGTTTACGCAGGTAAAGTTCAAGAGGTTAAACCACTAGAATTAGATAAGAACCCGACGGAGATGCTGAATGGTGTAAAGGGTATTATTTATAGCCCTTCACGTGTTCGTTACCCTATGGTTCGTCTGGACTGGTTGAAGAAGCGTAGATACCCCCGTGCATGCACGGGGTACTTACTGTTACAACTCCATGCGGAGTTGACCAGAATCCTTTTCGCCCTGGTGTCTAACGTAATTCGCTATAACTTGTTCATTCACGCCTACGCTACTGACAAAGTAACCTGGCGACCACACAATGTTCTCTTTCCAGTAAACCTTACTTAGCCAACTGAACGTTTTTCGCATGTGGTGCGACGATTGGCTTTTTAGTTTACCCATGACGTCTGAAATACTGTATTTCGGTGGGATAAGCATCATCATATGCAGATGATCTTCATCAAAGCCTATCGTCTCAATCTCAACGCCAGGTAAACTTCGCAGTAACTTTGGCATAACCTTCCGTAGGTAGCTGCACATACCAGGATTCAGGATTTTCCGACGGTACTTAGTTACCCAAACTACGTGATACTTCGTGTAGTAGACACTATGGGATGAGGTGTAATATTGCATTTATCCATCGTACCGTCTCCAAAGGCATTCATCCACGGGTAAACCCGTGGTTTTCTGTATCCACAGAATAAATACAGCTCTGAAACACGCGGTAACAACCGTTTCATCCGTGTAACTTGGGATGAAGCTCTAGATCTTTTCTACCGTGAGTTAGAACGTGTTCAGAAAGAATACGGTCCGTGGGCTCTACACGCAGGTCAAACAGGCTGGAACCAAACTGGTGCGTTCAACAACTGTACAGCACACATGCAACGTGCTGTAGGTATGCACGGTAACTTCCTCACTAAAGTAGGTGACTACTCTACTGGTGCAGGTCAAACGATCATGCCTTACGTGTTAGGTTCTACTGAAGTTTATGCACAAGGTACATCTTGGTCAGAAATTCTAGAGAACTCGGACAACATTGTTCTTTGGGCAAACGACCCAGTGAAAAATCTCCAAGTGGGTTGGAATTGCGAAACTCATGAGTCATTCAACTACCTAGCGCAGTTAAAAGATAAAGTCGCGAAAGGTGAGATCAATGTTCTTTCTGTTGACCCTGTTAAGAATAAGACGCAACGTTACCTAGAGAACGACCACCTGTACATCAACCCACTTACAGATGTCGCTTTCATGATTGCTGTGGCGCACGTGCTGTACAACGAAAATCTTTACGACAAAAAGTTCATTGAAACTTACTGTCTAGGCTTTGAAGACTTCATCAAGTACGTTCAAGGTGAGACGAAAGATAAAGTTGTTAAGACACCTGAATGGGCAGAGTCTATCTGTGGTGTGAAAGCGGATAAGATTCGAGAATTCGCACGCATGCTAGTGAACGGTCGTACCCAAATCCTTATGGGTTGGTGTATCCAGCGTCAAGAGCACGGTGAGCAGCCATATTGGGCAGCAGCAGTAGTGGCAGCAATGGTTGGTCAAATCGGCCTACCTGGTGGTGGCATCTCTTACGGTCATCACTACTCAAGTATTGGTGTACCTTCGACTGGTTTCGCGGGTCCCGGTGGCTTTCCTCGAAACCTAGATACAGGTATGAAACCGAAATGGGATAACAGTAACTTTAATGGCTATAGCCGCACTATACCGGTTGCAAGATGGGTCGACTGTTTGCTAGAACCTGGCAAAGAGATCAATTACAACGGGAGTAAAGTTAAACTTCCTGATTTCAAGATGATGGTTATTTCAGGAAATAACCCATGGCACCATCACCAAGATCGAAACCGTATGAAGCAAGCGTTTCAAAAGCTTCAAACTGTCGTCACTATCGATTTTGCATGGACAGCAACTTGCCGTTTCTCTGATATCGTTCTTCCTGCATGTACGCAGTGGGAGCGAAATGATATTGATGTATACGGATCTTATTCAAGCAAAGGTCTGATTGCAATGCATCGCCTAGTTGATCCATTGTTCCACTCTAAGTCTGATTTTCAAATCATGAGCGAACTTACTCAACGCTTCGGGCGTCGCGAGGAGTACACTCGTGGTATGAGTGAGATGGAGTGGATTCGCAGTCTTTATAATGATTGTAAGAAAGCGAATGAAGGCAAGTTTGAAATGCCTGAATTCGATGAGTTCTGGGAACAAAGCGTATTAGATTTTGGTGAAGGTAAACCTTGGGTTCGTCATGCTGATTTCCGTAAAGATCCAGAAATCAACCCATTAGGGACGCCTTCTGGTTTTATCGAGATTACCTCTCGCAAAATTGGGCGTTATGGTTATGAGCACTGCCAAGAGCATCCAATGTGGTTTGAAAAATCTGAGCGTTCGCACGTTGGTCCTGGGTCCGATAAACATCCATTCTGGTTGCAGTCTTGTCACCCAGATAAGCGTCTGCATTCACAGATGTGTGAATCAGAGGAATGGCGTGCAAGTTACGCGGTACAGGGGCGTGAGCCTGTATACATCAACCCATCTGATGCGAAAGCAAAAGGCATCAAAGAAGGTGATCTGGTGCGGGTTTTTAATGACCGTGGTCAGCTTCTTGCTGGTGCCGTACTTACTGACAGCTACCCACGTGGAGTTATCCGTATCGAAGAAGGTGCTTGGTATGGTCCTCTAAACGAGAAAGTAGGTGCAATTTGTACTTATGGTGACCCTAACACACTTACTCAAGACATCGGATCTTCGGAGCTAGCACAGGCTACTTCTGCGCACACATGTATTGTGGATTTTGAGAAGTTTGTTGGTAAGGCACCTCCAGTTACTGCCTTTGGCGGACCTATCGATGCATCTTAAACAAATTACTTAAGCTGCTAAGTTTAGATTAAAGCCCCTGTGAGCCAAGCTCACAGGGGCTTTTTTTGATTTTGACAATACGTATAAGTATTTATGATTAGCCGCCTGTGAAGCGCGTCTGGAAGAATATTGATAGAGGAAAGACAGTTAAGCTTTAAGGCTAGAGTGTGTTGATGGCTAAGAGTGGCTGTAAGTGGTAATTAGGATGACAAAGTATGAGAAAGCAAAAAGGTCGATACCAAGTACCGACCTAATAGAGACCTATCGAGCTATGAGATTTAAATCTCGAACATAAACCAATAACCGTATGCACAGATTAATGCGGGTATGCCTGAATATAATGTGGCCACAAGAGCCGCTTTAGGTGCCATTGCGATAGCAGGGAATAAAGCGTCACCATCATTTGATATTGCATTACCGACCTGAGCTGAAAGTGGCAGTGCACCTGAAAGGTAAAGACTAGTGACCAACAATTGCGGACCACACCCCGGCAGTAAACCCATCAGCACACCCGCCAGGGGGAGCATTATCCCCCAGCTTGAGAATAGCGTCGCAAAGTCAACATTTGCAAGCACAGAGCCAAACTCGAAGAAAAGAAAAGCGACCACCACCCATGCAGTGACAAAGTTTGTATCTTGAGCGGTTTTTTGTAGTGGGTGAGAACCTACACATTTTTCATCTTCACTTACGGCCGATTTGTAATCCTCAATTTCACGAGTAAGCCCCCACAAAAACATCGAGCTAATCAGTAAAATCGTTCCCGTCCATTCCATAGACATTTCAGGCAGTGTGAGCAACTGGTTTACATCGACTTGAAAAGAGCCAAGCAGGGCAACAACAGCTCCCGGAATAATAAGTACAGACCATAGGTAACCCTGAAGGTTTATCGCTTTTTTAGAAACAGGGTTTTGATCTTGAGGTTGTGAGGCGCCGCTGTTTTCCGCTTCATTTTTCTCTGCCTGTTTCGGACGTAAAAAGTCGTCTGCGTGAAACAAGTTTATGATTCGTCCTGAGGCGGTACCTACGATTACGCCCATCGCCATCATGGCTAAACCTGTTTTGGGCTCGCTGGCAATTAACAGGAAGGCCGCGTCACCCATGGTGGAAACCAGCACAGCCACAACCGCACCAAATCCGAGTTTGCCAGAAATAAATTGTGTTGTGACCACAATCGCTCCCCCACAGCCTGGCAATGCCCCCATTAGCGCGGCGAATACAACTTGGTTTGAACGAGATTGATGGACGAGCTTATTGAAGACGTTGTCTTTGTTGATGTATAGACTTAACCAGTGGTAAATCGCTAAGGTTAACGCAACGTAACATGACACTGCCCAGAAGGCGTCTGATAACGTGGTGACAGTCAATTCTCGCGTAGCGGGAGCCGAAACTAAGGCTGCAACTGAGATAGGTAAAAGCAGGCGCTTAAAAGACAGTGAAAACTGAGTTGTTTTCGCTGCGCTACTGCTTGGCAAAAAAGAGATTAGTCGATCCATAGATGTTACTCAAAATTAGTGGCTTACAGATAAATATATACGAATGATAATAATTATCAATTGCATTTGTTGTTTTTTTATCTATTGTTGCCATTGGCTAAACCTAGGAAACATGACCAATCTAAAAAAATGAGGTAAAGTATAGCTAATAAAGAGGGGCTCTAAAGGTAGAGTCATAATTGTTAGTGTAATAGGAAGAAACATGATTTTAGTTGTTGGTCACAAAAACCCTGATAGTGACAGTATTTGTAGTGCGTTAGTTGCAACGGAGCTTCTTAAAGCTCGTGGCGAGGAAGCGACACCAATTCGCCAAGGCGAGATCAACCGCGAAACTCAACACATTCTTGAAGTCGCTGGTGCTGAAAAGCCAGAGCTTCGTACTTCTGTTGCTGGTGAGAAAATCTGGCTAGTAGACTACTCAGATCTAGCACAAGCACCAGACGATGTTGCTGAAGCAGAGATCGTAGGCATTGTCGATCACCACCGTCTAGGTGATGTGATGACGGTTAATCCTATGGAAGCTTGGATCTGGCCTGTTGGTTGTACAAATACTGTACTTTTCAACATGTTCAAGATTGAAGGTCACGCTATCTCTCAACAGATCGCTAAATTGATGATGTCTGCAATTCTTTCAGACACCGTTGGTTTTGCTTCTCCAACATGTACTCAAAAAGACAAAGACGCGGTTGCTGAGCTTGCTGAAATCGCTGGCGTAACAGACGTTGATGCTTTCATCAAAGCACTTCTAATCGCTAAAACAAACATTGAAGGCCTATCTGCTGCACAGCTAGTAGAAAAAGACCTTAAAGGCTACCCATTCAACGGTCGCGATGTTGTTGTTGGTCAAGTTGAGCTTGCTACTCTTGAGCAAGTAGACGGTATGATCGAAGCGCTAGAAGCTGATCTTGAAGCGCGTTGTGAGAAAGATGGTCTAGCGTTCGCTGCAGTAATGCTGACAGATATCACTACAGCTCAAACTCGTCTTCTATACAAAGGTGAGTGGGCTGATAAGCTGGTTAAATTCGAGAAAGACGGTGTATTGATGATGGAAAATACACTTAGCCGTAAGAAGCAAGGTTGGCCTTGGCTTCAAGGCGAGCTTGTTTAACCAAGTCGCTTAATTATAAACGCCTGCTAATTTAGCAGGCGTTTTTCTTTGAAGTAGACTTTCTTCTCAATAGAAATATTTGAAGTTAATGCTACTCAGCATAAAATGAACAAAGTTACTGACTAACGTAGGAAATTAAGATGACTACACAGCTAGACGATAAAAAAATCGCTGAAATTAATAAGTATACGGGTGAGCAACGCCTTAAATACTGTGTGAAAGAAATCGTAGCAAACCGTGAAGTATGGATCTTAACCGATGAACACGGTTGTGTGATGCTGAACACCGAAGATGAAGATTGTGTTCCAGTATGGCCAAACCAAGAGTTCGCAGAATCGTGGGCGACGGGTGATTGGTCTGAGTGTAAAGCAGAGTCTATCTCTTTGAACAAGTGGCACAGTCGCTGGACGAACGGTCTAGAAGACGATGAACTTGCCGTTGTGGTATTCCCGAACGAGCAAGAAGAGGGGGTTATCTTGTTCCCTGACGAATTCGACTTTGAGCTGAAGAAGCAGGCGGCTAAGCGCTAATTCTCTAGCCAGCGTTGTCTTTTCTCGGACAACGCTGTTGTTTTATTTCTCCCTTCTAAGCCGTTTTCCAAAAAAGAAAGTAACACTTAACTGGTTTCCGTTAGTAACCGATCAATTGATATAAAAGCGCCTGCTGTGCTGCTTTAGAAGCTTGTTGAAGAACGCCTGCTTCGCTGTATCTCTTCAATATCTTCCGAACAATGGGCTTTGCTTCTCTTTCGGTCATTCCAACCTTTAATTCCTGTTCATATAATAGCTTTAGCAGCACTACATCTAATGGCGATAATAAGTCTTCGGGCGTGTGGTCATTGAATATTGGAGGGTAGGCTTTGTCTGAGTCATTGGGTAACCCAAGTACCTGTGTGATTTCTTCAACAATACATGCGACCAGCTTTCCTCTTGCTCTCGCTTGATCCACTGGGATAACAATCCCTGCGTAAACAATCTCTCCATTGGAATTGGTTCGATAGCCTGCAGTACAGATAGCGCTGTTTAGGTGCTGTGTAGATTTTAGTTTGAGTACGGTTTTGGCTTCAGCTATCCACTTACTTTGTCGCGTGTATATCCATTTGACGTTTGCATCCGATTCTCGTGTGACGATTTTAATCGGATGTTGGGTGACTTGCGATAGGTGCTGGACGTGCAATTCGGCGAGTTCTTGGTGAAGCTCTTCGTCGCCGACTCGGTGATCGAACCATATCTTAATAGGTTGTTTCCACTTGGCGAGCGGCTTATTGCCTTGAGCGTATTCATGGCGTAAAGCGACATCATAAAATGCGTTTTCGACAAACGTTTTATCAAGCCAAGTGAGTGGATTGCTGGCAACGTTGAAAGAAAGCATTGTTAATAAAATAAATGTTAATAAAGGAAATGCAAGTAAGAGAATTGATTTGAGGTTTGGAATTGGCATCAACAAGTGTTTCTCCTCCTTGAGAACCACATCGAAACCTCCCATCTCTACGTTTTTATTAGCGATGGGAGCGAGGTGATGAGCTAGTGGTTTGGCGCTTTGAAGAAGTGACTTTCTACCAGTCTTTGAGTGATCTGGTGGGTCGGGTTGGTGAGCACCTCATGCGTTTCACCAGACTCAACGACATTTCCTTCGTGCATGACAATGATCTTATCGGTGATGTGCTTAACGATACCGATATGCTGAGACATGTAAACAAACGATACGCCCATCTCTTCTTGCAGCTCTAAGAACAGGTTGATGATCTGAGAACGCATCGACATGTCTAAACCATTCAATGCTTCGTCTGCAACAATGATTGATGGTTGAAGGATTAAGGCGCGCGCCAAACATACCCTTTGTTTTTGACCAGCAGCTAACATCTGCGGGTAAAAGTAGGCGTGCTCTGGCAACAGTCCAACACGCAGCAAAGTCTCTTTCACGCGCTTCATACGCGCTTCTGGAGGCATTCCTGTATTTCGCTTTAAAGGGCCTTCCAGAATTCGACCTATTTGTATACGCGGGTTAAGTGAGGTGTTGGGATCTTGGAAGATCATACGAATCAGCTTACAGCGCGTCGAATAGTCTTTGTGTTCCAGTCTTTCACCGTTAACTCGAATTTCGCCTGAAGTGGGCTCTACCATACCTGCCAGCATTCGTGCCAATGTAGATTTACCAGAGCCGTTCTGGCCGATAAAACCAATGGTTTGACCGGCTTCCAGACTAAAACTCACAGGTTTCACTGCCTGATGAATCTTTTTATGAAAAAGGCCAGAGCGTGTCGTAAAGTCTTTTGATAACTCACTGACTTCTAATAATGCACTCATGATTTCTTTTTCTTCTCCATATTAAGAGGGAAGTGACAACTAAACTTGTGGTTTTTAAGACGTTTGGTATGAGGGATCGCAACACATTGCCTCTGTGCGTATGGGCAACGCGGACCTAGCCGGCAACCTATCGGTAAATGCTGCAAAGGAGGAATTGACCCCGGCAGCGACTGCAACTTTTCTTTGTGTGGAATCCAATCGTTGAAGTCGGGCATCGCTTTGAGTAGCGCGACGGTATAGGGGTGCTTTGGCACATCCAACAGTTTGTCTGTATCCGCTGATTCGACGGATTGACCGCAATACATCACGGTGATTCGAGTCGCCCACTGAGTGATGGTCGTTAAATCGTGGCCGATGAGGAGAATTGTCGTGTTGTGAAGTTGATTCATCCGGCTCAACAAGCGCAAGATCTGCGATTGTGTTATTGGATCGAGATCGTTAGTCGGCTCATCAGCAATCAGGATCTTTGGCTTGGCAGCAATCGCCATCGCAATCATGACTTTTTGACATTCACCATCAGTCAGCTCATACGAATAGCTTTCCATCAGGCGAGAGTGATCTTTAATGCCGACTTTATGCAGTAGAGCATTGGCCTGTTTCTTACGCCATTTGAATCGTTGCCACCATCGACCCTCGAATGAATATGAAGGAATCGCTTCAATCAACTGGTGACCCACTTTTTCAGAGGGGTCAAGACAGGTAGATGGCTCTTGGAAGATCATTGCGATATCGCGTGCGATCACTCGGCGTCTTTCTTTCGGCGTCAGTTGCAGTAGGTCGATATTACCTAAGCGCATTCGGTCGGCGGACACTTTCCAGTTTTCTTTACGAACACCGACGATCGCTTTTGCAACCAGGCTTTTACCAGAGCCAGATTCACCCACCAGACCACGAATTTCCCCTTCATTCAGGGTAATACTCATTCGGTCAACGGCTTTAACCATCCCTTGCGGGGTTTCAATTTCGATGGTTAGGTGTCGAATATCAAGTAACGGCATTATTCGATTCCTGCATTTAGCGCTTGGCGAACACCTTCACCCACGAGGTTAACAACGATAACGGTAAACATAATAGCTAAGCCGGGTAGGGTTACTGTCCATGGTGCTAGGTAAATCAGTTCGACTGAGTCACCCAAGATAGAGCCCCATTCAGTACTAGGTGCTTGAGCGCCAAGTCCTAGGAAGCCCAAGGCCGTGATATCAAGAATCGCGACTGATAGTGCAAGTGTAATCTCAAGCGCAACAACGGTCAGAATATTAGGAACAATCGAGTTCCATAACAAATAGAAGTCGTTCGCACCATCAAGACGAGAAGCCAGAATATAGTCTTTCTCTACCTCGGCATGCACGGCAATGTACACCGAGCGGATAAAGCGTGGTATCAGAGCCAAACACAGCGCCAGTAAGATATTAAATTCACCAAAGCCGAGAAAAGCTACGAAGATTATCGCGAGGAGCAAAGACGGAATCGACATAACGGTATCAAGCAGGTGATTTAACGTGCTTGATAGCAACCCACGAGTCATGCCCGCGAGAACACCAATCAGACAGCCTATGACCGCTGCAATGAAGGTAATGATAACTGCTGCGCCAAAGGTCAGCTGTGACCCAATAATCAGGCGAGAAAGAATGTCTCGACCCAAGTCATCGGTACCTAGGAAATATTCAACCGTGCCAGCTGGATCCCAAGAGGGCGGTGTTAACAAATGCCCCGTTTGCTCTTGAGAATCGTGAGGCGCCAACCAAGGTGAAGTGATCGTCATTAAAATAATCAGCCCCAAACACCACAACCCAAACATCGCTAGGTTGTTGGCACGAAAGCTTCGCCAGAAACGCTCGAACTGGGTTGGAATTTGTTCTTCCTGGTAGACGTTATTTGTTAGCATACCATTCCTTCCTTACCAGTGGATTGACCATTGCGCCCAACAGGTCTGACAAAATATTCGCAGTCAGAACCAACGTTGCGACCACAATCACACCCGCTTGAATTGAAACATAATCTTGATTAGACAGAGCATCGAGTAACCAGCGACCAATGCCCGGCCAGTTGAAGATAGACTCAGTGATAATAGCCAGCGTTAACATACTCGATAGTTGAACACCGACCTTTGGAATGATCGGTGGAATCGCATTTCTTAGCACGTGCTGGGTGACGATTTCTCGCGTTGAAAGACCTTTAATTCGTGCTGCTCGGATGTAGTTTTGTGTCATCACTTCGGCCACTGATGCACGCATCAATCGAACAACCTGAGTGGTTGGCGCTAATGCTAAAACCAGACAAGGCAATGCCATATGCTCTATGACACTCTGCAGAGCATGCGCGCGATATTTACCTTCGGCAAAGAATGCATCGATCATCGCAAAGCCAGTCACATGTTCAATTTCATAGAGCAGATCGTAACGACCACCTACCGGGAACATTTCGAAGTGCAAAGAGAACACCATGATCATCAATAACGCGACCCAAAAGATAGGTGCCGAGTAACCTGCCATCGAGGTAAACGATATAGTGGTATCGACAAACTTGCCCTGTCTCATACCCGCAATCGTACCAAAAGGAATACCGATAAATAGCGCGAGAATAAAGGCGAAGAAACATAGCTCTAGAGTGGCAGGGAATACCACAACCAGCTCATCAATGATCGGGACACCGTGTTTGCTCAAACCAAAGTTAAGTGTCGACAATTCGGTGATATAGCTAATCCAACCGGGCCAAAAATCTTGAATCGCCCAAGGTGAAGTTTGGTCTAATCGAAGTAGGGAAAAGCCCACTAACGTAAGAATAGCGAGGGTAATGACGAATAAGTTAACGCGTCTCAGTGTGTACCAAAACATCAGCGCACCTCTCTTCTGACTTGATCAAAAGGTTGGGCATTGAACGGACTTTGTTTAAACCCGGTCAGTGAGCGGTCGTGTACGCGAAATTGAACACCGTGAGCCAGAGGTATCACAGGAACTTCTTCATTGAGAATATTTTGGGCTTGTCGATACAAATTCACACGGTGCCTTTGTTGATTGATTTCCAAAGCGAGATCCAGAAGGAAATCAAAGTCTGAGTTACACCACATAGAAACGTTTAATCCAGCACGTTCAGAGCTGCAAGAGAGCAGGGGACGTAAGAAGTTATCTGGGTCACCCGTATTGCCAATCCAGCCAGTCAGAAGCAGATCGGTAGAGGCGATAGAAGACAGTTGTGTGCGGTCGAATCGGTCATCGGTATAGAGCTTCAGTTCTATGCTTATGTCGGCCAAGTTAGCTTGGATTAATTCTGCCGTTTTCCTTGGGCTCGGATTGTAAGCTCTTGGTTCTAAAGGAACCCACATCGATAGCTCTAGCCCAGGTTCTACACCGGCTTCTCTAAGAAGAGCAACGGCGTAGTTGCGGTCATAGCGAACTTGAACACTGTCTTTCTGGTAAGCCCAAGAGGTCGGTGGCAACAGCGTGTAGGCTTTCGTGCCTGTACCGTAATAAACCGAGTCGAGAATATTTTGGCGGTTGATGGCTAAATTCAACGCCTTTCTTACACGAGAGTCACGCAGTGCAGGGTGTTCAGTATTGAGCGCGATGAAAGAGACATTGACCGCTGGCGTGGCGGAAATTTTTAAGTCTTCATGAGCTTGAATTATAGGGATTTGGCTAGAGATTGGTGAATTTAACACGTCACACTCACTGCGCAGAAGCTTGGCAAGCGTTCCCGTACCACGTTGTGAAGTGTCGAATACAACTTGGTCCATTTGTACGTCACCCTTCCAGTAGTGCTTGTTCTTTTTCAAGCGCACTAGGTCATTTATTTGGTATTCATCTAGGTAAAATGGGCCAGTACCGACAGGCTTAGAGTCGAGTTCGTTTTTCTCGTCAGAGGCAACAAGTTTGTAGGCGTACTCTTTGGAGTGAATGACGGCGTAGCTGGTGGCGATATTATTGAGAAATGAGTTGTCAGGGCGACTTAACTGGAATTTTACGGTTAGATCATCGACCGCCGTAATATCAACAATCAGGTTTTGAAAATCGATGCCAGCAAACCATGGATATAAACCGCCACCCACATAATGGAATGGGTTGGAGCTATCAACAATACGTTCGAAACTAAAGACCACATCTTGTGCGTTCAAGCTACGAGTCGGTGTAAACCAATCGGTGGTTTGGAACGAAACGTTTGGTCGCAATGTGAAAGTGTACTCTGTACCTGATCTATCGACAGACCAGCTGGTTGCTAGGTTCTGTTTTGGTCGATATGTCATGGGATCAAGAGTGAGCAGCGTGTCGAAGATTTGAGGGCTCAACGATTCTGAGGTAATGCCACTATCAACCAGCTGTGGATTGAACGTACTAGGGTTACCTTGGCCACAATAAGTGAAGCCTTTTTCACGGATTTGCTCGTGATCGACACTTTCACCACATCCAGCTAAAAATCCCAGCGTGCAGATGCTCAGTGATAGTCTTATTAGTGCTTTCATAAAAAGAAATACTTTGCGAAACGAGGCGTTAGAGGAGCCTCAAGATCCAGGTAATTTAACATTTTATTTATTCGGCTCCAAATAATAATCAAGCGTGGACAGCTATTTATCGTTCGCTTGTCCGACAATCGCGTACTTCCTCACCATTCCACGTAATTGATTGTAGGTTAACCCAAGTAATTCGGCGGCTTGTTTCTGGTTGTATTTACTTTGCTTTAAGGCTTGATTGAGTAGTTTGATATCTTGTTGTTCTTGCCATGCTTTGTAATCGAGAGGTAAAGAAAAAGAGCCCTCAGATGAAGTATGGTCGTTGGCTGGCTCATTGCCAATTTCCTGAGTGGATTCTTGGCCATTTTTCCACGCTGGCTGAAACGGGTTAAATACTAAATATTCAATAGGATATGGATTCTTGCCGTGCTGGTAGATAGCGCGCTCTACAACGTTTTTCAGTTCTCGCACGTTTCCGGGCCAAGAGTAATCGAGCAGCGCCTCCACAGCCGATGGTGCAAAGCCTACAAAAAGATCCAGTTCGAGCTCTCGACACATCTTGATGGCGTAATATTCGGCGAGCAACGTGATGTCCTCTTTTCTTTCGCGAAGAGGAGGAATGGTAATGACATCGAAGGCGAGTCTGTCTAAAAGGTCGGGTCTGAATTCACCTTTGAGTGCCATTGCGGGTAAGTCGGCATTGGTCGCACAGACTAGCCTTACATTGGCACTTAATGCCTTTTGCCCACCTACACGTTCGTACTGGCCGTATTCAATAACGCGCAACAGTTTTTCTTGAACCGAAAGAGGGGTTGTTGCTAATTCATCCAAAAACAGCGTTCCACCTTCTGCTCTTTCAAAGCGCCCTTGATGGCGTCCTTTTGAGCCGGTAAAAGATCCGGACTCGTGACCAAACAACTCAGAGTCAATCAAACCTTCACTGAGTGTTGAGCAGTTCAGCGAGATCAAAGGTTGATCCCAGCGTCTTGAAAGGTAATGTAACCTTTGTGCGATAAGCTCTTTACCTGTGCCACGCTCCCCGATGATCAGAATGGGCCTTTCGATTGGAGCTAATTGAGAAACTTTATCTAAAACAGAGAGAAAGCTTGGAGATTCACCAATAAGATTCTGCTGCATAGCGGGTCCTTGTGAGGTTTGAGCGCCGGTGGATGTTATTAGAGTACTTTGTCTAAATGGCTTAAATTAAGAGAGTAGTGGTGAAAAATACCAATACTTGGCTAAATTCATAATAGCATGGTTCGAGTTAATCACCATTTTGTTGTAAGTGTTTGATAATAAATGGGTTAAAAGTTGGCACGCTACTTGGATTACTTTTGGTAGGTTTAACAACAAACGTAAATTTTTGAGCAAGTGGATTGAGAAGTCGAACATCGATTTAAAGCGCATCTATCATCATTGTAATTAAGGAGTTCCTCATGGGTATTTTTTCTCGCTTTGCAGACATCGTAAATTCAAACATCAGCGCACTATTAGATAAGGCTGAAGATCCTGAAAAAATGATTCGCCTGATCATACAAGAAATGGAAGATACATTGGTAGAGGTTCGCACTAACTCAGCAAAAGCAATCGCAGATAAGAAAGAGCTAGCGCGTAAAGTTGAAGCTATCGAAACTCAGATTCTAGATTGGCAAAATAAAGCAACACTTGCTCTAACTAAGCAACGTGAAGATTTGGCAAGAGCGGCTTTAATCGAAAAGCAAAAGTTAGAAGATATCATCAAGAGCCTTCATACCGAGCAAACTTTGGTTCATGAAACCATCGAAAAGCTGACCAGTGAGATTGGTAAGCTTGAAACCAAAATTGCAGAAACACGCGCAAAGCAGCAAGCATTAATGATTCGTAATAATGCGGCAAGCAATCGTCGTGATGTTCAAAAGCATCTGCATTCAAGCAAAACCCACGAAGCAATGGCGAAGTTTGAGCAATTCTCGCGTAAAGTGGATGAATTAGAAGCTGAAGCGGACGTTTACGCCAACACGGGTAACGCAAAATCGTTAGATCAAGAGTTTGCAGATCTGCAAGCTCAAGATGAAATTGAAAAAGAGCTGGCGAAACTGAAGCAACAAGTTGAAAACCGAGATAAATAATTTTAGGAGTTGTCTATGTCAACATTTCTAATTGCAGGTCCACTGATTGTCTTTTTAATCTTTGTGGCACCGCTATGGTTATTCTTACATTACCGTAGCAAGAAGAAATCCAGCAATGGTCTTTCAGAAACGGATCTTGATCGCTTGCATAAGCTTTCTGAGCAAGCTGAAACTATGCAAGATCGTGTGAAAACACTGGAAAAAATACTGGATGCGGAGTCGCCAAGCTGGAGACGGAACTATGAGTAGAGAACTGTATCGCGACCCAATTAACGGTAAGTTATCTGGAGTGTGCGCTGGGTTAGCGAACTATTTTGGCCTAGAAGTTTGGTTGGTTCGCATCTTGGTTATCTCTGCGGCGCTGCTTGGTGGTAGCTTTCTCGTCCTATTAGCGTATTTAGCTTTAACGTTTATGCTTGAAAAACAACCACCTAAGTATGTCGATGAAATGAAAGCCAAGCAAGAGCACACGCTCAAGAAAAAGCCTTGGGAAAAAGGGCAAACGGCTGAGTCGCTATTGAACACTTTAGAGGGTGATTTCCAGACGTTAGAGACCAGTGTACGCAACATGGAAGCTTATGTTACTTCCGACACCTTTAAAGTCGATCGTGCATTTAAGAGCATGTAGTTTGTTACCCTAAAAATAATAGAGAACGGTTTAGGAAAATTTATCCCAAGCCGTTATTTTTTTAATAATTTTGTCTAAATAAATATTGTCATAACTGGTAACTTACATGTGATTAATCTATGTTAATAAAATACTTATAGATATGGATGATCGACATGTACAAAGCCTCCCTAGTCCTGTTGGTAACCCTATCAGGGTTATCTGGGTGTGGTAAGGAGCAGCCTCCTGTTCCAGATCCCGAATCAAGACCTGCTAAACTTTTCACTGTCTCCGTTGGTAATAATGCCTTTGAACGAAATTTCCCCGCCACCACCGAAGCGGGCGATAAAGCTGTCTTGGCCTTTCGTGTTCCAGGTTTATTGCAAACGCTCGATGTTACTGCTGGCCAACAGGTATCAAAAGGCGAAAAACTCGCGATGCTCAACCCTGATGAGTATCAGCTACTAGAGAAACAAGCCAGAGCTAACTTTAAACTTGCCGATGTGCAGTATCAGCGTGCGATTAAACTGCGTAAAGATAGAGTGGTCTCAGAGCAAGATTTTGATCAAGCGAAAGCCAACCACAACTCTGCTCGAGCTGTACTTAATCAAGCTAAAGCCAACTTACTCTACACCACATTAATTGCGCCTTATGAAGGCACTATTTCTATTATTCCTGCTGAAAACCACGAGTATATTGCGGCAAAGCAAGGGGTGATGAATATTCAAACCAATCAAATCCTCAAAGTCGTCTTCCTATTACCTGACCAATTAATTACTCGCTTTTCTTCAGGTTTTGAAACAGACGCGACCATGGTATTCGATGCTTTTCCAGAACATTTTTACGAACTGACTTTTCAAGAGGTCGATACCGAAGCGGATCCAAAAACAGGTTCTTACAAAGTCACCATGATAATGGAGAGACCGACTGATATCGGGATCTTGCCGGGCATGTCTGGCACGGTGAAGCTGGTGTCTGCAATAGCGGCGGCAACCAAAATTCCTACCTCTGCGATGATGACTGACGGAGATGATGTCTCTGTATGGCGCGTGAATAACGACGGTATTGTTGAACAAGTTGCAATCGTGATCGACGAAAAACGTCATATTGTTTCAGGTTTAAATGATGGTGACCGTGTGGTGACTTCTGGTGTTAACGGACTTGAATCTGGCGTTAAGGTTCGCGAGTGGATCAAAGAAAGGGGGCTTTAACATGAAGACAATTCAAATGGCTCTCGGCCTATCCTGTCTAGCTTTGCTGACTGCTTGTAAAGACAAAAGTATCACTGAATCCGACAAGCTGCCTCTCATCAAAGCGATTGAAATTTCGGTTCTCGATTTTAATGACAAACTCTATTTCCCTGCCGTCGCCAATGCTGCTGAAAAAGCTCATCTTAGCTTTCGAGTGGCAGGCGAGATATTTAAGCTAGATGTTAAAGAAGGCGAACGCGTAAAAGAGGGCGACATTCTTGCTGAGCTTGACCCGACTGATTACCAACTAGATGTCGACAACGCTCAAGCGAGATATACCGTAATTGATAGCCAATACAGACGTTCGAGCCCACTGGTTAAAAAAGGCTTATTGGCTAAGTCTCAGTTTGATGAAATCGCAGCTCAACGCCAAATTGCTTACGCCGAACTTGAATTGGCAAAACTGCGTTTATCGTTCACTAAACTTCGTGCGCCTGTGGATGGGATTATTTCTCGTGTCAGTGTTGATCAATATGAAAATATTCAAGTTGGCCAACAAATCGTGAATATTCATAGCGTTGAAGATGTCGAAGTTATTATACAACTGCCGGATCAAATCTACGTAAATCAACCTAGTGAGACGATCCTTTCTAACGTTGAAGTTTTAGTGAGAGTGCCAAGCGGCAATGAGTATTCTGCGGGAATCAAAGAGTTTACGACTGAGCCCGATCCAAGCACGGGAACTTTCACCGTAACGTTAGCACTGCCGATGCCGAAAGATGACCTGATTCTTGATGGCATGGCGGTTGAAGTGACTTCGCACGGTAGGGATATCGACCTTGAGTTAAAAGCTGGCGTGCTTATCCCAATTGAGGCTGTGTTCAATGCTGATGGGGATGACCTGTCTCGTACAAATTCTTACGTATGGGTTCTTAATGATGATGATACTGTCTCTAAGCAGCAAGTCGTGTTAGGCAAAGCAAATCAGAAAACATTGCAGATTATCAAAGGATTAGAAATAGGGCAGCATGTCGTTGTTGCAGGCGTATCGCGATTGCGTGATGGGATGACAGTGGAAGTATTGTCTCAGGAGACGAACAATGAGTGAAGTGAATAACAAGCCTCAAAATGACGCTCCACAAGGTGACGACCAGATCACAGGTGTCGCGTCTTACTTTATACGTAACAAAGTTATTAGTTGGATGCTCTCGCTGATCTTTCTGATTGGCGGTGTTTCTGCGTTCTTTGGCTTAGGTCGTTTAGAGGACCCAGCTTTCACCATTAAAGATGCAATGGTTGTTACCTCTTATCCTGGGGCTACGCCGCAACAAGTGGAAGAGGAAGTGACCTACCCACTAGAGAAGGCGATACAACAGCTGACTTATGTGGATGAAGTTAACTCCATTTCAAGTCGTGGCCTGTCACAGGTTACGGTCACCATGAAAAACAACTACGGCCCAGATGATCTTCCGCAGATTTGGGATGAACTGCGTCGTAAGGTCAACGATCTCAAGGTGGAATTACCGCCTGGGGTGAATGATCCTCAGGTCATTGATGACTTCGGTGACGTTTACGGTATTTTGCTTGCCGTGACGGGGGATGGTTACAGTTATAAAGAGTTACTCGATTACATTGATTACCTAAGGCGAGAGCTTGAACTGGTTGATGGGGTCAGTAAAGTCTCTGTTTCCGGTCAACAGCAAGAGCAGGTTTTCATTGAGATATCGATGAAACGGATAAGCTCACTTGGGATATCTCCAAGCACCGTCTTCAACCTATTATCCACCCAAAATATTGTCTCCAGTGCTGGCGCAGTTCGGATAGGCGATGAATATATACGTATCCATCCAACGGGCGAGTTTCAAAACGTTGAACAACTTGGCGATTTGATTCTGACTGAAGGTGGTGCTCAAGGGCTTATCTACTTAAAAGATGTAGCCGACGTGACACGCGGTTATGTTGAAGTACCCACCAATATCATCGGCTACAACGGAAAACTGGCCCTCAACCTCGGGGTGTCCTTTGCCCAAGGCGTGAACGTGGTGGCGGTAGGTGAAGCTTTTGACCGACGTTTGGCAGAGCTTAAGTATCAACAGCCCGTTGGAATAGACATTTCAGAGGTCTATAACCAACCTAAGGAAGTAGATAAATCCGTCAGCGGCTTTGTGGTTAGTTTAGGGCAGGCGGTTGCGATCGTAATAGTAGTGCTGCTGTTCTTCATGGGGTTGCGTTCCGGTCTGTTGATTGGCTTGATACTGTTACTGACCGTGTTTGGTACCTTCATTTTCATGCAGTACTTCAAAATCGACCTACAGCGTATCTCACTGGGTGCATTGGTTATTGCCTTGGGGATGCTGGTGGATAATGCCATTGTGGTGGTGGAAGGGGTATTGATCGGCACGCAAAAGGGACGATCCCGGATGCAGGCCGCCACTGATATCGTCACTCAAACAAAATGGCCGCTGCTTGGTGCGACCGTTATTGCGGTTACGGCTTTTGCTCCAATCGGTCTATCTGAAGACTCGACGGGCGAATACTGTGGCACCTTGTTTACGGTTCTACTTATCTCATTAATGTTGAGTTGGTTTACTGCAATCTCGATTACCCCGTTTTTTGCGGATATTTTCTTCAAAGGTCAGAAGGTTGATCCTGATAGCGAAGGCAAAGACCCATACAACGGGATGGTCTTCGTTATCTACAAAAACTTCCTAGAATTTTGTATGAAACGAGCTTGGTTAACCATGTTTGTTTTGGTTATCGGCTTGGGTGCGAGCGTTTATGGCTTTGGTTTTGTTAAACAAGCTTTCTTCCCATCTTCTACAACACCGATGTTCCAAGTCGATGTATGGATGCCGGAAGGTACTGATATCCGAGCGACCAACACGAAACTTAAAGTGTTGGAAAACTGGTTATCGGAGCAAGAGGAATCCGAGCACATTACAACCACTGCGGGTAAAGGTTTACAGCGTTTTATGTTGACCTATTCACCGGAGAAAAGTTATAGCGCGTACGGCGAAATTACGGTTCGAGTGAAAAGCTATGAAGTACTTGAAGCGCTTATGCTTCGTTTCCGCGAACATGTTGATACACAATTCCCTGAGATCGATTACAAGCTTAAACAGATTGAATTAGGTCCGGGCGGCGGCGCGAAAATTGAAGCTCGTATTGTCGGTTCCGATCCAACAGTTCTTCGTTCTATTGCCTCTCAGGTGATGGATGTGATGCGTGCGGATTCAGGCGCTTATAACGTTCGTCATGACTGGCGTGAAAGAACTAAGGTGTTAGAGCCTCAGTTCAACGAAAGCCAAGCTCGTCGTTACGGTATCACTAAGTCTGACGTTGATGATTTCCTAGCGATGTCATTCTCAGGTAAGTCGATTGGTGTATACCGCGATGGTACGACGTTGATGCCTATCGTGGCGCGTTTGCCTGAAGATGAGCGTATCGATATTCGTAACATCGAAGGAATGAAAATTTGGAGCCCTGCATTAAGTGAGTACATTCCGCTACAGCAAGTGACGTTAGGTTACGAGCTAGAGTGGGAAGATCCGTTGATCATTCGTAAGAACCGTAAGCGTATGCTAACGGTTATGGCTGATCCGGACTTATTGGGCGAAGAAACAGCATCAACGCTTCAAAAGCGTTTGCAGCCACAAATCGAAGCGATCGAAATGCCACCGGGTTATTCACTCGAGTGGGGTGGTGAATATGAATCGTCGGCAGATGCACAAGCGTCATTGTTTACGACGATGCCTTTGGGTTACTTGTTTATGTTCTTGATCACTGTGTTCTTATTTAACTCAGTGAAAGAGCCGCTGATTGTTTGGCTAACGGTACCACTCGCCTTGATAGGGGTGACGACGGGCCTACTGGCCTTGAACACGCCTTTTGGCTTCATGGCGCTGTTAGGCTTCTTGAGTCTATCGGGAATGCTACTCAAGAACGGTATTGTATTGCTCGATCAGATTGGGATTGAGATGAAATCAGGTAAAGATCCATATGTAGCGGTAGTGGATGCGGCATTGAGTCGTGTACGTCCGGTATGTATGGCGGCGATCACGACCATTCTTGGTATGATCCCACTACTGCCTGATATTTTCTTCAAACCAATGGCGGTAACCATTATGTTTGGTTTGGGCTTTGCTACAGTATTGACACTAATTGTTGTTCCTGTGCTTTACCGTTTATTTCATAAAATTGAAGTAAGGTAATATCAGTTACCCTAAGAATGAATGCCCCTTAATGGGGCATTATTTTTTGCTAAGTTGCTAATAATTAAAGGTCTAAAGACCCTAAATAAAGAGGCTTAAAATGGAAATAAATGCATCGGATCGAACGTGTGCATGGGCACTCAAGCACGAGCTTGAAAGGGAATATCACGACAAGGAATGGGGTGTACCAGTGTACGATGATCAAGTCTTGTTTGAGTTCGTTACCTTAGAGGGCGCACAAGCTGGTCTTAGCTGGATTACGATACTTAAGAAGCGAGAAGGGTATCGTGCTGCTTTCGATAATTATGATCTTAATAAGCTCTCGTTGATGAACGAAGACGATGTGCCAAATGTCATTGAGAATTTTGATGTGGTTAGGCATAGGGGAAAGATAGCGTCTGTCTATAACAATGCACGTGCAACACTTGAACTTCAAAAGGAGTTCGGTTCTCTGTCTAACGCGTTATGGCAGTTTGTTGATAACAAGGTAGTCGAGAATCAATGGACAGAGATGTCTCAAGTTCCCGCTTCTACAGAGCAATCAAAAGCGATGAGTAAGTTTTTGAAGAAAAGAGGCTTTAAGTTTGTAGGGGAAACAATCTGTTATGCGTTTATGCAAGCAACCGGCATGGTGAACGATCACATCGTCGGTTGTTCTTATAAATAAAGGTGCTTCTATCCTTAGTTGAACATGCTGATTGGTTATTGAGCAATGAATGATAATTGATAATTGATAATTGATAGATGCTGGATTAATGTGATAAACAAAAATTAGAAAAGGGCTGTCTAGGCTAAGTCCTAAGTCCTAAGTCCTAAGTCCAAAAGGCAGGAATACCCTGCCTTTTGGTACTGAATCTGCTTAACTTTTTAAATTAAACAAGCGCGTTATAACGCTCTAAGCCAGCCTCTAGGTCTGCAATTAAGTCATCGACGTCTTCCAAGCCGATATGAACGCGTATCAGAGTTCCTTCGAAGTTTGGATTTGCTACTGTTCTTAGGCTGTTAAAGCTGCTTGGTTCATTAGCTAGAATCAAACTCTCAAACCCTCCCCATGAATAACCCATACTGAAGTGTGTCATACCATCAAGTAGAGCGGTCGTCGCTTGTGGGTTTGAGTTTTTCAGAACGAACGAGAACAGGCCATTACCGCCAGTAAAGTCTCGCTTAAAGAATTCATGACCAGGACAAGATTCAAGGGCAGGGTGACGAACATGATCAACTTCAGGACGAGTCTCTAACCATTTCGCGACATTTAAGCTGCTTTCAGCGTGTTGGCGAAGTCGAACGTCAAGCGTTCGAATACCGCGAAGACCAAGATAAGCATCATCTGGAGATACGCACTGTCCCATCAAGTAACTCTGTTCACGTAGTTGATCCCAGCACTTTTCGTTGGCAACAGCGGTACCTAGCATTACGTCTGAATGACCCACGATGTATTTAGTAGCTGCTTGAATCGAGATATCAACACCGAAATCAAACGGTGAGAAGTTCACACCTGCCGCCCAAGTATTATCAAGCATAACGATGATGCCATGTTCGTGAGCAATACGAGCTAGGGTTGGAACATCTTGAACTTCCATGGTTACTGAACCCGGAGACTCGGTAAATAATACCTTGGTATTTGGCTTGATAAGGCCTTGGATGCCTTCGCCAATCGTTGGTTCGTAGTAAGTTGTTTCTACGCCCATCTTTTTCATGATGGTGTCACAGAAATCACGCGTCGGCTCGTAACAGGTATCGACCATTAAGATGTGATCACCGGTTTCAACAAACGATAAGATTGCGTTTGAGATTGCTGCAGTACCACAAGGGTATAGAGCACAGCCTGCACCGCCTTCAACTTCAACCATTGCATCTTGAAATGCGAAATGAGTCGTAGTGCCACGGCGTCCGTAGAAAAGTGTCTTGTTAGCGCGATTAACGGTCGCTTTGCGTTTCTCTTCTACCGTGTTGAAAACAACAGTTGAAGCGCGTTGCACGGGTGGGTTAACGACGCCATTGGTCCACTTCTTATCACGACCTGCAGTGATGAGTTTGGTGGTTTTACTTTCGGACATGCTGTGAATTCCTTATCGAACGGTTAT
Source organism: Vibrio sp. nBUS_14 (assembly GCF_051201655.1). Taxonomy (NCBI): domain Bacteria; kingdom Pseudomonadati; phylum Pseudomonadota; class Gammaproteobacteria; order Vibrionales; family Vibrionaceae; genus Vibrio; species Vibrio sp. nBUS_14. The sequence goes on from NZ_CP179206.1 coordinate 1,442,079, forward strand.
GCCCTATTTAAAACATGCGAAGAGGCATCAAAGCAAGAGGAGAGGCTGAGTTTTTACGGTTTTCTTTCGCTTTTTAACTTTTCAGTGAGTTTTTCAATGAAAGGCTAAAAAGCGATAGATATAAAAGTGGTGATAGATTTTAACGTCTAGATGCATCGAAGGCTTTGTTGACGTTAGAGCAGCGGGTTAAATAAGTAGAACAGCCTTTCAAAGAAACGGTTTCTCAAATTCCTTTTTTCCCATTGTTCTAATTCAATAGGATGAGAGGAATCAATATAGGACTGTTGTAATTCAGATAGCTGCTGAGTGAAGTGCACATCATCAACGGCAAGCGTCACTTCAAAGTTCAACCACAAGCTGCGCATGTCGATATTGACCGTTCCAATCAAGCAAAACTCTTCATCGATCACTACCGATTTGGTATGAAGAAGACCACCGTAAAATTCATAGATCTTCACGCCAGCTTCAAGCAACTCGGTATAAAACGCACGAGAAGCCCATTTGACCATTAATGAATCGTTGTTGTGTGGAATGACCAGTGCTACGTTCACACCACGCTGCGCGGTCATTTTAAGTGTCTCTAGTAAGTCGGCACTGGGTACGAAGTAGGGCGTAGTGATACGAACAGAGTGATTCGCCTGATTAATCGCAATGGTTAAAACTTGCAGAATCAAATATTCCGGCATACCCGGACCAGATGGAACCACTTGCACTGGGTGGTGAGTCTTTATTTCTTCGACAGCGCACTCCGGTAGGTCCGGAAGAATTCGTACACCCGTTTCAACTTCCCAATCCCAACCATGAATTGCAGACAATACGTTAACCGTAGGTCCAGTAACGCGCACCATGACGTCAATCCACTGTCCGACACCTGAGTTTTGTTTGAAGTGAGCAGGGTCCACCATGTTCATTGAACCTGTATAAGCGATGGTTTCATCAATCACGATGATTTTACGATGTTGTCTTAAATCTAAGCGACGTAAAAAAATACGCCAAGGGCTAACTTCTAGAGCTTGTACGACGTGAACGCCAGCGTCTTTCATCATTGAATGCCAATGGCTTTTGAAGAAGCGAGGGCTACCTGCAGAATCGAGTAAAACCTTTACATCAACGCCGCGCTTCGCGGCTCGTATTAAAGCTGATGCGACTGAATCCGTTAGACCGCCAGGGTGCCAAATATAGAAAACCATTTTGATACTGGTTTGGGCATTTTCTATATCTTCGATAATTGCGTGTAGGATCTCATTGGGTGAGGATTGCAGAGAAAGTGTGTTTCCACTGAGCGCAGGGATGCCCATTCGTTTGTTACAAAGCTCGTCGATCTTGTGGATAGGGGAGCCGACTTTTCCAGGACGGTGGAGCTGACAATCATTTAATTGTCGGAACCAATCACCAAAGGGAGTAAACATGCGGTGCGCGCGCTCAGCCCGCTTTTTACCAAGGTTTAGCTCACCGAAAAGGAAGTAACAAGCCACTCCGACAATCGGGATAATGTAGATAACCATCAGCCACGCGAGAGAGACACTCACAGAGCGTCGTTTTAGTACGACACGGAAGGTCACACCGGCTACAAGGATCCAGTACAAAGCAACGGAAGCCAAAGTTAAAAAATGGTAGAGCTTTTCCACATTGATTACTCGAAAAAAGAGACACTTAGATAGTAATGCTATTTTGCGGATATGGGAATTTAAGGAATCAACTATTTACAAATTAGAGCTAAAGCTGTAAACAGGTTATAGTTGTTAAGTTTTGGTTAACTTAAGACGAAAACGATTGTTTTGTACAAAAATTCGGCATTTAACCATGGAAACTCATATTGGTAACGAAATATATACGGTTCGCACTTCCAATTATATTCTTAAACTGGTTTACTTGCTATATAACGAGCGTCAATCAAATCTTTTAGGTGTGTAAATTTTTTTATACACCTTATCTTTTAAAGACGCCACCCAAAGCAAAACACAACATCACATAACATAAAATTTTGGAGTACACGTGGCTACTAGTAATACAACCACAACACCCCGCGATACCTGGGGTTCGAAATTAGGATTCGTAATGGCTGCAGCAGGTTCTGCTGTTGGCTTAGGTAACATCTGGAAATTCCCATACACAGCAGGCGAAAGTGGCGGCGGTGCATTCGTTGCAATTTACCTGTTTTTTGTAATCTTCATTGGTTTCAGTGTCATGCTGACTGAATTTGCGATTGGCCGTCATACGCAAAAATCAGCAGTAGGCGCATTTAAATCGACTGACCGTCGTTGGACGTTCGCTGGTGTTATCGGCGTAGTCAGTGGTCTACTGATCATGGGTTTCTACCCTGTAGTAGGTGGCTGGTCTATCGCATACATAGGTAAAATCGCTGGTGGTCTACTAGACGCACCCGAAGCAATTGGCGATAGCTTCGGTGGTTTTATCTCAAACCCAGTTCAACCACTTATGTGGATGGGCCTATACCTACTACTTAACGTTGTCATCGTTATGAAGGGTATTTCTGGCGGTATTGAGAAAGCGGGTAAGATTCTGATGCCACTTCTTTTCATCATCCTTATCGTGGTATCAATCAAAGGCCTAATGCTTCCGGGCGCGATGGCTGGTCTTGAATTCCTATTTAGCCCTGACTTCTCTAAAGTAGACAGCGGTGTAATCCTAGCTGCACTAGGTCAAGCCTTCTTCTCACTAAGTCTTGGTATGGGTTGTATGTTGACATACGGTTCTTACCTTAAGAAGAAAGAGAACCTAGTTCAAACGACAGCAATGGTTACGGCGATGGATACAGGCGTTGCTATCCTAGCTGGTGTTGCAATGTTCCCTGCAATGTTCGCATTCGGTATGGAACCTGCAGCTGGTCCTGGTCTAGTATTCGTTGTTGTTCCTCAGCTATTTGCTGAAATGGGCGGCGTAGTTGGTCTTCTATTTGCTCTTATGTTCTTCGTTGGCCTAAGCGTTGCGGCACTAACTTCTTCAGTTTCTCTACTTGAAGTTGTGGTTTCTTACCTAATCGATGAGAAAGGCATGAAGCGTGTGAACGCAGTACTGTCTGCAAGTGTAGTAATGGCGATTCTATGTATCTTTGCTTCTCTATCACTTGGTGGCTTCGGTCCAACACTGTTCGGTACTGGTGCGTTCGATATCTTCGACCTACTAACTGATAAGATCTTCCTAGCAGTTGGTGGTATGTTGGTATGTATCTTCGCTGGTTGGAGACTAAACCGTGCTGACCTAGAGAAAGAAATCACTAACGACGGTGAAGTATCTTTCCCTCTATTCGGTGTATGGTATACACTCGTTAAGTACATCATCCCAGTAGCTATCGCTATCGTAGCGTTCATGGGTATCTCTTCTGGCTTCGACAGCGGTAAAGGTGCAATCATGCTACTAGGTATTGGTATCATTGCTGGCTCTGCGCTTATCTCTAAGAAACTATAGCTTTAAGAAGCTGTAATTCTAAGAAGTTCTAATATCTGAGAAGTTATAATCGCGAGTTAAAGTAAGTTAAGAAACGGGAGCCAATGGCCCCCGTTTTTTTATGTCTGAGACTTAATAATTGACGAAAAATAAAAGCATTACATTCACTTATTTTATCCGTGTGCTAGCCGATCTACTTATTGGTTAGGCCGATTGGGGCTGTATTTTATTTAGGTAGGCATTATGGTGTTATCTGCCATTGTGTTTGGCTGAAAGAACTACTAAAGCAACGCAAGAAGTGTCTGGCATCATCCAATCTATTCAGTCTAGTACTCAAGAAGCCGTGGCTTACACTCAAGACAACGGTCGTTTAGTTGAAATTGGTGTAGAGCAAAGTACAAGGCGGTATCGACTCTATCGCGACGGCAGCAGAAGAACAGACAGCGGTGACCAAAGAGATTGCTGCGGATATTACGGCGATCAGTGATATCTCAGAGCAATCCTTGCAAATGGCGACTCGCAGCTCAGAAAATACGCTGGGCTTGAATGCAAAGGTTACTGAGCTAGAAGCTTTGGTTGGTAAGTTCAAACTTGTTTAGTGTTTAGTGCTTAGTGCTTAGTGCTTAGTGCTTAGTTCGTATTCTATATTGGCTAAATAGCCATTACCGAAAGCAGACAATTAAAAAGCAGCCCAATGATTCAACGTTTATTGAGTTGGTTGGGCTTTTTCGTAGCTGGAATCTGGGTTCAGACACGGTATACTCCACGCTCTATAATGGAGCTAGCCTTTACATGTTCGACATTCTTCTGAACCATTCAGATTTTTTACTCATTAATAAGCACCCTAGAGTCAGCGTCCACAAAGACGATGGTGACACCATGCTGCTGCAAGAAGTCGCTAATGCGCTTAATGAGCCGAAGTTATATCTCGTTCACCGCCTCGATAAAATGACCTCTGGTATTCTGCTGTTAGCAAAGAATGCTCCGGCAGCGAGTGAGCTTTCACAGCTGTTCGCAAAGCGTGAAGTCGAGAAGTACTACCTTGCGATTGGTTCGAAGAAGCCAAAGAAAAGGCAGGGGCTGATCTCAGGTGATATGGAGCGTTCACGACGTTCAAGCTGGAAACTACTGACAAGCAAAGAAAATCCAGCGATTACTCAGTTTTTATCTGCAACCGCTGAACCCGGCGAGCGTCTGCTGTTATGTAAACCTTATACGGGACGTACGCATCAGATCCGTGTTGCGATGAAGTCGATCGGCTCGGCCATTATTGGTGACCCTATTTATAATTCATCGAGTGAGGCTGATAGAGGTTATCTGCATGCCTTCGCGATTCGATTTACCTATCAATCACAAGCCTACGAATATGTCTGCGACCCAAGGAATCTCGATTCCTTGGGTGAGAAGTGGCATCAAGAGACGGTGTCTGCTGGTTTAGACAGTTGGCTTGAACCTTGGTCATTAAATTGGCCGAAGCTAAATACTAAGTGAGTGAAATAATGGAAGCATCAGCTTTACCTCTGTTTTTTAGTCATATTGAACAGCAACTTAATGAAGTACCGAATGAACTACGTCGCATTTTTCACGGTCGTGGTAAGTTTTGGCCAGGTCTAGATCAACTGACATGTGATTGGGTTGATGGGCAGCTACTGGTTAACGTATTCAAAGAAGTAGACGATGAGTTCTTGTCATCTCTTAAAGCTGGATTGGTTGACTTGACCAATAAAGACATCTGGCAAGCAAAGCAGGGTACAAGCATTGTTTTGCAACACCGTTATACCGATGGTGCGCCCTCAGAAGTGCTGTGGGGCGAGTTAAACGACTCTCCAGTCGTGGTTGAGCACGGTCTTAAATATCAGCTCGACATTGGCCGTAATCAGAACTTCGGTTTGTTCCTAGACATGCGTAACGGTCGTCAGTGGGTACAAGATAATGCCAAGGGTAAGAATGTTCTTAACTTGTTCGCATACACTTGTGGCTTCTCCGTCGCAGCTATCGCTGGCGGCGCTCGCCAATGCATGAACGTGGATATGTCGCGTGGCTCGCTAAACAAAGGCCGCGATAATCACCGTTTGAATGACCACGACATGCGCTCGGTTAACTTCCTTGGTTACGATATTTTTAAGTCATGGGGAAAAATCAAGAAAGGCGGCCCTTACGAGCTCGTGATCATCGATCCGCCTTCGTTCCAAAAAGGCAGCTTTGCACTCACTAAAGATTACAAAAAGATCCTACGCCGTTTGCCTGAGCTTCTAACAGAAGGCGGAGAAGTGGTTGCTTGTGTCAACTCACCAGCGGTATCACCAAACTTCCTAATTGAGACGATGGCAGAAGAAGCCCCTAGCGTTGAGTTCATTGAACGTTTAGACAACCCACCTGAGTTTGTCGATGTCGACGTTGATTCAAGTCTAAAGGTGCTGAGGTTTAAGATCAAAGCTTCTGCAGAAGCCTGATTTCAAAAATTCCTAATTGGGTTAAAACTCAGTTAGAAAACAAACGCCGCTCATCATTGAGCGGCGTTTTTGTTTATGAGGAGTACGGAATACAGAAAATGAGACTAGCTGTTTTGATTCTTGAGTGTCTGGAACCCAAAATAAATACGCATAAACGTAGTCAACCAACACGCCGCGCCAAAGGTATAAGCGATAACTGCAAAGTGTTGAGGCCAAATACAGAAAGCAATGAAACAAGCGATGGTTTCTGTGCCTTCGGTTAGCCCAGACATGTAGTACAGAGACTTATGTTTATAGACTGGGTTTTCGATACCGCGTTTACCTGCCATCACCGCAAACGCTAGAAAGCTGCTGCCTGTGCCGATAAAAGAGAAGATTAAAAATGCACCTGCAATGGCGTTGTGCTCTGGGTTCGCAATCACAAAACCAAAAGGGATTAATGAGTAGAAAAGGAAATCGAGGCTGATGTCGAGAAAACCGCCAGCGTCGCTAATGCCTTGGATTCGAGCCAAAGCCCCATCCAGTCCGTCACATACTCTGTTAAATACAATGAACCCTAACGCCCATTCGTATTGTTGAAATGCCAACGCGGGAAATGCTAAACACCCGACAAGAAAGCCAAACAAGGTGGTTTGATTCGCTGTGATACCAAATTGGTTCAGTAACTTAGCTGATTGGTTTAATGGCCATTTAATGACCTTGATGGAGTACTTATCCAGCATGATGACTTCTCCATGGCCAAGACAGTACTTGCGCCCCTTGAGGTACATCGGCTTTGTCGTGCGTGACCATTAACGTTGGGATATTCGCTTTCGTCAATTGTTCGAACACCCAATCACGAAATTGTGCTCTTAACTCTTGGTCTAGTTTGCTGAATGGTTCGTCAAGCAGGGCTAGCTTAGGCTTTGCTAACAGCATTCGAGTTAAGCTTATTCTTGCTCGTTGGCCACCGGATATTTGGTCAGGGTATGACTCAGCTAAATGAGTTAACTCAATGTCTTTTAACGCGGCCATTGCTTGTTGTTGACGAGCGGACCCCTTAACTGAATTAGGCAGAGAGAACGCCAAGTTCTCCCATACCTTGAGGTGAGGGAACAACAAATCATCTTGAAACAGAATACCGACTTCACGTTGATGCGATGGCAAGTCGTCTAGCTGAATGTCGTTCAAAATAACGGTGCCAGAATACGAAAACTCATCATTAAGGTGACCCGCTACGGCGTCCAGCAAAGTCGATTTTCCGCAGCCGCTCGGCCCCATCAAAGCCAATACTTGGCCTGATTCTAATGTTACGTTTAGCGCTGAAAACAGCGATATACCATCGTTTTTATGGATGGCGAGGTCGTTGAGGTGCAGACTCATTCGTTAGAAAACCTTTAAAAGTAAGACGGCGATATCTGAGTTGAAGTCGGCTGACCAATATCGCTAAAGAGAAAAAGAACAGAGGCAACAAGGCCTGCCAGATAGCATAAATTGCCGTTACCCTGCGGTCGAAACCACTGGTTAGGGCAACAGCTTCTGTGGTGATCGTGCTAATTCGACCCGCACCGAGCATTAATGTCGGCAGGTACTGAGCCAAACTCACACTGATCCCGACCGCCCAAGCGAAGGCGATAGCAGGCAGCAATATTGGCAGCTTAATGGAGTACCAACTTTGAAATGGCGATTTACCTAAGCTCAGTGAAGCTTTTATTAGGCCATCATTGAAGCTTTTCCAAGGGCCATCTAAAGACAAGTACACAAACGGGAAGGCGAAGAATACATGTGCCCAAATTACCCAAAACTCATAGGCGTTGCTTCCTATGTACAGGGTGGTCACTTGCATGCCGAACAATACCGAGAGTTGAGGTATCAACATGGGAATCGCGATAATAAAACCTGGAACTTGCCACTTGTATTTGATTCGGTATTCATGAGCAACCAGCGCGAGTAATAAAGCGACGGAAGCGGCAATAAGCCCAATCCATAAGCTTTGACCAACGGTGCTTATGATGCCATCCCATTCAAACTCCCAAAAACGCATGCTATAGCGACTTGGAAGTAAATCAGGGAAGCGCCAACGCTGAGCAACACTCCAAATCCCCATTAGTGGGATGATCAGCAGTGATAATGTCGCAAGAACTGCGAAGGTCGTTTTTCCTGGAAGGTTTGTGCCTGTTCTTCCTGAATATTGCCAAGTTCGAAAGTACTTCAAAACTGCCCATTCGATTAAACGCGCTAAGGCGATGATCAACGACGCTAAGCCAAATAGAACAATGGCACCGGCCGCTGCTCGCGGCAGTAGGTTGAGGTCTGGGTCGTTAAACCATTGCCATACCAAAACGGCAAAGGTCGGTGGGTTGGTTGGGCCAATGATCAGAGCAATATCGACAACCGACACGCTGTAAGCAAGCACCGCCAACATAGGGAAACGAAGTTTGGTAAACCATTGTGGGAAAATACACTTCCACCAGATCTGAGCACGACTGTAGCCTAGTGAAGCACTCACCTTAGTGATGCGTTCGATATCGATTTGTTGAAGTATCGATATGCTCATCAGTAATAAGAAAGGGACTTCTTTAAGCGCCAACATGATGATGAGGCCGAACGCGTAAGGGTTTTTAACCAACAAAGCCAATTCAGAACTTGCGGCCGATTCACCAAGTAAGTGATGCATGGCTCTGGCCCCAAGTCCTGTCGGGCTAAATAGAAAAGCAAAGCCAATGGCAAAAGCAACATGTGGGATGGCAAGCATTGGCGATAGCGTTAGCTCTATCTTTCTCCAAAACTTGTTTCCCCAAGACGCTAGAAGAATACAAAAGGTAAGAAAGCAGGCGATGTAGCTGCTTGCGATTGCTGAACCTAGGCTTAAGCTAATCGAGTGCCAAGCACCTTCCCATTGGAAGACTTGGCTAAAACCGTTGAGTGAGGGCTCCTCTAAACCTAGGGGCGGGATGAAACTCAGTGACGAAGTCACTACTCCCGCTACCCCAGGAATCGTAGGGATAATGCACACAGCTATAACAACAAAATATAGAGCGCGTAGCATGAATTTTAGTTACCGTATCGCTTAAGCCACTCTTTCTCGAGCGCGTTTTGCCAGCTTGGGTGTGGTTCATCAATTGATTTAAATTGCTGGGTATTTTTAGCGCTTCCAGTCAGGTACTTGCTGCTCAACACTGAAGGGTCGCCCCAAACATTGAGGTCGCCTTTACGCGATTGTGCTTCAGGGCTCAATAAGAAGTTGATGGTGACTTGAGCGCCAGCACTTGCATTAGCATTCCAAGGAATCGCAAGGAAGTGGATGTTAGACAGAGCTCCGCTTTCTAATGCATAAGCTTTGGTGGTTTCCGCTAAACGGCCGCTTGCTTGTGCTGAATACACAGAGTTTGGATTGAATGTAATCGCTAAATCGAGCTGACCATCATCTAGAAGTTGGATACTTTCAGATGTGCCTGCTGGGAATTGTTTGCCACCGCGCCATGCCACTTTATGGAATTTATCTAGGTAAGCCCAAAGTGGTGCCGTAACTTCTTGGAAGTTGTCTTCTGAAACCGGCTTAGCAAGTGCAGGGTTGTTGTCTGTGAGCTCAATCAGTAGAGACTTGACGAAGCTGGTGCCGTGAAATTCAGGTGGGCGAGGGTAGCTTAAGCGGTTAGGGAAAGCTTGAGCGTAGTTCAACATCTCTGAGAAAGATTGTGGCGGATTGTGTAGTGTCTCTTGGTCATGGATGAATACAAGTTGTCCAACGCCCCACGGTGCTTCTAGGCCTTCTGTCGGTTCAGAGAAGTCGACATCAATCGGTAAAGATTTATCAACGTACTGCCAGTTTGGAAGTGATTTTGTGAATGGTCCAAACAACAGCGCGTTGTCTTTCATCGAACGGAAGTTTTCACCATTGATCCAAACGATATCGACACTGCCTTCGGTGTTCTTGCCTGCCGCTTTTTCTGCGAGTAATCGAGTGGTGGTTTCGGCAATATCAGTGACTTTGACATGCTTTAAGGTAACACCGTAGTCACTCTGTAACTTCTTGCCAGCCCATTGTAGGTAACGATTGATCTCTTGGCTTCCGCCCCAAGCGTGAAAGTAGACAGTTTCTCCCTCTGCCTGCTGTTCAATTTGGTTCCAGCTATTGGTTGATGTTGCTTCATCAGCATAAATGGTTGCGCTGTATGCAACGGTTGCCATGATTCCTAACGTACTTACTATCTTGTTCATAAACTTTTCCATTTGGTTGTGAACGGGCAAGAGCATTGTATTTTCTAGCTCCCTAATAGTTATTCTATCTGTTTCTGAAATAATTTCTAATTCAATAGTAAATTCAATCTATTACTAGGAGCCTCTGCCATCCTAGCAACAGACCGTTAAAGCGGTGAATTAATTGCACCTAAATGAGATGTTTTTGATATTTATTGGAGGTCGGTACGAAAAGCGGGCGATAAGTGGTGTTTTGAATGTATTAGGCTATCGAGCAAGCAATAAAAAGGAGCCATGAAGGCTCCTTTAATCAATATCTATTTTGATGACGGATTAGTCTACCCAATCACGAATTGTGTACGTTAGTGTGTGTACATCGTTTTTAAGTACTAGCGTCTCGTTTGTTAGGGTTATGTCGCTCCACTCGCTTAGAGTCGCTGAAACCGATTGTTCTATTTCCATTGCTGAACCGTGACACATTTTCATTGTCATGCCCATTTGCTTGATACGGAATTGACCGTCTTTCAATTCGCCCTGACCAAAGAAGTTGTTACAACCAGCCATGCCGTTTGCAGTCAGCTTTTCGCCGATCTCTAGACGAGGTGTTGCTTGATCTTCGCTTTTCTCAATGTCCTTGCCATCAATTTGCGCAAGTTCCCAATTATGGTGCTGTAGATCGGTTGGTGTTACTTGCATCGCGTTGTCACCTGTTGTTGTACATGCTGCTAACATCATAGGTAAAGCGGCTACTGCTAGTAATTTTTTTGAACTAAACTTCATATTATAAGGCTCCAAAGGAAAGAACGAAGTTACAGAATATATGTAACTTGATGGGTTCAAAGTATAGTTTACAAAACACTATATGTGTCAGTATAAGGTCATAGTTTAGTATGGATTTAATCGGTCTGGCGACAAATTAATCGCTTATTTTTGAATTAGTAAGCTTAATTTCAACGTGTAAGGAGACAGGGTGGAGCAGTTAGAGTTTTTCCAAGTTCCAAGCCCTTGTGTTGGGGTTTGCTCAAGCGATGAAAAAGGCTATTGTCATGGCTGTATGCGCAAAAGAGAAGAGCGCTTTAATTGGATGTCGATGACATCTGCGGAGCAATTACATGTCATAAAATTATGCCGTCAGCGCTATAGAAGAAAAATAATGAAGCAAAACAACTTGGTTGGTAAGCCTGAAGAAGAAGAGGGAAACACAAGTCCCCAAAGAGATCTTTTCGGCTAAGCAATAACTATTGAGTTTTTATTTTACTCAGAGGTAACTATTACTTTACATAATGGTTGGGCTGTAATACCAAGGTAGGTACCTTTGTACCAGAAGGAGTGGTGTCGGTATGAATAAAAAGGACGTGAAAATCAAAAAAAAACCAGTCAAAGCACTGGATAGAAAACCGATTGGGGCGAAAGATGACCCTGAAGGTAGTGTGCGTGATTGGCATTCGATGTCAGAAGAAGAACGGATGGAAATCCTTTCTCACCTTTCAGACATGCCTTTTCAGTAAGGTCACTGGTTCATCAGAGTCTTTCTTAATAGACACATCTTCTCAAGCTAACAGGTTCTAAACGAACGTTTTCTTAAACAAATATGTGATTCGCTTTCGTTACACCACGATGGTACGTGCAAAATGTGTCACCGGCCTCGATGGTTTTACTATGAATCTGAATGTTGGTTATGACTTAGACAGCCCCTGCATCGTAACAAGCTTGCTCAGCCTTTTTAACGATATCGAGTAATTGGTTGAGCTCACCCTTCATTGTGGTTTCCATCGCACCAATTTGAAAAAGGGCATCGGCTGATTTCACTACTTCAATCGCTTTATCAACCACTTCGAAATTGTTGCCTTCTTTAACGCGAGGGATCACTTGGAAGGCAACCATCACTTATTTTTCTCCCTTTAACTCAGACACTTTCTGCTTACTCAATGAAGGGAAATTGTTGCAGATAATAGGTTATGCGGAGATAAATTCTACTGCGGTTATCCTGGCTTATGAGCTTATAGCCTAGTTGCTACCCCAGTGGTCGCTAACCCAACCGCCTATGTGCTCATCGAAATGACTCCCACTGAACCTGTGGTTGCGTTCAACAGAACAGTCACTCTCGTCTTTGTTATCTATTAGGTTTTGTATGTAGTTTGCCATCGGGTCATTGGAACACTGACGATCTCGGCGAGTTGCCACTTCCTTAATCAGTTGCAATCGATATGTAGAGCTAGCACGTTTCATTTCAATGACCTCCTGTTTTAGGCACTAATAGAAAAATCTAGTTGCCAGATATAGGGGCGTCAACGTGATTAGAAAGTATTTTTTTTGAGCAACCAAGAATCAATACGTTGGCATCGTAATTCATAAAAGTGTCATTTAATCTGGCGTGATTAAGCGGTCTCTATCAGATTTAGCTGGCCGTTTTCTTTGAATAAAAAAGCCCAGTTAATACTGGGCTAATCGATTTTCTATGGTTATTTTAAAGAACTGGTTATTTCGAAGAATTTGGCTTGCTCTTAAATTGCTTAACACTCTTCTTTTTTGCCGTTCTGCGATTGGCCATTTTGTCCTTTGGTGGACGTTTTCTCGCTGTTGTTTCAGATGCGGGTTTATCCGTTACTGGAAAACCTTCTAATGACTGCAACGGAAGTGCTTTGTTGGTGAGAATACGGATGGCGTCTAAATGCTCAGTTTCACCGTGGCTCACAAGGGAAATTGCGAATCCAGTGCTTCCTGCTCTGCCTGTGCGCCCGACACGGTGTACGTAAGTCGTAGAGTGAGATGGCAAGTCAAAGTTAATTACGACAGGCAGTTGGTCTATATGTATGCCTCGAGCCATCACATCAGTTGCGATTAACACTCGTGTTTCACCATTTTTGAAACCTTCTAATGCTTGCGTTCTTTCTTCTTGGCTTTTGTTGCCGTGCAAAGCACTTACGCTAATTTTCGCTTTATTCAGTCGCTTGGTGAGCGCGTCAGCATTGTCTTTGGCACTGATGAAAACCAGTACTTGTGGCCACTGATGTTGGTTCAGTAATGCGATCAGTGCTTGAGGTTTGCTTCCCTTATTCACTTGGTAGAGCGTTTCTTCAATGGCTGAAACGACACTGTTCTCTTGATGCGTCGTGACCTTTACTGGATGAGTAAGAAGCCCCTCAGACTGACTGACCAGCTCTTTTGGTAACGTAGCCGAAAAAAGCAGTGTTTGATGTTTTTTAGGAATAGCAGAAATAATGGTTTGAATATCTGGCCAAAACCCCATGTCGAGTAAACGGTCTGCCTCATCAAGAACCAAGGTCTCGCATTGGGTTAGCGCTAGCTTGTTTTCTTGAATAACGGCAAGTAGGCGGCCAGGAGTTGCGATCACGAGTTGTGGCTTGCCTAACAATTGCTGCTGCTGGCTATCGATATCAACTCCACCAGTCAGGGTCACCGTTTTGATATCAAGTGCCGTTGCGATGGGTTCTAGAGCCTTGGCTACCTGAGAGGCAAGTTCACGGGTTGGAACAATGATGATCGCTTGCAGTTCGTGAATTGTATCATTGATGTTATTTAACAGAGGTAAGCCAAACGCCAATGTTTTCCCGCTGCCTGTTTGGGCTAAGGCTATAACGTCTTCGCCTGAGACAATGTGGGGAATAGCCGATTGCTGCACCTTTGTAGGAGTGTGGAGTTGGTCGGGGATCGCAGCAAGAATTTGAGCGTTTAGGGTTAGGCTATCAAATGACATAAATGAACCAAGTATCAAAAGGGAGATGGAGTCTAACAGGGCTATAAATGTTAGAGAATGAGTTTTGCAGCGTTACAGGATAAACGGGTGAATTATACACGTTAATTTTATGCGTTATCCATATAAGCGAACTAAGACAAGCGAGCTGAGCATAAGCTAATAAACGTTAGGCATATTGTAATGGTGTTGAATGGACGTACAATACCCGCCCTAAAACGATCAAGAATGATTAGCAAGCGATAAGGAAATGAAAGCGAAATGAGTTGGGAAAGTATCTGGCTGTTTATTGTCATCGTGTTTTTTATTGCCATTATTCCAGGCCCAAATGCTCTGTTGGTATTGAGCACGGCTTTAACCCAAAGAAAGCTGTTTGCATTTATTAATGTGTTGGGTGTGTCATGCGGGTTCTTTTTTCATGCGTTTGTTTCTGCGAATGGCATGAGCTTACTGTTATCTCAGACCCCAATGGCGTTTGAAGGTCTTAAGTGGCTGGGCGTCTTGTACTTAATCTGGCTTGGTTATAATCACTTTCGAGCGGCACTGCGAGCACAAGAGGGCGTGCTTGCTGTGGTTAGTGTATCGGGTAGTAAGCTTTATCATCAATTTGTGAAAGGGTTATTGACCAACTTACTCAACCCTAAAATTGTCCTGTTTTACCTTTCAATATTCCCTCAGTTTGTTTCTACGGACAACATTGTATCCGACAGTTTAATGCTGGGTGCGATACAGGCAACAGTGGTTGCTACATGGTTTTTAGTTGTCATTTTGATGGCTGATACGTTTAAGAGGTTATTGACTCAAAAGCGCACTTCTCAGTGGATGAACATTGTGTGCGGGTTGTTGTTTGTTGGCTTCAGTATTCAATTGGCGTTGTTTCAGCTTTAGGATTCATTGCTAACAATCGAGCTCCTGATATATCCGACGCACATCTCACTCTTTACTGAATACTCAGCAATCCTTGTTTCTCTGCATAAATCTCTAAAGTATTAGCTTGTAAAGCCGATATAACCATTAGCTTGGTGAATGTGTTTATCGGCATCCAATTGAAGCTAAAAGCTATTGCTGACTAAATAAACAGAGACAGGACGTCACAGATGAGTGAAGAGTCATTCACCCAGAAACGCAAATATTATCGCTTGAAGTACCCAAAAAAGGCACGTCCAGTGATGCGAATTAAGGATGAGCTTTTTCATGTCAGTGAAGTGTCTGAGAAGGGGGTGCGCTTGATGATGCGTAACATCATTCCTGTTTATCGAGGTTTCTCAATGGCGGGCAGCTTAAGACTGCATGATAACACCACTATTGATATTAGTGGTGCTGTGCTGCGACAAGAAGGCGATGAAGTGATTGTTCAGTTGTTACAAGGACCAAGCTTCAAAGATATGGTGTCAGAACAAAGGCACATTAGGCAAAGATACCCAGTATTTTTTGCTAGCCTCAGAGTGGCATAGAAAGCTTTTAAAGTTAGATACCTTAAAGCTAGATTCACTCATCAAAGTCGATATTAAAAAACCTAGCACTTTCAAAAGTGCTAGGTTTTGCTATATATGTGAGCAAACTAACTATACGGATAAACTAAGGCGCTTAGTCTGTCTATGGTTCGTTTTATAGCTCGTCTACTGTTGCCCAAACCGCTGCTAGCATGTCGTGACCAAATGCAACGCTACGTTCTGGAGACCAGCCGTACAGTTCGTCAGCGTGGCTGATGTGATCTTTGAATGGCATCTCTACGGTGTAAGCCAAACATTTGAACTGCTCACCGATCCAGTTGGTGCCGACCGTCATATTCGCTTTGCCCGGCTCGTCTTTATCGTAACCAAATTCATCTTGGAACTCTGGCGTGATAGTCAGAAGCGCTTGCTTGAAGTGATTCTCTAGTTTTGCAATGCGCTCGTTGTATGAAGGTGTGCCTTCGCTGCCCGCTACAAAGTTATACGGAATTGCTTCGTCGCCGTGAATGTCTAAACACAGGTCAACGCCAGTTTCTAGCATGCGCTCACGCACAAGGAAAACCTCAGGGCTGCGTTCCATAGAAGGTGATTGCCATTCACGATTTAGGTTAACGCCAATACCGTTGGTGCGCAGGTGGCCACGGATACTGCCATCTGGGTTCATGTTAGGCACAACACGGAATACAACGCTGTCTAGCAGTGAGCGACCTACCGTGTCTGTTTCATCGAGTAAACGTTGAAGCAAACCTTCGATTAGCCATTCAGCCATGGTCTCGCCAGGGTGTTGGCGACCGATAACCCAGATGTTTTTCTTCTCTTCATTTGGCTCACCAATGGTTAGCAAAGTGATATCATTGTTGTCTAGCGTGTGACCTAATGTTTCAAGCTTACAAGCAGGGTGCGTTTGCGCACTGTGCAGAAGATCTTGATGACGATCGTATGAGTATGGTGCGAAGTACGCGAAGTACATTGAATCGTGTTCAGGAATGATATCGAAACTTAGAGTGTCGCCATCGAACTGAGATGGAATACGGAACCACTCTTCACGGTCATACGATGCAACCACATCGTAATCTTTCCAGCCTTCAGGGTAAGCAGACGTTGCCAATTGACCGATTTCGAAGTGGTGTGCTTGTTGAGCATCACTTTCTAAGCGGAAGTGGAACCACTGAGAGATTTCAGTTTGGTTGTCTGCCGGGATAGTCAGTTGAATGTTTTGTGGTGAATCTGCTGAAACGACGTGAATGTTGCCGCTTTCGAAGTTGCTGAAAATTTTCATTGTAGTTTTTATCTCGTAGTTGAGTTGCCGTAAGACTAGCACACTTTTTTTCGAGCAAACCACTCACTAAATCGTAATGAGATGTTATTTCAGCTATCTGTTTTTTAGCTGCCTACTTTTAAACCGTTAGCATTTTAACTCTGTGAGCTATCGACGCTGGCAAGTCGTGCAGCCACGACAGGCTGATCGTGTGTAGTGATCCAGCTTACTGCGTTGCACCTTACAGTACGCGTTTTTCAGCGCTCTTCGTCCAGAAAACCAATCATCAGGTTTCGAAAGAATCAGATAACCATTAAAGCGCTTCACGAGCTCGACTCTGTTCTGGTCGATGAACTTGCTATCAAACCCAATTTCAAAGTAATCAAGCGCTTGTTCGATGGCAGTGAAACTCGCTATTTTTTGTTGGAATTCTGTTTGGTTCATTTCTATTTCAGTACCGTAAATTTGCAAATATTGTATATGTGTTCGCTACTCCTTATCTTGATTCTAGTGCGTTTTTTAATGAGGAAGTACGCCGTTATTTTTTAGATGAATTTTATAAATCAATGTGACCTTATTTGTTTTGTGAATATAAAAAAATGGTTGCGCAGTCATGATTATAAGTGATTTGTATTTAGGTCTCATTGCTCGCTTTCTTTATTATCAATAAAGACAATTTATGACGTGAATCAATAGTGACTAATCCTAAAGTATTATTCTGATCGCAATTATTACTAATTGTTGAAGATGATTTCTAAATATGTCTATTAAAAAACGATATATCGCTCTTATTGCCGCTGTCGGTATTGGTATTGGCTGGCTAACGCTGGGCGGTACTGCAGCCGTTATGCACTACACATCGAGTACTGAGTTCTGTACCTCTTGCCACACTATGCAAATCCCGTATGAAGAATATGAAGGTTCAATCCACTTCAGCAATGCAAAAGGCATTCGAGCTGAGTGTTCTGATTGCCATATTTCTTCCGATCCAATTGACTACGTAATTACCAAGATTCGTGCGTCTAAAGATATTTATCATGAGTTCGTGACAGGAAAAATCGATACAGAAGATAAGTACGAAGAGCATCGTATGGCGATGGCGGAAACCGTGTGGGCGCAACTGCGTGAAAGCGATTCAGCCACGTGTCGCTCTTGTCATACTTTCGATGCGATGGACAGTTACGAGCAATCTGAAGATGCAGCAAGAATGCATGAGTACGGACAAGAGAATAATCAGACTTGTATCGACTGCCACAAGGGTGTTGCTCACTTTGCTCCTGAACCAGAAATGGACAGCGAAGCCTTTGATAATTTGATGGCATTTACCGAAAAAACAGACCCGAATGCGAAAGTCGTTTACTCGGCAGAAACCATCAGTATTGGTGACCTTGGCGCTATTAACCCAACAGCACGCCTAGATGTCAAAAGTGTTGAAGGTACTGAGCGTACAATCGAGTTGCATGCTTACCAAATGAAGGGTGCAGAACAGGTGCTTTACTACGGTGAAGGTCAACGCTCAATCGTTGCGATGCTGACAGACCAAGGGCAACAGAACCTTGAAGTTGGTGATTTTAAAGCGGATACGTACGGTAATGAATGGCGAACGGCGGTGCTAACCGCGAACGTTGATGCGCCTGTACTAGATTCACTCGAGCCAATCTGGGATTACGCTGAAGAACTCGACAATGTTTACTGCTCAACGTGTCACGCAAAAATTGGTGCAAATCACTTCACAGTGAACGCTTGGGGTCCTGTTGCTAAAGGCATGGGCGAACGTACTGATATTTCAGACCAAGATCTAGAACTGCTTACTAAATTCTTCCAGAACCACGCGAAAGATGTGGCTGGCCACTAAGAAACAAAGGGAAATAATTATGACAGATATTACTCGTCGCGGATTCCTCAAAGGAACAGGCATGGCTGCTGGTGCGCTGGCAATTACATCATTAACGCCAATAACAGCTTCAGCTGCGAACAAGCGTGGTAAAGGTGTATTAACGGCAGGTCGTATGGGACCGATGTTGTGTGAAATAAAAGATGGCAAGTTGGTTTCAACAACTAACGCCCTAGCACAAACGGTTGCAAACAGCCTACAAACGACTGGTCCCGATCAGGTTCACACTAAAGCGCGTATTAAATACCCAATGGTACGTAAAGGTTTCCTAGATAATCCATCGGCGCCAACAGGATCTCGTGGTGATGACGACTACGTTAGAGTGTCTTGGGATGAAGCTTATAAGCTGATCCATGAACAGCAAACGCGTATTCGTAAAGAGAACGGACCTGAATCTGTATTTGCGGGCTCTTACGGTTGGCGTTCAAGTGGCGTACTGCATAAAGCACAAACGCTGCTGCAACGTTACATGAGTTTGGCTGGTGGTTACTCAGGTCACCTTGGTGATTACTCAACAGGTGCTGCGCAGGTCATTATGCCGCACGTAATGGGTTCTATTGAAGTTTATGAGCAACAGACTACTCATCCCGTTGTATTAGAAAGTTCAGACGTTGTTGTGTTGTGGGGGATGAACCCTATAAACACGCTTAAGATTGCTTGGAATTCAACAGACGGTTCTGGTCTAGAGTTCTTCCACAAGCTTAAGAAGTCTGGCAAAACAATCATCGCAATCGACCCAATGCGCTCAGAAACGATTGATTTCTTTGGCGATGCAATTCAGTGGATTGCACCGCGCCCAATGACTGATGTGGCAATGATGATGGGTATCGCGTACTCTTTGGTTAAGAAGGGTAAGCACGATGTTGAATTCCTAAGCAAATACACCAGCGGTTACGACAAGTTTGAAGCGTACCTAATGGGTAAAGAAGACGGTGTTGAAAAGACGCCAGCATGGGCTGAAGAGATCACAGGCGTTCCTGCGAAACAACTTGAGCTACTTGCAGATATCTTTAGTCAGAACCGAACCATGCTTATGGCTGGTTGGGGCATTCAGCGTCAACAATACGGTGAGCAACGTCACTGGATGGTGGTCACTCTAGCTGCAATGCTCGGCCAGATTGGCCTTCCAGGTGGTGGTTTCGGTCTATCATATCACTATTCTAATGGTGGTAACCCAACACGCGATGCGGGTGTATTGCCAGCTATCTCAGCTTCAATTGGTGGCGGTTCTTCTGCGGGTAATGACTGGGCTGTCTCAGGAGCTGTAAACGCATTCCCTGTTGCTCGTATTACAGAAGCTCTAGAAAATCCAGGTAAAACATACATGCATAACGGTCATGAACTTACGTTCCCTGACCTGAAAATGATTTGGTGGGCGGGCGGTGGTAACTTTACTCACCACCAAGATACAAACCGCCTGATCAAAGCGTGGCAAAAACCTGAGCTAGTGGTTATTTCTGAGATCTACTGGACAGCCGCTGCCAAGCACGCCGATATTGTGTTGCCAATTACTACGTCATTTGAACGTAATGATATGACGATGACGGGTGACTACAGTAACCAACACCTAGTGCCAATGAAGAAAGCGGTTGAACCTCAAGGTGAAGCGCGTAATGACTTCGATGTATTCGCAGACATGTCTGAGATGATCAAAGCGGGTGGCCGTGATGTCTTCACCGAAGGAAAAGACGAAATGGCATGGTTGAAAGGCTTTTACGATGCGGCACAAAAAGCAGGTAAATCTGCTCGTGTTCGTATGCCTAAATTTGGTAAGTTCTGGGATGATAACCAGCTTATCGACATGAAGTACAACAAGAAGGCGGCACAATTTGTTCGTCATGCTGACTTCCGTAAGGATCCAGTGATGAACCCGCTAGGTACGCCAAGTGGTAAAATTGAGATCTTCTCTAAAACCATTGAAGGCTACAAGCTTGCGGATTGCCCAGCTCACCCAACATGGATTGAGCCTACTGAGTTCTTCGGTAAAGCGAAAAGTGATGAACTGCAACTGATGACAGCGCACGCCGCGCACCGTCTACACAGTCAATTTAACTACGCGAAGATCCGTGAAGAGTATGCGATCGGTAACCGTGAGCCTATCTCAATTAACGTAGAAGACGCGAAAGCACGTAGCATCAAAACGGGTGATCTCGTTCGTGCATACAACGATCGTGGACAAGTACTGGTTGGTGCACTAGTGACTGATGGCATCAAGCAAGGTGCTGTATGTATCCATGAAGGCGGTTGGCCTGATTTAGATAAAGATACAGGTCTATGTAAAAACGGTGGCTGTAACGTGCTTACGTTGGATATCCCGACTTCTCGTTTGGCGAATGGCTGTGCTGCGAATTCTGCGCTTGTGAAGATTGAAAAATACACAGGCCCAGCATTAGAACTGACGGCATTTGATCCACCTAAAAATGGTTAATCTCTAAAGAGAAATAGCCGACAGAATAGAGCCAGCTTAATCGCTGGCTTTTTTATGATCTTTTTTGTGCGACAGAGACTATTACTCTCTGTCGAGTAGACAACTCATAATAATCAACGACATCACAGCGAGAGATCAGATCATGAACCGGATCAACCCAAAGAAGTTACTTCGTAGTAAATGGACCGCGGTTAGCCCAGTAAGGAAGGAGAAACACTTCATGATTACTGAGGTTGAATTCGAAGAAGGGAAAGTGATTCGTTGCTTGATAGAAGCAGTGATGACCAAACGAGAGGAAGTCATTAATTGGCGAGATCTAACCGACAAGGAGCATTGGCTTCCAGGTTGGAAGTAAGGACGTGAAGTAGCGAAGAGTATCTCAACTCCGCCAGTTCTAACTGCCCGCTACCGTTTGCGATTGCCAGTATTTGAGTCCTTCTAAAACACCTTCAGCGTGTGTCGCTCTACTAGTATACACATTGTCTCGATCAGACAAGTGAGCGACCTCAGGATAATGGTTAGCCACTAATATTGAGTTTACGCCCTTTATCGTTAGCATAGAGGTGTCGTTGGCAGAGTCACCGGCAACGCACACTTCCTCAACGCTCAAATCATGTTGTTTGAGCAGGTGATGAATCGCCGTGGCTTTGTTGACGCCTTTCGGTGTGATATCCAAATACCAGTCGTGAGAATAGGTGAGGTGTACATCTAATCCGTACAATTCTAAGCTCGATTCGATCAGTTCATGCTGAGGCTCTGAGAGCTTTCCTTCAAAAGTGATTTTGTAATCACCCTGATGGCTCTCTAAGCGTTCGCCCATAAAATCGAGTGGCGCGAGTGCTGACTCTACCTTTGATTTGTTCCACGATGCTTCTAATTGGTTGTGCCAAATATGATCAGGCTTTTGGGAGTGGTCGTGGTGAATTTTCGTGCCTACATCGCTAATAATACTGTGTGGTTTCGGGTAGTTACCCGATGCTAAGCCCACTCGAATTGAAGGTAATGTTCTTCCTGTCGCGATGATAAATCGGATATCGGGTTGCTCGGTGAGGTAATCGAACAGTTGATTAACCCCGTGAGAAGGACCACCATCGAGTGTACCGTCAAAGTCACAAACCAACATTTTTATCATTCGTATTCCTTGTCATTCTCTATGAAAGTGATGGCAAAATTCACCATCGTTTATACAAAGAATGGCTCAGCAATAACAACATCTCAAGCCATCTTTGGCTTTCGATAAGCGATATTCTACAGTTTGCAGCAAGCATCACACTCGTTGCTATGCCTCAGAAACTCATGATGAATCTATTAATTCTTTGGTGCGGATAATGATGGTGTTTAGTTGAGATAACGACGGAATAGGTTTGTGTTGGCTATACAAAAAAGCCAGCTACCTGGTGTGGATTTGCTGGCTTTCTGCTACTGATTCAAACTTCTAGGTTCTAGCGCTCACCTTGAACTTCAAAGTCATCACTGACAAGACGAGCTTTACCATCTTCTTGTACTACCCAGTGTTCATGATGTACGACACCAAATGCTTTTTTCATCGTCCAGCTTGCCGTTAGAAAGTAGCCACCTTCTGGGTGCTCTTCCCATTTAATATCGGTGTAATCAACGTCTCTGAAACCTTGGTCCATGATGCCTTGCCAGAATGCTTGAATTGCTTCACGACCTTCAAAAGTACCAAATGGGCGAGCTTCCATTACACAGTTTTCTACATATTGATCTGCACAACCTTTCGCATCTTGGCTGTTGAATGCTTTTTGCCATGCGTTGATACCTTGCTTACATGCTTCTAATACTTGATTATTTGACATTGTTTTCTCCATATCAGTCTTCTTCTAAATGCTTTGTTTTTGATTTGGTCATCTCGTTAAGTTGAATGTAGTTTAGTCTTGATAATTAATTTAAAAAACAGTGATAATAGAAAATACTGTTTGTAAAAAGAGAACAATAAAATGAACAAGCTAAAGCAGATGTCGATTTTCGCTCATATCGTAGAGCAAGGCTCAGTATCGGCCGCGGCTGAAAAGCTAGAGTTGTCTAAATCTGTTGTCAGTCAGCATCTAAAAATTTTGGAGCAAGAGCTCGGAGCTTCTCTTCTTAAACGAACAACGCGAAGACAAACCTTGACCAGTATGGGAGAGCGTTTTTATCTAAGTTGTAAAGATATTAACGTGATCGCTGAATCGGCATGGGATATGGCGAAATCAGAGCTGAAAGAGCCACAGGGGCGGATTCGCATTACGGCTCCGAATGCGTTGATGGATTTGCTGGTGGCGCCTATTATTGCGGATCTGATGAAACAGTATCCAAAATTAAAGCCGGAATTGATCAGTGATGATCAACACTTAGATTTCATGGAGCATGATATTGATCTTGCGGTACGAGTTGGCAGTTCACGTGACAGTAACCTAAAACAGAAACGGTTAGGTGAGTTTAAAGATGTATTGTGTGGCGTCACAAGCATGCTTGAACGTGAGCTTGAATCAATTCCTTATATTGCCAACTCTTGGCAGGGGAAGCAGGTGACTCACCATTTTCATTCTCAAACTGAAGAAGGCTTTGTCTATAAACAACAAGCTAGCTGCGTCACCAATTCATTTCACAGTTGTCATGCGCTGATTAAATCGGGTGTTGGCATTGGTGTGATTCCAGACTTCTATATTCCTCAGTTATCTGGCCAGGTTGTCGACGTACTGCCAAGCTTTGAATTACCCACAAATACGGTTTATGCATTGAATCCATTTACTTCAAACACGCCGATTGCCATCCAATTGTGTGTTCAAGCATTAGAAGAGAAGCTCAAACAAAGTTTAATTTGATATGAGGAAACTTTGTTGGAGCATGCTCTAGCTTGCTAGCCGTAATTCTTGATGGAGGTAAACTTACTAAGTTGTGGTATCTCCATCATGGAGGCACACAGAATGTTGGTCACTCTTGCTTCAGAACAATATTATTTTAACGTTTGTGGTTTGACACTGAAATTGACTCAACATTAGAAGAGGCGTCGAATCTGACATTGACTAAAACGGTTTCGCGTTCAAAGGTCACATCATCAAAATCTGTCGCGGCGATTTTAAACCCATTTTTCGCAAATAAGCTTGTTACGACCGTGCGTTGTTTCTGTTCCATAGCGTGCATTAGTAGTTCGTCCATCGTTATCTCCATTAGGCAACAGTGTGTATAAAGTAACAATACAGCTCCTCCATTATGAGATCAATTGCTTAATCGATAGCTTGCGCTGATATGAGTAGATGAATGATTGAACCATTCAAATTGCTGATACCTGGGTGCTTCTATTTGGATGAATTCTATGTAAGTTAGCACTTTATGTGATAGGGCTTCAGCAAACTCTATGCAGACTACTCTCTTGTTCTAAATGAATTGAAATAACTGGTTACAAAGTACAGATGAAGAGTGCTGGTCAATGGGAGCATTCATTATGAGTAGCGGAAAGAATCAATTGGTGAATACCCTCTACACAGTTCAAATAAGCCACTAGGTCTTAAATGGATTGATTTATATTTTGAATGTTTTGTTGGTGTTGTTATAAATATTATTAATTTTATATTCTTGCTTTTTACATTCTCTTGATTTATAAAGTGAGAATTCACCGATAACTTCATGATTATATTAGTTTTTACTAACCTTTAATAACATGGAGAAAGGCGATGAATAAGAACCCAACACGCAATAGGTTAGCGAATTTATTGAGGCTGCGTAGAGCATACAAGGCATCTGACTTTCTAGTGAGTTCTGATGAACTTCGAGTGAAGAAGGATGTTTACAGTTTACGTAAAATCAAACAGCTAGAAATTCGACAACTGGGCATCAAAGAAAACGCAATTAACGTCATTTCATTGGCCTTGATCCTATCTGCAGCAACTTGGGCGTTCGTACCTCAGTTTGGGTTACCTATGCTCGCTCTGACCTTTATTTTGGCTTTTGTTTCGTGGCGAAAATACGAGCTTCGTGCAGAGTTTAAAGGAGCAGACGAAACTGGTGATCACTGGGTATCTCTTGCTCGAGGCTGCACTCGTGAA
The DNA here is from genome assembly GCF_051201655.1 of Vibrio sp. nBUS_14. Classification (NCBI taxonomy): domain Bacteria; kingdom Pseudomonadati; phylum Pseudomonadota; class Gammaproteobacteria; order Vibrionales; family Vibrionaceae; genus Vibrio; species Vibrio sp. nBUS_14. Next base: position 1,466,914 of record NZ_CP179206.1, read on the forward strand.
GAGTTTAAGGTCTTAAAAAGTGTCGAAGTGAATTTGCGAGAACAAGTTGTAAGCTAAGTGCGACCTCGCAGTTAGCATGGTTCAACCCTAAACAAGGCTCGTCATCATTGGCGAGCTTTTTATTTTCTGAAGGGCTTAAACCCCACTGCGATGAACAACCAAAACTCATCACTCGGGGTTATTTGGACTGAGGAAAAAAGGATAAGGAAAGCGAATGGACATAACGATAAGACCAGCAATGCCGAGCGAATTGGCTTCTATTTATGCTTTGGTTATCTCAAACGATGAGTGGACTAAGTTTAATGGCCCTTATTTTTCGTATTCTCATCCGTCATTAGAAAGCTTTGAAGCGCATTCGTTTAAACGACTGCTTGAGGGCGATGACCTACAGCTAGTGGTTGTCGACGGTGTACCTGTCGGAACCGTGAGTTGCTACTGGGAGTGTGAAGAGACACGTTGGCTTGAAGCTGGCGTAGTCATTTATAACTCTGATTATTGGGGGAAGGGGATCGCAGCATTAGCACTTCCGCTCTGGATTACTTACTTATTCGAAAACAAACAAATTGAGCGTGTTGGGCTAACTACTTGGTCAGGTAACCCGCGCATGATGTCTCTCGCTTTGAAGCTAGGTTTCCAGCAAGAGGCGAGGCTGAGAAAGGTGCGATATTACCAAGGCGAGTATTATGACTCGGTGAAGTATGGGGTGCTGCGTAGCGAGTGGCTGGAGAGAAGGTAGCGACAAATATCTGTTTTTTGTTTGATAATTCCTTATCGATTCAGTAGTAACACCCTGATCTAAAAAGTGAGAGTGAGCGTACTTCTACTCAGATTTTAAAGGATGAGTAGACAATGAAATTATCTAAAGAGAGTGAATCAAGAATTATTGAAATGGCGTGGGAAGACCGGACGCCATTTGAGGCAATAGAACACCAATTTGGTTTAAATGAATCACAGGTGATTCGTTTTATGCGTAGCCATATGAAGCCGGGTAGCTTCAAATTGTGGCGCGCTCGGGTCGCAGGTCGTGCGACAAAACATGTAAAACTTCGTATCTCTGAAGTGTCTAGAGGTTATTGCCCAACACAATATAAGCGGCAGTAGGTTTTCTATTAACTATTTACCTCTTCTAACAGTGGCTATCGATCTAAATAGGGAGATTGAGATTGAATAGTTTGATTGGATTAGCGGTAGGCTTTTTGTTTGTGATGCCTATCGCCACCTTATTGCATGAATTGGGTCATGCAATCCCTCAGCTTATTGCGGGTCACAAAGTCGAGGTGACCCTTGGGAATAGCGCAAAGGCCAAGGTTGTTCAAATTGGCAATCTCACACTGTCAATTTCAAGCTTTTCAATGAATGTTGGCTTTGCCTCAATAACTCAACAGGGCAGTAAATCCTTACAAGCATGGTCTCTAGTTATGGGGCCGCTTACCTCATTACTCCTGTGTCTATCGTTGTATTTTATTAATAGCAATCAAATCCCTTACATCGCTTCTTACGTCATTAATTTTGGTGTCTATTTTTCATTGGCTCAGTTTGTGATGACAGCATTGCCTATCTATTACCCTAGTGCGTTTGGTGCCTATGAAGGGATGCCTAGTGATGGTAGGCAACTACTGGAACTTTATGGCGTAGTAAAGCGCCGAGAGTAGTGGTTGTCAATTGATTGAATCTTATGGCTTGGCATTTTTTAGAACCAAACATGGACTCTAATGCTGAGTTGAAAGACACTCATCACACCACGTTCGAGCGCACTAATTTTGTGAATCAAGTTACGTAAATCCGTTAGTGCGTGCGATATCATTACTAAAGCTTGAGTGAATTGAGTATAGACGAATGGAATATTTATTGGTTCTTCTTCACGTTGCGTTAATCTGGATGCTGGCAGTCGCAACGCCCGGCGCGAATGTGCTGTTGACGATTAACACAGCGCTGCACTACAACCGCAAGCTAGCAAAATACTCTGCTTTTGGAGTCAGTACGTCCATATTGTTATGGTCACTGTTTGGATGCTCTGGATTGGTTATTTTGTTCTCCCATTTCCCGGCACTGTTTAGCGTGATGAAGATCGTTGGTGGCAGTTATTTGTTGTATTTAGGTGTGCGCCAGATCCTTTCAACACGAAAAGCCAAACAGCTAGATGAAGGTTTGAATACTAGCGAAGTGATGCTGCCAGCAAGTAGAAAAGTCTTTATGTCTGCGTTCATCACTAGCATCTTAAACCCTAAAACGGGTTTCTTTGTCGTGAGTTTGTTTAGTGTCTCTATGCCTGAAAATATTACTATCCCGATGGCCATCGCCATTATGCTGACTATGTCTGGTATTACTTTATGCTGGCATATGTTTCTGGCGACAGCCTTTTCACATCGAGCAGCGAAAAGTGTTTATGCACGTATCTCAAGTGTCATGGATTATGTAACCGGCGGCTTGTTTACGCTGTTTGGTGTTAAAGTCATGGCGTCTTAATGTGTGTTATCTGCTCATATCAATACTGTATCAAAGTGTTTTCATAGGTTTTAGAGTTCATGATTGAATGTAAGAAGTTTATTTTTGATGTCGATGCAACACTGGTTGATACCCAAGTGGTTATCGACAATATTTGGAAAAAATGGTGCAAGACTGTTGGTGTTCGCTTTGAAACCATGAGTGAGTATATCCACGGGCGAAAAATCGAAGAGACACTGAGCTGTATTGGCATGGAATTCTCCAATGTCACTGAGGTCAATAAAGTCAAAACTATTGCGACCCAAGAGATGAAGCGCGCCAAGGCTATACCAAATTCTCATGATTTTTTATCAAAATTAGGCCCGGATTGCTGGTCAATCGCAACGAGTGGACCTAGAGCGGTCGCAACAACAAGCTTGAAAGCCTCCGGTTTTACGTTGCCAAAGGTCATGATTTGTGCCGAAGATGTGGTACGAGGTAAGCCAGCACCGGATCCTTTCCTTAAAGCCGCAGAAGCTTTGGGCGCAAAACCAGAAGATTGCGTTGCAGTTGAAGATTCACCATCTGGCGTACTATCGGCCAAGCAGGCAGGATGTTTCACGATCGCTCTATTAACCAGCCATACCAGAGAAGAATTAAAATCAGCAGATTTGATCGTAAATGGGTTTGATGAGCTCAAACTTACCTGCAGTCCGATTGGAACCTATCAGATTCATCGTGCTTATTAGAAAGATCCTTTAATTTTATCGTAAGAGGAATAGATAACAATGAAACTAGTATCGCCCTCAAAAGAATTTGAGTCCGCTTTTAAGGTGTATTACCAAGACTTCTTGGAGCACGACATTGATAACTCTGATTATTACAAAGACGGTGTTCTTGATTTTTCTCGTTATATTGAATGCTTAGATGATGAGGCTAGAGGCGTTAACTTACCCGATGGTTATGTGCCATGTAATCATTATTGGTTGGTAAATGATGAAGGAGAGATACTCGGCGCCATTCGTGTTCGTCATCGCATCGATAATGAGTTTCTTTCACTGGAAGTGGGGCACATTGGCTACGATATTGCTCCCTCAAAGAGAGGTTCTGGCTACGGCAAGGCAATGCTCAAATTCGCTATTCCAAAAGCGAGCTCTCTGGGTATTAAGCAAGCTTTGATTACCGCGGACGAAGACAATATAGCGTCACGAAAAGTCATTGAGACAAATGGTGGTAAGTTTGAAAAAATAGTTTTTGGTAAAGTCTTTCCTGGCCCAGTAGCTCGTTATTGGCTTGACTGTCAGTAACGCAATACAGTTTAGGTGACAGATAAAAAGGAATTTTGATGTTCAAAATAGAGACTGCTAGGTTGGCTCTAAGAGACATGACGTTTGAGGATCAAAGCGCGTTTGTCGCTATGTCACAGGATGCGAAATATCAGCGCTTCTATGATGAGAGTGATTGTGAGCCTAGTAAATACAATCAACTCACCCAATTGTTTGTTGAACAGGCTCAGGAAGCTCCTCGCCAGTCCTATCAATTAGCTGTTGAAAGCAAAGAGTCAGGGAAGTTTATCGGAACCCTGTGTTTGCGCCTTGAAGATAACCAGCAAGCTTCAATGGGCTGCGCTTTTGCGAGAGAAATTCAGGGGAAAGGGCTACCCACAGAAGCGGCCAAAGCGCTGGCTGGTTTTGGGTTTTCAGAGTTAGGGGTTCATCGAATTTATGCGGAAACCATTGGTGAGAACCTAGCGGCGATAAGATTGTGCAAGTCACTTGGAATGAGACAAGAAGCTTGCTTTAAAGAGCACCGATTCTTCAAAAATAAGTGGTGGGATAGCGTTGTATTAGCGATGCTTCGCTCAGAGTGGGAAGGTGTAAGTAATGGAGAGTGAACGACTAAAATTAACGCCTCCTTCATTAATCCACACTGATGAAATGTTTAACGTTGTTCAAGAATGTATGGCTGAGCTGTCCGAATTCTTGCCTTGGGTTTCTGAAGCCATAACTCGGCAACAACTTGAATTTAATACTCAAGAGGCCGCCAGTAATTTCTCTAATTTTATGGGGGAGTTTTGGTTCAATATTATTGAAAAGAACACTGAGGCGTTCATCGGAGCCATTGGTTTTATTATCCGCGACGATTCTGTACCTTGTTTTGAAATCGGCTATTGGCTACAAACTTCGAAAACTGGATTTGGTTATGTGAGCGAGGCGATCCAACTTGTCGAAGAGTTTGCCTTCTTCAATAAAGGGGCAAAGCGGGTTGAAATAAAAATGGCCGCAACGAATTTGAAAAGTCAGGCAGTGGCGAAGCGATGTGGCTACCAGCAAGAAGCATGTTTAGCTAATGCTCGGCGTTTACCTTCTGGAGAGTTAGATAGCACGCTGGTTTTCGCCAAAACGTGCTTGTTTTAATTTATTCTAAAAATCTGAATAGATACTTTGTATTGTATCCGTTTCGAGTGGCGGATTTATTGCTCGAAGATAACCATGACTTAGTGCAGAAAGGTTATGGTTGGATGCTAAAAGTACTCAGTCAAAGAGAACCTCAATAGGTTATTGGTTATCTGAATGCTAAGTATGCCTCAATACCAAGAGTGGCTTTTCGCTACGCGATTGAAAAGTTTGATAATGAGATTAAGCGAGAGTTGATGTCGCTTTGACTAGCGGCGTTTGAAGCCAAATTATAACCACAACACCCTAACGTAAACCGCATTTAACTATGTAGAGGTTTCTGTAGCAGTTTCTGTTTTTTGGAGAAGTTTGAAATGAGTGTCACTATCAGTTTGGCCCAAATTCCTGTCATAAGAGGCAACTGGAGAGAAAACCTAAAGCAACATCTAAAAATGATAGAGCAATCTTCAAATTACAATGCGGATGTGGTTGTTTTCCCCGAGCTATCACTGATTGGCTATGAGCTTGATTTGGCCCAAGAGTTTGCGTTGTCTCTTGAACCATCAAATTTTGAAGAATTATCTCGTGCTTCGGTTCAAAGTGAGATGATTGTTGTGGCTGGTTGTCCCCTGCGAGTTCCAGACTTATCCCATCCCACCATAGGTGCTGTTGTTTGCTTTCCTGATGGTCGGGTTGAGTTCTACTCTAAACAGCACCTGCATGATGGTGAAGGTGAATACTGCTCCACTGGCGATGTTGACTATGTATTTAATGTCAACGGTCATAAAATCGCGCTAGCAGTATGTGCTGACTTCATAGAGGCGGATCACTCCCGACGAGCCAAACATCTGGGTGCTGATATCTATTTAGCGAGCGCTTTAATCTCTGAGAATGGCTTTGAACCGGATTCTAAAATCTTATCGGGAATTGCGTCGGAACACGGTATACCAGTATTACTGAGCAACCATACCTCTGTGACGGGAGGCTGGGAAACGTGTGGTAAGAGTTCGATTTGGAATTCGCAAGGAGAGCTCGTGATCAGTGCAAACTCCAAAGAGAGTGGCATTGTTCTATGTACTATCTCGGGCTGTGAAACGGATCTTAATCTAACTGGAAAGTGGCATGCTAAATCAATCTAGAGGTATCGACAAAGACGGGTTCATCGAAAACCTATACTCTCCTAGGAATATCGATCCCGAATTCCAAGAGGTTGTAAGTGCCGTTGTTGATTCGTTGTTAAGCGACCTTCCGAATCAAATTGATGGTATTTACCTATACGGAAGTGTGCCGAGAGGCACGGCGGTTGTTGGTAGATCGGATTTGGATGTTTCTATCGTACTCAATACGCCTATTGGCCAAAGAGAGAGGCGAGTATTCCAGCACCTTTCTGACACCATTCCCAAAACATACCCCCAAGTCAGTAAGCTTGATATCGACCCTGGCTTTCTCTCAGAAGTGCTGCAGCCACAAGAAAAATTCCATTGGCAGTTTTGGCTCAAGCACTGTTGCTGTTGTATTTGGGGTAATGATTTATCTATTGATTTTCCGCGCTACAAACCTAGTCGTGAAATAGCCCAAGCGCTTAATGGTGACTTGTCTACCTTTCAGGAGCAAATGAGTCCGGCCTTTAAAACAATGACTGATGCGGATGCCGCTAAAGTGATTGGCAAGAAGTTAGTGCGGGCGGCGTACTACTTTGTCGCTGAGAAAGACGCAAGTTGGTACACCAACCTGAGCCAGTGTACTGCAGTAGCCAAGCGTTATTATCCAGAACAAAGTGACGATATTGAGTTAGCACATCAATACGCTCTTGGGCAATTAACCTCTAAAGTTAAAGCCTTGGAGTTGTATGAAAGACTGAGCAAGAACTTGTCGTGAGCGTCATTTAGCCTGAAAATTGATGAGGGAATCATTGGTATATGCACACCGCTTAGAATTTGTTTGATAAATCATTACTGGTTGAATGTATTAAAAACTGATGTGTTGTAGGGTCTGTGCTTTATTGCCAATAGAGATCAAGGAAAAAAAATGTACACCAATAAGTATTCTAATTTCTGGAGACGCTTCTTTGCTATCTGGATAGATGCAATCGTATTTTTGCCTTTGGAGTGGATAGACGACTACGTACTTTCTGGCGTGATAAGTTCAAGTTGTGTTTTTACTTGGGGAGTGGTGAATTCACTAATTGGCATCACTTACTACGTATGCATGCACGCTAAATTTGGGCAAACAATCGGTAAAATGGTCACCCGAGTGAAAGTAGTGGATGTATCTGAAAGCCGAAACCTAACCCTCAAACAGTCTTGTATGAGAGATATTGTCCCAATCATGCTTATACCCTTTAGTCTCTATGCCTACGCGCAACTGTCTTTCTACGGCCAGACTTGGGAAAGTTTAGAGCAAGGCAGAGCCTTTATTTTTGTTGGTTATGCAATGATTGGTTGGATTCTTTTAGAGTTCATTTCCATGCTATTTAATCACAAACGTAGAGCGATTCATGATTTCATCGCAGGCTCTGTTGTCGTAAAGAAAGTCTAATTATCTAAACTTTGGCCTAAGGAAAAATCGATGGATATCCATGAGTGTGTCTCTTTTATCTTGCTCAATGAATCACAAGTGTTGTTAGAGAAGCGCAGCGATTCTAAGGACACTGACCCCGGCTTAATAACAATACCTGGTGGACATATAGAGCAGGGTGAAAATCAAATTCAAGCATTGTTTCGAGAGCTTAACGAAGAGCTAAACGTTATTCCAACTGAATACACATTCTTATGTTCGCTCTATCACCCAACAAAAGAGTTACAGCTTATTCATTACTTTGTGGTAACCCAATGGCAAGGTGAAATCACAGCACAAGAAGCAGACAGCATCGCGTGGTATCCACTGAATTTTTCGCCTGTCGGTATCAGTGCTGATGGTGTTGCTTTGAAAGAAGTAGGGCGTGTGGGGATGTTTCTCTAAAGCTTCGTCAGATAAACACCGACAGCAGTAAACACAATAACCTAAACCACTTGGTTGGAGTTGAATTTATATTGGTATGTATTTCGATACTCTGTGTACTTTAGCTCACGTAAAACCTGTTTCTATGATCTTTAACATTTTGTCAGTTATTTAACTAAGACTGCACAGGATTACTTCTACATAATTAATTGTTATGTTATAACGTTTATTTTGTTCAAGCTTTTAGGTCAAAGGTATGTCGTTAATTCCAGTCACCATTTTGCATGGGTTTCTCGGGTCAGGGAAAACCACGTTTTTACGCAACATTCTTCAACAAACCGATTATTCCGGCGATGACCTGTCCGTGATTGTGAATGACATGAGTGAGTTGGATATCGATGGCGTGCTTATCTTAAACACAGATGCGGTGAGTGAAGAGCAGGGCAACTTCGTCACGATCAGTGGAGATAGCATCAGCAGCCCGAGTGGTGTAAAGCACCTCGATAAAGCGCTTAAAAAGCTCTTTGCGGAAAAGTTGCCAGAATGGATTGTGATTGAAACGTCGGGTAGTAGCCATCCTTTGCCTTTGGTAGAGTACTTCAAAAACAACGCGCAATTTGCACTCAAAGACGTGATTACGTTAGTGGATGCGACTTGGCTGCGAGATGAATATCGACAAGGCTCCGCTTTAATTCCGAAGTGGCAGGAGAATGTGCAGCAAGGTGTTCGTGGTGTAGAAAACTTGTTGGTTGAGCAAATCATGTTCTCAAACCGTATCATGCTAACCAAAACAGACAAAGTGGATGACAATGCCGTTCGCAACATTGCGCAGGCGATTCACCCGCTCAATGTGTACTCCGAGATAATCAAAACTTCATGGGGAAACTTGGATATCCGCACGTTAAAAGATAAGCAAGGCTATAACTTTGCCTTAGTGGAACAGTTAACCGCTGAACTTCGTGAGACAGTGAATGAACCGCTAAATCTATCAGATAAAGACGAACAAAGCCTTGTTGCGAAAGTGATCAAAGATGATCGTCCATTTCATCCTGCGCGTTTATGGAATACGTGCCAACAGCATTTAACGAAAGGCGTATTTCGTAGCAAAGGGTTCTTTTGGTTCCCTACTCGAGATGATGTTTCATTGCTTTGGAGCCAAGCGAACGGCAATGTTGGTCTTGAAATTACAGGCTTTTGGCGTGCTTCGGTGATCAATGATGAATCACAAAACTTTACTGAGGAACATCGTCAAATTCTGCAAGGTAAGATAGACAGTGTTGAAAGCCGTTTTGGTGATCGTCGTTGTCGATTAACGGTGATTGGACAAGAAGATGAAGTCGACGCCTTTATCGATGCACTGGAAAAATGCTTTTTGACTTATACGGAATTGGAGTTGTGGCAGCAAGGGGCGACGTTTGAAGATCCGTGGCCAAAGAAAATAGCTAAGTTAAGCCAGAAGAAGATACTATAAGTACACTGGTGAATACTACGTCGTCAAGTTGTTGACTCTTGGCTTGTTCCAATAACGGATTTACTGAATTTGCCTCATAAAACATGAAAGCCTCCCGAATAGCGGGAGGCTTTTTATCTAAGCTGTTTGCTCTTCCCAATCAGGGAATGGGTCTTCCAAAGATAACCAATAGTCGCGTCCTTGCTCCATTTCATCTTCCGTTAACAAACATTCGTTGAGACGGGCAATTAATTTCTCTCGTTCTAATCCTTGACCAATAAACACCAATTCTTGTCGCATATCGCCATAAGGTTCTTGCCAAATGTTGTTGATGGCATCAACCACTGTTACCATTGTGTCTAAACGGGCAACGTCTGAAAGCGAAAGCCCATTCTCATCAGCGAAGGTGAAAGTCTCTGCAACGGGAAGTGGCTCAGCGATGCCAGTGGACTCGATCACTAAGTAATCGAACCTACCTTCTTGAGCGAGTTTGGTGACTTCTTCAAGTAAATCCTCACGCAGGGTACAGCAGATACAGCCGTTACTCATTTCAACCAACTTTTCTTCACTGTGGTTGAGAGAAACTTCATTCTGAACGGTCGCTGCATCGATGTTGATTTCACTCATGTCGTTGACGATGACCGCAACTTTTCTGCCTTGTCTGTTGTTAAGAATATGACTTAAAACGGTTGTTTTTCCTACGCCGAGAAAGCCGGATAAAACCGTAACAGGGAGTTTTTGGGTGTTCATGCTCGTGCTCTTTTTATTAGTGTAATGTTATAATATAACACCAGGGGTGATCGGTGATCTTAACTCTGGCATCAAGCATTTTATTACTGTGTCGGGCACTGCACCTTATTGGCGCCTTTATTCGCTTTTAAGTTATAGAGGCTCAGATGTACGCAACAAAGGAGATCGGACTCTTATCTAGTGTGATGGTTCTATGAACTAAGAGAAAACCCATGTCATGACAGAAGAAGAGATTGTTGCTGCGTCCGAGACGGATTATATGAATGAAGCTCAGCTTGCTTTTTTTGAAAACGGATTGTTTGAGCTTAATGAATCGACGTGTGCAGATATTCTTAAATCACACTCAACAAGAATCTTATAATATTGGATCGCGGTATGGAGAGAGGTGTCGTGAGGGCTTATAAGAGTGAATAACAAGCCATGTGAGCACTGTATATTGTCACGATAGTGCTCTTTCGTGCTTTCACTATTTACCCATTTATCGTCTAAGGTTATGAACAATCATAATATTCCTCGATTTTCTAAACTCCAGAAACGGTGAGACCCCGATGTTGGTAGTAACCTTAGCTGTATGGTATTGATTTATATGAATTTCACGCATTTAGAGCTGGTAATTAAGCTCTAATTGACCTAAAAAACGATTAAAAAGGCCAATGAAATAGTCAAATAAAATCAATAGATTAGCAACTTGGTACTACTGTATTAGTCCACCCTAAAGTGGGCTTGAAATCGATTCGTTGAATCATTTTACGCTTCGGGAATCCTTTTCGTTAATTGCTGCGCAAATAGAATGTCACTGAAAAAATCGTGCATAGTTTTTCTACCAGTAGATGAAAAATCTTAATTTTCATGTAGTGAGAAAGGTAAGGAGAACGACATGGCGACGCGTAAAATCAGACCTAGACAATTTATTGATGAGTTTTACCCTGACTCAGGGATATGCAATACCACCATCATAAACTGGATTAAACACGGCAAGCTTGAGGGTACTAGAACGCCAACGGGCCGATATTTAGTTTGTGTTGACGACGAGATAGGGAACCCTGCAGATAGGGAACCCTGCAGACAGGGTGAGTGAACTTCTGAGATTCTTGGAGTCATAAATGGTGGGTAGAGCTAGAAGCAAAGAAACGGCTCATTACCCTCCATTCTTGGTGAAAATGAGCCATAGGGGTCAATCTCGATTTCGGTTTACAACCGTAGATGGTGTGAAGAAGCTATTTCCTATCGGGACTGTAGAGCAAGAAGCGATACAAGCTGCACATGTTTATAACTTGCAATATCGTCCTGAGCTAGGAAGCGCGTTTTCCCTTTCTGAGATGACCCCATTTCGCAAAGCTGTCTCTAAAGGCCGAAAGGACAAATTCAATCGGCCTTTAAAAGAGTGGCTTCCATTAGTGTTGTCTCGTGTGAAGAAAGAAGAACGGCTTTCCAAAGACGTTTATCGAAATTTGGAAAGGGACTGTTACCGCCTTGATGAGTTTATGGGGCGGTTGCCAACCAAATCGATCAAGTTACAGCACATCAATGAGTTCCTTTCGAAATACTATTCAGAGTTAAGTAATCGTCAGCTCAACAATAAGATCAGTAATCTTAAAAAGGTATTTTCCTACCTTGCTGATGAGAGCGCTATTGAGAGTAATTTTGTACTCAATAAAAAACAGCGTCGATTGACCAGAGAAGATTACACAAAAGCCCGCCACGACCTAGATATCGAAAACTATCAAAAGATCTACGATGCAGCGCCACTGTTTCTTAAGGTCGCAATGAGCCTAACTCTTGAGACAACTCATGCTGTGAGGGAGATCTATAGGCTTCGTTATCGGATATACAAACCACGTGAAGGCGTTTGTGGGATTCTTTGGAACTAGATATGGAGACGCGAAACGGCCACTTATCCAAGTAGCGGCTGAGTTCGCTTAAGGCCATGATTGACTCACACCTCATTTCCCGTCTTCACGGTGTCGAGATAGCGGGGCTTTCTCATCGTGAGATTGAAAAACAGTTGATGAAGCCGTTACGTGAGGGTCTATACTCCATCAGTTATATTCGCTCGATATTTCAGGCGTTAAAAGTGGCATTCAACCAGGCGAAAAAGATGAACAAAATCGGTCATAACCCGCTCAATGACATGGTGTTTACTGACTTTGTGAAGGCCAAAATCAAACCAAAGGGCTGTAACTTGCTCGTCGGACATACACCTGGCTTACTTGAGCAGTTTAGTCACGCCGAGCCATTAACTCGGATGTTGTGCTTGATGATGGTTAGCCACGGTACCCGCATTGGTGAAACGCGCAAAGCGAAGTGGTGCAACATTTGTTTTGTGACCAAGCGTTGGAAGGTCCCGATACGTGATGCGAAGACAAGAAAAGAGATCTTATATCCACTCACCGATGAATGGGTCAGTTTGCTGCAGGCCTATAAAGCTTGGTAATTGGCGAATCATTACAAAGGGAACAATCTCTTTCCTTCTTCTAAGCGAGACTTGAGGCCAATATCAAGTGCTGATGCGACTCAGATGATTAGAGCCATAGCGAATGGTCAATGGACGGGTCATGACTTAAGAAAGTTAGCGCGTACGGTATGGGCTGATATCGGGATTGATTACCTGGTTGCAGAAACACTGTTGAATCATGCAAAGGGAAAACTGGAGCAAGCGTATATCCACACTTACATCGAACTGCAGAAGTCAGAAGTCCTTAAAACGTATCATTCTTGGCTAAAAAATTGCTGGCGAGACTGTTTTATAGCTGATTTTTAAAAAACGTTCACATTAAAAATGATCAGTTAGATCAATAAGTAAAAGCCATCGAGATCATATTTGCAAAGGACAGTATTAGCATGGGTAATTTTGACCAAAAAAATGAGGTGAATCACGCTTTAGTGGCTGCTACGAGACTTGCCCCGCACCAGGTGAAATGGGTGAAGTTAAGCAAGACCCAATTAAAGGTATTAAATTCGATAAAGTAGGGTGAAGAAGTGACAGCGCAACTTATTGCTGAGCGATGTGAAGTTGGGCCAGTTCTTTTTTGAGAAGTTTATATCTGAGATGCTACTTAACAAGAGTGAATGTAGGGTTAGATTTTGGAGGAGTGCAATTTTGTTACCAACGCTTAAAATAATTAAATTACCTAATTATGCGCTCTGTTCTATATCCACATAAATAAAGTTGGCATATTTTTAGATAACAAATTTTTGATCAATGGACGGTACTTTTTATTAATTGAACTCTCCCTAAGAGCTCAGTGTGCAACTTTCATTACACTGTTCTCGACTCTCTTCAAAATTCGTTGGAGTGAAGAATAAGATCCATTACTAACATCAATATTGATAATGATTATCATTCATGTGATGATTGATGCTTGTGTTTTAACGTTTGGTATAAATATGAGATTTAGTGTTACTTTTTTGAGCTTGGCTATGTTACTTCCTATCAAATCATATGCTGATGTCACCCCGATAGAGTCTTGTAATATTTCAGATTTTGGTATTGAAGAAGGAGTTTCCACTCTTCCTCTAGATTCAAGTCAGATACATAAAAAGCTGTTTTGTAAGTACTACGGTATAGAAGCCGAAAATGGTGAGTATGTCCATATCTATGCTCAGAACAGGATTAGTGACCTACAAATCATGCGTGCGGTAGAAGTTTTAGAGTTTTATTTGACTGACTTTCCTGGTAGCCGTTACGGCAGTGATAAGGATATGATTTTGTCACAAATGGCTAGCAATAACGCCACACTTCTCTTACTTAATGGTAATCATCAAGAGAATGGTATTTTCGATACAGAAGACGAAGAGATTCTAAGTTTAGAGGGGCAAGAACTTTATGAAGAAGAATTGGTTGTTGAAGGTAGCCAATCCTATCTAACTAACTCACCGCGAGATGCTACCTTTGAAGAGATACTTCACCTCGTCCATGATTACGGCATTGGCACGACAACTGATCCTGATATTCAAGGTGTCCTTCCGAATTATGCAAGAGAAATAGACTTAGCGACTCAATACGCCATCGATCACAATATATGGAATCCAGGTCGTGATTGGTACAGTGAGCTTGAAGAAGAAGGTAGCTTGTCTCAAGAGTATTTTGCATCAGTTATAGATACTTATTATGGCTACTGGGGCGCATCTTTTTACACTGGTACATGGGGAGTTTATTCAGCTAAGGACCGAAAAGATGTAAAATCAATGGATAGTTACGGAACTGAACTGGTGTCGAAGTTTTTACCCGAGTTCCTTAGCACAACTGCTTATATTGACGATAATTTTGAGGGGACATTTTCTTTAAAATTTGATGCTGAAATTCCATATACTCATAAGTCTCGCTATCTAATGTTCGCATCATTAACAGGGGCCAAGAATTCAAATCTAGTTGGTAATAAACACCCCAACTTACTTTCAGGTAATTCAGGGTCGAACTTAATTGACGGTGGTAAAGGCGATGATGTTGTTTATTATGAGGGTGCAAAAGACGAATATTCAGTAAGTATATATGGAGACAAGGTCATAATAAAAAATGAAGTTAATGGAATAGAGCATGCTGACGTTTTAATTAACGTTGAGGCTATTTTATTTAAAGATAGACTGCACATTCTACAAAATCATAGGCTCGTTTTTTCAGAGGAATTCTGCCAAGAATCAGAGTCTAGTATGAGTCTATTTTGTCAAGTGCCAGAGGTAGTGAATGAACCTAGCGTTTGGGCTGATTTTGTTGTCGAGCACGTTTCAATGAATAAAAATAGTTAGATTTCATATTAAAACAGCCTATTGTTTAAAAAACTCACAAAGTTGATTATTTTTACTAGGCAGCTTTTAGGCCTGAATTCGGTCTTATATCGGAGTCAGGCCTTTAGTTATGCTCATTGCAAAGCTTAAAGTTCTCTCATTAAATTTAACTAAATTACTTCCCTACTTTCAACGTTTCTAGTCCGCTCGGTACTTTTATGGTGATCATGCAGCTCTGACTTGATCAGGTAAGAGAGGGAAATATGCTAAGCGACCTTCCATATTGAACGTTATTCATGAACTTATCATATTCGATTTTCTGACAACTGTTTTGTTCGACTCTATTTGGGAATACTAGCTGGGCAACCTAGGTTCTTCTGGCCATTAATAGAATCCAAGTGCATATTTCGGAGCTATCCGACCGCCTATTTCGGTTTTAATCGACCACCAAATCCGTTTTTAACCGACCACTCATTTCGGTTTTAATCATCCACTTTTCGGTGTGTTTCCGAAATCGATGGTCGATTTACCGAAATAAACCTCTTTTCTCTTTTAAATCAATAGGTTTAACCTGAGTCTTTCATGTTGAGAGCACTAAGGATAAATCATGCCGAAAAAGAGAATGCCAATGAATAAAATTAAGGAAATATTACGCCTCCGATACGAGTGCAATCTTTCTAATCGACAGATCGCCGCTTGCCTCAATATTGCTCATTCCACTGTATCCCAGCATCTATCCCGATTTAAATCCAGTGGCCTCACGTGGCCACTGGAAGAGACTCATCATGAAAATCAAGTCACCCAAGCTTTGTTTGATGGTCGCTCATCTTCTCAGCATAAAGTGATGCCTGATTTCACTCTCTGCTACTTAGAATTGAAGCGTAAAGGGATGACTAAAGCTTTGCTTTGGGAAGAGTATTGTCATCAGCATCAAGACAAAGCCTATGGCTATACACAGTTCTGCGAACTGTATAGACGTTGGCTAAAGACACAAAAACGCAGTATGCGCCAACTTCACCATGCTGGTGACAAGCTCTTCATTGACTACTGTGGCCCAACGATCCCTGTTGTGAATCCAGATACAGGAGAATGCAGACATGCTCAGGTATTTGTCGCCACTTTAGGGGCGTCAAATTACACCTATGTCGAGGCGAGTGAGAGCCAAGGGCTTGAACACTTCCTCATGGCTCATGTGAATACCTTTAATCACTTTGGTGGTGCTCCGAATCTACTTGTACCTGATAATCTGAAATCTGCTATAACGAAAGCAGACCGTCATAGCCCTATCCTCAATGAGAGCTACCGAAAACTGGCACAACATTACGGCGTTGCTGTGATGCCAGCCAGGCCCTACAAGCCTAAAGATAAAGCCAAAGCTGAGAACGCAGTTCTCATCGTAGAGCGCTGGATAATGATGCGCCTTCGCCACCAAGTGTTCTATACAATGGCTGAGCTGAACCTGGCTATCCGAAAGCTGATGCATGACTTAAACCAACGAGAGATGAAGCAGCTTGGTGTCAATCGACATGACTTGTTCAACAAAGTTGACCGTCCAGCGTTAAAACCACTGCCATCGCAACCATATGTGTATATCGAAACTAAACGAGCAACCGTCTCCCCTGATTATCACATTCAATATAAAAAGCACTTCTACTCTGTGCCGCACCAACTTGTTGGGCAACAAGTTGAGCTTGAAGCAACGCATCAAATAATACGTATCTACCACAAAGGGAGCATTGTTGCTCACCACTGCACAAGCCAAAAAGAATATGGTCTCTCTACCGTTTACGAGCATATGCCAAGCAACCATCAATACCAATCATGGACACCCGAGCGTTTTATCCGTTGGGGAAAATCTATTGGGCCAGCCACAGGTGAACTGACTCAGATGTTGCTCAAACGCCCAGAGCATGAAGCATTGGCCTTTAGAAGTTGCTTTGGGTTACTAAGTCTTGCCAAAAAGCACTCAGACGCACGGTTAGAACAAGCTTGCCGAGATGCCTTAGTGACAGAGAAGCCATACCTTGGCTTCGTCAAAAACTTATTGAAGAACCATCGTGAAGGCACTCTCTCTCAGCCTTCCACTGATACACCAAACCTTAAACACACTAATGTTCGTGGTTCCAACTACTACCACTAGGAGAAACAATATGGACGCAATAATCCAACAGTTAAAATCACTACGCCTAAGTCATGCTTCTGATGCACTGGAACAGCAAAGAATACACCCCGCGACCTATGCTGAACTTGGCTTTGAAGAAAGGTTAGGACTCATCCTTGATCAAAGGGCGGGATCGAACTTTAGTTATTGAAAATAAATAACTTTATTTTCAATTGGAACTTTTCCTGATAGTCACGATCAGATCATGAAATAAAAAATATGAGAAACTCGCATGATTATCATTGAACAGCTAAAAAAAGTGAAAGATACCCGTTCGCACATCAACCAAGTCTACCCTGTTATAGAAGTCGCTTTTGTTGTCATAACAGCCATGCTTTGTGGTCAAAACAAGTGGACGGATATCAAGGATTTTGGTGAAGGAAATATCGACTGGTTACGTGAGTATTTCCCCTACGAAAATGGCCTTCCTACTCGTCATAATATTGCAGCAATTATGAGGACTATTGTTCCTGAAACACTCTTAGAAGCTATGGTGGGCTGGGTTAATTTGCATAGAGAGAGGCATGCTCAACCTATCATCAGTGTTGACGGGAAGGTACTAAAAGGTGCTAAAGCAAACAAACAAGATAACCCCCTTTATATGGTCTCGGCATTCGATGTTGATGAAGGTTTGACCCTCACACATCAACCCTGTAAAGGCAAAGGGACGGAGCTAACAGCGATAAAAAACCTGTTAGATACTTTAGATATAAAAGGATGTCTATTAACGGCTGATGCCCTGCATTGTCAGGTTGAAACTCTGAATAAAGTGGTTGATAAAGGTGGCGATTTCTTAGTGCAAGTCAAACTGAATCAGCCCAGTTTGCTTGCAGAAGTGGATGCACAATTCCAAGACTATTGGTCTTTGCCTGAAGATAAACAAGAGTCATACATCACCGAAGATAAAGGGCATGGCAGAAAAGAGGTTCGTGAGGTTTACGTTCTCCCAGCAGCCTTCAGTGAAGCACTCAGAGAAAAGTGGTCTGTCGTTAAAAGTGTTGTTGCAGTGGTGAGAGATAGAAGTGTCAAAGGGAAAGGAAGTTATGAAACATCGTATTATATTTGCACAGATCACTTGTCGTTAGAGTTAGCCTTACAAGCGACCAGAAAACACTGGCACATCGAGAACCAGCAGCACTGGGCGTTGGACGTTATTTTCAAAGAAGATGAACAATGTATTTATGCTGGAGATTCAGCACTAAATATGGCTTGTTGCAGACGTTTTGTTCAGAACTTGTTTAGAAAATCCGAAGGGAACTTGTCAGTACCCAGGAAGATGAATAAAGCGGTATGGGACAAAGATTACAGAGCTTCGGTTTTGTTTACATCAAATTAACAAAGTACATTCGTGCCCTTTCCTTGATCATGAGATAGTGAACCGAGATCAAACCAAAATCCAACGACTTAAACGGCAAGCCAAGCTGCGCCTAAGCGCTAGCGGTAATCAACTGGACTACCGCCCAGAACGAGGCTTAAAAAGAGCAATGATGGGAGAGTTATTATCAGGCACTTATTTACAAAAGCGACAGAATGTCCTGATTACAGGTGCAACAGGTGCAGGTAAAACCTATGTTGCTTGTGCGCTCGCCGAGCAGGCGTGTGAGCAACACTGCCCAAGTCGTTATTATCGCCTAAATCGTTTACTTGATGACCTGAGTAGTAGCCGCCTTGATGGCAGCTATCAAAAGCTACTACTGAGCTTGTCTAAGAAAAAACTGTTGGTTATCGATGACTGGGGAATGGAAAAACTCAGCCAAGAGCATGCAAGTAATCTTCTCGAAGTGCTAGAAGATAGATACCAAGAGTGCAGTACGATCATTATCAGCCAACTACCTGTAAAAGAATGGCACGAGATGATCGACAACTCGACGATCGCTGATGCGATCTTAGATAGGTTGGTTCATCAAAGTCATAGAATCGAGTTACGAGGGGAATCAATGAGAAAACTGGCTTAAATCGACCACTTGGAGTAAAACTAAGGAAGAGAAAAGAGAGGCTTAAAAAGGTGGTCGATTAAAAACGAAACTAGGGGTCACATCAGCCGAAATACGCACCAAGCGCGGCTAACCCGCGCGAAATAAAAATTTTTCGGGCTCTATGGCCACCACCACTGGTATGACGCGATCTGGCTAATATTCAACTTAGCTTTCGAGCGTGATGCGTAACGGTGTCGTACCTTGTAAGCTTCTCATCATCCATCTCTGAAAATTGACCAAACAGTCCATATTGCTGTATATTTATACAGTTAAAATAAATTGTTCGGACTTTAGTTATGAATATCCTCCCTTTGTCTCCTACTAGGGCGTGTTGATCTTTGCTGTACATTCCGTGTTCAACAATACATCGGTAGCCACATTAACATGAATGCCAGTGATAACATGCTGGCATAATTCCTTTCTAGCTTGTCATATCTACTTGAAATAGCTCGATAATGCTTAATTCTCCCAAAGGCATTTTCGACCAAGTGACGATACTTGTATAGACACCAATCCATACTGTCTTTGTCTATATCTTGTCCGTAATTGCGTTTAGCAATTACTGTTTCTCCGCCACGTTCCTTAACAAAAGTACCGAAAAGTTCGCTGTCATATCCTTTATCACAAACGATGGTATTAACTTCATCGAGTTGCTCAACTAAGCTTTCGGCATGCACTATATCGTGGCGTTGTCCCTCTGATAAATCAAAGCAAATCGGCAGGCCACCACTATCTACAGCTAAGTGAATTTTGGTTGAGTTGCCCCCGCGACTTTTTCCTATTTGCTCTGAACTTTCAGTAGCTGCACCTGTACTATGCTGATGCGCTCTAACTATAGAGCCATCAAGAAATACCCATTCAAAGTCAGCCATGCTAGATAAGCTTTTGAAAAGATTATCTAAAATCCCTTTCTTTGACCAAAGATTAAATCGTCTGTAAACGGTACTCCACTCTCCGAACTCAGAGGGTAAATCTCGCCAAGGAATACCTGTTCTCATTCGATAAAGTATTCCTTCAAATGTCATTCGATGTTCAGTTTTATCGTAAATACGACCTGTACTTTTCATAACTTGGAGTAGCAGTTCCCAGCGAATATCAGTTAGCATTGTTCTTGGCATGGTATTGGTTATGGTTTTACTTTTGGCGAAGCAAATTATAACTCTTTACCATGCTGTTCAAAAAACACTCACGAAAGATCAACACGCCCTAGTATGTCTTGCTCATTAACATCATGGGAATCACCTGCTGCAGAATACGTTGAGCTTGGTGTATCGCTCGACTCAATATTAGTAAACAACCCCAATGCGACTTACCTGGCTTACGCGAACGGAGATTCAATGGAAAACGTTGGGATTTACAATGGCGACTTACTAGTGATTGATAGAAAACCACAGGCTCAACACTTTGATACCGTCATCGTCTCGTTAAATGGCGCGTTCATGTGCAAAATTATTGATGTTCGCCAGCGATTGTTATTATCCGCTAACGCAACCTACGCTCCGATCCCTATTCATCCTGAAGACGCGTTCTCTATTGAAGGGGTAGTGATACGTTCTATACGCCTTCATAAGCCTCTTCCTGAGTTCATGTAGTGTTTGCCTTAATCGATTGTAATGCGATGTACGTGGCCTGTGAGCAGGTCTTTCGGCCTGATTTACGGCAACAACCCTGCATAGTGTTATCAAACAATGATGGCGCGGTGGTGGCGGCGAATCGTTTGGCCAAAGAAGCCGGTATCAAGAAGTTTGAGCCTTACTTCAAACAGAAAGGTTTAATAGAGCAACAATCGATTCACGTGTTTTCCTCGAACTACGCTTTGTATGCGGACTTGTCAGCGAAGATGATGGCCACAATCACGGCTTTTGCACCAAACAGTCACATCTATTCCATCGATGAGTGCTTTCTCGACATGCGCCACTGTGACTGTGTAGAAACCGATTTACAGGCTTTTGGCCAACGAGTTAGGCAAACGGTCTGGAAAGAATGTCGATTACCGGTGTGTTTTGGTGCTGGCCATACCTTGACGTTAGCCAAAATGGCGAACCGAAGTGCAAAAGTGGATAAAGCATTACAAGGAGTCTGTATTATCGATTCTGAGCAGAAGAGACAGCAATATTTAGCCATGCATCCGGTGTCTGAAGTTTGGGGGATTGGAAGAAAGTTGACTAAGCGGTTGCAATGGATGGGGATACATTCGGCACTCGATTTGGCTAACTTGCCCCCAGAGCAAGCCAGACGCTCGTTTAATGTCGAGGTAGAAAGAACGGTACGAGAGCTGAAAGGAGAGCCCTGCAAAGTTTGGGATGAGTGTCGCGCTGATAAACAGCAAATATTTAGTACTCGAAGTGTGGGCCAGCGGATCACAACAATTGAAGAGTTAAAACAAGCGTTAGCTTTCCATGTCGCGACAGTGGGCAAGAAAGCCCGCAACCAGAAAAGTGCATGCTCGATGCTCATGATGTTTGCTAACACGTCTCCTTATGATGCTGTACCTCAAAGCTTCAAGGAAACTTTTAAGTTTGAATATCCGACAAGTGATACGACCAGGTTAACGGCGGCAGTGTCGTCAATAGCTGAGCGGTTATATCGAGATGGTGTACAATATTATAAAATCGGTGTAGGGGCCATTGGTTTGGTATCGGATAGGCAGAGACAAATAGATCTGTTCTCTTCACCTGAGAGTCCAGCTTTAATGAAAGCGCTTGATGCGCTCAATACCAAGTTTGGGCGCGATGCGGTTTTTCTAGCAGCACAAGGTACAACGCAAAATTGGCAGATGAGTCGAGATTTTTTATCACCTCAATATACGACAAGACTTAAAGATCTGCCTCAGATAATGTGTTGAGTTACCCATACCAGATTTGCGTATGGTATGGGCAACTAACGATGTGTCACCACACCCATCATCAATTCTAAATATTTGTGGCGCTAAAACGTTTTTGGACATTTATTTGCCAGCGCTTTTGCTAAATTAGCAAACTACGAATAATCACAAGTATGGCAAACTATGTTTTCAGCAGTGAGTCTGAAGCAAAGTTCTCACTGATAGAAAGCTAGGGGAAAGTGCATGCCAAGAAAATTTGCGTTAAACTTGGTTTACTCAACAAACAATGCCAATCTTGCCAGTGCCTAATCTAACAAATATGAATGACCATCTATCTCCTATCAATAAGAACCAAATCCAAAAGCTTCTCCGAGAAGAATTAGCGCCGACGTGGTTTGATAGTAAATCAGAGACACCTGATATGTCTTGGGTAACACCAACGGTACTTGATGTATTATTTTCCGAGTTGATAACGCACACACGCGGTAACCAATCAAAGGCGGCAAGAATTTTGGGTGTCAACAGAGGTAACTTTAGTAAAAAATTAAACCAGATTATAAGCCGAGAATTTGATAGTCATGAGGCACAGTAAGTATCACGCCTATTGGTACTCTGCGGATGGTGCAGAGCTTGAGCAATCGCCACTTCCCTTGAAGCGCTCCATGGCGGCCTCCTTAGTTCTCGCTTCCAGAATCACTGGCGGTAATATAATTCAATTGCAGAGGAGCCACCATTGGGCTCTTTTAGAAGTCAACGAACATACTCGACTATTAGTTGCGAGATAAGCTTTACGAATGATGCCTTTAGCTTCTTCATCTGCTCAGATTTGAAACTGATTTTTGGACATTTATCTGCCAGCGCTTTTGCTAAATTAGCAAACTACGAATAACCACAAGTATGGCAAAGTATGTTTCCAGCAGTAAGTCTGAAACAAAGATCACACTGAAAGGAAGCTAGGGTAAAGTGCAGACCAAGAAGATTTACGTTAAACTCGGTTTACTCAACAACCAATGCTAATCTTGCCAGTGCCTAATCTAACAAATATGAATGACCACCTATCTCCTATCAATAAGAACCAAATCCAAAAGCTTATCCGAGAAGAATTAGCACCGACGTGGTTTGATAGTAAATCAGCGACACCAGATATGTCTTGGGTAACACCAACGGTACTTGATGTATTATTTTCTGAGTTGATAACGCACACACGCGGTAACCAATCAAAGGCGGCAAGAATTTTGGGTGTCAACAGAGGCAACTTCAGTAA
Source organism: Vibrio sp. nBUS_14 (assembly GCF_051201655.1). Lineage (NCBI taxonomy): Bacteria > Pseudomonadati > Pseudomonadota > Gammaproteobacteria > Vibrionales > Vibrionaceae > Vibrio > Vibrio sp. nBUS_14. The sequence continues at coordinate 1,489,824 of NZ_CP179206.1, forward strand.
AAAATTAAACCAGATTATAAGCCGAGAATTTGATAGTCATGAGGCAAAGTAAATATCACGCCTATTGGTACTCTGCGGATGGTGCCGAGCTTGAGAAGCCGCCACTTGCCTTGAAGAGGTCCATGACGGCCTCCTTAGTTCTCGCTTCGAGAATCACTGGCGGTAATATAATTAAATTGCAGAGGAGTCACCATTGGGCTCTTTTAGAAGTCGACGAATATACCCGACTATTAGTCGCTCGATAGGTTTTAATACTGATGCCTTTCGCTTCTGCATCTGCTTAGATTTGTACGACAGAATCGCTCGATCATCACAGTGCCAGAACTGGTTGGCCTGACACGATCTTGGACAGGAATCAGTTAGACCTTATGCTCTAAAGCATCTACTTCGGATAAATTTAGATTGGGGAAAACGAGGTCGACGGCTTTGATGTTCGAGGTATTGGCTGCTAACGCAGCCAAATCAGAGGTATAACCGTATAGTAGAAAGAAAAGTTCATGCCTGTTATGTCATTCTACGAAAATGCAGCCGCCAAATTTTTTAACTCACTGAGGTGGCGAGGAATTTTAGGTTGTACAATATCCTCATTAATTTTTAGAATTAGAGATTTAAATACTTCAGTATTATTCTTCAAGCCTTGTGTTTTCATAAGACTATCAATTTCATCTAAACTGTTCTGGTTAAGTTTTAAAGATAGTCTTTTTGATGCCTTTGCTTTCGCAATATCCGCGCTAAGTAAGCTGCCTAAACTTTCAGCAGAATAACGTCCGCTACTCAATGCGTGTAAATAATACAAAACAAGTGGCTTGTTAAAATTTTCTGTCAAGCTTGGTTCAATTATTTGAGATGCCACGGTAAGGATATCTAAGTAATGTGCGGGAACTCTTACATCAACAGGAATTTTCACCTTATTGTATTCGGCCTTCACTTTAGCGGTTGACTGTTTAGGAATACTAACCACTTCATTACAACTATCGCATACGCCAGCAAGCACATTTTTCACTGTACCCGAGTTATCGCTAAAATCTATATCACGCAGAGCGTAAGTCGCATGTGACAAACCACATTTAGGGCAAACTACTTGTCGTTTATCACCCTCTTTTACAATTTTCATCTCAGACCCCACTTTCATGAACGCTTATAAACATTACATCTGGTTCAACGAAATAGAATTTCACATACCATTGCTTACCATCTTTAAATGGTTTGAATACATGTACATCCACTGTATGGGCTTGGTGATGAGGACTAACATCATACTCATTACCTCTTGTAGCTTTAATCAACCCCACAACAAACTCATCAGTCAGTTGACCGCATTGAAAGAGATTCTTCACATCAATATTGTGTCTAACCTCATGATCGTAATCACCATTTTCAATACACTCAATGACCCTTTTCTTTACTTTATTAAATCCCATATTTGTCCGTAATATTATGTACGAAAACGATCGTACAGTCAATTATTGTACGATCGTTTTCGTACGGATCTTTCATTGCGTAAACTGTGTTTAAAGGAGGTGAAGTCAACTTCTTCCCCCTTTAGGGCTGTTATTTCGCATCTAAGCAACACCAAAATCTATTTTAATCATCTGTTTTTAATAGGATATCATCTTTCTCCACCAAAATGACGAACGAGAAAATACGAAAAAGGGGGGGATTTTCTACACACCTCACGTTTAGCATAAGGAAATCTATGGAAAGCTCTCGATGTGGGAGTGAGTGGTTTTACTTTCGCCAACACTAAATGGGGCACAATTTACTTATATAGAGGCTCGGGCTTGTCCAACACTTGGGGTTTAACGTTAGCTACGCAACGCTTAATCCTTATTTGTTATGTACTAGCCCTAATACTTGATATTGTTATCGTCACACCAATCTTTAAGAGCCTGACGCACTGCTAGACTTTGGAACTCATACCATTGATCCAGCGCACCGATTTGCTCAATGTGCGTTCGAAACCTTGAGAATGCTCCTTTGCGACTAAAGTACTGAGATACGATCTCATATTCTTCAGGGTATCTAGTAGAAATAAAGTCTAGTGCTGTAGATCGGCCTAAACCAAGTTCTTGTTTACTAGGCAGACAACAGTACTGTTCGTTTGAATAGAGGTCTTCTGGCAGGTCTTCCTCTACACCATCACCCACGTAATAAATTTTTCCTGAAACAGTATCAAAATATGCCTCTGCGCCAAAACTAGGATCGCCGGAGGCAAACTCTACCGCAAGCTCCAATTCATCAAAGTTGATATTCATTTGTACTCCTAGCTCACATAGACACATAACGCTTTATCGACGGATTTTTTCCGCAATTATATGCTACCAATGGTAACGCTAATTATATTCCCGTTCAATTTCAAGCCCGTATTGCCTAGCGACTAGGATGCGAACATCAGAAGTTGCCGAAAGTTTCCGTAGTATAACTCCGGCGGCTTCGAATCAATACGATTTCCAACCTATACGCTCCCAAATTGAGCATGGTCTTATCCTAATTTATCGGATTAGATTTAATAGGGAAAACGCTCGCCCCCAAAATGAGTAGATTATTTGTTCTAACAAGGTTTGGGGCATTTTTGATTTACGGCCATTGTTTGCTTGATGTGTTTGCTTGAGCTCTTGAACAAATTTTGGCTAGAGCAACTGGTGAGAAAAACCTGTTTAGAAAACGTAAGTAACGGTCGTATAGAAGTGGGGGAGAAGGTGTGATTGATAAAATAAGAGAGTTGGTTTTTTGATCAAAATGAGAGGCTCAGAAGAAGACATTTTTAAGAGAAAAATGGGCTTTTCAAACTACTGTATAATGACACCTCAATGACACCCAAAAAAAGTAAGGTTATTATTTTTAAAGGTATAAAGGCTTTATTTTCAATGCTTTAAAGTGGGTATGGGCGCTTTTTGAGGACTCAGAAACGGTGAAACCCCGATGTTGGTAGCATCGGGGTTTCGAATTTCTAGATTTCTCGACTGGTAAGATCGATTATCTTTTCTATGCAGAAGGCTTGGAATTATCCAATCTTATTCCTTGGTAGGGAATTAGATACGGATGAAGTCCATGTGCTCAACTTTAGGCTTGAACGCGTGACGTTGAACGTCTTGCGGCTTAACCTTAACTTCTGCGCCGTCAATCACTAGAGTGATTGTTTCGTAGAATTCAGGCTTATCCATTTGGTTGATCACGTCAGCGTGAACAAGTTCGATAGCTACAGCTGCTGCTTCGCCACCGTAGATTACAGCTGGGAATTTACCAGCGTGACGTAGGCGGCGGCTCGCACCTTTACCTAGTTCAGTACGTACTACTGCTTCAAATTTCATAGTTTTACTCTCAAATTAGTAAAAATTAACTTCACATCTCAATGCGACCTTGAGTATGTGGTAAAGCTTAGGCATAAACGAGTTCATGCTTAAGCGAGCGCGGATACTAACATCACATTCAAATCTGAGCAAGTCAGAAGCCCGTCTCAAAGTGAATTTCCTTCGATAAATGATTTGTTTGGAGATAAAACGTTCACTAACTCTTATCTACTCCATTTATCTCCTTTTACATTGCCAATCTTATCTTATTTATAGTGCTGCTAAATCATCAAGTTAATGAACGGAAAGTGAATGTTCGCCTAAGACTTGGTTAAGGCTTGGTTAGTTATTCTTAATGCTAATCAAACAGCAGAATGAATAGGTGAAGTTATGGAACCAGTAAGCATTGTCGTTATTACATTGAACGAAGAGAAACGAATTGGGCGCTTGATGGAAGAGTTGAGTGTGCAAACCCACCAAGAGTTCGAAGTGATTGTCGTCGACTCCAATAGTGAAGATAACACCAGAGAAGTCGCTCAAGCTTATGAAAGTGCATTACCAGAACTGACCGTGCATCACATGGAAGACCGTGGTGTGAGTTTAGGCCGAAACACTGGCGCTTCTTTGGCTAAGCATTCGAGAATCCTATTCCTAGATGCCGATGTCAGTTTGCCTCGAAACTTTCTTGCAAAAGCACTCTATGAGCTTGATGAAAGAAAGTTGGAAGTGGCTGGCGTATACATGAGTTCTAAGGGGTTACCTTTGGTGCATAAATTAGGTTACGGGCTGTTCAACGCAGGTTTGCTTACGACGCAATACTTTTTCCCTACAGCGGTTGGTGCTTGTATTTTCTCGACCAAACGAGTGCACCAAGAGATGGGTGGTTTTGATGAAGCTATCGTCCTTTGTGAAGATTGTGATTACGTGAAAAGAGCCAGCAAGACTTGGCGTTTTCGCTTCCTTAACATGACTTTTGGATTTGACCCGAGAAGGCTTGACCAAGATGGGATTATGAAAACGGGTATGACGTATTTGAAAGCCAATGTACGACGCTTTTTCTCTGGTGAGATGCGTAACAATGAAATGAAATACAAGTTCGGACACTATGACGAGCAATAAGCGTTGGGGTTGAAATGTTTGAAGGAATAGGACTTTTCTTCGGGGCTTTAGGTGATGCGTTGATTGGCCCCAACTTGTTTGTGCCCGGTGAGCCCTTTTTTATCGCAGCAGGCTATCAAGCGTATTCAGGGGCTTGGTCTGCGCTGGTGTCTGACCTGTATTGGCGTAATCAACCATAAGACATGGCGTTCCAACTGCCGGGAAACTTGATGAAAAGAAGCCACATACGCTGGTGGAATGCTGGGCTAGACAGCAACAGCAATCAACCCAAGTGGTTAGGAGCAATCAGTTACGATGATGGTTTAAAAGTGACACCGTATTCTGGGATTGTCACCATACTTCATAAGATCGAACCGAATGTAGATGAGGAGCGTGATAGGTTAGAATTACAAGTTCGGCAGAATCTTCCGCAAGTATCGATAGAGCATCACCCCTTGGCGCAAGTAGAGGTTCTAAACGATGATCATGATTACTTTACCGATGGCAATATATTAGTGATTGGAGAATGAAACCCCTTTAGCTAGCATCGCTTAGATACTCAATTTGAGCCAGCCATTGCTGAGCTGAGCGATCAAGCTTGCCGCCAACCAGAGTTGTAAATATAGGTTTTGCCAGGTCGTATTGACTCAACTCGAAATGAGCTATCGCTTTTAACAGTTTCCACCTTGGGTTATCGGGCTGCTGTTTGATTTGTTGATCTAAAAGCGCGATAGCTTTGTCCCACTGTTGCTCGTTGTAACTCAGTTGAATCTTGGTCGCGAGTTGAGTGTTGCTTGGTAACAAATTAAGCAGCTGCAGAGCTTGTTCACGCTGACGAGATTTAAGTAGTGCATGTAGCTTCAGTTTGTTGAATTTATCTTGGTACTGAGCGGACGGGCGATGTTCCCCCAATGTTTGATAGGCATTTGCAGGTGCGTCTTGACTTAATTGTAGCTGTGCCAAGAGTAGTCTTTGTGGTTCATTCAGTTGGTTTAGCTCTCTGACTACTGAAAGCGCAGCAATAGCGCGAGCCGGCTCCTTAAAATAAAGGCTAGACTGAGCTAAGCGCGCCCAAAACTTCACTTCATGTGGGTAGAGGTGAGTAACTTTGAGCAGTGTCTCTCGCTCTTTTTCATACGCGTTCAAACGTTGATAGCTTGCTAATAAAAGCTGGTAGCGCTGCTTTGTTGCATTAAGTTCAATCGCTGTTTCTATCGCCTCTACACTAGCTGGCCATTTCTCAATTTGAAAAGCACTGTGCGCAGCCAGGGTATAAACCTCAGCTTGTAATGTGTTAGGTAGTTTTGATTGCTCAGCACTTGATAATGATGCTCGTGTTAAGCTCCAGTCGTTAAAACGAGATAGGGCGTCTAAATGGCGGCCATTCTGGTAATTTAGTTGAACCGCAAGGCGCAGTAACTGTTCTTGATTGGCTATGTTTTCAGTTAACACTAACAGTTCATTGGTTCTGTCTAGCGCGCATTGGAGTTCTTCAAGCTTCAAACACGCTTGCAAATAAAGGCTTTTGGTGAGCTCTAACGTCTCTTTGTTGTCACCCAGATGGTTGTGATGAAAACGTTCAAATGCTTGGATATTAATATCATCATGTTCTAGAAATTGGCTTAGCTGTTGGTAACGTTCAAAGGTTTGAATCTCGACCCGAGCGTAAGTAGCAGCGCTCACTAGCATAGCCAGAAGTAGCGTAACTATTTTCATCCTTTAATCTTCCAAATTGTAGTTTACAGTGACTTGTTGCCATTGCTCGCCCGATTGTGGCGGCACAAATTTCCAGCGCATAACGGAACGTAGCGAGGAGCGCAAGAACACCCGGGAGGTGACTCTTCTACAACCTTATGTTGCATAGCCTCACCTTGCTGGTTGATCAGCAATGAAAAGGTAATATGACCTTCAATGCCATTACGTTTCGCTTTGGCCGGGTATTTGGGCGGAATTTGGTAAGTCGGCTTCGCCATTACGACTTGAGAGCGGAACTGACTCCCTTGTTGTATACCTTCGCCCGAAAATGAAAAATCAAAGTTGAGATGAACATCTAACTCATCACTTGGTTTAAAGGTAACCTCCGGCAGGGTCACTAAGCTCTCGATATCGGGTATCTCAAAGTTAACTAGGGCAGGGCGACTCGGCGCAGAATTGGGGGCGCTGGTTGCAACGATAGGCTTTATCGTTTCTGGCTCTTGTGGTTTTTTCTGAGAAGTAATGGTTTGAACGTATGTCAGGTAGGCAGAGCTATCTCGCGTCAACGTTGGCGTTGAAACAAGCAGGTGCAGGACCAAAACCAAGATTAGATTGATGCCCACAGCCAATCCCAGAATACTGAGTTGCTTGGGTTTACTGGTCTTGGGTAGCGATAGCAACATTGGTAAGCCCTGATAAACGTAGTGTATCGATAACCGAAATAAGAGTGCCGGTGTCTAAAGAGCGGTCGGCATTAACGATGGCATTAGTGGTCTGTTTTTCAGTGATATGAGCTTTAACTTGGAATTGAAGTTGACTAAGGTTTAAGGTCTGCCCGTTAAACCAGATGTTTTTTTCACGATCGACACTCACAGTCAGAGTTTCCGATTGTGGTGTGAGAGTCGAACTGGATGCGCTAGGCCGATCAACGCTCAAGGTCGACTCTTTTTGAAAGTTGGCCGATAAGATGAAAAAGATCAGAAGGATAAACACCACGTCAATCAATGGTGTTAGGTCAACTTGAGGTGAATCTTCTCTGTCAGTGAAGGGTTTAATTTTCATCGGTTTTCCATTGTTTGATGCAGAGTGCTAATAGCTTTTGTTGTTGTCGCTTTAGGTTATAGGCTAAGTACATGCCAGATATGGCGGCGAGTAAGCCTGCCAGAGTGGTCAACATGGCTTGGCTGATACCATTAGAAACGGCGTTCAACACATCTTCATTGTTTAGCTGTTCAAAACACTCCATCATGCCATCGACAGTACCCAGCAAACCGAGCATAGGAAGAATGCGAACACAGAGCCTGATTTCGTTTAACCCTAGATTCAGGTGCTGATTAACTTGGCTAATCCAACCTTGTTGAAGGTGCTTTTGCTCAATGCTGGTGATGCTTGAGTATTGACTACTCACGTGGTGAATCTGCGAGTCTAAGTCCAGCTGCTTCAGACTGTTAAAACGAAAATAGCACTGGACGATTAACCCCCACATGACCAAAGACACCAAACCAATAGCCCACATAATGGGGTGGTCCATAGGTAAGCGTGCATTTAAGATTTGCTCTAGCATTACGCTTGTTTACCGTATCGGATGTCTACGACTAAGCTGGTTACTTGGTGCTCCAAAATCTCCGAAAGCTGTTGTGCTTGTGTCTTAACTAGGCAGTGCAAAATTAATAGAGGAATGGCGACAAGCAACCCTAATTTTGTGGTCAATAACGCTTCAGCAATACCACCTGAAAGCAGTTCACCATCAGTAACACCTTGCGATGTGATGACACTAAATGTTTCGATCATTCCACCAACGGTACCTAAAAGTCCCATTAATGGTGCTATTGCTGCCAAAACTGCCAATGTCCCGATGCCTTTGTTTAACCATGGCATCTCGCGGCTAATGTTGGCGTCAATAACATCTTCTATTTGTTGGTCTGTGGTACATCCCTTAAGTTGAAGAAGTACACGACCTAACATGTTCTGTTCGGATAGTTCGCTGAGCTTTAAGGCTTGGTGCTTCACTGCTTTTTTCTCTTTGGTTACGCTGAATAAGCGTGCTAAACCGATAGAAAAACCGATCACAGCAAGAAGAGCGATGAGTAAGCCAATAATGCCGGCAGGTAAGTAAGCCTCATACCATTTAGGTTGCTTGGCGTTGGCCAAGAAGCCAAAACCAAAGGCCGGGTCGATCAACCATTGCTCTTTGCTATGAGCTAATTGAGGTTGTGGGAAGAGCTGAATCCACAATTGACGAGCACCATCAAAACTAAGCCAACCATAGCCTTCAGCGAACTGGCTAAATGCCCCAACTTGTTGAATTGAAGCTTGTTTGATCTCTCCATTTGGCAGCAATACCTCGCCCACGTGCTCCCTTGGTTCACTCGATGCCGAGATTTGTTGAATCATCGCTATCCAGAGTTGATGGATGGTTGCGATACTGAAGTCATTTTCATCGACGGGTTGTGGTTCTTTCACTTTTGCCCAAGTTGCTAAAGGACGATTGTTTGAGAGGAAATTTCTCTGTTGAGCGGAAGTGAGATCAATGACCTCAACAATGTCAAATTTAGCCGCTTTCACCTGTTTCTGTTTATCCTGCAGCTTTTGCTGTAACTGAAGAATCTGTTCCTCTAATTGAGCATTGCGATTGTTGAGTGCTTGCAGTTTAGTTTGCTGTACGGCAACTTGCGCATTAGTTTCAGTGAGTTGTTCTTTCTTGCGAACCTTAAGCTCTTGGTAGCGCTGAATATCGGCTTGGCTAGCTTTCTCAACACGTTCAAAAATGGATTGCAGTGAATCACGGTTTACTGGTTGCACAGAATTCTCACTTGCCGAAACGGATGTACGAGCCGGATCGTCTGAAGCATGGGATTGGCTAGCGTTGAATATTGTCGCTAGGCTGACCATCAACATCACGCTGCAATGAGATCTCCAATGGCTGTTATTCATCATGGAAGTGCCGCTGTTAGCTCTTAGATTTTTCATGATTATTGCGCCTTTGGAAGTGTGAGCAGCGGGTAAGTATCGCCGCTATTCAGTGCAGTGATAGCCTGGATGACCTGTTCGGTTTGTTCGCTTGAAAGTGTTGCCCACAACTGTTGTTTCGGACGCCACACACCAGCCAGTGATGCATCAAGTGATAGGTAGTAGTAACCCAAACGTCCAACCCTTAAATATTGAACTTCTTGATCAGCTGTTAACCTGCCAAACCAAGTTTTTACTTCAGTGCCGAATTGGATTTCCGTTTGATAGGCAATCAAGATTCGTTCGAGCTTTTCAGCATCGCTCAGTTGAGGATCGATCAAGTTGTTGTTTAATTGGTTGATTCGTTTTAGTCGCGCTTGTTTATCGAAAGGGAGGTCTGACAATACAAGTTCTGTCAATGTCTCAGTCATTTGCTCTAGTAGTGGGTACAAGTTGACATTAGTTTGGCGGATGTTATCCATCTCAACATCTAGCCCATCAATCACGTTCTGTAGTTGAATCAGTTGATTAGTAAGTTGCTCTTGATAGCGGCTTTGTAACCTTATTTCATGATCTAGGGCTCTTGCTGTTTCACGTTGTAACTGAGTTTGGTCGTCGATCGATTCAATACGCTTTTGGATAGAAGAAGAAGACTCAATATGGTGCACCTGTTCTTTGATTTTCTGGTTAGTGATTGATTCTGCAAATGCGTTATTTTGCAGACATAATGAGCATATCGCTAAGAGTGTAAAACGGAATTCAATCATCAGTATGAGCGCTTGTTTGGGTTGGTGATATTCGGTTAGGCAATCAAAAATGATGGGGAATGATAATTGTTTTTATTTGTATGTGAAGCTTTATTTTTCATGCTACATATGAAGGACTACGTTAAAAATTTGATTAATAAGTAATTTTATTATTATTGTCGATTACTTTGTCTTTGCTAATTATCGGATCGCATAATATTTCACCGTTTTTCATTTTATCGATTGCGTTAACAAAAGTGTATTTTATCTCAAATTGTTTTGTTAATAACTTGTGATGGTGAAATTCAATATCGACATATTATTCCAAATGACATTTATTCTCACTAAGGCTTTCAGCTAAAGGCTTCTATAAGGTTTGGGTATAATTTATAACATTAATGAATGTTACATTTTTATTACTTAAAAGGAGGCGTTGGTAGATTATCCTACAGTTATTGGTGGTCGGTGAGGGATTTACTTGTTGAATGTCTTATTGATAGTATTAATGATAATTATTATCACCTAGACCTTTTGACATGCACCCTTTTAATAAAACTCTTCTTGCAGCGACTATTGCGTCGCTCTGTTCTGTGTCTAGCGTTTACGCAGAAACAGAAAAACCATCTGAGGCTGAAGCCGAACTTAGCGTTAATGTTACTGACACTAGAGACGGTGAGCTTTCAACAAAGCAAACTCTGGATGCAGATGACATCAAAGATACCCCTTCTTCAAACGGTAACTTAACCGACTACCTAAAAGACAACCCAAATGTACGATTTGCTGGCGGTGATTTAAATGGCATGCAAGGAGGCGAAATTAAGCCGAGCTCGATCTCGATTAATGGTGCAGATCCTGAGCAAACTGCATATTTAATTAACGGAATTAACATCAACAACGACATCGATCCAGCTGGTGCACTTCTTGATGGTACCATGGCGGTTAATCCGAATAATAGTTCTGAGCAAGCGTATTATTTTGACGCTAATTTTTTGAGTGGTATCACAGCTTATACTAGTGATATTCCTGCACAGTTTGGTGGCTTTACTGGTGGTGCAGTTAACGCTGAAACTCGCCACTACAGTGGCGAAAACCGCGTTAAGTTGCGTTATCGAGGTACACGTTCTGATTGGGCTTCGGTTTATATTGATGACAGTGTTAAGGCAGCCGCGGAAGCTACGGTACCAGATGGCTCTGATACACCGTATCAGCCGAAATATAAAAAGAACTTCTTTAGCCTGATGGCAGAGCAATCTATCACTGACAATATTGGTATGGTGATTGGCTTTAGTCGAAGAGATTCAGATATCAAGCAGACACGTTTGCTTAATCCGACAGGAAAGAGGGATGTTGAAGATCATACCCGTCGTTCAGACAATTTCTTAGCAAACTTCAACTGGGTTCCTGATACAACTCGCTCGCTAGAGTTCGGTTTGCGTTTGTCTGATTACAGCGAAGGCAAGTACTACGATACGAATACAGAAGGCGATGTATCAGATACACACCTTGCTTACGGGTCTACCATTAAGTGGACTCAAAGATTAGGTTCGGGTTCATTTTCTGCAACAGCAGCGTACGACAAGTTTAAAGATGAGCGTGACTCTTCTTCGAATGAAGCTAACGTTTATATAGAGTTTGATCCGTCATTCGAATATTACGAAGGTGGATATGGCGATAGTGACATGACGCAGCAAAACATCAATCTGATGTTAACGTATGACTTTGATCGTGTTGAACTTGGTCCAACGTCTCATATGTTCTCTGTGGGTGCAGACTACCGTAAAACAGATTACGAGTTTAATCGTGATAGCGATGTGACAGTTAATACCACAATGACTTGGGGTGGGGCTGAGTTCGGAAAAACAGTAAACACCATAAATGCAGGAAGTGTGGACACGGGTCACCAAGATTACGTTGCATATATCGAAGATCAAATTCAAATTGGTAATCTAAAACTTCGACCTGGTGTTCGTGTCGATCGCGATGACTTCTTAGATAATACGAATGTTGCGTATCGTTTCGCTTCGTCATTACAGGTCGCTCGTGACACAAATGTTAGCTTTGGTATGAACCGCTACTATGGTCGCTCGTTCGGGAGCATGAAATTAGCGGGTGAAATAATGGAGCTAAATGAAGATACTACTCGTGACTTCGCATCAATTGAAAACTTGAAAACGCCTTATTCTGATGAGATCTCGCTAGGTGTTACACAGAATGTGTCGAACTTTGTTCTTTCTGCTCATTATGTAGGTCGTAAATACGAGGACAGAATTAAAGCCAAGGAGATAGGAGGTGTCGTTACTTACAGAAATACAGAAAGTTACAACGTCAATGTTTATACCATTCAGGCATCAAACATTAAACCATGGGTATTAGGCCCAACATACTGGACAACGACCCTTGCGGCCGACTGGACAACAACAGATGCATCAAACCTAGGCACTGGCTATAACGCAAATGAACTTATTTACCTTGATGGAAAACTGATGACCCGCGCAGAAGCGCAGGAAGAAGTAAACAGCAGTGGTGAAGAATGGATAGTACGCCTTGGCCTTGATATGGAAGTACCAAACTACAACATCGCGTGGTCAAACAAAGTCTACATAAAAGCACCAGTGAAAGACACGGAATATTCAACGGATGCAGCTGACGGTACAGAGATGTACTACACCTATGAGCATGGTACGCATACGCAGTGGGATACACGAGTCCGCTACCAACCTAGTTTCTATGGCACTCATTCTGCTTACGTACAAGTTGATGTTCTTAACGTGCTAGATAATGTGCGCCAAAAGAGTATCAGATCAAGTAGTAACTTAAGCTTCTCCCCAGGCCGTGAACTCTGGCTTGAGCTAGGTTACGAATTCTAATAATCACATTTCTTTTGTTTTGGTAAAAGGTAACCAGTGGCTTTGGCTACTGGTTGCCTTGTCGTTTTTGGTGAAATATGTCTAACCCATCCCCCTTGTCTCTAAAAGACAAATCCTTCCTTTCTCAAGTATGGTCGCTAGCACATCCATACTGGCGTAGCGACGAGAAGCGTATCGCTTGGCTGCTGTTAGGGCTTGTAGTCGGATTGAATTATCTGATCGTTGAAGTCGCAGTGCTTTACAGTAACTGGAACCGCGACTTTTTCAATTTAATGCAGAATGAAGAGTGGAATAACTTCTGGAATATGCTCGGTCAGTTCGTATTGATCATGGTGGTCTACACAGTGATTGATTTGGCAGAGGAATATCTGAGAAGGACGCTTCGCATCCGCTGGCGTCGTTGGCTTACCCATACTTTTCTGCAAAAGTGGTTGGGTGGTAAACGTCTATATCGTCATCAATTGAGTTATCCAGATAGCGATAACCCAGACCAGCGTATCTCGCAAGATGTTAAAGATTTCTGTGACAAAACACTGTCGATGGGCTTAGGTCTACTGCGCACAATCACAAGCTTGTTCTCATTTGTTGTGATTCTATGGAACCTGTCTGGCAGCCTTACTTTTGAGTTTGCGGGCAGTGAATGGGTCATTCCGGGTTACATGGTATGGGTGGCTATCGTGTACTCAATCATCGGTACATGGCTGACGCATAAAATTGCAAAGCGTTTAGTGCCATTGAACTTTGAACAAGAGAAAAGTGAAGCAGATTTTCGTTTCCACTTGATGCGAGTTCGTGAACACGCGGAATCTATTGCGCTACAACGTGGTGAATCAGCAGAAAACCATCGAACACAAAGTCTCTTCGGCAAGGTTTGGGATAACTGGCAGCAACTTACTGGCATGAAGCTAAAATACGGCGCATTTACCAGTGGCTACAATGAAGTTGCTCGTATCTTCCCATACTTAGTGGCGTCTCCACGGCTAATGAGTGGTGCGTTGCAGCTTGGCGACATGATGCAAACTGCGACCGGGTTTTATCGTGTTCAAGAAGCCTTCAGTTGGTTCGTCGATTCTTATGAGTCACTTGCTGATTGGCGTGCCGTGACCGACCGTTTAATTACGTTCCATACTCAATTAGAAGTACTGCCGGCAGCGAATGTTATGCCGCATTCGAACCAACCTGAGTGGCGCGATCTCAATTTGTATTCACCGGAACAGCAACCATTACTTTCTGAACAGAGTGGTGCGATTTCGCAGAGTATCACCATCAAAGGTGTGTCGGGTGGCGGTAAGAGTACTTTCATTCGCTCGTTGGCGGGCTTGTGGCCATACCAAAATGGCGAAGTGAGCATGCCTGATGATAGCGAGTGTATGTTCATTCCTCAGAAGCCATATTTGCCGAATGCGAGTTTACGCGACATCTTGTTATACCCAAACGGTGAGTCTACATCTGATTCAGATTTAGTGGACGCATTAACGCTTGCTGGAGTAAGTAAGTTTGGTGACAAGCTCGACTTTATCAGTAACTGGCAGCAGAGTGTGTCAGGTGGCGAGCTGCAAAAAATCATGTTGGCTCGTAGCTTGGTTCAAAAGCCGCAATGGTTGTTCTTAGATGAAGCAATGTCTGCACTTGATCCTGAGAGCTATCGTTCGATCAGAGAGATCATGGCGCAGCAGCTTCCAGATACACATGTTGTTGAGGTTTCTCATCGCGAAACACACGAAGAAGACCAGAATCAGATCACCTTATGTACTCAAACACAGTCATTTAAATATTCATGAAGATTAACAAGATACTGATCTTGGCAAGTGCCGCACTTTTGGGTGCTTGTCAGGTAACAACTCCAACAAACAGTGAAGATACATCCTTAGATCTAGCGCAGACATTAAGCTTTGATAGTAATGTCGAAGTCGGCAAGATCGAGAATGGTCTTAGCTACTATATTGCTGAAAACACCAACCCAGAATCGAGAGTTTATGTTCGTTTGGTTGTTAATGCGGGTTCAATGAACGAGGGCGATGACCAACGAGGTGTTGCTCATATCGTTGAACACATGGCGTTTAATGGTACTGAGCACTATCCGGGTAACGACGTGATTAAGGTACTCGAAGAGGCGGGAATGAAGTTTGGTGTGGATATTAATGCATTCACCGACTTTGAAAATACCGTTTATACCTTGAACTTGCCAAGTAATGATCCCGAGACGCTTGAGTTAGTCATGGATATTCTTTCCGATTGGGCGAGCAATGTGACTATGCTGAAGGGCGACCTTGACGCTGAGCGTGGCATCGTGCTTGAAGAGTGGCGTGCTCGCTTAGGCCCAATGTTGCGATTGGGTGATAAGAAAAGTGCGCTCGAAATGGCGGGTTCACGTTATGTCACTCGCGATCCAATTGGTGACCCGCATACGATTCAAAATGTATCCAAGTATCGTGTCGCGGATTTCTACAACAGATGGTATCGCCCAGATAACATGTCTGTCGTAGTGGTCGGCGATGTTCAAACGGAGCAGGTTAAACAGCTGATCACCCAGAAAATGGGAGATGCAAATGCACCTGAATCTGAACTTGAGAAGATCGATTACAGCATTCCTCTCGTGGATGGTTGGCGCAGCGAAGTGGTCTCTGAAGAGGGGTATTCATCCCCTTCGGTTGAAGTGAGCTTTTTTTCAACTTTTGAGCCTGACTTAAGCTATGCACGCTATCAACAAGATCTTGCTCATCAAATTGCTACACGCTTAATCAATGTGCGCTTGCAACGTTGGGAGCAAGATGAAGATAACGTGGTTAACGCCGCGAACTTCTACTCATCAAATGTCGGCAGAGAAACAACGCAGGCCGTGTTTTCTCTACAGCTAGTCGAGGGTGAGTACCAACAAGCAACACAAGGACTGTTCCAGTTTGTCGCTCAGTTGGCGCAACAAGGTTTTTCTGAGGCCGAAGTTAATGGAGAGATTAGCCGGTTACAAGGTGTTATCGAAAGAGGTCAAGACAAGAAGAACTACAGTATTGATCTTGCAGGAGATTTGATGGTTGCTGCGGCAAGTGGTCAGATTCTGGTAAGTAAAGATCAAGCTTATGAGCTGAATATGTACTTTCTGGACCGTATGACATTGCAGCAGGTAAACGAGGCATTTCTCGATATCATTGAGCCTCAATCTCGCTTGGTTCTGCTAACTCAACCTACCGACGAGCGTAAGCCAAAACTTGCATCTGAATGGGTGGAGAGTGAGTGGCAAATGAGTATGCGCACTAAGCAGCAACCCTGGGTCGTCGATGATAGCAACGCTGTACTACCTGTGGTCAATCCAAAACCAGGCACGCTCAAGCAAGAGAAAAAATGGGCAGAGCACCGTATTGCGGAATACCGATTGAGCAATGGCAGCAAACTGGTTTACCGCTATAGCGATAGTAATCCGGGCCAAGTGCACTTTAAAGCGCTCACTGAAGGTGGACTTCGTTCTATTCCGCAGAGTGACTATGAAGCGCTGAGAACTGCTGTAAGTCTCGTCGATGATACTGGTGTTGGTGAGGTGTCTCAGGCTGAGATTCAGACCATCTTTCGAGGCAACCCAGTAGTAATGACGACATTGGTTGGCGATTATCAACAGGGTTTTTCAGGTTGGGCAAAAACCGACAGCTTTGAAAAAATGCTCAAGCTATTTCATTTGAAACTGGCGTCGAGTCCGGTATCAGAGAAATCTTTGAAAGAGTATCAAGTTGAGATGGAACAGCGCTTAAATGGAAGCCAGTTCGATGGTGCGGATCGCTTTGTGCGTAAAGTATCTGAGCTACGTTTCCCTGGAATCCCAACCGTGTATAGCGATAATGGCGAACAAGCTCCAAGCTACACTACGGAGAAGCTAAGCGAGGTGTATCAAACGTACATCGCGGGTGAAACCGACTACACCTATTTTGTTGTCGGGGATATTTCTAACAGCCAAATCGAAGAACTTGCGGCGCGCTACTTGTCTTCAATTGAAGTAAAAGAGGCAAGCCGGTCTTTCTACGATCTGAAAGCCTTTTCACCTAAGGTGCGCTATAGCGCGGATGATTCGAAAGAGCCAAGAGCTGAAGTCGAGATTTATTTAACTCAAGACTCTCAATGGCGACCAGATAATGCGTATTACTTGGAGTTAAGTGGTGAGTTAGTTCAAGAACAACTGCGACTAAAACTTCGTGAACAAGCGTCAGGCGTATATGGGGTAGCAAGTTGGTTCTGGCAAGACGTATATAGTCCACAAGCAGAAGGACGTATCATGTTTACCTGTGCGCCAGAGCGAGTTGATGAACTGATATCACTGACACACTCAGTGTTGAGATCCGTGGCAAAACAAGGCGCAGATGAACAGGTACTGGAGAACAAGTTGGTGCAACGCGATGACCAAATTGATCGCTACTTGCGCTCTGATTTGGGGATGCTGAACGCAATGGAACAGTCTTACTTGCTAACGGATAGCCCGCGTTTGATTCAGGCTCAACGCAAAGCTAATAGTGAGGCAACAAAATTAAAAGTGGATGCCATTATGAGCCAATTTCTTATCGAGGCCGAGCGCTTTGAAGCGGTTCTTAAGCCAAAGGCGTTACCTCTAACTCAGTAATTAATATAAGCCACGGACTTACGCCTAGAGCATTTTTGAACAGAAGATAATTTGCGAAAATGAAAGGCCGTTTACCGTGGCTTTGTTATGGGAAATAGTATGAAAAAACAGATTATGGTGAGCTTGTTGTGGATGTTGACTTTTAATGTCTCTGCAGGTCTAGAGTTGACCGATACTTACCAAGATTGGGAGCATTACGAGTCAAAAAGTTTTGATACTGGTGAGGCGGTTATACTTGGTGTATCGAGTGTTAAAAGCAAAGGTGGCGTTGAAACTGTCGCATTACGCTGTACAACGGAAGGTGTTAACTTACTGTTCTTTAATGGTCTATTGAGAGAGGAATTGGGCTATCCGGCGAAAGCGGTATTAAATGATGGTACAACAACATTTACGATGGATGTTTGGATTAAAGGAAAGACCCACTGGGCGACCGTGCCGGTCGAACTGCTAGAATCGTTTTACGCCGCAGAGTCATTGGAAGTAGAACTTCAAGGTGATGATCCAAAAGCAGAAGCAGTGACGATATCCCTGAAAGGTTTTAAAACAATGTATCAGATGTTACTGCCAAGCTGTAAATAGGACTGCGTTAAAGGCAACGAATTAAGATAAGCATACCAAGATGATTGCTATGCTTATCTACATCTACTTACGTTTAGCTTTGAGAAAGTTGCAATACGAGCGTTGCTTTCAGCCCTCCCATAGAGCTTTTTTCAAGTGTGAGCTGCCCGCGATAGCTATGCGCCATCTCGTTAACGATATTGAGTCCTAAACCAGTACCCGGTGTGGTTTCATCTAAGCGCACACCGCGTTTGACTACTTGGCTCATTTTCTCTGCTGGAATACCCGGACCGTCATCTTCAATAATCAATTTTATTTGACCTTCATTAAGTTTATTCGAGTAAACACGAATAATGCTGCCTGCCCACTTGTAGCTGTTTTCGAGCAGGTTGCCGACCATCTCATCAAGGTCGGTTTTTTCTACCGCGACCTCAAGTTCGGAATCCAACTCGTTGATCATGGTGACATCGTTAGCCGCGTAAACCTTATCAAATGCCATCGCGATAGCTTCGACGCGCTCACAAGGCGATGATTTTACTGAAAGGATGTTCATCGCCCCCGCCATGCGTGCACGGCCAAGGTGGTAATCGATTTGACTTTGAATTTGATGGATCGGTTGCTGTAACAGTTTCTTCTCGTTGTCTGGCAGCATTTCGATTTCGTTTTTCAGAACCGATAACGGTGTTTTCAACGCATGAGATAAGTTGCCCGCGTGGTTACGAGCTCTTTCCAACAACTCTTGGTAATGGAAGAGTAGGGCATTTAGGTCAGAGACTAAGGGAGATACCTCTTTTGGGTAGTTATCGCTTAATCCTTGTTGTTCGCCATTTCTCAGCATCACTAGTTCACGCTGCATTTTGCTCAATGGCAATAGCGACCAGCTGACTTGAATACCAATCAACATCAGTACGCCAACAAACAATAGCATCAGAATTAACCATACTTGGCTGGTCAGCTCGGTAAGGGTCGATTCTAATGGATCTTCATCAATACCTATGGTGATCGTGATAGGGTCGGTGAGCTCGGGCAGGTAGATATCTTGCTCAATATAAATGAGCTTCTCTTTTTCTGGGCCTGTAATGGAAGTATGGATAGGAGATCGCTTAATCGTGAGGTCTTTATCCCAAAGAGAGCGAGATCGAATGGTCTGGTCTTGAGTCGCAGCGCGCCAATAAATACCACTGTAGGGCTGGTTGAACCTAGGATCAGACAAGCGCTCTGCCATGAGCAGATTACCACTGTTATTGGTTTCGATATTGGCTGTGAGCTCGTCCATAGTCAGGGAAAGCTGCTGCTTCATGTCATCGACCAAGTAGTCGTTTACCAGCTTTGGTATCCCGACACCTGCCGCTAATATCATCGCACCTAGCCAAAAAGCCGCAGCAAGGAGCAAGCGGCTTTTTAGGCTGATGTTTCTAAGTGTTCGTTTCTTTAGATTCATGCATTTCCAGCCTGCCTTTGCCCATCGTAATTTGATTGTATTTCGATGATCAGTACAGGCTGTCCACTTAATGGGTGAGTGTGCTTGGTTGATGATTGCTATTAGCTTAATTAACTAATTTAAGTTTAATTAAATACAGCACTATTCAGCGTTGAGTTGGTAGCCAAGGCCACGAACGGTTTTGATGATCTTCGGTGCGATTTTCTTACGAATACGGCCAATGAAAACCTCCACAGTATTAGAGTCACGGTCGAAGTCTTGTTTGTAGATATGTTCCACTAATTCTGTACGCGAGATAACCTTATTTTGGTTATGCATGAAGTAAGCTACAACTTTGTATTCCAATGCCGTTAGGCTTACCGCTTGACCTTGCCAGAGTACTTTAGAACTGCGAGTGTCTAGGCTTAGGTCACCAATTTGTTGAATAGGCGCAGCACTGCCTGACGCTCGGCGTAATTGCGCACGAATACGAGCAATCAGCTCAACCATTTCGAACGGCTTTGTTAGGTAATCATCTGCGCCGGCGTTCAAGCCTTCTACACGCTGAGTAAGCGTGTCACGCGCACTTAAGATAACGACTGGCGTATTGATGTTTTCGTCTCGAATGCCTTTCAACACGGTTAAGCCATCCAGCTTGGGTAAGCCTAGGTCGAGAACGATGGCATCCCACTCTTCCGATGTTGCACGGTAGAGTGCGTCGATACCATCTTGAGAAAGCTCTGGAACCCAGTCGGCCCCCTCAAGGGTCTCTATAATTTGTTGGCCCAAGCGAGGCTCGTCTTCAACGACTAAAATTTTCATAATGGTTCTTCTTAATTCTTGTAATGACGGTTCGCGGTGCTTAATTGCTCGTAGTGATTAGGGCGTGTCTTTAAAGTTGCGCCCTTAATTATTCGTCGTGTTTAATTGCGTCTTTAAAGTTTCGGCCTTTAATCATGAGCATCTCTAACGTTTCTGCATTGTATTCGACTTTGATGATGTTGTTTTGGTAATTAATTTTTAGTTCATAAACCCAAATATCATCGTCTTCTTCTAGTTCTACTTTAATGATTCGACCATGAATATCGTTCTCAACGGCCGCATACATTTCTGAGAAAGGGCGAATATAGCCTTCGCGTACGGCTTCGTAGACTTCGTCTTGATCTTCTTCAAATTCGATACGAGTTCCTGCTTTATGAACATCTTGCACTAAGTCATGACCATTATGATGTGAGTCGGCCCATGCACCAGCAGAAACAAATAAGCCAAAGCTTATAGAAAACAAAGAAATCATAGCTTTACTAAACATAGCGAATCCTAGAGAAGGTTGATAGCGTTCAGTATAAAAAAGTAATTCTGAACAGAAAGTGAACCTGATTAATAATGAGAATTTGATACCTAAAAACTTTCCTTTAGTAGCAGAAAGCTTGATCAATGAAAATTAACTTCCGAGTGGTAAGAGCGTAATACTTATCTTTATTCTTAACCTTAACGCTGCTGTAGTTCGTCTTCGAATATCTTGTCTCTCATTTTCCAAAAGCGTCCCACTTTACGCGCAATCACGAATTGAGGTGGGCGGAATCGATGTTGGTGAGCAACCACTTTGCTTGGTGAAGCTTCTTCAAATGGTCGGTGACGGTCGGCAAGGTGAGGGCGAACAAACTGATCCTTGAAGTTCTGCTTCTGTTTCTTGGTGGTTAATGACCAGAACTCATGCACTTGTGCTTGGTTTTCACCTCGGTAGGTGACCTTAAGTTGCGACTTACCTTTGTCGTCTTTAAGAACGTTAAGATCCATTTCTAAACACTCAAATACCAACGCATCTTTCAGGTTTAACGCTTCTTTCAGCTTTTTATCGGGGTCAACTAAGGTGGCATCACACTCATGACAAATACGCGCGGCGATGTCGTTGTCAGCGCCGCATTCACCGCAAAACTTAGCGCGAAAACGATAGTTACAGTGCTCGCGCGCTCCTGTGTCTTCATCGGTAAAGTAGCCTTGGCATTTGCGGCCAAAGTGTTCAAGTAAGAAGCCATTACTGTCTAGCTTGCCCCAAAAGTTATTATTGAAACCGCAAGCAGGACAGGGAATGGTGATGATCTCACTGTCGGAGTCGGGTTTTGGATCGCCCACTTCAGGTTGATAAAGGTCGTAACTGTTGCCGGCATAGTCGAGCACCAAACACTCTTTTTTACCTGGAGACAAACGTAAGCCACGGCCAACGATTTGTTGATACAAGCTGATGGACTCTGTCGGGCGTAAAATCGCGATTAAATCGACATGTGGCGCATCAAAACCTGTGGTTAATACCGATACGTTGACCAAGAACTTGATTTTGCGTTCTTTGAAATCACTGATGATTTGGTCACGTTCAAGTGTTGGTGTGTCACCGATTACAATTGATGATTTACCTTCCGGTAGTAAGCCAAGGATCTCTTGTGCGTGTCTAACGGTCGCAGCAAATACCATGATACCTAGTTTGTCTTTGGCCAGTTCAATGATCTGATCGACAATTTGTGGGGTAGCGCGTTTAGACTGCTCGATCACCATATCGAGTTCGGCTTCTTTATAACGACCAGTACTAGCTGGCTTCAGCTGTGAAAAGTCATAGCTCAATACGGGCGCATCGATCATGCGTGCTGGTGTGAGAAAGCCTTCATCCAACAAATAACGAATTGGAAGTTCGAAGATGCAGTCTCTGAAAAAACGAGGCTCTTCAGAACGAACTTGACCACGTGTGTGATATTGGTAAAGCCACCCCATACCAAGACGATAAGGCGTCGCGGTCAATCCAAGCACCTTTATGCCCGAATTATTTTCACGTAAGTGAGTGATCACTTTTTGGTAGCTACTGGTCTTTTCATCCGGCACGCGGTGGCATTCGTCGATAACCAATAACGAAAATTGATTGGAGAATGAGTCGAGATTTCGAACCACCGATTGAACCGAAGCAAACACCACTTGTTGGTCGGTCTCTTTTCGCCCTAAACCTGCGGAGAAAATCGAACCTTTTAGCCCATAACCTTCATACTTTTCATGGTTTTGCTCAACCAACTCTTTTACGTGTGCAAGGACTAGAACACGACCTTTAGCAAGCCTTGCTAGTTCTGCAATCACCAGGCTTTTCCCTGCGCCTGTAGGCAACACAAGAACAGCCGGTGTTTGGTGTTTTCTGAAGTAATGAATCACTGATTTTACTGAGTCAGCTTGGTACGGGCGGAGTGTATACATATCGTGTCTTGTAAGATGAAAAACAAATAGTGTGAAATAGCTCAACTAATTGAGCAAAGGTGACTATAATAACCGACTTAGATTAGTTGAGGTATTCATGCGTTTAGATAAATTTCTGTGCGATGCGTTAGGCGTCACTCGAAGAGAAGCAACACACTTATTAAAATCAAAAGCAGTGACAGTTAATGATGTCATTCAAAAAAGCGGCTCACTCAAGGTAACTGAAGAGTGCGTTGTGGAATGGCAAGGCAATGAACTGAATGTTCACGGCCCACGTTACATCATGCTTTACAAGCCAGAAGGCTTTGTTTGTTCGCATGAAGATGGCTCAAATCGCACTGCGTTTGAATTGCTTGATGAAATCAAAATGGACAAGCTGCACTTTGCAGGTCGTCTCGATGTGGACACGACTGGTCTTGTCTTAATGACTGACGACGGTAAGTGGTCTCACCGTATTACATCTCCAAAGCACAAGTGCGAAAAAACATACCGTGTATGGCTTGTTGAGCCTGTTGAAGCGGACTATGTTGAAAAATTCCAAGAGGGCATCCAGCTTAAGAGCGAAGATGGCCTAACACTTCCAGCACACCTTGAAGTACGTGCGGAGCGTGAAGTGTTGCTAACGATTCACGAAGGCAAATACCACCAAGTAAAACGCATGTTTGCAGCTCTTGGTAACAAGGTAGAAGCACTACACCGTGAACGTATTGGTGAAATCGAGATGGACGAATCTTTAGAGTTGGGTGAATACCGTTACCTAACACAAGAAGAAGTCGACTCTATCTGGAAGTAATCTTTTCTACCGTAGATGTGGCCGACCAAGGATAACGTCGGCTGATTATTTTGACTGGTACTAGGACAGTTTCAGCCATTATTACTATATGTTCATGTATGTGTGCGCATATTCGAGTATCACTGTGCGTATTCGTATATTGCTGAGTGCATGCTCGTGCTCATATAGAACTTAGTACTTAGTTGGAGAGTTATGCAAACGTCTACCCAGCAGACCCCAAGCTCACAACCACAAACTCCTCAGTTAGGTTGGATGCTATTTTTGGTTCTGGGCGCTATTGGTGCTTTGACACCACTCGCCATCGATATGTACCTACCTGCAATGCCAACGATCGCCAAAGATCTCGGCGTGACAGCAGGGGAAGTGCAAATCACACTTACTGCGTACACCGCAGGTTTCGCTTTAGGTCAGTTGTTACATGGTCCGTTAGCCGACAGTTATGGTCGCAAGCCAGTTCTACTGATTGGTGTGCTCTTCTTTGCGATAGCGTCTGTCGTGAGTGCAACCACTCATGGTATTGAAGCGTTAACGTTAGTTCGTGCCGCTCAAGGTTTTGCAGGTGCGGCGGCGGCGGTAATAATCCAAGCCGTTGTGCGTGATATGTTCGACCGTGAAGATTTCGCAAGAACCATGTCGTTCGTTACCTTGGTGATGACGGTTGCACCACTTATCGCGCCGATGATTGGTGGTTATTTGGCATTGTGGTTCGGTTGGCGTTCAATATTTTGGGTGTTAGCTATTTTTGCAGTGATTGTGATTCTCGCGGTCATCATCAAAATCCCTGAGACACTACCTGTCGAAAATCGTCAGCCATTGCGCTTTAAAACGACGATTCGCAATTACGCTCGTTTGTGTAAAAATCCGACGGTTATGGGTTTGATTTTTGCGGGTGCATTTTCATTCTCTGGGATGTTTGCATTCTTAACTGCAGGCTCTTTTGTCTACATTGATATTTATGGCGTACGTCCTGACTTGTTCGGTTACCTGTTTGGCCTGAACATTGTGGCTATGATTCTGATGACAACCATCAATGGTCGAATTGTTAAGGAGGTCGGTTCTCATACGATGCTGAGAGCGGCGCTGATCATTCAATTACTGGCTGGTTTAGGCTTGCTCGTTGGGTGGGCGTTGGATCTGGGACTTTGGGGCATTGTGCCGTTTGTTATGTTATTTATTGGCACCATTTCTACTATCGGCAGTAACTCTATGGGTCTACTGCTCAGTGGTTATCCAAACATGGCAGGCACGGCTTCATCGCTTGCGGGAACATTAAGATTTGGTACTGGCTCTGTCGTTGGAGCTATCGTTGCGATGCTGCCAAGTGACAGTGCTGGGTCTATGGCTATGGTAATGGCTGCGTGTGCAGTAATGTCAGCATTACTATATTGGACATTAGGAAAGAAGGCATAATGTCAAAATACTATATTGAAATTCAGAAGTTAGTGAATGACGCTTTGGGCGAGCTTTACGCTCTGCACAAAGCAGGCAAAGCGATTGATGCGCCTATTGCGAACAACCTTTATTTAGTTCGTTGGGTAACGAAGGCGATTAAGGCTCAGTCTTATGATCGCGTGATTGTTCCTGATTTGGTGCGTTGGCAGAAGCAGGGTCGTTCAAAAGGCAACAACTCTGATTTAACTTTTACCTTCAAACGTATTTCTGCGTTTTACGGTAAATTCTTCCCTGAAAGCGAAGAACCCAAAGCGTTGAAAGACAGCGACGTTGAAGCCTTTATGGACAAGATGTACGAGATGGGTTGGAGTGTATCGAGTGAAGATGAGCTGACGACTGGCGGCAAAATTCAATTCTTCACTGATGGTGAGCACTCTTTTGCACTTTGTGGCAAACAGTGTGATGACTCGTTCGACGGTGAGCTAATGGTTAAGCCAATGAACTGGTTTGTCCGTGGTAACCACGCTGAGTTTATTCAAGCAGCGATGGAAGCGGGTTTCATGCTTCACAAAGTCACTGACTACAAGTCAGCAGTGAAGTACCACGGTGAATACATCGTGTACCCCGCTAACCAAGGCAACCAACTTGCAGAGATCCCAATTAGCGTTGTCGGCTAACGGCTAGATACGAGATGCGAGATGAGTGATACGAAGAGCCACTTACTCGCATCTTTTTTATCTTTTCTTATCTCGTATCTGCTTTTAATCCCTCATCTGCTCTTGTGCCTGTTTCTCTATCGCCTTCACCATGCCTTTAAAGATAAATAGGTGGGCAGGCATCATCGCGAACCAATAGAGTAGACCTAGAAAGCTTTTCGGGTGCCACCAAGCCGTGATGTTGAGCTCTCGTGACTCTCCATTATCCGACACGGTGATTTCTAATCGTCCTAAACCGGGGCCTTTCATACCGAAAAGCAGAGATAAAAACTGGTTCTCTTCACAACGAATGACTTTCCACGAATCGATATTGTCACCGACTTTTAGGGTCGGCCCTTCAGGCATTTGTCGAACCGGCACACCACCGCCAAAGAGAATATCTAACCATTCGCGTGTGCGCCACAATGCATTAGCAAAGAAATAACCTTGCTTTGGGCTTCCTATTTGCTGAGCAACCTGCCACAAAGACTTTAATGATGCCGTTGATTTAATGCTCGCTCCGGTTTTCTTTGGGTAATAACCATAACCAGCCTGCCAGCGTTTAAACGCGGTTTTATCGAAACCCCACACATTACTTTTCACGAAGTTGCCTTCAGAGTGAATGGTTTGCTCGACCATACGTTCGAACGACATTAGCTTTTGGGGGTACTGTTCATTAATGGTGGTTGAGTTAGCAATAAAGTCATGCTTAAGGCCTGCGAGAAGTGCTCTGCCGATATTTGATGGGACAGAGGTCACCACGCCTAACCAATAAGACGCAATTTTCGGTGTCAGTAGAGATGTAGCCCAGAGTCGAAGAGGGCGATCTGCGGTTTTGGCGATATGAGCAAACTGGTTTCGGTAAGAGACAATATCAGGGCCGCCGACTTCGAAGGTTTGGTGAGCTGTTGGTGTGTCTTGCGCCAGTTTGAGTAAGTAATAGTTGAGGTTCTGTAATGCTATTGGGTTTGCTTTGGAATCCACCCATTTTGGCGCAATCATGATAGGTAGGTTGTAAACAAAGTCTCGCATGATCTCGAACGCCGCTGAGCCAGGGCCAATAATCACGCCAGCTTGCAATTCAGTGACTGGCACTGAGCCTTTTCGCAATAAGTCACCGGTTTGCTTGCGGGCTTGTAAATGTTCCGAATCCGCCGTTTGTGGTTGAAGCGAACTTAGATAGATCACGTGCTTATTATTTGGAGTTAGCGCTGAGATAAAATTGCGCGCCAAATTCAATTCATAGTTGATGAAATCGTGGCCTTCAGCCATCCCATGTACGAGAAAGAAAATAAGATCAAAGTCAGGGACGAGCGCTCGAGTCGCAGCTTGATCGGCAAGATCAAGATACACGAGTGATAGATTGTCGTGAGGCTCTGTTCGTGCTTTTAAATAGTCGATATGCCTTGCTGCTGCGGTGACTTGATGGCCTTGTTCAAGCAGGAGAGGGAGGAGCTGCGAACCAACATATCCAGAAGCGCCTAAAACCAGTACTTTCTTCATTGTTACTCCATTTATATCTGTGGTTAAAAACCGAACATTGATATAATAGCGCGATATTTATCTTTATTCATCAATACGTTCCGTTTAGGTCTCTCTATATGTTGTTCTCTTCAATTATCCATCACACTCGAGGTGAATTTGTTCGTAGGCTTATTGCGATTGCTTTGCCTATCACCTTGCAGAGCATTATGTTCTCAAGTCGAGGCCTTGTGGATGTGCTGATGTTAGGCCAATTGGGTGAAGCTGATATTGCTGCGGTGGGTGTGGCGAGTAGAGCTATGTTTGTCACGACTATTATGCTGGTGGGCGTGACCACGGGTGGTGCGTTATTGACTGCGCAATATTGGGGAGCCGGTAACAAGCAAGGCGTCAGAGAAAGTACGGCGTTAACTTGGTTGGTGTCTACGTTGTTTGCTTTGCTGACTATTGTGTTCTTTATTTCTTTTCCAAGCCAAATCATGGGTGTGACGACCGACTCACAAGAAGTCATCAACCTTGGTGTTGATTACATCGTTATCACTTCATTTAGTATGTTAGCCGTGTCTTGTGTCAGCAGTATGGCGGTTGGCCTAAGAGCTATGCACAAGCCGGGTTTGAGCACTTTCTTTAGTGGTATCGGAATTCTATCAAATGTATTTCTAAACTGGGTTTTGATTTTTGGTAACTTGGGCTTCCCTGCTCTTGGAATCAAAGGTGCTGCGATTGCGACAGTGCTGAGTGGTGCAATCGAAGTGGCGACCTTATTTGGTTACCTTTATTGTTCAAAGCATCTATTGGCTTTCAAGCTCTGCGATATAAAAGTGGCAGCTTCAATCGAAAAAGTGGTTCGCTTCTTAAAGTTATCGCTTCCGACGACGTTTAACTTCTTGGCGTGGGCTGGTGGTTTGTTTGCTTACCACGCGATCATGGGTCAATCGGGCGTCCAAGGTCTTGCTGCACTTTCCGTAATGACGCCGGTTGAGTCTATCTCGTTGAGTTTATTGATTGGGCTTTCGAATGCGGCAGCGGTTCTGGTTGGTAACCAACTTGGCGCGAAGAACAATAAAGCGGTTTACTATCAAGCACTAGGTTTAACGATTTTGTGTTTCTTGACTAGTATTGTGGTCGCTATTTTCCTTTACTTCGTACAAACGCCAATACTGAACGCCTTTAGCGCTTTGACAGAAGAAACCCGAGCGCTTTCAGAGAAATTCATTCTGATTCTCAGTGTGGGTATTGTTATTCGTTCGGTACCGCTGACGGTCATCGTTGGTGTGTTGAGAGCGGGCGGTGATGTGAAGTTCTGCCTCTATCAAGACGTGATTGCTCAGTGGGTGATCGGTATTCCGCTAGCTGCGATCGCCGCTATCTACTTTAAGTTTCCCCCTGAGTGGGTATATCTGCTTTTCCTCACTGAAGAAGTGCTTAAGTGGGGTGGCTCGCTCTACCGCATGAAAACAAGAAAATGGATCAAAAACTTAATAGGAAGTTGAAGTAGGGCGCACTGATAGCATCACTTTATCGTTGGTGTGTGATCTATCTTTCAAAATACTTCCTCCTAACAGGGAATTAGTGTAGATTCTCCTTCCAAATTCTAACTAATGCGAGCTGTTTAATGTTAAAGCTGTCAGACCTATGTAAAGGCTATGTCGACGGGGGAGAATTTCACCCTGTTTTGCAAGGTGCAGAACTAACATTAAACCAAGGTGATCAGCTAGCATTAATGGGAGAAAGCGGTTCTGGTAAAAGTACATTACTGAATCTTATCGCGGGTTTAGACCAAATAGACTCTGGCGAAATTGCTTTCCCAAACTTTAATATGCACGATTCGACAGAGCGTAATCGTACTGCTTATCGTCGAAACAATATTGGTCATATCTTCCAGCAATTCAACTTGCTACCAACGCTTAATATTGCCGACAACATTCGTTTTTGCCGTCAATTAAAAGGCTTACCTGATGACAAGGGGCTTTGGCGACAAATCCTTTCTGCTTTAGACCTTATGCCTTTGCTTGGACGTTATCCTGAAGAAGCGTCTGGTGGCCAACAACAGCGTGCGGCCATTGCTCGTGCTTTGTACATGGAACCTAAAATCTTATTAGCCGATGAGCCGACTGGCAGTTTAGATGAGCGTAATGCTGAAGCGGTAATGCGCTTACTGACGTCTTTAGCTCGTGAGCTGGAATGTACTCTGTTGCTTGTTACTCATAGTGAAAAAGTGGCGCAGCATATGGATGGACGTATTCGTCTACAGGGAGGGCAACTTCATGTTATGGCCCGTAGTTAAGGCGCTACTCGGTCATTATCGACGTTACCCACTTCAGATTATTTTGGTATGGCTTGGCTTAACCCTCGGCGTATCATTACTGGTTGGTGTTACCGCAATCAATCAGCACGCCAAACAGAGCTACGCTCACGGCGAAAAACTGTTTTCGAATCCTCTTCCATATCGTATTCGTCCCAAGCACAACGCCAATAAGATCCCTCAAGGTTTTTATATCCAGCTACGCCGTGAAGGCTTTCAACAGTGTTCCCCTTTTGATCACCACCGTATCACTGATGAAAATGGTGCAAACTTCATGCTAATTGGCTTGGACCCAGTGTCTATGCTTCAGTTACATCCGGGCGTTGCGCTAAAAGATCTCACAACATTAAACCTAATGAAGCCGCCGTATCCAATCCTTGTCAGCGATGATCTTGCTGAACATATGGAATGGAAGAATGGTGACTATATTCCTCTTCTTGATGGCTCTGAACTTGGGCCTGTTGTTGTTGATCAAAACGATCTCATTAACGGCACGCGACTGATCGCAGATATCTCGCTGTTAAGAATGTTGAAACGTAGCGCTGGACTGTCTGTTATTGCTTGTTCAGATATGCCGCCAGAGAAGTTAGAACGTCTTAAGAATATGTTGCCTAATGGACTGACGATTTCTCGCAGTTCAAAAGCTGAATTGGAATCTCTAACCAGTGCTTTCCACTTAAATCTAACCGCGATGGGCATGCTGTCGTTTGTCGTGGGCTTGTTTATCTTCTATCAAGCGATGTCATTGTCATTTATTCAACGTCAGCCACTGGTTGGAATATTAAGGCAGACTGGTGTGTCCGGTTGGCAACTGGCTAAAGCTCTGTGTTTAGAACTCTTAATTTTAGTGCTAGTGAGTTGGGTGTGCGGCAACATCTTTGGTGTCATGCTGGCTAACCAACTGTTACCTGCCGTGTCTTCAAGCTTAGGCGACCTATACGATGCCAATGTGGGTTTAACCATCAACTGGAATTGGCGTTGGAGCGGTTATAGTTTAATGATGGCGTTACTGGGTGCCTTCTTAGCTTGTGCGTGGCCATTGGTGCGTTTACTTAAGTCTCAGCCTATTCGTTTGTCATCACGCTTGTCGTTAATGCGCTTTGCGGGTACGGAATTTACTTGGCAGGCTTTGATTGGTTGCGGCTTCTTAGTTGCTGCTGTAGCGGTTTATCAAGCGCCTCAAACCCAAGAAACCGGTTTTGCTATCATCGCGCTTATGCTCGTGAGTGTGGCTCTGTTTACGCCGTTCTTGATGTGGAAATTATTCAACAGCTTATCCTATTCATTACGCTGGGTTCGTGCTCGTTGGTTCTTCGCTGATGCAGCATCAAGCATGAGCTACCGTGGCGTTGCTACTATGGCCTTTATGCTGGCGTTATCGGCAAATATTGGTGTTGAAACCATGGTGGGTAGTTTTAGAGACACCACCGATAAATGGCTGACTCAACGTTTGGCCGCTGACCTCTATATATACCCTACTAACAACGCAGCTCCCCGTATGAGCGACTGGTTATCAGAACAGCCTGAAGTGGATTCAGTGTGGTGGCGTTGGGAGAAAGATGTTTCTTCTGCTGCGGGTAATCTTCAAGTTGTCAGTACAGGGCCTTCAGAAGGCGAGCTAGAAGCACTGACTATCAAGCTCGGCATTCCAAACTATTGGTACCATTTACATCATTCTAAAGGGGTGTTGATCAGCGAATCGATGTCTCTGAAATTGGGAATTCGTCCTGGCGATTATATCGACCTGCACGATAGCCTTGGCTCAGGTTGGCAAGTTGTCGGTGTCTATTATGATTACGGCAATCCATACCATCAGGTCATGATGTCACATCGCAATTGGCTGTATGGGTTTGCAGGCAGGGGCAATGTTGGATTAGGTGTCATATTAAAAGACGATGTGAATGCTATTGGTTTGCGCAGTCGTTTGGAAAGTGTGTTTAGGCTAGGGTCTGAACGTATCTTTGATAACAATAATATTCATAGCCAAGCGATGCGAGTCTTCGATAGAACCTTCGCAATTGCTGATACGCTAGGCAACATTACCTTAGTAATTGCTGTATTCGGTATCTTCTTCGCGACGGTGGCGGGTGAAGTGTCTCGTCAAAGGCATATCTCACTTCAACGCTGTTTAGGAGTCTCTGCCAAAGAGTTGATATTTACCGGAAGCTTGCAGTTGTTTGTGTTCGGGCTAATTTCATCTTTGATTGCGGTACCACTAGGTCTGGCGTTAGCAAGTTTGATCGTTGATATTGTTATTAAGCAGTCTTTTGGGTGGTCACTTGAGTTACAAGTGATTCCTTGGGATTACTTAGTGACTTTTGCGTGGGCGATGGCAGCATTAATGCTTGCTGGTGCCTTGCCAGTGATGAGGATGATCCGAAATACGCCTATGAAGTCATTGAGGGATGCGCTCTAATTATGTTTCAACGCAATGGCTCAAAAAAGCTAAGACATCGTTTTGTCTCCTCTGTTCTACTGATCAGCTTCTTCGGCGTGCTCTTAGGCGTATGGGCGTACTACTCTTACTTCGTTGATGTAGGCGAGAAGGGTGTGAACGAGGTTAATTCGGTACTTGTTAGCGAACACTTCAATGTATTTGAGCCTGTATTGCCTGACAGAAACGTTTCCCTACCGCGTGATTTCCAGTTCCACCCTGAATTCCAACATGAATGGTGGCATTACTTCGCTTCTTTAAAAGGGAGCGATGGAAAGAAGTATTCGGTGCAGTGGAGCTTTTTCCGCATCGCAACGGATGAGCGCGAAACGCCAGGATGGCAAAGCCCACAGATCTATATTTCAAATGTCGTCATTTCTTCTGATTCTAAAGTGTGGAAAGAACAACGTTTAGCGCGTGGCGGTATTGGTCAGGCGGGAATGACGAACAGTCCCTTTAGAATCTGGATTGATAACTGGAATTGGCGAGCACTAGGTAATACGCCGTTTCCGGGTCGACTTCAAGTGGACACGGATACCTTTGGTCTTGAGTTAGATACGGTTGCTAAAGGGCCTTATGTGCTCAATGGCGACAATGGCTATCAGAAAAAGCACGATTTGCTACCTGTTGCGTCTTACAATTTTAGTGCTCCTTTCTTATCTTTGACTGGCACATTGCAACTTGATGGTGTTGCCAAAGAAGTTCAAGGAACGGCATGGGTACATAAAGAGTGGGGAAGTGGCTTACTTGGCGTAGGCCAACAAGGGTGGGATTGGTTCGTCTTTAATTTAGATGATGGCACGGCATTGAGTATTAACCGCTACCGTCATAATCAGCAGATGCCTTATGTATTTGGAACACTTGCCACTCGCTCTGGCAAGGTTTATCAACTGGCTGAATCTGACATTTCTATCAAGCCTTTGCAGAATACAACGCTGCTTAATGGCAGAAGAATGCCCCTTCAATGGATAATTAACGTCCCTGAGCACGATATTAACCTCACTACACGCATTAAACGCCGTGATATGTGGCTTCCCTTTGTAATTCCGTACTGGGAAGGGCCGATCATGGCAAGTGGCAGTCATGAAGCGACAGGCTTCATGCAACTCACCGGTTACTGAAAACACCTAAGGCTATCATTTGATAGCCTTTTTTATATTCACCGTACCTTCCATACTCGAATAAATTCTGCATACAGCTCAAGGGTTCTCATCTATACTTATTTCATAACACGTAAAAAAGTTATGGAATATACGACGTATTGTTTAGTATTTGTAGGAAAAACCGAAGTTAAACATCCAAAGAAGTGATTATCTATCGATTGGGCTTCTCTATACACTCGTGGTTATTCTTTGTTATTCTTTGTTATTCGTTTATTTAAATAATAAATATAAGGGCGAAATCATGACCGACGTCATCCGTGACTTCTTTAAAATGGAATCTGCTGGCGGCATCATACTAGTCATCGCTGCGGCGATCGCAATGTTTGTAGCAAACTCACCACTGAACGAAATGTATCAAGGCGCTCTACAAAGCTACGTTCTTGGTATGTCTGTATCTCACTGGATTAATGATGGCTTCATGGCTGTCTTCTTCCTTCTAATCGGCTTAGAAGTTAAGCGTGAACTTTTAGAAGGCGCATTAAAGTCTAAAGAGACAGCAATCTTCCCAGCTATCGCAGCTGTGGGCGGTATGCTAGCTCCTGCACTTATCTACGTGCTATTTAATTCTGGTAACCCAGAAGCATTACAAGGCTGGGCTATTCCAGCAGCGACAGATATCGCATTCGCATTGGGTATCATGGCGCTACTTGGTAATCGTGTACCAGTTAGCTTGAAAGTGTTCCTACTGGCTCTAGCAATTATCGATGACCTTGGTGTTGTTGTTATCATTGCATTGTTCTACTCAGGTGATCTTTCGACGCTTGCTCTAACGGTTGGCTTTATCGCAACAGGTGTCCTGTTTATGATGAATGCTAAACATATGACTAAGCTGAGTGTTTATTTGATCGTCGGTGCAATTCTGTGGTTCGCAGTATTGAAGTCTGGTGTTCACGCAACACTGGCTGGCGTAGTGATTGGTTTTGCGATTCCACTCAAAGGTAACAAAGGGGAGCGTTCTCCTCTCAAACATCTAGAGCATGCATTGCACCCGTATGTTGCTTTTGCCATTCTTCCAATCTTTGCATTTGCAAACGCTGGTATATCATTGGAAGGTATTTCTCTATCAAGTCTAACCGGAATGCTACCTTTGGGTATCGCGATGGGTCTACTGGTTGGTAAGCCACTGGGTATATTCTTATTTAGCTGGGGCGCAGTGAAAATGGGCATAGCTAAGCTTCCTGAAGGCGTGAACTTCATGAATATCTTTGCAGTCTCTGTGTTGTGTGGTATCGGCTTTACAATGTCTATTTTTATCTCTTCACTGGCATTTGGTCCTACGAACGCAGAATTTGACACGTTCGCTCGACTAGGTATCTTGATGGGCTCTACGACAGCAGCAATACTGGGTTACTTTCTACTGAGTATTTCTTTACCTAAGACTAAGCAGCAAGAAGTAAAACTTAATCGGTAGCTGGCTCGTTCATAGACTAGCGATCCAGTTCCTGAGTATTAAGGACAGTAGCAGAGTCACTCCTGAGATTCAGTAGAGACAAAGAATAAAAAGCCCTATTTGAAGCGCTCCCGTAAAGTTGGACATTTCTATTGAGTGGCTTTCAAGGCCTGAATTCGATGTTCTATCGGAGTCAGGCCTTTTAATTTCACTTTTATACGTTTAGTATTGTTGTACACCATGCATTTTTTTGTTTGCTCGTCAGAGCTCCTGCATCTTCAAAACTTTGGATGTTATGCAACTCTGTTTGAGTAAAGTAAAAATCTCAGCAACAGCATTATCTAAACAGTTATTTTTTCTCGACATGCTTTGTGTTAACTCACTCTCCGCTACATCCGTTGCCCACCTCTCATCGGGGGTAGGTTGAACTAGATACCTCCCAATATATTGTATATTGTTTAGCTCTAATGCATTTTGGCTCACGGCTAGGCCTTGTTGCTTAAATCGATGGAACTAAATCAGGAAGCTACGATCTGATCGGATACACCCATCAATCGTCGTAGTCTCATGCCTAAACCTCGTTACAAAACAACTAACTGGAAGCAGTATAATAAAGCCTTAATCAACCGTGGCTCTCTGACCTTTTGGATTGATGAGGAGACGTTAGCCGAGTGGAAGCAAAACAAACAAGGCAAGCGTGGTAGACCTCGCCGATTCAGCGACTTAGCCATTACTACCGCTCTGATGGTGAAACGCGTTTTCTCTATGCCATTGAGAGCGCTGCAAGGTTTTCTAGACTCCGTCTTTAAGCTGGCTAACATCCCTCTGGTTTGCCCACACTACACCTGTATAAGTCGTCGATCTAAGGATGTTGAGGTTTCATTTAAAACTAAAACCAGAGGTGCGATACAACACCTAGCCATTGATGCCACTGGTCTCAAGGTTTATGGCGAAGGTGAATGGAAGGTCAAGAAGCATGGAACTGATGGGAAGCGAAGAGTCTGGCGTAAGCTGCACATCGCAGTAGATACAAGCACCCACGAAATAGTCGCAGCAGAGCTGAGCTTATCTAACGTAACCGATGCCGAAGTGCTCCCCAACTTACTCAATCAGACACGTCGGAAAATCATTGAGATATCAGGTGATGGCGCTTATGACACAAGGGATTGCCATGATGCCATACGGATCAAGCGAGCTGTTCCGCTCATCCCACCAAGAGAAGGGGCTGCCTTCTGGGAGCGTGGTCACCCCCGAAATCTCGCCGTGGGTTGCCAGAAGTTATATGGCTCAAATAAGTATTGGAAAGAGCGGTATGGCTATCATAAGCGCTCTCTATCAGAGACCGCGATGTACCGAGTAAAACAGCTGCTAGGTGGGAAATTAAGCCTGAGGAACTACAACGCTCAAGTTGGCGAGACTTACGCTATGATTAAAGCCCTGAATAAGCTTACAGGGCTTGGTATGCCTGAAACACAGTATATCGATTAAGAATTAAGCACAATGGGGCAGGCATGCCTTCTCTCTGAATTAAGCAACAAAGCCTTTCGCTGACTGTGAGGAAGAGAGTTTGCCGATATATACAACAAAATCAGCATATAGTTGGCTCCCATGCATGAGGCTTCCTTTTCTGATTGGCATACTATATTTAAGCCCCCAAAAAAAAACCCAAACCAACACGGTTTGGGCGGATACAAGTATAGGAGTTAATAAGGAAAATGCAGTAATTAAGAAAGCAGGGGAGAGACAAGTTTGACGGCCTGTTAAACTTCTAAATACTCTGTTTCTACCTAATTTATGACCCTCCATTTCTATTTCAGTTACAAGAAAATGCATTAATTTTTTCTTTTTTTGTAAACATGCATCGATTCAATCGGTTAGTGAATAAAGTAATTAACTGGTACGACCAATTTTTGAAAGTGTGATGTTGCTTGCTTGTTAAATAAATGTACTAAGCGTATATTTCAAACAGTTGTTTAATACGAGTGATTGAAATGGCACCAAGAAGCACAACCAAAGACAAAATCTTAGATGTGGCTGAAGGCTTATTTGCTGAGCACGGTTTTAATGACACCTCTTTACGCACCATTACGGGTAAAGCCAATGTAAATCTTGCTTCAGTGAACTACCACTTTGGCGATAAGAAGACTCTGGTTCGTGCCGTATTAAATCGATACTTAGAAGCATTTATGCCTGCACTGCAAGACACTTTAGTGAACTTAAACTTGAACGAAACGTATTCTATGAGTGACGTGTTTGAGTCTTTGAGACAGCCGTTAAGAGCACTGAATGATGTAAGGCCAAATGGTACGAGCCGATTTATGTTACTCATCGGTCGAGGTTATACGGATGTACAAGGTCACTTGCGTTGGTTCATTACCACTCGCTACAGCGAAGTGCTAACCCTGTTTACCAGCTCAGTGATGAAAGCCAACCCGAACCTCACTCAAGAACAGTTATTTTGGCGATTGCACTTCACCCTAGGGACTTGTGTATTCACCATGGCATCTAGCCAGGCTCTGATAGAAATTGCAGAGAATGACTATGACAGAAAGATAGATGCTAAGGCAGTGGTCGATATTCTCATTCCATATTTGGCCGCTGGCATGTCAGCAAAAGATTAAAACAATAAAAAGCAAAATATTCACAAACAATATAGTGAACAAAAGGATCTGAACTATGAGCTCTCTAAGACAAAAATGGGTAAGTGACCCAGCTTTTAAACTCTTTAAAAAAGTACTTCCACCACTATCTAGCACCGAGAAAGAAGCGATGGAAGCGGGTAGCGTGTGGTGGGATGGAGAGCTGTTTTCTGGTAAACCAGATTTCACTAAGCTTCACCAGTACCCAAAACCTAAGCTGACAGCAAAAGAGCAATCATTCATGGATAATGAACTTGAAACTTTGCTCGCTATGCTTGATGACCATAAAATTGTGAAAGAAGACCGAGACCTTCCAGTGGAAGTTTGGAACTTCTTACGCAAAGAGCGTTTCTTCTCGCTAATTATCGCGAAAGAGTACGGCGGTCGTGAATTTTCAGCACACGCCAACTCTACTATCGTGACTAAGATTGCAACTCGTAGTATCAGTGCTGCGGTTTCGGTAATGGTTCCAAATTCTCTTGGCCCTGGTGAGCTACTGTCTCATTACGGCACTCAAGACCAAAAAGACTACTGGCTACCACGTCTTGCTGACGGTACAGATATTCCTTGTTTCGCACTGACAGGCCCTGAAGCGGGCTCTGATGCGGGTGGCATCCCTGATGTCGGCACTGTGTGTATGGGCATGCATGAAGGGAAAGAGACACTAGGCATCAAGCTTAATTGGAACAAGCGTTATATTACGCTAGCTCCAGTGGCAACGGTACTTGGTCTGGCTTTCAAACTGCACGATCCAGAGAAGCTGCTTGGTGATAAAGAAGACATTGGTATCACTTGTGCACTTATCCCAGCTGGCCACGAAGGCGTTGTGATTGGTGAGCGTCATGATCCACTTGGTCTTGCGTTTATGAATGGCCCAACACGAGGTCACGATGTGTTTATTCCTATGGAATGGCTAATCGGTGGCGCAGATTACGCAGGTAAAGGTTGGCGTATGCTGGTGGAATGTCTGTCTGCAGGTCGTGGTATCTCATTACCCGCACTGGGCACAGCGATGGGCCACCTAACAGCGAAAACGACAGGCGCATACGCTTATGTTCGTAAGCAGTTCGGTATGTCGATTGGTAAGTTTGAAGGTGTTGCAGAGAGCCTAGGCCGTATTGGTGGTTTAACGTATCTACTAGAAGCGACTCGTACACTGACAACTACTTCACTGGATATGAAAGAGAAGCCGGGTATCGTAACGGCAATTGCGAAGTATCACATGACTGAAATGGCTCGTACTATCCTGAATGACTCAATGGATATCCACTCAGGTCGTGCCATTCAAGATGGCCCAATGAACTACTTGGCTGCGCCTTACCTAGGTATTCCCGTTGCTATCACAGTAGAAGGTGCGAACATCCTAACTCGTAACCTGATGATCTTCGGTCAAGGTGCGACACGTTGTCACCCATACGTATTGAGCGAAATGGAAGCGGCAGCGAACCCAGACGAGAAGCAAGGTGCGAAAGATTTTGATAGCTTGTTGTTCAAGCACATCTCACACGCAACTAAAAATACGTTCGGTGCTTTTGGTGCGGCACTAACGGGCTCTAAATTCATTAAAGCCGACATGAGCGGCCCAACGAAGCCTTACTATCAAGATCTGACTCGTTTAAGCCGTGCGCTTGCAGTCAGTGCGGATTTCGCAATGCTGACACTAGGTGGCGAACTGAAACGTAAAGAGCTTATCTCTGCACGTTTAGGTGATGGTCTAAGTTACCTATACATGGCTTCTGCTGCACTTAAAAAGTATGAAGATGAAGGTCGTCAACAAGCTGATTTAGACTACGTACACTACGCGGTTCAACACTGTTTCCACAATGCGGCTAAGTCGTTACAAGAAGCGTACCGTAACTTCCCGAACAAGATGGTTGGTAAAGTACTTAAAGGTCTAGTTTTCCCTGTTGGTAACCACTTCGAAAAACCGAGTGATAACCTTACAGTTCAACTAGCAGAAAGCTTGATGACTCCGGGTGCACACCGTGAACGTCTGACTCACCTCTGCTACATCGGCAAAGAAGAGGATGATAGTGTTGGCCTTATGGAGAACGCTTTCAATGCGATGTACAGCATTAAGCCTCTGGAGCGTAAAATCTTTAAAGCAGTGAAAGAAGGCAAAGTAGCTCGTAAAGGCTTGCTGGCAGACAAACTGGCTCAAGCACTTGCTGCCGATGTACTAACTCAAGCAGAAGTCGACCAAATTGTTGCTGCTGATAAATTGCGTTATACAGCGATTCAAGTTGATCACTTCAGTCATGACCTTAGTGAAACTTTGACGCGAAAAGAGTTAAAACCTAAGCTAAATAGCGTTGCTTAGATAGCGAAATGATAAAAGGCACCTATTAAGGTGCCTTTTTTGTTTTTGTCGTAGAAGTCTTAATAGAAGCGTTAACAAATGGCGACTTAGTCAGCAAATATCAGTTGAGTGCTCCAACCACTTGCATTTTCACCACATTTTTACAGAAATTAGATGCCATTTGCGCACGAAACTCTTATCCTTAACCTGATTTTTTAAGGAAGTTGAATATGATCATCAAACCTCGAATTCGCGGATTCATCTGTACTACAACACATCCAGTCGGTTGTGAAGCTAATGTAAAAGAACAAATTGCTTACACAAAAGCTCAAGGCCCAATCACAAACGCACCTAAACGTGTACTAGTTGTTGGCTCTTCAAGTGGCTACGGCTTGTCTTCACGTATTGCGGCAGCATTTGGTGGCGGCGCTTCTACTATCGGTGTTTTCTTCGAGAAAGCCGGTACTGAGAAAAAAACTGGCACAGCTGGTTTCTACAACTCAGCAGCGTTCGACAAGCTAGCTAAAGAAGAAGGCCTGTATTCAAAAAGCCTTAACGGCGATGCTTTCTCTAACGAAGCAAAACAGAAAACAATTGACCTGATCAAAGAAGATCTAGGTCAGATCGATATGGTTGTGTACTCACTGGCGTCTCCAGTGCGTAAAATGCCAGAGACTGGCGAAGTAATTCGTTCAGCTCTTAAGCCTATCGGCGAAACGTACACATCTACAGCTGTAGATACAAACAAAGATGCGATCATTGAAGCAAGCGTTGAGCCTGCTACTGAAGAAGAGATCAAAGACACTGTTACTGTAATGGGCGGTGAAGATTGGGAACTTTGGATCAACGCACTTTCTGAAGCGGGTGTTCTAGCTGACGGTTGTAAGACTGTTGCTTACAGTTACATCGGTACTGAGCTAACGTGGCCAATCTACTGGGATGGCGCGTTAGGTAAAGCTAAGATGGATCTAGATCGTGCAGCGTCAGCGCTAAACGAAAAACTAGGCCAAACTGGCGGTACTGCAAACGTTGCTGTTCTTAAGTCTGTTGTGACTCAAGCAAGTTCTGCAATCCCTGTTATGCCTCTTTACATCGCTATGGTGTTCAAGAAGATGCGTGAAGAAGGTATTCACGAAGGTTGTATGGAACAGATCTTCCGTATGTTCAGCCAACGTTTATACAAAGAAGATGGTAGCGCAGCAGAAGTTGACGAAGTGAACCGTCTACGTCTAGACGACCTAGAACTTCGTGACGACATTCAAGAGCATTGTCGCAACCTATGGCCTCAAATCACAACTGAGAACCTAAAAGAACTGACTGACTACGTAGAGTACAAAGAAGAGTTCTTGAAGCTGTTCGGTTTCGGTGTTGAAGGCGTTGATTACGAAGCTGACGTTAACCCAGCTGTTGAGTTTGATGTAGCTGATATCTAATTCAAACAATCGAGTCAAAATGAAATAGGCGCTCAATGAGCGCCTATTTTTTTACCTGTCGTTTGAGGAAAGAGATGAAAAGCAGATATGAAAAAATAAAAGCAGATACGGGATACGAGTGGCGAAATACACAGAGAAGTTAAGAGCAGATGTAGGATACGAGTCGCGAGATGCGAAGAGCTTAAAGAGCCTATATGGGATTTGAGATACTAAGAGTTCTAAGATCAAGTGAGAGAAACAAGTAATAAAAATGCACTAACCCCAATATGAATTAGTGCATTCGAAATATGTAACTTGGGCTGCTTTAAAAGCCGCAGCTACTAGCTAATTATGATGATGAAAGTACCTGCTAAGGTCATCAATATATTGGCTATCGCGTACGTACCGGCGTAACCCAGAGCAGGGATAGTTGAGCGAGCATGGTCGTTTACGATGTCCATCGCCGGGGCACAAGTTCGCGCGCCAATGATTGCACCAAATAATAAAGCTCGGTTCATCTTCAGCACATAAGCACCAACCAAGTAAGCGAAGAAGACTGGCAGAACACTGACTACCAGAGCGATACCTATGACCTGCGGACCAACTTGAGTTAAATGCTCAAATATCTTACCACCAGCGCTCAGGCCGATACCGACCATGAAGAACATCAAACCCAGGTCTTTGACCATGTTTAACGCCCCTTGAGGCACGTAACCAAAGGTAGGGTGGTTTGCTCTTAAGAAACCAAGCATGATGCCCGATAGAAGTAGGCCAACCGCATTACCTAAGCCAAATGAAACCTGACCGAATGTCATGGTGATCAAACCAAACAAAATGCCCAGAATGAAAAAGCTACAGAAGGCCATCAAATCCGCCATTTGGCTGTGGATTGAGATGAAACCAATTTTCTCAGCTAGGCCGTGAACACGACTCTTTTCACCACTAACCTGCAGTACATCACCTTTAGAAAGCACGATGTTTAAGTCCATCGGCATTTCAATCTGAGCTCTTACTACGCGGTTAAGGAAACAACCGTATTCAGACAGATTTAAGTCTGATAGACGCTTACCTGCGATGCTGTCACTTTTAACGACGATCTCTTCTTCCACGATACGTAGATCTAGAAGGTTACGGTCGAAAACCTCTTTACCATTACGGAAACTTGGGTCAAGACGCGCGTGGCTATCTGGGAAACCAACCAATGCGATTTCATCACCCTCTTGTAGGATCGCATCACCATCTGGGTGGGCAAGAATACCATTGCGACGAATACGCTCGATGTAACAGCCTGTTTGACGATAGATACCCAGTTCACGCAAGTTCTTGCCATCTGTCCACGAGATAAGCTCTTGTCCCACACGATAAGCACGAATGATTGGAAGGTAAACCTTACGTTGGCCAGAAGCCCCTAGGCCGCGTTCTTGAGCTATTTGCTCAGCTGAGTCGTGCAGGTTAACTTTTTGGAGCTTTGGAATCAGGCGAGCGAACATAATCATACTGATTAAGCCAACCAAATAAGCCATCGCATAACCGACAGACAGGTTTTCGATGATCAGTCCTAAATCCATATTCCTCGGAACCTCCGCCAAGCCTGAGTTCAACGCATCTTGTGCACCTACTAGGATAGGAGTTGCTGTAAGGGCACCTGCCATCATACCAGCAGACAAACCAAACCCGAGGCCAAGATAATGGCTACTGAAGTAAGTTAAGGCTATTGCGGTTGAGAGAACGACGAGGCTTAGGATTAGGTAATGCTTACCATCTCTGAAAAATATACCAAAGAAGTTTGGTCCAGCTTCAATGCCTACACAGTAGATGAACAACATGAAACCAATAGTGAGGCCGTCGGGGTTAAAGGAAAAACCGAGATGCCCCATGACAAGGGAAGTAATCAGAACACCGATTGAGTTACCCAGTTGGAGACTACCGAAACGAATTTTACCAATGGCTAAACCAATTGATAAAACAACAAAAATGAGGAGGATGGGGTTTTGTTCTAGCAAATAAACAACGTCGATATTCACAGTGATCGCTCAATAATTGGCGTGAAACACAGGGTAAGTTTGAGGGGTGAATTGTATCTAAATATAAATAAATTATAAGCGGTATTTTACTATTTTACTTGGTTTTGACTTTATTTGTTCTGAGCGCACAAAGTGTTGGATAAAAAAAGCCCGCTTAAGTGAGCGGGCTTCTAAATATTGTACATTTTCATACTCAAATGCGTAAAGCTTTCAAGGTTAAGACTTCGATCTTTTGAGAGAAGTTTCAGCTTAATCGAAAAGACCTAGGTTTTCTTTTGCGTATGCTTCAAATTCTGTGCAGCCACCGATGTGGTCTTGATCGATGAAGATTTGTGGCACTGTGTCTACTGGCTTACCAACAGTCTTTTCTAGGTCAGCTTTGCTGATGCCTTCAGCGTGGATGTCAACGTAACGGTAGTTGAAGTCATCACGTTTAGCTTTAAGAGTTTCAGCATGCTCTTTTGCACGAACACAGAATGGACAAGCAGGGCGACCAAAAATAACAACAAACATTTAATTTCTCCTAAATACGGGATGAGGCTCGTTAACTCGATTATGTTAACTATTCTTTAGTGAATGCCACTCAAAATTTCTTAAACCAACTATGCCTCAATGCTATGGGGAAATAAAGATGGAATTGCCTCTTAATACGATAGCTTTTACCTATCAGCGCAAATATTCACCATAAATAGAAAGGGGCTCGTAAACTGCCCGTCATCATCGTTGAGTACCCACAAATTGAGAGTGTGAATTACCCCTAAAAATACGACTTTAATTGGTGTTTGGAGCCACAAGTTGCACTGTGTCAAGAAAAACACCAGAAGAACGAGGCATCTTATAGCGAATGCATCGATAAATAATACATCCATAAGTAATACATCGATAAGAAACGGTCTAGCGAAAGGCTTATGCTAGATATTTTCGCCACCGTCGCTATGTTTCATCGTCGTTGTATTTCAAATATCAAGATTAAACCCTCAACCCCAAGAGTTCGCAGTTTTGTTTGGTCATAGGCGCAGGAGGCACCATGTTTCAATTTATGACACCTACAAAGATCATCTTTGGTGATGGAGCACTTCAGGCTTCATTGTCCCTCTTTAGTCAATACGGCTACAGCGTGTTGTTGGTTACTGGCAACACATTAGAACGCACCTCACTGGTCACTGATTATCTAGATGCGCAAAGCATGCGTTATCAACACATTGCCGTTTCCGGTGAGCCCAATATTAAAATGGTCGAAGAGGCCGCTATTTCGGCACGACGGTTTAAGCCCGATATGGTAGTTGCAATGGGTGGAGGCAGTGCAATTGACATGGGGAAAGCGTTAGCTGCTATTTTACCGAACCAAGGTAATTTATACGACTATGTGGAGGTCGTCGGGCGTAATGTACCACTCAAGACAAAACCACTGCCGTTCATTGCGATTCCTACAACGGCGAGTACGGGCGCTGAAGTCACTAAAAATGCGGTGCTTAAGTCTGGACAAGATCAAGTCAAAATCAGCCTTCGAAGCCCCGACATGCTAGCTGACGTCGCGATTGTCGATCCGACCTTAACGTATGGCACCAACTTGTATTTATCAGGACGTGGAGGCATAGATGCCTTTACGCATCTAATGGAAGCTTATGTGTGTGGTGAACCTAATTC
The DNA here is from genome assembly GCF_051201655.1 of Vibrio sp. nBUS_14. NCBI lineage: Bacteria > Pseudomonadati > Pseudomonadota > Gammaproteobacteria > Vibrionales > Vibrionaceae > Vibrio > Vibrio sp. nBUS_14. The sequence continues at coordinate 1,533,953 of NZ_CP179206.1, forward strand.
GCTCACCGATATGATCTGCGAGGAAGGGTTACGCAAACTAAGTGACTCTGTGGTTAAAGCGTGCGTATATGATGAACCTAAAGCTCGTTCGGATCTTGCGTTCGCTTCTATGCTCGGTGGAATGGCGATAACCAATGCCAAACTTGGAGCCGCGCACGGATTAGCCTCTGCGCTAGGGGGTAAGATATCTGCTCCACACAGTGTTATAACAGCACGCTTAGCGCCATTTGTGATGATGGAGAATATCGTAGTCGCGAGAGAGCAACAAAGAAATGACATCTTAGCGCGCTATCAACGAGTTGCTCAGATTGTTACTGGAAGTACTGAGGCGAAAGAGGAGGACGCGATTTCTTGGTTATCCGAAGTGTTGGACACGTTAAAGCTTCCAAGCCTACTCGAATTTGGTGTCTGTGAAGCTCAGTTTGATGAGGTGTCTGCCGATGCGCTTAAGTCTGTTGCGATAAAAGGAAATCCTTTACCGTTGAATCAAAGGAGGCTTATACATATCTTGCAGCAGGCTTGCGAGGAATGTGGTTGTGGAGACGAATCCCAAGAAACAGCCTCTATCCATCAGGATGATCAACGTGCCCCAGAACAGACTACGGAGTCGAGTTTTACTATTATTAACTCTTATTCGTCTGAGAATAATGTCGTAGAGAAAGGCAATAGCTGGACGATCTAATAGAAGAAAGCAGAAAGCAGAAAGTACAGATAACGAGAAAGCTAAACTAACTCAGGACAAATAAAAACGGAGCACTAGGCTCCGTTTTTTAATTCAACTTGTTCTCAGGTCATGTGCTTTTAGCTCACGTCTTAGTTGATTAGAACTGAGAGTATTTCTCGTAACGTGAATCACGAAGTGACTCTTTCACACGCTTTAGGTTCTCTCTGAAACCCGAACCACGACGAAGTGTAAAACCTGTCGCTAACACGTCGATAACCGTCATTTGAACAACGCGGCTTGCCATTGGCATGTAAACGTCGGTGTCTTCTGGAACGTCCAGCGAAATAGACAACGAGCTCGCTTTGTCTAGAGGAGAGTCTTTTGCTGTGATAGCAATAACGGTCGCACCGTTTTCACGAGCTAGGTTCGCGATCTCGACTTGGCTTTTAGTACGGCCAGTGTGAGAGATAAGAACAATAACATCGTTATCACTACAGTTAATGCAGCTCATTCGTTGCATCACAATGTCTTCAAAACACGTAATAGGGATATTAAAACGAATAAACTTGTTTTGAGCGTCTTTCGCTACAGCAGAAGATGCACCCAAGCCAAAAAACGAAATGCGTTTTGCTTGAGTCAGCAGGTCAACCGCTCGGTTTACTTGCATCGCGTCTAGGCTGTTTTTAGCAACATCTAGACAAGCCATAGTCGATTCGAAAATTTTATGTGTGTAAGCATCAGGGCCGTCGTCTTCTTCAACATTACGGTTCACGTAAGGTGTACCGTTCGCCAAGCTTTGAGCTAGGTGAAGTTTAAAGTCAGGAAAGCCTTTTGTGTCTAAACGACGACAGAAGCGGTTAACTGTAGGCTCACTTACGTCAGCCATTTTAGCTAAGGTAGCAATGCTAGAATGAATTGCAGTTTGAGGGGAAGCCATAATTACTTCGGCTACTTTACGCTCAGACTTGCTGAAATTTTCCAGGTTTTTTTGTATTTTTTCTAATGTATTCATAGTGTTCACAAGGGTATAGAGAACAACTTGCTAGTTAATATCGTTTACCAGGGGGTATGGCTGAAGCAAATATCAGTAAAACAGAACCTAAAACAATAAGGGGTTTGTAAATACCGCTGCGTCAAATAGATATCAAGCTAACTAGCACCATAGAGTCAGTATAAACCCAACATGCTATTAACTAATACAAAAACACGGTATGAATGCTTAAGAATATGACAAACCTCAACAAAATTTTAGAAAACTACAGAATTGGAAGAGGGTTTGAGCAAAAAGAATGCAAATTGAGTATGAACTGACAGCTTAGTTACATCAAAAAGAAAGAAATTTTCAAATTGATGCAACTAAAATTGAATGACTATGCGTTGATTTGCGTAACCAGTTTGTTGATTTTGCTCATCAGGTTTGGCGCTAGCTTAGAGATTTCACGCTGTTCTTCAAGCACAGAGGTAAGTATCTCATTGCCTGTAAGCGGGTTTGCCAATACAACGCGGAAAACAATAATTGGTTGATGTGACCAAGCTTCCGGATTCAAGCGAGTTCTGGAAACAAAAGATTTGCCAGTTTCACGCTGTTTCTTCTGAATAAATTTAGTGAGATCATTAAGTAACTCATTCAATTCAATACGTTGCTGAGCGCCAGCTTTTAACAAAGCGGCTTTTACTGATTCAGGAAGGTAGCGATACGTCAGTAAGCATAGCTCTGGCTCGGACACTAACTCAAAATCACTTTGTTCTTCAATCAGGTCTGCGAAGTAACGTGCTTTGTTGATGCTTTGGTCGATCAGCAGTTCATAGCCAGGACGGCTGATGATGTGCATTGATGCATAAACGAGCATCGCCATACCGGAACGAGAGCCTTCTAGAGTGTGGCTGCCTAAATCTTTCGAACCTTTACGAAGAATGTATTGAGCATGATGCTCAATTGCGGTCATCGCATCTGGCTTCTTAAACAAAACCATGCCCGCACCCATAGGAATGTAGAGCTGTTTATGCGCATCAATAGTGACAGAGTCCGCTAATTCAATACCATCAAGTAAATGACGGTGATTGTTAGACATCAGCGTTGCGCCGCCCCAAGCTGCATCCACGTGGAAGTGGCAGTCAGACTCGGCACATACTTCTGCAATGTCTTTTAGAGGGTCGATATTGCCAGTTTCGGTTGTGCCCGCCACACCGATGACGGCAAAAGGCTTAATCTTGTTCTGCTTAAGCTGCTCGAACTTGAGTCTCAGGTCGTCAGTACAAATACGGTTATTGTTATCCGTTTTTACTGAAACAAGACCTTCTTGGCCAATACCGAGTACATCGGCCGCTTTTTTCAAAGAGTAGTGACCACGTTCAGAAACCAAGATAGCGAGGCCTTCGTAGTCGTAGTGTTTCATGGCTTTAAACAAGCCTTCTTTCTCTACACCTTTGAATGAGCCATTAGCTTTCAACGCATTATTACGAGCAACCCAAAGGGCTGTAATGTTTGCGATGGTACCGCCTGAACAAAACGCACCTAAAGAGTGGTTGGCACTGTGCATCCAACGAGAATAAAACTGGTCGGTGTCTTGATAGATCAAACGGTGCAACATCCCCAACACTTGGCGTTCAAGAGGAGTAAAAGCTTTTGATGTTTCGATTTTTACTAGATTCTGATTCAACGCAATCATGATTTTAGACAGCGGCATCAGGAAATAGGGTAGTGCAGACGTCATGTGACCAATAAAACTTGGCGACGACGTATGTACAGAGTGGGATACAAGAGAATCGAGGAGATGCTCGGTATGTTCTGAAACAAACTCAGGCTGCTCAGGGATATGAGCATTCGAAAAATCTTTCTCAATGTCACGCAATGGCTTTTCTTCAGCCACAATGTGTTCACGTAAGAATTGATTCAGGTTTCGTGAAAGTTTGTCTTCGATTTGAGTGAGTGTTGAATCTGGGCCTTCTGGTACTGTAAAGATACGTAGAAGGCTGTCGAAGCTAACATCTGCTGTTTTTTGTTCCGTAACCATAGCAAGCGAGTTATTTTTCTTATATTGACGCGAGCGGGACAATTTAAACGAAAACGGGAATAATGTCCCGTCTTAATTATGAAATCCAACTTCCCACAAAAGCATAGTAAATCAAGGGTTATTTACACTTGATCGCTTCAAGTTTAGCAATTGACTGGTTGTAACGTTGCAGTGCAGTATCAATTTGCTTAGGGTGGCTAAGCAGCTCAGCAAACGCTGAACGTAGCTCATAGTTTTGAGAGTGAGGTGTTGATTGACGGTCGTCGAACGTCTGTTTCGCAATTTTTCCAAGCTCATCATCGCGTGTTGATAGTGTCTTGATGTCGTGCTGTTCGAGTTGTAACCAACTTTCAACCGACTGAGCTGTCGCAACTTTACTTGGATCATTCACTAAGTAGTAGTTTACCGCCGCGCGGTTGAGTTCAAAGTGGTGTTTACGGCCTTCTAGGAACCACTCACTTACTTCTTCGAGCTCTGGGTATTGCTCAGAGGTTAATGCAGCAAGGTCAGCATACCAATTCAAAGAAGCGTCAATATACGCATCGTATTTTGTTGCTTGGCATTGGTTTGTTTCAGGCATTGAATCTGCTGCAAAAGAGAAAGTAGAAGTTGAAGCTAGCAGTAATGCGACGCAAAGGCGTTTCATAGTGGTTCCTTTTGTAAGTTTATTCTTTTTAGAACTTTGTCGTTACAGAGTACCGTGATCATTATTTGTTGAGCAATGACACTTAGTGTCTTTTTATTTCGGTAACTGTATCGGTATCTTGGGCTTTATTACTAAAAAAGCATTCTAATCTAAAACAATCGCTATTCCTGCGATCTAGTTAGCAAGAGATACAAAGAACAACATCATAATCGGGACGAGAAGACTCAATATAAACCCGCTAACGATGGCGATAGGAACACATCGAACGCCACCTGTTGTTTGAATCACAGGCAAAGTGAAGTCCATTGCAGTCGCACCAGCATAACCAATAGAAGTGCACGGATAATTGCGAATCAGCACAGGGATCAGCACTAGGGCAAACAACTCTCTTAGCAGCTCGAGCATGAAAGAAGCACCACCATAAACAGGGCCAAAAGCGTCACCCATTAGGATGCCTGCCAAAGAATACCAACCGAATCCGGATGACATTGCTAAAGCATTGAAGAGGGGAAGATCAAGTAAGTAAGCGACAATCACACCACCGATCATTGAGGTCACGATAATCGTAAGAGCGATCACCATGCCGTGTTTATTCAATAAGATTTGTCTAAGGGTTAATCCGCTATTACGCAATTGAATGCCAATGAAGAATAGAAGAACGAATAGAATCCATTCACTTGCCGTATCGACCCAATCGAGCCCGATTGGGAGAACCAAACCTGCAATGAGGCCAGAACCGACCACCAGAATTAACTTAGCAGATTCCGTCGCCATTGATGATAGGGGGAGTTTTTTCTGGCTGCTGTCAGTGTTAAGCGGCAGTAGTTTATCGATTGCTGGCAGCGCCATTAGGTTGCATACGCTTAAACAGACAAAGAAAGTGATAGTATAAAGAAGGATTGTCTGTAGATTACTGCCTAGGTTATCGAGCGCGGCTAGGCTCAGTCCCATCAGCGATAGGATTACGTAGATCAGCCTAGATGTCGAGCGATTAATGAACTCTAACGTCTGGGTGTTTGATATAGAAAAAAGATACCCCACGATGAGTGGCGCAAATATAAAGATCATCCCTGTAAACATGTTTTCCCTTTTGCATTCACTTGCTATTACAACTACTTAGCAATTTTACGGTGACTTAGAAGCCGCTAGCGTTGATAACGTCGTTTAGCTTTGCATTAAAATCATTTTTACTCAAGTTGCTTAATTTATAAAGCACTTCGGCACCCGTGACATTAAGCTCCACTTCATGCTCATCGATGTTTTCATCCTTGTTTCTAAACATCAAAAGGTGATTGGCAATTCGTGCAATATCAAGATAAGACACTTCGCGCTCTTCTTGCTGATTGATAGTGTTACTACACACATCAATGAAGTCACTGTCAAATCCCCAACGTCTAAGAACCAGCTTACTGGTTGCAGAGCATTGGCCTTGGAATATTTGCAGAGCGATGTCGTGATCTAGGTAGTTCCCATTTTCAAGATAGAGGTGATACTCACTTACTAGGCAGAACAAACCAATATCGGCTAATAGCCCGACTAATAGAGATTTCTCATGCTCGAGGTAGCGATATTCGATAGGGGACAGTTCTTTGAAGCTATTAGTAACCAGCACCATCGTCGCGCCAAGTTCTTTTGAGATAGAAGCGCTTTGCACCAAAACCTGATTACATTCGTGGTTCAGATTCACAGAATTCTTAAGCTGTTCGATAGCTTGGGCTGTAACGATGTCTCTTACTCTCAATATCCCCAAGCGTGATACTGCAGTCATAATGTCGACACAGGTGATATTCCGTCTGTTAAATACCACAGAGTTAGCAACACGAATCACGATAGCTGTTAGGCCTGGGTCTTCAAGTAAGCACTCAGCGACCTCGGCAATGCCAGTTGAATCTTGGGGGCATAATTTTTGAATTTTTAAGACGACTTCAGGGATAGGAGGAAGTGTGATTTTTCCCGCTGCGATGGAATGGCCAATTAATTGAGCAAACTCTGATTCTAGGCCCTTGAGGAGAAGAGCTTTATTTGGTGGTAGCCAGAAAAATGATAAATGATTCATATAAGGAGTAAAAACATGTGTGTAAATCTATTTTACAAGCCATTATGCTGCTAGGCAATACTCATCCGACGACATAACCTTGAATAATTTGAACGGGTGTATCACTGGAGGGCGAAAGTTGAGGGTGGTTTGATAGTTTACTGTGATGTCAATCATGAAAAATCAGAATACTCAATTGATTGATGTGAACTAAGCCCAGACTTATTTTTCTTTTCAAAGTATCATTTATTTAAAGGTGAAAAACGAAATCATAATATTCACCTAAACAACAAAAAATAGATTTAACATTTTTCGCATAAAAAAGCTGCTTGTCTGGTGATCAACCTAATCGGGGTAATTTGATTAAGGATCAACGGATATGACCGAGACAGCATTTATTAATTACGTGAATCAATTTGGTGAGCATCAAAAACGTTCTATGTTCGGAGGTATTGGCCTCTTTCAAAATGACGCTATGTTCGCTTTGTTGAGTGAAGGTTGTTTATTCATTAGAGGTGGAAAGTCATTAGATAAAAAACTGACGGATCTTGCTTGTGAAAAGTATCGTCATGTAAAAAAAAAGACAACAGCAACCGTAAATTACTATGATATTACGGATCTATTTACATGTGAACATCCTGAATTGGATAGCATTATTCGTACTTCAATCGATAATTCAATTCAACAACGTAGCTTCAAAAAATCATCAGCTAGCCGTAGATTGAGAGATCTTCCAAATATGCAACTCACATTAGAGCGCATGGTGAAAAAAGCGGGCGTTGATGATGTTTCAATGTTTATGCAGTTAGGCGCGCCTGAAGTGTTTAATAAGGTTCGCGAAGCTTACGGCAATGATGTTGACCTAAAACTACTTTGGAAATTTGCGGGCGCTATTGATGGTATCCACTGGAAACTATTACAAGAACCACGCAAGCAGCAATTATTGAAGAGCTGCCACTAAAGAAGTCGTCCCTCTATGATTAAGATTACTGTTAATAAATAAAAACCGAGGAATGTCCTCGGTTTTTTTGTTTCTGTCTTAGCCGGATTTCTTAAAAGACTAAGTATCAAAAGGCTAAGTGCTCATGGAGAGCTTATTTGCTAGGGCTGTCTCGCTAAGTATTAGTACTTAAAACGAGCAGTGAGCATAAGTTGATCACCGTAGAAGTCGTTGATACGAGCTTCAGCACCTAAAGAGAATAGCTCTGTAGAGTGGAAACGAGCGTAAACAGAACCTGTCCAATCATCGTTGTCATCGATTGAAACGTAACCACCTTTACCGCCCACTTCTAGTTGTGGACCAAGCCATTGGCGAACACCAACGTTGATTTCCATACCGATATCAGTAGAGTTTGAGTTTTCAGGCTGAACGATACGCGCTAGCATTTCACCAGTTAGGTCAGCCCAGTTGTTTAATGGAGCGTGGAAGCCAAGACCTACAGCTGAGTCGTAATCACCCTCAAATTCTGAATCGATACGAGCTATAGCGTGAGCATTCGGGTGAATTGACTTACTGAACGCGCCACCAAATGTTATTGGGCTAGCACCGATACGTGCTTCAAAGTAATCGTAGTTAAAGTTACTCATTACTTGTGGTTGTTCATCAACGGCTAGTGCTGGGCTAGAAGCCAATAGTATAGCGGTAGTAAGTAGAATTTTGCGCATAACGACCTTAAACCTTTAATTATTGTTAATTCCTTTGGTTTGAGAAAAATCAGGCAAACCATAAACATTGAGACAGTTTAATCTAACTCACGGAAAAGTAATCCATAAAAATGCAAATCATTTGTCAATTAGCCAAAAAATGAGCAAATTATGTATCACTCTGTAACAGAGATCTCATGTTTTCGGGCGATTCACAAAAAATTAAGCGTTACTCGCCAAAATTTGTTCGTTTAATCGCCATCGCGGTAAGGATACGTTCGGTATCTAAGACTGAAGTCCAGTTCAATAACTGCTTGTCATTGGCAATCACGAAGTTGGTTAGCTGTTGTGTGATCGTTTCTCTGAGTTGGTCGCCTCGCCAAGGCTTAGAGATATAGAAATCAAGTGCAGCATTATTGATAGCAGTTACCGTGTCTTCAAGCCCGGCTTGGCCGGTGAGCAGCAGTTTACGTGTTGGCTGCGTCGAATCGTGTTGGTTGAGTTCGATGAGAAAATCGATGCCCGTTTTGTCAGGCATGATGTGGTCACACAAGATTAAGGCGAGCTTAATCCCATCTTGTCCCATTTCTTTTATCACTTGTTTAGCTTCATCGACCGATTCGGCACCTTCAACAATAAAGTTCTCTTCAAATGGCGCTAAGTCCTGAAGGACACTGTTGAGAACTTCAGGCTCATCATCGACACATAAAATTAGGTACTTATTCATGAGGCGCTCCTTCTTGTTTTAACGGAAGCCACACTTGCATGTGAGTATGGCTGCCTACCTCTGACTCCACCAAAATAAACCCTTGATGAGCCGAAACGATTTGTTGAGAAATGGATAACCCAATCCCTAAACCAAAGTTGCCATCTTTTTTGGTGGTGAAGTTTGGGTTGAAAATAGTGTTGATGTCTTCCTTGGCGATGCCGTGGCCAGTGTCTGATATTTGCACCACTAAAAAAGTGTCGTCTCCTTCTTTTTGTTGAGAGGTGGTGATAGAGACTGTTCCTCGCTCTGAAAGCGCATCCAGTGCATTGGAGATAAGGTTTGTCCAAACTTGTTGTAATGCGAGCGACTGGCACAATAAAGGCGGTAGATCGGTGTCGTAGTGTTTTTCAAGTTGGTGATGCTTCAATCTGTTTTCAAAGATCACTAAGGTATCTTCAAGTCCTTCATGGATATCCGCGTAGTGACGCACTTCTTCATCTTCTCGGGCGTAGCTTTTTAGGCTTTTCACCATATCGGCAATACGCTTACTGCACACTTGGATGGAGCGAATCGAGTTCCCCACATAGTGGTAATGCTCTAAGTCGGTAAGCAGTTCTTTGCCCGCAACTGGAGAGTCTTTTAAGGTATCTAAAACCACAGAGTCTTGGCTCAAGTTCATTCTCACGGCTTTTTTAGCTAGCGTACGATCATCGATAGTCGATGAGAGGTGCTTAACGAGTTGTCTCTCTTGCGCCGTGGATAGAGGCTTGGCTAATTTTGAGTGTGCTAATACTTCCGTCCCTTTATTCGATTCTGGGAGTGACGAGTTTTCCAGTATTTGGTCGAGATGTTCAGATAAGGTTTCAATACTTCGCAAGATCGCTGCAATCGGGTTGTTCAACTCATGAGCGACTCCGGCGACAAGCTGACCCAGCATCGCCATCTTCTCTTTCTCAATCAATTGTTGATGTGCAGATTCTAACGATTCAAGTGTTTGTTGCAGCTTGATCTTATTGGTGATGCTGCGTTGTAAACGGCGATTGAAGTGACGGAGCAGCAGATTAGTAAATAGCGGCAGCAGGGTATTGTTTGAATGCATAACCTGAGCAAAGCTGTCTTTATCGAGCTTGATCACTCGTGTCTGGGTTAGGGTGATCGCAGTAGAGAACGAAGGTTCACCCGTCACGAATGACATCCCTCCGACAATGTTGCCCTTACAGTGACGCACAACTTCGCGTTGTTGCCCCAGCTGATCTTTTTTATAGAGAGCGGCTTCACCTTCAATGATTAACCAAAGAAAGCGATTGTCTTCATCTTCTACAGTCAGTAGATGTTCTGGCGAGTAATCACGAATGGCTCTGGTTTTGTCGTCTTTCGAAAAGACATCCTGCAAAGCATTGACGACACGCTCAGCAAGGGTGTTGTCTGAAAGCTGGTGGTAATCGTGAATGAAGCCAGACTGGAACGAATGAATCTTTTGTTCGATATGTGCTCTGAGTAAGCGTTGCTGATCTAACGCATCACTGTAAGACAAAAGGTTTTCTGGATCGTACTCGATCACAAAAGAAGTCAGCTCTTTTTGTGCTGATTTGAAGAGAACCTGATCTGGAACCGGTTTGGTTAGGCAGTGGTTGAGTCTACCTTCGTTCACCGCGGTTAGGATGGATTGGATATCTGATGAGGCGCTAACCAATATTGTTCTTGCGGTATTACTATGGGGGAGTTGTTCAAGCTCAATCAGAAATTGCACACCATTGAATTCAGAATGATGGTGAGAGATCACCAAGGCGACGGTTTGGTGATTGTCGTGGATATCTTCTAATGCTTGATACGCATCTTCTAAGTTCTCGGCAGTATAAATTTCGAATAAATAAGATAATGGAGCCAGTTCGGAGCGTATTCTTTCCATGCTCACCGGAATATTGTCCAAACAAATAACAGCGTACTGATTCACGGCTCAACCTTAGTAGTAGCGACGCTTCTAGCCTACCAAGAAGCGCTTAGTAAGGATGAGAGCTAGCCGTTAATTTGTTGAGGGAATTGAAGTATCGAGCAATAGACTGATTTAACTCAATGTTTCTTGTTTGCTACTGATGGGTTAGACTAAAAAAAACAGACTAGTGTAGAAAGAGAACTCATGGAACAGTTAAGAAAAATTGGCGTAATCGGCGGAGCAATCTCATTGGCACTTTGTTGGCCACTCGCGGTTGGGCAAATTGGACAGAACGCGATTACTGATGGCGTTGCAAAGCTTAACAATTCAAGCATTCAAGCTGAGATCGTGGAATATGATAGAGGTTACCTTTCTTCTAATGTAACCACTCGTGTGACTGTGATGGATGAGAACTTGAAAGAGCAACTCGCGCTCGATGGCTTACCGAGTGAGTTTGTCATTAATAGTGCGGTTAGCCATGGTTTGGTTAGCTTAAACGCGATTTCGACGTTTGAGAATACTGACATTCTGCCTCTCACTCTGACTACCAGCACTGAGTTAAACGGCAACACGGGTTTCAACTTCGAGTTAAGTCAGTTCAATCACCAAGGCTCAGAAGAAAATGGCACCTCGGTCTCTATCACGAAGTCGAATCTGTCTGGCCATGCCACTGTATTAGGTCAGGTTGATTACGAGCTTTCTATCCCATCGGTTCAAATTGATTTTGAAACGGGTGAAGAGGTGACACTCTCTAACCTAAAAGGTATTGGTTCAGGCCAACAAGCGAAAGGTTACTGGCTAGGCACGCAGAACTTTACTATAGATAGCTTCTTGATTTCAGATTCTGCAATGCAACCATTCATGACCATCGAAAACTCTAAGTACGATTTTGAATCGCATCTAGATGAAGCAACTAAGCGCTTGAGCAGCAGTCTTAAGCTCGATATCGCCAATATCGAAACCAACGAAGGCCAGTTGAACAATCTAAACGTCGATTTTGAAATGTCGAAACTAGATAGCGAGTCGTTTGAGAAAATCTTTGAAATTTACCAGGCGAATCCTGCTCTGACCCAAGAGGATGTGGCTGAGATCATTCCGTTCATCGACGTACTGTTTGCTAAAGGCTTCGATCTTTCAATGAACAATATGTCGTTAGAATTAGGTAAGGGTCAGTTTGAGTCTAAATGGTTGGTGAGCGTACCGGAGGGCACAGAGAACATCAGCAGTAACCCTTCAATGATTGTTCCTGTATTAACAGGTAATGTGCAATCTAGCTTCTCAAATGAGCTCGTCGAAGAATACCCATTCATCCGTGAAGGTATCGACGAATTGATCGTGATGGAAATGATCAAGCAAACAGAAAGTGGTTATGAAATCACGGCTGACCTAAAAAATGGAAATCTAGTGTTTGAAAATGGACAAGAAATTCCATTAATTGCACTGCTTATGCCGGCTTTTGTTCAATAAAAAGAGTCGGGCTTAATACTGATAGGGCGATCTAACGGATTAAGTTAAACATTTGTACGGTACGAAACAAAAGAGGTCTTAAGACCTCTTTTGTTGTTTTTATGTTGGGTAAAACATGGTATTACTTGCATAGTTATTATTTAGCAGGAGCAATCATCCCCATGGAACTTACATTAGATAACGTATTCAACTTTAGTGCTGGCCCAGCGGCACTGCCTAAACCGGTAATGAAACAAGCACAAGCGGATTTCATTGATTGGAATGGTTTAGGGACTTCCGTTATGGAAATCAGCCATCGCAGCAAAGAGTTTATTCAAGTTGCTGATGAGTCTGAGCAAGACCTACGTGATCTTCTGAACATTCCAGACAACTATAAAGTTCTTTTCTGTCAGGGGGGCGCTCGTGCTCAATTCGCTGCTGTTCCTCTAAACCTTCTAGGTGATGCGACGAAAGCAACTTACATTGATGCGGGTTACTGGGCCGAAAGTGCGGTGACTGAAGCAAGTAAGTACTGCGAAATCGACGTATTCAATGCTAAGACATCGATTGATGGCAAAGCGGCTGTTGCTCCGGCTAAAGATTGGAAAATCGACCCAGAAGCGGCATACGTGCACTTTTGTCCAAATGAAACCATCGATGGCATCGAAATCAGTGAGCTTCCGCAAACCGATAAGCCTATCGTTGCCGATATGTCATCTAACATCTTATCTCGCCAGATTGATGTCTCTCAATATGGTGTTATCTACGCGGGCGCTCAAAAGAACATTGGCCCTGCTGGTATCTGCATTGCTATCGTACGTGATGATCTACTAGAACTCGCAAACGACGTGTTGCCGAGCATTCTTAACTACAAAGTACTTGCTGAAAAAGACTCAATGTTCAATACACCACCAACCTATGCATGGTACTTATCTGGCCTTGTATTCAAGTGGCTGAAAGCTCAAGGTGGCGTTGAAGCGATGGAGCTTGTGAACAAAGAGAAAGCGGCGCTGCTTTATAATGCTATTGATAGCTCAGCTTTCTACAAAAACGGCGTTCATACAGCAAACCGTTCGAGAATGAACGTGCCATTCCAATTAGCGAAACCAGAGCTAGATGCTAAGTTTTTAGAGTTGGCTGATACTGCTGGTCTGAAATCGCTAAAAGGTCACCGAGCTGTAGGTGGAATGAGGGCTTCACTTTACAATGCGATGTCTCTGGAAGGTGTTCAGGCGCTAGTTAGCTTTATGAAAGACTTCGAAGAGAAATACGCTTAATAAGCGAATTCGATGTTTACCAATGAAAAGAGGAGCTAAGGCTCCTCTTTTTGTTTCCCATAGAAGGTTAAAATATAGAGACCTAATTACCTTCTTCGACCATTAAAGCGAAACTGTTGTGGCGTTACATCAAAAGACGCCTTGAAGGCTTTAATGTAAGACGAGTCGTTTTGATAACCGACTTGGTCAGCAATACTTTGGATAGAGAACTCTTCATCTAACAAAGACAACGAGTAAATCAGGCGGATTTGTTGTCGCCATAACTGAAATGACGAGTTGAACTCTTTTGAGAATAAGCGCGACAAGGTTCGCTCTGATGCGCCAACTTTCTCTCCCCATTCCTTCAACGAAAAGTCCAACGTTGGTGCTTCTGTCAGCGCTTCAAATATAAGCTTCAATCGTCGGTCTTCGGGTAGCAACAATTGATAGGTCTGAACGTTGTCTTTCATGATCTGATCGTGCAATACCGAGAGCAATCGCGATACCTCTTTATCACTCACTAATCCTTCGCACTGTCTGCGAATTTCCTGCAATAACTCATTCAAAAACGGCGTCAGGGTAATGGTTCGCACCTGAGGTTCATACTTAATACCATAAGCTGGATTAAGGTAAATACCGACAAACGTCGTATGGCTCAATGCGATAGATTCATGTTGAATCCCTGCAGGTACAAACAAAGCAGAAGTATGGGGCACAAGATGCTGGTAGTGCTCGGCTTTCGTTTGCAATAGGCCTTTGAGTGGGAAGATCACTTGATGCACGCATGTTGGTGCATTTCATCGACGTAGCCCTTGGGCATATCGATGGTCTTCACTAACGCTGGTGAATTAGGGTTAGCGACCATCATCTCATTTGAGTTGATGATTCCGGAGTGAGAATCTATTTGGCGGGTTGGCATGGTTAAGTGTCTTTATGTCCCTACTCTGACGTAGTGGGACTAGGCTATCATGCCCGGCAGAGCTAATGAAGTAGAGAGGGCACGCGTATGCGATATCAAGTTGAAATATCAAAAGAAAACCAACTATTGTTCAAGGTCGATATTGAAGACATTAACCAAAACAAGTGTGAAACAACGCTCAAAATCGTGTTAACTAAGTTTCCGAAAGCTGAAGGTTATCAGCGTAATGTATTGCTTTCGAACAGCGAAACACGTTACTTAAAAAGCACAGAACACACCATGGAAGTACTGGCGGCGATTCCAGTATTTGAATCACTGGGCGAGCAATAAGTTGGTTTTAGCTTGTATAACACAGCAAATAAGTTTCAGTTAAGAAGGAAGAGATATGAAGAAGTTAGGCGTAGTAAATAGTGTATTGGTTGGCAAAACCGTTACTTTTGCGCACGGTGCAAACAGTGCCATTGATAAGCAGGTTTCGTCGGAGCGCCAGCACGCCACAGAGCTTGGTTTTCACAATGATGAACAAGGTGATCCTCGCTTTCATGGTGGCATTCAGAAAGCCCTTCATATTTATCCAAGTGAGCACTATCCGGTTTGGCAGCAAGAACTGGGCGACAAAGATATTTTCCAATCTGCAGGCGCATTTGGCGAGAACTTAAGCTCAAGCGGGATCACGGAACAATCCATTTGCTTGAAAGACAAGGTTCGTATCGGATCAACTTTATTGGAAGTCTCGCAGGGGCGTATGCCTTGTTGGAAGCTCAATGTACGATTCGAGCAGAACGATATGGCGAGAAGACTGCAAGATACACTTCGAACAGGCTGGTACTTCCGTGTTTTGGAAGAGGGCGATATTGGCGCATGTGACGAGATTATTCTGTGTGAAAGACCATACCCAGATTGGTCGCTCGCTCGTATCATGGGGGCTGTTTTCACAGGTAGCTTAGATAAAGAAGAGCTAAGTCAGATGGCTGCACTGCCATTGGTTGAATCTTGGGGAGCCCTTGTTGCACGTCGCCTTGAAACAGGAAAAGTTGAAGATTGGGAAATGCGTTTAGTTGGCCCTACAGCAGCATAACCTCGGATGAGAAAAACAATAAAGCCCACTTACGGAAATAGTGGGCTTTATGTTTATACGCTCGATTGAACGTCCGTCTTAATTGGCAATTAGAGCCAGAAATTCTTCAAAGGCATCTCAGAATCAAAGTGATGAGCGATCTGCGCTTGGAGCAGCTCAGCGGTCGCTATAGCATCGGTTAGCGCATGGTGCGGTGTGTAGTCGGGTAAGTGGTATCGACGACGACTCTGCCCCAATCTCACTGAAGCTGGCTTTTTACCTTTTAGCTTGTTCCACAAGCCGCCAGCCAGTTTGTTCTGGATTTGAGATTCAATCTCGAGCGTGTCGAGGACTGGGAACTCTATTCCTTCACCGAGTCGCACCTTCAATGCGTTATCTAAGAAGTCACGTTCGATACGACGATAGTGAACCACAGGAATATGTCCTGCCATTGATTCTAAGATCTCGCCCAGCACTTCGCTAAGATCTGGCGCATCAATGATGTCATTGTGAGTGATGCCATGAATCACGACGGACTCTTCTTCCAACTTCTGTTTTGGTCTTAGCGTCCAGTGTTTGGCTTGTCGCAAGTAGATGCGATTGAGCGTAAATGGTACTAAACCAATAGTAATGATGCCGTCTTTGTTTGGGTTTAATCCCGTGGTTTCAAAGTCGACAGCCAAGAAGGTCACTTCTGAAAGTGGTGTATCAGCCGCAGGAAGAGGTTGGCTATAAAAGTGTTTTAAGCGCGCGTCGCGCGCGCGTTCGAGTTTCTGAGCAAACTTAAATGGCCAATCGACCGAAGGTGATCTGAATAGTTTGTTCATAAGCCCTACTTAAACTTATTGCTAGCTTGATAACGGAACTTAAGGAAGTTTTGCGCATTACTTAAAATTTGGAATGCGTCCTTTAGATTGCGTCGTTCGAAGTCAGATAAGTTTTCTGGTTCAATGTTGTTATCAGGCTCGATATTGTTATCAACATCATGCGCTTGGTGACGAATACGAACCAAAGAAATGAACTCCATGGCGTCTTTCAAATCCTGCGCTCTGCCTTTCGGCAAAATACCGGCATCAATAATATCGTCCAAACGCTCAAATGAGTTCTTCGAACGAGAAGCTACCGCTAAAGAGTGAACTCGAATCAAGTCTGCGAGTGGGGCGGTGCCACGGCGTTTAAGGTTGATCGAGTTGTTATGACGGCCATCTTTCTCCATTACGAAATCTTTGAAGAAGCCCAGAGGCGGCGTTCGGTTGAGTGCATTACGAGCAAGACACGCCAAGAAGCGGTTGTTCTTACGTGCACGTCTTACAATGAAGCTGTTCAATTGCTCAGCCCATTTTAAGCGGCCATACACGCCATCTAAATCAAAGAAGATCGAGGCATTCAGCAGCGCTTTCGGGTTTGGATCATCAATCCAATCGGCAAAGCACTCCTCCCATTGTCGACGTGTCATACGCCAAGTTGGGTTCGTCGCCATGATGTCACCGGTACAGTACACATAGCCACATTGGTCTAAGCCCTCACAAATGAATTTTGAGAGCTCAGCAAAGTACATGCCGTGCTTTTTCTCATCGTAGGTATCATCAAGAATAATTGCGTTATCTTGGTCAGTAACGAGCAATTGTTCATCACGGCCCATAGAGCCGAGTGCGAGGAAACAGTAAGGGATAGGAGCCTTGCCCAATTTCTCTTCACCTAGCTCGATAATACGTTGCTTAAAGCTACGACCAATTACTGACATTGCAGTACCCACCATATGGGCGTTGGCATCTTCGTTGACTAAGCGCACAAAGCTGTCTTTCACTTGCTCAGAAAGCACCTTCAGATCTTCAATACTCTGTTGTTGGAAGATACTACTTACTAACAATAGCGAGTTTTGAGATTCGTAACGTACGATATCGGTCGCTTCGATAATACCAATAGGCTTCTTATCTTTCAGCACTGGTAGATGATGCACGTTGTAGCGAAGCATGGTCATCATAGCTTCGTATACATAAGCATTATGGTCGAGCGAGATAACCTCTGGCGTCATCACACTGGATACTTCATCTGATGGGTCTAGGCCTTCAGCAAGGACACGTGTACATAAATCACGGTCGGTGATAATACCGATAACGGGTGTCGAATCATCCTCTTCGTCTTCGACGATATCTGGGTCGATAATCAGTAGGGAAGAGACGTTATCTTCGGCCATCATGGTGGCAGCTTGCTGAATCGTACGCGTTTTCTCGATCATTGGTGCTTCACTGGTGAGCAGCGTTTTAACCTTGGATGTCGTTAAATCGTTAGCGTCGTTGCTGTCTAAGTTAGCCTGACGCAGTCGCGCGTTATCTTCTACTTCGACAAAGTCAGCGAATGAATCATAGTTGTCATAAAGTTCTTGGAAAATAGGCTCAGGGATACAGTAGAGCAGGGTGTCTTCTGTTGCCTTTACGGGGAAGCGAACTTTGTTGTTGGTGAGTAACCCCATTTGGCCGAACAAGTGCCCTTCATCGAGGCGGTTATAGAGCTCACCTTTACGACGATAGACTTCTACTTCGCCGCTTCGAACAATGTAAAGATCATTAATCTGGTCACCAAAGTGAATGATAGGTGTATCTTGGCGGTAATAAGAAATTTCCACGCTACTGGTCACTTTCGCCAACATCTCCTCAGGGAGTTCTGTGAAAGGAGGGTATTGTGCCAGAAAGTTTTGAATCTCTAATAACTCAGCATCCATAATGATCATCCATTAGTTTCTATGATTTCATGGTACAACATTTGATAATATTTTGCCGTCACAAATCAATCTGTGAGCTAAAACCTTTTTAAAGTCTTATGGATAGACTAACCTTTCAACTAATGGAGTGACAGTTGAAGGATGATAGGAATGTCGAAGTGGAAGCTTAGTTTGGTATCTGCAGTTTTTATGTTTTCTCCAAGTTTGTGGGCAGCCACTGATGGTGTGGATATTCTTGATTACGACCATATATACGCCACCGCTCATTCGGGCAGTTTGAATGAAGACGCTGGTGGTAATAATAATGCTTCGTCGTATGGATTAGGTGTTAGTTACGCCATGACCGATGATTGGTTGTTGCTAGGAGACTATAGCGCACGCTTCATTCACCCAGATGAAAGTACCACTCGAATTGATACCTTAATGGCAGGTGCAGGGTATCGTTACAGCATCAAAAAAGACTTGGATATTGTCGCTTCTTACTTGCTGGGTATTACTAAAGGTGAGGTCGAGCTTAACGGTAGCAATGAAACCATCGAATCGGATACTGAACTTGTCCAAGGTGTAAAAACCGAGCTTAACTATGGTTTTGCAAAGCGTTGGATTGCGAATGGTAGCGTGCAGGTAAACCGAAGTGATTTGTTTGACGAGGAGATTTACCATTTAGGTTTACGTTATCTCGTGACCAACAAATTTGCGATTGGTGGTTCTTACCAACACCGAGATGGTGAAGGCAGTAAAGGTGGAAGTGAGAGAACCAATGAATTGGGTGTTGAGTTTTTCCTAGAGTACTAACTTAGTTAAACCTAATACGTCAAGACAGCCACAAAAAAGCCAGCTTAGTCGCTGGCTTTGCATATCTATAGGTCTACAAATTCAGGATTCGCTTTACGATTACAGAACCGCAGCTAGACCTTTACATAGAGGACCCATGTTTGACTTAGTCATGCCAGCAACACTGATACGGCCAGAACCAACAATGTAGATAGCGAATTCGTCTTTCAGGCGAGTTACTTGCTCTTTGCTTAGACCAGAGAACGAGAACATGCCATTTTGGCGCTCGATGAATGTGAAGTCTGCGTCTACACCTTCAGATTTTAGCGTCGTAACGAACAGCTCGCGCATCTCTTGGATACGGTCGCGCATTTCTGCTACTTCTGCTTCCCATTCAGCACGTAGGTCAGCATTACCAAGGATGTGAGTAACGACAGCACTGCCATGCGCTGGTGGGTTAGAGTAGATAGAGCGGATGATGCTCTTAACTTGAGAGAATGCTGTTGTTGCTACGTCTACAGATTCTGCAACCAATGTGAATGCACCAACACGCTCGTTGTACAAACCAAAGTTCTTAGAGAACGAGCTCGCCACTAAAATTTCTTTATTGTATTGAGAAAAAATACGCAGGCCAGCTGCATCTTCTTCAACGCCTTTTGCAAAACCTTGGTAAGCAAAATCGAATAGAGGAAGCAGTTTCTTTTCAGCAACTAGCTTAGCCAGTACTTCCCACTCTTCAGTTGTTGGGTCGATACCTGTTGGGTTATGACAGCAGCCGTGAAGAAGAACGATATCGCCAGCAGAAGCTTTCTCTAGGTCAGCAACCATGCCTGCGAAGTCTTTGTCTTTTGTTTCAGCATTGTAGTAGCTGTATTGGGCCGTCTCGATACCTGCAGCAGCGAAAACGCCGTTATGGTTAGCCCAAGTTGGGTTACTGATCCAGATTTTTACGTCGCCCAGTTGGCGCTTGATGAATTCACCCGCTACGCGCAGTGCACCTGTACCACCTGGAGCTTGTGCTGTTTTAGCGCGTTGAGATGTTACGATCTCTGCGTCTGAACCGAAAAGAAGTTTCTGAACCGCTAGACCGTATTCAGCTGTACCTTCAATCGTTAGGTAAGATTTGGTTTTTTCGTTTTCAAGAAGTGCAGCTTCTGCTTTCTTTACTGTTTTAAGTACAGGCGTTTGACCATCTTCATTTTTGTAGATGCCAACACCAAGGTTGATTTTCTCTGCACGAGAGTCTTTTTTAAACTCTTCAGTAAGGCCGAGGATAGGATCGGCGGGAGCAGCTAACACTTTTTCAAACATAATCTTCATCCATGTCAATTGAGAGGGGATAGTATCTATGGGTAGTTATACCTGTATGGAATTTTTAAGACAATACGAAGTGAACAGAAAGGCTAAAAAAATCCATTTCAATCAGATTTATTGACTAAAGAGGGTATTTTATAACAAAACACCCTACGGATTAACCTATAGGGCGCAAGAAGTTAGTGGTTTTTGAAAAGATTATGCGGTGGAAGCAATAAGGCTTTCTCTCTCGAGTTCGTTTTCTACGCTTTTTCCATCTTTGTAAGTGGCCGCTATTTCAACAAAAAGGTCTTCGACGGCTAAAAAGGCTTGAACAACTTGCGGATCGAAATGAGAACCTTCACCTTCTAAAATGATCTCTTTGCCTTGTTGATGTGTAAATGCCGGCATATCGACGCGTTTAGATATTAATGCGTCATATACATCGGCTAAGGCCATTAAACGCCAGACAAAGGGATGTCTTCGCCAACTAATTGATTTGGGTAGCCGCTGCCATTCCATTTTTCGTGGTGAGTGAGGGTGTTTTTTTGCAACCTGTAAGGCCATAACATCGATAGGGCTGGCAATGGTAGGGAAGGTATTCGCCACCTAGCCACCTATCGATTATCAAAGAGCTGATTATTTCTTAAGATTGATTTCAGCTTCAACTGAGCCAGTTTCAATTTCTGGGTGTGACGCCAGTTTGTCTGCTGCCCATTGGTTTAGGTGTTTCAAGATAGCAGATACCGCGTGTTTCTCAGTTGGTGCTTGGTCTTGATCTACATCGATCTTTTGCTTTGGGTGTGAGCCAGTCGCATCTTCAGCAGTGTGTAGCCAGTCTGGGTGCCAGTAATATGGCTGGCCGCTTGGTGTTGTCCAACTATGAACACCGTTTGACTCTCCTTTATAGCTTAACTGGTCTGCTTCTATTTTTTTCATTGTTATCTCGCATGTTTTTGGGATTACATCAAATTGTAGAGGCGTAGAACGAACTTTGCTCCTGCCTTGGTTACAACTTAGCAAAGCTTACAAAGTTATCTGTGAACTAATTCACACTATGATAGAAATTAGGCTCATTCAGATGGATAGCAGCAATAGTTGGTAACGTTAGTGATAAAATCTCCGGCTTATTAGAATTTCTCTAGGTAGTACAATTAGATGGCGCGTTATGAAGAGCTTGCAAAGGATATTCGAACTCAGATTGCTAACAACACTTGGCGATCCGGGGAGAAGATCCCTTCTGTGCGCATGAGTTGCCGTAATTACAACGTCAGCAATAGTACTGTCTTACAAGCCTACCAGTTGCTTGAAAGCGAAGGGCGGATCATCGCTAAGCCTCAATCTGGCTATTTTGTTGCGCCGCGCGTAGACGGTGCTGATCTTGATTCAACACCAGTTCATCAAAAGAAAGCGATTAATGATCGCCTGTTTGATTTTTTGAAATCGAGTTCTGCAGAAGGTGTTATTCCTTTTGGCTCCGCATTCCCAGATCCCGATCTTTTCCCGTTACCGACTTTAACTCGAAATCTTGCCAGTGCCGGAAGGAAAATGACCGGTGCTAGTGTGATCAATAACCTGCCACCGGGCAGTGAGTCTTTAAGAAGACAAATTGCGCAGCGTTATCTTCAGCAAGGCATTACGGTAAATCATCAAGACATCGTGATTACTTCTGGCGCGATGGAAGCACTTAATTTGAGCCTACAAACGGTCACCAAGTCGGGCGACAATGTTGTCATTGAATCCCCAGCTTTCTATGGTGCTTTACAGGCTGTCGAGAGGTTAGGGCTTAACCCGATTGAAATCGATGTTTGTCCGGTTAATGGGCTGAACATAGAACAGTTTGAAAGTGCCCTAAAAAACCAAGATGTGAAAGCGTGCTGGTTGATGACGACTTTTCAAAACCCGACAGGAAAGAGCCTATCTGAAGAGGCAAAGCGACGTGTTGTAGAGATTGCTGAACAACACAAAACCTACATAATTGAAGATGACGTTTACGGTGACCTATATTACGAAGGGTATAAACCTAAGCCACTAAAGACCTTTGATAAAACCGACTCTGTTTTGCTTTGTGGGTCGTATTCAAAAAGCCTATGTCCCGGTTATCGAGTAGGCTGGGTAGTGAATACACGTTTCAATGATGCGATTCAAAAGCTTCAGCTGCTTTCTACCTTATCGAGTAGTGCACCTGTTCAACTAGGTGTTGCACACTTTCTCACTCATGAAAGCTACGAGAACCACCTTCGTAAATTGCGTAAAAACCTCTTGGTCAGGAAAGAAAAGTTTATTAGCGCTATCAAGCAATACTTCCCCCAATCTATCGAGATTGAAGAGCCTGCTGGTGGTTACTTCGTGTGGGTACGTTTCTCTCCTTATTTCGATAGCCAACAATTCCATCAATTAGCGATTGCTCAAGGTATTAGTGTCGCATCTGGCGATTTGTTTAGTGAGCAGGGCAGAGTAGACAACGCGATTCGATTGAACTTCTCTTATGAACTTACAGCAGAGAAAGAGCAAGCGCTGATCCTACTTGGCAAACTCGCGTATCAACTGATGCACTCTTGAAACAGATTCTCTAACGGCTTATCTCGTTTAACTGTGAGAGGGTAAAGGTCGAAGTTGTTCATAAAATCTTAAGTCACTCATAAAAAAGACAATGATTCCAACTGTACGGATTGTTTCCGGCGTAACTGTACACCTAATTGACCAGATAGTTGTGGTTTAATAACGATAGACCAAATATTGGAGATACCGTTATGTTGAAAATGACTGTGGGTAAGGAAGTTAAGCTGATCATAGTTGCTATTGTGTGTGCACTTCTGTTAATCCTCGGCCACGTATTATTGGCAAAAACATTCGCTGATATGGCTTGGGCAGAATACACCACTGCCGCAATCCCATTTGTTATGATGGCAATCTGCGGTCTCGCGATAAAATACGCTATCGACCGAGATGTCGATTAGCCTTTGAATAATGAGTCTCGGCTGGTGGTACGCAGAAGTATCTGTAGTCTCGTTTTATTCCGAATATAAAAAAACCTCCGCAAGTGCGGAGGTTTTTATTTGTTCTTAACTTTTAAATTCGATTAAGGTTCGAATTAGAAGTTCGCAGAGCGTGGTGTACGTGGGAACGGGATAACGTCACGAACGTTGCCCATACCTGTTACGTAAGACACTAGACGCTCAAAGCCAAGACCGAAGCCAGCGTGAGGTACTGTGCCGTATTTACGTAGGTCCCGGTACCAGCTCATGTGCTCAGGGTCAATACCCATACCAATCATGCGCTCGTCTAGAATGTCTAGACGCTCTTCACGTTGTGCACCACCGATGATTTCACCGATGCCAGGTGCAAGTACGTCCATAGCTGCAACTGTTTTGCCGTCGTCGTTTAAGCGCATGTAGAAAGCTTTGATGTCTTTCGGGTAGTTCTTAACGATAACAGGAGCTTTAAAGTGCTCTTCTGCTAAGTAACGTTCATGCTCAGAAGACATGTCGATGCCCCACTCAACGTCGAATTCAAATTTCTTACCAGAGTCTAGTAGGATTTGGATTGCGTCAGTGTAGTCAACTTGTGCGAAATCAGCGTCTACGAATTGCTCTAGACGAGTGATTGCTTCTTTGTCGATGCGAGAAGCGAAGAATTCAAGGTCATCACGGCGCTCTTCAAGAACAGCAGCGAAAACGTATTTAAGCATGTCTTCAGCCAGTTTCGCTACATCGTCAAGATCTGCAAACGCAACTTCAGGCTCAACCATCCAGAACTCAGCTAGGTGGCGGCTTGTGTTTGAGTTTTCAGCACGGAACGTAGGACCGAACGTGTAAACTTTGCTTAGTGCACAAGCGTAAGCTTCAGCATTAAGTTGGCCAGATACTGTTAGGAAAGTTTCTTTACCGAAGAAATCTTCGTTGAAGTCAACTTTGCCTTCGTCAGTGCGAGGTAGGTTTTCCATGTCTAGCGTAGATACGCGGAACATTTCACCAGCGCCTTCTGCATCAGATGCAGTGATAAGCGGAGCTGAGGTCCAGAAGAAACCTTGCTCGTGGTAGAAACGGTGAATCGCTTGGGATAGACAGTTACGTACACGTGCTACTGCGCCGATCACGTTGGTACGTGGACGTAGGTGAGCAACTTCACGAAGGTATTCGATAGAGTGACGTGTCTTAGCCATTGGGTAAGTGTCAGCGTCTTCAACCCAGCCTACAACTTTTACGTCAGTTGCTGCTAGTTCGAAGTCTTGACCTTTCGCAGGAGACTCAACAATCTTCCCCGTTACTTCAACAGAGCAGCCAGTTGTTAGCTTTAATACTTCGTCTTCGTAATTATTAAGATTATTAGGAACCACGGCCTGAATCGGGTCGAAACAAGAGCCGTCATAAATGGCAAGGAAAGAGATTCCAGCTTTGGAATCACGACGTGAACGGATCCAGCCGCGAACAGTTACTTCACTGTCTACCGCTAGCTTGCCGCCAAGTACGTCTGTTACAGGCGCGTAAGTCATGTTGATTTCATTCTCCATTGAGGGACAAATTCAACTCAAAGTCTCTAGCATTGCAGCAAATAAACCGTTATTTGAACAATAATTAGCCGAAACATTGAGTTGTATAAACTTTTAAATCGATTGAACATATTACCTGTCATACAGACAGCTTCAACCTTTATTCTTGCTCGGCGAAAGAAATATTTTGTCTATCGAGGATAAAAACCAATAAGGGCTGATTTTTTACTCTATTTTCTGCATTTCAACGAAGAGTTGTCCCTTTGGTCTCTCAGTTGAAGACTAACTCTTACGGCTTTCAGAATTGGATAGCGTGAACTGATTAATCAGCGACTCGAGATGATCAGACAGCTCTTCCAAATCATGACTGATCCCGCGCGTCTCTCCGGCTGATTGCGAAGTATTATTGGCATGAGAAGTAATGGTTTCGACTTTGTATTGAACATCTTTAGTTGCGAGTGTGGTGGATTGTGTTTGCTCTTGGATATTTTGAGCATGTGCTAGCACTTGCTTCATCTCTTCGACCACTCCATTCATGTCATGCGACAGAGCTTCAACATCTGTTGAGCTTTGATGAGCTTGCGCGCAAACACGGTCGGCAGAAGTTAGAGACTCCTCACTGCCTTGTTGGAATTGGTGAATAATCGATTCAATGTTGCTAGTGGCTTCAGCCGTTCGTGAGGCGAGGTGACGAACTTCATCGGCAACGACAGTAAAACCTCGGCCTTGTTCTCCTGCTCGAGCGGCTTCAATAGCAGCATTTAAAGCAAGAAGGTTGGTTTGATCGGCAATGCCTCGAATCACACTCAGTATAGAAGACACTTCACCCGTTTGTTCATTGAGTGTCAGTATTTTGTGTTTTACTTCTTCAATACTACTAACCAAACTTTTGATTTCGCTACTCGCATCGTGTGCTTGATTGGCACTTTTACACGCGACATCGGCGGTGTGATTGATCAATTCGGATGCTGTTAACGTTGCTTGCTCCACATTCACTTGTTGAGCCTGTATCCCTTCCACATTGTGCTGTACTTCAGCGGTTTCACTTTGTTGATCGCTGGCGGCTTTTTCCGTGATTTGAGCAACGTTGGTTAACTGGTTGGCAGAAGCATTGAGCTTATGTGAGGTGTCTTGGACTTTGACCAAGCTGTCTGAGACTGTCCCCATAAAGGAATTAATCGAGCTGGCTAAGGTGCCAACTTCATCGTTACTTTGTTCAGGCAATCGAGTGGATAGGTTTTTATTCTCGCTGACCTGTGTCATGAAGTAGGAAGTCCGTTGAAGAGGGCGAACAATAATTTTACGAATTAAGCCCATCGTCAGTACAAAACCAACGAAGGAAATCACCGCCATAATGCCAATGGCCGCGATGGTTTGAGTGTCAATCAAAGAATTGACATGGTTTAGATTGTATTCAAGACGTATTGCGCCAAGTACTTCACCTTCAGAAGCCATATGACAAGCGACACAATTAGTTCCACGGTAGTTTTCACTCGACTTCATCGGTAGGGCGATAACCAAGCCTTTACCCCATTCGGCAGAGAAAGGCTCAATAATGGTTTCGCCAGCTAGTGCCCGTTTATCAATATCATCAACTGGTTTCTGATTTTCGTTACCCGGCCCGTAGAGCTTACTAACCGCATCAGCACGTAATACACGTACGTTTTCAATTCCTTCTTGAGCTAATGCTTTCTGACGTAAGGTTTCTTTTTGCGCCATCGTGCCAGTGAGCATCATCATATTGAGACTATCGAAATAGTTGCTGGCTTTATCATGAAGTTGTTCACTCAATACTGAGTTAACTAGTTGTTTTTGTTGTGAGTATTGAAAATACGTCGATATGACGAGCAGGAATGTGAATACGATGGCGAGAGCCACTAGGATTTTGACGGTGATTGTTGAGCGCATAGGGTAGTCGGTTTTTATTATTTATAATGACGCGCATACTTTAACGGGAAGAACATCTACTCCCTATGGGGTATAACGAATTGTGTGACCACACTCCGGTTGTGGTTATGTTTCTGTGATGTAGCGAGTTTGTGACCCTGTTCTTTAGGGTTTGAACTGGAGTCTATCTTTAAATTTGAAGGGTAGAGAAGCCGAATAAAATACATGACTTAAATAAACATATTCAGCGGTCTGTCTTTATACTGGGCCAGCGCTAATATTAAAATCCACCTGCCAGAACAGGTGGATTTTTACTTTTACTTTTACTTTTAGTTTCAGGCGTCGATTGATAGTTAGCTGACGGTTGAAAGGGGAATGGCGTCAGAGGTTGATTTCTCTAATCTGATGGCGATAAATTTCGAGGTAGGGGTATAGGTTCGTTCACCATAGCTGTCTAGAGGAACCAAAGGGTTTGTTTCAGGATAGTAAGCGGCCGCCTGACCTTGTGGAACGTCATAAGCCACCAAGGTAAACCCTTTCACTTTTCTTGTTACACCATCTTCCCAAAGTGACACCATATCGACCTTGTCATTCGGTTTAAAACCTAGCTTCAATATATCAGCCTCATTGATAAACAAAACTTCGCGCATACCAAAGACACCGCGGTACCGATCATTCAAGCCATATAACGTGGTGTTGTATTGGTCATGGGAACGTATGGTTTGCAAGATCAAATCGGGTTTATTGGCACCTTGTAACACCGCTTCATTAATTAGCTGTTTTGGCAGTTCATTGGAGCCAAATTGCGCTTTACCGCTGAGGGTGTTCCATTGACGATTTGCGGCAGGGTTGACTAAATGAAACCCACCCGTTTTTTCCAGCTTCTGATTGAAGTCAGTAAAGCCCGGAATCGTATCTGCAATGAGATCTCGAATATGCCCATAATCTTGAATGACCCAGTTCCAATCTATTGGATGGCTGCCCAGTGTGGCATTGGCAATACCCGCGACAATGGCTGGTTCAGACCGTAAATGCTCTGATCGAGGTTCGAGCTGTCCGTAAGAGATGTGAACCATGCTGAAGGTATCTTCGACGGTGATGCCTTGTGGCCCATTAGCTTGAGTATCGATTTCTGTACGTCCTAAACATGGCAGAATCAGGGCATCTTGACCGGTAACAAGATGAGAGCGATTGAGTTTGGTTGAGATATGAACGGTTAGGTCACAATTTTTCATCGCCAGATGCGTGCGAGGAGTATCGGGTGTGGCTTGCGCAAAATTACCACCTAAACCAATAAAGACTTTAGAGCGTTTTTCTTCCATCGCTTTAATCGCTTGTATGGTGTTGTGGCCTGCATCTCGTGGGGCATTGAAGTTAAAGCGGCGTTCAATGCTATCAAGAAATTGGCTTGACGGTTTTTCATCGATACCCATCGTACGATCGCCTTGGACATTACTATGTCCCCTGACAGGTGATAGCCCAGCACCTGGCTTACCGACGTTGCCGCGCAACAATTGCACATTGGCTACTTCTTTGATGGTTTGTACTGAATGACGATGTTGTGTTAGGCCCATAGCCCAACACATAATCACTTTTTCTGAGCGGCGGTACATGTCAGCGACCATTTCTATTTCGCTTAAAGCTAACCCCGATTGTTCAGCGATATGCTCCCATGTTGTCGCATCAACTTCTGCTAAGTATTCATCAATACCTGTGGTGTGTTCGCTGATGAATTTACGATCAAATATGGCTTTTCCTTCGGTTGCGAGCGCATCACGCTCCCATTGCAGCAAATATTTAGCCATCCCACGAAAGACCGCCATATCACCACCTAATGCTGGTCGTAAATAAGCGGTATTGGTTGGTTTTGAACCATTGCTTAACATTTCAACCGGAACTTGAGGATTTTGGAAACGTTCAAGTCCACGTTCTTTCAATGGGTTGAAACAGATCACTTGCGCACCGCGTTTTACCGCTTCACGCAAGGGTTCAAGCATGCGGGGGTGGTTAGTGCCTGGGTTTTGCCCGAGCACAAAGATTGCGTCTGCTTTTTCAAAGTCGTCAAAAATCACGGTTCCTTTGCCTACACCTACCGTATCTTTCATGCCAATTGCACTTGCTTCGTGGCACATGTTTGAACAGTCTGGGAAGTTATTTGTTCCAAACGCACGGACGAAAAGTTGGTACAAAAATGCCGCTTCATTACTGGCTCGACCCGAGGTGTAAAATTCGGCTTGATGCGGTGAGTTGAGTTGCTTCAAATGCTTAGCGACCAGCGAAAATGCTTCGTCCCACGCGATTGGAATATAGTGGTCAGATGCAGCGTCGTACTTCATCGGATGGGTTATTCGACCTTGGTATTCCAGCCAGTAATCTGTTTGTGATGACAAGGATGTTACGCTGTGTTCAGCGAAAAAATCAGGATCCACAACTCGATTTGTGGCTTCCCAGTTCACGGCTTTTGCACCGTTCTCACAGAAGTTTACTTTACTGCTGTGTGGGGATTCACCCCATGCGCATCCCGGACAATCAAAACCACCGTTTTGATTCGTTTTAAGCATTGTTCGAATGTTTTTGATGGCATTTTCGCTGCCCCACCAACTCTTAGCGACGGATTTTAACGCCCCCCAACCACCAGCAGGACCTTTATATTTTTTTATTTGTTCTTTTTGGCTCACAACTGCACTCCTCACACGTGGGAACGGCAGTAAACAAGGGAACCGGTAAAAACAGGCGCGTTATAAAAATAAGGCGGGAGTAAAACGGTTTTGATTATTTGATGTCGATACCTGTTTACTGCTTTGAATATTCAAAAATAGACCGGCTGATTTTTTGCCATGATCTAAATCAAAGGTTATGTCGCTAATGGGCAGTACGTCCAATTGATATTGCCGACTAAGTGATAAATAGAATCTATCATGGCGAATAAATATGGAAAGTGTCGCTTTTGTCACAGTGATAAATAGACTTGTCATAGTGATAAATAAAATTTATTAGCCAGTGCGATATGAGTTCTATTTTGTGAGAGATTCGTCGATCAGGCTTGGTATATCTGCGTCTCCATGATAGTTGTTGTCTATCACGCTATAGATATTTTAGATTTGACCTGTATTTAAATTAGGCATACTTTGATTTAAATCAAAAAATACCGTTTTATTTTAGCTGTAGCTTTACAGGTTGAGTTATTTCCCGTGATAGCTCTGTTCAATCACAGAGAACAGTGAATGTACGACGAACGCGAAGACGACGCTTCATTTCAAGGTTTTACTAATCATTCATGGATATAAAACAACTTAAGTATTTAATCGCTTTAGATCAAACGAAACACTTTGGTCAGGCTGCGACACTTTGCCATATTACTCAGCCTACGTTGTCGATGAGGATAAGGCGGTTAGAAGAAGAATTAGACCTCGAATTGATTTCAAGAAGTCAACGTTTTGAAGGGTTTACCGAAGCGGGTGAACGTATATTGGCTTGGGCAAAGACAGTTTTAGCGGCTCATGATGGTTTACAAGCTGAAGCGGCTAACTGCCGTGGTCAACTGGTCGGCTCGCTAAGAGTTGGCATGGTGCCTTTAGCCAGCCAAAACCCGATGCAGTTAATTAAGCCGTTAGCAGAAAAATTCCCTGAACTTCGTTTTCAAATTTTGTCGATGACATCAGAGCAGATCATAGACCAGCTCAATCGTAACCAACTTGATTTAGGTATGTGCTACACCGACCAGATCAATACGGCTTATTTTGACGTGATAGAAATGAACTCGACGGATTTAGGCATTCTGTATGACAACCGATTTTTTGATTTTGCTGAGTCGGAAGTCTTATGGGAATCACTGAATAGCATTCCTTTGGGGCTTTTGTCTAAAGGCATGCATTATCGTCATTCGATTGATTTGAGTTTCGGCAGTAAAGGCTTAGTTCCGCAGACTTTGATTGAAAGTAACTCTACGTTTCACTTGATCCAAGCCGTTACCAGTGGCTTGTGCTGTGCTGTTATGCCGCTTAACTCTGGATTGGAAGAGCTCAATGAACAACTGCGTATCGTACCGATAGAAAAAGCAGTGGTGCATTCGCCTTTGGGTCTACTTAAGCGAAAACAAGAACCTTATTCGGCACTCACTGATCAGTGTTTTGCTGAAGCAAAACATTTGTTTAATCAGTGATATTTGTTTAGTCAGTGGCGTTTTCAGTCTGAGTCGATATCGTCAAGCTGACCGTCTTTCCGGGTGATTTTATGAGATGTATAACTCAATCCTATATTGAACTGCCTGATTTTAATCAAGCGCCTCCACAGCCCAAGGCCATGAGCTATCGCGAGCTTACGGGCTATAGCATGGTGGTGGATGCACCTCTGGCAAACGAATCTGCATTGGCGATCAGTTATAACGGGATCAGTCAGGCGGTTATGATGGTGACGCCAGGCCACATGGAAGACTTTGTGCGCGGTTTTAGTTTAAGCACCGGTATCATAAAAAGATTCAGTGAAATTCGTGATATTGAGATTGGTGCTAATGGTAAATCTCATTTTGCGCAAGTAGAAATCTGCAATCGCGCTTTTTGGGAAATGAAAACTCAGCGACGTAACTTAGCTGGAAGCACAGGTTGTGGTTTATGCGGTGTTGAGGCGCTTGAACAAGCACTTCCGGATTTGGTTCCATTGCCATCGTCATTACCACCCAGTCCACTGGTTTTTGAGGGGTTGAGAGAGCGAATTGCCAAACATCAAAAAGCAGCCAAAATATCTGGTGCTTTACATGCCGCTTTGTTTGCGAACTCGAAAGGTGAAGTTTCACTTTGTCGTGAAGACATCGGCCGCCACAACGCACTGGATAAACTCATAGGAGCGATGGCCATGAATGAGATCAACCCTAAGTCGGGGTTCGCCATTATGACGAGTCGTTGCAGTTTAGAGCTTATCCATAAAGCCGTGCGTGCTGAAATCGCAACCTTGGTTTGTTTGTCGGCTCCGACCTCATTGACGGTCGAATGGGCAAGACGTAATCGCTTAAATCTGATTCACTTACCAAACAGCAGTCCACCTCGTTTATATAGTCCTGCGCCTTAATGTAATGTTTTCGTTTGGATAAAAAGAGAGACCATGTTTTCTCTCTTTGGTTTTTATTAATAATGATTATAGTTTTATGCAGTTTGGTGGTTAATTTATGATCAAACAGCTGTTTTGTTCAATTTAATAGCAGAAATTGTGGCTATAGCGTTGTGTTTCGAGGCTCATTCGATAAGATAAAAAGACCTCTAATGCTAGGGGTAGGGCAGCAACGGATACGCTGCTTCAAATACTATGGAATGTGACTCAATTATTGGACACATACATGAAATTCAAGATTACATCGCCGATTATTGAACCTACGGAAGGTTCACCACATCAGTTAACGCTCACTCACGCTTCTCGTTTTACCTCTTTTAAGACAAGCTCCCCTTTGAACGCCCTGTTCGACAACGTCTCTGCACGCTTCTTTACTGCTTATCGCTCCTATTGTTATTCGTTTTATAACTTTATTTCTATCTGAACTCCTTTGTCATCCGCTTGATGTATGAAGACTCACACCTATAAAAACTAAACAAATAAGTTAAAAATAATGAATATTAAAATGATGGGTAGCTCCCTAATTATCGCTGGTACCGCTCTCGGTGCTGGTATGCTTGCGATCCCAATGGTATTAGCTCAATTCGGATTGCTTTACGGCACACTGCTGATGGTTCTGATTTGTTTCGGTACCACTTACGCAGCACTATTACTTCTAGAAGCGACCATCAAAGCTGGTGGCGGTCTAGGGTTGAACTCTATTGCTCGAAAAACTCTGGGCAAAAAAGGGCAGTTGATTATCAACGGCCTACTTTACGCGTTATTGATTTGCCTTTTAATGGCTTACATTCTGGGCGCGGGTGATTTACTGAGCAAGTTACTGTCTAACTTTGGCGTTGTGATCACCGCGACCACGAGCCAAATCGTGTTTACCTTACTTGCAGGTGCCGTCGTCGCGAGTGGCACCGGTGTCATTGATAAACTGAACCGTGCATTGTTCTTTGTGATGCTTGCGAGCCTGTTTGTCACTATGGCCTTTTTAGCGCCGAACATGACTCAAGATAACCTTATGCAGGTGACCAGTCATGATCACGTCGATCTAATCAAAACCAGTGCAATCCTGTTTACTAGCTTTGGCTTTATGGTTGTGATTCCAACCTTGGTTTCTTATAACCACGAAGCGACAGACAAACAGCTGCGTAATATGGTGATTGTTGGTTCTTTGATCCCACTAGTGTGTTACCTGTGTTGGTTGTTTGCGGTAGTAGGTAACTTGAGTGAAGAGCAATTCAGAAGCTTCAAGAATGTCTCAGATTTGATGGCGGCGTTTGAGGCACAGTCTCCTTGGGTAGGCAATGTTCTTTCTACCTTCACAGGTTTGGCACTGTTAACTTCTTTCTTTGGTGTGGCGATGGCGCTGTTCAACCAGAATAGAGACATGTTCAACCAAAACACTGCGGTTACTTACTGCATTAGCTTCATCCTACCGCTGGCTGGTTCACTGCTTGCTGCAGATAAGTTCTTACAAGTGTTGAACTATGCAGGCATCATCTTAGTGTTCTTGGCTGTGTTTGTTCCTCTGGTGATGGTTCATAAACAACGCTTGATGAAAGTTGCTGATGATAGATACCGCACGGAAGGTGGTAATGCAATGATGGCATTCTCATTGCTATTTGGTTGCTTCTTGCTTATCTCACAAGTGATTTAATAAAACAATTTGGTCGGTTGAATAAATCAGTCACCAAACTTCAGCTACAAAAGCTTTAGATACAAAAAAAGGAACGCATCGGCGTTCCTTTTTATTATCTGCTTATTAAAAGCAGATTGATTCAAAGGCTATTAACAAACTAATACTAATTAACAAACCACCTTAACTGCCAAACCACCTTGAGATGTTTCACGGTATTTAGCGTTCATGTCTTTACCTGTTTCTAGCATTGTTTCGATAACTTTATCTAGAGAAACAGTAGGAGCAGAAGAGCGACGAAGTGCCATACGAGTTGAGTTGATTGCTTTCACTGCAGCAATACCGTTACGCTCGATACATGGAACTTGTACTTGGCCTGCAACCGGGTCACACGTTAGACCTAGGTTATGCTCCATGCCGATTTCTGCAGCCATACACACTTGCTCAGGACTACCACCCATAAGTTCAGCAAGACCAGCAGCAGCCATAGAACATGCCACACCAACTTCACCCTGGCAGCCAACTTCAGCGCCAGAGATAGAAGCGTTGCGCTTGTAAAGACCACCGATCGCGCCAGAAGCTGCGAAGTAACGGATGTAGTCTTTCTCTGTCACTGTTTGGATGAACTTATCGTAGTAAGCCAATACAGCAGGGATGATGCCACACGCGCCGTTTGTTGGCGCCGTTACTACACGACCGCCCGCTGCGTTTTCTTCGTTTACTGCGAAAGCATACATGTTCACCCAGTCAATTACGGTCATTGGATCGTTGGTTGTTTTTTCTGAAGTGATCAGTTGTTGTCGAAGTGCCGCTGCACGACGAGGAACACGCAGTGGACCAGGTAGAACACCTTCAGTATTCATACCGCGATCCATACACTCACGCATCGTTCTCCAGATATTTGCGAAGTACGTACGAGACTCTTCGTCTGAGTGGAACGCTGCTTGGTTTTTCATAACCAGTGTACTGATAGAAAGACCGCTTTCCTTACACTGATTAACGAGCTGTTCTGCTGTTGTGAATTCGTAAGGTGCTTTAATAGGGTTTTCTTCTTCTTTGCCGAAGTTCTCTTCGTCAACAATGAAACCGCCACCAATTGAGTAGTATGTTTTTGAGTATGCGACATCGTCATCAACCCAAGCATGAATGCTCATGCCATTTTCATGCAATGAAAGGTTCGAAGTATGGAAGTTCATTCCGCCATCTTTAGGGAATGAAACAGTATGACAGTGCATACCAACAGGTAGACGTTCAGTTTCTTCTACTCGAGTAATAAAGCCCGCGATAGAGTCGATATCTACTTTCTCAGGAGTATTGCCAGCAAGACCCATGATTATAGCGATATCTGTGTGGTGACCTTTCCCTGTCAGTGATAGTGATCCATATACGTCCACGGTGATTTTAGTGATGTCGCGCAATTTTCCCATTGAACGTAGGTCATCAATAAATTCTTTACCCGCTTTCATTGGTCCAACTGTATGTGAGCTCGATGGACCAACACCGATTTTATAGATATCAAATACACTAATCATTGCGATTACCTCAAAAAGAGAGCCTCCCAAGGGGAGTAGGGAGGCTCATTTATTATCATTATATTTTGTGTTTAATCTCACGATATAAGATGAAGATCATCTTATAAAAAGTGCTTTAGATTAAAGAGCGCCGTAGATTACAGAACTAATAGCCGCTAGACCACATAAAGCTGTAAAGATTTGCACAGGTGCTGATGTTTTGTACTTAGCCATTGCTGGTACTTTTTGCATCGCAAATACAGGCATTAGGAACAGGATAGCTGCAATCATTGGTGCACCCATTGTTTCAATCATACCTAGGATGCTTGGGTTAACTACCGCAACAATCCAAGTTGTAACAACGATGAACGCTAGAGATGCTTTCTCAATCGTGCTGATTGAAGAACCAGAGCGAGACTTGATTAGACCAACAAGGCCTTCATGAGCACCTAGGAAGTGACCGAAGTAGCTAGAAGTGATTGCTGCGAACGCTACTAGAGGACCCATGTAAGAGATAAGTGGAGACTCGTGAACGTTAGCTAGGTAAGAAAGTACCGAGATGTTTTGCGCTTGTGCTGTTTCTAATTGCTCTGGAGATAGAGAAAGCACTACAGAGAATACGAAGAACATTACAAAACCCATCAGCATCATTGCTGCGCCACCAGTGATCGCGTCAGTTTTTTTAACTGCGTCATCACCGTATACACGACGTTGCTCCTTAGAGAACTGAGAAATGATTGGGCTATGGTTGAAAGAGAACACGATGATTGGAATCGCAAGCCAGATAATAGAAGGCATTGAAGACCATTCTGGGCTTGTTTCCATCATTGAAGTGTTCCATTCAGGAACTAGGTAGAAAGACAGCGCTAGTAGGACGAATACTAGTGGATAAACCATTGCTGACGTTGCTTTAAGCATCAGTTCTTTACCGAATACAACACCTGCTGTCATAGCAAGGATCAGTGCACCAGAAAGAAGAGGACGTGGAATAGATTCCATACCCATTTGGTTTACCAGGAAAGAATCAACCGTGTTGGTGATACCAACACCGTAGATAAGAACGATTGGGTAGATAGCGAAAAAGTAAGCAAAAGTAATAAGGTTTGCGCCAGTCTTACCGAAGTGCTCTTCAACTGTGTCTGTAATATCAGCTTCAGGGTTTTTAGCCGACAGTACGAAACGAGCTAGAGATTTGTGTGCGAACCAAGTCATTGGTGCCGCGATTAGAGCTAGGATAACTAATGGCCAAAAACCACCCGCACCAGCTTTGATTGGAAGGAATAGTACGCCAGCACCAACTGCTGTACCGAATAGTGATAAACACCAGGTAAAATCTTTATAGTTAAACTTGCTTGAATCTTTAACGGCATTTACCGAAGAAGTTGTTGTGTTCATGTTAAATTACTCATTTTTTGGGAACAGGAAATAAGTTGGGGCTAATTCTGCAGAATTTTCTTCTACAAAAAATAGATCTTAATCATGTAATGAAACGGCGTGTCACATGATATGCGAAAAACGGATTTTTGATCACGAAATTGGCGTGCTACAGCTGATTTATGTTTATGCTATATATTAGTTTTTTTTATGCGAAAGGCGGAGTTGTTCAGATTTATACCAGGGAAACGTTTGCGTAAAGTTGCATTAATAAATCTGTTCCATAGAAAGGTTGGATTTTGTTAACAGAGATTAAAAAAAACATAGTTGCTATGTAGATTATTGCACAACATGCTGCTGCAGTGATTGGATGATTTGAGCCGTAACGCCCCATATTAGGTGCTCTTCGAAGGGCATGGCAAAAACACGGTGTTGGATTTTCTTGAAATTAACGGTGTGGCTATGAAGCTTGGCTTGGTCCAAAACATAGGTGGCAGGAACCTCAAAAATAGAGGCAACTTCGTTCTGATCAATAACCGCTTTGTAATCAGGATCGACCATTGCAATAATCGGTGTCACAGAAAATTTACTAATGGTGCTCAATGCTGGTAATTGCCCAACAATTTTAACCTGATCCGATCGAATTCCTACTTCTTCGTGCAGTTCTCTTAATGCAGTAAATTGCATAGAAGGGTCCGATTGTTCATGTTTTCCTCCAGGAAAGCTGATTTGGCCAGGGTGGTGCTTAAGATGTACTGCTCTTTTAGTAAAAATGACATGTAAACCGTCTTCTCTTTCAACCAAACCGACCACTACTGCCGCTTTGCGTAGTTGTTCCCCACTAATATGAGAAATACGCCTTACAGATTCAGGGTGGTAGCCAACTGTTGGGTTAAGTTGGAACTGTTGAAGGAAGTTATCTCGGTTCATATCATGCCAATATATTGATTATTATGCCTTTAAGTATAGGCATAACCCGTAAGCTAACGCCAATCTTGGTGTAAATCGGGTCTAATTAGTTAACAAAGCGTGTCTGTTTGAGTCTCAAACCTGTCTATCTTGGAAGTTAACCGCTTATGAGTCGGGCTTTTGGTTTCAAATTCTTGCTTTTTGCTATATTCAATATGGGCATATGAGTAGGTAACCGTTATCAATGTCATAAAGTTAAGTGATAGAGCCAATAATTTTGATTAAGAAATTGATAACAAGAACTTAGTGACTCATTCTAAAAAGAAACAGATCAAAAGGTATGAAATGAAAGGAATCATATTCACTGAATTTTTAGAGCTTGTTGAAGATAAGTTCGGACTAGAGCTTTTAGAAGAAGTTTTACAAATGTCTGAAGACGAGGGGATTTATACGTCGGTAGGTAGTTACGACCACAAAGATCTCGTTAAACTCATCATTAACCTAAGTAAAAAAACAGATATTGATACAGCCACTTTACAACGCGTATTTGGCCAGTCCGTATTTAAGAATTTGTTGGCTTCTTTACCAGACAAAGCTAGCTTGGCTCACAGCAACACTACCTTCCAATTTATCCAACATGTTGAGCGTTACATCCACGTAGAAGTGAAAAAACTTTACCCAGACGCTGAACCACCTGAATTCAGTTTTATTTCGACAACAGAAGCTCAACTCGTCTTTGATTACAAAAGCGCTAGGTGTATGTCGCATGTGTGCCTAGGGCTAATAGAAGGGTGTGCTGAGCATCATGGTGAGTCTATTTTGGTAGAGATGACGCCACAGAATGATGATCAAAGTGTGGTTAGGTTCAATTTAAAAGTAGAAAAGTAATATGAGCTTGGCATCTGCTATAGAAAATAAGCTAAAGCGGCAAATTGCAGCAAGAAAAGAAGCTGAGAGGCTGCTGGAGCAAAAGAGCTTAGAGCTGTTTGAGGCGAATCAACAGCTTGAGTTAGCTTTGCGCCAGTTAGAGAAGCGTTCAAACGCCAATATACGTCGTATAGAATTCCAAGAACAAATCGAAAACCTGTTGATAGACTTCGGTCGGGCTTTCCTCAGGAATGATTTGGATGATGTTATGTTGTCTGAGTTAACGATGAACGTGACTAATAGCTACCTGATTGAAGCTAGCCGTTTGATATTACCACCTATGTTACTCCCAGAGCTTCAAACTTGTGATTACGGCGATGAATCGGTTGGCGAACTGGATCAAAACATTCAGGAGCCTCAATGGCAAGGTGATTTACTAATGGTGCCTTTAGAAGTAGAAAACGAGATTGTCGGTGCGCTGATTGTTAAGGTCAATTTATCCGACCAAGATTACGAATTTATTCAAAGCCAACTCTTATTGGTCACTGACCTAATTTGTAGTGCAATCACCCATCAATTAGCTATCAACCGAAATATTGAATCGCGTCAACGAGCCGAAGAGTCTGAAAGGGCAACGCGTGACTTTGTGGCGATGATCAACCATGAACTAAGAACCCCGCTAAACGGTTTATTAGGCAGTGCTGAGTTGATCAGCGATACCACACTGAACAGCTCTCAGCGTGAGATAGTGAATAACCTCAGTCAGTCTGGCGAGTTTCTGAGAACCATCATTAATGACTTACTTGATTACAGTAAGATTAATGCGGGCATGTTAGATCTTATACCGAAGAAATTTGCATTACATGATCTGAGAAACACGATTGAGAGTATCTTCGTCAATCGCGCCATTGAGAAGCAGCTTGAATTCAATATTAGTGTCGCTTCCAACATGCCTTCTCATTTCCAAGGTGATTTAGAACGTATCACTCAACTGTTTGTGAACTTAATCGGTAATGCGATTAAATTTACGGAAGAAGGCCATGTGAATGTTGATATTGAATGGGACAAAAACCAATTTGTTTTCTCTGTTGAAGATACTGGGGTCGGGATTGCCGAGTCTGCATACAAAACGTTGTTTGAACCGTTTACGCAGGCCGATAATTCAAGTAGCCGAAATTATGAAGGTACTGGACTGGGTTTAACGATTTGTCGCAAGTTAGTGGCTCTGATGAACGGCGATATTGGCGTTACCAGTGTGGTGGGTACAGGCACTCGATTTACCATTTCAATTCCTCTTCAAGTTGTCGACATGCCAACAGAGAGTGATCGAGTCGCGATAGGATTCGAATCAGAGGGCGAACTGTCTTTACTTAAAGTCCTAGTGGTGGACGATATTAAGATGAACCAAATCATCATCCAACAGATGCTGAGTAAATATGAGATAGAACCGACCATTGCAGGTAATGGAGTCGAAGGACTGGAACTCGCCTCAGATAATGAATATGACATCGTGTTTATGGATTGCAGGATGCCAGTCATGGACGGTTTTGAAGCGACACAAAAGCTCAGAGAGAAAGGTTACACCAAGTCTATTGTGGCACTCACTGCCGGAACGACGCTTGAAGAGCGTGAGCGTTGCATTAAGTCTGGAATGGATGACATCCTCAGTAAACCCTACACCTCGAATGATCTTAAAGACATGCTCAAGAAGTGGGGTATTGCACCAACTGCCGTTGTTTAGTGTTAATACATCCGTATTGGCTCTTATCCAAAAACAGAAAACCCTAAGCTATCTTGGATGGCTTAGGGTTTGTTTTATTTACGGTCTTAGATTGGCTAACACGCCACAAAGTTGCGTTTGGGTGTTTACCGATTTAGATCAGTACTCTTCAAGTACAGGTAAGATACGACTCAATTTATCGAGTGTTTCTTGATACTCAGAGGCACAATCACTATCAAATACCACGCCACCGCCAGCCCACGCATAGAGGGCATTATCTTCCGCCACTAACGTTCGAATCGTAATACTGGTGTCCATTCTGTCATTCCGGCTGATATAGCCAATACTGCCACAGTAAG
Organism: Vibrio sp. nBUS_14; assembly: GCF_051201655.1. Taxonomy (NCBI): domain Bacteria; kingdom Pseudomonadati; phylum Pseudomonadota; class Gammaproteobacteria; order Vibrionales; family Vibrionaceae; genus Vibrio; species Vibrio sp. nBUS_14. Next base: position 1,573,914 of record NZ_CP179206.1, read on the forward strand.
CTGAACGTCGATGGGGTTCTAACTCTTCAATGATCTGCATTGCACGAACTTTCGGAGCACCCGTAATCGAACCTCCAGGGAAGCAGGCTCTCAATAAGTCAGTCGCGGAGTACTGAACATCCAGCTCTGCTCTAATGGTACTGACTAAGTGGTGCACGGCAGGGAAGCTTTCGATATCGAACAATTTAGGGACGTTAACTGAGCCTGGCTTTGCGACTCTACCGATGTCATTGCGCAGTAGGTCGACGATCATCAGGTTTTCAGCCTGATCTTTTTCTGCTGCTGTTAAGTCTTGAGCATTGGCGTTATCAATCATAGGGTCATCAGAACGAGGGCGTGTGCCTTTGATCGGCTTAGTTTCAATGGTGCCACTATTGAGCTCTAAGAATCGTTCAGGGGAGACACTTAAGATTGCAGCGTGTTCAAGACGAATAAAACCAGAAAACGGCGCCGAATTGTATTGCTCTAACTTTTCATAAGCGAGCCATTCGCTGCCTTGGTAATCGGCACGAAAACGCTGAGCAAGGTTTATCTGATAACAATCACCCGACAACAAGTACTCTTGAACGTTATCGAACTTATTGGCATAAGTCTGCTCTGTCATGTTGGATTGCCATGGGGTGGTTAATCCAAACTTCTGATGAGCTTGTTCGTTTTGCGATGGTTGCTGAGTTAACCAATCCCAATGGGTATCAATGTTTTGCCCAACAAGGAACGCAGCTCTATGTTTATGATCAACAATCACAGCCCATTCATACAATCCAACCGCCATGTCTGGCGCAGAAATATCACGCTTAGCAAGAGAGGGTAGAGCTTCTACTCGTCGCCCTAAATCGTAACTAAAATAGCCTAGAGCGCCGCCAATGAAAGGCAGTTCAGGATGCTCACTGGTTGCGGGTAGCAATTGCTGTTGGTATTGGTCGAGTAGTTCGAAAGGGTCTGACTCTGAAACCTCGCACGTCTCATTAACACTAACGGTCGTTTTTGCACCGATTGTCTCGAAGGTGGCGATGGGTTGAGCAACTAAAATGTCGTATCGACTATCGACGTGGCTTTCTGAGGCAGAGCGTAATAGCATTGCCCACGGCACGCTTTGAATATGAGAAAACAGCTGTTTAGCTAAAGTTGATTGATATTCAAGCGGCTTGATTTGGATAGAGCGAAATTCGTTGTTATTCATTTGTTTAATTTGTGACAAAGAGTTCGATCACTGCATGGCGTGTGAGAGAAAGCAAGAGTATCATAAATTGAAAATAAAATGGGTTCTTGATTAGAACGGTGCAAACCACATGGCTTAGTTTAAAGCTATGCAAGCGATTGCTAAAGCAACTAAATACAGCTCAACATAATAAAAAGCTAAGCCAACTAATCCTGTGAGACAAAACAGTCAAACCAAGAACCCAAATAGAACCAGAACAATAAAGAGGCATGCAATGACGGTTATTCGTAAGCAAGATGTGATCAGCAGTGTCGCTGACGCACTTCAGTACATTTCTTATTATCACCCTTTAGACTTTGTCCAAGCCCTAGAAAAAGCGTACGAGAAAGAAGAGAGCCAAGCAGCAAAAGATGCGATCGCTCAGATTCTGATTAACTCGCGTATGTCTGCGGAAGGCCATCGGCCAATTTGTCAGGATACGGGTATTGTTACTTGTTTCGTGAACATCGGTATGGATGTTAGGTGGGAAACGGATCAAACAGTACAACAAATGGTTGATGAAGGCGTTCGTCAAGCTTACAACAACCCGGATAACCCATTGCGTGCATCTGTCCTAATGGACCCTGCAGGTAAGCGTATTAATACTAAAGACAACACGCCAGCGGTTGTTCACATTAATATGGTTCCTGGCAACAAAGTTGAAATTCAAATCGCAGCAAAAGGCGGCGGTTCTGAGAACAAAACTAAGATGGTTATGCTGAACCCTTCTGATGATATTGCAGAATGGGTAGAGAAGACGCTACCAACAATGGGCGCGGGCTGGTGTCCACCGGGCATGCTAGGCATAGGCATTGGTGGTACGGCTGAAAAAGCAGCGGTACTAGCAAAAGAATCTTTGATGGAACACATCGATATTCAAGAGCTTATCGACAAAGGTCCAGAGAACGCTGAAGAAGAGCTTCGTTTAGATATCTTCAACCGTGTCAACAAACTGGGTATTGGCGCACAAGGTCTTGGCGGTCTAACGACTGTGGTTGACGTGAAAATCAAAACAGCACCAACTCACGCTGCATCTAAGCCTGTTTGCTTGATCCCGAACTGTGCGGCAACGCGTCACGTACATTTCACATTAGATGGCAGCGGCCCTGCAGAGCTAACACCACCTAAGTTAGAAGAGTGGCCAGATATTACTTGGGAAGCTGGTGCAAATACACGCCGTGTTAACCTTGATGAAATTACTAAAGAAGACGTTCAAGAGTGGAAGACTGGCGAAACGGTTCTTCTATCAGGCAAGATCTTAACCGGTCGTGATGCTGCTCATAAGCGTATTCAAGGCATGCTTGAAAGTGGTGAAGGTTTACCAGAAGGCGTCGACCTAAAAGGTAAGTTCATTTATTACGTAGGCCCTGTTGATGCAGTCGGCGATGAAGCGGTAGGTCCTGCTGGCCCAACAACGTCTACTCGTATGGATAAGTTCACCGACATGATGCTAGAAGAAACCGGCATCATGGGAATGATTGGTAAAGCAGAGCGTGGTCCTGCAACCGTTGAATCAATCAAACAACATAAATCGGTTTACCTAATGGCCGTTGGCGGCGCCGCTTATCTTGTTGCAAAAGCAATTAAGAAAGCACGTGTTGTTGCGTTTGAAGATCTCGGTATGGAAGCAATCTACGAATTTGAAGTTGAAGACATGCCAGTAACGGTAGCGGTTGATTCTAATGGCGTGAACGCACACCAAATCGGTCCTGATACCTGGAAAGTGAAAATTGCAGAAGCTGAAAAAGCCAAATAAGAATTGTCATCAGCGTTTGAATTCACGACTTTTCATAGAAAGTTAAATACAAACGTGCAGCATTATCTGCACTTTTGTCTTATTATCAATGATATAGTTATAAACACATCGTTTGATATAAGAACATAGGAGAAAGGAATGCCTCGTTTTATTCAGATCCTACAGATTATCTTGGCAGTGGTGATTGGTAGTTTCATTGGTTACGATATGATCTTGCACGGAATCAGCATCTTTAACGAAAAGTATGTAACCATCACATGTGTATTATGGTTGATTGCTGAGATAACATTATTTGTTATCTACAAGCTGATTGAAGACGATTAGTCCGACATCGTATAAAAATTTCAAAGCCCCTGATTATGAATGTAGTCAGGGGCTTTTATTCATCTAGCATTAAGAATGTGTATTGCATACTAATCACATAAGCAAAACTATCAATATTTAAACTATCCCAACAGGGAAAGAACATAGGCTTGCCTCTTTATTATCATAATCAGCCAGCCTAACTATCACGGAGTCGTTCAAATGAAACACCTAACTCAAGAAATGAGTGACTTTATAAGCAGAGGAACGGATTCTCACATTAGAGTAGCGGTCACGGGGCTTTCTCGTGCGGGTAAGACAGCCTTCATCACTTCGCTGGTTAACCAACTTCTTCATACGTCTACTCACAAGAATTTACCGCTCTTTTCATCGATGAGAGATGGAAGGATTATTGGTGCTAAACGTATCCCACAACACAACATGATGATCCCGCGCTTTTCGTATGATGAAGCGATGGAGTCGCTAAACGCGCAGCCACCAGAATGGCCAGTACCGACGCGTGATGTCAGTGAAATTCGCCTAGCCATCAAATATAAGCCTGCCAAAGGCGCGAAGAAGCTGCTGAGTAAAAACAGCACTCTTTATCTCGATATTGTCGATTACCCGGGAGAATGGCTGCTTGATTTACCGTTATTGGATATGGACTTTGATACGTGGAGCCAATCCCAATTCGCAGCATTAAAAGGCGGTCGAGAAATCTATTCACAAGAATGGAACGCGATGCGCGGTGATATCGATTTGTTGGCCGGTGCTGATGAAAAGAAACTGGTCACCATTGCCGATAGTTATACCCAGTATCTGCATACTTGTAAGAGTAACGGACTGCATTGGGTACAACCGGGGCGATTTGTATTGCCGGGTGAGCTTGAAGGCGCGCCTGTCCTGCAATTTTTTCCGTGTACTGCTCCTGAGAGTAAGTTCTCTAAAACGAGTAACTACGCAGTGCTAAAAGCGCGTTATGAAGAGTATCAACAGAAGGTTGTGAAAGCGTTCTATAAAAATCATTTTTCTACGTTCGACAGACAAATCGTGCTGGTGGACTGCTTGCAGCCACTTAACGCGGGTTATGACTCTTTCATGGACATGCGTGGTGCGTTAGAACAGTTATTGAAGAGCTTTAAGTACGGTCGAAGCAATATGCTAAGACGCTTATTTGCCCCGAAGATCGACAAGATTTTGTTTGCTGCAACCAAGGCCGATCATGTGACTCCGGATCAGCATCCGAACTTGGTCTCACTGTTACAGCAGATGGTCCACCCAGCTTGGCAACAAGCGGCGTTTGAACATATCGACATGAGTTGTATGAGCATCGCATCTATTCAAGCAACGAGCGCGGGTTATATCTCGTCAGGTTCAGGCAATGTTCCAGCGTTGCGAGGCGTAACCTTGGATAACGTGCCTCAAACCATGTATCCGGGTGAGGTGCCGCGTAAACTGCCAAACAAACAGTATTGGGAAACCAACCAGTTTGATTTCACGAGCTTTAGGCCAATGGAGCAACACTCCGATGAGCCTTGTCAGCATCTAAGAATCGACAAGGTCTTAGAGTATCTCATTGGCGACAAGTTGAAGTAATTGAGGCAATCAGTATGAGTGAATTAAAAACGAAACAGGTCTTTGATGAACCGTTGAAGACCTCGTTCGATGAGCCGGATAATAATGAAGTGAGTCCAGACTTAGGCGCTCAACAGCTGTTTACGGAACAAGAGAAGTTTGTGCCTGTTGCCCCACAAGTGGAAAACGACCTTGATGGTGACACTGAGCTGCAACTGGAACAAGTGATTCGACCCAGCAAAAAGAAGAAGTGGTTTGGCACGGGCTTACTTGTCGCTTTCACCGGTCTGGTAGGTTGGCAGGCGATTGACTCTGTCATTACTGCTATTCAAACCGCTGATTGGCTCGCTTTAGGTTGGGCAGGCTTTATCGCAGCTATTGCTTCATTGGGTTTAGGCGCAATAGGCAAAGAGCTGTGGAAGCTGCGTTCTCTGAAAGACCATTTCAGTGTGCAAGAGCAGAGTGAAGAGTTGTTACAAAGCCAAAGCGTTGCTAAGGGCAAAGCATTCTGTGAAAACATTGCCAAGCAGGGCGGTATAGTTGCTGAGTCTCCTTCGTACGATAATTGGAGAAACAGTATTAATCCTGCGCACAGCGATGCTGAAGTGTTGGATATGTACGATGCGTTGGTTGTGAGTCAGCAAGATAAGGTCGCGACTCAAATCGTCACTAAGTTCTCGACGGAATCCGCCGCCTTGGTTGCGGTGAGCCCATTAGCCGCAGCAGATATGTTGCTGGTGGCGTGGCGCAATTTCACCATGATAGACAAGCTTGCCAACGTTTATGGTATTGAGCTTGGCTATTGGTCTCGCATCAAGCTGTTCAAGTTGGTGTTAATCAACATGGCTGCGGCTGGTGCGAGTGAGCTGGCGATTGATGCAAGCATGGATTTAGTCTCGATGGATCTTGCTGGTAAAGTATCAGCAAGAGCAGGTCAAGGCCTTGGTGTTGGTATTCTTACTGCACGACTTGGATTAAAAGCGATGTCATTGCTTCGACCTATGCCTTGGCACAATGATCGAAAAGTAAAACTATCCGACCTCCGCAAAGCCGTTCTTGCTGAAATAAAGCGTATTGCTCTCAAATAAAGCATTGAAAGCTCAATAGTTTGAGAAGAAGAGTAAACATATGTTTACTCTTCTTCTTGACTGAACTCAGAGCTTAATCCACACTACTGTCAACTTATCCTGACACCTAAAATAGGACTATTTGTGCGTCTTGAAGTATTGTGTGAAGACAGACTCGGCTTAACGCGTGAGTTGCTCGATATCTTGGCCTCAAAAAGCATTGATTTAAGAGGAATCGAAATTGATGTTAAAGGCATAATTTACCTAAACTGCCCTGATATTAATTTTGATGCTTTTAGTGAACTTATGGCTGAAATTCGCCGAATTTCAGGTGTGAAGGATGTACTTAAAATCCAATTTATGCCGAGCGAAAGGCATAATACTGAACTGATTGCTCTGCTTGCTAACCTGCCAGACCCAGTGATTGCGATTGACCTTAAAGGTTCAGTCGACATGGCGAACCACGCTGCATTGAACCTATTCGGCAAGCAAGAAGACGAAGTCATCGGTGAGCCGTTAGCGACGTTTGTTCCTAGCTTTAACTTTGCTCGCTGGATCGAAGGTGATGTAACGCGTCATCGTGAAGTTGTAGTGTTAGAAGGTTTGGACTTCTCTATTGAGATTCTGCCGATTTATCTTGGCGGTGACGTTAACGAAGCAGTACTGGCGAGCGCAGTAATGACGATTCGTTCTTGTAATCAAGAGATGAACTCGCCAGATTCAATCCCTGAGCAGAACAACCTAGGTTTTGAACACTTTGTTGGTGTCTCTAATCGCCATAAAGCCTTGATCAGTCAAGCTAAGAAATTGGCTATGCTGGATCAGCCTCTACTTATTGAAGGGGACACAGGTACGGGCAAAGAGATGTTGGCTAAAGCGTGTCATAACCGTTCGAACCGAGCGTCCTTCCCATTCTTGATTCTAAGCTGTGCATCAATGCCTGATGACGTGGCTGAAACTGAATTGTTTGGTCATGCACCGGGTTCATTCAATCATGAACAAGGTCATAAAGGCATTTTTGAACAAGCGAATGGTGGTACGGTATTTTTAGACGAGATCGGCGAAATGAGCCCTCATCTTCAAATCAAACTGCTGCGTTTCCTGCAAGACGGTTCATTCCGACGCGTAGGCGAAGAAGAAGAGATGCACGCTGATGTTCGTATTATTGCATCAACGCGCCATCGTCTTTCTGAATTAGCAGACTCGGGTTCGTTCCGTGAAGACTTGTTCTACCGTTTGAATGTACTGACTCTGTCTATCCCTGCATTGCGTGAACGCTCAAACGACGTAGCGCCACTGTTGGAAATGTTCGTTGCGAAATACGCGCAGCAATTAGGTATGTTAAAACCAAAACTGAATCAAGAGTTGATCGACCAGCTTGGTAATTACCAATGGCCGGGCAACATTCGTCAGTTAGACAACATGGTTCTACGCGCACTAACAGAGTTGGATTCGGACACGTTAACTGTTGAGCAATTCCACTTGCCTCAACTTGAAACCATGGCGGCAGGAATGGCGAATCTAAGCTTAGATGGCTCTCTAGACGAGATCATGAAAGACTATGAATCTCAGATTCTAGAGAAGCTGTATCAGTCGTTCCCATCGAGCCGTAAGCTAGCAAAACGTCTTAATGTTTCTCACACCTCAATTGCCAACAAACTTCGCGACTACGGTATCAGAAAGAACTGATTGAATGAGAACATGATTATGGAAGATTTGAGCACACCAGAACGCATTTATAAGCGCGACGGAAACCTGATTCTACGCACCGCTGAAATAGACGATGCGAACATGATCAGTGATTACTTTCAAACTAACCGAGATTACCTTGAGCCTTGGGAACCGATTCGTGAAGATGCGTTTTTTGATAGAACGGGTTGGGCTCAACGTCTGATTAAGTTGAATGAGCTTCATAAAATGGGGCTAGGCTATTACTGTTTGCTTGTTAATGATGACACCAACGCAATGTTGGGCACCATTTCATTCAGTAATCTATCTCGATTCCCTTTCTATGCGTGTAACGTTGGCTATTCACTGGCTGAAAGTGCACAGGGCCATGGCTACATGCGCAGAGGCTTGAGCATGGCCAAAGACTATATGTTTGATGTTCAGAACATGCATCGTTTGATGGCCGGTTATATGCCTCATAATGAGCGTAGCGCTAGTGTGTTGGAACATTTAGGTTTTGTTCGTGAAGGTTTTGCCAAAGATTATTTGCAGATCAACGGTAAATGGGAAGACCATATACTGACTGCACTCGTTAACCCGAACTGGAAAGATAGACGCGCTGTTTAGAGACCAATAGTCATTAAGCGTAAGTATCAATTAAACGTAAATACAGATTTAGAGGCAGTGACGAACATAGATAAAATGAAACCGTCACTGTATCAAAAAGAGCATATAGGCATGGAAATCCATAAGCCTAAGAAGAAATTTGAGGAATTTTGATGTCATATACAACTTTGGACGAATACCAAAGAAAATGGATTTTTACTCACCAGTCGATGCCATTACCAGCAGAGGACTTGGAAAAGATTAAACCAATGACACAGGCAAGGGCATCTCAGTTTTGGAAAGAGAACGTAAGCCCTCAAAGTCCTGATGCTGAGAGACTAAGTTCGCAAGACTGGCCAAGTAAGGCATCCAATTGGAACGAAGAGATCAGCTGGATGGCAAATTGGGAAGCCGATGAGCCTGAAATGCCAGAAGAGATTCTTAACTTCATTGATTGGCAAGATGACGTAACTATCTATTTTTGTTATGAAAAATACAACATTCTTGAAACTAAGTGGTCGGTTTTTAAGAAGCACTGGAAGAACTTTTTATTCTACGATGATGGCCCAATTTTGCTAGGTCGCCGTCGTTCAGAAGCACTTTGGTTTGCAACAAACGGTACCGTTAAAATTGGTAACCGAGCTTAAGTAAGACATTACTTAATCAAGCCAATGTTAGATAAACGATTGATAATAAGCGAGCTCTGAGCTCGCTTTTTTTGTACCTAAAGATCGCCAAAGATCATTGATAAATACACGCCATTTGAAGCCGATTTCTGATGAGGGTTTTCGTTAGCTTAGAACTGATATTTTACGAAATTGAGATCGCTATCTCATTGGGTTGGTTGATGTTTTGTGGGTTTGGGGTATCTTTATATTACTGCCTTAGTGGAGGTGAAGTATTATGATTTGGGATATTCTCGAACGTGTAAATAAACTTCGCAAGGAAGCAATGGAGGATCCGGATTTTCTGGATTCGGCAAAAATGCATGAGCAATGGCTTTTAAGCGAAACTCATAATCAATCTAAGAATGGAGAAAAAGAGAAGAAACCGAAAAAGTTATCAGATATCTATGAAAACACCGAATTTCCTATTAACCCAACCGGAACAAAACATTAATAATGATTAACTGCAATATGGCTAAGGCTCTTAACCAAAAAGCGATAAGTCGATTAAACATACCAGCCTTAAGCCACCAATAAAAAAGCCACTTTCAACGAACCGAAAGTGGCTTTTTTCTTTCTCGTTAGCTTTTTACTCATTAACAACTAAAGCTAATCGTTTCAAAGCTAGCTATTGATCAGGCTTAAGCCGCTTGGTAATGCATCACCAAACACACGCTTAGACTCGCTCTCAGAAAGCTCAGTGACTTCACTTACTAGCGTTAGCCATGAATCAGGTACCTTGCTTTGCTTGAGCTTCTCAAGAACTTGAGCACGGTAGTCATCAGAGATATCGAACTGTCGATCACCCGTCTTACGACAAATCATCACAGCCGCGAAGCCAATCATCTGCTCTTTCTGCCAATTCTGATCAAGCAGCTTTGGTAACCACTGTTCTGCTTGCTCTCTTGGGATTACGCTGTGTTGGCTTCCGTATAACGGTGTACGAGACGCTAAGCGACCCAGAGCCCACCAGTGAGCCTGTTCGAACTGATTATGGTTAATCGCTTTGCTTAAGAACCAAGTTGCTAATAGAACCTTGTCTTCTACTTCAAGTTGCTCAAGTGATGCTGCCAATCTAACCATGGCCTCGTAACCATTGTCTTGTGCATCTTTAGCCGTTTTAGGGTTCTTCATTGCACCTGGGTGAAGGTACTTCGCGATATCAGCCAAGATGGTCTCTTGCTGCTCTTGATTCAGGCCACCCGCAACACGACGCCAGAATACCCACCAATCTGTCCAACCTTGATGGTTCTGGAATTGGATGTTTTGTTGGTAGAGCCCCCAAATTTGTTCAATACGCCATGAGTCGGTTGGATCACCAAAGCCAGGTCGCAAAGAGTAACCCGCTAAACGGAGCCAGTTCTTCTCGTGTGCTTTAGAGCGACGACGGCGTTTACGACCTAAAGATAACGAATCAAACAGGTGACGGAGAGTAGTAAAGTCCCACTCTTCGCGCTTGCCAAGTCGCTTCTCGAGATCTTTGGCCAGTGTTTTGATCTCTTTAGATTCAGCACTTTTCTTGTTGCCGCTGTACAGGCGAGAAATCAACTCCTTACATTCGTAGAGCCTTGGATGAAGTTTAGAGTTATCGGATTCATCGCCTTGCTTGTTTCTGACTTCGAACTCAAGCAACCAACGCTTGGTGTCATCTTCCGTACTTACACATTCCATTTTCAATGTGCCGACTTCGGTTAACTGACAAGCGAGCAACACTTCAACACGCTCTTTTTGGTTGGCTTGAAGCTCTGCGGTGCCTGACCCTTCCAGCGTTGAAAGATAAGGCGGGAGAGGGGAGAACAAATCAGCGTCGACATTGACCATCACACCATTTTGAATGGCGGTGTCGTGAGCAATTTGATCGTGTGTTGAAGTCAATAGATTGAAACGTACCGGCTCACCTAAAGTCAGTGAGAAACGACGGCTGTTCAAACGTATTTCTTGGCCTTCTTCTGTCCCTTTGGCAAGCAGACAAAGTGCTTTGCCCATCTTGTTCTTTTCTTGTAGATGTAAGAAGTAAGAACGAGCCGCACCGCCACCGATTTTCAGCTGTGCACCACGGCGAGCTTTACCAAAGGCTACTGCACCAAGGGCTACAGACCAGTCAGGGTGAGGGTTATCTAAGACGGTGATTGGCGCACCGTTCCAATTACCAAGTAACTGAGTAATACGTTCAGTGACAAGCTCACTGTTGAACACACCACCGTTGAGTAGTACACCAACAGGTATCGCTGGTTTTGTCTCATCAAACTCGATTGTGCCAGATTTCTCTAGTGCCGCTTTTGATACTTGCTGGTGTGTCGCTATGAATTCGGCAACGTGCTTACTTACCGCAGGATCTGCTGCATAGGGTAGGCCGAACTCTACAACCGCGCTACGGCGTTTGTCTGGCACTTCAGTGAACTCAGAAAGTGGGAAGAAACCTTCCAGTGCAATCTGATGAACTTCTTGTTTGGTTAAACCAATACTCTTGGTACCGCCAAGCAGTTTTGACCCGCTACCCAGCATGGTGATCTTCACATCGTCTGGTGCATTAGCAGAAAGCAGACTCTCTTTTGCGGCGCGAGTTTGTTGAATAAGCTTGGTTAAGCTTGAGGCATTCAACTTTTTGTTTTGATTGAAGCGTTGCTCTGCAAGGTGAGCAAGGGCTAAATCGAGGTTATCACCACCGAGCATTAAGTGTTCACCAATGCCGATACGGTCGAGTGCGAGTTCTTGGTCATCGCCATTGTTTGCGTTGAAACTTGCTTCGATCAAACTTAAATCGGTGGTACCGCCACCAACATCACACACTAGAATTAGCGGGATCTGTTGAAGTTCGTTTGCAGCTGTTTGTTGGTGACGTGCGTACCAGTCATAACAAACGGCTTGCGGCTCTTCGAGTAAAAGAATCTTACCTAAGCCCGCCAGTTCTGCTGCTTCGAGTGTCAGCTTGCGTGCTGTCTCATCGAATGAAGCGGGAACGGTGATTACAACATCTTGGTCTTCAAGCTTGTTGCTTGGGTTACGGTAGTTCCATGCTTGGCGGATGTGGTTCAGGTAGCTTGCGCTTGCAACAACAGGAGACACCTTAGCGACGTCAGTTGCGCCTGCCCAAGGCAGAATGTCGGAGTTACGATCAACCGCTTGGTGAGATAGCCAGCTCTTAGCACTGGATACTTGGCGGCCTTCAACCTTAGCACCAAGTTCGCGCGCCCATTCACCTACGATGACGTTTTGGATATCGCCTTCAACCAAGATCGGTTCCCAAGGCATAGTGAGATCGGAAGGAGAGATCTGACCTTGTGCCGGGTGGTAACGAAATGAAGGAAGTAGCGGTTTACGAACCACTTCACCGGGGCCGATGAGTTGGTCAATATCGAAAAGAGAAACGGGAGCATGTTGTAGGTCGTCGTTGATTTCACAGTAGGCAACCACAGTATTGGTTGTGCCTAAGTCAATGCCGACTAAAAAACGAGGAGATGCCATACAAAACCTTATTCTGCCAAAGTGATGACCAGTTAATGGATAGTCTTGGTCTTATTATTGTCTTTGGAATGTTTTTAATACAGGGCTAGGGAATCGCATTGATAAAATAACGGCACCCGTTAAGGTGCCGTTGATTCATTATGCTTGTTCGTTTGAGTCGTTATTCGAGTCTTCACGAACATCGAACTCAACATGCCACTTCTGACCATTGTCAGTGGCAATCGCTTCTAGATATAACGTACCTAATTCAGTAACACGAGACGCCAAAGTCACCGGAACCACTTCACCTTCGCGACGACCTTCAGAAACAGGCAGTGTCACTTGGATTTCAGGAAGCTCATCAAGATCTTCTGGAGCCCAGTGATCAAGGTGCGTCCCCGCTTCATCTTCACGACGTGTTGTTGAACCGAAGAATTGGAAGTGAACAGGCTGACCAATCACGAGACCGAACTCTTGGCTAGGAACTTGAACGCTTGAGCCTTCCTCCATACCAAATGGTGCAACACACAAAGCTTCCATTGGAGGAGCCATACCAGGGATAGCTGGCATCGCGCTTTCAATTCCTACGTAGTAAGAAGAAGCGATACCACCGCGGATACGAACGCCTTGACCACGACGTACTGCCCCGTAGTAAGAAGCGCCACTTGCAACGGCTAGGTCCAAGTCTAAACCTGAAAGCTGTTTAGCGAATTCTGCGTCTGCATTAATTAGCCATTCATTGATCGTGTCTGAAAGACGATCAGCAAGCAGGTTCGATTTTAGAACACCACCATTGAACAGTACCGCTGTTGGTTTGATGAAGTCTGCTGCTGGCGCTTCTGTACCTGACATACCGGGCATGTTTGCAAACGGGTTGAAATCTTGCTGAGCCGTTTCGCTGTTTCCAGAAAGCGCATTGGCTTGCTTAGAAAGGAACGCGGCAATATGACGAGTGATACCCGCGTCTTGAGCGTAAGGCAGACCCATTTGAGTCAGTGCACCACGTGTTTTTTGTACGGGATGATCCGTTACCGCCACTTGTGGGAAGAAGCCATCCACCAATGTTTGTTGTACTTCTTGTTGAGTCAGTTCTGTTTTCAGTGTTGCGCCAAGTAGCTTAGAGCCACGGCTTGGAACAACGATTGGCACAGATTGAAGCTCAGCATCGTTAAGCAGTGCTTCTTTCGCATCGCGACACGCGTGAGTCATCGCTTGAACCTGCCAAGGAGCCAGTTCTTTGCCTTCTTGAGCCAGTTTCATTTTCAGACGGTAAGCGAGCGCTAAGTCCATGTTGTCGCCGCCAAGTAGGATATGTTCACCTACAGCTATGCGGTTCAGACTTAGGTTACCTTCATCTTGGGTTACTTCAACTAACGAAAGGTCAGTTGTACCACCACCGATATCAACAACAAGAACGATGTCACCAACGTTCACTTCATCGCGCCATGTGTCGTTGCTGTTATCAATCCAGCTGTAAAGAGCCGCTTGTGGTTCTTCTAGAAGTGTTAGGTGAGTGAAACCAACATTACGTGCAGCTTCAGCCGTTAGGTCACGAGCCGCAGGATCAAACGAAGCTGGAACGGTGATCGTTACATCTTGGTCTGCCAGTTTGTGTTCTGGGTTCGCGTGGTTCCAAGCATCTTTAAGGTGCTCAAGGTACAACTCAGTTGTCTTAAGCGGAGATACTTTTTCAACTTCTTCAGGGCTACCTGCAGGAAGGAACGCATCACGACGGTTCACACCACCGTGGCATAGCCAAGATTTTGCACTTGCTACCAAACGGATAGGGGTTTTAGAACCAAGGTTACGAGCAATAGCACCAACCAGTGCTTTAGGCTCAGAAGACCAAGGCAGAACACGAGAACCCGCATTCATTTCATGTTCGTGTGGCTGGTATAGAAACGAACCAAGTTGGCTGCGAGTTTCTACTGTACCAGGTGCCGTTAGTTGAGGGACTTGCATCACCTCTACGCGAGCGTCCTCATTGGTTGTGTCGATGTAAGACAAAACGCAGTGTGTGGTACCTAAATCGATACCAACACTGAACTTCGGCGCCTGATGTTGCTCTTGAGAAGATAGCTCTTGTGAATGCGTCTGCGCAGATGACTCGTGCGATGATGGCTGACTTTGGTGTTCCATTATAGCTCCACCTCTGCCGGTGCAATCACAGATGCATCGTAGTTCTCAGCAAGCTTAGGCAGGTTCATGTCAGTTGCTTTCCAACCTTTGTGAACCAATGTGCCATTGAACGGTGCGTTACCCGTTACATTGCCTGTTAGGCGGATTTCTTGCGGGTTGAAGCCTTCAACAACCGTGATACGCGTTTCTTCATCTTCAGTGCGAATGTGAGAAAGCGTTACGTAATCGGCTAGTACTTTTTTACCACCAGTGTGAATAACACGTGCTGCTGCGCCAACTTCTTCATCAGAGAATGAAGTTAGGTCTTCTTTTAGGAAGTCGATTAAACGCGCTTCTTGTTGCATGATAGACAGAAGTTGCATTGCAGAATCCGTCGGTGCTGTTGCCAGCTTAGATTCAACTTCAACGACTTTCTCGATCACTTTTTCAACTTCAACAACTTTTTCAACTTCGACAATTTTTTCAACTTGCTTTTCAACTTCAACGATTTTCTCTACTGGTTTTTCTACGACTTTCTCAACCACTTTGGTTTTACGAGAAACGGCAATTAACAGTAGTAAAACGCTTGATGCAGTTAAGCCTGCGTGAAGCATATCAAACGTCTGTGGGATTAGGTTCAAATCAACGATCATAGTGATTTCTCTTTAAAATTGATTTAACGGTGTATTCGTCGGTTTAAAGGAATATACAGGTTGGAAAGAAACACGATGGCACAAGTCCGAAACGGTCACTTTCAAGCTATAAATATGAGTGGATACTAGCATATTGAAGGCTTAAGAGTGGTATTTAATGTTTTCAATCAAGTGGGTTTTTAGTGTGTCAGCTTGAAAATTAGTCGAGATTTGTCTGAATATTGGTCGCTGATATAAGCAAGAGGTAAACAATGCCCGTTTATGTCAGTTTTAAGACCAAACAGAAATGGAGCATGATTCCCTTCCGTTATATACTTTTAACTCATTAGAGACTATTTGGAACCCATATGCCTCACACTACCGACCCATTAACAGGGTTGAAGAGACGAACTCTCCCATTGGTCGTATTTGCGATCAGCTTTTTGATTACAGTTTTGTGTTTTATATTAGTCGCGCTTAACCAAAACCGTGCGTTGAACATGAATTTGGATAGCTTCGCGAAGCACCAAACACTGGGCTTGGAAGCGTTTATCGATAATGATGTGGCTTATATAGGATCCGGCGCTAACTTCTTTTATTCAAATGATCCTGAAAGCTGGGATAACTTTGACCGTTTTGCAGAGCAAACCATTAACGGTTCAACAAGTTTAATTGGTTTGCAGTGGATGCAGAAAGTCACGGTAGATCAGATTCCCAAACATACTGCACAAATGGAGGAAAAGTACCCATTTTACCAACTGTTCACCATCCCTAAACATGAAGCCAAAACCTATGGTTACCACCTAGATGGCGAGCCTGCTTTTATTGCTACTGATGTTTACCCAAATACTGAAGCGAACGATAGAGTGATTGGATTCTACTCTTCACGCGAGCGATTTAAGCGTATTGTCGAAAATATTAAACATACACGCGAAGCTAATATCTCGGACAAAGTGCGCCTTATTCAAGATGGTCTAACTCAAGATACGCCCAAGACAGGCATGTTGGTTTATCACCCGGTGTTTGAAGGCGAAAGTGACAATCTACTGGGTGTCGTGATTGGTGTGGTTCGCACCACGTATTACTTTGAAAATCTGCTGGCGTCTGCCGTGGGTGATATGGATGTTTATGTTCGTGTTACCGATACTGGATTCGAAGCGGAAGATTCGCCAATTTTGTTCGAAACTGATGGCTATTACGCGGTTTCTGGGCATCACATAACTAAGACAATCGTACTGACTAACCGTGATTGGAAAGTCGATTACAAAATAGATTCATGCATCTCTTTTTATGGTTATTTGGTGTTAACAGGCATCGCATTGGTCGGTACAACCATCTCATTGTTGTTGGCGTATATCGTTAACATGCAAATCAGAGAGAAAGAGCGTTTGTATCGGATGCTGAATAAGCGAACTGAAGAACTTCGCTTTTTAGCTGATCACGACAGCCTGACTGAAATTTATAACCGACGCGCGTTCAATAAGAAGCTAGACAAAGCCATTGAGCGAAACCAGCCCTTTAGTCTCGTTGGGTTTGATATCGATAAGTTCAAAGGCATTAATGACCAATTTGGCCACCCGGCGGGTGATGCCTTGCTCATTCATGTCATCAAGTTGATCTCGGTGAACCTGAAAGAGGGGGATGACCTGTTCCGCTTAGGAGGTGATGAATTCTGTATTATTTCTAGCATCTCAAACCATGAAACCCTGAATCGTTACTTAGAGTGCATTATCAACACCGTAAGTCACTCTCATTGTGAGCACAAAGGTCGACAGTTAAGTTGTACTTTGAGTATCGGTGCAGCCATTCGTGACAGCGAGGACTCTGAAGAGATCATGCAAAAAGCGGACAGTATGCTCTACCAAAGTAAGTCTAATGGTCGAAATCGAGTCACAATTGCAGGCTAAATGAGCACTTGATACAACTGGGGTCGAGTTATTTATTGGGCTCATGTACAATTTCAAAAAACTTTTGATGAAAGAATTGGGCGACGTATGAATCACAATCGAGTCGTATGTTTCGATTTAGAAATGTGCTGTTGGAGCAAAGACGGTGTAGGAACAACAGGAGAGATCATTGAAGTGGGTCTTGCTGAGATCGATCTTGTATCTGGAACCATCGTGAAGCGCGCGCAATATTACGTTAAACCCGAAAAAGACGAAGTCTCTCTGTTTTGTGCAGAGCTAACAGGCATTACACCTCGCAAGATAGAAAAGCAGGGTCGCCCTTTAGAATCCGTGATTAAATCGATGATCAAAAACTTCGGTGGCCCAAAGAAAATCTATGCCGCCTGGGGACGTGATGACCTTATTTTACACAAAGAATGTATAGAGAAAGGCATTGAACCGCCATTTGGCGAGTTCTTGAACATCGCCACACTTTATCGTATTCAAAACCGTCTTAAAGAGAAACGCATCGGACATCGTGCCGCTCAAGAAGCTAAGAATATTGAGTGGGAAGGTCGTCAGCACTCTGGTTATGTTGATGCTTATAACCTGGCGAAGCTTGCTCTGACGATGCTTTAGTAGTTGGCGAAGGCGTTGTTGATCAAATCAAGCAGAAGATCAACGACGCCATGTATAACTTACCGTTAGTTTCTTACGGGCATACCTAGGGCGTGTTGATCTTTGCTGTACATTCCGTGTTCAACAATACATCGGTAGCCACATTAACATGAATGCCAGTGATAACATGCTGGCATAATTCCTTTCTAGCTTGTCATATCTACTTGAAATAGCTCGATAATGCTTAATTCTCCCAAAGGCATTTTCGACCAAGTGACGATACTTGTATAGACACCAATCCATACTGTCTTTGTCTATATCTTGTCCGTAATTGCGTTTAGCAATTACTGTTTCTCCGCCACGTTCCTTAACAAAAGTACGGAAAGGTTCGCTGTCATATCCTTTATCACAAACGATGGTATTAACTTCATCGAGTTGCTCAACTAAGCTTTCGGCATGCACTATATCGTGGCGTTGTCCCTCTGATAAATCAAAGCAAATCGGCAGGCCACCACTATCTACAGCTAAGTGAATTTTGGTTGAGTTGCCCCCGCGACTTTTTCCTATTTGCTCTGAACTTTCAGTAGCTGCACCTGTACTATGCTGATGCGCTCTAACTATAGAGCCATCAAGAAATACCCATTCAAAGTCAGCCATGCTAGATAAGCTTTTGAAAAGATTATCTAAAATCCCTTTCTTTGACCAAAGATTAAATCGTCTGTAAACGGTACTCCACTCTCCGAACTCAGAGGGTAGATCTCGCCAAGGAATACCTGTTCTCATTCGATAAAGTATTCCTTCAAATGTCATTCGATGTTCAGTTTTATCGTAAATACGACCTGTACTTTTCATAACTTGGAGTAGCAGTTCCCAGCGAATATCAGTTAGCATTGTTCTTGGCATGGTATTGGTTATGGTTTTACTTTTGGCGAAGCAAATTATAACTCTTTACCATGCTGTTCAAAAAACACTCACGAAAGATCAACACGCCCTAGTCCTATGACTTTGTTTATGGCTTTAACATTCGCCATGATTTCACCAACTTGAGCGTTGTAACATCTCAAGCTCAATTTACCGCTTGTTAGTCCTTTATATCGAGACATTGCAGTCTCAGATATTGAGCGATAGTGATAACCAGATTCGGCTTTCCACTTTGTTATTGTGCCATTTTTCAGAGCTATTACCGCTTCGTTTCTGGGATGGCCATCTTCCTGAAGTGCTGCATTCTTTCGAGGCGGGATCAACGGAGTACAACCTTTCTTTTTCAAGATCTCATGGCAATTTTTGGTGTCATAGGCTCCATCTGCGGATACGGCAACGATCTTTCTGCGTAGTGGATTGAGCAGCGTCGGTAACACTTCACTATCGCCAACATTTACAAGGCTGACTTCCGCACTAACAGCTTCGTGAGTATCCACATCTACAGCTAAGTGCAGTTTACGCCATGTTCTGCGTTTTTCTGCGCTATGCTTTTTCACTTTCCACTCACCCTCGCCAAAGACTTTGAGGCCAGTTGAGTCAATAGCTATATGCCGAATGGCTCCTCTAGATTTATTGCGATATTTAACCTGAACCGTCTTCGAACGTTTACTGATACAGGTGTAGTCAGGGGACGTCAGTGGAACATCCAGTAGCTCGAAGACCGAGTCGATAAAACCTTGAAGTGCACGCAATGGCAGAGAGAAGATACCCTTGATCATCAAGGCAGTTTCAATCGCTGTATCTGAATACTGGAAGCCTCTACCACGTTTACCATGATGGGTTTTGCATTGCCATGCATCTATGGCGGAGTCATCTATCCAAAACGTAACTGACCCACGCTTGCACAGTGCTTTATTTACTCTGCCCAGTTAGTTATCTTCTTTTTTGCTTTACCCATATTACCAACGTCCTAACCATCACAAAGGATCAGATCGCAGGACTTGGAAAAGGTTCAATGGATATAGGCAACAACGACGTTGGCGAATATTAATATTTGCTCCGAAATGTAAAAAGCCACCTAACCTTGATCGGGCTTGGTCGAGGGATGAAAAATACCAAAACTAAGGTAAAGCACTGTATTAAGAGGGTCTGTCGCCTGCTAGGTAACCCACATCTACATCGTGAGCGTACCGGTGTTTATGCATACATAACCGACTTCCTACTCAAAAATTTAAAGCACCCTATCATTATCGTTGATTGGTCACCGGTGAATCACGTTTACAAGCAAATCCTACGAGCTACGATTCCCATTGGAGGCCGAGCCTTCACAATGTATGAAGAAGTCCACCCAGAGTGCAAACCTGGCTCGTTAGCTGTTCACAAAGCTTTCATTCGACGTTTAGCCACTATGGTCCCAAAGGGGTTATACCCATAGTCACCACTGATGCTGGGTTTAAAGTGCCTTGGTTCAAGCCTATTGAACAATAAGGCTGGTATTGGCTAGGTCGCGAACGAGGCAACAGCAAGCTTAGGGTAAATGACCGCTGGTGCAGTGCAGATGAACTCTTTGTTCAAGCGCAATATAAGCCCCAGCATTTGGGAACAGCAGAGTTAACTAAGCAGCATCAATACCCTTGTCAGGTATGTCTCTACAGAAAGAAGTCCAAGGGGCGTAAAGCTAAAAACTGGAGTGGTTCTCCCCAGAGAAATACGTTGAGCTTATCCCATGCCAAAGGTGAAAGAGAGCCATGGTTGCTCGTCTCTAATCTGCCGGGAGAAACCTGGTTTGCAGAGCGTGTCGTAGCCCTATATACCCAACGGAACGGATGTCGATTGAAGAGAGCTTTCGGGATACTAAAAATGAACGTTATGGGTTGGCTCTTAACTTCAGTGGTAGTGAATGTCCCACGCGTATTGATATCTTATTGATGATAGGCATGTTGACTCAATTTGCTTTGTTGGTAGTAGGTAAAGTCGCTTATAGGCTTTGTTACTTAATTCAGAGAGAAGGCATACCTGTCCCATCGAGCTTAATTCTTAATCGATATGCTGTGTTTCAGGCATACCAAGTCCTGTAAGCTTATTCAAGGCTTTGTTCATAGCGTAAGTCTCGCCAACTTGAGCGTTGTAGTTCCTCAGGCTTAATGTCCCACCTAGTAGCTGTTTTACTCGGTACATTGCGGGCTCTGATAGAGAGCGCTTATGATAGCCATACCGCTTTTTCCACTTCTTGATGGAGCCGTAGAGCTTCTGGCAACCTACCGCTAAGTTACGATGATGCCATTGTTCCCAGAAGGCAGCCCCTTCTCTTGGCGGGATGAGCGGAACAGCTCGCTTGATCCGTATGGCATCAGGCAATTCCTTGTGTCATAAGCGCCATCACCTGATATCTCAATGATTTTCCGACGTGTCTGATTGAGTAAGTTGGGGAGCACTTCAGCATCGGTTACGTTAGATAAGCTCAGCTCTGCTGCGACTATTTCGTGGGTGCTTGTATCTACTGCGATGTGCAGCTTACGCCAGACTCTGCGCTTCCCATCAGTTTCATGCTTCTTGACCTTCCATTCCCCTTCGCCATAAACCTTGAGACCAGTCGCATCAATGGCTAGGTGTTGTATCGCACCTCTGGTTTTAGTTTTAAATAAAACCTCAACATCCTTAGAGCGACGGCTTATACCGATGTAGTGTGGACAAACCAGATGGATATTAGCCAGCTTAAAGACGGAGTCTAGAAAACCTTGCAGCGCTCTCAATGGCATAGGAAAAAGGCGTTTCACCATCAGAGCGGTAGTAATTGCTAAGTCGCTGAATCGGCGAGGTCTACCACGCTTGCCTTGTTTGTTTTGCTTCCACTCGGCTATCGTCTCCTCATCAATCCAAAAGGTCAGAGAGCCACGGTTGATTAAGGCTTTATTCTGTGGATACAGAAAACCACGGGTTTACCCGTGGATGAATGCCTTTGGAGACGGTACGATGGATAAATGCAATATTACACCTCATCCCATAGTGTCTACTACACGAAGTATCACGTAGTTTGGGTAACTAAGTACCGTCGGAAAATCCTGAATCCTGGTATGTGCAGCTACCTACGGAAGGTTATGCCAAAGTTACTGCGAAGTTTACCTGGCGTTGAGATTGAGACGATAGGCTTTGATGAAGATCATCTGCATATGATGATGCTTATCCCACCGAAATACAGTATTTCAGACGTCATGGGTAAACTAAAAAGCCAATCGTCGCACCACATGCGAAAAACGTTCAGTTGGCTAAGTAAGGTTTACTGGAAAGAGAACATTGTGTGGTCGCCAGGTTACTTTGTCAGTAGCGTAGGCGTGAATGAACAAGTTATAGCGAATTACGTTAGACTCCAGGGCGAAAAGGATTCTGGTCAACTCCGCATGGAGTTGTAACAGTAAGTATCCCGTGCATGCACGGGGGTATCTACTATACTGCTTCCAGTTAGTTGTTTTGTAACGAGGTTTAGGCATGAGACTACGACGATTGATGGGTGTATCCGATCAGATCGTAGCTGCCTGCTTTAGTTCCATCGATTTAAGCAACAAGGCCTACTGGGTTAGGTATGCCTGAAACTTGTCGTATTGACTAAGAAACACACGAAAATGGTGGCTCTGTCTCTAAACTGAATTACGCAACAAAGCCAGAGTCAGGTCGAAAACTGCTGGTGCGAATTATGCTCGAAATACTGAAATATCATACACTTAAAAAATATTTAATTGATGGAGAATCAATGTCAAGATCAAAAAAATAACATAAAGATCAAAAAATTAACAATGTTGCATTTTTTTGATAAACATCACAATAAAATATACTAAAAGTGAGTACTTTATCAAGAAGCTCAGTAAGAGAAGCTTATTTGAAACATATAAAGATAGATTAATTATCTTAGGAGTGAGTTAAACTTAATTGCATTCAAGCTCAGTAAACTGAGATTTTTAATTTCTTATTTACTAATTGCTATTGCAAGTGAAACATTAACTTTATTCTTTGTCTCGGTAAGTACCCCGGTCAAGCTCGGGGGAATCTCATTAAAGAACTAAGTGTTGACAATGTATACACACATTCATATGACGTACTAACAATAAGAACAATAAGAACAATAAGAATAATAAGAAGAATAAGTGCAGAGAGTTTTTAGTAAAAATTTGTACCGGGTAACTGTTTAAAGTTTACAGCCTCGGTATGATAACTAAGGAGCACAGGGTGAGCGCATAAGTTAAATGATTGTTAATTTTTTACATCTTCTTAATCATAAGATATTTTTTCGGAGATGCTTTTAGTTAAGACCTGGTTGTTTTTCGAGCGAGCGGTTTATTACTAATATTCACCACCATAAAATTAACAACAAGGAAGCTTATTAATAATAAAATTTCTATTCATGCGCTTGCCCTACTAAGGGGCATTTATGAAAAAAAATGAAATAACTTTAGCAATTCATAAGATGATAATTACATCATCAGTAATATCCTCTTTCTCTTTAATGGCTAATGTCATTATTCCCGACAAAAATGTTCCGATCGCAGATAGGCCTATCCTATCAGAGTCTGGCAGTGGTGTCCCTGTAGTCAACATTACCAATCCAAGTGCACAAGGTGTCTCTAGAAATCGATTCACAGACTTCAACGTCAATGCTCAAGGTGTGATACTCAACAATAATGCTAGCAGCGAATATTCACATGCTGTGAATGGTGAACGAATTCAAAAAAATCATTTACTCAGAAAAGAAGCCAATATTATACTTAATGAAGTAACGGGTTCAAATTCATCCAATTTAACAGGCCAACTAGAAATTGTGGGAGGAGAGGCTGATATTATACTGGCCAATCCGAATGGCGTGACGTGTGATGGATGTAAGTTTATAAACACTAATAGGACGACTTTAACAACAGGGCGTGTGGATATTAACAATGGCGGCATCAATACTATTTTATTAAAAGACGACTCCGGCATAATAACGATAAATGGACAGGGTTTGAAAGGTGGCAATGTAGATATTGTCGATATTATTTCAGGTGAAATATTAATTGATGCCAACCTTGAATCCAAAGAAAAGTTAAGATTAATTTCTAGCACTGGAGTCGATGTTGACTACGAAACGCTTGAACTCAATAATGTAAGCTCTAGAAAAAATAGAGAAGGTATAAAGGTCAATATCAGTAGTTTAGGCTCGATGTATTCGAATTCTATTTATATATTGAGCAATGACACTGGCTCTGGAGTTTATTCAAAAGGGCATATAGCATCTCTTAAAAATGATGTGATTATCGACTCAAATGGAGATGTTATTTTTGGTTCAGACTCGGTCACAACTGCGAAAAATGACGTGTCCATCAACAGTGGTTCTGACATAATTTTAAATGACAGCGATGCTGGTTTTATTCTTTCTGAGTCGGGGAATATACAACTAAATTCAGAATCAAACATTGATATCAATAAAAATCTATTTGCAGAAGAAAATATCGATATTAAGGCGAGAGAAATTACCATAGATTCAGCGGTCGTATCTGGTAATGATATAACCTTAGGAGCATCACAGGTTACTGCCGAAGCGGGCTCAGTTATTGAATCTAATGGGACACTGAATCTAGAAGACAATAACACGTCAGGCTCATCCTATGTGTTAGAAGGCACAACGATATTGGCCAATGAAATCAATGCCGATATTGATGGTGTTCAATTGGATGATAAGACAAGTCTACTAGGCAGAGACAACGTCAATTTAACAATTGATGAAATAACCAATCGAGGTGACATACTGTCTGGTGGTTCGATTGAAATTACTTCCAATCACCTTCACAATATCAATACTGACTCATCAAGTGCTGGAAATATAAGTACACTCAATGAGAATGGCGATCTTACTATCGAAAGTGAGATTTTAGTTAATTCCGGTATTATCCATTCTGAAGGCCGTTTAACTTTAAATGATTCTAATCGTGTTACTAATCAGAGCGATGGTGCACTAACAAGTGTTAACAAGTTAGCACTCAATGACATTGAAAATTTAGAAAACACTGGTTTGATTTTAAGTACCAGCGGTGAAATAGAAATAAAATCGAACAATTTTATAAACAACGGGAGTGTCACCACTTTAGATTCAGACCTAGGCAATGTAAAGATAGAGTCAGAAAGTATTGTAAACAATGAACTTTTAATCTCATCAGGTGCTTTTTCGATTGACTCTGAAAGATTGGAAAACCATTCAAGTATTATATCTGGTAATGATTTGAACATTGTAAGTGATGTGGTTAACAATCAAGGTGATATTCTTTCAGAGGGAAAGGTTTTTATTGATAGTCATAGTCTTTCTAACCTTTCATTTATTAGGGCTAGAAATGATTTATCAATAAAAAATACAAGTGGAACGACAAGTCAATGGGATTTTTCTGATGGCTCTGCTTTAGTCTCATTCGATGGTTTATTAAAGATCCTCTTAAGTGATAACCTTATTAACAATGGTATTTTGTATAGTGGCCATGATATTGCCCTGTTAGCTGATCTAGATAATGAAAATAGTCTTTTTACCATTACGAATGAACAAAGTGGATCCATTGAAGCTGGTAACTCAATCAGCCTAGGTTACGATTGTACCAGTGTGTTGTTTAATGACTGTTTCTATAATGGCAGCAAAACGACTGAAGTGGTCAATAAAGGGGTCATAAAAAGTGGTAACGAAATCAATATTGTAGCAGACGCTTTCCACAATTTAAGTGCTTTTGAAATAAACCGTTCCTCTAGAATCGAAATGAGCGAGGTATACTCTGTTCAGTGGGGACTGTTGAGTTTCCTTAGAGAAGGGAGGAGGGATGTTACTGAGTACGATGAATTTGAATATTTTGAGCAATCTGAGATAGTTTCAGATGGTGCAATAAATGTAAAAGCTAATAATATCTACAACAATGGTCTTATATCAACTTCTGGAGTCCTTAATGTATCTAGTTTAAGAAATGACATAGATTCTAAGTTCGTCAATCAATCTATCAATTTAAATGCGACCAGTAGAATCGATGTGTACAGGGACGGGTTAGGTATAGGCTCAACAGCATTCGGTATATTGGGTGGACGTTGGCATAACGGTGATGCGGGAGTTAATAATTATGTGTACTCTTCGAAAGGCGGTGTGATTGAGTCAAGAGAATTTAACCTGCTTGATGGTAAATTTGACTTTACAAACAGAGGTATTAACAGTCGATTTGAAGATTCTTCGC
Source organism: Vibrio sp. nBUS_14 (assembly GCF_051201655.1). NCBI lineage: Bacteria > Pseudomonadati > Pseudomonadota > Gammaproteobacteria > Vibrionales > Vibrionaceae > Vibrio > Vibrio sp. nBUS_14. Next base: position 1,599,597 of record NZ_CP179206.1, read on the forward strand.
ATTGGAATGATGAGCTAAATACTGCTTTTCAGGGTAGACTAGATGCTGAGCGAAGACGAGACGAAGCTCAATCTGAATTAAACAGTTTGGCTACTCAACATACTGGCTCCGGCCATGATCAAGGTCATGATATTGCATCAGATAATATCATCGAATCGAATTCAGTTGGCGCAGATTTAGCAGTAAATAGGGTTTCGGATTTAGTCGAAGATGTCAACATTGCCGAAGATTTTCAAAGTGGCTTATCAGACATCATTAATGAATTAGATACTTTATTAACGACAGAAACAACCTCTCTAGTCAATATTGATAATATTCAAGATTTTGGTGATGGCGATATTTTTGAATTGGTTAGAGATGAGAACGCTTTAATTGTAAACTCAATTGATGAGTCTTCGAATTATCTTTATCAATTTAATTCAAAATTTAGGGATACGAATTATCAGTCTCCATTTTCCGACCCTCTAGAGTTGTTACACTTACCTAGCAATACCATACGTTTCGGCTCTGCAGAAGTTGAACTGAGATACATCAATGATCAAATAAAGGCTAAAATTGGCAGAGAAAGATTAAATTTAGGGAAAACGTTTCTCAATAGCCATCAACAGACCGAAACGTTAGTGGCTAATGGCCTTTCTTTGCTTTCTAGCAGCGGTTATCAGTTTGGTGCTCCTCTACCAATTGAGGCATTAAACAATTTAGAAAGTGACATTGTTTGGTACGAATATCAGAATGTTAATGGGGTTATTGCTTTAGTCCCTAAGGTTTACCTGACTGAAGAAACGCTCAATCGTAGCTCTGGTGGTCTGATTTCAACTGAAAACTTCAACATTTATGCCAATTCATTTAACAATTTTGGTGGAACCTTGGAGGCTAGCTCAGGCATAAACCTCATATCTAATCACGATGTCAACAACATATCGGGTACCATCAAGGCGAATAATGTATCTATTCAATCGCTATTGGGTAAATTTAATAACATTTCTAATCTAGAGAGACACAACATTCTTGATAGTACGATTGACACAAGGCGTTCTTATCAGGACTTAGTATTTAATTCTTCTGTTATAGCTGAGGACACTATTGATATTAATGGTCAGAGTGGCGTGAATAACATAGGTGCATCCATTGTTGCAGGCTCTGACGTCAATATTAACGCCAAGAACGGTGACTTGAATTTTATCTCATTTGCGAAAGAGTTGTATACTGAAAAACATTCTAACTCATGGACGGCTAGTGCCATTAGTTTCCGTTTTGAAAAGAATAAATTACAATCATCGGTAGATTCACTGATTTCAGCCGAGGGTAACATTTCGTTAAAAGCTGACGCCGGAAATATACTTTCTAGAGGCGCCCAGTTCTCTTCAGATGATCTTACCATGGATGGTGATAATGTCTATTTGACGGCATTGACTTTAGACAGTGAGGAGTCATTGTGGTCAATGCAAGCTTCAATAGGTGGTAATTGGGGTTTCACTGGCTATTCAAATATAGAGGAAATGTCTCAAGGTGTAGGCAACACTATTCAAACCAAAGATCTCAAAATTGGAGCGAAAGATAATATTCTTCTCGAAGGTGGTACTTTTACTACTGATTCGCTATCGGCGAGTGCGAAAAATATAGATATAGTGGCAACTAAAAATGTTTTCACCAAGGAGGAATCGAATTTTTCTCTCGGATATCATGGTAGCGGAAGAGCCACCTTAGCGGCTCATACTGCCTCATTTAGTTATAACTCCGCAGGGGTAAACTTTAATGACAATGGTGATTTTATTGGGTTTGGCGGTCAATTCAATGCTTTTGCGGGTTATGAAGAAAACCTGTACCAAGAAAAGAAATTTCAAGGCAAATATAATAGGGGTCGTTACTTGGAAGACGGTTTAACTTTTGTGAAAAGTGGAACTGGATTCGAGTACACAAAAACTTTTTATGGTAAGACTTTTCACGAAAATGCAATCTTCAACATTTCTGATTCACTTTCCTTAGACTCTAGGGATCGACTTGATATTGGTGGCTCTACCATTAATGGCAGTGAACGTTCCGATATTAGCTTGTCCGGAGGTCATATTCTCACATCTAAGTACGTTGATAAAGAGTATGAAGATACTTATTCAGAGAGCTTTTTCATAGGTACTAGGACTGCAACAGCAAGTGGTATTACCGATATGGCTAATAGGGTAGCCTTTAATATAATGGAATCCCAAAGAGGAAAAGAGATAGATCCATTAATGGTAGCGCTTCAGGCTTCAGCTGAGGCGGTAAATTTAACAAATGGAACTCTTGTCGGCGAAACGTGGGGGTGGATGTTAGAAAAGTCCTCTAGTGAAAACCATTGGGTCAAAAGGTCTCATTCATTGAATGCCTTAAATGGTGGAAAAATATCTATAAATAGTCGGTATGGTGATATCTCACTGGCAAACACGACCATTGACGCCCATAACCAAATCAATATTTCAAGTGCGAATGATATTAATCTTCTTGCGGGGAGGGAAGATTATTCACAGTGGGGTATAGAGCAAGCGACAGGTATGATGCTTTCAGCAGAGAAAGGTGTCGATATGGATGGCACCGTTGGTATGGCTGTTAATTTTGGTATTAATCACCAGGTAAATACCGATCAGTCTGAAACAATTACCTGGAAAAATACTGAGCTAAAATCCTCTACAATCAATATATCGACAAACAATCTTAATTTGTATGGTGGGAATATAGGAGGAAATAATACAGATTTAAATATACATGCTGATGAGAACTTAAATATAGTGAGTTTGCAAGATTCAGTCACTTCTTCAGCATCAAGAGGTGGGTTTGGTTTTTCCTTAGGCGCTGGTGTTAATAGCGGGACTTTAGTCAGCCCATCATTATCAGTTCAAGTCGATGGCGGTCATGGTTGGGACAACTCTGTATTAACGAATCAACGCTCGGGTATTATTGCTAACTCAATATCTGGAGCCATACAAAAGAATGTCACACTTGAAGGTGGGGCGTTAGTAAGTTTAAAAGAATCGGATTTCTCTATAAATGGTGCGATATCAAAAAGGTCATTGCATGATTACAGAAACAAAGATGGCCTTTTCTTTAGTGTAGGAGGAGGTATTGATGGAAATGCCAATCTTAATGCGAACCTCGAGTTCGATAGGCATGAGAGGTTTATCTACAAAGCAACCCAAAGCAGTGATATAGATTTTTCGGGTAATTTTAATTTTAATGCATTGACGACGGTACATGAAGATAGAAACATTGCAGCGAACAGAATTGTGCTCAATGACCCATCCTCTTTTTTGAAAAAGAAGAAGGCCTCTAAAGCCTCTAAAGTAAGTAACAGTAATAGAGCCAAAAGTAAAAATGCTGGTTTCTTTGATAACGTTGGAAAGAAGGCTCTTTATTATTTGGGGAAAGAACCTAGTCAGTTTAAAAAAATTAAGTTTTCTGATTTGAGTTTTACAACAAAATATTTAGCGAAAGCGTTTAAAAAGGCTTCAAAGGTTGGTGAGCTGGATTCTAGTACTAACAGTACTTTAAGAGCTGAAAGCACAGATTTTACTATTCCAGGCACTAGATTGTCGGTTGATTCAAATAGTCCTGCTCTCGTCTCAGCATTAGGTATCATAAAAAAAGTAGTAGGTTCAAAAAAATCTGGTAACGTAATTAGCTCCGATACGGCATCAAATGTTAATTCAATCATGAATTCTTCCTATACCTATAGCCCTAGCCCGAATATTTCTTCGACGGTATTTTCATCGCCTAGTGATTACTCGACGGTGTTTACAACATTCAGAGATAACACCCAAGATTTTGTTTCTGCAGAAGCTTCGTTGTTCACTTCATCAGTGGGCTCCAGTTCAAATTTACCTAGCTCCTCTCAGACTTCGGTCACTCCAAAGCGTGATGTTGGGGCTAGTCATTTAATAGCATCGCCGTTTGATACCGCTATCTCTGGAAGTAAAGGTGCTCAATCACTGACGGAGTTTCGTCACTCTGTAACGAATAATTCTTTGAAGAATGACAATCAACCAAGCACCTCATTTAGTACGTCAACAACTAGCCATACTGCTACACCTTTAATTAACTCGAATTCAACAGCGACTGTAGAGTCGATCTCATTGGTCAGCAAAGACTCTGACATTAATCAAGCCAGCATGTTGGACGTTCTCGTTAACAGTGATTTGCTAAATAAAGCTGCGAATAATGTCAAAATCGGTAATCACGAATTAAACAATAATACCTATAGCATTGTTCAATATAGTGCTGATGCTTCTTCAACCAGTATTGGCGTAACAACGAATAGAGGAACGCACTCATCAGTTAGAACTGGCTCTGGCCAAGGGAGCATGTCGGACAATTACGTTAATAGTGATTGGCTAAACCAAGTTGCGAGTAACGGCAAAAGCGGTAGCCATGATTTAAACAATAATATCGATAGCGTTTTTCAAAATAGTGATTCTGCTTTAACCAGCATTGGCGTAACAGCGAATAGAGGAGCGTACTTATCAGTTAGAACTGACTCTGGCCAAGGGAGCATGTCGGACAATTCCGTTAATAGTCATTGGCTAAATCAATTTGTGAGTAACGGCAAAAGCGGTAGCCATGATTTAAACAATAACAGCGATAGCGTTTTTCAAAATAGTGATTCTGCTTCAACCAATATTGGTGTAAAAGCGAATAGCGGAACGAACTCATCAGGTCACACTGATTCTGTTATCGGCCAGGCCAACATATTGCATAATTCCGATAGCCATGGGGCAAATCAAGTCGCGAATAATGTCATAAGCGGTAGCCGCGAATCAGAAGACAGTTCAACAGATGTTTATGTGAGAGTTAACAGTAATAGCGATAGCGTTGTTAAAAATAGTGCTGATGTTTCTTCAGCTAATACTGGCGTAACAGCGGAGAAAGGGACGAACTCATCAGGTCACACTGATTCTGCTATTGGCCAAGCGAGCATGTCGGACAATTCCGTTGATAGCCATGGGCCAAATCAAGTCGCGAATAATGTCATAAGCGGTAGCCGCGAATCAGAAGACAGTTCAACAGATGTTTATGTGCGAGTTAACAGTAATATTGATAGCGTTGTTAAAAATAGTGCTTCTGCTTCTTCAACTAATACTGACGTAACAGCGGAGAAAGGGACGAACTCATCAGGTCACACTGATTCTGCTATTGGCCAAGCGAGCATGTCGGACAATTCCGTTGATAGCCATGGGCCAAATCAAGTCGCGAATAATGTCATAAGCGGTAGCCGCGAATCAGAAGACAGTTCAACAGATGTTTATGTGAGAGTTAACAGTAATAGCGATAGCGATAGCGTTGTTAAAAATAGTGCTGATGTTTCTTCAGCTAATACTGGCGTAACAGCGGAGAAAGGGACGAACTCATCAGGTCACACTGATTCTGCTATTGGCCAAGCGAGCATGTCGGACAATTCCGTTGATAGCCATGGGCCAAATCAAGTCGCAAATAATGTCATAAGCGGTAGCCGTGATGCAGATGACAGTTCAACAAATGTTTATGTGCGAGTTAAAAATAATAGCGATAGCGTTGTTAAAAATAGCGCTTCTGCTTCTTCAACTAATACTGACGTAACAGCGGAGAAAGGGACGAACTCATCAGGTCACACTGATTCTGCTATTGGCCAAGGGAGCATGTCGGATAATTCCGTTAATCGTGATGGGCTAAATCAAGTCGCAAATAATGTCATAAGCGGTAGCCGTGATGCAGATGACAGTTCAACACTGCAGGTTTCAAATGATAATACTGTAAAAGCAACATCGAATAAGAATACTTTAAAGCCAATCAATACACGTACTCCAAGCTCAGGTTTAATAAGTGTGGCGACAGCAGTAAAAGGGCTTAATAATAACATCAGAGATGTCATGAATAGCGTTTCCGGAAACAGTGAGTCTCAGTTAAGGAAAGGCTTCGCGAAACTAAAAACAAAGACTAAAGGCTTAAGTGAAGGTGAAGAACCATACATCTTTAAAGTTAACCTAGGCGGTCAGGTTGGTGAAAAGTATATTCGTTCTTATGATGATTTGGTCAGCCTCAACGGAAAAGAGGTTAAGGCGAGTCAAATAATCAATGGCAAAGTACGAACACAAAAGGCAACATTGCGTATAAAATACGATAAGGTTGATTCGAATAGAGCTGATGGAAACATCATCTATAATATTTCATTTACATCATGGAAATCGAAAGCGGTTCCTCTCAAACCGACTATATCTTCAGGTTTAAAACAACGGGTATTGTCAGATTAGAGCCAGGTCAATCAGTTAAGACATCTGCTGAACTTCTAGCGGCTAAACATTCTGATTCGAAATTCATTAAGCTTAAATCAGATGGTACTCTGCCGAAGGTACAGTTGGATAAATCGGGTAAACCGTTAGAAGTAGTTCTCATTGGGCATGGAAATGCTACAAAAGATGGAAAGCCTTCAGCTATTGGAGGAAAAAATGCAAGGGAAATAAGTTCCTTGGCTCGAAAGTTAGCAGTAAAAACAAATCAAACAGATGGCATCCCTGAGAAAATCTCTTTAGTAGGTTGTAACACTTGCAACTTAGCAAAAGAGGTTGGCGGGCTATTACCCGCTTCTATAGTTAAAGGGCAGAATAGTTCCGTTAAAGTAAATCAATATGGGAAAATAGTAGGTGCAGATACTCTGGACTCAAACGCATTACCTCTGCGAAGAAGGAATATTGTTACTCAATTATCCAACAATAGTCATCAGAGTAACGTCGGTCTTCCACCTATAGCCATTAGGTCGTATGTATCTCAGACCCCTAGAGTCCCAGAATCGAACTTGACAAATAGTTACAACAAACAGCCTTATAAATTTAAAACCGCAAAATTAGAATCAAAAGAAAAAAGACTTTTAAATCGCAAATTGCAGGAAAATAGTGTCCTATACCCAGAGATACTCGTAAAAAGGCAGGAATATAAGAATAAGAAATTGCATAAGAAGAAATGGGAGCAGGTCATGGTCCAAGTTGAAAATATGGGGCCATATGTTGAATATAGACGGGAAAACAAACTTAGAATGGATTCAGTGAAAAATATGGTTATCTTAAAAGATGGACTCGAAAAACATTTCGGGAAAGGAGCTGTTGAGATTAATGATAATAATAACTTTTTTGTTAATTCTTATTCTCCTGAAAAATGGACAATGTTAAGTAATTATAAAGATGATAAAAATGTTGGCTATTTTATGTCCGATGTCGTATTGGAGCAATATAGAGTAATTGCTACAAGAGATAAGTTTTTTGGTAATTTACCGTCGAGTATCATTAGTTCGTCAATTGCTAATACACAGTCACAAAATTTCCTTAAGAAATCGCAGTATTTTCCATCAAAAGAAAGACTTAAAGGTTTTTTAGGTGAAACCCCTAATGGGAAGTATACTCAGCGTATACTAGATGCTTTTGGAATGAAAGCTATGCGTATGAAGGTTGAGAATCTTTATAGTAAAAAGCCAAAAGTAAAAATTTCGATTCAAAAAAAATAGGCTTGGTGGAAATTAAAATATGGTAAAGTTGATTCGAATAGAGCTGATGGAAACATCATAACGATAATGATAGGGTGCTTTACATTTTTGAGTAGGAAGTCGGTTATGTATTCATGAACACTGGTACGTTCACGATGTAAATGTGGGTTGCCTAGCAGTCGACAGACTCTCTTAATACATTGCTTAACCTTAGTTTTGGTATTTTTCATCCCTCGACCAAGCCCTGTCAAGGTTAATGTGTCTTTCTCGTTAAGCGCATTGATACAGTCAAGAGCGGCTGTGATACGTCTCTTACCTTTGATAGCGGAGAACGCTGACATTAAGAAAAAAGTATTCAGGATGGTGGATAGGTTCATGGGGCTCGCCGGGTCATGTCTTTTCAGTTGATACTATGATCGCCGATCAAAATGAATCTGCCTACTTTTTCATGCCATCTACATGATTCTTCTATGCTAGTTGTGGGGAGCCCTCAGGGTTTAAGTCTTGAACAAATAGCTAAGTGGATTAATCCAATGATAAACGGGTGGATAATCTACTATGGCAGTTTCTGTCGTTCAAAGCTGTATCGAGTCTTCCGTAAGATAAACAAAGCGTTGATCTGGTGGGCAAGACGCAAATACAAAAAGCTGCAACGACGTAAAACGAGAGTGGGTATATTTATAGATAAAATTGCTGAAACTCACCGCTATCTTTTTGCTCACTGGCGAATAGGTATGAAAGGGTCGATGGCTTAATGGGAGCGTTATGAGTCAAGAGGCTCACGTACCGTTCTGCGAGGGGCTGCAGGGGATTCAGCGTCTAATATGGCTCGTTGTCGTCGCTTTGTGCAGAACTTATTTATAAAATCAGTGGGTAACTTGTCTGTACCAAGCGAAATGAACAAAGCCGCGTGGAATAAAGATTACAGGGAAAAAGTCTTTTTACATCAGATTAACAAAGTATATTCGCGCCCTTTGGCAAACGAAAGGGTCAAGATTTCAACCGTAAGCGCCCCATAAATCCCGCATTCTAATCGTCTAGCGCGAAGTATAAGTTCAAGACTCCGACCATGAGGAGACTTGAAATGGGAAACGACACACTCATCAAGAATGGTATACGCTGGATTGTGCGGTGTCATGTACTAGACTTAAAGTCATCGAATTAGATTAATGAAATTAAAGTAGCAAAAGGGCAGGACAACCGCATGAGTAGAAATTTTATGATCACTAAGCTTCCTCCTCGTCAATTTTATGGTGGTGGAGGATGTTAGTATTAATCCGTGTGCTCGAAAAACAAGCATATCAAAACAAAAAGAATCTCCGAAAAATAGTTTACGGTTAAGAAGATGTAAAAATTAACAATGATTCAACTCTTGGGCTCGTCCTGAGTTAAGGTTTATATGTATCTAACATTTTTTTTGAAAGTTATGTTTTTAACGATCCTTGCTATCAAATCTGTATATGCAGACAGCACTCCCCTTTTGAATAATGAAGCTTATGATAAGCAAATTGAGAATAAAATTAAAAAAAATGAAAACAAAGCAAAAAATAAACCCACAAAATTAAATGATTCTAACAATGTTACAAAATTTACTGGTGATATAGATTGTGATCGATATATACTTGATATTGATGTTATATCAATAAATCCTCTTGATGTGGAATTAAACAAAAAAGTTAATTTCGATAATGTTACTTCACAATATATTGAGCAGTGCTTATCTTCAAAAAATCTCATTAATATTCTAAACGAATTGAATAGCTATTTATTTTTAAATGGTTATGTTACTTCTTTTGTCACATTACCAAAACAAAACACCAACGATGGAGCTTTAAGATATGAGTCAATATATGGGAGGGTTGATAATGTATATATAAATGGACGTAATGATGCATTAAGAAATTTTTTACCAATTAAAAATGGTGATATACTGCAAGTCGCTTTTTTAGACCATACACGTGATATAATTAATAAAGGAATTGGCACCATAGCTCAGTTTTCGGTTGAACCATCGAATAAAGAACTATATAGTGACTTATATGTTTCTTTTGAAGAACCAGATTCAGTCTTTGACAGTGCTATTTCAATCGACAATTACGGCAATCTAAGTAACCCATATACGATTAATTTCACCAGTAAAATAAGTAATATTTTGGGTTTTGCTGATTTGTTTTATTTACGATTAACAAAGGATTTAAAAAGTGGTGAGGCGGAATTTGTTTCTAATATTTATGTTTCATATGTCCAGCCTTTCGGACGTATTGAGATGTCGACATTTTTTTCTGCTAGTGAGACTAGGTCGTTGTTAATAAACCAGGCATTCATAAACAGTTCATCTCAGACATATAACTTAAAGCTTGATTACTTACTCAACAGAGATAGTGACAGTATAACTAAAGCATACTTTAACGGCAGGCGATACAATTCAAAATCTTTTTTGAATGATATTGAGTTAGAAAGCAGTAGAAGAAATACTTTAAGATTAACTTTTGGTCTCTATCATATATTATTCCTAGAGGACGGTTGGTTTGACCTAGACTTTTCTTTAAGTAAAGGTACTTCTTTATTTGGATCTCAAGAAAAACTATATTCTTCAACTGTATCTAATGATTCTGAAAGTGAAAAGTTTAGTGCTAAATATCTGAGTTTTAACTTTTCATATAATAAATTAAATAGCTTTAGTGGGTTGGATTTATCTTTTAATTTTAGTCTAAATTCTCAGATAAGTTCTGAGTTGCTATTAAGTCAAGAAAGATTTGGTTTTGGTGGGCCATTTACTGTTCGAGGTATCAACAACAATCAATATGTTTCTGGTGATTCTGGGTTTTACTTAAATTCGAATCTATATTTAGATAATTTCTCGTATGTCAAACCATTTGTAGGATTTGATTATGGAACAATATGGAATAATGATGATTTTATAAGGCAAAAAAAAGAAAGCCGCTCTAGTGTGTCTTTTGGTCTAGATTTAAGCTATACGAAAGTTACATCTTCACTAACTCTTAGTTTCCCTCTTGATTTTGTTGATGATAATTTCAATGCTGCTGATGATCTGATTAGTTATGTTAATTTATCGTATAAATTCTAGTTTTTATCCAGGGCTACCGGCCAAGGCGGGATTCCACTTTGAATAAATATTAGCCAAAAATATTTTTGAGCGATTTTCACCAGACCAACCTGACTTTCTACGTTTGGCAGCCTTTGTTGCGTAATTAAATTTAAAGATAGAACTACCCCGTTTCGCGTATTTCTTAATCAATACGACAAGTTTCAGGCATACCTAACCCAGTAAGCTTGTTCAACGCTTTTATCATCGCGTAAGTTTCACCCACCTGTGCATTGTAATTTCTTAAGCTCAATCGTCCTCCTAGCAACTGTTTAACTCGATACATCGCTGTTTCTGACAATGAACGTTTGTGGTATCCATACCGCTCTTTCCAATACTTATTTGAGCCGTATAATTTCTGGCAACCCACGGCGAGGTTTCGAGGGTGACCACGTTCCCAGAATGCTGCCCCTTCTCTTGGGGGAATAAGCGCAATGGCTCCCTTAATCTTAATAACAGCGTGACACGCTCTCGTGTCGTAAGCGCCATCACCAGACACCTCAAGGATACTTCGGCGTGTTTGTTTCAGTAAGTTCGGGAGTGCTTCACCATCTGTAACCGTCGATAAATTTAGCTCGGCGGCAATGATCTCATGAGTGTTCATATTTCGGAGCTATCCGACCGCCTATTTCGGTTTTAATCGACCACCAAATCCGTTTTTAACCGACCACTCATTTCGGTTTTAATCATCCACTTTTCGGTGTGTTTCCGAAATCGATGGTCGATTTACCGAAATAAACCTCTTTTCTCTTTTAAATCAATAGGTTTAACCTGAGTCTTTCATGTTGAGAGCACTAAGGATAAATCATGCCGAAAAAGAGAATGCCAATGAATAAAATTAAGGAAATATTACGCCTCCGATACGAGTGCAATCTTTCTAATCGACAGATCGCCGCTTGCCTCAATATTGCTCATTCCACTGTATCCCAGCATCTATCCCGATTTAAATCCAGTGGCCTCACGTGGCCACTGGAAGAGACTCATCATGAAAATCAAGTCACCCAAGCTTTGTTTGATGGTCGCTCATCTTCTCAGCATAAAGTGATGCCTGATTTCACTCTCTGCTACTTAGAATTGAAGCGTAAAGGGATGACTAAAGCTTTGCTTTGGGAAGAGTATTGTCATCAGCATCAAGACAAAGCCTATGGCTATACACAGTTCTGCGAACTGTATAGACGTTGGCTAAAGACACAAAAACGCAGTATGCGCCAACTTCACCATGCTGGTGACAAGCTCTTCATTGACTACTGTGGCCCAACGATCCCTGTTGTGAATCCAGATACAGGAGAATGCAGACATGCTCAGGTATTTGTCGCCACTTTAGGGGCGTCAAATTACACCTATGTCGAGGCGAGTGAGAGCCAAGGGCTTGAACACTTCCTCATGGCTCATGTGAATACCTTTAATCACTTTGGTGGTGCTCCGAATCTACTTGTACCTGATAATCTGAAATCTGCTATAACGAAAGCAGACCGTCATAGCCCTATCCTCAATGAGAGCTACCGAAAACTGGCACAACATTACGGCGTTGCTGTGATGCCAGCCAGGCCCTACAAGCCTAAAGATAAAGCCAAAGCTGAGAACGCAGTTCTCATCGTAGAGCGCTGGATAATGATGCGCCTTCGCCACCAAGTGTTCTATACAATGGCTGAGCTGAACCTGGCTATCCGAAAGCTGATGCATGACTTAAACCAACGAGAGATGAAGCAGCTTGGTGTCAATCGACATGACTTGTTCAACAAAGTTGACCGTCCAGCGTTAAAACCACTGCCATCGCAACCATATGTGTATATCGAAACTAAACGAGCAACCGTCTCCCCTGATTATCACATTCAATATAAAAAGCACTTCTACTCTGTGCCGCACCAACTTGTTGGGCAACAAGTTGAGCTTGAAGCAACGCATCAAATAATACGTATCTACCACAAAGGGAGCATTGTTGCTCACCACTGCACAAGCCAAAAAGAATATGGTCTCTCTACCGTTTACGAGCATATGCCAAGCAACCATCAATACCAATCATGGACACCCGAGCGTTTTATCCGTTGGGGAAAATCTATTGGGCCAGCCACAGGTGAACTGACTCAGATGTTGCTCAAACGCCCAGAGCATGAAGCATTGGCCTTTAGAAGTTGCTTTGGGTTACTAAGTCTTGCCAAAAAGCACTCAGACGCACGGTTAGAACAAGCTTGCCGAGATGCCTTAGTGACAGAGAAGCCATACCTTGGCTTCGTCAAAAACTTATTGAAGAACCATCGTGAAGGCACTCTCTCTCAGCCTTCCACTGATACACCAAACCTTAAACACACTAATGTTCGTGGTTCCAACTACTACCACTAGGAGAAACAATATGGACGCAATAATCCAACAGTTAAAATCACTACGCCTAAGTCATGCTTCTGATGCACTGGAACAGCAAAGAATACACCCCGCGACCTATGCTGAACTTGGCTTTGAAGAAAGGTTAGGACTCATCCTTGATCATGAGATAGTGAACCGAGATCAAACCAAAATCCAACGACTTAAACGGCAAGCCAAGCTGCGCCTAAGCGCTAGCGGTAATCAACTGGACTACCGCCCAGAACGAGGCTTAAAAAGAGCAATGATGGGAGAGTTATTATCAGGCACTTATTTACAAAAGCGACAGAATGTCCTGATTACAGGTGCAACAGGTGCAGGTAAAACCTATGTTGCTTGTGCGCTCGCCGAGCAGGCGTGTGAGCAACACTGCCCAAGTCGTTATTATCGCCTAAATCGTTTACTTGATGACCTGAGTAGTAGCCGCCTTGATGGCAGCTATCAAAAGCTACTACTGAGCTTGTCTAAGAAAAAACTGTTGGTTATCGATGACTGGGGAATGGAAAAACTCAGCCAAGAGCATGCAAGTAATCTTCTCGAAGTGCTAGAAGATAGATACCAAGAGTGCAGTACGATCATTATCAGCCAACTACCTGTAAAAGAATGGCACGAGATGATCGACAACTCGACGATCGCTGATGCGATCTTAGATAGGTTGGTTCATCAAAGTCATAGAATCGAGTTACGAGGGGAATCAATGAGAAAACTGGCTTAAATCGACCACTTGGAGTAAAACTAAGGAAGAGAAAAGAGAGGCTTAAAAAGGTGGTCGATTAAAAACGAAACTAGGGGTCACATCAGCCGAAATACGCAAGTGTTGGTATCGACGGCAATATGAAGCTTTCGCCAGACTCTACGCTTGCCATCCGTACCGTGTTTTTTGACTTTCCATTCACCTTCGCCATAAACCTTAAGGCCAGTTGCATCAATGGCTAGGTGTTGTATCGCTCCTCTCGTTTTAGTGTAAGCGTCTACGAACCGACTCATTGACTTTCTAATATCTACGCAGATACCGCCAACTAAGGCGGTATCTGTCATTCTGAGCGGTATTCTGTAGGGGCGGACTATTCCGTCTTTGGCATGTTCCAAGGTAGAAGATGACCATGGTCATCCTCACTCTTCAGTTTCGGGATTTCTCGTAACACGTATTCGAGGTACTCATACGGCTCACAGTCGTTAGCCTTCGCGGTTTCGATAAGACTGTACAACACTGCACTGGCGCGGGCTCCATTATGAGTCTTTGAGAACAACCAGTTGTTCCGTCCTACCGTGAACGGACGTACTGAACGTTCCGCTCGGTTATTATCCATGCTTAACCGGCCATCATCGATAACTCTTACTAGCTTCGACCATTGATTGAGACTGTAGCTAATCGCCTCACCCAATTTACTTTTAGGGGGCACCTGAGTGACCGATTTATCTAACCACGCCTTGAATTCATTGAGCAGAGACTGAGTCTTTGACTGGCGGGTAACATATCGCTCTTCCCTCGTCTTATCTTTGAGTGCTTGTTCAACACGATAGAGCTTTTGGAACCAACTCACTGCCCACTGGATTTTACCCCCTTTTCCTTGCTTGCCTTTTGGTTGGCTCTGCTCTGCCTCTATGAACTTACGTCTTGCATGGTAAGCGTTCACCAGGATAGTTTGATTGTAAACGTTCACCAAGATAGTTTCATTTATTAAAAAGGACGGGTACGCCTTAAAGATTAAAGACGTTTGGGTACGGTTTCTTCTCAACGACTGACGTGATGATTTCACTCAACACTGACATTGCTGATAGACCGCGCTTTTTGCAGGTTTCGATAAGTGTATGGATACGGCTACGGAATTTATCGCCTGCATCCGAGGTCGTTCCGAAGCTGATTTTCCTTTGAATGACAAAACCTCTAATACATCGCTCAGCTTCATTATTGGTTAAGGGGATCGACGTTTTCTTGAGGAAAACCCACAAGCTCTCTCTATGTTTGAGCAGTAACTTGCATCGCCCTCGATACCGCTTGACCATCACACCTGTCCCTTTGCTCAACCAATGGTCGAACGATTTTTTTAGCCTGTGCATTCGCCGCAAGTACCGTGAATAATCCAATTCACCTTGCTCGTAACGATGTCGAGTATGGAAAATGGCGTTCGTCAGCAAACATAGATGTTTGCCAATATAAGCAGTATGGCCACCGCCACTATAAACCGCCATTTGTTGAAGGTTGCGTTTCACATGTGCCCAACATAGCTGATGACGGTCTGCGGCTATCCAGTTATAGCTTGGGCACTGGTCGCTCACCACAATGCCGGCATAGTCTTCATCAATGACCTTTTTCGCTGAGGAGGTCGATCGAGAATACAATATTTGTTCATAGACAAGGTCATCACTGGCCACTAACCAACACCAACGAAGGCTTTGCTCATCATTCCTATGATGAGAGGTTTCGTCGGTATGAACCAAAGGGGCTTTCTTTAACGCTTGTTTTATCGCTTGATGCAATGGAGTCAACATTTAAGCGACTTTGGTTTGCGCTTCGCTAATCGCACCGACCGAAAAGGTTGTGCCAAGCTGCTCTTTGAGCAGTGATTGGATTTTTCGAACGCTGAGATGATATTGTCCCGCAAGCACGCCAATGTAGCTGAGTAAATTGGGACCGATAATACCTTGTGATGCATTGTCGGGCTTTCGAGCATTCACTGTTTCTTTACAGTGGCGGCATTGACCTGAAAATAAACGGTATTCAGTGATATCGACAGTGGGTTTTGGAATATCGAAGACCTGATGACGGTAGTAAGGACCACCTTGAATATCGATATCTGACTGGGCACAGCAAGGGCACACTTCAGGAAAACAATCGATAACTACATCCGTTGCTTTCAGTCGTGAGAGTTTTCGTTGATGCCCTGTGTGGCCTTCTTTAGCTCCTCTCGAATTGCGACCACCAGAGCTTTGATCTTTTTTCGCTCATGCTTGTCCTTAGGGTTGTCAGACGAAGGTGGTTTCGAGGAATTTTTGGAGTTAGTTGCTTGTTTATCTGTAAGGTGGCGCAACTGTTCCCACAGCTCTTCAATCAGTGCGTTTGCTTCATTAAGGTCAGAGGCTACGGGTGGTTCCTCTTGAAATTTAGGGGCTTTCTTTCTGCTCATAACAAACAGGATGAAGCACTGGAATGATCACTCAATAGTAAAAAGTGGATCAAGTGCTGAGTGTCACACTTTTTCTGTCAATAGGGCTTGGTGAACACTTACGACTGACAACACGAGCAGGTTTTTTCTGATTCTGGTATGTCCACCACGACTCGCTCTCGTGGCAGGTCTTCGGGAAGCTTTGGGCGACCACGACGTTTTGTCTCGGATGAAGTGTTTTCCGCTTCCGAAGCGTCATCATTCGGATTATCGGATGCTTCCTCTTCACCTGTCGTATCGGCATGAGTCTTGGCCTCATTGAACTCTAAGTCCTGAGGGGGCAGGGTTTCATTAGGCTTGCGCCCTAAATGCTGCTCAATTGTTTGGATATTTAGTCTTCGCCCAAAACACTTAATTTACTTTTGATGAAGTCTTTGTGGTCAACATAGAGTAGTTCTGCGGTTTTTCGGATCACTGAATCTTCAAGTGGGTCAATCTCTCCATCGGCATGCGCGACTTCCCACATAGCTTTGATCAAGTCTATGCGAACTGGCTGAGAAAGTTCTCGCAGTTGAGAAGTGAAGTCGTACAGAGAAACAAATTGTTCAACTTGAGGTTCAGCTTGTGCCAATAAGGCTTTTGATTCTTCTTCGGTTATGTTCAACAAACGTTGAAGCAAGTGAAGCTTGGCTTCTTGTTCTGAATCATTGATCGCGTGGTCTGCACCAGTGACTTCACATAACAAGCTGGCGATAGCTAAGTTAGGTGAGGCGGTGGGCGTTTTGCCTAAATCAGAGCCTTCAACTAATTGTTTAAATAACGAGGTAAGTGAGTTAAACATAAAAGCGTTCCAGTTATGGTAAATATAATTACTATTGGGCCTACAGAGTGTGATTGCAAGCGTCTTTACTTAAAACTGACATTACGGATGCGCGAGCGATAAGGAGCAATTTATTAATTAGGCTCAGGAAAATGCGTGACTTTTCCATCACCACTTAACGTCATAATCGCTTGTGGTTTCCCGTCGCTATCTAACCTTAACTCACCAATGGCACTGAGGTTTGAAAGACGATAAAAGGTCTGATTATCAGGGCTACGCTTTTCGATTTTTAGGCGCTTTCGCTTGGTGAAATAGTTAAGAACTGAGCGCGGGCTATACAATAATCGGTCACACACATCGCAGAATTTAAGCAATGGTGCAGGGAACTGATTTTTGATACCACTACAAGTAATCTGGTAGATATTCGGGCTGTTTCGGCGATACCTAAGCTTGATGTCGTAGGCAAACGAGTAGTGAACATCACCAGAAAGCACCACGAAGTTGGTGGGCGTTTTGGTGTGGGTAAAGATACTGATGAGCGTGTTAGCACTGCCTGGGTGTGCCATCCAGTTTTCAGCATCAATCATCAATGGCTTACCTATTGTCGTCGCCATCTTTTGTAGTGTTTCAATGAACTTAACACCGAACATTGGCGCAGCAGAAACAATCACCACCTTTTCTTGGTTAATCAATTGATGCTGAAATTCGGTCAGCGCTTCCCAGTCCATCAAACCCGATGGCTTGTTCATTCGTGATTCAGAACGCCAACGACGTGTCCGAGTGTCCAGCACAATCACTTTTGGTGACGTGTTGATGGTGTAATGCCACTCTTCAAAGCGATCGATCATCTCTAAGTATTGTTGCTGCTTTTGGGGATCGATATTCTTACTGCGATCGCCGTGGTTTTTGCCATTCTTTTCGACATAACTTTCGCTATCGCTTTCGACGTGGCTTTCGCTTTCGTTACTGCTAATCACTGGAGAGAAAAGCTGTTTGGTCTGCTCAATAAATTCACGGCTGAACTTCTCTGGCGCATTACCCCAGCCTTGGCAAATCCAATAAGCAGCAAGGCCGTTACCAATCACTTGAGTCGCAAAGCGATTTTGATCGACGGCATGTTCCCAACCGACTGTTAAGTTCCAATCATCAGTGACATCGTGGTCATCGAAGATCATGTAAGTCGGAATATGAGCGAACAATCGTTGCACTTGTGGTAAGCCTGCGACGAAGTCATCAATGATAATGCTCTCATCTCGCCACTGTTGTTGCTCGGCAGGCGTTAATTGACGTTCGGCCTGCTTGAAATCATTTTCGATTAATCGTTCACGGTTGATGCATTGCCACAAGGCCGGAGACCAAACCAATAGGTACATCGCGATGAATTCAGACAAGGTGACCAAGTGGTTCTCACAATCAGTTGAGCTGAAGATAGGAATCCCGCGTTTAGGCAATAACTTATCGAGCAGCGAATCCGAAGTGTTGTGGTGTGGCAGTAGGTGATGGCGTTGGTAGAGGTGATATTCACTCTCAAACAAGGCATTACTACTATTGATTTGGTTAACCTGTGAATCGGTTGGTAACTCTTCACCAATCAGACCAAGCAACTGAATCACTTGCTGAATGGCATCCAACGTTGGACCTGCAACGTGATCAGCGTAGATCTGATCGCCACTCATCATCAGCATATCTGGTCGTTCAAGTACCGTTTGATTTGCGATTTTGTTGTCTGCAGCGACTAGGCTGTCTTTGCTCGGGTGATGAGGGTTACGACAAGATCCATGCAAGATGTAGTCGGCAGCTGTAGATATCTTAAATTCGATTCGAGAACTGTCGTTGTTGGTTCGCGTGTCCTTATAAACCAAATGCGGTGCCAGCTCAGTGATTGAACCTTGCTCGGTCTCTATTTGATATTCCAACGGAACGTTGGTGGGGAACTCGCCCAGTAAATGAATCAAGGTGACCCAAGCGTATGTGCCGACCTGTATCGACTCTTGCTCATCGAGTGATGACGAATAAAATGGCGTCTCTTGCTCTGCATTGAATAGTTGAGTTGTGCCCGAAATCTGGGTGCTGGTGACGACCCAGAGTACCACCTCAGTTGCGGTGGTTTTTCTTAAAATTGGGCCAGCAAGCAATAGGGGGAGAGGTGATGTCGTCGAGCGTTTCAATGCGGTTCCTAAATCGTTGGAGGTGAGTCGTTGAGTTGTTTCGTTTCAAGAGCGGAGATTTCGATTTCTGGTGTTTAAGTTTCGTTAGTTTTGCAAGCCGATGTTACCGGTACTGTAATATCAAATTCATTTTTTCGTACTTTGTCGTTTTATGCTCTGCAGCTTTCTGCTCCGTTACCTAAGACTCAGCCATTTCAGTTTCTGTCGTCTCAAGAACTTCGATAACTTCTGAGCTAGAAAGTTCATGACCCATTAGAAATATTGCCAATAGGGCATCGGCTTTAGTCTTAGTATCGGAGGGTTCGCCTAACAAGTGTTCAAGCTTTTCTCTAATCATAGCAACCTCGTGCTCAACAAAGCCACGGCCTTCTTCGTCCCCTTGGTTTTCTTCAGGGGCATTATCAAACTCCATAAACAGCAGCTCACCGTCTAACTTTGTATTGACTAATCGCTCTGGCAACCATTCCTCGCCCACAACGATATCTGGGTCGGAATCATTGGGTAATTGCTCTATAATGTTTTGTAATTCTGAGACTTTCACAATACGTTCATTTAACCGAGAATATTCTACATTGTAACGGCCTATCCCGATCAAACCTAAAATTTGTTGGCTACATTGGTCAATAAATGTCTATTCAGTAACACAATATTTATTACAAAGAGTAATTACACAAGAATGAAGCACAAATTTTCACCTAAGCTCATTTCATATGGAGCGGTTTTATTAAGTAACGCTGTTTTAGGTAATAGCGTGGCGTCGGCTGCGGAAGAGCAGGAGTGGGGCATTGCCGCAATGTTCCGTACTGCGAGTATTCCTTACGACACGTCTGGTGGTGACCAATCGGTTAACTCATTTGTACCGATGTTGTTTTTTAAAAATGATTATGTGTTCATTGATGGCACTGAAATGGGCGCATACCTGTATCAAGCCGATGATGAAAAGTGGTCCCTAAACGCTATTTCTCGTATGCGTTTTATTGATATCCCAGCTTCAGAGCAAAACGCGATTGAAGGTGATACCGCCGATTTCGGTGCTCAATTTACTTATCAACTGGATGAACAGTGGGCCCTCGAAACGGAAATTATGAGTGACAGCGATTACAACTTTCACGGTTCCCTGCGAGCAAAAGCCAAGTATGAAAGCGGTGATTGGGAGTTTTCTCCAAGTGCCACGTTGCGATACAAAAGTGCCGACTTCAACAGTGAATATTATTCCGCTTCGGGCGAAACCATCGCCGCCGGGGTTGACCTTAATGTCGGTGTAGAAGCGCGTTATCACGTGTTTTCGAACCTTTACCTATTGGGCTCAACCAGTGTGACTCGATTGGATGATAACGCTTTCGATTCATCCATTATCGAAGACCGTTATCAAGGTGAACTCTACTTTGGTTTTGGTTTCTTTAATGACAAAGAAAAAGCACCAAAACCTAAACTAAGTAATGCACCTTACTTGCGAGTAGCGCATGGTTGGGCAACACCATCGAATATTGGTGAAATTATTGAGTTCGATAGAGAGAAAGACGAATACAACAACCAGCTTACCTCATTCTTCTATGGACACCCTTTAACGGATGAAGTATTCGGCTTCCCATTGGATATCTACCTAACGCCAGGTATCGCGCACCACTGGAGTTCGGATGTTCAATCCAGCAGTACCGAATACATCATTGCAATCAAAGCCTACTATACGTTTAACTGGCCAACAGAGTGGCGATTCGGTGTTGCAGAAGGTATGTCGTACATCGATTCGATTACCTATATCGAAGGCTCTGAGATGGATCGCAAAGGGTATACCGCGAGCCATCTGTTGAACTACTTAGACTTCTCATTTGATGTGAATGTTGGTGACTTAATCGGTAAGAACGATTTGAACAACTTGTGGTTTGGTTATTCTCTACACCACCGTTCAGCAATCTTTGAAAACGCCTCTCAGTTTGGTCGTATTAAAGGCGGCAGTAACTACAACACCGTTTACTTCCAGTACGAGTTTTAAAAGCCAATTCAACAACACATGCCGCTCCCTAAATGAGCGGCATTTTTTATGATCTTTAAGTCTGCTTTCACGCTGAGGAAGTGTTAATTGAGTTCTGCGTATTAATTAAACCATTCAGGGCTCGATATATGTCAATAAAGCGAGGATATTTAAATTGAATATTGATGGTTGTGTAATTAATAAATTGAATTTATTAATTTTTAGTTGTTACTTTTTAACTATTTATGGCTTTGTTGCTTAATTCAGAGAGAAGGCATGCCTGCCCCATTGTGCTTAATTCTTAATCGATATACTGTGTTTCAGGCATACCAAGCCCTGTAAGCTTATTCAGGGCTTTAATCATAGCGTAAGTCTCGCCAACTTGAGCGTTGTAGTTCCTCAGGCTTAATTTCCCACCTAGCAGCTGTTTTACTCGGTACATCGCGGTCTCTGATAGAGAGCGCTTATGATAGCCATACCGCTCTTTCCAATACTTATTTGAGCCATATAACTTCTGGCAACCCACGGCGAGATTTCGGGGGTGACCACGCTCCCAGAAGGCAGCCCCTTCTCTTGGTGGGATGAGCGGAACAGCTCGCTTGATCCGTATGGCATCATGGCAATTCCTTGTGTCATAAGCGCCATCACCTGATATCTCAATGATTTTCCGACGTGTCTGATTGAGTAAGTTGGGGAGCACTTCGGCATCGGTTACGTTAGATAAGCTCAGCTCTGCTGCGACTATTTCGTGGGTGCTTGTATCTACTGCGATGTGCAGCTTACGCCAGACTCTTCGCTTCCCATCAGTTCCATGCTTCTTGACCTTCCATTCACCTTCGCCATAAACCTTGAGACCAGTGGCATCAATGGCTAGGTGTTGTATCGCACCTCTGGTTTTAGTTTTAAATGAAACCTCAACATCCTTAGATCGACGACTTATACAGGTGTAGTGTGGGCAAACCAGAGGGATGTTAGCCAGCTTAAAGACGGAGTCTAGAAAACCTTGCAGCGCTCTCAATGGCATAGAGAAAACGCGTTTCACCATCAGAGCGGTAGTAATGGCTAAGTCGCTGAATCGGCGAGGTCTACCACGCTTGCCTTGTTTGTTTTGCTTCCACTCGGCTAACGTCTCCTCATCAATCCAAAAGGTCAGAGAGCCACGGTTGATTAAGGCTTTATTATACTGCTTCCAGTTAGTTGTTTTGTAACGAGGTTTAGGCATGAGACTACGACGATTGATGGGTGTATCCGATCAGATCGTAGCTTCCTGATTTAGTTCCATCGATTTAAGCAACAAGGCCACTATTTATATCCATTCGCAACTTGTTTTTACTATGCTCTTATCAATGTTGGCTTAGGCGCTCTAAGCCAACATTCTTCCATGATGTTTTTGATGGTACATCTATAACATCTATAACTCTCATAACCCTCCCTCGGTTTGCAAGTACGAAAAATAACCACTTAACACCTTGTTCTCATTGATTTCGTGGACGTTTAGGCCGCTAATTACCCTTGCTTTGTGTTAACTCGTTACCGTCCTTTATGGTACAATCGCGCGAGTTTAATAAGTACAAGAATAGGACACGCTTTGACTTCGTCTCCGGAAAAAGCAGACAACAACAAGAATGCAGCACAGCCAAGTTCTCCACAGAACGAAGCGAAATCGAATAAGCCTGCATCGAAACGACCTGCTAAACAACCAAAAGCTAAACCTGCCGAGCATTCAGCAGCCAATACAAAAGCATCTCAAAATAGTCCAGCTTCTCTTCGTAAAGCGCTCAACGAATGTATGATGCGCGATCGCTTCCGACTGAGTAAGCGAATTGCAGGTGCGAGTAGAATTAAAAACGAACAATCCAAGAACGTTGTCTTCGATGAGATAGCGTTAGACATTGCCAAGTCAATGATGACGGCAAATCAGCGTGCCTCGCAAAAACCAACCATTGAATACCCAGAGATTCTCCCTGTTAGCCAAAAGCGCGATGATATTGCGAAAGCCATTGAAGAAAACCAAGTGGTTATCGTGGCGGGTGAAACGGGTTCGGGTAAGACCACTCAGCTTCCTAAGATCTGTTCTGAGCTTGGCCGCGGCCGCTTTGGCCTAATTGGTCACACTCAGCCTCGTCGTCTGGCTGCTCGTTCGGTTGCGAACCGCATCGCGGAAGAGATGGAAACCCAGCTGGGTGAATTTGTTGGTTATAAGGTTCGATTCAACGACCAGATTTCTGACAACACACAAATCAAACTGATGACCGATGGTATTCTACTGGCGGAGATTCAACACGACCGTTTCTTAAATCAGTACGACACCATCATTATCGATGAAGCGCACGAACGTAGCCTAAACATCGATTTCATCATGGGTTACTTGAGAGAGCTTCTGCCAAAGCGTCCTGATCTTAAAGTTATCATTACATCAGCGACCATCGATCCCGAGCGTTTCTCGAAGCACTTTAACAATGCACCGATCATTGAAGTGTCAGGTCGAACGTACCCTGTCGATACGCGTTACCGCCCGTTAGGTGGTGATGACAGTGATTCAGACCGTGACCAAATTGAAGGCATCTTTGAAGCGGTCGATGAGCTGTGTGATGAAGGGCAAGGCGATATCTTGATCTTCATGAACGGTGAGCGTGAAATTCGTGACACGGCCGATTCATTAAGCAAGCGTAACCTGCGTGATACTGAGATTGTTCCGCTTTACGCACGTCTATCGGCGGGCGAACAGAACCGTATCTTCCAGTCTCATACTGGTCGACGCATCGTTCTGGCAACCAACGTGGCAGAAACCTCATTAACCGTTCCGGGCATCAAGTATGTCATCGACCCAGGTACGGCGCGTATTAGCCGTTATAGCTATCGTACTAAAGTACAACGCCTGCCGATTGAGCCAGTGTCTCAAGCGAGTGCGAACCAGCGTAAAGGTCGTTGTGGTCGTGTTGCGGAAGGTATCTGTATCCGTTTGTACTCCGAAGAAGATTTCGAATCACGCCCAGAATTTACTGATCCTGAGATCCTTCGTACTAACCTAGCATCCGTTATCCTTCAGATGACCGCGCTAGGCCTAGGCGACATTCAAGCATTCCCATTTGTTGAAGCGCCCGATAAGCGCAATATTCAAGATGGTGTAAGACTGCTTGAAGAGCTCGGTGCAATCGCGACAGCCGAACCAGCTGCGAACAAAAACAAGAATCAAGGCGACGATAAGAAGAAGCTAACGGCAATGGGTCGTAAGCTCGCTAAGCTACCGATTGATCCACGTTTAGCGCGTATGGTGATTGAAGCGCCAAACAACCGCTGTTTGCACGAAGTGATGGTGATTGCTTCTGCATTGTCGATTCAAGATCCTCGTGAGCGTCCATCAGACAAGCAACAATCGTCTGACGATAAACACAAGCGCTTCTTTGATAAAGAGTCAGATTTCATCACGTTTGTGAACCTTTGGGATTATGTTAAGCAGCAACAGAAAGAGTTGTCGAGTAACCAGTTCCGCAAACAGTGTAAGCAAGATTACCTGAACTATTTACGTATCCGTGAATGGCAAGATGTGTACTTCCAAATTCACCAAGCAATGCGTGAATTGGATACCAAGCTGAATACAGAGCCGGGTAGCTACGATGGCATTCACATGTCTCTACTATCCGGTCTGCTTTCGCACATCGGTATGAAAGACCAAGAGAAGAATGAATATCAAGGTGCACGTAATGCGCGCTTCCATATTTTCCCTGCGTCTGGCCTATTTAAGAAACAGCCCAAGTGGATCATGTCTGCTGAGCTGGTGGAAACCTCAAAACTTTGGGGTCGTGTTATCGCCAAGATTCAGCCTGAATGGATTGAACCACTAGCAAAACACCTTATTAAGCGAAGCTACAGCGAACCACATTGGTCGAAGAAGCAAGCGGCGGTAATGGCACACGAAAAAGTGATGCTTTACGGAATACCAATCATCCCGAAACGTTTGGTTAACTACGGAACGATTGATGCCACTGTCAGCCGTGAGTTGTTTGTGCGCAGCGCTTTAGTCGAAGGTGAATGGGAAACCAAGCACGCCTTCTTCAAACAAAACCGCAAGCTTCTGCAAGAAGTGGAAGAGCTTGAGCATAAGTCTCGTCGCCGTGACATCTTGATCGACGATGATGAGTTGTTCGACTTTTATGATCAACGTGTTGGCGAAGAGGCTGTGTCAGGTCGTCACTTTGATACATGGTGGAAGAAGACCAGTCAGATAACCCCTGAGCTGCTGAACTTTGAAAAGTCGATGCTGTTCCGTGGTGATGCTAGCCACGTTACTGATTTGGATTACCCGAACTTCTGGCACCAAAATGGTATCAAGCTGAAGCTGAGCTACCAATTTGAGCCGGGCGACGACAACGATGGTGTAACGGTACACATTCCGCTGCCTATCTTGAATCAGATCGACCAGAACGGTTTTGATTGGCAGATCCCAGGTTTACGTCAGGAGCTGGTGATTAGCCTAATCAAGTCGTTGCCAAAAACGCTACGCCGTAACTTTGTGCCTGCGCCAAACTACGCCGATGCGTTCTTGGCTCGTGTGACACCACTTGAAGCACCGTTGCTGGATTCTCTTGAAAAAGAGCTGCGCCGCATGACCGGTGTGGAAGTGCTACGTGATGACTGGAAGTTAGACCAGATCCCAGAGCACTTAAAGGTAACATTCCGCGCTGTAGATCATCGCAAGCGTAAGCTTAAAGAACAGAAAGACTTGCATGAGTTGAAAGATAGCCTGAAAGACAAGGTTCAAGAAACGCTTTCTAAAGTGGCAGACGATGACATCGAACAGCAAAACCTGCATACGTGGAGCTTTGGTGAGTTACCAAAAGTCTACCAGCAGAAACGCGGCGGCTACGATGTTAAAGCGTTCCCAGCGCTGGTGGATTCTAAAGACAGCGTAGAGATCAAATTGTTTGAAACCGAGCAAGAGCAGATCTCGGCAATGAAATCGGGTCAGCGTCGTTTAATCCTGTTGAACGTGCCATCGCCGATCAAATATTTGCACTCGAATTTACCGAACAAATCGAAACTTGGTTTGTACTTCAACCCATACGGACAGGTACTCGATCTTATCGATGACTGTATCGCTTGTGGTATTGATAAGCTGATCGAAGAGAAAGGCGGTTTGGTTTGGGAACCAGAGCAGTTTGAAGCACTGAAAGAGCACGTACGTGCAGAGCTGGGCGACAGCGTGGTTGAGATTGCTCAACAGGTTGAAACCATCCTAACTACGGCATTTAGCATCAGTAAAAAGCTCAAAGGACGTGTCGATCTTTCAATGGCATTTGCACTTTCTGACATAAAAGCTCAGATAGAAGGTTTGATTTTTAAGGGGTTTGCCACAGAATGTGGGTGGAAACGCCTGCCGGATATTCTACGCTATATGAGAGCGATCGAACGCCGCATGGAAAAACTGCCGATTGACCCGAACAAAGATCGCTTGCATATGATCAAAGTTGAGTCAGTAATGAATGATTACAAAGAGCTGCTGAATAAAATCCCAAAAGGGATCGCGGTTCCAGAAAATGTAAAAGAGGTGCGTTGGATGGTAGAAGAGCTTCGTGTGAGTTTCTTCGCACAGCAGCTCGGTACGCCTTACCCTGTATCAGACAAGCGTGTTAAAAACGCGATTGATGCTTGCTAAAGGAATAAAACTAGACGTAATGGCAAGGTTTGGGTATAAATCTTGCTTATTGCATTACTCATTAAATAGTTACTATAAAAAGGGCGACTTGGTGGCAATTTATGACCACGCAAGGCCTGCCACTCGGACGAAAAGGTCAAATATGAAAAAAACGTTATTGGCACTAGCACTGCTAGGTGCATCTTCAACAGCAATGGCTGATTCTTGGTTGTACGGCGGCGTAATGGGTGGCCAAAACTCATTGGGTAATGAAGAAGAGACAGCGGTGGGTATCCACGTGGGTACAGGTATCCTGCCATTTATCGGTGTTGAAGCGGGTTACTGGGATCTAGGCTCTTTCGACAGCGTTAAGTACGGTAACCGCAATGTTACAAACTTAGATGCAAGCACTGCTTACCTAGCAATCAAACCAAGCATCGACTTCGGTCCTCTTCACGTATACGCGAAGGGTGGTCTTCACTCTTACGAGCTAAAAGGCGACAACTTTAAGCAAGACGACGTTGATATCATGTACGGTGTAGGCGCAGAATACTTCATCTTTGGTCCACTATCTGTCGGCGCTAGCTACCAAAACTTCAAAATGAAAGATGACGATTCAGGCGTATTCACGCTAAACGCAACTATTCACCTACTGTAATTGTTTATAGTAAGTGACGAGCTGATAGTGAGTCATTTACTTACATTTGATTATCGATGTTCATTGAAGAGTTCGTAAGAATGTATAAAAATGCCAGCTTGATAGCTGGCATTTTTGTATCTGCTGAATAGCAATGTCACTCTGTTAACTTGCTTGTCTAGAAAGCCAGGAAGTGACTTATTTCCTTTTTAGACAAAGAAGGTTCTATTTTTGAGCAGCAGAGAGTTATATGTTTTTCAGTTCCAGAGAGTTACTTCTTACTGTTTAGAATCTTCTGGATTCTTGGGTTAATCGTTTTACCGTGTTGGCTTTCATACTCTTCGCGTTTCAAGTCGTTCAAGTTCTTCACTGAGTTAGCGGCAAGAAGGAACCCTGGCAACTCGGTTTCCAGCATGCCTTTCTCATCTAAACGCTTTGCTTCCAAGTAGTATTTCTTAAACAGGCCATCGAGCTTGTTTTCAGCCGTGCGCTTCAAGTCGTACAGTTTGTTTTGGATAAGCCATTTTTCAATCTTGTTATCAGCACTACGCGACAACACACGAATGCGGCTGTCTAGAAGCTCTTCTGCAGTCAAAGAATCTTTAAGGATCCAAAGCTCACCCATTTGCGGCGGCCAACTGTTCCCAAGTTGAATACGTTCATGGCAGTGCATTAGCACGCGGTTAAGGCCGTCTGAGTCAACAGAGTGGGCAAACTCAAGAAACTTACCGCTCGGTTCACTACCGTATTGGTATTCCCACTGAGTTTCGTACACGCTCAAGAAAGAACCGAACACATGGATACACCAATCGGTCAGCTCTAATTCTGCTGGTTCTTGATCAACAACAGGCACTTGCTGTGACGCACCAGAGCCAGCAGAATTTGGTGTCGCTATTTTTACTTCGCTACTTTGCGCTTCAATAACGTCAGGTAATGAGGGATCTTTAGGCAGAGCGGTAGCGTCATGAACAACAGGTTGGGCTGGCTCAGAAGGTTGGCTTTTTGCCTTTTTGAATGAGCTGCTGCCTGAAGCGTTCAGATGGGCTAAGCTTTTGTCGATACCCATTTCCTTGAGCTTGTCCTGCATTTCCTGAATATTGAGAGGTCTTCTGCTGTTGTTGTCTTTCATTTTGCTTCTCGTTAACTAGCCAGTACTGCAGCTTGGATTCAATCCGAGATAATGGCATTAATTCATTGGCTTTGGCTTTATACCAGAGGACAAATTTCTTCCATACTAAACTATGGTCACCGGCTAAACCGGAGAATTTAAACGCACGTTCCGCCCACGATGGTATCTCTTCTTCGTTGAGATCATGGGTAGAGACGGTGTTGCTGTTCATTGAGCCTCGACCTTGTGGGCGAGGGGCTTGCTGCATGTGTTGCATTGGTGCCGGAGCAGGCTGAAACTTAGGTGCAGGTGCAGGTGCAGGTGCAGGTGCAGGTGCAGGTGCAGTAGAGTAGACCGGAATACTATTGGTCGGTTGAACCTCAACGTGCGCCGTAGCTTGCTCTTGCTCAATGAGCATTTTGAAAACGTGAATCTCTTGTTTATCTCGATAATCTACTTTTATCTTATCGAGGAAACCTTGGTCGACTAAACACTTAAGGCAGTCGGCTAAACCAAATGTAGATAGAGCACAAAGCTGACCTGCCGTTTGTAGGCACACATTGGTGTAACCGAATTCGTCAGCACCGTCTGCAAGCATCAATAAAACCAGCTTTTCTGCTGGGCTTGAAGTATTCACTTGCCAAGCTAAATAAGAATATTTGGCGCTCAATATCGTGTTCTCAAAAAAGGTAAGACATTGTCACTATTGTAAGTCACCCCTTACCGAATTTATAGCAACTTAACAGAAAACGGCATTAGTAAGTCAAATATTCACCATAAGGAGAGGTCTGCCCTAAAGAATCAGTCTTTGTCGACAAATATCAATAAGACACTCGCAGAATCTCAATGGGTGAACTCACCGACTGAATGGAATCAAACTGTCTCACCTGGTGACGTTTTTGGATCGGTTTCTCTTTGATTTCATCGATTTCAATCAAATTCTGTTTTCTAACGTTAAATTTGCCGTGTTTTTAGTCAATAACTTGTTCTTTTAGCGATTCAATTTGGCATTGGTTGCGTGTTTGATTACTATGTGTAGCTATCTAAAAAAACTAATCATCCGATACGGACACTACCAACGGGTAGATGAGGAAATGATGCAACATCTAGAAGAGATCATTGCTAATGCAACGACTGCTATTGATACAGCAGATTCGTTAGTCGCACTTGATGAAGTGCGAGTTCAGTATTTAGGTAAGAAGGGTGAACTCACTCTTCAACTACAAAGCCTAGGTAAACTTCCACCTGAAGAGCGTCGTACTGCTGGTCAAGAGATCAACAAAGCGAAAGGTGCTGTTCAACAAGCGATCGCAGCTCGCAAAGACGCACTACAACGTGCAGAGCTTGAAGCGAAACTAGCTGAAGAAACTATCGATGTGAGCCTACCAGGTCGTCGCATTGAGAACGGTGGTCTTCACCCAGTTACTCGCACAGTTGAGCGTATCGAACAGTTCTTTGGTGAGCTTGGCTTTAGCACTGAGTCTGGCCCTGAGATCGAAGATGCATTCCACAACTTTGATGCACTAAACATCGCAGACGATCACCCAGCTCGTACTGATCACGATACTTTCTTCTTCAACCCTGATCTAATGCTACGTACGCACACTTCTGGTGTTCAAATCCGTACGATGGAAAACGGCAAACCGCCATTCCGCTTCATTGCTCCGGGTCGTGTTTACCGTAACGACTACGATCAAACTCACACGCCAATGTTCCACCAAGTGGAAGGTATGTTAGTTGATGAGAACGTAAACTTCGCACAACTTAAAGGCATTCTTAACGATTTCCTTTGTAACTTCTTTGAAGAAGAAGTTGAAGTGCGTTTCCGTCCTTCATTCTTCCCGTTCACAGAGCCTTCAGCTGAAGTTGACGTGAAACGTAAAGATGGCAAATGGTTAGAAGTTCTAGGCTGTGGCATGGTTCACCCTAACGTACTTCGCTCTGTTGGCATCGACCCTGAGAAATACTCTGGTTTTGCATTCGGTATGGGTGTAGAGCGTCTAACGATGCTTCGTTACGGCGTAAATGACCTTCGTGCGTTCTTCGAGAACGACCTTCGTTTCCTTAAACAATTCAAGTAATCCGGGGCAGTCAAAACTATGAAATTCAGTGAATCTTGGCTACGCGAGTGGGTTAAACCTGCAATTAACAGCGAAGAGCTAGCTCACCAAATCACTATGGCTGGTTTGGAAGTTGACGATGTAGAACCTGTTGCGGGTGTTTTCACCGGCGTTAAAGTAGGTAAAGTGGTTGAGTGCGGTCAGCACCCAGACGCAGACAAACTACAAGTTACAAAAATTGATATCGGCGCTGTTGATGCAGAAGGTAATAAAGAACTTTTAGACATCGTATGTGGTGCATCTAACTGTCGTCTTGGCCTGACGGTAGCAGTAGCAACCGTTGGCGCAGTACTTCCTGGTGACTTCAAAATCAAGAAAGCAAAACTACGTGGCGTTCCATCGCACGGCATGCTTTGTTCTTTCTCTGAGCTAGGTATCGACGTAGAGTCTGACGGCATCCTTGAGCTACCAGAAGGCACAACGCTAGGTATGGACGTACGTGAGCTTCTTGAGCTTAACGACGTAACTATCGACGTAGACCTAACAGCAAACCGCGCAGACTGCTTCAGCATCCGTGGCCTTGCTCGTGAAGTTGGCGTACTAAACCGCGCAGACGTTACAGAGCCAACAGTTGATGCTGTTGCAACAAGCATTGAAGACACAGTATCTGTTGAAATCAAAGCAACTGATGCTTGTCCACGTTACCTTGGCTGTGTGGTTAAGAACGTAAACGTGAAAGCGGAATCTCCAATCTGGATGCAAGAAAAACTGCGCCGTTGTGGTATCCGTTCAATCGACCCAGTTGTAGACATCACAAACTACGTGATGCTAGAGCAAGGCCAACCAATGCACGCATTTGATCTCGCTAAGATCGAAGGCGGTATCGTGGTTCGTCTAGCAGAGCAGGGCGAAAAGCTAACACTTCTAGATGGCAACGAAGCTGAACTCAACAGCAACACGCTTGTTATCGCAGACCAAAACAAAGCACTAGCAATCGCTGGTATCTTTGGCGGTCAAGATTCAGGTGTTACGACTGAAACGACTGACGTACTTCTTGAAGCAGCATTCTTCGCACCGGATCACATCCGTGGTCGCGCACGTGCTTACGGCCTTCACACAGATTCTTCTCTACGTTTCGAACGTGGTGTGGATTCAACACTTCAAGCAGCAGCAATGGAGCGTGCAACACAGCTTCTAATTGAAATCTGCGGTGGTGAAGTTGCGCCAGTAAACGGCAGCGAATCTGAAGCTGATCTTCCTAAAGCAAACGTAGTTGCTCTACGTCGCGCTAAGCTAGACAGCCTACTAGGTCACGAAATCCCATCTGAAGACGTAGTGGAAATCCTAACTCGTCTAGGTTGTGAAGTAGAGACGACAGAAGCGGGTTGGACGGCAACGTCTCCATCTTGGCGTTTTGATATCGCAATCGAGCAAGACCTAATTGAAGAAGTAGGTCGTATCTACGGTTACGATAACATTCCAAACCAAGCGCCTAAAGCGGCACTTAAAATGAATGACCACAAAGAAGCTAACCAACCGCTTAAGCGCGTTCGTGACCTTCTTGTAGACCGTGGCTACCACGAAGCAATCACATACAGCTTCGTAGAACCAGAACAGCAAAAGCTTGTTCTACCTGGTGTTGAACCGCTAATCCTGCCATTCCCGATCTCTGCGGACATGTCAGCAATGCGTCTTGGCCTAATCCAAGGTCTCCTAAACACAGTGGTTCACAACCAGAAGCGTCAACAGTCTCGCGTTCGTCTATTCGAATCAGGCCTACGTTTCATCCCTGAAGAAACAGCTGAAAACGGCATGCGCCAAGAAATGATGCTTGCGGGCGTTATCTCTGGTACTCGTGGCGAAGAGCACTGGGACATTGCAACTAACACTGTTGACTTCTTCGACCTGAAAGGCGACCTAGAAGCAGTTCTTGAGCTTTCTGCAAACGAAATCGCATACAGCTTCAAAGCAGCTAAGCACCCAGCACTTCACCCAGGTCAAACTGCGGCTATCGTAGTAGACGCTGGTTTAGAAACAGAAAGGGAAGTGGGTATCATTGGTACTGTTCACCCAGAACTAGAGCGTAAGTTTGGTCTTAACGGCCGCACTATCGTATTCGAAATCGAATGGGCAGCTATCAACACTCGCGTGCTTCCAGAAGCAGTAGCCGTATCTAAGTTCCCTGCAAACCGTCGTGATATCGCAGTAGTTGTTGACGAAGCAGTCGCTTCTGGCGACATCGTAGAAGCGTGTATCGCAGCGGGTGGCGAATTCCTAACAGGCGCTAAACTGTTCGACGTATACGTTGGTCAAGGCGTTGAAGAAGGTAAGAAGAGCCTAGCAATCGCACTTAGCCTACAGTCTGTAGAGCGCACACTTGAAGATGCAGACATCGCTGGTTCAGTAGAGGCTATCGTAGCTTCAATCTCAGAGAAATTCGGCGCAGCACTTCGCGACTAATCTCTTCTGATAGATAGAAAAATCAAAGGCCTCGCATTGCGAGGCCTTTTTTAGGATATAAAAGATATAATTTAAGTTGCTTGAACTTATGCTACGGATGTCAAAGTCACTTCTTTCTCGGTAATATCTTCGTATTCTGATAAATAGTTAGCACTGATTATTGGCCAAGATTTGAATAATTGTAGTTTAGTTGGGTCATATTCAATGTTTGCTTTGATTACTCTTTTAGCTTGAGACTCTTGGTCTAGTAAGATATGTGCACATAATTTTACGTGCTCAGAAGGTTCGTTAGCAATGATGTTACGTAATTTTACTTTATCTATAGCTTTACCTGAAAATTTTAATGCTGCTTGAGCATTTACAGTTATAATATTCTTCTCTTCCTGATCAATAAGTTTATCTATATTATTTTCGACAAATGCTTGTAACTGAGTATATTGTTTCATTAGTAAAAGAATATAAACTTTATTTGTAATATAAGTTTGCTTATCGTTTCCTGAGCGATATCCTACTTCACAACAGTCTAGAGCTTCATCTAGCTTATTTTCAAAAATAAGAATGTCACATAAGTTTGAATAATAATCGGACTTTGATATTTTGCTTTTCGAACTTTCTAGAAATTCTCTACAAAAATCAATATCTTTCAATTGTTTAATACCCATATTTATTATTTTATTGGATAAGTTGTAAGCATCTTTACATTTACTTGCTGCTAGCAAATGTTCTTTAAAAGAACTAAAATCCTTGTCAATATTAAAACTGTTAATTGCTTGAATTAATCTGAAACTGCAGATCCGCTCTTTGTCTTCAAAACTTGAAACGCTTTTTAATGTCAAAAACTCTGAGAGGTTCTTTCTATGGTCAACATCTTTTTTTGATTGACCTAATATCTCAATATAAAGCATACAGATATAATCTAAGAATACACTTTTTCTGCTGAGGCGAGAGCTCTCATAACTATATATGATATCATTTATAGTTGTCTCTATAGTATTTGGTATAAATCGTTTACCAAGGGTACTCAACCTTACCTTAAGGGCGGGATCGAACTTTAGTTATTGAAAATAAATAACTTTATTTTCAATTGGAACTTTTCCTGATAGTCACGATCAGATCATGAAATAAAAAATATGAGAAACTCGCATGATTATCATTGAACAGCTAAAAAAAGTGAAAGATACCCGTTCGCACATCAACCAAGTCTACCCTGTTATAGAAGTCGCTTTTGTTGTCATAACAGCCATGCTTTGTGGTCAAAACAAGTGGACGGATATCAAGGATTTTGGTGAAGGAAATATCGACTGGTTACGTGAGTATTTCCCCTACGAAAATGGCCTTCCTACTCGTCATAATATTGCAGCAATTATGAGGACTATTGTTCCTGAAACACTCTTAGAAGCTATGGTGGGCTGGGTTAATTTGCATAGAGAGAGGCATGCTCAACCTATCATCAGTGTTGACGGGAAGGTACTAAAAGGTGCTAAAGCAAACAAACAAGATAACCCCCTTTATATGGTCTCGGCATTCGATGTTGATGAAGGTTTGACCCTCACACATCAACCCTGTAAAGGCAAAGGGACGGAGCTAACAGCGATAAAAAACCTGTTAGATACTTTAGATATAAAAGGATGTCTATTAACGGCTGATGCCCTGCATTGTCAGGTTGAAACTCTGAATAAAGTGGTTGATAAAGGTGGCGATTTCTTAGTGCAAGTCAAACTGAATCAGCCCAGTTTGCTTGCAGAAGTGGATGCACAATTCCAAGACTATTGGTCTTTGCCTGAAGATAAACAAGAGTCATACATCACCGAAGATAAAGGGCATGGCAGAAAAGAGGTTCGTGAGGTTTACGTTCTCCCAGCAGCCTTCAGTGAAGCACTCAGAGAAAAGTGGTCTGTCGTTAAAAGTGTTGTTGCAGTGGTGAGAGATAGAAGTGTCAAAGGGAAAGGAAGTTATGAAACATCGTATTATATTTGCACAGATCACTTGTCGTTAGAGTTAGCCTTACAAGCGACCAGAAAACACTGGCACATCGAGAACCAGCAGCACTGGGCGTTGGACGTTATTTTCAAAGAAGATGAACAATGTATTTATGCTGGAGATTCAGCACTAAATATGGCTTGTTGCAGACGTTTTGTTCAGAACTTGTTTAGAAAATCCGAAGGGAACTTGTCAGTACCCAGGAAGATGAATAAAGCGGTATGGGACAAAGATTACAGAGCTTCGGTTTTGTTTACATCAAATTAACAAAGTACATTCGTGCCCTTACCTTACCTTAAAGCAGGTCATATGGTTTGGATTTATATTTTTTGCTTTATGTATCAGTT
Organism: Vibrio sp. nBUS_14; assembly: GCF_051201655.1. Taxonomy (NCBI): domain Bacteria; kingdom Pseudomonadati; phylum Pseudomonadota; class Gammaproteobacteria; order Vibrionales; family Vibrionaceae; genus Vibrio; species Vibrio sp. nBUS_14. Next base: position 1,634,832 of record NZ_CP179206.1, read on the forward strand.
CTTCAACATCGACCTTCAGAGCCTTGTTGGCTTTTTGATCGTTAACATTACTGTGCTTAAGAGAAAGAACATCACACTTTAAAATCCAAGCTCCATTATCTAAAGATGGGTCTAGCTTCAAGCTACGCTCTACGATCTCTAAAATCTCGTCAATATTAAATGTAGGAGCATCAGAGTTGTTGATGTCTTTCATTCCTCTGCGAATTATATGATTATTGAAACGCACTACGTTCTTGAAACGCTCTAAAAAAGGTTTAAGGTATTGACAGGTTTCACTAGTTGTTTCATAAATACTCCCTTTTAATATATAATATTCATGATTTTGTTCATCTAGTTCAATTAGTTTGTCACAGTAGTTATGTGCATCTTCTCTATGTTTCATCATATTACTGATGTAAACTAATTTTCTTAAGTACCTTATTTTTAAGTAGATGTTATCAGCGTTAGATAAATGACTTTCAGCTAATGATTTAGCATGCTCGTACTTTTCAGCTTTAACAAAAGTATCGATCTTTAATAGAAAGTTAAATTCGGATTCAGAAATGTGACCAATATCATTTTCATCTGTATTATTTAGTTCTCTTATTGAATTTGAAATATCCAACTCATTCTTGTGTTTCTTTAAATTAGCGAGATCTTTTGATATGAAAGCAGAAGAGATCGCTAAATTTGATTTGTCACGTGTGAAACTCTCTACGATGCGTTCTTGCTTAGATTCTGATAGGTTATCTTTTATTGGTAGGCCGCCTTTCAGATTATGGTGAAGTTCAGCCATGATATTATCAAAACCATCAACTTCAACCCAATACACTCGATCTTTCCATAATAATTTGCGTAACTCTGGGCTAATAGGATCTCCTGTTCTTACACACCAATATATACCATTTTTAAAGTATTCTTCTGACTTAAGTAGATGTGTGATGACATCCATTATAGAGCGGTCGTGTCCGGCATAACCCATTACAATCAGGCCATACTCTTTTGAAAATTCAATAAATTTATTTTTGATGTTTGATTCCAGTGATTCTGTTTCTCGCAACGTACTTTTTATGTCATCGAATAGGTAATCTCCATGAAGTTTAATTATTTTGGGTCTTGTAGAGCTGACGCTAAGAGATTGAACGCTTGAATCATGAGCACAGACCAAAGGACGATGATGTGAAAATTGGTAGAAAGCTTCATTAATTAGGTCGTCAAAATTAGTCGTAAATATTGTATCAAAGAATCGATTTGCACTATCTGCGAGGGATGCTAAATATGCGTAACCTATAGAAGGCATTGCTTTATCCACTTCCATTTCAACAAATCGTCTACGTTGTGACGGTAAGTCAAACTTTTTTTCAAATAGAGCTGAATATTCGTTTGCCTCTGTATACCAAGACCCCTCATTAGATATTAGGTAATCTTTAGCTATCTTATCTGATACAAAAGTTTCACGGCTATACATTTCATAGAGATCTTGTCGCCATTCTTTGACTAATGCTTGTCCGCTTCTAATACCAGAAGTAACAGATGCACCAGCTCCAAGTAATAGACTGTAATTTGGGCAAGTGTCGCTTACTCTAGTTCCTAAATATGAAGTTAAATCTTTAATGCTTCGCTCTTTATGTGACAGCTCTTTTCGCAGATCATCGAATTTCATTATGCATCTCTGTACTATTTTATGTCGGAGTATTATAGCGTTCAAAGTGTTAATTTAGACAGTGATATCAAGCACATATTTTCGATTCCCTTGATAAGTTTGTGAAAGTTAGACTCAGCATTAGAAGCTTGACCTGTCTACAACTTCACACTTTATAGCGACTATATTGATTGAGAGGGGGGCTTTCTGTGTCCCCTCCAAAGTAAGTCGAGAGACACTATGAAACGTTTAATTCTAAACATCACATTCTTGGTATTCATCGCACTTAGTAGCATGAATACCATGGCTTATGACTCAACGGTTAAGTATGATATCGCGTTATCTCACGATGGTGAGCAAATTGCTTATGACAAAAGTGGCAGTGGGGATACGGCACTGATCTTCATTCACGGCTGGAGTTTAGACAGCAGTTCAACGCAACCTTGATGAAAGCGGTGAAGTCAGTGAAGTAGGGCGGTTGTGATCATTTTATAGATAAAACGAAGGCCTCGCGTGTGTGAGGCCGTTAGTTTGATATGGAATAGGGTGCTAATTGTAAATGGTACAAAAGCGAGCCAACATACACCTCCCGACCTCCAAGGTGGACAGACTATAAATCAAGGCAGTCAAGGCTAACTTATCCCTAATGGAGGCGAATTTTATAACTCTTTTACAAGGCAGTATGTGACATGGCCTTTGGGGTAGTCGGGTAACTCACCAAAAACTTTATAGCCACGCTTCTCGTAAAAAGGCTTTGCTTGAAAGCTGAGTGTTTCAGTTCGCATGTAACTGAAGCCTTGTTCTTTAGCATAGGTTTCAGCAGCATCCATTAATTTGTTTCCGCCCCCCTGACCTCGATTCTTATCGGATAGCCATAGTAACTCAAGGATGCAATAGTTCCAGAAAGCACAGGCCCTAACTCCACCTAATACATTTCCATCATCGTCTTTTGCAAAGGCCGCAAATCTTGTGTCTGGCTCAAATACCACAGCATCAGGTATGTGTTTTTGATTAAAGGATTGAATGCCCTTACTTATGGTTTCAAGGTCGTTTTTATTGGGAGATGTGGTTACTTCTATTCTCATGGTACATCCGTAATTTTTGAGTTATGTCCCTATTATGCACATATAATTATTAAGCGTAATGATACCCCTCTATTCCGCAGACCCTAGTAAGGTATGAGGGGAAAGTAAGGCAAAATACATTGTGATGATTTCAAAGGTTAAGCATCGCTGTCACGAAAGGGGAAAGAAATCCTTCATCTTCTTATTATTTTTAGGAAAGTTTTGGTCTAGCTGGTCAAAGGGAAGTAAAAACGTCTAATGTCGGAACCGTTATTCAAACATAGAGCATTGATGCTTGGCACATATCGCTTCTTTTAGCGCCGACTGATCTTTCTTGGCACAAACTGGCTATAACTAACTGTTGCGGGTAGAGCCAACACCCGGAAAAGAGGTGGAGGAGCGAGATGAAAGATGAAGTCATACTAGTGACGGAAGATGATGTGGAAGTCGGTCACTGCGAAAAATTGAAAGCCCACAAAGACGGGAAATTGCATCGTGCTTTCTCCTTAATGATCGCAAGAAAAACGGCCGAGGGGTATGAGTTTTTGCTTCAAAAACGTGCATATGGGAAGTACCACAGTGGCGGAAAATGGAGCAACAGCTGCTGCTCTCACCCGCGTCCAGGTGAAGCCTTAGAAAATGCAGTTCAGCGTCGTGTTGGCGAGGAGCTAGGCATCAGCCAGCCACTACGACTCACCTCTCTCGGGTCATTCATTTATCAAGCACAACTCGAAAACGACCTTACAGAGCATGAGCTCGACCATGTCTTCTTAAGCTTTATCAAACAGCCCTTGTTAGCCCCAAACGCATCTGAAGTCAGCGAAGTTGAATGGTTTTCGACCGAGTCTATCCAGGAGACACTTCACCAACAGCCTGAAGCGTTTACGGTGTGGTTCCCTGACGTTTTTTATAAATTGGTCGAGTACCTTAAGATGGAATCAGAGAGTGCTGACTCACGCCAATTTTCCAAATAAGATTCAACGCTGCTTATCATCATTACTGTCCTCATTGGACCCAGTCTCTTTAAGCACAATTTCTTGAGACTCATCCACTTTTAGAAAGTAAGCATGTTGGGTTTGCGTTGAAATAATGTGTGGTAGGGCGACAGCACACACTTGGACAAGACTGGTATTGAGAAAATATTTACATAAGGAAAATACAGATAGCGATTCGCATGAGAATATTAACCAGTGAACGGCTCTAACTTGCCCATTGAGGTCACTTTATAATCCTCTCGATCCTTTTAAATACATTATCAGTTTCCACTCAAACCGCTTCCGTTAGTTTTTGCTTTCTTCACTCAGTCTAAATTTCATTGTCAATAAATTTTATGTTTCAAAAGTTTCCGGTTTGTTATTTTTGTGATCGTGTTTTAACATTTAATCGTAAGGTCTTGAGAAAAGCGAGGAATTCACGAGCAGTACTCGCGATAACCATAGCTAAAGTGAGATAAAAATTATGGAAATTAAACTAACAGCAGCAAAGCTCGGCGTACGGAAATCGACATCTTTCAAAATAAACGTAATCGCAGTAAGCATGTTCGCTGCATTTTTTTATTCAGGCAGTGCTAATGCCGCTGCAAACCTCAAACCAGATGACTTTGTAGGAATATCTTTTTGGTTAATCTCCATGGCGCTAATGGCGTCGACAGTGTTCTTCTTGTGGGAAACACAAGGGGTGACTGCAAAGTGGAAAACGTCATTGACAGTATCCGCTCTCGTGACTCTCATCGCCGCAGTACACTACTTCTACATGAGAGATGTGTGGGTTGCGACAGGAGAAACTCCAACTGTTTACCGATACATCGATTGGCTCCTTACAGTGCCGCTTCTGATGATCGAATTTTATCTCATCCTGAGAGCAATCGGTGCGGCTTCACCAGGCATTTTCTGGCGTTTGCTCATCGGTACGCTGGTCATGCTGATACCTGGTTTTATGGGCGAGGCGGGCTATATCAACGTCACGGTCGGGTTTGTCATAGGCATGCTTGGTTGGGCCTACATCTTGTACGAAATATTCTTCGGTGAGGCGGGTAAAGCAGCCACTAGAGAAGCCAGTGACTCTGTAAGATTTGCTTACAACTTAATGCGCTGGATAGTCACTGTTGGTTGGGCAATTTATCCAATCGGCTACGTTCTAGGGTACATGATGGGCGCGGTAGATGACGCATCTTTGAACTTGGTTTATAACCTCGCTGATGTCATCAACAAAATCGCGTTTGGTCTGCTCATTTGGTATGCAGCAACTTCTGAAAGCCAAAAGGAAGCTTAGCCAGTTAGAGAGCCGACGTCGGTCGGCTCTCTCTAATTTCGCAGAGTTACACCCACTCACATCAGTACACAGGTGGCACATATGAATAGTCCACTGAGATTGTCATTAGCAGATAAAACAAAGAGCGTGCAAAGACAGTGCGAGCGCTTCCTGAACTCACAAGTAGCCGGTCATCAACCCGCCGACTATCATTTGAGAACTGGTGGTAGCCGTACGAGAATGAAAATTTGTATCGGTGCTTCCCTTTCGTTGGGATTATCTGACAGCGATGCTGTTAGGCTATCAGCATCGATAGAGTTGATGCACAACGCATCCCTAGTGCATGACGACATACAAGACCATGATCCAACGCGTCGAGGTATGGAAGCGGTGTGGTCTAAATTTGGGCACAACGTTGCCATATGTACAGGCGATTACCTCATCACTAAGGCCTTTGGCTCACTCGCGTCGGTGTCTTGTTCTGGAGCTTTGCCATCGCTGTTGGAAGAGATGCAACAATCCGTAAGCGAAACGATCTATGGCCAGCTTGAAGACTTGACCACAGAGGAGGTGACATCTGCTAAGCAATATGAGCAGATTGCGGCGAGGAAAGCCGGACCGCTACTTTATCTGCCGTTAGTTCTTCCACTCGTAGCATCCAATGAGACCGTGTCAGTTTCGATAGCCAAGCGTTCTGCAACCAACTTTGCCGTCGCTTACCAGATACTCGATGATTTGACCGATAGCGTGGATGATGATTCAAAGTCCCGACCAAACTTGCTCAACTTTTATAAGCAACACAACGATTCATCTACGGCGTTTAAGCTGACCGTCCAGCGCGCTCGTTATCTTCTGAAAAGTTGTGAAAGAGACTTTAGAAAGCTCCCGAATGATTGCGCTGCAGGTTTTTTGGATAAAACGATATATTTACTGGGCGAGCTTGAGAGGCAAACGCATGAAAGCAGACACCAATAAGCATTCTATTCCAAGCGCTGTGGTTATCGGTGCGGGCTTCGGCGGAATGGCCTCAGCCCTTAGGCTAAGAGCTAAAGGCTATGACGTTACACTTATCGACAAAGGCGATCAACTGGGAGGCCGCGCTCGGGTGTTTCATCGTGGTGACTTCGTTTTTGACGCTGGACCCACAGTAATCACAGCTCCTTTTCTCATCGATGAACTTTTTCAGCTTTTCGGAGAGAAGACGCAAGATTATGTGACTATCGTTCCTGTCTATCCTTGGTACCGTTTTCACTACCATGATGGCTCTACGTTTGACTATGGCGGCTCATTAAACCAAATTCTAGCGGAAATCGAGTCTATTTCACCCGAAGACGTGGATGGCTATAAGCGGTTGCTCAGTACATCGAGAGACATTTTTGACATCGGCTTCTCCAAGCTTGCCGACGAGCCCTTCGACAAACCAACCTCCATGTTCAAGCAGATTCCAAACCTTGTTAAACTTGGCTGTTACAAAACAGTTTGGCAACTTGTCTCTGATCACCTGCAACATGAAAAGTTGAGACAAGCTTTCTCAATACAACCTCTATTAGTGGGCGGCAACCCATTTGACACAACCAGTATTTACAACTTAATACACTTTTTGGAACAAAAGTGGGGAGTGCATTTCGCCATCGGTGGTATGGGTGCTCTCGTCAAAGCGCTTGAACAGTTAATGCGAAGTAAAGGCATAAAGATCCGTTTAGGTGAAGAGGTTGAAGGTGTCATCGCTAAGGAGAAGAAAGTGACAGCCGTTGAACTTAAGGGAGGCAAAAGGATCCGATGCGACATCGTTGCTTCCAATGCAGACCCGGCATATCTCTATAAGAAGATGGTGCCAAGAGATCAACAACGCTGGTCAGCCAAGGTAAAAGCCAAATATTCGAAGTTTTCAATGGGTCTATACGTTCTCTATTTCGGTACGACTAAACGGTTCCCAAATATCGCGCATCACACCATATGGCTAGGAAAGCGTTATGAAAGTCTTCTTGACGACATATTCAATCGCCAAGTACTCGCGGATGACTTCTCTTTGTATGTTCACCGACCAACGGCGACTGACCCAAGTATGGCGCCGGAGGGCTGCGACAGCTTTTATGTACTGGCACCCGTACCGAACTTACAGTCGGGCGTAGATTGGGAAAAAACCAAAAATAAATATGGCGACCAGATTATTAAGGCTCTCGATAACAGTATGATGCCGGGGCTGTCCGAGTGTATTGTTGAACGCTTTTGCATGACTCCGAAAGATTTTGAGTGTAACTATAACAGTGTCCACGGTGCGGGCTTCTCCATCGCTCCAACACTCACTCAGTCGGCCTATTTTCGTTTTCACAACCGCGGTGAAGGCCCAGAAAACCTATTTGTGGTTGGCGCGGGTAGCCACCCAGGTGCAGGGTTACCCGGCGTACTTTGCTCGGCAAAAGTGTTGGAAAAAATAGTTCCCTCTATCGAACCGATGAAATCCAGTGGCTCTAACATCTTTTGGTTAAAAAGCGATAGCCAGCTAATACAGGATGTTGCCTCTCCCAAAACTAAAGAGTCGGATCAAGAAAGCGGAGGTTAATTATGAAAAATCCAGCGCTCCAAAGCTTGGCAACTCATGGTAAAACATTCAAATTCGCGAGTCTTCTACTGAGCGAGGTACACGTAGAGCAGGCTGCAAGGCTTTATCAGTTCTGCCGCTGGGTTGACGATCTAGCCGATGAAACGCAGGATAAAAGCTTTGCGAAAAAGATGCTAGACAACGTGAAGCAACAAATTATTACCAGCAAACCAAGTCACAAGATAACGGCAGACTACCTAATGTTATCCGGTGAATTAGGTATACCCATCAACCATGCTCTGACCCTCATTGATGGTGTTTCTAGTGATTTGAGTGAGGTTGCCTTTGGTACCGAAGATGAGCTCATCGAATACGCCTATAAAGTTGCTGGGGTTGTGGGACTGATGATGTGCCCGATTCTTGATGCTAAGCCGCAAGGCACTGCGCATGCAATCGATCTGGGAATAGCAATGCAACTGACGAATATAGCGAGAGACGTGATGGAAGACGCGCAACTAGGCAGAAGATACTTGCCTCTTGAATGGTGTGGAGTCAGTGCACATCAAATCGTCGAAGACTCAGACACAACGGTTCGGCCAAAGGTGATGCAAGCGATCAGACGTACACTCGCGCTGGCAGAGGGCTATTACCAAAGTGCGCGTCAAGGGTATCGTTACCTGCCACCGCAAAGCCGCAGAGCAATTGTTGTTGCAGAGGCTGTTTATCGAGAGATAGGAATAAAACTTGAGCGGCAAGGTCTGCGGTATTGGCAAGGGCGAACCACAATTACGCTCGGGGGGAAATTATGGTTAGCGTCTTCCAATTTAATCTCTTTTAAAGTACGTGGGAAAGCACCTCACAATCACGACTTGCACAAACCGTTGAGCAAGATAGTCGGTTTTGACAGGCTTGGGCGTAAATCGAATGGTCATCCGCACCAATAACCGGCCAGTTGTGCCGTATTTGTCAGCCAACCCCCAGTCAGAGTATAAAGCTGATCTCGTCATGGTGGGGGTAGGGCTCTCCTCTTGCTCGTTAGTGCTTGCTCTGATTGAAGCCGGATATCCGGGCGAAATAGTTATGCTTGAGCAAGCCAATGTCGTGAATACTAACAAAACATGGTGTTATTGGAGTGACCAGTATATGCCTCGTTATCTATCTCCTCTTGTGAGCAAACGGTGGCGTCACTGGCGTGTTGCAGAGACAAAGCACTCTGTTTCTAATAATGAATATGGCTACCATTGTATTAAAGCGGCAGATTTTTTTGATTACTGCTTTAAACGTTTTGCCAATCACGGGAAAGTCACCATGTTTTTCAACAAAGCGGTGGATGATTTTGCTGTGGGTACCAGCACGGTTACGGTTCGTTCCGACGATTTCAGCATCACCGCGACACATGGTTTCGACAGTCGTCCTCCACCGCTAACCAATGTTGGTAGAGGCAGCTTGCTCCAGTGTTTCACTGGCGCTTGGGTGGAGAGTACAGAACCCATATTTTGCCCTCAAACCGCCCACTTAATGGCGGATATAAAAACCGTGGGCGATGCCATTCAATTTATTTACATTCTCCCTCTAAGTCGGAGAGAGGCGCTGATTGAAGTGACGCAATTCTCCCCAAAAGCCGAATCATTACAGCATCTCAAACAAATGACGCTCGAGGTACTAGATACTTTCGGCTTGGGTCACGAAGCTGTGACTGGTTGGGAGGGAGGGATCTTGCCGATGACAAACCATATCGCCCCAACTATTGTCGATGAACAAGGTAATAACACGAGCAACCAATGGAGAAATATCGGTATTAGAGGCAACTGCATTAGAGCGGCAACTGGGTACGCTTTCTCGAAAATTCAACAAGATAGCCTACGCATAGCTCGCCAAATCACAGGGCACAAAATGGCAGCTTATAAAGAAAAGAAAATATTGGTGAACGCTGGGCTGTACACTTGGTTAGATTCTATATTCCTAATGGCTCTCACTCAGCGTCCTGAATTGGCACCCGAGGTATTCAAACGAATGGCGAGGGGAACAACCGGTGAGCAGTTCGCGAGATTCATGACTGAGCGTGCTTCGGCGCTTGACCTTCTCAAGGTTATTAGTTCGATGCCTAAACGAGCCTTTGTCCGCGCAGCTTGGGAGACAATGATATGGAATCGACGATGAATCATCTCCATTCTCGACTTTGGCCATTGTTTTGTGCTTCTGCCGCCACCTTGGTAATCCTTAGTTTATGGACATCTCATGGAGACACGGCAGTGTTGGTGCTGATTGCTGCATTTGGTATACCGCACGGGGCCCTAGACGTACTCATGATGATGCGTCTTTCAACAAATCGTAATGGTAGTGATGGCGTAAATGGACGAGTTCGGTTTGGTCTGTATTCGTTGACCTACTTGATAGCCGTTATTTTCTGCTTGTTCTTATGGATGAACGCACCAATGTTGTGTTTGGTTCTACTGCTAATCCTTGCCGCTGGACATTTTGGGGAAGACTGGACTCCACTTGCTCGAAAAAGCAGAGTTTTTTTTGGGGTTGTTGTCGTGACACTACCTTCCATTTTCCATCCTAATGCCCTGAGCAGTTACTTCGTTGCTTTAGGGGTAAGTGGGTATCAAGCAAGCAACGTGGTAACTCTGATGACTTTGGCATGTCTTCTATCGTGCATAGTGCTGATTACTCAGTTTACTAAGCACTCGATGGACTTTCATATTTGGGTATTAAGCCTTTTCGTTGCCGCTGCGCTCTTACCCGTTCTCCAATACTTTTGCCTATATTTTTGTGCGTTGCATGCCCCGCTTCATACTCTAGACGTCAAACAGACCAACCGATTGTCATGGAACCAAGTATTAAAAGCGGCGTTATTGCCGACTATTGGTACGGTACTCATCATGATTGTTTTTTTTAACTGGCTTCCAGATAAAGAATTGCCGGCTCAACTTCTTAATACGGTTTTTATCACTTTATTTGCGCTGACCGTTCCTCACCTTTTTCTCACACGAGTTTATAATGGACGTGTACGAAAGCCCAAACTGATAAAGCCAAACAAATAGTAATGAGAAGGCACACGACACACGACTCTAATTTGCACTATTTATCGTCACAGCGAGATATACACAACGAATTCCTAAAGGGGTAAATGTTACAGCAACTGTTTATATCATTAGTAGCACTGCCATTAACCGCGAAAACCACGTCACAATATTTGAAAGAATCTAATATCTGTCTTTTACAATATCAATATGATGATCCTAATTTAGTACAACAGACTGGTGCTTAACGATCGACTAGTCGTTCCGAGTCATATTAGGCATTTGCCCTAGCATCCCATCTTCGCCGAAATGAAATGTTTCAAGTTGGGCTCTGGGTGTGGAACTCGACTTTATAGAGCTGGTATGGAGCGCTTCATCCTTTGTGTTAGCGGCGTAAAGTTGCCCAGAGAACGGAATGCTGGTGTCGTAATTTTCAAACCATACTGCCATTGCTTCCGTTAGCAAATTATCAGATTTGTCGACATGTGCTAAGTAAGATTTGTGGTTGGCAAATATTCTCAAGTCATGAACTAAGTTGGGCGTGTTGTCGTCCGGGAAAACCGCTGCCATCAAAAAACCGGGAATCTTCTGACGCCAAATGTCGCAGACGGTCTCGAATGACGTACCTAAATTCTGTATTTGTCCAGGCTTCACATAACGCGTGGTAAATCCAAACAACGGAGGGCCTTCTTCCCTACCGCCATCAGGCTTCATGAAGCCGGCAAGGCTTGTCTTAAATTCGTACTGTACGCCCGAAGCTACTTTCGCTCGGTTTTTTGTTTCTTCATTCCACCCACCAAACACGGTTAACGTATCTGGGTTTTCAGGCGAGTAATCATACGTATCCCATAGGGATTCTGTCTGAGTAGGGTGAGACAAGTAATCGTTAAACGCACTGGCACTTCGGACCCATAAAATATGCCAGTATGCCAAAGGATCTTCTGTATCAGGAAAGGCAAAGATTGCCTTAATGTCTGGATTTTCTTCGTAAGCTGACTTTGAATGCGCTTGGTACGTATGCCTAAATTCAGCCAGTTTCTCTTTTTGTATATGACGCTTACCGTAAACAAGAACCGGGGTTACTGGTGTCGAGTCAGAGATAACAGCAGTGCCTTCAAAAAGGCGTAAAACGGGGCTTGCTTGTTTTTATCGTCTTTCTTTTGCATGTCTTATCCTAACTGAGTGTCTATTGCTATCTACTATTGATCGTTTAAGTTTAGTTTTAATTCACGGTAATCTTTTATCTGTTTTGATGCTAACAGTTCATCCCTAGTATTGGGAGACTAAGTATGATGAGCTACAGTGTAACTTATCGTGGTGTCTTCATATCTCTCTCCCGTTTGATGTAGCAACTCATAGAACAGCAGATCAATCTATCGATTTTGCATCACTAAAATCTAATGCTAGATATAAGTTCACGACTTGAGGACATTGGTTATGTTGGTATTCATCTGCTATTTTACAGTCACATAAATCATTAAATTCAGCGAAGGAAACTGGCGGGCCTAATACATTCGAGTTGTCATCCATCTTCACTCTTCCTTAAGTAGCCACACTTGAGTGACTTATGCACAAATAGTACAAACGAACTGTATGACAAAACCATGAGGTAGTATGCCTGTATAATATATTCTGTTCGTTAGCTAGTTGTTCATGTTTTAGCTGATGTAACATCTTTTATATGAATCTAATGTCACTATAAGCGTAGACCAAACATCTTCTGTTATCCTAACTTTCCGAGTTATTTTTCTTTCTTTTTAGTGCAAGTAACCCGCAAGAGAGCTAGAACAACAGTAAACATTAATATTTTATAACTTTAAAGAAAGCAAGTTCGTTATTTTGTTTTTTTGCAAACGTAACAAGTTCATCCGTGGCAGACTGTGACTGCTGCACGGCACTCGCATTTTCATTGACGAGGTCGCGTGCTTTGATCGTAGTGACTGCAATACTTTCTGTAACAGAAAACTGTTGATGAGAAGCGGTCGCGACTAACGCATTCATATCTGAAATAGTCCTAACCGATGCATCAATGTCTTTAAACGCAGCCTTCACTTTTTCTGATATCTCAACCGAACCTTTTATCGACTCTACATCTGATATGATATTGTCGTTCGCCTGCTCTGATTGGTTCTGTAAGCGCGTGATGATTTCCTGAATGCTACGTGTAGACTCTTGTGTCTTACCCGCTAAACTGCGAACTTCATCTGCGACCACCGCGAAACCACGGCCTTGCTCTCCAGCCCTAGCTGCTTCAATTGCAGCATTCAGTGCCAATAAGTTTGTTTGTTCTGATATAGAACTAATAATATTCGTCACTTCACTTATGTTTATTGCACTATTCTTTAGATCTTCAATCAACCTCGCCGTTACCTGAATAGAACCGCTCATTCGTGAAGTAAGTTCTGTTGACTCTTGCAGTAAATGACTCCCTTTTTCAACACTCGACAAAGCAATTCTTGTTTGCTCTTCTGCTTGAGTCGCATTTGAGGAGACCTCACTAGCTGTACTCGACAGTTGGCTAATAGCTGTAGAAATTTCGTCAACCTGAGCTAATTCAACCTGTGCATTATTCGCGGTACTTTCCATAACCGCTGATAGTTTGCCTGTTGCCAAATTAGACTTTTCTGAAGATAACGTTAGTTCGTCAATTAACGAGGTCAACTGCATCATTGAACGGTTGAAACTCTGCCTAATTTTGTAAAACTCATTTTGGGAGGGTTTAGCATTTATTCGCTTGATCTCACCTTTAGCAAAACAATCTATGGCTACTGAGATATCGTCAACATTTTTTAGAATTGTTTTAGTGGCAAGAAAAAGAATAAGAGCTGAGATAAGCCAACTTATGCTTAAAGTGAGTAAAGTCCATCGCTCCAAGCCTTCTAATGACGCTTCCTTATCGATGGCGCGTTGAATAAGCAATGCCTCCTCTCTTACAGATGCTCCATCAAGTATCCTTCTTATCTTGTCAACATACGCCTTTCCTGTCGCTTTATTCACAAATTCAGAAGCTGCTTGATTCGACCCTATCTCCCTAATCGCGATACCAGTATCTAACACTTCACTTTGCCAATTGTTCACCTCGGCAAGAATCGAGTTAAAAGCTATCGTTTGGGTGCTGTTGTCTTTAGTTAGTTCAATCAAACCCTCAAGTGCTATATGAATCTTCTTTTTCCCCTGGTAATAGGGCTCAAGAAAGTTCTTGTTTCCCGTAATCATATAACCCCGGTATCCAGTTTCCATATTAACAACTTGCTCGACTGCTTTATCGATATCGAGCATCACTCGATATGTATGATTCACCCAGTGACTATTTTCACGAATAAGTTTATTGGAAGAACTAATAACCAACAACATTGTTAAGAAAGACAATGATATTGCTGACATTATAATAATAAATAGCCACTTTGTAGGTATGTTTTCTAATCTTGACATATTAAATCCATTTTTTATGACGTTGACTGGTATGAGAGTTATCAGTATTTATATGAAAACAATACAGCATGCGTTTGTTATACCCCAGATGCATTATTAAATAGCAGTCATTCAAAAATGGTATACATCAAAAACCGCTTTACGAATGTGGCTTTTGGTGGGAGAATTAAGTTGAAATTAAAACTATCAGTAATGACTATGGATATAGAATCTTTAAAGATGTTTGCAGTTTTAGCGGAACATCTTAACTTTACCGAAGCCGCAAATGCACTAGAAATAAGCCAGCCTACTTTAAGTCGAAAAATTAGAAGTTTAGAAAAAAAAATCAATGCGACATTAGTTCATCGAATCGGAAATAGGATTAGCCTCACGCCGCATGGTGAAAATTTTTTGGAGTCTACATTAGATATTTTAAGTTTAGTCGAACACAGCGTCGAAAAGCTTCAAGATCAGCAGCAAGGCATAAGCGGGAGGTTACGGATAGGGTGTTTACCTTCAATGTCACGATTCTTAGTACAAAATTTTCTACCTACATTCCACCATAAGTTTCCCAACATTGATATTCATTGGCGTACCTTATCTGTAGATATACCCGTGATCATTGAAGATGCTTGATTTTCAATGAAATCAGGATCATGCTACTCACCATGAAAATGGTACTAACTCCTGAGCAAAAACAACAACTCGAACAGATGCACAATACTGAGCGTGATCGTCGAGTATGCGACCGTATAAAAGCTGTCTTGCTAGCTTCCGAAGGTTGGAGCCCGCCTATGATCTCTCAAGCCCTTCGTATCCATGAATCTACAGTTGCTCGTCATCTTAGTGATTATGCTCTATCTGAAAAACTTAAACCTGAGAATGGCGGGAGCCAGAGTCTACTTTCTGATACTCAGACGATGCAGCTCATCGAGCATTTGACTGAGAAAACCTATTTTCATACGCGTCAAATCGTTACTTACGTCGAAGCTGAATTCGGTGTGAGCTACACCGTTTCTGGGATTAATAAGTGGTTACATCACCACGGTTTTGCATACAAAAAGCCCAAAGGTGTACCACATAAACTAAAGCCTGAAGAGCAGCAAGCATTTATCGAGTATTACAACGAGGTACTTAAGCCCAAGGATGCGCCTGTACTTTTCATGGACGCCGTTCATCCAACTCAATCAACAAAACTTAGCTGTGGCTGGATCCGTAAGGGACAGGATAAGCTAATTGAAACGACAGGTAGCCGCACTCGAGTGAATCTAATCGGTGCTCTGTCATTGAAAAACATCAGCGCAACGATCACAGATACTTATGAAACGATAGATAGCGAGAGTATTGTTCGCTTCTTTTGGAAACTCAAGAAAGAGCATTATCCACTAGAGCAAACCGTGCATATTGTGCTTGATGGTGCAGCCTACCATCGGTCAGAAATGGTTAGGAATGCGGCAAAAGTACTCAATATAGAGCTTCATTACTTACCCTCATACAGCCCAAACTTAAATCCAATAGAGCGGCTTTGGAAAGTAATGAATGAGCATGTGAGGAACAATGTCTATTTTCCCTCCAAAACAGCATTCACCTCTGCTATCAAAAAGTTTTTCGATGTGACGTTACCAGAAGTTGCAGGCTCACTTGTATCCAGAATTACAGATAATTTTCAGGTACTGATACCTGCATCTTCAAGTTGAAAGGGTATAATCTAAAAGTGATGGATAATATCGATCTAGTTATTTCCCCCATAGAGCCTAATGACGATAGGATTGTTTGTCGTAAGTTGTCCCAGTTCCAGCGTGCTTGTTACGCCTCTCCTAAATACCTCTACCAAGCATGTATACCAAGGTTTGTTGATGAGCTGAAACAACACCAATGTATCACACAGGTGAACAAGGTTGGAATCGAACGCTATTGGAAATTAGAAAATACAGAGGGAGAAAAACGTGAGGTTAGCGTCAAAGGAAAAATGACAACAGATTCCATCGATATTGCCACATTTATGGCGATAGAAGGTCTAGGTGTCGCTTTGCTTCCAGTCACGCATGCAAGAGAGTATGTAGTGAATGGTCAGTTAATACCGTTATTTCATAGTTTATGGTTTGAAATAAATTATCTCTATATTTTTTATAAACAAAGTTTACATACTCCCAATCGTTTTAAGATCTTTATTCATGAACTTGAAGAATTCCGAAAGCAGTGGCAAAACGGGCTAAACTATACTTAAAGGGTGGGATTAAAAAGGGGAGGGGGAAGCTGCTATACAGGTAAAACTAAGGCTTCGTGATCACTAGGCCTTAGTTTTTGAGAATCGTAGAGCCAGCATTTCTTACATCAAATCGGTAAAATAATGAATTCTTTCACTTTTGTGGGAATCGATTATTTTTTGTTTTGAGAGTCTTGAATTTTTTTTGCAATCCACTGATGCAAATGAAGTCCCGTTTGACGCTTTACGAGTAAATTTATCCCAGCTAAAATTAATAGTCCAATTATTGTACCCATAATCATCTCCACACTTATTATCGTTTGTAATTCAATTGAATCAATACGTGTTAGTTAGTATTTTTAATCCATCGATTTCATCATTTCATCTATATCTAATCCACCAAGTTCCTTTAGGTTATTCTTTATCTCCTCATCTATAGATAATTGACGTTCAACTTGTTTCACTTTTTTCTCAAGAAATTTTTCAACTTCTTGAGATACATTGAACATTAGCCCTTGTTCACGCGCTGCTTTTCTCGCTAATTTAAGGCGAGCATCCAAGTCTGAAGGGATTTTTATGTTCAGTGATACTTTGGATTGTTTCTTTTGCAATGGCATGTCTATTCTCATTTTTTACTTGAGAATACTATAAAGTTTTCTACCTTTTTAGCAAGAAAATTTTAACTTTACCTATGTCTGAAGCGAAACAAACATCACATCAAGGCGAAAATATCTAATATTTATTTGAGACTTAGCCCCATTTCAATGTTAGACGATATAGTCCAGCTTAGCGTGATCTACGTTAAATAAGTCGAGTC
This sequence comes from Vibrio sp. nBUS_14, assembly GCF_051201655.1. Lineage (NCBI taxonomy): Bacteria > Pseudomonadati > Pseudomonadota > Gammaproteobacteria > Vibrionales > Vibrionaceae > Vibrio > Vibrio sp. nBUS_14. Next base: position 1,651,769 of record NZ_CP179206.1, read on the forward strand.
AGTGCAGAAAATTGACAGCACAGATGATGTTTACACTCCTCCAGATCCCGCAGTAAGAACCCCTACCAACAGTTGCGACTTCGCCAAGGTTTCTAGGGCGTGTTGATCTTTCGTGAGTGTTTTTTGAACAGCATGGTAAAGAGTTATAATTTGCTTCGCCAAAAGTAAAACCATAACCAATACCATGCCAAGAACAATGCTAACTGATATTCGCTGGGAACTGCTACTCCAAGTTATGAAAAGTACAGGTCGTATTTACGATAAAACTGAACATCGAATGACATTTGAAGGAATACTTTATCGAATGAGAACAGGTATTCCTTGGCGAGATCTACCCTCTGAGTTCGGAGAGTGGAGTACCGTTTACAGACGATTTAATCTTTGGTCAAAGAAAGGGATTTTAGATAATCTTTTCAAAAGCTTATCTAGCATGGCTGACTTTGAATGGGTATTTCTTGATGGCTCTATAGTTAGAGCGCATCAGCATAGTACAGGTGCAGCTACTGAAAGTTCAGAGCAAATAGGAAAAAGTCGCGGGGGCAACTCAACCAAAATTCACTTAGCTGTAGATAGTGGTGGCCTGCCGATTTGCTTTGATTTATCAGAGGGACAACGCCACGTGCATATTTCGGAGCTATCCGACCGCCTATTTCGGTTTTAATCGACCACCAAATCCGTTTTTAACCGACCACTCATTTCGGTTTTAATCATCCACTTTTCGGTGTGTTTCCGAAATCGATGGTCGATTTACCGAAATAAACCTCTTTTCTCTTTTAAATCAATAGGTTTAACCTGAGTCTTTCATGTTGAGAGCACTAAGGATAAATCATGCCGAAAAAGAGAATGCCAATGAATAAAATTAAGGAAATATTACGCCTCCGATACGAGCGCAATCTTTCTAATCGACAGATCGCCGCTTGCCTCAATATTGCTCATTCCACTGTATCCCAGCATCTATCCCGATTTAAATCCAGTGGCCTCACGTGGCCACTGGAAGAGACTCATCATGAAAATCAAGTCACCCAAGCTTTGTTTGATGGTCGCTCATCTTCTCAGCATAAAGTGATGCCTGATTTCACTCTCTGCTACTTAGAATTGAAGCGTAAAGGGATGACTAAAGCTTTGCTTTGGGAAGAGTATTGTCATCAGCATCAAGACAAAGCCTATGGCTATACACAGTTCTGCGAACTGTATAGACGTTGGCTAAAGACACAAAAACGCAGTATGCGCCAACTTCACCATGCTGGTGACAAGCTCTTCATTGACTACTGTGGCCCAACGATCCCTGTTGTGAATCCAGATACAGGAGAATGCAGACATGCTCAGGTATTTGTCGCCACTTTAGGGGCGTCAAATTACACCTATGTCGAGGCGAGTGAGAGCCAAGGGCTTGAACACTTCCTCATGGCTCATGTGAATACCTTTAATCACTTTGGTGGTGCTCCGAATCTACTTGTACCTGATAATCTGAAATCTGCTATAACGAAAGCAGACCGTCATAGCCCTATCCTCAATGAGAGCTACCGAAAACTGGCACAACATTACGGCGTTGCTGTGATGCCAGCCAGGCCCTACAAGCCTAAAGATAAAGCCAAAGCTGAGAACGCAGTTCTCATCGTAGAGCGCTGGATAATGATGCGCCTTCGCCACCAAGTGTTCTATACAATGGCTGAGCTGAACCTGGCTATCCGAAAGCTGATGCATGACTTAAACCAACGAGAGATGAAGCAGCTTGGTGTCAATCGACATGACTTGTTCAACAAAGTTGACCGTCCAGCGTTAAAACCACTGCCATCGCAACCATATGTGTATATCGAAACTAAACGAGCAACCGTCTCCCCTGATTATCACATTCAATATAAAAAGCACTTCTACTCTGTGCCGCACCAACTTGTTGGGCAACAAGTTGAGCTTGAAGCAACGCATCAAATAATACGTATCTACCACAAAGGGAGCATTGTTGCTCACCACTGCACAAGCCAAAAAGAATATGGTCTCTCTACCGTTTACGAGCATATGCCAAGCAACCATCAATACCAATCATGGACACCCGAGCGTTTTATCCGTTGGGGAAAATCTATTGGGCCAGCCACAGGTGAACTGACTCAGATGTTGCTCAAACGCCCAGAGCATGAAGCATTGGCCTTTAGAAGTTGCTTTGGGTTACTAAGTCTTGCCAAAAAGCACTCAGACGCACGGTTAGAACAAGCTTGCCGAGATGCCTTAGTGACAGAGAAGCCATACCTTGGCTTCGTCAAAAACTTATTGAAGAACCATCGTGAAGGCACTCTCTCTCAGCCTTCCACTGATACACCAAACCTTAAACACACTAATGTTCGTGGTTCCAACTACTACCACTAGGAGAAACAATATGGACGCAATAATCCAACAGTTAAAATCACTACGCCTAAGTCATGCTTCTGATGCACTGGAACAGCAAAGAATACACCCCGCGACCTATGCTGAACTTGGCTTTGAAGAAAGGTTAGGACTCATCCTTGATCATGAGATAGTGAACCGAGATCAAACCAAAATCCAACGACTTAAACGGCAAGCCAAGCTGCGCCTAAGCGCTAGCGGTAATCAACTGGACTACCGCCCAGAACGAGGCTTAAAAAGAGCAATGATGGGAGAGTTATTATCAGGCACTTATTTACAAAAGCGACAGAATGTCCTGATTACAGGTGCAACAGGTGCAGGTAAAACCTATGTTGCTTGTGCGCTCGCCGAGCAGGCGTGTGAGCAACACTGCCCAAGTCGTTATTATCGCCTAAATCGTTTACTTGATGACCTGAGTAGTAGCCGCCTTGATGGCAGCTATCAAAAGCTACTACTGAGCTTGTCTAAGAAAAAACTGTTGGTTATCGATGACTGGGGAATGGAAAAACTCAGCCAAGAGCATGCAAGTAATCTTCTCGAAGTGCTAGAAGATAGATACCAAGAGTGCAGTACGATCATTATCAGCCAACTACCTGTAAAAGAATGGCACGAGATGATCGACAACTCGACGATCGCTGATGCGATCTTAGATAGGTTGGTTCATCAAAGTCATAGAATCGAGTTACGAGGGGAATCAATGAGAAAACTGGCTTAAATCGACCACTTGGAGTAAAACTAAGGAAGAGAAAAGAGAGGCTTAAAAAGGTGGTCGATTAAAAACGAAACTAGGGGTCACATCAGCCGAAATACGCAGCCACGATATAGTGCATGCCGAAAGCTTAGTTGAGCAACTCGATGAAGTTAATACCATCGTTTGTGATAAAGGATATGACAGCGAACTTTTCGGTACTTTTGTTAAGGAACGTGGCGGAGAAACAGTAATTGCTAAACGCAATTACGGACAAGATATAGACAAAGACAGTATGGATTGGTGTCTATACAAGTATCGTCACTTGGTCGAAAATGCCTTTGGGAGAATTAAGCATTATCGAGCTATTTCAAGTAGATATGACAAGCTAGAAAGGAATTATGCCAGCATGTTATCACTGGCATTCATGTTAATGTGGCTACCGATGTATTGTTGAACACGGAATGTACAGCAAAGATCAACACGCCCTAATTCATTACCACACATTGATTTAAACGTTTCATGCGCAATTTGGCTATTTTCTGCTTCTATAATGTCACCTATTGGCTCGAACTCTTGCTCAATAAGTTGAGCATTTTCTCTCGCAAATGAGTCACTATGTACATCTAAATGTGTTGACGTTGTATCTTTCTTATAAAATTGAAATGAAGCCATATTTACATCCTGTGTGGTCATTTAGCAGTCGAATTATGGTAGTTAATGACATATCCAACATCAACAAGTTCTATGAATAAAAGTGTGTCCAGATATTTAGAGCTTTTTAACTATTAGTCGAGTATGACATAAAGAACTTGGGGCTAGAGATATAGGTAAGTTGAGGAAGATACATTCGTAAGCTGGCTTGGTATGAGCTTGGTAAGCATTTTTTGATTCAGAAAGTTGCTCTTTTTATATGGCGTATGTTGTAAACAAGAATCGGTGTTATTTGTGCCGAGTCAGAGATAGCGGTATTGTGTTAATAATGCGTATTTTTTACACTGAAGTAAATCAGATAAGACTTAAATAACCATTGTTCATCTGAATTTCTGACGGTATGTTGAAGGTGGTATACCTTTGTACTTTTTAAACAGACGGTTAAAGTTAGAGCGGTTGGTATAGCCGACTCTTTCTGCAATTAAGTTAATGGGTTGCGACGTTGTTGTGAGCAATTGAGATGCCTTATTCAACCTTAACTTTGTCAAATAGGTGATGTAACTTTCGTTAAAGTGTTGTGTGAACCAACGATGTACAGTGTTTTCACTGACATGTACGTAATTGGCAAGCTTTTTTAAAGTAATATCTGATGAATAATGCTGATCGATGTACTTGCAAACCTTATCAATTTTGCTGAAATCATTACTAACCTTTTCTTTTTCTCCTTGCGAATAATAGGGAAGTAACTCGATAACAGGTTGATCAGAGCACAACTCTCCCAAAACCTGAATGAATACTGCAAGCTGCCCAATTGGGGAGAGCTCACTAAAGTTATTAAGGTGTTGGTAAACCTTCTCTGCTGTTTGTGTTGTAAACCTTATACCTTTGTTGGCATTGCGAATGATAGGGGCCAACTGTCGAAGCTCGGCACTGCTGTACATGAGTTGGCCGATCCACTCCTCTCTGAACCAGATGACATGAGTTTCACACGGATGTTTTTCATCTGAATCTCGTGATTCGAAGCTATGGGCAAGGCCAGGGCCAATTAACAGCAGTTCGTTGTGTTTTATCTGCCCTTCAAAGGTTTCAATTCTCGATTTACCTTGAAAGTTGCGATGCAAAACCAATTCAAATTCTTGATGAGCATGCCAACTTTCCGGTTTGAAGGCTTCTTCAAATTTTTTATAGCGCCAGGACCAGCCATGCCTTTGAGGTACTTTCTGTATTGTTGCTTTCATTCCAAGCCGTTTTAAATCACTGGGTATGTGAACGCATATTGACACGTATTGTTCAATGATCAATAAAAGTATTACTTTTTAGTGGAATAGTATCACTAATGTAAGGTAGGACTGGTATGTTTGAATCATCGTCAGAGATTATAGGAAAACACAAGCATGTCTGAATACCTGAATCGTTTAATACCAAAGCTTACCTCACTTGTGGAGGTCAACCAAAAGGCGTTATCTCAAGCAACGGATTTATTCGCTCAAGCTATTGTTAACGACAATATGATAAAAGTCTTAGGGACAGGCCACTCGCATATGGTTGGTCTAGAGGGGTTTATTCGTGCTGGTGGCCTTGGCAATGTCAATGCTATCTTAGACTCGGTGCTACTAACCAATGATGGTGCGCTAAGAGGTTCGGCTATGGAAAAGTTGCCAGGATTAGCTGAAGTCATTTGGAATGAACAGAATATCTCAGCTAATGATGTAGTGATGGTCATTTCTAATTCGGGGCGAAATGCTCTCCCAATAGAGTTCGCACAACTTGCTAAATCTAAAGGGCATAAGGTTATTGCTATCACGTCGATCGAGCAGTCATCGAAATACCCAAGCCGCCATAGCTCTGGTCTAAAGTTGATGGATATTGCTGATGTAGTTATCGATAATCAGGTTCCGCCTGGTGATGGCCTATGTAATGTAAACGGAAAAGTGACGGGCGCTTTTTCAAGCATAGCGGGCATGATGATCATGAACATGTTAGTTGTGGAGTCCCAGAAAGCCGCATTAAAACAAGGTGCTACACCGCTGATTTTCTCGAGTCAGAACGTAGATGGTTTCGACAATGACTATGTATATCAGCATTTTGGCTCTCGATTAAAATCTATGTAGATAGGCGCTAGACAATTAGCATTGAAGTAATAATGGGTAAGCGATATGTTTCGATTACACCCGATAGGATGTTCCAAGCTAATCATTCGAATGATACACATAAAATAAAGGATTGTTTTTAGATATAAAGTGGTAATGGATTTTCCCTAAAATAGAGAACTTAAATTTATTTAAGTTAATAAACTTGAGCCCACTTCGTAGTGGGCTTCTTTAAGTCATATACCTTGAACCTTAGGTTGAGATGGACTTTTCTCCCTGCTTGCGTTCCAACTTACTACGTACTAAATCTAGTAGTCGCAGATAACGGTCAGCTCCATTCTTTGGTAGTTCACTTGGCCTTTCGAACGATAAAGGTTCTTTTAACTCCTCTGCATCCCAAAACTGATCACCAGTCGAGTCGAATGGAGTGCCGTCTGGTAATTCGTTTGAATAATGTACGCCGTCTTGTTCTTCACCCACAAAAACCTTCCATAGCACTAACTTTCCACCAAAGTAATCATTTATTATGAGTGAGGACATCCCGCACTGCCCACGGCTCGGGTTAGATGGGTTCCAATTTTCTGGGTCATCAGTACTGTCTATAGACCAACTCTCCTGAAGAGCTTGCAATACTTCACTGAGACTTGGATTCATATGTACTCCTGTTATTCCTTCGCGACATAAAACCCCAAGCATTATTGAGGTATCAAGTTAGCGATAGTGCTAATTAATTGTAATTGAGTGACTTTGACTAACTTGCGACTTCCCATTTTTGAGCAACGATAGCATTTTAACACTGTCTTGACGGAATCGGCTGAGTTTGCTGAGCAATCATAGATAGATAAATTAAGGCTTCACGTACACAAAGCCTTTGAATTGCTATCGAAGTTAGCTATCAGTCTAGCTTAACGAAAGCTTGAGATAATAGCTGGAATCCCTGGTAGAAGGCCGACCAATGCCATCACGCTTGTCAGTACAACAAACATAATACCGGGAAGAACCCAGCGGCTCATCTTACTTAGTTCACTGCTACGCTCTTTACAGCCGACCAATCCTAAATTGTCTAGCAGCATAGTGATTGACCAACCAAATGCCGGATTTACGAGTGCTGATGAGAACACAACAATCGCTGCCGATTGCGTGGTTTTACCCTCACGTGTCATCTCCAATCCCGCCTCTAATAGTGGAACGAATACACCCACAATCAGCGCAACACAAAGTACAGGTTGCCAAATAGCTAAGTCCATTGGGTAGCCCCAAACAGCGGCGATGATACAGAACAGAGCAGTTAGCAAAGCACCCGCAGGGATAGGACGTTTCGCAATCGCCGCAGGTACGATGTAAGTACCCCATGAAGACGTAAAGTTAGTACCACCAAGTAGCGATCCGAATGTTTGACGAATAGACGCTGTAGTCATGGTGTCATCAATGTTCATATGTACTTTGTCAGTACGCTCTGGGTAGCTGATCTTTTGGAATACTTGATGCCCTAGGAAATCTGGCGACCACATCGCCACCGCAAGAATCGCGAACGGCAGTACTACCATGAAGTGTTCAATTGTCGGTAGGCCTAACATCCAACCTGTATTTTCTCCCCACCAATACATAGGGTTCATGTTAGGTAAGCCTGGCTCGGTGTGGAAAGCAAATGGCGCACCCATAGCAAATGCAATCGTACCACCCAACAAGCAGCTAAGAGGTACTGCTAGCCAACGCTTGCGGAAATGCTCCAATAGCGCGTACAGAATAATAGTACAAAATATCACCACAAAAGCGATGTGGCTCATGCCGATGCCTTCGGCCCAAGCGAACAGCTTTTTCACCTGAGAAGCGGTGCCCACAAATCCAAGGTAGAGCAACAAGCCACCACACACGCCTTTACTGGTGAGGTTAGCCAACATACTGCCACCTTTACTGATGGCTAATAGCAAGCCGAAAGCGCCAATTAACAAGCCAAATACCATAGGGTGCCCTCCAGCTGCAACTACGATAGGGATCAATGGAATAAGTGGGCCGTGAGTACCAGCAAGGTTAGCCGTCGGAAGTAGGAAGCCAGAGAAAAGGATGATGAAAACAGAGGCGATAAGAAGTTCATAACGAACATTTTCTAGGATGAAGTCTTCATTTAACCCAAGCGCTCCAGCAAAGGTCGCTGCAATAGCACCCACCATAACAATCTTACCAATGGTCGCCGCCATCGCTGGGATGGTGTCTTCTATCTCGAATCGATAATCTTTAAATGGCAAATTGGGACGCCAGCGTTTAGGCGCCATGATTTGTAACTCGTGCTCTAAATACTGTTCTCGGGTATCAAATTCCGATCTTGGTTTGTGTTGTTGCTCATAAGTGAATTCATCCTCATTGGCTTGAGGCTTATCTGCTCGTATATGTACGGACTCTAAAGTACTGCTCATTTTGATTCCTTTCGTTCACACTCTAAGGTGTGTTATTCCAACAAACGTTATTGACTCACGGCACAATGATTTAGCTAAATAGCTATAAATTTTCTGCCACAAAGAACTCGCTGACTGTATTTTATATATGGACAATTTATTTATGAGCAGATTTATTATTAATAAGTGAAATTAACTCACCATAAATACGAATAACAAATCCACCTATAACTAAAAAACTCAGTTGCTAGTACCTTATACCAAACCAAAAAAAACAAATAGTCTCAGCTAGTTAGACATTAGTCGTAGAGTTAGACGACTAGTATGCGACCTTGTAGGGATAGGCATTTATTCAGAAATAATTAAGTAACGTTCGACAATAAATTGCTTGATTTTTAAAGCCCCGAGAAATCTATCGACTCATGTTTGGTTGCGCTCTTGATGTGATTTGATAGTGAACATCTGTTCCAGTTTTATGCCGGATATATTGGGGCGACTAACTGTGTCAGGCCCTGCCTTTTGCAACTAAATCTCTACTACGTTCTGCGCCTGATAGTGATAGAATCTCCGTATCATAATTATCGAAAACTAGGTATTTATAAACAATGTTTATCCATCACGTTAACGGCATTGATTGGCTGGTGATTACAGCTTTTGAAGAACTGAAAACTATGTTTATCGAAGATGCTGATCCCATCCCATCTTACTTCTCTACTGCCAGTGAATTGAGCTTGATTGATCAGGCCAAGCGCAGCTATGGATTTTTGCCCACACTCAGCGGTGTGATCACCGATACTGGCACTTATCAAAGTAAAGATCTTGAAGAAGATTTGAACCCACAGCTTGCGTGTATAGTTGAAGGGCGTGGTCGAGTGTTTATCTATCACGGTGACTATGTGGCTTTTGTGGATGGCAAGCAAACCATCATTACACGGATGGACTGAAGAGCAACTCTGAAGGTGCAATCGGCGAATTGTTATTGTTGGTTAAGGCAAATCAGCTTTCGACTTTTTTGGAGTGTAATTTGATAGTGAATATATCTTCAATTGATATGGCAGCTTGATATAAATAGTCCTTCAGAAAATGACCAAGTATTCACGTTTGTGATGAAGCTGTATGGCTTTTGACATCAATTAAAAAACTATGACGACAAAAGCTCGCTTTATCGGTCAGCTGGAAAGCTACGTTTCATACTTTATGCCCTTTTTAAATCCACCTTAATCTCTCTGCGAACTACATTTTTGCTTAAAACTATTGATAATAATTCTCATTACGATATGTTTGTGGTATCAAACACACTCATTGTTCGGAGACCAACATGAAACACTCGGATATTACTCAACTCCTTGTTCCAAAGAGTGATTGGGCATCGCCTGATCTCTTTCTCTATGAGGGAGAAGATAAACTTCACCTGAGCCTAGAGGGAGCAATTCAATATAGTGGGTTGAACAGTATTGGCGGCGTGGTTCTGGGCTTTAGGATGATCCAACACGCGGTGCAACTCGTGGCGGGTGACCAGTCTTTGCAACGTGATGGTATTAGTATTTATACCGCTTTCCCTGGACGTGGTGCTCAAGACGCCTTTGAGTACACATGTCGTGCACTGCGTGATAGGCGTTATTGTTGTGATACCACACTTCACCACCCTGCAGCACAAACTGGGCAACGTGGTCAGTTTTTGTTTACGATTCGCTTGAACGAACAATCTATGGTGATGACGCCAGCAAACGGACTACCAAGCAAAAGCTACTTTGAAGCTGACCGACATTCACGAGACAGCAGAGAAGCGGCATTGAAATGGCGAGATGAGAAGATTAACTTCGCCAATACACTCTTGAGCTTATCGCCAGAAGAGTGCTTGCGAGTGTTGTAACTCCCGATCTTTGAACCAATAGAACAAATATCGAAAGGTCGCTTTCAAGTTAGCGACCTTTTTTATATCAAGCATTCGCGGAAACCATATTCTTAGTCGTACTTAGGTTTGCGAGAATGAAACGCTTCAAGGTTTGTGAGATAGTCTAAAGTATCGATATCTTTCACTGATGCTCTTAAACCGCTTCAATTTTATTCCGCTGACGCGAAATGGTTAAAAAGGAAGTGACATCGGTTCCCCAACCCAAAAAGAGCATAACCTACATGAAAAGGTTGTTCATTTTATCGATAATTTCGGTAGCAGTGTAAAAAGCAAAATGAACTTTAATTTTGCGGCCTAGGTTATTGCTAAACAAGCGGTTAATGCGATGCAATCGATCATTGCTCGCCAAAAATTGGCAGTTTAACCCGCCGGTATTATGCTTGAGCCTCTACATAATGACTGTGGCGCCGTAAACTCACAATGCGAAAACTTCACTTCAAATGTCTGCCACCATCAAGGTTTAAGGTTCTTCCTGTCATGTAGCGACTGGCCAACACAAACTTAATGCCATCTATTATTTCCTCAAAGCCAGCTTCTATAGGAATTAGAGCCTTTTTCAGCGCTTTGATTTTGTATGCCTCATCGTCATGTTCATTGAACTTAATCATGGCTGGAGAAATGGTATTTACTTTGACTTTGGGAGCCAGCATCGCTGAAAACGACAACGTCAGATTGTTGAGCGCAGCTTTACTAGCAGCATAAGCAATGTGTTTTTTACTGCCTTGTTCCGCAACGTAATCACTGATGTGAATGATGTCTGAAGTTTCATCGCCAGACAACAGATGGTCTTTGAGAGTTAAATTGAACAGATAAGGCACGGTAGCGTGAATCGTCATCATCTGGTGCATGATTTGTGAGGCATTTTCACTGGGGTTGCTTTTGTTCTCAGGCTTCCAGTCTGAAGCGTTGTGTATGACGGCTCGGAGTGTTTTATATTCTTGCCCGACATAATGAAGAAATTCGTCTAGGCTGCTTTGTTGATAAAAGTCGACCTGTTGCAAGTCGGCTCCATTGTCGCGCAACAGTTGCAGTTGAGGATAGTCGCTGCGGTAGGTCCCAACCAAGCTGTATCCATCCGCTAAAAGTTGCTGCGCCAGCGCGAAGCCGAGTCGCTTTCCTACGCCGGTTATTAATATCGTTTCACTCATCGTAAAAACTCAGCTCTAGTTTGAGGGTTAGTTTTGAAAATACCACCAAGTGCGGTTGTTGAGGTTTCAGAGTTTGCATCCATGACGCCTCTGGATTTAACGCAATAGTGAGTCGCTTTAATCGTCACAGCCACGTTTTCTGTTTCAACAAGAGTTTGTATTGCGACCAATATTTGCTGTGTAAGACGTTCTTGTACCTGAGGACGCTGAGCAAAGAATCGGACAATACGATTGATTTTAGACAGTCCAAGAATCTTGTTTTCAGGGATATAAGCCACTTCCGCTAAACCATCGATGGTGATGAAGTGATGTTCGCACGTAGATGTTAAGTCGATATCCGATACTTTAACCATCTCATCAACTGACATCTTATTTTCTATAACACTGATTTTTGGGAAATTATCGTAGTCAAGCCCTGAAAAAATCTCGTGTACGTACATCTTAGCAATGCGATGAGGTGTTTCAGCAAGGCTATCATCGGTTAAGTCCAGTCCGAGCGTACTGACCACTTCCGTTAAAAGTCCTTTGATGCGGTTATACTTTTGGCTGGGGTTCATTTCGCTCAGTGTCATTGGGGTTTCAAGTCCTTTTGCGAGCAAAGCTTCTCTTACTTTTTCGGCTTCTGTATTCAGCATGACTTTCTCCTTATGAATTATTGTCGTTGTCTGCTTCATAGCTCAGGGTGAGCGAAACAGAGTCGGCAAAACGTAGCGCATGAGGCTTATCAATTCTCACTTGAGCGTATTTCACCCATGGATGATCGATACAGATGCCGAGTACGTCGCTGGTCAATTTTTCTAAAAGCAGAAACCTTCCGGATTCGACGTGTTGAATGACCTTCTTGCAGATGTTTTTGTAGTTAAGCGCGTTGTCCACATCATCAGAGAGACAGAGGTTGTTGGCGGGGTAGTGAATTTCAGCATTGATAACGATGTCTTGCTGCTTCGACTTTTCTTCTTCGTTGAAGCCGATGAAGGTTCTTAGTCTCAGGTTTGTAATGGTGATAATGGCGTTGTGATTCATAACAGTGTCCAATCCTTAGAAAGTGAAGTCAGTTACGTGCTTATTTTAAGAAAAGATCAGTAAAGTTCAGGTGTTCAGTTGCAGTCGTTCTGTCTACAGTTATGTGAAGGCTAAGTAAAATTAAGCTCGAAAGGGATAGGTTCGGTTTTCTGGCTCAACTGATCGAAGCTTTCCCATAGCTGCTGAAACGAAATGTCTAGAGTGGGGTGGCGTTCTTGTGCGGCAATATCAACTAACGGCCTTAGCACAAAAGCATACTCGGTGATCTCGCCTCTTGGCAGCTCTACGCCATCGATAATGCCCACTTGATTACCATAAAGAAGGATGTCGATGTCCATCGTACGTGAAGCATAAGCTTTGGTTTGACGCTTGCGAGCGTTCTCTGATTCGATTTGATGTAGAACCTTAACTAACTCTGCGACTGGGAGAGCACATTCGAACCCAACGACTAGGTTGAGGAAGTTATCCCCTTTGAAGCCGACTGGTTCGCAATCGTAAAAATTAGAAATATGCAGAGGGGCAAAGCGGTCATTCAGTGCTTTGAGAGATTCTGTCACGTGGTGTTCGCGGTTAATGTTGCTTCCGATGCTTACATAGACGTTGACCATATTATTTCCTTCCTTTTTGCGGTCTTATACGTTCGACCCGCTGTGAAGATCAGCTGCATGCACTCACAAAAGCATGAGATAAAAGAAAGATAGGATCTGCTGTAAATTTTGCAAGTTTTGAACCCGTAGGATGGTACTTACGAGCTAGAAAGTGCCATGAGTAAAAGTTCACCCGATGAAGGTTTTGGATAAAAATGAGCTTCCAGTTAATCGAGTGAATACCCCAAATAGCCACAGAACTACCGCCTCTAGGAAAAAATAACGATGCAGTGTTCCATTTTCTGATAGTGATAGAATATCCACATAAAAATTATCGTGAATCTAGGTATTTATAAATAATGTTCATCCATTATGCATCTCTAATGCCTCTCAATAAAAAAAGCCCAAACAAAGGATTGGGCTCAATTCAATAATCATGAAGCCATTGCTATGGTGGTTACACTCCGATTAATTTCCCCAGATTTGGCTTACAAACTCTGGATGGTCAATAAACGGGTTACGATTCCCTTGGAAATCATGTACCGCCTTATTTCGGTCGATTTCTTTTTGGCTTACTGGATCTTCAGAATGCCAACGCTTTAGCATAGTAAGTAGCCAAGGTTCAAAAGCGGTTGTATTGGTTCCATCCAGAGCGGCATCAGCGCTTGTAGAGTTCCCTTCCCAATTAGCGATTTCATTTTCATAGCGTGTTGCCATGTAGAAATATGCTCTTGCGAAATCACCTTTAAACTCATCAATTGGCTCAAACACCGTACCTACATAACCAAGAGAGTTCGCTGCACTGCCTAACTTAGAACCATTGCTTGATGTGTATGTCGCACTACTTACCTCACCAAATGGCCAATTACTACGTTTCGAGTTAACGTAGCCGTCAGTGGCAAATAAATGGTGACCGTCAGAGTTCATTGGCTCGACTTTCCCACCAAACCAGCTTTTCGGGAATGAGTGCTCACGGTTGTAGCAATCACCTTCTTTTCTGTATTGACCACATTGATCGGCCACCTTAGTAAATTGGATTGAATCTGATCCTGAAGGTTTCTCCGAGTACATATCGAGAATCGACCCATCAGTGTCATAGTATGCGTCAAGGTCAGCCTCAGACACTAACGTCCAAATAGCGGTGTAACCCTGACTACTATGATTATCAATAATTTGATATAAGGCCGTTTTTAACGCAAAGCCCACTTTGCCTTCAGCGTCTTTGTAATACTCACCTAACACTGGTGGTTCAGTTGGTGGTGTCGTTGAGCCGCTAATCGTAAATTCTGTACTCTGACTTGCTTGGAAATCACCGCCAGATCTCACAACGGTTCCATTAACCGACAAACTGTATGAACCATTCCCCACACTGCAGCACATTCCATCGCCATAAGAGTCTATAACTTCTAGAGTGTAGCTGCCGTTTGCTAAACACATTTCCACTTCATTGGTAGTGTTACTTTGATAGTCTGAACCAGAATAAAGAGTTTGAGAAACTGAGTTTTTGATAGACCAACTGGTTTCATAACCATAGTTATCCGTCACTAGCGTGAGTGCGGCACTTGTGTCATTGCAGCTTTGTGTTGGTGGAGTTTCCGTAGGCTGAAAGTTATCTAAATACACCACTTCCGAACCATCAAAACCTGTATCATCATAAAATCGTATGCCCACAACGATATCTTTAGTGCTCGTAGCGCTGTACGAGTGAGTCAATGCTTGCCACTGATTCGTTAAACCATTATTCGAGTAGCCTGAATAGCCATCAACAAAAAGGCGAGCTTTCACGTTACCTTCAGTGTGATAAACATCGACAGAGAAATCATAAGTTTTCCCTTGTTCAACATTTATCGTTTGAAGAAAATCGGTATTACTTTGAGTTCTTGTATTCACGGTTACTTGTGCAGAGAAACTGCCGTTATTTACAGGGTCGGTAGAGAGCGAAAGTGCAATGCCGGAGTCAATCACGCTCCATCCAGATGGTACGTTTCCTTCCCAGTTTTCGAAACTTCCATTTTGCATTTGCGCATACGCACTCGCTGAACAAAGTAATGCAACGCCACTCAGTGTTATTATTCTATTTATCATATAACCTTCTGTTTAATTGGATAAAAACCAACTAAGCTTAGAAAGTAATCAAAAGATGAATGGGGATATACATCACATTTATAAATGTAAGCATTATCACTTTGATTAATATATGTGATGTAAAGCAATGCGATATCTATCTGTTAAATGTTTTCACACGCTAGATTATTGAAAAAAAAGGTTCATCTCGGCTTTCAGGGGAAAGCCGCGATGAAACAAAAATAAGCACTTATCCACAAGCACTGCCTCCAGTAAATGTAACCTCTACTATAGCCTGAAGAAGTACCCAAGTTGTCGGTCTCGAGTGAAACTATGGGGAAATCACTTTTGGGCTAGAGGGTATTTTGTCGATACGGTCGGTGTGAATGGAGAAGTCATTCGACAATATGTACGATACCAAGATAAATAGGACATAGAGTATGAACAACAACTGCAGTTATTTAAGAACTGATAGCGTGGATGCCCACTTCTAGGGGTTATAAAGTAAAACCGCCTTTATAAAGGCGGATATTCTATATGATAATTATTGGACGCCTTACAAACAGCTAAACCTAAAACTGTCGTTTAAATCAAGGGGCAAAATTAGGGTACTAAATTGGTTGTCCCTAGATTCTTGGCATATTGCTGCCCTCTCACTAGAGTTGTTGACATACTTATCTAAGTATTCAGCTGTTAAAACAGGCTTGCCGTGATTAATAAAAGGCAGCAGTGCACCACATTCGTTATACTCAAAACATTGTTCGTTAACTGCAAAGTCAAAGTATTCTACCAGTTCACTTATTTGATTAAGGTCATTTTTCAATCCAACCGCAAGGCCTCTTTTATGCGCCTCGTTCGCAATAAATCGATTGTATGCAAGCTGATCTTGAGAAGTCAGGTTGAACCCAGATTTATTGGTGTATCCATCCATATTATCAGGTTCAACACCATCACAACCTTTTTGCTTGGCAATATCCAGACGTTTTTTCATGATTGAATGAACGTTATCCGAACGAATAT
The DNA here is from genome assembly GCF_051201655.1 of Vibrio sp. nBUS_14. Classification (NCBI taxonomy): domain Bacteria; kingdom Pseudomonadati; phylum Pseudomonadota; class Gammaproteobacteria; order Vibrionales; family Vibrionaceae; genus Vibrio; species Vibrio sp. nBUS_14. The sequence goes on from NZ_CP179206.1 coordinate 1,667,730, forward strand.
CAAGCCAGCGCTCATCAGCCCAGCCATCAAGCGTATTTCCAAGCGTGTTTGGCAAGAAGAGGTCTTTATCATCTCGATAATTCTCATAAGAGCCGGCTGAAAAGTAACATACCACTTTTTTTCCTGAGTGTTGTAAGTTTTGTATTGTCGTATGTTTCGTATCAAAAAGGTCTACATCATAAAGAGTAACAGGGTAAGAGATGTTTAAACTACCCTCTAGCTGCCATTGCCATGTGACTGAAACTGGGGGACGATACCAAGAACCTGCTGTAATAGGGGGAACATTTGGTTCAAGAATAACTTGAGAGTTTGAATGATGGGATTGAGTTCCATCATCATTTGAATAACAGCCAGAAGAAATAACCGCACTAAGGGCAACCGATAAATATTTCACGCTTCTCTCCACTCACAATTGATTATTCTGGTGAATGTATTTTATAAAATCATCATAATCAATAATTGTTTTCTGTTGGGTGATTTGTTGCCAAGAAAAGTATTAATAAACCTAAAACGAGGGGGGAGGGAGATGGCTTTAAGTTTGCGACTTAGAGGCTATGAAATGTATATAAAAGGTAGTGCTATTTATATTGTATCAATAATACAGAGCAAACGACGGCTATCTTGTTCTATCTGCCTTTTTTATTTGGTTGAGGTAGCGAGAAAGTACTTCGACGAGGTCATCTTTTATCAAGGGTTTCGTTAACACTTCATTTGCACCAGCCTCTCTTTAGGGATCCCGATACCGTTATCTTCTACTGAAAACTCAATGGCAGAATTGTCCCGAGGTTTGATTATGACGTTGATTGAGCCACTTTCAGTAAACTTGAGTGCATTTCCTACTAAATTGAGAATGACCTGTCGAATTCGAACGGAATCGCCATTATCAAGCAAAGAAAACTCAATCCCTTTTCTGAACACAAGGGTTTGATACGTGTTCAATACGGGTTTAGTTATGTCGGACATTTTGAATGGATGCGGATCAATGTTTAAACTGTCATTTTCTATTTTGGCTAAGTCTAAAATATCATTAAGAATAGCGATTAAGTGCTCGCCTGAGTCAAGCGCTAACCGGAGCACTTCTCTTTGTTCTTTCTACTCTGTTTCCTCATTGAGTAAGCAAGGTATTGCCCAACTTCTTCATCACAATCTAGATTCTCGGTGCCAATGTTGCGGCTATCTAGATACTGCCATCTCTTTTGTCTTTAACATTCACGATGTTGAAAAACTCCCTTAAATATCTATGTTTAATATAGGAATACCAATACACAAAGGGTCATTAAAGTATGGATGCCACTCCCGTCAAAGTTCTGTTTGTGTGCGTGAAGAAAGGCGTAAGAGCTGCTATCGCTAAAGCGATTGTCGAGCAGCAATCTAATGGGATGATACACGCTAGCTGCTGTGGTTTTGAGCCAGGTGCAACCCCTAAAGTTCTCTTAGAGGAATTGTCTAACATGCTTGACGTTGAAATCATTGGCGAGAGTAAAACAGTATTTGAGTACAAAAAGACCAATGAAAAATTCGACTACGTGATTACGCTTTGTGACCAAGCAAGTAATGAGCAGTGTCACTTGTTTGTTGGATGCGTCAACCTGGTCTTTTCGCATGTACCCAACAAGCTCCATTGGGCTATCCCCAATTTGGCTAGTGCAATAGATCTGCCAGAGAGAAGAAGGAGGCAGGTTGTAAAAGAGGTTGTAGAACAAATAAACTTTAAAGTGGTGCAACTTTTGGCAATGTCTGAAGCAAAGGCTAGATAAACTCTCCTGTTACACAGAGGTGTTTTTACCTACCTAACTGGCAATTTAGTTTTTGTCTTTACCTGCCCAAACGCGAAGCTCGATTCAATAGAAGCAATATTGGGCAGGCGAGTTAGTTGCTTACGGATAAACTGCTCGTAGCTTTTGAGCGATTCACTGACCACATGCAATAGGTAGTCGTGATTGCCTGTCATCAGAAAGCACTCTAATACTTCATCAATAGCTTCGATGTGGAGCTCAAAGTCTCGCATGTTCTCTTCTGTCGGCTTTTCAAGCTTCACCAACACAAACACATTTACCGGCAGGCCACACGCTTCTTGATTGACACTGGCGTGATAGCCACGAATAATCCCTTGCTTTTCTAATGAGCGAACTCGGCGCAAACAAGGGGAGGGTGACAGCGCTACGCGATCTGCCAGCTCTTGATTCGTCAGCCGAGCGTTGCTTTGCAGTTCAGACAGTATTTTCTTATCGATCTCATCCATTGGCATATTCCATTAATATTTTAGTTCACTTAGCAATATTATTGCTCAAAGTGTATGCATTGCTTCGTAAATAGCAATTTTTAACATCTGCGTAAAACTAAACTTAAAGGAGGAACAACAAGCATGGAATGATTTAGGAACTATGAATACTTCAACTCAACTTAGCCCGCTGCGTAAAACCACCAAACACGGACAAGCAGAAGCCCTTGCCATTGAGCAAGCAAAGCATTTTGGTATCGACCAAAATAGTGATTACGGAGTCACGCTGATTGAACTGGCGACAACCCTGTACAAAGCCAATACCAAGACACACGATCTTTGGGCATTGACCGTTGATGGACTTTCAGAACTCGATAAGAGTGACCGAATCGCTTGGTTTAACGCTAAACGCTTTTTGTCATTCCAGATTGCTAAGATCCTCGATAACTTGCAAAACCCAATGCGTGCTACTTACCAATCTATCGCTACTAACAATGGTAATTTTGCCTCAAAAGGCGCGTATCCTATCTTCGATAATGTGGCGGCTATTTTCTCTGCGAGCCCAGTGATTACGCGCACCGCGACCTATTTGTTTGCTTGTACAGAATGGATTGAAGATGCGTTCAACGGTAAAGAGCCGCTACACGATATTTACTCTCGGCTTCTCAACCCAACATCGATTTCACTGGCTAACCACATGGTTGACATTGAGGCGGGCTCCAGAGCCAACGAGTATCTCGCATGGAACTTTAATTCGGGGATGGCAGCCATTGATGGGTTGTTGAGTCATTTGCTTGGCCATGAAGACATAGTCTTGGCTTCACGTAATATCTATGGCGGTTCTTACCAGCTGTTGGAAGATTGGTTTGGGAAACCGTCTAACCTGAATATAGCGGTAGAGTGGGTCGATGGTTATTCCGGTGATGAGTTTGCCACTCGCCTTGACGAGGTTGCCGAAAAATACGCGGATCGCCTCGCCGCAGGTAAGAAAATCTACGTTTACCTTGAGTCACCGTGTAATCCACATGGATACGTGTTAGATGTTGCCAGTATCAGTAAAGCTGGTCACTCTCGTGGTTGGGATGTGATTGTCGACTCGACAGTCGGCACGCCATTGTTGCACCCAGTACTAAAACCCGATGATGTGGTGGAAAGACCAGATTATGTCATTCACTCTTACACTAAAGAACTGGCGGGTTCAGGTACCACGACTGCTGGGGTTGTCATCGGCCGTAACGAGACTATGTTTGTTCCTAAAGGAGAGGAGGTCACCTGTAACAGACCTAACGGCGATGAGGTCACCATTCTATGGAACGAAACCCTGTTTTGGAATGTGTACTACATTAAGGGCGCATTCTTAGACGCAGACAAAGCGTTTGAAGTACTCAATGGCATGAAAACTTATGAGATGCGCGTGGTGCAAAAGACCATCAACACACTGACTCTCGCGAAAATCTTTGATGCTCACCCAGACATCAATGTGTCTTGTCCTGCTTTGCCAGACAGCGATAACTATGAACACTGCCAAAACAATATGTACTTAGGGCTGCCAGCCGCGCTGTTCACCATAGATATGGAAGGTAACGGTGACCGAGCACCAATCAATCGAGATGGGTTCAAACAGTTCTTCGACATGCTTGAGCCAGCAATCGGCATGCAAGTAAGCCTAGGGCAAACCAATACGGTGGCACTGTGTCCGGCACTAACCACGCACTCAGAACTTAGCGATGAGGCACTCAATGAAGCTGGTATCAAGCCGACCACAATGCGTATTTCGATCGGCTTGGAAGATCCTCGAATGTTCATTGCTCATATTATCGAGGCCGCTAAATTGTCGATTGACCGCAAGCACGCCGACTTCTCATCCAGCTTCCCCAGTGGTGACAATATCGATAAACTCTATATGCAAACCTATATGGATGTTCACCAGAGGTTTGTGAAGAGCTTGCCCAAGTTCAGCCAGCTCATTCAATAACTTTGGTTAGTAAGCCAAGTCATTGGAGTATGGCGCAGTGATCGTTGAGAATCGCTTCATCGCTAGACAGAAAAACTAAGGCCTCTCATGTGCGAGGCCTTTTGGGTTTTGGAGAGTGCCAATAAATCAGTTTCGAACACACTTGTGAAGACTGTCGTTAGCGAATTTTGTAATTTTCTCTACCCACTCGTCTAGTCTTTTGGCTGGTGGCCTGTCTTCTTCGCAAGCTCTTGCATAGCCTCTGCAAAGGTTGTTGTCCCGCCTTTAGCTTTAACCTGTACCACTTTATATCCCAGTTTTTCCAGTGCTTGGCGCTCTGCTAAAACAGCTTTATCGTCAGGTTGACTGCCTTGCAAAGGCTGATGAATGTAACACCCCTCAAGTTGACCATCTTCGACCCGTTGGTGGTGTTTTAGTGCATTGATATCAAAATTCATAGTCAGTCTTTTCGTTTAAATGGTGAGTCTCTGTGGCAAAGGCCGCAAGTCTTTATAATTTGATTTTTGTACCATACGGCATTTTAACCATAAGAAGCTAGTGTGAATACAGTAATTCAAAGGAATATAGCTGGGTACGGTTCCCCCCGGAAGGGGCAAAGATCAATGACGAAACACCTCGTTTCGTCATTCAGTGAAAAGCTGACGCCTAATGTATCGCGTTTGCGAGGCCTTTTTGTGTGGTGACAGTAAACTGAGTTCTGGCAACTTATTGGACAGACATTGGCTAGTGGTGTCGCACTAACCAAGTCGAATATATGGGGTCAGTGCTACTTTGATTCAGTTTCAATGATTTCAATCATTAAACGATCAATTTGGAACACAACTTGGATACTCGCATCTTCCATCGCTTGAACCGCTGTGATTACGCCTTTTGTATCCCCTGAGGCTGCTTGATGCATGGCCTTGCGACCGTTGTCATGCACCTGTTTGTGTGGCTCTTCAAGCAATTGATAGCTTCTCAAGTGATTGTAAGCCTTACCATCACCGCGATAATACCATTGCCCTAAGCGACACTCTGAGTGAGTGTTGATGGTTTCAGTGAATGAACCACTTTGGAGTAGGCGATAGGTATTATTTTTCCAGATAGCGTGGTCGAGTTTTACTGAATCCAAGAACGCGCGAGTAGAAGCAATGTGAATCACTTGCTTCATGTTTTCCGACTTCACAACCACTTCATTAACAATAGAGCTTATTTGTGCGGAGGACGCTGACACTTCTTCTGCGCAAACTTGGTTCTCTTCAATAGAGGTCTTTATCGCGTTTACTTGAGTCAAAACTTGTTTCACTAATGAATCAATTTTTTCACTGGCTTCGCTGGCTTTACCTGCAAGGGTTCTTACTTCGTCAGCGACGACTGCAAATCCGCGTCCAGCCTCACCTGCGCGCGCGGCTTCAATAGCAGCGTTTAATGCTAAAAGGTTAGTTTGGTCTGAAATCTCTTGGATAGTCGATACCAGGTTAGAAATAGCGCCAGCCGTATGATCCAATATATCCACAGATTGAATGCTTTGAGACGCCTGATCGCTGATCTTGATTGCTCGGTTGTCTAGGTGCACTAATGCTTGATGTGTTTGTTTAAACATATCATCCAGCTGTTGAAGCTCTTGGTTTTCATGATCCATAGATTTCGCACTTTCAACCATCTCTTTTTGAATGGTTTTGAGCATGTCTCCACCTTTCAAGCAATTAGACATCATTTCACTGCTGTTACGATGTTGTTGATGTGTCGATTGAGCAAGGTTTTGCGACTTATTTAATTCCATTTCGAGAGCATTAATATCAGATTGATACTTCTTTTTTAGTTCGGCTAGTTGTTTTTTAAGTAATTGGTTTTCTAGTTTTATTTGTTTTATTCCAAACATAAAATACCTATATGTATAGATCGAAAAGCTATTCAAGGGGCTGATAATGAAGCCGGGTTGGTAACGTATTGGTTTTAAAGGTAATAATTACCGGCTGGATTGTAACAAAGTATTATTAGGTTGTTAGCCTTATTATCTTGGCTAGTTTGATTAATGACTAGGGCGTGTTGATCTTTCGTGAGTGTTTTTTGAACAGCATGGTAAAGAGTTATAATTTGCTTCGCCAAAAGTAAAACCATAACCAATACCATGCCAAGAACAATGCTAACTGATATTCGCTGGGAACTGCTACTCCAAGTTATGAAAAGTACAGGTCGTATTTACGATAAAACTGAACATCGAATGACATTTGAAGGAATACTTTATCGAATGAGAACAGGTATTCCTTGGCGAGATCTACCCTCTGAGTTCGGAGAGTGGAGTACCGTTTACAGACGATTTAATCTTTGGTCAAAGAAAGGGATTTTAGATAATCTTTTCAAAAGCTTATCTAGCATGGCTGACTTTGAATGGGTATTTCTTGATGGCTCTATAGTTAGAGCGCATCAGCATAGTACAGGTGCAGCTACTGAAAGTTCAGAGCAAATAGGAAAAAGTCGCGGGGGCAACTCAACCAAAATTCACTTAGCTGTAGATAGTGGTGGCCTGCCGATTTGCTTTGATTTATCAGAGGGACAACGCCACGATATAGTGCATGCCGAAAGCTTAGTTGAGCAACTCGATGAAGTTAATACCATCGTTTGTGATAAAGGATATGACAGCGAACCTTTCCGTACTTTTGTTAAGGAACGTGGCGGAGAAACAGTAATTGCTAAACGCAATTACGGACAAGATATAGACAAAGACAGTATGGATTGGTGTCTATACAAGTATCGTCACTTGGTCGAAAATGCCTTTGGGAGAATTAAGCATTATCGAGCTATTTCAAGTAGATATGACAAGCTAGAAAGGAATTATGCCAGCATGTTATCACTGGCATTCATGTTAATGTGGCTACCGATGTATTGTTGAACACGGAATGTACAGCAAAGATCAACACGCCCTAGTAAATCACTTTTTTATTGTTTGGATAGTATAATTTTGGCTCGTTTTAAACACGCCTTCACAATATTTTTATAGGGTGGTTGGTATTGATAAATATAAATAATGTTTGATTGTAATTATCTTACCCATTGATTTAGAATGCTCTAATGCAAGGTGAGAGAGTAGTTTGTCGTGGTCCGATAAAGGCAACGTTTAATATCAGCTGTTTAAACATATCTATGTCTCTTATCTGTTTTGCTTAAATGTGACGTGTCCAAGGTCAGGGTGTGTTCATAATTTGAACCTTTCAAGTGTGGCTTAGTTGGATCTTTTGTTTAAAAAATGAAGGGATAAGTTTTGGTTTACTGGTGAGGGGAGTGCGAGTGCTGCTGAAGCTGAGTGAGTTGTGTGTCTGACTTTTATAGCCAGACCATGTTATGGCCTCGTCAATGTGAGGCCAATATACATTGATGTTAGTTAGCTTTTGACGCTTTATGTTGCTCAACCATGAAAGTAATCGCATCGTCTCTTAAGCACGACTTACTCACGTATTGGCGCTGTTTACCAATGTGAATGATAAAGCCGAGGTCGGTCTGTTCTAGCTCATCGATTTGATTCCACGTAATGGTATTTGTGGCTTTGCGGTTTTTATAGCTCACACCATCAGTATCTCCTGAAAAGATCACCTTACTGCCAGCGCCTGAGCTGATTTTTTGTCGCCATAACCACCAGGTTCTCTTGCAGTAGACACTGAATGCTTCAATCACACTCAAAACAATAAAGAACCAGCCAACGTAACCGTTCGGTAATAGTTCAAACTCTAATAGAACCACACCAAAAACAAGAAACAGTATTCCTTTCAAATAAGCTTTTGGAAATTGAGTCGGAAGGCTTGTTTGACCATAACACTCTGCGAAAAACGTCTTGTCGAGGGTATATTCTGTGGTGAAACCGGATTCTTTAGACATGCGTGGCTACTTTAAGGTTCTCTGTGAATGGGCTTTGTTTCAATGGGCATTCCATGCTGCACTCTTGCAACTTGATCATTGTATCGCTTCTCGATACTTTTCTTTAGCGGTTTTGAACCTCTTTTGTAAATCAATAATACCGCAGGTGTTTGCTCATGCCATAGTTATGCACAACAGATTAGATAGGGCGTGTCTCAGTTTATTATTTCGATGTTCTACAACAATAATGAAAAGAGATAAAAAGGTCATACTTCGCTTCATAACGAAGTGTCACAATGACGGAGCTCATTGCTGTCGCTGAGATTGGAGCATCAACAACCAGCGCTCACTTGTCTCGTCTGTTAAAAGCCAACCTAGTGACGTGTTTGTCACAAGGGCGACATCGATAATGCTACTGGGCAGTAAATGAACTGCCCGTTATTCGTCTCTACCAATTACATAGTGAACACCGGCGACATGCCATTGTCTGGCCCGTTCATTAACAGTAAACCAATAAACACCAATAGAATGCCGCCGAAAAGCTGAAGATAGTGACCAGCCACTTTCAATGATGCGCTGCTATTCTTGCTTCCTGCCGACAAATAACGCTTCACCAAATGTTTTCCTGTTAGCGTCATTATGGCGATTAATGAGGTCGTAAATGCCGTACCTATGGCCATGGCAAAGGCACTCAGTACCCCCATCCAGTAAAGGCCAACCATATTAGCGAACAGTAGAACCATAATGGCACCGGTACAAGGTCTTACGCCAATAGTAACGATGATTCCGGCGTATTCGCGGATCGTTGAAGCTTTGTTTATCGCGTCTGCATCGGCCACATGCTGGTGGCCGCATCCACAATCGGAATGAGAATGATCGGCGTGAGAATGTTCTGCAGGTTGTAATGCGTTAGTCGGGTTCAACATTGCTGAACCAGCAGATACAGATGAGCGAATCACTATTGGCGATTGGACTGAAATTGGCGAAGACGCATCACCAGCTAGTGTGGTGATGGCTTTCACTTTCAACTTGGGTTTACGCATCGTGGTATAGATGTTTTTAAGAGCCTTCGAGCAGATCAAAGTACCGACCACGGCCACTAACGCAAAGCTCAATGAGACAAACATATTGGCTTTGTCGTTCACCACTCGCATTGATGCGCTAAAGCCCCATAGCAATACACTCACCAGTAAGATAGCAACCAGCGCTTGTAAAAACGCAGAAACAACCGTCAGCACTAAACTGGCTTTCGCCTTGGTTGGGTGCGTCGCTAAATAAGTGGACACGATAACCTTGCCGTGTCCTGGGCCCATAGAGTGAAGCATACCGTAGACGAAGCTGAATCCGATGAGGTAACTGCCTGCGCCCCAAGGATTAGACTTAGCTTCATAGAGTAGGTCAGCAAGCTCAGAGTTAACTTCTCTTTGCCATTGAATACTAGAAATCACTAGTGATGGCCACATACACCACAATTGATATGCGCCGACAGCAAGCAGCAATAAAGTGCCGAGACCAATGAGGTAATAGTTTGTTTTAAATTGATTTTTCTGCATTTGACAAGAACCTGTATCAGAGACCTTTTTCATTGAGTGAGAGGTTTAATGAGTTTGAGTTAAGACATTTACTGACTGAAACGAGCCGCAATGATTAAGACGCTGGAACCGCAGCGCAATGAAGCTCAACCGATTGAGTAAACAGTTGGCCTAAAGTGTTGTCAGGATCTGCATCAGCAGGTAAAGACATCGCATAGCTCATTTGTTCAGGTGTCGGGTTCGGTTCAATGATCTCCAACTGGCATTGTCTCGCGAGCGCAGGTGATAAGGTCACATCACCATTTGAGATCCACGACATATCGACGAAATAACTCGGGTCAAAAATCAACACGCGAAGTGAGTCTCTTGTTACGGGCTTTGGTTTTGAGAGCGGTAGAGCAAAAGTGAGCACCATTTTGGCTTTGTCACGCTTAAATTTGGAATGTTCAGCCACTTGATATTTTATTGGCTCTTCACCATCGTAGAAGTAGGTGAAGTAGTGCTCATACATCATGTTTTCGATAACAGATGCAGCGAGATTTTTAAATGTCTCGACTTCTTTCTCGGGCGAGACATCTTCTCCATCCAACATATACATGGATGTCATGGCATCAAAAGACCATTCCATTGAAAGGCCAGTGATCATGCCATTTTCGCCCTCGATGTGGGTTTTCATTTCAACCCAAGAGTGAGGGTGGGCTTGTAGGGTCGGAGCAAAAGACAATAATGCCAACCAAATAGGCAGGGGCTTAATAGAACGTAAGCTCGTCGAGAAGTGGCTTACATAGCGCGAAGAGAGACGATTGAATGCGTTGGTTAGAACAAATAGCTGTTTCATGAGGACAAATGGTCATTTATTGTAATGTTATAGTATAACAATTTGCGGGGTTGTTCATTTTAAATTGTCAGCTTATTCACTTCAAAATGTAAGTTTGTTTGCTCGAAAGGCGTCTCAATCCATGACCGTCTGTTCAATTCTCTTGTTGCTATTAATTCGTTGAATAGTGTTCGTTTCAGTATTAGCTCAGTTAATGCTTGAGTGTTGGACTACTTGGTTTTGGCTTTAAACAAGCCGATTGGAATACACTCTTGATGGCCTTATGAACTACCCCCTAGTATAGGTAAGGTGCTATATTACTTGTTAAATCTTTTCTTCCATCACATTGAGTAACCACGTTATGTCACACACAGCCAAAGATCAGAAAAAACTCAAGGCACGAGTTAGCAAGATACAAGGTCAGGTTAATGGTCTGAAAAAGATGTTGGATGATGAAGAGCAGCAATGTCAGGATGTGTTACAACAGATAGCAGCCATTCGTGGTGCTGTGAATGGCTTAATGCGAGAAGTGATTAAAGGCCATCTGTTAGAACACGTCGTGTTAGAAGATGACAAGGTTCAGCGTGAAGAAGATATGGAAGTGGTGCTTAAGGTGCTCGACTCTTACATTAAGTAATAGCCTCAGTTAATCTGCTTTCATTTGTGACTTTCTTTTTATCAGCTCTTTCTTGAGAGTATTGATGGCGTAAGGCTTCATCGATTTCCAAGCCTTGCACTCTTCTCGGGTTCTCCCACACCCCAAGCACCATCCTTTACTGTTTGAAAAGTCGCACATATCAATACATGGGCTTTTTTGTTTTTTCATTTAGAGCTTGTCCTATTTAAAGTCGGTCTTCATTAAAGCCTGTCTAGAACTTTGTCGACACTTGCTTCAAGAGTACGTAATCGGTTGAACTCTTCGAACAAACGCTGTTCAAGGTTTTTAAAGTTTAGCGGAAACGTTCGTTGACAAATGCCATAGCTGTTGTCTTGAGTTTTGTATCCCTTCCAACTTTCGATGCGACTTTTTTCCAACTCTTTAAACTGACGTATAAATTCAGCCTGAGCAGGGCAATCTTCTTCCGCATGCATGCAGATTGGGAAGGATTTTTGTTTGATTTGAGGGCCCTCAATAAACGTCTCAAAGTGAACGCCGCCTTGGCTTTGGTTAAACCAGTTCTCTTTATAGAGTTGAAGGTACTCACCACGGTTATAGATTTCCCAACCATCTTCAAACCAATTCGCGTTTCGTAGCATTTTCTCTAGGTTGCGGAACACACCCTTAACGTCTTTCATTCGGAAACTCTTCTCTTCTTAGCTAATAGGGTTAGTAGGGGATACGAGATATATCGTTCAAAAAACTATACTCCCCTCCAGTATAAAATACTACCCCCTAGTATGTGTGGTTAATCTTGTTGATAACGCTTAGGTTTGTCTTTAGCGCTTGCTATGGTTGATAATCTTGAGGGCACCTTAGTTGTGAAATCTAAGTTGGGTGTGGGGAGTACCTTCACTCTTATACTTTAGTGACGGGATTGCCGGCTATCGTTTTTATTGGCTACGAAGGTCGGCGACGAGCCTTGTAGGTAATGAGTAGGTTACCCAGCAGCATCACCACGCTTTCGGCTTCTCTGGCGTAATTGAGAACTCGACTCCTAGATCGACCAGTCTTTCCTATTCTGCATTAACGTCATCAACAGTAAATGACGTCTAAGGAATACCAGCTTCTTTCAATGAATCTTGGTATTGCTTAGTGGGTTCGAACGCCATTGGCTCAAGCAGCAGTTCAACGCCCGATTGTTCTTGAGGGGACACAACCGTTAACCATTTGTGTTCACCGAGCGGGACTTCTGTCTTCTTGATAAAGCCCAGAATATTGGTATAGAAATCCAGTGTTTTATCTTGGTCTTCAGCGGGAACACTTGTTACGACGATTTTCATTGGGAACTATCTTTAATTGTTGGGAACAGAAAAAGAATAACCAGAAGGCGGTGACAATACTTATTCTATATTGCTTTTCTGAAAGTGTAGAGTCGAGCTGTCCCATAGTTTGTACTTTGTTGAGCCCATTCTTTGCACATTAAATAGGGTTCTCTATAGTTAAAGCTATAACTATTAAAGCTAGGGCAGTATTGAATTTATCATAAACTCTCTCCACTTCTGAGCCCATTAATATGTGTTCGTTAGGTGAGCCTTCGCACTCGATTTAATTCATCGCTGCCTTTTTCTGGAGGGCTGGTGATGCGCAAATTCTTCAAATCGACACTCCGATACAGTGTCACTTCAATCGTTTCTCTTTTTCTATTCTTCAGTACTTTTGCTTCCTCTTCTCCACTTAAAGTCGGTGTGTATCCGTGTCCGCCTTTTGTGATTAGTTCGATGGAAAATCAATGGAATGGCCTAAGTATCGAGCTTTGGGAACAGATCGCCAAAGAAATGGACGTTGAGTACACGATAGAGAATCACCGTTTGGATGAACTACTCAATGCGATTGAAACCGAGCAAATCGATATCGGTGTCTCTTGTATTTCAGTCACCCCAGAGCGAGAGCTATTTGCTGATTTTTCCCATTCCTTTTACGAAACTCACCTTGCCATCGCGGTGAAGAAGCAGGGATACCTTCACACCTTACACGCCATTTTCTTGAACCCTGCATTGTGGCTAATCATTGGTGTCATCGTTTTTATCTCTGGGATCATTGGTGCCTTTTTCTACGTATTGGAACACGGCGAGAATGAAAAACTCTATTCGATGAAAAGCCGCACCGGTCGTTGGTTAGAAAGCTTCATACTGGGCTTGCTGTTCATCACCCGAGGGCCATTCAATTACTTTGAGTTTAAGAGCTTAACTGGACGAATTGCCACGGTGTTCATTGGTGTGTTGAGTATGCTGTTCATCGCCAGCATTACCGCCGTGTTAGCCAGCAAGCTTACGCTCAGCCAAGGCTCTTCACATATTAAAGGCGTTAATGATCTTGCGGATGTTGAGGTGGGAGCAAAAGTCGCGACGACGTCTTCTTTGATGCTCACAAGCTTCGGCATCCGACATAAGAGTTATGTGGATATGCCCAGGCTTTTGGTGGCTTTAGAGGATGGCGAAGTTGAAGCCATCGTTGCCGATGATGTCGTGCTTAAATATATGATCGGCAACGGCAGAATGACGGGACAATTTGATGACTTGGAGGTGTTGCCTTATCAGTTAGAAAAGCAAAACTATGGTTTCATCATTACGGAAAACAATTCGTACGAAGAAGAGATAAATCGCGCGCTTCTAAAAATTCGCGAGTCGCGTAAGTGGCGAAAAATTTTGGTCGATTATTTTGCGGATCAATAACCGACATCTGCTGCCGACTTAAGCGCTTTCTTAGATCTAGCCCTAGAGCTGATCTGACCCAGAGGCTTTGTTTTTCTTGAAGTATTTGAACGCAGTCCAAACGGCATAAGCCGAAACTCCGACAATCAATGCTGAACGAAGAAGAATGGGAGCATCATGCTCTAACTGGCTAACATGCGGCACGATACTGGCAAACAATCGACTGGTAAAAAACAGCCCCATTACTAACATAATAACTTTATTCATGTGACCTACCATTCAATCAGATGCGTTGCACAGAACAATTTATGGATGGGTTAGGCTATTAATATCGCCAAAACTATTCTGCTCGGAAATAAAAGCATGCGCTTCTCAAACGTAACCGTCAACGCGAGATCGGCTGAAAGCCAGTAAGCTAAAATTTCGTTTTTGGAAGTGAGTTACCCTAATGTTATCCGTTATGATACTTAACTATTGACGAACCTGGAGAATCAAACGTGTTTTTGAGCCAGATTTGATCTTCTCTTTCAATTCGGCTTTATTATTTTTATCTAAAAAGGCGTCCCATTCATCGAGTAATAGTGTCTCTTGTGTATGGTTGATCAACCACTCTAGGCATTTCTTTGTGTACTCTCCGTCGGATAGGTTTTCTCTATCTAGCTCTGACTCCCAGGGCCAACATACGCGGTATGAAGGATTGAAGTACAGACCTCCAGCATCTCTTTGATAGTCTTTAAGGAAAGTGGTTTTTCCTGAACCGTTCGAACCAATAACAGAGAGATACCCGTTATGATAAGCCTTAAGCTCTTTCGTGCTCACCGGTTTATGGGTTTGATTATCTTTGAGTTCAATAGTGTGCGTTTCCATTTTAAAAGGTGCTTTAGCGTAACTAAACTTGGTGAGTATTCGAAGCTGCCCTTTGATATTGGGGAGTAGGATAATTATCGATACTAATTCGTTTGCCGAAGCAAGGAGATGGTAGATACGAGTCAGGTTGACCACAGTTCCTAGTTTAATCGCGGCATCTATTTGAGGTGAAAACAGCAAAAACACGACCAAAGAAGTGGTGGGTAAGAGGGAAAATAAAGAGGTGATCAGCATTGCAGCGTATTTGCTGCGAGCCTCATTCATCCTAGATGAAAGGTATGCCTCGGTGCTCAAGCGTGTATCACTCTTAAAACTTTCACGATTAATAGAGGATCCGTGATGATAGTTTTCATGGATGGCGGATAATTTCTTGGTAAGGATTGAGCCTTGAGTATTTCTAGTCTCTGACAACCACTCCATTCTTTTGGATATATACATCTTGTAGGCAGCAATAAAGAGTGAACTGACTAGGACAGAGAGAGCAAACCGATAATCTAAAACAACACTAATCACTAACAAGCTCAAACTGAAGTTCAGTAGTGCAGAGATAGAATGAAACGAATAACCAATAAAGTTAATGATGGTCTCTTTACCTTGAGAGACCAGAACTCCTTTGATGTTATCGGTGTCGGTTTTGTTGGTGCACGAACCGTAGATTGTTGTGGCAGCAGACCAAAAATCACTCAGAGCAGAGCATAACCACGACTCCCGAGACATATCACTGAAATATGAAACACAGTAAGGTAGAACCATGCACGTCAAGTAAACAACGGCCCACAGTTTGAAATCAATACTATCGAAGCCAACATTGTTGACTTCGTAGATGATTTGAACGGATGCGTAGACAGATATTGCGATAGAGAGTTGGTGTATGCTCGCAAAAGAGATAGCTAACCAAGCGTGCTTATTGAACATGCTTAGCGCAATGGACCTTACTGATTCAAACTTCATGCAGGGAATATCCGTTTAGTGCTGTAATTTCGAAAGGCGTTTGCTTTGTTTTTCTGGACCATGAAAATCAGCCATGATGTTTTCCAAATTAATCATTTTACAATCTCCTTTTCTGGATTTAATTAACGAGCCTACTTTGGCTCGAAGCTATTAATTATATAAATAGGACTTTCTTTCAATATGAATTTCCCTTCGATTTATAAATATGCAACCAGACGCTTAAAGTTGTTGTTTTGTTAATGTAATGTTGTCAATATAGCTTGTGTATTAGGCTAGAAATCGCCGTTTCTGAGCATGCTTCTGTCCTGTTTTTCTATCTAGATTTAAGATGTAGTGCTTTGTAAGTGCATTAATCTGTGAGGGTGGAGTCTGGGGAGGTGTTAAAAAGCCCCGCGATTGCGAGGCCTAGTGTTCTGTTCAACAGAATTAAATCAGCTAGCTTTTGCTATTTCAATTGGTGGTATTTCAGCACCGTTGGTGTGCTGGCTGATTACGTTACGCAGGTCTTGTTCATACTGATCTAACCAAGCATAGCGCTCACGATATAGTTTTCGTTTCTGACGTTTAAGCGGCTCTAGGTCTTTCCTTGTTGACTGGATAGGTAAAGCGTAAAAACATTTGTCATATTGTTGTCCGTCGTGCTCTTCCCACAAGCAATTATACTTGAGGCTTATCTCTTTCTCTTTCTTCCCATAGCGTAATGAATTAGAGACATGTCCAGATTCATTGACCGCGTAGATGTGATTAATTCCCAGGCTGGTCGCTATCAATCGAAGGGTTTCTACCATAAAGGATTTGGGTCTCAAACCATAAAATGCTTTTGTGAATGTGCGGCTGAAGCCATTGTCGTTTGCTCCGCCTTGAACGCCGCCAATGTAGATATCATTGTTAAAAACAGAGAATGATATGGTGTACATTTTGTTCAACATAGAATCAGTAAGGGAAAGGGTGAGTTCGCCTTCTTTTCTCGCATTTCTTTCAAAGCTGAGGTTGAGCAAGTAGGTTTGTTCGTCGATCTCAAGCTCTACAAGGTTAAGTCTCTCTTTATAAATTTGATGGCGCGCTTGTGTCGTGAACTTGTCTTCAAACCAATCATAATGCTTTGATAATATGTCGATTTTTTCTTTCTTACTGAAGTCAGTACACAAGTAAGGGGTGACAAATTTAGATAGGAAATTTGGCTGCTTTTTGAATAAGAGTTTTCTCTCGACAGAGCTGAAGTTCTCACTCATTTTTTTAGTATCTGAATAATAAAACAGTGCACGAACAGCGAACTTAACTATCGCCTTGTACTTTCCCTTATTCTTATGGACATTAGCATCAATTCCCATGCGAACTACATTCATAATCACCTCAACAAAGAAGTACAGCACGAACACATCAGTGTCGCGATTGCTTCCTTTATTCTCATAAACAACAAGGGAAATGATGATAATGAAAAGTGTCATGTGGGTATGTATGGGTATGTATGGGTATGTAACTGAATCAGTTACTGAGTGTTCAGAACTTGTGCGTTTGTCTCTATTAATCGGGAAGAGGTTATTATGGGAGAGGGAGTATTTGTTGCAGGCGTTGGTCCTTAAACAAACAGTGCCACTACAGAGGTGCAGTGGCATTTGAACGATAACAACCTATAACTCTAACAGTTTGGCCAATTCACGCTGTTCCATTAGCTCTTCAATACGTTGACGAGTTTTAGGCGTTTCGGCTTGTGCTTTAGCAGACTTGCCAGCTTTTTTACTGCGACTGGTTTTCGCTTTTTCTTTTGGCGTAGTCATCGTAACTTTCCTTGTTGTATTGCGGTGTTAAAGATTGCATGCCTCTTTTAAAGCTTTACCTGCTTTAAAGGCTGGCGTTTTTGATGCTGAAATTTGAATCTCTTCTCCAGTTCTTGGGTTACGACCAGTGCGTGCAGCACGAGTGTTCACTTTAAAACTGCCAAATCCAAGGATGGACACATCATCACCGTTAGCAAGCGTAGTAGAGATGCCTTCAACGAGAGCATTTAACGCTGTGCCCGCTTGGTCTTTTGAGATGTCTGCAGAAGTCGCGATGTGTTCAACTAATTGAGATTTGTTCATAATCTATATTCCTTATTGAGTACGGCTGGCGTCTACCTTTAGCACCTAGCTGATACGATCTTATCAATAGCAATTGAGATAATGTCAGTGATTGGGTAGGGCTTTGTAAAGTAACCAACAAAATCGACTATAAAAGCATCTGTCGGTTCAATCAATGGAATTCGTTGATTATTATGGATTTAGAGTGAGTTACTTGACCTAATCTAAGAAAACTGGCCTCGAATTATAAATGTGATTCATTTGATCAATCAAAGATGAAAATCCATCGGTCGACCAACGAGAGAGGAAAACGAAAAAGCCCAGCGAATGTGCTGAGCTTTTGGAGTGTGTTTCTAAGGTCGTTCGGTAAGATCTACTTGGTAATGAAGATCTTTTCCGTTTCTAATGACGTCATGCCGCGTACTTGGCGCCAAATGTAGTAGAAAATACCTAACATCATCAGAAGGCTTGGGATAGCGATTGCTGGGTAGCTGTAAAGTGTCAACTTACCAAGCTCTTCATTGTAGGCTACCGTGCCTGCAGGGCTGGTCACAATCCAAGTCACTAGAAAGTAGTTCATCGCAGAAGAGAAGGCGAACGTGCTAGCGAACATGTAGTTTGATGTCATTAGGCAACGATCAAACTTCGCTTGGTTACCAAACTGTCTCAAACGCTCTTCAATCAACGAGATGTTTAATAGTGCTGGAGTGAAGATGACTTTTTGGATAAATGGGTAGCGAGTAAAGGTAGAGCCAAGTACCGCTAAACCAATTAAGCCGGGGATTAATGCTTCTTTGAGTGCTAACCAACGAGTGTCGAGTTCGAAGAAACCAATGCCGCCCGTTAATAGTACGCTGACAAAGCCCAGCGCCGCGATAAAGTTAAACTTCTTATTACGGATTAATTCCATGCCACCGTAAGCAATAGGGAAGGCAAGTGCGACAAGCAATGCTAAGCCAGTTCCGAGATGTTCCTCTCCACTGAACTTCATTAGGATGAATGAAGGAAGAAAGACGTTAAAAACGACTTCGAAAAGAGGGCTCGATTTTTTGTTTTCTGTATTACTCATAATTTCTAAATACATTATGTTATGGATTTATTCTCAAGGATTGTTGTTTACCTCGCCCAAGATGTAAAGCATTAAGGCTTCATGCTGTGTAACGACATGTGACATCAACGACATCTTTTGGAGTATAAGCGCTTCAATTCTCCAGAATAAATACGCTAAATACGTCAAATACGCTAAACACGTTACGCTCTGCGTTTCTTGAAGGCGTGCCAACCGGCACTTAAGATCGTTTTAACCACGACGCCAAGCGCACTTAATCTAGGATCGGTGTTTTTTACGGCGGCCATTCGCCACATTTGATGCTCGTACCAAACCAATCCCACCGTTCGCCCAGCGTTGATAGAGCTTAACCAAACCGACTGTTGGGTTGTGGTGTTTGTCGCCAAGTTGTTCGCTCATCGCTGATTTAAACAGGCGATTCTTAATCACTTGGTCATTGATTAAGGTGAAAGGTTCACTGAGGCTAATAAAGTTCATACGGTTTTGGCTGCTATGGGCTTTTGATAGGAGGGCTCTAGTATGAACTATTTGGTCGTTCGTTCCGAGTAATTCGGCTTTGTTGAACCTTGTTCTGCCTCTGTTTGGGACTTTATAGGCATTAAGAATGACGGGGTATTCTTCACTTAAGCTCTCGCCTTAATTAGATTGGGAGAGCTTAGAGGGAATCAGAAATAGATGATAAAACCATTACTTGTCGAAGAGTATATTGAAGCTTAGCGGAACCTTGTCGGAAATCGCTAGCCCGCCAACGGTTGCAGAGAGCTTGTTGAGGTTTTCCGTCGAAATCCCAAAATCAGCGCCATTGACGATGATGGTTGAAGTTGAATTGACCATGACAAAACCTTCGGACGGAACAACCATAACCGGGAAGTCGATGGTTTTGGTAACGCCATGCAAGGTGACTTCGGCAGCGATGGTCGTATTTTGCGGGTCGCCAGATAGCATTGTAGAGTCAACCTTTCCTGAGATCTTCACTTTAGGGAAAATCATCGATTCAAAGTAGAGCTCATTGAGTCGCTGGTCGCGAATGGATACTCCAGTACTGATGTTTAACAATATGGAAAATTGACCGTCTTCAGTAAGCCCACCAGATAGAGGTTTATAGACGCGGGCTCTACAACAAACTACTTCTTAATGGTTGCGAATGTAACGTTCGATAACTTGGGATCTAACGTGTAGCCCGTTTCTGCAAAAGATGGCGCAGAAATGAGGGTACAAAACAGACCGAGCGTTGGTATTAGTTTTTCATAAGTGGTCATCAGATTGCTCAATTTACAGGTTTAACGTTATGGAACCGTTCGCTTAAAGAACTTCTTTGGCACATCTTTTCGATCTCATCTTTTGGAAAGTAAAGATAGATAAAAGCTTAGTCTAGCATTCACCAAATTACCTGAGGAAGGTAGAGCATCGCCATATTATTGGAACCATGATCGGCTAAGTTACTTGTGTATTTTTGGTTATGTTATAACATAACCAAAAAATCACTCTTGCTGCCAATAACGAGCGTATTGGTAAAAGGGGGACGAAAGCATGTACCAAGGAGATGACGTAATGAATGCGGTGTTAACCAAGCCTTTGGCAACCAATAGTAACCAGCCACTTAATATTAGTTCGGCTGTTAGTATCAAAGATCAGGCGAGTCACAAGCCATGCGCTAGTGCTTCAGAGCAGCCCACGGTATTAGCCGACATCTATCAAAGTGATATCAACATCGCGATTTGGCAGCGTAAGTTTGATGCTAATTTAACAGGCGACATTGGTGAGTTTATCGCGTCGAATTCAAACTTTAGTAAGTCTATTAGTCTGTCACCTGACAACGCTTTTGAGAAATTAGAGTTTGCGACAGACGGAACGGCTTCTAAAGCGCTATTAGAAAACATGGCAGAGTTGGTGGATATGTTCTGTTGTTTGTTCGAGCTTGAAGAAGTAGGGCTCCGTTTGGCGGTTCTGAATAAAGCGATGTGTCCCCGTTTCCATTTTGACCAAGTACCTTGCCGCTTAGTGACGACTTATCATGGTGTCGCGACGCAATGGTTGCCAAACGAATTGGTCGACCGTTCTAAGCTAGGACGAGGAGCCAACGGACAACAAGATTCTGCTTCAGGCTTATACACTCATGAATCTGATATTCAACAAATGGTGAGTGGTGATGTGGCGTTGCTGAAAGGAGAGAGTTGGAGTGGCAATGAAAATGCGGGTCTTGTACATCGTTCACCCGTAACTTCATCTGACGAGACACGATTGTTGCTGACGTTAGATTTCGGTTAGTACGCTTTTTATGAGGTGAGATGAGATGAGCAAGCGGCTTAAATGTAGATTGCTCTCTCTCATTTAAGCGAAGACGCGGATACGGTGTCCGTCTGGGTCAACAGCAAGGAAGTTGATGCCGTAAACCGACTCTTCTGGATCTTGTTCAACCTGAATGCCTTTCTCTTTCCATGCTTTATAAAGACTTTCTAGTGTTTCTTTATCTGCGATAGGCATAGAAAGCTCAGTACCGCCGCCCTTGATGGTACTTGCCGGAGTTAGTACGTCAGCTTGCTTGAGTGTAATTTTAACGTTGTCTGCAAAGTCCAGGGCAGCAAAGGTCGGTGATAGAAGCTTTGGCTCGCAATCAAATGCTTTTGCATAAAAGTCCATGCTGCGATGAATGTCTGCGACATAAAGAACAAATGAATCAATGGTAAACATAATAGCTCCTAGGCTGGTCAATTTGATTAGCGATGTTGTTTCTGAGTTAACTCGTTTCGTCTCTGGGCAACTTGATTTGCATCGAGTTCGCTCGGGTTGAGATAAATATAACGCGTGCTAGTGACAGTTTTTGTCAGTAGCGAATCACTTTATCTGCAATGCCCTCCAAGCTCTGCCAATCTTTAATCAAGTCATGACGCGGACGCTGGTATTTTTCTTCAAGCATTTTCCAATCGGAAATTCTATCGAGCCTGAAATTACGATACGCACTTCGCGTTTCACACCAAGCGACTAAAATATAGTGTTGTTCGAATAAGCCAATCAACATCGGCCAAACGATTCTTGAACTCACATTAGCTTTTGCGTCGGTGTAATGGAGCTCGGCTTTGTTCTGCTGCTTAATTGCTAGCTTGATGTCTGACAGTTCAATAGTTAGCTCTGTAACCTCAATGATTGAAGCAACACGCACAATGTCTTCACTGCGTTTGGCCTGATGGTCAGCAGGTAACACCGCAGAAATCTTGGCAATGGCATTTCTAGCTGATTCACTGAATTCACCATTGGCTTGCTTGGCTATCCATTCCGCGCCAAGCCTTAATGCTTCCAGCTCTTCCGTTGAAAACATCATCGGTGGGAGGGTGAAGGTGGGTTTCAATTGATAACCCACTCCCGCTTCACCATCAATTTCTGCACCTTGTGCTTGCAGCGTCACGATGTCTCTATAAATGGTGCGAGTACTCACGTTTAGCTCACTAGCCAAGTAGTCAGCGGAAACTGGATATTTATGACAGCGCAATAATTGGAGCAGGTCGAAGAGGCGTTGGCTGCGGGACATAGGAAAACTCTGAGTACTTAACAGCCTGTAAGATTAATGCATTGAGAATACTAACGCTATTTACATCAGGGTAAAAGAAACAAAAGGCTCGACATCTTTGTTTGGGCTTTGACTGTGTAACTTAACGTGTATCATTCTTTCGATTGTGAATTGAACTGGATCTGCTATTGGCTCACATATAACGATAATACAATGAGTTAGCCCATTTTATTATTTATTTTAATGTGTAAAATATATTAACTTGCTGCCGCATGGGGACGGTTCTGTTACCCACGTTTATTTATACAAAAATTATAGGTTTTCTATGTTAAAGAAACTCTCGCTTAAGAATAAGCTGGCGATCTCTGCCAGTATGGCCATCATCCTGGGGGGGATTTTGGTCGAAGCACTTTCATTTCGTGCATCATTGCAACGATTGGATACTGAAGTTGAACAGCGTTTGGAAGGGGCATCCGCTTCTTACAACCAATACGTGTCAGATTGGATCTTATCCAAAGAGCGTGCGCTTACTTCTCTTTCGAAAGAATCCAAACAAGAAAGCTTGGTAACTCACCTAAAACAGGTCCGTGATTCTGCCTCTTTTGATAATGTCTTCCTGGCATTCCCTGACGGTTCACAAAAGAATGCGAATGGTGTTGTGTTGCCACCAGGCAATGATGATCCACGCATATGGGGTTGGTACACCAATGCGGTAGCAAACCCAAGTAAAGTGTTCATGGACAACCCAACGGTTGCTGCGGCAACGGGTGCTAACGTTGTGTCGCTGGGTACTGCAATGCAATTGCATGGTCAGCAGGTCGTATTGGGTGCTGATGTAGAAATTACCGACATCCTTAACAGCCTTGAAAAAGTGATTCTTCCGGGTGAAGGTTACATGTTCATCGCAACGAACAAGGGCACGGTTTACACGCACGCAGATACTAAGCTACTGAACAAGAATATCAGCTCGCTTGGGTTGAATTTCTCCGATGTACAAAAGGCGTTGGTGAGCCGTAAAGATACTTCTATCGATTTGAACGGCAGTGACTATGTTCTGTATGCACGAGCGATTGATGGCACAAACCTTATTACCATCAGCGTGGTTAATCATGACTCTTTGGTTGCGCCGTTATTTGATGCAGTGATCGGTCAAGTGTTGGTGACATTACTGGTTGTGATTGTATGTACCATATTGTTCAATCTGCTGTGTACGATTCTATTCCGTCCGCTTAATCATGTATCTCAAGCCTTGGCACAAATCGCCAATGGTAGCGGTGATTTAACTCAACGAATTCATGTTGAAAACCAAGACGAAGTCGGTGAGCTGGCTCATAACTTCAATACCTTTGTTGGCAGTTTACAGCAGTTGATTGGTCATATTCGTGGACAATCAGAACAGTTAAACAGCCAGTCGGAGCAAAGTGCCCAGCGTGCAAATCGTTCTGTGGACGAACTTAACCACCAGCAGCAAGAAATCACTATGGTGGCGACGGCGGTAACGGAGATGGCTTGTGCAACTCAAGAGATTGCATCGCATGCAGAGCAAACAGCAAAAGCTGCACAAGACTCAGCAGCAAGTACCAACAGTGGTCACGCTCTGGTTGTCGACACGAAAGGTTCGATTAATAACTTGGCCAATGAAGTGAACGAAGCGGGTAACGTGATTAGCGAACTTAACAAGCATGCTCAAGAGATCTCAACAGTATTAGCGACAATTCAAGGCATTGCAGAGCAAACCAACTTACTTGCTTTGAATGCAGCGATTGAAGCGGCTCGTGCTGGCGAGCAAGGTCGGGGTTTTGCAGTGGTAGCTGACGAAGTACGTGTGCTTTCTCAACGCACTCACTCTTCGACGGAAGAGATCAAATCAACGATTGATATTCTGCAGCGTACAACGACCCAAGCCGTTGAGCTTATGGAGAGCAGTTCGAAACTGGCAATACATTCAGTAGAAGATGCCGACAGAGCTTCGCACGCGCTTGAAGAGATCAACACGGCGGTTGCTTTGATCAGCGATATGGCGACTCAAATTGCGACCGCAGCTGAAGAGCAAACGCACGTGACGGGGGAAATTACCCAAAACATTACAACCATTAAAGATGTCACTGACCACTTAGTTGTGGGTGCACAGGACAGCTTAACTGAGTCGAACGAACTTAAGAGCCAAGCCGCTGGTTTAAGTGACAAAGTGGCAACTTTTAAGCTTGCTTAACTGTTTAATTAGCTGATGCCTGATCAGTGAATGAACAGTAAGCCAAAGCGACGTAGATTACGTCGCTTTTTTTGTGGGAAATTAGCTATAAATCTGTTCTATATTTTAGTGTCCAAAAGTACGCTGTAACATCCAAATATCGGCGATATTTATCATAGAGTGTCGAGCAACGGTATGTCGAAAAGCGTGACTGACTTGTCCTGAGAGTACATGGTTTGGTAATTCTCGTCTTACGCGCGTCCAAGCATTTTGGCAACTGACATCGAATAGGTGGGGTCCACTCGCTGAGTTCCTAAAGGTCTCTTTTTATAAAGTAGAAAAAATAGGAACCGATTAGCTCTTTTTACCTTTCATTTCAATCCAGGTCAGTTTATATCTTGTTAATTGAGCATATTACTCAGAACGACCAAGTTGAATTAACGGGCGTCAGCTAGGCAGGAGTTTATCATGTAAATTAGGGTTTGAGGCAAACTGAATGTTGAGGCCACAGCTTCCTAACCAATTTTTCCCGACTAATGATAAATAACGTAAATAGTGTAAATTTAATGCAAATGATAATTCATCTCACTTATGCTTGCTGGCCTATACATTTCAACTTTACTAGAGGCTGTTGTGAGTACTGCATCTCCACTTTTTAAGTTATCGCCACTTCCATTGGCTATTTCTGCTGTAATTTCAATTCCTGCGGTTGCAGAGACTGTTGAGTCCCCAAATGAGGATATCGAACGTGTTGTTGTTGTTATCGGCAGTCAGTTTAATCATTACAAGGCAGATGAAGCATTTGGTGCAATGCGAAGTGACATCAGCTTACTTGACACGCCACAATCAGTCGCTGTGATTCCTAGTTCCATGACTGATGAACAATTGGCGCATAATCTGGGCGATATTCTTGAAAATGATTCGAGCGTTACCGCTGGGGGACAAAAGTGGGGCTTTCAATACTTTAAAATTCGCGGGTTCGATTTAAGTGCAAGCTCTGGATATCTTGTTAATGGCCATCAACACTTTTCATATTACCAACACCCTACAGAGATTTTAGAGCGAGTAGAAGTACTCAAAGGTCCTTCAAGTATGCTTTATGGTCAATCTGGTCCTGGCGGTTTGATTAACATGGTTACGAAGAAACCAACATATGAAAACATGGCCAAAGTGGGTTTTGACGTGAATAGTAATGGTTCTACTCGCTATAGCTTAGATGCAGGCGGTAGCTTGAACGATGATGAGACAATTCGTTACCGTACTGTACTTGCAAAGCAGGACTCTGTTTCTGCTAGAAAATACAAGCAAAACGGCAAACACAATGAAGGCGATAAATTTGTTGGCTATTTGAACTTAGAGTTTGATGTTACTGAAGACCTACTATTGTCTCTTGCTTATAGTAAAACCAATGATAAATCAGGCATAGACGGTGGACGTCTCGATGATGAAGGGAACCTTATTGGTAATCGAGAAACTATTTGGGATATGCCATGGGCGCAAACAGATAAAGAAGTGACCAACATTAGTGCTGATTTGATATATCAAATTAATACTGATTGGAAAGTTAAACTTGGGTATAACGAGCAACAATATGAACGAAACTATGTAGCCTCTCAACCAAATCAATGCAATAAAAATAATTGCTACGATGACATGGAAGATGGATACTTTATTAAACCATTTGATCGTTACGACGATTGGAATTTCCAAACTGGATATGTTGACCTAACTGGGCGAGCCTACGGTTTGGGATTAGAGCACCAGCTGCTTTTAGGTGCCAATATTCTTGACTACGATTACGCGCAAACACGTTATACATACAATGATGCAAACGGTAATAACTTCATCGAAGTAAAACCTGGGGACAATGTAGCTAAACCGGATTTTTATAACAATAGCACACGGTCAACAAGTGATAGTGCATACAAACACTTTGGGTTCTACGTACAGGACTTGATGACTATCAACAATTACTGGAAAGTTTTAGCTGGTGTCCGATACGACGAACAGCATAAAGAGGGCAATGGTAATAACAGCTATGCGGTTTCTCCAAAAGCTGGTTTAATTTTTAACCCTACATTGGATAGCAGTATCTACCTGAATTACTCGAAAAGTTTCATGCCACAGGGAGCTGTTAATAATCAAAGTGATGCTAATGATGGCCTTAACTTAAAACCTGAATACGGTGAGCAATACGAGTTGGGAGCAAAATGGTCATTATTTGACGAAAATTTATTAATAACTGGCGCTATCTTTGATATTGAAGTTTCAAACATAAAAGTGACTGAAGAACTCGTTGATAACTCTAGTTTCGATCAAATCACGACTCAGTCTGGTATACAAAAACACCGAGGCTTTGAACTGGGTACACAAGGAAAAGCTACAGAAAAACTTTTCTTAGCCGCCTCTATGATGTATCTAGATGCTGTGTATAAAAGACCTGCAGACGATAGCCTGAATGGGAAACGACCTGCTGATACACCAAAGTGGTCTGCAAATGTATGGAGTCGTTATGAAGTTAATGACCAACTAGCATTGAATCTTGGTGCAGTGTATGAAGGTAAACGTTTTGCTGATAACCAAAATACAGTATCTAAAGATGGATACATCCGTTTTGACTCAGGGGCCTCTTACAGTATGGATATTGCTGAGACCGATGTTGAATTGCGCTTAAATATTAAGAACCTATTTGATACTGAATACTTTGGCGGCGGCGGTAAAACGAGTACTACGGTTGCCGATGGCCGAGAGTTTACGTTAGGTGTCAATGCGACATTCTAAATAACCTTAACTTATTAGTATCTTTTATCCATATGGATTGTAGCCCTAAATGTCTGAGGGCTACAATCCATTCTTTGAGTGCATTACCTCCAAATTTCCCGTATGGCGCTACCTTTAGTTTGGCTCTACTGCCATGTGCCACGCAAATGTGAGTGATATACTTCCAACGCGAGGTGTTTCTACTAATCGCACGACGATTTCTTGCAATTTTATTGATAACTGCACCATCTTGAACAGAAGTTACGTCGTTATTAATCCGCCCAAATCGATTCTTTTTGACAATTGGATGAAACATACTCAGAGGTCAATGGCACTATTTCTATCGAGCCATCAATCAACTTAGTGAAATCCTCGACTTCTCCTTCACTTATAAATGCAATTAAGAAGTGGTTTATAAATTCCTAAAACGCTGCTTACGCCGCTATCTTGCGAATCCCCTCATAATCAGGCGTAAAAACAATGAGGTAGACGCGCATCGCCGTCTTTGATCTAATGAATATCGCTGAACACACATTTCGAACAAGTGAACTAACGATGTGCAATATTCAGATTTTACAACAAACCATACAAAACCAATGCTCCTCCATTTACAAAAAACGCGTTAGCTCTCTGATACTTGCTACAAAAAGTGTACTTGACGGCTCAGACTTCACGTTGACTAAACTAGCTCTGAAACTGGAAACTAATACCACGGTAAAACATGCGATCAAACGCGTTGATAGACTGCTTGGAAATCGCCAACTACATCGTGAAAAAGACCTAATTTATAAATGGCATGCCTACTTAATAAGGGGCGCCAACCCTTGCCCTATCATCCTTGTGGATTGGTCTGATGTTCGTGAACAACTTCGTTATATGACGTTAAGAGCATCCGTTGCACTTGATGGTCGAGCCATCACAATCTTTGAGCAAGTTTTTAAGTATGGCCAATACAATTCACCGAAAAGTCACCAAACATTCCTCGATAAATTGCAGAGTATTTTACCGAATAAAATCAGTCCAATCATCGTTTTGGATGCGGGTTTTAGAAATACTTGGTTCCACCAAGTTCAGGAAAAAGGTTGGTTTTGGTTAGGCCGTGTCCGAGGTGAGGTATCAATCAAACAACCTCAAAAACTTTGGGTCTCAAATAAAACCTTTTATCCAAACGCTATCCATAAACCCAAATATCTTGGCCACTGCTTGTTAGCAAAGAGATCACCGATATCTTGTGAAGCCTATGTTTATAAAGGATTAGAAAGAGGCAGAAAAGCCCAACGCCATAGCAGAACCAGTCAAAAACACTCTGCTACACATCTCTATCAACGCAGTGCAAAGGAGCCATGGTTACTCGCGACCAATGTCCCTAGACACATCTTAAATGAAGTACAAATTACCAACCTGTACGCCAAGCGCATGCAAATAGAAGAAGCCTTCCACGATCTAAAGAGTACCGCCTATGGAATCGCGCTTCGTCACAACAGAACTCGTTGTACTAAGCGATTGGATATCCTGCTACTTATTGCGTTGCTCGCTGAAATCTTGATGTGGTGGAATGGCCTCATTGCAGTACAAGCCAAATGGCATTTTGACTTCCAAGCCAACAGCATTAAACACCGCCGAGTTCTATCCATACCTCGTCTAGGGAGAGAGGTACGAAATCATCGGCGATATCAAATTAACGAATCCCAATATCAATGGGGAATGTTCGAATATCAAAGGCTCACACACAATGCAGGACTAGGGAAATTATGAGGGGATCCGTCAGCGCCGCTATAAAACGTTCTTTAATCCCAAAATAGTGAATACTGTTCAAAATTCGTCTTATGGCAACATTATTGCTAGCCTCAAGCGTGAAGGTCGTTTCCGGCAAGATATAGAACACCAGAAAGTGAAATATCTCAACAACGGTATTGACCCCGAACATGCCCCGATTAAAAAGCTTAACGAAGCCAACGGTGGATTCAAAGTACGGGGGCGGGTTTGGCCAAAGGTTCAAGGTTCTGAAGGGATACAGATGTTGAATAGCGGCAAGTGTGATTTTAGTTAAAACATGCTGAACCTAGAATGAGTTGGCGGAAGAGAGCCGCCTTGCTTTACGAATTCTTCAATATCTTTAGATCTTACATATAAAATGATTCGCTCAAACAAGCACTTAAGAAACATTTTCAGTTTTTGCGGCTAGTCCTTTGTTAGGTCAGACATCAGGGCTAAAGGACTCTGCTCAACTCCGCGTGTAGCTGTAACAGTAAGTTCCTCGAGCATGCATGAGGGTATCTGCCTATATCAATAAAGGATTCATGCAATATGAATTTTTTATTAGTGCACTCATTCACAGTATTGATTTTTTTGTCATTAGGTTGGGTTGTAAGGCTTATAATTTCGGTTTTTCCAGTGGTTCAACGTTAATTTAACTATTAAATACGATTTGAAATGGGAATGATTATCATTAAGATTATGGGCCTTATTTTGCTAGCTAAATTAAGGGCGCTATTTTGTGTAAGTTAACCTCTGGGTCATTTCTTTTATCACCCACCATACTGACGTTTTTTTCTGCTTATGCTTTTGCGGCCGATATTCAAGAAAAATCACAGATCGAAACTGTGACGGTATATGGTCAAAAGATTGAGCGTACAACTCAAGAAACGAAAGAAAGTGTGGCGATACTCGACGCCGAAGTTATGGACGAAGTGGGTATCAAAGATCTTAACGATGTATATAACTATACAGCGAATGTTTACTCGGTTGATAATGGCGACCAGTTTGGTATTCGTGGTGTTACACAGAACTCAAAATCTACAGGCGGCGGTACGAGCGATATTGCAACCCTGTTTATTGATGATGTTGCTTACTCGGGTTTTGCTTCTAAATTTGGCCCTAAAAACCTCTGGGATGTGGAGCAGGTAGAAGTCTTCCGTGGCCCACAATCAACCAACTTTGGTCGCAACTCACTTCTAGGTGCGGTATCAGTACAAACTAAGCGCCCAGACACAGCTGGTTTCGAAAGTGCAGTACAAGCTGATATTGGCAACGATGGTCGCCAAAC
The DNA here is from genome assembly GCF_051201655.1 of Vibrio sp. nBUS_14. Classification (NCBI taxonomy): domain Bacteria; kingdom Pseudomonadati; phylum Pseudomonadota; class Gammaproteobacteria; order Vibrionales; family Vibrionaceae; genus Vibrio; species Vibrio sp. nBUS_14. The sequence goes on from NZ_CP179206.1 coordinate 1,697,867, forward strand.
ATACAACGGTATGGTGAACATCCCATTGTCAGATACTGTTGCTGTACGCTTGACGGGCACTTACTCTGAAGCTGACGGCTACGTAGATAACGACGTGCTAAATGATGACCGCTATGACTCTTCTCGTGATCACAATGTTCGCGGTCAGGTTTTATTCACGCCAAATGATCGTTTGTCGGTTAACTTGATGATTCAAAGTGGTCAGGTGACAGAAGGCCGCGACTACTATGAAGTTGCTCCTGGCGATAATATTGAAGATCGCACAAGCCATTCAAAAGTGAATGAGTTTACGCGTTACGAGATTCTGACAACGTCCTTAACTGCAGGCTATGCGATCAACGATACTTGGTCGGTGAAGTCGATTACGTCTTATTTGGAGGGCGAGCGAACTTCTTTGACATATGACCACGCTGAGTTGGATATCAAAGACATCATCGGTTCGCCATTCCCAATGGTTATCCCGGTAGATATCAACGGTGATTTTGACTCTAAAGATGAAAGCTTTAGCCAAGAAGTCCGCTTTAACTACACTGATGCCAAGTTGAAAACCAGCTTAGGTGGTTACTTCACGAAAGTCGACCTTGTGAACAACAACCTTTATACCTACACAGGTGAAGTTTTTGGTTCGCCAGTTGAAATTCCGCTGGACAGCAAGTTCAATGGTAAAACAACAGGCTACGCGCTATTTGCTGAAGCGGATTACGAGTTTGCACCAGCTTGGGTAGTGTCTGCAGGCTTGCGTTACGATAACGAGAAGCAAGGCAACGTAGCTGGTGGTAATAGCTATGATGCAGATTACGATGCCTTCTTGCCAAGCTTGGGTGTCACGAACTACGTAACAGACAATGTAAATGTGAGTGCATTCTATAGCCGTGGTTACCGCGTGGGCGGCTCAGAGCTACTGTCTACAGGCGTGAACCAATTTGCTCCAGAATACCTAGACATGTACGAACTGGCGTTACGTTCTGAGTGGCTAGACACCAGCTTGATTGTGAATGCGAACGTCTACTACGGCGATTGGACTGATCAACAGCTTCGTTCTGATCAAGCTCTGCCAACGGGTGACATTCCAACGACTAACGCAGGTTCTTCAAAGCTTTACGGTGCTGAGTTTGAAGTTCAGTATTACCCAACAGCAGACCTATCGCTTTACTACAACCTAGGCTTGTCTAAAGCTGAGTTCGATGATTACAAAGCAACGGACAATACAGGTAATGCACAAGACTACTCAGGTAATGAACTTGCGTTTAGCCCAAGTTTTACAACGTCACTTGGTGGTCGTTACTACGTGATGGATAACTTGTACTTAGGTGGTAATGTGAACTACCAAGGTGAGCAATACGCAGACCAAGCGAACACTGAGAAACTGGATTCAAGAACCTTGGTTAACCTAAATGCAGGTTACGAAGTAAGTGACTTCTTGATCGAAGCCTACGTTGATAACCTAACCGATGAATTCTACGTTACTAGCCAATTTACTGGCGCTTCAGGTAACCCGATGGTTCAAGCTGGTAACCCACGAGAATTTGGTATTCGTGGCACATACCGTTACTAAGCGAATCGTATTAAACTAACTCAACTCGGCGAATTTCCTCGCCGAGATTTTTATATGGAAGTACGCAGCGATAGCGATACTTGAGCGTTATGGAATTTATTAAAAGCCTGATCAGACCGATCTATTTCTGGGTCTTTCGAATGCGAGGTTATCCAGGCGTAGACCTTCAAGAATTCAAGATTTTAGCGATCAAAAATGAATACAATGATGTCTATACTTATGATATCGAAAAACCAGCCGATTTGCATTTTTATGCTGGCTATTATGCCCATGTTGTGGCCCCCAGTGGTCATATCAACAATCACGACGTTCGTGATATGTCATTCGCGAACGCACCAAGTGAAAGCTCCATTAAAATCACAATGGACTTAGCATCTAACACGCGTTTTAAGCATAAGTTTCGTGATGCAAAAGCGGGTGACCGTGTGGGTTTTTATGCCATCAAAGGTGACTTCACGAACGATGATATACCACGAGAAACCATGTGTGTACATTGCAGGTGGTGTGGGTATCACGGCTATTCGTAGTTTGATTGTCAACCGTATTCAAGCGCCTTGGCAGTTGATTTATGCGGGCAAAGGATATGCTTACGATGAGTTATGGAATGAACACCAAGATCATGTAGTTAAAGTGAAGCGAGATTCGTTGTTTCCTGCCATTGAGCGTTCGATTGGTATTGATAAGCAATATTTTGTGTGCGGCACAGAGTCTTTCGTTACCGTCGTGAAAGCGTATCTGCTAAACAATGGTATCGAAGCATCGCGAATAAAAGTTGAAGGCTTTGGGGGCAATTGAGCAAATGAGTCAATTTGAACGAAAAAGTCTATTTCGACTGACGCTTCCACTGTTTCTATTCACCTTTATTTCCATTGGTGTCACATTCGTAGACACCATTTTGCTATCTGGCTACTCAGACAACCTTGCTGCTGCGGTGAGTCTTGCAAACCAAATTTTAGGTGTCGCTTATGATGTTTCTGGTTTACTTTCGGTTGGCGGATTGATCCTGATCTCTCAGCATTTAGGAAGGGATGAAGTCGATAAAGCAAAGAACATTGCAGTGATTGCCGTGCAGGGCAGTTTAGTATTGGGCGGTGCTATTACACTGGTACTGATTTTAGGTGCGGGCTTTTTTGCTGACTGGGTTAACACACCAGATGAAATCCGAAATGATGTGATTGCGTATGTTTATATCATTGCTGGAGCGATGGTCTTCAACGGAGTGATCACCTCGGTGACGGCTGCGCTTCGTGGTTTTGGGCGTACAGTTGAAATCCTTATCATGGGCTTGGTTGCCAATGCGGTTTATATCTTCTTTGAGTACGTGTTGATTTATGGTTACTGGGGATTCCCAGAAATGGGAGTATACGGCGCGGCATTGTCGACCTTGATTGTGCGCATCGCTTCGATAGGTTTCTTGCTTTACGTTTTGCATGCCAAATTGCAAATTTCGGTATTCAAGCAGCCGACGGACTTTATTGAGCGAGTTAAAGGCATCACCAAAATCTCTTACCCAAGCGTAGGCGAGGGCATGAGCTACAACGTGTATCAACTGACGATGGTCTCGCTAATTGCCGTTCTTGGAACCACGGCTGTTTTGACTCGTTCGTACACCCTGACGATCACTTCTTTGTTGAGCGTGATCAGCTTTGTTATCTCTCAAGGTAATGAAATCTTGGTGGGTTACGATAAAGGCTCGCAAGATAATGAGTCTGCTTACAATCGTGCTAATCGAACCTCGGTAATTACGTGTGTGATTAACATGTTCTGTGCTTATCTCATCTATCTGAACGGTGAGACCTTGGTTGGGTTGTTCACTCAAGATCAAGAAGTTGTTAACGGCGTGGTGAGCTTGCTGCTTTTGAGTATTTTCCTGACACCTTTCAACACCATTAACCTGATTTTGTTTAACTCCTTGAAAGCGACAGGGGATGTAAATCGTCCGGTACTCTGGAACTTAGCGATTACTTTCGCAATTGCATTGCCATTGGGTTACGTCATGGTTCGTCACTTCGATATGGGTGTAGAAGGTTTGTGGTATGTTTACATGGTTGAAGAGGCGATTAAAGCTATGATGATGTTTACGTTGTGGCAAAGTAAGAAGTGGCGCAACTTGCGAGTTTTAGAGAATAAAAATACATCACTTTAATCCTCTGATATTAATTGTTCCTCATCAGGTGTTTATTGGGCTTGTTGCAAAATTTCGGGAACCGTCAGACTTTAATGACGGTTCACCGCTAATCAAAGTTGTATGACCGGGTCTTAATAGAAATGGCACATTTCACCTCCAAATTTTCCATATGGCTTGTCCTTTAGTTTGGCTCTACTGCCATGTGCTACGCAAATCTGAGTGATATACTTTCAACGCGAGGTATTTCTGTTAATCTCACCACGATTTATCGCTGGTTTTTTCACTTCGGCCATCCTGCATAGGAAGTTGCACTGCTATCAAGCATCCTTTCATGCCAAAATATTTAATAAGTAGCTAGCTTGAATTTTAGTTACGTTGTTACTGGGTGGTGCTGAGGGAACAGGCGAGAATCTCTGTTCTCATCGAACTCTTCAATATCTTTTAAGTTTACGCATCAAATGAGGTGCTCAGATAGGCACCTGAATAACATTTTTAGTCTTGCTAATTTGCTGTTTTTTGTGGTGGTCTGATTTACCGATGAAGATGGCTGTTTGTTTAACCCAGTAAGTGAGCACAAATAATATCAATAAACTCTTCTTGAGACTCAAGCATAGGGGTATGAGATACACCTTTAAGCGCCACTAGCTTCAGTGAGCGAAATGTCTCTTTTAAAGGCAACCACGTATCCAAAGGCGCAATGCTAAAATCAAGCTCACCAATGGCAACAGTAACATCCAATTGGTTAGCATTAGGCAGCGTAGCGAGATTTATCTTGCTAAAGGCATCACCCCAGAGTGAATCAAGTAGTGCTCTATTAGTTGTAACTTGCTCCCAAAGGGGAAGCTCATCAAAGCTAGGATCTGCCCAACGCATAGGCCCTAATCTGCGACACAAGTGCGCGAACTTTCTGTGAGGTTCTTTGTTTATGTCCTGTTCAAGTTTTCCAAGGCTCTGATCCAAAAGCTCCTTGCGCTCATTTGAGGCATTGTTATCCCAGTATATAAATTGCTTAGTTTTCATTGCCTCTGATAGATTTGGCGGAGCGCCCACAACCATTACTTTTTTAATCTGGATATCGGTCAAACTGGCAAAATGAAGTGCCATGTATGCATGACCTGAATGGCCCAGAATACTCGTTTTACGAATGCTGAAATAATCGCAGATAGCTTCAATATCCTTGGAAATGATGTCCAGAGTAATAGTGTCGTTCTGATTGTCGTTTACGGTTTGAGCGAAGCCTCGATGGTCTAGGTACAGGCAGGTGAAGTGGTCGTGAAGCGTTGTTGGGATCACTCTTTTATAGTAATCAACACTGCCAACAATCAATAAGTTAGGTCCTTTGCCATATTGTTCTATTTTGAGTTGGTATCCATCGCGCTCTAAAACTTTCTCGCGTTGGTTTGTGGTGTTGAGTAATGTATCCAAGATAGAGATAAGCTGTCGGCGAGTACAATTAAAAATATTTATTCATTATAAGCACGATTAACCGTTAGTAATTTTAATTCTGTGTTTTCCGGTTTTTAAAGTGTTTTGGTGTGTTATATATCAATAGTCAAGTTCATTCCGCTTCCATACACCATTTTTATCCATGCATTCAACTTTTATTAAAATTAGAGCTTTTGATCAAATTATATAAATTGTGCTTGCATAAGTTTGTCAAAATAATTTGACTCAACTCGAAGTTCCTAGTGAGGTGAATATAAATTAATAAGCAATCTCATTGGTATTGTCTTAGGTTGAATTTGTAACACTGTTGCTTCACGTATTGAGCGTACAACGCTAGCTGTCTGCATTTTCGTGTTTGTCGTAGGTAACAACCAACAAACCTAAAATATCAAGGAAAAAGCTATGTTAAAGAAAGTATTAAGTTGTTGTATTTCAGCCACATTTTGTATTTATTCTGCATCAAGTCTGGCTCAAAGTTCTGTTATAAATTCGACTGAAAACTCACAACAACCTATTGCTCCACTGGTGTTGGCTTCATCAGATAATGCGATCACTGATCGCTATATTGTTGTATTGAAACAACCGCAGATGCTAATGAATGACGCGGCTGGGTTGCAGCAGTTCACTCAACAGACGGTAGGCCTGATGGCCAATTCGTTTTCAATTAAAACAGACGATGTTTTTGATAGTTCCATTATTGGCTTTGTGGCGAATTTAGATGCGCTTCAGTTAAAGCAGCTTAGACGCGACTCTCGTGTTGAATACATCGAACAAGACCAAATACTCAGTATTGATCCTGTTGTTTCAAATGAGGTGGTTCAAAGTAATGCGATTTGGGGGCTAGACCGAATAGACCAGAGAAATCTTCCTTTGGACCGAAACTATAATGCTAATTTTGATGGCTCTGGCGTAACAGCCTACGTGATTGATACGGGTGTTAATAACAATCATGAAGAATTCGGTGGACGATCGGTTTCAGGCTATGATTTTGTTGATAATGATGCCGATTCTAGTGACTGTAATGGTCATGGTACCCATGTTGCAGGCACGATTGGCGGCGGCCTGTACGGTGTGGCTAAAAACGTCAATATTGTTGGGGTAAGAGTGCTTAGCTGTTCAGGTTCAGGAACCACATCTGGCGTGATATCTGGTGTGGATTGGGTAGCGCAAAATGCATCAGGGCCTTCGGTCGCCAACATGAGTTTAGGTGGAGGTCAATCCACTGCATTAGATAGCGCGGTGCAAGGCGCGATTCAATCTGGGGTGAGCTTCATGCTGGCGGCTGGGAACTCAAATGCCGATGCGTGTAATACATCGCCAGCTCGTGTACCAAGTGGCGTGACGGTGGGTTCAACGACCAGCTCTGATTCGCGTTCAAGTTTCTCGAACTGGGGCAGTTGTGTTGACCTATTCGCACCTGGGTCTCAAATTAAGTCTGCTTGGTATGATGGCGGCTATAAAACGATTAGCGGAACCTCTATGGCGACACCACATGTTGCCGGCGTTGCAGCCTTGTACTTACAAGAAAACAATGGCTTAACACCGCTTCAGCTTGCAGGGTTACTGAACTCAAGAGCCTCGGAGAATAAGGTTTCTGATACAAGAGGCACCACCAATAAACTATTATATAGCACGGCAGACAGCGGTTGTGAACCTGATTGTGGTGGTCCAACTCCTGGGCCTGATCCAGATGGAAAGCTAGTCTCTGGCGTGCCGGTTAACGGATTAAGTGGCAGCCGAGGACAAAAGGACTACTTCTACATGGACTTAGAACAGGGCCAACAGCTGACAGTGGTGACCATTGGTGGAACAGGCGATGCGGATCTGTATCTACGTTTCGGGGATAAACCAACGCTTAGTACATGGGACTGCCGACCTTACCGATCTGGCAACAGCGAGACTTGTACGGTGAATGTCACCCAAAACGGCAGATACCACGTGATGTTGAATGCATACTCGGCTTACAGTGGTTTGACGATCCAAGCAAACTTTTAAGTTTAGGTTTGAACGACGGTTTCAAAAAGCTACTCACAAGTTTAGTCAGTTCAGAAGCCGGATAGTCAAAGCCCACCTCGTTGTGGGTTTTGTTTTTTGGTTTGTAGCAGGCAACAAAAGGATATGGCGCTGCGTTCTTAGGCTGATAAGCAAGAATTGTCGGTACTTAGACGAACTTTCGACTACATCTCAGAAAAGCTTAAAGTTTGTATGCTAGGTTTAGTAGTGATACACAACTGGAGATATCGATGATCTAGCTCTCGGTGAAAATCCTACAGATTGGACTGGTCTAGGGATACAGGAAGTATCAAAAAACGAAAAGAGCGCTAGTTTAGGGGGCTCCTTTTACGTTTTCCAAGTAAAGTCATCTTATGTTGAATAGGATTGAAAGAAAAACCACCTTTGTCCGGTTTAATAGTCAGTATCTAAATTGACTCTGAAATGTTACATCATCAATAAGCGAATTTATGTTGAAAATAGACCCCATTACCCCTCATATCGGTGCTCGTATCCATGGAGTCGATCTCGCTATATGTAGTGCGGCTGAACTCGATGAGGTTTATCAGGCGCTTCTAACCCATCAAGTGATTTTTCTGAATGATCAAACCCTTGCGCCAGAGCAGCACTTGATGATTGCAGAACGATTTGGGCAGCTCGAACCAGCGCATCCGTTTTTTCCTCGCGTCGAGCATGTACCTCAGGTGAGCGTGATAGAAACAACGCGTGGAAATGCTCCGATGGAAAGCTATTGGCATACGGATCTAACCTGGCGCAAATTGCCATCGAAAGCGTCGTTGTTGCATGCTCAGCATCTGCCTAATGTGGGAGGGGATACGATTTGGTGCTCGATGACTGCTGTGTTTGATTCATTAGATGAAGACATGAAAGCAAAGCTGAGAGGCTTATCTGCGACTCATTCGTTGGTGGCGTTTGAGGGCATAGAGTCGGATCAGATTGAGCTTGATTGGCATAAGTCGTTAATCAAAACGGCTCAAGACAATCCCCCAGTGATTCACCCGGTTGTTCAAATTCATCCTGAAACAGGTAAAGAAACGCTTTATATCAATGAACAGTTTACGCGTTATATCAATGAGCTTGACCGACAAGAGAGCGATACTTTACTCAGTCAGCTGTTTGAAATAGCGCGCCGCCCTGAGTTTCAAGTTCGGTTTAAATGGGGTAAAGGCTCAATGGCGATCTGGGATAACAGGGTAACGCAGCATTACGCGGTGATAGATTACGGTGACACGCCAAGGAGAATGCACAGAGTCACGGTGACCTAGCTTACGTAAGTTTAGGGTAAATTCAGACCAAGTCGAATACGACTAAATATTTTGACTCATCGATAAATGTGATTTATTTTTAGCGCTAATGTTCAACTCAATATAAATAAGGAGGATTTTTATGAAAGTGTGTAAGTTTAACTTTGCGCATATTTTTTGGTACGACCAAAACTCAAGTTTTAACACTATCGTGCTGCGATAACCAAAACTTGAGCGAAGCATTTAAAACTAAACTTCTATAGAGTTTCTTCACTCTAGTTTACTTGGTTGTTGTCAGCGAATGACGACAGCGCTTTCATGCGCTTGAAACTTGAGTAAACAAATGACTACATTAATATCTACATCATCTATTTCTTACGATCTAACATCATGCCGCTTATTTGATGGGCTTTCTTTCACCATTAAAAAGGGTGACCGTATTGGCCTAATTGGCAGCAATGGGTGTGGGAAAAGCACCTTACTCCGTCTATTAAACAAAGACTTACCTGACTCTATCGGCAGTGTGTCTTTCTCCTCTTATGCCGAAGTAGCGCTTATTGAGCAACATCTCCCCAAACGCCTTTTGAGCATGTCGATGCTTGATGCTGTTATCGATAATCTCCCATCTGAGATCCAACTCTCTGAGCAATGGCGCGCTCAAATCATCTTGTCTAACTTAGGCTTTGACGAAAGCTATTGGGATCAGTCGATTGATACCTTAAGTGGCGGTCAATTCGCGCGAGTCTTGGTGGCAAGAGCCTTAATTGTCGAACCTGATGTTCTACTGCTAGACGAACCGAGCAACCACTTAGATTTGCCAACCTTGCTTTGGTTAGAGCAATTTATTATGGATTGGAGAGGCACCTTTGTCATGGTGTCGCATGACCAAAGGCTACTCGACCATGTGACCAATTGTACTTGGGTGTTACGTGACAAAAAGCTGCAATATTTCAGCCAAACCTGCACTGAAGCAAGAAAGGCGTTAGAAGAGAAAGATCGCGCTGACGCTGAAAGACAAGAGGTGGAACAAAAAGAGATCAACCGCATTGAAAAGAGCGCGCAGCGATTAGCTATTTGGGGTAGGGATTTCGATAACGAAGGCCTAGCACGCAAAGCCAAAAGTATGGAGAAACGTGCTGCTGGTTTGCGAACGACTATGACCCGTTTGGATACGATTGAACCATGGACGTTAAGCCTATCAGGTGAGTCGATGAAGGCCAATCGCTTACTTGAATTAGCATCGGTATCAATAGCAGCCGCGCAAGACCAAGCGCCACTGTTTGAAATTCTGTTCCAGCAAGTCAAAAGTGGCGACCGTGTCGCTATCTTAGGCAAGAATGGCGCGGGTAAGTCTTCATTGTTGAAAGTGTTATGGGAAAGCTATCAAGTCTCTCAACTTGAAGATAATGGCTACTTCCACCCTCAAGCTGAAGTCGGTTATTACGACCAAAGCTTGAACCAAGTGTGCGATGAGCACTCATTAATAGACTCGCTGTCTCCGTTTTATCCTGTGTCGCAGGAAGCAAGAAAAATGGCTCTGATCAGCGCTGGTTTTTCTTATGAAAGACACGATCAAAAGATCGCAGAATTAAGTGGTGGCGAGCGTTCTCGTTTATTGTTTGTCGCGCTATCTTTGGCTAAGTATCACTTCCTGCTACTTGATGAACCAACGAATCACCTTGATATCGAAGGTAAGGAAGAGCTAGCGCATTGCTTAACTCATTTTGAAGGAGGCCTGTTGTTGGTCAGTCATGATCGAGAACTCATCGAGAGTTCATGCAATCGATTTTGGTATATCAATGATGGTCAGCTGGTGGAAATGACTTATTTAGATGCGGTTTATGAGGCCATGTCTGTCGGTAATCAGGTCGTTAGCTTAGAGGTGAGTGAGGCCACACCAAGCTCGGTGTTGTTATCCAAATCTGAGTCTAGAGAAAACCATCACTCAGAGACGGCTCAAAACGATGAAGAGTTGTCTTTGGAAAGGCTGTTGGAGTTGGAAGCGTTACTGACACAAGACCAGTGTCGAAAAGTAAAACATCAAAAGCCAGATCTTCAACAGAAATGGCAGCAAGAAATAGTAAGTATCAATATGAAATTGGATCTTAGTTAGCTTTTGATTCTATTAGTTAAGTACATTGGCTAGCAGTACCGTTCGACTGTGACTGCCAAGTATGAAAAGTAAGGCTCTTTAGCTCTGTATCGACTAAAGAGCCTATTTTCAATTTCTCATCGTGAGATATTTCCTTTTTACATCAACATAGCCTCCATTCGTTTCTATAAAAACATATACTTATCCATAGTGTTAAAAGCACATTACCTAGCGAATATCGCAATCTCAGTCAGGCGAATGCGATTTTCTGTGGGTATCATTTCTACGAATTCTTAGCTGGGTACAAGAAAAATGAATGTAGTGAAACACCATGAACGAAGAATACGGAAGGTATGTGACTTCATCGATGGCCATTTAGATGAAGCGTTGAGTTTGGAAGAGTTGAGCTCTGTTGGCGCGAGCTCTAAATACCATTTTCACCGTGTTTTTAAATCATTCATGGGTATTAGCACCATTCAATATGTACTGTTGATGCGCTTAAAACGAGCTTCTTTTCGATTGGCTTTTGAGCCTGAACATAGTGTTACGGATGTTGCTTTTGAAGCCCATTTTGAAAGTCTCGAGGCGTTTTCTCGTGCATTTTCTAGAAACTTTGGGCAAACGCCTTCCCAGTTTAGAAAAAAACCCAATTGGCCATCTTGGCATTCAAAGTATGAGTTTAACCCACCGAAAATTGGAGATAGGTTAATGGACGTAAAAGTCGTAGAGTTTTGTGAAACACAAGTCGCTTTAATTGAACATAAGGGAAGCCCTAAGCTTGTCTACAACACGGCAGCCAAGTTTATTGATTGGAGAAAATCGACAGGGCTCTCTCCCGTAAAAACGAGCCACACTTATGGGGTACCTTATTCAGACCCAGCCGACACCGTGGAAGACGAATTTCGTTTTGACATTTGCGGAGTTCACCAAGGCAATGTGCCGGAAAATACTTTTGGCGTGAAGTCTGGTGTTATTCCTGGCGGTAGATGCGCTGTTGCTATTCATGAAGGAAGCCATGACCTAATCAGTGACACGGTTTATTACTTGTATCGAAATTGGTTACCTGAAAGCGGAGAGGAGCTAAGGGGTTTTCCATGCTTTTTCCACTATGTGAACCTTGTTCATGAAGTGGACGAGTGCGATTTGATAACTCATATCTATCTACCGATACGTTAGGCTCGTTACTGAACTAGCATTGCATATCGATTGAGAGGCCTCGTTTTCACGAGGCCTTGTTTTTATAAGCAAAAAACAAGCCCAAAATTTAAGTTTAAAAGCCAAAACCTTGATATATATTTGATTCAAACCTCACTGCTCGGAGGTGATGTGTAATATCATCGTCAGGTTGTAACAAAAACTCAATCATAAAACGAGTCATTGCTTTGCATCAAAATTGAGTTACCCGTGGGCTGCTTACCTAGAACCAAATACTCGTGGCTTTCGTTCTGGGTAATTAGATCTTCAATGTAATGGTTTAAGCGTTCTTCAATAAAGGAAGGTAGTGGTTTATTTTTGGTTTTATCACTCATAATAATCCTCTTCATATACAGGATAACGCCAGCGCTGGCGGGTGTATATTGACGACAAAAAATGAGGTTTCATTAGCTAAGCTGCATGAATGGGCACACCCTTGCAAACTCAATGTTTATGGGTTTAAAGTAAGTACATTTCGTTACGTTAACGAGCTGTAGCCCCGTTCAAATCAGAATAATAAACGCCTTTTTCTATAACAAATAACGATGAAAAAATTAAAGTTCAACGCTTGGGCAGAAGCTATTTGCTGACACATTGTCGGATAAGTTTAATCAAGTCATCTAGCTGTTGTTTGGCCGCTCCCTCTAGCGAATAACCAATGTTGATCCGTAAGCAGTTACTATAGAGATCAAGAGTACTGAACAGGTGTCCAAGTCGAATATCAATGTTTTTCTCGGTAACGGCTTGAGCAAAAATTGGTTGATTCAGATTTGGAATCTGTAGCCAAAGCACCATGCCACCTTGTGGGTGACTTATCTTCACGTCTTGAGGAAGGTGTTGGGTTAAATAGTTGAGGTATTGCTGACGCAACGAGAGGATTTGAGAGCATCTTCTTCTAACGTGCTTGGCGTATTGGCCAGATTCGATAAAGTCAGCAACCGCTAGTTGAGTGGGTAGGGCAACGCCATAGCTCGCGGCAGAAAATTGAGCCTTGTACTCATCCAAGTACCTTCCCGGCAAGCACCAGCCTAAACGATAACTTGGCGATAGACTTTTCGATACCGAACCACACCAAAGCACGTATCCACCTTTGTCATAGTATTTTGCTGGCAATGGTGCGTGTGATGAGTAAGAGAGCTCTAGATACACGTCGTCTTCAATGATTGGTACTCGATAGTGATTCGCCAATTTAGCCAGTTTTTGTTTTTGACTGGCCGACATATTGATGCCTTGAGGATTCATATGTGAGGTACAGAAGATAGCAGCATCCACACGTTTGTTTTTCAGATGTGTTTCTAGCTGTTGTAGGTCGACACCGTCATCCAAAGACGGGATCTCAATGATCTGACGTGACATCTTGCCAAGCAACTCCAGAATACCGTTGAAACAAGGTGAGCTGATGGCAATGGTGTCACCTTCTTTGGTACACGATTCAAGAGCAGCTTTAATTGCCGACATGCAGCCAGCAGTGATCACCATTTCTTCAGGTGAAAAGTGCACATCGAGCTTGGCGAAGTGGGTAGATAAAGCCTGTCTTAACATCGGCTCGCCCTGTGTATCAGGATAATGGTTGAGCCTGTTGCCCATGCGTTTGATAGAGCGACGGAAGCTGCGTTCTAGTTCAACAATCGATTGTTCATCATTGGTGGTATTAGAGACCCCTAAAGGCCCATTGATTGAGTTGTGAGTCGATGAAGTTTGTCTGACTCTGGAAACCTTACTTTCAAACTGTGCCCATTCCGGTGTGGAGTGAGAAGGCTTATGAGGTGATACAAAATAGCCCGCTTGCGGTCGAGAATGAATCCAACCCTGTGATTCTAACTCTTGGTAACAACTCACTACGGTCGACATGCTGATGGCTTGTTGTTTGGCTAACTGGCGCAGTGAAGGCATACGTCCACCTTCGGGTCTTTTCCCCGTTTCAATCTCATCTATAAATTGATTAGCAAGCTTTCTGTAGATACTCATGGTCACGATCGTTCTTAACTGTACTGGTTTTTATTATAATAATTGTATCTGTACTGGTTCTGTTGATCAAGGGATACTCTTTTAAAACAAAGGAGGGGTCAGTATGAAAAGAAATGATTTGTTGTTAGCGGTGTTCGTGATGGCAATTTGGGGATTCAATTTCTCGATGATAAAAATGGGTGTGACAAATGTTCATCCGTTGTTGGCAACCGCTGCGCGTTTCTCGCTAGCGGTGATCCCGGTGATATTTTTTGTAGCGAGACCGAATATCGCTTGGCGCTATTTAGTGAGTTATGGTTTTGTGTTTGGTGTGGGTATCTGGGGCATGGCTTCTTGGTCAATCACAGCCGGGCTTTCTTCTGGGCTTTCATCGGTATTGCTTTCAACCAATGTGCTAATCGGTATGGCTGTTGGGGTATGGGTTTTCAAAGAAAGTGCGTCGGTTCGTAAGTTAATGGGTGCGATGTTAGCGATGTGTGCCTTGGCGGTATTGGTTTCCGCAGCAACGGGGAATGTCACCGTTAATGGCGTGCTTCTTATTATGATCGCAGCGTGCAGTTGGACGTTAATGGGGGTGATTGTTAAGGCATCTAAAACTAAGCAGGCTTTTGCATTTAATGTGTGGGGAATGCTGTTTGCGCCAGTTCCATTAGTGTTGTTTGCCGTGATGCTGCACGGTGACCAAATCATTTGGCAGGGTATCGAACTTTGGGATTGGAACACAACGATTGCCGTGTTGTTTCAGGCTTACCCAACCACGCTATTTGGTTACTGGGTGTGGAATAAGTTGTTAATCCAATATCCGTTAAGCACGACCGCACCGTTAACCTTGCTCGTGCCAATCTTTGCATTGATCAGTGGTTACTTTATGTATGACGAAGTACTGTCAGTCGCCCAAGTTGTCGCATCGGTACTGTTCTTAGTCGGGATTGGTTTGATTGTGAAGCCTGCTAAGGCTTCGAATGCCCAAGCTACAACGAAACTCGCAGAACAAAAGTGATTGATAATCGGCCAGCATTCAATAAACGGATAGAAATCAGATGCTTTGAATAACAAATAAGACCTCGCACTTGCGAGGTCTTATTTTATGTCGTAGAAGTGAAGTTATTTAAAGAATCAATTAACTGCACTTTATTAACCAGCTCTTAATTAAGAACTCTATTAACTAAGCAATCAAGTAACCATACACTCAAGCAATTGCCCTTCTAGGCCTTCCTCTATTTGGTGCCCAATCACCTCAATTCTGGTTTCATTGCATTCATCAAGTTCACACTCTGTTAGACCATCTTCCGTTAGGTTGTAACCAAATATGCCACTTTGAGTGATGAACACTGCTTTCATTCGTTCGGCTTTGAGTCCAACCAATACCTTAAGCAGTTGCTGGCGGTCGAACAGTTTGTCAGCCTCGAATCGCCAACCCACACTTTCAAACCCTTCACCTTGGTTGCTCGCTTTTATCATGCCGCTTTCTGGCATCGGTAATTCAGAAGCGAGTGGCTTATCTTGTTTATGATCATGGTAGTGATGGTGCCCATGAGCTTGATGATGGTAAAAATTGGTGTTTCCATCGAACTCGTCGGAAGGGATCTTACCGTGATGAGCAAATATGAGTTTGGTGTCTGGGTGACAAACCTGTGCGACGTACTCAGCCAGTTTTTCTGCATCGCCACTTTTGTAGAGATCGACTTTATTACCCACAATGGTGTCGGCAATGGTGATTTGCTGATTGAAGGTATCATGTTCAGAATAGCGTGTGTCAGAGAGCTTGCGGGCATCAACCAAAGTAATGTTTTTCTGTAGTGATAACACTTTACGATAGTGCTCTGAAGACAAGACTTCTAGCACTTCTTTAGGGTGACCAAGCCCGGTTGGCTCGATCAATAAGCGATCAGCTTTTGCTTCTGACAGCAGTTGATTCAGTGCGATCTGCATCGGTAAACCAGCCGCGCAACACATACAACCGCCAGGCACTTCACGAATAAACACTTGTTGTTTGCTGTCGCTCCCTTGTATCAAACTGCCATCAACGCCAATTTCTCCAAATTCGTTCACCAAAATAGCCCAGCTTTCATCTGCGGGCTTATTCTTCATTAGGTTGAGAATCGCAGTGGTTTTACCTACGCCGAGAAAGCCGGTAATGATATTGGTTGGAACTCCCAAGATAGGCTTTTTATCAGAGCTCATTGGCAATTCTCCGATAACCTTGAACAAGGGTATGGTTTGCTGAAACGACCGACTCCGAAAACGCAGAGTACTCAGGTGGGACTTTGGAGATATTGTTCAAATCAAACCCTGAACCGATGTTGGTCATTGGTGGTACATGGAAGCTCTCAGGTAAGTCGTGACCGTCTACCACACAGTTATGGCGAATTACACAACCTTTGCCAATCACCGCATTAAAAACGACTGAGTTGAAGCCAATAAATACGTCGTCACAGACCTGACAAGGACCATGAATGATCGAGCGATGAGCGATGGATGAGCGTTCACCAATGGTGACGGCAGCGCCAGCTTTTGAGTGAATAACCACACCGTCTTGAATATTGGTATCACGCTTGATCACGATGGCTTCCATATCGCCTTGTTCATTGACTTCGTCAGCTCGAATCACGGCGTAAGGGCCAATAAATACGTTGTCTTCAATGATGACCTTGCCACATATGATGGCCGTTGGGTCAATGAAAGCGGTCTCCGATACTTCTGGCATATGGCCGCTTGGGTTTCTTCTTAACATATTGGGTTCTTATTATTTATGGGTAATGACAGCTGAACTAGCGTTTGAATGACAGCCTCATTGCTGAAGTTGGCATTTCGTTTGGTATCTCATTTGGTAAATGAGTGGTATGTGTGCTGTTGTCTGCGGATTCTGGGTTGCTATAAACCTTGATGCCGTTTACCCATGTATGCTTAATCTGAGCAGAGAATTCGTGTCCTGAGAATGGCGACCACCCACATTGATACAAGCTGTTTTCATTGCTGACCAAGGTTGGGTCTCGCGGATCGACTAACACTAAGTCGGCGTAGTAACCCTCACGAATATAGCCACGCTTCTGTATCGCATAACGGATAGCTGGGTTATGTGCGGTTTTCTCGACAACCTGAGCCACAGTCATGTTTCCCGCACTTACATGGTCAAATAGGCTCAATAGGGCGTGTTGTACCAAAGGTAGTCCTGCTGGAGCTTGTTCGTAAGGAACTTGTTTTTCTTCCCATGTATGCGGTGCGTGATCCGTCGCAATGATGTCTATTTTCCCCGTGTTCAAAGCGGCTAATAGGGCGTCTCTATCACTTGGGTATTTGACGGCCGGGTTACATTTGATTTGGTTACCTAGCGCTGCGTAATCTTTGTTGCTGAACCAAAGATGGTGCACACAAGCTTCTGCTGTAATGCGCTTGTCTTGAATTGGCCCTTCGTCAAACAGAGCGAGTTCTTTGGCTGTCGTGATGTGCAACACATGAAGTTGACTGTTGTGTTTTTTGGCTAGTTCAATCGCGTAAGAAGAAGAGGCATAACAGGCACGGTCATCTCTTATAATTGGGTGATCTTCAATCGTGAAAACATCTTTTTCTTTTCTTAATTGTTCTTGGTTTTTAGCGATCACTGGCCCGCTTTCGCAATGGGTGACAATAAGGACGGGAGAATCACGAAATATGGCATCGAGCGCTTGAGGATCTTCAACCAACAAGTCGCCGGTCGAAGCGCCCATAAACACCTTCACACCGCAGTGTTTAGTCGGGTCGAGTCGCTTAATCTGTTCGAGGTTGTCTTCAGTTGCTCCGAGATAAAACGAGTAATTTGCCATCGAGTTTTGTGATGCAATATCAAACTTTCTTTCTAAGGCTTCAATGGTCGTTGTAGCAGGGTTTACGTTTGGCATCTCCATATAACTGGTAATACCGCCTGAAACCGCTGCTCGTGACTCTGTGGCGATTGAACCTTTGTGTGTTAATCCCGGTTCACGAAAGTGAACTTGGTCGTCAATCATCCCTGGGATGAGGTAACAGCCTTGCGCGTCAATGACCTCATCGTTTAGTTCTGGCTTGATATCATCCGCGATTTTTTCAATTCGGTGACCAACGATTAACACGTCGGTCTTAGTCACGGTACCTTCATTGACCACTCGGGCATTTTTGATGAGCGTTACTGACATAGCGTTTCAGTGTCTCCTTTCTGATTAAGGCTAAGGTAATTTTGAATGTATTAGAGGTTGGGCTAAGTGGAATGTCGCTAGGTATGCTCCGCGCAATCATCGCACACGCAGTTAATCTCCAATTGAGGACTGACCACGGTGAAACCTTCTTGTTTGGCGTGGGATTGAAGCCCATGAATCATGGCAGGGTCGATGGTTTGCTCGCTGATTTTGTCGCACTTTGAGCAAATTAAAAATTGAGGGATACCATGTTCATGTTCGCAAAGGATATGGTCGCAGAGTATGTATTTGTTGGAGACTTTAAGTTTGTGCGCCAAGTGTTGTTCTTCAAGAAACTCCAACACACGATAAACTGACATAGCTTGAACATGTTGGTCAAAGTGCTCCTTACAATAATCAACGATTTCATAAGCAGAAAGTGCTTTGTTGGCGTGTATTAAGGCCCGCAGAATTAACTGTCTTTTGGCCGTAAATTGTTTGCCACTGACCTTACAGCCCTGTTTTACATGTTCAATGATCGCTTCAAGATCTCTCATTAAATCCACAAAATTAGAAATAATATAGGTATGTTATAACATAACAAAGAGGGGTGTGAAACGTACTTTTTGCTTTGCTTAAGCTAAGTGTGAGTAATATTGGTTGTGGATGAGATAAGGTGCCGAGGCGGTTGTTGAGTTGAATAGTGAGTTCTGGTTGAAAATACGGTTTTAAAACGTCCAGGAGCGTGCAACATATCAATAGTCAGTATTGACCCAATCGAATTAAATCCTGAAATGATACTAATCTTATATTTAAGAATGCTCATTTAGTAACCTCTGTTGAGTTTGATATCAAATCAAGTCGCTGATTTTATTGAACATAGGAGAAAATTCTCTTAAATTAATATTTAGGAAACAAAAGTTATAAATTCCATATTAAGCGCTATTAATAGCATATTATTCTATTTTGTTGTGCGTTAGTAGATGTTTTTTAGCCATATATGTGAATTTAGGAGTGGCTTATCTTTCTGATTTGAAAGAATAATTAAATAGTTGAGATAAAAAAGTTGGCGAAAATCAGAAGCTTGGCATACACTTTCCTTGTAAATGACCTTATCTCATTGATTGAATAGGGTAAATGCTTTGGCGCTACTGGCGATGGTAGCAATGTTTAACATAGCTTTGAGGAAAGTTTTATGGCACTCACGAAGGCCGATTTGGCTGAGAACCTGTTTGAGACACTCGGATACAGCAAGCGGGATGCCAAGGAAACGGTTGAAGTGTTTTTCGAAGAAGTTCGTAAAGCACTCGAAAATGGCGAACAGGTAAAACTGTCTGGTTTTGGTAATTTTGATCTTCGCGAGAAAAACGAGCGACCTGGTCGTAACCCGAAAACTGGTGAAGACATTCCAATTTCTGCTCGACGTGTTGTTACTTTTAGACCGGGACAAAAACTAAAGGCCCGTGTCGAGAATATTAAAATCGAGAAGTAGCCAAGCAATAGACCACGCCTAGCGTGGTCTTTTTGTATCTGGCTCATTTAACCTCCAGTAATCGTCTCACTTCAAACATCTCTTTGGAACGAGAACAGTCCCGTTTCCTATGCGGGTATCTTAAGTCGATTAGATCCTCTCGTTTCGCCACATCTTATTTGCTCTCTGAACTTCTCTCTTATACTTTGCTTTTCTGTCTGAACCCTTTTCAGGTTAACCCCCATCATTTCTGTGTTACATATCTTTTTTTAAGCCGTACTTCTTTCATTAAATCTCACACTAACGGTGTCTTTGTTGCCTCACTCATAGCCATTCAGGTAATCGTTTAGTTTTAATAAACGAAGGTTAAATATATTTGAATTTAAATAAACAAATCAATTTGATTTAATGCGAGATATTAACAGTCTCTTAACCTATTTAACCGTTCAAATACTAAGGATGAACTTTGCGACAAGCCTTTTTAGCTTTGATATTGCTCGCTCTGCCTGTGGTAGTCACGGCAGCGGAATATCAGCAAATAGCAGATATGTGTATTGCCTGTCACGGTAGCGACGAAGATACGTTATACCCGTCGATTCCCAACTTGAAGTGGCAAAACAAGGTTTACCTTACCGAACAGCTGTCGAACTTTAAGAGTGGTAAACGAACAGACAAAACCATGTCTAAAGTGGCTCAACTTTTGTCTGAAGACGATATCGAGAAACTAGCCAACTACTTTTACACACTGCATCACAAAGGGTCACCTCAATGAGTTTAGACAGAAGACAATTTCTAAAAGCTGCACTTTCCGCTACAGCCGTTTCTGCATTGCCGGTTTCTTGGGTATTTGCGGCTAATCGACCTGAAGATTTAGCGGTGCTCGATATCAACGCGTTAACGTGGATGAAAGCTGAAGACCTTCCAGATTATTACACCGTTTTGAATACCAACCCTCTGAATGCCTATCCGCCAGAAAGTATGCTTGCACCGGCTGTTACACCTGCAGACGTGCCGTTTGTTCGATGGAATGGCTTGATGCCAGATTTTGAAGAGATTGACCCTGAGACTTGGACTTTTGAAGTGAAAGGCGAGTCAGTGAAAGAAAGTAAAACCTATACGCTGGCAGAACTTAAATCCAAATTTAAACATCATACTCAAAGCCTTGTTTTGGAATGTGGTGGTAACAGCCGCAATAATTTCTATCCAAGCACCAAGGGGAATCAATGGAGCAACGCAGGCGTTTACTGTTCGCAATGGACCGGCGTTTTGCTCAGTGATGTTCTTAAAGACTGTGGCATTCAAGATGATGCAGTTTACGTAGGTAATCACGGCTTTGATAAACACTTAAGTGGTAAAGGCGAAGCCATATCGCGTGGTGTGCCTATTGCGGCTGCGATGAACGACAACGCTTTGATTGCATGGGAAATGAATGGAGAACCTATCCCATACCTTCATGGCTTCCCACTTCGAACCGTGTTTGGTGGACGCCCAGCATCGGTTTCTCAGAAGTGCACGATAGGGATTAGTATTCGTAACAAAATTCATGACAGCCAAAAGATGGCGGCACCTGCTTATCAAGTGCCAAAACATCCGATAGCGCCGGGTGAGAAGGTCGATAACAAAGATTTTCGAATCATTGAAGAGATGATCGTAAAATCGTTGATTACTTCACCAAAGAGCGGGACTGAGTTTTCGCTTGGTAAAAAAGTTACGGTCAGCGGCCATGCTTGGGCCGGGCTCAGAACAGTTGAGAAGCTGCAGGTGAGTTACGATTATGGGACGACATGGCATGATGCAAAACTTAATAGACCTGTCAACAAAGGCGCTTGGCAGCAATGGGAGGCCGATTTAGACCTTCCTATGACCGGTTATTACGAGATTTGGGCAAAAGCAACCGACAGTGAAGGCGACAGTCAGCCAGTCGTACAACCACAATGGAACCCGAAAGGCTATCTGTTCAATGGTTGTCACCGTATTGCAGTTCGAGTGTCGTGATGAAACAAATTAACAATAAGTCTCTTCATAATCATTCTACTTTCGACAACTCTGCCCCCGCCCGGTCGACTGATGTAGGTAAGCGTTCTTACCGCAAAGACATAATGAGAGCCGCACTAGTATACAGTCTATTAACCTCGATGCTTGTACATGCCGATGAGATTCCAGAAAATCCGAAAGAGTATTACGGTGTAGACAAGACCTCTGGGTTAATTATGGCTCCAGGTTGGGAAGTGGTGAATGGCCAGTGTAATGCGTGTCACACCAGTTTAATCGTGGCTCAGAACAGCGGTACTAGAGAACAGTGGCGAGAGACGATCCAATGGATGGTCGATACTCAGGGGCTGTGGGACTTGTCTGATACGTGGGATCCAGTGCTCGATTACTTGAGCACTTACTACCAAGACAAAGGCATCGACATGAATAAGTATCGTCGTAAGCCTATTGATAGCGCCTTGTTGCCACCAATGCTAGGAGCGCATAAATGACGATAAATTCAGTGACGTTAGTGTCTATATTTCTGGCGCCAGCGATGGCCGTTATGTTGCTTTCTACATGCTCTGAGGAACATTCCGAACCTGACACCAAGACAGTGTCCAAAATGGAAGTGAAGGTCGAAGAAGCCGAGATTTATACACCAAATTTAGTCGCGGGTGAGAAACACGCTCAGAACCTTTGTAGTCAGTGCCACGGAGATAAGATCATTCCTTTTGTGCAATCTTACCCAAATATAAAGGGACAAAAGGCGAGTTACATCCTTAAGCAATTACGTGATTTCAAAATCGATGAACGCCAAGACTTATACATGCAGTCGGTAGTAAAATCTTTATCAGATAGAGACTTACAAGACGCGGCGGCATTTTACAGCATGTTAAAACCTTTGGATTTATACAACCGCTCTAAAGAGTATTATCACCAATAGTTTGGAACGGGGAGGTTGTGACAGACAAGTGAACGGTTTGCTTATCAAACAAGAACTAAAAAGGGATGCGAGTGCAGCCCTTTTGGTGTCTGTTGGTATTACACGGTTCGCGTTATGCCGCTTTAATGTGAGTTGTAATATATGGTTGCCATGCTTGTTGGTAAAGCTCTAGAGATTGACGTCTTAGGCTATTGATTTGCGCCGCTTCGATGTCGTTAATTGGACGTTTTTCTGCAATAGCGTGACGCTCAATGCCTTGGATGATTTCGTAAAGCTCATGCTCAGGGCCACTTTTCACATCAGCGATGGCTCTCAAGTGAAGCTGAACTTCGGCAATAACATTAGTTTTAGGTAAACGAACCAAAAGGTTCAAATCACGGTAGCCAGAATCCGCCGGTGATTTGAATTTGTTTTTCACTTTTACCACATCCGCTTCGCGGATTAGAGCTTCGTATACTTCGACCAAGCTTTCTACATCGTTAGCGATGATGGTTGCACGGGCTAAGTCGGTAATTCTTGATACATCGCCATCTAACTCAAGATCAATTTTCTCTTCTGCTCGTGCTTGAGATTTAACGCCAGCAAAGAGTGCGTCTGAGTTAGTCAGTAGGGCAGTACTTTTACAAATGGTTTCTAGTTCAGCCTGTGCTTGGTGAGCTTTGCTGTACAGAATATCGAAGTCGGTATAAGGCTGAGTCGGACGTGAGTCGAATGCTTTGATGCCGTATAAGCCGCTAAGGCTGTGGCGGAATACGTTTGATGAATCTTGGTTTTGCGCAGGAGTGCGCGATTGATCAGTTGAACTCGTTGAAACAGGTGCTGCTGCGAATGCAGGCGCTCGGCTCAATACTAGAAGCATTAGGGCCGTCGTACGGAGAAATACACTCATTCAAACTCCAAAATACAAGGTTACAAAAACGGGTAATCAAAAGGGGTAACCAGTAACGCATAAGAGTAAAAACAGCTTAACTACACTAACCAATCTCACTATCTATTAGATGGGGCTAGTTAAGACCGAAACCAACTCTAACGTTTAATATTGCTTTAAAATGTGAAGATATAGACAAATCATTTAAGCGTTTGTTCCCAAATTTTGAGAACTTTGAACCTCGGCAATCTTCTTTGCTAACTCGCGTCGTTTTTAAGTTTGAATCAAGCGAAGGTTGCTCTTACTTCTCTATACTGTACCCTTGCATTATGACTATTTAACATGAACGAAAGATGAATAATCCTGAATTTTGGCACAATAAATGGGCAGCCAACCAAATTGGTTTCCACCTTGAAGATGTAAATCCGCTTCTTATCGAATTTTGGCAAAAGACTCACCCTGGTTACGACAAGAGTGTCTTCGTGCCTCTTTGTGGTAAGAGTGAAGATTTGATTTGGTTAGCGACCAAGCATGAAGAGGTTCAAGGTGTCGAATTAAGCCAGATCGCGGTTCGCGCATTTTTCGCTGAGCACTTATACACACCGACAGTGACTCAAATCAGTAGTCAACATGAGCTCTACCAATTCGATGAATTGAGTGTTTACACCGGTGACTACTTCACTGCGCCCATTCAGCCAGTCGACATTATTTATGATCGAGCTTCTTTGGTGGCTTTGCCTGCTGATATGCGCGTGCAATATGTGGAACGTTTGAAGCAACTGTTAAAGCCAGGCGGCAAGATCTTGTTGGTTACATTGGATTACGACCAAAGCGAAATGGCAGGACCTCCGTTTAGCGTACCTAAGCTAGAGATCGATCAGTTATTTGCAGGTTATAAGATTACTCTGTTGAATCAAGATATTGCAGATGATGAACACCCTAAGATTGCGAAGAAAGGTTTGTCTCGATTCAGTGAAGAAGTGTATTTGATTGAGTCTGACGCTTAAGCTGAGTTTGCTTTTAAGCCAATAGCTAACAGCTAGCGCAACAGCTAAAAGGAACAAAAGACGGGCTCGATAGCCGTCTTTTTTATTATTCAGATTTGAAGTCGTGATTGTTCAGAATTGAATAGCTGGTTAGTAAATCACTTTTACTTTTGCCGCGCTTTCAATGGCATCTTCGATCGCTGTCTCTGTGCTGTTGCGACGAGTTAACGCCACACCAAGACGACGGCGACCATCAATGTCAGGCTTACCAAACAGACGGACTTGCGTTTGTGGTGCGTCTAGCGCTTCTACAAGGCCTTCAAAACGGATATTCGTTGATGTGCCTTGGCCTAAGATAACCGCTGATGCACATGGACCATATTGAATAATCGACTTAATTGGCGAACCCGTAAATGCGCGAACATGTAGTGCGAATTCCGATGAGTCTTGAGAAATCAAAGTTACCAAACCAGTATCGTGTGGGCGAGGGGAGACTTCATTGAAGACGACGTGGTCGCCTTTAACGAACAGTTCAACACCGAAGATACCGTGGCCGCCTAGTGCGTTAACTACTTGCTCTGCCGTGTATTGCGCTGCTTTCAGAGCGTTGTCTGACATCACTTGTGGTTGCCATGACTCACGGTAGTCACCGTCTTCTTGGCGGTGGCCAATTGGTGCACAGAAGTGAACACCGTCGACTGCACGAACGGTAAGCAGTGTGATTTCGTAATCAAAATCGATGAAGCCTTCAACGATTACGCGACCCGCGCCAGTACGACCGCCTTCTTGTGCGTAACCCCAAGATTTTTGGATATCACCTTCTGTTTTGATAACGCTTTGGCCTTTGCCTGAAGAACTCATGACTGGTTTCACAACGCAAGGCATACCCACGAATTCAATAGCGGCTGAGAAATCTTCGAAGGTGTCTGCAAAGCGGTAAGGAGACGTGCTCAGTTTCAACTCTTCTGCGGCTAGACGACGAATGCCTTCGCGGTTCATCGTTAGCTTGGTTGCATTCGCAGTTGGAACGACATTCAACCCTTTTGCTTCTAGCTCTACTAATTTGCTGGTGGCAATCGCTTCGATTTCCGGTACCACATAATCTGGTTTTTCTAGTTCAATAATGGCTTCTAAAGCGTCAACGTCTAGCATATCCAATACGTGACTGCGATGTGCGACTTGCATAGCTGGCGCGTTTGCATAACGGTCACAAGCAATAACTTCTAAACCTAAACGTTGGCACTCGATAGCCACTTCTTTGGCGAGTTCACCTGAACCTAATAGAAGTACACGAGTAGCATTTTCAAGAGTAGCGGTACCAAACATAGAAATTCCTTCCGATCTTTTGAACGAGTGATTGAAAACGGGGCGATCATACTTGTTTAAATGACAAAAGCAAACGTTTGCTTAGGTTGCTGCGTTAATTACAAGCATAAAAAAGCAGCACCGTTAAATAGGGCTGCTTATTTGAGTTTTTGTTAATTAAATGTACTTAGATTGCTAAGTAAGTCACTGGAATATCGGGATTAATCGCTTCTAATGTAGATTGCGTATCCGCTAGGTGACTAATGCTACCATCGGCCATTTCAACCAAAGCTGCGTTTTCAATTTGTTTAAAATTGAAGCCAGCCAATTTCAGCTGAATTAAAGCCACTTGTAGAGGTGGTAGGCTCGGGTTGAACGCTGCGTTTTCGGCGTAAGCACCCGTAAAGATTTCGCCAGTTGTCAGTTGTAGTGAAACGCCACTTAGGTTTTTAGTGTAAGGAGCGTGGCTGCGGTTCAATGCAGCTAAAGCGTCTATAACAACAGGGCTCGTTTCATCTGTTGTGTACTGGTGGTTCAGCTTTGTCATCAAGCCAGTTGTCACACCTAAATCAGCAGGGCCGAAAGAATCTGGCAGGTATTCCTGCAGTGACATTTCATCACGCTGTGGAAGTTGAACCTTCAGTTCTTTTGCCGTCGTCAATTCGTTCATAAATTGGCGACAGTGACCGCAAGGGCTGAAGTTGATAGTGATGTCAGAAAGGCCTTCTTCACCCTTCATCCAAGCGTGGCTGATGGCTGATTGTTCAGCATGAACTGTTTGACCAAGTTGAGCACCTGCGATCTCCAAGTTTGCACCGAAGTATAAGCGACCAGATAGGCCACGCACGATGGCACCAACATAGAATTCAGAAAGAGGCGCATAGGAGTATGCTGCTGCGATTGGCAGTAAAGCTAGGCGAACTTCTTTATCAGAAAGACCGCTCGCATCCAGCAAGCTTTGCAACTGCTCTTTAGAGATAGTGGCGTCAAAGTTGTCTGCTAATACGATGTCACTCAAAAGCGCTTTCATTGATGTTGGAGCACTTTCCAGCGCCAGGGTAATACGACTGTTCATGTTGAATCCTTAATTGACCTTAGGCTTTAATTCTATGCAATGCTCAGGATTTTTCTGTGATTATGATCACTATTGAGTTGTTGTTGTTACATTGGTTTGCATAATTAGAGTGAGGTCACAGATGAAATCGATTGCAATGACAAAAATCATCGTTGATATCGCAAATCAAAGGTTAGTTGGGACCGTTATCGCTGAATAATGGCGACGAAAAAGCCCAAACAGACGCTGAAATAACAGGTGATGTTTGGGCTTACATGATCTTATAAAAATAATGTCAGAGTTGATTGGTTAAGAGTAGAGCCAAATCACCACTGAAAATACGCTAGGTGCAATAATTGAAGTGATAACCCCACAAAGAACCAACGCCAACGAACTGAATGCCGCATCTTCTTGGTTCTTTTCAGCACACGTAGCGGTACCTAAAGCGTGAGATACCGTGCCCATGGTTAAACCTCTTGCGATTGGGCTTTTAATTCCAATCAGGTTATAGATAGGGTAAGCAAAGATGGCTCCGAACAGACCAACGATTAACACCAGAATCGCTGCAATCGCTGCTTCACCGCCAAGGTGGCTCGATACTTCCATTGCAATCGGTGTGGTGACCGATTTACCTAGCAGGCTAGCAATAAGGCTCAGGTCTGCTTTAAAGGCGACAGCAATCAATGCTGTCGTGGTCATCGACATTACACTGCCCAGCGTGCAAGCAAAGGTAATGATGCGCCAATTAGCTCGAATTTGAGGTAACTGCTCATACAAAGGGTAAGCAAGTGCCACAACCGCAGGCTGAAGCATGTAAGTAATCCAAGTGTTGTCTGCGTAATAGATCTCGAAAGGGACCTTGAAGAACAACAGGATAGGAATAATGATACTAATGCTGATCAGTAACGGATTACACAATGGTGAGTTCACTTTCTGGCTGACCCAACGAGCAAACAAAAACACCACGATAGTGAGTAGAATCCACATGATTATTTACCTCTCGAAAGCAAGCGGTCTAAGAACCATGATAGAGATACCAATACGATCAGCGTTCCACCGACCGCACTCGCCATTATTGGCAGTGCGTTGGCGATAAGCATATCGAAGTGATCCATTAGCCCAACACTGATTGGGACGAACAATAAGATCATCAAACGAATAATCAAACTGGCACCGGGCTGCACCCAGTGCGAAGGAACGATACCAATCACCATGGCAGTAAACAGAATCAACATGCCAAAAATACTGCCTGGGATTGAGGTCTCTAGATATTGTTGTAACGCGTTGCCTGCAGTGAGAGCACCTATGATTAAGGTGAAGGAGATTAAGCAGTAAACGAGTTTGATCAATCTTTCTTTCAAAGTGTCGCGTCTCTTGATTATGAATTAACTAGCTAACTTTTCTACGTACTGATAAACCGCTTTTAAGATAGCCATTTTCTTCTCGTCGCTTTCGTGTTCATGCGCGAGGTTTTCGAGGTTCAACATATAATCCTCTAAACGACTCTCGTAATACTCACGGCAGTGGTTAGCCCATTTGAGTTGTTCAGCTTCGTCTAGCGTCCATGGGAAATGGCGAGCACGGTAACGGAACAACAAAGGCTTAATACGTTCGTCACCAAAAGTGATGTCCAGTGCTGCCAAGTTATTCGGGTCAGTTTCACGAATGATGTTCATAGCGGTTTTGTCTGCTGGTGAGAAGAAACCGTCGTAAAGATGTGTGTCTACGTTGGCGCTTTTCTCGTACTCACGCTCTTGTGAATACAAACCGATCAGCTTTTCGCGGATCTCTGGATGTTCACGCAATAGGGCTAGGTTTTTCAAGCATTGTTGACGGTCGATACCGATCGTTTCTGCGTTTTCAGCGGTGAGCGTTTTTGCTGGCGCAAGAATAGGACACTTGTTGAGCTGTACCAGTTTGATTGGTACGGGTAGTTCGTCTTCAGCAAGCTCACTGCGCTTGGTATAAAGCCTTTCTCTTAGTTCATCCGCATCCATTTCCAGTAACGGACTTGGATCTTTCGCTAGGTCGACCACAATAA
This sequence comes from Vibrio sp. nBUS_14, assembly GCF_051201655.1. Classification (NCBI taxonomy): domain Bacteria; kingdom Pseudomonadati; phylum Pseudomonadota; class Gammaproteobacteria; order Vibrionales; family Vibrionaceae; genus Vibrio; species Vibrio sp. nBUS_14. The sequence continues at coordinate 1,726,279 of NZ_CP179206.1, forward strand.
CCGCATTTTGGTTGGTTGGGTGCCATGCCATCGGCACTACCCAGCTTGTGTAATTACAATCACGACCAAACATGCCAGAAACGTGCATTAAAGGCGTCATGTTTACGATGTCGACTAAATCGTTCAACTTGCGCTTATGACGCATGTTGTAGAGGTAATCAAACATCTTAGGCTGTGCGGCCTTTAACTTCTTAGCCAGTTCGATAGTCGCAATAACATCTGCCATAGCATCGTGCGCGTTTTCGTGTTCGATGCCGTTTGCCACCGATAGATGTTCCAGTTTGAAATTTGGAAAACCTTCATCGTTTGTTGGCCAGTTAATACCGTTAGGGCGCAGTGCATGGACGGCACGCATCACATCGAGTAAATCCCAACGTGAATTGCCGTTCTGCCAGCTCCAAGCATATGGGTCAATAAAGTTGCGATAACAGGTGTATCGTGTTATTTCATCATCGAATCGAATGCTGTTGTATCCAAGGCTCGTCGTATTTGGCTTAGCAAGCTCAGCATGAATTTTAGCGATAAACTCAGGCTCAGGTAAGCCTTGAGACATAGCTTTCTGAGGCGTAATTCGAGTGATTAATGCGGCTTCAGGTCCAGGAAGATAATCAGCAGGAGGCTGACAGTAGATAACTAAAGGCTCTCCGATAATGTTGAAATCTTGGTCGGTACGAACACCGGCGAACTGACTCGGGCGATCTTTCGCTGGGCTAACGCCCCATGTTTCGTAATCGAAAAAGAAGTAGGTCGACTGATTATCTGAACTCATTGAATTTCCTGAACAGCAAGCGGGAGCCGTTTACTGTGGCTGAAGGTTAGTTTTGTTCAGTATCTGATAGTATGCGGTACGCGTGCAACCCAGATCACAAATAAATTGCCGTAAAACGGTGGTTTACTATTCAATCGAGCCGATAGGTGTGCGTTAAAATCCAATTGTGACTATTTCTTAGAACCCTTCTGTCTGTTTTCTTCTTTCTATCCCGGCTTTATGAATTGTACTGAAGTTACCGCGAACGACCTTGTTTGCGGTTTGCTCTAGTGGTTGTAGTTGTAGTTGTAGTTGTAGTTGTAGTTGTGGTTAGGGTTAGGGTTAGAGTTAGAGGCGCATTCATTTTCTTAGACAGGTGTATAAGCTATCGTATGAGTGTTTAAATCGCTGCATCTGCCTATCTAGCGCTCTGCCCACGAAGGTGTCAGTCTGCAATATAATTCTCTTTTCCTTATTTAGTTTGCGGGCATTTATGAGTGTAGGAATTAACTTAATTGGTGGGTTCTACTTGTCTCATTTTTAATACTCTATAGACGCCTTGTTTTAATTGGATAACACAAGAAACGGTAATGCTTAATTTATATTACAATGTGAGATTAATCCCGACTTGTTTCACTTTTGAGACTATATTGCAATACGATGATCTATATAACAATTAACCTTAGTTAAATAAGTGTTTATTGCTATCCTTTATTTTTTGACTATTTTAACTAAGTTGTCTTTTATGAAAATTAATGCCGTGCAAAAATAAAAGGATTAAGTGTAAAACTAGTTTTATATCTACTAGTGTAAATAAGTAAATACCATTTTTTTTAGTGTCATTTATATCAATTTTCGTGATCTTATCCTCACTGTGCCTCATTTATTTATAAATAAGTGTCAATGTATATGTTTTCTAAATAGGATTGTTGTTACTTGACAGTTAACTTTGATTGACTGTTAGGTATCTCTAATAATAAAGCCGATTTTATATAAAGGATTAAAGAAATGAACAAAGTATTTAAGGTTGTTGCTGTATCTGCACTTTCTATCCGTCATTCCGCAGCCAATTCTAGATTTTAATGTAAACGCCCCATGAACCCACGAGGCGATGTTGTTAATGTTTGAAGTTCCAAGGTAGGAGCGCATCGATATCAGGCTCAGCTTTCGCTAGCTCTTTCATGCACTTGACCATGTAGTCGTAGAGGATAAGGCCGTTGGCTTTCGCCGTCTCGACGATGCTGTAAAGCATCGCGCTCGCATCAGCACCATTTGGTGTGTTCGAGAAGAGCCAATTTTTTCTGCCAATGACCAGCGGTTTAATGGCGCGTTCAGCACGATTATTATCGATAGATAAATGACCGTCATCGATATAGCGGATAAGTTTCGGCCATTGGCCGAGCGTGTATTTTATCGCCTTGCCCAGCGAGCTAGACGCTAGCACTTGTTGAGTCGTCATCCACTCGTACAGCTCATCCAGTATCGGCTTGGCATGCAGTTGACGTTCTGCTTTTCGTGTTTCGACAGTCGCACCTCTTAAGCGCGATTCTATCCCATAGAGCTTCTGGATTTTGGCTAGCGCTTTATCTGCTTTGCCTGACTTACCTTTACCTTGAAGCTTCTTAGCATCCATGAACTTACGCCGTGCATGTGCCAAGCAACCAACATTGGTTACGTGATGAAGACCATCATAGGCACCATAGCCATCGGTTTGCAGATAACCACTGTAATCCCCCAAGAAGGCAACAGGGCATGCCCTCGCGCGACTGTTTTGATAGTCGTACAAGGCGATATTCTTTACATTCGGCAGTGCAGCGTCGGGCGAGTCTGCGCCCGAGCAGTAGAGCCACATATAACACTGTTTATCTTCTTTGAGGACATTGAGCGGCGTTTCATCTGCCTGAACCACCACTTGTTGGAGTAGATGCTCTTTCAAGGCCGCATACAGCGGTGTGAACTTCTCACTGACTTGGATAACCCACCTTGCCATCGTGGTTCGTGATAGCTCGATACCCGACTGGGTAAACAGCGACTCTTGGCGGTACAGTGGCATTGCGTATTGATATTTGCCAAGGATGATGTTGGCTAGCAAGCTTTCTGTCGCGAAGCTTTTAGGGATGATGCTCTGGGGCGCTGGCTTTTGAACGATGTGGCTTTTGTCTTCAGTTTGCTCGCACTGACGACAAGCATACTTAGGACGAACATATTCCAGCACTTTGAGCACGGCTGGTGAGAACTCAAGTTTCTCACTGCGGTCTTCACCGATTTTATGCAGACTATGTTGGCAGCATGCACACTGTTTTTCATGGTCGTCTAAATCGAGTTCGATAACCTCACGAGGCAAAGTCTTTGGAAGTGGCTTGCGTTTACCACGCTTCTTCGTTGTGGTCGTTGTTACCTCAACCACCTCTCCCTTAGCGGCTTCACATTCCACTTCGTTGAAGAGGTCACCTTGAGATTCATCGTAAGGCTTTAACGCCTCCGAGCGTTTTGCGAACTGGCGGTCGAAAGCAAGTTTGAGTTGCTCAAGCAGAGATTGACGCTCTTGTTTCCATTGGTTTTCTGACGCCATCAGCGCTTTCACCATCGCTTGTAGCTTGGCAATATCTTGGCTTTCTGGGTTGATATCTGGCGTCTTTTTCATGGCATTTATTATACTAAAATCATGCTGTTAACGCTTGGCAGATAAGGCTTTATTATCGATTAAGTCATTGTAACATCGTTTATTTGAACGGGTTTATGGCCGATAATCGTGAAGCCAGAAAGCAGTCTATCAAGCTCGAATTGAGTCAGGGTAAACACTTCATTTTTCTCTTTTGTAGGCCATTTATACTTGGCTTTTTCAAGGCGTTTATACCAAAGCGCAAAGCCAGTTTTATCCCAGTACAGCACTTTGATTTTGTCGCGCTGTTTATTGGTGAACAGGAACAGTGCGCCGCTTCCCAAGGGTAAATCGGTGTCACTTTCGATAATCGCCGCGAGGCCATTGATGGACTTTCTAAAATCGACACTCTCACGATACAGATAAATCTCTGGTGCGCTGAGCATATGTTTCATGACAAGGCTCCAATGAGTTCTGCCAGGTAGGTAGCGGGCGTGCCTTGAGGAATGCTCAACTCCACATCATTGATGAGAAGTGTCATGTTAGCGGTGGCTATTTGAGCTTGATATTTCGTTGTCTTTTCGACGATCTCTGCCCGTACAAAGCCTTGAGAGACATCTGCTTTTTTGAGTTGCTGGCGCTTAGCGTAAAACGTCGAGGGGTTGAGTTCATTTAGCTTACAAAATGCAAGCGTTGACAATGAACTCGATTCAGATTGCTCGATGAGCGTTTGCCATTCTTGATTAGTGTGTCGTTTTCCCATTTCAAATCTCCTTATGGTTGGAGACTTGATCTTATTCTTCGCGCTAGGCGATTAGAATGCGGGGTTTATGACGCGCTTACATTTTAATTAGTGTGATCCCACGATCATTTATCAATAATGATTGCAGTTGAGACTTGACGCAGATCCCCCGTTTTGATCTATTACTTTTATTTGCCGGTAACTTGCGATGTCTGCTCCTCAACCTGTCATAAAACGCTTAGATCATCTTGGATTAATCGCTGCATTCTGTCATGAGATTGATTTACCCGGGCTTATCGACCGCATAATTCCTAAGTATTCAGAGCATAATGTCTCACACGGTGATGCCGTTCTAGCCATGATTTTGAACGGTTTGGGCTTCCATAGTCGAACATTGCATATGTTTTCTGACTTTTTCGAGACAAAGCCAATATCAAAGCTGCTTGCTAAAAACATAGAAGCGCACCACTTAACTGATGATGTTCTTGGGCGCACATTAGATGCTTTATTTGAAGCTGATGTATCTATTTTATATCAAGTTATTGCAGAGCATACCGTTGAAAAATTGGGCCTCAAGACAGAGTCTGTCCACCTTGATATAACGAGTTTCCATGTTGATGGTGAATATGCTCAATCAGCAGAGGATGACATTAATTCTATTCAACTCGTCAAAGGTTATAGTCGAGATCACCGACCTGAATTGAATCAGGTTGTCCTTGAATTAATTTGTGAAAATCAAGCAGGGCTCCCTGTTTATATGCAGGCTCTCAGTGGAAACACGAACGATGCAAAAGCATTTGCAGAGGTCACTAAGCGCCATATTCACTGTCTTAAAGCCGCGCAAAATAGTCGTTACTTTATTGCTGATGCAGCTTTATACACGTCAGACAGTATTTGCTCACTTGATGAACAAAAGCAGAAGTTCATTACACGCGTCCCAATGACCATTAAAATGGCCAAACAAGCTCTACTGGCATTATCGCCAGCGCAATTAGAGCCTATCGGTAATGGTTATTCGGGGCACTGGATTGAATCTGATTATGGCAACGTGAAGCAGCGATGGTTGTTAGTGAACAGCGAGCAAGCGACAAAGCGAGAAGAAGCCACTTTTTATAAAAATTTGGATAAAAATCTGACCAAAGAGCTTAAATCTCTAGCTCAATTAGCTAAGAAACAATTTGCCTGTGCGACTGATGCACAAAAGGCTATGAGTGAATTTCAGAGTCAATGCCAACTGTTGAGTTTCGAGCAAAGTGAGATACGGCAAGTGCCCGAGTTTGCTGGCCGAGGGCGCCCTAAAAAAGATGAGGTTCCAACTGGATACCACTACAAAATTGAAGCAAATCCGTTCACTGATTTAGAAAAAGTAAAACTCGCGAAGCTTAAAGTTGGTATGTTCATTCTTGCGACCAATGATACTGAAAGTACCGATCTCGATATGGCTGCGTTACTGGAACACTACAAGTCACAACAGAAAGTCGAGCGAGGTTTTCGCTTCCTTAAAAGCCCTGAGTTTTTAACATCATCTATCTTCTTAAAAAAACCACAACGCATCGAAGCTTTACTCATGATAATGACCTTAAGCCTAATGGTTTATGCTGGACTCGAGCATAAGATACGTGAAGAGTTGGCTGTTACTGAAGAATTTTTTCCAAGCATGGTTAAGAACAAAACCACATCTAAGCCAACTGCTCGCTGGGTGTTTTTAAAATTTGAAGGGGTCGATACACTTGAGTTCGGCGAACAATGGTTTATCACCGGCATTCAAGACCATCAGAGGAGATTGCTTCAATTGCTAGGTAAGCTATATGAAGCAATTTATTCCTAAATGAGGTGCGGAATGTCGGTTCTATCTCTTCAGCGAATGTTTTCGCTGTGAGTGACACTTTTGATGCAACACTAGAAGTAAAACAAGCAATTACGATGACAAAAACAAGTGATCTTGACTTCGGTATCATCACTTCAGATAACACAACAGATGTTGTTATCGCTCAAGGTGACGCAGGTGCTGCGGCATTTACGCTTTCTGGAGAGTCTGGTGATGCGGTAACAGTAAGTATTTCTAATACTGACTTACTTAATGGCGCAAATACAATTGGGGCTGAATTTGACTTTAATAATGCTATCACTCTGACGGGCGGTACTGCGGATCTTAAAATTGGTGGTACAGCAAAAACCTCAACAGCAACACTAGTTGCTGGTACTTATACTGCAAACGTTGCAGTTGATGTTACTTATCAGTAATTAAGTGAAACAAGTATAATATAGTGGCTGTTTTAGAGCAGCCATTTTCCACTATGAAGCTTCTATTTAAATATTCGATATATATAGGCCTGATTTTTTATTCAAGCCCATTTCATGCTCTAGAAATAATTCCTGAAAATATGGAATTGAAATTTCCGGGTATGTATATCTCTGGATCGGGTCAAAAAGCCGATGCTAATCCGGCTAATAGTCAGATCTATGTGGTGCGTTTTTATGTTGAAGGCGAGCCAGGTAAAAAGATCGTGGTGTCTCTCCCTTCTAATCAGTACCTCAACCATTCTCGTAAATCTAAACGTCTTCGTATTAAAAAGTTCTATTTTGGCTGCGGTTTATCAAAGCGAGGCAGGGCCAAAATAAAAGGTAATGGAAGAAGCAAATTACTGTGCATTGGTGCGAGAGTGAAAATTGGTGCTAATCATCCTGCTGGCGTTTACACCAGCACTATCCCTTTTGAGGTTAATTATAAATGAAGTTGTTTATCTCATGCGTTCTCGGCTTATTTTTCACATCACAAGCCTATGCTCAACTCCTAATCGCTCCCACTCGTTTTGTTCTAGACGCTGATACCTCCGTAACGGAAAAAATCGTGGTGGAGAACAATTCAGATCAACCGATTCGATTGGAGATCAAGCCTATCTATCGACCAGTAAAGGCCCATGGGCTGGTTCGCACCGATACCAATATTGCAGAGTCTGAAAACATCGCCAATTGGATTAAAGTATCACCACCGATTATTCGTGAATTGAAACCTAACCAAAGGCGCACGGTTCGCTTACGTATGAACGCCTTGCCAGCCGATATGCCTGATGGCGAATACCGAGCTTATTTATGGTTTTCACCTATCGCAAAAGCATCTGAAGTTGCAACGGCTGATTTATCCCGAAAGGTTCGTTCTAACAACGGTTCTGCGTTTCAGCTTAACTTTCATATCAACAGCTACGTCCCAGTTTACGTTCAGAAAGGTCAGAAGGTACAAGATGTGAAGTTTCAATGTGATAACCAAAACCTCAAGATCACCAATGACGGCAAGTTTCAGTTCAGCGCTAAATTGAATGTCAACGAACATAGCGAAAAAGTAGTGTTACTTCGTAATGCCGAGTTAACTAAGCCCTTCCCGAAAGGTTCGAAGGTTTCATTGGTGCAAAACGACCAACCCTTGTACGAATGTGTTTTGTAGTTCGCAATATGTCTTGCCCATGATTTCACGCTCGATTGAGTGACAAAGCGATCTATCGAGTGACTAAAAAATCAATGTTCAAACGTATGATTTGGCGAGTTACCTTGTTCTCTTCTCTGTTTCCTTTTGCAGTGCATTCGGAAGGGGAACACGAGGCGACTGAACTTTATCCTGCTCATATTGAAGTTCGAGTTGGGCAAGTCGGCGATAGCTTTTATCGTGTCATGATGGATGACTACGAAGAACCGTTTATTTCAATTTCAAACGCTGCATTTTCATTGTTGGAAATGAATGGGCAATGCGATGACAAAGGCTATTGCGAAATCTACCTGCCGCAAGATGTGGGTAGAGAGTCTCCTCCCTATATCGTCGATATCGAACAAGCTGTCTGCTATCGAGATGACAACAATATCCAGTCAATCAAATTTGAAGTGATTGACTCGGAAACCTACATCCACTGGTACAGCTTACAAGCCTGTATCCCTGCCAAAATCCGATGGGATATTGATGACTATCGGTTAACGGTCTCTCCAGAATTCAGCTCGTTGACCGAGTTAGAAGCAGTGATCTCAAAGATCAAAAATGAATCCCGTAAGAAAGCGGAAGACTTAAAGCGCGCGGGCAATATTCCAGCTATAGAACCGCGTGCGACTGTGGGTTTAGCGACGAGAGTTGCAGCCTCTGTTTATCATGATAGCGATATTGGCAGCGATGTTTATGCCATCTCCGACACCATATTAAGCACGGAAGACTCCTTGTCTCGACTGTCTATTGATTCAGGAGAAGACCAGCCCATCGTCTATTACAACATTGCGGTTGAGGCAAATGAAGGGGAAGGCTCTCTTGAAATCGGTCATGTGCTGTTAGATGGCAGCGTTTTTACCGTAAATCAAACACTCGAAGATGGGCTTTACTACACCAACCGAAAGAGTCAACCAGAGTTCGGCAACCTGCAATTGGAACGCACCACTCAGCCCAATATCAGTATCGACGTGCTGGTTAACGGCATCTATCAAACTACGTATCGTTCTGATGAGTTTGGACGTTTCGTTGTGGAAGAAGACAACATCTCGCCGGGTGACACCATTAAGTTTCGCTATTACTTATCGAAAGGGGTTTGGCAGGAAGAAGAGATTACCGTCGCGGGTTTAGAAGATGCATTTTTGCCACGCAACGAGTGGGGCGTGCAGGTGGTCGGTAATGAAGGTGCAGACAGAGCGAGTGCCGTATCTCTGGAATATGGCCTTGCTGATTACTTTACTGTGGGGAGTGCTTTTATGAGGCAACATGGAAAAGACTTAGTCGGTTTTCAGGGGCGATATTTACCGACACATTGGTTTGCAGGTCATATCGGATGGTTGCCTGATTTCCATCGCTTTCCAACGGAGTTTGATATCTTGTTGGGAAGCGATCAATCCGTTTCGATAGAGCTTAATAAAACCGATGAATTAGATTTGGAGTCGATGGAGTACCACGTCTTCAAATATAACCTGTCTCTAGCCAACTTAACGGCATTTTTGACGGTGAGAGATGACGAGAAGGAATTGAGTGTCGAGCCCAAGTTTAACACCAAGGTATCTCCCAACTTATTTTTCTCTTATGCTGGAGACTATCGATATATCAAGAGCTCCCATAAAGATGATTATCTTCACACAATAGGGTTAGCCAAGAGCGGATTTTCAGACACCTCTTGGAATGTCTCGGGCACAGTGAATGGCTCCGGACACCATGAACGAACCGAGTTTTCGTTAAGGAACGCGTGCAAAGAGTGCATATTGGACCCACTTAAAGCTTTTCAAGAACTTACGACCAATGTATCCGCAAGATATCAAAAGCAAGAGGTGTCATTTTCGGCTTCTCTAGAAGCGCGCGTGAACCCTTATCTGGTCTTCAAATTGGAAGGAAACGAAGACCGTTATGGTGTGGAGGTGACCACTGAATTTGGCGCGAAAACCTATTTTGATGAGAACATAGGCGAGTTCGTTGAGTGGAATAAATACAATCAATCTAAGCTGACTGGAATTGTTTATGATCACCACAAGCAGCCTATCGCGGGTGTGAGCTTACAAATACTGGACCAACGTGCGGCGAGCGATTCAAAAGGGCGCTTCGAATTCTCAAATGTTCCCGCGCGCGACAATCTGCCTATCTATATCGATGAAGGTGCGCTTGACCTTAACTTAACGCCGATTCAAAACCCTGTATTTGTGAATACTAAACAAGTCGGGCTGACCCATGCTCATATCGAAATGGTGGTGTCATTTGGCGTTGACGGCACAGTCGAGGGCATGCTGGAAGATAACGCATATTTACACTTCAAACACATACAAAAAGGCACGGAATATTCGAGTGAAATCGAAAGCGATGGGTTCTACATGGTAGAAGGACTCATCGCGGGTAAGTATATTGTCACCTTAGAGATGGGCGACAAAAAATACGTTCAAGGAGCCGACTTGGACGGCGACTTTTGGGTAAGCGACTTTTGGGTAAGCGACTTAACATTCCAGTTGATCGATTTCCATAAGGTCTATTAATGCTAGTTGAGGCTTATATTCGATGTTCTCAGCCTATTACCCTAATGCTCACTAGTAGGCACAGGCTTCCGCTACCGTGAGGGTTTCTCCTGAATGGAGATCTTTTATAGGACGCATGCCGACTTGTTCCGCAGACACTTCACGATAGATCACTTGATTTCCCTCTGGTGTGGTATTGATAGCCGTGACCTCAAACAGAGAGTTTCTATTGATGAGCACTTCTAGTTCATCATCACGCACCGTAGGTATCACGATTCCGTGTTGACCAAGATTGAGCTCAAAGCGCGAAAGTTGCCCATTATGAAAAGTATAAGAGGATGTTTTCGATATAGACGTCGATAAGTAGGAAGATGGGCTGACGATATCTCCAACCTTTACGTTCGATCCATAAGTAGAGAGTAAGCGCTCACCGCGAAAAACCGTCCCTTGGTATTTGATGCCATTTTTGAACGCAGAATCGATTTCTTTCACTAACGATTCTGTTTCCGCATCCATCCTACCTCGTGCTAAGCCCCTTCTTATTGGCTGGTAAGCATCGTATTGATACCTTTCTAAGGCTTCGATCTCACTATAGCTCAGCTTTTGGTTTTGCATTCCTGCTTGCTGATAAAGCTCCGATCGAATCTTAGCAAAGTCCCCATAATTCGATTCGAACCCTGGGTCGGACATATCATCAAGAATGGCCTCAATGTTATCGGCACTATAGTATTCAGCGTTATATTTGAATCCGGCAAGAGAAGTAAAAGGTATCGCCGTAAGGCAAAGGGCAAGTAAGTAGCGAATGTGCAATGCTTTCATTTTAGTAATAATAATCGTTATTTTAATAGCTTTTCATTACACAGTATATGCCCTCAGTTTAATATTAATTATTCTATATCTACTTGATTATTTATAGATAATTCGCGTTCTAATTAGTTTAGAAGATAAATGGAGTTGTTATTCGAAAGGGAATCACAGTTTGATTTATTGGTATGATCGTGAAATTGATTTATCCCATAAAGCGCACCACTCTGCTTACTTTGTCATGTTAATGGTAATTATTATCAATAACAATATTAACTGAGTGAGTAGAAATTTTAATGAAAACGATCGTAACTTTATTGTCAGCGATGCTCCCATATGCCGCAACCGCTAGTGATTCAAAAGTCACCGAATTTATTGAAGCGTTTCATGAATCCCCCCAAACAGTCATGAATGCTGTGCCAGAAAAAAGTGGCCATGTTATTTTTTCCAAGAACTCTGAATATATGAGTAGTCACCGAGACTTGATGAGAGAAACTATAATTAGAAGGGGAGAGATAAATTCGGGAATATCAGAATTTTTAATATCACCGATTCAACAAAACGATAACCCTGCTCGTTTAGTTGACTCTGGGAATGGTCTGATTCGCAATTTAGAGCAATTGTCTCAAGTGGCTCCAAATCAAACACGACTCGATGTTCAACCGTGGTCAGATACGTATTGGCCTTTGTATTCTGGTGCACTTGCTTGGCGCTATGCCGATAAGGAGTTGAGAGCGAATAACTGGCAAGCCTATTTCGACTTCAATCACTTGCAAAAACCTTTAGAGTATTATCAAGGTCAAGACCGTGATGATTTGTCGCCAGCAGAAAAATATGATCTCCTGGTTGGAGATGAGAATTTCACGTTGACGCAACGTTCATGGGATTCGGGTAAGGGGTACTATGAGTCTCGTGGACATGTTGAGCGTTGGATGGGCCTTTGTCATGGTTGGGCTCCTGCAGCCTATATGCTTCCTCGACCAAAACGGCATAGATATCAGTTTAGAGGAGTGCCGTAATCATGAGACTCAACAATGGCGCTGGGATAATGGCCAGCTGAAGAATGGCTTGGCGAACTCTCTAAAATGGAATGAACGAACTTGGTTGGTGGGAGCTGATATCAACGGCAGTCAGTGGCGTTGGAAATAAACTGAATTGTTGGCCCGCGTTATGCGGGCTTTTTTATTCTATCGACTTGCAGATTTTAATCGGAAGGCGGGGAAAGCATCAGCTTGATTTTCTGCATTCGCGAGAGCTGTGTATTCTTGAGATCTTTCCATATCGCTCTCCATTCTTGAAAGGTCACCGTTATGGGATTGAAACTGGCTACAGGTTTCGTGACGCCGTAACGCACAGTTTCAATTTCAGGTTCGAATGTGCCAAATAATTTATCCCAGATAATAAGAACGCCTGCGTAGTTTTTATCAATGTATTGTGGGTTTCTGCCATGATGAACACGGTGATGGGATGGGGTATTAAAAAGATACTCTAGAGGCCCTAGACTTCGTACCCACTGAGTATGCACAAAGAATTGCAAACCCAGATTCAAAAGCACCACAAAGATTACCCATTTAGGATCAAAACCTATGATGACGAGTGGCACCCAAAATAGCCACATCCCAGCAAGTGGGTACATTAAGCTCTGACGGAAAGCTGTACTGAAGTTCATGCTTTCTGAACTATGGTGTGCCACGTGTGCCGCCCACATCCAGCGAACGCGGTGGCTTGCCCTGTGAAACCAGTAATAGAAAAAATCCTGTAGAACCATCAGTACGATAAAGCTGATCACACCCATTTCGATATCCATTAAGTGCCAGCCGAATAACCAAAGATACAGTTGAACAATCAGTAATCCGGTTAACAAATCGGAGAGCTGGTGCATACCCGCCAACGTAAAGTTACAGAGCACTTCAGACAATTTATAACTCGAATTGTCGGGTAATCGACCTTGCTTCTGGCCAATAAAATACTCGGCCAACATACAAAGCAGGAACAAGGGAGCCAAAACAAGCAGTAGCCATTCTGGATGATTGATCAGTGAGTCGATGTCCATTTCCTGTTCCTTTTTTCTTCGTGACTAGGTGCGCTACCAGCGTGCAAAATGATCTTCGGTAAGACCAAGCACATTCTCTAGCTGATGGATGATCCCGTCGTTGTCTTGAATTGAACCTGAAAAGTGGCCGATGAACTGTCGGAAGTTACTTTTAAGTACCCATAAATTGAGCTTTTCACTGCGTTGGTTAATAGGGGTAAACGTCAGGTTGATGCGCCCATCTTGCGATGTGATTGTCCAAGGGCGGTCGATATCATCTCGGTTAAACATAAAGTACACGGGGTTAAGTAGGTGTCTAGAGCCATTCACCCACAATACGTTTTCACACCCTCCGGTTTCATTGACACCTGCCGCAAGGTTGAGGCCAATGTTTGTATTATGGGATTGCGCGTTGATGCTTGCCCAGCGCCAACTGGTTTCACGCTTCATGTATCCTGCAGAGAAATCATACCCAGCACGAGCTTGCTCTAGGGAGATAGGCTGTTGATTAATCTCAAGGCTGCCCGTTATTTTTAACGCGTTATGCTTTTGGGTGTAGGTCCAACCTGAGTAACCTGTTGGACTGCACATTGCCATGGGTAAGCTGTCGCACTCTGATTCTAAGCAAAGCTCAGCGTTGATGATTTTCGTGTTCAGTGAAACTTTCCATTGTCCGTTCTCAATATCAAACATAATGTTTTGCCCTGCAATGTTTGTGATTCCTTCAAAGGGTGAGCGCGTTACCTGTTTATCAAACTCCAGTGGTCGTAACCATGAACACTCTTCTAACTCGTTATTCTGGATGTCGTAGACGTAACAAAACGCCGAACTCAAGTAACGAATGTCTGCAATGGCCACACCGATTATGTGAGTCTCGGTAACAACGCTGACAAACTGAAATTGTTTATAGTGGAAGTGCCTTTGCCATGCGTTGGCCTTTGTATCCATGGTGTTTCGATAGTCGAACTGTTCAATATTTAGAGCGTGAGGGATCCCGTCAAAGTGCCCAATAATGGGCTGACCATTTGTGTCAATAATGCTATCTGGGGCGGGTTGAGTCTGTATCATGGCTCGCTCGTTTACATGACGTTAACAATTGGTGTTATTGTGTCGGTAGAACGATTTAATTGGGAGGTCATTTCCGGACAAAGGTGAATCTTCCATCACGGTTTTGTGCATGTCGGTTAGTTATGATTAGTGAGCACAAAGTGAAAGCACATAGGGAGCGTGGGGTGGAAATTCTCGCTGAGTACATGCCAACAGAACATCGACATCAATTGGGCGCTTTGGATGTCGCACTGCTGTTGAACACCTTAGAGCGAAGAGATGTTGATGTTGAACAACTGTTGATTGGTGCGGGCTTATCCGGTTTGGACTTACGAGACCCGAATGGAAAGTTGACCTACGCTGACAAACTCTCACTGTTTAGCATTGCCAATCAACACTTTCCTGATGACGGGTTGGGCTTATGGCTCGGAGAGCATGCAAGCTTGAGCCACTTTGGTGTGTTGGGCTATGCGTTGTCGACCAGTCAAGATGTAGCAGAGGCAATCAAATCAGGCTTTAAGTATCTGCGTTTAAATGGGCCGATATTTTCCGTCAAGTTGTTTGTAGATTCGGATCTGGCGGCGATTCAAATTGAAAATACGTTAGAGGTGGGAGACTTGCTGCCTTTTTGTAGTGAGTATTTTCTCAGCTCCATTGTGTCTCTGTTTAAAGAACTGACCGGAGAACCACTTTCAATAAACCAATTGTCGTTACCTTACGCGCGACCCAATTACGCAGAGCGATATCAAAGCCGTTTCAATTGCCCTGTGCATTTCAAGCAAAAGATGTGTGAGCTGCGCTTTGATGCTTCCGTTTTATCGCAACCTTTGCTGACTCACGATGCGACGACGTTAAAACGCTACCTTGCTTCTTGTCAGTCGATAGTTGAGACATTGGATTCTGAGCACCTACTGACAAATCAGATTAAAACGATCTTCTATCAAACCGCGGCCAGTGTCCCCAGTATTGAACAGCTTGCTTACGAGTTCGGCTGTAGCTCTCGAACATTAAGACGGGGCCTAACGACTCAAGGTTCGAGTTATCAAACATTACTTACCGAGGTTCGCGTCGAGTTAGCCAAAGAGTTGTTACTTGGCACTGCAATGAGCATCGATGACATTGGCGAAAGGCTAGGGTATAGCGACCCCGCCAATTTCAGACGAGCATTCAAAAGCTGGCTAAATAAAACACCGGCGAAGTTTCGCGACGGTCTCAGTTAATCTGGTTATAACTATTGTATCTCTTTATTTCCTGAAGAACTGCTCACGAAATTCAGTTACTTGTTGTTGATAATAACTGTCCCATTTCTGAGTATCCCAATTAGCATGACTGGCAGAGCGTTGAGAGTCTAAGCTCGATTTTAAGTGATCAAGTTGGTCTTGATAGGTCATCACCGCCTGCTGCTGTTGAGCCACTTGTTGTTCACGCGCGGTGATATTATCGGCCTGTTCGGCATCTAAATATGTCTCTTGAAGTTCAGCCTTGATCGTCGCTAACTCAACAGAGCTATAGCTGTTTGGCAGTAATGAAACAGCAAGCTCGTATTTTTGAGCCGGAGTCTCTGCGTTTAATGTTCCTGTTTTATTTTCCCATTCCGACATCAAATCTTGGTAGTGCAAGACAAACTCACTGGGCTCAACTTCCTCAAGCGTGTTTGCTCTGAGCGTAAAATCCAGATGTGCAAATTGATCGGTAAATAGCTGGTGGGCTAACTCTCCCCAAACCTCTTGTGCAGACTGCTTAAACAACTCAACACGCGCTTCCAAAGAGTCAACGGATTCAAGTGGAATTGTGCTTTCCCTTACTTGCCAATCAGCAGAGAGCTTGGGGTAATCACTTAATAGTTCAAACCATTCTATCGGTAACTCAGTTTCCAACTGCGCGAGTTGTTCAATGCAATTACTCACCTGTTGGCAAAGCGTCCAAAATTCATCGAGTTCCTTTAGTAACGTCTTACCTTCAAGTTCAGTTAGGTTTTCTGCATACGCTTTTCCGTGCAGATTTTCAGTTTGGACTTGTTTACCTTGCGAAACGCGATTGTCTGAAAAGCTTGCCGTATTTGATGTGGGACTATTGTCATCAGTCGTTTTAGAAACGTGCTTTTTTGCTTCTGTGTGTTGGACAGAAGATTGCGATGTTTCAATCGATTTTGATGACCATGAATAGCCAACAATGCTCGTCAGAGCGACGAGCATTAGGATTAATATAACTCGATGCATTATTGATTCACCGCGCTACTTGATGACAGCACTAACAGGGAAGTGGTCTGAAAGGTTGTAGTGCTTCCATAATTCACTGCTGGTTGAGCGAGGAACGTCAACGCGGTTATTGTTGTGAGCTTTTTGCGCGTACTCAGAACTCACTACCACGTAATCCAAGTATTCAACATTTCCCCCGCCAGACATAGGTGCGCCAGCAAAGTTGTTGATGCGAGGATCAAAGGTGGAAGCGGTATAACCTGAATACTCCGGCTCAGCGGCTTGTAGGTTAGCGAACATCTGTTGGTAGTCGCCTGGGAACTTCAGCTTGTTCACGTTGAAGTCACCGCTGTAAATAACCGTTTCTGAGGTTGGTATTTCCAGTGATTGAGCAAGCTGACGCATCTGTTTAAATTGGCGCTGTCGGTAGTCACGAGCCGTATCGGTATCAAATGATGCCGTGTGAGTGCCAAACACATGGTAAGCCTGACCGTTTTTGATGATTTCAGCGTAATTCACGCCTTTGTCAGCGAAACAATCCGTTCCGGTGCAATCAGGAAAAACGTACTGTGCTTCGTTGACGATAGGGTAACGGCTCACAATGATCACGCCGCCGTCATAAATGTTGATGCCATCTTTATTGAGCATCTTGGTTTGGTAAGGATACTCTTTCGCAAGTTCACGTAGGAACTTGTCTCGTCCGTTGGCAAACACTTCTTGAAGTGCCAATACGTCGTAACCCTTAACGTATTGAGGGATGAGATCGTAACGATCACCGATGTGCGAAGCGATAGCTGGAAGCGCCCAAATGTTGTAGGTCATCACTTTCAGTGTGTTGGCATCCGGTTCGGGCTGCTCATCCACTTTTTGTGGGGTGATGGTGTAGTAAATATCATCGTAGCGAGCGGTGTTATCAGCTTTGAATGCAAGTTCAGTGTTTACATCAAAAGCGTCGGTTGAACTACGGTGAATATTACGATCATCATGCAGTGTTAAGTCGACGTCTGCTGCGCTCAAACCGTGTTGCAGTGTTGAGTTGTACCAATGCCCTTCCATGGTTTGATTGAGCGTGACGCTCTCCCCAAGAGAATTTGAGACTACTGTGTCAAACTCGTATGTCTTACCGGGCTTCACGCCTGTCCAGCGGTTGAAACTGATCAGCTTTTTGGTTTCCCACGGACCAATTTGTTCAACATGTTGCTGCCACTCATCACCGAACTGAAGTAGGTCGGTACCAGTATGATTGGTTTGAATCGTCATCACTTGGTTGGTGTTGTTGGTCAGGTACACATCGGTATCTGCAATAGTTGAGGTTGAAATGAATGAAGCTGATGCAAGTAATGCACTCAGGCAAGTCCATTGAGTTTTCATTTTCACGTTATCCTTACTGATTGGTTTAAAGAATAACGTAGTAAAGAGTTATGGCATTGGAGTTATAACTCTATCAGAATTATCCAAATATTAGATATATGCCATGGTTTTATAAATTTGATTACTCATTGATAATTAACATATTGCTTTGTTGGAATGATAAGTGATACGCGCGAACGCCAAATAATAGAGGAACAATTTGGGTCTGCGGATAAGTCATTAGTGGTGTGTTTTCGTAGAAATCATAGGTCGGGAAATAACCAGAAGTGGATGCTGTGAATCACGATAAGGGATAACGCTAACCGCCTTGCTCCATCAGCATAAATTTTGCCATTGTTCAGTAAACAGATTCCTCAAAAACAGGTATGATAGTGTCGTTTTTAATCCTGAACTGGGAAAGTCATGGCAAAGTTAACACTCCAAGAGCAAATGCTTAAAGCTGGCTTGGTAAATGAGAAAAAATTAAAGAAGGCGAAGAAAGGCTCTAAAAAGTCTCGCGTTCAGTCTCGTGAAGCAAAAGCGGCAGCAGAAGAAACTAAACTGGCGCAGCAAGCGAAAGACAAAGAGTTAAACCAACAGTTGAAAGAACAGCAGTTGAGCAAAGAAATTAAAGCTCAAGTAAAGCAACTGATTGAGATGAACAAGATCGAACAGAAGAATGGTGAGATCAAATATAACTTCACCGATGGTACGCTAGTTAAATATCTTTACGTAGAAGATCTGACTCAAAAGCAACTCAGTAAAGGTATCCTAAGTATCGCGCGTCAAGGCGAAAGCTATGTTGTTATCCCTACTGCGGTAGCGAACAAGATCGCGATGCGTGACGAAGAATCTATCGTTGATACTCAAGCTTCAAGCTCAGATGAAGTAGACGAGGATGACCCGTACAAAGACTTCGTGATCCCAGATGATCTAATGTGGTAGTCCTCGACTAAACCACTATCTAATTCGTCAATTACTTGTGGCGTTAAAGAAGTATCAAAAGCCCCGATGTGTCTTACATCGGGGCTTTTTCAATGTTGGCAACTGCATAGAATTATTTACGAGCTCATCTGAACCAGTCGTGTCTCAATATTCGAGACATAATTCATTGCCAGTGTCTCACTTTCGACCGCTTTACTGGTAGGTAAGCAGGTAGGTTACCGACTAAGGCTTTGTCCAGTTAATCGGCAACAATGTCTGCGATGTCGAAAGTTGAGTCTTGTTGGTTGTTTTTAAGTTGATGATATTCGAGCTTATATTGCTCATAGCCATCAAAATAGCAGTCGCCGATTTCATTGCGTGGGCAAATTTGTACATCGTCTCTAGCGACCAGTTCAGTTGAACAAGATGGGCAGTGTTTCATAGATCCTCCTGATGGAACCTCAGTGTATAACCGACCCCATTAACTCACTCTTTTGTTTCGTTGTGATTTCATTTTTAAGTCAAGTAGCGGGTTTATTTGTCATAATCCCGGGACTTGTTGCTGTGCTTGGCTATAGAAAGGAGCGGCTATATGAGGCGCTTCGAGTACGACAATGCTGTTTATTGGACGCTACATATATTGAAGCGAGAGCGACTGCCTCCACCTAACATTTTTACATTCTCTTTTTTACCAAGCGTCTTCCATGCAGTACTTTCTTCTGCACTGAGATTTGAAGGTTGATAATCTAAGTTTGCGTATCGTGACACAATTACTTCCTTAGCCATACTTTCGGAAAGGCTGTCGATAACGTTGGTTGTCATTTGGCCATCTGAGTAGGCCATGACTACTACATCGTCGTTTTCCCCAAGCGCTGAGACTAACGAGCTTTGATTGTCTTTGCTGTATTGCACATCACTGTAACCTTGGTCTGCATCTGCTTGTTTTCCTGAAATTGAACGATAAAGCAGGCTCTTTTTACGTTTATTTAAGGCGCTCAGTGGTGTCTGGTTCTGCTCGCTGTAAATATTGACGACTTTGATATCGTTTTTAGCTGCGTATTTCAGAATCGAGCTTTGGTTACAAAGGCCTCTTCGTGTTAGTGCTGGTGAGTTCTGTAGGCTTTGAGATAAACGCTGCTCAGTTGCATCTACAATGACAATTGCGGGGTTGTTCCCTTCACGCAACGATTTTTTTAGTGCATTTCTTACCTCGATATGTGCCATTTTTCCTTCTAAAGTATCCCAGTTTGGAGAATGCTGAGGCGTTGCAGACGGTCTTGTTTCCAGCGTATATGACTTGTAGTCGTAGTGCTCTTTCGGCCAATAAGTATTTCTTTTTGCTTTTCCTAAATCGTCAGCTAAGTGAAACTCACTCACTACCTTTTCATTTTTTAAATACGCTTTAGGTTTTTCTTGTCCTAGTGCTTTCCATTGGAAGTGCATCTCTTCACGAAGGTTGATGATTGACTGCCTGGCACTACTGATTTCCGTAACAGGATCTCGACCGTGTTCAGCATTGTTGTAGTGAGTAATTCCTGTGGTCTGATATTCATAATTTGGAATGACATATTCTGTCGCTCTATTGGTGTCTGGGTGTCGGTGAGACAGAGGCGTATTACCTTGAGGTACGGCACCAGAAGAGAAGTCTCTCGCGTGTATGAGTTCATGTCCTAGTGCAACGGTTTGATTAAATGGTGTCTCTGTACCTGGAATATTGACCATCTCCGTGGTGGAGAAGTAAACCGTATTTGAGACACCTTTACCATTAAACTGTCGCTGCCAAGCTAGTGAAGCCTTGTGTTGATCTTCGAACATCGAGGGTACCGTTTCGAAAAGTCTTCCTTGTCCTTCTGGTTCCCTGATCACAGTGACAACTGTAGCCTTAGGACTATCGACTCCAATAGAATGTTCAATTAATGGTTCAACGCCATCATTAGGTGCATTAACTGGAACGTAGGTGGCGATTTGTCGTAAAATTTCTCGCCCAGTTTGAGACAATTGTAAATGGCGGATCAACACGCTTATATCAGCAAGGTATGCGTCATTTTTAGTTTGTACATAGAGGTTTCTCGACATGCGATAAAGCTTACCGTTGATGTCTGAGTTGTACCCAGCAATAACGTTCACACCATCGGGAGCATCATAAAAAAGCCCAAACTCTGAGCCTTTGCCTGCAAATATGTTGGATGAGTTAACGAGAATTAAGAACGTTAATAGGGCTTGGATGATTTTATATTTCATTGATTTATCCCTCTAATCCAACTTGTAATTCAATCCAATCTTCCAGTTCTTTTAGGAGCATATCGTTGATATGTGGGAGCATGGTTAATTCCTCTTGTTTAATAATGCCTCCAAGTTGTGCTATCGCTGATTCAAGGTTACCTTGGCTTAAAGTGGCTTTTATCCCTTCAAGTTGGCCCCATAGCTCGTGTGTAGATACATACCCGGCTTGTTGCTCAATCTCATCTTGATGCTCGCTGGAAAGGTAGCTTAGGTGTAAAGGGGAAAGTGTGCTGTTGAATAGTTGTTCGTTGTTGCTTGGAGATACGTTTATTTCTGACTGCTGATGTTGCGCAATTAGTAGATAGAGTGATAGGTCACCTAATAAATTTTGGAGTTGGTTGGCATTCGTTGTCAGCATTGCCATATCCATAATCTGCTTGAGAGCGAGTTCAACGTTTTGTTCTAAATTAGCGCGAGGTTTGGACATGACATCATCGAGTATATCGGCCATTTGGGGAGCATAAAATCTAAGGTTTTCTGCAGCGTAAACGCTTGGATATGGCACTGAATAGTTAAGTGAACGAATATAAGAAAGCGATATAGCGACCTCAAATTGAGGGCGTATAAAATTGTTGAAGATTTCATTTTGTTGAATCTGACTTAATACCCCTCCTGTTGGGCGTTCTGTTAGGAGGAGCTCATACCAACGACTGATTTGATACCAGTCTGTGCGGTTTTCGATGTTTGAGCTGTCTATTCCTTTGCTTTGTAGATAATCAACGAAAGACGTTTGGTAGCTAAGAATTTCGATGTCAGCTAGCAAGGATAATTGCTGTTCAAATACCTGATTCGAGAGTTGACCTGATATATAAGCGTTAGCTGTATTCATTAGTTGTGTTCTAAATAAATCAGCAGCCCAACCAGAGGTCACGATCGATTGTATATAATAATCGACATTAAACTCTACTCTTCTTGTTAATACGCTCACCAATTCAGGGTCTTTTTGCGGATGATAGGTATCGTATAATGCGCCAGAGTCCTGACATGCATCTATAGAAGCTTGGATCCCTCCCGGAGCTACGGAAGGTACTCCCCAACAAGTTCTAGCAGGCCGTATTTCAACGGTAGCGGTGTTAAGTTGCTCTTCACTCAGGTAATCGATATCCCACATTGCTTTGGCATACTCTCTTAAGCCGCTTTGTCTCGCTTGGAACTGTAAGTTGCTTCGGTTGATCGTGCTATGGGTGATCATGGCAAGAACGTGAGGTTTCGCCCTGTCGCTTACTTTCTTGATTAAATTTTGTCGGTACTCAGCTAATTGGCGTAAAGCAATGCCGACCAGTTCTTTCTTTTTTGTGTATATCGTTAAAGCAAGATCGTGATACTCATTAGCGTTCAATTTAGTAATGAGGTTACTAATTCGAGTTGGCCCTTGATTGCGAATGCAGTTTTCAATTTCGGCTTGAGAATGAGATGAACCTTGGCACAAAGGCTGGTGTAAATTTGAATTGATAGAGACGTACCCTAGGGACTTCAAAAGTTCTAAATCGATTCGAGCCATTTGTTTAGATAGCTGCCTGTCGTATGCTGAAGTTAATCGGCGATATTCTGTATCAGCTTCAAGAAGTAGGTGGTCGATATACATGGACACGCTCAATTTTACATGGTTATCGTACTTGGAAATCAGATTAATGGCGTCTGTTTTTTTATGATGAAAACGAGAAAAATTTGCAGAATGGTTGTTGAAAATATAGTGCGTCTGTTGTTCAAACTCGTTGATTTTTTCTTTTGCTGCAAAGTATTTAATATCGTTCGATAACAGGTTTAATTCGTCACCAACGAGGGGGATGAGAGAAAAAACAGAAGCCGCTTTATCGAGCCTAGTGGCAGATTCTTGAGAGAAAGTATTCACCATGTTGTCTACCCAAAAACCGACGGCGACCGCATCTCCGATTGGTCCTAAGACTTCTAAAGTCGAGGAGCCGACTCGACCCAGTCGATTAAATAGACTTTCTTGGCTTAATGAGCTTTGGAAAGTTTGCGGGACGTTAGTCAGAGCTTTTTCTGTTTGTGGCCATGTTGATGCGAAAGAGCTCGTGTGTGCTTCATGCTCAAGCTCACCCAATGCAATACCAAACTGCGGCTCTGAATAAACCTCATTTCGTGACCATGAAGTCGTACGATGATTGTTTATCGTGTCTAGTGATTGGGTATCCTGTGCGCCGTTGCTTAAACAAAGCGCGGCTGATAAAGGACTATATACAATGGCATTGAGCCACCATAAATGGGTCTTCTTGGTCATGTTTAACTACTCGTTTTTTCTCGAGGTTAGGGGAATTGCACTTTTCGACTAGTTTTTACTGACAACAAAGATATCGTGTCAACATAAGTAGCGAATAGGTGCTTTGGGTTTGTAAGCAACAAAAAAGCTCACCACCAGAGTGATGAGCCTAGATAGAGGGAGAATGTGATTTTTTACTTCGGTATAGGGTTAATCATAAGTTGAGCGTCTTCAAACCCAAGTTGAGCGAGGGTTGCAGAATCAAAGTTAGTAACCACCTGAATATCGCCTGCATAATAGATTTTATGATTGCTCAGTGCGGTCATCGCATCAAATGAGTTTACTGATTGTTCTGCACCGATATCGATTAGGCCTGAATATTGAGATTCAGCATTGAATTGACCTGATACGTGAGTGTAGAACGGACGCAAACTTGCTCCTGCGGCATATTGCATGCTGCTCAGGCCATATTCGTTGATTGCCCAACTCCAGTCCCACCATTTCATCTCACCTGGAATGTAAAGGTGGTCCCATTGGTAGCGGATATTCGCTTGCTCTTCGCTGTTGGTGCCCATGGTAAATGTGTGTGAAACGGTTGGACGGTTAGTTGGGTGTGAAACTAGTGCATTACCACTGTAACGAAGAAAGCCTGTGAAGTTTACGTCGTAACTCATATTAACTTTGATGCGATAAGGGTAAGAGATAGTAGAGCGCAAGAACTCAACTCTAAATGGTAATACTGAACGAGCGGGTACCGTTAAGATGGCTTGAAGGTCACTCGTCTCAGAACGCTGCCCACTATTGGTATTAGCGAAATGCTGGCCTTTTTCTAACACCACTCGAACATCGGTTTTTCCAGCTTGAGGCCAGTTAAAGTCTTCTTCCATCAAAACAACATCTGCAAGATCAAAACGATTGGTCTTATTCCACTGCGTTGATTGTAAAAAACGAAGATCGACGATGATCTGCTTCGGCTGCTCTGTTTGGTTGATTGCATAAGCGGAAAGGGTGTTGATCAGCTCTTGGTCTGTCTCTTTAACGGTGCCGTACGAGAATCCTTGAGTATCAAGTGTGTAGGAGAAGTTATCGACTGTAATCGTCGTTTTCTCATGACAACGTTCACCTGAACAGCTTCCATTACTATTCCCTTTTATCTCCCAACCGTCGTTGAGCTGTTTGATTGACATGTCTTGACCTACATAGCGGGCATTGTTACCACCCACCCATGCAAAACCAAGATTGTGAGCCAAGTAACTGAGTGGTCTGATAAAGTTTCCGTTGTCGTTGACTAAAGTGCTTTGAACCTCAAGGTTGTGGCTCCCTTGAATCGCTTGTTCATCGTAATAAGGCAGACCAGCATCCGGCGAGTTTGGATAACACCAAGTGTTGTTGCTTTCTTGTCCTTTTTTGATGAGTCCGTGATAGCCAGAGCCCATGATCACCCAATCGTCTTGAAGGCCAGTGATCTCCCAAACGTTCATACGAGAGATAAGAGCCGTTTTATGTTCTTGAGCTTCAAACTTATTCAGCGGGCGATAGTCTGAACGGCAATTATCGTCGCCAAGTTTATCTAAGACAATTTGGTCAGAGTAAATCTTTGAATGAACCGTAAAGGGTATTAAAGATAGGGCAGCACTCAATAGCATGGTTTTACTAACGTTAAGCATGAATAATTTCCTAAATGCCATTTTCTGGCTATTTTTATTAGTATGGATGATTAAATTATATTTATATTATTGTGAAGCCGAGGGCCCCTAGCGGCGAGTACTTTGTCATATAAAACAAAGCCAAAAGTACTGAAATTAAATGAAAATAAATTCTGATAAATATCAGTCACATACATTAATTAACTTGTTGCTTGATAAGGTTTTATCTTACTTGATTTCATTTGGTTTCAATTAACCAGAAAATCGGTGATGGATTTATGAACAATGATGTCTACCCTGTCCTGCTATTTACTTCATTAAGTTGTCTTTATTACCGAATGGATTGGGGAGGGTAGGTATTAATGAGAAAAAGAAAAGGAGTCTTTCAGGGAATATGTAAGGCAGGCAGACGATTAAATGATCAGGTGATTCGATAGATAAGATCAAATAATCCAGCTAACAGCCTTTCGATTGCTGCTGCATTTTTGTTTGTAAAACTGAACAGTTAAGTTGCTAAGTTATCTAGTAGCCCAGTTGTTGTATAGTTGTATAGTATCTTCGTTACTTGAAAGAAGGGATTAAGCATCACCTGGCTTTTCTCGCTTACTGTTCCAACCCATGAAGTTGTAGATACGGTATCGAGCGAAGCCTATTTGTTCGTGCAGGGCAAAGTCTGTCACTGCAAAATTGTACCACAATGGCAGCCACGAAATTTGAGCTGCCATATAATCGGCTCTTACTGGAATCACATTCAATCCGAAGTGGTTGAAATAGAGTTCACTACGACGAATGTGTAGGCCAGATGAAACTAGAACAACGTTGTCGAATTGGTGATGTTTCATTAGGTCGCTCGTCAGCTGTGCATTTTTCCAAGTGTTGACGCTGTTCGGTTCTTGGATAAGGTCGGCTATTGGAACACCAAGTCTAAGCAGTTGCTGTTCATAAACTTCAGCCTCTGTGACGCCGTTATTCTGAGCATCACCACCACTGATGATCACTTTGCATGCGGTTGTCGCTTTTGCACAATCTTTATATTGGTTTGCGGTTTCGCTGATTCGGCCAAAAGAGAAAAAAGCTGGCTCGAACTCTTGCGTGCTTCGAATAAACTGAGTGCCAGCACCGAGAAGAACAATCGCATTATTATCAGACCATTTTATATCTGGCTTAATTTCGTAATTTGCTTGCAGATCATCTAATAAATAACGAGGAATTAACCCCGTACCAATTAGCACAAATGACGAGAAAAGAACAAAGGAAAGAAAATAAGAGGTTTTTCGCCAGTGTAGTAAACGAGTAGCTAAAACGAATAATAGAAGAAGTAAAAGTATAATAAAGCTCATTGGAATCCTGTTATCGGGCTTTTGCTATGGTTAAATACTGTGTTTTAAGCGGTGCATCATATATCATTTTTTCTAGGTAACCCATTGTATTGTTGAACAAATGCACGCCCAACATTTAAAAAGCAACTCTGACATCAAATAGACAATAAAAAACCGATGCATGGGCATCGGTTTTTTTGTTTGGTGCGCCGAGCATGGCGTTGATCTAGGAGGTGAAAGTCCTCTACGGGCTCAGTCGAGCGAGAACCGTTAGCCTATGCAAGGGTGTTCACCGTGAGGTGAAATCTGAAGGAAGCAAATGGCAAAACTTGGTTGTGACGAACAGAAATCTGATAGTAGGCCATTACAACTTGGGCAACCTAGCCATAGATAGAATAGTCCAATGCCTCGACGGGAAGTGTGTAGTGGTAAATCAGGCACAGCCAAGGGAAAGAACAACGCCTTACCTCGGGAGATCTTATTGTTTGTCTCAATAGAGACTAATACAGCAGTGATGTTGTGTGATGGACAATAAGAAGTCAGCAGAAGGCATAGTACTTTGAGAACGTACAACTCAAAGGAAGGCCTGAACTGAATATATCAAGAAGCAGTCACTAGACACTCAATCATGTGGAGTCATAGCAAGATGAAACTCATCTCTACGTCCCAAAGGGCAATACCGCAAGTAAAGCTCATGGATACGAAGAATGACAAGCATGGTCGGCGTAGACAGGAGGGCGAGTCTTGGTGACCTCAACTTCGTTGATGGAGCAAATTTGCTCTTCAACCAATTTGAATCAAGCTCTTAGACGCGTGAAGAAGAACAAAGGGTGTGCAGGAGTCGACAAGTTCGACATCAACGCCACTATCTCAAGACTTCGACAGGCATCAAACGGGCAAGAGCTTCGCCAGATTCTTCTGGATGGAAGCTATCAACCTCAATCTGTTCTTGGTGTAGAAATCCCCAAAGCTAGTGGTGGCGTAAGGCAATTAGGTATCCCAACAGTCCTTGATAGGGTAGTCCAACAGGCAATCACATCAGTGCTGTCATGTATCTATGAGCCGAAGTTCTCCGACAATAGTTACGGGTTTAGACCCAACCGCAGTGCGCACCATGCATTGGCGGCCGCCAGTCGCTACATCCGAGAGGGTCGAGGTTATGTAGTAGATATAGACCTAGCAAAATACTTCGATACAGTGAATCACGATAGGCTAATGCACAGGCTGTCACAAGATATTGCTGATAAACGCGTGTTAAAGCTAATTAGGTCATACCTACAGGTAGGCATAATGCGACATGGACTAGTTGAGCAGAGACAACGAGGCACACCCCAGGGTGGGCCATTATCTCCGCTACTATCAAATATTGTATTAGATGAACTGGATAAAGAGTTAGAGCGTAGAGGGCATAAGTTCTGTCGATATGCAGATGACTGCCAAATCTACGTGCGTAGTGAGGAAGCCGCTCATCGAGTCAAAGAGTCGATAACGGAGTTCTTGGAGCAGAAACTAAAGCTGACGGTAAACCGTAAGAAAAGTGCAGCAACGAGAGTGACAAAGCGAACTTACCTAAGCCATCGCTTCCAGATAGACGGAACAATCGGGATATCGAAGACGGCACAAGCTCAAATGAAGAAGCGAGTACGTCAGATAACGAAGCGAAATCGAGGACGAGAGTTACAGGTGATAATCACGGAGTTAACTCAATATCTAAGAGGATGGCAACACTACTTCAAGCTTCCTGTTCGTAAAAGTGCAATGCAGCGCTTAGATGAATGGATACGGCGTAGGCTAAGGTGCTACCGACTAAAGCAGCGCAAACGCAGACACAGCATAGCGACATGGTTACAGCGACAAGGTGTAACGGAGCGTAATGCGTGGAAGCTAGCGATGTCAGATAAGGGTTGGTGGCATCTAGCTTTAACGCCACAGGTTAATCACGCCATGCCAATAAAATGGTTCGAGGGGTTGGGGCTGTACTCATTAAGAGATGGGTACGAGTCACTGAAAGTATATTCGGAACCGCCGTATGCGACCCACGCTTGTACGGTGGTGTGAGAGGACGGAGGCTGCGAGGCCTCCTCCTACTCGATTTAAGCTGTTTGACTCAGAATTAAGCGTTCGCTTGTTCCAACTCTTTTTGTTCTTTCTTACCCAGTATACGACTTGTAATCGTGCCGGCTGTCATTGCACCTGATACGTTAAGCGCAGTACGTGCCATATCGATGAGTGGTTCGATAGAGATAAGTAGAGCTGCGATAGTCACTGGAAGACCCATAGCTGGCAGGACGATAAGCGCTGCGAAAGTTGCACCGCCACCCACGCCCGCGATACCGAATGAGCTCACCGTAATAATCGCAATCAGAGACAGAATGAAGTTGATGTCCATTGGGTCGATGCCCACGGTTGGTGCAACCATAACTGCTAGCATGGCAGGGTAGATACCCGCACAACCGTTCTGGCCAATTGTTGCACCGAAAGTTGCAGACAGGTTAGCAATCGCTGGTGGCACGTCTAGCTTAGTAATTTGAGCTTCGACGTTCAGTGGAATCGTTGCTGCAGAACTGCGTGAGGTGAAGGCAAATGTCAGTACAGGCCAGATTTTTTGGAAGTATTCTTTCGGGTTTACGCCAACAAAAGAGATCAACACACCATGGACAACAAACATCAGGATGATTGCGACGTAAGAAGCAACGATGAAACCCATTAGGCTTAGGATGTCTGAAGCACTTGATGTTGCGACAACTTTCGCCATTAACGCGGCGATGCCGTATGGCGTTAGTGCCATAATCATCTTAACTAAACGCATGACGATAGATTGAGCTGCTTCAACGAATGTGCGAATTGGTGACTCTAGATCTTCTTTCTCAACCATTACCTTACGAGCAGCAATGCCTGAAAGCACACCGAAGATAACCACCGCGATGATTGAAGTAGAGCGAGCACCAGTTAGGTCTGCAAATGGGTTCGTTGGAATGAAGCTAACCAGCATTTGTGGAATAGTTAGGTCAGACACGCTTCCCATGCGGCTTTCTAGTGTTGCGATACGAGCTGTTTCACGAGCGCCTTCGGTTAAGCCTTCTGCCGAAAGACCGAATGCTTGAGCTACTGCAATACCCACAATCGCAGAGATCGCTGTTGTTGCCAGTAATACTGAAATAGTGATACCAGAAATCTTGCCCAGTGAACCACCTTTCTCAAGCTTCACCACGGCCGCAATCATTGAAACCAATACTAATGGCATGATCACCATTTTTAGTAGGCCAACATAGCCACTGCCAACAACATTTACCCAATCCAACGTTTCTTTGATGGCCGGGTTGCCTTCGCCAAATAGTAGCTGTAGGCCTAGGCCGAATGCGCTACCAAAAACTAAACCTAATAGAACAAGGCGAGAAAGTGTGTTTTCCTTTTTCTGCTGTCCGTAGAGAAAGAATAAAATACCAATGAATACCGCTAAGGCAGCGATAGTTGGGAATGACATTTAATGTCCTTATGAATTACTTCAGATTGTGGGTGGCCTAGATGTATAGGCTTAAGTACTGTTGGCTAAGATAACGTTCTGTTACAAAACGTAAAATAAAGAAAAGTAATTGATTAGAACAATTAGTAATATTCACTCAATGGGATGAATAGATATCCAACATTTTGGTGAATAGATGAGCTTTTTAGCGATATTTTGCCAATAAATTGAGCATGTCACTTGACGAATAAATTTCTATATTTTGGAAATTATTTTCGAATAATCGGAACAACATGGTTTGTGCCACGTCTTTTGATTGAATAGGGCGCAGGTTTTTATATTTCCCAATCATAAATGGTGACAGCAGAGGGAAAATACTTTGTAGGAGTTTTTCATCGGCTCGTGGTTGGGCTCTTTCGCCAACAAGAGGACCTGGACGAGCAATAAACAGCTGCTTGAAGCCAATTCGCATTAAGTTCTGTTCCATTTGTCCTTTGCATTTTAGGTAGTGAGAATAAGATCTTGCTGATGCACAATAGCTTGAAACCACAGCAAGTCTTTCTACTCCAATAAACTTCATCGACTGTGCCACCTGGCTGACTAATTCAACATCGACTTTGCGCAATGCTTCTTTAGAACCCGCTTTTTTCTTGGTCGAACCCAGGCAGATAACGCCTAAGTTGGGCGTCGCTTTGGTATCGTCCCAGCTTGTTACTTGAAGGTCACTGTGAATGAGCGTGTGGAGTTTGCTGGAGTTAAACTGAGAATCAAGTGCTCTTCGGGACAATGCATAGATATGCTCGACCGCGGGTTCGTCTATGAGTAACTCCAAAACGTGTGAACCTATCAGGCCTGTTGCTCCTGCAACAATGACCGATGCTTTGTCTCCTGAAATACTCATAGCTATCCTTAACCCTTGGCAAGTGCTTGTTTAATATAAACAGTGTTTGAATTTTAAGCGAATAAAACTTTTGAACAACGAGTGGTCAGTTGCGTGGTTGATAGGATGGAAGTCTAACAATAAGTTAAAACGGGGCTGGTGGTCTAAAATCTAATGTTCAATATTAATGCAGTGCGAGATATAACAAAGCCCGCTGGGCAACGGGCTTGTCATAATCATGTGAAGGATAGTGGGATTTTCTTCAATTTCTTACTTGCTTTTTTATTCGATTTAATTGGTTTCCTTTTGCTTGTGAGCATTTCACCTCCTAAATCTTTGTTTTTTACTAGTCTACTGTTTGTTACTAAGTGAGGGAGTCACTTTTTGTTAGCGTCTTACTGCACTTGCTTTGTTGTTAACTTCTCGATGGAGAGAGACCGACAAGTTACTTGCTTAACTTATCAACGGAGAAGGTTTAATAAGTTATTTCATAAAAAAAAATTATAAACGATGCCAAAATTCAAATTATTCATAGACCAATATCAGTATTGTAGGTGTTTTAGGGTTTGTCAATTTGAGAAAAAATTAGCGTGATCTGTTTAAATTAAGAACACTCTCTACGGTTTCTGTTGATTAGGGATAGATACAGCATTACTTAACACGTAAACTCAGTCGTAATTCACATAGACCAAGGACGTGCTATGAACCTCAAGCTTGATACTCTTGCTCCCACTCAAATTTATCACCTGATGACACAAACCGTTGTTCCTCGCCCGATCGCGTGGGCATTGACGGAATCTTCTGACCAAGAGTACAACCTAGCGCCTTTTTCTTATTTCACGCCTGTTTCCAGCAATCCGCCGCTACTGATGTTATCGGTTGGGAAAAAGCCTTCAGGTGAAATCAAAGACACCACTCGTAATGCCCTTGAAACGGGTAAGTTGGTGATTCACATTGCTTCTTCAAGTTCTGCAGAAACAATGACGGCGACCGCTGCGACACTGGATCATGATGAATCTGAAGTGACGTTGAATAATATCGAGCTCGTTGAATTTGAGGGATTTTCTTTACCAAGAGTAAAAGAATGCCCGGTGGCTTTCGGTTGCACACTTTATGAAGTAAAAGAGGTCGGCGAGGTTCCACAAAGCTTGATATTTGCTCAGGTCGAAACCGTGTATATCTCAGAATATATCATCGACAAAGACAGTGAGCGTCTTAAGATCGACGCGTTAGCACTTGATCCTTTATCGCGACTGGGTGGAGGTGAATACGCCACGCTTTCCAATGTGTTCTCTGTCGTTCGCCCTAAATAGTCTTAACCATTTAGCTCAAGCATAACAAGCGCTCTCAAACTCGTTTCATCAATTTAAGTGCCACTAATTTTATGTTAGATACAAAATACTCACAGTCCATCCAACATCGTATTGACCAAAAAACTAAGCCGTTAGGCGCTCTTGGTTTATTAGAAAAAGTCGCACATCAATTGGCGTTGATTCAGAGCCAAGGTCAAGAGTCTGCGGTTGAATACATCGAATTGAACAAGCCTAGTATCATCATATTTGCTGGCGACCATGGCATTGCTGACGAAGGCGTGAGTATTGCTCCAAGTGCTGTCACACAACAAATGGTGTTGAACTTCTTAAACGGCGGCGCAGCGATTAATTGCTTTTGTGCGATGAACAACATCGATATTACGGTGGTGGATACTGGGATTTTCTTACCAGTAGAATCTCATAGCCCAATGCTGATCTCTCAGCGCTTAGGTACACGAACCAATAACTTTGCCAACGAAGCGGCAATGAGTTTAGAAACGGTTGAACGCGGAATTGAACTGGGCGCAGAGCTTGTATCTAGAACCATTTCGAATGGCACAAACATCATCATGTTTGGTGAAATGGGTATCGGAAACACCAGCAGCGCGTCTGCGATTTTAAGTGCACTAGCAAACCGTACTGCGGCAGAGTGTGTTGGTTTAGGTACTGGCATCAACAACGAACAACTCGCACGTAAAGTGGCGCTGGTAGAACACGGTGTTGCTCGTTGTAAAGGGCTCGATCCTAAATCGATTTTAGCTCAAGTCGGTGGCTACGAGATCGTGCAAATGGTGGGTGGTTTCCTTGGTGCTTACCAAAACAGAACGCCAGTATTAGTCGATGGTTTTATTGTGTCAGTTGCGGCGTATGTTGCGACCTTAATTGAGCCTAACTGTCTCGATTACATGATCTTTGCGCATCGCTCTGAAGAGTCCGGACACAAAATTTTACTAGACCTGCTCAATGCTGAGCCATTGCTCGACCTTGGTTTAAGACTAGGTGAGGGGACAGGCGCTGCACTGGCCATGCCAATCCTCCAAGCGGCGGCAGAGTTTTACAATAATATGGCGAGTTTTGAGAGCGCTGGAGTCACAGTTTAATGGGTGATACGCCAGAAAGAACGTTAAAAGATCGCGCAACTTATCAATGGGAACTTTTTTCGTTAGCAATGGGCTTCTTTTCTCGTTTGCCGATGCCAAACAATACACCCTATTCAGAAGAGCGTATGAACCGTTCTGGTCGTTACTTCTCAACAGTCGGTTTGTTACTTGGTATCTTGAGTGGCGGTCTGTTCTTACTGCTCGATGCGGTATTGCCGAGTTCGATTGCCATATTTTTGATGATGAGCTTTAACTTGATACTTACTGGTGCCTTCCATGAAGACGGCTTAACCGATATGGCGGATGGCATCGGTGGCGGTATGACATTGGAACGCCGTTTAACCATCATGAAAGATAGCCGTATCGGCACCTATGGCGCGTCTGCGTTGATTATGGCTTTGCTCGGCAAGTGGGTTTTATTGAATGAACTCATAAGCATGACCGGACTGTTTATGGTCATCGTGACGAGTTATACCTTTAGCCGTGCGATTGCGGCGTCCCTCATTTTTGACATGCCTTATGTCAGCGATTTGGATACAAGTAAGAGTAAGCCTTTAGCCAATAAGCAAACTAGGGGCGAACTTGTCTTTCTATTGCTTGTGGGCGTTTTACCTAGCCTGTGGTTTGGTCTTAAGTTCGTTTTGGTTATATCTGTCGTCGCCTATCTGTTCAGAACAGGTTTTAAAAAGTGGTTAATCGCACGCATTGGTGGCTTTACTGGTGACTGTTTGGGGGCAGCTCAACAGTTGATGGAGTTGCTGATTTACGTTGCGTTCGCTGCTGCTTTTTATAACGGCCTTATGTAACTCATTTAGGACTTCAGGGACAACGCATGACAACAAATAATCAAGTGAACCAAAGTCATTGCCATCTTATTTTCGGAGGCGCTCGCTCGGGCAAGTCGAGTTTTGCAGAACAACAAGCATTATTTGCGCTTGAAGCATGTTTAAATGGACGTTTGCATTACATTGCGACTGCCACCTATCTAGACGATGAAATGCGTGAGCGTATCGTCCATCATAAAGAACGTCGACGCGAACATTGGATTGAGCATGAAGTGCCCGTCGAATTAGCCACGAAACTGCAGTCTTTTAACCAAGATGATGTGGTGCTGATTGATTGCCTAACATTGTGGCTGAACAACATCATCTTTGAACTGGGTGAGGATGCGACTAATGAGCAAGTCGAAGCTGTGGTTGAAGGCTTGGTTAGAAGTGTCGAGCAAAGCACGGCAAACATTATCATGGTATCTAACGAAGTAGGTTTAGGCGTTGTTCCTCTGGGTAAAGTGTCGCGCTTGTTTGTAGACAATGCGGGGCGAATGAACCAAGCATTGGCTCGCGTTGTCGAACGAGTTACGTTGATAGCTGCCGGATTGCCACTGCACTTAAAACCATCTATTCATTCGCTTGATACTCAAGGCTAGGTCGCACACATGGCCAATGGAACAACCAAAAATATCTATTTGCTGAGGCATGGCAAGGTTGAAGGGAAAGCTGCACTGAATGGTTTATCTGACGTGTTGGTTAACCCAAACCTTCAACAACAGATTTGTGATGCGTTGGCTCATCATGATGTCGCTTTCGATGGTGTTATTACCTCACCATTAAGACGATGCAGTGACCTGGCAAAGCTGTATACACAGTGCATGTCGATGCCTTTGTCAATCGCTCCTGATTTCCAAGAAATGAACTTTGGTGAAGTTGACGGAGTCGCATTTGATGAACTTGAAGACAAGTGGACGATGTTAGACACCTTCTGGCAAGATCCCGCAAACCATCAACTGACTGGTGCGGAAAGTTTACAGAGCTTCCATAACAGAGTAACTCAAGCTTGGTCGCAACTTTTGAATGATCCAAGTGACAATCTATTGCTGGTTACTCATGGTGGCGTAATTCGATTGTTATTGGCGCATTGCCTTGATATTGATTGGAAAAATCCGAGCTTGTACTCGAAGTTATCGATTGAGAATGCGTCGATAACCCATATTCAAGTCACTCAGTTTGCGCAGAGCTCTATCAGCGTTAAAGCGATAGGGCTGCCTGTTCTCTGAGTGTTCACAAAATACAGTTTAAGAATTAACAATCTACTAAAAATATTAGAAGTATTAAAAGTAACTAAAAGTAATTAGAAGTATAAAGCGGCGTGAACAGTCGCTATACCAGATTGGTATTACTACCTACGTGAAAGGAATTTAGTCATGACAACTCCAAGTTGGGATTTAAGCATTGCTTATCGCGATCTTGATGATGCAAAAATCGAACAAGACATCGAACTCATTCAGCAGTGTATTGAACTGCTGTACCTGCATGTTGAAAAGCGTCACATCATTCTAGCAATGCAAAACGCAATCCAGACCTCAGAAGCTGCAGGCACGTTACTGAGCACGATCAACACCTTCGCTAATTGCCACGCATCGGTAGACGCGACCCACACAGAAGCCAAAACACTGCTTGGTCGAGTAGCGAAGCTGAACTCTGAAATGTCTCAAGCGTTTAGCCCTTACGAAGACACGCTAATTCACGCAGAACCAGAATTTATTGATGCAGTATTAGAGCATGAGAGCGCAGATGTTGCAGGCCAGCGCTTTGCGATTGAGAGCTTACGTAAATTAGCTAGTAGCCGACTCAGCGTTGCAGAAGAGCAGTTGTTAGCAGCAATGAAAGTTGATGGCCGTGACGCATGGGGTCGTTTGTATGACAACCTAACCGGTTCTTTGAAGCTGTCGCTAAAACTTGATGGTGAAGAAGAGCCGCTTGGTTTCTCGCAAGCCGCTAGCTTGCTGTATGGCAGTGAATTCGACAAACAAGAACCGGCATGGCGCGCTGTTCTGAGGGCTATGAAGACTCACCAAGAGTCATTTGCTTCGATCCTAAATGCGCTGGCAGGTTGGCGTCTGACTGAAAACAAAAAGCGTTCGAAAATCAGCGATGTACATTTCTTAGATCCAAGCTTGCATGGCAGCCGCATCGTGCCTGAAACGCTAGACATTATGATGTCTGTCGCTAAAGCGAATCGCGAAGTGGGTCAGAAAGCGGGTCTACTAATGGCAAAAGTTCACGGCTTAGATGAGATGAAGCCTTGGAACCAATTAGCTGCAATGCCGCCATTGGGTGATGCTGAATCTAAGGTTTACCCTTTTGATGAAGCGATTGAGGTGATTAAAACCGCTTTTACTGAAGTGAATCCAGAGATGGCTGATTTTGTCATTTTGATGGTTGAGAATGGTTGGATTGATGCTGCGCCAGCAGCCAACAAACGTTTGGGCGCATACTGCACCAAGTTTGCTGCGACACGTACACCGCTTGTCTTTATGACGTGGAGCGGTAGCCGCTCTGACTTAATGACACTGGCACACGAACTGGGCCACGCGTTCCACAACTGGGTAATGAAAGACATGCCGTTGTGTCAAACTCGTTACCCAATGACGCTGGCAGAAACGGCTTCTATTTTTGCTGAAAACATCGTTCGTGATCACTTGCTACAACAAGCTCAAACACGTAATGAGAAGCTCGAAATGTTGTGGGAAGAGCTTTCTTCTTCACTCGCTTTGATGGTGAATATTCCAGTACGTTTCGAATTTGAAAAAGCGTTTTACGAGCAGCGTGAAAAAGGTGAACTGACGCCTCAACAATTATGTGACCTGATGGAGAGTACTTGGAAAGACTGGTACGGCGATGCAATGACAGAAGCCGACCCTTACTTCTGGGCGAGCAAGCTGCACTTCAGCATCTCTCAAGTGAGCTTCTACAACTATCCATACCTGTTCGGTTACTTGTTCAGTAAAGGCGTTTACGCACAACGTGACGCTAAGGGTGAAAAGTTCTACGGTGATTATGTCTCATTGCTTCGTGATACTGGCAGCATGATGGCGGAAGAAGTGGTGCAAAAGCACCTCGGAATGGACCTGACTCAAGCTGATTTTTGGCAACAAAGTATCGACATGGTCAAAGTTCAAATCGAT
This sequence comes from Vibrio sp. nBUS_14, assembly GCF_051201655.1. Taxonomy (NCBI): domain Bacteria; kingdom Pseudomonadati; phylum Pseudomonadota; class Gammaproteobacteria; order Vibrionales; family Vibrionaceae; genus Vibrio; species Vibrio sp. nBUS_14. Next base: position 1,762,870 of record NZ_CP179206.1, read on the forward strand.
GAATTCGAAAGATTGCTGAATCAGGAAGATTAATTGATCTCAATCTGTTCATAGCAGGTCAGAGCTGTGTTAGCTTACGTGGCTCTTATCTTGCTGACATGACTTGAGAAAAGCTGAGTCGACCCAAAGTTACTTTAAATAGAGAAAGTTATTTGGAACAGATGTCGGTTAGTAAAGCCAGCAGGAAATATAAATATATATGGGTAGTATTTGTGATTGATAACGGAGTTTCTGTTGATAAGTGCGATCCTAGCGACACAATTTCCATGTACAATTTATTAACATACGGCCGTGCAATTAAGGAGTAGCGCATGACGAAGACCCTATTTCGCCAATCATTTCTTTTTGACAGCCTAGATCTTGAGCAAGAAGTGTTTGCAGGACAGACCGTACTAAGTAACGGTGTTCAAATTAAGCTTCATCAACGTGGTGTATTGGAAGTCATTCCCGCGGATTATAATTCTGAAACTAAGAACATCATCTTCTCAACAGGTGTTCATGGTGATGAAACTTCACCGATGGAGCTAGTAGATAAATTAGTGGAGGATATTGAGACAGGCTTTCAAGTAGTAAATGCTCGATGCTTGTTTATTATCGCTCACCCAGAAGCGACCAATGCGCATACGCGTTTTCTCGATGTGAATATGAATCGTCTGTTTGATGAAAAGCAGCACGAAAGCAATCGAGAAGTGGATATCGCGAAGAACTTGAAGTTCTTGGTTACTGAGTTTTACAAAGAAACGGAACCTGCCACTCGTTGGCATCTAGATTTGCACTGTGCAATCCGTTTATCTAAGCATTACTCGTTCGCTGTGAGCCCTAAGGTTCGCCACGAAGTACGTAGCAAAGAGTTATTTGACTTCATCAACAGTGCTCACGTTGAAGCCGTGTTGTTGTCGAATGCACCAACCAGCACTTTCAGCTGGTACAGCGCAGAGAACTTCGAAGCGCAAGCACTGACAATGGAACTTGGGCAAGTTGCGAGAATTGGTGAGAACCAACTTGATAAGCTCACTGCTTTTGATTTAGCAATGCGTAATTTAATCGCGGAAGTAGAACCAGAGCATCTGCCTAAGCCAACCATTACTTATCGAGTGAGCCGTACTATTGTTCGCTTGCATGATGACTTCGATTTCATGTTCTCTGATTTTGTAGAGAACTTTACCGCGTTCAAGCACGGTGAAGTATTTGGTCATGATGGTGATAAACCATTGATGGCGAAGAATGAAAACGAAGCGGTGGTGTTCCCAAATCGAAACGTAGCAATCGGTCAACGAGCCGCCTTGATGGTGTGTGAAGTTGAAACGCGATTCGACCACGGTCAGCTTGTGTACGATTAATACCGAGTCGGGTTTAAGCGACTAGAACAACTGCTCAACTGGTTGAAATATCAAGGTTCACATTACGGCGTGAGCCTTGAGTTTATTTGGGTATACAGGTAAGGTTACGCGAACTTTTTCAAAGTAGCTTGATATGGATTTCCAACAACTTCTTCACCAAAAACAGCGCAAATGGATGCGAGCCATTTATTTGATGGCAGTAATGCTTGTCGCGCTGAGTGCAATTTACCTAATGGTTGGCGATCTCTTCATTTCCCCTCTGGGCACCTTGCCCACGTTAGAACAAAAACTACTGATTGATTTACGCTTACCTCGACTATTGGCTGCTATTGCTATCGGGGCAGGTTTGGCTGTATCTGGCGCAAGCTTACAAGTGTTATTAGGTAACGTATTAGCAGAGCCCGGTGTGCTCGGTATTTCCGGTGGCGCGAGTTTAGCCATGGTGATCGTGCTGTTCTTCTTGCCGTTTGCTCCTACACCAGAACTCTTCATGATCGCTGCCGTATTAGGGTCACTCTGCTTTACCGTAATTCTGGTGAGCATGGTCAAAACGATGCGACTGACTACGGCCAAATTATTGCTGGTGGGTGTCGCGTTAGGCATTCTTTCTGGTGCTATGGTGACATGGGCTTTTTATTTTAGTGATGATCTCAGCCTTCGCTTATTAATGTACTGGTTGATGGGCAGTCTAGGCGGCGTGACTTGGCATCAACACTCGCTCACCTTAGTGATGATTCCGGTGATTATTTGGTTGTGTTTGCAAGGCAGCAAGTTAGATAAACTGATGATTGGCGAGACTCATGCTGCGCAATTGGGTGTGAACGTACCTAAACTGCGTTGGCGCTTAATCTTCGCTGTGTCTATTTTGGTAGGCTGCGCGGTGGCATTAGGTGGCGTAATCAGCTTTGTTGGCTTGGTTGTGCCACACTTACTGCGTTTAGCGATTGGTACCGATAACAAATATCTACTGCCTCTGTCTGCCGTTGCGGGTGCAGTGCTGTTGGTGTTTGCTGATATTTGCGCACGAACCTTACTCGATTCTGCAGAATTACCTTTGGGTGTGATGACCACAAGTATCGGTGCGCCTATCTTCATTTGGATGTTAATTAAAAATCATGATTCAAATTAAGAGCCTGAGCGTCGGCGCTCGTTTATTACCTCTATCATTTGATCTCAAGCCGGGCCAAGTGACTCATGTTATTGGGCCTAATGGCAGTGGCAAGAGTACTTTGCTTGAAGCAATTTCAGGCATTGGTGACGGCTATAAAGGAGATATCAAGCTCGATGAGAAAGACCTATCTGACTTATCTTTACAGGACCTATCATTGCACCGTGCGTACTTGTGTCAGAGTGCAAGACCGGCTTTTAACTTAGAAGTGTTCCAATATCTCGCGCTCTCATTGCCGAGTTCATCACACGGACTTGATACTGAAATCAACGCTGCTATGGACGAAATAAGCCAGATGTTGGATATCACAGACAAACTTCATCGTTCAATCCAAGCTTTGTCAGGTGGTGAATGGCAGCGCGTTCGATTGGCGGGCATGTGCCTACAAGTTTGGCCCACACTTAACCCATATGCGAAGCTACTGATCTTAGATGAACCCGCGGCACCGTTAGACATTGCGCAAGAAGCGTTACTCTATAAGCTTATTGAAAGAGTCGCACAAAAGGGCATCGCCGTAGTCATGGCAAACCACGACCTTAACCGCACCCTAAGGCACGCCGACCAAGTACTACTGCTCGACAAAGGTGTTTTACAAGCTTCTGGTACAGCGGCAGAAGTGCTGACTCCAAAGCAACTTGAGTCTGTATTCAACACTCAAGTGAAAAGTGTGCTTATTGATGGAATTATGGTATTGCTGTTTCAATGACAGAGGGGGACAAGTCAACTAAAAAAATAAAAACCCCCGAGTTTTATTTCCGCTTGAGATCTGATCGTCGATTTCTACCTAATCTTATCCCCCCTTTTAGATATTACTTCTCGAAATTTTCATTTTAACAATAATCTATTTTTGATAACAATTCTTTCACTTCAACGCTATTTGGATGCATAAAAAAGCAAGGTAACAGTTGTTTTATCATAAAATTAAATTATTACCTCGCCATATTGATTTTTTCGTGTGATGTTTGTGTTGCATATGTATCTTGTATGCCTTTTGGTGTTTTGGTTGTTTTTCTTATGTTTCATTCGTTAAAAAACAATTCTTAATAGCATAAATACTTTTAATTTGTGTTTGCACTGTAATCAATTCACTCTATTAAATACTGAGAAAACATATGAATATCACTATAAAGAAGCCCGAATTCAACTCCGAAGTGCGACACTCTCCAATATCAAGCAGCCAATACCATTTCTTTAAAGACAATCGCTGGTTGCTTGAAGTCTAAACACTTTTTCGGTCGATAATTTATCCGTGATACAGCGAATTCAATATCGCTGTCTGTTACCGTTGTTAAGTCGGTTCCTTTCTTCACATATTGCCTTAAAAGCCCGTTAGCATTCTCATTGGCTCCACGCTCCCAAGAACTATAAGGGTGGGCAAAGTACACATCAGCCTCCAACGCCTTTGCGATGGTTTCGTGGCCTGCAAACTCTCTCCCGTTATCTGCCGTGATGGTATGGACATGTTCCTTATAAGGCATGAGTAGCTCGATGGTGGCTTTGGTGACATCATCTGCTGACTTCGATGGCACTTTCTTGACCACGTAAAATCGTGTTTTACGCTCTAAAATTGTCACCATAGCACCAGTGCCATGTTTGCCTAATACGGTGTCGATTTCCCAATCACCCAATCGCTCCTTACTGTCAACGATGCTTGGCCTATCATCGATAGAAACAGCATTCTTGATCGCTGGCGCTTTCTCTTTTCTACCGCGACGATACCGCTTGTGACCTTGCCTCAAGTGGCGATATAACTTGCCTCCCAAGCGTTTATCCTGCGCAACAAATCGGTAGATCCACTCATGGCTGACAGCGGCACCGACTCTCGTTAATACACTGGAAATCTGCTCTGGACTCCAATCCGATTCCAAAAGGAGACGGATAAAATCAACACGCTCCTGAGGTATTCTGTATTTACGAGCTGATGTGCGTTTTTTGATTGAGAATACCTGAGCTTCGCTTGGGCAATAATGACTGCCTCTACTGCCGCGTTTAAGCTCACGATATACCGTAGAGCGATGGCACTGAACAGTTTTAGCTATTTCAGAAACCGAAATCCCCCGTTCCAAAAGAGCAGAAATCTGGTATCTTCTGCCCTCGGTCAACTGCTGATAATTCATGGTAGTACTGCTTGTTTCTTTGGCGAGAAGAGCGTACCACTTTCAGCAGTTGGCTTCCTCTTCTACACCTTTCCATGAATGTCGCACTTATTATCTGAAATCGGGAGCTAGCTCTAGGCATATCATTAGCCATGGTCCAGTATTCTGCATTTGCTGATCACAATACCTTTCCTACACTCAACAGTTCACATGAACATAAGTTTAAAGCCAATAACCAGCTTTCAAGAGAATCTGAATTAACTTTCAACTTCGTGTTAAATAATGGCCCTAGAAACACGTTAGATACTTTATCTAAGTCTTACTTAAATCAAATTGAAATTATTGATAAGAATAATCCTTTATATGATGAAAACCGTGTTAACCGTGATGCAGTAAAACAAGAGGTGGCTGAATCAATACAATATTATTTAAAGCATCAGCTCGTGTTGAACCCAAGGTTTGCTATATTGGGCGGGAAAGTTGAGGAGTGGTGCTTGGAAGCACTTGACTCTAGTTGTGTGAGTCCGGTCGCGCCATTTGGACAATTGGCACACCTGGATACTGCGCTGGCACCTTCGGGAGGTTTTACACTTATTGTCGGTAAACCGAATAGTCAAGCAACCATAAAAACGATACTTCAAACTGTACCCGGTCAGCGCTATACGCTTTCTTTTGATATCACTGGTGAATTTGTTAAGCATCCCGGACTCTCTTATACATATCAACCACTAAATACACGTGTGTCCATTGGGGGGGAGGATACGCTGATCACTAAAGCACACCCTTTAATTCAAGAAGAGTTTTGGTCTGGGGGCGTTTATGGGGTTGTAGATGCACCGTGGGATAACAACGAAAACGGCCGAAATCATTGGGAAAAGGTTGAACTGCAGTTCGTAGCCACGCAAGAACAAACTATCTTAAGTTTCACAAATCTTGCTAGAACGAACAGTGGTCAGCAGACATCACCAACAATGCTCACTAACATAATGGTTTATGATGATGTGACAGCAGATAAAGGCCTTCAGCCAGGTAAAGTTGCGGTTATCGCCACGGCTGGCGTGAGCGTTGCTGCGCTTGCTGGGACGACAATTTATCTAGCTCGAAAAGGTGTTTTTCAAGATGTATTCCAGGCTCTTGGATATTCTGCAACTACAGTTGGTCCTGGTACTGACGCAATGAAACTAAATGCGTCTTTTGATGATATGTATGAGATCCTGCAAGGAAATGGTGGTAAGCAAGCTTTAGAAAATTATCTAACCTTTCCTACTCGAGAGTATGGCGCTGAATATTTTGAGAATCAGATTTCAGAGTCCGATCTTAACTTTATGACTGATATGGGATTTAAAGAACTTCACACTGGTTTGCCAGCTAATCAACTTCCATTTGATGAGAGCGCTACATACATTACAAAAACGGTTTCAGATATCGCGCCTATAGAAGAGCAAACTGTCATCAAGTTTGACTCTCAAGAGGCTGCTGCAAGTTTTGTTAGGCAGTTAGATTCTTACTTATTGAGGGAAGAAGAGGCTATCCCAGGGATCAGTCAGCATGTGAATAGTATTAGTGTCATTGTCGGTACTGATGAAGCAAATGCAGTTGTAGCTGAACATGAATCTGTAATTATTCTTCACAGTGCTAGTGAGTTTGAAGCGGGCGATGCTGGTCTTATGGGAGTAGGCGAGTTTGTTGCCAGGTTTGCGGTTGCCAACGGTTTTGAACAGTCTATCGTTGATAGTCTGCCGTTCATCTACAACTCAACAAGCCTTGCAGGTGTGGGTTGGAGCTCAGTTATAGAAGACGTAAGTCAGGCTGCAACTACTGCCATTCATAGTTCCTACCAAATCGGGATGACTGCAGAAGAGTTTTCTGCAGCAGCAATGGAATCTTTGGAGGTTGCTGGTATTGTAGCGTTACTTTAGTCCAAATTTGATAATTTCATGAAAAGGGTGCTGAAGTATAAGCATTGTGCTTTTTACGGCCTATCAATTCTAACGCCCAACACCATGATCATGTCGACTTTACAAATTAAGTGAGACAGCAATGGAAAAAGTTGGACTAAGATATCACTTATCTAGCTGATTTAATTATCTTTTGACTATGAGAACCTCAAAGTGGCTTACTCACTAAGCCGCTTTTTTCTTCACTTTGAATATTGTTTCTACAATCAGGACAGGATACTGAGATCCAATAATTAGAAGCAACATCATCTATCTAGAACGCTTTTGTTTGAGTTGTGTGATGCTGATTCCTATCAATATAAAACCCGCTGTTATTGATAAAATTGACGTATATATTTTTCGTTGTTCTTCAAATAAAAACTATAAACCCTCGAACTGAAATGTTGATTGGTAAGTGACCAATTGACGTTGTGCTCAGGGTAAAATAATAGAGAGTGGGAAAGTGACAACAATAAATAATACTATACTAAAAGTAGCAGTAGGTATGGCTATGCTATCGAGTGTGCCGTCAGTGGCAAACGCTCATGGTTGGTCTGAATTTCCAAGTGCACGTCAGAACACGTGTTACGAGCAAGGCGGGATTTGGTCAGGTACACCACCGAATGCTGCATGTGCTCAAGCGAAAGATATTTCTGGTTCATACCCGTTCGTTCAACGTAACGAGTACGCGAAAAATATCCAAGATTTCAACAATATCAATGCTGTGAAAGCGGCGATTCCTGATGGCACATTGTGTTATGCCAATGATTCGCAAAAGCGCGGTATGGGTACTCCTCATACTGGTTGGACTCGCACCGAGCTAAGCACTGGTACATTTGAATATGTGTTTAACGCGACTGCACCACACAACCCTTCATTTTGGGAGTTCTACCTAACGAAACCAAACGCAGACCTGAGCAAAGGCCTAGCGTGGGGTGACTTAAATCTTATCCAAGAAGTGGGCAATGTTCCTGTTAGCGGTGGTAAATACCGTATCAACGTGACCATTCCTTCAGACCGTTCTGGCGATGCAATCTTATACGTACGTTGGCAGCGTGATGATGCTGCAGGCGAAGGCTTCTACAACTGTTCAGACATCACTATCGCGGGTGGTACAACACCTCCGCCAGATCCTACCCCACAGCCTGATCTAGTTCGTGGCGACCTGTTTGTTTCTGACCAGTTTGGTACTCCAGAAATTGGTGATACAGTTAAGTACGACATCATCAACAAATACGGTGAAGTTGCACGTAGCTTTGATATTGTTATTGATAAAACGAACGTTAACGATTGGGCTCGCTTGTTGGCTTCGGAAATCAACGGTTGGCACGAAGAGTTTAAAGATGGTGCGATCTTCATTGGTGACTGGCATGCTGAAATGCAGCACTACATGTATTTCCAAAACGATCCTTCACGTAACTTCTTCAACTCAAAGGATAGCCGTGCTTCTGGTCAGCTAACTCTAATTGAAGGTGGTGACGGCGGTGTTGAGCCGTTAAAAGGCGACATCTACGAATTAGTGAAGAGTGACAATGTTGTTAATGCTGGCGATAAAGTTGTGATTGCAACGAGCGAAGCCGCAAACCTAACACAGACTCAAGGTTCTGCAGTTAGTATTCAAAACAATGGTACAGCTTCAATTGTGGTTGATACGACTTTGATTACAGCGAACGAAACATTGTCTTTCATTGCTAGCTCTATTGAAAGCGAGAGTGTAGAAACCTTTACATTCGAAGTCATTGCTGATGACGGTGGCGTGACACCAGACCCAGATCCAACGCCGGATCCTGATCCGACACCTGACCCAGGCTCTTGGGATTCATCAGCGACTTATCTTGGTGGTGAAATAGTGACTTACTCGAACCAGTCATGGAAAGCACAATGGTGGGTTCAAGGTGGTACAAATCCTGAAGCGACCTACGAAAATGACAAATGGGGTGTTTGGCGTCCAGCTAACTAGTCAGCTAGTTGACCTAAACTGAGTAACTAAGACACTACACTCGCTTGACGAGTGTGGTGTCTTTTCTTATGGGAGAGATAAACAAGTCGACCGTGAAGGTAATTGGGTTTAGGGTAGGGCTTTGTTATACCTAAATGTCCGAGTACTTCGAATATCCAAGGTTTAGTCATTGTTTGCACGTTTGATAGAAAAGACTTTTTGATGAAAAAATCACAGATACTCGCCAATACAATCAAGAATCAGATAGAGCAAAATATTTGGCTGAGTGGTGAGAAGATCCCATCAATTAGAGATGCATGTAAGCGCTATAAACTCAGCACAGAGACGGTATTACAAGCCTATCAGCAGCTTGAAGACCAAGGCTATGTTCGCTCAAAACCCAAGTCTGGTTATTTCGTGTTACCACGCAGAAATGTGTTCGTTTCAGATCATTCAAAGCAAAAAGCCATCAAGCCGTATCCCGTTAAGATCAGTGATCTGCTTTACGATGTGCTTCAACGAGCCAAAGACCCTAGCATCATTCCACTTAGCTCGGCATTTCCAGACCCTGCTTTGTTTCCGCATCAAGCATTGTCGCGTAGTTTGGCCAATGCCAGCCGCCAAATGCCTGACAACAGCATGCTCACTAATTTACCTCCGGGCAGTGAAACACTCCGCAGGCAAATTGCCCAACGCTACCAAATGCACGGTATAAATGTACTGCCAGACGATATTGTGATTACTTCTGGAGCGATGGAAGCACTTAATCTTTGCCTGCAATCTTGCACAGAGCCGGGTGACTTGGTCGCGATCGAGTACCCTGCGTTCTATGGTGTGTTGCAGACCATTGAAAGGCTAAACCTTACGGCAGTTGAAATACCAACAGACACAGAAACCGGAATCGATCTTGATGTGTTGGAATCGGTGATGGCTTCAATGGACATCAAAGCGTGTTGGTTCATGACGGAATCACAAAACCCAGTCGGCTATTCGATGAGTGACAACAACAAGCAAAGGTTGGTTGAGTTGGTGAATCAACACAAGATCCCGATGATCGAAGACGATGTGTATCGTGAGCTTCACGTCGGTAATCAAAGCTCATTGCCTGCTAAAGCCTATGACACTGGCGAGCAGATCATGCTTTGTGGCTCGTTTTCTAAATCATTGTCGCCCGGCTTTCGAATCGGTTGGGTAGTTGCAAGGAAACAAGCGTTGAAGATTCAACGATTGCAACACCTATCAACACTTTCCAGCAGCATTCCTATTCAGCTCGGTTTGTCTCACTACCTGACGTTTTATAGCTATGACAATCATTTGAAAAAGCTTCGTAAACTGCTGAACGAAAGGAAGAAGGCGCATATAGCACTTCTAGAATCCAGTTTGCCTCAGAGTGCTCGGATTCATAAAAGCCAAGGTGGTTACTTCCTTTGGATAGAATTACCTCACTCTGTTTGTGTTGAGAAGCTTTATGAGCAAGCTCTTGAACACAACATATCTGTCGCGCCAGGGATCATATTCAGTAGTGACAAGAAGTTCTCCCATCACATTCGACTTAATTGCTCGTATGCTTGCGACGACAAAATCGCAGAGGCCATTCGTACGCTAGGTGGTTTGATTCAGGCAATGGAATCACAAGCCTAAGTCGTTAGTCTATCTTCGAATATGTTTACCTGAAATCTAGTTTGCCTCTCGTCGGATCATTTAATCTGTTCTGTTTTTTAACGGCTTATCTGTTCTAGTTTAGTTTGTTCGAACTGTGCTGAAATACGCTCCAATTCTTAATATTAAAGCCATCATTATGATGTTTGGAGCTTAAATGTTTGATGTAGTTGAATTGTCGCGTTTACAGTTTGCGCTAACCGCTATGTTCCACTTTCTCTTCGTCCCGTTAACTATCGGTATGTCTTGCTTACTGGCGATCATGGAATCCATTTATGTGCTCACCGGTAAGCAAATCTATCAAGATATGACTCGCTTCTGGGGCAAACTGTTTGGTATTAACTTCGCCTTGGGTGTCACGACGGGTTTAACTATGGAGTTCCAGTTCGGCACCAACTGGTCTTATTATTCTCACTATGTTGGCGACATCTTTGGTGCTCCTCTCGCCATCGAAGCCCTTGTCGCATTCTTCTTAGAATCCACGTTTGTTGGCCTCTTCTTCTTCGGCTGGGAAAGGTTATCGAAACGCCAACACCTTGTTGTGACTTGGTTGGTGGCGTTGGGCTCTAGCTTCTCTGCATTATGGATTCTGGTTGCTAACGGTTGGATGCAAAACCCGATCGGGTCGGAGTTCAATTATCAAACCATGCGTATGGAAATGACCAGCTTCGCCGAAGTGGTGCTCAACCCAGTTGCTCAGGTTAAGTTTTTACATACCGTCGCTTCGGCTTATACCTGTGGCGCGATGTTTATTCTTGGCGTGAGTTCATATTACTTGCTGAAAGGTCGAGATATTGCCTTTGCCAAGCGTTCTTTCGCTGTAGCGGCATCCTTTGGAATCGCTTCAATTATCTCAGTAATCGTACTCGGTGATGAGTCCGGCTATGAACTGGGTGATGTCCAGAAAGTAAAACTTGCTGCTATAGAAGCGGAATGGCACACCGAACCTGCACCTGCGGCTTTCACCTTGTTCGGACTACCCAACCAAGAGGAAGGCAAAACGGACTTCGCTGTGAAAATTCCTTATGTGATGGGGATTATTGCAACGCGATCTTTGGATGAGCAAGTAACGGGTCTTCATGACTTACGTGATCAACATTTAGTGCGTATTCGAAACGGTATTATTGCTTATGAATTGCTAGAGCGTTTGCGAGCTGGCGATACCTCACATGACACGGAACAAGCCTTTGATCAAACCAAGCACGACCTCGGCTACGGCTTATTGCTCAAGCGATACACAGACATCGTGACTGATGCTACTGAACAGCAAATCCAACAAGCAGCCGACGATTCAATCCCAACAGTGTGGCCTCTGTTCTGGTCATTCAGAATCATGGTGGGTTGTGGCTTCATTATGTTGTTTGTCTTTGGCGTGGCTTTCTTACAAACCTACCGTAAAAACATCACTCAAAAGCCTTGGTTATTGAAGGCGGCGCTTTGGTCAATTCCATTACCTTGGGTAGCAATAGAAGCAGGTTGGTTTGTCGCTGAGTATGGTCGTCAACCGTGGGCAGTCGGTGAAATTCTCCCTGTTGCAGTCGCGGCATCTTCGCAAACCGTTGAAAACTTGCTGACGTCTCTCGCGCTAATTATTAGTCTCTATACGGTCTTCATCATTGTTGAAAGTTACTTGATGATTACCGTCGTCAAAAAAGGCCCAAGCAGTTTAAAAACGGGGCGTTATCACTATGAACAAACAACATCGCTTGAAGCCAAATTGGCACAACAAGTTCAACAATAAGGTGACTGACTCATGTTCGAATATGACACATTACGTTTAATTTGGTGGGTGCTAATCGGTGTGTTGCTGATGGGTTTTATGATCACCGATGGCTTCGATATGGGAGTAGGAGCGTTATTACCGTTTATCGGTAAAACTAACTCTGAAAGACGAGTGATGATTAACTCCATCGCACCCCATTGGGACGGCAACCAAGTGTGGTTAATTACCGCAGGTGGCGCTTTGTTTGCAGCTTGGCCGTTAGTGTATGCGACATCCTTTTCAAGCTTATATGTTGCGATGTACTTGGCTCTTATCCCATTGTGGCTGCGTCCTCTTGCGCTTGAGTATCGAGCTAAGATAGATAACGACCAATGGCGCAAAGTGTGTGATTTGGCGATTTCATTTTCAGGCTTCTTTCCGCCGATTTTATTTGGTGTCGCGTTTGGCAACTTGATGCAAGGGCTTCCATTCTCGCTCAATAGTTTGCTTATGGTTGAATACCACGGATCGTTTGTTGATTTGCTTAATCCGTTTGCTCTGTTGTGTGGCTTTGTTGGGTTATTGATGGCGCTGTTGCAAGGCAGTGCTTGGCTGATGATGAAAACGACAGATGCGCTATACAACAAGGCAAGATTGGTTGCGCAGGCGAGTGCGATATTTGTGGCTAGCCTGATGGTCATTGGCGGTTTAGCGATAAGCCAAATTAATGGCTATCTGATTGTCAGTGAGTTGAACCATAGCGCTGTTTCAAACCCGTTAAACAAACAAGCGATAGCAGAAACCGGTGCTTGGCTAACCAATTTTGAGACTTATTCATGGATGGGGTTTGCGCCGATTGGCAGTGAGCTCATTCCGCTGTTGGCGCTTATTAGCGCGAGGTTAAAATGGGACGCACTGGCTTTCATCAGCTCAAGTCTGACTAATGCGTGCATTGTTTTAACGGCTGGTTTCTCGATGTTCCCATTCATCATTCCGTCTAGCGTTAATCCAAGCCATAGCTTAACGTTGTGGGATTCAACATCGAGCGAACTGACTTTGAACATCATGACAGGCGTAGCGTTTGTGATGGTGCCAATCATCCTGTGTTACACCGCTTTTAGTTATCGCACCATGTTTGGACGACTCGATAGCGAGTATGTCGAACGCAACGGCCATTCACTGTATTAAGGAGTTTTTCATGTGGTATTTTGTTTGGATACTAGGTCTGTTCTTAGCGTCAGCATTCGCTGTTTTGAATGTAATCAGTTTAGAAAAAAGTGATTCTGAAACAGAACTCTGATTGACGTTTGATTTGTGAAAAGACCAGAAGCGTGATGCTCTGGTCTTTTTTATGCTTTTAAATCATGGCTATGCTGCTTTCTTAGTTAGTGGCCAAAATGGTAAGGCTCGATTCGAGCTAATGACTAGGGCGTGTTGATCTTTGCTGTACATTCCGTGTTCAACAATACATCGGTAGCCACATTAACATGAATGCCAGTGATAACATGCTGGCATAATTCCTTTCTAGCTTGTCATATCTACTTGAAATAGCTCGATAATGCTTAATTCTCCCAAAGGCATTTTCGACCAAGTGACGATACTTGTATAGACACCAATCCATACTGTCTTTGTCTATATCTTGTCCGTAATTGCGTTTAGCAATTACTGTTTCTCCGCCACGTTCCTTAACAAAAGTACGGAAAGGTTCGCTGTCATATCCTTTATCACAAACGATGGTATTAACTTCATCGAGTTGCTCAACTAAGCTTTCGGCATGCACTATATCGTGGCGTTGTCCCTCTGATAAATCAAAGCAAATCGGCAGGCCACCACTATCTACAGCTAAGTGAATTTTGGTTGAGTTGCCCCCGCGACTTTTTCCTATTTGCTCTGAACTTTCAGTAGCTGCACCTGTACTATGCTGATGCGCTCTAACTATAGAGCCATCAAGAAATACCCATTCAAAGTCAGCCATGCTAGATAAGCTTATGAAAAGATTATCTAAAATCCCTTTCTTTGACCAAAGATTAAATCGTCTGTAAACGGTACTCCACTCTCCGAACTCAGAGGGTAGATCTCGCCAAGGAATACCTGTTCTCATTCGATAAAGTATTCCTTCAAATGTCATTCGATGTTCAGTTTTATCGTAAATACGACCTGTACTTTTCATAACTTGGAGTAGCAGTTCCCAGCGAATATCAGTTAGCATTGTTCTTGGCATGGTATTGGTTATGGTTTTACTTTTGGCGAAGCAAATTATAACTCTTTACCATGCTGTTCAAAAAACACTCACGAAAGATCAACACGCCCTAGAATTATCTCAAACGAAACAAGTGAGCTAGGACTTAATCTGATCACTTTATCTTATTCGAATGGATGCTTTCGAAACTCGAAAGAGGGTTAATTAACGTACGAACTAATTCCATAGATTTGTCGGTGTGGCACACCCGAGGTGCCCATATCGAATTACCTTCAGTTTAACTAATCTTGATTCCTTAAATTTACTTCTTCAGATCATCCACATACATTCCTCACATCAGCCCCAATAGAAACAATTTTATCTAACCTATTGTTAAATATTTACTATTTGATAGTGTGTCTAGGTGCACATAAAAAGTGTACTTCAGATTTAGCAAAAAATAATAACAGTAGGAGTTGCGATGAGTATTGTAGTGAGACGCTCTGAACCGTCAGATGCAAAGGGAATAAAAGAAGTTTACGAATGCACTAATGCTTATACCGGTACGCTGCAACTCCCAAATCCATCTCTGGAAACTTGGCAAAAACGAATCTCAAATGTTCCAGATAATGTGTACTCTTATGTCGCGTTATTGGACGGAGAAATTGTTGGAAACCTAGGTTTAGAAGTGTGTGTAAATCCAAGAAGGCGTCATGTCGCTTCTTTTGGTATGGGTGTTAAAGACGATGTGTTAGGCAGAGGTGTAGGTAGCCAATTACTCGCAACGGCGATCGACTTATGTGACAACTGGATTAACATCAAAAGACTGGAACTCACCGTTTATACCGATAACGAACGAGCGATCGGCCTGTATAAGAAGTTTGGTTTTGTGATTGAAGGGGAGTCTGCTGGATTTGCCTTTAAAAATGGCGAATATGTGGCGGCTTATCATATGGCACGACTGGTATAGCACTTTACAATAAACACTCAGCTACAATAAACACTTAGATGCAACTGACACTCGGCTATAGTCAACACACAGCTGCAATTTATACAGTTGAATTTACTGACAGATAATAAAACGCCACGTTGTTAAAACGTGGCGTTTTCTATTCAAGTTAGCTGAAGCTTTTCACCGCTTCAGCTGTCACTTTAGTTCAGTCGAAAACTTAGTTAAGCCGTCAGAGACTCAAGGTTCGCAGGGCGGTAGTGTACAGATTTTAGTACTTTACCTTGGCGAATTGTCTTGCCTTCAGAAACGAAATCTTCCGCACACTTAGCGATGATGTACTCGCCTTTTTGAACCGCCATCAGTTTGATGTTCTGCTCAGCATAGAAAGCTTCAGTTTCTGCGTATTCTGTTTCGTTACGGCAAACTTTACTCATGTTGCTTGAGTGTACTTCGTCCCAACAAGGCAGAAAGTCGATTGAGCGGTTTTTAGAAACATTCAACAGTAGGTCGATCAGGTAGCTGATTGCTAGGTTGTCTTCTACCTTAGCTTGGCCAAGGTGAACTAAACGTCCCATCAAAACATAAACGCTGTCTACAATAGCGTCCGCTTGTTCGAGTTTAGAGTCAGCTTCTGCAAGTTCTGTCAGTTCTTCGATCGCTAGAGAGGTGTGTAGCGTATCGCCTTTTTCGTCCATTGTTTCAGGAGCAGCAACAGGCAGATCAAAAGTACTGCGGAACTCTTCAATGTCGCGATAAAGGTGATCGTAGATTTCTTGGCTTAGTTGAGAAAGGTTCATTTTCCTATCCATTCTGTTTCGTTAATTGGGTATTTTACCAAAGCTGGGAATAGGGTGCTAACGCAAAGTCGAAGAAGTCGACTTTTATTCATTGGACCAATGAGGTATTTTGCATACAAACCAATTGATTATTGTGTTTTATTACCCTTTACTCTTCTAAATATACCAAATATTGATGTTGTCATTAAACTCGGCAGCAGTGGGATCCCAGTTATGAACCAAGCCAGTGAAAGTGAAATTGTGATACGCCGCTTGTATCAAATCACGAATGATTATCGAAAGGGCTTCGAGAGTCAGATCGCTCAGCTGCTTATCATGGGGCTCGAACGCTTTAATTTAGATATTGGTATTTTGTCGAAAGTTGATGGTAATACGTATTTAGTTGAACACTGCGTCACACCTGAGGGGGTTGAACTTAATAGTGGTGACACCTTCGATTATCGCTCGACCTACTGTGAGATAACCTGTAAATCTATCAGTCCTATCTGCATTGAACATTGCTGCAAACACGATAAGTACGCGACTCACCCTGCCTACCAGTCTTTTGGTTTGGAGTCGTACATTGGTATTCCTATCTTCGTTAATGATGAGCTTTATGGCACCTTAAACTTTTCAAGCCCGGCTCCTTATCATCGTGAATTCAAAGAGTTCGACATCGACGTGATGAGGTTAATGGCCTCATGGATAGAAGTGGAACTCGTAAGAAGACAACAAGAACGAAAACTCAAAGAGCTCAATGAGAAGTTAGAGTATCAAGCGCTTTATGATCCTCTTACACACTTACCAAATAGGCGTTGCTTGTTCAAAACGCTGAATGTGGAGGTTGAGCAGTTAAAAGGCTCTTTAGGAAAAGGGACACTCGCGGTGGTCGACATCGATTTCTTTAAGATAGTTAATGACACTTATGGCCATCAAATGGGTGATGTTGTTTTAAAGAAAGTAGCGAACGTGTTGAGTCATAACACTCAAGAAGGCGAGTTTGTGGCGCGTTTTGGTGGCGAGGAGTTCATTCTTTGGTATCCAAATCGAACTCCCAGTTATGTTGAAGATAAGTTCATGATGCTTTTGCGAGAGATGAAGAAAATCACACTCGATAGAAAGCCAGTCACTATATCAATCGGAGCGTGTCATTTTAAATTGAGTACTGGAGATACCAAAGGGGAAAGAATGTCGGCGTTAGACTCGTTAATCAAAGTTGCCGATGAATGCCTTTACATTGCTAAACAAAATGGACGAGATCAGTTTATTTCTCGTCCATACCATCAAGAACACTCCGGCATGTAAGTCGAAAGTGGTTTGTTCTTAATGGGTAACTGTCGCAATTAGCTGAATAGATAAGGGAACAATTGACGACGTTCCGATGGCGTTAACGACTCAACTCTCGCGATGTTGGTATCAGGAATCGCTTCAGGGTTAGGGTAGTGCTTCAGCACTTTTTCCATGCTTGCTTCTCGAATCAAATGGTAAACCGGATACGGGGAGCGATTCGTTAGGTTTTCATCGTCTTCTGGATCCGCACCACCGAAGCAATAATCTGGGTGGAATGTCGCTACTTGATAAACACCTTCCCAACCTTCCTGTTTGATCAGCGCTTCTATCCAATCAATGAACATGTTGTAGTCGAAGAAATCTTGCAGCATGTTAGGGACAACCACCAACGTCGTCTCTAATTCTGCGACTGGCGTGTTATCTAACTCTGCGAAATGCGTCATGATGTCTTCCAATAACGCTTCTTCCGTATTCGCTTCACTCACAAAGATCTTAATCTGTTTATTACGTTGTGGCTTGGCTGCGAATGGGCACAGGTTTAGGCCAATAACGACATCGTCTAACCATTGCTTTACTTGGTCGTGGATGGTTTGAAGATCTATGCTTTGAGTGTTCGACATAACAGGTTCCGAAATGAAATTTTGCGTAGGATATCAGAACGGACGTTAATCAAAAGCAATAATTCAATCAGGCAGTTTGTGTTACTTAAGCTTCAGCTAGTTTCGAGGTTAATACCTGAAGCTGTTTCAATTGATAGACCCAAGCAAATATTGCGACATAGAAGATAGAACCACCTGCGATCACACCATTCCAGCCAAACAGCTGCCAACAGTGCAAGAGTAAGAACCCCCCCAAGCTCCCGCCTATGTAATAGTGGACTAAGTATAGTGCGGTTGCTGTGGCCTTAGCGCTCGGTGCTTTTTGACTTACCCAAGAGTAGGCAAGGGTATGGGCGAAGAAGGCACCGCCACTTATCAGTAGTAAACCAGCGAGTATGAACGGGACTTTGTCGATGGCAGAAATTAGCATTCCGATTAAGCTGATACACACGCCCATCAATATCCCGCTTAACGGATCAAAATGAAGTGTCCATTTGTTAGAGAGTTTAGAACTTACCGTTCCGGCCAAGTAACATAGGAATATGAGTGAAGCCAAACCAACAGGTACTGAGTGAGGTTCGGATACCAACCTAAAGCCCATTACTGAATACAGGTTAACGAATAGCGCGAAGTTAGCGCCCCCAATCAACATCGCGAGCCACAAGGTGCGGTTTCTTAAATGCATCACTACCGAGCGGTTATGATGAAAGAACAGCCCTTTCTGTGGCTTGAAGTTTTGTTGGTCAGGCAGGCTATACGCAATATAGAGTGCACCAAGTAAAGATCCGACCACGAAAAATACCACCGTCGCATGCCAATCGAAATAGTCTGTGATTAAGCCGCCTAATACACGTCCGAAGATACCACCTAATGAGTTGGCCGCAATATAGCCACCAATCGCGACCGCAAACGCTTTGGGTGATAACTCTTCCACCATGTAGGCAACCGCGACACCAGCAAAAGCGGCGACAGCAATGCCCATGAAAGCTCTCGCAATAACCAGTTGTAACAGGGTTGTCGTGAACACCATGCTCAATCCAATCACAGGAATCGCAAATAAGCTGAATAGAATGATAGGTTTTCGACCAAAGGTTTCAGATGCAATTGCCCAGGGTACTAAGCTAATCGAAAGTCCTAATGTCGTTGCGGCAAATAACCAATTGATTTGAGTTTCAGATACTTGGAAGTGCTCTGCCATGTGCGGCAAAATTGGCTGAAAGAGATAAAGGTTACAAAAAATGATGAACGAGCCCATTGCCAATGATCGGGTGATTCGTTTGTACTGAGGACTGCCTTTATCAAACATTGATGTTGTGCCTGTACGAGTTAGTAAGCTATTTGTGAACAAGTTATCAGTACGGGTATGATTAAAGAAATATATTAAAGATATAACCTCAATATATAAAATATATCGACATGCTTGAATCAAAACCCCTTCGACATTTTCTGGCCGTTGCTCAGTTTGGTAACTTTACTCAGGCCGCAAAAATGCTGCATATTGCACAGCCTGCATTGAGTATTTCCATCAAGAAACTTGAGCAAACATTGGAGTTAATTCTGTTCCGTCGCGGAGACAAATCCGTCACCTTAACGGAAGAGGGGAAGGTGTTGTTCGAGCATGCCAAGAGAATTGCTCAACAGTTTGATGATGCTCAACTCGCAATGAACGAGTTAAAGGGGTTAGAGAAAGGAGAGGTTCGTTTAGGGGCGCCAAGCATGATGGGGAGTTACTTTTTCCCACAAGTGGTGATGGCGTTTAAAAGCCAATACCCAAACTTAAAACTGACGATTATAGATGCAGGTACCGCTTCGATTCGGCAGATGCTATTAAACGGTGAGCTTGATATTGGGGTTATCAATCATGAAAACGTGCCTGATGATCTTGAAACTGACCACCTATTAAGTTCAGAAATGTTAGCCGTCGTTGGTAAAGATCACCCATTGGCAACGCAACCATCCATCACCTTTGAAGAGTTTTTCGCTCAAGAACTGATCATGTTCAAGTCGGGTTATTTCCACCGTGACTTTATCGATGCGACCTGTAAAAAGTTCAATCTAGACATGACCATCGCATTCGAAACCAATTTACTCCCGATGATTCTATCTATTGTAAAACGAGAGTTCGCCATTACTGCGTTACTCAGTTTAGTGACAGAGTATGAAGCAGATGTTGTCGGCGTGCCATTTAAAGATCCGGTGAAACTGAATCTCTCTTTAGCATGGAGAAAAGAAGGCTATTTGTCGAAGGCAGACCGAACCTTTATTGATTTCGTAAAGCAGTATGTGTGATTAAGTGAGGCTCGACCAGAAAAAACAAAGCCCACACATCCTTGGTTGGATCTGCGGGCTTTGTTGTATAGAAGTATTAAGCTCTAAGGCCACATTATGTGTTCTTTGAGTTATACATCTTATCGAAGTTCTTCTGATTCCAACCGACCATCACTTGATCACCGATTTTCAGTACAGGGATAGAGCGCGCGCCCATTGCCTGCAATTCTTTACGACCACGCTGCATTTTTGCATTCGTGAGGCGATATTCAATTTTCTTTGAGTCCAGATAGCGTTGGGCATCTTTACAGTGCGGACATTTGTCAGCGACGTACAATACAACACGTTTCATTTTTACAATCTCTTTTTGAGTGTAGCTCTTGGTGAATCTCGCTAAAGTGTAACGAATCCTAGGTGATTAGAAAAGTGTGATCAGTTACACTATGCGGCTCAAATTTCAAGACCACAACGTATTGTCGTGGTGTAACCGATACGGTCTTTCAGCATGCATCCTTCTTTGCGGTATATTCAAGGCTATCCCAAGCACATTATTGATCCTGTTACTCAGTTACTTGAGTCGGATAAGTTAGTGCCTTGGTTTGAAGCTCGTTATCCAAATAATCATGAGATAAAGAGCGAGAGAGCCTTATTTGACTATGCGATTGAGATAAAAAATCGCTATATGAAAAAAACACCGCCCATTAGCAAAGTAATGTACGACGGGAAGATACACCTAATCAATAATGCATTAGGCCTTCATTCTTACGTTGCGAAGAATCACGGTGGAAAGATCAAATCGAAAAATGAAATTCGCATAGCGAGTGTTTTTAAGAACGCACCAGAGCCTCTATTGAGAATGCTGGTGGTTCATGAACTGGCGCATATTAAAGAGAAAGAGCACGATAAAGCTTTTTACCAACTATGCTGTCACATGGAACCGGACTATCACCAACTTGAGTTAGATGCCCGTTTATTCATGATGTATTTAGATTTAAAGAAGTAGCCCAATGAGCCAATCACAAAACAGAACTACGCTAAGCCTGTCGAAGAACAGTACCTCATCAGCACAAACTAAAGATAACCAAGCTGATGTTAAGCCAAGCACAGCTGAGCCAAGCAGCGACAAGCGTATTTCTACAAAGAACACATCTGACAAAAGCCGTAAAAATAGTGCCCCTAAAGACGCTGGCAACAACAATGCAAAGCGACCTTTTGCAAAAAATAGTAAAGGTAAACAGGGTGCGAATAAAGGGTCATCGAATGAGGGTTCTTTTAATAAAACTGCTTTTAACAAAAACGCAGCTCAGAAAAGACGCTCGACTGAAAAGCCTCAAGGCGGATTGCACCCAAGAAACCAACACACAGGCCGATACGATTTTGACCTGTTGGTCGCGGCACTGCCTGAGTTGAAAGAACATCTGATTAAGAACCCTGTAGGGGAAGATACGGTTAACTTCTCTGATCCTCTGGCAGTCAAGCTTTTGAACAAAGCCTTACTTGCTCATCACTACGGTGTGAAGCATTGGGATATTCCTGCGGGTTATTTGTGTCCGCCTATTCCGGGACGTGCTGATTACATCCACAGAGTGGCAGATATCCTGAATAGCGATGGCCAAGGTGAATCTTATAACCATGCTTCTGTTAAAGCGCTAGATATCGGTGTTGGTGCAAACTGTATCTACCCAATCATCGGTGCGACAGAGTATAAATGGCGTTGTACTGGTACGGATGTGGATCCTGTTTCAGTGAAAGCGGCGAACTTTATGGCAGAAAGTAATGCAAACCTAAAAGGTAAGATCCGCAGTCGTTTGCAAGCAGACTCTGAATCCATCTTTAAAGGTGTGATCAAGGATAATGAGCGTTACGATGTCACTATCTGTAATCCTCCTTTCCATGGTTCACAAGAAGAAGCTGAGCAAGGTTCTCAACGTAAGCTAGATAACTTAGCAGCCAATCGAGCGAAGAAAGCAGGCTTACCGTTTAAGCCTGAGCGTAAAAACAAGAAGACGGCGCAGAATGCCGTAGATGCAGGGAGCAAACCAACATTAAACTTCGGTGGTCAGAAAACCGAGTTGTGGTGTCCGGGTGGTGAGGCCGCGTTTATCTTGAAAATGGCCAAAGAGAGTCAATTGTTCTCGACGCAAGTCTTGTGGTTTACGACGCTGATTTCTAAGAAAGACAACGTAGACATGATTCGTTCAGAACTTGGCAAGCTGAGAGCAAAAAAAGTGAAAGTGGTTGAGATGTCGCAAGGGCAAAAAGTCAGTCGCTTCGTTGCTTGGACATTTATGGACGACGAACAGCGTCAACAATGGATCGAATTGAAATAACGAATCCAAAACTGAAGTGACTGGTTTAAAACCGACCTCCCAAATGAACAACGGGCTTGCCGATACTTTCAGCAAGCCCGTTTTGATCTAATCATCTAATCATCCAATATCTTAACCGTAAGCTGCTTTAAACAGAAAGTAGCTCGTCTAATTCACTTTGGTACTTCTGCTGTAATGCGCCGTTACCGGTTTTCTTTTCTAGTTCGATTAAGATTTGAAGTGAGGGGACTTGATAGCCATAACGTTGGTGGAATTTAAACAGGCGCAGCCGTGCATCATTATAATCCTCAGTACTGACTTCTATCTTAGAGAGCTGGAGAATTGATTTTACGCGGTTTGGATCGTGGTCAATCGCACGAGAGAAGTAGTATTTTGCTTGCTCTACCTCTCCGGCCTTAAACGCACAAAAAGCCGCGTTTTCATAACTGGCAGATACCAGATAATAATAGGGTTGGTCGATGGCACGGTTAAAGTATTTATCGGCTTGCTCGTATTCGCCCTGTTTACACAAGAATGTACCGTAGTTGTTCAATACGTTGCCGTTTCTTGCGTCTAACCTCAGCGCTTTCTTATAGGCGTCTCTTGCTTCGTCAACTTCCCCAACTTGTTCGTAATAGTGCGCAATGGAAAGGCGTGCGCGATAGTAACTTGGCGCATGTTTAACGGCGAGCTCAAGATTCTCTCTAGCTCTTACCATGTTACCTTGCCCCATATATCCTAAGCCTAACTCGATTCGAGATTCAGACATCGCAATAGGATCGCTTTTTATCTTAGGTGGTCCTTCCGTCACAGAAACGCAGCCAGCCAGTGAGAATGAGGCGAGTAGCGCGAGATTTGATAGTTGTGGATATGAAAACAACGATTTGGCAGGCATGTGCGGCTCCTTATGAACACCAACCCATCATATGAAATCGCAGTCGTCGAAGTGGTAAATCTATTATGGAATGCGAGGCACACACCATAAAAAAGCCGCACTCAATTAGCTGTTTTATCAACAACCTACCGAGTGCGGCTTTATCAAGATTGGTTACAACGAATTATTAATTACTACGAACTGTTGATTACAACGAACTCACGTTTAATCGTCTTTAGTGAAGTTGTCTTCGCTGAAGTGATCCAGATCGTAAGGCGTTTGTTGGTAAACGCAGTAGTTTAGCCAATTGGAGAACAGCAAGTGTCCATGGCTTCTCCAGCTTGCAACTGGCTTATTATCTGGATTGTTGTTCGGGTAGTAATTGATAGGAATCGTCGGCTCCAGGCCTTCCCCTAAATCACGAACGTACTCACCGTGTAATGTATGCGCATCGTATTCTGGGTGGCCGGTGACAAACACATTTCGCTTATCTTTGGTTGCAGCTAGATAAACACCCGCAACGTCAGATGTTGCGAGAATATCCAATTCAGTATGGTCGGTTAGGTATTCTTGTGAAAAATCGGCATAACGTGCGTGGGGCGCTAAAAATGAGTCGTCAAAGCCACGCAGAAGAGGGTGGTATGGGTTATGTATCTCGTGATTATAAACACCAGAAAGTTTCTCTTTGCGAGTGCGCTTTGGCAAATCATACAGCAGTTTTAAGCCCGCCTGAGCCGCCCAACACACATACAAGGTTGAGGTCACGTGCTTGTTTGCCCATTCCATGATGGTTTTTAGGTGGTCCCAGTAGATCACATCTTCAAATTGAACCAAGCCAAGCGGTGCTCCAGTGATGATCAATCCATCAAAGTTTCTCCCTTTGACCATTTCAAATTGGCGGTAGAAGTTATCAAGGTGTTCAGTCGGTGTGTTTTTGCTTGGTCGGTCATCAATGCGCAGCAGCTCAACATCCACTTGCAATGGACTGTTTGATAGTAGGCGTAAGAATTGAGTTTCAGTTTCAATTTTCTTAGGCATTAGGTTGAGGATCAAGACTCGAAGTGGACGAATTTCCTGTGTCGATGCTCTTGATAGCGGCATAACAAAGATGTTTTCTTCACGAAGAACATCAGATGCTGGCAATTGGTCTGGAATGCGAATAGGCACAGCTTTCTCCCTAAGCTAGATATTTAGACGTCTATACTTCTAAATCTATAGTAGTTTGATACGCTTGTCGATATACAAAATGGATAGATGTAAATTATTTGTGTTTTTTATCAGAAGCAATACTTAGCTTGCTAGGTACAGCTGTGTTTTTTCATACATTCGTGTAGGGGGAATTGATTGGCTCAAGTCTGTAGGATTAGAGGAGTTATCGGAGCAACTCGATAGTATTTGAGATAAACTTACGTTTTCGAATTAGCCTGTAAAGTAACAGATGAAGTTAATACTCATTAGAGGGTTGCCTGGCTCGGGCAAGTCAACAAAAGCAAAGACCTACGATGCATTACATGTCGAAGCGGATATGTATTACGTGAATGAGCAAGGTGAGTATCATTTTGATCCTAGGCAATTGCAGCAAGCGCATGAGTGGTGTCAGAACACGACGGAAGGTAGTTTGAAGCAGGGGCTTGATGTTGTGGTATCGAATACCTTCATCAAACAGTGGGAAATGAAGGCTTATCGCCAACTTGCACTCAAATACAAAGCAGATTTGGTTATCGAAGTCTGCCGAGAGCAATATGGCAGCATTCACGATATCGAACCATCGGTGATTAAGCGTATGGCCAAAGATTGGCAAGAATAGCCCTGCGCTTTTTTGCTAACGACTATCTGGCTAACGAATTGAACACAACGACCAATATTAAGCTCAAAGAATAACTCCAAGGTAAAGATTGAAATGGCAAAGCGCTCAGTTGTGGTCGACATGACCTCTTATGGTATCTACTCCACATGGGATTCAAAATCTAAAGACCTACCAAAAATCCAAGAGTTCACCACCATTGTCGACGCAGAAATTGACGTCGAGTTTGGCTACATTCTGAATATCAAAAAGGCCAAAGGTGAAAAAATCCGTTACTGCATCTATCACCCAGATATCACTACAGACAAAGGTGACGTGTTAGAACCGTTTGATGGGGAAGAATACGTCGGCAACAACGATTGGGACTTCTACTTAGGCGACACAATCTGGGCTCCTGTCTCGAACAAACTCGGTAAATGGCGTATGACGGTTGAGCTAAAAGGAAACATCATAGCCGACAAGACATTTGACTTAGTTGGCAAAAACGAAAGCCAGTTCTGGAAGCGTAGAGGATTTTAGACGAAATTTCTGGTAGACGTTAGCTTTGGGCTAAACGCAAGACAATAAAAAGCCGAGTCGCACCTCATGGGGGTCAGTTCACGACTCGGCTTTTTGATATGAGCTAAATGGCTTTTACCACCTAGCTTACAAGTAAGATTATTGTGTTACGTAAGCGACAACAAACTCAGTGATTGCGACCATGTCTTTCACTGCAATGTACTCTTCAGTGGTGTGAACTTTCGCCATACCAGTAGAAAGGTTAACCGTTGTTAGGCCTTTCGCATTGAAGTTGTTTGCATCGCTAGCGCCGCCAGTGCGTTTGGTATTTGCCGTTACGTCAAGTTTTTTGAATGCTGACTTGATAGAAAGAATATGCGGGTGATCGTCTGCAATCACGAATGCATCGTAAACACGAGTCGATTCGATTTCCACTTCAGCACCGAACTGCTTCGCGCTCTCTTGGAATGTCGAAATCATATGCTCAACTTGCGCTGTTAGCTTCTCATCGTTCAGTGAACGCGCTTCTGCTACGACTTTAAGCTCTGGCATTACAATGTTAGTCGCTTGACCACCTTCAACGATACCGACGTTTGCTGTCGTTTCTTCGTCGATGCGAAGCAGATTCATCTTGGTGATTGCGTCTGCAGCCACTTGAATTGCGCTGATGCCTTCTTCTGGTGCTAAACCAGCGTGAGCAGGGCGACCTTTGATCTTCGCAACAATTTTTTGCTGACCAGGTGCTGCATTGACGATAGTGCCAATCGGGCCGCCTGTATCTAGAACGACAGCGTGCTCAGATTGAATGTAAGACATATCGAAGTTCAGAGAACCGAATAGACCGCCTTCTTCGAATACGGTGAAGGCGACTTCGATGGTTTTGTGTGCTTGGCCTTCAGCTTGGACTACGCGAACCGCTTCCATAATAGCTGCGATGCCAGATTTATCGTCGCCGCCTAGAATCGTGTTACCTTTAGATCGGATGATGCCGTCTTCAATGATTGGCTCAATGCCGATACCTGGCGTAACTGTGTCCATGTGGCAGCTGAATACTGTGCTACCTGGAAGTGTGCCATCTAAACGAGCGTAGATGTTGAAACCGTTCGACACTTCTTCAGGTACAGCCAGTTTATGTACGTCAAAACCTAGTTCGCCTAGCTGCTCAGCCAGTGCTTCCGCGATGGCTTTCTCGTTGCGTGATTCACTATCGATTTTCACAAGATCGCAGAAATGGTCGACAAGACGTTGTTCATTAATTTGGGTCATTGTTAATTCTCATTATGTTTCCGCTCGTTCGTCAGAAGTCACGGCTATAGGAACAGGAAAATTACTATAACGCCAATGTGCCAGATGAATGCCTGAGTTAAATCAAGAAAGTTGCCTGACTATTCTATTTAATTAGAAAAATCTTATTTATATCGTCGAGCTGGCAACATTTTAATCTGTCTAGGGCTCGGGGTATTAACATTGGCCTAACGCTTTTCAATCTAAGTGATCATGAATGTACGCAAATTGATTTACATTAAGCTAGGGTATAAATATTCCTAGAATGATCGAATTGGCGAGCTATGTCGAACTCATCAAGTGGTACTTTCTCCTTATCAGGCTTGAAAGGGCGTGATGTTTGTTAGTAATTGATTTTCTTTTTCTTGCTACATGCAGGCTTTCTACTTAGGCTACAAACTCTTCTAATCTCCCTATTTACTTGATTGCATTAAAAAATGACTAATATTTTTATCGTTGTAGTAGTTCTTGTTGTGTTCTTTTACTTTATTCAAAAGTATGTGTTTAAACACGACGACACCAAAGACCACGCTTACCAAAAGAAAGGGGCGTTGCTCAACGTACAGCAAGCCACCTTTTATACGGCCTTGATCTCTGCAGTGGGCAATCACGGTGTGGTGTTTGCAAAAGTGAACATGGCAAACGTACTTGCGCCTGCAAAATCGAATACCAAGAAAAACTGGTTCATCGCGAACAATAAAATCGCTCGAAGCTATTTCGACTTTGTGGTGTGTGACCCGCGTACATTAGAGCCAAGAGTCATCATCGAGCTCGACAACGGCAAAGAGCTGAACAAGGGCAAGGTAGATCGCGAGAAGCTTCTAATACACGTGTGTAAATCGGCAGGCTTACCTTTGATTGGTACATCGGTAAAACACAGCTACCAAGTGAGTCGTTTGAAAAGGTTATTGGCAACTCATATTGACCTTATTGAACCATCGAAAGAAGTTCGATTTTGTAAGAAGTGCGGTAGCCCGATGATCATCAAGCTGGCAAGCCAAGGTGATTATAAAGGCCGACGCTTCTTCACATGTAGCCGTCAACCTAATTGTACTTACACCGAGAACTACAATGTTGTGTTCGATGTGGATGACGATTCTAACTAATATCTTGAGTCAAAACGTTTCATCTGAGGAATAAGACACGAAACAGGCAGATGTATGTAGCTATTGAAGTAGAGGCGAAATGTGATCTACTTCAAGCCATTGATCTGCTTTGTGTTTAAAATTTATTCTGATTGTTGTTTTTAAAAGCAAACGATCAGTTTTATGCAAATTTATCCTTGCACGCTACCCATTCACTCGCTATTATCCATCTCGTTCTGAAGCGTTAGCCACTTAGTAAAGCGGTTAGATAAGTTTCACAGCATTGCCCGCTTAGCTCAGTTGGTTAGAGTACTTGCATGACATGCAAGGTGTCACTGGTTCGAGTCCAGTAGCGGGCACCAAATTAAAAAGAAAGCCCACCTAGTGTGGGCTTTTTTGTGCCTGTAATTCCTTGCTTTATCAGACGCTTAGCTATTTTACAGTTCCATAAGATTCCATAGTATGTTGTAAAATCCACCGTTTAAAGTAATCTCTGAAGTAGTCTTTTAAGAATTAAGCAATTTCGAGGTTACTTCAGGGGATTACGATGGCGAAAAAAGTACAGCCTTTAACGGCAACTCAAGTTAAACAAGCAAAGCCTAAAGAGAAAGAATATAATTTAGGTGACGGTGATGGTTTATCATTGAAGATTAAGCCTATAGGAACAAAGCTATGGCGTTTTTCTTATTATCATCCCATTTCACGAAAGCGCTTGAACCTAGCCTTGGGTAAGTACCCTGACATCTCACTAGCTAAAGCAAGAACTAAAGCTATTGAAGCAAGAGAACTACTTGCTGATGATATTGACCCTAAAGAGCACCGTGACACTACACTTAAAGAAAAACAGTTAGAATTGTCGAATACGTTACAGTTGGTATTTGATGATTGGATTGAAGTGAAGAAAACAAGCGTCAAAGAGCAAACGGCTAAAAAGTTAAAGCAACGAATTGAGAAGTACCTCTTGCCCGATCTTGGTAAGTTCCCCCTTGGTGACATTACGGCACCACAAGCGATTAAAACCATTAAACCTATTGCGAACCAAGGTAAATTAGAAACAGTAGGGCGCTTGTGTCGCAACCTCAATGAGATAATGACCTTTGCAGTAAACACCGGTGTGATTGAGCACAACAAGCTCGCAGGTATTGGTAAAGCTTTTGAAACTGCCAAGGTAACTAACCAAGCGTCGTTAGCACCCGATGAACTTCCAGAGCTCCTCAAGACAATCAACTACGCATCCATTAAACTCATCACTCGCTGCTTGCTAGAATGGCAACTTCACACCATGACAAGGTCCTCTGAAACGGCTGGAGCACGTTGGGATGAAATTGACAGAGAAAAGAGGCTTTGGGTCATTCCTGCTGAACGAATGAAAAAGGGAAGAATGCACACCATTCCTTTAACAAAACAAACTTTAGACCTATTAGAGACGATTGATTTCATCACGGGGGATAGTGAATTTCTTTTCCCAGCAGACAAAAGTAACAACAATCACATCAACAAAGAGACAGCAAATAAAGCATTGGTACGAATGGGCATGAAGGGCAGGCAAACGTCTCATGGTTTGCGCGCATTGGCCAGTACCACTCTAAATGAACAGAACTTTGACCCAGACATTATCGAAGCTGCACTTTCTCATGTGGATAGAGATAAGGTAAGAAGCGCATACAATCGCACAGATTACCTTGAACGTCGTAAAGTTCTCATGGCGTGGTGGAGTGATCACATTGAAGAAGCTGCAAAGGGGAGCTTGTCGATGAGTGGTAAAAAGAGCCTTAAGGTTGTGGGTTAATAGGAAGTATGTAATTTGATCTCAGCAAATCCATGTTACGGCGTCACAAAGGGCCTTTACTGAATTTAAAGGCTGGGCATAGGCATAGGGTACGGCTTTTCTATGGTGCATATAACCTAAATAATTTCAGACATATGTCATTTAAGTGAAATCCACTCACTTGTAAGGTGTCAATATGTCAAACGTAACCACTCGCTTAATCCGTCTCAATGAAGTACTAGTAATGACTGGCTTATCAAGGTCGGGAATGTATCGCTCTATAGAAAAACAGCAGTTTCCATCACAGGTGCCTATTGGTGACAGAGCTGTCGCTTGGGTCGAAAGTGAGGTTCAAGACTGGATTCTTGATAGGATAGTTAGTCGTTGATTCGTGATGTGATGGAGAGTGAATAACTCTCCATTTTGGATCTGAATGTAGACTAAAATATTAAATCCATTAAAAATCAATTGGATGCATACGCGATAGCCTTCGCTTTCAATTATTAACCACCAATTCAACCACCAGTGGTTCACTTCCTAGATACGAGCCTATTAGGTTATGAATTACCTTAACTCAACCCCTTGCCTGATGCAAAGTATCAGCTTTGAGTTTCCTTCTCCAGTTACGTGATAGTCATTCCTATCTATATGGATGTTATGGTATCCATAAATTACAAAATAACGCTATAATAGACATTACTGTATCCAATAAGGCTGCGTATGAACTTTTCACTTTTAGATGATACCGATGTAAGCCAAGCTTTTGCTACTCATCTGCGTGGCTTACGCAAACAAGCGAAGCTATCGCGAGAGGCACTGGCCCAGCGTAGTTGTGTACCTGCTTCGACCATAAAAAAGTTTGAACTCACCGGACAAATATCATTTCGTCAGCTGCTGCTTTTGTGGCAGTCGCTGGATTCACTAGACAGACTTTATCAATTGACACAAACAACGTCTGACCGTACCGCTTTACCGACCAGTATAGAAGAGGTGCTTAAAGATGAGCTTTAAATCCATCCAAAAGTTGAATGTGGAGCGCACTCTTACAACGGGCGAAACGGTATCGGTGGGTGTATTAGCGCAAAACCGCCAAGGTGTTTTCTTTCAGTACGATGAAAACTATATAAGCAGGTTTGGCAATTTATCCCCTTTTACGCTTCAAGATGATGCGCGATTGCAGCAAGCACCGAAAGGACCGCACCAAGGCATTCACGGCGTTTTTGGTGATAGTCTTCCCGATGGTTGGGGTTTGCTGTTGCAAGATCGAGTATTCCGCCAACAAGGTATTTTGCCAGCACAAGTAACAGCAATGGATAGGCTGGCTTTTGTTGGCCAGCAAGGAATGGGGGCATTGTCTTTTACGCCTGTATCAGAGCTCTCATTAGAAAATCGTTCAGATATTGATTTGGAAACACTTGGCCTTGAAGCCCAAACCTTGTTTGACCAGTCCCTCTCTGATGAGTTAGACGGTATCACTCAGCAAGTGTTAGCAACCTTGGTAGCCGTCGGTAGCTCTGGCGGTGCTAGACCTAAAGCGCAAATTTATATGCCTGCTGGCGACGCGACCCAATGCCGCACCTATGTACAACCTGGCGATGAAGCATGGTTAGTTAAGTTTACTTCTAAGAACTTAGCCTTGGGCCACGAAGAAGGTTTGTGTGAAGCGGCCTATTTAGAAATGGCTGGGTTGGCAAAATGTCAGCCACCGACGTGGCAGTTAATCGAAGCACCTACAAGTAGTGGTGCTAAAGCATGGCTTGCGTTAAAGCGTTTCGATTATTTACCCGCGCAAGAGAAGGCTGGGCGTTTACATATGCACAGTGCCTGCGGCTTATTGGATGCTGATTTTCGAAGCCCGAGCTTAGACTACAGCGACCTTATTAAAGCCAGTCGTCAACTCTGTAAGTCACCAGCTGCTGGGCAACTTCAATTTCGTCGCGCAATGTTTAACTTATTTGCCGCGAACCAAGATGATCACAGTAAGAACTGGGGCTTTTTACAGGCAGATAATGGAAGCTGGCAACTCGCACCATTTTACGATGTAACGTTTAGCCCTCACCCTTTTAACGAGCATGCTACTGCCTTTGCTGGCTACGGAAAAGCGCCACCATTCAAAGTGATGCAAAAGCTGGCTGCTAGTGCAGGCTTTGCTAATTGGAAGGAAGCACAGCAATGCATTCAAGAGGTAGTTGATGCCATTAGTCAGTTTAGGCAGCTTGCTAAGCAACACGGGGTGAGTAAGACCACTGTGTCAGCGATAGAAAAAACACTTGCAGAGCGTAAGCAAGAAAATGCGGCATTGCTGGTTTGAGATGGCGTTTCTTAAGTTGGCGTAGCATTAAGATAAAATAAGACGAGTAGATAAAACATGAAACCAGGTCGAAATGAACCTTGCTCTTGTGGCAGCGGTAAAAAGTACAAACGTTGCTGCATGAACAGTATATCTAAGCAACATGCATCAATGCTGGATGATATTGAGCAAGTTGCTGCAATGAACCCTAACTTGTCTATAGAAGAACTTAATATTGTTGCAGAGCAAAAAATGAAGGCGGCTAATGATCGGCCTCATCCTGACTTTTGTGGCCTTTCGCCAACACAAATGAGTAATTGGTTTTATGCACCTTTCAAGGAACTGGAACAGGTCACGATAAAGACTCCAGACGATCTTAAGACCAGCCCGGTGATGCGTTACTTAAAATTGATATTGGATGAAGCAATGCAAAACGATGGCTCATTTAAAGCCACCAGCAAGGGCAACTTACCGACAATAATCGTCAAACAGGCCAGTGAATTATTGCCAGAGTTTGCAGTATCTCAATTTGAACGGCATATTAGTATCAGTGAATATGCAGGCAGTAACGAAGATAAATTTAATGCATTGCATTACAGCCGGGTACTGGCAGAGATAGCGGGTATCATCTATCGTCGAAGCGGGCGTTATCATGTTAAAAAAACGGCTCAAAAGCAGTACCTAGCACACGGCATTCAAGCGTTCTTCATCCCTATGTTCGAAGCGGCAACCTCTCAGTACAATTGGGGCTACCTAGATGGATGGGAGCACGATATTGATCTAAGAACCTTCTGGGTATTTATGCTGTGGCGCTTGCAAAGTCATGGCAATACGGAACAGTTGATTGAAGAGGTAATGACCGCATTCCCTGACTTACTGCTGAGATGCCCTGAAGATGAGTACTCGTCCCCAAGTCAGCTACTAGGCACAATGATTGAATCGCGTTTTATTAAACGGTTTCTGGAGTTTTGGGGCTTTGTGAAAGTTGTGCCAATGAGGCATGTCAATGAGTTTAGGATGCCAAATAAAGTAGAAGTGCAGCCATTGATGAAGCAAGCTTTTGAATTCAGGATTGAAGTCTAATAAAGAGGTAAGGGCAGAGCATGTTAAATATTTCAGAGATAGATAAGGCCGTCAGTAAAGCTCAAAGTGTTATGCCCTGGATTACTGGCATTACTTCACCAGAACAATATCAAGAACTGATTGCCACGATGGAAGTGCTTATCGAAGATTATGATGCTCATCAGCCAGTGATCGACTTGATGTTTCCGGTGATTGAAAGATATGAAGAAGCGGAGCCGTTTAATGAATTTAATCAAACTATTGATAAGCTTGAGCCAGGCATCGCCATGCTAAGAGTTATCATCGATCAGCACCAGTTGACGTTAAGTGATTTCAAAGAAGAGATAGGTGCCAAATCGACGGTATCGATGATCTTAAGCGGAAAGCGCTGTCTAACGCTCAACCACATTAAGGCACTATCAGCGCGTTTTCGTGTACCAGCCTCATTGTTTATCGGCTAGTGGTAGTTTTGGCAGCCTGTAAACAAAGAGGATACAGATATATTTCATCTTCCTGGATAAACCAATAACCAGGAGAACATGATGGACATTATTCAGAATCGTAGTGAGCGTTTCCTGCGCTTACGCGATGTTATGGAAACGACAACACTCTGCCGTAACAGTATTTATAACTTGATTAAAGCCGGTGACTTTCCTAACAACTACGCCATTATGGGTAAGTGAAAAGCGTGGCTTGAAAGTGAAGTGCAAGCATGGCTTCAAACCAAAATCATACCGTATAACTGAGAGCCTGTTAAAGATGAAGCGACTTTGGGCCGCCTCCACTTTAGGAATATTAGTTGTCTGTTAGTGATGAGTGTTGCTCTTGAATAAGTTCTTTTATTACCGTTCTTTCGCTCTTTTTTTTGCGTTTTGATAGCTCTTTTAATTGAGCCTTTGATTTACTGCTTAAGCCAATGCTTTTAGCCTCTTCAGCATTATCATTGCCATTTTTTCTCACCCATGCCTTTCTCAGTGTTTCGATTTTTTTAGCGGTATCTTCGGGGTGCTGTAGGAATGATAAATCTAAATAAGTGAGCAGTGCATCATGCAGGCTTTCAGTGTCAGTGATGATCCAAGGGAGCTCGAACTCGGCATCTTTCGCCTGAAGGTTGTGGTGAAGCCATGCTATTTGATCTGCATTGTCATGTTCAATCCAAGAATGACTTGCATGTAAGAATACCTGTTGCCAGTCAAACTTTAACCGTAAAATAATCTCGGAAAGATTGAAATGTCGATAATCATCATTATCACCACGGCACTTTACTTGAGCTGAACTTAAATCGTAGAAAGCCTTAAGAATGGCTTGGAAGCGACTACGATGTGAGCCATAGCTGCTTTTAGGAATGACAGTGTCGGCATCAAAATCAGTAGATAATGAATTGATAAAGCTTTCATCTTTAATGCGTATAAAGTCCTTCCTTTGAGGCTCCTCCATCCTTAAATTTTCGTTATGATCTTGTTGTGCTAGCTTGTCATTATCGTAGTCATTTATGTCGTACGTCTTTCTACCTGGAAGCTTTTCTAAATCATCGAAGTTGTATGGATCTCGTGCATTTCTTACGTTTTTTTTGGAAGTCGTCTCAGTTGTATATTGAGACAAACTTGATGAATGAATCATGCTCATCTGGTCTAAATACCGCTTCTGAAATTCAGGTCTATTCAAAAGCGTCATAATACAAAAGCCTGAAATTCTAGGTGAGTTAATCCAGTCCAAAACATCGTCACTAGGGTTGATTTTCTCTTGATAAATGAGCGATAAAAGCTTTGCATGCTGCCTCGCTTCAGTCTCATTAAAATGGGTTAGCAATGAGTTTTCCGCATCAATTAAACTACCATTCTGTATCGATGAGTGAGAGTCTCTATCTCGAACTAACCTGGCTACTTCAGCAACATAAAAATCGCTCTCATCCTTGCTTCTAGCTTTGAAAAGCGGTTCTTTCTTCATGACTATTCCATTCGTTTTTATTGACTTGCCCTAAGTTTATTATGTTATTTATGTGTCTTTTTTACTATAAATTACGTATTATTTAGTTTATTTTTGGGTCTTTTTTGTTGCCTTTTGTGACGCGAATACTTGTTTCTATTGAGGTAGTGGCTGTTTTTTTGGGGATATGTGCATTTATCATTGTCTTGGTGTTGCTTAATTGGCTTGTGAAACACAATTAACGGGACAAGGTGATTGGTTAGCCTTTGAAGTAACGTCGATGAATTCATCCAATAACGCCAGACCAAAATAAGCTACTTTTGAGGTGAGTTTTTGCTGTTGCTATAGAAGAGGGAATTACGAGGCGGGAACACCTAAACGATGTCGGTATAGTTATATACATACCTCTCTCTTAGTGAACATACCTTAGTATGGTCACCTGATAACCCAGTAAATAAATACAACAGATCTTACTTATGATAACCAACCATAGGTAAGTAAAAATGAACAACAACTACTTCAAAGGGCTGCCCATTCTTGGCAACTTAAATGACTACAATGAAAGATACTTAGATAAAATAATTGATACATTGAATCACGCATGTGATGAGTACAAACGCGTCTATGCAGTACGGATTGATCTTAAGATGCCACAAGCTCCTCAAGAGCTTGACTGTTTGAGTCGAGATGAGATCGTCAACCAATGTCGATCTAGAGATCGTGCAATCTCACTGTTTACTGAATCGCTTAAAGCAAAAATTAAAGCAATGGACCACAGGTACGACAAAGCTAAACAAAGGGTACGTCCTACAATAGTTCGGTTTATTTGGTGTAGAGAACGAGATACATCAGCAAACGATCATTACCACATGGTCTTGTTTTTTAACAAAGAGAAATTTCATAAGCTAGGTGACTGGGAGAGGAGAGGTACTTTGGCAGGAATGATTCGTGAAGCTTGGGCTAGTGCGCTAGGTATGGATTATCACAATACTGATGGGTTGGTGCATTTTACCAAAAATGGCGGGTACTATTTACATCAAAGTAAACCTGAGTTCACGTGCCAATATGAGAACTTGTTTTATCGGCTAAGCTATCTAGCAAAAAAAGAGACCAAACATTACGGTGAAGGGCGTCGTAATTTTAGTACCAGTTATCGGTAGTGATGAATGGAGGGTATTTAGCCCTCCAGTATATTAATCAAACCATGACTTAATCGCACTCAAGGTGATACCTACCACTTCAATGGGTGCAAAGACGACATCAACCGCAGTCGCTACTGTGCCCGTTATCAGCTCGCCAGTGGCACCGATGATTTCACCATCACTCAGTTTGTCGTAAGTATTGTTTAGAGTATCAACGGTACCCTTGTATGCAGCCTCAATAGGTTTAGCGACAAGATCCCCAGGAGCCCCGATAACGGTGTTTACACTATCAGGCAAGCCAATATATTCACCAGCATACTTGGCCCCTGTAGAGGCGATAGCGATGGTGCCTAGCGGGCCTTTGGCAAATTGTTTAACTGATTGACCGAGTAAACCTTGCCTAGCTGCCACATGAACGATGACATGACCGCTGCTACTCACTTGGTTAGACGTATGTCGCTGTTCAATGCAGCGATTGACGAAGTGCTCACAATTGTTCGTAGCTACATCATAACCAGGTTTGCCTACCTGCTGTTTTGCGTAATCAATGGCATCTTGTGGATAGGGTGCGCGACGCTTCACTCTGATTTCTTTATCGTCAGAAAACGTAGCTAAGCAACTGAGTATGACTTGCTTAGCTTGAGCGCAAAGATGAATTACTTCGTCATTTCCGATGTATAAGCCATGGTGCTCAGTAATCCCCAGTACATCAACGTTCACCACCAGATGATCGCCAGGTTGTAAATGTTCCATGATAGAAACCTCTCTTAGTTACAGTTCGAGTGATACGAAGTCTTTGTCGACTTCATCTTGAGTGATACCGATATAACGAAGCGTCACGCCCTCAGAAGTGTGGCGTAGCATCTTCATCACGCGACCGATATCTTTAGTGGATTGGTAGAGAAAATAACCTCGTGTTTTGCGCATGGAGTGAGTACCCAGCGCAAGCTTGAGTTCTTGCCCCACTTGTTGAAAGGCCATAGACACCGCACGCCGAGAGATCGGCTGCGGTGGTTTATGTTTTAGTTGCTGGCATCGATGTGATTGAAATAGGTAAACATGGTCAGGGTGCTTCTCTTGTACTTTGGCAATATGCTCCCGTGCTTTAGTGTTTAACTGGATGTTCGCCAGCTTGCCTGTTTTGCTTTCACGAATAATGAGTCGGTCATCATTAATGTCTTCAAAGCGGATGGAGAGTAATTCGGATATTCGTAGTGCCAGGTTTAGCCCAATGTGCCAAACGTCAGCCATTTGCGGATTACAACGAATAGCGAGTAAGTGGCCAATGAGCCGAATGGTGTCGTCGTCTTTGATCGCTTGGACCTCAGCCATAGTCAGCTTCCTTTTTTGTCTGTAGAAGGGTGTTTTGGGAAGCACAGAGAGGTCGATACCGCCAAACCCTTATGTAGCAAGGGTCTCAAGCTTCCCGTTTTAACAATATGGGAAGCAGCGGTATCAGTACTCATGTGTACTAATCAATGTTGTTTGTTGAACTCGGTTCTAGATTGGTTTGTTGAAATGATGGATTAATAAAGGGATTAAGGGAGTCTTAGTTGTTACTGACTTCGATTTCGTCGTAGGCGTCCATGCTGACATAGGCGACAAAGTTGCTTTGCCACAATTTATACAACTCGTTCACAGAAGATTGGCGAATGTTTTGCCATCCTCCGTAACGAGAAAATGCCATGCCATTCCCGATATCAAAATCTAGATCTCTTTCTAATTCTGGGTAGGGACCTCCGCAATAACTAAAGTCAGTGATGTACAGGATCGAGAAGTGATTCTCATCTGTTTTGTTCAGCGCAATTTCAACGGGATGAAAACCACCATTTTCAGCATTGTAGCTTTTGTCTCGAAAGTTGATCGTTATGTGATTACCTTGCTTATCCCGATGTTGATCAAGCACTTGGCTTAGGCTGCGATGGAAAGCCGTAGATAATGGCAAGCAGGTTGGGGTAACGTTTATTGAGGTTAATGTTTTAACAGGCATAGGGGCTCCTAGGCGCCTTCTTACAGCGCTTTGAAAGTAATGGATGATTGAAGGATTAATGTATTGATTGGGGGGAGTGTTAGATGGCGGTAGCAGTGAAGGAATCAAAACCACCATTTCGAAAAGCTTTTACCAACGAACTTTGCCATGATTGAAACAGATCAATGACTTCAGGTTGATTAAGATCGCACCGCTCAATATCTGGTTGATAAAACCACTGGTGATTGAAATTAAAGTAAAGCTCGACGTCTAACTCATTGCTGGTTTTACTTGGAAACGCAAAGCTAGTCATGGTTGCGACCTTCCATACCTCACTTGACGGCTCTCTGAATAAATGAACTTCAACAGGGTGAGGACCTGTTTTGTTAGGTCGATAGGCATTATGGCGAAAGTTGAGAGCGACACGTTCTACATGCTCTGGAATTGACGCCACACTCATTACAGTAGTGAGGTATCCCTGTAACTCAGGTAAAAGGGAAATACATTCGTAACGGGCAATAACACTTTTCATATCCAACTCCTTTCGGCAAAAGAGACGCAGTCTTCACCGACCACAATATGGTCAAGTACACGAACATCAATCAGTGACAAGGCATCGATCAACCTGGTCGTAATGCGCCTATCAGCCCGCGATGGCTCAGGATCTCCACTAGGATGGTTATGAGCAAAGATCACCGCTCCAGCATTGGCATAGAGGGCAGCCTTTACTACTTCTCTGGGGTAAACGCTCGCCGCATCGATAGTGCCAAAGAACAGCTCTTCAAATCGTATCAGCTGGTGTTGGTTATCGAGCAGCATGAGAGCAAATACTTCTCGGTCGTATGATCCTAGCTTGAGCTTTAAATACTCCTTTACATTATTCGGGTTAGAGAATGTCCCTTCGCGCTTGTACTTTTGTGCAAGGGCCTCAGCTGCCGTTTCAAGCAGCTCATTTAAGCTCGATGGCTGGTGAGTAGGGTAGTTGTGTCTTGGCATGGTATGCCTCCTTTAAGTGAGCGATGGTTCCTATTCACTTTGATGACATATATCTGAAAGGTTTTTGAATGAAGGGATTTGATCGGAAGTAAAACTGAGTGGCACATACTGAGCTTTGATTGGACGTTCTGGGTAAAAATTTAATGGCGGACTCCTGTTATGACGAATAACAAGGAGAACACCCAATGAGATTTTTAAAACTAAAAGAAGTAATGCAAAAGACCGCCCTTAGCCGTTCAGCGATTTACCGCAAAATGAATGATGATGAGTTTCCGAAGTCGATTAACTTGGGAGAGCGAGCGGTTGCTTGGGTAGAAAAGGAAGTGGATGAGTGGATGGAAATACGCTTGTCTCAAAGACCAAACCATTAAGACTGAATTAATACCACTTCACCAATTCAGACCTTTCCAAAATGGTAAGCCAAAACTAAGAAAAGGTGCAAGTCCATGAATGAGGAAAACTATGCAATCTATATCGGTATCGCAACATAAAATGAAGCGCATCAAACCTACAGGGTTGGTATCAGTGTTTATAACTACGATGGGCAGCTAGTTGACGAAAATAATTTATTTGTAGGTGTGAGGTTGCCGATAGTGCTGAGTTAGATCTTATCGCGTTGGTAGAAGCGATGGAAGATCATAAGGAAAGATGTGTTATTGAAGGGGGCGTATGGTTTGTTAGCTTTAAGGGGAGGCTAGAGAGGAAAGTTGTCCGAATGTAGAAGTTACGGAACTAAATGTTACTCACCCGTTTAAGCTCACAATCCAATAACTAATGTTTGGTTTAAGGTTGAAGATGCATATGAAAGACGACATTATCATGCCTAATTCAGAACTCCAACATAGTTTAAGGGTCAAGATTATGGGCTGGCTAGACAAAGCTAAAAATGTTGCTTCACAGGCAAAGAATAAAATTTCAGATGTAGATACCGACGCTTTGAAGCAGCGAGCTAAAGATGCTTCTAACAATGCAGTATCTAGCGTGTCAGATAAAGCTGTAGAGGCCGTTTCAACTACAAAAGAATTAGTTTCTAATGTGGACGCAAAACAAGTTTTGGCTGATGTTAAGGCTAATGCTGGAGAATTCACAGAGAAAGGCCAGGCGCTAGCGTCTGAGCAGATACAGAAATCAAGCAAGGCGATTTCAGGCGTATACTCTGAACAGGTAGATAACATAAAAGCTCAAGCTACGAATGCCACAGAGTATTTGAAAAGTGGTCCCGCTAAATTGAATGCAATGGCTCGGTCTACTCTAGAAATAGATAAAGATACAATGCGGATGGTTAGCGACCTTCAGGGGCGACTTCCGGTGCCTGCCGATACGATGGATGATATTTTTACACAATGTCACGATGTAGCCATTCAAAGAGCTATGGCATCGTTCTTTCTAACTGGAACTATGGAGGCAATTGACCAGAATTCTGAAGCTAAATACGAAAACCTATCTGAATCATACAAAGGCTATACAGCACGTACAAACATACGTGACCACGAAAATTATTCGGAAATGAAGAACATTCGGGCAGATGCTAGAGATACATTCAACTTTGTTGAAGACGGTTACAACAAAGGGAATCAAACCAGCCCATACGATGTAGACATTGAACACGTTATATCAGCGAAAGAGATATACGGTTCGACCATAGTTAAGGCTGGAACGAATGATGATCAGTTATTAGATGTGGTAAATGACAAAGATAACCTTATCTTCACTAATAGCTCGGTAAACAGATCAAAAGGACAAGTCCCTCTCGCTGAAGTTTTAGATCGTTCAGAGCCTCATCCAACAAAAGAGGGTGTTAGAGTTTTGACTATCAATGGTGAAACCCATGAGATCAGCGAAGCAGACTGCCAAGAGGCACTTGAGAGATCAGAAGAGTCATTAGATTCACATAAAGTAGAAGCTGCAAAAGAGATTGGTTTGACGGCGGCTAAAACTGGTGCTGCCATGGCAGTTCAGCAGGTAATTGGTATGATGGTCGTAGAAACGATCGACATTTTCATGGAGGAGCTACAGCGTTTCTGCAAGGATTTTAAACTCTTTGATGAAAAGGGGGTTATTGGCAATGTGCAAGAACTTCAGCAGCGTATTTCTCAGAAGTTGAATCAACGTTTTGAAGAACGTCAAATCTGGGCTAAAGCACGAACACTGGGAATTGAGTCAGGAGTGAGCGGAGCTCTGAGTGTTATTCCTCAAATCTTAATCTCAATGATCACCAAGATGCCGGCTTTTGCGCTCGGTATGATTCGAGAAGGTACTTTAAGTTGCGTCCGAAGTGCTCGTGTTTTGGCTGGTAACGATCCTAATAAACTTCAGTCTATCAGTATCATTATGGCAAGTACCGCATCAGCTGTTGTAGGCCTCTATGTTAGCCGTGTAATTAGCACAGGGCTTGCAGGTGTACCATTGTTGAATCGCTTTAATAGCCAAATCACCTCAATTCTTTCGGGTTTATTAGTAACGGCGGTTCCACTAGTAGCTATCTACACTTTTGACCAGAACAAAAAACGTCTTATGTTCGCAATAAACAAAGACAAATCAACACCGCTATTTGAATCAGCGCAGAGTTAACCTCAGACCGTTTTTGTCATCGTAATTAATCATAATTTTTGTTGCTATGTTCAACAATGGCTTTTCTTATCTTAGGTAATATGAGATTTTCGATACTCAAAGTTATTAATTAATTGCTACATTAGAAGAGTATGTAAAACGTTTATGTCCTCTTTCTTGCTAACGAGCTGTGTGATCTCCAAGCGATTCTGTCGTTGATAACAGAAAAAAATAAGACTACCCAGAGAGAGGCGATCCGCTCGCCTTTCTTTCTTTTATTCGCTTATCGCGACCTCACCTAAGGGCACATAACGTGCTTTGTTGTCCTCTCTGTAAAAGTTTCGCTTCTTGATTTGCCATCCGTAACGAATGTATTTTGTATCGGTTAGGTAATAGCCTTCTCCCATGGCAAAGCGCTCACGGTGTTCAACGCTTTTCTCTGGATCGTTAAGAAAAGCCGTTTCAGAGTGATTCAGACAAGCTTTGCGCAGCTCAGGGAATAGGTTTCGAGAGTGTTTCGACCATGCAAGAATGATGGTCTTCAACGTTTTGGTGTGAAACTCACCCGCATATGGCTCACTGATTTCAGCGTCATAGTCCGTGAGTGTGGCAATAATCACACCCTTGGCCCATTGTGGTACTTCTAGGGTCTCTTGAAACGCTTCTTCTTTCGCGGCTTCTTCGGCTTTAGCTTGCTCCTCG
This sequence comes from Vibrio sp. nBUS_14, assembly GCF_051201655.1. Lineage (NCBI taxonomy): Bacteria > Pseudomonadati > Pseudomonadota > Gammaproteobacteria > Vibrionales > Vibrionaceae > Vibrio > Vibrio sp. nBUS_14. The sequence continues at coordinate 1,805,034 of NZ_CP179206.1, forward strand.
ACCTGTTTAACCTGCAAACGTCCTACGTCTACAAATGAGTGGTCCAACTCATAAGTGTTTATGAGTTCGATTAACTGCTGGTGGTGTTTGTCGTAAAGCCAAGGCTTATCGACATCCCCTTTATGCTGACGGTAATAACGAGCCATGCTTAAGCAGTGCTCAGCAAAACCTTGGTCATTACCACCACAGCCTAAATCTAAGCGGCATTCGTGCTGATATTCATTGTCAAAGGTCACGGTTACTTTCGTCTTATAGTACACGCCTAATGAGTTGCATTTGGCAACTTTCAGAGCTTTCTTTTCGAATTCATTAAAGTCATAGAGTGTCTCTTCCATGAACTCACGAGATTCAGACCATTGGACAAGTACCGTGATCGGTTTAATTTTTTCCCCTCTGATGTGAGTAAAGAATCATGTTGGTCTATGGGTGAGCTGTATGGGCTATCTTGTTGTGTTGTTTGCATAGTGGGTTCCTTTCTACGAATAAAATAAAAAAAACACCTTGATAAGAAGATGGCCTATAGAGTGATGGGTGAACGTGTTTTTAGGTCGTGTAAGCAGGTGGGGTAACGGTGATTAATGGGTAATTAGATAGAATGCTTCTTTACTGCGTGATAGGGCGGTTCTGAGCCATTTATCCAGCACTTGCCTTGGTAGTCATTGATGAGCTGCTGAAATAGCCACATCTCAAAAGAAGACTTGGGTTTTATTGCGACATCAAAGCCATCGTCATCAAATCGTTGCCGTTCTTTCCAAGTTGCATCTAAATCACTTAGCTGCGTTTTTAATTTATCTAATAGGGTTTGTTTGGATTTTTCTAATTAATGATAACTACTCAAATTTTAAAGCCTGCATATTCAAGTTGATTCATTATGATTGAGCCTGTTAGTATTCGGCGATTATGCGTTTTGTATTATACGGAGATTTGCAATGACTATTTATAAATGGGCGGTCCTTTGTTCATTACTGTCTGTTTCTGGCTGTGGTGATGATTCTTCATCCAGTGCGTCGAATTCAACAACCTACAATGACTACTCCATTACAGCAATTGATGGTTATTTGGTTGATGCGACCGCTTGGTTAGATAAGGAGGGAGTAGGACCTACTCAAAGATCATCTCTCGCTGCCGTAACAAAATCAAAAGGAGTCGCAACGTTTAAGGTTCCTGATGATATTAATGCTGAGGACTACACCACTTTCGTCCATGCAAGTTCAGGGAAAACTTTCGACGAAGGTTTGAATCGCTATGTGACCAATGATTTTTTAATGGCAGCTCCTGCAGGAACAAATGTCGTCACACCGTTTTCTACTTTTGTATATTTTAAAGTTCAGTCAGGTTTGACAACGGAACAGGCTATAAATCAATTGGCGGCAGATCTTCAAATTAAGCCTGAGCACTTGTTGTCAGATTTTGTAAAGAACAACGACGAGCGAATGATTTCTATCGCAGAAGATTTAGTTCGATTAAATCTACTACCGGATACTGGCGTGAGTTTTGAACAAGTACTGGAAAATCCGACAAAGACATATGAAAGTTTAAGTCATTACGCTCAGATTCAATCAGATCCAAATGATTTCTTGCATGTCGTGAAAAACTTAAAGAATGAGCTGGAGGTCGATACCGACCAAGATGGTACCGCTGATAGCGATGACCTTGATATCGACGGTGATGGTATCTCAAACGACGAAGATTCCTATCCGTATGAATTCGATGATCACACAGCCAATCGTCCTACCACATTGAGGCTATCTGTCCCTTTAAATGAGACTATTAACTCAGGGAACTGGCATTACTTTAAGGTAGAAACTCCAGAAGACATTTTACTCAATATTAGTTTGGTAGGGTTGTCAGGAGACGCCGACCTTTATGTAAAACAAGGCTCATTCCCAACTAAGTTTGATTATGACTGTCGATCAAACAATAGTTACAAGCTTGATGAAAAATGTCTGCAAAGACTTAAAGCAGGTCAAGTTCATTTTATCGCCGTGTCTGCCGAAGAAGATACGAGTTACCAAATTTTGGCGAAGCTAGATGAAATCATTGTTAGAAAAGTCACTCTTTTATTGCATGGTCTAGCATCAAGTTCAGAAACATGGCAACCGTTGATCAATGACGATAGTTTTTATTCTGGAACTTGTCAGATACTCGATTTGGAAAACAAACTCGTCTCGCTTCCAGAGGTTAATAAGCGTAAAGAGTATTGTTTTAGTTTAGATTTCGGTGGATATGACAGAGATACAATACTCAGTTCTAAAGGACTCGACGGGAAAACTTGTGTCTCTGCTCTGGGATGCAATGGAGACTACTCTAGCTTTGAATTGTTAGGCAAAGAAGTAGAAACGACCATTGGTAAAATTGTAGATGAACTTGGAATCGATACAGAGATCGTGCTGATTGCTCATAGTCGAGGTGGCTTAGCTGCAAGAGCTTACCTACAAAATACAGCCTCACTCAATAGAGAACATGTAAAAGCATTGATGACCACAGGTACACCTCATCAAGGTTCACCGCTTGGACGTTTCTATAAATATATGGATGAGAATTGTACGCCAAAGAGTAGTTTTAGACAGGACAATAGTGTTTGTGAAGACAGCTGGGAAGTGATTGAATTATTAGCTGGTGAAAGAAAATATTGGAGTATACAACTTGGTGATTACGTTATGGATTTGATGGCTCCTAGTGTTGATTTCTTATCACCCGAGTCTGAATCAATAATCTCAATTAATAGAGATGTGCTTACATTAGAAAACACAGTCTTATCTCAGCTAAGTTACAGTGGTACTGAATTCGGAATTTTAGATACAGATGTCTCATTAGTTGGTATTTACGATCTGTACGACTATGGTGCATGGTTTAAAGGCGACCACCCACACCCTAGCACGCTTCGGTATATTGAAAACGGTGCAACGAGAGCAAGTTTGGTTGGCGATGGTATCGTACCTGTCAATAGCCAAAAGTTAAGCCAGGTTCTTGCTCTATATGGTAGAGATGTTGATTTCTCTTTGACGAATGATGATCATAATATCGTCCATATCGATCAGACTAAGCAAGTTACAGATTTATTTGAGATGTTCCAACAAGTATCAGAATCGATAGGTTGGGGAGACACAATGTGACGCGAAAACAAAAATTAGCCATTCTTGTTAGTACCTTTTCGCTAATCACTTATTTTGGTTATATCAAACTTGGTTTGCATGAGTCTGTTAGTTCTGAACTGGTAGGGGACGAGAACAGCAGTACTATTGCTCATGAGCAGACTAAGCGAAATGGTAAAGCATCAAATATTGAAGGTGCATTTACGAACCAAGATGGAGAGATGATCGTGCAGGCCCATCAAAAGACAGGCACTAGCAATTCGACTTTTGGTGTTTGGCAAGAGTTGGCGGGCTCCATAAAGATTTCAAGGGTCGATACAGTAAATGAAAAACAATTGATTCTCATGTTGAGGGTGGAGGCAGACACTTCAGTTTATGATGAAATTAGAGAGCTATTGCAGCTAGGACCTAATAGTGCGTCTGATAGGACGCAAGAGTACCTGTTGAGTCTTTTGGCGGCCATCAACACACCAGAATCTGTTGCGGTACTTCTAGATGCGTTAAAAACGCTTTCTAGTCCGAGCTCGAATACGGTATATGTAGTGAAGAAGTCCATACAAAAGATATCTAGAGATGCCACCCACATCAGTTTATTGAAGGATAGCTTTGTAGAGTTAGAAGAGGATAATCTTTATATCGGTGATGTTGCTCGAGGTATTGCAAGAAATGCATCGGAGCTTGATTTTGAGTTCTTAATTGGTATTGCCCAAACTGATGACAATAAATCTAAGGTGGCTTTATCTAGTCTGCAATATTTGAATAATGAGCGCTTGGTGCCGAGCTTGCAGTATGTGATCGATAGCAATGCAGCTGATAGTCAATTAATAGCGGCATCTTTGAGTTCCCTTGCAAATATGGGGCAATATGAAGCTGCTGTTGCCTTAATTAAATGGAGTGCTAATCAGGATGCTTCAAATTTGGCTTACGTTCGGCATCTTATCTCCCAAGCGGAATCTAGAAGCCCTTCTATGTCGAGAGCTATAGAAAAGACATTAGATAATCAAGTGTTTGTTAATCCAGAAGTAAAAGAAATGATAGAACTAATATATAGCGACTCCAAATAGAGATTAAAAAGGTTAATGCCGATCAGTTAAAGCCAAAGTGATCGTTTGAACGATCCTTCAGAGCTCTCAAAATCCAAGTGTTTTTAATGCACTTGGATTTTTTGATGGATGTTTCTCAAGCTCTAAACACAATTAAAGCTGTCTTTGAGCGAATGACAATTCATGATTAAAAAGTGCAAAGTTACCCCAGTGGAATGGATTAACGCTTCTTGGCGTTGCTGGCGTTGTTTGGCGAACTCCCGATAACCTGCAAAATGAAAAGGCATTTTCTCGACAAAAAGGGACACAATATCGCGAGTGAGAATGGTCTGCCAAATATAAAGATGCAGTCGAACTCATAAAGAACAAATACTTCGTAGATACCGATGAATTTGATGCATCGTTTGTACAGAAACTGTTTGAACAGATTTCTTGTAGCAGCTGTAAAACAGGAATATTGAAAGAGCGCGTTAGTCGTTACGGTAAGTTCTTGTCTTGTTCGTTCTATCCTCGTTGCAAACACAAAGAAACCTCATGTAGCCAGTGTGGTAGCCCGATGAGCAGTACGACTAAGCCAGGCTTTCAGGAATGCATTAACGAAGAGTGTGGCGACATTCGACCGCTCTGTAAGCGTTGTGGTAGTGAGATGAAGCTAAGAAATGGTAAGTACGGTAAGTTCTGGAGTTGCACGACTTATAGAAAGGGCGCAGATAGAAATTGTGGTTATACACTAAACTATACCGCTAACGAACTTTGATTGGGCTAGCACATGAAAGCTAGCAAACTTGTATCGCTAGCGCTTGTATATCAACTTTCGGTAATCCAGATGACTGTGAAAACGGGCGACATTTTTCTGCCTGGATTGAGCTTAAGAAAGCCTTTTGAAGTAAGAACATAATCAGAATTTGCAATGAGAATTAAAAGTGACACAGCGGTTAGACCACCTGACTGAGACTTTGAACAGATGAGCAGAGCAGGGGATATGGCTAGGGAAGCACTTTGAACGGGTTTTATTCTCCGAGATCTTAATCACAGTTATTAGCACTTATCTAAGACGTAATCGTCATATGCAATCGACCCATATATTATCGAGTCAGATTGGTCTATGGAGCGGTTTATGTCGGGGAATGTTTGTTACTACAACGAAAACGCGGTTCAGCTTGCAAAGCAGTACGATTCTTTGGAATTTGAAAATGTCCACCGTGTGTGGCGTATGTATTGGCCTTATGGTGATGCAAGTGTACTTGATATCGGTGCTGGCTCAGGCCGAGATGCGAGGTGGTTTGTTGAACAAGGCTGCTCAGTGGTCGCCGTTGAACCAGCAAGCGAACTTTGCCAGTTAGGGAGATTAAACTCCTCGACTCAAGTTCAGTGGTTAGACGATGCTCTGCCTGCTTTAAGCAAAGCTAGAGAGCTGTGCAGTCATTACGACTTGATTTTACTTTCAGCGGTATGGATGCATCTAAATTCGGCGGTTCGAAAAGAGACGATCGCTGTATTGTCTGAACTGCTTTCCGAGAATGGAAAACTAGTGATCACATTGCGTCATGGCGGCTTTAATGATGGCCGCAGTGCTTACCGTGTTTCCGTCGAACAATTAGAAAGGTTAGGTGAAGCTGTAGGGCTGACAGTCTGTCACGTTGCCGAAGACACTGATTCATTGAAGAGAAAAGAGATATCTTGGCAAACCGTAGTGTTAGAACATGCAAGATCTAACAAAAGCAAGGGTCGATAATGGCATTAGAGTACTACTTAGATCGTTTTCAAAACCTGAAAATGAACAATGCTGGTGGCAAAAAAAGTCCTCATAAAGTCTGTATGTTGCTGGCTGTTATGGATCTAATTCAAGCAGGGCATATTTCGACCAATAAGATCTGCCTTAACCAAGCCCTTAAAGAACGGTTTACTCATCACTTTGACAACTTGGCTCAAGGGGCTGATAAAAATACCCCGGAAAATCCTTTCTTCCATTTGAGAAGTGAAGGCTTTTGGCACCTTTTCTTCAATGACGGTTATGACAATACGTCAACCAGTCGTTATTCAGCAAAGGCGGTCTCTCACGCATATATTGACGATGAGCTGTTTAGCTACATGAAAAGCTATATCGTTTCTAACGAACTAAAGGATGCTTTAGTTTCTAATCTATCTGATCTAGCGACGTTATATCATCAGTGGTTGATTGATATTGGCAAATCTGAAAAAACCGCAAAGAATTACCTTGGAGCCATAAGAGGTTCGATATCTAATTGGTTGATGGATGTTGGCGAGCTAGAAGCCCCGCTGACTGATATCAATTCGTATCGTGAGTTTATTGGATATGAAGAAAAAGCGAGAAAGTTGGAGCAGTTTCAAATTCGTGACTCTAAGGAGCATGGGACGTACAGCGCCGCTTTGTCCCATTACCACCAGTTTTTAGCTGACTTATCTCAGGTGGATGTGAATGCAGACATCAAACAAGTGATGACTGACAATACTTTATCCGAAACTGAAAAAACCATTTTGGTCAATACAAGAGTAGGACAGGGGCACTTTAGATCAAAACTGATTCAGATGTGGGGTGGTTGCGCCGTTACAGGGTATCGTAATACACAGCTGTTATTGGCTTCACACATTAAGCCCTGGCGAGATTCTAGTAACGAAGAGCGATTAGATAGATTTAATGGTTTGCTGCTTCTTGCCAACCTAGATAAAGCGTTTGATCTCGGTTTTATCTCCTTTGATGATCACGGGAAGGTACTCATTTCAAGCTACTTGGAATCGCCGGATGTTATTGGTTTAAAGGAAGGTATGGCATTTAGCATCATGCCGGATCATCGCCCATACCTTCGTTATCATCGAGGCGAGTTATTTAAGGGGCGCTAATTGATTAGCTCTGGCTTATCATGGAGTTAAAAGATCAGATATGGCTTCAGATCCTCAAAGTTCCCTAAGATGATCTGCTGACCTTTAGGGTTCGAATTCAACACATTAATATCGATATTATAAGCATCCAGAACATAGCGAACCAGCGCTGCGTTCGTCGGTATTGCTAGGGTGCCTTTTTCCATACCGTAGTCGTGTGCAATCACTTTGGCCTGGGCTTCGGTTAATCTTGAGTCGGGGATTAACTTAATAGAGAGATGAGTGTTCCAAAGCTCATCTTGCTCTTTTCCCTTTATTTTTTTTGTATCAAGAGTTGGAACACCTCGAATTCTGCTCAGCACGAAATCTCGATAGTCTTCTGAGTGTTCGCAATAAGCTCGAACATGCCAGCGTAATGGTGTACAAACGAGTGTATGTGGAGAGATGATCCGTTCTACTTCTTCACCATTCTTCAATGATGTGTAGCTTAAATCGACACGTTTCTTCTCTCTGATTGCTTGGACTAATGGTCGTAAAATTTCGGGTGTAATGTTGCGTGTCACTGGGCGAACCATCGTCGTATTTTCAAAGCCCATATCAAGCTCATTGAAAGTCACAGTCATATCTTCACTTCGAGATAGGATGTGTAAGTATTCATCAGCATGACCGCTCGTTAGCTTTGGAATAAAGCTATCACTGGGCTTGTAGCCTTTTAACTGCTTATCGTAGACAAGGTTGCCTAGCGCCACATCGGTTAGGTAGGTGTTGATGTCTTTCGAAGCTTGCTGTCTGCCAATACCAAAGTTCTGAATCAAATGATTGGTAGTTAGTCGCCCTTCCCATAATGCAATGATTTCTATCATTCGGTAGCGGAACAGCAGATCCCATCTTATTGGCCATTTACGCATTATCAAATTCCTGTCTGGTTAAGCGACGTGTGTATGTAATCAGTATTTACCTGTCGTTATTGGCGTCATATTATTGTTGGGGTCGAGTTTCGTCAAGAAAGTAATCGGAACCAGCAACGCACAGACGGGTAACCTTTATGAATTACATTAACAGCGAAAACAAAAATGGCTTATGGGAGCTAGAGATTAAAGGGATCGAAGGCCCAATATTGGCAAGTGATTACTTAGGCCTTTATGGTTCTACACCTGACGAAGCTCGTACAGCATCTATTAAGAGGAAAATTGTAGTTCATAGCGCTGAAGGAGGAGATTTCATCCAATGTGGTTATTGTGGTCTTCCTGTCAGGTATCGTGCACGAAGCGCAACCGGGAGAGCTGCTTTTTATCACAAACATATCCCGGAATTGGAAGAGGTCGATTGTCCATTTCACAGCGATTACAAAGGTGAGTTTGTATTCTCTGAAGCTGAAATGCATGAAACTAAATGGCACTTTCGAACAAAACACTTTATTGCAGGCACGTTGAAGGGATCAGAAAAGATAAAATGCGAATCTATTCAAGTAGAAAAGTTTATCTTTGCAGAAAAAGGTTATCCCAATAGACGACGTAAACCTGATATTTATTTTGAAGACCTTAGTGGTAATCGATTTGCGATAGAGTTGATTCAAGGTTGGTTAGACCCAGAAATAATCCATGCTAGAGAACAGTTCTTCTTAGAGGAAGAAATCAATTTGATTTGGTTGTTCAGTGAAGAACGAAGCGATTCTATTTTCTATTACGTTATGTACAGTACTGCTCTAGATACCCATCCAGAAAGCTTCGCAGAGTTTGAGGGGAAAGTAAAAGAAACCCAATGTAATGCCTTTGTTTTCTCGCAAGAAGCATCAGAAAAGAGCCAAGAAAGTGGTGAGTTCTACTTTGAAGCGCATTTCCCAGAGTTTGATTTCAAGCCAAGTGAGCTTGTTCTTGAGATGAGCTATGGATGTCAAATGGTGACTTTGAGTGACTTGGAGTTATCACCTGAAAGGCATCCTCATGCAGTAAATACGAAAAGAGCCTTATTAGAAAAGGAACAAGAACTGTCTTTTGCTATTGAGAATAAGGCTCTACAGGAGTCTCAAGAGGCACTCGAAAGAATCAAAAAAACAATTAAACAAATTTGTGAAGATGGTGAACAAGGTACTCTTTCGGGACCGGTTCTTAGCAACCTTTCTGACGAGATTGCAGAATGTTTTGATTATGTGTTGTCGGATAATTCTGAACGAAACTCTTTGTTCGAATTAGCTAATCAAGCAATAGCTCGGGCAGGGCATCGAATTGAAGAAGAAAAAAAGAAGATTGCTCGTAGCGTACATGCTAGGGAACTTTGGGCGCTGAGGCACCAATTTTCCTACGCTCGAAGAGAATTAAATCAAAGTATTACAATTCAAGAATTAACAAAACTTAAGCATCACTTAGTTTACGTCGCGACTGATTATAAGAAAGTGATATCAAGTGAGCTGTCATCTCGTGTTTGGGATCGTTATTTGAATACGCTTCTAGTAAAGATTGGGCAACAAACCGATCAACTTGCGGAAGGCTTACCGAGGCCAAGAGCATTGTGGAGTATCACCAATGATCTCCTTAGCTATTCGCTTGAGAAGAGGATGCAATTATTTGAGACTCGCAGTACATTGGCCGTCGATATGTCACAACAACAATCAGCGTACTTGATCCACAAATCGGATACTGAAACTCGGGTTTTTGAAGAGAAATTAAACGAGATTAAGTATCGAACAAAAACGCAGTATATGAACACTCATTGGAAAGCGTTGATGGGAAACTGGTCCGCTGATTTTGTTTATGAGCCGGTGATCAACAGAGCGGGACAGTTACTTTGTATTGATGCCTTTTCAGAACTTGTCGGGCATGAACAAGATTGGGTTGAAGAGGCTTTAAATAAGTTCGTTGAGCGGCTGGTAGTATTGATTAATGAGTTCTATGACAAAGCCTTTATAAAAAATGGTGCTCGAATTGATAAAAATGTATTGGATAAACTATTAATTTTTTGGAACTGGTTAGATACAAGTCTTTATATATACAACCAACCTGAGGCTATAGATAGAGCCTATCAATTAAGAAAGTATCTGCAGAAAAATAACATTTCAATAATAGAGTAAAGATCAAGTTAGCCCTATTAAGAAGGCCGCGTTTAATCTTAAGACGCAGATTCGCCAGTCATACCGAAGACTTGGACAACTCGTTCTGGCTAAGGGCAATCGTCATCGTCGCCAATATGGTCATTACACAGAAGGGGGTTTTCGAATACTTACAAAGCTGTGGTGTCAAGGTTATATAGTCACCTGACATAATGGCGTTAGTTCGAAACCTTTCTTTTTTTACTAAGGTAAGCACTAGTTTTTAGGTTCAGCTGGGGTACATATCTTTAATTTACATGTTGAAAAATATTCACAAGAGCAATCGTAAAACAGTCCATATCTATTGTAATGACAAGCTTGATTCATGACTAATTAGCTAACTCTATGAATTAACTAACAGTCTCAAAAGTAGTAAGATGCTAACTTAGTTGCATTTAAGATTGACCAGCATTGGCGAGAAAGGAACTTTTGAGTGGAAAAAAGTAATTTTGAGTTTTTAAAGCATCATGATGAATTACTGTTTCGGTTGGCAAACCGTGCAGAGCAATGTTTTGTTCCTGATCCAAATACCACACTGGTTAAGATACGCCAACTGGGTGAAGCATTAGCGCAAAACGTAGCTGCGCGCGTAGGTGTCCAATACGGCAAAGATGAAAGTGGGCGGGATATCAGACAAGTCGATCTCTTACGTAATCTTGAGTATAAGTTGACCCTAGACCAGCGTATCAATGACTCTTTCCACACGATTAGAAAGCTTGGAAACACGGCCAATCATGACTTCACTTCGTCGAGTCACCGTGATGCACTAAAAGCATTAGTATTAGGACATGCCCTTAGCGCCTGGTATCACACCCTATTTGGTGGGGCTCATGCCAAAGGTTTTAAACCACAACCCTTTATGAAACCTGAAGACCCATCTGAGCATGTGCGCAAGCTAGAAGAAAAACTGCAAGCGTTAGAAGTTACCCAGCAGCGAACCTCAGAGCGTCTGAAAGTTGCTGAACAGCTCAAACAAGTTGAAGCAGAGAAATCCGCAGCCTTGAAGAGCCGAGCCGAGCAAATGCAGGCGGAAAGCCAGCTTTGGGAGGAAGTGGCGACTGAGCATGAGGATACGTTAACTCAGTATCGTAAGAAGATGGACGAGGCCAACCTCATTTATCTGGCTGAATTCAACCAACAAGACAAACAAGCTCAAGCCAAAGTTATTGAGCTTGTTGAAAAGTCGCGTCTTGAATTAAATGAACAAGAGACGCGGGTGCTTATCGATGAACAACTTAATGATGCACAATGGACAACAGATACGGTTAACTTAAGATATTCAAAAGGGGCAAGGCCTGTAGCTAACGAAAACCGTGCTATTGCTGAATGGCCAACTTCATCTGGGCCTGCGGACTATGTGTTGTTCTCAGGTCTAACGCCTGTTGCTGTGGTGGAAGCTAAAAAGAGCGCGAAGAATGTATATGGCGCAATTGATCAAGCTAAGCGTTATGCAAAAGGGCTAACAGATAAAGGTGGGATCACCATTGAAACGACTTACGGAGAGTTTCAAGTCCCGATTGTTTTTGCTACTAATGGCCGTCCCTATTTAGAACAGTTAGAACAAGAAAGTGGAATCTGGTTTTTAGATGTACGTGACAGCACCAACCGACGTCGTGCCCTAAAAGGTTGGTACACACCGCAAGAAATCAAAACGTACTTAAGACAAACACCGCAACAGGCCGAGCAAGAACTTGATCAAATGGGTTTTGATTATGATTTGAAGCTGCGTGACTATCAGGTAGAAGCGATTAAATCGGTTGAAGAAGCCATTAAACAAGGTCAAACCAATGCGCTGGTGGCAATGGCGACTGGAACAGGTAAAACCAAAACCTGTATTGCCTTGGTCTACCGTTTATTAAAAGCTGAACGTTTCCGCCGTATTCTATTTCTTGTCGACCGCTCAGCCCTTGGTGTACAAGCTACTACTGATTTTGGTGAAGTACGTTTAGAGAATCTCAATACCTTTGCTGATACCTTTGATGTGATTGGCATGGAAGCAGACAAGTCACCCATAGCCAAACCCGAAGATGATACCAAGGTGCATGTTGCGACCGTACAAGGCTTAGTTAAACGTATTTTGTACCCAAGCGATGGTGATACTAAGCCGGGTGTTGGCCAATACGACTGCATTGTGGTTGATGAATGCCACCGTGGTTACCTGCTTGACAGAATATTAAGCGATACCGAATTAGAATTTCGTGATCAAAAGGATTACCAATCTAAGTACCGCGCTGTTTTAGAATACTTTGACGCTTTCAAAATAGGCTTAACCGCGACACCAGCGCTGCACACAGTAGATATTTTTGGCGAGCCTATTTTCAGTTACAGTTATACCGAAGCTGTACTAGATGGCTATTTGAACGATCACCTTCCACCTGTTCGTATTCATACTAAGCTAGCAGAACAGGGCATTCATTACGAAGTGAATGACGAAGTTCAAGCTTACAACGTTGAAGACAATACCGTAGAGAAGTACAACACGCCGGATGAGCTCGATTTCGACGTGTCTCAGTTTAACCGTAAGGTCATTAGCCCAAGTTTTACCAAACAAGTGACTAAGTGGTTGATTGAAAGTGATGCCATTAGCCCTTATTCAGAAGCAAAAACCTTAATCTTTTGTGTTACCGATAAACACGCTGATCAGGTGGTTGAGGCATTAAAAGAAGCATGTGAACATTATCATGGTGAAGTGGAAGACGATGCCATTCAAAAGATCACTGGAGCCAGTGATAAACCGCTAGAAAAAATCCGCCTGTTTAAGAATGATCGCCTACCTAACATTGCCGTCACTGTTGATCTGTTAACTACAGGTGTCGATGTACCAAGAATTTGCAATCTAGTCTTTTTACGCCGTGTGAACAGTCGAATTCTATTTGAACAGATGCTTGGCCGTGCAACCCGTTTGTGTGACGAAATAGGTAAAGGGCCGTTTAAAATCTACGATGCCGTAGACATCTATACTCAGTTAGAAGACGTCAACAGCATGAAGCCTGTCGTTACGAACGTGAACGTGACCTTTACCGAACTAGAAAACGAGATGAAGCAAGTGGATGAAGACGAACTTCAAACACTCGCTAAGAACCAGTTCATCGCCAAGCTGCAAGTGAAACGCCGTCACCTAACGGATAGCCAGCGTGATAACTTTGAAACTATTGTTGGTCAATCACCAGAAGACTTTATTCACGATTTAAAGAACAGGCCGTTAAATGAAGTAGCCGAATGGTTTACCCATCACCCCGGTTTAGGTGAATTGCTTGATGCCAAAGTCACAGGCGGAGGAAACCGTCCACCAGTCATTATTTCAGAGCATGATGATGAAGTGACGGGCGTTACTACTGGTTAAGGTGATGGCCAAAAACCTGCCGATTATCTGCAAGCGTTTAGCGACTTTGTTAAAGCCAACAGCAACCGATTGATTGCTATTCAAACAGTCGTGCAAAAACCTTGGGAATTAACCAGAAAAAGCCTGAAAGAATTAGCGTTAGAGCTTGAAAAGAACCGCTTTAGAGAACAAGATCTTCAAGTTGCATGGAACGAAGTGAAAAATGAAGAAATTGCCGCCAGAATCATTGGTTTTATTCGTCAAGCCGCATTGGGTGAAGCTCTTATTCCATTTGACCAGCGTGTCGATAAAGCATTAGCGATCATGTTAGCTAGCCAGCAATGGAAGACACCGCAAAAGCAGTGGTTAGAACTGATTGCCAAGCAAATGAAGGCCACCACCATCGTTGATTTGCCTGCGCTAGACCAAGGCATTTTTAAGCAACAACAAGGTGGCATTAAACGCGCCAACAAACTTTTTGAACAGCCTATAGAGGATGTTCTACTTCAATTTAACAAAGCACTGTGGTTAGCCCCTCAATCGGAATCGCCGCAGCAAGCAAAAACAGCGTAACGCTGTGAAACCCAGAAAGGTATTGTATTAATGAGCACTCAAGATCTCGTCGCCAAACTTTGGAATTTATGTAACTTACTGCGTGACGACGGCGTGACCTATCACGAATACCTTAATGAGTTAACCTATCTGGTTTTTTTAAAAATGGTCGATGAAACAGGCCAAGATGAACTGCTACCAGAAGGTTATCGTTGGGAAAATTTAGAAAAGTATAATTCAGCCACTCGTTTAGAAGAGTACCAACAACTGCTTCTTCATTTGGGCTCAAATGGTTCACTGATCACCAAAGCAATTTTTAAAAGTGCCAATACCGTTATTCGCAAACCAGCCACGCTAAATAAGCTGGTGGTTGAAATTGATAAGCTCGATTGGTACAGCGCCAAAACCGAAGGGTTAGGCGACATGTACGAAGGCTTGCTAGAAATTAACGCAGGCGAGAAAAAATCAGGCGCAGGACAGTACTTCACCCCACGTGTACTCATCGACGTGATGGTTGAGCTAATGAAGCCAAACCTAGAGGATGTAATTGTTGACCCAACTGCCGGTACAGGCGGCTTCTTAATCAGTGCACACAACTACCTAAAAGAGAACAATGATATTGACGGGTTAGATACTCTTCCATACGACAAATATCAGCATGATACTTTCTTTGGTATGGAATTGGTGCCAGACACGCGCCGCCTAGCCATGATGAATCTGATGTTGCATGACCTAGCTGTCGATGATGAAAACTCAGGTATTCTATTTGGTGATACTTTATCTAATGAAGGTAAAGCCCTACCACCAGCGAGTTTAATTTTAGCTAACCCACCATTTGGTACTAAACAAGGTGGTGGCGTACCAACCCGCGATGATTTGGTTCATTACACCAGTAACAAGCAGCTCGCGTTCTTACACTTGATGTACCACAAAATGCTTAAACCGGGTGGCCGTGCAGCGGTGGTGCTTCCTGATAACGTACTGTTTGAAGGTTCGACTGGCCAGACGATTCGTAAAGATTTGATGGAGAAGTGTAACCTGCACACCATTCTGCGTTTGCCTACTGGTATCTTCTACGCCGGAGGGGTAAAAACTAATGTGTTGTTCTTCTCTAAATCTGAAGATGTAAAACAAGATAAAGCTCAAACCAAGAATGTATGGGTGTATGACCTACGCTCTAACATGCCTAAATTTGGTAAGCGTACTGTACTGACTAAAAAGCACTTTGAAGAGTTTTACCAAGCGGTCGGCAGTGACTTGACTCAAGTGGATGAGAAAGCTCGCAAAGCGTTTATCAGTAGCCATAAAGACGACGTGGATGGTTGTCGCCTGCGTTGCTTTAGCCGTGATGATATTAAAGCCAAAGATGAATCATTGGACTTGAGCTGGATTCGTGATGAAAACAATGAAGACGCTTCAAAGCTACCTGCGCCAGATGTGCTGATCAATGAAGCATTGCTCGAGATGGCGGGGGCGATGGAAGAACTGAAAGCGATTTTGGTTGATTTGGACTCAGCAGAAAGTGATGAGGTGGCTCTGTGAGTGAGTTACCTAGAAGCTGGTTAGATGTCGAAATCGGTTCAATTGCAGATGTTGTTGCGGGAGGAACACCCAAAGCAAAAGAGGAATCTTATTTCTCCATTGCTGGTGAGGGAATTGCTTGGTTAACACCAGCTGACCTAAGTGGCTACAAATACAAAGAAATATCTCATGGAAAGAGAGATATTTCGCAATTAGGCTTGGATAATAGTTCAGCAAAGCTGATGCCAGCAGGTTCTCTCTTGTTTAGTAGTCGAGCACCAATTGGTTACGTTGCAATTGCCGCAAATGAAATTGCTACCAACCAAGGATTTAAAAGCTTTGTATTTACGCAACATATTGACTCCAGTTATGCGTATTATTACTTGAAAAGTATCCGAGGCCTTGCAGAAAGTAGAGGTACTGGAACTACTTTTAAAGAACTCTCAGGTGCTATGGCAAAGAAATTGCCCTTTCGATTAGCTCCACTAAACGAACAAACCCGCATTGCCAACAAGCTAGATTCTATTCTAGCCAAGGTCGACAAAGCTCAAGCTCGTTTAGACAAAATTCCTGCGATCCTAAAACGTTTCCGTCAATCGGTATTGGCTGCCGCAACGTCTGGGGAGTTGACTAAATACACTACGTACCACTCAGGTGAGTACTATAGAGAACTTAAATTAGAAATCGAATCAAATACCAAGTCAAAGAAGCTTAAACCTCTAAGTGAGGGGGAGGTTACATTAGCACATCAGTTATTTGATGGTGTTAGATGGCCACAATGGAATTGTTATCCATTAGAAATGTTGGTAAATGTTGACAGAGGAATCCCTTACGGAATCGTTCAAACC
The DNA here is from genome assembly GCF_051201655.1 of Vibrio sp. nBUS_14. NCBI lineage: Bacteria > Pseudomonadati > Pseudomonadota > Gammaproteobacteria > Vibrionales > Vibrionaceae > Vibrio > Vibrio sp. nBUS_14. Next base: position 1,821,341 of record NZ_CP179206.1, read on the forward strand.
GGTGAGCACCAGGAAGTTGGCGTGCCAACGATCCGCTGTGGTGATGTTAAGCACCTTCATATAAAAACTGACGCTTTAAAGATAGTAAGCCCGGAAATTGAAGATAAGTATGCCAGGACAAGGCTAAAAGGTCGTGAAGTATTGTTGGCAATTCGCGGCACCGTTGGAAACGCAGCTGTTGTCACTGATGAATTAATTGATATGCAAGCAAATATTAGTCGTGAAGTTGCTATGATTCCCGTTAGAGAGAATATAAATCCTCATTACATAGCTCTATTACTTCAATCACCAGGAGGTTATAGAGCTTTGGCCGAGAAAGTAAGAGGAGTTGCACAAAAAGGAATTAACTTAGCCGACGTTAAACGTTTTGTTACTCCATTACCTTGTCTAGTCGAGCAAGGTGATATCGTACAAAAAGTGGAAGAGCTTTTTCTAAAAGCCAATATTGTCGAAAAACAATACCTAGACGCTAAATCTCGCTTGGATCGCTTAACTCAATCGATTCTAGCTAAAGCGTTCCGTGGCGAGCTGGTGCCGCAAGATCCAACAGATGAACCTGCAGAACAACTGCTAGAGCGTATTCTGAAAGAACGTGAGCAAGCGAAGCCAAAGAAGAAGGCGACTAAAAAGCGCGTAGCTAAAGTTAAAACGGTAGAGAAAGGATAATACAAGCGATGAATCAATCACTCTCATTAGTCAATATCAAAGCCAATAATTTTAAGTCATTGGTGGGCTTTTCGCTGCCGTTTAGCAAATTTAACTGTTTAGTAGGCTTAAACGGCTCGGGTAAATCAACCGTATTGCAGTTTATTGATTTCCTATCACAGCAAGTGAGCGGTGACATTGATGAGTGGTTGGATAGCCGTCAATGGAGTGCTAAAGATCTTAATTCAACGCTTACTAAGCAATCTAATATTACTTTTACAGTAGAACTTTCTTACTCGGGTAAACCCGTTATTTGGGAAGGCAGTTTTAACCGCAAAGAGTTGTATTGTACGACTGAGAAAATTACTTGGGGTGGTAAAACACTGCTTAATGTTGCTGATGGTAAGTTCTCATTACCAACAGAGGATCTTCAAGCACCTATAACCTTTGATTATCAAGGTTCTATCCTATCTCAGCTAAGGGATAAAACTCTGCCGAAAGAACTTATTGAATTCAAAACATTTTTTAATCAACTAAATGCACTAGATATGCTTTCTCCGGATAAGTTAAGAGATCATCATGTCAGTGGAAGTTTACTAGGCTATGGTGGAAAAATGTTACCCGCTTTTATTTTAGATATGGGTACAAGTGAAAGGTCTAGTTTGCTTAAGAAGCTTCAGAATTTATATCCAAACTTAAGCAAGATCGACACTTTAGTAAATAGAACAAATAGCGCAGTGAAGCTAGAGATTGAAGAAATATTTGGCGAAAAGAAAATAAAGACCGAAGCTCGCCATATCAATGATGGCTTGTTACGTTTCTTAGCTATATTCGCTCAGCTAACCAAAAAGCAAAGTGCGTTGCTGCTTGATGAGATTGAAAACGGAGTGAACCCAGAGCTTATAGAAAAGCTGGTGGACAGCCTAGTAGCAGCAAATACTCAAGTCATTGTTACCACTCATAGCCCAATGATTCTTAACTATATGGAAGATGATGTCGCTAAAACAGGCGTTGTTTATCTGTATAAGAATAAAACAGGTGCAACCCAAGCTATCCGTTTGTTTGACATACCCTCTATGCAACGCAAGTTGAAGTTCATGGGCCCTGGTGAAGCTTACGAAGACACCATGCTTGAGAACCTCGCGCCTGAAATTACAATGTTGAACGTACTGAACAACTAAAGAGGGCAGCAGCATGTATTTAGTTGTCAGTGGTGAAGGTGAAACCGACATCGGTAAAAGCAATGAGGCGATAGGGCCACTGAGCAAGTTGATCGATAAGTATGTCGAAACCCATATAGGCTATTCCCTATTGGATATCGAGATGCTTGATGTGGTTCATGAGACTGAAATTACCCGCATATCTAAAGACAAAACCATTATTAAATCTCTTTCGAGAAGTGGTAAAAAACAAGGTAAAGAAACTAGAGAGTTTTATCGCGCGGCAAGGGCATTAGCTCATGTCGCATCTAACCCTGAAAGGCAACCAAGCTTAGCGGTGTTATTCCACGATTCAGACAGCAATAAGTGGCCTGATTATCAATCTAAGCGCCAATCTATGATCACTGGCTTTGAAGCTCAAGAATATGAAAATGGAGTGCCGTTTGTCGCTCAGCCAAAGTCAGAGGCTTGGCTACTCTGTGCATTGAAAAACGGCTATCAGAACTGCGCTGCATTTGAAGGGCGTTCTGGTAACGACGATTCACCTAGATCTTTAAAAGGTGAATTGGAAGCACATCTAGGTGAGCCTGCTACCCGAGTCAAACTCAATGAACTTGTCGATGATGGCTTAATCGATCTCGCTCAAATCATCGATATGAAATCGATGACCGATTTCCAAGAGTCGATGAAAGAAGTACTAGGGCGCATGTTGGGTAAGCCAATCGAATAAAGTACATTTTCATAATTAAAAATAAGAACAAAGATGAGACTAAATAGGCTTAAATTAATCGGTCAATACAAATCGATTGTTGGGACAGAAGAGCATCCTTTCATTTACACCTTCAAGTCAAATAGCGAGGGTTATTCGCCTATATGCTTAGTTGGCTTAAATGGTTCCGGTAAATCAAACTTCATTGAGCTAATCGCTGATATCTTTGGCTACGCTGATAGGTACTTTAATCCACAGTATGAGTGTGCTGAAGACCTTACGTATGATTTTGAAATAGAGTACCAAATTACAGGCGGTTCAGTATTAAGGACGGTATTGCTCAGGTGTACTGGTTCGAACTTAAAGATGCTTTATCTTGAGGGTGAAAGACCACTTAGTTATGGCGCTGATGGCCTTGAGGATAATCAGGTCGATGAGATGCTCGAACTATTGCAGGTTTTCAATGAAGTCACTAGCGGCTTTCATGAAATGCTTCCCACCAATGTTATTGCTTACTCTTCGGGAAATAATCAAGGCTTGAGTTCAGTCTTCGCGAAAGCCCAGCTCAGCTTTTATAATGTGGTTAGAAAACAGGGCTTATTTCAACGAGAATATGCTAAACGTTTTGATAATCTAATTACTCGAGAAGATGGGTTTGATGAGAATCAAGTGACTGAGCTGCGTGACTACATTGAAACTAGTTATGAGCGCAATAAATCACTGTTTGAGCCGCCATTAGTGTTTGATGATGAAGTCGATATTGATGTGCCTCTACCATCAATCAAAGCAGAACGTCCTATCGGTACTTTTACAGATCATACTGCCAATCAGTTGTTCTTCATTTCGTTAATGGTCAATGAAAGTGAAGAGTTTAAGCGATTTTTAAACGATTACACGAGTATCGCAGCATTGGAGTCATTTGAGATTGATTTGCGACTGTCGGAGTACCGAGATTTAGATTTCATTAAAGCTGAAGTTATACGATTACAGCAACTTAGCTTTGATAGTTCAAAGTTTAATGAGGATACGTTAAACGGTGTTCTGAGGTTTGAAGTCAATCAAGATTTTTTCGAGAGAATAGAAAGCTTGTATCTTGAGCGTTCTATGTTTCTAGATAACTTGATGTTTATCAACCAAATGGTGGCTAAGCGGTGGAGCAGAGACGAAAAACGAACATTGAAAACGAGTTGCTACGAGCGGAATGTACCTAATATTACTGGTGGTTTAGGGCTTTGTTGCTTAATTCAGAGAGAAGGCATGCCTGCCCCATTGTGCTTAATTCTTAATCGATATACTGTGTTTCAGGCATACCAAGCCCTGTAAGCTTATTCAGGGCTTTAATCATAGCGTAAGTCTCGCCAACTTGAGCGTTGTAGTTCCTCAGGCTTAATTTCCCACCTAGCAGCTGTTTTACTCGGTACATCGCGGTCTCTGATAGAGAGCGCTTATGATAGCCATACCGCTCTTTCCAATACTTATTTGAGCCATATAACTTCTGGCAACCCACGGCGAGATTTCGGGGGTGACCACGCTCCCAGAAGGCAGCCCCTTCTCTTGGTGGGATGAGCGGAACAGCTCGCTTGATCCGTATGGCATCATGGCAATTCCTTGTGTCATAAGCGCCATCACCTGATATCTCAATGATTTTCCGACGTGTCTGATTGAGTAAGTTGGGGAGCACTTCGGCATCGGTTACGTTAGATAAGCTCAGCTCTGCTGCGACTATTTCGTGGGTGCTTGTATCTACTGCGATGTGCAGCTTACGCCAGACTCTTCGCTTCCCATCAGTTCCATGCTTCTTGACCTTCCATTCACCTTCGCCATAAACCTTGAGACCAGTGGCATCAATGGCTAGGTGTTGTATCGCACCTCTGGTTTTAGTTTTAAATGAAACCTCAACATCCTTAGATCGACGACTTATACAGGTGTAGTGTGGGCAAACCAGAGGGATGTTAGCCAGCTTAAAGACGGAGTCTAGAAAACCTTGCAGCGCTCTCAATGGCATAGAGAAAACGCGTTTCACCATCAGAGCGGTAGTAATGGCTAAGTCGCTGAATCGGCGAGGTCTACCACGCTTGCCTTGTTTGTTTTGCTTCCACTCGGCTAACGTCTCCTCATCAATCCAAAAGGTCAGAGAGCCACGGTTGATTAAGGCTTTATTATACTGCTTCCAGTTAGTTGTTTTGTAACGAGGTTTAGGCATGAGACTACGACGATTGATGGGTGTATCCGATCAGATCGTAGCTTCCTGATTTAGTTCCATCGATTTAAGCAACAAGGCCGTGGTTTAGCGCCAATTCGTTTCGTTAATACAAAGGTTAGGTTAATTGATCCAAATACTGTGACGCTCTATGACCGGCTCAGTGATGGCGAGCATCAGCTCATTCAAATTATCGGTTCCTTAATACTATTCGGTGACCAACAATCCTTGTTTATCCTTGATGAGCCAGAAAGTCATTTCAATCCTGAGTGGCGTATCGAGTTTGTCGATATCATTAACAAGTACGTTGGCTTATCAAAGTTAGAGCTAATCATCTCAACACATTCTCCGTTTGTCCTTTCCGCATGTAAATCTGAGCGCGTGCTGCACTTTCAGAAAAATCCTGAGGGATGTGTGGCTATTCAATCTCTGGGGAATGTCGAAACTTACGGGGCTTCCTTTGATTCTTTGCTAGCGTCTGTATTTGATTTGGATGTGTTGATTTCTAAGAAACCGCTGTCTGAACTTAGGGCTGGTTTGCGGGCCTATGATGAAGGGTTAATGGACGAACCGGAAACGCTAAAGTGGCTCGAGTCATATGGTGACTCATTTGAAGTGAACTTTAGACGTAATCAGATTAAACACAAGATCGCTAGCAATGATCGAGGTGAAGACTAATGCTTTGGCCTGTATTACTCCCGCCACAATTTTCACTTTATTGTTTAGATGATGTTCATAAGGGCTTCTATCGTCTGATGTTTGCGGCAAATACTTTTAATGATTGTTTCCCTGTAAATTTCCTCAATGTCTTTAATGGTAGTGGCGAAACAAAAAAACGATTCCAAGCTGTATTTACCGCTTACCAAGGATTAGATAATGACCCTAAGCAAGAGTTTGAAGACGTGTTTGATAACCAAGTGTGCTGCATACAATTTCTTGGTAATACAGCTCCGCAAGTCCTTTTTCCTACTGAAAATTTAGCTGATATTTGGAAGCTAGCTAAAAAGCTTGGAGGGTATTTATACTCTACAACTTTGGATCTTACCTGCTTTAAGAATATAACGATAAACCCTGCTGATGACATGCATTCACACTTTGAACGATTTAAGCAAGATAACGGCGACATTTGTTGTTTTTGTGGTACTGAAGAAATGATGGAAGAACGCAATATAGAGCCAGAAGAGGGTGCTATAAGCGACGATGAAAAGCAGTGGCGAGCATCGTATGACCATTATTTACCTAAAAAACACTATCCATTTTTAGCTGTAGATTTTAATAACTTAGTACCTTGTTGTCAGAAGTGTAATGAGAAGGCCAAGGGTGAACTTGACGTTTTACATTGTGATGGGGTCAGGTCGTTAGCGTTCAATCCATACTCAGATCATCTTCCTGTTTCTTTGGAGGCAACTTACGAAATTATTAATGGAACGTTTGCCATGATTGTTGATATCGAAGGCACAGCCGACCAGCTTGCAGAGAAAGCTGATACGTGGAACCGAACATTTTCAGTATTACCTCGGATTAACCACAGACTTAAAAAGTTTAACAGATCTTGGCTAGGTCCTCTGTTAAATGGAGTTAATGGCGTTGCAAATGCACGTACTGTTTTAAATGATGAAGTGAGGCGTTGTAACTTCGATAAAAAAACTGAAAGAGATGCCTACTTCAAGGCACTTTGTTTTGAGGCTATATCGAATAAACCGGATGGTGATATTTCTTCGTTCATCGAAACGATTAATCAATCGTATGCTAGGAGACGTATTTAAATGGCAATATTTTGCGGTGATAACAATTCTTGTTGTTTACTCGAAAATGCGACTGAATTTAAAGAGGTTTGTCTTATTCGAGGCCAATCACTTTTTACAGATCACGCAGTCTGGAATTCAGCAACCTGCCATGAACTCATTCAATTTTTTGTTTAAAACCTTGAGGAAGGTGAGGGCGACTTTTTAGCTAAGCTAGAAACTCAGCTGGGTAAAGCCACTCCTGAAGCAAAAGTACTGGCGGCAGAAATGCTGTGGTTGATGTTTTTATGTCCTAGTAGTACAGGACCGGCTTCTAAACGCGCCACTATTGAACGTGTTTTTTCCTGGAGTGGTTTTGAGTTTAAGGATGGGGTAAGAGACAAATACTTATCTGACGAGGCATTGACAGGAATAGACAAAACTGGAGCTGCATATCAAACAGGCCGATGGCGAGAGCTAGTTTACTTTATTCGCTTGCTAGAAAAGCTATTTAAGTTGAGTAAAGATGAAAGAGCAATTTTGCTAGCGAGTCGTACAGAATTTTCAAGCTGGTTACATGACATTCCTGGAAATGACAAACGACAATTTCGCCACATGATTTTATTCTGTGGATACAGAAAACCACGGGTTTACCCGTGGATGAATGCCTTTGGAGACGGTACGATGGATAAATGCAATATTACACCTCATCCCATAGTGTCTACTACACGAAGTATCACGTAGTTTGGGTAACTAAGTACCGTCGGAAAATCCTGAATCCTGGTATGTGCAGCTACCTACGGAAGGTTATGCCAAAGTTACTGCGAAGTTTACCTGGCGTTGAGATTGAGACGATAGGCTTTGATGAAGATCATCTGCATATGATGATGCTTATCCCACCGAAATACAGTATTTCAGACGTCATGGGTAAACTAAAAAGCCAATCGTCGCACCACATGCGAAAAACGTTCAGTTGGCTAAGTAAGGTTTACTGGAAAGAGAACATTGTGTGGTCGCCAGGTTACTTTGTCAGTAGCGTAGGCGTGAATGAACAAGTTATAGCGAATTACGTTAGACACCAGGGCGAAAAGGATTCTGGTCAACTCCGCATGGAGTTGTAACAGTAAGTACCCCGTGCATGCACGGGGGTATCTACATCTATTTTACCCTGAAGAGCAGGTGCGAATTTTCGGTGGCGGACATAGACAGTCATTGCTTGAGACGTTTTTGAATATTACGCCATCTCAGTATAGAAGAATGTCACCTCTTGATATCGATAACCGTTTGTTAGAAATACGAACTCAGTTTGAGAAAGAGTACGGGACAAAAGATCTGGATTATTACGTAGAGCCATTAAGCTTAAGGTGGGGGCAAGAAAGCTCTGAAGAGCCTAATGAGATAAAAGAACCTGGACAGGGGTATGAAGTGAAGATTAACGACGTAAACCAAACGCTAAATACAATTCTGTACGGGCCTCCAGGTACTGGCAAAACCTATAACACGATCAATAAAGCTTTAGAGATTGTTGACCCTGAGTTTTACCATCAAAATAACGATGATCGAGCTGCCATCAAGAAGCGATTCGATGAGCTATTAAACAGTAACCGAATTGGTTTTGTTACCTTTCATCAGAGCTTTAGTTATGAAGATTTTGTTGAAGGTTTAAAGGCGACAACAGAGAATAATCAGGTTAACTACGAAATTGAAGATGGCATCTTCAAACGCTTGTGTGAGTCAGCCCGAGCAAAGCCAACAATAAAAGCAGCTCAAGATCATGTGGATGTTTCTGGAAGGAAAATTTGGAAAATGTCACTTGGTGATACATCGGGTGATGATGCTTTTATTTATCAGCAATGTGTTGATAATAGCTGTGTTCTGTTGGGTTATGGCTATGATATCGACTTCTCCCATGCCAATGACCGTAAACAAGTCGCTCAAACCTATCGCAGTAATGGGGTAGAAATTGAGAACGAGAGCTATGACTATCAAGTCACATCGGTCAATAAGTTTAAGAATGAGATGAGCATTGGTGATTTGATTGTCGTCTCGGACGGGAATCGTAAGTTTCGTGCTATTGCAGAAATTACCAGTGATTACTACTTTGATAACTCTTCGGTTGATGATGTTAGTTATTCTCAAGCAAGGAAAGTAACATGGCATAGAGTATACGAACCGTCATTACCAGTTGATGAATTATTCACGAAAAACCTGTCTCAAATGACTTTGTATCGATTGTATGACACGACCATTGATACAGAAAAACTTCGAGCTATATTACAAGGTAGTGGTGATTCAGTTAACGTTGCACCGGGCCGAACGGTAGGTAAGTATCAAATTGAATCAATTTCTGATGAGCTGATTACTATACGAAAGCCGAATGGTTCTGAGCTTCCAATGCCTAAATCGATTGTTGACGAGCTGTGTGATTTGGTTCGTTCTGGTGATGTTTCTGTTGACGATATTAAGCATAAAAGGGTGTTTGATAAAGTCGACACCTTGATGGAGAAGTTCCTAGTAAATAGCTACCCTAATGTTCTCGGGCCGTTAGTGGAAGGAATTGTTAGCAAGGGAATATCCGTATCAAATCAAGCCTCTTCAGACAAGAGGGTGCTGATCATTGATGAAATCAACCGAGGTAACATTTCCAACATATTCGGTGAGTTAATCACTTTGATTGAGCCAAGCAAGAGGACGGGTGGTAAAGAGGCGCTATCGGTCAAGTTGCCATATTCTAAAGAGGTCTTCTCAGTTCCTGATAACCTGCACATCATTGGCACGATGAACACGGCTGATAAGTCGTTGGCTCAACTAGACATTGCGCTGCGTCGCCGTTTTCAATTTGAAGAGATGATGACTAACTATGAACTGCTTGCAGAGATTCCACTAATAGATGGTATTGATATTGAGCAGATGGTTCGAGTCATTAATAAGCGAATAGAGCTACTGTACGACCGTGAGCACACGATAGGTCACAGCTTCTTTTTATCACTAAACGATACTCCGTCGATTGAACATCTGGCTGAAATTTTTGAATTACAGATCCTTCCATTGCTGGAAGAGTATTTCTTTGAAGACTGGGAACGAGTAGCAATGGTTATGGGTGATCACCTTAAAGCCGATGAGAGTTTGCGCTTTGTTGTTGAGCAATTTGATGCGAACGAAGTCGCTCAGTTAATGGGCGATGATTGGGATCAAACGGGCATAAAGCCTTATGTTAGAAACGATCACGCCTTTAACGCTGCCGCTGCATATATTGGTATCTATTCTTAATGTTTAGTAGGAATCATGGCTCTGTGATTGCTGTCCGTGAGTTCGGCTTGTTACTCAATGGTGGTGATAAGTCGAGTATTGATTGCCAGTCAATACCAAGTAAAGCGTTTGAGTGGTTGTTGGTCAATGGACAGAGTAAAAATCAAGAGTCAGTCGATCTCATCAAGGTCAAAAAGCAAGGTCGTTCAATTGCTCTGCAAGTTATCAATTATGTTGGGGTATTAGAAACGCCTTGCGGCACCCGGATTGAAATTCTTCCTAAAATATCAGAGAAGGAAGATAACCAAACAGCCACGAAAGTGCTCCTCAAGATGCTTTCAACGGTCCATAAACTTAACATGCATAGGTTTGAAAACTCTTCGCTACAAACGTTAAAAAGACCATTGTTTGAAATATTGATTGGTTATTTTTTGAAAGATGTCTCGGATGTCATTAAGAAAGGGATTCGAAGCCAGTACACAAGAGTTCAAGATCGTAAACCTTACTTAAAAGGTCAGTTACAAACATCAAAGCAAATAAACCAAAGGCCAGGCTGCTTGAATAGTTTTCACATTGCTTACGATGAATTTTCGCCAGACAGAGCAGAAAATAGATTGATACGCTCTGCACTGAGTCAGGTGATGAAGTGGTCAAAAAATAGTGACAACTTACGCTTAGGAAGTGAATTACAATTCGCTCTTGATGATATTCCGCACTCAGAAAACCATGCATTAGATTTTCGCCAATGGTCCAATGAACGATCTTTAATTCATTATCGAACTGTGAAGCTTTGGTGCGAGTTGATTTTAAGTTACCAATCACCAGTATCCCTTTCTGGGCAACATAATGGAATTTCGATGCTTTTCCCTATGGAGAGTCTCTTTGAGCGTTATGTAGCGATTAAACTAGGGAAGTCACTGTCGCATTCTCTCAAATTGAAAACTCAAGCGAGTAGTTGCTCGTTAGTCACTCATACGCCCCGTTCAGGAAAACCTCAAGAGTGGTTTAAGCTCAAGCCTGATATTGTTGTTAGCGAGAAAAATTCGCATGAGCCGTTCTATGTGGCAGATACTAAGTGGAAGCGAATTAACGAGAAACTAGCAACGGCTAAGCATAAGTATGGGATTAGCCAGTCTGACATGTATCAAATGTTCGCCTATGGTCAAAATTATTTAGGTGGTTCAGGCGTGATCTATCTTATCTACCCGGCTTATGAGCACTTTAATGAATCTTTACCGCCATTTAGATTTGATGAGAACCTGTCGGTAAGGATAATCCCTTATGATCTTACCAATGATGAATGTGAATTACTGGATATTGAAATGTTGCTACCTGAGCTTTCGAGCTAAATCACGTATATCGTTATTTACTCGATTAGACTGGAGTACTAGATTAAGTGCATCGAGCTCTCTGCCGTTTTCTAGTGACCATCAGGATATAGCAGGATGAAAAATCTGCTTCTTTCTGCTAGAACAGTTCCTTTGAAATCAGTTTGTGCTGAAGTAACACCAGAAGTAACATCTTAAAACTCTATTTTGATAATGTTTATTTTAATCAATCGGATAGGGTGTATAGTAGAGTCCAGTAGCGGCCCGAATATCTATAATGATAAATTCGATCCAAATGGTCTGGTTTACTTATCTGAAGAGGCTGCGAATAAAGTACAGAATGTGGCACTTTTAAGCGGTGATATTTTATGTGATATTACAGGGGATTCAGTTGCTCGTGTCAACTTAGTTCCCGATAAGTATTTACCTGCAAGGGTAAATCAGCACGTTGCAATTATTAGTCCTAACCAAACTGATTTGATGCTAGGTATTTACGCGATGTGCTCATGTCCGTTCACCATCAATCGCATCTACTCACTCTTGCTAGTGCAGGCGCAACTTATAATGCATTAACAAAGGGGATGATAGAGTCTTATTTAGTTGCGAAATATGCAATCGAGAGCAACCAGTTGTCGAAGCTTCGGGATACGCTACTTCCTAAATTGCCTTCCGGCGACATCGATTTAGTGAATCTACAAGTTGAACAAGTTAAAATATTGGCGGAATAACCTTTCGTCATCCAGAAAGTGAGAGACGAACTTATCAGGAATCTCGTTTTTGGACGAGAGATGAAAAGCGAGAACTCAGATACCTCGTTCCTCGCTTCTGATATGACGAGGGGGTAAATGAATCCGAAATAGAACAAGCCAAAGCGTAGGTGGAGCTATAACATAATGAATGCAACTAATACTCGTGAAATCGACATTACAGAACTAACGATACTGTGTGAAACAAGCACTTTGCAAAAAGGCATCCTGCTTTCACGCAGTGGTGCAGTGCGCAAGCTTAACGTTATTGGTAACACCGCAACAGCACAGGTAAATGGCAGCCATAATTATCAAGTGAGCCTCGATTTCACGGGCGATCTCACAGGCACTTGCACTTGCCCTGCGGCGCAATATCAAATCTTGTGCAAGCATGGCGTAGCGGTTGCCCTTTGTCTGCAAGACCAAGACCAATCGTTAAACCAAAACACTGAACGAGAAACCATAAAAAACCACCTGAAAAGCCTTGGTGAAGAGGCCATGTTAGAGATGTTACTCGAATACCTAGAAGAGGATGAGTGCACATGGAATACATTGCTGACAAAAATTGAAATAAGCGAAAAGCCAGCTGTATATGGTGAGCTGAAAAAGTTGGTTACCCAAGCCTTACCGCGAGAACAGCTCTGGGATTGGCGAGAAAGCCATGGTTATTTCAACTCAGCAGAAATTCAATTGAACATGATCATTGAATCAATGCAAAGCCTTAACGCCGATCATCAATGGAAATTAATCAACTACCTTGTTGAACGGTTGAATAAAGTATTAGAGCAAATTGATGACTCCAATGGCGATCGTTATGGCATTGAAAGCATGATTAACGAACACATGCCAAAGACGCTGGCAAAACTTAATTGGAGTGAGCAAGAGAAAGCGCAGTGGATGTTTGATCGTTTGACCCATTACGAATTTGACGTATTTCCTTCGATTGAAGAGAGTTTTGGAGCGGTTTGGCAATCTAACACCCACTTTTTAACCTTATGCCGCCAAGCGATAGGTCAAGCTTCTCAAGACGAGGGTGGTTGGAATTTACGTGCATGGGCTCTTCCGTTAATGAAACACAGCTCCGACTGGCGTGAAGTGGTAGAAATTAAACAAAAAATAGCACGAACGTGTCGAGATTATCTTGAAGTTGTTGATATGTTCATCGATGAGCAAGAGCCGTTAGAAGCTGAGTTTTGGTTAGCTAAGGCGAAAAAAATGGCGAGTGATTATGAACTTCGTGCGTGTGAACAAGCTCAGTTCCGTCTTTATGTTGAATTAGGGGAAATCCACTCTGCATGGGTATTAGCCAACCGTCTGTTAGAACAATCACCAAGCTTTCAATATTATCAACAATTAGCGAAGTTTAAAGCCAATTACCAAATTGATGATGTTGAGTTTCTCTCCCGTACTGAACAACTACTTGTCAACGCTTATCAACAATCAGACCGCTATAATCAAGCTTCTGATCGTACAGATGCTTTGGTTCTGTTCTATATCGATAATCAGCAATTAGACAAAGCGTGCGAATGGGTTGTCGAACATAAAATATCGATACAAGGACTTATTTCGCTTGCCGATCATATTGTGGATGATAAACCTGAAAATACACTGGATTATTATCTGCGAGCGGCCTCATCTTATATCGAACAGACCAATAATACGGCTTACGATCAAGCTTTAGAGTTACTTCGACGTTTAGAGAATATGCTGAAATCGCATCCTACTCAATTGACAGCATTTTATAGTCAGGTGGCGCAACTTGCTACCACGTACAAGCGTAAGCGTAATATGTTAGCTTTAATTCAGAAATATTATGCCAAACATCTCTGATTCTGCGGGGTTGACAAGATCTGTATTTTCGATGAAGCGCATCGTTCACAGGTCAACCTCGATCGTGTGTAGAAGCCGGGACTAATGCGTATTTCAGCCAAAACATTCGTTTTAGCTGAAATACTCGAGTATAAGTCTAAGCTCGAATGATCATTTGTTCGCGCTCTGGACCTACTGATACCATCACAATTGGCACGCCCATCAATTCTTCGATACGAGTTACGTAATCTTGTGCCGCTTGAGGAAGACTCTCAAACGTGCGGCAGCCAGTGATGTCTTCGTCCCAGCCCGCCATATCTTCATATACTGGCTTTAGTTCTGCCGTTTGTGGCCAAATCGGGTTCTCAGTGTGCTCACCTGAGTAAGCTGTACAGATCTTAAGTTCTGATAAACCAGACAGGCAATCGATCTTAGTCAGTGCGATTTCCGTTGCCGCTTGTAGGTCAACACCATTGCGAGTTGCTACTGCATCAAAGTAACCCATATCACGTGGGCGACCCGTAGTTGCACCATATTCGTTAGAGCTTTCGCGGAAGCTGTCTTGCTCTTCCATTGCTGTAACTAGCGTGCCAGTACCGACAGACGAGCTGAACGATTTAGCAACGGCAATTATACGCTCAGGGCGAAGGGCAGGTAAGCCACTACCGATCCCCGCGTAAGCTGCGGTTACATTAGAAGACGTCGTCCAAGGGTATTCACCGTAGACAAGGTCACGGCCTGCGCCTAGCTGGGCTTCAAACAGTAGGTTCGCGTCTTGTGATTGAAGTGCTTTAAGTGGCTCAGTTACGTTGCAAATGAACGGGCGCCAAGCTTTAGTCACTTCAAGTAGCCACTCTGTCATTTCAGAAGCAGTCTGAGTGAAGTCACATTGAGGGTATAGCGCTTTAAGTTGAGGCATTTTCCAATCTAACAAGAATTGAATGCGCTGCTCTAAAATCTCAGGTTGATTTAGCCAACCGACAAGAATGCCTTTCTTCATCACGCGGTCGCCGTATGCTGGTGCGATACCTTGACGTGTTGATCCGTAAGCGCCATCGCCTAAACGTTCTTCTTCAAGCGTGTCTTCAAGGGCGTGTAAAGGCAGGCACAGTGTCGCACGATCGGAGATCGCCATTTTCACTTTGATGCCAGCCGCTTGAACTTCTGCAATCTCTTGAGTTAGCGCAGCAGGGCTGATCACCATGCCAGGGCCAAGAACTGCTGTACAATCAGGATTAAAAATACCACTCGGTAGTTGGTGCAGTTTGAATGTACCGAAGTCATTTACCACAGTATGACCTGCATTGTTTCCGCCTTGAAAACGAATGCTAGCAGAAGCTTGGTCTGCTAAAAAATCGACGATGCGTCCTTTGCCTTCATCACCCCAGTTTGCGCCCACAACAACGATAGATGGCATAATTTTTCTCCTAAATGATCGAGAAATCATGTTAGGCCTATAAGTTGGATAAGAGAAATTAATTATCTTTATTATCTTGATAAGGATTCCATATAATCTTAAGATCTTAACCTATAAGCGAGATTCCCTAGCACGTTCATTCCTCACTGTAGGGAATGACGATGGGGCATTCTTTACTTTAGAGAATGATGCAAGGAAAACCGGAGAGGTATGATGCTCGATATTAATTTGTTGAAGACGTTTGTGACGCTAGCGGAATATAAGCATTTTGGCAAAGCGGCCAACGCACTTCATATGACGCAGCCCAATGTGAGTTTGCACTTAAAACAGTTAGAGCAAACTACGCGGATCAAACTGATCGAGCGAAGCCCATTTCAACTGACTCAAGCGGGTGAAAGGCTATTGGAAACGAGCCAAAGAACGTTACTCGAACTGCAAATTTGTCAGGCGGATCTCAATGCCATTAACGACCTTAAAATAGGGACGCTAACCATCGCTGTGAGTGACATTATTTCTCGATTCTTGTTGATTCGTCCCTTCCAGAAATTCAAAGCGGAATATCCGGGTATCGACCTAACTTTGTTGAATACCACATCATCCCAGGCATCGAGTTTAGTTAAGAATGCTCAGGCGGATCTTGGTTTCGTTATTGCGAAAGAACAACACAATGAGTCACTCTATTTTACCAAGCTTCAAGAGCTTTCATGGTGTGCACTTGGTGATGGCTTAGATTTCCAAGACTCTGATCGTTCGACAGAAAGTGAACTAAAAGATGAAGGTGTAGAAGCGGAACTTACCTTAATTCTACTGGGTCATGATACAAGAACTCGTGACTTCATCGATGAAGGTTTGCCAAGCTTGAACCTACCTAATCACAGAGTGATGGAAGTAGGGAGTGTAGATGCTCAAATCGATTGGGCAGAAGCCGGATTTGGGGTCGCTATTATTCCTGAATTTGCGATATCAACCAAACAGCATCTGAAGTCGAAAGTGACACTATTGACGAATTTCTCTAGCACGAGCCTTGGCTATATCGTGAGGCAGAATCAAGTCTTATCTAAAGCGACCAAGCAGCTATTAGGCTGGGTGAATGATGAGATTACTCTGTTGCAAAAACAGTAACTCCATCTGATCTATCTAAGCCCACCTCGCGTGGGCTTTTTTGTGTCTGAAAAGCGCAGCTGTTTTTCCACGTAATAGGCTATTGAGCCAATTAGAGTTTCCGATCAATGATTACTCCTCCCTAAATCAGAGCCTTTAAATTCATCGTTGACAATGTTTGATAATCAAACTAAATTCCTCATATTGATTTGATGATCAAACTACTTGTTAGTCAAGGCACTTTTTTGAGCAAGATCGATCAGTAACGACTCCTAACATTGAACACACGAACTAAGGACACCATTTTGAGTTTTCCAACACGTCATCAACACAACTTCTCTTCACACAATCAACAAGGTGAAAAACGCACTTTCTACGTTCTCCTGTTAACTATTATCACTATGGTTGTCGAGATCGTTGCTGGTACGATTTACGGTTCTATGGCGTTACTTGCTGATGGTTGGCACATGGGAACGCATGCTGCAGCGTTTGGTATCACCTTGTTCGCCTACCGTTATGCGAAGAAGCATGCTGGCAGTGAACGTTTCTCTTTCGGTACTGGCAAAGTCAGTGTATTAGGGGGCTACACCAGCGCGATAGCCTTAGGTATTGTGGCGTTGTTGATGCTGGTGGAGTCAGTACATCGCTTGTTTAACCCACAAGCGATTCAGTTTAACGAAGCGATTATCGTTGCGTTTATTGGTTTGACGGTGAATGTTGTGAGTATGTTTTTGCTAGGGGATCATCATCACCACGGACATGCTCATGAACACTCTCATTCTGAGCATCAAGAACACGTAGACCACAAAAGACATCATCACGATCACAACTTACGAGCGGCTTACATGCACGTCTTAGCCGATACATTGACGTCTCTGCTGGCGATCGTGGCTCTGCTATTTGGTAAGTTTTACGGTTGGAATTGGTTGGATGCCGCAATGGGGATGGTTGGCTCTGTAGTTATTGCGAAATGGACCATGAACCTAATGAAGCAGACAAGTCCAATCTTGCTCGATCAGAATATCGACGATGAGTACCGTAACGTTATAACTGAAGCTTTAGCTCCTTATGCGGCCGTAACTGACTTACACATGTGGAAGGTGAGCGGGCATCACTACTCAGCGGCGATTACTCTTGAATCAAACAGTGATAAAAACGTCTCTGAATATAAACAAATGCTCGCCAAGTTTGATAAGATTAACCATCTTACTCTTGAAGTGCACTCAAACGGCCATGCGAAATATAGAACAGCTTAATCAAATACTGACTGAGTTCTACGATAAAATGTCTTCGTGGGAGCAATCTGTTGTCAAAGAAACGGGTTACTCCTTAGCGCAAGTACATACCATCGAAGTGCTTGGTATGCATGGTGCGTTAAGAATGAAAGAACTGGCAGAGAAGCTTGGCATTACTACTGGCACGCTCACCGTTCAAATTGAAAAGTTGGTTAAGGCAGAGTTGATCGAGCGCCATGAACACCCAACGGATCGTCGTGCGATTGTGGTGGCCTTGACCGATGAAGGTCAGAAGATTCACGTTCACCACAACCAACTTCACTTGAATCTCGTCAATGAGCTCACTCAAGACATCGAAGAAGATGAGAAAGACGTATTGTTGAAATGCCTGACTAAGATAGTTAAAGCGTTTTAGTTTTAGTAGAAAGCCGAATCACTAATCGCTAATCACCGGCCACGAAGGCAGACAAATGGATCGTACTCGAATAGGGCGGTCCATTTTTTATAAACCTAGATATTGAACCTCATTCCTGCTCCTCTGATGAGCCAAAATAATGTCATTGCCAATATAAAGGCTAATGAAATGCTAAAGTCTTTCAATTCAAAGCCTTGTGTAGCCTACTGTGCGAGGTATGCTTGCCCCGTCAAATACCAGTATCTCAAATTTATAACGCAACGGATGTACATGTAATAAATTTGTGTTATTGATAAATTTAATTTTAGTTAAGAGCCTCATTCACGATTTAAAAGCAATTGAGAATAGTACGGATGGTTGGCTTCATTACCGTTTTTTTTTGTGGCCATTATTGGTACAAAAATGATAAAGATAACGGGATAACACAAATTAGTATGTGCTAATTAGTACGAGTGCATATCGCACTTAGATACCCATATTTAGTTGATTAAAGACGAGCCATGTATATGAATATAAAGAAAAAGCTCTATTCGTTGGGGATGTTCTCCATCTTCGGTATGATTTCACTGCTGTTTACCACATCACAATTCACAGACACCACTGCTCAAATGAGCGAAGCCAAACAAATAACCAAAGAACTCGAAGTGCGATTACTCAACCTTCGCCGAAACGAGAAAGATTTCTTGCTGCGTAGCGATATGAAATACCTCGACAAGTTTGACGTAAACTACAACAAATTCCTAGCTTCTGAATCGCAACTTAACGCCGTGCTGAACGACTTGGGTTTAGTGAACAGTACACACTTGCGTGAAGATATTGAAACGTACCATACAAGCTTCGTTAACCTAGTAAAGGCCAGCGAAGAGTATGGATTAGCTCGAGACAAAGGCTTGCTTGGTCAATTTCATGAAGAGCTAGACAGCATGAATGCAGCCGCAAACGCTGAGCAAAAAGTCGAGCTTTACCTGTTTAACGATCTAATTGAAAAGGGGGAGTTCGATCCAAGTGTGCTTTCTATTACTTCGAGTGTGGGCAGTTAAAGTACGCTTTTAGATACTGCAAAGCAAGTTGTCGCGCAAAAGCGTGTAATTGGTTTGAAGTATAATGAAGGTCTGTTAGGGCAAACACGTTCAGGTTCTCACATAATTGAAACTCAATTCAAAGAGTTCTCAGCGGTGTTAGAGCAAGAAACCCAACAAGAGATGGACAAACTATCGCTGATCAACAACACCCTTTGCGTCACGCTACTCGTGTCGATCATTCTGTTCAGCGGGTTAATCGTCCGTTCTATCATTGGAAAAATTGAGTCACTGCTTTCGGTAATCCGCAACATTGTCGATTCTAACGACGTGTCTGTTCGTTCGCACCTTGATGGCAAAGACGAACTCAGCACGTTAGGTCAATACTTCAATCAATTACTTGACCAACTTGAAGGTCTTATTTCGGCATCGCAATCTAAGTCACTCCAACTGACACAAAGCACATCGAACATGCATGATGAGCTTGAATCGGTCATCAAACAGTTTGAAGTGCAAGCTAATCACACCTCGACCATGACGACATCGGTACAAGAGATGGTGTTAACGATTGGCGAGATATCAGAAAGCACATCGGTTGCCGCTGAAGGTGTGCACCAAGCGAAAGTGAATGCCGATAAAGGCCGTGAAGTGGTGGTAGATACCATCAGCAACATTACTCAGTTGTCTGAGCGCCTTTCAAGCAGCCAAGACTCGATTAGCTCGTTGAACCATCATGTTGATCAAATCGGCGATGCAGTAAACATCATCCAAGGAATTGCAGAACAAACCAACTTATTGGCATTGAACGCGGCAATTGAAGCTGCGCGTGCGGGCGAACAAGGCCGAGGCTTTGCTGTTGTTGCGGATGAAGTTCGTGCTCTTGCAAGCAGAACGCATCAATCGACCACTGAAATCACCAGCGTTGTGACAGCAATACAAAGTCAAATGAACGCTTCAATGACCGAGATAGGTGAATGTAATCAGCAAGGCCAACTGACTCTGAAAGATTCTGAAGAGCTAGATGCCAGCCTGCAGCTTATCTTGAGCGACATGGAAAGCATTCAAGGCAATTCGGAACGTATTGCATCAGCGATTGAAGAGCAGGGTGCTGTGATGGCCCAAGTGAGTAATTCAATCACAGAGTTAAACACCATCTCAAGCGACAATAACGCATCAGCTCAACACTGTTTAGTTGAAGTTGATAAGGTCGCAGGGCAAGCTCATGATATGGATAAAGCTGTGGCGCAGTTCAAGACTTCATAAACTCTTTGAGCGCTAACTGAGTAGTCAACCCGAAAAGGCATAGATCATCTGTGCCTTTTTTGTGTGTGGGGTATAGGCAAGTATCCGAATAGATAAGAATAAGGAATTCCAAAATAGACTTAAGTATCTGTGAAATAAAGCTAAAATTTTAAGAGTCTATAAAGCATAGTAACGTATTAACGATCGAGTCTACTTTAACTTACTTGCATGGGCGACGGAATCTCACAGTATAAGGAACAACATGCACTACGACGTATTCAATGGAGATGCAGATGGCATCATCGCTTTACTGCAACTGCGCTTAAACGAGCCGAAAGAAAGTGTACTGATCACTGGTGTAAAGCGTGATATCAAGTTGGTCTCTCAAGTGGTTTCTAAACTCGCTGAGCAGGGTGAACAAGGAGAGGTTTCGTCTATTACGGTCCTAGATGTGTCGATGGAGAAGAATCTACCAGCAATACACTCGCTACTCGATGCTAATATTGATGTGTTCTATTGCGATCACCATCGTACGGGAGACATACCACAGTCCAAGTTTCTTAAGACCTTGGTTAATACGGCGCCTGAATGTTGCACCAGTTTGTTGATCAATCAAAAGTTAAAAGGTGAATATGTTGCGTGGGCAATCGCTGCGGCATTTGGCGACAACTTAAAAACGGTAGCCACACAGCTAGCAGTCGAAAGTGGCTTTGACCGATCTCAAACTGAGTTTTTGGAAGAGTTGGGGACTTTAGTCAATTACAACAGCTACGGTTTGGCACTGAATGATTTACACTTCACGCCAATCAAGCTTTACCAAGCTCTCTATCAATATCCGAATCCGTTTTCTCTCCTAGATGACAAAGACTCAGTTTTTTATCGTCTTCGTACTGCTTATCAAAATGACAACCAACACTTATCAAACCTAATACCCATATATGAGAGTGAAGTCGCGCGTGTGTTTGAATTACCAAGTGAGACTTGGGCAAGGCGCATTAGTGGTGTCTTTAGCAATGAAATCGTTAATCAAGACCCGGACCGTGCGCAAGCGGTGTTAACTAGAAATCAAGATGACGAATCTTATACTGTGAGTTTGAGAGCACCATTATCAAATAGAACGGGTGCAGACGAAATTTGTTCTCGTTTTGAAACGGGTGGTGGAAGAAAAGCAGCAGCTGGCATCAATCAACTCAATGAAGACAAAAAGATGAATTTTATTGCGTTAATTGAGGGTTATTATTCACCTTTAGGCAAGAGTATCGATAGTTAACTCTCGATCTGAGAACTAAAAATACAATCATTGTCACCTACATCTTTGGTTGTTCGTGTGCACATCTAGCATACGTACAGCTAATAGACCCAATCAATTTTCGTGATGTCACTCGCAATGCTAAACCTCCCTTGTGCCATTAAATATAAGGGTTTCTAGACCTTTTGCTCTTATTTTTAGCCGAGCGCGTCTACTTAACTATTTTTACACATTCATCTTAATTACCTATGTGAATTAAGGTTCTAGACCTATTTGCCCTGTCAATAACTTAGCTGGATAAATCAATATTTTAGCATTTCAATTTGAATGAAAAGTCAAAATCATATTGATTCTTATATTCAATCCGTGACTTAAAATCACAAGTTAAATCAAAGGTCATCTTTTCTTATAAATTCCATTACTTGTCTATAAATATTCATGGCTAAAATGAATTGATTCGGTTGTGATGGGCACAGCTGTTGAGTAAGGAAATGGAATTGATGTTGAAACGTAAAGCTCTGCAATTAGCGGTATCTGTCGGAATGGCCGCAATATCTGGTGCTGTTTATGCGAATGGTTCAGAAATGACAAATCCAGATTCTGGTGTCGTAGTCGGTTATTGGCACAACTGGTGTGATGGTGGTGGTTACCAAGGTGGTAATGCGCCTTGCGTGACATTGGATGAAGTGAACCCAATGTACAACATCGTGAATGTGTCATTTATGAAAGTGTACGATTTGGCGGATGGTCGAATCCCAACTTTTAAGCTGGACCCAACCATTGGGCTGTCAGAACAACAATTTATTGACCAAATCTCAGAACTTAACAAGCAAGGTCGTTCTGTCCTGTTAGCGCTAGGTGGTGCAGATGCACACGTAGAATTAGAAACAGGTGATGAAAGAGCCTTTGCTGATGAGATTATTCGTCTGACTGAACGTTACGGTTTTGATGGTCTGGATATCGATCTGGAGCAAGCGGCAGTAACAGCAGCCAACAACCAAACTGTTATTCCTGATGCGTTAAAACTGGTGAAAGACCATTACCGTACTGAAGGGAAAAACTTCTTAATCACGATGGCGCCTGAGTTTCCTTACCTGACTTCCGGTGGTAAATATGTACCCTACATCGATAACTTAGAAGGTTACTACGACTGGATTAACCCTCAGTTCTACAACCAAGGTGGCGATGGTATCTGGGTTGATGGTGTCGGTTGGATTGCGCAAAACAATGATGAATTGAAAGAAGAGTTCATCTACTACATCTCTGATTCTCTAATCAACGGTACGCGTGGTTTCCACAAGATTCCACACGACAAGCTCGTGTTTGGTATTCCTTCAAGTATTGATGCCGCTGCGACGGGCTTTGTTCAAAACCCTCAAGATCTATACGACGCTTTCGAGACCTTAACGACTCAAGGCCAACCTCTGCGAGGTGTGATGACATGGTCTGTCAACTGGGACATGGGTACTAATAAGAACGGCCAGCAATACAACGAACAGTTTATTAAAGACTACGGCCCATTTGTTCATGGTCAAGTGACACCACCACCGGTTGAAGGCGAGCCAGTACTGAAAGGTGTTGAAAATACGCGAGTGCTTCACGGGACTTCATTTGACCCGATGGAAGGGGTAACAGCGACAGACAAAGAAGACGGTGATTTAACGTCTTCAATCGATGTTGATGGATATGTTGAAACAGCGGTTATTGGTACTTATGTTCTGACTTACCGAGTGAAAGACAGTGACGATAACGAAACCACCAAAGCAAGAACGGTAGAGGTTTACAGCCAAAAACCAGTATTTGAAGGCGTATCTGATACAACAGTAATACTTGGTACTACATTCGACCCAATGGCTTGTGTGACGGCGAATGATGCAGAAGATGGTGACCTAACGAGCGCTATTACACACACTGGCAGTGTCGATGTGAATGAAATGGGCAACTACACGCTTGTGTATAGTGTGACAGACAGCGCGCATCAAACCGTCACTGCTGAACGTAAAGTGTCTGTGACTGATGGTTCTAATTGTGCAGCAGCATGGGATGCCGACACCGTTTATGTTGAAGGTGACCAAGTTTCACACGACGGCTCAACATGGGAAGCTGGCTGGTACACTCGTGGCGAAGAGCCGGGAACCACAGGTGAATGGGGTGTTTGGAGAAAGGTTTCAGACTCTTCCTGTGGTGGTAACCCTGATCCAGGTGTAGATCCTGAACTTCAAGTTTCAGGACTTCAGTCTGAATACGCACTTGACAACGGTAATGTCCGCTTGGATCTGACGCTGACGTCAAACGAAGCAATGGATGTGACCGCAGTGGTGCTTAATAGTGCGGGAACTGTGGTTGAACAGACTAAAGTAAACCTTGTCGATAGCCAAACAATCACCATCGTTTTGAATGACGCTACCGAAGGGCAATATGCACTTGAAGTGGTCGGTACAGCGTCGGATGGCGAAATGGTGATGGTTGATAATACGTTCGCAATTAAAGAAGGCGGCGGCACAACACCACCTCCAGGTGATTACCCTCCGTATGAAGCCGGAACGAATTACGAAGCGGGCGATATTGTAGTCGGCAGCGATGATGGCTTATACGAGTGTAAGCCTTGGCCATACACGGCTTGGTGTGCAAGCGCATCTTACGCTCCTGCAGAAAGCCAATACTGGCAAGATGCTTGGACAAAGCTGTAATCCAACTGGATTTAGCGATAGACACTAGAGACACAAAATAAACGATATAAGAGAGGCTACGTGCCTCTCTTTTTTGTTTGTCCAGCGAAGCTGGCAAACCCGTCAAGCTGAAAGAAGCTTGAATCACCCCGACTGAGGGGAAGATAATCCGAATCGCAAGGGCGTTGCTGGCCAACGGCAGGGTTTGAAGGAAGCGATAGGAAGTTAACAGTACACAACGAAAGTGAACCTGATTCGGCAATCCAGGTGGATAAGCGTGCAAAATAGCGTGAAGTCCGATACTCAGTCAGACCTGGCTTGTGCTTGAGGGTGGCATTGTTAACAGGGAGCCAGTGCAGTAACTGGGGAAGCCTGACACCACATCCGAGCAAACATCGGAAGCATAAACTCAAGGCGAGAGCCAAGAGCTATGTTGGTGCGAGGTGGCAGATGAATCCGTAGTAGTGAGTAAAGCTCAGCCTGTGAAGCCCAGTAATGGCGTGGAGGATAAAACTGAGCCGACTATCAGCAACACGTCTGATGGGACACCATTTTGCCAAAAGTAATCTGGTGTTGCGAAGGGATGAAGTACACTAACAAAGCATATTCGAACTTAGTGGAAATGCATGAATTCAAAAGGGCTAACCATCATTCAGAGGACCCCGCTATCGCTATTTGCGAATGAAGAGTAAATAACATAATAAACATGACAACAAAGGCGTGATGTTTGCATTATATGAAAATAGATACCATTAATTAAAATAAGGTTAATGGTTTTAATTAATATTGTTAAATGTCACTTAAACTGGAGGATAGTGCGACATAGTGAACAGTATAAAGACAGCTTTGCTTATACGTAGATTTATGGGTTGATAGGGGACAGATGACGCATCAATAATAGGGATAATGCTAGCTTATTACATTTCTGAGCTAATTATTGTTCAAGGATAGAATAATGACGAACACAAAAATCTCGTTACGGTTTACTGTTGGTGGAATGTTTTTACTTGCAACGGTGCTGACGGCGATCGTTGCGGTTTCACTTCAATATTACTTCAGCAAAAAAATGGCGACGGAACATACCTTGTCTAAACTCACCATGGTAGCTCAGGATTTAAGCGAATACATAGGTAGCGTTGATTTAGATGCGATAAACACAGCACATTTACTTTCTTCAGTGAATCGCTCAATGAGCGACCAGCTCTCAAGGGAAGAGTCGCGTGATATTCTCTCTGAAGCCATAAAAGGCAACCCGCTGTTCTACAGTATTTATATTGGTTCATCCAACGACAACTTTTTCCAGATCATTAATTTGGAATCCTTTCCTCAGGTTAGAGCAAAAATAGGCGCACAAGATAGCGATAGTTGGGTGGTCATTGACATTAGCAATGGCGAAAAAGGTCGTATTCGTCAAACTAGATACTATGATCTTGATTTTAATCTCAGGGACTCCAAAGCTGAGAAAAGTAATTACTTTCCAACCACAAGACCTTGGTATGTCTCTGCCAATACCGAGACTGTCGAGAAAACCCAGCCATATCTCTTTCAACACCTCCAAATTACAGGCCAAACATATTCACTAGCGTTTGAATCCAAAGCAACGAGCGACACTCAACATGTGATAGGGATTGATATTGTTTTGTCTTCGTTAGCGAGTAAGCTATCTGTGAGTGCGTTGGGTTTAGATAAAGCTAGTCAAGCTGAATCCTTTCTATATTCTAAAGTGGGCAATATTATTGCGTCTAATCGCAATTATCAGTCAAGCAACACACTCCCTCAAGCCAATCAAATTAACTGGTCTTCACAGCAACAAAGCAGAATAGACAATACATCGCCTTTACTGTTTTCAAATCAAAGTGACCGGGGACCGATGGATTTTTCAGTATCAGGAAAACCACACGGTTATGCGATTGATCTATTGAAAATGATCAGTGAGGTGAGTGGAGTGCAGTTCGAATTTGTAAATGGCCTCTCGTGGGCGGAGTTAACAGGAAAATTCCAAAAGGGAAGTATTGATGGCTTACACTCGGTTCAAAATTACGAAAGTAATGGCATTATCGGTTTATACACTGACCCGATCTATGAACTACCGTTTGCTGTAGTAACGAAACGTGATGCTCCAGCAGTAATTAACTACCGAGAGCTTGATGGAGAGAGCGTAGCTATTGTATCTGGATGGTCAATGACACCGAAGTTAAAAACTGATTTCCCAAATATTAAGCTTTTGGAGTTTAAGAATATTGAGGCAGGGCTAGACGCTGTCGACAACGAAGAGGTTTTTGCGGTAATTGATGTTAAGCCTGTACTGTCATTTTCATTGGATAAGTTCTTCCATCAGAACTTGAACGTAAGTGAAGCGCTGCTTGATCTAAAAACGGACTATCCTAATCAATTCCATATTGTTTTGCAGAATAAACACCAACAGCTGTTACCTATCATCAACCAAGCCATCAAGTCGCTTACTGATGAGCAGAAAACGGCGTTAGCTCAAAAGTGGTTTGATCATCAGGCTATGGATGCGGGTACGACGACTCCTTATACGGAACTCTATGAAAAAACCGCAACAGCGACCGTCGAGGGGGAGATGGTTGAGCTAAACGTCAATGGTGAACTTAAACACCTATATTTGAAGAAGATCGATACGGGTGAGCACTACTCAGAATACTTTGCTGTGGTTATCCCTGAGGCTGAAGTATACAGCGCAGTTAACAAGCGAGTAGCGACCTCTGTTGGTGTGACAGGTTTATTAATGAGCCTCACCTTGCCTGTAGCGTGGGTCTTTGGCGCGCCGATAGTGCGGCCAATACGTAAGCTCAAAGTTGAAACTAACAAAGTAAAGCAGCGTGACTATGACAATGTGTCCGTGCTTGATACTCCTATCAAGGAAGTATGGGAACTATCTGTTGCGGTTAAAGACATGGCCGCCGAAATAAAACAGCACGAACAAACGCATGAAGCCTTTGTAGAGTCTTTTATTAAGCTGATTGCACAAGCCATCGATGACAAGTCTGCCTATACCGCAGGGCATTGTAACCGTGTACCTGAGTTGGGATTAATGTTGGCAGAAGCGGCTGAAAGATCACAATCTGAGCACTTTAAAGACTTTCAGTTTGAGAGTGACGACGAACGTCGCGAATTTAGAATAGCTGCTTGGTTGCATGATTGCGGAAAGATCACCACGCCAGAACATATCGTCGATAAAGGCTCTAAGCTAGAAGCGAACTATAACCGTATTCACGAGGTGAGAACACGATTTGAGGTGCTTTGGCGTGATGCAGAAATTACGGCTTTGCGTAAGCAGCTTGAAGGTGAATTACCAACGGATCAGATAGCCGAAGAGTTAGCTATAACGAAGAAAAAGCTACAAGACGATTTTGCGTTTATCGCGACATCTAATGTGGGTGGTGAATTTATGAGTGATGATAAGGTTGCCCGTATTCATTCTATCGCTGAGACGACTTGGACGCGTAATTTTGATGACCAATTGGGTTTATCGCCAATAGAGGCGATGAATAGGGTACCTAACTCTAGCTTACCCGCTAAAGAGCAACTTTTAAGTGATAGACCAGAGCACATAGTGAAACGAGACCGACCATTAGAGTTTGATCCTAAGCATCAAATAAAAATGGATGTTCCTGAGCACTTATACAATCTGGGAGAAATTTATAACTTAAGTATCTCACGTGGCACTTTAACTGTGGAAGATCGATTCAAAATCAATGAGCATATGATAGGTACCATCAAAATGCTTGAAAGCCTGCCATTCCCGAAAGAACTTAGCCGAGTGCCGCGCTATGCGTCGACTCACCATGAAACGCTTAAAGGTACTGGTTACCCTAGAAAGCTAACTGCAGAGGACCTTTCAATCCCCGAGCGAATTCTTGTGATATCGGATATTTTTGAGGCGCTGACCGCTTCAGATAGACCTTATAAGAAAGCGAAACCAATCAGTGCTGCTATCGATATCATGCACAAAATGGCTTTAGATGAACATATCGATATAGAACTGTTTAGGCTGTTCTTAACCAGCGAGACCCACATTCGATACGCTGAAATATATTTGAACCCAGAGCAAATAGACAGTGTCGACGTATCGAAATATCTCCAGAAAAGTGCAGCGGCTTAATACTCCTAGGTTAAAAGATGCTTCGCTATTCGATGCACGTTAGGTGAATAAGCCGTTCATCGTTAATGTGGCAGGACTCAAAAGCGCACTAATTTGGTGCGCTTTTTCTATGCAATATCGGCATACATCAATAAGTCCGCAGAAAAACGAGATAAAAAAAACCATTCTTTGAAGTAACGATTTATCGCTTGGTAACCCATATTAATAAGGACTTTGCTTGGTAATTTTATCAATAAAACTTAAAAAAACTTCTAAATTTCAGTTAACTCTCAAAATGAAACCATTAAAAATATCCTTGAAAAATTTTAATAGATATCATTTCAGCTTTCTTTTAAGCCTGATTTTTATACTATTTTCTGTAGTTAGACATTATACACACCAGAATCGTCACAATTTAAGCTTTATCTACAATTATAAACAGTATGTCGAAAGAAAGAATGAGCTCAAACTCAAGACGCTGAGATCAACCAATTTTACCAATGAGCATTTCTCTATTATGTCCTATTCGTTTTCGAACAACGGGGATGGGATATTATTTACTTCTGAAGCAGAAGTAGTCGACAGGCACAAAAATGTTTTCGAATATTGCCTATACGATTCTGAGGTTGAAGACTTCACTGAACATAAAACCGACCCTCATTTTGAAGACCTATTCTTCACGGCCTCTGAGCTCGTAATGAAAACACGGACGCATGATGTGAGTCGGAGTGCCGTGAACTACTTTAGTGAACACATTGTACTCATTAAGGGGGGAATATTTGAGTTCCCAACATTGGTGACGCGTTCTCGCAGTTCACAATAAGTCCCAATAACCTGATTAAAGCGAGTAAAACGGTAAGTGTCTATACGTACTGTTTAGCCCCATATACTCTCACTTGATTCGGGGCGCTGGTAATACACCATCAGGTTCTGCTAACGATAATTCACCAATCTAAGCTCATCTTGCACTGCCTTTTTTTAATCATACCTTAGTCTAAATTGTCGACAATTTACTTGATTGTCGACAATTTTATCGTGTATTTTATGTTCATGCCATTAAGTTGTTGACAATTGAGGCTCAACAATCAGAAGTGAGTAGCGTGAATATGAATACTGCGATAAAAGATCTCACCTTAAGTGCAAATACGAAAACTCGTGTTGGCGACAAAGAAAACACCAAGTCGGAAAGCCTGACTGAATACCTAGTCGAGGCGATTGTTAGCGGTGAATTAGCTCCGGGCAGTAAGATCTCGGAACCTGAACTGGCTAAACGCTTTGAAGTAAGCCGAGGTCCATTACGTGAAGCGATAATGCGTGTTGAAGGGCTAGGGCTTATTGAGCGAATTCCTCATGTCGGCGCTCGAGTTATTACTTTTTCGGCAGACAAACTGCTAGAGCTTTACGCCGTGCGAGAGGCATTAGAAGGCATGGCTGCTCGATTAGCGGCGAGACACATCACACAAGAAGAGTTGATCGGGCTTGAAGGCTTATTGTCGACACATTCTAAACATATCGATGAAGTCGAAGGCTCTTCTTATTTTCATCAACATGGGGATTTTGATTTCCATTACCGCATTATCAAAGCGAGTCGTAACAGCAAACTCATTTCGCTGTTGTGTGATGAGCTTTATCACCTATTACGCATGTACCGCTACCAATCGCCTAGAGCACAGTCTCGACCAAAAGAGGCGCTTGATGAACATAAATACATTTTACAAGCTATTCGCAACCGTGATGAAGAGCTAGCAGAAATGCTAATGCGAAGACACATCTCGGGTAGCCGATCGCTTATAGAGCAACAAATTCAATCCAAAGATCTTGATTAACTGGCGACTGGTATTTGCTAGCGGTTCTTCGCTGGCGAGAGCTAAACATCATTAGTCATAAAGATTAGAAATAAACAATTAACAGGGAGCGTCATTATGAAGTTATCAGCAGGAGCAAAGTTCCGACAAGCTGTGAAAGACAACGATCCATTGCAGATCGTCGGCACTGTGAATCCGTATTGCGCGATGATGGCAAAGAACTTGGGTCATCAGGCGATTTATTTGTCTGGTGGAGGCATCGCCAATGCGTCTTATGGCTTGCCTGATTTAGGTATTACGACATTGAACGATGTATTGGTCGATGTTGAACGTATTACCAATGCGTGTGATTTGCCCTTGCTGGTGGATATCGACACGGGCTTCGGTGGCGCGTTCAATATTGCGCGTACGATTCGCGCGATGGAGAAGGCGGGCGTGGCTGCTATTCATATGGAAGACCAAGTCGCTCAGAAACGCTGTGGTCATCGACCAAATAAAGCAATTGTTAGTCAGCAAGAGATGGTCGATAGAGTCAAAGCGGCAACCGATGCTAGAACCGATGACAGCTTTGTGATTATGGCGCGTACCGATGCATTGGCGATTGAAGGAATTGACAGTGCGATTGAACGAGCTATTGCGTGTGTTGAAGCGGGTGCTGACATGATTTTCCCTGAGGCGATGAATCAACTCGATCAATACGTGAAGTTCTCGGCGGCGTTGAAATCAGCAACGGGTAAACACGTGCCTATCTTGGCCAACATCACTGAGTTCGGCCAAACACCACTCTACAACTGTCACGAGTTAGCCCAATCCAGTGTCGGCATGGTGCTTTACCCATTGAGTGCGTTCCGTGCGATGAATAAAGCGGCGGAGAATGTTTACAAACACTTGTTAGTTGAAGGCAATCAAGAAGCCCTATTGGATTCAATGCAAACCCGTAAAGAGCTTTACGAGCACCTTAATTACCACGACTACGAGAACAAGCTTGACCAGTTGTTTTCAAGCGAAGGGTAAAACCAGTTTCAAATATTCAAAAATCAACTTAATCCAATAACGTGAAATGGTTAGTCGCCATATCCAATACCGAAGATAAAGATCATCGGACACATAAATAGGCAGCACCAAAGAGTGCAGGCGGCTAACACAGAAAAGGAGTTCACCATGTCTGTATCTTTGAGTGATAAAGCAGCTGTCGAAAAGGCTTCAACAGAAAACCAAACACAAAGCGCAAAAACAGCAAGTGCACCAGTAAGCACACCTGCAATCGGTGGTGCCGGTCTACGTGGCCAGAGTGCGGGAACCACGGCGCTATGTACGGTAGGAAAATCAGGAACCGGCTTAACCTACCGTGGTTATGATATTACTGACCTTGCTAATCATGCTCAGTTCGAAGAAGTGGCGCATCTGCTACTAAGAGGCCATTTACCCAGTGAAAAAGAGCTAGATGATTACAAAACACTGTTGGTTGGTTTGCGCGGCTTACCTCAACCTTTGAAAGCAGCACTAGAGCTTATCCCTGCAGACGCTCATCCAATGGATGTGATGAGAACGGGTTGTTCAATGTTGGGTAATTTAGAGCAAGAGTCTGACTTCTCTGAGCAACTGTCCGCGACCGAACGAATGCTTGCGCTTTTCCCTGCGATTATTTGTTATTGGTACCGCTTTAGCCACGATGGCGTCCGCATTGATACTGAAGATCAAAGTGAAGCATGTCTGGGTGGCTACTTCCTGAAGATGCTAACGGATAAAGCACCGAGTGAACTTCACAAGAAGGTAATGCACTGCTCGCTGACCCTTTACGCGGAACATGAGTTTAATGCTTCAACCTTTGCGGCTCGTGTGTGTGCATCAACGTTGTCGGATATTCATTCGTGTGTCACAGCAGCGATTGGCACGTTGCGAGGCCCGTTACATGGCGGTGCAAACGAAGCTGCGATGGAAATGATCCAAGA
This sequence comes from Vibrio sp. nBUS_14, assembly GCF_051201655.1. Classification (NCBI taxonomy): domain Bacteria; kingdom Pseudomonadati; phylum Pseudomonadota; class Gammaproteobacteria; order Vibrionales; family Vibrionaceae; genus Vibrio; species Vibrio sp. nBUS_14. Next base: position 1,853,120 of record NZ_CP179206.1, read on the forward strand.
TTGGAAAACCGCTGATGAAGCAGAAGCGAACATCATGACGATGCTTGCTAATAAGGACAAAATCATGGGCTTCGGTCATGCCATTTATCGTGAGAGCGACCCACGAAATGCTTTAATTAAATGTTGGTCGAAAGAGCTTTGCAAAGAAGTTGGTGACGAACAGCTTTATGCTGTGTCTGAGCGTGTTGAAGCTGTTATGAAGCGAGAGAAAGGCCTGTTCTGTAATGCTGACTTCTTCCATGCATCTGCTTATCACTTCATGGACATCCCAACCAAACTGTTTACGCCAATCTTTGTGATGAGCCGCCTCACAGGTTGGACGGCACACGTGTTCGAACAAAGAGAAAACAATCGCATCATTCGTCCAAGTGCAGACTACACCGGGCCAGAGCACCAAGACTGGCTGCCTATCCATTTACGTTAGTCCTCTATATCGAGCCGACTTAAATCTCGAGGTGACTGTTATCTTCATGTGATAAGGCCTCGGGAACCAACGAATAGAATTTAACAGATAATGGTGGATGTATGTCTGATGTAAAACTTGAAAGAAACCAAGAGCTTGATGAAAACAAGTATCGAAAGGTTTTACCGGGAACGGGTTTAGAATATTTCGATGCTTGCGAAGCGGTAGAAGCACTATCTCCAGGTAGCTATAAAACCTTGCCTTATACGTCGAGAGTATTGGCAGAGCAATTAGTAAGACGCTGTGATCCTGAAACCCTTGAAGACAGCTTAAAACAGATCATTGAACGCAAGAGCGACTTAGATTTTCCTTGGTATCCTGCGCGAGTGGTGTGTCATGACATTCTTGGTCAAACAGCTTTGGTTGATTTGGCTGGATTAAGAGACGCGATTGCCGACCAAGGCGGAGACCCTGCCAAGGTGAACCCCGTTGTCGAAACTCAATTGATTGTTGATCACTCTTTGGCAGTGGAACATGCCGGGTTTGATAACGAAGCGTTTGATAAAAACCGTGCGATTGAAGAACGCAGAAACGAAGGCCGTTTTCATTTTATTGAATGGTGTAAAACCGCGTTTAAAAACGTGAGTGTGATTCCTGCGAGTAATGGAATTATGCACCAGATTAACTTAGAGAAAATGTCTCCGGTTATTCAATCTAAAGAAGGCATCGCGTTCCCAGATACCTGTGTTGGTACCGATAGTCATACTCCCCACGTTGATGCGCTGGGTGTTATTGCCATTGGTGTCGGTGGCTTGGAAGCCGAGACGGTGATGCTAGGTCGTCCTTCTATGATGCGCTTGCCTGATATTGTCGGCGTTAAGCTAACGGGTCAAAGACAGGAAGGGATAACCGCAACGGATATTGTGCTTGCGATTACAGAGTTTCTTCGCAATCAGAGAGTGGTTTCCAGTTATCTCGAGTTCTTCGGTGAAGGGGCTCGTGCACTGACCATTGGTGACCGCGCAACAATATCTAACATGACACCAGAATATGGTGCGACAGCGGGCATGTTCTATATCGATGAACAAACCATTCAATACCTCAAGCTTACAGGGCGAGAGCCTGAACAGGTTAAATTGGTAGAGCGTTACGCTAAACAAACAGGGCTTTGGGCTGACGATTTAGATTCCGCCCAATACGAACGTGTGCTTGAGTTTGATGTGTCTAAAGTTGAACGCAACCTTGCGGGGCCTTCGAATCCTCATCGCCGTTTGCCGACTAGCGAACTTGCCAAGCAAGGTATCAGTCAAGCATCTTGGAAAGATCAACACGCTCAACAATATTCCGATGACCAGATGCCAGATGGTGCCGTGATCATTGCAGCGATTACCTCTTGTACCAATACCAGTAACCCAAGAAACGTGGTCGCCGCTGCTTTGGTCGCTAAGAAAGCCAATCAGCTTGGATTAGTTCGAAAGCCGTGGGTGAAAACGTCATTTGCGCCAGGTTCTAAAGTTGCCAAGCTCTATCTTGAGTCGGCAGGTTTGCTTCCTGAACTTGAACAATTAGGCTTCGGTATCGTCGGCTATGCGTGTACGACATGTAACGGGATGAGTGGGGCGTTAGATCCTAAAATCCAACAAGAGATCATCGACCGCGACTTGTATTCAACCGCCGTGTTATCGGGGAATCGAAACTTCGATGGTCGAATCCATCCATACGCAAAGCAAGCCTTTTTAGCGTCACCGCCATTGGTGGTTGCTTATGCCTTAGCGGGTACGATTCGCTTTGATATCGAGAAAGATAGCTTAGGTACGGACAACAATGGAAAGCCAATCTACTTAAGTGATTTATGGCCGAGTGATGCCGAGATTGATGCCGTTGTCGGTGAGCATGTTAAGCCTCAGCAATTCCAACAAATCTACGTAAAAATGTTCCAGCCAGACGAGGAGCAGGTGACTACTAAGCCGCTCTATGATTGGCGACCTCAGAGCACTTATATACGCAGACCTCCATATTGGGAAGGGGCACTGGCTGGTGAGCGAAGCCTATCTGATATGAGACCTTTGGCGATTCTGGGTGACAACATCACTACGGATCATCTATCGCCTTCAAACGCGATTCTTGCTTCGAGTGCGGCAGGTGAGTACTTGGCGAAAATGGAAGTGCCGGAAGAGGACTTTAACTCTTATGCGACTCATCGAGGAGATCACTTAACCGCACAACGAGCAACCTTTGCTAACCCGAAGCTGTTTAATGAAATGGTGAAGGACGCCGGAGAAATCGTGCAAGGTTCATTGGCACGAGTTGAGCCTGAAGGTCAAGTTACGCGAATGTGGGAAGCGATAGAGACCTATATGAATCGCAAGCAACCCTTGATTGTGGTTGCGGGTGCCGATTATGGACAAGGTTCATCACGTGACTGGGCAGCCAAAGGGGTGCGCTTAGCGGGTGTTGAAGTGATTGTTGCCGAAGGCTTTGAACGAATCCACAGAACCAACTTAGTTGGTATGGGCGTGTTGCCTTTACAGTTTAAAGTGGGGACGAATCGGAATAGCTTACAACTCGACGGCACCGAACTTTACGACGTGTACGGCGACATTGAAGCAGGTTCTGATTTGGTTCTAGTGATCACTCGTAAAAACGGTGAAAAGCTTGATGTGCCAGTAATCTGCCGACTAGATACCGCAGACGAAGTGAACGTGTATAGCGCTGGTGGCGTGTTGCAACGTTTCGCCAAAGACTTTCTCGCCCAGTAGGAGCTTGTGATGAAAACTAAACAGATTAAAGTGCCTGCGACCTATATGAGGGGAGGAACGAGTAAAGGTGTCTTCTTTAGCTTGAATGACTTACCTGATTCAGCGCAAGTTGCTGGAGAAGCGAGAGATGCATTACTTCTGCGAGTCATTGGCAGTCCAGACCCGTATGGCAAACAAACCGATGGAATGGGTGGCGCAACATCCAGTACCAGCAAAACCGTGATTGTTTCGAAGAGCAGTGAAGCTGATCACGATGTTGATTATCTCTTCGGGCAAGTGGCGATAGACAAGCCGTTTGTCGATTGGAGTGGTAACTGCGGAAATCTCTCTGCAGCGGTTGGTCCATTTGCTATTTATAGTGGTCTAGTCGACTCGAATCGCATTCCAGAAAACGGTGTGGTCGAGGTGCGAGTATGGCAAGTGAACATAGAGAAAACCATCATTGTTCACGTGCCTATCGTTAATGGTGAAGTTCAAGAATTTGGTGGTTTTGAACTCGATGGCGTCACTTTCCCTGCTGCTGAAATCCAAGTTGATTTCCTAGACCCAGCAGACGCGAGTGGTTCTATGTTTCCAACAGGGAATGTTGTCGATTTCCTAGACGTTCCTGAATTGGGTAGTATCAAAGCGACGTACATTAACGCTGGAATACCGACCATCTTTGTGGATGCGGAATCGGTGGGCTATCAAGGTACTGAGCTTCAATCGGATATCAACAGTGATTCAAAAGCCTTGGCATTGTTTGAGTCCATCCGAGCACATGGCGCAGTTGCAATGGGGTTAATTGACTCCTTAGAAGAAGCGGAATCACGCCAACACACACCGAAAGTTGCGTTTGTTGCTAAGCCTCAAGCGTATCAAGCTTCAAGTGGTAAATCGGTTTCAGCTGACGATACCGACCTTCTGGTACGAGCCTTGTCTATGGGGCAACTGCATCACGCCATGATGGGCACAGCTGCGGTCGCCATTGCTTCAGCGGCGAGTATTCCGGGTACGTTAGTTAACTTAGCAGCCGGTGAGGGTTCCCGTGGTTTTGTGACCTTTGGGCATCCATCAGGAACCTTGAAGGTGGGGGCTAAAGCTCTGCAAACGGAAAACGGTTGGAAAATAGAAAGGGCGATAATGAGTCGTAGTGCCCGAGTGATCATGGAAGGTGCCATCCGTGTGCCTTTTCATAAGTAAAATTCTGGCGTGTGTGCGAAGAGTACAAAGTCGATGACACTGAGCTGCAAGCTGAGCTAGTGGGTAAGGTTCGTAACGAGATTGGAGCGGTTGCATGCTTTAAGTAAGCCTTGGTGGTTGGGAGACTGCCTAAGACGCGCTCGGGTAAGATCTTGCGCAGAACCATCCGACAAATCGCAGAAGGCGAGCAATATGTGGTGCCTTCAACGATTGATGATCCAACAAGCTTAACGTAAATTGCCAAAAAGCTCGGAAAGTAAAGGCTAGGTTGAATCTGAGTTTTAGCTTGGTGCTTTAGATTGAGCTTGGCCTAGATTTTTGCATCTTAAACCCGCAGTTCAAACAACGAATTAATTCAATAACTTGTATAGATACTCACTGCAAGTAAACTAGACTCAGTTTAATTATCAATTGGGTTTGAGAAGCGTACTTGTAATGAATGTCACCTTAAGGGCTGCAAAGCACACCGATCTAGAACAACTGAATGAGTTGATGTTTGATCTTCACCATCATCATCATATTGCGTGTCCTGAACATTTTAAAACGGCGGAAGAGATAGAACAGGAAAAGAGTATTGCACGATACTTAGATGATCCTGAATGCTTGGTGTATGTAGCATTAAAAGGTGAGCTGATTGTTGGCTTCATCTCGGGGCATTTTTGTGAGCTTATCTCTACCGTGAGTAAACCGGTTCAGATGGGCAGTGTCGATGAGCTTTTTGTGTTGCCAGAATACCGGAAAGCGGATGTGGCTCAAATGTTGTTTAATCGCGTTGAATCTACTTTTGAAGACTATGGTGTCACACAGGTTTTTGTAGAGGTTTGGGACTTTAATTCACCTGCCAAGGACTTCTATCAAAAAATGGGGTTCACACCTCACATTCAATGGATGAGAAAGGCTTTGAACAAAACATAGACAGCGATTTTGTGTGGGTTTGATTACAATAGGGTCGATGCACTAGCAGTCTTCTCTTTCTTCTCTTATTTTTAGGTAAATTCGTTGGTTATTCGATATCTATTAGCTTTTATTTTGTCTCTTTTGAGTGCTATTTCCGCTTGGGCTAACAACACCTTGCCTGATCATATCGCGGGCGCTTTGTGTGTAGTACGTGCTGATAACCAAATCGTGTTGGTTGATGAATTGATCACAGGTTATTTATCTTTGCCGGGTGGTACCGTTGTTTCTGGTGAACCGCCAGCGGTTGCAGCACAACGTGAAACTTGGGAAGAGGCCGGTTTATCCGTTACGGTCGGTGATGTATTGGGTTATACCGACAGTGCCGTTGTGTATGATTGTATTTCTGATTCTGAAGTGATCAGCTACCAAGCTCAAAATGAGTTGGGTGGCTTTGAGCTACCAATTTGGTTCGCTCCTCATTATGGAGTGGAAGTGAGCCGCGCGATGCTATTGTCGCCAACTGAATTGGAAGAAAACCAATATCGCTACCCTGAACAATGGTCTGAGATTAACGCATTCTTTCTATCCGCGACAAATCAGCCGGTGACTTACGTGACTGAGCTGGTGGGCGCAGCGCCTAAAGTACATCAAGTTGAATCGAATGGGATTGTTTCACTTCAAAACACGTTCGATAACTTGCCAAATGTTTTTGCTAATACGGTACTTTTGACTGACTTATTCGCGAAGCCGTGGATCTTTATCGTGATCTTGCCGCTAGTCGCTTGGCATTTTGGCCGTAATTTCGCATTGAAATTTGGTTTCACGCTGATATCAGTGACTCTGCTGACTTTAATTGCTCATCAAGGCTTTGGGTTTCCGCGCCCACATGCCTACCTTCCAACATTGAAATTGGTGATGAGCAGTGGGTATAGCTTTCCAAGTCTATTAGCCGCTTTATGGGTTAGTTTAACCCTGTTAGTACTTTGGAAGTTAAAGCGTTTGTTTGATCAAAAATCGCTCGCGATGGTGGTCGTTGGTTTGCTTTGGATCATGCTGTTTAAGTCATACTCTGGCAGTGCTTTCTTTAGTGATGTATTGATGGGCGGCGTTATGGGGGCATTAGCGACGTGGCATATCGTGAGATTAGACGCGAAACCTAATGTTGATATTAGTGTATTGCTAAGCTCTAAAGCTGTTTGGTGGGGCTTATGCTTGATATCGGTTGTGTTGACGGTTATCTGGCCATTACCGACATTCACTTTTTGGTTGGCAATTTTGATGACGATTGCATGTTTAGTGACGTTAACAGATTCAAAACCGCTAACGGGTCAGTTCTCGTTTAATATTGTGATTGGCGTGATTGTGATGTTGCTAGCGGGGAACCTGCTGATTAGCTGGGCAGGAAGTTTCGTCTCATTCAGTGGCATTGCTTCATTTATCGTTGATACCTTACGTTTCCCAATATTGATTCTGTTTGGTGTGATGGCATTTCGTCTGCCTTGGGCTAGACAATAATAAGTGGAACGACTCATGTAAAAAGAAGGCTGTGCAATGCACAGCCTTCTTTATATCAATGTATTTCAGGATGAGACAGATAAAGTAAAGACTCTATCTGGTGCTTACGAGTTGAAGATGAACTTTTCAATCGCGACAGCTACACCGTGCTCGTCATTGCTCGCCGTAATGTAATCAGCGAGCTTCTTGGTTTCTTCCATTGCGTTTTCCATAGCAATACCCATGCCCGCGTATTCGAGCATATGGTGATCGTTTTCAGCATCGCCCATGCAGATCACTTCTTCTGCAGTAATCCCCAAATGTTTAGCTATCGCCTCAATACCCACACCCTTGTTTGAATTTGGGTTTAAGAACTCTAAGAAGAATGGTGCACTTTGCACAATAGTAAATTGAGTTTTAAGCTCTTGTGGCAACTTGCTGATGATTTCGGTGAGCTTGCTTGGCTCAGCGACAATCATAGTTTTGATGATTTCGTGGTCGTCTTCGAGTTGAGAAAAATCGAACTCGGTAATCTCTAAGCCATTAATACGCGCTTCAATAGCGGTATAATCATTGTTTTCAGGGGTGATTAAGCCATGAATCTTGCTGAATGCATGAACATTACCACCAAGTTGTTCAGCTAGTGCTGCGATCTCTTTCGCGGCTTTACCATTGCTGATTTCACTATGAATGAGTTCTTTGGTAAAGACATTTTGAACCATAGAGCCGTTGTAGAAGAGCACAAAGTCATCTTCGCCGTTGATTGAAAGCTCGTCTATCTTACTTTGCATACCTTCTAAAGGGCGACCAGAAGCCAGAACCACTTTCACACCTGCAGCTCGCGCTTTAGCAATCGCGTCTTTATTCTCTTGAGAAATCACTTTGTGACTGTTGAGCAGCGTGCCATCCATATCAAGAGCAATCAGTTTGTACATGTTGTTCCTTACTAAAAAATTAAAAGCTAACGAAGTCTTATAGGCGAAAGGATAAGGGAACTTGAAAGTTCAGGCTAGGGCTTTGATCAACTCATTTATCAGTACTCATTTGTTTGACCAAAAGGAGCAAGTGCTTTAAGGTCTGCGGTTGATTAATTTCATCAAATGATTGAGCTGAGGGTAAGTTGTACAAGATTAATGAAATGTTTGAAACCATCCAAGGCGAGGGCGTGTTTACGGGCGTTCCTGCTGTGTTTGTTCGTCTACAGATTTGCCCAGTAGGCTGTTCTTGGTGTGACACCAAACAGACATGGGAAGCATTACCTGAAGATGAAACTAGCCTTGGCGATATTATGGTTAAGACAGAGGATTCACCGACTTGGTCTACAATTGATGCTCAAGGCATCGTGAATGAATACATCAAGCAAGGTTACACAGCTAAGCACATTGTGATTACCGGTGGTGAGCCGTGCATTTATGATCTTGTCCCTCTTACTGAAGCATTTGAGCAACACGGTTGTCGCTGTCAGATTGAGACCAGCGGAACATCAGAAGTCAAAGCAACAATTGATACTTGGGTTACAGTGTCACCAAAAGTGGCGATGAAAGCCAAGTTGGATATCCTTGATAGCGCACTCGTTCGTGCGAATGAAATCAAACACCCTGTTGGTACAGGTAAAGATATCGAGCAACTAGATGCTCTTATTGCTAGAGCCGATGTTCCTGAAAATACAGTCATTGCACTTCAGCCTATTAGCCAAAAAGATCGCGCGACGCAGCTTTGTATTGATACCTGCATTGAGCGCAATTGGCGTTTATCAATCCAAACTCACAAGTATTTGAGCATCGCGTAGGTTGCATTTGTTTACTGGCCTAGATAAGTCGCTAGTAGAAGATTTTCGTAAGGATTTAAGATGAAAAAAGCAGTTGTAGTATTTAGTGGTGGTCAAGACTCAACAACGTGTCTTGTTCAAGCATTAAAAGAGTATGATGAAGTTCATGCGATCACGTTTGATTATGGCCAGCGCCACAAATTAGAGATTGAAGTGGCTGAGTCATTGTCAAAAGAGCTTGGTGTGAAAGCGCATAAAGTGATGGATGTGACGCTGTTGAATGAACTGGCGATCAGCTCTCTAACTCGTGATGACATCCCTGTATCATATGAGCTACAAGAGAATGGATTGCCCAACTCGTTCGTTCCTGGTCGTAATATTCTTTTCTTAACACTGGCCGGTATTTACGCGTACCAAATCGGTGCTGAAACGGTGGTTACTGGTGTGTGTGAAACCGATTTCTCTGGCTATCCTGATTGTCGCAATGATTTTGTAAAAGCGATGAATTCTGCGCTTGTACAGGGCATGGACAAGAAGCTTGATATCAAAACTCCATTGATGTGGCTGAACAAAGCTGAAACATGGGCGATGGCCGACCAATATTCAGCACTTGAGCTTGTTCGCAATAAAACCTTGACTTGCTACAACGGCATCATTGGCAGCGGTTGTGGTGATTGTCCTGCATGTGAATTAAGAAAAGTTGGCCTTAACGATTACCTAGGTGATCGCGAAGGCATTATGGCTGAGTTGGTTCGCAAACAGGCTGAGAATACATAATATCAGTTAAGTCTATTGGGTCGTTATAAGCATCGATGATGCAGTTTCGGCCATTACTCTTCGCTTGATAAAGTGCTTGGTCAAGAACTGAGTACAAGTCATCAAAGTCACTTAATGCGTTTGAGGTTGCTAGGCAAGCAAAACTCGCGGTTACATTAAGTGGCTTTTTGCTTTTGTATAAGATGATAGTGCTTGATATTGCGTCGTGCAATTCTTCTACACGCTCTCGTACTTCAGAAGGTTTAGTGTCGGTCAGCATGTTTAATGCGCGCTCAGGGGAGTGATTTAAAGTGGAGAGGTAAAGCGCGCTCCAATCGGTATTTGGAGTCGCATTGACGTCTAAATTGGAGGCATAGGTTGATGAATTGTGGTTACGATCTAACGTCGATATTTGGCTGTAAGAATTAAAACTAATGAAAAGCAGAAAGGTAATAAAAACGGAGTGAATCTCAAGAGACTATCAATCAGATTAAGAACGATATTCCATGATTAATTTGATCTTGGTTCAAATTTTGGTCGGTATAAGTAGGAGGTTGTGCGAGAGAGATCTCTAATTTATTGCTATTTATCAAAGGCATATCGGCCATACGCATTCGTACGACCGATATTAGAAATTAGATGTATAATTTCGCTAGGTCAGAAGGCTCAAGTTCTTTGCCTTCTAATGTTGCATTCCAGTTAGTACCAACCAGAACGCCGTCTTCAGCAAGAGTCAGTAACCAATCTTCTACAAAAATATCTAGTGGAATTTCTAATACTTCAAAGTCAGCCCACTCTTCAACGTTGTGAGTCTGAGCATCTTCTTTTGAAGACCAAAAAGGCATCACTTCGCTGCTTTCGAATTCACTTGAGTCACATGCTAGCCAACCTTCTTCATTACGAAGGCCCCATACCAGTTTAGTTTCTTGTGTTTCAGAAACGAAAAGTTCTAGATTTACTTGAGTATCAGCTGTTAGTTTGCTCATGGATTAATTCTCTATGTTGATAACGAGGCAAGATTAACATTATAGACGGCTTAGGTACATGCTATTCGAGGAATTATCACCATACTGAAACGTTAACTTAAGATAGTGATTCAGTATGGTGAAAGTAGTGTAGAAGCTACTTTTTGATTTTGGCGAAGATGTGCCATTCTTCTTTAATGTTACCTTTAAATCCTGCAACAGAAGCGACAACTTTCCTTTGTAATGCGTGCTTGATTTGGGTGTCATCACTACTAAAATCAGAATCACCGTGACCGACGATGTTCACTCTAGACGGTTGTATGCCATTGCTGATGAGCGCGAGTTTTACGTGTGATGCACGATCTTTTGACAGCTTCAAATTGTGTTCGGCATTACCTACTTTACTAGCATAGCCTTGCAATTCAATCGTTGTGCCCTCGTAACGCTTCAAAAATGCCGCCATCTGGCGTATCTGACTATGAAAGGCAGGATTAATTTCCGTAGAGTTATTGGCGAAGAGTATGTGAAGTTCTTTTTTCTCTGATGACTCGAAATATGAACCACAACCGTCGTTATCTATTTCTGCACCAACCTGAGTATCGGCACACAGATCTCGAGCGTTGATTACTCCGTCATTATCATCTAGAAGATCGTAACTTTGGGTTACAGACGGGAGAACGCGGTATTCGAATTCGTCTTCGTTGTTTTCAGCTAAAGTATTGGTAGATGCAACCATGAAGCAAAGAGATAATATTGTGTTTGTAAGCTTCATTAATATTCCACCTTGTCATTCCATTCTTGAGGGATATCGACTCGTAAACCGACGAGTAAATTACCCGTTGCGTTCATCACGCGATATTTTGCGTATTGCTCATCATACTTTGCGTCTAAATACCCTTTGCGAGCTTCAAACAGTTCATTCTCGGTGTTAAGTAAATCGAGTAGAGTACGTTTGCCTATGCGGTATTGTTTCTCATACGAGATTACCGTGTCTGATGCCGAGTCTACGTGGTCAGATAAGAACTCTTTTTGCTGAACGGTTAAATCCAATGCGCTCCATGAAAGACGCAAGCTCTCTTCTACATTGCGGAAGGTGCTTTCGCGGAGGTCTTTGGCTTTGTTAAGTTGGTAAGCAGCACTTTCAGCACGGTCTTGGTCAGCACCGCCGTTGTATAGGTTGTACCTTAAACGAACCATAGCGGAAAACTCATCGCTGCTGCCTTCTGTACCGCCGGCATCATCACGCCAGGTTTGAGCGGCTTCAAAAGTAACAGTCGGGTAGTTGGTACTCTTAGATTGCTTGTACTGAAATTTCGCCGAATCTACATCGGCTTGTGCAATCTTAATCACAGGGTGTTGGTTAAAAGCTTTAGCTAATGCTCCGTCTACTGTGTGCGGAATAGCGCCAACATCGGCACGAGGAAAGGTCAATCCTAGCGGAGACTGACCGGCAATCCGCTTAAATTGTGTATGCGTATCAAAAAGGTTGTTTTGAGCAGCAAGTAAATTACCGTGCGCTTTTGCTATACGAGCTTCTACCTGTGACATGTCCGCCGTCGAACCAATACCTGACTCAACACGTTTACGAATGTCGCTGTATATCTCTTTATGCGTGGCTAGGTTGTTTTCTGAAAGTGATAGCAATTCATAGGCTTTTACGGCGTCAAGATACACCTTGGTCACCTCTAATGCGATATCTTGAGCATTTGTTAGCAATTGATAGCGAACTGATTCAGCGTCTGCGGCAGTGCGGTCAATATCATTCGTTGTGTTGGCACCATCCCAGATAAGCTGAGTAAGCGTAATAGTGGCTTCTTTTCGTGTCAGGTCAGTTGTGCTTGAGTTAGTTGCTAGGTCGGTATGCTCATATCCGATCCCGCCATCTAAGTCTATACTTGGACGATAAGCACCACCAGAAGCGTCATTAAGATATCGCTTACTGACATATTCGTTATAAGCACTTTTGATTTCAGGGTTACTTTCTAAAGTAAACGCAACGGCTTGCTCTAAGGTTTGGGCTTTAGCCGGTAAACTCAGTGCTATAGTTAACCCTAATGTTGTCTTTTGAAGCCTATTCAATGTGCATCTCCCTAAAGTTAGCTCGCATCTAAATCTTGAATTCGTGACGTTATATACGAAATTTAGATGAACCGCCAAAAAAACCACGATCGCTAAGCTGGCGTTCGCAAATAGTTGTCAAAATTTTAAACGATCATCGTGCTCTTTATGGTGTTTTTAGACACGTCAACCTTACGTTTTAAAATCTATTATTTTCCGTAAACACAATAACTTATATTGATAGAGTGAGCACTAAGATTGTTATGTGATGTGATCACCGTCATTAACTTGTCACTCAAGTTGTTAAATAATAGATTTATAACTAGGATCTATATGAAGATAGGTGTTATATATGAAATAATATTATAAATATAATGTCATTACTTTGACGTTAATGACAAGAAATGCTTTTTTAGGGGTTTATATGGACATGACAACATTGAATTTGGGTGGTGCGTTAGCACTTGGCCAGCGCATTGTTTTCTCGGTAGATGGTACGATTAAAGTCTTAGAAGAAGGCCAACCACTACAAGCAGGGGATGTCGTTCTTGAATCTCAGAATGAACCCAGTGAACCTCAGATATCAGCGAAACGCTTTCGCCTGAAGATGGCGGTGGTATCGAACTTGACCAAGGCATAGCGGATATATTCGCTGCATTAGAAGAAGGTCAAGATCCAACAGAGTTAGGTGAAGAGTACGCTACCGCTGCAGGCCAGAATGTGAAAATTCAGATAATACTAGGGCGTGTTGATCTTTGCTGTACATTCCGTGTTCAACAATACATCGGTAGCCACATTAACATGAATGCCAGTGATAACATGCTGGCATAATTCCTTTCTAGCTTGTCATATCTACTTGAAATAGCTCGATAATGCTTAATTCTCCCAAAGGCATTTTCGACCAAGTGACGATACTTGTATAGACACCAATCCATACTGTCTTTGTCTATATCTTGTCCGTAATTGCGTTTAGCAATTACTGTTTCTCCGCCACGTTCCTTAACAAAAGTACGGAAAGGTTCGCTGTCATATCCTTTATCACAAACGATGGTATTAACTTCATCGAGTTGCTCAACTAAGCTTTCGGCATGCACTATATCGTGGCGTTGTCCCTCTGATAAATCAAAGCAAATCGGCAGGCCACCACTATCTACAGCTAAGTGAATTTTGGTTGAGTTGCCCCCGCGACTTTTTCCTATTTGCTCTGAACTTTCAGTAGCTGCACCTGTACTATGCTGATGCGCTCTAACTATAGAGCCATCAAGAAATACCCATTCAAAGTCAGCCATGCTAGATAAGCTTATGAAAAGATTATCTAAAATCCCTTTCTTTGACCAAAGATTAAATCGTCTGTAAACGGTACTCCACTCTCCGAACTCAGAGGGTAGATCTCGCCAAGGAATACCTGTTCTCATTCGATAAAGTATTCCTTCAAATGTCATTCGATGTTCAGTTTTATCGTAAATACGACCTGTACTTTTCATAACTTGGAGTAGCAGTTCCCAGCGAATATCAGTTAGCATTGTTCTTGGCATGGTATTGGTTATGGTTTTACTTTTGGCGAAGCAAATTATAACTCTTTACCATGCTGTTCAAAAAACACTCACGAAAGATCAACACGCCCTAGACACTCAATCATGTGGAGTCATAGCAAGATGAAACTCATCTCTACGTCCCAAAGGGCAATACCGCAAGTAAAGCTCATGGATACGAAGAATGACAAGCATGGTCGGCGTAGACAGGAGGGCGAGTCTTGGTGACCTCAACTTCGTTGATGGAGCAAATTTGCTCTTCAACCAATTTGAATCAAGCTCTTAGACGCGTGAAGAAGAACAAAGGGTGTGCAGGAGTCGACAAGCTCGACATCAACGCCACTATCTCAAGACTTCGACAGGCATCAAACGGGCAAGAGCTTCGCCAGATTCTTCTGGATGGAAGCTATCAACCTCAATCTGTTCTTGGTGTAGAAATCCCCAAAGCTAGTGGTGGCGTAAGGCAATTAGGTATCCCAACAGTCCTTGATAGGGTAGTCCAACAGGCAATCACATCAGTGCTGTCATGTATCTATGAGCCGAAGTTCTCCGACAATAGTTACGGGTTTAGACCCAACCGCAGTGCGCACCATGCATTGGCGGCCGCCAGTCGCTACATCCGAGAGGGTCGAGGTTATGTAGTAGATATAGACCTAGCAAAATACTTCGATACAGTGAATCACGATAGGCTAATGCACAGGCTGTCACAAGATATTGCTGATAAACGCGTGTTAAAGCTAATTAGGTCATACCTACAGGTAGGCATAATGCGACATGGACTAGTTGAGCAGAGACAACGAGGCACACCCCAGGGTGGGCCATTATCTCCGCTACTATCAAATATTGTATTAGATGAACTGGATAAAGAGTTAGAGCGTAGAGGGCATAAGTTCTGTCGATATGCAGATGACTGTCAAATCTACGTGCGTAGTGAGGAAGCCGCTCATCGAGTCAAAGAGTCGATAACGGAGTTCTTGGAGCAGAAACTAAAGCTGACGGTAAACCGTAAGAAAAGTGCAGCAACGAGAGTGACAAAGCGAACTTACCTAAGCCATCGCTTCCAGATAGACGGAACAATCGGGATATCGAAGACGGCACAAGCTCAAATGAAGAAGCGAGTACGTCAGATAACGAAGCGAAATCGAGGACGAGAGTTACAGGTGATAATCACGGAGTTAACTCAATATCTAAGAGGATGGCAACACTACTTCAAGCTTACTGTTCGTAAAAGTGCAATGCAGCGCTTAGATGAATGGATACGGCGTAGACTAAGGTGCTACCGACTAAAGCAGCGCAAACGCAGACACAGCATAGCGACATGGTTACAGCGACAAGGTGTAACGGAGCGTAATGCGTGGAAGCTAGCGATGTCAGATAAGGGTTGGTGGCATCTAGCTTTAACGCCACAGGTTAATCACGCCATGCCAATAAAATGGTTCGAGGGGTTGGGGCTGTACTCATTAAGAGATGGGTACGAGTCACTGAAAGTATATTCGGAACCGCCGTATGCGACCCACGCTTGTACGGTGGTGTGAGAGGACGGAGGCTGCGAGGCCTCCTCCTACTCGATTGTGATTTTAGGCATACCGTAAAAATACGACCAATTGAATAATAGAGTCGATTCATTTCACGGCTGTTATCTTTTAAAAATTATAACGCAGTTATCAAGCGTTTTAACCAGTTAGGGTGACCAGTTAGTTACCACGATTGGTATAAGTCGATGGTTTAAATTTAAAGGGGTGATAACTAACAATCTGCAATAGTTTGCCTATATTTATATAAGCTGCGGATTTATTGAGGAAAATCATTGAACATTCAAACCAATGTACTGGCAAAGTATGGATTGGCTATTGTGATTTTAATAGTGCTATCAACACCAATCATTATTCATATCGCCTTCCTTATAAAGGCGAGCAGCTATCAGGCGCTAAATACATGCCAACAAGTGTGGGCACATAGAGGTTTAACGACCGTAGAAAGGGAGAATAGCATTTCTGCGTTCTCTTCAGCCTTTAAACACGGAGCGGCTGGAGTAGAGCTTGATGTTTACTTTCATAACGAGTCTTTTCAATTTATTGTCAGCCATGAACCAATTATTGATGTCGTCAACTCGGAAGTATTGACCCTAAGAGACGTAATCGATGCTATTCATTGGCTCGAACCCTGCAGAAGCTCACCCGGTTGCGATGCAACACATCCTGATCGCGAAAGAGAAGAACAACTGTAAGATCGTAGTTGCGGATCCTCGTCGTACGCGTACTGCTGCGAAATCTGATCACTATGTTTCTCTTCGCCCAGGTTCAGATGTTGCCTTCATTTGGGGGATCTTATGGCATGTATTTGGAAACCAATGGGAAGACAAAGAGTTCATTCGCCAACGTGTATTCAGCATGGAAGAAATCCGTGAAGAAGTGGCGAAATGGAACCCTGCAGAAGTTGAACGTGTGACTGGCGTAAGCGAAGAAGACGTTTACCAAACTGCGAAACTACTTTCTGACAACCGCCCAGGTTGTATTGTTTGGTGTATGGGTGGTACTCAACATACTACGGGTAATAACAACACACGTGCTTACTGTGTACTTGAGCTTGCGCTCGGTAACATCGGTAAATCAGGCGGCGGTGCAAACATTTTCCGTGGACACGATAACGTACAAGGCGCAACTGACCTTGGCGTACTGTCTGACACACTTCCAGGCTACTACGGTTTGTCTGAAGGTTCTTGGCGGCACTGGTCTAAAGTCTGGGAAGTTGACTTTGACTGGATCAAAGGACGCTTTGACGACAACGCATACGGCGGTCAAAAACCAATGAACAGTGCAGGTATTCCTGTGTCTCGTTGGGTTGATGGTGTACTTGAAAACAAAGACAACATCCGTCAGCGTGAAAACATCCGTGCCATGTTCTACTGGGGTCACGCGGTGAACTCTCAGACTCGTGGTCCTGAGATGAAGAAAGCGATGCAGAAGCTGGATATGATGGTTATCGTTGACCCATACCCAACAGTAGCAGCAATAATGAACGATCGTACTGACGGCGTTTACCTGCTTCCTGCGACAACTCAATTTGAAACCTACGGCAGTGTAACGGCATCAAACCGTTCTCTACAGTGGCGTGACAAAGTGGTTGAGCCTCTGTTCGAATCTAAACCTGACCATGAAATCATGTACCTTCTTTCTAAGAAGCTTGGTTTCTCTGAACAGCTGTTCAAAAACATCCGTGTTGAAAACAATGAACCGCTTATCGAAGACATTACTCGTGAATTCAATAAGGGTATGTGGACGATCGGTTACACCGGTCAAAGCCCTGAACGTTTGAAAGAACACCAACAGAACTGGCACACATTCCACAAAACAACGCTTGCTGCAGAAGGCGGCCCAGCGAATGGTGAGACTTACGGTCTTCCGTGGCCATGTTGGGGCAACCCAGAAATGAAACACCCCGGTACGCACATCCTTTACGATACGTCTAAACCGGTAGCAGAAGGTGGCGGTAACTTCCGTACTCGTTTCGGTGTGGAGTTCGAAGGTCAAAGCATATTGGCGGAAGACAGCTACTCGAAAGGCAGCGAAATCAAAGACGGCTATCCAGAATTCAGTGACAAACTTCTGAAGCAACTGGGATGGTGGGACGATCTAACCGCAGAAGAGAAACCTTTAGCGGAAGGTAAGAATTGGAAGACTGACGTTTCTGGTGGTATCCAACGTGTGGCTATCAAGCATGGTTGTATCCCATTTGGTAATGCCAAAGCACGTGCGATTGTTTGGACATTCCCAGACCGCGTACCTCTACACCGTGAGCCACTTTACACGCCACGTCGTGATCTTGTAGCTGATTACCCAACTTGGGATGACAAAGAAGCGATTTTCCGCGTTCCTACGTTGTACAAATCAATTCAAGACCAAGACAAGTCTGCTGAATACCCAATCATTTTGACTTCTGGTCGTCTGGTTGAGTACGAAGGTGGTGGTGAAGAAACACGTTCAAACCCATGGCTAGCTGAACTTCAACAAGAGATGTTTGTTGAAGTGAACCCGAAAGACGCAAACGACATTGGTTTCAAAGATGGTGATGATGTTTGGGTTGAAGGTGCTGAGAAAGGCCGAATTAAGGTTAAAGCGATGGTGACTCGTCGTGTTAAACCGGGGTTAGCGTTCTTGCCGTTCCACTTCGGTGGTAAGTTTGAAGGCGAAGATTTGCGTTCTAAGTACCCAGAAGGCACTGATCCTTACGTTATTGGCGAAGCAGCCAATACCGCAACCACATATGGTTACGACCCTGTCACATTGATGCAGGAAACGAAAGTAACCCTTTGTAATATTCGTAAAGCGTAAGGAGTCTTAAAATGGCTAGAATGAAATTTCTTTGTGACACCAAACGTTGTATCGAATGTAACGGTTGTGTCACTGCATGTAAGAACGAAAATGATGATGCTCTGGAATGGGGTATTCAACGTCGCCGCGTTGTGACACTGAACGATGGTGAGCCGGGTGAAAACTCTATCTCAGTCGCATGTATGCACTGTACTGATGCCCCTTGTATGGCAGTTTGCCCAGCAGACTGTTTTGAACATACAGAAGACGGCATCGTACTTCACAATAAAGATCTCTGTATCGGTTGTGGTTACTGCTTATTTGCTTGTCCGTTTGGCGCACCTCAATTCCCTAAACAGGAAGCCTTTGGTGAGCGCGGTAAAATGGACAAATGTACCTTCTGTGCTGGCGGCCCTGAAACAGAATCAGGTTCTGTGGAAGAGCGTCAGAAGTACGGTGCGAACCGTATTGCTGAAGGCAAGCTACCAATGTGTGCTTCGC
Organism: Vibrio sp. nBUS_14; assembly: GCF_051201655.1. Lineage (NCBI taxonomy): Bacteria > Pseudomonadati > Pseudomonadota > Gammaproteobacteria > Vibrionales > Vibrionaceae > Vibrio > Vibrio sp. nBUS_14. The sequence continues at coordinate 1,871,745 of NZ_CP179206.1, forward strand.
TTTGTTCGACAAAAGCGCTGCTTGCAGGTGATGCTGAACAAGTGTCTGACATCTTCCGTCAGCGTGTTGTAGAACGTGGTGCGAAAGGTGCTGGTTGGACAGACGGCAACGACCTTTCTTACGATGCGATGAAGAGCTAGTTGGGAGAGACATATGCTTACAATGTTTAAGCGTCTCATCCTTGTTGTGCTGCCGATGCTGGCAGCACTAACAATGCTGTCTCCTTTGAGTCATGCATCTGAGACGAACTCATCACAAACTCAATCGAGCTCTGCTGAAAGAGAAATCACACAACTTGCTGGCGCTGATTTTTGGCGACAAGTAAGAAACGGTGAGGAAGGTTACACCACCTCTCAATCGGCTGAGCATGGTGTGTTAATCAGTACTCCAGGTCAAACGTGGTACATATTGAAAGAGAAGTGGATGTCGCCAGCTGGCGCTGTTGCGATCTTTGGCAGTATTGCTTTCGTTACCTTGATGTACGTTGTGATTGGCCCGCTAATGTTAAGCGCACCAAGAACGGGACGTAAGATCAAACGTTGGTCTCGACTGGATCGTGCGTTGCACTGGAGCATGGCGTTTACCTTTTTGTCGCTCGCATTCAGTGGTTTGATGTTGGTTTACGGTAAACACTTCTTGAAACCATACATTCCAACTGACCTTTGGGGCTTCATTGTCCTACTGGCTAAGCAATACCACAACTACATTGGCCCAATTTTCTACGTGCTATTGATGGCAGTGCTTATAAAGTGGTGGCGTAAGTCGATCTTCAAGATGGTTGATCTCCAGTGGTTCATGAAACTGGGTGGTATGGTTGGCAAGCATAAAGGTTCTCACCCATCGGCAGAATTCTCGAACGCCGGTGAAAAAGCGCTGTTTTGGCTTCTGATTGTTGTGGGTACTGTGGTTGCGTTTAGTGGCTTAGTGTTGGACTTCCCAATCTTTGGTCAAACTCGAAGTGATATGGAGCTTTCAAACCTTGTTCACATGTTGGCGGCTCTGATCCTTATCTGTGGTTTCGTGTTCCACATCTACATCGGCTTGTTCGGTATGGAAGGTGCATTAGAAAGTATGGTAACAGGTGAAGTTGATGAGACTTGGGCGAAAGAGCACCATGACCTTTGGTACAACGAAGTAATGGAACAAGAGAAAAACGGTGTTGAACAAAACGCTAATGTCGCAACAGAGAAGAGTGAAGGGGTGAATAAGAATGAACAAACCTCATAAAGGTATTTGGGTTGCTTACCTCCTAAGCTGTTTCACACCATTTACTTGTCTTCTCTCTGGTGTGGTTGCCATCATCTACGCGGGCTATCGTTTAGATAAAGGCGAAGACGGCGAAGTCGTTGATACGCATTACTATGGTTTAATCCGATCGTTCTTCTTGAACCTAACCTTCTTTGTGATTCTTATCGTAACGGTAGCAACCTCAAACGGCGTGTTAATCGGTGTGAACGATTATTGGTATCAGAACCAATTTATCGATGATATCGCTTACTACATTCCATATGTAGGCATGCTGTTCGGTGGTGTTGCGATTGTGGTTTGGTTTATCCGTATGTATCAAGGTATGCAGCGCTTAAGTAAAAATCTACCGCAAAACCCGTCTACAGGACCAAACCTGTAACGCCAGTGCGTTATAGCTAAAGCTCGAAAGCAAAGCCCAGTGATTGTTTCACTGGGCTTTTTGTTTTAAGTCTCTTGTGTAGAAATATAACTGTTAACAGATCTCTATCCTAAGCGTCTGCGGCCGCTTTTTGCGTTTACAGGAATCAATGTGAGCGTTTTACAAACAAAAGAAGGCAAACGACAAGCGAGTTATGTCACAAATAGCTAATGAATTCAGTTGGCTAAGACTATGGTCTAATCCCCCAAACTATTGTTGGAATTTGAACAGTGCTAAGCTGTTACAAAGTGACATATTGAAAAGGACGTTATATGCATTTCCCATATCGAAATATCGTAATTCTTACCGGTGCCGGCATTTCTGCGGAGTCGGGGATACAAACATTCCGAGCACAAGACGGGCTATGGGAAAACCATAAAATCGAAGATGTCGCGACGCCTGAAGGGTTCGCAAAAGATCCAGATCTTGTACAAGCCTTCTATAACAAGCGTCGTCACGGCTTACAAAGCGAAAGCATCCTGCCAAATTCAGCCCATAAGGCGTTAGGAGAGCTTGAAGATAAGCTAGACGGCAACGTAACCATCATCACTCAAAACATCGACAACCTGCATGAGCGCGGCGGTAGCAGCAATATCATCCACATGCATGGCGAACTATTAAAAGCACGATGCAGTGAATCCAATCAGGTTATCGAACATAAAGACAATATCGAAACCGGAGAGCTTTGTCATTGTTGCCAAATCCCTGCGCAAATGCGTCCACACATTGTTTGGTTTGGTGAAATGCCTCTAAGAATGGGTGATATCTATTCTACTCTTGAAGAAGCAGATCTGTTTATTTCGATTGGCACATCTGGTGTTGTGTATCCAGCTGCGGGTTTTGTGCATGACGCTAAAATGCATGGCGCGCACACGATAGAAATCAACCTTGAACCAAGTGCGGTAGAAAGCGAATTTGAAGAAAAGCGCTACGGCAAAGCCAGTATCGAAGTACCAAAGCTGGTGAGTGAGCTATTGTCGGTCGAGAAAGGCTCGCTAACCGCCTAATCTCAAATGTCACCGTGAGTGGTCAAAGACGAAAGCAAACACATATCTGACTGAAAATAAGAGCTCAGAAAGGTGTTTGAGCTCTGTGATGACATCATAGAATAAGTTGAAAATAAGCAGCAATGCGCCGCAGCGAAGGATTTTATGAGGGCGAATAGCGTGACGAGCAACGTAGTAGATATACATGGTGATCACGAGCGTGTTCGTTTCGAAAAACAGGTCGTAATTAGAGTCTATGTGGATGAATGAACTCAGGCCAAGCATCAATAATGACGCAAGCAGCATCAGAGTCACAACCAATAGTATAGGGTTCGCTGACACGTTATAGCACACTGTATATTGTTTAATACCATCGTATATAACGTATAGATAAAAATAAAGCGGCTTACGCCGCTTTATTAACCTGTCAGTAACAATCTAGTTGTTTACTTTAAGTTTTTGGAAGTACTCGTCATAAATAACGCTCGCTTCGCCAACTTCATCTTGCCAAACGCCGTTATCCATCACTGATTGTGGTGGGAAAACGTTCTTATCTTCAGCAAACTCTTTTGGAAGAAGAGGGTAAGCCGTTTTCACAGGAGTCGGGTAACCGATCTCTAGAGCAATCTTAGCTGCGTTCTCTGGGCGAAGAAGGAAGTCGATCATCTTATGTGCCGCTTCGATGTTCTTAGCACCTGAAGGAATCGCTAGGCTGTCCATCCAGAAGATAGCGCCTTTTTCTGGCCAGATAATGTCAATCGTTGCACCTTCTTGGCGTGCCATGTAAGCAGAGCCATTCCAAAGCATACCAAGAGACACTTCACCCGCTAGGTAAGGGTTCGCTGGGAAATCTGAGTTAAATACCAATACGTTTGGCATTAACTTACGAAGTTCTTCGTACGCTTCTTTGATTTCTTCTGGGTTGGTTGTGTTTGGAGAGTAACCCAGTTTAGACAGTGCAATGTGGAAAACCTCACGAGAGTCATCCATCATCATCAATTGACCTTCCCACTGTGTATCCCACAGATCGCCCCAGTTTTTAACTGAAGACTTGTCTAGCATATCTGAGTTGATACCAATACCCGTTGCACCCCAGATGTAAGGGATCGAGTAGTTATTGCTTGGGTCAAATGGCTTATCTAAGTAATTTGGATCCAAATCAGCAAAGTGGCTTAGCTTAGTTTTATCAAGCTCTTGAAGCATGCCTTCTTTACGCATCTTAGAAACGAAGTAAGTAGAAGGAACCACTAAGTCGTAACCTGTACCTTGAGTTTTTAACTTAGCGTACATGCTTTCGTTAGACTCATAAGTTGAGTAGTAGACTTTAATGCCAGTCTCTTCTGTGAAGTCTTCTAGTACTTCATTTGGAATATATTCAGACCAGTTGTAAAAATACAGTTCTTGGTCAGCTGCGAAAGAGGGGGTAGAAAGTAAAGTAGCAGCACACAATGCGCCGGTATACAGTGTTTTTTTCATTACTGTTCCGTTCATTTGTTTGATTTGGAGCTGGGTAGTGAACCCAAAGTAAAAGGATTTCTAAAAATCGCGCTAGATTATAGCAGCGATATAACAAAATAGGCAGCCTAAGCTGCCTATTCATTGATATTCTTATTTTTAACGTGTTTATTATCTAACTGGGTTGTTAGGTAAACCAATCATTTATTAGCGTCTGTTGACCTGAGCAATTAGATAACGAACCCGCTTAGTGACCGGCTTTAAGCTTCATGAAGTAATCTTCGTACTTCACTGTCTTGTCGCCAACCGCAGCTTGCCATTCAACACGGTCAAGATCTTCTTGAGATGGGAACAGAGCTGGGCTGTCTTTGAACTTCTCGTTAGACGCTTTAACTGCCGTTAGGTAGCCTGTGTCGCGAGAGATTTGTTCAGCGATTTCAGGACGAAGTAGGAAGTCGATCATCTTATGAGCCGCTTCTACGTTTACCGCGCCAGAGCTGATTGCAAAATTATCAACCCAACCGATGCCGCCTTCTTTAGGGAAAACCAGTTTAATTGGCAGACCTTCGTTTTGCGCTGCAGCAGCAGAACCGTTCCAAAGCATACCAAGGCCAACTTCACCGGACATGTAAGGCGTGCCTGGGTTGTCTGAGTTGAACACAAGAACGTTCGGCATTAGCTTTTGCAGTTCAGCGTAAGCTTCGTCGATCTCTTTCTCATTGGTTGTGTTACCTGAGTAACCTAACTTACGCAGCGCAATGTGGAATACTTCACGCGTGTCGTCCATCATCATCAGTTGACCTTCAAGTTCAGGCTTCCATAGGTCAGCCCAGCTTTGGAAATCTTCTGGATCATACATGTCTGTGTTAACAGCCAAACCAGTAATAGCAACTACGTGTGGAATAGAGTAGTCGTTACTTGGGTCGTACGGCTTATCTAGGTAGTTTGTATCTAGATTCTTGAAGTTGTTCAGCTTAGTTTTGTCGATCTTCTGAAGCATACCTTCGTCACGCATCTTAGATACAAAGTAAGTCGACGGCACAACTAGGTCATAGCCTTTGTTGTGTGTTTTTAGCTTTGCGTACAAGGTTTCGTTCGACTCGTAAGTCGAGTAGATAACCTTAATACCAGTTTCATCCGTGAACTTTTCTAAGATCTCACTATTGATGTAAGGTCCCCAGTTCATGAATACCAGTTCTTTGTTATCTTTTGCAAACGATGGTGCAGATAACATTGAAAGCGCACATGCACTACCAGCTAATAGAGTAGCCCATTTTTTCATTGACGTTAGCTCCAAACTAAACGTTGCCCGAAGGCACTAGATAGAAAAACAGAATGGCAATTTACCATTCTGTTTATGAATAACACTTTTGCTAAACTTGAAGTACCTTAACTTCTTATCAAGTCAGCCTCAGTAAAGAGTAGGAGACTTACTTGATTTTCTCTCTCGCTAACAACTGAGAAATAATCACTAGTATTAACGACACTACTAACATCACTGTTGCTAGGGCGTTGACCTCTGGAGATATACCGACTTTAACCATCGAGTAAATCTTCAGTGGCAAGATTTCATAGGTTGGGCCCGTTACGAAAGAGCTGATGATCACATCGTCCAAAGACAAAGTGAAGCTCAATAACCAACCCGCAGCAACCGCTGGCTTAGCAAGAGGCAGGATGACCTGTTTTAGAATCGTCCACTCACTGGCACCTAAATCTTTTGCGGCTTCTAGCATCTTTACATCAAAGCCATTCAAGCGACTGTAGACCGTGACAACAACGAACGGCAGACAGAAAGTAATGTGCGCTGCAAGTAGGGTAAAGAACCCAAGTTGCACACCCATTACCAAGAATAGCGCAAGAAGCGAAATCGCCATTACGATATCTGGTGACATCATCACGATGAACAACATGCCATTGACGATGCCTTTACCTTTAAATTGGTAACGGAATAGGGCAACGGCAGTCAGGCTTCCGACAATCGTTGCGGCAGTTGCAGAGAACACCGCTACGTTGATCGAGTGCCACGCAGCCTGCATTAGGCTATCGTTGTTAACCAGCGCGTCATACCACTTAGTGGTAAAGCCACCCCATTTCATACCGAATTTATTGACATTAAATGAGTTAGCAATCAATACGATAATAGGTAGGTATAGAAAAGCGTATACCAGCGCCATAAAGCTGAACTTAACTGTGCTACCCATTAGTCTAGCTCCACTTTCTTATTCAATAACTTTCCTGCACGGTAGTAGGCATAAAGCATCACGGCCATAGCAGTGGTCAGTGCAATGCTGGTTGCAGCGCCAAACGGCCAATCACGAGCATTCAGCACTTGGCTCTTAATAACGTTACCGATCAACAGGTTCTTAGCCCCGCCCAACAAGTCTGAAATGTAGAACATTCCAAGCGCAGGGAGCAGTACAAGTAAGCAGCCGCCGATAATGCCAGGCATTGTTAGGGGTAAAACAACCATCAATAAGGTTTGAAGTTTGTTCGCACCTAAGTCTTTAGCCGCTTCTAAATAAGTATCGTCTAGCTTTTCAATTGCTGAGTACAACGGCAAAATCATGAACGGGAGTAGGATATACACTAAACCAATCATTACTGCCGTTTCTGAATACATGATACGAAGTGGCTTATCGATAATGTCTAACGCCAACAAGCCTTTGTTCAACACACCTTGAGTACCCAGAACCACTTTTAATCCGTAAGTACGAATCAAAGAGTTTGTCCAGAATGGTACAATCACTAGAAATAACATGATCGGACGCCACTTCGCAGGCATTTTTGCCACGATGTAGGCGAACGGGTAACCAATAATTAAACAAAGTAGGGTTGCGACAATCGCCATATAGAAAGAGTGCATCAGTACTTTAAAATACAGCGGATCAGCCAAACGCAAGTAGTTCTCGAGAGTGAAGGTCATCTCGATCAAGTTCGCTTCATCACGAGTTAGAAAGCTAGTACCGATGATCATGATGTTTGGAATCATCACGAACAGCACTAACCAACCTGTGATTAAAGCAACAATCGCGTTTTGTAAATTAAACTTCTTGCTCATCTTCTAACACCACTTCCCAGCTCTCAACCCAAGTTACTGCAACTTTTTGGCCCAGTGAGTGATCAACATCAGGGTCATCTTCGTTGAAGAATTCGCTAACCATGACACGCATACCAGATTCCAGTTCTACGACTGAATCTAATGTCATGCCTTTGTAGGTTCGCTCGACAATGTGACCAACAATACCGCTTTGCTCCGACTCTTTAATTTCTTCGATACGAAGATCTTCAGGGCGAAGTAGTACTTGCAGTTTTTGACCCGGTTCTACGTCTTTATCGTGATAGATAATTGACTCTTCACCTTCAATTGTCGCAACAATGCGCTTTTCATCTTGGCGAGATTTCGCTGTCGCTTCGAATACGTTAATTTCACCAATGAAACGAGCAACAAATAAGTTCTTAGGCTCTTCGTAGATTTCTCTTGGTGTTCCGTCTTGTTCAATCACGCCATCACGCATAACAATAATACGATCAGACATGGACAATGCTTCTTCTTGGTCATGCGTTACAAAGATAAACGTGATACCAAGTTGGCGTTGCAGTTGTTTAAGCTCGATTTGCATCTGTTTACGTAGTTTGTAATCAAGAGCAGATAGAGACTCATCCAACAAAAGAACCTTAGGTTTATTAACGACAGCGCGAGCGATTGCGATACGTTGTTGTTGGCCACCGGATAGCTGGTGTGGCTTTCGTTGTGCCAATTGTTGTAGGCGCACCATTTTTAAAGCATCCATAACACGAGGTTGAATCTCAGTGTTTGGTACGTTCAGCATGCGTAAACCAAATGCCACATTATCGAAAACGGTCATATGTGGGAATAGGGCATAGCTTTGAAATACAGTGTTAACATGCCTTTGTTCAGCAGGAACTTGGGTTACATTCTGTTGGGCTAATAGTATTTCACCACTATCCGCCGTTTCAAACCCTGCAATCATTCTTAGTACCGTGGTTTTACCGCAACCGGACGGGCCTAATATCGTGAGAAACTCACCATGATTTACGTTTAGATCAAGATTGCCGATGACTTCCTTACCATCGAAACTTTTACTAATGCCAGTTAGCTGTACGACTGGCTTTCCTACTGATTTTTTAGCGTTCAACGTCTGTTTTTCTCCACCTTGGTTCTATTTGAGACCTGTTGCTATACACTTTAAGGCGCGCATGATAATCACCAAAAACGTGAATTCAAAGCATTTTTTACCATTCGAAGACAAAAAATTTCGCAGGTAAAAGTAAACATCCTTTACCATACTATTATTTATTGGGTTTATACCTTAATTAGTGGCTAATTATTAATCATTAAGACGCAAAAGCAAGCCTTGTTACAGATTCATATTTTAGTTTGTCTCCTACATATGAGTATAATGAAGGTAATTTTTTATCAATAAGTTAGGTGGCTTCAAGCAATTGAGCACACCTAGGTATCAATATGAATAACGACATCGAAAAAGATTTTAATTTGGGCGGTAGTATCGACCGTGCACTTTCCGGCGATTATGAGCTCAAAGCAACGGCTGTATTCCAAGAAGCATGGAAACATACGGTAAGCCACTTTCTTTCGTTTTCTCCTGCGATCGTTGCATTGATGTTCGTGCAACTGGCTATTTTTTATATCGCATTGAAATTACAGCTTGGTGATCCAGCAGTTATCTTAGATGCCGTTATCGACCCTGAGGCATTTACGCCACAGATCGTTGAATCTATTTTCATTGCTAACTTTAGCTATGAAGTGGTGAGTGCACCTATCTATGCGGGCATTAGCCTAATGGCAATGAGCCACGCCGCCGGTTTGCACACCAAGACTTGTCATATTAGTAAAGGCCTACAATTTACCGTACCGGTTATCTTGGTGACTTTGTTCAGCTTAATGCTGCAAGGTATTGCGGGAATGCTGTTACCGTTTCTGTCTATCTACTTTTCACTGGCTTTCAGTCATTCAATCCTATTGATTTGTGATAAGAAAGTTCCACCAATGCAATCACTGTTGCTTTCACTACGAGCGGTAAACAAGAAAATCTTCACCGTTGCGTCTATTTATCTAGCGGTAATGCTGATGTTTATCGTTGCGGCGATGATGTACGGCATTGGCTTGATCTTCGTTCTACCATTCTTCTTCCACGTGAAAGGCATTCTTTACCGCGAAATGTTTGGCATTAAGTTAAAGGTTATTGCGTCAGATCGACCAAATAGTGATGACGATAATAACGACAGCAGCAATGGCGGCGATAATAACAGTAACGATGGTAACAAAAACAAAAATCCTCAGGTGTTCGATGCGTAATAACGTCAAAGGCAGCGCAAGTAAATCTCTTGCGCTAAAGGTAACAGCACTGGCGATCGTGGGTTCTATTTCACTGGTTGGCCCGTACATTTATCAAGAAGAAGAGCTCCGACGCTCGACAGACCAAAGTTTAAATACATCAAGTGAGTTTGGTGATTTGACCGTGGCTTCAGATCGACCAAATTTTGCTGCTATTGAAGATGTGAACGAGAAAAAAGAGACCTTCTTCTCTTACCTCAGTCCCAGCATCAACATCGAAAATAAGCGAGTTACCAAAGAGCGTGCGTTTTTAACCAAGATATCTGAATCAGGTATTACGAACGTTGATTCGGAAGATGTGTCGTATGCAAAAAGGCTAGGGAAGCTGTACAGCTTGCCAGTACCACCTTCAGGGTTAGATCAAGCTTGGCTTACGGAAATGCTTAGTCGCGTTAACGTCCTGCCAAAGGCGCTTGTATTGACTCAAGCGGCTAACGAGTCAGCTTGGGGTACATCGCGCTTCGCAACCAAAGCCAACAACTATTTTGGACACTGGTGTTACACCAAAGGTTGTGGTCTGGTTCCACGACAACGTAACGAAGGCAGCTCGCATGAAGTAGCTACATTCTCTTCAAGCCAAGAATCCGTTCATCGTTACTTCATGAACCTAAACCGTAATCGTGCTTATGCCGATTTAAGAGCGATTCGAGCAAAACTGGATGCACAGGGCGACAATTTGCTAACAACAGCATCTGCGACAGAGCTCACCAACGGCTTGCTAAAATATTCTGAGCGAGGTTCAGACTATGTGACTGATTTACAAGCCATGATTCGTCACAACGAGGTATACTGGCAAAAGTAACTCGATTTGGTCTCAGTTTGGTTAACCTCGAAAGTAAGTTATTATCCAAACGACATCACACAAAGAGCAGCTAATGGCTGCTTTTTTTAATTATGAACGCTCTACTTCGAAAAGATTATAATAATGAAAAAGACAGTACTCGCTCTATTAGCCTCACTCAGTCTTGGGGTCTCTCTTCCAGCTTCGGCTCAAGAATACATGTTCACGTATTCCAAGCTCTACACACAGCTTAAAAACAACACCAAAGAAGGGCATGCTGATGTCAAAGTTGCGGTCTTCTTTGTGGATCAACAAGCTCAAACAATCTGTCACATCAGCAAAGCGTGGATGGAAAAAGAAGAGCACTACGAAGAGCTAAAAGTCTCTCCAGCTAATGAATTGCTTCTACCTGTCGATCAAAACCTGCGTTCAGCTAATCCTCTTATCTTTGTACAAACACAAGAACAAGAGTGTGCGTATTCGCTGGTTGTAATGACTCAGGAACCTTTGGCTGGAACGGTTGATGTTGCACAGCTAGAAAGCCTGTTACCACAGATGCAAGCGATGCTAGAAGACGTAAGCGGCATGTTCTCTAGTTGGTTCACACCCGATATCCAAGGCTTAACGTTAGAGTTTGATAATAAGCTTGAAGGCAACATTACGCTGTCCAACGGTAAGCAAATCCCAATTGAAGAAGGGCGTGCGAAATTCACGCTGGCCGAGCTCAATGGAAGTGACAGCATCACATTACCAGAAGCCACTGTTCGTGTTTTGCCTTACATCCCAGCACAATAACGGAATAACGGAATAACGGAATAACGGAATAACGGTCAATCTGAAGCTCTTTATTTCGCTATAGCTTAAGATCTTACTAAACCGCCGGTTCTTCTCTGAACAGGCGGTTTTTATTTATAGTCTTCAATCTAAAACCTATGTTCTTGCCAAATCACATATCCAAATAGCCTTTCATCATTGATTTTTACCTATTATTATGATGTGTTTTCTCACCATTAGAGGACAGATCGCATGATATGACAGAATCTTTCTCCTGCTCAGCTTGTTTATCCTACCGTTACGGTTTCAACCTGAAATAAAAATCCGTATAATCCACGCCCTAAAACAGTCCCACTAGCAATCTACAGTCGATAACACGACGGTGTGAGAGTCGCAATGAACCAAAACGAAAATAAAAAAGATACACTTGAATTCAACAAGCTTCAGAAACTTCTAAGAAGAAATGTTGGGAATGCCATCGTAGACTACAACATGATCGAAGAAAATGACGTAGTAATGGCGTGCATTAGTGGCGGTAAAGATTCATTTGCGATGCTAGATATTTTGCTACGTTTACGTGAAGCAGCACCCATCAAATTTGATGTTGTTGCCGTAAACCTAGACCAAAAACAACCGGGCTTCCCTGAGCATATCCTTCCTGAGTACTTTGAAACTCTGAACATTCCTTACTACATCGTAGATAAAGATACGTACTCAGTGGTAAAAGAGAAAGTGCCAGAAGGTAAGACGACGTGTGGCCTTTGTTCACGTCTACGTCGCGGTACTTTGTACTCATTTGCTGAAAAGATTGGCGCAACGAAGATTGCTCTTGGTCACCACCTAGACGACATTGTTGAGACTATGTTCCTGAACATGTTCCACGGTGCTCGCCTTAAGGCTATGCCACCTAAGCTTCGCTCTGACGATGGTCGTAACGTAGTAATCCGTCCTCTGACTTACTGTCGCGAAACAGATCTAATCAAATACGCAGAGCATAAAGAGTTTCCGATCATTCCGTGTAACCTGTGTGGTTCTCAAGAAAATCTACAGCGTCAAAACATCAAAGCAATGTTAATTGATTGGGACAAACAGACTCCAGGACGTGTTGAGAAGGTTTTCAAGTCAATTCAGAATGTGAGCCCAAGCCAATTGGCAGATCGTGAGTTGTTTGATTTCATTAACTTACCGTTAGACCGTACTGAAGAACGCAAAGCCTACGAATTCGAAGAAGCTGAAATTTCGTCATCAAACATCGATGAGTCTTTGTACATCGACGTAACCAACGTTTAAGCCTTATTCGTCATAGAATTGCTATAACGTACAGATAAATGAAAACGCCTCAAGCAATGTTTGAGGCGTTTTTTTGTGAGTTAACTATGCCAATTGAAGTACATTTTCGGATTACCTTTTCCGGCACTTAGCCTTTCTATCCGTTTAACCTTTTAACTCACCTAAATTTTCTAGCAGGCTTAACCTTTAGCAATATTAGGGTCGAGAGGGCTCACATAACCAGACGGCTTAAGAGCCAGAACGTCACAATTAATCTTATCGATAACGTGCTCTGCAGTATTACCAATAAATACAGCTGACAAACCAGTACGGCCTGTGGTTCCTAAGATCACCATAGCGGCGCTGTTTTCAGACGCTACTCGTGGAATCACATCTTCTGGTAAACCTTGCTCAACGACCGTTTGATCTTCACACATACCATGCTTTTGACGCAGAGCTTTCATTGCCGTTAAATGATGACCTCGAACGGCGTCAGTGTAAGACGTAGGGTCGAACTCTGGCAGCTCAATGGTGATATTCGCTGGAGTTACAGGATAAGCGTTCACCAAGAAAGGTTCAGCATCCAAACGACCCGTAATCTCAAGCAGTCTATCAACCATTGTATCATTCAGCTCGATGTGAGCATCTGTTTCAGAGCCAACGTGTACCGAAGCAAAAATCTTCGCATTATCAGGCCAGAAATGATTTTTAACTAAGAGCACGGGACTAGGGCACTTTCTCAACAGATGCCAGTCTGTAGGAGTGAAAATCACAGACTCTAAGGTATCGTGCTTACGCGTACCTTTAATTAGGATCTCATGCCCACCGCTGTATACTTCAGCGATGATCGCTTCGTAAGGACGGTTATGCCAAACCACTTGAACGTTAAATTCAATAGAATCATCAAGGTAAGGTTCTGCGACTTTATTCATCCAAATTTCGCGTTGATGAATCACGCCTTTGCGCATTGCGTCTCTTTCATCAATAGAGAGCATTGATGTCATCTCATACGAGAAATCGTAAATCGACAAAAAGAAAGTGATGTGGCTTGTTGAGGTGCTTTTCTTTGCAAGTTGGATAGCACGAACTAGAGCAGGTTGCTCATCGTGATTAATGTCTGCGACAACTAAAATTTTGTTATAAATACTCATAACTAAGCCTACTTTTCAGACCGAACATATAAATAATGTAGCGTAGTTATGGAGAAATTAAGAGAAATATAAGAGGTTTTAAGGGAGAAACATGATGTAGCTCATTATTGAACTACATCATTGATATCTAAATTATTCTTTTGAAACGCCAGCAAGTTCCATCAGAGCATCGTGATCTTCGATAGTGATGTATTTGCCTTTAACGCTCAATATGTCAGCTTTCTGGAAACGACCTAATAAACGGCTGATTGTTTCAACAGTCAAACCAAGGTAGTTACCAATATCGCCACGAGTCATCGTTAAGCGGAACTCTCTTGGACTAAAGCCACGTTGAGAGAAGCGAGTAGAAAGGTTGTAAAGGAATGCAGCAAGACGTTCTTCCGCGTTCTTTTTGGAAAGAAGCAGAATCATTTCTTGGTCACCTTTAATCTCGTTACTCATCAGACGCATAATTTGCTGACGCAATTTAGGCATTTTTCCTGATAAGTCATCAAGGATCTCGTATGGAATTTCACACACCATAGAAGTTTCAAGTGCTTGTGCGAAACTAGGGTGTTCGTCACCCGTGATCGCATCAAAGCCAACAAGATCACCCGCTAAGTGGAATGCAGTAATCTGCTCATCACCTTGCTCAGTAATCGTGTAACTCTTGATCGTTCCAGAGCGAATAGCATACAGAGATTTAAGCTCATCACCGGCTTTAAATAACTCTTGACCTTTTTGAATAGGCTTTTTTCTCTCAATGATCTGATCAAGTTGATCGAGTTCAGATTCATTCAAAGTAAATGGGATACAGAGCTGGCTAATACTACAATCCTGGCAGTGGATTGCACAGCCACCAGACTGAACACGTTTCGTCACAGGCTTTTCAGAAATCATAACAATCTTTCACTATTTGATATACGTCAATATTTTAGCATTCCTTTATCCCGTTGGGTAGTAAAAAAACCGGATTTAAAGAATGGTTATACGGTATAAATAATGAGCTGCAGTGCCATATAGCCAGTATAAAAACCGTAAATAAGGATTAGAATTGCACCTAGTTGGCGAAATAAGTCGGCTTGTTGCAGTTTTTTGAGGGAATTTGCGCTCATACCAACAGTAAGCATCGCAGGTAGCGTCCCTAAACCGAAAGCAAGCATGATACCCGCTCCGTTATACCAACTTCCCGATACCGCAGCCCACGTAAGCATAGAGTACACAAGGCCACATGGAAGCCAGCCCCAGATGAAACCAAATGGTAAAGCATGGCTAGGATGCTTTAATGGTAGAAATGATTTACCTATAGGAGATATGTAGCGCCATAGCTTCTGTCCGACTTTTTCGAAGAACAACAAGCCGAACCACCATTTACCGATGTACAAACCTAAGATGATCATAAAGACGGCAGCAAATAAGCGAAGCCAACCAAGTAAGGCATTAAAATCGCTCAACTGGCCAATCGAAGAGATCGCGCCGCCAATCACGCCACCAATTACGGCATAGCTTAGCAGTCGTCCGAGGTTATAAAGGAGGGGAATAACAGGGGAAGGTTTACTGTTGCCAATAGACAGAAGCGACGCAATACCACCGCACATTCCCATGCAATGGCCTGCGCCGATCAATCCAACAACAAAAGCGCCAATCCAATCAGGCGTCATCATTCTGCTTTTCTACATTAGATTGTGTTTTAGTCGAGCTTTGTTTCTTGTCGCTCTCTTTCGAGGCTGAAGTAGGCTTGGTATCAACGTTAATATGGTTATCTTCATCAAACAAAATGTTGTGGCCTTGACGCTCAAGGTCTTCAAACTGCTCACTCTTAACGGCCCATAGAAAGATACCGACAGCGATACACACAAGTACGATCGCAATTGGAATGAGTATGTATAAACTTTCCATTATTTACCTTGCTCTTTTAAAAGCCTTAACGAGTTAGACACAACAATAATAGAGCTAGCAGACATGCCGACAACAGCAATGTACGGAGCAACCAAACCTGCGACAGCCAATGGAAGAATAAGTAGGTTATACCCCAACGACCATGCTAAGTTCTCACGGATTATCTTACGCGTTTTAAGCGCCAATGTACGTGATTTAAGTAACCTATCGAGTTTATCGCCCAATAGCACCATATCAGCAGAGGCTTTCGCTACATCCGTACCGCCCCCCATAGCAACCGAAAGGTGTGCACCCGCAAGAATAGGCGCATCGTTGATGCCATCGCCAACCATCATGGTGATGTCACTTGCGTCTCTAGAGTTGAGGTAAGCAAGCTTATCTTCTGGTTTCGCGTTAGCAACAATGTCAGTAATACCAATCTCTGCCGCAACAGGTTTCGCGTTGATCAAAGAATCGCCAGTCAGCAGCGTTGTTTTGATTCCCGCTTCTTTGAATTGCTTAATGAACTCGATACTTTCTTTACGAATCGGGTCTTCATAAGTGAACGTTGCGATATGACGACCTGCTATCGAAAAGTAAATACCGTTGCTTTCTGATGGCTGAGCTTCACCTAGAATGAACTCGCTACTACCAATCGCCACTTCTTGACCATTCCATTCGCCAGTAATACCCGAACCAATCACGTTGTTCACCGACTCGACTTCGATACCATCTGAAGTATGATTTTTGAACGCTTTAGCGATAGGGTGGTTAGCGTGTTGTTCTAAGCTCGCCGCGACTTGCAGGCATGTTTCTTTATCAAGCTCAGCAAACGTCTCGACTTTGCTGATACGAATATCACCTTCAGTGAGCGTGCCCGTCTTATCGATGATTAAGTGGTTCACTTTACATAAGGTTTCAAATACGTGGCCTTTGCGAAGCAAAATACCAAAGTTACCCATGCGAGATGTTGAACACGTAATCGCAGTCGGTGTCGCGAGAGACAGAGCGCAAGGGCAGGTCGCCACTAATACTGAAAGCATGATCCAGAAAGCGTCTTCTGGTCGTGTTTGGTGCCAGTAGAACCAAGTCCCGAATGAAATGATTAAGATAACCGCGACAAAGTATCGCGCTACTACATCGGCGATTTCAGCAATTCTAGGCTTAGAAAGCTGAGCTTCATCTTGAAGACGAACGATATTAGAAATCACTGAATCCGCTTTAGAGGTCATTACTTCCAATTCAAACGATTCATCACCATTGAGTGTGCCAGCAAAAACCGTATCACCTTCGTTCTTAACGACATGGATCGATTCGCCAGTCAGCATGGATTCATCAATGTGGATTCTGCCAGACAGTACTTTGCCGTCAGCAGGAATATGTTCACCTGGAAGAACGCGTATCTGATCGCCAACCTTCAAGGTTTTTACCGGAACTTGCTCGCCGTCTAACGTTGTTGCCATTGCAGGAACTAACTTAAGCAGGTTACCACTCGCAGCTGCTGCCTTACGACGGGCTCTCATCTCTAAGAAACGCCCTAGAAGCAAGAAGAAGGTAAACATCGAGATAGATTCAAAGAACACTTCGCCTTGTTCTGTCACTGTTGCCACTAAACTCGCAACATAGGCAAACAACAGAGCGATCGACACAGGAACATCCATGCCCAAAGTTCGACCTTTGATATTACGCCATGCGTTAATATAGAACGGTAACGCAGAGTAGAGCAGTACAGGCGTTGCGAATATCAAACTTACCCAACGAAAGTAACTTTTGAACTCAGGCTCAAGACTACCAAAAACTTCGAGATAAAGCGCCACAGCTAACATCATAACTTGCATGGTCGCTAAACCAGCCACACCAAGACGATAGAGATAATTCTTCATCGAACGATGATAGGCGGCTTCTTGTTGGTCAGGCTCGAATGGTGCAGCTTTGTAACCTAACCTATGAATCGCGGATAGCAACTCACTCAGTTTGGCCTGAGTGTTATCCCAGCTAAGCAGGGCACGGTTAGTCGTGGTATTAACACGAATACTAACAACGCCAAGCTTTGATGATACTTGCTTCTCAATGAGCCACGCACAGGCAGCACAAGAGACGCCCTCTAGTGACAATGTCACTTCAGAGGTATTTTCAGAGTTACGAATGAACTCCAATTGTACATCTTCATTGTCATAATGACTCAGTGCGAGAAGCTGCTCTGGCACAAGATCTGCTTTTTCAGCAGGAGCAGTACGGTATTGGTAATAAGAGACCAAACCACTATCTATGATTGTCTGGGCTACGGTTTCGCAACCCGGACAACACATTGGTCGAACCGCCCCTAAGATTTCTACTTTAAAATCCGTTTCCGCTGGTACATCTTCACCGCAGTGATAACAGGATTCACACATAAGCTTTAATTCGTTAGTTGAGTAGGAGTATCAATAGGGAAGTTCATGCGACCTTGCACTAACCATTCAGAATCATGCGGAGAAAGCTCGATAAACCATGGGCCTTGCATTTCATGGTCCAGAGTCAACGTGTAGTTACCGCTCGCATCAGCCGTCAGTAGCTGAGTAAAATCACGGTCAGGCAACGTTCGGTGTGCGAACATTGCGTTAATAGCAGGGAAGTGGTCAAGCTTGCCTTTGTTTAGAGTAATGATAACCGAATTACCTTTCTCCTTAACTGAAGCTGATAGGCCAAGCTTTTTAGCAATGTTGACTTTTGAAATGTCGACATTAATGCCTTTTCCTTTTTTATAGTAATCTTCACTTACAAGGTGAACTGAATGGTTGGTCAGTATCGCAACTCGAACCAACGTTAGCATAGAAATACCAACGGTTAGAAAGAGCAAAAACCACGGCCAAAACTGCTTATACCAAGGCTGAACCATATTATTATTCTCAATATATACAATGAAATAAAACTTTTTTACAAACACTTAGGGTTTTAACTGTAAAAGAAAGACAGCCCCTTCAGAAGGGGCTGTTATTATTATGTTACTCTTTATCTGAGTTACTGAGGCTCCACACGTAGGATGCAACTAGCTGTACTTTGTCTTCGCCTAGAATGTCTTTCCAAGCAGGCATTACGCCAGAACGTCCGTACATAACTGTTTCAGTTACATCTGCGCGAGAATCGCCAAACAACCAATCGCGGTCAGTCAGGTCAGGGGCGCCAACAGCAGGGTTACCCTTACCATCAGTACCGTGACACGCTGCACACACTACAAAGCGAGCTTTACCAGCTTCTGCTTCACGTGCATTCACGCTACGACCAGAAAGGCTAAGAGTGTAGCTAACTACTTCTTTAACGCCTTGCTCGCCTAGTGCGTCTTTCCACGCTGGCATTTGACCGACACGACCATGCATGATGGTAGTAACGATAGCTTGTGGTTCACCGCCATATAGCCATGCATCGTCAGTCAAGTTGGGGAAGCCCTTTTGACCACGAGCATCAGAACCATGACACTGAGAACAGTTTTGTAGGAACAAACGTTGACCCACTTTGATTGCTTCAGCGTCAGAAGCGATGTCAGGAACAGAACGTAGACCGTTCTCATCATGAGCTAGCTTCTTGAATGCTTCGCCAAAATAAGTGTTCGCGTCATCAAGTTCTTTTGCGTACTCATCTAACTGTTTGTTAGCTTGAGCTGCAGCGATTGCAGAGCGAGACTCTTCTACGCTACGAACCGTTTGGTTTGAACTCGTCCAACCTAATAGACCTTTAAAGTTGCCAAGGCCTGGGTATAGAGCAAGATAAACAGCTGCAAACATAATTGTGCTTACGAAAAGGTATGTCCACCATTTAGGTAGTGGGTTATTAAGCTCTCGAATACCATCGTATTCGTGGCCCATATCATGACCTGGTTCTACGCCTGTTTTATCTTTAAAACACCAACGAAGTAAGGCCGCACAACCAATTAGGGTACCAATCGTAATCGCACTAACCCAGATACTCCAGAATGTACTCATTACTTTGTCACTCCTTGATTTTTAGAACTTGTTGCCGGCTCGTCGTCTGCAAACACTAGGTTCGCATCTTCGTCGAAACGTGTTTTACGATTCTTGCCGTATGCCCACCAAACGATGCCGATGAAACAAGCAAAAACAGTAACAGTCCAAACACTTTGAAATGTAATAATGTCCATAATTATTCCTTATTTCATTGCGTGGCCAAGCGATTGAAGGTAAGCGATGATTGCATCCATCTCTGTTTTTCCTTCAACATCTTGTTTAGCGTTAGCAATCTGTTCGTCTGTGTAAGGAACACCAAATTGATTGCGGAAGAGTTCAAGCTTCTGCTTAGTCAATTTGCCATCAAGTACATTCTCAGCAAGCCATGGGAAACCAGGCATGTTTGATTCAGGAACAAGTTCGCGTGGGTCTAGAAGGTGAACACGATGCCACTCATCAGAGTAACGATCACCAACACGCGCTAGATCTGGACCAGTACGCTTAGAACCCCATAGGAACGGATGTTCCCAAACGCTTTCGCCCGCTACAGAGTAGTGGCCGTAACGTTCAGTTTCAGAGCGGAAAGGACGAATCATTTGGCTGTGACATACGTTACAACCTTCACGAATGTAAATATCACGACCTTCCATTTCCAGAGCAGAGTAAACGCGCAGGTTTTCTACAGGCTCAGTCGTCTGCTTTTGGAAAATAAGCGGAGTGATTTCTACTAAAGCACCAAAGCTGATTGCGATAACGATTAATATCGCTAGTAGACCAACGTTTTTCTCGATCAACTCATGGCGATTATTTGAACTTGAGCTCATTCTAAATCTCCTTAAGCCGGTTGAGGGATAGCTTTAAGGCTATCTTTAGGTGCAGAAACAGTTTTGTACGTGTTGTATGCCAGTAAGAACATACCAGATAGGAAGATAAGACCACCTAAGAAACGTACAAAGTAGAACGGGTAAGAAGCTTCTACAGCTTCTACAAAGCTATAAGTCAATGT
The DNA here is from genome assembly GCF_051201655.1 of Vibrio sp. nBUS_14. NCBI lineage: Bacteria > Pseudomonadati > Pseudomonadota > Gammaproteobacteria > Vibrionales > Vibrionaceae > Vibrio > Vibrio sp. nBUS_14. Next base: position 1,892,008 of record NZ_CP179206.1, read on the forward strand.
ACCGTCAGAGTTAACTGCACGCCACATCAGACCTTGCATCACACCAGAGATCCACATTGCAACAATGTAGAAAACGGTGCCAATCGTTGCTAACCAGAAGTGAACATTGATTAGAGATACAGAGTACATACGCTCTTGACCAAATAGTTTAGGAACTAAGTGGTAAACCGAACCAATTGAAACCATTGCAACCCAACCTAACGCACCAGAGTGAACGTGACCGATAGTCCAGTCCGTGTAGTGAGATAGAGCATTAACCGTTTTGATTGCCATCATCGGACCTTCAAAAGTCGACATGCCGTAGAATGATAGAGAAACGATTAGGAAACGTAGGATTGGGTCGTAGCGAAGCTTATGCCACGCACCAGATAGGGTCATAATACCGTTGATCATGCCACCCCAAGAAGGAGCAAACAGAACCAAAGACATAACCATACCTAGAGACTGAGTCCAGTCTGGAAGTGCAGTGTAGTGTAGGTGGTGAGGACCAGCCCAGATATACAGAGACACAAGAGCCCAGAAGTGAACAATCGACAAACGGTAAGAGTAAACAGGGCGACCAGCTTGTTTAGGAACGAAGTAATACATCATACCTAGGAAACCAGCAGTCAATAGGAAGCCTACCGCATTATGTCCGTACCACCATTGCACCATTGCATCGATAGCACCGGAGTAAATCGAGTACGATTTAAACGCAGATACTGGAACAGATAGACTATTCACTATGTGCAACACGGCAACCGTGATGATGAAGGCTCCGAAGAACCAGTTAGCTACATAAATGTGAGATGTCTTACGCTTAATCATGGTTCCGAAGAACACGACAGCATAAGCTACCCACACAAGAGTAATAGCAATATCGATTGGCCATTCAAGTTCTGCGTATTCTTTACCAGAGGTTAGACCTAAGGGTAAAGTAATTGCAGCGGACAGGATAATCGCCTGCCAACCCCAAAAGGTAAAGGCTACGAGAGGGCCACCAAAGAGACGCGTCTGACAGGTACGTTGCACAACATAATATGATGTTGCAAACAGCGCACTTGTACCGAACGCAAAAATAACCGCATTAGTATGCAGGGGACGTAAACGACTGTACGTCAACCACGGCGTATCAAAGTTTAGCTGTGGCCAAACTAATTGAGCGGCAATCAAAACACCAACGCCCATACCGACAATACCCCACAAAATGGTAACAAGGGTAAATTGACGGACGACCGTATAGTTGTAGTTTTGTTCAAGCTGCTTTTCTTGGCTCATTTGCATGCTTCCAATTTCTTATTTACTACACTTTACTTCCAACACGACTCACGTCGTAATGCCACCCAAATTAGAAAAGGAAATTCAACCTATTCAGGGCTTTATTTCCACTTGCTGATTTTGAAAAAAAGTGGCATTTTCAACGCGACACTATACTTGAATTAACAAATCAATGACAGAGTAGTAACCTTACGCTTGGTCTGGAATTGTATTTTTATTTAAAAACTTTGAACTTTGTAACAAGGAGTAAAGATTATAATGGCGGCACAAAAGCTAACAAAAGGCAGGCTTGTTCAAATTATCGTCATGTTGGTTGTTTTAATAGCGGCATTTACTTGGAGAACAGTGACATACGACCATTCTGAGACGATAAACTGTATAATTTCAAAACCTTGTCAAATGACTATTGATAAACATAATGTTTTAATTTCGGATAATAACCTAGGCTATTTAATCGAAACATCTAAAACTGGAAAATTTATCGTTAGCTATGATGGAAAGGGTATTCTTGAGAGAAATGAAGCATCAAATTGGGTGCTGAAAACGACTGATAAAGCCTCATCAATAACCATCACCTTTCCACAACAAAGTGAGACATATTTGGTCAACATTTCCAAAGAATAACAGAACGTGTAAATCACTCAGACCGCAGTTTATTGATAGAAAGATGCACTAAATCAGTAAAACTTAATGCATAAAGGTGTTATAAATAGATCATTAATAAAGTATTCAGAAATCTATGAAATTTCGATCAAAAGTCTCTTGTTCCTTAGATGATAAAATTGCAGTAGATGAGTTACTCTTTGGAGTTGAAACCCCAGAGCAGATCGCTTGTCTCATTTGCTACTGTACAGAAGAGTATTCAACACTTGCTGTGCAGCGATATTTGGTAGATGCTCTTCCGAATACTCCTATCCACGGATGTACCACTTGCCACGGCATCATGACAGAAACGGGGTTTCATTCAGGACCGGTCATTGGCGTTCTTATCATCTATGACTCTGGGATCAATGCCTATGGAACCGGCATTGAGCACTTTTCGGATTCTATAGAAGCCAGCACCTTTCGAGCTATCGACAAAGCACTTATAAATGCAAATAGAGTAGGTGAAATACCTGACTTGATCTTACTTCATTCCACTCCTGGTAATGAAGAAAAGGTGATGGCGGCTATCGATACGAAATTTGGTACAGAAGTGCCTATTATCGGTGGTAGTGCTGCTGACAATCAGGTGTCAGGAAATTGGAGCATATTCAACGAAGAATCGCTCTCTATTAATGGCGTCTCCTTGACCGTCGTATTTGCATCGCAGTCAATATATTCATCACTGAGCTCAGGGCATACGCCAACTAAATTCTCAGGCACCGTCACTAAGGTAAGAAATCGAATACTATTAGAGATCGACAATAGACCCGCGACCACCGTTTATTCTGTGGATACAGAAAACCACGGGTTTACCCGTGGATGAATGCCTTTGGAGACGGTACGATGGATAAATGCAATATTACACCTCATCCCATAGTGTCTACTACACGAAGTATCACGTAGTTTGGGTAACTAAGTACCGTCGGAAAATCCTGAATCCTGGTATGTGCAGCTACCTACGGAAGGTTATGCCAAAGTTACTGCGAAGTTTACCTGGCGTTGAGATTGAGACGATAGGCTTTGATGAAGATCATCTGCATATGATGATGCTTATCCCACCGAAATACAGTATTTCAGACGTCATGGGTAAACTAAAAAGCCAATCGTCGCACCACATGCGAAAAACGTTCAGTTGGCTAAGTAAGGTTTACTGGAAAGAGAACATTGTGTGGTCGCCAGGTTACTTTGTCAGTAGCGTAGGCGTGAATGAACAAGTTATAGCGAATTACGTTAGACACCAGGGCGAAAAGGATTCTGGTCAACTCCGCATGGAGTTGTAACAGTAAGTACCCCGTGCATGCACGGGGGTATCTACAATGAATGGACTAATTTTCATTTAGGTGGCAGTGATGATGGGTATATTTTTGAGAAATCTACCGTTTATCCATTAGGCCGAAAAGTCGGCTCTTCTTACGACTACCCATATTTCAAGTTATCGCATTCGATCAGAGAAACTGAGTGTAATGGTATCGAGTTGTTCACTGATATAAATGAAGGCGACACCATCTATTTGATGCAAGGCTCTAAACAACAACTTATCAGTCGTACCGCCAACATCATTCATTCTTCTTATTATAACGACATGGATCTTGAAGAAAAATTAGGAGCGATCAACATTTTTTGCGCAGGGCCAATGCTGCATCTAAAACAAGATATGGATGAAGTTTGCGACCAGATAAATCAGGCACTTAACGGCCTGCCATACATCTGTCCATTTACTTTTGGCGAGCAAGGAAGGCTCTTTGGTGGGGAAAACGCGCACGGAAATTTGATGGTATCCTCAGCAACGTTTTATAGGTTAAAAAAGTAATGATCTCCGAAGGTCAAGAAGCGCTGCAAGAAGCTCGTATTGAACTACAAAAACTAAAACTCCGTGAACGAAAACTCGCTGAAGAGAATAGGGTGATCTTATCAACTATCTCTGCGATCAGTAAAGCGGGTAACATTTCCGAGATATTCTCTAGCTTGGAGTTTGTCCTCAAGAAATACATTAAATTCGACGACTTTATTGTGGTATCAAGGATAGGGGATAACGGTGCTTTTAAAACCCTGTTAACCAATAACAAAGTCTTTGAACAGATCAAATGGAACGATTGCGGTAAGCTTTCGCGAGTCATCAATGGAGAATGCGCTATCCTTTTTGAACCCAAATCGTTGGGTGAATTCAACTCTTTGCATCCCATTGTTCTCGACCAAATTAACTCTGTTCTGATCACCGGTATTGATAGCGGCCTGACTCAATCCGTCATTATCTTTATCCACTCCAACACCAAACACTTCAGCATTGAAACCAAAGCTACGTTAAACCGTTTCCGTCCTCTAATTGAACGAGCGGTCTTCGATATCGAGAACAAAGAAAAACTTGAAGCTACGGTAAGAGAACGAACCGCAGAGCTCGTTAACGCAAGAAAGGAAGCAGAAGAAGCCAATAAAGCGAAATCTGAATTCCTAGCGATGATGAGTCACGAACTCAGGACACCATTGAACGCCATTATTGGACTCATTGACACACTAAAATCCACCGCGCTAACTCAAGACCAGCAGTCTATACTGCTTAATATGAGCACATCGTCTGAGCTTTTGTTGGCCATTATCAGTGACGTGTTGGATTTCTCTAAAATTGAATCTGGGTGTTTCTCGCTAGCACCTCAGTGGAACAATGTAAGAGACACTGTAACTTTTGTTTTATCCGAACAAAGAAAGGCCGGCAGACAGCAAAGGTTTAGCCTTGACGGTGACAGCCGATATCCCTGAAGATGAGCTTCATTATATCGACCAAAGTCGCTTGGCGCAGATCCTCTTTAATTTGATTGGCAATGCCATTAAGTTTACTGAGCGCGGACACGTACATGTGTCGATTAAGTATCAACAAAGCTCGTTCTATATCACGGTAGAAGACTCAGGTATTGGAATCAGCGCGCAGCAGCTTTCATCATTATTCAGTCCGTTTGTTCAGGCCGATAGCACGATTACTAGAAGGTTCGGTGGCACAGGCTTAGGATTGGCGATCACCAAACGTCTAGTTGAGTTGATGCGAGGTCGAATCTTTGTAAACAGCGAGCTAGGACAAGGCTCCAAGTTCGAAGTGCAATTGCCAGTTTCGACGAGAGTCGTCTGTGACAAAACAAGCACACAGAACGCTCTGCAGGTTCAAGAAGAACCAAGAAGTCGATACTCGGTATTGGTTGTAGAAGACAATCCAACCAATCAAATGGTCATAAAGTTAATCTTAACGCGACAAGGCCACGAGGTTTTCATCGCAAGCAACGGTGAAGAAGCCATTGGCTTTATTGAAAGAGACTGCAATTCAATAGACATTATCTTAATGGATGTGTCGATGCCGGTAATGGATGGGTTGACCACAACCAAATACATGAGAGAAGCAAACATTCAAACACCAATTGTCGCGCTAACGGCACACACATCAGTAGAAGACCGATTTTCTTGCTTAGATGTCGGGATGTCGGCATGAATGATTTCGTGACCAAGCCAGTAAGAACCAAAGAAATTACAGAAGCAATTGATAGGCTAATGCTTGAAGTCTAATAAACATATTCTAAATCGAAGATTAGGATATATGTTCATTAGGTATTTTATGGTAAATAGACTTACTGTTAAATAGGACACCGATGTAGCACCTTAATGAGAGGCAGGGCATCAAATAAAGACACTTGTATTATAAATACCATTTGCAATTTAACATAATATACATAATGCGCAGTTGGCTTGTAGGCGCAAAGTTGTAATGTCACTTTTTAGCAAAGTTAAAATGTCTCTTTTTTAGGTTCAACCGCTAACTTCATTCTTATGTGAACTTATCTAAGGAACATTGGGATGTTGGTAACTATGAGTGACAAAGACCTTTCACGATACAAAGTGATCAATGACGTTTGTGAGCGTCGCTTACGACGTTCGGATGCTGCCCAGCTCTTAAACTTGAGTGAACGCCAAGTGCAGCGTTTAATGAACCGCTTACGAGAATCCGGTGCGGCCAGTTTGGTACATGGAGCTCGCGGCAAGCCCAGTAATAATCGGATATCGAGTGATTATCGTCAGACTATCTTAACGCTTGTTCGTAAACACTATTCGGATTTTGCTCCAACGTTAGCAAGAGAAAAACTTATTGAGATCCATAACTTACCCATTTCTAATGAGACCTTACGTCAATGGATGATTGCTGATGGTCTCTGGGTGCCACATGCTCAGCGTCAACCTCGAGTGTACCAACCTCGTCATCGCAGAGACTGCCTAGGAGAACTGGTTCAGATTGATGGTTCTCACCATGATTGGTTCGAAGGCCGAAGTCCAAAATGCTGTCTGCTGGTTTTCATCGACGATGCAACTGGACGATTAATGAACCTGCGGTTTAGTGAAACGGAATCAGCCATTGACTATATGGTAACAACTCGAGAGTACTTAGAGACACACGGCAAGCCGCTTGCATTCTACAGTGACCGGCACGCAGTGTTTCATAACAGTAACAAGAATGCGGTTGAAGCTAAAAATCCTACGCAATATGGACGCATACTAAAAGAGCTTGGCATCGAATTAATCTGTGCGAACAGCTCACAAGCGAAAGGAGTAGAACGAGCGAACCTAACACTTCAAGACCGCCTCATTAAAGAGATGCGACTACAAGGCATTAACACCATCAAAGAGGCCAATGCCTGGCTTCCCTACTTCATTACGGACTTCAATCAACGCTTTGCTAAACCCGCCAATTACCCAAAAGACATGCACCGTCCTATTAGAGAAACATCCGCAGATTTGGACGATATTTTTGCATGGCAGGTCGTTCGAAAACTATCAAAGTCGTTAACCTTTCAGTACGACCAGATTGTTTATTTGGTTGAAAATATTGAAGAAAACTCCCGCTTGGTTCATGAAAACGTATTGATTTTAGAGTACCCAAACGGCGACATTAGTGTGAGATACGGACATCGAGCATTGAGATATAAAGTGTTTGATAAACTGACCAAACTTGACCAAGGTCGAGTGGTTGAAAACAAAAGACTGGGACAAGTGTTACGTTTTGCTCAGGCTAAACAGGATGAGTTTGAGGTTTCACAAAAACGTAAACGGAACAATAAAACGGCAAGCAGAACGGCTCAAAGACAGGCAATGAATGAGCAGCTACGCGCATTAAATCCAGTTTTAGAGAAGCCCGAACAATTCAAAGCAAGTAATACCAAGTAACCCACTACCCTTGATTCTTTTCTCCCAAAGGTGACATTTCTATTTGGGAGAAAAGAGGACATTTTAAAATGGGATTGACAAATATTGTAAGAACAATTTAGTAATGTCCGGTTTGAGCCATTTTAAAATGTCCTCCTAAGTTTACCTATATTGGTCTACTTGGGAGTTATCCGGATGCTTATTACTATGGGTGAAAAAGATATTTATCGATTCACGTTCTTACTGACGTACGTAAAAAACGACTACGCCAAGTTGACGCTACTATCATTTGAATCTGTCTGCGCGCGTTTTCTCTCTTGGAACTCAAAGTCTTACACACGCAGCGCGTGGGCGCCCAAGTAATCGACGCGACTCAGAACATTTCAGAATTGAAATACTGAAAATTATTCGTGAACATTACTCTGACTTCTCACCAACGTTCGCTCTGAAAAACTGAATGAACAACACAATCTATCAGCCTCGTTACCGTCGTGATTGCTTGGGTGAACTTATCCAAATTGACAGCTCCCATCATGACTGGTTTGAAGGCCGCAGTGACATTTTTTTGATTGTGCTGCTTATACGTCGCTACGCCACCGGTCAAAAATTCAGTAACGTGCTAATCATAGGTACACCAAACGATTCAATTCAACGTGTGGACCATCGCTAAGGTTTTTCCAGTCACCACACCAAATAATGGAGACTTCAAGCTCCCTAGCCGCTTGTTTAAGGCTTTGCTGATGGCTTCGTAATACTTTAAGTCCCACGTCTCCTTACTGTTTTCATCGTAAGCCATGAAATCAATCGCATGGCCGGATTGATGGCGGCACGTAGCCCTTCAGGGACAGAGAACGACTTCGGCTGCCTGAAAAGAACAATTTTTGAAATGGGCGTTACATAGCCCATCAATCACAAAGCAAACTTGAGAAAGTCACATACAGAGTGATATCAAAACCACAGCCTCTCGACTTAAGAAACTAATCAATATTACCAATTAAGCAGTCAAAATAACCATTTTAAATCAAGGATATAAAAATAGTTGCAAGTTTAATTTATACTCCGCCGCTGTATTAAATTGGAGCCCATACTTTGCAAACAAACAATGACCAAAAGCAAGCACTTATCTTATGCGCACTACTAACCATTGGATCTACTTTCTTTAATGTCGACGTAATGGTGACGAGCGTTGGTGAGCAAGTCATCTCATTCGTTTCTACGTTTATCACATACGTTGTCATTATTTGTTTGTTGTTAAGATTCACTAATGTAGACGTTATCAGTTCTCATTATCGAATCTTGATTGGTGTTAGTTTTATTGGCATGACGATCTTAGAGAATGTTTACCTGGTCATCCTGTACAGTGACCAAATATATATTACGGAGTACTACGTTATCTTTTGTATCGAACTCGTTCTAAGTCTCTACGTTACGAACGTCATAATTAATGTACCCAATATACTTGGTTATTTGGGAAGGCTCTCTCTACTCGATTCATTGCAGACGAGGAGAAAAGGAAGACGAGATTCAAAAGCTGAAGCAACTCGGGTATATAAAAAGCTCTATCCAATATTGGAGCTCCTTCTTGACCAAGGCTATAGTTTTGATTCACTGGAAGTTAAAGGTATTGTTAAAGTGTTAGGCGACTTGCCAGCATTAGGAAAGAAGCGAGAGAACTTCGCTAAATCTTATCTCAGAGATGAATTTACATTGCGTAAGTTACCGCGTGATCCTTCACCCTTTGAAGGGCGAACGCTGTGGCATTAATATCTTCAGAAATGACATAGATATCCATACCATTTATCGGCAAGCGCGCGCCAAATATCGCATCAATAATTGTGTTAACCCAAGCTGTTTATCTTACCGCTTCTAATTACTCTGAAGTACATCCTTATACCTCTTTGAGTTCGCTTGCAACCTAAGGCTTTCCTCTTCAATTCTGAATTGTTCAAAACTAAAACGTTACGTTGTCTCTTATCCTTAATAACACTTCTCCAACCAAATTAGGTCCACACAAAATAAACCACTTAAACAGGCTACTATTTCGTGTTTAAATTTTGATCTATCAAGCAATTATCTTAACCAATAAGGTGACTAAGCAATCAAATGCAATGCACTCATACTGTATTTGTATAGTAAAATGTTAGTATCTGGCAATGTTGTAAAATAGGTGTTTGATATGTTGCCTAAACTTTATAAGTTCAGAACGCTTCATGATAGAAACATACAGTCTATCTCTGAGTGTTCATTGTGGTTTGATTACGCTAAAACCTTTAACAACCCTTTTGAATCGAACCACATATTTGACCCAACCCTTCAGAACGAGTTCAAGGTGATGTGCTTCTCCCAATCGAGTGACCACCCTATACTTTGGTCTCAGTACGGCGATAGCTTCAAAGGTATGTGTATTGAATACGACCTCAATCATTATGATGGAGAAGCAAACCTCAACTGTTTTAAAGTGCAATATGAAGATGACCCGACTCGATTTAGTTTGCGGTCTACACTGAATTTACAAGGATCGGATTTGAGCACCGCACTATTCAAAATTAAGCATTCGAATTGGCGGTATGAAAAAGAATATCGATGGGTTCTACATGATGAGGAGCTCATTGGGAATAAGCTTTACGTCAATAAAGAGTGCTTAAGCGCTGTCATCCTTTCAGAGCATGCTCCTCCAGATCGAAAGCTAAAAGTCCTTATGATATGTCAGAGCCTTGGAATACCGGTCAAACACGCAATTGCGAGGCAGAATTCCTGCACTTTTGAAGTTGTAAATTAAATCAGATAGATAGCTAATGTACGTTCTACAAACCGGAATCTCACCGTAAGTTACATCGTAACTAAAAAGAGGAGCTACATTAGATTGTGGCTCCTCTTTTTACATGTTTGTGGTCAGCTTACCTGGTATTCTGGCCTGTATTTGCTCCATGGTCGCTATTGACATCTGAACCGTTGAAAACCAATAAGGTCGATGTTTAATATTAAACAGTTCGCTATTCTCTAGGGCTTCAAAAATAGAGAACTTTCTGCCCTGAGAAAGGGCTGCACCGTACACGCTTCGTTCAAGGACTGGGATATCGTGAACTTCTTCAAGGAGCGCACGTTTAATAAACTGGTTATTTGGGCTCCAATCTATGTAATCGACTATTTTTTTCAGTAACTTAGTGTCTAAGATTTCTATCATAGATTCGAGAAACTGTGTGTTCGGGATAACCTCTGTACACGCATAGTATTCGTCGTGCTTGTCACTTGCATCCCGATAACCAAGCATGGTTTTAACGAGTGCATCTTCAAACGTCGCTGAAAAATGATTACAAATGACGAATAACGGCAGCGTTCTTAATACTCCAAGCAGAATACCAGCGTCTGGCTCTTTTACTGATGTCTCTTGTAACCGCATTCGGGTAGAGTTTGCTGTAACAACTAGGTGTTGCCAGACCTTAGGGACAATTGGCTTGATGTTATCATCAGACCATTTAATGAGTTGCTGACTCATAAGTAGTGGAAAGAGTAATTTACAATTTTCTATTCCAATTTGTCTCGCTGCTACTTTTGGATCCAGCACCACTTTCGATTTTTTACCGTATTTTTCTGTAAATTCCGGATTCGACACAAACTCAATAAGACTTGAACTTAGCGGCCTACTTTCAGCTGAAATTTGATGTAACTTGGAAAAGTTCAAAGATGACGAATAAGCAACACTAGCGAAATGGTTAAAATCCGGAAGTTCAGAAAAAAGAGAGCTCATCAATGTTTGTTCAAGCTTTTCGATCATCAACTCGGAAGCTGTATTACACACATCATCTATGACGTAACGTAATGTCTTTTGCTTTGCGACGACTTTTTCACGACGAGCACTGACTCTGTCTTGTTCACATCGCAACAGAATTCGCTGATTGTGAGATATTCGATCATTCTCATCGAAAATAACGCTATCACAATAGCGATTTTCCAAACTTAGCAGTGTGTCTACTGTCGTTTGTTTGAGTTTAAACTTTCGAGAGACCAACCACTTATTGAAGTGTTTTTCTACGTTAATTGAAAGCTTTCTCGATATTTCAATAACTTCAGGGGTGTAAACTTTGTTTGCTAACAACAACCGTGATTTTCCTTGACCTAATCTTTGCTACTCATCGTATTATATCCTAGCTATATATAATTAAGTCAATATTAATAGATATTTAAGATGCGCGAAGAACTTAGACTTTACAAAGTACCTATGGGGATTTAGTTATAGTGCCTTGAGTATGCACCTAGAAAGATTGAGAGCGTTATCTAGCTTTTGATTTGTAAACGAATGTACTTTTCAGGGAAGCTGTATTTAAACTTTCGATTATCAGGCAAGTTTTTTTGCGCTTGTTTGCATACACGACTATCACCGGAAGTCCTAACTTTTTTAATTCGAGCATAGCCTTTTGAATGGCGCATTTCGATCATTAAATCGCAGTACCCTTCAAGTTCGATCGAGCTTTTATTCATTCCTTTGAGGATTGAAGATTTGATTGTCTTTGCAACGGGATTAATTAATGCATCATCACTGAGTACGCTCGGAGACGTAAAGCACAACAAAAATACAAGATATTTCATACTGTTCTCAACTATGTGGTGTTGAAAACAGTATGCAAATTATTATGGCAAGTATGAGGTTAAATTAGTACTAGAGATTAGTAAGCAAACCACGGTTTCAAAAGTTATGCCTTCTTGGAACCTTTAGATTTGAAGCCATTATGAGGAAATACGTTTCGAATACGTTGTTGAATATTCTTAGGAATATCTTTCGTGAACTTCAGGTTATAACCTGAACGCTTTGCGTAAACCTTAAGCTCTCCTTGAAATGCATTGTTATGACCGATTTCTTGAAGGTTGTGCTTAAAGCTAGGTGGTAAATGCCCTTTTACTTGTTCAATCGCACCTTCTTTGAACTTTATCTTCAGTACCGGTCTATCAATTGCGACGAGCCAAAAAACCAATACGGCTCCGATTAAGATTACATACATCATAATGCCACCACTATTGCTGCTTATTTGTCGTCGGAAAGAAGTTTACTCAAATCTTCTTTGAGACTGGTTACTGTTTTGCTGGCCTGCTCACTTCGAGACGCTTCACTAACCAAATACTCTATCGCGTCAGATAACGTACAACCTAGCTCGTTTGCTCGTTGAGATAGCTTTTCCCAAACGCGATAATCAAGATCGATAGATTTCTTTTTAGTATGAACTTGTTCAGCGTTGAAGTGACGTTTACGCTTGGCTCTGATCGCTTGTTTAAGCTTGTTATCAAGCTCTGGCGACATGTTATTTGAGATCCACTCAAGAACCCCTGTAGGTTGGTGTTCTAGCTTCAACAAAGCTTGCACGGCAACATCAGCTTCACTTGAATCAATATGGCAGGTGATCGAATCGCCTTCTTTCCATTTTTTTACCAGGTAGTTCCATTTCCAACCACATTCTAAATTTTCAAGCTGCTGATATTTCATGTCTAATCTCGAGAGTTAACCTAGTGACAGCGTAACCCATAATGGGCTATTTAACAATTTTTGTCTTGAAAGAATAGACCAAGATCATACTTATATTAGCTTAGTGTTTAGTAACTACAACATAGACCTATATGACTCCACTCTTTTTCTATATACTCCCTACCTTATTATCATTATCAGACATTTAAATGACTCAAGTAGATTGGCGACATGTAACGCCTCAGTACGATGAATATAGCGCTCAACTAGAGCAATTCCCTGACATCTCTCCTTTCATATTCTCAGATATTCAACATAGATTTAGAGATGCGCTAACCCGTTTTGTACGCCTATCCAATCTTTCACGAGTTCTACTTGTTAATGCGCCTGACAATTCGATCTATCGTCAACTCATCGTTGAATCTTTAACGTCGGAGTTAAACAACGACGCTCAGCCTGTTATAAAAACCGAATCTTTAAATGCAGCCGCTTTATTTGACCAAGTTCAGTCTAAAGATGGTGAAGTAGTTGCAACAAAGCCGGGACTACTTTCTAAAGCAAACAACGGTTATCTGGTTGTTTCAGCTAATCTGATCCTTGCAAACCCCGGAAGCTGGCTATTATTGAAATCAGCGCTTCTCGGTGAAGCTGTTGAGCCAATTAGCAGTTTTCCTGAGCATCTAAATCAGGCACCTGTCGAAGCACTGACATACAACATTAAGTTAATTGTTGTCGGAGACCGCGCTCAACTTGGTGATCTGGATTATCTAGATGGCGATATTCAAACAGGATTTTGTCTATTCAGTGAAATAGAACAAGATATTAAGCTCTCCAATGAGAGCCTAACGCAATACCTTGGCTATCTTAAATGGTTGCAACGTCGCTATAACCTTCCAACGATAACTCAAGAAGCTTTGGTTGGGATCCTAACGGCAGGCGCAAGAGAAACGGAAGATCAGAGCTACATACCGCTATGTCCGATTTGGCATAACGCGCTGTTGAATGAAGCACTCATCGAAGCAAATGGTGGTGATATTGATATTCACCATATTCAGCAAGCTCAACAACACAAATACAACCGCGAGTCTTACCTTCCTGAACGTGCTCTCGATGATATTCGAGATGGCCAAGTCATCATCGAAACAGAAGGTGAACAAGTAGGACAAGTTAACGGCCTGACGGTCATCGACGTTCCTGGACACCCTATTTCTTATGGTGAACCGGCTCGTATTTCCTGTGTTATTCATTTTGGCGATGGCGACATTACCGATGTAGAACGAAAAGCAGAGCTTGGTGGCAACCTTCACGCTAAAGGCATGATGATTATGCAAGCATTCGTCAGCAGCGCGCTTAACCTTGAAGATCCGTTGCCATATGCTGCTTCTGTTGTGTTTGAGCAATCATACTGCGAAGTTGATGGCGATAGTGCCTCTCTTGCTGAGCTTTGCTCTCTGGTAAGTGCTTTGTCGGAATACCCTATCAATCAACAAATAGCGGTAACCGGTGCTGTCGACCAATTCGGTCGTGTACAAGCCGTTGGTGGGCTAAACGAGAAAATCGAAGGCTTCTACCATGTGTGTAAACATAACGGGCTAACTGGCGAACAAGGTGTGATTCTTCCAAGATCTAACTTAAGACATCTTGCTCTGAAGCCAGACCTAATTGAAAGCATCAAAAACAAAGAATTCCATATTTGGTCTGTCTCTAATGTAGATGAAGCTATTCCTCTTATTATGAACGCACCATTTAGGGACGAAGAACAAGAAAGCGTTCTGAGTAAAATCGCGGAACGTATTGAAAACTTTGAAAGACATGAACACCCAATTGGAATTGTTGGACGCATTAAAAACTGGTTTGTCTAGTACTGATCGGACTTGTTTAGCGTACACCTGTTCACTAATATGCACCTATCAAAAATCGGAGTAATTGATAATGCAAAACAAACGTGATTCTTACACTCGCGAAGAGCTTCTAGCATCAAGCCAAGGCGAACTATGGCCAGAAGGCCCTCAACTTCCAGCACCAAACATGCTAATGATGGATCGCATCACTAAAATGTCTGAAACTGAAGGTGATTTCGGTAAAGGTTTGATTCTTGCTGAGCTGGATATTACTCCTGACCTATGGTTCTTCGATTGCCACTTCCCTGGTGACCCTGTAATGCCTGGTTGTCTTGGCCTAGATGCAATGTGGCAGCTTGTTGGCTTCTACCTTGGTTGGGTTGGCGGTAAAGGCAAAGGCCGTGCTCTAGGTGTTGGTGAAGTTAAATTCACTGGCCAAATCCTACCTACAGCTAAAAAAGTAACTTACGAAATTCACATGAAACGAGTTGTTAACCGTCGCCTAGTAATGGGCCTTGCAGATGGTCGCGTTCTTGTTGATGGTAAAGAGATCTATGTGGCTAAAGATTTGAAAGTTGGTCTTTTCCAAGACACATCAGCATTCTAGTCTAATAGTTTGATTTTTAATAAAGCAGCCAATGGTTGCTTTATTTTTACTTCAATACATTTAGTTATAGTGCGCTAGGTTGTAATTAGGTAGCTCTAAGCAATTATAGTTCCACCAGCGAAACAATCTTAAATCACTTTATAAGCGACCAATTCACGGTTTAGAAGGCGTTGTATAGCTCTCCGAAACTACAAAGCTCCAGTTGTTTAATACAACATGGAGCCTTGACCTTTGAATATGTTTGCCCTATCTACTTATAGAGACCCGAATGCTTATCATCTTTGGCATCACGCCAACCACCTAACCAATATGATTTAGAATCCATTTGGCTATATGGGCAAGCTTCTTGTGACCTGCCATTTAAACCAGCTTTGTAACCTTGAGATTGTGCTCGTTCTAGGCGATCACGCTTTTGTCTCTTCATAGTGCAGTCCTCATACGGGTGTTCGTTTACTAACATACAATGATTACAACTTCGTGGAGTTTGGTTGACTCCAACTTTAAGAATTGACCACTTTTGAGCTTTTCTCAAGGCGAAAAAAAGCCCGAGTTCAGAATTGTGAACTCGGGCTCAAGGGATAAATTATTTAAATTTTCTACGGAACCCTAACAGACCAAGCACGGTCAAACCTAACCAACCTAACCCAGCACCTTGGCGGTCAACTTTTACTGAATCTGTGCTACGAGTCTGGATATCTTTTTCAGTAGCACCGCGAATAGGAACTAACTTTACCGCGACAACTTCTTCGACTGCATTAGATGACGCCCCACCACAATATGAGTTGTGAGACGTTGTGTCATACGGTTGAGTCGTTCCTCCAACTGTACATTTAATAGCAGTAGCAGAGATCACACCAGCATCGTTAATGTCAGTTGCATCAATAATTCGGAACTTGTTGTTTTCTCCAGAAGCATTGCCATCGTTCGTTAGATCATCTAACCACCAAGCCTGGCCATTGAAGATGTTTACACGACGCTCATTTTTCGATGAAGCAACATCATAAGGATAAATAAAACCTCGGTGTCCTCGCTCGCTACCATTAACTTCTCGAGTCGTATCAAAATCAATTTGCCCAACAATCTCGTTGAAGTTGTTAACTGCCTTAGCTTCACCGCTAGAGCCACTAAAGAAGATACCTCCGGTCAAAAATGTAGCTTTCGGATTTGCTGCGTCTTTAACCACAAATATCTTATTGCCGGCACTGCCACTCTCTGGCACATAACCGTTACGCTTAGCATAGCCAACAGCAAACAGGTTCTCGTTAATATCGGTCGCTACAGAGTTACTGTAAAACGCATCGTCATTAGATGATCCAGATTTAACCTCTGCACCACTAATTGCTTTAGTAGTCCAAGTCGAAGTCGCATCAGAAATATCCAGTGAATCACTCACAAAGACACTTGCATTCATGTCTTGTAGGTCACCACTACCATTCACTGTATCGAAACCAACGCCGTATAACTTTCCAGAGTTTGCTACAAGGCCACGCATGCTTCCTTGTGCGAAGTAATCTCCTGTTTGCGGGATATTACCTTGTGACCAAATAAATTGGTGAACTTCTCCGTCCTTCCAGACAGCAGCTTTAGAACTAAATGTAGTGCTAGAAGTCCCTGTTACAGGCCCTTTTATAGATATGCTACCAAAATTATAAACGATATTATCAACAGTCAGAGCTCCCCAGGCGCGAGATTCAGAAGCGGTATTTAGTGGGACAGTAGTAACAGCCTTGTGTCGTATGTCATGACCATTAGACTCTGTACCTAGAACAGCCCCAGTTTCATCGAGGGCATTAATAATAACGTTAAATTGGCTGATCGATGATGTTCCACCTTCGACGAAAGCTTGAGCGTTAACCTGAGTAAGGTCATTTATTTCACGACTCCAAGTATTCCAACGTTTAGCTGCCCAAGAGTTACAAGTATTGTACCTTAATTCACGGTCACAATACTTTTCAAAATCTTTGGATTCCTGAATGTATTGAAATGCTGCATCCATCGCAAATGGAACTTCTTCACGGTAACTAACAGCTTCTTCAAATACTTTTTTGTTATCTCCGGCTCCTTCTTCTGCAAGCCTCACTTCTACAGCAGCTAAAAACTTATTTTCTATTGGGTTTTCGTTAGGAGCGTTCGAGCAATTTATGGCAGTAGAGTCAAAACAACCTAACAATAAATCATCAGTTCCATCGTTCGCAGAACCCGGTTGTATAGCGACACCATAAGACTTTTGGGCATCACCGAGAACTATTGAAGATGGTACATCAAGCTCAATAACCTTATAAAGCGCAGCATTCGCATTAGTTGCAGCAAAAACTAATGCTGCAACTGTTGTTAATTTAAATATAGTACAAGTCATTATTTACTTCTTAACTTTCCTGTTGTAATGCCTCGAGCTCTTCCCAGCGCTCAAAAGCAACTTCAAGCTCCTGCTCTACTGCAGATAGCTTATTTAAAACTGGTTGTGTCTGCTCTACAGATTTTGAGAAGAAGTCTGGATCATTAACTTCTTGCTGCAGAGTTTCAATCTCGGTTTCCAATTCTTCTAGACGCAAAGGTAACGTTTCTAATTCTCGTTGTAGCTTATACGATAACTTCTTAGGTTTAGCTTTAACTGGCGCAGTTTTGGGAGTTTCCTCAACAACTTTCTCCGCCTTTGCTGGCTTTTCAGCCTGACGATACTCAAGTGCTTGTGCTCTTTGTTTCTGAGCATCGTGGTAACCACCAACAAACTCTTCTACTACACCATTACCTTCAAATATCCAACTCGTCATTACCGTGTTATCAACGAACTGACGATCGTGGCTCACGAGAAGCAACGTACCCTCATAGTTGGCAAGCAAATCTTCTAAAAGTTCCAATGTTTCGATATCTAAATCATTGGTAGGCTCATCAAGAATCAACAAGTTATTCGATTTAAGGAAAATACGAGCCAATAACAAGCGGTTTTTCTCACCACCAGACAGCGCTTTAACCGGTGTACGAGCACGTTTAGGAGAGAATAAGAAATCTTGTAAGTAGCTCAGTGCATGACGCTCACGTCCGCCTACAGTTACTTCTTGCTTACCATCAGCCAGGTTATCAATCACCGACTTCTCAGGGTCTAGAATTTCGCGGTATTGGTCAAAGTAAGCGACTTCTAGCTTAGTACCACAATGTAAACGACCTGAATCAGGTTTAAGTTGATCAAGAAGCAGTTTAAGAACTGTACTCTTACCACAACCATTTGGCCCGATAAGTGCGATACGGTCGCCACGCATGATGTTGAAGCTAAAGTCTGTAACGATCTCTTTGCCTTCAAATGCAAAGTTAAGGTTCTCAGCTTCAAATACGATTTTACCTGAACGTGCAGACGTATCGATTTGGATATTCGCTTTACCCTGTACTTCACGACGATCTTGACGCTCTTCGCGAAGCTTTTTAAGGGCACGAACACGGCCTTCATTACGCGTACGACGCGCTTTGATCCCTTGACGGATCCAAACTTCTTCTTGCGCTAGCTTTTTGTCGAATTCAGCGTTTTGCATCTCTTCAACACGTAGCGCTTCTTCTTTTTCTAGCAAGTAGTTGTCGTAGTCACCAGGGAAAGAACTTAGCTTGCCACGGTCAAGATCAACAATGCGTGTTGCCATTGATTTGATAAAAGCACGGTCATGCGAGATAAAGATGATTGAACCACGGAAGTCTTTTAAGAAAGCTTCTAACCATTCGATCGTTGCTACGTCTAGGTGGTTGGTAGGCTCATCAAGCAGTAATACGTCAGGGTCGCATACAAGCGCACGTGCAAGTGCAGCTTTACGTTGCCAACCACCAGACAGTTCCGTCAGTTTGGTGTTGGCTGTTAGTTTAAGAGCAGCAAGAACATTACTTACGCGATCTTCAAAACGCCAAGCATTCGCATGATCCAATTTTTCTTGAACGCGAGTAAGACGGTTCAAATTCTTTTCGCTGGGATCTTCTGCAATGACATCAAGTAAGTTGTGGTATTCCTTAAGCAGCTCACCAATCTCAGCTAAACCACCGGATACGTATTCGTAAACAGAGCCTTGCTCATTACGCGGTGGATCTTGCTCTAAACGAGATACAACCACATCTTGTGTGATCTGCATCTTGCCGTCATCCATGATGATGTTGCCAGACAAAATCTTCATCAACGTTGATTTACCTGCACCATTACGGCCAACCAAACACACACGTTCGTTTTCTTGCAGTGCGAAATCCGCACCGTCTAATAATGGATGATCGCCAAACGCTAATTGCCCATTATGAATTGTAAGTAATGCCATTCTTCTTTAACCAATCGTTAAGTTCTAACAAGCCAAATGGCCAGTTAAGCTCTGAGTGTTGAGACAAATCAGAGATTTCAAATTTGAGCACCGGAATAGTGACCCCGTAACGGGAAAAGAGCTCATCATCCAATGCGATATCCACCACATTGATCTGATGAGTTATATTCAACTGTTCCGTGAGTTTGAATGCCATCTCACATAGATGGCATCCTTCTGTACTGTAGAGAGTCAGCACTATGTATCCTTATACAACCTCTTAATTACTTATGAGTAATCAACCAGCAGTTATGAATGTGCTTGTTGCGAGAAAAATCCAGTGGCAACGTCTTAGACGAGATATTCTGAGCTTTAAGACCCAACTCTTCCAGACCTTCCATATCCATCTTGAAATGACGCTTGTTGTTAGAGAACACAATTGTGCCTTCTTCTCTTAGAATACGCTTTAGGTCTTCCATCAACTGGATGTGGTCACGTTGAACATCAAAAGATTGATCCATACGCTTAGAGTTTGAGAACGTTGGCGGATCAATAAAGATCAAATCGTAAGATCCTTGCTCTTTCGCCAACCATTGTAAGCAGTCAGCTTGAACAAATTGATGTTGACGACCAACGCGACCGTTCAGTTCCATGTTCTCTTTTGCCCACTCAAGATACGTGTTCGACATATCAACAGTCGTTGTAGAGCGAGCGCCACCTACTGCTGCATGAACAGAAGCACTGCCTGTGTAAGCAAACAGGTTCAAGAAGTCTTTACCACCAGCGATCTCACCAATACGACGACGAGTGATCTTATGATCTAAAAACAAACCTGTATCTAGGTAATCATGAAGGTTAACAATCAGCTTAACGCCATATTCGTTTACTTCTAAGTTAGAAGAGTCTTGAGCCATCTTCTGGTATTGAGAACGACCCTTCTGCTTCTGACGAACCTTGAGCACGACATTGTTTGCTTCAACGCCAGTTACTTGAATAGAAGCGCGGATGATATCGGTTAAGCGACGCTTCGCTTTGTCTTCCGGCACATCTTTCGGCGCTGCGTATTCTTGAATCACAAGATGACCTGGGTATACGTCAATCGCTACATTGTATTCTGGTAAGTCTGCATCGTAGATACGGTAGCAATCTAGTTGCTCTTTCTTAGCCCATTTACCGATCTTGCCGATGTTCTTTTTAAGACGGTTCGCGAAATCAGGTGCAATTAGCTGTTCTTGCTCGCCAGTTGGACGCTCAGACATAGGACGGTCTGAAATTGAGTAGTTTTTTTGGTGACACGGTAACGCGCCGTTATTCAGTTTGAACTGTTTATCTGCACGCATACGCAAGCAGCTAAGTAATTCATCAGAACTTGAGAAGATAGAAGCCTTGCAACCGCCAAACTCAGCCTTCAGTTGAGCACCAAATGCTGTGTACAGTGCAATCAAGCCAGGCTCTGTACCTAAACGCTCACCATAAGGAGGGTTGGACACAATCACACCATCATTGAACTCTGCAGGGCGTTTAAGCTTTGCAGCATCACCTACTTCGAATTCAATCAACTCTTCAACGCCAGCACGACGTGCATTGTCACGCGCCGTTTTGATCATGCGCTCATCATTGTCGTAGCCATAGAACTTACATTCTACTTTCTTAACGCCACGACGGCCTTGAACATTAGCTTCTGCTTTAACTTCAGCCCAAAGCTCTGGTTCGAAATCTTCTAGTGACTCAAAACACCATTTCTGACGTTTCACACCAGGTGCCATGTTTGCAGCCATCATCGCCGCTTCAATGACTAACGTACCTGAACCACACATAGGATCTAGGAAAGGTTTCGTTGCATCCCAACCACTACGAAGAAGAATCGCCGCAGCAAGGGTTTCACGCAGTGGTGCGCGACCTGATTCCGGGCGGTAACCACGTTGATGAAGACCAACACCTACCATATCAACACCAAGGATTGCTTTGTCACGATGCAAACGAACATGGATACGAATATCTGGATTTTCTTTGCTAATAGATGGGCGCGGTAAAGACTTCTTCTCGAAGCAATCTACGACGGCATCTTTTACTTTCATTGCACCGTATTGGCTATTCCGGATTTCATTATTCGTACCGTTGAAATCAACAACGAAACGCTTAGTGCTATGGAATTGATTTACCCAATTAACCGCTGTGGTTGATAGGTAAAGATCCATGTCGTCCATACAAGTGAATTCTGAAAGGACACGTACAAATCGAGAAGCCAAACGACTCCACAAACAACAACGATAAATTTGCTCATTAGTGGCTTTGAATTTAACACCTGCTTGAACAGGTTTTGCATTTGTAATCCCTAGTTGGGTTAGTTCTTCAACTAATAAATTCTCAAGGCCGTTTGAGGTAACCGCTAGATATTGATTCATAGTGTTCTTTTATTGGTAAAAATGAGCTCGATTATACCTGAATTTGCTACTAGAGCATCACACTAAACTCGTCTTTTCATTGAATCTTTCGACTAACTGCTTAGCAAATGCTCAGCCATGAAGCGATCGCTTACCCGCACTCCCTTACAACACAACAACGCTCAATCTCACAGAAATAACACTCATCAATAGGCTCAAACCATCGAGTGCATTTATATTCACTCCAATAATGGTATATACCAAGATAAAATTTAGGTTGGAACTTAGCAACAAAAGACCAAGAACAGGGAATAAACAGAGGAAATCCGCTATCGATAGTGGGGAAATCGGTCGAAATTGAGGTTAAAAAAGATACTTTTTTTACAAATTAAATAGGTGAACAACGTCATTCAAATGAATGAACTACGTCATATTTATTGAGATAGGCTTTTTTAGGCACAAAAAAATCGGCTATTAAGCCGATTATGGGGAAGGTATTACAGGTTTATTTATAGCGATGATTGGCGAAATAATGCTCTAGTGATGATTTAGGTTAGAGATTAGAGATTAACCCACCATCGCAATATGCGTTTGATGAAGGATGGCATTCGCGTCAGTCATTCTATCGTGCATGACTTTAATCGAATCTCCAAAGCGTAACCCTTTTGAAGGCGTTAGGAGGAACTCTTCTAAGTCTACAAATGCACATAAGCTCGCACACTCTCCGACTTCTAATACAATGAAGTAACCAAGGTTATGCTCGTTATTCATTTGTACAATATCCCCTTCTTGAGGATATTCATGGCCCGCACCTTGTGAGTCAAAGAACCAGCTTTTAGGCTGTACAGGCTTATGAAAACGCTTTGCGGCCACACAATAAAGTGCAAGCTCGGCTTGTCGCGGCTCAGACAACTCTAAGCCAGAAATTTGTTCTTTGAAGGTTTGGTAAGAAGATGCATCGTCAACAGTGAATTCATTATCTTTAAAAGCGCAGTCCACCAGCTTATTGCGGACCAGATTCGTTTTAAAAATCATATCCTCTCCGAGGTTTAGCATCAATGAACATTGCTGCTCATCGTAATACCAACTCCATGTATCGCTAGGTTTAAGCATCATTTCGTCTCACACTGTTGAACCATTCCGTTAGGTAAAACGCAAAATTACCTCTAATTACAGTAATTTTACTGCGCAACAGGCAAAAAAAAAGAGGAAATGAATTCCTCTTTCTTATCGCTTTTCTCTACAACTCAGTGAGTTACAGTGTCTCTTTTGTCAAGACGGTGCCGGATCATAGCTTAAGCTTTTACGGACTACAGGTTTTTAACGATGTCACGAACAAGGCCTGGGCCTTTGTAGATGAAACCAGAGTAAACTTGTACAAGTTTAGCGCCTGCCATCATTTTCTCTTTTGCAGCAACGTAAGAGTCAACACCACCTACCCCGATGATCGGCAGTTGGTCACCCAGCTCTTCGTGAAGTTTGCGAACAACTTCAGTACTTCGAGATTGAACTGGACGTCCGCTTAGGCCACCCGCTTCGTCGCAATGCTTCATGCCTTCAACGATACTGCGATCCAATGTCGTGTTGGTTGCGATCACACCGTCGATCTTATTTTTGATCAATGATTCGCAAATCTGGCTGATTTCGTCATCACTTAGATCCGGAGCGATCTTAAGAGCAAGCGGAACATATTTGCCATGCTTCGCTTCTAATGCAGATTGCTTGGTTTTTAGTTCAGACAACAGATCATCAAGTGCTTCGCCATATTGTAGCGAACGAAGTCCTGGAGTATTTGGTGAAGAGATATTTACCGCAATGTAACCTGCGTATTGGTATACCTTCTCCATACAGATAATGTAATCTTCTGCGCCCTTTTCAATTGGCGTGTCTTTGTTCTTACCAATATTGATACCTAAGATACCGTCATAGTTAGACTTCTTAACATTCTCAATTAGGTTATCTACGCCTAGGTTGTTAAAACCCATGCGATTGATAATACCTTCGGCTTCAACAAGACGGAACAAACGTGGTTTGTCATTACCGGCTTGTGGGCGAGGAGTAACAGTCCCTACTTCTACAAAACCAAAACCCATTGCACCAAATGCATCAATACATTCGCCGTTTTTGTCTAGGCCGGCAGCAAGGCCAACTGGGTTTTTAAAAGTGAGACCCATGCACTCTACAGGTCGGTGAGGTAATTGTTGGCGATACAAAAGATCAATAGGTGTGCCAGTAAAGCGTTTGAAATTTTGAATTGCAAGATCATGAGCCTTTTCGGCATCAAGTTGAAAAAAGCCAGTTCTGGCTAGACGGTAAAGCATTGTGCCTCCGATAGAAAAAAGCGCCGTGTAAACGGGGCAATATTATTTACTTATTTACCCAACTATTCAATCTATTACTGTCTGTAAGGGTAAGATAATCGAGTTTGCTAACGAATGAGGTTTATTATTAAGCAAACGTTACCGTATACTCCGGTGAATAGCTATTTCATTATTATTCGTGTAACGAGCATAAGTTAACTTGCCCAAGCATAAGTGACTCAACGAAATAATTGGACACGTCATTCACTATTCAGCCAAATGACATTGCTCTGCCAAATAACACTGTTCAGCCAAACGAAAAAGGCAGACCTAATATAGTCTGCCCTTGTTTCTTTTCGTTTTTATCTAATCGCTAGTCTGTCGACATGCAGTTTAGATTCAATAGCATCAATTCACGCAGTGCTACTGAGAACTTAGCAAACTCATGAACTGAACCGACTTTGAATTCGTTCAAGATACTTTCCCAACGATGCAGAGAAACCGAGTTACTTTCCATCCAGTCATCAAGTGCTTTAATCACATCGATATCTGAAGCACAACCGCAGTTAAGTACTTGGCCCGTTAGCTGACGTTGCTGCCAATCCAGATCTTCCCTGAATGCTGCACGTGCCAGCGCTTGCCAGTTGTTGTCTACTGCTTGGCCATTAATTTGCTTCAAGAACCAGTGCAAAGACAGGCGGTCACCAAGGTTAAAGTAAAGCTTAGACGCTTGTTGTACTGTTTTACCTGTTTCGCGAGCCACTGTGGATATATCCAGTGCTGAGTACAAGCTAGACAAACGCGCGACTGAATTAGCCAACTCAGCGTTTACGCCTTGCTCAATCCATAGCTGTGCCATTGCGTTATGCTCTTCTACTTCAGAAGCCACTAGGTTTTCATCCAGTTTCTCTGTGATAGTAAGAACATCGCCTTGGTAAAGTTCAATCAATGCTTTCACTGACTGTTTACCAGTACGGTTTCTTAACAACCAACGAGCCAAACGACGAAGTGTACGGCGAACATGGTAGATCAATTCATATTGAGCTTCAGAACTTGAAACATTGTCCAGTTCACGGATGCTCTTCAGAACTTTACCAAGACCGTAGATTTCACGTGATGCTGCGTAAGCATTTGCAATATCAACGATATTTGCGCCCGTCTCTTCTTGCAGACGAGTAACGAAGTTACAACCCATTTCGTTAACCATTTGGTTAGCCAATGCCGTCGCAATGATTTCAGAGCGTAATGGATGGTTATCCATATGCTGATAATAGTTACGACGTAACGCTGTTGGGAAGTATTGCATAAGCTGTTGAGCATGGAATTCATCATTAGCGATATCATCACTAACAAGATCTTCTTTAAGTACCATTTTACCGTAAGCGACAAGTACAGAAAGCTCTGGTCTTGTTAGGCCTTGGCCCTGCTTTTCACGCTCAAGCAGTGTTTCGTCATCTGGGATGTATTCCAAACCACGATCCAAGTACCCTGCTTTTTCCATTGTATGAATAAAGCGGATTTGCTCTTTTACTAAGCCAACACCTTGATGCTCAGTAACCGAAATAGACTCAGCTTGGCAATATGCGTCGTCTAGTACGATTTCGCCCACTTCATCTTCCATCGATTCAAGCACTTGGTTACGTTGCTTAACGGTTAGATCACCATTAGACACCAAACCATTCAAGAAGATCTTAATGTTTACTTCATTATCTGAACAGTCAACACCGCCAACGTTATCAACGAAATCAGTATTAACGCGGCCACCCGTAAGCGCGTATTCAATACGACCCAATTGAGTCATACCCAAGTTACCGCCTTCACCAACAACCTTAGCTTTCAGGTCACAGCCATCGATACGAAGCACGTCATTTGCACGGTCACCCACATCAGTATGAGTCTCGTTTGAAGACTTAACGTATGTACCGATACCGCCATTCCAAAGAAGATCAACCTGCATAGACAAGATCGCTTTGATCAAGTCATTCGGTGCCATTGATGCTTTCTTGGTCCCCAGCATTTTCTGAATTTCAGGCGTAAGAGAGATAGACTTCGCTCGACGAGAGAAGATACCACCACCTTGAGAGATAAGGTCTTTGTTGTAATCTTCCCAGCTTGATCGAGGTAGATTAAACAAGCGCTCACGCTCTACCCAGCTTGATGCTGATTCTGGATTCGGGTCGATGAAGATATGCATGTGGTTAAACGCAGCTTGTATACGAATATGCTTAGACAACAGCATGCCGTTACCAAACACATCGCCCGCCATATCACCTACACCGATAGCAGTAAAATCCGTTGTTTGACAGTTGATGCCCATTTCACGGAAGTGACGCTTAACAGATTCCCAACCACCTTTCGCGGTGATACCCATCGCTTTATGGTCGTAACCGTTAGAACCACCAGAGGCAAACGCATCACCTAACCAGAAGTTGTATTCATCAGATACTGAGTTTGCTAGATCTGAGAACGTTGCAGTACCTTTATCGGCAGCAACAACCAAGTACGGGTCATCTTCATCGTGACGAACAACACTCTTAGGTGGGATAACCTCGCCTTCAATGATGTTGTCTGATACATCTAGTAATGCACGGATGAAGCGCTTGTAACAACGTTGACCTTCAGCAAAAATTTCATCACGGCCAGACATCATGTGCTGACGCTTACAAACGAAACCACCTTTTGCACCAACCGGTACAATTACTGTGTTCTTAACTTGTTGCGCTTTAACTAGGCCTAGAATCTCAGTACGGAAATCCTCTTGACGATCTGACCAACGTAAACCACCACGGGCGACTTTGCCGCCACGTAAATGCACACCTTCAATGTCTGGTGCATAAACGAAGATCTCAAACGCAGGAACCGGCGCTGGGATGTCTGGAATCTCGCTTGGTCTCATTTTCAGAGCCAACCAAGGTTTAGACTGTTTATTGTCGTCTAACTGATAGTAGTTAGTACGAAGCGTTGCTGTGATCATTTCCATGTAGCGACGAATGATGCGATCATCATCCAAGCTTTCTACATGATCCAACTGTTCAGTGATCTTCTTGATAAGATCTTGTTGGCCTTTCGCGCTGCCCTTCAATTTAGGATCAAAACGCTTGCCGAATAAGCTCACTAACCCTTTTGCTAGATCTGGGTAATGAGACAATGTGTCTTCAATGTATTGTTGACTGAATGGGAAACCAACTTGACGCATGTAACGCGCATACGCACGTAAGATTGAGATTTCACGGCCTGAAAGACCTGCACCTAATACCAAGCGGTTGAAACCATCGCTGTCTAACTCACCCGCCCAAATCGCAGCAAAGGCTTGTTGGAATAGATCGCGAGCTTCACGAAGATCAATCGTCTTGTCACTCTTATGCAGCATCGAGAAGTCAAGGATCCAATAAGTCACCCCATTGGTCTTGCGCACTTCATACGGTGATTCACCAATAACGCGCAGACCGAAGTTTTCAAGCATTGGCATAACATCAGACAGGTGAATCGGCTCATCACTGTGGTAGAACAATTTTAAACGAACGGCTTTAGAGTCTGCCGCCTCTTCTTGAGGACGATAGAAAAGCATGCCAAGTTTGTTGTCTTCACTCAGAGCTTCTAGACGTTCGATATCTGCAACCGCAGAACCAGGCATCATGTCTTCTTTGTACGAACGTGGGAATGCACGCATGTACTCTTTCGATAACGGAAGACCTTTGCTCTCACCGAAGTTAGCAACGATTGATCCAGACAGGCGGTCATCCCACGTAGACGATACTTCCATTAAATTTTGCTCAATTGTTTTCACGTCCACATCCATGTTGTTGTTATCAACACGAACAATATAATGCGTTCTTGCCAGTGGGCTTTCAGAGAAGTATGTCGTGAATTCGACTTCTTCTTTGCAACCGAAGTATTGCTTCAAAATACGTTGGGTTTGACGACGAAGCTCGGTGTTGTAACGATCTTTTGTTACGTAAACCATACAGCTGAAGAAACGGCCAAACGGGTCTTTACGAACAAACAAACGCAGAAGATCGCGATCTTGCATTTGTACTACGCCAGTACCCACTTCAAGTAACTCTTCTTCTCTAGCTTGAAGCAGTTCATCACGCGGATAGTTTTCTAGAATGTTGTGCAGAGCTTTGTAAGAATATGAACCCTTACGGTAACCACTTGCATCTAAGATACGCTCAACTTTCTCTCGAACGAGAGGAATGCTCTCAACCGTTTGGTTATAAACGGCAGAAGTGTAAAGACCCGAAAAGCGGTGCTCACCAATGACCTTACCGTTTTTATCAAACTTCTTGATACCGATGTAATCATTGTAAGCTGGGCGGTGAATGCGTGAAGCCGTGTTGCCCTTGGTAACGATCAGTACATACGGTTTTTTTGCTTCCAAGCGTGCCGAGTCTGAAAACTCAGATAGCTTAACGTTACGTACACGATCTGAATTTGCGAACAAACCAAGGCCTTGCTCCTTGGTCGGTTGTAGCTCAGTATCGCCATTCACAGAAACAAGGTCATATTCCTTGTAACCCATAAACGTAAAGTTGTGCTCGCCTAACCAACGAAGAAACGCGAGAGTTTCATCAAAGCGCTGGCCATCGACTGGAATCGTCTCTTTTTGCTCTTCAACTTGATTAGTGACTTCTTCAAGTCGTTCTACCATTTTCAGCCAATCATTAACCACAAGACCAGTATCGGTAAAGATATCCAGTAGTTCGGTTTTAAGTGCTGTCATTTCAGCTTTGCTGCTAAGACGGTCAACTTCAATATGGAAAAGCGATTGGAAAACACCTTCATTATTGCTGACGCCAACAACACTTCCCTTATCAGAACGGGAGATTTGTGTAGGGTTGTGAAGCATAAGGTGAGAAGAGAGATCGAGGCGAGTTAATGCCATTTTTACAGAATCAACGAGGAATGGGCTATCTGGTACCACTATCTCAACGATAGTGTGAGTCGATTGCCAGCCTTGGCGACTTACTGTCGGGTTAAAAACACGGACAGAAATTTCGTCGGCTTTCTTTTCATTGATGTGATGCCATAAACTAACTACAGCACCGTATAAATCGGATTCGTTTCTCTGAGTTAGGTCGTCTTGAGAAACGTTACTAAACAAGTGTTGAGCAAGTTGAGTTACGAGAGGTCGATGAGCAAGGTCAAGTTTGTCTTGAATCAGTTTGTACACTTTTTCAAGTAAAACTGGAACCACAGTTTCACGTGCGGTCATAGTCACACTCCACAATTAGAATTATATTTTATTATTAGGGGGCTTACTTAAGCTGGTGTTTGAATTGAGCCGTTGAGCTCTTTCCTACTAACGAGTTAAGTAAAGGTAATGCATCCATTTATTGTAAAAGCATTATTGAGAAATGGTTAATTGTTTTGGAGGTGGTAAGAGGTGAAATGTTTGATTATGTGATTAAGATTCCTTTTAACTCACTAGGCACGCCAAGGTTTACAGAGCTTCCAACTTAATAAACTTATTTTTTTGGTCAGTTGTCAGTCTAAATTGCCCTCTAACCCCTATTTGTGTAAGAAATGGTCTGAACCGAGTTGCAGGTAACTGTAGACGCAATCCAGTGGTCGTTATCACTTGAACTTTACTTGCTGCACCAGAATAGCTAGCCAAAAACTGTTGATATGAGATGTTAAGTTGGAAAATATAGCGATTCATACGATACCTGTGTAAATATACAGTGCCGGTGTTTTTTGGCACTTAATAATGTCTGACTGTAGAACTTAGCTTGAATACTTCTCTAGCTTATCGAAAATTCGATGACCCAGAAACAAAAAATCAGTGGCAGATGACCTCTACCACTGATGAATTTTTCTTCATTGGTAAACATTTTATTAGCAAGCCGCTTATTATCAAACAGCTTATTAACAAACAGTTACCTGAATGAGCGACTGACTTAAGCCTCGAGTGCTTTCGTCACTTTCTCAAATAAGTCTTTAGCTAGATTATCCATACCCTTTAAAGCCTCAAGCTGCTTTTTAATCAAAGCTTGGCGTTGATCATCGTACTTACGGAACTTAAGCAAAGGATCAATCAGACGTGATGCTACTTGTGGGTTGCTACTGTTAAGCTCACGTAAGATTTCGCCTGCAAACTCATAGCCCTGACCTGACTTGTCGTGGAACTGAACTGGGTTCATGTTTAAGAATGAACCGACCAAGTTACGAGTACGGTTCGGGTTTTTCAAACTAAACGCTTGGTGTGACATAGACGCCTTGATCACTTCAAGTGCGTTTGAACTTGGGTTCGCTCCTTGAAGAGCAAACCACTTGTCCATGACAAGACCATCGTGTTTCCACTTATCGCTGTAATCCGCCATTAAAGTTTCACGACATGGAAGTTGTGCACTGTTCGCGGCGCCCATTGCTGCCATTGTGTCTGTCATGTTGTTTGCTTGCTGGTACATAGCAACAACCAAGTCATTACCCTTTTCAGTATGAGCTAAATAACTTAGACACACTTTACGCAAAGTACGCTTACCAATCGAATCATGGTCAATCGTGTATTCTGCTAATGCATTGCTGTGGTAAACCGCAGCAAGTTCATCTTCAAGCTCTTTTGCTAACATCACTTTCATTGAATGAAGTACTGACGCAACCGCATCGATGTCGACACGCTCGTACCAACCCGATACTTCATTATGGCTTGGTAGTGAAAGCATCTCTGCAATAAATGCAGGTTCTAACGAATCACTGAGCAATACACCACGGAATGCATCAACCACTTCAGAAGAAAGTGCAAACTTTTGGCCTTGTTGAACGTTATCTACGTTGCTACGGATGTATTTCGCTAGCAGCATTTGCCCTGCATCCCAACGAGAGAATTCGTTGCGAGCATTCACCATCAAGAAGATCAGCTCTTCGTCTGAATAGTTGTATTCAAGTTTCACCGGTGCAGAAAACTCACGCAGCACAGATGGAACTGGTTGCTCGTTTACATTCTCAAACACAAACGTTTGTTCTGCTTCTTTCACATCTAATACATTATGAACTGGCTGACCGTTACATTGTAACTCAATCACATCACCCGACGCTGTGTATAGCTCGATATCTAGAGGGATATGCAGAGCTTGCTTTTCGGTTTGCTCATGAGTTGGCGTTGTTGCTTGGCGAGTCGTTAACGTGTACTCTTTTTTCTCTGCGTCGAAATGGCTTTCAACAGAAAGCGTTGGCGTACCTGATTGGCTATACCATAAACGGAACTGAGACAGATCAACACCCGATGCGTCTTCCATTGCCGCGACGAAATCTTCACATGTTGCTGCCGTGCCATCGTGACGTTCAAAGTATAGCTTCATGCCTTTTTGGAAACCGTCTTCACCCAACAATGTGTGGATCATTCGGATCACTTCACTGCCCTTTTCGTATACCGTCAATGTGTAGAAGTTATTCATTTCTATCACTTTTTCTGGGCGAATTGGGTGAGACATTGGGCTCGCATCTTCTGCGAATTGTGGACCACGAATAATACGAACATTATTGATGCGGTTTACTGCGCGAGAGCCAAGATCAGAAGAGAACTCTTGGTCACGGAAAACCGTTAAACCTTCTTTCAAACTCAGCTGGAACCAATCACGACAAGTGACTCGGTTACCTGTCCAGTTATGGAAATATTCGTGGCCAATAACGGCTTCAATACCTAGGTAGTCGGTATCTGTCGCGGTTTGGTCATTCGCTAAAACGAATTTAGAGTTAAATACATTCAGGCCTTTATTTTCCATCGCACCCATGTTGAAGAAATCAACGGCTACGATCATGTAGATGTCTAAGTCATACTCAAGATTGAAGCGCTCTTCGTCCCACTTCATTGAATTAATCAAAGAAACCATCGCATGGTTTGCTCGGTCGAGGTTACCTTTGTCGACAAAGATTTCTAAGTCAACATTACGACCAGATTGCGTAGTGTATGCATCACGAAGTACATCGAAGTCACCCGCAACTAAAGCAAACAGGTACGCTGGTTTTGGATGTGGGTCTTGCCATTTCACCCAGTGACGGCCGTTTTCAGCTTCGCCTTTGTCGATACGGTTACCATTACTTAATAAGAATGGGTTTTCAGCTTTGTCTGCGATGACCGTTGTCGTGAATTTCGCCAACACATCCGGGCGATCCATATAGTAAGTAATGCGGCGGAAACCTTCAGCTTCACATTGAGTACAGAACGCACCACCCGACTTGTACAAACCTTCAAGTGCGCTGTTCCCTTCAGGGTCAACTTCCGTCACGATCGTTAATGTAAAATCATTCGGAAGATCATTCAAAGTAAGTAGAGTTTCAGACTGTTCGAACTGCGTCCACTCCTTACCTTCAACCAAAATAGACACCAACTTCAAGCCTTCACCCTCAAGTACTAATGTCGAGCTTTCTTTCTCCTGCTTAACACTAGAAACAGCAGTAATGATGGATGCTGAATCGTACAAATCGAAAGTCAGATCGATTTCAGAAATAGTGTGAGATGGTGATTGATAATCTTTACGATATTTGGCTTGAGGTGTATGTGCCATGACGGGTTCCTTTTGATCGTTATACGTAATTATTTTTAACTGTATATATCTAAAGGTTGAGCGCCAATAAAACAAGGGGAATATTAAAAAAAGAAGGCATTGTAGGAAAATGCCTCCATATTTTACTATTTTATGAATAAAATCTGATGGGAACGCCTAATAAATAAGCAACAAACCATATTATAAACGAGTTCAATTTTAGGGCTAAAAATCGGACTTATCGAATACGATTGAGCACCGCAAACATGTCTCCTTCTTCACCTTGAAGCGTCAACACATCACTATTTAATGTGTAACGAGTGCCGTGTTCACCGTTCTCATAAAGTAAAACCAACTGATCACCTTCAGTGTAATACACTCCGCGACGAATGACTTCACCACCTTCTTCATCTGATACTCGGAACATAAAGATAAAGTCAGGTTGAAGCACTAAATCCATTTTTTGAATGTTACTGGCACGTAAATCGCTTCCGGAAAGTTCTGCGCTTGACCATATTCCCGCCAATGCGTTTGGTAAAGCCTTGGT
Organism: Vibrio sp. nBUS_14; assembly: GCF_051201655.1. Taxonomy (NCBI): domain Bacteria; kingdom Pseudomonadati; phylum Pseudomonadota; class Gammaproteobacteria; order Vibrionales; family Vibrionaceae; genus Vibrio; species Vibrio sp. nBUS_14. The sequence goes on from NZ_CP179206.1 coordinate 1,924,967, forward strand.
GAACATAACACCGTTAAGGTTCAGCATATTATGGTTACTACTGTAAGCATAAACTTGGGGTTCTGAAGTATTCAAACCCAGAATGAGCGTATCTTCATTGGCGTTATATAAACCTTCCCAATGATAGACACTGTAGTCTTTCTTTTGGATATCAATAGTGAATGAGTAATTTGAATCGAGAGTGAGTTTGATTGCTCTAAAGTTTTCAGTGCCTTGCTCAGGATCTGGATTCATCAAATACCAATCGCCAAGCAACAGAGGAAGGTCAAAATGAGATAGATTACTATCACTTTTTGATTGTTGGCTGCTCGAAGCTACCTCGCTCCCAAAAGCAACAAAACTTAAACAAGATAAAATTAGTAAAATCCATTTCATATGCGCCCCCTCTTTTTCTTTAAGCTTAGGCACATAATGAATAGAAAGCGAAAAAATATGATCCAAGTCACTAAATTTTAAGTGCAAAGTAACTTAAATGTTATTGTTCGACGCAAAATAGAGCAAAATAACCCTGAGTATTGAGTGTTCTTTGCAAGAATCTCAACGGTTACAATCAGGTATTCCTGTCAAATCATAGACACAAAAAAAGCGAGCCTAGGCTCGCTTTTTAAATTTTGCATCTCTAAACAATCACCTTTTAACCGGTATTTGCTCTATTTCTTGAGCATATCCAGCATGATAGCAACTGACTCTTCAAGATAAGCATCCGGGGCTTCATAGTCTTTAGGAATATCATCTAACGTTTTAAATACCTCTGATTTAGCGGCTTTTTGACGTTGGTTGATACGCTCTAGACGAAGCACATCCGCATCATCACTCTCTTGCTGACGTACCTTTTCATTCAAAGAAAGGTCGTTATTGTCTTTATCTGCCTTGTATTTTTCAATATCTTGCGCGATAAAGCCAAATTCCATGTCAGTAGCAATACGAGCTTGATGTTGAGCAGTTAAAGCAACTATCTTTTCATCATTACGCTGTAACACTGAGTAGCTTGCTTTATCAATACTATCCCAAGGCAGAGCATTATCTTCAACACTTTCACCTGTATCTGCTGGATCAATTGGCGTTGGGTACGCAATATCAGGTACTACACCTTTGTTTTGCGTACTGCCACCATTGATTCGGTAGAATTTCTGAATTGTGTATTGAACGTAGCCCAACTCTTTGTCAAACAAATCATAGATATGATTCAAAGAGCGATGTTGTTGCACCGTTCCTTTACCGAAAGAGTTTTCGCCAAGAATAATTGCACGACCGTAATCTTGCATCGCTGCTGCAAAAATCTCAGAAGCTGACGCACTGTAGCGATTCACCAATACCGTTAATGGGCCTTGGTAGCTGATTTCGCCGTCGGTGTCACTGTTCACTTTGACACGACCGTAACTATCGCGAACCTGAACAACGGGTCCCTCTTTGATAAATAAACCAGAGAGTTCGGTTGCTTCAGTCAGTGCACCACCACCGTTGTTTCGAAGATCAACGATAATACCTTCAACACCTTGCTTTTTAAGCTCAGTGATCAGTTTATCAGTATCTTTAGAAAGGCCAACATAGAAACTTGGTACTTCAAGAACACCAATCTTCTTGCCATCTTTCTCGATAACTTCAGATTTAACAGCACGGTCTTCTAAACGAATCTTGTCTCGTACAATTGTGACAACGTGGCTTTTTGCGTCATTACCTTCAGGCAAGATCTGTAGCTTAACTTTGGTCCCTTTCGGGCCCTTAATCAGCTGTACTACGTCGTCTAAGCGCCAGCCGATAACATCAACAACCTCTTCGCCATCTTGGCCAACACCGACAATGCGGTCACCATCGCTCAATTGTTTGCTGTTTGACGCAGGGCCACCAGCAACTAACGAGCGAATAACGGTATAGTCATCAGTCATCTGAAGCACAGCACCAATACCTTCCAAAGATAGATTCATCTCTGATTGGAATTGCTCTGCATTTCTTGGAGAAAGGTAACTGGTATGAGGATCAACTTCACGCGCAAATGCGTTCATGTAGATTTGGAAAGCATCTTCATTATGCGATTGCGTAATACGCTTAATTGCATTGTTGTAACGCTTTTCCAAAACCTCTTGAATCTCTGGCCACTCTTTACCAGTGAGTTTTAGATTCAACGCGTCGTATTTGACACGCTTCCTCCAAAGCTCATTCACTTCGGCGATATCTTTCGGCCACTCTGCTTCACTACGATTGAGCTCAATACTTTCATCAGTATCAAACTTAATCTCAGTATCTAACAACGACAACGCATACTGAAAACGTTCAAAACGCTTCTGCATGGAAAGATTATAAACATCGAAAGCAATCTGGTTATTTCCCGCTTTCAGCTGATCATCAATTTGCACAGATGATGAGGAGAAAAAGTCAATATCAGCTTGAGTGAAGATATTACGATTATAATCCAGCATCTCTAAATAACGATTAAAGATAGCTTGAGAGAAATCATCGTTGAGATTGAAGTGTTTATAGTGAGAACGAGTAAATCGAGAAGTAACACGTTTACTAGCAGTTTCGTGTTGGACCTCAGGAGCGAGTAAAGGTAAATCGTCCTGATCTAATTTGGCTTCAAGAGCCTGAACTGAAGCTGCTAGACAAAAGCTAGCAGCAATCAGTGTCAATTTTGAACGGCATTTCATGCGTAGGAGTATCTCCTTTAAGCGCGCAAGTGCTCCGCTTTAACAACCATTTGTAGGCCGTTTGCTAACTGAACACGTACATCTTCCTTATTGATTTCAACAATGGTCGCAGCCATGTTTCCTGTACCCATGTTCACATTTACTTCTTTGCCAGCGATGAATTCATCGGCGTTCAAAGCGCGTGTTTCTACAGGCTTTTCTACTTTGGGTGCTTTAGGCGCTTGGCGACGAGGCTGTTGAGCTTTCTTCGCCTTAGTTTTCGCTTTGCCTTCTTCACGAGCTTTCTGTGCTTGTTCTTTACGACGAGCCTGAACTTTCGCTTTGCTTTCTGCAAGTGTAGCTTTAGCGTGTTCTACGTGCTCTTCTTCTAATGTGCCACACGCGTTGCCGTCTAGGTCAACACGATCTGCGCCAGCTTTTACGCCGTGCAGGTAACGCCATGATGATGTGTACTGTCTTAACGCTGCACGAAGCTGAGTCTTACTTACTTTTTCGTCTTCATTTAGACGTTCAGCAAGATCTTGAAAAATACCAATTTTAAGTGGTTTTGCTTCACCTTCTAGAGTAAAGCATTTAGGGAAACATTCAGCAACATATGCGATAACTTCTTTGCTGTTTTTTAACTTTTCAGTGTTTTCCATGTGGGTTCCTGGTTTTTGCGGTTTTCCGCGAGCATTAAGAAAATATTTTTACGTATTATAGAGAGATGCTTGGGAAAAACCACAGTAAGAGAATAATTTATGCTTTGTTCGCGTGCGAATTAAGCACCTTTTCCACTTCAGCCATAAAAAATGTCAATCCGTCTTCATCAATTTGAGAAAAACGACCAATATTTGGACTATCGATGTCAAGAACACCCACGACTTTACCATCGATAGAGAATGGAATAACGATTTCTGAGTTACTTGCAGCGTCACAAGCGATGTGACCTTCGAACTCATGCACATCATGAATGCGCTGAACTGTATTCGTCGCAATCGCAGTTCCACAGACTCCACGCCCTACTGGAATTCGAACACACGCTGGCTGACCTTGGAATGGACCAAGCACAAGCTCATCTTGTTGCATTTGCTTATCTTGCTTTATTAAGTAAAAGCCAGCCCAATTAAGTTCATCTAATTCCATTAACAATAGTGAGCTAATATTTGCAAGATTCGCGATTAGATCGGTTTCTGATTCAATTAATGCAATGGCTTGTTTGGTTAAGCGTTGGTAATGTTCTATTTTCATATTAACTTCCAATTAAATTGAGACTTCCATTATCAAGAGAACGCAGTAAAATGCGGCCATCAAACTAAATAGGACTTATTCTCATTACAATGAACAATTCAGAAGATACTATTAGCCGTTCTTGGTTGATAACTCAAGTAAAAAAACACAAGTCCAAATTACTATTTGCTAACTTTGTTGCCATTCTTGCAACCTTAATTAGTGTCCCTATCCCTCTGCTTATGCCACTTATGGTTGATGAAGTTTTGCTTGATAAGCCAGCTTCAGGGTTAGAGATGATGAATCACCTACTTCCAGCCTCGCTACAAACGCCAACTGGCTATATTGCTCTTACTCTCTTGCTGGTCATCTTGATGCGCTCTGCCAGTCAAGCGTTGAATATTCTACAAGGTCGTCAATTCACTTTAGTTTCCAAAACGATCACCTACCAAATGCGTAGCAAGATGATTGATAAACTTGGCCGTATTAGCATCCGACAATACGAGACCAAAGGCAGCGGCGGTATTAATGCTCACCTTATTACAGACATAGAGACTATTGATAAGTTCATTGGATCGACCCTCTCTAAATTTATCATCAGCTTCTTAACAGTGCTCGGCACCGCTATCGTCTTACTATGGTTAGAGTGGCGTTTAGGGCTATTCATTCTACTGGTCAATCCTGTTGTTATTTATTTTTCTCGTAAACTCGGTAGCCGTGTTAAACACCTTAAGAAATATGAAAACCAGTCTTTTGAGCGTTTTCAGAGTCGCCTAGTCGAGACTTTGGATGGTATCTATCAACTTCGTGCCGCTAACAAAGAGCGTATCTTTCTTGACGAACTGAAAGTTCAAGCAAACCAAGTAAGAATCGATGCCGATAAATACGCATGGCAATCTGAAGCCGCAGGTCGGGTGTCCTTTTTACTATTTCTATTAGGCTTTGAGCTATTCCGCGCCGTCGCAATGTTGATGGTTTTATTTAGTGACTTAACCATTGGCCAAATTTTCGCAGTCTTCGGCTACTTATGGTTCATGCTCGGTCCTGTTCAAGAGTTATTAGGCATTCAGTTTTCGTGGTATAGCGCGAAGGCCGCGCTCCAACGCATTAACGATCTACTGCTACTTGAAGAAGAACATCGTCCGGTGAGTAAAGTGAACCCGTTCAATGAACATCAAGAAGTGACCGTCGACATTGAAGATGTTACATTTTCCTACACATTAGAAAACACTGTTTTAAATAAGCTATCCTTACATATACCCGCGGGTAAAAAGGTCGCTCTTGTCGGTGCCAGCGGTGGAGGTAAATCGACGTTAATACAGCTGCTGATTGGGGTTTATCAAGCAGACTCTGGGTGTATTCGTTATAACGGAGAAACAACCGACGACATCAGCTTTGATGTCATTCGTAATCAAATTGCCGTTGTTTTACAGCAACCTATACTTTTTAATGACACATTGAGGCATAATCTGACCCTCGGCGCCGAATACGATGAAATGTCGCTATGGCGTGCGCTTGAAGTGTCTCAGATGCAAGATGTAATTAAGCAGCTAAGTAACGGTTTGGATACTCAAATTGGTAGGAATGGCGTTCGACTGTCTGGTGGCCAACGACAACGACTGGCCATCGCCCGTATGGTGTTGAGCAATCCGAAGTTTGTTATTCTAGATGAAGCAACATCAGCACTTGATACAGCGACAGAGTCAGCTCTGCACAAAGCACTAAGCGAATTTTTGAAAGATCGCACAACTTTGATTGTGGCACATCGATTATCAGCAGTGAAACAAGCTGATCTGATCTATGTTTTAGAAGATGGACAAGTCACACAGACGGGAACACATGGTGAATTGGTTGAACAACAAGGACTTTATCAAACACTCTATGGCAGTGTGCAATCGCACGCCTAATGTTTGTCGTTCTAGTAAGTTAAGTCACTGCGATGTTTTGACCAACGTTTCAACTCGGGAGGTCTTGTGACCTCCCAGTCTAACCCTGTCACGGCTGAGCCATTACCGAGCGATCAGCCATCATCCGAACCTTCACAAGGTAAACACTCGTGCGACAACAGTTCTGTACGACTATGCCAAGGCTGTGAACTCCCAGTCGACAAGATAGACATCCCACATGGGAAGTCAGCTTACTGCCCTAGGTGCGGGACTCAGTTATACCGCGGAGGCACAACTGGTCTCTCTGGAAACCTAGCCATCGCAATCACCTGCTTATTGCTATTTATTCCTTCGCACTTCTTTGACTTCATCAGTATCCGTCTCATCGGCGTCATGATACCAGCAACACTGCCATCGGGTGTGTTCACCTTAATGGGAGAAGGCTTCCCACTGCTTGGATTACTCATTTTATTTTGTAGCTCTATCGCGCCGTTCCTTGTCTGTACTTCTGTACTGATAACACACGCATCATTGCGTTTTAAAATTTTCACACTATTTCGTTACTCATTAGCGATTATCCAAACCTTAAAGCATTGGATGATGTTGGATGTGTTTTTGGTGAGTGTGGCCATCTCGTGTTTCAAACTACAAGACTATTCCGATATTTTTGTTGGCCCCGGTTTAATTGGATTGATTCTACTGCAGTTATTCAGCGTTTTACTGGTGAGCCGCATTAGTGTGCGTCGTTACTGGGAAGCTTGGGCTCAAGAATCAGACTACTCTTTTATAGAGAGCAAAAATGTTCACTGTCACAACTGCCACCTATCTCAGCCTGAAGGTGACGCTTGTGTACGTTGCCACCATAACTTATATCACCGCAAGCCATACTCTATACAAAAGACTTGGGCACTGTTATTTGCGGCTTCCGTTGCCATAATACCAGCGAACGTCATTCCAATTTCGATCGTAATCACCAACGGACAAAGGCTAGAAGACACGACCATTTCGGGTATCGCTTCACTCATCAATACGGATATGTACGGCATAGCAGCAATTATCTTTATTGCAAGTATCGTGGTTCCAGTAGCTAAGATTCTCGGGCTTACGTACATATTGCTTTGTATACAGATGAAGCGAGCACGCTATCACAGGCAAAGAATGACCATCTATTTCATTGTGAAATGGGTAGGTAAATGGTCGGTAATGGATCTCTTCGTTATTTCGATCATGATGACCTTGGTCGACCGTGGACAAATTTTAAACTTTACACCAGGTTATGGTGCTGTGGCTTTCGGTGTCGTTGTTGTTATGACCATGCTGGCAGCGGAAAGCTTAGATCCTAGGCTAATTTGGGATAACCACACCTCTAAAAATGAGTCAGTGAATGAACAACAATAACCAATCACAAACGTCATATTTACCAGAAGTAAAAAAAAACAAAGGGATCTCACCTTTGTGGATTCTGCCGATTCTAACCGTAGCACTTGCTGGTTGGCTGGTTATGAAGTCAGTACACGATGCAGGACAACGTGTGCAGATCTACTTCTCGGATGCCGCGGGGTTAGTCGCAGGCCGAACCACGATTCGCTATCAAGGCTTAGAAGTGGGTATGGTTCGCGACATCACGTTGTCCAAAGACTTATCAAGCATTTATGTTGATGCAGACATCTACCCTGAGGCTCAAAAGCTTCTTTCGAAGGGAACGCGTTTCTGGCTAGTAAAACCCACAGCCAGCCTATCTGGCATTTCTGGTTTAGACGCCCTTGTTTCCGGTAACTATATTGCGATTCACCCTAGTGAAACCAAAGAAAAAGCAGAAACGGTGTTTCAGGCCTTAAAATCGTCACCTTCTGACTTATTGGCTTCCGAAGGCCTCAATATATCGCTGACGACTAAAGACCTTGGCGGCGTATCTGTCGGTTCACAAATTGTTTACCGTAAAATCCCGATTGGTGAAGTTTATAACTATCAACTCAATGAAAATGCTAAGTCGGTAACCATTCAAGCGGCCATCAAAGATGAATACAGCCATATCATTACCGACCAAAGTCGTTTTTGGAATGTCAGCGGCTTGGGGGCGAGTATCGGCTTTACTGGTGTTGACGTACGATTAGAGAGCTTAAGTGCCCTACTTGGTGGTTCGATTGCGGTCGACTCCCCGGGAGAAGGCCAACCGGTAGATATGAACACTGAATTCAAACTCTACCCCGATCTAAAGACCGCAGGTCGTGGTATCTCAATCAAGATCGCAGTGCCAGACGACAACAAGATAAGTGCAACCGGTGCACCTATAATGTACCGAGGCATCGAAATTGGTCAGATTACCGATTTATCGTTGAGCAAAGGTCGTGAAAACGTGGTGGCTTCTGCCGCTATCCAACCGGCATTCAGTGACTTTTTGAACAGCGGTAGTAAATTCGTTCTGGAAGAAGCTGAACTGTCGCTAACAGGTATGAAGAACATTGCTAACTTGGTGACAGGTAACTTCTTAACATTAGTACCTGGTGAAGGTGAAAAGTCTCGTCGGTTTACCGCTATTCGCAAGAACGAGTTCAGCCAGGTGCAAGAAAAGTCTGTTGCGATTCGTCTAACCTCTAACAATTCATTTGGTTTGGATGTCGGAACCCAATTGCTTTATAAAGGCATCGCCGTTGGTTCAATCATTGATGTTGGGCTGGTTGAGAGTGTTGGAACTGGTAACGACAAGCATGAAGTATTCATGGATGCGCTGATCGACAACCAATATGCGCACCTGATCAAAAGTAATAACCGCTTCTTCGTAACAGGCAGTGCGACGGCAGAACTTACAGAGTCAGGGCTAAGCGTCACAGTACCACCAGCCAAACAACTGTTGAGTGGCTCTATTAGCTTTGTGAGTGAAGGCAACAGTAAGTCTCGCTCTAACTATCAATTATTCCAAAGTAAGTCATTAGCAGAGATCGCCAAGTTCAATCAAACTGGCTCTAAAAAGATGTCGTTGTTTGCCAGTGAACTGCCTTCTATTTCGAAAGGAAGCCCTCTTCTCTACCGCAACCTTCAAGTCGGTAGCATTTCTAACTTTCAACTTGCAGATGGTGGCGTAAGAATCGAAGTAACCATTGAAAACCGTTACACACACTTGATTAACAAACACACGGTTTTCTGGAATCGTTCAGGTGTTGAAGTCGATGCCTCTTTATCAGGTATCAGCATTAAAGCCGCGCCGGTTAAAACGCTGATTCAAGGCGGTATTGCCTTTGACTCACTACCTGGGATCGACAATAAGCTTGGTAACGCTTGGAAGCTATACGCCGATTCGAAATCGGCGAGAAAGTTTGGCCGTGCGATTACCATCACCTCTTCTGGCGACCAAGAAGTCAGCAAAGGCATGGCGATCAAGTATCAGGGCGTAACAGTTGGTGAAGTCACTCTAGTGATTCCGAACTTTAACAAAGGTGGTATCGAAATTACCGCTCGCGTTTTACCGGAATACGTTAAGAAAATTGCAGTCGCAAACAGCCACTTTTGGTTAGCAGAACCGGAGATCAGCCTAAACGGTATCAAAAACGTATCGGCACTGCTCTCTAAACACATCAATGTTGAACCAGGAAAAGGCGACAAAACCACGGCATTTAAGCTCAGCCAAGGCCCCGTACAACCTGAAGGCAAAGTATTTACGTTGCAGAGTGAAACAAGAGGTTCGATATCTGAAGGCACACCAATTCTATTCAGAGAACTAGAAATTGGTTCTGTGATTGACGTAAAACTGGGTGAATTTGCAGACCGTATTATCTCAACCATTCAGATCAAACCTGAATACGCCTATCTGATTCGCTCAAACAGCGTTTTTTGGAATGTGTCTGGGGTTGACGTCTCTATCGGTTTGTCTGGCGCAAACATCAAGGCAGGAACAGTAGATAGCTTGTTAAGAGGTGGGATTACTTTCTCAACGCCCCCAACGAATGAACTACAACCGTTGGCAGAAGAAAACCAATCTTTCTATTTATATCCTCAAGCCGAAGATGAATGGAAATCTTGGAGAACCGCTATACCTCGCCCTTAGTGAACTAAGTTTCCACACTGAAACACACATGATTCAATTTAAAATGCAGCCAAAAGGCTGCATTTTTATTGTTTAAAACAAATTTGGTTTAGGACAATCTCATTTTGCTTTAAACTGCGCGCAATAACGCTATCAATCGAGATACCCTTTTGCACGCTAACGTATATATCCCAGAAGAATTCCTTACTCATATTGAAGGCATAATGCCAAGCCATCTAGATATGGTTTCGTTTGTCGCTTCTTGTCAAAAGCCACTTCGTAAAAGTATTCGAGTGAACACGCTGAAGATCAGTGTTGATGACTTCCTCGTACGCGCTAAAGACAAAGGTTGGGAGCTGGTAGCAGTACCTTGGTGTGAAACAGGTTTTTGGATCACTGCAGATGAAAGTGAAGCTCCTTTAGGCAATACAGCGGAGCACATGTCTGGCCTATTCTACATTCAAGAAGCCAGCTCGATGATGCCACCGTCCGCTCTATTCCAAGGCGAAGAGAATTATCAAGCCGTGTTAGACACCGCTGCTGCTCCAGGTTCGAAAACGACTCAAATAGCAGCCTTGATGGATAACCGTGGCGTACTGGTTGCTAATGAATATGCAGCAAGCCGAGTAAAAGTCCTTCACGCTAACATAGAGCGCTGTGGCGTGCGTAATGTAGCACTAAGTAACTTTGATGGCAGAGTCTTCGGTGGTTGGCTACCAGAGCAATTCGATGCTGTGTTGTTAGACGCACCCTGCTCTGGCGAAGGTACCATTCGTAAAGACGCTGACGCGATGAAGAACTGGACTTATCAGTCTGTCGTCGATATTGCTGACACTCAAAAAGATCTGATTGAAAGTGCCTTTCACGCTCTCAAACCTAATGGTGTGTTGGTTTACTCAACCTGTACATTAAGCACCGAAGAGAACCAACAAGTATGTCATCACCTAAAAGATACCTTTGGTGACGCAGTTGAGTTCGAATCTTTAGAAAACTTATTCGACAATGCAAAAGCGACCACGACTGAAGAAGGCTTTCTTCACATCTTCCCACAGGTTTATGACTCGGAAGGTTTCTTCGTTGCACGTATCCGTAAACTCGCTTCTGTGACACCACCAGAAGTGAAGAAACGCTTGGGTAAATTCCCATTTGAAAAAGCCAATAAAAAAGCACAGGAAGAAGTTGCGGATCAGCTTTTAGGCGCGCTAGATATCGAATTACCAAGTGATACTCAGGTATGGATTCGTGACAAAGACGTTTGGCTATTTCCTGAAGCACTGGAGCCGATGATTGGTAAGTTCCGTTTCTCTCGTATGGGCATTAAGATTGCTGAGACTCATAAGAGAGGCTACCGCTGGCAGCATCAGGTAGCCACAACACTGGCTACAGGTAACGAAGCCAACGTTGTAGAGCTTAACATCGAAGACGCGCGTGAGTGGTTCATGGGACGAGATGTGCGCCCAGAAGGCTTGTCAGGCAAAGGCGAAGTGCTAGTTAAATACAACGGCGCGATCATCGGCCTTGGTAAGTGGGTAGGCAACCGAGTGAAGAACGGTTTACCACGAGAGCTTGTACGCGATAAGAACCTGTTCTAATTGTGCTTAACTGCTTAAAGCATACGAATAAACAAAAAGCCCAAACAACGTAAATTGTTTGGGCTTTTTCTATTCACATCAGATAACTCGGTGCGATTAAAAATAATGTCGAATCAACGCTTAAAAACATAAATATCAATTCAACTCACTATTTGAGTTATAGAAAATCGCTTATTGAGGAATTTAAACTAGACTTCAGTCTATCAGACAAAGAATTACAACAATTAGCGTAGGCTCTTCGGAGCCCTTTCCCCTAAGCCCAAACAGGAAAGTTTGGGCTTTTTTTTAACCGAGAAACTCGCTTATTCAGCTAAGCGAATACCTTCTTTATCAATAGAGATTTTACCTGACTTGTACAGGCCACCGATGGTCTTTTTGAACGTACCTTTACTGGTTCTGAATGCGGTGAAAATCGCTTCAGGTGAAGACTTGTCGTTCAGTGGTAAAAAGCCGCCTTTCTTCTCAAGCAGCTCTAGAATCTTAGTGCTCAAGTCATCCATCTTCGCAACACCGACTTTTTGAAGAGACAAGTCAATCTTACCGTCTTCTTCACGGATGTTTTTGATGTAGCCTTTTAGTGACTTACCAATGAATAGCTTACCAATAATGTCTGATGGGAAAATCATTCCCCAGTGCTCGCCATTAACGATCGCTTTGTAGCCCAATTGGCTGCGCTCTGCGATGATAAGATCAACTTGTTCGTTTTGCTTATAAGTCGCAGGTGTGTTGTCTAACCACTTGTTGAACTTAGTTGTTCCAACAATACGGCTCGATGCTTTATCGATATACACATATACTAAGATTGACTGACCTTCGTTTAAACGGCCACGCTGCTCGCTGAAAGGAACCAGAAGATCTTTGCCTTTCACACCCCAGCTCATGAATGCACCGGTGCTGTTTACACCTTCAACCGTCATCAAGCCAAACTGCCCTACTTGAGCGATAGGTTTTTCAGTGGTTGCAGCGATCTGGTTGTCAGAATCAATGTATAAGAAAACATCTAGCTTTTGACCAATTTCAACACCTTCAGGAGTAAATCGTTCCGGCAGCAACACCGTTCCATAGTCGCTAGCGTCAAGGAATACACCGAAGTCTGCTTGTTTTACTACTTCTAGGTTGTTTATTTGACCAATATTAATCATCAAGATTGTCTCTACTTTAAATTTGGCGGTGATTATACGTGATCTCTGATATGCTTTCGCTAGTTTCATTCATATTTTTATATTCTAGGAGACATCGTTGATCACCGTTGATAAACAAGATGCGATAACACTTAAAATTAACCATGCGATGGCTAAGACAAAAAAGCTCGATATGGACGTTTATCTATTCATTCCCGGTGAACTCGGACTGACACCTGAAGTCCTTTCTGAAAGCGCATTTTTCTACAGTTCAATTACTCAGAAGCGCGCTTACTACAGTGATAAAACGCTGCTACCTCTAGTACACAGCCGTTTAGCGAAACGTGGTCGACTCTCCATCACGCAGTATCGTGTCAGTTTGAGTTTGTTCGCTTATCAATATGTTATCGCGTTAGACAAAGCCGTCAGCAGCTTGAATAAAAATGAGAGTGACAATGTCACGGCTGATGAAGTAGATGAAGTCATCGAACTGGCTCTCGATATTTTAAAGAAACTGCGCCGAAGCATTCCTTATGAAGAAAATCTTAAACGTTACTATGCCAATATAGATAACTACCTGTCTTGGTACACAGAGCAGAAGTTTTTATCACTGGTTTCCCACATGCCACGCGGCAGTGAGTATTCGACCATCAAAGAACGTCTATTAACGCTTTGTGATAAAGAAACCGCCCATCGTAAGCTTAATCGATATAACTCGACCAAGGTTAGAGAAGATGTCACTCGTTTGAGCAACAAGATGCGATTGCTGCGTCGTTTGATTGAGCACCCTATCGTCCTCAAAGAAAAGACGACATCGATGGGTAAGAACGTGAAGCGAGCCGTTAAAGGCATCGCAACGGGCTTAGTCATGGTGGTGGTTACCACGACCGTTATATTGGCTCGTGACTTTTTAGGAGAGATTACCGCGTCTTTCATCGTGTCCATGTCATTCATCTACGCTTTGCGTGAAATCTTCAAGGATGATTTAAGGGACATACTTTGGCGTTGGCTCCGTAAAGGAAAACCAAAGTGGAAGCGTCGCTACTTTGACCCGACAACAAATAAGTCAGTTGGTCACAAACTTGAATGGTTGGATTACGCCAATTTCTCTAAGTTAGCGGACAAAATTCAGTTGATTCGCAAGAAGCGAGTTGTTCAGCGCGAAGAACAAATTTTGCATTATCGTTCTCAAACCGAAATGTCGACATCGACGTTTATGAGTGGTTATGAAGAGACGCGTGAAACACTGTCCGTCAGCCTGAGAGCTCTAACTCGTTTGATGGATAAGCGTTCAAACAACGTATATCGACTAAATGAAGGTCAAGTAAGTCGTGAATCGGTAGAAAAACGACACCTGCTAAACTTGATCATCAAAGAGAACAATCATGATAGCGAACCGACTTATTACCGTTGGAAAATCGTAATGAACCGTTCGAAAATCGTTGATATTGAGCAGATCACTCAAGAGTCATAGTATTTAGGGGATGTGGGTACGAAATAAGGTATGTTGATATGAAATACACATACCTTATTTCATTTATCAATCGTTTGTTACTGCTTCCACAAAGCATTTAACTACTTTCTAGAAGGCACTTTCTTAATAGAAAGCGTTAGCGTGAATTCAGCCATCGGTTCATCACCATGTAGAGACGGACAAGTCGCGATAATCGTCACAGGTTGGTTAACACGCTCTCCAGTCGACATGGTTTCAGCCAACATGGTATTGATTAGATCTCCGTCGTGACACGTAAAATGCACATCTCCCTCAGGGCGCTTCAAAAAATTTCCCGTCACCTCTTTAAAGGCCAGCGAGATTTTTTCACCTTGCTGCTGCGACTTGCTCATGGCAAGAAAACCACCTGCGACATCAGCACCCACAGCCAACACACCAAAATACATGCTATTAAGGTGATTCTTCGTTCGCCTTTTAAGAGGGATTTTCACTTCAACATGTTGGTTATCCAATGCGAGCAGCTTTGGGCGACACAACCAGATCAATGGCACTTTGAAAAAGCCAAACATACTTAAATAGAAATTTGCTTTTTGTAGAGGGGTCAACATTCGGATTACCTAATCAAATCAGTCATCAGACCAGTTAATCCGTTAGCGATGCAGATGTCAAAAAAATGTTACAAAAAAGAGATATCACGTCTCCATGATATCTCTTCATTTTCAAACTCTTCAACAAGGGGGAAATTAAGCCGTAATAACGGTATCAACCCCTTCCAGATCCGCAATATAACCTTGAAGTCTTGGGTAATCGACCAAGTCTTTAGTCACAATCAGCACAGGCTTCTTCGCGTGTTGAGTCGCTTTTACGATGCTAGAGATTAACGTAATCACAGCTTCGTTTTGTGGATCAAAAGCGTGTTTCTGAGCTTCATTGTCCTTATCTATACCTAAAGTGAAAGACGCTAAGCTATCAACGTTTACCACGACACCATCAAAGTAATGCAATAGACGTTCACTTAGTAGAACAGCAGATGGCACATCACACGAGAACAGTACTTTCAAACCATTAAGGCCGCGTGGTAAGCCTTGCTCTGCAAGCAGATCAATAATCTTAGCGGCATCGCTTAATGCTCGCACGTACGGTACAACCACTTCAACGTTAATACCCTGCTCTCGCAACGTTTTAATGACCTGACACTCTAAAGCGAAAGCCTTGCTGTACTCTGGTGTAGCATAACGAGCTACTCCGCGAATACCGAGCGCTGGGTTAATCTCTTCAGCTTCACAGTTGCCGCCTAGCAGTGAACGGAAGCCATAGCTGTCTGCACTGCTTAATGCGATACGAACAGAAGTGTGATTTGGCTGAACGGCAGCTTGAATCGCAATCACTAAGGTCGAAACAAAATGCTCATCGACTGTTTTATCGCCAAGAATCGCATTTAAAGACGTTTTTTCAATATCAGACAGCGCATCCAAGTGGCTTTCAATACTTGGATGATAGAAGACACGATCCATCACTAATTCCGATAATGAAACGTACAAGTGGTTGGAATTATTATTATCGTTATAAGAAGGCAGCACAGCACCTAAAACAAGTTCTGGGTGCAAAGTGCTTTGATTTTCTTGAGTCATTGCTGCTCCAGCATTTTTATGTTGTGTTCAAACGAAAATACCGATAGCTGCCTGTTAATACAAGTGAAAATCCCCTATTTGACGCTGGCCTGCTGATAAAAATAAGAATATTAGCAATAACTGAGATAACTTTGACTTAAGAGAGTTTATTCCTCTGTTCAATTCCGTTATCTTAACCACTTCGCAATAGAATAAAAAAGCTATCAAATGCCATTAAAAACTGATGAGTTGAGAACCCAAGCTCTGGGTCCTATGCCAACTCCTGCCGAACTAGGCAATGCACACCCTATTACTGACGACATTGCTGAGCGCATTAAAAATTCTCGCCGCCAGATCGAAGATATCTTAACTGGTCGTGATAACCGCCTATTAGTTATCGTAGGCCCTTGCTCTGTTCACGATACAGATGCGGCACTTGATTACGCTAAACATCTTAGTCAAATTCAAGACCAGTACACAGATGAACTGTTCGTTGTAATGAGAACCTACTTCGAGAAACCTCGCACCGTTGTAGGCTGGAAGGGTTTGATTACCGATCCTAATCTTGATGGTTCATACGCACTTGAAACTGGCTTGAACAAAGCACGTAAGCTGCTGCTTGATATCAACAAGCTTGGCCTAGCTACAGCGACTGAATTCCTTGATATGATCACAGGTCAGTACATTGCAGACCTGATCACTTGGGGCGCAATTGGCGCTCGTACGACAGAATCTCAGATTCACCGTGAAATGGCTTCAGCACTTTCTTGCCCAGTCGGCTTCAAGAACGCAACCAACGGCAACATCAAGATTGCAATCGATGCGATTCGTGCTGCGCATGCTTCACACTACTTTTATTCTCCAGACAAGAATGGTCGTATGACTGTTTACCGCACTTCAGGTAACCCATACGGTCACGTAATTCTACGAGGCGGTGATAAAGGTCCTAACTTTGACGCTGAATCTGTTGACAACGTATGTAAGCAACTGGCTGAATTCGATCTACCTCAACGTTTAGTTGTAGACTTTAGCCACGCAAACTGCCAAAAGCAGCATCGTAAGCAGTTAGAAGTGGCACAAGACATTTGTGAACAAATCAAATCTAACAAGAACCAAATTGCAGGTATTATGGCAGAAAGCTTCATTATAGAAGGTAACCAGCCAATGACTGACCTCAATAACCTAGAATACGGTAAGTCAATCACTGACCCTTGCCTAAGCTGGGAAGATACTGCAACCATGCTAGACATGCTTGCAACTGCAATTAAAGATAGAAATTTAGCTTAAGGAACGAACACAATGCCATCATTTGACATTATCTCTGAAGTAGAAGCAGTAGAACTACGTAACGCTGTAGACAACGCAAACCGTGAGCTATCGACTCGTTTCGATTTCCGCGGCGTTGAAGCTAGCTACGATTACAAAGACGAATCAGTAAAACTGACAGCGCAAGATGACTTCCAACTAAAGCAGATGCGCGACATTCTTCGTAGCAACCTAACGAAGCGCAACGTTGATCCTAACGCGATGGAAGCGAAAGCAGCAGACCAAACAGGTCGCACTTGGCACCAAACGGTTATCTTCAAGCAAGGTATCGAAACGGATGTAGCGAAGAAAATCGTTAAGCTAATCAAAGATAACAAAGTGAAAGTTCAAGCTTCTATCCAAGGCGACAAAGTTCGCGTAACAGGTAAAAAGCGTGACGATCTTCAAGCAGTTATGGCTCTAGTTCGTAGCGGTGAACTTGGTCAACCTTTCCAGTTTGACAATTTCCGCGACTAATTCACTCTAAAACCGCAAGCCGTCGATAATAGATGTGTTTGTAGAGTTGATTGGGTTGAATTAAAACGTTGAATTTCAAATACTAAAAAGCCTCTGCTTCAATAAAGCAGAGGCTTTTTTATATCTTTGGTGATAACTGCAGTCGTCGATTAGCTTACAAAAACCAACCTACCCATGCTGTAATTGGCTGAGGCATGCTGCAATCAACTGACAGACGCTTTAGTTAGCTAATGACTTTTGCTGTAGACAGTTTCAAATCACGGCCAACAAGTAAATTGAACTCAACGCTTGCTGGTGGAATATAAACACATACGCGTAAGTTCTCTGCCCTTGCCTTCTCAAGCTTTGTCGATAACTCTCCACTATCACTGAAACTCTCTCTTTCGGCGTCTCTGCGGCACAAGTCAATGTAATCAAATGGGCACTCTTTTGGTAACAGCACCAATTCTGCTTCTTGCATCAGGCGCAGCGCCTTCATTGAAAGAAGTTCTACATCATCTTCGAATTCAATCCAAGTCACTTGCCCTTTATTATCGACAGGTTCCGCCAAAGATTGCTGATAATAAGTTTCCAGTTGTTCGCGTTCGGTGACTTGATTGATAAAACTGGAAGACAAGAAGCGCTCCCAGAATTTGCGGCGTTCATCAACCGTAGGAAAGAACTCTTTAATCGAATTGCGTTTTGATGCACCAAAGTCTGCGATCAAACCAATATTTTGAGACAAGACGGTTTCGAGTTTTTCTCTAATATTTCTCACCAAAACAGGTGATGCCCCCCCACTTGAGATCGCAATTTGGATTCTTCCGCGATTTATCATTGAAGGAGTGATGAAGTCACAATAGGGTAAGTCATCGACCACATTGACAAGAATACCCATTTCTTTTGCATCATTATGTACTTGATGATTTAGATCTGGGTTGTCTGTGGTTGCCCACACTTGTAAGTAGTTTTGCGAGATAAGTTGTGAAGAGTAAAAGTTTTGAACCCAACGGACTTTATTATCATCAACAAGCTGCTTTAAGTAAGGCTCTACCTTGGGGGACACTAAAGTGACATCTGCCCCAGCTCTTAACAAGCTATCTACTTTTCGGCAAGCAACCTCGCCCCCACCTACCACTAAGATCGGCTTATTTTCTACATCTAAAAACATTGGGAAATAACGCATGTTCTTCCTTGAGATGACTTCAATAACTATTCAGCCATGCTACCAAATTTGGAGCATATTAATAACTATCCAAGTGCAATAAAAATATTTATTCACCAAATTTCAATTTTTCTGAAGTTTAATGTTTCATCATTGTGATGTTGATTCAGAATATTTATCTAGTCAATTGTCAATATAAAAATCTAAATCTCGTTGCACCAACAGTGTGAAGTACTGCACTATTTACATTAAGTTAACATTTGGTCATTCTAATTGTGTTCGGATTTGTGATTTCATTCAAAATTCTTTTTAAATTATACATTTGTGAAAATACAGATCCTTTCCTAACCTTATAAACAGTTATTTAAATCGCATACAGTTTCATTTGCAAAATGCAACCAGTTTGATTTAAGTAACAAGGTCATAGAAAACGCAACACATATAGAAAAACTCAAATGAGCACGAGTATCAGGTGTCACCTGGTTAACAAGGAAGGATACAAATGACAAATAAACTAACACTTCTTGCTTCAGTAGTAGCTGCATCAACTGCAATGATGGCAACATCAGCATCAGCGGCAGAAAGCACTCTGGACAAAGTCACATCTCAAGGCTTTTTAACTTGTGGTGTAGGTACAGGTCTTCCAGGGTTCTCTAACCCTAACTCGAAAGGTGAATGGGAAGGAATCGATGTTGAGTATTGTCAAGCTCTTGCTGCGGCTGTACTCGGTGACAAGACTAAAGTTAAGTATGTACCTTTAACAGCGAAAGAGCGTTTCACTGCCCTTCAATCGGGTGAAATCGACGTACTATCTCGTACCACAACATGGACACTACATCGCGACACTGCTCTAGGTCTGAACTTCGTAGGTGTTAACTACTACGATGGTCAAGGCTTCATGGTTAAGAAAGAACTTGGCCTGACAAGTGCTCAAGAACTTGATGGCGCTTCAGTATGTGTGCAATCAGGTACAACGACCGAACTTAACCTAGCTGATTATTTCCGTAACAGTGGTATGTCTTACAAGCCAGTGGTATTCGATACGGCAGCACAAACGTCAAAAGGTTTTGATGCGGGTCGTTGTGATGTTCTTACAACAGACCAATCTGGCCTATATGCACTTCGCTTGAATCTAGCCGATCCTAAATCTGCACAAGTACTTCCTGAAATCATTTCTAAAGAGCCACTAGGTCCTGTTGTTCGTCAAGATGATGACAAATGGTTCAACGTAGCTAAATGGACGCTTTCAGTGATGATTAACGCGGAAGAGTACGGTATCTCTTCTAAGAACGCTGATGAAATGCTTAAATCAAAAGATCCAAACATCAAGCGTATTCTTGGCGTTGACGGTCCTAAAGGTAAAGGCCTAGGTATTCGCGACGATTGGGGTTACCAAGTAATTAAACAAGTTGGTAACTACGGTGAGAGCTTCGAACGTACTGTTGGTACAGGTTCACCACTACAGATCTCTCGTGGCGTAAATGCACTATGGAATGCGGGCGGCTTTATGTACGCTCCACCAATCCGTTAATAAATTTTCAAGCATCAATTAGGGCGGACTTTTCCGCCCTATTTATTAAATGGATTTGAGGTTATAGCAGTATGAAACCTAGTAAAACTATTTCTCCAACTCAGGCAAAGCCACAACCCAAAAGTGCCAACCTTTTTTACAACCCCACTTTTCGCTCAGTAA
Source organism: Vibrio sp. nBUS_14 (assembly GCF_051201655.1). Lineage (NCBI taxonomy): Bacteria > Pseudomonadati > Pseudomonadota > Gammaproteobacteria > Vibrionales > Vibrionaceae > Vibrio > Vibrio sp. nBUS_14. Next base: position 1,945,123 of record NZ_CP179206.1, read on the forward strand.
TTTTCCAAATTCTCGCCGTCGGAGCACTCTGTGCTTTCTTTTACACGATCGTAAATAATGCACTCACCAACTTAGACTCCCGTGGTATCGCCACTGGTTTTGATTTTCTATCCCAAGAAGCTGGTTTTGGTATCGGCTTAACTCTCATCGAATACGACGAAACCTTCTCATACGGTCGTACTTTCTTTATCGGTCTTCTCAATACCGCTTTAGTTTCTGTTCTAGGCATCATGTTAGCCACGGTACTAGGCTTTAGTATGGGCATTGCTAGACTCTCTTCAAACTGGCTAGTGAGCCGATTTGCAGCGGTCTACATAGAAGTATTCCGAAATATCCCTCTTCTTCTGCAAATATTTTTTTGGTATTTCGCCGTTCTACAGGCATTACCGTCCGCTCGTCAAAGTATGAGTCTTGGTGAAGCTATTTTCTTGAATGTACGTGGTCTGTACTTCCCCGCCCCTGTCATGGAACAAGGCAGTAGCATTGTGATCGCATCACTAATTGCTGGCATCATCGCTACATTTGTTATCAACATCTGGGCGAACAACAAGCAGAAGTTAACTGGTCAGCAAACACCGATGGTGCGTATCGCTGCGGCATTAATTGTCGGCTTACCTTTGGTAACTTACTTTGTTATGGGCATGCCTATTTCTGCTGAGTACCCTGTTTTGAAAGGGTTTAACTTCAAAGGCGGTATTAGCATCATCCCTGAACTTGCAGCATTGATGCTTGCTTTAAGTATCTACACAGCAGCGTTCATCGCCGAGATTGTGCGTTCAGGTATTAACGCGGTAAACCATGGACAAACAGAGGCCGCGATGTCTCTAGGTCTCCCAAGAACACGAACCCTCAAGCTGGTGATTATTCCACAAGCATTAAGAATTATTATCCCACCATTAACCAGTCAGTATTTAAACCTGACCAAAAACTCATCACTTGCGATGGCCATTGGTTACCCCGATCTTGTCTCTGTATTTGCAGGAACAACATTGAACCAAACTGGACAAGCTATCGAAGTAATCGCGATGACAATGGGCGTCTACCTGACTCTAAGCCTATTAACATCGGCTCTAATGAATATATACAACCGCAAAGTAGCGTTGGTGGAGAGATAAGATGAGTACACATCAATTTCAACCTGATCTTCCGCCTCCAGCGAATACCGTTGGACCTGTCGGTTGGTTAAGAAAAAATCTATTTAATGGACCAGTTAACAGTGTCGTCACTGTGGTGCTTGCTTATTTTGCTTTCACTTTATTGTGGGCAATAGCAGATTGGGCATTCATTAATGCTGATTGGATAGGAACAACACGAGATGCCTGTACAAGTGATGGTGCTTGTTGGGTGTTTATTAGCGTGCGTTGGGATCAATTCATGTATGGCTTCTATCCAGAAGCTGAACTGTGGCGCCCTCGCTTATTTTATATCACGCTAGCGATATTTGTTGTTTTACTGGCATACGAAAGAACGCCAAAGCGCACTTGGATTTGGTTATTTTTTGTAAACATCTACCCTTTCTTGATTGCCGGTCTTTTGTATGGTGGCATCTTCGGACTTGAAGTCGTCGATACACATAAATGGGGTGGATTGCTAGTTACACTGATCATCGCGCTTGTGGGTATTGTGGTATCACTGCCTATTGGTGTCGCACTCGCACTGGGTCGACGTTCAGAGATGCCAATCATCCGCAGCATGTGTACCGTTTACATCGAGATTTGGCGTGGTGTACCGCTGATTACGGTTCTATTTATGGCCTCGGTAATGCTTCCCCTCTTTCTATCTGAAGGGACAGAAACCGATAAGCTGATCAGAGCGCTTGTTGGGGTTGTACTATTCAGCGCAGCTTATATGGCAGAGGTAATCCGTGGTGGTTTACAAGCAATACCAAAAGGTCAATACGAAGCAGCTGACGCCCTAGGGTTAAGCTACTGGAAAAAAACCGGGCTTATCATTCTGCCTCAAGCTCTAAAAATCACAATCCCTTCAATTGTGAACACCTTCATTGGTTTGTTCAAAGATACCAGTCTAGTTTTGATTATCGGTATGTTTGATGTATTAGGGATTGGCCAAGCCGCGAATACCGACCCTGAATGGCTTGGTTTCTCAACAGAAAGTTATGTATTTGTCGCGTTAGTGTTCTGGGTGTTTTGTTTTGGCATGTCGAGATACTCGATTTGGCTAGAAAACAAACTTCACACCGGTCACAAACGATAATTAACAAGATCAAGGACGTATTATGACGCAGCAAACAGAAAACAACTCTCAAGGTCTTATGATCGAGTTAAAAGACATGAACAAGTGGTACGGTGAGTTCCACGTTCTTAAAAACATCAACTTAGAAGTTAAAAAAGGCGAGAAGATCGTTATTTGTGGCCCTTCGGGTTCAGGAAAATCAACGATGATTCGTTGTATCAACCGCCTAGAAGAGCATCAAAAAGGCCATATCTTTGTATCCGGTAATGAGCTAACGGAAGACCTGAAAAACATTGAAGCCGTTCGCCGCGATGTAGGTATGTGTTTCCAGCACTTCAACTTGTTCCCTCACCTAACGGTATTGGAAAACTGCACCCTAGCACCAATCTGGGTGAAGAAGATGCCGAAAGAGGAAGCCGAAGCCATAGCGATGAAATACCTAGAGCGTGTAAAAATACCAGAGCAGGCCGATAAATTCCCAGGGCAACTATCTGGTGGTCAACAGCAACGTGTGGCAATTGCTCGTTCTTTATGTATGAACCCGCAAGTTATGCTGTTTGATGAACCTACATCAGCACTCGACCCAGAGATGGTACGTGAGGTACTCGATGTAATGGTCGAACTCGCAGAAGAAGGCATGACGATGCTATGTGTAACCCACGAGATGGGCTTTGCTAAAGAAGTTGCTGACCGCGTTATCTTTATGGATGCGGGTGAGATTATCGAAGAAAACAACCCAGTCGATTTCTTCGAGAACCCACAATCGGATCGAACTCAGAACTTCTTGAGTCAAATCTTGCACCATTAATGTGATACTATACTGATATAGACAGAGGCGGCTTCGGTCGCCTCTTCGTTATTAAAGCTTCTTAAGATTGTAACCACGAAACGCTAGTAACAATTTGTTACACCTTGAGAAACACTTAAACGACTATTTTGATTATTATTTTAAGTATACAGAAGGAATGAAAGACTTGATTTATCGAACTTTCGGCCCCATAAATGTACTAATAACTATTGAAGTCACCTTACGAGGAAGTTTATGAACAGCCCTATGTTTTCACGCACAGCAACTCAAGAGAATGCTCTGCAAACCAATAAAGTTTTGCGTAACACATACGCACTACTGTCTATGACACTACTTTGGTCTGCTGTTGTAGCAGGCGTATCTATGGCGATGAACCTTCCTCGTCCTGGTCTTATTATCATGCTAGTTGGGTTTTACGGCCTGCTATTCCTAACAGAAAAGAACCGTGACAACGGTATGGGTCTTGTATTTACGTTCCTATTTACAGGCTTCTTAGGCTACACCATCGGTCCAATCTTAAACATGTACGTTGGCGCAGGTATGGGTGATGTCATCCTAACTGCACTTGGCGGTACTGCGCTTGCATTTATGGCAGCGTCAGCTTACGCACTAACAACTAAACGCGACCTTTCATTCCTTAACGGCATGTTAATGGCTGGTTTCGTTGTGCTGCTAGTCGGTATGGTTGCAAACATCTTCCTACAGATGCCACTGCTATCATTGGCAATGAGCGGTATGTTTATTCTGTTCTCGACTGGTGTTATCTTGCTAACAACGCAAAGCATCATCCGTGGCGGTGAAACGAACTACATCTCAGCAACGATCAGCTTGTATGTTTCGATCTACAACATCTTCATCAGCCTACTAAGCATCTTAGGCATTATGAACAGCAACGACTAATCTAGTTCGTTCAAAATCGAGCCCAAGAGCCTGTCTCTTGGGCTTTTTTTATCCATAGAAACAATATTCCTAGAGATAACGACAATATTTCTTGAGAAAGGTAAACGTGGTCATGTACCCTATTTGCTGAGTTAAACTGATTCTGGACTAAACATGTTTGAATATAACGGCAAACAAATTGAAATCGACGCTCAAGGCTACCTATTGGACTACACACAATGGGAAGAAGGTATGATTGAAATCCTAGCTAAAGACGAAGCGATTGAACTGACTGAAGCACACTTGGAAGTCGTCCATTTTGTAAGAAGCTTTTACGAAGAATTCAAAACATCTCCAGCCGTTCGTATGCTCGTTAAAGCAATGGAAAAAGCCCACGGCCCTGAAAAAGGTAACAGTAAATACTTGTTTAAATTATTCAAGAAAGGCCCAGCTAAACAAGCAACAAAGTTAGCGGGTTTACCTAAACCAGCGAAATGTTTATAAGCTCTATCCGCTAAAGATAGTTACCTGTAAATACTGTAGTAACAGCACTACAGTATTTTAAATTCTCCAACAGAAACAGTCCGCTTCTCCGCCTCACTGATTTTATGCTTAACAACCTGGTCTACTGTGGCACTAGACGGCCCTAATTGTAACCAAGCGTATAACCTCTCTATCTGCTCCAAATCCCCAAGCGCTAATACTTCAACACGACCATCGTTTAAATTTTTTGCATAGCCCGAAATCGACAAGGCTTGTGCTTGCCTGCTCGTGTGATGACGAAAGCCAACACATTGAACTCGGCCTGATACGACAAATATATTTTGAATCTTTCATAACGTTGCCTCATAAATTATATGAATGATATAGTTGAGACTCTATTCATTCACCGTTTGGCGGTGGCATTACTTCGAGTATAACGATTATGAAAGAAATCCCATTTCGTTGGATTGACAAATACCTCATTCACCTAAAAATCCAAGAAAAGTTCTATCTACTCTTCTTATTACCTCTTCTCGCTCTAGTTATTTTAACGCTTGTTTTAGATAGTGCTGCGGACTCTTTACTTACTCACCTTTATCAAGAAGAGATGCTCTTAATGAAAGGGCTAATCGAGGCCGGTCAACTCACCAAAGGCCAAGTGGCTCAGCTTGTCAGTAACTCTGACACCATCTCCCTAGGTTATGGCGCAGGCTCTGTCTCGGTCATGAATGGTGCATTCAGCTTGATCGCCAACCAAGATCAAAACCTTTGGTCAGCGCTCTCAGCGACTCAAGTTTCAATCATTGCCGTTACTCTATCTCTGATTGCGCTAGGCGTTTATTACATCATGACGTTCATTGGCGGTGCGATGTTCTCAATGAACAAAGCATTAAACACGTTAGCGAATGGCGATCTCACCTGTCGCATGAATTACTTCCTCGTTCGTGATGAATTCAGTGAAATCGCAATTACTATTGATAAAGTAGCAGAACGTGAACAAAACATGGTGTTATCGATTCAAGAGTCTGTTGCACTAATGCAGCAAATCAGTTCTGACTTAAACCAATCGACACAACAAAGCTCAGACATCTCAGGTAATCAACAAGAACACCTGAATAGCCTAGCAAGCGCCACGGAACAAATGGCAGCAACGATTCGCGAAGTCGCAACACTTGCTCATGAGTCGAGCACTCAAACGATGGACGCTCGTGGTGTTGCGCAAAGCGGACAATTGAAGGTTTCTAATACTCTAGAGTCTATCTCTAACCTATCTCAAGAGATCCAATCGGCTTCGCAAGCGGTGGAAGAACTTGATGCCAACACAACACAAATCGATGAAGTAGTGGCAACCATTAATGGTATTTCAGAACAAACCAACCTATTAGCACTCAACGCGGCTATCGAAGCCGCTCGAGCTGGTGAACAAGGTCGTGGGTTTGCTGTTGTTGCTGACGAAGTTCGCGCTCTTGCGGGACGCACTCAACAAGCTACCGTCGAAATTCAAAGTATGATTGAATCATTACAACGTAACAGCCAATCGCTCACCAAACTGATGGAAGTGACGGTTAACAACGCGAACGAAGGTCAAACGTTGATGTCAGAAGTGAACGTTGAGATCGGCTCGTTAGCTGAGAAGAATCAGTCAATATCTGACAGCAGTACCCAAATCGCGACCGCCTCTGAAGAGCAAGGCGTCGTTGCCGAAAATATTGCACAGAGTGTTGCAGAAATTCGTCACCAATCAGCTAGCATTTGCGAAATGATCAGTAAGAGTAATTCCAATGTCGATCAGCTGCGCAAGCAAAGCGACACCATGGAAGGCCTACTTACAGGTTTGAAAGCTTAATCATTAAGATCTGAACATAAAATATCGATAATTGGGCTGCTTCTGCAGCTCTTTCTTATTTGCTTTTCGATTTGTCTTCCCCGACAATACGTCTCCTTCAAATTTCAACCAACAGAGTAAATCATGACTCCTTCTATTCATCTAGCTAAAGCCCGAGACAAATCGTTACGTCGTAAACACCCATGGGTATTTTCACGCGGTATCGATAAGGTTGAAGGCGAGCCACAACAAGGTGAAACTGTAGACGTATATGCTCAAAATGGTCAGTGGCTTGCGAAAGCAGCTTACTCTCCTGCTTCTCAAATTCGAGCTCGTGTTTGGACATTTGAAGAGGAAGAAATCAATAAAGCGTTTTTCATCAAAAGATTTAAAGACGCACAGTCACTGCGTGAAGATATTATCGAACGCGATGGTTTGACAGGGTATCGCTTAACAGCAGCTGAATCTGATGGCCTGCCAGGTATTACTATCGACAAATACCAAGACTTCTTAGTTTGCCAACTACTGAGTGCTGGCGCTGAGTTCAACAAGAGCATCATAGTTGAAGCCCTAGTCGAGTGCTTCCCTGATTGCAATATTTACGAACGCTCTGACGTAGCGGTTCGTAAAAAAGAAGGCTTAGAACAAACTGTCGGTGTACTGCATGGCGAAGAGCCACCTAAGTCAATAGTCATTGAAGAAAACGGCGTGAAGATCAGCGTGAACATCATGGAAGGCCATAAAACAGGCTTCTATATGGATCAACGTGATAGCCGTAAAGAGTCAATGAAATACGTTAAAGGCAAAGATGTTCTTAACTGCTTCTCATACACTGGTGGTTTTGGTTTGTATGCCCTTAAGGGTGATGCAAAGCGTGTAATCAACGCAGATGTATCTCAACTGGCTCTTGATACCGCAAAGTTCAACGCTGAACTGAATGAGTTCGACATCTCGAAAAAGCGTGCTGTATTCTTAAACGCAGACGTATTCAAACTACTTCGTGAATACCGAGATCAAGGTACTAAGTTTGATGTTGTTATCATGGATCCACCAAAGTTCGTTTCAAGTAAAAACAACCTAACATCAGGTGCTAACGGCTATAAAGACGTTAACATGCTTGCGATGCAAATCCTTAAGCCGGGCGGAACACTACTCACCTACTCTTGCTCAGGTTTAATGGGTGCTGACCTATTCCAAAAAATCATTGCTGACGCAGCTCTAGATGCAGGCAGGACAGTGAAATTTGTTGAACGCTTCGAGCAAGCTGCCGATCATTTGATCGATACCGCTTACCCAGAAGGTTTCTACCTAAAAGGTTTTGCTTGTAAAGTGCTTTAATACTAGTGCTTTAGAGTCTAGATTTTCATATCTAAAATCGAGTAGGAGGAGGCCTCGCAGCCTCCGTCCTCTCACACCACCGTACAAGCGTGGGTCGCATACGGCGGTTCCGAATATACTTTCAGTGACTCGTACCCATCTCTTAATGAGTACAGCCCCAACCCCTCGAACCATTTTATTGGCATGGCGTGATTAACCTGTGGCGTTAAAGCTAGATGCCACCAACCCTTATCTGACATCGCTAGCTTCCACGCATTACGCTCCGTTACACCTTGTCGCTGTAACCATGTCGCTATGCTGTGTCTGCGTTTGCGCTGCTTTAGTCGGTAGCACCTTAGTCTACGCCGTATCCATTCATCTAAGCGCTGCATTGCACTTTTACGAACAGTAAGCTTGAAGTAGTGTTGCCATCCTCTTAGATATTGAGTTAACTCCGTGATTATCACCTGTAACTCTCGTCCTCGATTTCGCTTCGTTATCTGACGTACTCGCTTCTTCATTTGAGCTTGTGCCGTCTTCGATATCCCGATTGTTCCGTCTATCTGGAAGCGATGGCTTAGGTAAGTTCGCTTTGTCACTCTCGTTGCTGCACTTTTCTTACGGTTTACCGTCAGCTTTAGTTTCTGCTCCAAGAACTCCGTTATCGACTCTTTGACTCGATGAGCGGCTTCCTCACTACGCACGTAGATTTGACAGTCATCTGCATATCGACAGAACTTATGCCCTCTACGCTCTAACTCTTTATCCAGTTCATCTAATACAATATTTGATAGTAGCGGAGATAATGGCCCACCCTGGGGTGTGCCTCGTTGTCTCTGCTCAACTAGTCCATGTCGCATTATGCCTACCTGTAGGTATGACCTAATTAGCTTTAACACGCGTTTATAAGCAATATCTTGTGACAGCCTGTGCATTAGCCTATCGTGATTCACTGTATCGAAGTATTTTGCTAGGTCTATATCTACTACATAACCTCGACCCTCTCGGATGTAGCGACTGGCGGCCGCCAATGCATGGTGCGCACTGCGGTTGGGTCTAAACCCGTAACTATTGTCGGAGAACTTCGGCTCATAGATACATGACAGCACTGATGTGATTGCCTGTTGGACTACCCTATCAAGGACTGTTGGGATACCTAATTGCCTTACGCCACCACTAGCTTTGGGGATTTCTACACCAAGAACAGATTGAGGTTGATAGCTTCCATCCAGAAGAATCTGGCGAAGCTCTTGCCCGTTTGATGCCTGTCGAAGTCTTGAGATAGTGGCGTTGATGTCGAGCTTGTCGACTCCTGCACACCCTTTGTTCTTCTTCACGCGTCTAAGAGCTTGATTCAAATTGGTTGAAGAGCAAATTTGCTCCATCAACGAAGTTGAGGTCACCAAGACTCGCCCTCCTGTCTACGCCGACCATGCTTGTCATTCTTCGTATCCATGAGCTTTACTTGCGGTATTGCCCTTTGGGACGTAGAGATGAGTTTCATCTTGCTATGACTCCACATGATTGAGTGTCTAGTGACTGCTTCTTGATATATTCAGTTCAGGCCTTCCTTTGAGTTGTACATTCTCAAAGTACTATGCCTTCTGCTGACTTCTTATTGTCCATCACACAACATCACTGCTGTATTAGTCTCTATTGAGACAAACAATAAGATCTCCCGAGGTAAGGCGTTGTTCTTTCCCTTGGCTGTGCCTGATTTACCACTACACACTTCCCGTCGAGGCATTGGACTATTCTATCTATGGCTAGGTTGCCCAAGTTGTAATGGCCTACTATCAGATTTCTGTTCGTCACAACCAAGTTTTGCCATTTGCTTCCTTCAGATTTCACCTCACGGTGAACACCCTTGCATAGGCTAACGGTTCTCGCTCGACTGAGCCCGTAGAGGACTTTCACCTCCTAGATCAACGCCATGCTCGGCGCACCATAAAAAAACGCCTTTATTATTTCTAATAAAGGCGTCTAAATTTAGGTTTGTAAGTCATCTACTAGGTTTGACTAGACGGCATCTACCGCATGAAATTAACCGCGGGCTTTCAAGAATTCAGCGTAAGTACCGCGGAAATCGTTGATTTTGCCATCTTTGATTTCAAGAACACGAGTCGCTAGAGAGTCTACGAATACGCGGTCATGAGATACGAAGAACAATGTGCCTTTGTAGTTCTCAAGAGCCAAGTTAAGCGCTTCGATAGATTCCATATCCATGTGGTTCGTTGGTTCATCCATTAGCAGGATGTTTGGCTTGTGCATCATGATCTTGCCAAGAAGCATACGACCTTGCTCACCACCAGAGATAACCTTTACAGATTTCTTGATGTCGTCTTGGCCAAACAGCATACGACCTAGGAAGCCACGAACCACTTGCTCGTCTTCGCCTTCTTGACGCCATTGGCTCATCCAATCAAACAGGTTCATGTCTTTTTCAAAATCATGTGCGTGATCTTGAGCGTAGTAACCGATGTTTGAGTTTTCAGACCACTTGTACCCACCTTCGCGCGCTTCTAGTGCACCCGCTAGCGTGTTAAGAAGCGTTGTTTTACCTACGCCATTCTCTCCGATGATAGCAACACGCTCACCAACTTCGAAAATCGCATCGAACTTGTTGTATAGGTCCTCTTCAAAACCTTGAGATAGGTTTTCAACCACAAGTGCGTTACGGAATAGCTCTTTAGACTGTTCGAAACGGATGAATGGGTTTTGACGGCTAGATGCTTTCACTTCGTCTAGTTGGATCTTATCGATCTGCTTAGCACGAGACGTTGCTTGCTTCGCTTTCGATGCGTTAGCAGAGAAACGAGAAACGAACGTTTGAAGTTCAGCAATTTGTGCTTTCTTCTTAGCATTGTCAGACAATAGGCGCTCACGAGCTTGAGTCGCTGCCGTCATGTACTCATCGTAGTTACCAGGGAATAGACGAAGTTCGCCGTAATCAAGGTCAGCCATGTGTGTACAAACAGAGTTTAGGAAGTGACGGTCGTGCGAAATGATGATCATTGTGCAGTTACGTTGGTTTAGCGTATCTTCCAACCACTTGATGGTGTCCATATCCAGGTTGTTCGTTGGTTCGTCAAGAAGCATGATATGCGGGTCTGCAAACAGTACTTGAGACAATAGAACACGAAGTTTCCAACCCGGTGCTACTTCGCTCATTAGACCGAAGTGCATTGATTCTTCAATACCTACCGCAAGAAGAAGCTCACCCGCTTTTGCTTCTGCCATGTAACCGTCCATTTCAGCGAACTGAACTTCAAGATCAGCTACTTTCATGCCGTCTTCTTCGCTCATTTCTGGCAAAGAGTAAATGCGATCACGCTCTTGCTTAATAGCCCAAAGCTCTTTGTGACCCATGATAACCGTGTCGATTACCGTGAACTCTTCATAAGCAAATTGGTCTTGATTTAGCTTAGCAACGCGCTCGTTTGGATCGTAGCTTACGTTACCAGCACTTGGTTCAAGTTCACCTGATAGGATCTTCATGAACGTCGATTTACCACAGCCATTCGCGCCGATTAAACCGTAACGGTTACCTTCGCCGAACTTAACTGAAATATTTTCGAAAAGTGGCTTAGCGCCGAATTGTTGAGTGATATTTGCTGTGGAGATCAATGCCTTTACCTTTTTAATGTGAAAAACGCCGCAACGGTACTTCTTCGGGGCTTTAACTTCAAGTATTGATTGCAATTACAGGCCATTAAGTGAGTGATAACCTAGCTAAATCATAATTTGAGCTGACTCACACTTTTGATTTTTTCTTTGTGTTCATAAAAACGCCACAATACGTAAAACACAAAATAGCGAACAACCACCGTAGTAGAGCTTATATAGCGGCTTGAATCTGCTCCTTCGAAAAAGGGTTAGATTTCACAAAGCACCATAACCTAACTATAGTAATCCTAGCCTCATAATTCTAAGAGACTTTTATGCGTTCACTATCGCGCTTCTTATTGTTCACTTTAGCCATGCTCTCTTGGCCTAGTGATGCCAAGTTGGAATATGACTTGCAGTCACTTCCTCAAGTGTCTGACATTGCCCAAGAGCTGGATCAACGTATAAATGCACTCCCCGATCCTCTGTTTATGGAGGCGGCAGATAAACGTAAGGTCAATGTTTTATTAGCCGAAGTACTTCGAGTCCAAAACCAACAAATCGCAACCTTTGATCAACAGCTTCTGGATTATCGAAAAAACAGCGATGCGGATTTGTGGTTTGACGTTGAATCGAGCTACGTCACGTTAAACAGTTTAAATGTGAGTAAGCAGCACTTACTTGAGCAGACCACTACCGCGAACAAAGAACGCCTAACGGGGTTTGGTCCTTATGGTGTCACGCAGTTTAAGCAAGAGTGGCGATTGACTAAGCTCAACATTGAATATTTGGTGTATTTCCAAACTCGTAGCTTCAAAGCGCTGATCACTGACATCTTCATTTCGCCAGTGCCCGTTATTTGGGCCTCTTTGAAAGTGCTGTTTATTTACTTTGCTTTAGTGTGGTGGTTATCAAACAGTACACGCCTGATTGAATTGTTCCGAGTTAATTTCTTGGAAGCGAAACAGAACCCTCCCTTCTTAGTACGTTTGATTTGGTACGTGAGCCGTGCCCATCGCGCCATAGCATGGTTAATCGCGACTACCATCTCATTGCGTATTCTCTCAAGCATACCGAGCTTACAGCACCTTATTTTCCTAGAGATCTTTACATGGTGGATTCTTGGTGGCTCGATAGCCATTAGCTTTATTCTAGAATTCGCGTTCCGTATTAGCCGAACTTCAAACCAAGAAGTCATCGCGCTACGACTTTCAACGATTCGCCGTTATGTATTGAGTTTTATCGTTGCAGGTGTGATTCTTCAGATTTCAATTCGTACGCTAGGTAAAGGCACGATTTACAGTTGGATCTACAGTGCGCTGTTCTTCTGGTTTGTTCTTGTGACCATATCTGTGTTTAGGCTATGGCGTGCGAAGGTATTTGATGCGTTGCATCATATTTCAGACCGCCCTGTTTGGGTGAATTGGGCGGTAAATCGCCAAGACACATTCATTCTCAACATACTGGCGACCGCAATTGGCATTGTATGGCTATCGGTGTATACCTTTCAGCATCGAATCATGGTGTTGCTATCTGGTTATACCCTGTTTAGCCAAGCGTTGGCTTATTTGTTCAGAATTGAAGTCGAAAAACAGTCCGACCTTGATAAAAATCAACAAAATCTTGTGAGAATCAAAGGCGACCAAACCTTTGAATTCGTGCTGCCAGGTTCTATCGATAGCACCTTGATTGACTACGCGGGCGATGAAATTAGACAACTTAATCGTTATCTGATGTCTGATAACCCTACTATTTGTATTTTATCTGGTGAAAGAGGTGTTGGCTCTACAACGCTACTCTACACATTGCTACATAAAGTCACCAATGCGGAGCCAATCTACGTTAGCTGCCCTTATGCCGGTTACAAAGAGCTTCTTTGCCACTTGGCTGTAAGTATCGGACTGGAAGAAGAAGCGACCGAAATCCAGATACTTGCTCATTTGCGTAAAAGTGAAACCACTTACCTGATCGCGATCGACAATGCACAACGACTTGTTAAGCCGATGGTTGGCGGTCTATCAGATTTGATTCGCTTAACCAACTTACTGCGCCGCTCTAAAAAGAATCACCGTGTGGTGATGTCGATTGCTAAATCAAGTTGGCGATTTGTGGATAGAGCTCGTGGCGAGCGTCTACTGTTTGATTTCGTGTGTTTCTTACCTAGTTGGACTGAGAAGCAAATCGGTGAGCTCCTAACAAGCCGTATCAATACCGAGTTAGAAAAACCATTGTCGTTTGATGGATTGGTGGTTCCTAAACAGTGGGATCAAGATGAGATGACTGAAGAAGAACGAGCTCGCCAAGGCTTCTATCGAATTCTATGGCATTACTCTGATGGTAATCCAACAGTTGCTCTACGTTTTTTCCGCTTATCTCTTAATAGAAACAAAGACACCGACCAAGCTGTCGTCAGGCTGTTCCATGTGCCTGAAGCGCAAGAGTTAGAGAACATGCCCAAACCAATGTTGGCCGTGCTTCGCTCGATTGTTCAGCTCGAAATAGCCTCGCCTGAAGTTCTGTCTGACTGTACTCAACTGAGTATTGCTGAGATTACGGGCATTTTGCGCTACTTCGAAAGTCGAGGTTACATTGGTTGGAGTGAAGAGAAGGCAAAGATTTCTGATCACTGGTTCCGCCACATTACGAACGTTCTGGACCGTCAACATCTACTGGTGAAGTAAAATGAAGAAATTATTTATCCTATTACTTGTTGGCCTTACGACTATTGTGAGTTTTCCGACTTTAGCGACGGAAGAGTTTGCTAACGTAGAAAACATCTCGAAGATTGCGAGTTTAGTGCGATGGAGTGGTGTGTTTTTCTCCGCTATCGTCATTGCCGCAATGTGGCTATTGCTCAAATTCATCAACTCCTTGGTAAGGAGCTTTGGTAGCCAATTTGTGCAATATCGGATGCTACTACAAAAGCTTCAGTCGTTTATGCAGTTCTTCATCTATATGAGCACGGGTCTAATCGTGTTTATGATGAGCTTTCGTATCAACGACCAAATACTGGCTCTGATTGGCGGTACCCTCGCCGTGTCCGTTGGCTTTGCGCTTAAAGACTTGGCGGCCTCTTTCATTGCTGGTATCACGGTGATGATCGATAGACCCTTTCAGGTTGGTGACCGCGTCACGTTCGAAGATAACTACGGAGACATTATCACTATTGGTTTGCGTTCTGTTCGTATGAGAACGTTGAATGATGACATCATCACCATCCCGAACAACAAGTTCTTAAATGAAGTGACGACGAGTGGTAACTATGGTGCATTAGATATGCAGGTGGTGATTCCGTTTTACGTAGGAATGGATGAAGACATCACCTTAGCCCGAGACTTAATTCAAGAAGCCGCTTCTTCAAGCCGTTACATCCACTTGCCGAAGCCAGTTACTGTTCTGGTTAAACAAACCATTACCGACAACTATCTAGCGATACAACTGACTTGTAAGGCTTATGTGGTCGATACGGCGTACGAGAAATTGTTTGAAACCGACATTACCCTTCGAGTGATGAAAGAGTTTAAGAAACACAACATCAATCCTCCGAAGATTTCAGTGACGGCACATTAACAAGATTGGCTTACCGCGCTTCTTTTTCTTAACGCTCTTCTTTTGTTGATCGAGTTAGCAATCCAGTCATCTACAAACGAAAAAACCTCCGAACTTGAGATAAGTTCGGAGGTTTTTTTATGAGGTTTGAGCTCAGATCTTGCTCGGCAAAACCTAAGTTGGGATTAAACCTTAAAGTACTTCAACTGATCAGTAAGGTGTTCTGTGGTGTTGGCCATTTTCTGGCTGTCTTCTGCCAGCGACTGTGAAGCTTGCAGTACTTCGTTAGCCGCCAGGTGAATCCCAGTGACACTTTCACTCATTTCGGTTGCTACCGTGCTCTGTTGCTCCGAGGCTGCCGCAATTTGAGCTACCATGTCGTTGGCGTTGTGCAACTCATTCACAATCACATCCAGTTGTTGGCGTGTTTCATTCGAGGCTACAACACTGTGGTCCACTTTCTCGTTGCTGCTTTGCATCGCTTTAAAGGTACGCTCGGCTTGCTGAGTGAGTTTCTCAATCGTCGATTGCACTTCATTGGTTGAGTTCTGAGTGCGGCTCGCAAGGTTACGAACTTCGTCTGCCACAACTGCGAACCCTCTTCCTTGTTCACCCGCGCGTGCCGCTTCTATCGCAGCGTTTAGGGCTAGCAAGTTAGTTTGTTCTGAGACATCACGGATCACGCTGACCACTTGGCTTATCTCGCTCACTCCGGATTGTAGGTCTCTTACCAATTCGTTAGCCGTAGAGATATTTTCTGAAACTTGAGAGATCGTCTTAGACGTGACCTGCATGTTTTCGTCGTTCTGATTCGCATGATTGACGACTTTATTGGTGCTTGCGGCCGTGTTCTCTGCATTAACCGCGACATCTGAAATAGTGGCGCTCATTTCTGTCATCGCAGTAGATAGTAATTCCAGCTGCGCGTGTTGCGAATTGACACTGGTCGCCGCCTCTTCACTCGCTTGTGCAATGTGACTTGCCATGTTGCTCGATAGATCCGCAGATTCATTGGCGGTACGTAGCGTGCTTTGTAGCTTATCAAGCATGGTATCGATCTGCTGGCTCATGTCTCCTAGTTCGTCTTTACGCGTCATGTTCATACGCACACGAAGGTCGCCATCGGCAATCTTATGGGTGTTATCGATAAGCTTATTGAGAGGTACAAGGATGTTATTAGATATCGCGTAGCCCATCGCAAACAGTAGGCCAGACAACACAACCGCAACCATGCCTTCCTTAATCGCCAACGCGTAGAACGCATCTTGGATATCCGCGACCAATATTCCAGAACCTAGCACCCAATTCCATTCAGGGAACAGTTGTACGTACGAGATCTTGTCTTTCAACTCTCCATTCGGGCTCTTCCATTGGTAATCAAGAAAGCCTTTCTGTTGCGCAGTTTGAGAAATGGTCACCATCTCACGCCAGTGATACTTGCCCGCGCCATCTCTTAAGTTAGCCGCGTTCTTGCCATTGAGCTCTGGCTTAAGTGGATGACTAATGATGTTGAGTTGCTGGTTAAGGATCCAAAAATAGTTGGTGCTGTCATAGCGAAGCGTTTCAATGGCTTGCAGTGCTTGTTTCTTTGCTGTCTCTTCGCTAAGAACATTTCGTTGGTCATAATAGTGTTGAGCTAGGCTGACCGCTGTTTCGACTTGAGCACTGAGTTTATCTTGCCGCTCTTCCATGGAGCTAGCGCGCTGTTGCATTAGATTAAAAGTGGATGCCATTACCAATAGAACAACCGATAAAATGACGATGGATACGAGTTTTGATTTGATAGATAAGTTACTTAATTTCATAGCTGACTGACTTTATTATATGTTTTGATTATGGATTCTCGACCAAGTTATCAAAATTTCACACAGTTCAGATGATATGCATCAAGGCCGAAAGATATACATTTTGTTACATAACTAAAAGGAGGTGCTCGTCAAACAGGCAGGTGTTGAAATTTAGTGGGTGATAGTTTGAAAGTGCGGAATTTTCGGGCTTGGTCTGAAACGTTCATGTAACAGTCCAAGCGCGTTAGAAATATCATCGGATGATAATATCAGTGAATTGGTTCTTAGAACTTATAGATTGGATACTAGCAATTGAGGTGTGGCTTTTTGTTGAAGATAGATACTAAAGCGGCTCCCTTTGCCCACTTCAGATTCAACACGTATCTCGCCGCCCGTTTGGCTCAAGATACTTTGAGATACCGACAAACCTAAGCCTGTACCGTCTCGTTTGGTGGTATAGAAAGGCGAGAAAATACGTTTCAATTGTTCTTCTTTGATACCACAGCCTTCATCTTGAACATGAACAATCGCCCCATGAGACACGCCATTTTCAACCCAGTCTTCACTTGAAATAGTTAATGTGCCTTTTCCGTCCATAGCGTGAATCGCATTCATCTGTAGGTTAACCAGAATCTGTAGCAATTGGTTGCGATTGACTTCGACAGACGTTTTCGCGTGCAGTTGGGATACGTACACAATGCCTTTCTTCTTCGCCCCCGTTTTGACAAGCGTAATACTCTCATCAACGATTGGATTGATGTGTTGCCAAGTGATCTCATCTTGTACGCCACCATGACGGCTATATTGAAGCAGGCTTCGTGTGATATTTCGGATTCGGTCGATCTGCTCCATGATCGCGTGGACTTCTTCGTCTACACGAGCCACTTCATCACCGAGTTCAAATTTCATCAACTCGACATTACCAAGAATCACCGCCGTCGGGTTATTAATCTCATGGGCAATGCCAGCGGTTAACTCACCTAACGCGGCTAGTTTTTCACTGACCACCAGCTTGTCTTGAGCTTGATTCAACAGCTTGATATGCCGTTCGAGTTCTTCGGTTTTATCTTTCAAACTAGCAGTTCGAGAATGAACCTTACATTCGAGTTCTGAAGCAGCTTGTTGGATCTCTTGATTACGTTCGTGCAGCAAATCCAACATCTTGTCGAATTGCTTAGCGAGCAAAGTAAGTTCGTGTTGGTCGTTTAAACCCAACGTACCAATTCGCTTGTCTTGCCCCATCTGGACAAGCTTCACGACTTTATGAATGCGTTCAATAGGATTGAAAAGATCACGCGCACCACGGTGAACGATCAAACCAGAAGCCAGTAACAACAGCACAATCGTAATGCTGATTTCACCAAGGTTGGTTAAGTACGTTTCCACCAATAGCCAAATCAAATAACCGGTATAAATCATACCGATGACGTTATCGAATTGGTCATGAATTGGTTGATAAGCGCTGATGTACCAAGCGTCGTAAACGTAAGCACGATCTAGCCACTCTTTACCTTCATTTAAGACTTTTGAGTGAACCTCATGTGAAACACGAGTACCAATTGCGCGCCCTGCACTTTCTTCACTGCTCAGCGGCACATTGGTACTCACACGAAGGTCATTAAGGAAAACCGTGACCGTGCCAATACGACGATTAAAACCATCGCGTTGCGGATAAATTAGGTTACTGATCTGATCAACTAACTGCGTGCTGTTGTTAAGCAGGATCCCGCCATCGAGAAAACCAATCACGTGATCATTCTTGTCTCGAATCGACACAACGGTGCGGCTAACTAAACCCCGAGTTTCAACATTTTGACTATTGAGCATTGGGACTTCGGCTTGCCTTGCAAGGTTTTGGTCTAGTTCGTTGAGTTCGTTTTGGCTTAGAACACTAAAGAATGACTCTTTGTGGGTCAGGTTGAGGTATTCAAGTTTCTTTTCCATGCTCTCGACGCTGCGCCAGCGTAGAAAATCAAGTTCATAGCGAGATTTGTTTTCAGATACCCAGCGTGTGAGCTCTTTTTTCGAAATATCACTCGCGAGTTTGATTCGGAAGTTGTAAGACTCGGCAAAGGCTTGAACGTTATAGGCCTGTTGGTTTTGAATCAGATGAATACTGCTGTCTGCAACATCTAAACGCTCATCAACATCAATTAATGCGCCCTGCTATGTGTAATGAACAGACCAGTACAAAGTGATCGCAACCAGAGCACATAAAGTTAAGATGATCGGCGCAGACGTTAAAAATAGCAGGCGATAACGCACCATGGTTCTGAATCGGAACGCCCACTTTGACCACCACTGACGTCTAATCGGCATATTCAGAGCCTTCTGTATTCCACTCTTTGTATTTACGCTCTAACGTTTTACGAGCAACGCCAAGATCTCGAGACGCAGCTGATTTGTTTCCATCATGAAAACTAACCAACTGTTCTATATGCGCTTTCTCTACATCTTTGAGCGTCCAAGTGTTCGGATAACCTTCAACGGCATCATTGTTATCCAAATTAGGTAACTCAGCACCGTGTGACACCGTCACTGAAATACTGGTGGGCGCTGGGTCGCCGTTAATTTCACGCCAATAGTGAGCTGGTGGCTTGTCTAATAAGATGCAACGTTCGACCAAGTTTTTAAGTTCACGAATATTTCCTGGCCATTCGTATTCGTTCATCGCCAAGATATCTTCATGCGCCCAGTTTGGAACAGGTACACCCAACTCGCTCGATAACAAATGAGTGAAATATGGTACCAGCTCAATCAGATCCGATGGACGCTCTCTTAATGGCACGACATCAATCTTGAGTACATTGAGTCGGTAGAACAGATCGCGTCGGAAGTGTCCTTTGTCGACCTCTTCCTGAAGATTTCGGTTGGTTGCTGCGACAACACGTACATCGACAGCGATCTCTTTCTCACTGCCTACCGGACGAATTGCGCGTTGCTCTAGCACGCGTAATAGCGCTGCTTGCATTGGCAGTGGCATTTCCCCGATTTCATCAAGGAACAATGTGCCGCCACTTGCGACTCTAAATAAGCCTTCTCGGTTTTTCTTTGCACCAGTAAAGGCACCAGAGGTGTGGCCGAACAATTCACTTTCTAAAAGCTCAGGAGCAATCGCTCCACAGTTGATTGGAACAAATGGCCCTGTTCGTTTGCTGGCTTCATGTACGCCACGGGCAACTAACTCTTTACCTGTCCCCGACTCACCTTCGATTAACACCGATGCTCTTGACGGGGCGAATTGACTGATGAGTTGTTTAAGCTGTTTGGTTTTATCTGAGTTGCCGATCAATTCGGTTTTGATATGACGGCTAAAATCGCGCTTCAACGCGTATTGCATTCTTTGGTCTAGACGCTTGTCCATGCAGCGAAGTACGGCTTTTATCATCTGTTCTAAGTTGAAAGGCTTCAAAATAAAATCGGAGGCGCCAAGCTTAAGTGCGGATATGGTCATTTCGAGATCAGCATAACCCGTCATAAAAATAACATCGGCGCGTTTGTCGGCGTCGTTGAATACCTCTTCCCATTCAATGCCAGAACGACCAGGGAGATTGATATCTAGAACGATCAAATCGAAGTGCTCGTTACAACGTATAACCTCGGCTTCTTCTACCGAACCGGCACTGGATACCGGCCTTGTTGCTTAAATCGATGGAACTAAATCAGGAAGCTACGATCTGATCGGATACACCCATCAATCGTCGTAGTCTCATGCCTAAACCTCGTTACAAAACAACTAACTGGAAGCAGTATAATAAAGCCTTAATCAACCGTGGCTCTCTGACTTTTTGGATTGATGAGGAGACGTTAGCCGAGTGGAAGCAAAACAAACAAGGCAAGCGTGGTAGACCTCGCCGATTCAGCGACTTAGCCATTACTACCGCTCTGATGGTGAAACGCGTTTTCTCTATGCCATTGAGAGCGCTGCAAGGTTTTCTAGACTCCGTCTTTAAGCTGGCTAACATCCCTCTGGTTTGCCCACACTACACCTGTATAAGTCGTCGATCTAAGGATGTTGAGGTTTCATTTAAAACTAAAACCAGAGGTGCGATACAACACCTAGCCATTGATGCCACTGGTCTCAAGGTTTATGGCGAAGGTGAATGGAAGGTCAAGAAGCATGGAACTGATGGGAAGCGAAGAGTCTGGCGTAAGCTGCACATCGCAGTAGATACAAGCACCCACGAAATAGTCGCAGCAGAGCTGAGCTTATCTAACGTAACCGATGCCGAAGTGCTCCCCAACTTACTTAATCAGACACGTCGGAAAATCATTGAGATATCAGGTGATGGCGCTTATGACACAAGGAATTGCCATGATGCCATACGGATCAAGCGAGCTGTTCCGCTCATCCCACCAAGAGAAGGGGCTGCCTTCTGGGAGCGTGGTCACCCCCGAAATCTCGCCGTGGGTTGCCAGAAGTTATATGGCTCAAATAAGTATTGGAAAGAGCGGTATGGCTATCATAAGCGCTCTCTATCAGAGACCGCGATGTACCGAGTAAAACAGCTGCTAGGTGGGAAATTAAGCCTGAGGAACTACAACGCTCAAGTTGGCGAGACTTACGCTATGATTAAAGCCCTGAATAAGCTTACAGGGCTTGGTATGCCTGAAACACAGTATATCGATTAAGAATTAAGCACAATGGGGCAGGCATGCCTTCTCTCTGAATTAAGCAACAAAGCCCTGGATACCTTGCCAAAATACTTACCTAGTGCTTTCTTAAGAATAGCCTGCATACCAATTTCATCGTCGACCACCAAGACAGAAAATGCCTGATATTGAGTCAATGTGTTGAAGTTGAGGTTAGAGGCGCTTGAACTAGGTAAAAACATAATGATCAGCCGATAGGGAAAGTTGGGACAGAGTGTACCAATTAACCTTTTACGCAACAGGGTCAATGTGCGACATTTTGTCCTAGCTCATATTTTGTTTTAATTTATGAGGTCAAAAGACGCAGTTTCGTTCGAAATAACAGCAATTCAATGAGATCTGACGCATTATTTATTGGCACTAACATTGCTTATAAGGTGATGATTTCTAATTATAAAAATTAGCATCGTATGAACATGACCTTCTTTGAGCCCCTTGAAGTTGAAGGCGTATCATTCATATATAACAGAATGGACATAATAATAATGAAAGCAATTCCCTTAACTATTGTCGCTTTATCTATCGTCAGTTACTCGGCTAGCAGCGCAGAAGACACCACCCACATCAAACTTGCGACAACAACAAGCACGTATCACTCTGGCCTACTAGACTACTTATTACCTAAGTTCGAAAAAGACTCTGGTATTAAAGTAGACGTTCTTGCGGCAGGTACGGGTAAATCGCTTCGTATGGGTGAGAACGGCGACGTCGATTTGGTGATGACTCATGCACCAAAAGCAGAAGCGAATTTCGTTGAACAAGGCTACGGCGTTCTACCTCGTAAGCTGATGTATAACGATTTTGTTATCGTTGGCCCACAAGCTGACCCAGCACACATTGAATCTCAAAAAGCAGTGGCTGATGTGTTCAAAGCGATTGCAACGAACAATGTGACGTTCGTTTCTCGTGGTGACGATTCTGGTACTCACAAAAAAGAGATGGGCATCTGGGCACAAACCAAAGTGGAACCAAACTTCGGCGGTTACCGCAGTGTTGGTCAAGGCATGGGCCCTACTCTGAACATGGCGTCTAAAATGCAAGGCTACACCATGACAGACCGTGGCACCTGGTTAGCTTACCAAAACAAACTTGACCTAAAAGTATTGTTCCAAGGTGATAAGAACCTATTCAACCCATACCAAGTGATTCTAGTAAACCCAGAGCGTTACCCAACCATCAATTACCAAGCAGCGAAAACGTTCAGTGATTGGTTGGTTAACCCTAAAGGGCAAAAACTGATTAACGACTTCAAGCTACACGGCAAACAGTTGTTTGTTGCTAGCGCCGAATAGTCGTCATTGCACTATTCTTACAGGGTAAATAGTGAACTCGAAAAGAATCAATAGCTGACTCACCCTGTTTCACAAACCCAGTGTCAGCTATTACCCAAATATCAGCATTACTTTTTAAGACTTATTGTCGCTTTAAACGAGATACTTCATGACCCTATGGCAAACAACGCTTGATGCAATGAATCTACTGGTGAGTTTTGACCACGAACTGTGGAAAATCGTCGCGGTATCCTTCAGCGTTTCATTGTCCGCCATTTCTCTGGTGATTGTTCCTGCAATCATTATGGCTTTCTTATTGGCTTACACCGAATTCCCCGGTAAATGGGCGCTGCTTTCGGTAATTAACACCTTACAAGCGATACCAACTGTGGTGATTGGCTTGTTGATGTACATGATGCTCTCTCGTTCTGGCCCACTTGGTGATTGGCAACTGCTGTTCACCCAGAGGGCTATGATTCTCGGTCAGATGCAGATCTGTTTCCCTATTCTGGTTGCTATGATGCATGGCGCGCTGCAAGCCAGCGATCGCCGAGCAGTAGAAACGGCACGTACTCTTGGAGTCTCAACCACTCGGGTCGCGTGTACTTTAATTTGGGAAACACGATTCCCTCTGTTGGCAGCGACCATTGCGGCATTTTCACGTATCGTAACCGAAGTCGGTTGTTCGATGATGGTGGGCGGCAACATTATGGGAATGACACGAAATATCCCAACGGCTATTGCTATGGAAAGTCACAAAGGCGCATTTGCTCAAGGTGTGGCACTTGGTATGGTTTTATTAGCATTGGCATTAGCCCTTAACTTTTTCCTTTCCAGTGTGAGAGGAAAAGGCTACTTGAGAACTTAGGAACGCTGTCATGAGTATAAAAATAACAACGCAGCAAATTTCAATGCGCTATAAAGAGCGTGTTTTGTTCCACATTCCAGAACTGTCGATCGGCCCTAACGATGCGATTTATCTCAAAGGCGACAACGGTGTTGGCAAAACGACCCTACTTAAAATTTTGTCAGGATTGATCAAGCCGAGCTCTGGTCGTATTCAGTCCCCGACACAAAGTTGGCAACATAGCTTGTTTCCCAGGCTAAAATTTAAAGACATCATCTATCTACACCAAACCCCTTACCTTTTTGATGGTTCGGTGTACCAAAATGTCGCTTATGGCATTCGCTTTAATAAAGAGAGCCAAAAAGATAAGCGAGCTCAAATAATTAATGCGTTGAGAATGGTAGGTTTAGAAACCCTAGCAGACGAGCACATTTCTGTTTTGTCTGGTGGTGAGCGTCAACGCGTAGCAATGGCACGAGCTTGGATTCTCAAGCCTTCAATCTTGCTGATGGACGAACCAAGTGCTTCTTTAGACAAAGAATCTATTGAAAGACTGGTCATTATGGCCGAAGATCTTCTTCAGAGAGGCGCGAGTTTGGTCATCACTAGCCACCAAACTAACGCGTTAACCAATTTATGTAAGAAGCAGTGGTGGCTCAAAGACAACACTTTGACTGAATCACCGCTTCTGCAAGTTATTAAAAAGAACAAAGCACAAGAGAATATTTATGCTGCTTCCAACGCAAACTAGTTGGGTTATTTTGGCTGGCGGACAAGCCAGTCGTATGGGCGGAAAAGATAAAGGACTCGTTAAGCTCAACGGTTCTCCGCTTATTCAATACGTTATAGACAAGCTGTCACAACAAGATGTCAGCATTACCATCAATGCCAATCGTAACCTCGACAGTTACCAAGCATTTGCTCCGGTTGTTTCCGATTCATTTCCTGATTATCCAGGTCCTTTGGGTGGCATTCATGCTGGCCTTAAAAACGCGGCTACAGATTGGGTTGGCTTTGTTCCTTGCGACAGCCCTCAAATCAGTGACGACCTTGTTGAACGTTTTTGTGCTGCAGTAAAAGAAGACAGCGATATTCTAGTGGCTCACGATGGCGAATTTAAGCAACCTGTATTCACCCTGTTCCACAAACGTGTTCTTCCAAAGTTAGAAGCGTTTTTAGAGCGTGGCGACCGCAAGATCATCTTGTTATACAAAGAGTGTGTGACTGAGTACGTAGACTTTAGCGACGCGCCTAACTGCTTTGTTAATCTCAATACGCCAGAAGAACTCACCCAATTTGGAACGCTTCAATTATGAAAGATTCAAGACAACGCCCTAACCTTCCTTTATTGGGTTTTGCTGCTTACAGCGGCACAGGCAAAACAACCGTACTTGAAGCGTTGCTGCCTCTGCTGACTAATGCGGGTTTAAAAGTGGGTGTTCTTAAACATGCTCACCACGATTTCGATGTCGATAAGCCAGGTAAAGACAGCTACCGCCTACGTAAAGCGGGTGCAAATCAAATGCTGATCGCTTCGCGTAACCGTCACGTGATGATGACAGAAACGCCAGAAGCCGAAGCTGACTTTGATTACCTTCTGACACGCTTTGATACCAACACGCTGGACTTGATTCTGGTTGAAGGCTGCAAGAACATCGCCTTCCCAAAAATTGAACTGCACAGAGACGAAGTCGGTAAGCCTTGGCTATATCCAAACGATGACAACATTATTGCGATTGCTGCGGACAGCCAAGTTGAATCAGACTTGCCACAAATGGCGATCAGCGACTTAGAAGCGATTCGTGATTTCATCATCGAATATGCTCAGTCATTCAATCCTTCATCGACAACAAGCAAAACCGCGTCGTGTTCATCTTCAAAAGACGATACACCTGTTGTGTGTTGTGATTCCTTCTCTCCTGCTGGTCTAAGCGTTACACAAGGTCAGCAAAAGATCGTCGATAGTATTGATGCGTTGGTTCTCACTGAATCAGTGGCGTTAGAAAAAGTCTACGGTCGCGTATTGGCTGAAGATGTCATCTCGCCAATCAATGTGCCTCAAAACACCAACTCTGCGATGGATGGCTACGCAATCCGCAGTGAAGATTTAGAGTTGAATAGTTACCAACTGGTTGCTGAAGTCATGGCTGGCCATAGCTACGATAGAACCGTTCAAAAAGGTGAAGCCGTTAAGATCATGACGGGCGCTCCAATGCCTGAAGGTGTTGATGTGGTTCTGATGCGTGAGCAAGCCGTTCAAGAAGGTGAATCAGTTAGCTTCCCAGACGCTAAAATCTCTGTAGGACAAAATGTCCGCATGGCGGGTGAAGATTTAGAAATCGGTCAACCTGTTTTTACTCGTGGTACACGAATCGAAGCACCAGAAATGGGCATGATGGCGTCACTGGGTTTTGGTAGCTGCCCTGTTCTACGTAAAGTAAAAGTCGGCGTGTTCTCGACGGGTGATGAAGTTCAAGCACCCGGTAGTGAGCAGAAGCCGAACTCTATCTACGACTCGAACCGTTTTACTATCATCGGCATGCTTCAGAAGCTAGGTTGTGACATTGTTGACTACGGCATCATTGAAGATGACGAACAAAAGATGATGGATCTACTTCATGCTGCGTCGTTAGAAACCGACATGGTTCTGACTTCAGGTGGCGTGT
This sequence comes from Vibrio sp. nBUS_14, assembly GCF_051201655.1. Taxonomy (NCBI): domain Bacteria; kingdom Pseudomonadati; phylum Pseudomonadota; class Gammaproteobacteria; order Vibrionales; family Vibrionaceae; genus Vibrio; species Vibrio sp. nBUS_14. The sequence goes on from NZ_CP179206.1 coordinate 1,971,007, forward strand.
CTGTCGGTGATGCTGACTACATCAAACTCGCATTAGATAAGTTGGGTGAGATTAACTTCTGGCGTATCAACATGCGTCCGGGTCGCCCTCTTGCTTACGGGAAAATTGAAGACAAACCTTTCTTCGGTTTACCGGGCAACCCAGTTGCCGTTATGGTGTCGTTCATTAACTTTGTTGAACCAGCTATTCGTAAGCTACAAGGTCAAACCAACTGGACACCAGTGAAAGCGAACGCGGTAGCGACTGAGCAATTACGATCTCGTCAAGGTCGTACTGAGTTCAGCCGCGGTGTGTTCTCGATGAACGAATCCGGTGTGCTTGAAGTGAAAACAACCGGTAAGCAAGGTTCAGGTATTCTGCGTTCGATGAGCGAAGCGAACTGCTTAATCGAAATATCGCCAGCGGTTGATACAGTGAAAATTGGTGAGACGGTAACGGTTATTCCACTTCAAGGGCGTGTTTAATTTAAGGTTCAATGAGACCTAAATTGATTTACCAGATCTTTAATTGACTTAGCTGCTTTTTAATTGATTTGGAAGATCTTCGCCAAAACATAGATGAAGCCCCTTCTATCAAGTTTTGATGTTAAGGGGCTTTTTGTTCTTTTCGTTTCGTGAAAGACCACCTGTTCGTTGCCTAAAAGACAATAGCTTAAATTACGCTAAACGTTAGAACGATAATCTTAAGATTTTTTATCATAACCTTGAGCCACGTACTGTTTTTATGTAGAGTGCGCGCAAAGTAATAATTCTATTGGAGAGCATCATGGCTCGTACCATTCTGTACACTTACAAAGACGAAGACAAAGAGTTACTGTTTTCGAAACAAGAACACCGAACGATCCAAGAAGCTGTTGCTGCAGCTGAAGGTATCGACATCACCGAGTATCTAAAAACTGAGCAACAGCTTGAGTTTATTTCTGATACTAAAGCGGTTCGTAACTATCAAGATAACTATTTCCGTAAGCTTGGCTTTACTAAGCTTACGTTGAAGCAAAAAGACAACCTTGGTGTTGGCAAAAAGAAGAAGTAAGCCCTCTGGCTTCTTTTTCTCGATCTGTAGTTTCTAGCTTTTCGTTTTCACTTGAGAGCTAAGAAGTTAAGAGCTAAGTTCTAAAGAAACGAAAACACCGAACAATAAAAAATGCCGCAACCTCTTTCGAGATTGCGGCATTTTATTGATGCTTTTAACGTTAAGTTGCGATTACTTAATGTTAAGGAATGCAGCGCCACGAACACCGCCTGAATCACCGTGTTTCGCTTTGATGATCTTAGGACACTTCGCTACAGACAGTAGGTACTTAGGTATGCGCTTTGGCATTTCTTCGTAGATAAGTTCGAAGTTTGAAAGACCGCCACCTAATGCAACAACATGTGGGTCAAGACCGGTAAACAGGTTCGCAAAACAGATAGCCAATAGCTCCATGAAGCGATCTACGTGCTGAGCCGCTTTTGCTTCACCTTCGTTGTATGCTTGGATGATTTTAATCGCTTTCTTCTTCTCACCGAAGTAGTGCTCATAAATTAATTCGAAGCCACGACCTGATAAGTAGCTGTCTAAACAACCTTTTTTACCACAACCACAACCTAATAGCGGTGCGTTGTCGCCAAGGTGGAACCATGCATCAATAGGAAGACGCATATGGCCGAGCTCGCCTGCAACGTGGTTACGACCAGAGAAAACCTTACCTTCATAAACTAAACCGCCACCGAAGCCAGTACCTAGAATTAGGCCAGCCACTGATGGTTCATCTTTAAGTTCATCATCCCATGCTTCTGAAAGCGCAAAACAGTTCGCATCGTTCTCGATTTTCACACTACGACCAATAAGCGCTTCTAAGTCTTTACGTAGTGGCTTGCCTGTTGAAGCTGGTACGTTAACAACCAGCATTGTGCCGTCGTCAGCGTTTTCCATGCCAGGAAGACCAAGGCCAATTTTGCCTTCGCAAGAGAATTCGCTGTCGTATTTTTTAACCAAGCCAGCAATCGTATCAAGCAGTAATTGATAATCGCCTGTTGGTGTAGGAACACGCTCTGTTGCTACTCGCTCAAGTTTCTCATTGAATGCACCAAACTCAATTTTTGTGCCGCCAACATCGAAGCCGTAATACATGAAATCTCTCCAATTTTTCCCTAAATTCGGGCAAATAAAATTTTTAAATTAAACAACTAAGGAGCATTATCCATAACACTCCCCCTACAAACCGTGATAGATAACAAACTTATCTCATGATCGAGTCTGTTTGAACAACAAGTCAGCACAAAGCGGTTAAAGGTTAGAGTGACGTCTCACTTTTACTGTGTTCTATGAAAGTGTTCAGGCTAGGTTTGGTCGGATCTGACTTATAACGCGTCTTACTTAGCATGTAGCTTTCTCGAAATGCTTCAAACCATAGCTGTAAAGTCTTAGCACCCTGCACTTCACCTGCTTGCTTTAGCACTAAGCTCGCGACTTCTGCAGTAGAAAGGTGTTGTTCGTTGTCTGACTTACGCATCATGTATTGAGAAACTGATTCAGGCTCAATCGAAAGCACAGGTAAACCTTGCAGATACTCTGAACGACGAAAGATACGTCGTGCTTCACGCCAGCTGCCATCAATGAAAATCAGCAATAACGTTTTGTTTGGGTCACGCATTTCTGGCAGGTCTTGAACCACGCGTGTTTTGTCGTCGGTATAATCTTCAGGGAATACGATCACGGGTTGGTATTGGTCATCTTTGAGGACTTCCAACATCTCTTGATTTGGCTCAGTACGATGCCAAAGGTATGCATAGCTGTCCTTAACCGTGTCGACAATGAGTCGCCCAGTATTGCTTGGTTTCAAGATTTCGTTATCTGACAAGATCAACATGGTGGCGACGTTCGTATCTATGTTTGGTTGATGCTCGCAGATACAGCTGTCTTGTTTGATTTTGCAATACTCGCATCGCACTACTTTACAACCGCGTGCATTAAATGGCTTAGTGGCAATGGATAAACGGTGTTGGTATAAACGGTGGAAAGCGTGGATTCTCATGGACAATAACGACAGATAGAACTAGAAAAGTGGCACGATTGTACTTACAGTGGCTTCATAATGATAGAAGGAATTCTTATGCAGGACCCAGAACTACTACGCCTTGTTTGTTTTATCGCCGCTTTCATCATGTGTGCGTTGTGGGAGTATAGAGCCCCTAGAAAAAAGCTGACTCAAAGCAAATGGTTTCGTTGGGGGAATAACTTATCTTTGATGGCTCTTAACAGTGTTTTAATGGCGACATTAGTACCTGTTGCGGCCTTTCAAGCTGCGTTCATTACCGAGCAAAATCAGTTGGGTCTGTTTAACACCATCTCATTGCCTTTTGAAATCACCGTATTTTTGTGTATCGTGTTGTTGGACTTAGCAATCTATACACAACACTTGGTCTTTCATCGAATCCCCTTGCTGTGGAAACTACACAGAGTTCATCATGCTGATCTCGATATCGATGTGACAACGGGTACACGCTTTCATCCGATTGAGATGATCTTATCGATGTTGATTAAAGTCGCTCTGATTTTCGTACTCGGCGTTCCGGCATTAGCGGTGTTGACCTTCGAAGTGGTATTAAATGTGAGTGCCATGTTCAACCACAGCAACGGCCGATTGCCTCTATGGCTGGATAAACAGTTACGTAAAGTGATTGTCACGCCCGACATGCACCGTGTTCACCATTCCGTCATTGTTAAAGAAACCCATTCGAACTTCGGTTTCTTCTTGTCGGTGTGGGACATTTGGTTTAAAACCTATCGCACTCAACCTAAACTTGGTCATGACAAGGTCAATATTGGTGTTCCAGAAATACGCGATGGAAAAGAGCAGCGACTGGATAAACTGATCACCCAGCCATTTAGATACAACCAGAAAACTAAAAACTAGACAGCAAACTCGAGCCAAACGTTACGCTTTTAGTTCGCGTAGATAGCGATAAATGGTGTGGATCGAGATATCCAGCCCTTTTGCTGCTATTTGCGCACTGTCTTTCAAATCGAAAATACCCATTTCATGTAATCGCGTCACAATCTCACGACTCTTCTTCGATGGTGCAACCTCAGGATCACTCGTCACCTGCTCTCGCACGGTTTCAATTGAGCTGTGCATCATCTCTTCATTACTGCGGGCAAAAGTTTCAGGCGTTGTTTGAGGCCTTTCTAAGTGTGGAAGCAAACAAGGAACCAGTGAATGCATCACTTCTTGGAATGGCGCATCGAGGTTGGTGTTGATACATAACAAACCGATGGCTTTCTGTTGAGGATTTCGAATTATCGTCGTCATAGAACGTAAGGTTTTGCCATCGGGACATTTTGTCATATAGGCGCCCGACACATCTTTACCTTGAGTCAGCTTCATTAGCGCTAAGTTGGTAATCGGCGCGCCTACGTCTCGACCGGTGACATGACTGTTCGCGATTTTGATAATCGAAGGGTTGCGAACATCTAAACTGTGCAATAACACTTCCGTATGCTCGCCATACATTGCAGCAATACCGTCAACGATGTTTTCGATTGAGTGCAAAATATCATAATCACTTTGAGCTAATTCAAACACTGAGTCCTTCCTCTCTGGTGAAAAAACCGCTAAGTAAAAATACCAAGCGGTTTGTTTTATTCTAATAAGTTCGATTACGCTGACATTATATCAATAATCGTTGAGTCTGTAACACTCATACCAGCGGTAACCAATTTTCCAATATTGCGGATACTGGTCTCGACATCATTAGCAACAATGCCTTGGTTATGAGCTTCATTACATCGCATCGCCATTAAGAAGCCATTTACCGCCGCACTGGTTGAGGTTTTTACCTTCATCGCACAAGTCGATTTCGCACCATCACAAACCATCCCAGAGCAATCACTTAGAACGTTCTGAATTGAATAACAACCTTGCTCAAATGAGCCTTTAGCAAGGTACACCATCGCCATCGCAGCAGCTGCACTGGTGACTGTGTTGCCACAAAAAGCAGAAAGCGGTGGATAGTACGACTTGATGTAAATGGCACCAAGATGGCTCATGATCAGCGCACGCGCCAATTGCTCTTGTGATGATTTAAAGTGCTTGGCAATCACAACAACAGGTATTGTTGCAGCAATACCTTGGTTACCACTACCAAAGTTACTCATCGCTGGTAGTGTCGCACCGCCCATACGAGCGTCAGACGCCGCTGCGGTTTGCATAACGATGCTGTTCACAAGATCTTCGCTCATTAAACCAAGTTGGATACCTTGTTCCATGGTCCGACCAACCTCGAGTCCATACGCGTGGTCAAGGCCTTGTTGCGACAGCTTGCCGTTAAGTTCAGAGGCTTCCAAAATAAACTGAATATCTTCGAAGTCTGCACTCGTGGCATAGTTATAGATACTGCCAATATCAATATCTATCCCTTCACAAATCGATCCTGTAGATACCGTTTGGTCGCAATCTTGACTGAATAGAACCGTACCATTTAAGGCCTTGGTGATGATCTGAGTATGACCACCGCTGATTTCAACCGTCGCGATTTGTCCTTCAGACTCAACTTCAGCATAACAATAAATGAATTCATCGACATCTTTACGATGTGCGCTCACTTGCCCTGCATCAATGAGTGCCTGAGCTTTATCGACATCTTGTGCGGTGATCTTCGCTAGAACTTCTAAACCAGCGTGTGGGTCCCCACCAATTGCACCAACAGCTGCAGCAATAGGTAAGCCGATTTTTCCTGTTCCCGGAACAAACACGCCCATAGAGTTTTTGTATAAATTATCCGATACATACACTCGAACTTTATCCGATGTACCCACAAGCATCTTGGCCGCAACTGAACAAGCGTAAGCTGCGGAGATGGGTTCTGTGCAGCCAAGAGCGGGTTTAACTACGGTATTTAAAATCTCTTTATACTGCTGCCATTGTTGTTTCATGGTAAGGACCTCACACTATTCTTCAATTATTTACGACCAGCTACTTACGACCAGCAATTGCTTCAATTTCGATTTTCACACCGAGAGGAAGATCCTTCACTGCAAAGCAGCTACGAGCAGGACAATCCGTTTCAAAGAACTCTTTATAGACCTCGTTGAACGCAGCAAAATCGTTAATGTCTGATAAGTAACATGTTGTTTTGAGTACAGCGTCTAGGTTACTGCCTGCCGCTTGTAAAACATATTGAAGGTTAAGCAACGACTGGCGGGATTGTTCGCTAACATCGCCTTCCACTACGCCGCCCTTTTCTTTACATACAGGCAATTGGCCTGATGTAAAAACTAGGTTACCCATCGCGTTGCCGTGTGAGTAAGGTCCGATAGCTTCAGGTGCTTTATCTGCTGTAATGATTTCTTTCATGTTTAATCCTGTTCTTAGTTGCCTAAATATTTCAACTACAGTTTAACCATTGAAAACCATAAAATGCAAAAATAGTTGCAATAAAATCAACTCAAAAAGAATAATCAAAGATACCAAAAATGAAATAAGAACTAAACAATTGAATTAAAAGAATTTATTGCACCCCCTATTTTTGTTTGACCCAAGAATACCGATCTAAATCAAATAAATTTTAATCTGTGTTTGAAAAATAAATTAATCACCAATACGATTCTAACCATAATTTGCAAATAAATTTGATTTTTTAATTTAGGGTGAGCAGTCATGAGTAAACAACAAATACAGACAGGGCTACGTGCCATCTTTCCGTTGTGCGTAGGCGCATTTCCATTTTCATTCATAGTCGGGGTAATCAGTATTACGGCAGGAATGAGTGTTACTCAGAGCACTTTGTGGTCATTCACTGTGTTTGCGGGTTCATCGCAAATGGTCGCACTAGGCTTAGTTCAATCGTCGGCGAGCATCGTCGTTATCATGTTTACCACTTTTATTATCAACCTTCGTCACATACTCTATAGCGCATCCATGTCTGAACACATGAAGGAATATCCTATTCATATGCGTATGTTGATGTCTTACGGGCTAACGGACGAGGTTTACGCAGTAACAATCAATGAAATGAAGGCAGAAAAAGAAGGACGTCATTGGTTCTATTTAGCCGCGATGGGCGGATTTTGGGTTAACTGGGTCGTAGCAGATTTCTTGGGAGCTCTGATTGGTTCTTCGTTCCCTGAAATTGCTAACTATGGTTTAGATTTCGCAATGGTTGCAGCCTTCATTGCTATTGTGATTCCGCAAGTCAAAAGTCGCGAGTGCATTGTGGCGGCCATCGTTGCGACATTCACAGGCGTTCTACTGGCTGAAGTACCCTACTCACTTGGTCTCGTTATCGCAGCGGTTGTGGGCGTTTACGCGGGGTATCGTATGGATCTATCGACAGAGAAAGGAGAACAAGAAACAACACAAACTGGTTTACTAATCGAAGAAAGCGGAGTGGCATAACTATGAATACAACGACTTTTATTCTTATTACTTTAGCGATGGCGGCAGCAACCTTCATCATTCGTTTCTCTGTGATTGGTATGGCGGGCAAGTTTGAGATGTCGGAGCGTTTTAAAAAAACGCTGCGCTTTGTTCCCGTTACGGTTTTACCTGCGATCATTGCTGTGGAGATTTTAGGTGCGGGGCCTGAAATGGAATTCGATCTTCACAATCCAAAGGTTTTGGCTGCGATTGTTTGTACGCTTGTTAGCCTTCGTTTTGATCTGATTTGGGTTGTGATCAGTGGTGTTGCCTCACTCATCTTTTTCCAACAAATAATGCCTATGTTACCGATATAGAGAAGCTCAAATACACAGGTAAATAATGTAAAAAATAAAAGGTAGAGTCTCGTACTGTACCTTTTGCGTAAACCCTATCATGCTTGGTATTCGTTCAATATTCATCAAGAAACAGCAGTGAACGTTTCTACTTTTGAGCTTGCAACTGGTACTTGTGAAGCATGGCTTGTTGATACCCTGCTATCTCGGCGACTTGTTCAGAGCTTTCAATCATAGATTCTAGCTGCAATTTGGTATCTTCCCCCTGCTCTGATACTCGGGTAATTGAATGTGTAACATCAACAGTGGCGCGTGCCTGCTGTTCAGTCGCCACCATGATTTGCTCGACTCGCCCTTTAATCTGACTCACTGCAACTTCTATTTTTTCAAAAGCTTGCTTAACATCACCACTGGTTTGCATCGCATTGGCCATTTCGCTTCGAGATTCAGTCACCGCCGAGCGAGAACGTCCAGCTGCAGCGACCAATTCATTCATCATATTGCGAATATTAGTTGTTTGCTGAGAAGTGCCACTGGCTAATTTTCTGACTTCATCGGCAACCACGGCAAAGCCTCGCCCTTGTTCACCAGCTCGCGCAGCTTCGATTGCGGCGTTCAATGCCAGCAAGTTAGTATTTTCTGCAATACCGCTGATCACGTCGACCATTTCACGAATCTGTTTAACGCGTCCATCGAGGTCGGTCATCGATTCTTCGTTCATACTCAAAGTGTGTTCTAAAGCTTGCAGGCGTTGTTGATTGAGTCCGACAACTTGGCTGCCAGTTACCGATTCGTTTTCAGCAAGTTGCGCGTCGTGATTGGATGCATTCGAAATGCGTGCAATTTCGCCAATCGAAGCTTCAAGCTCAGTTATGGTTGTAATCATGTTCTGTAACGATTCGTTTTGCTCATTCAGACTCGAATTAGTTTGTTCCGCTGCGTCATGACTTACTTCAGCGGTTTGGTAGAGCGTTTCGCAGTTACGTGTCACCAAGCGCACGGAATCTGCTGTTGAATCAACAACGGTATTCAGTTTTGAGGCAATCACTTGTAATTCTAATGGGCCAACAAATGCACTTTGTTTTGAGAAATCATGCTCTGCAAGCAAGCTCAGTTGTTGAGTAATATTTTTCAGGCCTTTGTTGACCCAGCGACGTAACACTAACCAGGAAATCATGATGATTACCGCGATCACCAGGCCGCTGATAAACAATACGCGGTCAATATTGGTAATGGTCTGATTAACGACTAGCTCGCTCTCATCAATCAACTGAGAAGCGGTAGAAGATAATTGGTTGAGTGTGTTGATGACGGTGTTCGCTAAAGAAATAACTTCAGCGAGATCTTGCTCTTGTTGTTGAACTAACTCTAATTTCAATAGCAGTTGCTTGATAACGCCTTCTTCAGTGAAGCCCTCTTTGACCATGTCATAAGGTGCAATTAGACTTGCGAATTCAGCAATGTCTGGGTGCCAATCTGCAAAGTCACTGTAAGCCAAGTTAAGGCCAGCAATTTGGTTTCTCAATTGGCGATATTCGTCTTGTGCTTTCTCGATGTCAGATTGCATCATCAACATCATGAAGGTATTTGCCATTGCGGAAGCACTTGAAGTGAAACGATTCGCTGCATCACTAGCTTCTGGATTATCTTCCACCAAAAACGAACTGATACGGTTCATTTCGGGTCCGATCGAACCAACCCCGTAACGGAACTCACCCATTTTGCTGTCGATCAGGTTTTGTTTATTTTGAATCTCAATCTGGGCTAGCAGAACCGTGTTGGTCATGGTTTGCAGTTGCGCCATATCGCCGATAAGGTTCTGTTGTTGTTCTAGAGAGATCGCATCAGGAAAAGATTGGGAGATAAAAAGGAGTTCCTCTAGCGTTGCGTTACTTTCGGAAGCAAGTTGAACAATAGATCCTCGTGTTGCATTTAGCGTATCTAAGTCCGTTGATTGGGTGCTGTAAGTGAGAAGTTTGACTTGTTCTAATACGCTCTGAGTTAATTCAGCGTTGTGCAACGCAAGCGGTAAAGCCTGTTCCGATAGCGTATCGAAATATCCGCCCACTCGCTCAATGCCTCTTATACTGACCATTGATAAAAAGCTGACAAGTAAGAGAATAGAAATAAAAACAGCACTAACGGTTTGGATGAGCGAGAATGTATAACGTGAAGGTTTTATTGATAAACTTGTGTCGGGCATGTGAAATCCAGTTTGACTACGAAAAGAGATATCCTTAAGTTAGTTCGTATACTAGAAGTCCTTGATGACGTTTTTATTTCATTTTTTTTCAGAAGAGTTACATATGAAATTCAGAAAAATGCTTGCAGTTACAATAACTCTCGCAACATTAGCTGCATGTAGCTCGACACCACCGCCCTCTCACTTCAGTCAAACCGCACAAAAATCCTTATCAAAGTCAGAACAATTGACTGTTAATGCCTATATGAGCGTGTATGACCAGTGGAAAGGTGTGCCTTATCACTTTGGTGGCACGTCATTTAGGGGGGTTGATTGCTCTGCATTTGTTCAAATTGCAGTACAAAATGTGACTCAGCAAGCACTGCCAAGGACGACAAAAGATCAGAGTCAACAAGGGAAAGAAATCGCATATGAGCATGCAATAAGCGGTGATCTAGTTTTTTTCAAAACCTCACCAAAGGTTCGACATGTAGGCGTTTATCTGGGAAAAAAACAGTTCCTACATGCCTCTACGTCCAAAGGCGTGATTATCTCAAGGCTTGATAACCCCTACTGGGCTTCAAAATTCTGGCACTTTAGACGTATATAGATTGAAGTTTGTCTGACTTTAATTGCATTGATTTAACGTCAGCAGCAACTGAACTTAGTCGTATTTAGCAACGGCAGTGTCAAACAAGTTTTTCACTAACGCGATGTATTCATCAAGAAAAACAATCTGCTCGTTTGTCGCTTTCTTAGACCAAACACCAGCCAAAACTTCACCTAAATCAGCCACAACAGCATCAGCCTCTTTCAACAATTGAAAACGAACACTGGCATGCAATTCTGGGTTTTGCTCGAAAATGGCCATGATGTTGCTTGAAATCATGTCCGTTACGATATCTTCGACACTTTCACTGCCAGTATCACCAGTACCTTTGGTGAATACATCCAGGTTGAATGATAGGTGCTCGATTAAAGCTAAGTAGCCATCGGTTTCTACAACCACAATAAATCTCCGTTTTAAGCTCAAGATTAGATTAATACGTACTTTGCTAATACTATGTAAATTAGGTCATTTGTCATCATTTTATTATTAAAAGTCGCATTTAAATGATCCTTGTTAGCATTTAAGCTCAAATTTAAATCAATCTCTCATGCATCAAACAAACCATCGAATGAAGCATACCAACAGAATGTGCTTCGATGCCATGCTGACACCCTACTTAATGTCTAACGAATACTAACCATCTTATTATAACCAAATAAGGTAACGTGTAGACGATACCAATCCGCCTCTTCTTTTCCACTTAACAAGTATCTTATCAGGCGCAGATGTGATGCCAGTTCCAAACTGCTGGCTACTTTGCGAAGTATAATTTGTTTCGTTATATCAAAGGCATTGAGACAGTCCGAGTTCACAAATCCAGTAATTGATGCATATTGATATGAATAAGAGCTAACAACATTGACCAGAACGTCTATAAATTGCTCAGATTTATCCTAAACTATTGCTATTAAACTAATTGTATTTAGTCTTTTAAACTAATTGTTTTAGTCTTTTAAACTAACCGTTCTGTGAGGATTTCCTATGTGGCAGGCCATTTCTCAACAGCTTTCAGACACCCTTTTGTTTAACTTTCAGATAACTGAACGTACTAAGGTGCCTGGTGGTGACATTAACGATTGCTATATGATCAGTGATGGTAATGAACGTTACTTTGTAAAAGTGAATCTACGGGAATTTCTCCCAAAATTTGAAATTGAAGCTGAGAACCTACGTCTATTAAGAAATACCTCTACAGTCTATGTCCCAGAGCTTGTGCTTATTGGTAAAACCAAAGAGTGCTCGTTCATTATTCTCAATTACTTACCCACTAAGCCTTTAGAAACCGGCAATAATAGCTATGACTTTGGTGTTCAATTGGCACAACTGCACCGATGGGGCGAACAAAAAGAGTTTGGTTGCGATCAAGATAACTATATCGGCAGCACCCTTCAGCCCAACCCCTGGCATAAAAAATGGGGCCGTTTTTTCTCAGAACAGCGCATCGGTTTTCAACTGCAACTTCTGAAAGAAAAAGGCATCGAGTTTGGTGACATCGATGATATTGTAGACGTGGTGAATATGCGACTTGCAGGCCACAACCCTCGCCCTTCTTTGCTTCATGGCGATCTTTGGAATGGCAATGTCGCCAACTCTGCATTTGGCCCAATTTGTTACGATCCAGCTTGTTACTGGGGTGACCATGAGTGTGACTTGGCGTTAACCGAATTGTTCGAAGGCTTCCCTAAAGAGTTTTATGAAGGTTACCAAAGCGTCATGCCGCTCGACGTTGGCTATACTGATCGGAAAGACATTTACAACTTGTACCATCTTCTTAATCACTGCAATCAATTTGGCGGCGAGTATTTAGTACAAACCGAAGCGTGTATTCAGAAGATTAAGGCAGTTTAATAATAATTACTGTGGTTGGCCAAGAACCATACAAGCTAGATCGACACAAGCAAGTGCGTTCGATATAGGCGACTACGATTGAGAAAAGCTACTGCAATTGATAAAAGTTACAGTGAGGAGAATTCGCCATGCATAAATACACCGAGAAACATCTCTCCTGCCCTCATTGTGGGCACGCCATTAGCATAACGCTCGACGCTTCCAATGGTAGCCAAGACTTCTACGACGATTGTCCCGTGTGTTGCAATGCTATCCACCTCGACATGCAGGTAGATGAAATGAGAGACAGAATTAATCTCTCAATTGATGCAGATGACGAGCAGGTTTTCTGACAAATCATTTTTCGGTTCTACCATGATAAAAAAAGAGCACCTGATGTGCTCCTTTTGCTATTTATAACGATATCTTAATCACTCAAGCCATAAACCTTGTTGTTCAGGTTACTTCTGATTTGCGAGTACGCGTTCTACAGTATCAACGATAGCTTGTGTCTGAGGGTCGAATTCGATATTCACATCATCCCCTACTTCACGACCACCAAACAGAGTGCGATTCAGAGTTTCTGGGATTAGATGGACAGAGAAACGATTGTCTTCCACTTCACCAATCGTTAATGAACAACCATCGACGCCAATGTAACCTTTGCTCAGTACATATTTCATCGTTGCTTCTGGTAGTTCGAACCAAAGCGTACGGTTGTTTTCCGTTTTAATCACTTCGATTAACTTAGCCATACGTGCGATGTGCCCAGACATGCTGTGTCCGCCAATCTCATCACCAAACTTAGCGGCGCGCTCGACGTTTACTTGGTCACCAACATTGAGTTGACCTAAGTTGGTGAGCCTTAATGTTGCTTGCATGAGATCAAATGAGATTTGGTTACCTAAGATTTCAGTCACGGTTAAGCAACAACCGTTATGAGCGACTGATGCACCAATCGCTAATCCTTCAATCATCTCATCGTTTAACTCAATGGTATGAGTTTGAAACAACTCTTTTTTGTTGATAGCAACCAGTGTAGCCATGCCTTGAACGATACCTGTAAACATAAGATTCCTATTTAGCATTTTAGTAACAGTTTTTCATAGCAAGTATTGTGACATTTCTTTATGATTCGTCCAGTGGAAGCTCAAGATCAGTGTCTCTGATTCCTTCAGAATGCCTATTCCTACGCTATTATTCTAATTTTCTCTCTTATTTGGAGTTGTTTGTGCATCGTTACAAAGAAGAAGCCTCTAATTTAATCAAACTTGCGACTCCAGTTTTGATCGCATCAGTTGCACAAACCGGAATGGGTTTTGTTGATACCGTTATGGCCGGTGGCGTAAGTGCTATCGATATGGCGGCGGTTTCGATTGCAGCAAGTATTTGGCTACCATCCATTCTCTTTGGTGTTGGCCTATTAATGGCGCTTGTTCCTGTAGTGGCACAACTGAATGGTTCGGGTCGCCAAGTAAAGATCCCATTTGAGATTCAACAAGGTGCGTTTTTAGCGCTAGTCATCTCCCTTCCTATCATTGGCGTGCTCTTTCAAACGCAGCTGATACTGGAATGGATGGACATTGAACGGCTCATGGCAGACAAGACCATTGGCTATATGAATGCCGTGATGTTTGCTGTTCCTGCATTTTTGTTGTTCCAAACGTTAAGAAGTTTTACTGATGGTATGTCTTTAACCAAGCCGGCAATGGTTATCGGTTTTATCGGCTTACTCTTAAACATCCCGCTTAACTGGATGTTTGTTTACGGAAAGCTTGGCGCACCAGCTCTTGGTGGCGTGGGTTGTGGCGTAGCGACGGCAATCGTCTATTGGGTGATGTTCGCTTTATTGTTTGCTTATGTTTTAACATCGAAGCGTTTAGCGAAAATTAATATCTTTGGCACGTTCCATAAACCACAGTTAAAAGCGCAAATCCGTTTGTTCAGACTTGGATTCCCTGTTGCTGCTGCAATCTTTTTTGAAGTAACGCTATTTGCCGTCGTTTCTTTATTGGTGGCGCCATTAGGCTCACTGATTGTTGCCGCGCACCAAGTCGCGATTAACTTCTCTTCACTCGTGTTCATGATCCCAATGAGTATTGGCGCTGCGGTAAGTATTCGTGTTGGCCATAAATTGGGTCAAAGCAACACAGAAGGCGCAAAAATAGCGACACATGTGGGCATTATTGTTGGATTGGTGACGGCGTTTATGACAGCAGCGTTAACCGTGTTGTTCAGAGAGCAAGTCTCGTTGCTTTACACTGAAAATACGGCGGTTATTACTGTTGCCATGCAACTATTGTTGTTCGCTGCGGTATATCAATGTACGGATGCAATTCAGGTGATTGCGGCGGGGGCTTTACGCGGATACAAAGACATGCGTTCTATCTTCAACATTACCTTCGTTGCTTACTGGTTACTTGGCCTTCCGATCGGTTACGTCTTAGGAATGAAAGATTGGATAGTTGAACCTATGGGTGCACATGGTTTCTGGATTGGTTTCATCATCGGCCTTACGTCTGCAGCCATTATGTTGGGTATGCGCCTGCACTGGATGCACAAACAAGATGACGATGTTCAGCTAGAGTTTAGTTCTCGTTAATTCGTAGCTAATTACTTACGAAGATCCGGTATGAAATGAACCTCAAGAGCTCTGAATGATCAGGGCTCTTTTTGTTTCTGGTAACTTTAAGTGCTCTAGTTTGGATACAGCTAATGCCTTAATTTTAATACTCACTCTTTTCTCGAACAAAGCGCGCAAACTTGGGCTTTCCGTTTTGCGTAAAGCCGTTATATCGGAAGGTAATTCGACTGCCTATTTCTGGTGGTGCCAACCTCATCTTATCGCTAAACCCACTCCCAATATAAAATTCAACGCCCTCTTCGGTGTGAACCAATATCGAGCCCATCATTCCTTTGTACTTTCCCGTCCCTCCTTTGTAACCGATAACTATCGCTTCAGCGTCATGATGCCTCTTAAGTTTTAGTAAATCATTGCTTCTTCCTGCTTGATAACGGCTGGTGATCTTACGAAGCATAATACCTTCCCCATTCCCTTCATCGATGTTGTCTAACTGCTGGAATAACAACTCTTCACTGGGTATTGGGAAATGTTCGATGTAACCAATATGCTTTTCATCGATGACACTCGCCCAATGCAGAATGTTGTAATAACGTTTTTGATAACCCCCTGCGGCACCAGGCATATCAAAAAGCATGAATTCGATTTGTCGCCAGGCCGTATCCCTGGGCGTATGGTCCAATACGGTTGATTGAACAACATGGAAGTTACCTCGCCCTGCCCATAACTCGCCTTCTAGGTGAATTTTAGGAAGTTTTTCGACAAACCACTTAGGGACATAAATTCGATTTCCGTTGCGCGTATATAGATGCTCTCCATCCCACAACGCTCTAATGCCGTCCAGTTTTTCGCTTTTCCAATATTGAGAGACATCGATACCTTGTTGATAGGTATTGGCGAGCACCAATTGTTCGGGCGGCAAATAAGATGAATGTGCAGGCAGAGCGCATGCCCACAAAGTTGCTATGGCTAGTTTGGTTAACCTCATTGTTCACTCCGTATTTTTCACTCCTTTTATCCTATGTGTTCAACAAAGTTTATATCAGGAATTAAACAAATTATGCGATCCAAACGTCAAAATTATTCAATCCCTGATTTCATTCACCAAATTAATACCTAATAGCTCTCAAAAATTCACTCATTATTCGTTCTCATATTGAGAAGTCCTGTTTCTCAATATGACATCTATACAGTTACTTCCTCTAACCTATTGAAAATAAAGTACATAAAAGTTGGCACATTAAGTGCAATCGAAAATTGATACATTAAAGGAGATAAGACTATGGAATTACGCAAAATTGACTTAAACACAACGACACTGACTCTTTCGATTTTTGGTGATTTAGACGCAGCAGGTAGTCGCGAAGCGCAGGTCGATATTGACGATGTGATATCTAACGATGGCCACCCAGAAATTGAAGTTGATTTCAGTGAAGTTCAGTTTCTTGATTCATCAGGCGTGGGGGCGATTGTCTACATGTTTAAGCGATTAACTGAACGCGAAAGAAACATGCGCTTAGAAAATGTATCTGGTCAGCCTTTAGAAATCATGAAGCTTCTACGCATTGGCCACGCTATCCCTGTGAATTCAAAAAATTCTACCAATTCATGAGGATCCACTAAGCTAGAAGTAACTAAAAATAATAATAAAAAGAAAAAACAAAGGACGTTGGCATGAAAAAACTTAAAAACTACGTAGCCCTTTCTCTGTCTGTCCTAGTTCTGGGTTGCTCAAGTTTCCCAGAACAAGGCACTGGCGGTTTAGCAGAAAGCTATGACTCACTCAATTACCAAAATTCTGACTTCTCTCCAGTCATGCCCGACGAGCCTCTTGGCCCTGAACATGGACTGCGCTTTGATTGGCAACTGGCAAAACTGCATTTAGATGCGTTAATCCAAGAAGGTGCGCGTTGGTGCTTCCCTGCTGCTGTTGTTCAAGCTATTCAAAAACAAAACCGAATCGCACGAGAACTCCAAGGTGGTCTTCTGTTAGATGCTGCCAACGACCTTGTTATCCAAAGAAAACGTCTTAACGAACTTGAGGTTCAACTTGACTATGTGACCTCTCAGGCGCGCTGCGAACCACCTAAAAACGAAAATCAATTCCGCATGCAGTTATCTGTGATTCAACAACTGTATGAACTGCTCAATGTTGACAATCAATTCGCACAAAATTCCACCGAAGTGAATCCCAAATACATGGGTAAGCTGGCTGAAGCGTCTTACATTTTGAAAGAAAATAAATCTTTAGACCTGATTGTTACAGGACATGCAGATGCGACAGGTTCTGAAGAGTACAACGATAAACTAGCACTAGGACGAGCAAAACAAGTCGAACGCTACCTCACTATCTTTGGCCTCAGCCCACAACGAATTAAAGCGGTATCTGTCGGTGAAACGGTGCCACTTTTTGAGGGTGAGTCTGACGGAACCCTACTGACCAATCGTCGCGTAAGCATTGAAGTTATCTCGCCCGAGAACGCAGCAAAGATGGGAGGTGCACTATGAAATCACTAATCACTATATTCATCACATTTGTATTGTGTTTCGCGAGTTTCGTTCAAGCTAATGACGAGTTTTCTGATGCGGTACAAGTCGGTGACCTTATCCAAGTTAATGTCCCTGGTGAAAGCACTCTCAATACTGGATTCCAAGTTGATAAACGTGGACGAATTACTCTTCCTGAAGTCGGTGCGGTATTCGTGGCAGGTTACAACAAAGAGCAACTAAACAAGGTCGTTCTGGAGTCTTTGGCTTCGGCTTACAAAGATCTTTCAAACGCATCGGTGTACGTAAAAGAGCAACAAATCATCATTTCGGTACAAGGTTATGTGAAAGAACCGGGTGAATACACGCTAGCACTAGGCTCAAGTGTTCAAATGGCACTGTACGCAGCGGGTGGTTTACGTTCAGGTGCACAGTTAGACAAACTGATTCTAAAACGTGGTTCTGATAAAAAAGAGTTCAACTACAAACGTTTCCTAGACTCTGGGGATGAAGCTAATCTTCCTACACTGCAATCACTTGATTCTCTGTTCGTTCCCGCTTCTCCACTTGTCGGCAACATTGAACAAGAGTTTGATCCAGCCAAGCTTGCTAACTCTGGTGACAGTGCCGACTCTCGTATCGCGATTAAGGTATTTGGTGAAGTAAACGCACCAGGGTCATTCACGTACAAAGAAAACACTGACCTCGTTGATGTGTTAATGCGTTCGGGCGGTGTGACTCGCTATGCTAGCGTCGAGCAAATTCGTGTTATCTCTAACAACACACCGACTCTATTCAACCTTAAACGCTACCTAGACTCCGGTGATGAAAGTTTGTTGCCTGTTCTTCGTCCTGGTTCAACCATTTTTGTACCGAAACAAGAAGAAGAGATTAAGTCTGGTGCCAATATGGTTTACGTGATGGGTGAAGTTGCTGCTCCCGGCGCTTTTGAAGGCAAAAGAGACGCAACTTTCATGGATATCCTTGCAAATGCTGGCGGTCCGACTCGATTTGCAGAATCACGTCAAATACGTGTGATCAAAGCCGATGGCAAAGTAATTAAATTTGATTTAGCGGCGTACACAGAAGGCCTACCTAACTCTAACCCACCGAGCATTAAATCTGGTGACGCGATTTTCGTTCCAGAGAAAACTGACAGAACCGGCGACGGTGTCGCCTGAGCGGCCTACGGCCGAAAACAAAGAGACTCAACCGACTAGGGTGCTTTACATGGATCGTTTATCCTATAGGTCATGCATCCGAATAAGCCCATCAAACAACTCTTCAATGCCAACGATACTTGGCTGAACTACCTCAATAAGTACCGAGAAACCCTCCGAACCGTCGTCATTGAAAACGTCACCAAGATGCTCGCTTGCAGTACCGCTGCTTTTGGCTCTAAAGAGTATCGATGCACTCATGCTGACTGCACCCATCACAAATACATTCACCAGACGTGTAAATCTCGCTTTTGCAGCAGTTGTGGCATAAAAGCCACAGAGCGGTGGATACGAAAGCAACAACATGTCTTTCCTGAGTGTGAGTATCAACACGTTACGTTGACGCTACCTCACACGCTGTGGCCCATCTTTCGGGATAATCGTTTTCTTCTCAATCATCTCTTTAGCTGTGCAGCCAAAATCTTCTTAGGATGGGCAAAGCAACTCGATATCGATATTGGCGTGTTCTGTGCACTTCATACCTACGGCAGAAAGCTGAATTGGAATGTGCACATCCATTTGTCTGTCACCCGTGGGGGTTTATGTAAGAAGACTGGTCTATGGAAGCCGATTTTCTTTAAAGCTAAGACCACTGAGAAGTGTTGGCGCGGTGCCATCACTCAACTTCTCAGCTCCAATTACTCAGAGTTAGACTTGAGTGGAGAGGACTGCCCTTTCATTCGTAATGAGCAAGATTGGTCCCGATTTTTAACCAGCCAATATTGCCGTCGATGGAAGCTGCACTTTGCAAAGAAAACAGCCAACGTGACGCCAACCATGACTTACCTGGGTCGATACCTAAAACGGCCACCGATATCGGCGTCGCGTTTACGACATAACTTCCAGGGAGGCTTGGTGACGTTTGATTACCTCAACCATAGGAATGGTCGAACGGAATCCCTCATTTTGAGTCCAGAAGCTCTGATAGAACGCATGATTGAGCATATTCCAGATAAGCACTTCAAAATGATTCGATACTTCGGTTTTCTATCAAACCGACGTCGTGGTGAGATGCTCCCTAAGGTCTACGGTGCCTTGGGTGTCGCACCTAAAGACGCACCTGAAATGCCCGGTTACGCAGCTATGCTGAAAGGGTATGTGAAGGTTGACCCGTTTGAGTGCATTCTTTGTGGGCACCGTTTAACGTTTCTTCGCTTTAGGGCTGGGGAGCCGCTGTCAGAGCTGGTCCACCATGCTCTGGTTCAAGCCCAAATCAGGTCAATTTAGGCGTTTCACAGGATGGGTGTATCTGAAATAGCGAAAACAGCATGAAAGTGTTCAACAAACATCCGTGTTTAGATTGTAGAGCAGAAGTTAGGTCTGTCCGGGACTCATTCTGACGTGAGTTATGCCGCGATTGTTCAGGTCAGGAAACATTGAGATTCCTTACCTTGAACATTTGCTCACCGAAACCTTGTCTACGATAGTCACTATGGATTCGAACACCTTCGATAAGGCAACGCCAACTAACAGTATGCGTTAGATACGGAATAAAGGTTAGTTGAAGCATCCCGACCAGAGCGCCTTCCAGTTCAACAACCAGTAATTCGTTGTTTGGGTCTCGCGCAATCGCTTCGAACGCTTCAATATAGACACGATTTAACGGAATAGAAGCATCTTCTCTTTTACTGCCAAGTGGGTCATTTAAAAGCAAAACAACTTTGCGGTTGCAATGTCGAGTTTGAATATTGAACCAGTAAATCTGTCTTTAAACTCGATTTCTGGCGCTTTGCCAAATTGAGGAAATACATAGTCTCGGTCGCATGAACAATACAAATAAACCAATGCTTCTTCATCATTACCAATAATTCGCGCTATGTCTTGGCGCTAGCTTAACGACACCATATTTTCATCGAAACCTGCTGTTCCATACGCGGCATGGAAGAGACCTGCGATTTGAAGTAACACACTACCACCCCAGTTAATTAGAACTTGTTCAGTGCCTTTCAAGTGTGCCTCCAATGAACCGTTAAGGTGCTGAAAGTCACCTGCTCCAAGTTCTTGAAGCCTAACAAATTTTTCCATAAATCTCCTTTAGGTTAAAAAAACTAACCAATGAATGATTACGCCGTACCACTTGAACTGGATTTTGTGTAGTAATAAAGCGGGGGCTGAAACTGCCAAGCGCGAGAACCTTTGTTAGGTAGTTTGTTGTGTACTTAATATTTGACTCGAATTGATATCCCTAACCAAGCCGCGCCTTCACGCTTGTTAGCCGCAGTTTGCCAACTCTCAATTGAGTCCCACTCGGCTCTAGTACCAGTTATACCTGAATCAAACCAGTTGCCCTTAGCATCGTTAAGTACGTAATGTAATGAACCATTTACCCTGATAACTGATATTAACATTGTGTTGTTGGGTGTCGACTTGCCTAACGACAAAATTTTTGTTGAAACACCCAGCTTTTCAATTAGCTCAAATTCGATAGGGAAAACTCGACGCAAATATTCATCCGTTTGTGCATCTCTAATAAGAACCTCACACTCTATGCCAAATTGACGAAGAACATACAGCATTGCTCCTAATGAATTGTAGCCGGAGTGTTCAATATAATCTGGGTACTCGCCGGGAGTAATTATTCCCGTGACCTTATAGAGTTCAAAAGCGAAGTCTTTTAATTCCTCTAAACCATTAACTTCGACAGGAGCCCCAGTGAATGAAACCTGCGCCGCATCAAATTTATGTAGCTTAAGAGGCGAGCTAAGGGGTAATTTATCCATACTTTTTAAATAAGCAGTAATACAATAAGGTCCACAATACAAACTACCTTCTGGCTGTCTCAACTTTGGAAACATAGTCAACAATACCCTCGAAATTTTTGAATAACGGTAAACAAAGGTAGTGAGCACGTTGTCATCGAACTCAGCTACACCACCTTCAACACTACACGCAAAGCGCCGAAAAGCGCCAAATGTTGTGAATCATATTAAACAGATTATCGGCCGTTTATGCCAAAGACAAACCACCGTCTACTACCAATGTGTGCCCTACTATATAAGTAGCCTTGTCTGAAAGTAAAAACTCTATTGCGTCTACTATCTCATTGGTACAACCAAACCGCTTCATGGGAACGGCTTGAGATACCTCCGAGCGGATATTTTCATTTTCAAGTTGGCGCAATTCCCAACGAGGAGTCCACGTTACACCAGGCGCTACTGCATTAATTCGAATACCAGAACCAATACTCTCAAGCGCAACTGAGCGCGTTAATCCTTCCAAAGCGTGTTTAGACGCGCTGTATATTGATGCATTTGGCGTTGGTCTAAGGCCATTTACCGAACTTATATTAACTATGCTTGAACCGGGCCCCATTAACTTTAGTTCTGCTCTCAGACATAAAGCCTGACACAAAAAATCCACATTGAGGGTTTCTTTAAGTAATTCAATATCAACTTGATGTAGATAGCCTCGTGAAACTAGGGCAGGAGAAGCGTTATTTACTGCGATATCTAATTTCTTATATTCGGATTCAATATAGGAGAATAGACCCGCTAGTTGCTCTTGATCAGCAATATCTACAACCCTATGATCCACAGCGTCTAATTCTGGATATATAGCAAGCACTTTTCCCCACCCTGCTTCAGATCGTGAACAAGTGACAACCCTATAACCCAATTCTACTAGGCGTAGAACGAGATCTAGTCCGATACCTTTCGAACCACCAGTTACTAAAGCTACTTTCAATTTTGAACTCCTTTTCTAGATATGTATAGTGACCAATCATGCTGCATTAAGTGGTGAAAAACGCAACATAGATCTTTCTGAATACCACCTTAACGCCTTAAATAAACCCATAGTGAAAATGCCATGCATTGGGAATCAATTTTAATCTCCAATTAGTAACAAGTTTTACCACGTTGTTGAAAACCATATAAAAGAATAACACCTAAGCTAAAACTAACCACATGACCAACCTTTGGAAGATGGTACTCACTGAAGATTAGATCTAGAGCGAATGCTGGACCAATTGTTAGTATTAAAACACCCAACGCTAACTTCCCTTCAATCTGTCGTTTTAAATACATTAAGAGCCCCGCGGCAGCTAATCCTAAGATGGCTTGGGAACCGCCAGTCCCCAAATTCCATGGTTCAGGTACCGTAAATGTACTAGGGCGTGTTGATCTTTCGTGAGTGTTTTTTGAACAGCATGGTAAAGAGTTATAATTTGCTTCGCCAAAAGTAAAACCATAACCAATACCATGCCAAGAACAATGCTAACTGATATTCGCTGGGAACTGCTACTCCAAGTTATGAAAAGTACAGGTCGTATTTACGATAAAACTGAACATCGAATGACATTTGAAGGAATACTTTATCGAATGAGAACAGGTATTCCTTGGCGAGATCTACCCTCTGAGTTCGGATAGTGGAGTACCGTTTACAGACGATTTAATCTTTGGTCAAAGAAAGGGATTTTAGATAATCTTTTCAAAAGCTTATCTAGCATGGCTGACTTTGAATGGGTATTTCTTGATGGCTCTATAGTTAGAGCGCATCAGCATAGTACAGGTGCAGCTACTGAAAGTTCAGAGCAAATAGGAAAAAGTCGCGGGGGCAACTCAACCAAAATTCACTTAGCTGTAGATAGTGGTGGCCTGCCGATTTGCTTTGATTTATCAGAGGGACAACGCCACGATATAGTGCATGCCGAAAGCTTAGTTGAGCAACTCGATGAAGTTAATACCATCGTTTGTGATAAAGGATATGACAGCGAACCTTTCCGTACTTTTGTTAAGGAACGTGGCGGAGAAACAGTAATTGCTAAACGCAATTACGGACAAGATATAGACAAAGACAGTATGGATTGGTGTCTATACAAGTATCGTCACTTGGTCGAAAATGCCTTTGGGAGAATTAAGCATTATCGAGCTATTTCAAGTAGATATGACAAGCTAGAAAGGAATTATGCCAGCATGTTATCACTGGCATTCATGTTAATGTGGCTACCGATGTATTGTTGAACACGGAATGTACAGCAAAGATCAACACGCCCTAGTGATTTCACTTCAACAAGAATATCGATAATTGGTTTCGCACAAAGACCTTTGACTGAAGTACTGCCTATGTGATGAATTTCCACTACATTAGCTGAATTCAAGACCGAACCAAGCAATACCTTTTCGTCACTAAATTCATCGGCCCATGAAGTTCGATAATCTACAACTTCAATTACTCTCGCGCTCATTACCCCTCCTTTTACCTAACGCTCTACTAAGATGCGAGCAACGCAATACCGAAGCCACCGCATACCACCTTACACACTAAAACCAACGCATAGTAAAAATACCAAGTGTTGTGAATCAGCCTTAAACAGATTGTTATGCAAATTTTTCACGACGCATCGTTGTAATCGAATACCCCATTTCACGATACTTTTCACAACGTTGTTGTAGAAACCCAGGATACTGACTTTCTTCAACCTCATTGAAGCCAATATGCTTGTAGAAATCTGTTACATGAGCAAGCGGCATACAATAGGCGGTACGCAAATTTAAAACAGGCTCAATGTGCTTAAGAAATTGAAGGCCTAGACCTTGACCTTGAAACTCACTCGCAATGTACATGCCCCTGAGTATCGTCACGTCATTAATAAGCTCAACTTTCACTGAGCCGATAATCGCACCATCGTTGAGGCAGATAAATGCTCTTTCAGTATTAGACCAAGCGCTATGATAGCCCTGCTCTTTATAGAATTGACCAACAGCGTCTTTCATAGAGCTATCGGCTTCAAAAATTCTCATTTTTTTCTCCATTTGCATAACACCAAATTAAATAGTGAGCAACGCTACCACCTACTTGAAGCATTGTGCTGTAAATACTAAAGCTGATTTAAACCTAAAGTGCCAAGCGTTGCGAATCTTATTAAATTAATTGATATGAGACAACATTTTCGTAGCTGTAGATGTGGTCTGCGTACAACTTACCGCCTATTTTATAAGCTTCTGGCACGACTTCTTTCAAAGAAAATCCACTTTTAGTAAGTACTTTCTCTGAACCTATATTTCCTTCAGTCACTATAGCGCCAAACATTCGAATACCTTGTCCCTTTGAAGCCGACTTAAGCAAAGCTTTTAAGGACTCCGTTCCGAAACCTTGACCATGATATTTCGGCAGAATTAAGTAACCAACTTCAGCTTTACCCTCAGTTATTCGAAAACCGGTAACGCCAATTTTTTCACCCGTCTCATTCAAAGCCATGGTCAGACACAACGAATGATCAGAGCTTTTATTCCAGTCAGGAAGCCTCGACTCAAAGCTTTCCTATATAGCCTCGGGTGATGGTTCATCAAAACATAGGCTAATTACTGCTGGGTCTTGATTCAGAGACTGGAATAAACCCCAGTCATCAGCAGTAATTTGAACCATTTCTAATCTGTCTGTTTGTATCTTCAATTGCTGAACTCTCCTTATTTCATAACACCCTGCTAAGGGGTGAGCAACGCAACACTGAAGCCGCCGCATACCACCTTAATCACTAAAACCAACGCATGATAAAAATGCCACGCGTTGCAAAACATTCTTGAACGGTTTGTTATACGCGTCCTATCGGTTGTACTTAACCTTATTCAAAACTTCTTTTAGTTCATGCGTTTTCTCAAGGTTTACATCGTGAATATTGGCTAAAGCACAAACATAGTACAAGACGTCATATAACTCTTCTGCGATTGAACCTTTGAGTTGTTCTAGAGTTGGTTGCCCAGGTTTACCTTTGCGAATAGATTCCGATAATTCGCCAACTTCTTCGATTAGTTTTAAAAAATAATGTTCAGATTGCTCTGGAGCATAATCGAATTCTTTTATATGACTTTGTAGCTCAGATAACTTCATAACATCCTTTTTGTATCATCTTTCATAAAATGTATAGCGTCCCGTTGATGCGAGCAACGCTAAACCGAAGCTACCGCATATAATCTAAAACACTAAAACTAACGCATAGCAAAAATGCCAAGCGTTGTGCACCCCTCTTCAATTTCTTGTTATCTACGTTTTACCGAGCGCACTGGTACCCAACCAATTTCACCCGTTGACCTCGAAACTCGATACCACTCATTGAGTTCGAATAGCACTGACAGTTTTTCGCCAATGACAGTATTAAGCTCAACATTGTCATAGTCTTCAAGCAAAATACCTTCAGAACTTCCTTCAATCTTCTCAACATATTGAACTGGAGCCCACCCCTGCTCCCCTTCTACACTGGTAATAAAGATCCAGTTGGGAAACTCGTCGTCAATTGTACCTAGAGCTACTTTGTCACCTTGCTTCAAATAAAACGGATTGGGATATTCTGATACATGTTTTTTAGTAGTAACAACTTCCATATTTTCTCCAAAGTACATAACAGCTATTAGACAGAAAAACTCTGCATTCAAATACAGAATTTTTTGTCTAGTTTCATATGCATGGTACTCTAGCACAATTAATTTCATTATTTCAGTGACTTAAAACATAGATGGGTACATAGAATAACAAGATACAGAATATTTCCATATAATATGAATCTAGCGAAAACCCTCACGAGCTGTATGTACCTACAGCCCTTCTAGCCATGTGAAGGCACAAAAAAGCCTGCCATTTATGTGGACATAAATGGCAGGCTTTATAAGTTAATTTAACTTTTAAGTGGCTAGCTTACGCCGCTTCGAATGCGAGAGCTTTCTTTTCTACTTGGCGGAAAATCAGCGTTAGAATGCCGTTTACTGCTAGATAAAATGCGCCAGCAATACCGAACACAGTGAGTGTGTCGTAGGTTTGGCCGTTGATGCGCTGAGCGTAGCCCATCAAATCCATGATGGTGATGGTACTTGCCAATGAAGTGCCTTTGAAAACTAGAATCACTTCGTTCGAGTAAGCTGGAACGGCGCGGCGTAGTGCGTATGGCAGCAACACTTTAAGCGTTGCGATTTTGTCCATGCCGAGTGCGCGACATGCTTCCCACTGCACTGCTGGAATTGCATTGAATGCACCTCTGAACAGTAGCGTACTGTACGCTGCGGTGTTCAAAGCTAATGCTAACATCGCGCAGAACCAAGGTTGGCTTAACCATGTCCATAGGAAGCTTTCACGAATCCAATCGAATTGACCTGGGCCGTAATACACCAAGAAGATCTGCACCAATAATGGTGTACCCGTGAACAACGTTATAAGGCCACGAGTGAACCAATGTATTACGGGTAATCTTAGAATCAGCGTTACTGTCATCAACAGTGACAAGATACAGCCAACAAGCAGTGAAGCGCCCGTTAATTGAAGACTGGTCGTTAAGCCTTCAAGCATTTGAGAGAGGTATTGTTGATTCATGCCATTGCCCCTTTGTTACCCAAACCTTGAATAGAGAACTTACCATCAATCACTTTTACCAATCTTTGCGTGATTAGAGTGATGATTAAGTAGATAGCCGCTGCTGTCGCATACCAAGTGAATGCTTCGTGCGTAGCTGCTGATGTTAATTGTGCTTGTTTCAGTAGATCAGTTACACCAATCAATGAAACCAGTGCAGTGTCTTTCAATAGAACCAGCCATTGGTTCGTTAAACCTGGCAGTGCGTGTCTTACGGCTTGTGGCAATACAATTCTGAAAAATACGCGAGATTGAGGAATACCCAATGCACTCGCCGCTTCTCTCTGCCCTTTGCTTACTGCTTTCAATGCACCACGAATGGTTTGTGAAGCGTAAGAAGCGAAGATAAGTGACAACGCAACAACACCAGATAAGAACGGGCTAACTTCAATAAAGTCACCAGTGATCATGAAGAGCACTTGTGTTGAACCAAAGTAGATAAACAAAACTACCAAGATTTCTGGTAGACCACGTACGATTGTCACGAACGCGGTTGTCGGCCATTTGATTACAATGCGACGAGACATTTCACCGCCAGCAAACAATACCGCTAAAACTAATCCTACCAATAGGCTTACGAATGCAAGCTGAATAGTCATCCAGCTTGCTTCGACGAGCCCTAAAGAGTAACCCGTTAACTGCATATTACTTACCGAAGTACTTGTTGAAGATCTTGTCGTATTCGCCGTTCGCTTTCACAGCTGCAAGTGCTATATTCAGCTGTGCAACGAGCTCTGGGTTGCTCTTGTTTACTGCGATGCCGAAACCGTTACCGAAGTATTCTTGGTTTGTTACTTGCTCACCAACGTACGTCAGGTTGTCTTCTTTCTTAAACCATTCTGCTACTACCGCTGTGTCACCGAAGACAGAATCGATACGACCGTTTTTCATATCGATGAATGCATCTTGGTAGCTTGAGTAAGGAACAGCAGTTACACCTGGCAGTTGCTCAAGTAGGTAGCTTTGGTGAGTAGAACCGTTTTGAACACCGATACGCTTGCCTTCAAGTGCCGCTTGGTCTGCGATTTTGCCTTCGATAGAGATGAATGCGGCAGAGTTGTCGTAGTAAGCATCAGAGAAGTTTACTTGTTGAAGACGCGCTTCAGTGATGTCCATTGCCGAGATAGCTGCATCGTAACGTTTGAATTTAAGAGCTGGGATCAAGCTGTCGAACGCTTGGTTGTGGAAAGTACATGTCGCTTTCATCTCTTTACACAGTGCGTTTGCTAGGTCTACGTCAAAACCTTGGATTTGATTGTTCTCGTCCATGTATTCGAATGGTGCGTAAGTTGCTTCCATTGCGAATTTGATTTCATCTTGAGCCGCTGCGTTAAAAGAAGCAAGGCCGATAAGTGAAGCTAGTAGAATCTTTTTCATTTTGTTACTCCGAATACTGTTTGATAGTGGCCTGTGGCCATTCTTATAATTTGATTGTTTTAATCGATGTTGTGTTTCGCTAAATCTATTGAGTTAACTCAGGTTTAATGAGCCTGCTTTTAATGAGTAAGCTAATCTAGTGAGTCAAATATTCAGCAAACTCTGGAGTCTGCGGATTAATAAAGGCGTCGTTGGTGCCGTGTTCAACGATGTAACCCTTTTCAAGGTAAAGAACATGGCTTGCAATTTTCTTGGCGAAATCAACTTCGTGAGTCACCACCACCTGAGTGATCCCTGTGCCGCTTAGCTCTTTAATGATGCTAACAACTTGGTTGGTGATCTCTGGGTCGAGTGCTGCCGTTGGTTCATCAAACAGCAATACATCGGGCTTCATCATAAGAGCACGTGCAATCGCAACACGTTGTTGCTGACCGCCAGACAGTTGAAGTGGCCAAGCGTCTGCTTTGTCTGCAAGCTGTAAAGTAGTTAATACCGCTTGTGCTTGTTTGATGACTTCTTGCTTATCTAAGCCTGCAACTTTGGTTGGCGCTTCGATTAAGTTTTCCATTACCGTCATGTGTGGCCACAAATTGTATTGTTGGAAAACCATGCCGACTTTACGACGAAGTTTAAGACCCTGCTTCTCTTGGATCTGGCCAGCAAAGTCGAATTGCTCGTTAGCAATGTCTAATTCGCCGTTGTCCGCGATTTCTAGTAGGTTCAAAACACGCAGTAATGAACTCTTACCAGCGCCGCTTGGGCCAAGCAGTACCAAAGTTTCGCCACTCTCACAGTTAAAACTGATGTCGTGAAGAACTTGAATATCGCCATATGATTTGTTGATGCTCTTTACTTGAATACTCATGCCGGATTACTGCATTAATTGTCATTTGTTGGTTATTCTATTCAAACTGAACTTTTATGCAAGATAAATGTATAAAAAACTAATTTGTTGAGTTTTTGTAACAGATATTGCATAAAAAATAGTCTCAATGACTGGTCTTACATCTATAAATCACAAGTTATTGATAAGATTAGTTTAGAGATAAAAAGCAAACGTTTTACCGTTAATTTATAAATCATCGTTGGGTTGTAATTCTATGAACACATTTCCCTATTGATTTAGAATTATTTGCATAAAAACGAGGGTATAAAGACAGTTTTGAAACGACCTTGGCGTACAGAAAATGCTTAACTTTCCCTTTGAACAGTTTCTGTTGATTCACTCAGTGCTAAGAAAATTATGGAAATCGAGTTTCCTAGGAAGCGTCACGCGGCAATAAATGCTTTAATGGCATCGATTCTCAATAACAAGTTTCCAGCAGCGAACAACACGTATTACAAGCTACAAGCTACAAGCCATCTATTCTTAAAGCGACAACACATTAAGGCAATCATATGCAAAACGATGTCTCTTCTACGCTCGACTCGACTCAGCGATCGACTCAAAAAGCGCCAGAACCTAAACCTGAGAAGAAAAGTCTCAGCATTCTGTTCGAGCTAAGCAAATTTATTCAGCCCTATAAAGGCCGTGTGATTGCTGCATTGATCGCGTTGATCTGCACCGCGAGCTTAACTCTTTCGGTCGGACACGGTATTCGCCTTCTTATCGACCAAGGCTTCAGCCAACAATCGTTGTCAGACTTAGGCAGCGCGATTCAATTCATCATGGTGGTGGTCGTGTTGATCTCGATTGGCACCTTCTTCCGCTTCTATTTAGTCTCTTCTGTTGGTGAGCGTGTCAGTGCGGATATACGCCTGTCGGTTTTCAATCACGTGGTGACACTTCATCCGAGTTACTTTGAAACCAATGGCAGTGGCGACATCATGTCGCGCATCACAACCGACACAACTCTGCTTCAAAGCATCATTGGGTCGTCGTTTTCTATGGCGATGCGAAGTGCGCTGATGTGTATTGGCGCAATCATCATGCTATTCGCGACCAACATAAAGCTAACGCTGATCGTATTGGCTTCTGTGCCGTTTATCTTAATTCCGATTTTGGTATACGGACGACGTGTAAGAGCGCTCTCTCGTCAAAGCCAAGATTCAATGTCTGATGTGGGTTCTTATGCGGGTGAGGCAATTGAGCATATCAAAACGGTGCAAAGCTACAGCCGAGAAGCACAAGAGAAAGCATCATTCGCGATTGAAGTAGAAAAGGCTTACGAGATTGGTCGCCAACGCGTTAAACAGCGAGCGATTCTTATCTCTGGCGTGATTGTTATCGTGTTCAGTGCGATTGCAGGCATGCTTTGGGTTGGCGGCAGTGATGTTATCAACGGCACTATGTCGGCGGGTGACCTGGCTGCATTTGTCTTCTATGCGATCATGGTCGCTTCATCGCTAGGTACGATTTCTGAAGTGATGGGTGAATTGCAACGTGCGGCAGGTGCGACAGAACGATTGATTGAAATTCTACAAGTTGAAAGCCACATTGTTGCGCCTGTAGAAAACCCAAGGTCACTGGATAGCGTGACACCAGAAGTCGCTTTTGATGATGTGACCTTCTGTTACCCATCACGACCAGACCAACCCGCAACAAGCAACCTCAAGCTAACGGCCCATGAAGGTAAGGTGTTGGCATTGGTTGGCCCGTCTGGCGCAGGTAAAACCACCCTATTCGAACTGCTGCAACGTTTCTACGACCCACAAGTGGGTAAAGTGACGTTAGGCGGTGTTGAACTGAATCAGTTTGATCCGAACGAGCTAAGAAAGCAGATGGCGTTAGTTCCTCAGCAACCCGCCCTGTTCAGTAACGATGTGTTCCATAACATCCGATACGGAAACCCAGAAGCAACGGATGAGCAAGTTATCGAAGCGGCGAAAAAAGCACATGCGCACGAGTTCATTCAGAGCTTACCTGAAGGATACCACAGCTTTCTTGGTGAGCGTGGTGTGAGATTGTCTGGCGGTCAACGTCAGCGAATTGCAATCGCTCGTGCCATCCTAAAAGATCCGAATATTCTCTTATTGGATGAAGCAACCAGTGCGCTAGACAGTGAAAGTGAACATCATGTTCAACAAGCTTTAGAAGAATTAATGCGTGGCAGAACGACCATCATTATCGCGCACCGTTTATCAACAATTAAACACGCCGACCAAATTGCGGTACTCGATAAAGGACAGCTAGTAGACATCGGCGACCACCAGTCGCTCATCAACAGCTGTGAACTGTACCAACGATTGGTTGAACTGCAATTCAAACACCTCAGTAGCTAAGTTACAGAGCAAAAGTGTTTGAGTCATTGGTTCACGAAAGACTAAGTCCCTGACATTGTGTGGTTTCAAGCTTCAAAAACTTAAATCACACATGTTGCAGTTTTGTTAATTTAACGGTAGGGTTTTTATTCCAATGAAGGATAAGTAAATAACAATAAGAGAGTTCGCATGGAAGCATTATTATCTGACTACCCGGTAGTAACAGAAATCCCAGTCGCTTGGGGAGAAATGGACGCGCTTAATCACGTTAACAACGCCGTATATTTTCGCTATTTCGAAACCGCTCGCTTAGATTTTTTCAAGCACGTTGAGCTGATGGAAGAGATGGCGATTACCAAAGTTGGCCCTGTTC
Organism: Vibrio sp. nBUS_14; assembly: GCF_051201655.1. Lineage (NCBI taxonomy): Bacteria > Pseudomonadati > Pseudomonadota > Gammaproteobacteria > Vibrionales > Vibrionaceae > Vibrio > Vibrio sp. nBUS_14. Next base: position 2,002,897 of record NZ_CP179206.1, read on the forward strand.
TGGGCGACACTTATTGTAAATATTTCCGTCCAGTCACGTATCCAGACACGCTGATGATTGGCTCTCGCGTTACAGATATTCAGGACGACCGCTTCACCATGGAATACGCGATCGTCAGTAAGACTCAGCAAAAGCTAACGACAATCGGCACCGCGACCATCGTTATGTTCGATTTTGCGTCAAACCAAAAAGCGCTGCTTTCACTACGTTTAACCAATGAAATCGAAAAGATGAACACGTTAAAGGGCCCATGCTTTAAGCAAGAAACCGTAAGTGAATAACGTATTCACTGATTAAAAACGACTCAGACATTAAAAAGGCCACTTTGACTGTAGTAGACAGTCAAAGTGGCCTTTGTTTATTGGTTCACAGTGCTTATAAACGGTCAAGACTTATAGCCCTTGAGACTTATAGACCTGAAGCCTATAAATCTATAAATCTATAAATCTATAAACCTTGTACGTATTGAGCGTTAGTACGAATCTCGACTAGCTGCTCTAGGTTCTGTTGCGAACCATCAACGCCGTCAATCAAACCTTGGAAGTGTTTGATCAGCTCTACTTTGTCTTGTACTTCTTTCGAGCCCGCACCGATGTTGGTTAGGTCGATGAAGAACTCGTCGAACAGACCCGAGAAATCCGTAACAGCGTCATGGTTTAAGAACTGCTCGTGGTTGTAAATGCTTGGGTAGCCACCTTTCTGTTTATCAACCGCGAAAGAGATGCCTTTCACGTTAGTGATCGTGGTCGCTTTCTCACACTTCAACATACAACCTGCTTCAATGCTTGGCTTGTTACAACCGACGGTTCTTTGGAAGAAACACTGACGGCTGGTCATCATCAAGATTGGGTGGTAGATGCTGTAGAACAGTTTGAAGTTCTCTGGACGGCGAATATGACGAATCTGACCTTTATTGATCTCGTTCGAAATGAAAGCACCGGAACAGTTAAGCTCTTCTTGCAGAGTCACCAATGCGTGAGAGTTGGTCGTGTTCATGAACGGACCCGCAACCCACTCTATACCCATTTCGTAAGCTTTGTAGGCAATACCCGTGTTGTTGGTCACGATGCGAGCTGGCTTGATCTCTTTAAGGATACGAACCGCTTCGTCGTAGTCTTTACCGATCAATACCGCTGGGAACCAAGGAATCAAGCGTGGGTTTGCGGCCAAGATATCAATGTACTTGTTGCAACGCTTCTTGAAGCTTTCAGGCAGTTTGAAGTAAACATCTGCGTCAGTTACGTCACAAAGGTGCAAGTCTTCCACATCGGCGATAAGCATCGACATGGTTGGCTTGTCGTTCACTTTAGGGTGTTGTGGTAGTGCAGGCACGTCAACGTGCTTAATCACTTCTACAGAACCATTAAGAACGAAATCGATTTCATCTTTAAGATTAGACACTTCTTTCAAAGGAATAATCAGGCCAGCATCAAGGTTATCGTAGTTGTAGCTCTCTAATGTATGAACCGCACTCTTAACAGCTTTAAAACGCTTCTCAAGTAACTCTTGATCGATCGCCTTCTCACCTGACGCTATCAGTAGCGATTTAGATTGAACCGTAAAGTTCTCTTTTGATGTGTTCACTGTCACCGTGAACGGTTGACCCAGTTTTGCGCTAAACGACAATGCTACCGCTGTTTTACGGATATCAAGGAACTCGATCTTGTCGCGCATTTCGCTACCCAGTGCATTTTTAGCTTCATAAAGATCGCTGGTCACTTCTTGAATTTGTACCACTGATATTTCATTGTTCTCTTTCGTCGCTTTATCAACGGCGTAGTTCATGCTGTTGTCACGAGGATTATCAATGAACATGTCTTTCGTTAGGTTACCCTTAAGGAAAGAGTTGGTGAAATCACGGTTGAATACTTTGTGCAGGTTTGAATCGTCTTCGATCAACAAACCACTTTCCACAAAGCTATCAATCTGTTTGCGCCACGTGTCTACCACTGTGTAAACGTAGTGTGCGCCTTTAATACGGCCTTCTACTTTCAACGAGTCAACTTTTGCGTCAACCAGTTCAGGTAGGTCGTAGTAAGCGGAGTTATCTTTCAAGTTCAGTGGGAACTTGTTACCCGCGTTGGTCACTTCGTATTCATCACGACACGCTTGGCTACAACGGCCACGGTTACCTGAGTTACCAACACTTACAGAGCTTGAGTAACATTGACCAGAGAACGCGATACACAAAGCACCGTGTACGAACACTTCAGTCAGTACATCGTGATCGTGTGCCACTTCCGTCAGCATCTTAATTTCAGGCAGGTTTAGTTCGCGAGACAAGTTAACGCGTGTTGCGCCAATCTTAGATAAGAACTTAACTTGACCTTCATTGTGCGTAGTCAGCTGAGTCGATGCGTGAACATCTAATGATGGGAAATGCTTTTTCACCAAATCGAACAAACCAAGGTCTTGAACGATGATGCCGTCTAATTTGGTGTTCACTAATTGGTTTAGCAGTTTAGTGATGCTCTTAATTTCATGCTCCAGCAGCACAACGTTAAGAGTCAGAAACACTTCACAGCCATATTCATGAGCAAGGCGAATAACACCATTCAACTCATCTAACGACAGGTTAGAGGCTCTGTTACGAGCGTTGAAAGTGTCTAAACCGCAATAAACCGCATTAGCACCTGCTACGATGGCTGCTTTAATTGCCTCAACATCGCCACCTGGGGCTAATAACTCAATCTTTCTGCTCATTTTTGAAGTCGCTCACTTACTTATAATTTTTAAGCCGCGTATTCTACCTACATCATGATCTCTTTACCACCTAACAACACTTTTCAAACTAAATGACCTCAATAATGCTAAACGAATTCGATTTACCTATCCTTTATTCTTTAAGACGCTGTCCTTACGCTATGCGCGGAAGAATGGGGATCGCCTTATCTCAGCAAAAAGTGTTACTACGAGAAATTGTCACCAAAGATAAGCCTAGCGAACTATTAGCCAGTTCGCCAAAAGGCACGGTACCAGTGCTTGTCTTGCCACAAGGCACGATTATAGAACAAAGCATTGAGGTGATGATTTGGGCACTGGAACAGAACGATCCTCAAGATCTTCTGCGTTCAAGTAACCCAACACTTAATCAACAAGTCCACCAGCTCATTAAAGTTAACGATGATGAGTTTATTGGTCACTTAGAGAAATACCGTGCATCTGTTCGTTACCGAAACATCGATAGTGAACAGCACAGACACAATTGCGAAGAATTTATCGCTGAGCTGGAAAGTAAACTCAGCCATCATGATTACTTTTTTGGCGACACCCCTAGCCTCGCCGACTTTGCCGTAATGCCTTTTGTTAGCCAGTTTGTAAGAGTCGAGAAGAAGTGGTTTGTGCAATCTGAATATCAGAACGTTGGACGTTGGTTAAGAACGCATCTCGACAGTAAGCTCTACACCCAAGTCATGAAACAATACCCTTTGTGGAATGAAACTAAACAAGATTGTCTTTTTGGGTAACCTAGGGACATTTGAGATGACTTAAGGGGATTCAGGAACCGATAAATCGTGGGTATTAAAGCAATTACGTGACACTGTATCTTCTCTGTAATTAACAGATATTCAAAGGCTTAACTGGGTTTCCACTGTCTATTAGCTGGAACCCACACTCTATTAACTGGATACTACAGTCTAAGTTAAGCCTTTTGTTCATTTCAAACTGATCACTTAATCGCTATCGAGATCTCGACTTCAGTTTCACCTTTGTAGAATTCAAAATCTGTCGTGTAGGTTCGAACATGTGAGCAATCCGCTGCGTTGAAGTACGCCCACACCTCTCCCCATAAATCGATGACCGCTTGAGGAAGTTCACCTTCAGCAGAAAACGTTAAGTATTTGCCTGCTTGTATTTCGGTTTCTACAAGCGCGTCTAAATCGTTATCGTTGAGTGTATTAGCACAAGCGATGACATCAAATTCACCCGTAAAGTCTGACTCGTAGTTGGTGTAAAGGCCGTATACCTTTGAGTCAGGGGTCAGCTTAGGAAAAGCTTGATCGAAAAAGCCTTGCCACAATTGCCCAATTTGCGCCTTAGCCGGATCAACCTCATCGGTATTGTTGGTTCTTACCGAGAGACCATATGCTTTTACCGCTTCTAATATTTGTTCTTTCACTCTTCTATTTCCTAAGCTATTTTCTTAAACCATAAGGTTCAGTGCGCGTTGAATCGGATTCTAGTCTTGAATCTCTTTGTGTCCGCACTTTTCACATACAACATGACGAGAAAACTCATCCATAGAGGCGATAAAAGGCCCAAGAAACCACCCTTTAATTACGCCTGCGATAAATTCATGTCGCTTTTGGTTTGGCTTGCCTGCAAATGCACTTTCCTTTCTAACCAAAACAACAACGTGTTGCGTGCGTTCACGACAAGATGTGCAGTAGCCTTGTTCTATTGAATTATTCATATGTCACCCTATGACGTTTTGAAAGATATTTGCTTAAAATGAGGGTTGTCGACACACACTTCTAATTCGATAATTCTGGCCAATACAACAAGTTGTTCTCGACCTTCAATACTTATCTTGATGCACTCTTCTCGTTCTTGGTTACGTTGAGTATCTAAAGCAACACCATCGACGTGTTCACCAGAGCGCAAAGTGAGCTTAACTGGATACTTGTACATACACACAATTTCAATATAATCATAATCACTGCAACTAATCATAACACCTCCCATTCATCCATCACGATAATGTGGAATGTTGTACTATGCAAATTATTTTATAATCAATCACTTACTCAGTCACATTCATCATATTTAGTTAGTAGTCGGGGCAATATAGAACGCTTTGATACAAGCTCTACTCGTTATCTACGTACAAAGGCATTATGGTGGCCAACATCAGAAATAATTGCCAGGTTCAGTGAAAAAGATACCGTACTCTGCTTTCAAGTCGGAGACGGTATCTGTCTAAATCACGATTCAATGTACGATCAGCAAGTATTAGTCGAAGGTTTTCCAATACTGGTACAAGCGATCGATATCTGAAGAGCCCATCAACGACATCGCGCCTCTGATCTGTTCTTCGCTCCATTCCCACCACTTCATTTCTAATAGCTGAGCAATCTCAGTGTCATCGAATCGATAACGGATATGGCGTGCAGGGTTAGAACCGACAATCGAGTATGGCGCGACATCTTTGGTCACCACCGCTCGACTTGCGATGATTGCTCCGTCGCCAACCTTAACACCACTCATGATCATAGCTTCAGTGCCAATCCACACATCATTACCAATCACAGTATCGCCAGAGCGTTCAAAGCCGTCGATTGCACCTTCAAACTTTTCGTCATCTTGGTAGAAAAACGGGAAAGTGCTCACCCACTGACTTTGATGTCCTTGATTGCCCGCCATCATGAAGACTGCACCAGAACCAATCGAGCAGTAGCTGCCGATGATCAACTTGTCGATGTCTGTTCTATCAGACAACAGATAACGCGCACAATCATCAAAGCTGTGATTGTGGTAATAGCCCGAATAGTAGCTGTGCTCGCCCACAATGATGTTTGGATTGGTCACTTGTTCTTTGAGTGACTTTCCGACAAACGGGCTCTCAAAATAGTTTTTCATGTTTGTACTCTTAGTTTCGTTCTTTTAGTTAGGTACTTTTATTGCGTGTTTATGGTTTTAACAGGTTTATCTTAGTGTAAATGCCAACGTGCCCTATCGACCGCCCGCAATATCAATAAACGAACCGGTGACATACGAAGCTTCATCTGATAATAACCATGCAATAGAATTAGCCACCTCTTCTGGTGTACCACCTCGTTGTAATGGTAGCTGCGAAGCGAGTCTGTCTACGCGATCAGGTTCTCCGCCGTCTGCGTGCATCTCAGTGTAAATGCACCCTGGCCTTACGCCATTCACTCGGATATTACGTGCAGCCAATTCAAGAGATAATCCCTTAGTAAGTGAATCCATCGCGCCTTTAGACGCCGCGTAATCCACATACTCAAATGGAGCGCCTGTACGAGAAGCCGCAGACGATACATTCACAATCGAACCAGAACCGTCCGCTTGTTTGATAAAAGCTTTACTGCACAGAAAACAGCTTGATACATTAGATTTCATCACCTTTTCAAAGCGATCTAATTCAATATCAACTAATGGTGACTGGGTAAACAAGATCCCGGCATTATTGACCAAGTGAGTCACTGGACCTAGCTTATTACAAGCAATCTCAAATAAAGATTTCACGTCCGACTCTACCGACACATCCGCACGCACACAGATAGCGGTTCCGCCCAATTCGCGAATCTCTTTCACCAACTCATCGGCTCTTGATTCGTTGTGTATGAAATTGACACACACGGCATAGCCTTGTTTTGCTAATAATTTCGACGTTGCTGCGCCAATACCTCGGCTTCCACCGGTAACGATTACGACCTTATTCATGAAATCTCCTAACTTACTGACTTTTATTTATCTCATTGTTGTTATGCACATACTCTAAGGTGAGCTTCGTGTTCTTGCATTTGGCCTGATTACTTGAGTGACTCAGGGCTCGCTATCTGAACCCATTTTGCACGCCACTCTTGTGCAGCAAAGTCATCTGGCCAAAACTCAGTTTGCTTTTGAATCAAACCATCAACCACCGTGTGAAAGGTAATCACTCGGTCTTTCAACACACTGTCAGTAACCGAAACGTCCGTTACTACCGTATCACCCTCACAGACAATCGAATTGAGCGTGAACTCCCAAAGACCATTCGCTGGGTATTCTGAGTTGATCGCGGTGAAGTTTTCTCGCCCAACCGTTAGCTCGGATGACTGTGGCCAATAACCTTGAAAGTCTTCAGCTAACCATTCGCTCGCTTGCGCAAAATCGTTGGTACGCATTGCATCCCAAAAGCCTAATACTACGTCTTTCGATGTCATCTTTTTATCCCTAAATCATTACGTTTAAGCCAACAACCAAACAAGTTCCTGGCGACTCAATCATTGTTTGGTAAAAACCCAATAGCCTTTGCTCACATCACTGCTTTATCAATTGGAATATATGCGTATAATCCCCGCTCCATTGCGCTATCTCCGTTAAAAATAGCGCCATTCACATTTTTAATGAGTACCCAATGTCGAAACTATTTTTTAAAGGCCGTATCGAAACAAGACAGAACCACGTTCTTGCTGGCTACAATGTAAACCGCGATGTTAAAGCGGGTACTGAAGAGTCACCAGTTAACGTAATGGTTCAAACTGAAGCTCGCAAAACTGAAGTTGAAGCAATTGCAGCTGAGCATTCAATCTTCGTGACTGTATCTGTGGATGCAGAGCAAGAAGAAAACACACTCGAGTTCGACACATTGCTAAACAAACCAAAAACAATGACGTTTGAAAAAACGCCTAACCGTAACGACCCATGCTCCTGCGGTAGTGGTAAGAAATACAAGAAGTGCTGCGCATAAGCACTTCTAAGTCTCAATCAGTAACCGCGTACGATTGAGACAATCGAGATAAAAACGGGCAGGTCACTACGATCTGCCCGTTTTTATGTCCTGATTTGCCCTTTCATTATGTGCTGCGGACCTGCTTCACCACCTAAGTACTTTTCATTGGTATCCACGAATCCACCGTTTTTGTAACAACTGACTGCCCCTGGGTTCTTGCAATTAACGGTTAGATAAATTGAATCGTATTCGGCGTAGTTAGATTTCAAATAAGGAAATAACGCCTTCACAGTGCCTGTCCCTATGCCTTTACCCTGCTGGTTTTTGTCGACAGCGAATGCTCTTAATCCCAAACCACGTTCAGAACAAAAATCATACCCAGCGGCATACGCGGTATCTAACTTAAAAAAACCAACAACATCGTCATTGTATTTGATTATGTGCAAATGAATCGTTTCACTGCCACTCAATAAAAACGCCTCTGCGGTTCCTGCGAACTTGATCTGGTGATCGGCTAATTGAATTTTTTTGACTCTCTCAACATCCAACGGATTGAGTTGTTCAACGGTTATCATAAATGCTCCATACTTACTGGTTACTGGTTAGATCGTATTTTGACTTATTGTCTAAGAGAAGCCGGATTAATACTGTGGCTCAAGCGCTATTTCAGAAAACCTTTCTTTACGGCATCTTCTAGCTGAACTTCAAGTGCATTCCACAACGTGTTACTGCCCTTGGATATGCGTTCACCATTAAAATTAAGCACTTTGTCTTTAGAGATATTGTGCTTCTTCCAACTATGACCGCCACCGTGGATGTTATGTAATAAGGGAGGCACCCTATCAATTGCTTTAGCAAACTCCGACTCTGGAGACTTGCCTTCTTCAAACTCTAACCACAACTGTAAATACTCATCACGAAGATCATTGGGTAACGATTGGAATAAGCGCTCGACACAATGACGTTCTTTTAACTTATTTTCTTCCGTTTCGCTGGCGTAAATAATCGTGTCTCCGGCGTCAATCTCTCCTAGGTCATGAATCAGGAGCATTTTAACGACACGCATAATATCAACCGCCTCGTTCGCGTAGTCTTTCAACATCAAGGCACTTAAACACACATGCCAACTATGCTCCGCTGAATTTTCGTAGCGATCCAGCCCTACTGGTTTCGTTTGACGGTGAACTGATTTTAGTTTTTCAATTTCAACCATAAACTGAAGGACATTGTTGATTTCTTCCATGAAGCATCCTCCTAAATCGATTATTAGTTAGATGACTTTAAGCATGATTTTTGAATATTTTTAGTGCACAACGTCATTGTCATTTCAGAGATCGATTGACCATCGATACGATAGCAATCGGACATTTCACCTATTATTGAAAAGCCGCATTTTAAATATAAATTTTTCGCAGGGAGGTTATCTGAAAGCACGTTGAGGTCGAGCCAATCAATGCCTTGAGTATCTCGACAAAACTGAACAACCGATTCAATTAACTTACCCCCTAATCCCTGCTTTCTGACGCTATGATCAACGCCCATACCTAAGCAAACACGGTGAAAACCATAGTCCCCACCATTGTGGCGTAAATCAATGTGGCCAAATACATGACCAAACGAGTCTTTAACGACCCACAGCTTTCGCCAGCCTGACTCACCGGTTGAAACGTCAAAGCCGTTTCTAAACTTAGCTTTGAGAGAATCTGAAACACAACAGTCGTGTTTAGCAATAGGTTGGAAAAGTGGAGAGTCGTCGCCAGCATTGTCTAAAAGCTGCACGTCTAAATACTGATAGAAGTTTTCTAGATCTGATATTTCTGCTTGTACTATTTCCACTTATCTTCCTTGTTTTTATATGAGTACCGCATCAAACAATAGAGCCTATTAGAGGCCAAACATTGCCACCGCTAAGTGCCATGGCTTAAGTGTCATATTATACGTATTTCTAGAAGTATTTATCTAGTGGCTTATGGCGTAATTTATAAGGCGTATGTAAAGAACGCCCTATAAATTGACTTATAACCGACTTGTCGTGTTTATCTCTTTGCCATCGGATGGTCAGGGTTTAACTGAAGTAAATCCCAAAGGTTTCCATATAAATCTTCGAATACAGCAACCGTACCGTAGTCTTGTTCTTGTGGATCTCGGACAAAGTTAATCCCTATTGATTTCATATGCTTGTAATCACGCCAGAAATCATCGGTATTCAAGAAAATAAATACGCGTCCACCCGCTTGATTACCAATAAAATCATGCTGTTCTGGCTTAGACGCCTTTGCAAGCAATAAGGTAACACCACGAGAATTCGGCGGAGCAACCACAACCCTAAGCTATTCTCTTTCAAGAAATTTGGCCATTTTATTAAAGCCTTTCACCTTATCAACCACTATAAATACCAAGCATTGAGAATCACTATTGAGCATTTATATTATGTTTCTGAAAGCCACCGTTCTTTAATCTCAAAAGTGTCATTATCAAAGTCGATTGAGCACCTCACTCCTAAAGGAGTTACAAGCATTGGATGGGTATGGCAACTATCAAATTCGCAGAATATCGGGATTGGCTTGCCATTTAAAACTTCGAGTAGAACGTCAAGTGGTGCTCGTCCTGTTCCTTTGTCATCGAATAACTCGTGCTTACCTAGAATAATGGCGCCGACTTTATCAAAAACACCACAGGCTAGAAGGTGTGAGAATGAACGTTCTACGCTTTCAATGCCCTTTAAGGAATCCTCGATAAGTAAGATGTCACCGGCCTGAAGATCCGGCATATACTTACTTCCCCAAATCCCAGCCATCGTATTTAAGTTCCCCCCAATAAGACGACCACAAACCTTACCTCCTCCCAAGAATTGCCAGTCATTCGGATAAACAGGTTTTGCTGTATCTTGTGTTTCCCAATCATGTTTCACATCTGTCCATTCAAAGGGCATAGAGTATTGATATTGCTCGGAGTCAGAACACAAAATATCAATAAATGAACGGAATGTTTCATCGACCAATGGCGGAAGTTCACCGAAAGAAGCAACCAACGCCGGTCCATAGAATGTGATTAACCCTGTCTTTGCATAAATACCAAGCAGCAATGCGGTCACGTCTGAATAACCAACAATGATCTTAGGGTCGTTTTTCAACGCCTCGTAATCAATATAGGGCAACAGTGAATTGCTGTTGGTGCCACCTATTGTAGACATGATACATCGGACACTTGGATCACGAATGAGCTGATTCAACTCTTCAGCTCGATCTTGAATCGAACCAGAGCGATACTTGTCCGACTGCCCTGTGAGTGAGCCTTCAACTAAAACGAAACCATGCGATTCCAGGTAAGATTTAGCACGATTAAATCGATTCGGAGCGAATACTGTGGCAGGAGAAGATGGCGAGAAGAAACCAATTTTGTCACCTGCTTTTAAAGCCTTTGGATATAACACACTTTCAATACTCCATTACCAACACAATTTCATTCAAATCTAACCAGAAAGACGGAAAAATAAAAACTATTCGAACGTATTTTGTGATATCACAGGGTGAACTTGTATCACCCTATAGGCTTAACACCTTCTCGGAATTGTTCGTTTATTGATTTTTAACGCACATTGATAGTTTACGACCATTAGTTTTTAACGACCACTCATTCTTAACGAATAATCATATTGGCAGCCATGACTAACAGTAATACAGCGAAGATTTTTTTGATCGTTGGAACGGGTAAGTAATTGGTCGCTTTTGCCCCTAAAGGTGCAGTGAACCATGAAGTACAAACAATACCCAACAACGCAGGTAGATAGACAAACCCAGCAAAGCCTTCTTCTAAAGCAAAGTGAGCCGTACCTGAGCTTATGTAACCTATTGAACCAAACAACGCGATGACAATACCGCAGGCAGACGCACAACCTATGGCCTTTTTCATGTCGAGTGAAAAGAACGTCAGTAAAGGCACCAATAACGCGCCACCACCAATGCCAATCATGGCTGATAATCCACCAGTGATCGTCGTAAAAAAGGTTAGCAATGCTTTATTGGGTAGCTTACGCTCTTTAGAAGCCTCGCTTTTACTGCTTAGGAACATCTTAATTGCGATAAGCACTACACTGACGGTAAAGACCAAACGCACCACTTGTTCTGGCAATAGTGCCGCCATAAAACCACTAACCAGTGCGCCAAGCGCAACACCTGTCATTATCCATGGTGCAAGATTCCATGGCACGTTAGCATTTTTATGATGGGCGATTGCAGACGATGTTGATGTGAATAATATCGATGCTAATGACGTCGCAATTGCAACGATCACGACTTGATCTGTTGGTAAAGATCCGAAGTGCAGTAAAATACTACTGAGTACCGGGACAATAATAAGTCCCCCGCCGATCCCTAATAACCCAGCCAAGAAACCTACACCACTGCCAAGTATCGCGCAGTATAAAATCAACAACAGCCATTCACTCATTCCGCTTATTTCCTTATATATTTAGGGGCTAATTTATGACATAAATTCAGTTACGCTCGCATTCATCCAGTTAATATAACTGACAGTCGCTTTATTTTTCAAACGAATACATCATGAATAATCCTCATGTTGAATGTGAAAGAAAACCATTATTAACCATCCAATGAAGCACGTATAAATAATCCCATAGCAAAAACATTATTGAATTTAATTCTTAAATCAGCTCACGGCCTCAAATCTAAATATGTGCAAATCGTTGACTAAGAAATCAAAATATTGGGATACCAAACACTATGAATAAAGACTTTAACTTTACAATTAAAAGCATTTGTCTCGATGAAAATTATCGCCCTTCAGACAGTACTCGTATCACAACCAATTTTGCTAACTTAGCAAGAGGTGATAGCCGCCAAGAGAATCTGCGTAACGCATTAAACATGATTGATAACAGTTTCAACGCTTTAGCACATTGGGATAACCCAAACGGTGATCGTTACTCTGTTGAGCTTGAAATCATTTCGGTTGATATGGAGATTGAAGGCAGTGACCAAGCCTTTCCTTCAATCGAAATATTGAAAACGAATATCGTTGACCACACCACCAATAAACGTATTGAAGGCATTGTTGGAAACAACTTTTCCTCTTATGTTCGAGATTATGATTTTAGTGTATTACTACTGGATCATAATAAAGGCCAACCGAAATTTACTATCCCAGATAATTTTGGTGACCTACACGGAAAACTCTTTAAATACTTTGTTAACTCGGATGTTTATAAGCAGAACTTTAATAAACAGCCAGTGATATGCCTGAGTGTTTCAGACAATAAAACCTATCAAAGAACTGAAAATCAACACCCAATTTTAGGTGTTGAATATCAGCCAAACGAGCCTTCTCTCACTGAGCAATATTTCAAGAAGATGGGATTACAAGTTCGCTACTTTATGCCGCCAAATAGCGCAGCACCTTTAGCTTTCTATTTCTTTGGCGACTTACTCAATGATTACACCAATTTTGAATTGATCAGCACCATCAGCACGATGGGAACTTTTCAAAAGATTTACCGCCCAGAGATTTATAATGCGAACGCCGTTGCCGGTAAATGCTACCAGCCAAACCTGAAGAGCTTAGATCATTCGTTGACTCAAATTGTTTATGACCGAGAAGAGCGCAACCAGTTAGCTATTGAACAGGGCAAATTCGCTGAAGAACACTTCATTAAGCCGCACCAAGCGACACTTGAGAATTGGTCTGCGAACTACGCATTGTAATTAACCCAGAATATAGCGGCACTTATTATGAAAATACTATTACCGACTTCAACAGCAGGCAGCTTACCTAAGCCCTCTTGGTTAGCTCAACCTGAAACACTTTGGTCACCTTGGAAATTGGAAGGTGAAGAACTGATTGCGGGTAAACACGATGCGTTGCGTATCTCGTTGCAAGAACAGCAACAAGCCGGAATCAATATTGTTAGTGATGGCGAGCAGACACGCCAACACTTCGTCACAACGTTTATTGAGCACCTTAACGGCGTTGATTTTGAGAAGCGCAAGACCGTTAAGATTCGTAATCGCTATGACGCGAGTGTTCCTACAGTTGTAGGCCCTGTTTCTCGCCAAACGCCTGTTTTTGTCGAAGATGCGAAGTTCTTACGTCAACAAACTGATCAGCCAATTAAATGGGCATTGCCTGGTCCTATGACCATGATCGACACACTTCACGATGATCACTATGAGAGTCGCGAACAATTGGCTTGGGAGTTTGCCAAAATTCTCAACCAAGAAGCTAAAGACTTAGAAGCGGCTGGCGTTGATATTATCCAATTTGATGAGCCTTCATTTAACGTGTTCTTTGATGAAGTGAATGATTGGGGAATCGCGTGTTTAGAAAGAGCCATTGAAGGCCTTAAATGCGAAACTGCCGTTCATATTTGCTATGGCTACGGCATCAAGGCCAATACAGATTGGAAAAAGACGTTAGGAACGGAGTGGAGACAATACGAAGAAGTATTTCCGAAGCTGCAAAAATCTAACATCGATATTATCTCATTAGAATGTCACAACTCTCGTGTACCTATTGAACTATTGGAACTGGTTCGCGGCAAAAAAGTCATGGTCGGTGCTATTGACGTAGCAACCAACGATATCGAAACACCAGAAGAAGTTGCAGATACTCTTCGAAAAGCTCTAGAGTTTGTAGATGCCGAACATCTGTACCCATGCACTAACTGCGGAATGGCTCCCCTGCCACGCTCTATCGCAACGGCCAAGCTTAATGCATTACATGCAGGTGCAGAGATCATCAGAAAAGAACTCGCCGATAGATAGAACACTCATCGGAAGCTTTATCGGGATATGAAGCATCAAACTATTTAACTAAGAGCGCACCTCAGAAATCGGTATGCTTTTTTATGCACCTAACTATTTTTGACTTTGGTTAACTCTTGATGAGGCTGAGGGGTTCTAAGGACAGCCTAACCTTTCAACTGGTTGGTGCTTGTGATTGTGATTGTGATTGTGATTGTAGTATGCGATACATTATCTGTATTTCTTCATTGAATTTTGGACAATGGGTTTTGTCCGAGTGTATGAAAAGTGTAATACCCAATAAATAAGAATGAACAGCCCGATATCAATGACAAAGAGCCTTACGTCGAATGGGTCAGAAAAGATATTGTAGCTATACCCTAACTGACTCATGGCATATCGGCTTAATAAGATAGTGACTAAAATAATGATGAAGTTCATGAATATCCTTATAATTCAAAAATCCGTTCGTTTATAAACACTCGAGACGAACAACCTATTACTCAGGCGTTTTTCAATATTCCTACATAGCGATGTCTTGAGGCCCAATTGGGTGAGCGAAGCCACCGGCACTCACCTTGATAATCTCCATACCTTCTATATTGTCCAATTCAACGGCTGCCGTAATTTGTGAAACACAACCCATTGCCCTACCTTGCTCGAAAGTAAAACTATCTCCATGAGTGCCATTTAAGTGCTTGGCTAAGTAGCAAGCCAACGCACCACTGGCGCTCCCGGTTGCTGATTCCTCAGTGATCCCAAATAAAGGTGCGAAATTTCTGCAACTTGCAGTTAATTCGGTGTGTTTATCACACAGTTCAAAAGCATGCAGGCCAATGACATCATGTAACTTACAGAATTCACTTATAGAGTTTTCATCTACTTGAATCTTGTCGAGATAGCCATTGGGGACGGGAACAATAATATCTGGCAACCCAGTAACGTGAAATCTACAGACCTGATTAACACGAACTCATGAATAGTGATCGATGAGTTCAGACTCACTATAGATACTAACTTTTAGAAGAAAAGCTGACTTTCTGAGGTGTTTTTCGGTCTTTTTTTGCAGATAACCACAGTGTTGGCCAATTTATCATGCCACCCCTGTTTACGCTTATCCCAAGCAACCCAAAATATTCCAAGACCAAATTAACAAAGAGCGACTACAAATAAAACGTTTTATACGCCAGTTATTGGTGCAAGCCGAGCACTAACAAGCACCAATAGCAGATTATCTTAGTTCCTCTTCCTTGAGTGATTTTGATGAAAATGAAAAAAGCTTCTATGAGCAATAACTATGGCGATTCGCTAACCTTAACGTGCCACTTATACTTTACACCGTCACTCGGAAGCTAATTAATCGTTTTACAATTAATCTTGGTACATACAACTTGTGATGCAGTCGCTGATAAGTTCTGTGGGTTCGAATAAAGGGCTAACTGGAAGCGTGAGATTCAATTGTTCTATATCTGCGGCATCACAGCCCTTCAGTCTCGAAAATTCACTCCAAGAACAATGATCGACTTTTTGAATAACGTTTGATTCAAATAAAAGTTGAGCAAACTCTGCTGGGCTATACCCCTTTTTTTCTGCAATAAAGTGCTGCGTTTCCGAAGTTGGGTTTAATACCAACTGTAAATAAAATTTTGCAATATCATAAACGTGCACGTATTGATTGTGCCCTGTGGACGGAACAGCAACTTGCATAGTTTGTTCAGTAAGAGACTCGACGATTCGCTTTAATTGGCAATTGTCACCGCCATACACCAAGCTCGGGCAGTAAACAATATTCCAGTTAGAACTCATCGCATGTTCAATTGTTCTTACGTCTAACTCAACGGCTGTGAGAGGTTTAAGTTTAAACTCTTTAAGATCTTGGTGAGATGCACGGCCAAATAACCAAACTCCCGAGGTGTGTATCTTTATTGCATCTTCACTTGCAAAATTATCAAGCTGCTTTATCAACTTGGACTCAATATCCACAATTTCACTTGCTGAATACTCTGCCCAATGAGGACGCGCGCAGTTGATAATCACATCGAAGTAATTTTCATACCCTGTCGATACGTTTTTAGAATGAACCGAGCAAGGAACAACACCATCGTCCCTAGAGTACCGAAATACCTCCAAGCCACTTTCTACGAACACTTTATGAACGTGACGACCAATATAACCATTGGTACCTGATATCAAAACTCTCATTCGTTACCTCAATTAAATGCCAAGCCTTATATTTCAAGTGCTAGTCATTATTCTTGCGAAAGAGCTCACATGACATGTGCGTTTAAAAATACCTAGGCAGTGTCTCTTTGAACGCCCTACCATCACTTGTAATGTACATGCAGTCAGAACCTTCAGTCACTGTAAACCCTAACCGCCTATAAAACGTTTTGTCGATGTCACTATGTAAGAACAACACTGTATTATTTTGCTTTTGGAGTAACTCATTCTTTATCATGTTAATTAACTTTGAAGCATAGCCTTTGCCTCTTAGCTCTGGAGGTGTAGCAACGGAACCAAGCCCGCAGCTACCATCTTCAAGACCAAACACTCCTTGATAAACAATCAAGGAAGATAAGATTTTTTGATGTTCAATAAGCACATACCAAGTTCCCTTCTGATACTTATTACTTTTATTACAACCAGCTAGATAGTCATCGACAGATGCGGAACCTCCCCATACATCAAAGCCCATAAGATAAATATCATCTAACTCATGAGTGTCTGCAGTTCTTAAAGTCATCATATTGAATTCCCAAATTCACTTACTGCTATTTTTCTTTCAACGCCGCGCTACCTCTGCGTGTTGGCTCCGCGAGATGAAGGTAACGGGTAAATGTGTCCTTTGGGCGTTCTAAATTGTTTTCAGCTAACACTCTAGAAGCCATGCCTCTGTGGTTATTACCGTGTGTGAGCAAGTGGAGAAGGACTTCTTCAACAGACATTGTCCCTATATCACCATCTACGAAGTTAAACTGAATAACTTCCCTATCTGGCAGGGTAGTTGTCACTGTTAAAATTTAACCAGTTTGGGCGATAAAGAGTAATTGTGTCTCGTATCTCAGTAGAAAGAAAAGAAGCTATATTGAAGAAGCTGTTGCCTCCCTATTCGATGTCAGTGAAAGAAGTATCGGAAGAGGAAGGAATTAGCACTGCGACCTTGTATCATTGGCGTCAGCAACTCAGACGTTCAGGAGCCGCCGTGCCAAATAGCCATACTTCATCAGAGCAGTGGTCTGCTCAAACTAAACTTGCCATTGTCGCTGAAACCTACTCAATGACAGAAAGTGAACTCAGCCAATATTGTCGTGAAAAAGGTCTTTTCCCAGAACAAATCCAAAGCTGGCGCAGCGAATGTATGCAAGGGTTTAAGTCGAGTAAAGAGCAGGAAGCTGAAGCAAAGAAGCAGACTAAAGCTGACAAACTTGAAATCAAAGAGTTGAAGAAAGATTTACGACTCAAAGAAAAAGCACTCGCTGAAACGGCCGCCCTCTTGGTGCTAAGAAAAAAGCTGAGAGCCTTTTACGGGGAAGAGCCAGAGGACGACTAACCTCAACCGATGAAAGGCAGACCATAGTGACTCTTATCCTTGAAGCGAAGCAATGCGGATGTCGTTTAGAGCCAGCTTGCCATGAAGTTCAAATCGACTTGAGAACGTATCGCCGCTGGTACCAACAAGGTGAAGTGCAAGCTGACAAAAGGACAATATGTCTCAGGCCTGAGCCTGCTAACAAGCTATCTCAACAAGAGCGTGATGCGATTATTGAGGTGTGTAACCGCTCTGAGTTCGCAAGCTTACCTCCGACTCAAATAGTCCCGACACTGCTTGATAGAGGTGAGTATATCGCCTCTGAGTCAAGTTACTATCGGATACTGAGTGCACAGGGGCAACTAAACAAACGAGGTCGTCATAGAAGTAGGCAGAAGCGTGCGAAACCAACAAGTTATACAGCTACAGACTCGAACCAAGTCTATACATGGGATATCACTTACTTACCTTCAAAAGTTCAAGGCCAACACTATTACCTGTATGTCATCGAGGATATCTACAGTCGAAAAATCGTGGGTTATGAGGTGTATGAGCATGAATGCGGTGAGCTGGCGTCACAGCTTCTGCAACGAACGATGATGCGAGAGCAGTGCTTCAATCAAGCGCTGGTTCTTCACTCAGATAATGGTGCGCCGATGAAGTCGTTGACGTTCAAAGCCAAAATGGAAGAGTTAGGTATTACCTCATCGTATAGCCGCCCAAGAGTCAGTGATGATAACCCGTATGTCGAGTCATTGTTCCGTACAGTAAAGTACATGCCTAACTGGCCAACAAAGGGCTTTGAAACTCTCGATAGTAGCCGAAGTTGGGTTGAAGCCTTCGTACGCTGGTACAACACCGAGCACAAGCACAGTAAGCTAAATTACGTTACGCCTTCAGAGCGTCACAATGGAAAAGATAAAGAGATCTTGAAGCTCCGAGCAGAGGTACTACTCGCTGCAAAAGAGCTAAATCCTGAACGCTGGCCAGGTGATATCAGAAACTGTGCGCCTGTTGGTGACGTTCACCTAAATCCAGAAAGAGAAGTTGCTTAATAAGCAAGCAAATGATGACAACTACCTTGAAAAACACCGACTTTCTCTAACTCATCTTTTGAGGCTGACATTGCATACTGCACTAACCGAGTATCGTTATGAGCCATTCTCTCACGCAGCTCTGAAAAGGAAGGAGTTTCAACCGTATTATCAGCCGTGTATTTTTCCGGTTCGCCGAGAATTCGACTTATGAATAGACTATCCACTACGGTCGTATGATTCAGAATTCTTACGAAAAATATGCCATCGTTTTCCGGCAGTTTTGAAAATTGTCTCTCTCCAAAGTCGAGTAGCTGACTATTTGCCCATTTTTTGTATTCAAATGCCTTAGCAAACTGCATTTATTTATCCTTTTTTGTTTGATTGACTCCCGTGCATTAAGAATTCCCTAACCTTTGAAATCAGGCGAATCAACTATGGAGTTTTGAAGTCACAACTCTTATCCGCGCACGGGAACGGGGTCACACTTGGTTTGAAAACAAGTGCTGTAGCTTAAAGTTCCGATCACTTGCACCCTATTTAGGGTTGCGGTATCAAAATAATGTTCTAAATGATTGCTCACGTTTTATGGTTATCAGGTTCGATTGCAATGAAGAAAGCATCGCTTCATACAAGAAATTACCCATGCTGATGCGCTTCACGCCAAGAGCCTCTAACTCTTTAAA
Source organism: Vibrio sp. nBUS_14 (assembly GCF_051201655.1). NCBI lineage: Bacteria > Pseudomonadati > Pseudomonadota > Gammaproteobacteria > Vibrionales > Vibrionaceae > Vibrio > Vibrio sp. nBUS_14. The sequence goes on from NZ_CP179206.1 coordinate 2,022,300, forward strand.
ATTAGGTAACTCAGGAACACACATGACATTTATGGGCAGCAACGTGCAATCTACCACGGCTTTGATATCATCGATTCCTTTAATACATGGAAGAAAAACCCCATCAGCACCGGCTTGCTGATAGGCTTGAATTCTCTTGATGCTCTCCTCTAGAGGCTCTTTTACATTCATTAAAAATGTATCAACCCGGACACTAATGAACACTTCTAGGTTGGCTTTGTTGAGCATACTTTTAACTTTTCTCAACGTTTTCGAGAACATCATCAAATCACAAAGTCGCCTCTCACGATTAACGACTACGCTATCTTCTATATTGATTCCGACCGCACCAGCATTCACCAACTCAGTAATATTTTCATAGATTGCCTGCGGCGTATCTCCGTAACCTGATTCAATATCCACGCTCAGAGGTAGAGCTGTTGCCTGTGCAATAGCTTTTACCGCCGATAGTATCTCTTCAAATTCGATATTTTCACCATCATCAAGCCCGTGACTGCGTGCAATCGCTGCACTCGATGTCCCAATCGCTAAAAAGCCGGTTTGCTCTGCAATTAAGGCGCTTGCTACATCCCAAACATTACAAATAACGAGTGGTTTTGATGCGGTATGCATTGTCTTAAACATGTCTGATACACCTAAAAGTGTTTTGGGTTCAGACATAGGCTAGCAACAGGCATAACAAAGAACTCGCCAGTTTCGGAAGTGAATAGTAAATATTTACCCCAGACTCTTTATGTACCGAACAAATAATAAGACTATCGAATATCTGCTCGGGTGGTTTGTTTTACCCAAACCACATTTTCATTTGAGGTTGGTATTTCAAACCAAGACCAGAACAACGCTAACATATCAGGGGTCATTTCATACGACTTTCCGTTCCGATCAGCGTTGCGCATCAATGCCCTCTGTTTACATGTCTCAAACGATACATCAAGATAATGAACTTCACTTTCAACACCGACTGTTAATGCCCATGTTTTAAAAGCATCTCGGTCTGCTTTCTTCCAAAAACCAAAGTCGAAAATAACAGGGACATTAAGAGAAAACAGCTGAAGCGCAGATTCTTTAAATAAGTCTTGGAGCGTAGCTAACCGCTTATCGAACACATTTCGTTCCATGTGCTCACCATAAAGAGGAATCATCCACTCATCAATCGAAAAACGAAAAGCGTTATGTTTAGCTGCAAGCTGCTTGGAGTAAGTCGTTTTACCGGAACCAATAAAACCACATACGAAATAGATTTTAGCCATAATTCCTCATCGGCTTGTGTTATTGGATGACTAGTAGGAAGCACCATTGATCTTACGAACAGGAATACGCGAGATAACTTCATTTTCAGCCATTCTCATATTTACTGCCAAAATATCCTCGGAGCATTTCTCTGTTGTTAGATAGTGCGTCAGGCACCCACATGACTTACAACGGTGAAACTCTACTTCTTTGTCTCCCCAACAGTAAAAATCTGTTGGTTCAATCATATTGATTTGAACTTGCTCGGGAGAAAAGTACGCCCAAGCTGCAACATAACGACGACAAATAGAACAATTACACTCGCCAACTTCTTTAGGGAGCGAACTTAATATCAAACTTACATTCCCGCAGTGACACTTTAACTCCATTTCTTTCCTCTTAAAGAAGCTCAACATGCGTCTAAGCGTTGGACCTTTTGAATAACTCGCTTAAGACCTAACAACGTTGTGGCTCTGAAAACTTAACACTCTCATTTTCAAGGAGGTACTTCAAATGCCCGTCATAGAAGTTATCTCTTTCACAACCGTGTAGTAACGCCTTTTTATAAATTGAAGCAACAAAGATATCCGCTGCGCTAAAATCAAACCCCACAGCGAACCCTGATTTAAGGCAAATCGACGAACTTAATTTTTTTAGACATTGCATAATCCAGTCTCCACGGAGTTCACGCTTTGACTGCTCACATAATTGCGGGCGCAGAAATCGCAATACTGTTCTATTTTGGGGTGAATGGATGCTGCTATTCACGTATTCACAAACTCGACGAATGTGAGTTTTTTCATCAAGGTTTTTTCCAAACAAACTCGGATTAGGGAAGCGTTCTTCAAGGTACTCAATGATTGCCATCGATTCAGAATAAATCAGACCATCAACAGAAAGTGCCGGAACATAACCAAACGGGTTAATATCGAGGTATGTTGTTGTTAGTTCATTAGAGCTAACTTCAACTTTATCGTAAGCTATTTGCTTGAAATTAAGCACCCACTCTACCCGTTCAGAGCTATTCGAGCCCTTTGAGCTATATAACAAAATTGCCATACCCCCTCCTTCAAAATGACATTTGATTGGAACCAGCTTGAGAGTAACTACACACTGATAGAGCTACCTGTTGGAATCGCCTCCAGACGTTCTCCCAATACTTCTTTTAACAACTTATATGCTTTTTTTCCGGTGCAATGCCCCGTGTAGAGCTTATCAATTGGATACTCTGATAACGCAAGTCCAAGGTCTTTAATGTTTTTCGTAGTCCCACCAATGCTATCAAATAAGGGTAACCCCACTAAATGAAAGCCCCCGACAACGGCTTTAATTCGTTCTTCTGGAAAATGAGTAACCGCGGTATCGACCATATTTAGGACACCACTATGCGCACAGCCAGTAAAAATAACGATGCCGTCTTCCTCTTTGATTACTAACAAAAGCTCATGATCGAATGAGTCCTGCTTCCATTTGCCTTGGGATTGTGTGTAAAGGTACTTATTCCCTTTTGGCTTTTCGTATTTATCGCTGATATCAGTAATGATAAATACGTTACGCGCAATCTCGGTCGTCTTATTAACGAATTTCAACCGAGCATTACTATTTTTCAGTAAATCCGCATTAATACCGACATTATTTTTAAAACCATAAGCACGGAAGTAGTAACTGAGATCATCACAGTGTTTCAAAAATACATTGGCGTTAGCATTATGGCGAACAAAATCGATGGCGCCATTACAATGGTCGTGGTGTCTATGTGATATAACGGCTAGGTCTACTTCTTTGATCTCTACGTCGAGTAAAGGCGCGTTTTGACAAAAAGTACCGCCACCTCCCATACCGAATAACATGCTTAGCGACTCAGTTTTGATATGCAGCGACAACCCGCGTTCAACAGCTAAATCAGGCCGACTGTCTAAGCGTTTATTATCAACTAACGTCGTTATTTTCATCGTTTCCCTTATATTTTTTGCTCTCTCGTCAGAACTCAAACATCACTGCAGCTGAGGTGTTCATTTTTTGTGGCTCACTTTACAACCTCAAGGGCTAAACGCGCAAGAAAACCACTTGTGACAAAGCAATTGCGTAATAGCCATCGAGTGTAAACTTTTTATTGCTGGTCACACATATTTCTACGATCACTCGTATAAGTACATTTCATCATGTATGTCAGATAAAAACTCTGTGAGCTCCCACTCAAAACCCGCTTTATCGTAAAAGTATGCTCGCTTTCGATGCGTTTCTCTTGGAGCATATATACCTCGACGATAGCCTTGTTCGACAAGCTTAGTTTCTATTGTTTTGAGATTTTGTACAACTAAGCCAATATGGTTGACCCCATGGTTCTTATACGTTTTTTGAATAGCTCTTGGTACGAGCGAGTCTAAATGAGGCTCTTGAAGTGCAAAATAGCTTTGCTCATTTCCAACATGAACCCAACGATGACGACCTGGGAGGCCCACATCTTTACGTACTTTAAAGTCAGGGGCAACAATACTAAGAAACACCAGTGTTTCATCAATATCGGGAACAGTAATGTTTAAATGCTCTATCTGAGTCATGCTTAATAATCCTCAAGCTAGTGATGCGAATAACAATCGAGAACATCCTATTACTTCAACTTAACTTGAGGTCAAGCAAACTTACTAAGTCATACGATGCTAAGCTACTGAGTGAGAATCGTTACTACTGTCTTATCAACTCTCAATTCACTTGAAGCCACGTCAACGAAGCTTGGAAACTGCTTTTCGCTAATCAATAACCGTTGCTTTCAAAGTGTATGAAGAACATCAAAAGATCGACATCATTGGCTTTCGTCACTCTAAATTTGTCCCCAACAATACGAGAAACAGCAGACTTCCAGAAATATAGAGCCCCAGAGTTTTCTAACAACACTCGAATTTACCATTTCCTGTAAATACAGCAGCGACCTGTGCTAAGGCTTCCTTGCCAACACCTTGCCCTTTAAATTTTCTGAGTACAAAAAACTGTTCAATATCATAGGTCGATAAATCACTAGGATAACGGCGAACCAATGCAAACCCTGCGAGCTCAGCATCCACATAGATGAAATAGGGAATATGATCTTCTCGCTCCCAGTACACGTCAAACTGGGAAGAGTCGTAACTGAATTTGCCCTCATTATTAGGGCTCCACTTAATATACTCGGTCATGTCATATATGTAATAAGAGAACAGGTTCTCAAGCACTTTCCGTTCTTGTTCTTTAATCTCAATTAATTTTACTTCCATTGTTCTCCCACCATTGAACGTCCTCCCTATAAAATGAACAAGATCAACTATGCTAATGAATAGACTTTAACGTCAACCTATTGCCTTGTCGAAAGTAGGCAAACCTGAAATGCTTTCTAACCAACTGACTTTCGACTCATCGTAGATATTTACATCTGGTTTTAGCTCACCTAACAAATCTAAGTCTAGGCAGCCGAGATGTAGAATAGTTAACCCTTCGTATTTGGGATTTGAATTGAATATCGGTGTGCCACATTCACCACAAAAGTGTTTTCTCGCATTTTCCGTCACATCAAAAAAGGACAAATCACCCGTAACCAGCTCAAAGTCTGTCTGTAGTACTGCTACATAAGTTGAAAATGCAGCACCATTCATTTTTCGACATAAATTACAGTGACAATTGACGATACGTTTAAAGTCACCAGTGACTTTAAACTGCACAGCATTACAGAGACAACTTCCTAAAACCATTGAATTCCCTAATAAATAACATTTAACCGAGCCCCAAAACCAAGGACATAAATTCCATCTGCCCAGACGCTGCCATTCATGGACTACTTCGTTATATCTAAGCGGTACTCCACAGTGTTTGCACTACTCGAGATTCTCTCTTGAAAACCTAACTTCTTCAACACCGAAGCGCTTTTGTGATTCCAAGAGTGAACACCAGCCCAAATTTCGCCTTGATAGCCGGAACTCTGAACCTGTGATAATAATGCTTTGCACATTTGCGTAGCAATGCCTTTACCCCAACATTTGGGACTAATCCAATAAGCTAACGCAAAACAATTTTCCAAAGGGAGTAACGTGACCTGACCAATAACTTGCGAATCGTTTAAATGCCGACAACTCCAAACATAGCACTTACCCTCTTCCCACTCTAAAGCACGTTCTAAACACCACTCTCGTGCTTGTTTGAGCGTTTTGATGTCTGCTAAAGGAAGCGACTTAGGGAACAAATCTGAACCTACAGATTTGAACAAGTAAACGGCGTCATCAACGACCACTGGCCTAAATGTAAGGTCTAAGCATTCGAATTCTCTTGTGAATGTCAAAATTCCCTTCCTATCTACTAATATGAAAAAGGCTAATAGCGCGTGCCGTCCTTTCTGCATGCCACCCATTTACCAGAACTTGCTTCTACCCACTCAAAATCGTCGTCCGGATAATGAGCTTTATCACCTGCTACGCGGCTACCTATCACAATAAACTTTGCTTGTTTGTCACTTCGGTTTACTAAATGATGCCCATTCTCGACACCACCGGGAAAGCCAACGCACATTCCTCGCTTCATAACTTGCTCACCGCCATCCATGATTAAGCACAGCTCACCTTCAAGCAAATATAGGAACTCGTCGGATTTAGTATGCCAATGTCTTAAAGCTGATTGCGCATTGGGTTCAAGTATCTCTAGGTTCACTCCAAACTGGGTTAAGCCAAATAGGTCTCCCAGCCCCTTGCATTCAGAGTCCCCTAGAATTGATTTGTATGGCTCTGGAAACGGGTTAAAAGTGTCACCTATTAAGCTTGCAGTATCTTTTACTTTCGTCATATTTTTCCTCAGTGGGATGTGATGCAAAGCTCGACAGCGAAGATTGATATGCTTCTCTAGCCTCAAGACTTAGCGAACTGTTAAAATGCTTTTAATCTGAATCCCTCAAGCTTGCATATTGAATCTAGAAATCACTCTTTACATTAGATTTCTTGTACTTTGCCGATTTTAAAAAACACATAGTCTTGAAATATTCCAAACTGAACCCTTCACCGGAAACAGAAGCACCAAGCCTTATGAATCAGAATGGGGACAGTTGTTAGCTGTTTTTCGTTCCAGATATAAGTGGTAGTTTATAGATGTTTATTCAACCAACATATCGTATGATCACGCATATCATTCGAAAAATAATGTGATTCGTCAGCCAAATTGAACGCAATTTCAGTATTATTTTTATCATATTTACTCTTAACCTTTTCAAAAAAGTCTTTCGCGAACTTGGCTGGAACCCAATCATCTCTCTCGCCATTTATAATTAGCATTGGACGACTTTCATTTTCAAGAAGATACAAACATGGGTCGATCTCTTTCATATACCTAATTGCTAACTTTTCGTCTTCGTTGAAAGTCTTATTGTCCGAATCTGCTTTTAATGCGAACTTCTCCAAACCGACGAAATCAGGAGAACCAAGAATAGGCACCGCAACTTTAATCTGGTTATTTTGAGTCAGCGAATAGAATGTAGACAGTGCCCCCATTGAAATGCCGACAAGAGCTATCCTTGATGGGTCAATCCGAATATCTTCTTGAAGTTGCTGAGCATCATTGAGTGGGGCTTTGAACCGAATAATTGAGCTATGCGCTGTAACTAGCTTATAACGGCTATCGAAAGTTACTCTTACCCCTGCTTCAATTAGCTGCGTTCTAAGCTCGTTCCTAAGTCGCTCTAAAGTATCAGATATTGGAAAGCCTTGAATTACAATACAGTTAGGTGAAGCACTAACACCTTGATACCTGATTTCTATTTTACCTGTGTTCTTCAGAACCGAACGAAAAATATCGATATAAGAATTAACATCAATTTCGGTTACGGAAAACTCTGGTAGACATGAAATCACTGACAAAACGGTTAAATGCAGCTCATTTGATGGGTGATAGTATTACTGTGGTTCGAGTTCTAGTACCTCTTTTTGAAAACGAGTGATTTCATTGATGGTAGAGCGGTTCCCTTGATTTAAATACGCCAAGGCTGTGATGCCTCTTCGAGTGTCATTTTCAAGGTCTGACAGGTATGGATCGAGTTCGTATTCATTGCGCTTTAATGCCAATTCAAACCTCTGCCACATGTCATCATAAATACTCTGAATCATCACTTTCTCTAAGCGTATAAAGCTAAACTAACCACTTGAAACTATGTCATATACTTTTACGCAGTGAAAATGCCAAGTGTTAAAAGTCAATTTTAGTACCTTGTTAAACGGATTTAACCGCGCCTACTTTCGCCCGACTTCGTGCTTTTCATTGCGAGGTAACTCAACATCTAAGTCATCCCAGTTAGCCTTTGATGTAACAAAGTTATGAGAAATAGGACGTTCCGATATCTCTGTATCGAGTATACCTAAACGAAGGCGAAGCCTTTTCGGGGATTGTGAATTTGAACTATAGATTGGACTTCCACAAGTTTTACAAAAGTACTTCCGTTTGCCTTCACTGCTTTCGTAAAAGGTAAGTGTATTATTTTTGTCTGTTAACTTGATACCTTCAGCATTAATGAATCCATTAGTGGCATAGGCACTTCCACTCGCCTTACGACACAAAGAGCAATGACAGTGAATGATATCAGTAACACCTCCATCCAGTTCGAACTGAATTGAACCACACAAACAACTTCCTTTATACATCTAAATTCCTTAGCTAATTCTACTTAAGTCGCGTTAAGTACTGAGCGATGCTACCACCTAACTCATTGTATCATAAACACGAAATCCAACCTTGAGCTAACAATGCCAAGTATTGGGAACCTTTCTTAAATGCTCTGTTTAGTGGCTCCCCCGCGTAAACCGATTAAGTTTCCAAAGGGGTCTTCAACTTGGCACATAGATAATCCATTTTCGATCTCCATAGGACCACGATATAAAGATGCCCCAAGTGATTCGAAACGAGCTAATGCAACAGATAGATCAATAACAGACCAATATATTACAGTTCCCTTTTTACCCTCAGAAACCTTGTCATCAGATTGAACGACTTCAATAGAAAACCCGTTGACATCAAGTACCGTGAAGTCAAAGTCAGGGTAATAAACCGGAACGGCTTCAGGAAAAGCTTTCTTGTACCATTCAAGCCCTTTAGGTACGTCAGGGACATGAACAAGAACCGCTGATGGATTCATGATTTTTCTCCAACCACATAATATTCTATTAATGTGTAAAGCAACGCAAAATAAAATGCCACGCATTGCGTATCACTCTTTAATTATTTGTTAAGTATTAACTTTCGACCATACAGCGTTACTCGTTCTTTTAGACCCTTACCAGATAGCCATAAGCGACCATCATTTAGTAGCTTTACTTCACGCTCCATACGTTCACCTATTAAAGATTGAACGCTAGACTGTAGCCCTATATGAAAAACACGATTGTTAACTAAATCTAATTCATAAGTAGCTGTATAAAAGTTTGATTCTCTCTTTTTATCTTCGTCTGTAGGATTAGTTAGTGGATCTCTATTCTGTGCGACGCTAACGAACCCATTGTCTGTATAAATTAGAGTGCCGTTTTGTTTCCCCGGCCAATTAAACAATTCACCTGATTCTCGATGAATGATGAACTCATCTAGGGACCAAACGCCACTAATACTTCCTTTGATAATTCCATTTACGCTTCCTTACGGTCCTTGATACCTAACGTCTTGCTAAGGTGTGATGATTACCGAAGAGCGGTATAAATAAAGCGACAGATGGGTAATTTGAAGCGTTTCACTGGCCTTAAAACAAGTTTACGGGCTAACGTGGCCTGATGTTCTCGGCAACACGCCATAACACGCCACTTGGGTCAGTGATACAAAACTCAAGCATTCCCCAAGGCTGTTCAACAACCTCGGTCACGGTTACTTCAAATTCCGCCAATACATTAGAGTTTTGTACGTGCTGGTACCAACTTTTTACGTCTTCCACCAGCAAGTGCATCATGTAATTGTGACAGTGCGCAGGTTCGTAAAAGTCGTGTAAAAGGAATGCATAATCGCCGTGACGAAAATAGGCGATATCATGGAATTCAGACATGATTTCAAAGCCGAGAGTTTGATAAAAACGCTTTGATAAGTCGAAATTTTTCGCGGGTACGAACGACTTTATTTCAGTGACTTTGAGGTTTTCCATGATAAATAATTCCTTCCCTTTTAAAGCCCAGCAATATCGCTAGGCTTTATACTTTAATTTGTTTTAAGTTACTGGCTAAAAGAGCTAACTTCATCTTTGGTGAGGTATCGCCACTGGCCTTCTTCGACATCTAAACTTACTTCGCCTATTTGCTCTCGGTGAAGCCCTACCACTCGGTTTCCAACGGCAGCGAACATTCGCTTAACTTGATGAAACTTACCTTCTGTGATGGTCAATAGCACCTCTTTCGGGCTTATCACTTCCAGTTGTGCGGGGCGCGTTGCGGTTTTCTCGCCTTGCAACTGAATACCCGCCTTAAATTTATCAGCGACATCGTTTTTGATATCTCGTGACAATGTCACACGATACACCTTTTTACACGACTTAGTTGGCAGTGTGATATTGAAAGACCAACGACCATCATCGGTGATCAACACTAAACCTGTTGTATCGGCGTCTAACCGCCCTGCGATGTGCAGTTCAGAGGCTTTATCCACCTCCAGATAAGTAAAAAGCGATGGGTACACTTCATCGATATTGGAACAGATTGTGCCTGCGGGCTTGTGCATTAAGATGTATCGAAACTCTCGTAGTGTTAATGCATCACCATTAAGCAAGATAGCGTTACTTTCATGAACCTGAGTAGATTCATCTAACACAACCACACCGTTCACACTCACCTCACCGTTTTGGATTCGCTGAACGGCTTCGAGCTTTGTTAGTTCTGTGCTTTTACAAAGGTATTTATCAAGGCGCATTAATCGTCTGCACCACATTTCGCACAAGGTTTATAGGTACGTTCACCTTGAGCAATCACCACATACTCTCGAACGCAGTTATCACATAGCGCGAACTTTGGGTAAGCGTCTTTCTGTTTCTTTGCGTTAATGTCGCCTTCGGTGGTGTATACAGTTCTCATTTTGATGCCTTTGTTTAATCACTTGCTAGGCGTAAATTGTATCACTGTTTACAGCCCTGTTTGCAGTGTTGTGACTTAGATAAATGAACATCAAATGAGGTTCTTCCTTTGATGTTCCGAACAATGGACAACAAAATCAACGTGCCACGGCTATCAATGATAAAATGACAAAAGCTCACCAACCAATGAAGTCATTAATGAAAAATTGTAATCAATGCGGAAAATGCTGTATCAAATATGGAGATGGTGACCTTGCCGCGACTCAAGAAGAAATTGATTTATGGGAGCTGTTCAACCCAGACATATTTGAATATGTTCGCGGTAGTGAGATTTGGTTTGATCCGGAATCTGGCGAACGTTTAAGTCGTTGCCCTTTCCTAGAGGTTGTTCCAACTAAAGATAAGACTGCTCAAGCAAAATATACATGCAGTATTTACTTAGACCGGCCTGAAGATTGCCGCCACTACCCGAGCTTAATCAATGAGATGGTAAGAGATGAATGCGAGATGATTGAGGTGGTGGATTTACAAGATACGAAAAAAGCTCAAAGAAAACTCGATATTCTGATGAAAGACAGTCGCCCTTCAAGCTTTTCATAAGCACTGATATTATAAAGATCCTGACTAAACAGTCGTTCTGTATTAACGAGCCATTATTTACTGATCAGTGGTAAATAGTGGTTTGCTTCTAACCAATCAAGCGCAACAAGAGCAGCCAATGAGCATACAGCTCTGTCGTTGCCATCAACAAACTTAAGCTCTTCGATTTCAGCGTCTGGAGCGAGTTCGCCAGTATAATCTGCAAGGTAACACGTCAACTGCACTGACACGCCTTCTGCTTTGCCGTCAGCTTGGCCAGTGAACGTCTCTACGTATTTGATTGAATCAGGTACTAGGTCTACTGATATTTCTTCTTTGATTTCACGAACCAATGCTTGCTCATCACTTTCCCCTGCTTCTCGCTTTCCGCCCGGCAAGTAGAACAGTTCTTTGCCTTTTGACCTTACCATCAGCAGCTTACTATCTTCAATGAATATCCAAGCGAGCTTATCAATTACCTTATTCATGTTCTTAAACCTTGTTATTGTGTTTATTATTCTGGTTAAAGCGACGATATCGCATGGGCGGTATGTTACCTACAGCCGTCAGCATATTCTATTGAATTTCAGAAAAAAATAACTTTGGGAGTCGATGAATGACAGCTGGTGGTTCGTTAAAGGTCAACGCTTAGCACCAGCTGTCACTTGAAATAAGATATGATGAATCTAATCAACAAGCCACTCTATGGCAGAGTCGTGATCTTCGATTGATTTGATGTCACCAGACACAAACCAACTGCCGACTTTTGACGCCATTTCTTGCCAGCTTTTATCGCCGTAAATAGCAATCTTGTCTATCTTGGAGTTTAGTACTAAACCGAGTTTGAAATCGTCCCACGCGGCGCGCAGTTCCCACCCCGTCAGCATTGAGATATCGACCATCATCTTTAATGCTGATGAATCGATCTATTTTATAGTGGTTTTTAAGATAGGTATCATCGCTTGATAGTCGTCGTGCGTTAGTTTCCCTTTCGCTTTGAACACGATGATGGTTGCACCTCTTAGACGTTCAATCCCAACCGATATTCCATGACGTTCAATACTCATAGCCTAACCCTTATATTAGAAATCTAAACTTAGCTTAGAGCATTAGATAGGCAATAAATGAGAGGTTTACGTCAAAACAAACAAGCTTGTCGTTATGTTTTAAGATCAAGGATTTGAGCGGTACCTAAGCGTGATGACGACTACTGACACCAGACCTCTGAATGGTCATCCATTGAGGTGCTCCAATAGTTGGCTCAGGCTTTGAATCTGCACGATTTTCGCATAGTTTGATTCAAACACTTTTCCTTCTGCGTTAAACCAAATAGCTTGTAAGCCAGCTTCAAGCGCAGGATAGATATCTTTTTCTGGAGTATCGCCAATCATAGTGACATCTTGGGGTTCGATACCTAGCTTGGCAATAATGGCAGGATAAAAACCAGAATCATATTTAGATAAGCCAATACTTGCCGTACAGAAGTAGCCATCAATGTATTGGGACAACCCGACACGTTCAAATGCACTGATGATGTCATCTGTACTGGAATCGGCCGCGTTCGTCGCGATGTAGATGTTGTGATGCTCCGACAATTGAGTGAGTAAGGCTTGTGCTCCACTCACTTCTTCAACGGTTTTCCAGTCACACATTTTCCCTTGTGCGTCTGAAAAGTCGACCATCAGCGTATTGCCCCAATCAAATAAGACGGTTTTGGTCAGCCTGATTGAAACCGTTGATTTTGTGCCTTTGTTCATCATGCCTCCTGCATTGATGATGTTACGAAAGTTTTACGGTACTTATAAGAGTTTCTCGATAAGAATCTCATCAAAGTACTGCTTGCCGATCTTAGCGTGTTTCTTTGCTATTCCAACAGTTTCAAAACTCTGTTTGAGATAAGCCGCTAATGCGCGTTCGTTATTGGCTAGAACATACGCAAAAAGTTTTTCGTAGCCTTTAGTTTTTGCCACTTCGAATGTGTGATCAAATAGCTGCCTTGCAACGCCTTGCCCACGGCTGTTTGCGTCAACATAAGTCCCAATAATACCCACATGGTCAAAGGCTTTCGTATATGAGGCAAACGGCTCTACGTTTTGAAAGCCAAGCAGGTCACCAGTCGCTTCATTGACCGCAACACTGAATACACCTCGATCTGGAAACGACTCAATAAATGCCTTCTCCTCTTCGACCGTAAACGTCTTATCCAAGATAGTGTAACGTGCTTCAGTAATAATTGGATTCAATACGCCAATTATACCCTGAGCATCATCTACTGTTACTTGTCTGATTGTTAAGCTCATACTTTCTTTACCTTTTATCTTTGGATAGATTCTAGCTCGATATGCCATCCCTTTAATAGGGCAAAATGTTGTCGAAAGCGATATCAAAGTAGAGTTCGTAGCTATTTTGTTCAACGTAGCCTAAATGCGGGATTGCCGTGACGTTCGGTAAGGATAATAAAGGTTCAATGTCTAGTTATATTACTTTAGTCAAAGATAGCTAAAGTGCCATGCCTTGAGATTCAACATTACACTCGCTGCGACTTCACTATTGATGGACGACTTTGAAACGCTCAAGCACCAACATCATGTCTTCACGTGGTGTGATCTTTAATTCTTCACACTCACGAGAGAAAAAGTTCCAGTGCGCTTCTCGCCACCATGCCAAAGTTTTGTCCCCCTCGCCTTCAGCGGCAGCAAACTCAGCCGTCACCTGGTTATAAGGGCACAATGACACCGAGGTAAGTTCAACAATACAGACAGGCTCACCGTTCCAATCAGTGACCACCTGTAAGTGACCAACAACGGGCATGGTTTCGCCTTCATGGCTGTACCAGTATTCCAAGCTGCACGAGGCTTGTTTTTCACCTTTCAGTATCAGCTGCGCGCATAGATTGGCATTGTATTCATCCGCACAGTAATAGTCGGCACTGAATGAGGTGTATTGTTTGGCAGCTTCAGCCGGCAGTGTATTGAGATAGCTATCTAGATAGGCTTTGCTTCTTTCTTCCATGATGTGTCCATTTTCAATATTCGTTTTAGCCAGAAGCGCTATATATTGAGCAACTGACTGCATTGCGCGTAACCTATCAAGGAGCGTAAGAGGTGTAAACCAAGTAACGATGAAAGTGTGTTAAGAGAGTAGAATTAATGCAGGGTTGTTAGATCAAAAAAAGAGCTAAAAACACCTTCAGGCAGTGCTTTTAACTCTTTGTATTTTATTATGGATTAACCAATTAACGGTTTAAGAAGTCTACCGCTTTATCAGGGAAGTCGGTAAACACACCGTCGACTTTCACTTGGTTATAAAACACATCCAACATCCCATCGAAGTTATCGACATAACCTGGAATTCGGCCTGGATCAGCGCGGAATGTGTATGGGTGAACATCTAAGCCTGCGTCTTTCGCTGATTTCATCAATGGTTTAATAATGATGTTATCTTTGGTCGATGCATCGTCCACTAACATAGGCTTCCATGGGCCAATGCCATCAGCATAGCTAGCGACTTTTGCCATGCCGCCTTTCTCAAACATCCAGTCATAACTGTATGGCGTGGCTTTGTCGCCCTTGTAAGTCATGGTTTCATTCCAGTCTGTATAAGCCATCAGCTGAACAAGCTTGAGGTCCATTTTCATCGCTGGCATGAGTTCGTCGTTAATACGTTTTAGTTCGTTTGCATCGAAACATTGCAGGTAAACCTTATCGTCTTTAGATAGGTAACCATATTGATGTAAGGTAGCCAGTACCGCTTTAGAAATGTCTTTGCCTTCATGGCGGTGGAACCAAGGTGCTTTGATTTCTGGGTAGATACCAACGTCATAGCCAAGGGTCTTATTCAAGCCTTGGATCATTTCGATTTCTTCTGCAAACGTTGGTACTCGGAAATCAGACTGCCACATTGGGAAGCGTGTTGGGTAACCTGCGACTTTGTTCTCTTGATCATCAAGCTTGAAGCCTTCTGTCACTCTTAATGACTTAATCTCGGCGAGCGTAAAGTCTATCGCGTAGTAGCGCCCATCTTCACGCGCGCGGTCAGGAAAGTGCTCTGCAACATCGGTAACTCGATCTAAATAGTGATCATGTAGAACCACCAATTGGTCATCTTTGGTCATCACGACATCTTGTTCGATGTAGTCCGGTTTCATTGCGTAAGCGAGTGCTTTCGCCGGTAATGTATGTTCAGGTAAATAACCTGATGCACCACGGTGAGCGATCACTAAAGAATCGGCAAGCGCATTGGTTGATAAGCTAAGTGCTAAAAGAGTTAGGCACATTGACGTTGTTTTCATTATTTTTATTCCTTTGATAGCACAGAGGCAGGTTACCCCTGCCTCTTTTATTTATTAGTATGATTTTGTTTATTAATACTGTCTCAACAAACAATTTAGCTAACGAGTGATTATGCTAATGCTTCTTTCTCTCGCTCAAGGCTTTTCCCTTTATGGTGCTTACGCTCACCAAAAAATGCGTACAGCAGACAGATGATTGAAGCGACACAAGCACCGACCAAGATAATAAAACCACCATCCCAACCGTAAAGGTCAACCATAAAGCCAAGTACTGCGTTTGCAGCAACCGCACCGCCTAGGTAACCAAACAAACCCGTTAAGCCAGCCGCTGTTCCCGCCGCTTTTTTAGGCGCAAGTTCAAGTGCATACAAGCCTATTAACATTACTGGACCATAGATAAGGAAACCAATTGCAATCAGTGCCAGCATATCGACCGTTGGGTTGCCTGCTGGGTTCAGCCAATACACCAAGACAGCAATAGTTACGAGTACCATGAATAGCATACCTGCGGGTGCACGTCGGCCTTTAAATAACTTATCCGAAATCCAACCACATAATAAAGTGCCAGGGATACCTGCCCACTCGTACAAGAAATAAGCCCAAGACGATTTATCTACGGAGAAACCCTTCGCTTCATTTAAGTAAACCGGAGCCCAATCAAGTACACCGTAACGAATTAGGTAAACAAACGCATTCGCGATAGCAATTGACCACAACAACTTGTTAGAGAATATATATTTAAAGAAGATTTCCTTAGCTGTCATCTCTGTCTCGTGAGACTTATCGTAATCATCTGGGTAATCGTCTTTGTGTTCTTCAATTGGAGGCAAACCACAAGATTGGGGTGTATCTCTTACTGTAAACCAAACGAAAATAGCGACGAGAGTGGCAAAAAATGCAGGAACATAAAAAGCGGTTCGCCAGTCGTCGTTAAAAGCCCAAAGCCCCAATAAGAACATTGGACCAATCAATCCGCCGCCAACATTGTGCGCAACATTCCATACCGACACTATCTCGCCACGTTCTTTACGTGACCACCAGTGCACCATGGTTCGCCCACAAGCCGGCCAGCCCATACCTTGAAACCAACCATTCAAAAATAGCAGGATAAACATTGCGGTAATGCTGCCTGTTGCCCAAGGCATGAAACCAAAGCAGAACATCACCAGTGCCGACATTAACAAGCCGCCGCTGAGGAAATAACGTGGGTTAGAGCGGTCCGACACGCTTCCCATTAAAAATTTAGATAAGCCGTAAGCAATTGACACTGCAGCCAAGGCAATACCAAGCTCACCTCGGCTAAAGCCTTGTTCAATAAGGTAAGGCATTGCCAAACTGAAGTTTTTGCGAACTAAATAATAGCCTGCGTAGCCAACAAAGATGCCGAGAAACAGCTGCCATCGTAAACGTGTGTAGGTGCTATCGATCTTATCTGATGATAAGCGGTCGATATGCGCCATAGGTTTGAATATTCCAAACATAGGAACCTCATAAATATTGGGCGATAGAATTAAAAATGCTCGAACGAAAAAAGTTAGGCGCTCATTCGAAAGCCAGGGCATTGTATGTGCTTCAGGATTAATTTCTGTGATAGAGATAGCCATTAACAATAAATAACCTATATACAGCACTTTAGTTTCATTTAATTAGACTACGCTTCATATTTTCGTTTGTATCTTTCAAGTCTAAAAATGGGGCAAGCGAACAATAATTGTTCGAATGAACAAATAACGAACAAACTATTTAAATCTGGTTGGTAAATTAGCGAAGGAATTAGAGCGAGCGTGTGGCTAACAGCTAAATTTTGATTTAGCAGATGCTTATCAGTAAATTAAAAACAAAAAGGGCCTAGATTTCTCTAGACCCTTCTATATAACAGCGTTTTGTACTCGACATTATCGAGTTACACGAAGTGATTAATCTTCGATGTAGAAAGCTTCTACTGTGCCTTTAAGAGTAATAAGCATTGGCTGGCCAAAACGATCTAGCGCTTTAGGTGAAGGGATCTTAACCCAACCTTCGCTGATGCAGTATTCTTCAACATCAGTACGCTCTTTACCATTTAGACGAATGCCAATTGGGTATTCGAAACACTCAGCCACGTGGTGTGGGCTACGTGGGTTACCTGCAAGATGATCTGGTAAAGCTGGTCTTGAATTAGTATCGCTCATGTTCATTACCTGTATGTACGTAAATAAAAAAAGTGCGTCATTCTAGTCAATATAGGCTTTGTGCTCAACAACTGCTGCAATAAATCGTATTGATCGTTTTATTCAGCGTCTAGTTGTCTGATTTGGCAGCGATATGAACATGAGGTTGAACGAAAGTTACACAAAATCTTGTGTTGAAGATAAAGGGAGATGATCAACTTAATAAAAGCACCCAACCAACTGGCCGAGTGCATATAAACCAGTGCTACCAGTCGTAGGTTACACTTGCAATTACGTTACGGCGATCACCGTAAAAACAAGAACCAGAGCAAGTCGCCACGTATTCTTTGTCCGCTAAGTTCTTCGCTGCAACTTGGAACTTGTAATCTTCGATTCGGTAACTTAGTGTGGCGTCAAACAATGTGTAAGAAGGAACAACGTTAGTTTCTGTATTGTCGGCATACGAATCACCAACGTAACGTGCACCCGCACCAACGGTTAAGCCATCAAGCGGACCACTCAAGAAACGATAGTTTGCCCAAGCCGAAGCCAGTTGATCGGCAATTTGTGACGGCGTGTTCCCCACAATACTGTTGTCAGCATCTTCAGTGATTTCAGAATCAATGAACGACACATTACCAATCAAAGTCAATGCTTCGGTCACGTTTGCCACCGCTTCCAGTTCAATGCCACGGTTGCGGACTTCACCAATTTGCGTGAATTGTTTTTTACGCATACTCTTCAAGTTCTCTTTCGATACTTGAAATGCCGCAATGTTGAAGTAGCCTTCAAAACTACGCGGTTGGTATTTCAAGCCCACTTCGTATTGCTCACCACGTTCTGGTTTCGCAGGATTTTTATTGTCATCTAGTTCGATAATAGGATTAAACGACTGGGCATAGCTCACATAAGGTGTAAAGCCACTATCCATCAAGTAAGCAACACCGAAGTTGGTTGTCCACTCTTCGTTATCAACCTTAGTTTTTGCGCCCGTAGTCGTGTTATGTGTCTTGTTTTGGGAATCGTCGTAACGAACACCAACTTGCACTGCCCACTTGTCAGCTATCATCATTTGGTCTTGAAGATACAGGCCTAGCTGATTGTTTTTGGTCTTAGTCGTTTCGCGATCAGATTCATCAACGACACCAAAGCTTAGATTAAGCAGAGTCACGTTATCGCTATATGATGGATTGAACACATCAAACAATGGGTTAGCGATTGGAACTGGCACGCTAATCGAACTATTGCCATCGGCAACAATTGGATCGCTAGCGTAGTCTTTACTATCGATGTCGATACTTTGGTAATCAATACCAGCTAATAGAGTGTGCTCTACAACTCCGGTTTTGAAGGTATGTACAACTCGGTTATCAATGTTGAATGCGTCCGATGTACCTTCTTCCGTCGATGCGCCACGTAGAATCTTACTTTCCGTAGGGTCATATGCTCCTAACCCGTTATCCTTTGCATAACCAAGCGAATACATTTGACGAAGGTTGATGTCCATCTTGCTGTAACGTGTGTTCTGCATGAAATAGGTACTGTCATTAAAATGATGTTCAAATTCATACCCTACTGACAGTTGTTCACGCTCGAACGTTTCCCAATCTGTATTGCCTACCGCAGTGCTATCACTGATTTTCCCGTTTGGATTCGACGTTAACGTCCCTTCCATTGGCAAGAATTGCAGATACGGATCAGAATCATCTTTTTGGTAGCTAGTGAGTAGCGTAATTTTGGTGTCGTCTGTGAATTTATAAGCCAGAGAAGGAGCGATAAAAATGCGTTCAGCTTCTACACCATCGACACGGCTGCCATTTTTACGACCAAGCGCTTGAAGACGGAAAGCCATTTTGTCATTGACTTCAGAGTTCACATCTAAACTGATTTGCTTACGATCGTCAGTACCGTATTCGATAGCAAACTGACCCGAGCCACCATCAAACTGTGGACGCTTGCTCACGACGTTAATCACCCCACCAGGAGGGGTTTGGCCGTATAGTGCAGATCCTGGACCTCGTAAAATTTCTACACGCTCCAAACCAAACGGGTCGATTTGCCAACTGTAGAAATCTGATGAATACAAACGGGTACCGTCTTGATACAAGCCACTGTTTGCTTGCTGAAAACCACGGATAACAAACCAATCTTGCTTGTTGTCTTCACCAAAATAATTCGCTTGGATACTCGGTGTGTATTGCAATGCATCGGCAATACTGATTGACGCTCGGTCGTCCATCTGTTCACGAGTAACAATAGAAATTGCACGTGGTGTCTCACCTATCGCAACGTCTGTTTTTGTTGCTGTTCGACTGCTTAATCCTACGTAACTAAAATCAGGACCTACTGAGCTGTCTTCAAGTTGCTGCCCGATAACAACAACGGTTTCATCTTCGTTAGCTTGAGCCATTCCTGACGATACAACTAAAGCGACCGCAAGTGCTGTTGGGGTACGCATAAAGTGCCGATTCATATATTTCTCCTTCAATACGGCTATGAACCTATTGCAATAAAACACAAACAATCACTGTAATTTTTACTATTTAATTGTTTGTATTTGAGCCTAACTCGGCTCTTAAAAACTCAAGCGACAACACTTTCTAGTGCTTGGTGCGCTTGAACCAAATTCCCTTTACTCAACTCAATAAGATTGCCGTTATCCATTTTGAAAATGCGGTCTGCGGCATCAAAATAAGCGTCATCATGAGTAATCGCGATGACAGTCACGCCACGTTGTTTAAGCATTGGCAATAACTGACGGTAAAACAGTTTTCTGAAACGTGGGTCCTGATCAGCGGCCCATTCATCAAGCAGAATACAACCGCGTTTTTCGAGTACTGACATCATCAGTGCCAGTCGCTTTCGTTGACCTTGTGAGTAGCGAACGTCACTTAACTTACCTTGTTGATGATCAACCTTGTATGCCATTTCAAGACGAACCATCCATTCGTCAACATCTTTGCTATCGATGTCTTGACCTTCGCCATCAACAATTTGATGGAATAAATGGAAATCACTGAACACTGCCGAAAACTGATGGCGATAATCTTGCCAATGCGCTTGAGTCACCTCATTGCCATCGACATAAACTTGGCCAGAATGTGGCCGGTAGAGTCCAGTAAGCAAACGAGCAAAGGTCGATTTACCACTGCCATTGCCACCAATAATGAAGATATGTTCGCCGCGTTCTATTTTGAAATTGATTGGACCTACGCCGAATGCGTCGCCATCTGAATCTGAGCGATAGCGATAGCGAGCACCCACGAGTTCAAGAGAATGAAATACTTTGTTTTTTGCCGATTTCGGATTCAAGCTTCGATCGGTACTCAACTCTAATGACGACAACTTCTTCATCGAAATATTGGCAGTAATCAAGGTTGGAATTGAGCCTACTGCAGACATCAATGGTGTTCTCATAAACAACACGACCAAAGCAAATGTAGACGCAACTTCTAACGTCGCCCAACCTAAACCAGTCGCCAGGTAAAAGTTCAAACCAATCAGCGCCAACACCACGGTGTTCGCCATGTTTGCAGCGAAACCATTTAGGATATCGGCCTGTGTCACTTCATTTCTGTAACCTTCAGCATTGACTGAAAAGGTTTCATCAAAGTACCGCTTGGCTCTGAATGGATTTAAAGACAGCTCTTTACGTCCATCAATCAAGGACTGGTAATCGTGATACAACTTGTCGTCGTACTCACGAACCTGTTTAACGTGTTTAGTGATGCGTGTAACAAGTAGGTAGCCAATGACACCGGTTAAAGACAGCATTAAAACGCTGACACCAAAAAGAGGCATAGACAAAAAAGCCAAGTAGATCAAAGCCACAACCGTTAACACCAAGCCATAAATCAGCTCTGGTAAATGTACGAACGCAATAGTGATGTTGCGAATGTCTGTGTTCAGTGACGCGAGTACGCCTGCACTTCCAACCTTCTCGACTTGTTCAATATCGGTATTCAATAATTGAGAGACCAGTTCACAACGTTTGTTATAAACAAATTTATGACCCAATTTATGGAGAGCGATTTGAGCAACGGTGGCTGTCACCAACAAACCAATGAGCAGCAAGGTAAACTGAATTAGGGTATTGGAAAGTGGTCCATTGCTTTCAAGTAATTTGTGCTGAATAAACGCAATCACGCCCACGCTCAAGAACGCACTCGCTATACTCAACAAGATCACGAAGGAAAGTGATTTTTTCTGTTTTTCAGCCAGTAATAGGATCAAGCCCATTTCATACACACCATTTAATTAATTATTATTGTGATTATCATTATTAATAAAGAAAAAAATAATCCCGTATAAACCAAGTTCGATAATCTTGTTGTTTAGTCTTGGCCTCTAGAAGCTCACCGGTTCATTCAACAGACACCCGTTTACGAGCGTTCAGTAGCCGCTCTAAGTAACTACACAAGTAACTACACAAGTAACTACAGCGACTAAGCTATAACCTTCTTAAGCCCCACATCAGGTACATGCCACCGATAATCGAAGCTACCAAGCCTGCCGGGATCTCTTGTGGGTAAAGCCACTGTCTACCAAGCCAATCCGAGAACAACATCAGTGCCATACCAATTAACGAAGAACAGATCAGGTGCTCTTTAGCACGGTTATAGCCAAATAGTCTCGCCATATGAGGAGCCATCAAACCAATAAAGCTTAATGGACCAACCACCAGTGTTGCGCTAACGGTTAAACATGCCACCAGCACCAACAATAGAATTCGAGATCTGGAAACATTGATACCAAGAGATTGCGCACTCTCCTGCCCTAATGGCAACACATCCAACCATCGCACACAGAGGAACCCTAACGAGATAAATACAACCGAAGATATCAGTAACGGAACGAGAGTTGCTTCGGTGACGTAACACGTTGATCCTGCCAACCAAGCCAGAACCTTATAACTTCTTGGGTCGCCACCTGCCAATACAAAACTTTGCACAGCGTTCATCAGTGCCGTTATCGCAACGCCTGTTAGTAATACTCTTTCCGGTTGGAAGCCCGACTTTTGATTAAGCACGACAATGATGCCCAAAGTGCAGACCGCGCCAATAAAACCACCGACATAAAGCCCAACAACGCTGCTGCCAAAGCCTGCAAAAATTGCAATGATCAAACCTAATGCCGTACCAGAACTGATACCAATCACTTCTGGACTAGCCATTGGGTTGCCACTCAAACGCTGGACGATCGTGCCAGCGACTGCCAACATGCCGCCCGCTAATGCCGCTGCCGTCAATCGAGGTAAACGCCACTCAAGCATTGCCCAGTCTTGAGTTTGAAATAACCAACGCCAACCTTCAGTTTGTACAGAGAACAAACTGAACACGACCAGCGACAGTACAATAAACAAGCCGGCCAATACCACTGAGTGCTTATTTAAGCGAGAAGCTACTTCCTTATGACGTGTTAATATAGTTTGTGTTTGTAACTGACTTTTCATTGATAACTTGGGTAGTAACCACAACAACAATGGAGCACCCAACGCAGCTGTTGCAGCACCTGTCGGTATAAACATCGACATGATGCCTGGTAGTTGTTGAATAAGCAGATCGGTAAGGCTTAACAACAAGCCGCCTAACACCATCGATACCAATAACTTAGGCACTAAACGGTGTACACCCATCAAGCGTGCTAACGCGGGGGCCGCTAAACCAACGAATCCAATAACACCCACAGCACTGACAACCCAAACTGTCAACAATACAGCTAGTCCTAAACAACCAACTCTCAATTTAGGTAACGAAACACCTAAGCTCTTAGCGCCCTGCTCTGATAACTGGAGTAAACTCAGTGGTTTTACGAACAGAAACGCCATGAGAGTCGCAATCGCTAAGCGTGGAGCTAAGTAGTCAACATCTTCCCATCCGGTTTGAACCAGTGAACCTGCGCCCCAAATCATTAAGCCATTCAGTTTGTCTTGGTTCATCATTAATAAGACAGTGCTCACAGCGCCAAAATAGAGGTTAACGACCAAGCCAGATACAATCACCACAGTTGGAGACAACGCACGTCGCCAAGACAAAGCAAACACCAAACCAATCGTTGTGATGCCACCAACGAGCGCCACCAGCGAATAAGACCACTCTAAAAGCCAAGGGGCGTAAAGCGTCGCTAACATAAGTGCAAAGCTCGAACCACTCGCGACACCTAACGTAGACGGTGAAGCCAAAGGGTTTCTGAGCACCTGTTGCATCAAGACACCCGCCACTGCCAATGCTGCGCCAGATAACAATGTAGTGAATAACCTCGGCCACCAAGCCAAATGCAGTTTCACTGAGTCTGGAGAAGTGAAATCAACGCTCCACAAGCTAGAAAGTCGGCTCAGTCCGAACTGAGAGAAAGATAAGTGTTGGCCGATTAACGCCAATGTAGAAAACATTAACAGTGTCAAAACACCAAACGAAAGAGCTCTCATAGCACGTCTCCTTGATTCAATTCAGAAACAATGAACCTTGCAAAGCGTGTTGCAGAAGGTATCGCTCCGAAGCTCCATACCGCTGGAACTTGTAACGCGGGATAGCCCGACTCTTTCACAATGTATTGCCAAAACTGATTTGCTTTAAGGCTCTCTTCTGTTCCCGCTGGCATTGGAGAAATGATCACGATTTGTCCTTTAACGCCAATAAGTTGATCGACACCAACCAAACTGTAACCCCAAGCGTTGGTTTGCCCTGTCCATGCGGATTCAAGGCCAATCTTGTTTACTGAAGCTTTATATAGGCTGTTGTCTCCAAAGACACGAACGTGATTAGTATCCATGAATTGCACCATCAACATTGCAGGAGCACTGTTGGGTAGCTGAGATCCTAAACGATCCATTTCAGCATTCGCTTCCTCTATCAAAACTTCAGCTTGAGATTGTTTTTCAGAGACCTCTGCTAGCTTTCGAGTAATTGTTTCTAACGCCGACCAATCGACATCGCCGCTTCGGTACAAACCAATGGTCGTGACAGGGGCAATTTTGCTTAGTTGAGTCTCCAACGTTGAAAACATTGGAGAGAGTAATATTTTGTCGGGTTTGAGCTCATGAATACGTTCAAGGTTTGGCTGTGTTCGTAAGCCAACACCTGCAACAGTTGGGGGGATTTGAGGAGACTTTACCCACGAGTTGTAATCGGGTATTTGCGCTACCGCAATAGGAGTAACGTCCAACGCCAAAAGCGTTTCTGTGTGAGTCCAATCGATGGAAACCAATCGAGGTCGATCGTCATCATTCATCTCAGGCGTATCTTGTTTGGCTAACGAAAGTGGAGAAAATGCTAGTAAGCTCGAGATGACGACACTTGAAATAAGAGTACGAGTGACGTGCGAGCGATGTAATATTGATTGAAAAGGCTGTTTGAACATCATGCTGGCTCCAGATCACCGGGCATCGCGACTGGGTAACCTGCAGAGTGTTGAGTAATGTGCATAGGCACACCATAGATATCTTTCAATATCGATTCTTTGAACACCTCATCAACCTCGCCTTCGACTAATAGCTCACCACTATGAAGGGCAATAATGTGGTCGCAAAAACGCGCAGCCATGTTGATGTCATGAATGACAATGATCACTCCAATTTCCAATGTTTCACTCAATCGCTTAATCAATGTCAGCATCTCGATCTGATGCCCGATATCAAGCGCTGCTAGAGGCTCATCAAGCAACAGGTATTTGGTGCGCTGAGCTAACAACATCGCTAACCAAACACGCTGGCGTTCACCACCCGATAAAGTATCCACCAAACGATCAGCGTATTGCGCAGTGTCGGTAAGTTGCATCGCCTCTTCAACATACTTCTTATCTTTACTTGAAAGTCGGCCCAATAAGCCGTGCCAAGGGTAGCGACCAAAGCTCACGAGATCTTTGCCGGATAAACTGTCGGTTACAGGTAAATGTTGAGGCAAGTAAGCAATTTGCTGTGCAAAGTCCTTATCAGACCATTTAGCGACCGTTTTATCTTTCAGGAAAATATCACCTGAAGTGGCGCGCTGCTGCTTCGCTAACAACTTTAATAAAGTCGATTTTCCCGAGCCGTTATGCCCAACCAAAGCGTAGATTTTCCCTTGCTCGAACGACACATCAAATGTCTTGAGTAATTGCTTATCTCCTACGCTAAAACCGAGACCCTTTGCTTCGAGCATATCTTCAACCTTAAAACTCATCATTTAACAAAAAAATCAATGGAATGCGAACATATTCACACAATCATTAACAAGCAAATATTTATACACTTACAGAAAATCTAATGCAAACGATTCTCATTTAGATTAAACTGAATGTCGTACTAATTTATGCCTATATTTTATAGAGTTAGAGCTTAATTTAGAGAATGAAATCTAAAATTGATTCAAGATCTTGTCGCAACGTAGTTTAAGCATTTATGAAAATGTGCTTATAAATCGATGGATGAGGAAGACAGAGAGTTTCGTGGCTGTTAGGCTGTTTCCGCATATTCAGCCTAAAACGAAACGCTCATCACGAGATGTTCTGGGTCGGTTTCAATATCGACAATTGATCAACCGAGAGAAAGGTACAAAGGCGCAATATTGGTGTAGGCGCACAAGTTAGCCGTTGAATCTTTCGAGGATTGAGATTGAGATCGATAATAATCTGGCATTTGTGCGACTTCACGCTTAATCAATTCACTCGCAACACCTTGACCACGCCACTGGGAATCCACACAGACAGCATTTACCCAAACCACATCCCTTACTTGATGAGGTTCTTGAAATGAGAATACGCTAACACACCGATGACTGGATTATCTCGCAGCACAACCATTACCGGTGGTAACTGGGGGGTGATCAAGATTGGAGACTTCAGAATAAGAAGCCTTAAATTCAAAATCCAACCATTCGCTTTGGAAAAGTCGTTCGAGTTGCTGCCTGTATGGTGAGTGCTGTTCACATTGTCTAAATACGACTCTCTGCATTTAAAATTCCTTTTCAAATACTCGTACTGCGTTGGGGTATGTTGGATATAGGTTATATCCTCTACTAAGTGTAGCGATATCGAATCTGCTTGCTTGAGATAAGCAGGTGGTTATTCCTCTTCTTCATAATGCTCTTCATCCGGGTCTTGATTGATCTCTTCGCCACCCCCCAAGCACTCCGCTTGCAAATCGGTTGGCATGACAATAATCAAACCACAATACGGTCATAAATTACCTTGTTGATACATCATTTTATTCCTTCTACTGCAACGGCTATTGTTTAGTATACTTTTGCTTACTCAGTTCTAGCCAATCGTAAATGACTTGGTGAGCAGACTCTGATGGCGGTGCATTTCGTTTCCCACAGATCTCGTCAATCTCAAACGGAAAGGCTTTGCTTGGAACACGGCGCAGGCCAATGGTTAAGCGCTGAGGCTTGAGCATGCGAAATACTACATAGCGGTCGCTCATGATTCTATTATGATAAACACTAATACAATGTTTTTGTTCAACGCCCTCTTGTTAAAGGTCGTAGTAATCAGTCAGCGGATGAATGTTGTCGTTACCAAGTAAAGGGACGGGATAAGAGATGTCCATGTCCACAGGGCGATTTCCTTCTAGACGGCGTAACTGACGCAGCTCTGTCCACCTATCGTGCAGTTGCTCAAACATGGCAAAGGAGTTTTGACTCGTGATAGCGCGCAATGGATCGTCCATCTGCAAATCCTGTCCCAATAAAATTGCATCTTGGAACATGGCCATTTTTGAGGGGCATTGAGCCTACCCTCTTCTACCATCGCGATACCTAATCGACTGCCGGTTAAAAACGGATGAACCTGATCCAAACGTAACGCTGTGTAACCTACTTTTGAATAATGTTTGAATTTCAATACACGTCTTTGTAGCGGTTCGAGAATTCGCACAATATGTTTGAGCTCATCACCGACGTTGTAATGCAACTCTAACTTATCGATAAACTTGAGCGTCGCTTTACTTCCGTCTAAGCCGAGTTTTACTAAGATTCTCTTTTGACCTAAACGACTAATTTCTAAGGCTTTCTTGTTATCGACACTGTATTTCATGCAGATTAACGCCAAAATAACGGGCCTTAATTCAAGCAGTTGTGCCGCTTCATAAGTGTTCGCAGCTAGCCATAACATTTGAAATTGATACTCTGGAAAATCATCGGTGATTTCACGATAACGAGCAAGTAGTGAATCTAACCAACGACCATTCACATCAAACTGTTCAACGAGATTAAAGCTTAAACCAATACCACCATCGAGCGGGTGTCGACCATCTTCAAACACATGAAAGCCCACGAGCTTTTGTGACCAATCACTGATCTCAATATCGTAATCAAAGCCTAATGTGCGAGTGGGAATGGTGAGTAATGCTGTCATTGATGCTTCTTCGTTAATAGCGCGTTGGACTGTCGAACTTATCTAATAGCTAAAGCATAAAGATCGAACTCGGGTCACTATAACAACCTTTTGTAAATTTCATATCAATCAAAGCGATATAAATACGAGAGTACTTAGAAGAGCTTTGAATGATGATTTTACGCAATATGAGACTTCTTCGATATCATTTACTTATATAGAAACTATGCTTGTTACATCACTAACAACAAGAGGCTTTAATTATGGAATACCGACATATTCTGGTCGCACTTGAAATATCTGATGACTCGAAAATACTCATCGATAGAGCAACCTTCTTCGCGAACAAACTAGAAACGGAACTTTCATTTGTTTATATCGACGGTACTCACGGAGAAATTTACCCAGAACTCGTTGATATTCAAAAAAATAATGATGACCTACCTGTCAATGAAGGCGCTATAAAACACTTAAGAGAGTTTGAGGCTTACGCTAAACAGCCGATTCAACATATCTTTGTGGGTACGGGTGATTTGAATGACAAGCTCAAAGACACCGTAAAAGCGCATAATATTGACCTAATCCTTTGCGGTCATCATCATGATTTTTGGCATAAGATCATCTCACACTCGAAGCAATTGATAGACTCTTCTTCTGTGGACATACTCGTCGTTCCGATGGACTAGCTGCTTCTAAAGATTAACTGCTCCTATGAGCTGTCTGCACCTCAAGGCTGACTGCTTCCATGGACTAGAACTCCTAAAAACTGTTGCTGTTAAAAATAACTGTTTGGCTTGTAAGGCCAAACTTCATTAGCCAACCTCTATCGGTATTATTGGTTGGCTTACATCCCCTATTCCATCTTCTTATCTACCTCAATCCAACGATCACTGACTTGCTGAAATCATTTGTGATCTTGTCGGCTTATCAACTCGTAAGCGTCTAATAATTAACAAATCACGAGTGTAAGTAATGAAAAAGATTGGTCTCTATCTTTTTACAAATGACTTAAGAACCAACGACAATCAGTTGCTTCAACACGCCGCGCAGGTTGTCGATAAGCTCGTTTGCGTTATTGTCGAACCCACGCTGTCCCGCTTCTCTTCTGAATTCGCACAAGAGCTCAGTTATGGCGCACATCGCCAAACCTTTATTTCACAATCGACAGTCAATCTAGAAGCCAGTTTAATAAAGCTTGGACAACAATTTGTTGTGATCCGCTGTACCCACCTAGAACCCGACACAACCGAGCAAACACTAAACCAAATCGTTGCTTCACAAAATGTCACCCACTTTTTCGCTAACGCCAACTGCGGTTACGACGAGCGACAATTAATTCATGCACTACAAAGCCGTCACCCTGAGTTAATAACATACTTGCCACACCACTCGACCTTGTTTGACCAAAGCGAGCTACCGTTCGAACTATCAAAGGTACCTAGCTCGTTTACCAAGTTTAGAAAGCTAGTCGAACACTTGGAAGTTAATGGCGATGAGACGGTTATTTCACGCCGACCACCAACGGTGACACCTGAGCTAATATCGACAATTCCACGATTCAGTTCAGCAACTGATGAAAACGGAGTAACAATCGATTATTTGGGTGGTGAAGATGCAGGACTAGCGCATTTAGACAACTACTTTTCACATGATTACGCTCTTAATTACAAACAGACTCGAAACGCATTTGACGGCATCGAAAATTCAACCAAGTTCTCGCCGTGGTTGGCACTCGGCTGCGTTTCTCCTAAAACGATTTATCGCCATTTGAAACAATTCGAGGCCCAACATGGCAGTAACGATTCAACCTACTGGATTTACTTTGAGTTGTTGTGGCGCGAATATTTCTATTGGAAGTGCCTGTCTCTTGGCTCATCGCTATTCGGTGACTATTCACATCGTGAACTCTACAGCCCTAACTCCTCGGCAACGTCGAATCTTAATTTCGCTAAATGGAAAAGTGGCAACACCAACTACCCGATTGTCGATGCGTGTATGCGCCAACTGAATGAAACAGGCTATATGTCTAATCGCGGAAGGCAGCTAGCTGCTAGCTGTTTGATCTACGAATTGGGGATCGATTGGCGACACGGCGCAGCCTATTTTGAGAGCAAACTCATCGATTATGACGTTGCATCAAACTGGGGTAACTGGGCATATATTGCAGGAGAGTTAAGACCTCCGGTAAGCGCTCAAACCAACAAGCAAAAGAATGCCGACCAAGCACAACCCAAATCACACCATTTCGACTTGGCTAAGCAGACCGATATGTACGATCCAAACCACCTCTTTATAAACAAGTGGAATACGAGCAGCAAAAAACCTGTCTTAAACAACAATCAGGATGTGTTATGAACTTCAAAACCGTGCGCCTTGTCTTGGGCGACCAACTCAATGTCCAACACTCTTGGTTTCAACAGGTTGATGATGACGTCATTTATATTATTGCCGAACTCAAGCAAGAGACTGACTACGTTGCATCGCACGTCCAAAAGGTGGCCGCTTTTTTCTCGGCGATGGGCTATTTTGCCGACGAACTCAAACAACAAGGTCATCAGGTACTCCACCTAACTCTGGATGACACGACTCAATTTGAGAGTCTCGATGCGCTATTGCAGCACTATGTACACGAGTTTGCTACTGAAAAGTTTGAATACCAACGGCCAGATGAGTATCGACTTCTCCAACAACTGGCAAAGCTAAAGTTAACTGGAGTAACAAAAGGCTGTAGCGACTCCGAACACTTCTTGTTTCCGTTTGACGAGATTGAAGGCCAGTTTCCGAAAGACAAACACATCATGATGGAACACTTCTATCGTCGAATGAGAAAGCGTTTCAACATCCTGATCCACGATGGCAAACCAGTTGGCGGAAAATGGAATTACGATGCAAACAATCGCAAGAGACTAAAGAAGCAAGACATCGAAAACTTACCGCAACCATTAATGTTTGCCAACGACATTTCTGCGATTTTAAAACGTATAGAGCATCATCAAGTTCAAACCATTGGTGAAGTTGGCGACCAATTATTATGGCCAGTCAATCGAGCGCAAAGTCTCTCGCTACTTGCTCACTTCTGCCAAGTTTGTTTGCCATTATTCGGTCAGTTCCAAGATGCGATGACGACTGAACACGATTCAAAGTGGAGTTTGTATCACAGCCGCCTCTCCTTTTCGTTGAACAGCAAGTTGCTAAGCCCCCATGAAGTGATTAACGCGGCAATGTCAGCTTATCAGGCTTCTTCTAAGGCAAATGCACCCACTATCGATATTGCACAAGTCGAAGGGTTCGTACGCCAGATTTTAGGTTGGAGAGAATACATACGTGGCGTGTATTGGGCGAACATGCCTGCTTACGCCAATAAAAACCACTATGCAGCAGACAGACAGTTGCCTCATTACTTTTGGGATGGACAAACCAAGATGAATTGCATGAAACACGCGATTGATCAATCCCTGGAATTTGCTTATGCGCACCATATTCAAAGGCTCATGATCACCGGTAACTTCTGTTTAATCACAGGGATTTCGCCGGATCAAGTCGACAGTTGGTACCTCGGTATTTATGTTGATGCGATTGAGTGGGTCGAAATGCCGAATACGCGAGGTATGGCACTTTTTGCTGATGGCGGGATCGTCGGAACCAAACCATACTCTGCCAGCGGTTCTTACATTAATCGCATGAGTGATTACTGCAAAGGCTGTCATTATCAAATTAAAGAGCGCAGTGGCGAGAGTTCTTGTCCATTCAATAGCTTGTACTGGCGCTTTATGAACAAACATCGCGACGCTTTAAATCGTAATCCTCGAATGGGGATGCTTTATCGCTCTTGGGACAATATGGATGAACAAGACCAACAAGCGATACTCGACACCGCAGAACAACGACTGACTAACTTGGAGAACTTATAATGGTGGAACAACTCAAATTACACATACTAGTCATTGGTGGCAGCGGCGGTATTGGTTTCGCCGTGGTTAAGCACCTATTGTCTGAGCTGTCTCGCTTTGATTTTCTCGATGTACATGTTGACGCGACCTATCATTCTCAACGACCAGAATTGGAAGATCACCGTTTGAATTGGCACCAAGTCGATGCCACCAGCGAAGCTGATATTGAGCAGCTAAGCACTCAATTCGAGCGATTGGATTGGTTAATAAATTGCGTGGGTATGCTTCATACTCCAGACCTTGGCCCGGAAAAGAACCTGTCCTCTATCGACCCGGAATTCTTTCTGAAAAACATCTCAGTAAACACCCTACCTAGTTTGTTACTGGCCAAACACTTCACGCCGATTCTTAAAGCCAGCGACAATCCAAAGTTCGCGGTGGTATCGGCCAAGGTCGGCAGTATTTCAGACAACCGCTTGGGTGGATGGTATAGCTATCGATCATCTAAAGCCGCACTCAACATGTTCATCAAAACCATGTCGATTGAATGGCAACGTACATTGAAGAAAGGCACAGTGTTAGCACTACACCCTGGTACAACCGACACGGCTCTATCTAAGCCCTTTCAGACCAATGTGCCGCAAGGTAAGTTGTTTGAGCCTAGTTATGTTGCTCATCAGTTGGTGGACATCATTCGAACCGCTACGCCGGATAAAAGCGGTCATTTCTACGCGTATGATGGTGAGCAGTTAAAGT
This sequence comes from Vibrio sp. nBUS_14, assembly GCF_051201655.1. NCBI lineage: Bacteria > Pseudomonadati > Pseudomonadota > Gammaproteobacteria > Vibrionales > Vibrionaceae > Vibrio > Vibrio sp. nBUS_14. The sequence continues at coordinate 2,054,547 of NZ_CP179206.1, forward strand.
GGTAATTAATACCAGTGCCCGTCTTTTTGAGTTCTAAAAAAATAACCTAACAGAGTTGAGGCTCCATTGGGTTATTTTTTGAAAGGGCGCCTTAGTTTTTTAAGACGTTATGACTGACATTTTACGAAAGTTCAAAACGGATCATTACGACTACTCAGCCCAGTTGAACTTGCTCTCGTCGACACCTTCTTTTTCTTCCTTTACGCGCTCACGTCGGCTTTGCTCTTCAGCACGGGCTGCGTCAATCTCTTGCATGATGGCATCAATATCTGCCAATGCGTCACTTTCGGTAAACTCACCCGTAAGTTTGCTATCCGGCTTCAAATCACCTTTCTCAGACAGTGCCCACATTTCTTTAGCATACTCAGTGGTCGCCAGTTCAGGGGCAAACTGAGCGTAATAGTCACGGATGTTATTAACATCACGAGTCAGCATCCACTCAGCATTGTTATTCGCAGATGCATCGACTGCTTGAGGTAAATCGATAATCACAGGGCCATATTCATCAACCAATACATTGAATTCAGATAAATCGCCATGAATTAAACCAACGCAAAGCATCTTAACAACATAAGTCATCATCACCGCATGATCTTCAATAGCTTGTTCAGGCGGCATCACCACATCGTTCAATCTTGGCGCGACATAGCCTTCGTCATCAGTGACCAACTCCACCAGCAGTACGCCATCAAAGCAGCCATACGGAACAGGCACGCGAACGCCTGCTTCTGCCAGCTTATACAAGGCATCCACTTCTGCGCTTTGCCATACTTTTTCTTGTTGCTCGCGACCGAAACCAGAGCCTTTTTCCATTGCTCTAGCGCGGCGGCTATTGCGGACCTTTCGACCTTCGCGATATGCCGTTGCTTTTTTAAAACTACGTTGGCTTATTTCCTTGTACACCTTGGCACAACGGATCGTATCACCACAGCGTACTATATACACCGACGCTTCTTTGCCACTCATTAGTTGGCTTTTCACCTCGTCGACTAAACCATCGTCAACTAAGGGCTGTATTCTTTTAGGTATCTTCATGTCGCCTTTATACATGAGTTACCTGGCAGATAAAATATTAACTCGTTAAATCAGTGGTTATTCTCAATAGATTCTTAAATGAAGGGAGATTATGTGGGTTTTGTCTTGTGGCGACGACAACGTTCAGAGCAATAAATCACCTCTTCCCAACAATGTTGCCATTTTTTACGCCATGAGAATGATTTGAGGCAAACGGGACATGTCTTGGTGGGTAGATGTCGTTTCTTATGCATGGACGCTTCCTTGCCGATGAGTTAATTAACCTATTCGTTGAAGAGAGATTCCCTATTACGTTCGTTCCTGACTTTAGGGAGTTACGGTGGTGTGATTGATAACAGCCCCCGACTCCGTCATCCTCGAGAAGGAGGAACGACTGAGTCTGGGATCTGCTTTACCAACCGGATTCAGCTTTATCTGAACTGGCTGTGCTCAAATTCGACTATGTCCGGACCGCTTAATCCAATTAAGCAACGACTTTGTACTGCTTCTCCATCTCGCTCACGCCAAGGCCAGAATGCTTGGTCACTTTAAGTTGCACAGGCACACGCTCTTTCAGTGCTTCGACGTGGCTGATGACGCCAATCATCTTGCCTGATGCATTCAGGTTATCGAGCGCGTTAAGTGCTATGTCCAATGTATCGCTGTCTAAAGTGCCAAAACCTTCATCCAAGAACAGTGAATCAATACTGGTTTTGTGGCTCACAAGATCAGATAACGCGAGTGCCAACGCCAAACTCACCAAGAAGCTTTCACCACCGGATAATGTTTTGGTATCGCGCATCACATCGCCCTGCCACGTATCCAACACCTGCAGTTCTAACCCGTCATCGGCTTTACGTTTTAGCTCGTAACGACCATGTAGACGTTGCAATTGCTTGTTGGCCAAGTACACCAAGTTCTCTAGCGTTAACCCTTGAGCAAACTTACGGAACTTGTCGCCATTTCTAGAGCCAATCAACGAATTAAGACGTGAGATGTCGTCAAACTCAAGTTGTTGCACTTCGATCTGTTTGAACAAGTCTTGTTGATTGCTGCGGTTCTGGCGATCTGTTTCCAAGTTCGCAGAAATTGCACCTATTTTCGTCGCATGACTTTGCTGTGCATTGGAGCAGTCAGTCACGGCTTGTTCCACTTCTTGTAGTGGAAGTTGTTGCCAAGCTTTTGCTTTATCATGACCTTTCAATTCAACTAAATTCGCTTTGGCTGAATTCAAACGAGCTTGAGCACTAACCATCGCCACTTCCAGCGTTTTCTTGAGACTTTGCAGTTGCACTGTCACGGCTTCATCCAACAGTGCCGACTCAAACTCATCTTCGGTAGCAAATGGACTTGTCGTTAATGCTTGTGTCCAAAGCGACGTCACTTCAGTCAAAGCAGTCTGTTTCGCCGTTAGATCGTCACTGTAAGATGTGTGTTTCGTCAGCTCGGTTCGGTGGTCGAGTTCACAACGATTAAACTCCGTTTGAGCCGCATCGTATGCACTGACGGCATCCATCACTTTTTGTTTCATAGTGTTGGTTACGCTTTGAATGTCTTGTGTACCAAGTAGTTGCGTTCTCGATGCGGTAACAACCGCCAGCTCTTTCGACAGTGACTCAGCCTCTTGATTCGCAACCGTGATGTCTTTTGCTAATGTTTCTAACTTGTCATCAAGTGCTTTCAACTCAGCATATTGGCTGATCAACTGCTTATCTAACTCGTCATGCTGCTGTTTTGTGGTGAGCCACGTATTAGAAGCTTCAAGCTTTTGAGCAAACCAAGCATCGATATGCGCTAACTCAGGCGCTTCAATCGATGTTTGAATAATGCCTTCTCTAAGCCCTTGCCATTCAGACTCTTTCGCTTGCGCACATTTAGCGGCTTGATCAATCAATGTGTTCGTTTGTGTAGAAAGATCTGCGAGTCGTTGTTCTGCGAGTTCAAGATTAGATAGAGCCTTCTCGACAATCATTGCGGTTGCTGCGTGCTGCTTCTCTGCGTCAAGGTAGGCATTTTTTGCATCAGCCATATTGCGCAGGAGTACGATCGTGTTGTTAAGCTGCTGCTCACAAGCATCAATGAACGACTGCACAACATCACTATTACCTAACCCTTCGACATTTGGCAGATAGATATTGAGTGGGCAATTCTGAGCCAATAAAGTTGCATTACTTTGCTCTAGCTTGGCAACAAGATTTGTCCAATTCACTTTGGCTTGTTCGAGGTCTGCTTGAGCACGCTGAATTTCATCGTTGAGTCCATTGATGATAGGAACCAGTGAATCCAATTGTTGACGGTGCTCAGTGCCTTCTTTCTGAATAACGGCTAACTCTTGCTCTTCTCGCTCTTTTTGTGCAACAAGATCAGCGATATCCTGAGATTGCTCAATAGTATGCTCGGTTGAACCGCACAGTGGGCATTCTGAATCTGGCTTCAACGCCGCGCGATACTTCGCTAATTCACCCTCTTGGTCAATTAGGCGTGTTAAACGCTCTAACGCTATCTTATTGTTCTGATAACGCTCCACCAGCACTTCACGCTCTTTTGTGAGCTTTTCACTACGTTGAGTATTGGTTTGCAATTCGACAGATTTAGACGTTATACGCTGAGTCGCCTGAACAAAGCCGCGATTAATATCCACCAACGTATTGGTATTACGGCTCCAGTGCTCAAGCACCTCTTTTTGTGCATTAAGGGTATGTTCATTGGCTTGTTGCTGCAAAGCGTCCCATCGCTGTTTAGCTTGGTTCTCTGCTGAGACTAGATCTGTGAGTGCTTTGTCTTGAGCCAATTTAGAGTCTTTAGCTGCTTGTAACGCTGCTTGCTGATTGGCCAGCGTGCGCTGTGAAGCTTGAACGCTATTAAAAAGTTCCGTGTGTTGACGTTCCAGATTTCGAACCTGAGTCACATTGATTTGCCATTGACCCAAATACTTTTCAAGCAGGCTATCAGCTTGGTTAGCCACTAAATATTGTGCTGCGATCTTTTCTTGCTGCTTAATGGATTCGACCGTTTGATTCAAAGAGACTTGTAGCTGACTTTTTTCAACCTGTTGTTGGTTAAGCGTATGTACCGCTTTAGAACCCGCTACTTGTTTGTCTTTCAGCATCGAAATTTGGTTATCTAACGGGCGAACTTGTTCAATGATCTTCTCTTGATCTTGCTGCTCTTGTTTAGCGACCTCAACCGACTTAATGTGGTTATTGACACTCTGTTTTGCCGAGTTTTTTTCTGTATCTCGCTCAGCTAAACGCTTAGTACTACTTTCAAGGTTCGCTTGAGTCGTCACAACTTCTTGGCCACAACGCTTTAAATCTTTATGAAGCGGACGCAGTTTTTCAGCAGGCTCGCTATTCGCTAAACGATCTAACGATGGTTGATTTTCAACAAGGCTGCCTTGCGCCGTTTTTAAGTCATGATTGCTTGCCACAATAACCTGTTCGGCTTTACCGACATCTTTCCACCAGCCTAAATGCGTGTTCCACTCAGTCAGTTGTTCGGCCAAACGTTTCTGTTCTGATTCTAAATGGCCATGTTCTTTGGTCAGCTCTTGAATCTGCTCTTCAGAAAGTAAGCTCACACCCTCAGCTTTGGCTTTAAGGTGGTTGAGTGATTCTTCGCTCGACTTGAAGTGATCGTAAATACGCTCTGAAATCAGACTATAAACTTCGGTACCCGTAAGCTCTTCCAATAACTCGGCACGGTCGTTTGCGTTAGCATTCAAGAAAGCGGCAAACTCACCTTGCGACAACATGATAGATTTAGTGAATCGTGAAAAGTCTAAACCGGTCACGGTCTCAACCATCTTAATTTTCTTAGTGAGCTGAGTTTCTAATACATCATCACTATCAGCATCCGCAAATTCACAGGTTGGTGTCTGTAGTGCACCATCATGTTTTCCGCGAGCTCTTTTATGATGAAAATTAGAACGGTAAGTTTTACCCTTCACTTCAAATTCAATCTCTGCGAAACACTCACCTGTGCCACGCGTCATTAGCTCATTGGTGCCTTTAGCGATACTTTTCAAACGCGGTGTTCGGTGGAACAGTGCCAAACAAATTGCATCAAGAATCGTTGTCTTACCCGCCCCCGTTGGGCCAGTGATCGCAAACAGGCCATTTTCTGCAAACGGTGACTGAGTAAAATCGATCTTCCAACGACCTTTCAAAGAGTTCAGGTTTTCAAATTCTAGGCTTAAAATCTTCATACTCGTTACTCACCTGTCCCTTTGGGCGCTTCTATTGCTTCTTGACTATCTGAACCGTAGCTCTTAGGGCCGTAAGAGACTTCTTCCATCACTTGCTTGAATTTCACGGTCATTCGCTCTAACCGTGCTTTTTCAGAATTCGTTTCAAACTCTTCTAAAGCAATACGCTTTTCAAACACATCCATTGGAGTTAACTCTGATAAAGTTTCAGCAGACTCTTGCTCTAACCCTTGATTACGTCGTTCTCTAGCCCTTCTTAATTGAAGTACCTCGACATTCAAGCCTTCCGTTAGCGCTCGCATGCGTTCTTGCAAATCAGACAAGTAATCCTGAGCTTGAACTTCTATCGACAGCCACACGCTTTGCCCTTCTTCCACACCAATGTATTGGTTTAACTGCGATTCGATTTCGTTCAAATCGCCTTTAATTTCAGCTAGGGGTTGGAATGTTGGGACAGCCAGCTGTGAAATGGTGCGTTCGCCTTCCACAAACTCAACCACACAGACCTGCTTTTGAGATTTAAGCTCATCAAAACTGAGCGGAATGGGTGAACCGCAATAACGAATGTATTCACGTTTTGCTACTACTTGTGGGCGGTGGATATGACCAAGGGCAATATAGTCCGCATTAGGGAAACCATCAGCGGCAAAACCATCGAGATTACCGACGTAGATATCACGTACAGAATCAGACTGCTTAACGCCCATTGCGGTTAAATGACCCGTTGCGATGATTGGCATATAGTCGCCGTTTTCAAACGTTGCTCGCTTTGCAACAGCGGCATCATAGACACTTTGATAATGCTGTTTAATCGCGTCACCTAATTGTTTTTGACGCTCAACACCAGTAACGCCGGCTTGGCTGGTCAATACATCGCGAGGGCGAATAAACGGAATCGCACACACCAGCGCTTCTACATCGCCAGTTTTACCTTTGAGTTCGACAACCTGACTCACGTATTCTTCATTGGTATTGGGGATCACGTCGGCACCCATGTGCTTCAGTAATTGCTGAGTTTCTTTAAGCACAGACACGGAATCATGATTGCCGCCCAATAACACCAATTGGCAGCCGATCTTATTCGAGTCAACGACAAACTGGTTATACATCTCACGAGCATAACTTGGTGGCGTACTGGTATCAAAAATATCGCCAGCAACAATTATCGCGTCGATGTAGTGCTCAGTAACTTGCCCAAGTAACCATTGTAAGAACCGTTCGTGCTCATTCTTTCGGCTTTTATTGTAGAAGTTTTGGCCAAGGTGCCAATCGGACGTGTGAAGAATCTTCATTGTTGCTCACTGGAAGTCGGTAATAGCTTTAATTTACCAAAATACCTATCAACTACCAAACGGGTTAGCGTTATTTCCCTTTTATAAGCTTGTGAAAACCAACTAATTTCAGGCTTTATGTCAATCCCGTTCAGAGCCTGACCAATCGTTATTTTTGACATAACAAAACCGCTTGAGGTTAGAGCGGTTTCAGGTATCTACGACTTTAGCTGTAAGCTATTTGATCGAAGGCATTAAAAATTGTACGAAGCACCCTGTGTTACTTTGCTGAACGCAACATCGCGACTCGCTAATCTATTACCTCAGTTATCGAAGAACTCGATATTTACCGCATCCGCTTGCGAGATCAGACGTAACGTTAGATTCTCAACTGGTGTGTATTCAACACCGAAATGAAAACCGGCACCAGAATCATAATCAATATAGCTCGAACCCTTTGAGTTAAGGTCAACATAGCTCAGACCAGCTGTTACGAACGGACGAATTGAATTATCGAAAGTGTAACCTACGTTTGCTGCAACAGAAAAAGACGTAGGTGAAAGTACCTTAGTACTAAACGCTTCGTAGTCAGCATAATCCGTGTAACCGAGCTCAATGCCTACAATACGGTTGAACTGGTAACCACCATAAAGGCTGTATCCCATGCTTTCTGCGTCTAAATTGCCACCGCCATCCGTGTCTGAATCTTGATATACGCCAAGGCTAGCACCCAAATAGCGACTTCGTGGAATACCTTCTAATGCTAGCTACGTTGGATGTTGATCCTCCAGAGTTCAGAGGCTACACCAATGCAACCTTTGACCCGACGATTAACCCGTATGCCGCTTAAAAGTATTCAGGTGGTGCTGATGTAGAGTATCTGGATTACGTTTTTGTTAGCAGAATGCATAGACGAGCAACAAGTAATACTAATACGGTCAAGCTTCATCAAAGGTTGAGCTCTGACACTTGGGGAAGTTGGCACCTTTCAGACCATTTTGCCGTCAACGGAAACTTTGAATTTAGCTCTCACGACGACTAAGCTCCTTAATCTTGGCTCTTTCAAAAGCATTTCTATGCTGAGTGAGAGCCAAAGCCACTCCCTACAACTAACAAACTAACAAACTAATCAGTTGATTTTAAAGGTCTTTAATTCTAAATCTTAATTTTATAAATGTTACTTTTATTAATAGAATTTAACTCAAACTTTGAGACTTTAAAATCGATCACAGTGAGATCTTCCTACCATTTCATTGATCAAATGAATGATACAAGTCTGATTGCATATTACCTTTTGATTGCTTTTTGAGCGGGCATTTCCCTCTCACAGAACTGACTACGTGCTTTCATAAAGCTTCGCTAAGGAGTCAGTTCTAGTCGCACAACTATTTAGTCGCACAATGATAAGGATGCAACACACATGAATCACGGACAAAGACTCACCACGCTTGCTTTGGCTATTATGGCTTCGGCTCAGGTATCAGCTTCGACTCTGAATGAAAGTAGCCCAGAGCCACAACCCGCCAACTCACCTTTCATCCAAGATGTAAAAGGGACAATTGTTGAGGATTACTCGCGAGAAACTATTCAACCTTCATTTTTCTCGATGAGAATGATGAGTAACGCCGATGAACAGCGCGGTGATTGGTTTAACTTAACGGCAAGCTACACAAGAATTCAGGGTGTGGGTTCTGATGTGGTATACGACTACTTGATGCCCCCTCTTCAGCCACAACCTGTCATCGTTGCCGTTCTTGATTCGGGTGTCGACGTTGAACACGAAGACCTAAAGAACAAACTTTGGACCAATGAAGACGAAATCCCAGACAACGGAATTGACGATGATGGCAATGGTTACATTGATGATGTCCACGGTTGGAACTTTCTGGGTAACTCATTAGGTATTAATGTTGATCAAGATACATTAGAGGTTACTAGAGAATACAAAAAGTACCTCGAGTTAAAAGAGAACGGACATTGGATTCCGCGTAAGAAGCGCAAGTACTATCAAGGTGTTGAATCCGATTACTTGTCGTCTCTAAAAGATGACCAAGATGCGTTGAATCGTGTAACGACAGCAACTGAGCAAGCCAATGAGTTCAAAGAACAGATTCTTCAATTCGTCGATCAAAAAGACTTTTCTACTAACGGTTTAAAAACACTATTAGATAGCGAGAACGCTAGCGTTGTGACCGCTGCTGAAGGGCTTTTAAGTGTATTTGATTCATGGTATTCCTTTGAGTATCTGGAATCTCGTCGCAGTCGCTACCAAGACTCTTTAGATTTCCACCTTAACCTAGAGCTCGATACGCGTGGCGATATTGTTTGGGATGACATTTCCAACCCTTGGGAAAAAGGCTACGGCAACAACGATGTAAAAGGCCCGGTCGGTTCACACGGTACACACGTCGCTGGAATCATCGCAGCTGAACGCGGCAACTTTATTGGTATTGATGGTGTGGCGGATCATGCTCAGATCATGGCGGTACGTATGGTGCCAAATGGCGATGAGCGAGATAAAGACATTGCTAACGCAGTGCGCTACGCTGTCGATAATGGTGCTAAGATCATTAACATGAGCTTCGGCAAAAGCTACTCGCCACGTAAATACGTCGTCGACCACGCATTCCGCTATGCAGCGCGGAAAGGTGTGCTAATTGTTCACTCTGCGGGGAACAGCCGCAACGATAACGACATCAAACCAAGCTTTCCAAACCGCTACGCGAAGCACTACCGTTCAAAGCCTATTTCAACATGGTTAGATGTGGGTGCATCAGCGAAATACGCCGACGAAACCTTAGTCGCAAGCTTCAGTAACTTCGGTCAGAAATCGGTTGATGTGTTCGCACCCGGGTACCGCATTTTATCAACCACGCCTGGTAACACGTATAGTTCAAAAAGTGGCACAAGTATGGCTGCGCCAGTTGTTTCCGGTGTCGCGGCTTTGGTCTGGTCACGCTACCCTGATTTGTCAGTCAAAGAGCTCAAAGCGATGTTAATGGGCGATTCAAAAGTCTACCCTGAACTACTTGTTAAAAAGCCATCGAGCCCTGAAGATTTGGTTCCGTTCAGCACACTTTCTATCTCAGGAAGCGTTGTGGATGCAGAAGCAATTTTCGCAGAGCTAGAAACTCGCTAACGCTTTAGTCATTGGTCCTTGGCCGGATAATCGTCATTCCCTAAAGCGAGGGACGAGCGTTATAGGGAATCTATCTTTGCGGTTAGAGACTCCCTATAACGCTCGTCCCTCGGTTCTGGAATGAAGCTGGGGAATCTCGCTTTCATCTTTTTGACTATTAACTTTAAGCTTGTACTAGCGTAATTCGATACTCATGAACTGACTGTAAGGGTCTAACTCATAATCGGCAAACGGTTCGCAATAACCAAAGCCAAACTTCTCGTATAAGTTACGAGCCGGTTTGAAGTAATCTTCTGAACCGGTCTCTAAGCTAATTTTTCGATATTGGCGAGCGCTGGCTGTATTTAAAACATGTTGTAAAAGTTGACTAGCGACACCAGAGTTGCGAGCAAACTGAGTGGTTCTCATTGATTTAAGCTCAGCATGTTGAGTATCCAGCTCTTTAATCGCAACACATCCAAGTAACTGGCTGTCTTTCCAGGCACTGAAAAACGTTATCTCTGGCGACTTGAGTCCATCAAGATCAAGTGCATGCACACTTTCTGGTGGTGATGTTGCGTACATGTCAGCTAAGTGCTCTTCAAGTAACCCAATCACCTCTCCACCCGACAAGTCATCAATTTTTATTTCCATAACTCTTTAATTATCCTTAATAAATTTTTAATCCATTTTTGATACAGTAAAATTACGCTATCCTCGAAAAATCATGAATATCATACTTTATATATATAGTCTCGCGACGTTTGTCATGCTGCGGGTTACAAGACCTGGTCATGTCCAGTAACCAAACCCGTTAGCCCACCGATAGTGAAAGCTCGTGTCGCGACCCATATTTCTTGCTCCTCGCCGTGAACTTTAGAACCGGCGACGGTGTCGCCTGAGCGGCCTACGGCCGAAAACAAAGAGACTCAACCGACTAGGGTGCTTTACATGGATCGTTTATCCTATAGGTCATGCATCCGAATAAGCCCATCAAACAACTCTTCAATGCCAACGATACTTGGCTGAACTACCTCAATAAGTACCGAGAAACCCTCCGAACCGTCGTCATTGAAAACGTCACCAAGATGCTCGCTTGCAGTACCGCTGCTTTTGGCTCTAAAGAGTATCGATGCACTCATGCTGACTGCACCCATCACAAATACATTCACCAGACGTGTAAATCTCGCTTTTGCAGCAGTTGTGGCATAAAAGCCACAGAGCGGTGGATACGAAAGCAACAACATGTCTTTCCTGAGTGTGAGTATCAACACGTTACGTTGACGCTACCACACACGTTGTGGCCCATCTTTCGGGATAATCGTTTTCTTCTCAATCATCTCTTTAGCTGCGCAGCCAAAATCTTCTTAGGATGGGCAAAGCAACTCGATATCGATATTGGCGTGTTCTGTGCACTTCATACCTACGGCAGAAAGCTGAATTGGAATGTGCACATCCATTTGTCTGTCACCCGTGGGGGTTTATGTAAGAAGACTGGTCTATGGAAGCCGATTTTCTTTAAAGCTAAGACCACTGAGAAGTGTTGGCGCGGTGCCATCACTCAACTTCTCAGCTCCAATTACTCAGAGTTAGACTTGAGTGGAGAGGACTGCCCTTTCATTCGTAATGAGCAAGATTGGTCCCGATTTTTAACCAGCCAATATTGCCGACGATGGAAACTGCACTTTGCTAAGAAAACGGCCAATGTGACCCCCACCATGACCTACATGGGTCGATACCTAAAGCGGCCACCGATATCGGCGTCTAGGTTACGACATGATTTCCAAGGAGGATTAGTGACATTTGATTATCTTAATCATAGGAATGGTCAGACGGAATCCCTCATTTTGAGTCCAGAAGCTCTGATAGAACGCATGATTGAGCATATTCCAGATAAGCACTTCAAAATGATTCGATACTTCGGTTTTCTATCAAACCGACGTCGTGGTGAGATGCTCCCTAAGGTCTACGGTGCCTTGGGTGTCGCACCTAAAGACGCACCTGAAATGCCCGGTTACGCAGCTATGCTGAAAGGGTATGTGAAGGTTGATCCGTTTGAGTGCATTCTTTGTGGGCACCGTTTAACGTTTCTTCGCTTTAGGGCTGGGGAGCCGCTGTCAGAGCTGGTCCACCATGCTCTGGTTCAAGCCCAAATCAGGTCAATTTAGGCGTTTCACAGGATGGGTGTATCTGAAATAGCGAAAACAGCATGAAAGTGTTCAACAAACATCCGTGTTTAGATTGTAGAGCAGAAGTTAGGTCTGTCCGGGACTCATTCTGACGTGAGTTATGCCGCGATTGTTCAGGTCAGGAAACATTGAGATTCCTTACCTTGAACTTTATTTACCCAATGTTCTTTATCCTCAATATCGCCGCATTAAAGACAACTCGTTAACACACCGTTAACTTTAACTTCATCTGCTAAGCAACACCCTACTCGTGTGTTTAGCAGATGAATATAAAACATAAGTTTCTCTCCATTGAAGAGATCCCATACATAAGGAACGTGAACCATGTTCAAGGCACTGAAACCTACTCTTGCGGCTTCTATCATCGCAGCAACCTTTTCTTTTAACACTTTTGCTGCTGACGTAGAGAAAATCCACTTCCTAATCCCTGGCGGCGCTGGTGGCGGTTGGGATATGACAGCTCGTGGTACGGGTGATGTATTAGTGAAATCCGACATCGTAGAAAATGTCTCTTTCCAAAACTTGTCTGGTGGCGGCGGCGGTAAAGCAATTGCTCACCTAATCGAGACAGCTCAACGTCAAGAAGACACACTAATGGTGAACTGACACCTATCGTTGTACGCTCGTTAACCGGTATATTCCCACAGTCCTTCCGCGACTTAACTCCTGTTGCAGCAACCATTGCCGATTACGGTGCAATCGTCGCGTCTGCAGATTCTAAGTACAACACTTGGGAAGACGTAGTAAAAGAATTCGAAAGCAACCCACGTAAAGTGAAAATTGCTGGCGGATCTGCTCGTGGCAGCATGGATCACCTTGTTGTTGCAGCAGCGTTCAAAGGCGAAGGTTTTGACGCTAAAAAAGTGCGTTACATTGCCTACGATGCTGGTGGAAAAGCGATGGCGGCACTGCTTTCTGGTGAAACCCAACTGCTTTCAACAGGCCTTGGTGAAGTGTTAGAGATGTCGAAATCTGGCCAAGTAAAAGTATTAGCAGTCACAGCACCAAAACGTCTTGATACTGCTCCAAATATTCCAACACTAACGGAATACGGAAATGAAACTGTATTTGCCAACTGGCGTGGTTTCTTCGCTGCACCAGGCACTAGCCAAGCAAAAATCGACGAGTGGAATGAAGCTCTGGGCAAAATGTACAAGACCGATGAATGGCAAGTCGTTCGTGACCGTAACGGTTGGATTGACAACTACAAAGCAGACAAAGATTTTTACGCGTTCCTAGAAGACCAAGAAAAACAAATGGGCGACCTAATGCGTGAGCTTGGTTTCCTGAAATAACCAATAATGGCAGAGGGTATCCGTACCCTCTCACTCTTTCCTTGTTTTGCCGTACATGATTTAACTTCAAACTCCTTTGTTTATTCGTAGACGTATTACTAACGCTTGCCGATTCGTTGTAAACGCAAGTGGCTTACTAAACCCAAGCACCGTAATCCGTTTACCTTTGGTTAGTGATCCCAGACATTTCATTGACTCGCTCATGTACGGTTTTTTACTTTTCTATACCACCCCAAATGGAGTTGGACATGTCGGACTTACCAACCAAATTTCTGAGTAAGGAATCTCTGCTTTCTAAAGATCGCCTCAGTGCAATGATCTTTATGTTGGCGTGTTTGTGCTATGGCTACCAAACCACACTGATTCCTTTATTCCCCGGTGACGAGTATGAACCGTACACCGCAAGAACATTGCCTACCCTGCTGACCTTCATTGGCATCGGGCTATCGTTGATCCTACTCGTCACAGGGCAACCCGATCAGAAAATCAAATGTGACACCACACCTTTGAACTGGAAACTCCTTATTGGCTTTTTAGTATTAATGGCTTTGTACGGTGTTGGACTGACTTATCTTGGCTTCGTTTTAGCGACCAGCTTCTTCTTACTTGCAGGCTTCTACCTACTGGGTGAACGCCGTAAAGCGGTTTTATTTGGGGCGTCGTTTCCTTTCGTTATCGCGTTCTTTCTTCTTTTAACTCAAGGCTTAAATATCTACCTAGAGCCTGGTTTAATCTTCACTCTTTGGTAGGGGTAACATTATGTTAGATGGAATTTTACAAGGACTTTCGACCGCTGTGATGCCAATGAACATCATGATGGTAATCGTGGGCTGTTTCGTGGGTACCTTTATCGGGATGCTACCGGGGCTCGGTCCAATTTCAGCAATCGCACTGATGATCCCTATAACTTACGGCCTTGACCCTTCTTCAGGTCTTATTTTGATGGCGGGTGTGTATTACGGCGCGGTATTTGGTGGATCAACATCATCAATCTTAATCAATGCTCCGGGTTGCTCTTCTACAGTGGTAACAGCATTCGACGGCTACCCAATGGCGCAAAAAGGCCAAGCTGGTAAAGCCCTTGCCCTCGCAGCCTACTCTTCTTTTACTGGTGGTACACTTTCTGCAATTATGTTGTTGATCGCAGCACCAGCTCTAGCAAGCGTGTCACTGAGCTTCCAGTCTTCTGACTACTTTGCACTGATGTTACTAGGTTTATCAGCAGTAGCGGCGTTTGCAGGCCCTGGTCAGGTAATCAAGGCTTGGATGATGACTATCCTTGGTCTAATGCTTTCAACAGTGGGTATCGACAAAGGTGTCGGTGTAGAACGTTTCACATTTGGTCTAACGGATCTTATGGATGGATTCAGCTTCCTACTTCTTGCTATGGCAACCTTCGCTTTAGGTGAGACTTTGATGGGAATTTTGAAACCAGAGAAAGACACCAGCGGCGAAGAAAGCCAAAAGATGGCCGATATTGGCAGTATGAAAGTGACCAAAGAAGAGTTCAAAGAAGTCGCGCCTGTTTCGATTCGTTCTTCAATTCTTGGCTTTTTTACTGGCGTGCTTCCGGGTGCTGGCGCAACCATTGCCGCTTTCTTAAGTTACGGTATGGAGCGCAGCCTTGCACCAAAAAACAAACAGAAAGAATTTGGTAAAGGCAGTATTCGTGGTCTTGTTGCACCTGAATCAGCAAACAATGCCGCATCAAGTGGTTCATTCGTTCCACTACTGACGCTTGGTATTCCGGGGTCTGGTACTACAGCAATCATGTTAGGTGCATTGATTGCTTACGGTATCCAACCTGGTCCTCGCCTGTTCGTTGAGCATCCAGATGTATTTTGGTCGGTAATTATCTCTATGTACTTCGGTAACATTGTACTGGTTATCTTAAACCTACCGTTGATCCCATATATCGCTAAACTGCTTGCTGTACCAAGAACGGTACTCCTGCCAATGATTATCTTCTTCTCAATCACTGGCGTGTATTTGGTGTCTTTCAACACGATGGATGTGTTTGTAATGCTCATTGTGGCGATGGCAGCGATAGCGTTAAGGCTGGCCAATTTCCCACTCGCACCGTTACTGCTTGGCTTCATATTAGGTGGTTTGATGGAAGAGAACTTGAGACGTGCACTGATGATCAGTGATGGTGAACTCAGCTTCCTTTGGGAACGCCCGATCACCATGACATTCACTATCTTAGCGGTATTGGTTCTCTCTAGTCCGATTCTTGTTAAGCTGTTCAAGAGCTTTAGAGCAAAACCTGTTGAAGTTTAGGCTCAGAACATCACTTATTTAAACTAAACAGAAGGAGCCTCAGGCTCCTTTTTTCGTATCCGTTATTTCAAAAAAACACAGATCTAAGATGGTAGTAAACTCACAATCCGACACCTGGAAAACACATATCCCTGATATTAATAACAAAATCAAGTAAGGTGATTCATCATTTAACGCATTGGATTCTAAAACTATGGATTGGTTGATTCTATTCTTGTCAGGTGTGATTGGCGGTGTACTTAACTCTATTGCTGGTGGAGGCAGCTTCATCACCTTCCCTGCTCTATTGTTTGCTGGCGTGCCTCCGATTGCGGCCAACGCGACCAATACCTTTGCATCATGTGCTGGCTACATCAGTGGCGCCTATGCACTGCGCCATGAAATTCGATCTGGCACCAAACAACTCAAACTCGTTGTCGGGCTATGTGTAATAGGTGGCGGCATTGGTGCATTTTTACTACTACACACACCAGAAGCGCTATTTACTCAATCCGTTCCTTGGTTGTTGCTGTTCGCCGCTCTGCTTTTTACCTTTGGTGGCACACTCAACAAATGGCTGAAACAAGCAACTGCGAAACATAAGCACGCCACCAGCGCAGGCACGTTCTTTTCAGCCGTATTACTGTTGATCGTGTGTGTTTATGGTGGTTATTTTAATGCAGGCTTAGGCATTGTAACATTGAGTTACTTGGCACTGGCAGGGTATACCAATATCAACGTGATGAATGGCATCAAATTGTTGGTATCGGCATGCGCATCACTTGCAGCAATCGTGTTCTTTGTTGTGAATGGTTCGATTGATTGGTCGTCAGGCATGGCCGTTTTATTTGGGACATTGGTCGGTGGTTACTATTCGGCAAAAGTCTCGCGCCGCATTCCTCAACAATATGTTCGTACCACAGTGACCATTGCTAGCTTTTTGATCACCGCTTACTTTTTCTATACCAACTAGGTTTTATGCGAAATAGATTCTAGGCCAACTAGCTTTTATTCGAACTACTTCTAGCAGTAATCACGGTTTCCTTTAGCAGAACACAACGTAAAGCGTTAAACGTTAAACGTTGAAAGGTATCAAAGAAATCTCAAACACCCCACTGGCTATTTTATTAACTATAAAATTGCCAAACCAAAATGTGTGAGACGAGCCGTTTAATTAGCAAATTTGATAACAATTTAGACTGTTTTTAGCCTTTATTTTCCCAAAGGTGGGATAATTCTCCTGTCGAGAGTGAGAGTTAATTAGGAGGCGTTATGAACATAAAACTCGGTCATATCATGTCATCAAGTCGACTCATTTGCTTCGTCGGTTTTCTTACTGCCACATTCGCGTGGATTCTAAAAATGCCCGCTCTGTTTTCTGTGTCAGCGCTATTCCTACTGATCAGTGCCATTGTCTATGTCGTTGACCTTTGGAAGAATCAAAGAAAGAATCGCGAAGCTTAAGGCAAACGACTAAAGCGACACCCATTAAAAAAGGAGCGCTTAGGCTCCTTTTGTATTTTACAGTCAAGGCTTCGTCTATCTGACGATGATCGACTTACGCCTTTACATAGAGACGTTAAAACTAGCGACGCCTTTCTATTAACGACGGAAGTTACGACCGTTGCCGCCACGACGCTCTTTAAATGCAGATGCCGCTTTAGCTTGTGATGCTAGAATCGATTCAACCGTCAATTCCATTGGCTCACGAGGCTCTAAACCGTGACGGAATGTACGTGAACGAGGAGGCATCTGGTATTCGATATCAGAAGCTTTAGGCATGCGCTTGAAACGGTAAAGGTAGAAGTTCTCTACTTTCTCACGAGCCCACTCTGTTTTCTTCAAGTATTTAACGGTACTTGCTACTGTCGGCTTAGTGTTAAAGCAGTTCATGCGCATTGCTGCATCCAAAATTTCCCAACCATAATGATCCACTAATTCAGTGATCATAGTGTCTAGCTTCAAGCCATGCAGAGGGTTGTTCTGTTGCAGTTCGATTCTTTCTTCTTCAGTCATAATATTACCTTTTCCAAGGCAACTAAAGGCCTTGAATTTACTCTAGAACACCGTCATCACTGACCACTTCTAGCTCAATCACTTGGGCATTACATCCATTGCCCTTATCTATGCCTTTATGATGGCATAAAGCATGCCAGTGATCCTATTTTTCTTTTAATTTAATTTCAAAATGGTCAATTACCATACCTCTATGTGTGCTGACGAAATACAGTTCATTAAAAATATCGTGCGCAATCATCATAAGCGGTTTGATGGCACAGGGTTACCTGATGCTTTGAGTAACACAGCAATACCGCTCGAAGCCCGCATCGTGACATTAGCCGATGTGTTTGATGCGCTAATGAGCAAAAGAGCCTATAAGCACGCATGGACACTCAATGAAGCGATTGAATATATTGAAGCGCACAACGGTTTAATATTCGACCCAGAATGTGTTAAAGCCCTTAAACAGAACCTAGACAACTTTATGGCAATTCGAGAGCAATACAACGACGATACTCAGTCACAGGTCATGATTGCTTGAGCTAGGAATTCTTGGTTGTGTAGACCAAAGAAAACGCGAAACAACAAAAAAGGATGCCCATTGGCATCCTTTTGTTTTCTAGTTTACAACTGAAAGAACGAACGTGTTCTTAACTGATTCTAACTTACGATTATACGTCGTAAGTTGTAGAAGCAGTATCGCCGCCTGTACCAGTCCAGTTTGTGTGGAAGAACTCACCACGTGGACGGTCAGTACGCTCGTAAGTGTGAGCACCAAAGTAGTCACGTTGAGCTTGTAGAAGGTTCGCTGGAAGACGAGCTGTTGTATAGCCGTCTAGGAACGTTAGTGCAGAAGTCATACATGGCATTGGGATGCCAGATTCCATAGACTTAGCTGCAACTTTACGCCAAGCGCCCATGCAGTTGTCTAGGATGCCTTTGAAGTATGCATCTGAACCTAGGAAAGCGATCTCTGGGTTCGCTTCGTAAGCATCACGAATGTTGCCTAGGAATGCAGAACGGATGATACAACCGCCACGCCACATAAGAGCAACGTTACCGTAGTTTAGATCCCAGCCGTTTTCGTTCGACGCTTCACGCATTAGCATGAAACCTTGAGCGTAAGAGATGATCTTAGAAGCAAGTAGAGCCTGACGGATTGCATCAACCCACTCTTGCTTGTCGCCTTCAACTGGAGCAACAGTCTTGCCGAACAGTTTTTCAGCTTCAACACGTTGGTCTTTAAGCGCAGATAGGCAACGAGAGAATACAGACTCAGTGATTAGAGTCAGTGGGATACCCATGTCTAGTGCGTTGATACCTGTCCATTTGCCTGTACCTTTTTGGCCAGCAGTGTCTAGGATCTTCTCAACTAGCGCTTCACCGTCTTCATCTTTGTAGCCAAGGATGTCAGCAGTGATTTCTACTAGGTAGCTATCTAGCTCAGTTTTGTTCCAGTCAGCAAATACAGCCTGCATTTCGTCGTGGTTCATACCTAGGCCATCTTTCATGAACTGGTATGCTTCAGTGATAAGCTGCATGTCACCGTATTCGATGCCATTGTGAACCATCTTAACGAAGTGACCAGCACCGTCGTTACCAACCCAATCACAACAAGGCTCACCTGCGTCAGTTTTCGCAGAGATACCTTGGAAGATAGGCTTAACCGCTTCCCAAGCTTCAGGAGAACCGCCAGGCATGATAGAAGGACCGAAACGAGCGCCTTCTTCACCACCAGAAACACCCGTACCGATGAAATGGATGCCTTTCTCGCGAAGAGCAGCAACACGACGGTTAGTGTCTGGGAAGTTAGTGTTACCACCATCAATGATGATGTCGCCTTTATCTAGAAGTGGTACAAGCTTGTCGATGAACGTATCTACAACGTCACCAGCACGAACCATAAGCATCACTTTACGTGGCGCTTCTAGTTTCTCAACTAGCTCTTCTAAAGAGTAAGCACCAACAATGTTAGTACCTTTAGCTGGGCCTTCTAGGAACTCGTCTACTTTCGCAGCAGTACGGTTGTGAGCCACAACTTTGAAGCCGTGGTCGTTCATGTTTAGGATAAGGTTCTGACCCATTACTGCTAGGCCAATTACACCGATATCACCTTTCATTATTTTATCTCCTTGCGGCTATTCGCACTTATGCGATAGCACTTGCTGCATTTGAATCTAGGAACCACTCTGTTTCGCCAGTTTTAGACTGGATTTTCGCTGCCGGGTAAGGCAGTTCTGAAGCAGGAGTTGTATGAATTTCTTTAACGATCTCAACTTTACCTGCACCCAGTACTAGGTAGCTGATTCGTTTTGCTGCTTCTAAAACTTTCGCTGTTTTAGAAACACGGATCTGGCCTGACTCTGGGTGAGAAGCTAATACAGATAGGTTCTCATCTTGGTAGTCAGTTGCACCCGGGAATAGTGAAGCTGTGTGGCCGTCTGCACCAACACCTAGCAGGATCCAATCGAAAACAGGTGTGCCGTTTTCTGTTGGAATCACGTCTGCCATCTCTTTTGCGAAACGCTCTGCTTCTGCTTTTGGCTCATCTTCACCACGGATGCGGTGGATGTTTTCAGCAGGAAGGTTTACTTGAGTCAATTCTTTTAGTTTTGAAAATAATAGCGCGTTTGCTTCACCGTAATTGCTTTCAGCGTCGACTGGTGCCACGCAACGTTCATCGCCCCACCAGAAATGAAGGTTATTCCATTGAATGCCTTCTGCGTATGGTGCTTGAGCTAAAAGCTTAAAAAGCATTTTTGGCGTGCTGCCACCTGACAGTGAAATGTGAACAGGTTTACCCTGCTCGCTGTAAGCTTTCATTTCGTTTGCTAGGTTTTCAACGACTAATTCAGGCGTTGCAAAGATCTTGTGATTGATCATAGTTCGCAGTAATCCGTGTCTGTTAAGTTTTTGCATGGGAAACGCCATGCGCGGCCATCACGCTGCAGAAGCTCATCGGCTTCTTGTGGGCCCCAAGTACCACAAGCATAGCCAAACAGTGCTTGAGGGTCTTGCTTAAAATCCAAGATCGGTTGAACGTACTTCCAACATGCTTCTACTGCATCTGTACGTGCAAACAGAGTCGCATCACCGTTCAGTGCATCAAGAAGAAGACGCTCATAAGCCGTTAGCATCTGAGTCTCAGGTAGATCAGAGTAAGAGAAGTTCATTTTCACTTCTTTTGCTTTGAAACCTGCACCTGGCTCTTTCAAACCAAAGCTCATCTGAATACCTTCATCCGGTTGGATACGGATAATCAGTTTGTTCTCTGGTGCATCTTGACCAAATACTGGATGAGGTGTGTTCTTAAAGTGAATCACGATTTCCGTTACGCGCGTTGGTAAGCGTTTACCCGTACGTACGTAGAAAGGAACCCCATTCCAACGCCAGTTGTTGATGTGTGCTTTAAGACCAATATACGTTTCAGTACGAGAGTCATCTGCTACACCCGGCTCTTCACGATAACCAGGTAAGTGCTGGCCACGAACGTCTGATGCAGTGTACTGACCTAGAACCAAATTTTTACGTAAGTCATCTTCTTCCAGTGGTTTGAGACACTGAAGTACTTTAACCACTTCATCACGAATTGAATCCGCATTGATTTGCGCAGGTGGCTCCATACCAACCATTGCTAATACTTGTAGTAGATGGTTTTGGAACATGTCACGAACTGCACCAGAACCGTCGTAGTATCCGCCACGCTCCTCTACGCCAAGGAACTCAGCACCTGTAATTTCAACGTATTCAATGAAGTTACGGTTCCACAGTGGTTCAAACATCGCGTTTGAGAAACGAAGCACTAGAAGGTTTTGTACCGTTTCTTTACCCAGGTAATGGTCGATACGGTAAATCTGGTGTTCTTGGAAGTGATGATGGATCTCTTCATCCAGTGCTTGAGCTGATGCTAGATCGTAACCAAATGGCTTCTCAATGATCAGACGACGCCAGCCGTTCTTCTCATCGTTCAGACCATGTGCAGCAAGGTTTGCTGGAATCACACCATAAAGGCTTGGCGGGGTTGCCAAGTAGAACAATGTGTTATGGTTTTCGAATTGGTAGTCTTGCTCAAGCTTATCCAGACGTTGTGCTAGACGAGCGTAATCGTCTAAATCTGAAGTGTTGATCGCTTGATAATGCAGATGTTCAATAAATGCATTCAGCGTCTCTGGCTCAGTTTTTTCCATTTCCTGAAGAGACTTCTTCAGCTTCTCACGGTAAGACTCATCGCTGTACTCAGTACGGCTCACTCCAAGAATCGCAAAGGATTCTGGAAGTTGATTGCTAGCATACAGGTGGTACAAAGCAGGAATTAACTTACGGTAAGTTAGATCTCCCGACGCACCAAAAATAACGATGCTGCTGTTTTCAGGTATTACCATCATCTTTCCTATAAAAACAAGGTTTTTAGTATTCGCCAAAGGTATCAGCGACATACGAAAATAGATAATAGGTCTTAGCTATTACATCAATAGCGAGTGCCTATTACACTTGAGAATGCGTTTGGTAAACGAGGGTGAATGCTATCACCTCTATTCGGGACAGTATTGTCTATGAGTATTTGATTTACATCAACCACTGTGAAAGCAATCGATTAAATATTGACTCATTTCGAACAAATTCTAATCGATAGCGAAGTTCACAAAGGTCGAAATAGCAGTAAATCGGCATTCTCAAACATTGTAGTAAAGAAAGAATGCCATCTGGTCTGTGGAGTGAGTAGTAGATTGGTGTTAAAAAGTAAACCGTTCTTATTCAACTTGTTTTACAGTTAAAAAATTACGGGATTGTGTCTGTTGTTATCTGTCTTAGGGAAGTCATATTTGTTGAGCGCGACTACTTTCGCGGTTTGTTATAGCAACGTTCAGGCCGCCCTACTGTGCCATAGTTTAAGTCAGCCACTAATTCGCCAGTTGTGATAAGAAATTCCAAATAGCGTCGAGCTATCGTTCGGCTTGCTCCAATGCGTTCGCCTGCTTCATCCGCAGTAATATCTGCGATGTCGGCTTGCTGAAAAATAGCTCTAATTTTATCAAGCGTTACACCATCGATCCCTTTCGGTAACGTAGAAACCTTTCGAGAATCTGCCTTGGCATTGGCTTGCAGCATCTTGTCGACCAAGCCTTGGTTTAAGTCAGACACACTTTCAAATTCTTGTTGTTGCGATTGGTACTTTTTCAGCGCCGCTTCCAATCGAGGAAACATCACAGGTTTCAGTAGATAGTCGACCACTCCGCCGCGCATCGCCTGTTGCAGTGTGTCGACATCTCGATCTGCGGTAATCAGAATCACATCACAGCCCTGATTACTACCTCGAACATGGTTCAAAATATCAAGTCCGCATCCGTCCGGCAGATACACATCCAATAAAACCAAATCAGGTTTTAAGATATCTAACTGCATTAACGCTTCAGACTGTGTGGTCGCAATCCCGACCACATCAAAGCCACCCATCTGTTCTAAATAGCGATGGTGAAGCTCTGCAATCGCAATATCATCTTCAATGACCATGACTCTCGTGATTGCGTTCATTTATGTTCTTCCTTTAACCATTGTATTCCTGTCACGACGATCTTCACTCGATCGCTCCGTGCTTAATTATTGTTGTTCTTCTTTCGGTAAATACACTGTCATGCGTGACCCAAAGTCAAGGTTATCAACCATTTCTAGTTGCCCTTGATAACGATCGGCAAGTTGCTTAATGAGATACAAACCAACACCTCGGTTCTGCTTTGCTTTACTCGATACGCCTTTTTCGGTCAGTGCGTTGGTTGCCAAGTGTTTTGGCAGACCACACCCTTTGTCTTCGACTTCCACTATAATTTCATTGCCAAAATCGCTGATCGACACATCGATTACGCGACGAGCTGGGGCTATTGGGCCTTCTTGTTTAATTGCCATCATGGTGGCATCAAATGCGTTATCAACCAGGTTGCCAAGAATCGTCACGACATCCTCTGCGTTTAACCAAACTGGTAATGCCTCTAGCCTTGAGTCTTCTTCAACTTTAAGCTCTAAACCAATCTCTCTTGCTCGCTCTGTCTTGCCTAAAAGCATGCCCGCGATCAGTGGATCTTTCACTGTCTCTCTTAAGAACTCAATTAAGTTCTGGTAATGAGCGGTTTCTTGCCCAATCAATTGTTGAACAGAGTCCAACTCGCCCATTTGAATCAAGCCACTGATCGTATTGAGCTTATTTTGATGTTCATGCGTTTGCGAACGAAGTAAGTCTGCATACTCTTTTGTTTGAGAAAGCTGATCGGTTAAATCGTTTATTTCATCTCGTAATCGGAAACTGGACACCGCACCGACCACTTCACCCGCCACTATAATTAGGCTGCGGTTGGCAATGATTCGCTTATTGTTCAGGTACAATTCAACATCGTGATCGGTATCGCCCGTCGATAACAGCTGCTCTAAGTCACTGCCCACCAACACATCAGATAGACGTTGTTGATTGAGTGCTTTATCTCGGTCTATAGACAAAATATCGCAGGCGCTTTTGTTTATTGATCGCAAAATACCGTTCTTATCGATACTTAAAATGCCCTCTTTCACGGTACTCATGGTCACATCAAGTTCTACGTATAAGCGGCCAATCTCTTCTGGCTCAAAGCCGAGAATAGCGCGTTGAAAACGACGAGATACATAGCTGGAAATCACCGCATTAACCGCAACCACCAGCAATGCCATGACGATCAAAAAGGCTAAATAAGGTTCAATTCTGTCTTGGAGAGAATCCAGTAGGTAACCCACCGAGACCACTCCAATCACATTACCGTTTTGGTCTTTTACGGCAGATTTACCACGGACGGAGAAGCCGAGCGATCCTTTAGCCGTCGATACATAAGACTCACCCAACACCAAAGCCTTCTGATTGTCACCACCACGCATAGGCTTTCCAAGCCTGTCATCATAAGGGTGTATCAGTCGAATACCCTTTTCATCACCAATCACAATAAAGGCTGCTCCAATGAGCTCAGTAAGACCTCGGTATTTATCTTGGATTTGAGTAGTCAGAACGTAAGGTTTGCCATCGGATATAGCATTGTTCTTTTGAATAAGTTGGATAACGCGTGGTGATTCAGAAAGAAACTCTGCAACGCCCAAAGCCTTCAAACCCATCTCTTGTTCTTGAGATTGTTTGATGTAATAAAAACCTGCTGCTGAAAGAATCAAAAGTTCAACGAGGCCAGTTACCGTCATGATAATCAGTAACCTTTTGCGGAAACTGATATAACTCCATTTCATATAAGACCGTCCCTAGTGCTTAACGGACAATGTTAACACCAAGTTAATCTCCTGGCCTTTTTGCTTATACGAATTTGTGACTGTTACTCAACTAAATAATTGAGCATGTTATTAATTGATATTGCTTTACGTTATACAGCCCAACAAATCGCTCATTTTTAGAACGGATTAACTTAACAAGACAAACAAACGATTAAATATTGAGCTAGATCACTAAGCTTTTAGGTGTTTTTTAGGTTGTTTAAAATAAATACAACTATAATAGTTGCATATGAAGGAGTTCTTTGATGGTGAGTGATGAGTCGCACTTTCAAGACACCGTTGTAACCGAGCCAAATCGGTTAACAGGTCAGCAACAATCACTTCAATAATACACTTATCAGTATGAGCAGTTATGAATCACCAGACTTAAACTGTGTGGATGGGCAAGCTCTCCTCCCATTCTCATCTAACGCTAGGTGAAGACGCTCAAGTGTTAATAGGGAATAACACCGAATACGAGCCAATGATGCCAAGCGTGGCACTGTCGAATTTAAACCGGATAAAAAACATAACGTACAAACATTGTTGAAAAGGAAACCAGGCAATGAAACGCGATAATTTTGGAATTTGCCTTACTAAGGCTATGCTGTTCAAAAACTTACAATCTACTTTTACTCATGTCAGAGCTTATGAGAAGGACGAGACATCCCCACTCGACCTAAAAGTGTTGTTAGCTTTCCCACAAATGTCAGGTAGAGATTTATTACAAACCATGCAAGGTTCAAGACAATTGGTGTGGCGTGCCGATCACCATTGCGCAAGCTTCAA
Organism: Vibrio sp. nBUS_14; assembly: GCF_051201655.1. Classification (NCBI taxonomy): domain Bacteria; kingdom Pseudomonadati; phylum Pseudomonadota; class Gammaproteobacteria; order Vibrionales; family Vibrionaceae; genus Vibrio; species Vibrio sp. nBUS_14. The sequence goes on from NZ_CP179206.1 coordinate 2,079,962, forward strand.
ATAGAGCCCTTAATTTTGTAATAAACGCTTCTATACTGAACGAAAAGAGCACACTTTGTCATGCTCTTTTCGTCTCAGTGATCTTTAATATCCATATCACATAACTTATTACATTTAATTAACGAGTTATGAGAGTTTCGATTCATGTGAGACAATCAACTCAAGACAAATGATGATTCCCTTGTTAACATTAGAGCTAATACTCTAATCTGGTATTTAATGCAGATGACCAAACCAAAATTACGATGCCTTACGATTGCCAGTATTCTTATCGGTACTATCGGCGCGCCAAGCTATGCAGCCCCGCTTTCTTTCCCAGAAGCGTGGCAAATATTACAAGAGAACAACAACTCTCTTGCTGCTCAACAAGCAAATGTTGAGCGTTATCAACATCTTCAAAACGCAACCGGAAGCCTTAATCTTCCTTCTGTGACCTTAGGTGCAAACTACACTCACCTTGATAGTGACGTCACCATTAATGGTGAACAGTTCGGTGATAGCTTAAGCGGAGTAAATCCAGCATTTGCTCCCTTCTTAGCGCAATTAGGTGGTGTTACCTCAACCATCACCGAGCAAGACATCTTCAGCTCTTCCATCCGTGCTATTTGGCCTATCTTTACCGGCGGACGAATTACCGCTGCGCAGACTGCTGCCGAAGGTAAAAGCGAAGAAGCGCAAAGCCAGTTGTTGATGGAAAGACAAGCTCGCTACGAAGACTTAAGTAAGTATTACTTCTCGGTGATCTTAGCGGAAGATGTAGTCAAAACACGTCAAGCCGTTGAAGCAGGCTTAACTCAACACCGTGATTTCGCTATCAAACTCGAACAGCAAGGACAAATTGCACGAGTAGAACGCCTTCAGGCGGATGCTTCTTTAGATAAAGCGTTAGTGGAACGCACCAAGGCTGAGAATGATCTTAAGATTGCTCAATTAGCCCTTACCCAAATTCTCGGTCAAAGCCAAAACGTTGAACCTTCAGAGCAACTATTTATCAACAAAAACCTACCTCATATGGATGTGTTTATTGATCAAACACTCATGACCTACCCCGGTCTTAAGATCCTTGATGCAAAAGAGAAACAAGCAAGCAGCTTAATCAAGGCAGAGAAAGGTAAATACTACCCTGAAGTTTACCTATACGGTGATTACAGCCTTTACGAAGATGACTCGCTCGCCAGTGAAATGAAACCAGATTGGTTAGTCGGCATTGGTGTGAACGTCCCGCTTATCGATACTTCTGGTCGCTCAGACAAAGTCGCAGCGGCTCATAGCGCGGTATCGCAAGTTCAATTCCTTAAATCTCAAGCTAAGCAAGACTTAACCGTGTTGGTTCAAAAAACTTACCTTGAAGCAAACCAAGCGATTGAAGAGGTTCAAGGCCTCAATTCAAGCCTCTCTTTGGCTGAAGAGAATCTGTCGCTTCGTAAAAAGGCGTTCACTCAAGGGCTTTCTAACTCGTTAGAAGTGGTTGATGCTGAGCTTTATCTTGCGAGCATCAAAACTCAACAATCTGCTGCACGATTCAAATACCTAATCTCTCTCAACAAGCTTTTGGCGCTAACCAGCGAAATGAACGCTTATTCGAGTTACTTAACTTCTTCTGTTCCGTCTGACTTCGACTCAAAAACAGACACCGATAGCCAGTCAAAAGGATAATTCATGAAACCTATTAAGCCCCTTCTTCTATCTTTAGTTGGTATCGGCGTTATTGGCTGGGTCGGATACAGTTTCTACCAAGCTTACCAACCTCAGCCGGTTAAGCTTCAAGGTCAAATCGATGCGCAGCAATACAGCATCTCATCGAAAGTACCTGGCAGAATTGATGAAATATTCGTGCGTAAAGGCGATTCAGTTGAAAAAGGCGAATTGATCTTTTCTCTTCTTAGCCCTGAGATTGACGCGAAGCTAGAACAAGCAAAAGCAGGTCAAAAAGCCGCTGGCGCATTAGCAAAACAAGCAGAGAATGGTGCCCGTACTCAGCAAATCCAAGCCGCTAAAGACCAATGGTTGAAAGCAAAAGCGGCAGCCGATCTTATGGACAAAACCTACCAACGCGTCAATAACCTCTACAACGATGGTGTGGTTGCAGAGCAAAAACGTGACGAAGCCAAAACACAGTGGCAAGCAGCGAAATACACAGAGAGTGCCGCTTTCCAAATGTACCAACTGGCACAAGAAGGCGCTCGTGACGAAACCAAAGTCGCAGCGGCTCAAAAAGCATTGATGGCAGCCGGTACCGTGGCAGAAGTAGAAGCGTACGCAAAAGACACTCAGATCCACAGCTGGTTTAGCGGTGAAGTGGCTCAAGTATTGCTAAGCAGTGGTGAGTTAGCCCCACAAGGCTTCCCTGTTGTCACTGTTATCGATACTCAAGACGCATGGGCTGTGCTCAACGTTCGCGAAGATATGTTGAAGCATTTCGAGAAAGGCAGCCAGTTTGAGGCATACCTACCAGCTCTGGATAAATCATTAACTTTCCAAGTGACTCACATTGCCGTAATGGGTGATTTCGCGACTTGGCGTTCAACAGACGCAGCACAAGGCTTCGACTTACGCACTTTTGAAGTAGAAGCGCACCCTGTCGATACCAACGAAACACTGCGTATGGGCATGAGCCTAGTGGTTGAGCTTTAGGTGACGTATGTCTGCTAACTTTCGCTCTACAGGCGCGCAATCACCGGATCACCGTCAAGTGAAAAATACATTGCTTAGGCAGTGGACGATTGTCCGCAAAGACAAGTGGTTGTTGTCGTGTCTAACTTGGGTACCCTTGCTTCTTGCTGCCAGTATTTGGCTGATTTTTTCACAAGGCATCGCCCGTGATTTACCTGTTGCGGTAGTTGACCTTGAACATAGCAAAATTTCGCAACAGTTCACGCGCTTAGTTGATGCGTCACCGACGCTGCAAGTGAGTCAGAAATACAGCTCAGCTAGCGAAGCAGCTAAGGCTATGATTGAACACGATATCTACGGCTATGTTGTCATCCCTAGACACTTTGACCGAGATATCTACCTAGGATTAAATCCGCAAGTTTCCGTGTTCTATAACAGTCAATTTATCTTGATCGGAAAACTGGTGAACTCGGCTCTGCTGCAGGCTCAAGGTACATTTAACGCGCAACTCGAAGTGGTTAGACAGCTTTCACACGGTGATACCACAGTGCTATCGGCATTGGGGCAAGCAGTCACGGTGCAAAGCCAGATCACGCCATTGTTTAATAAGAACACCAGTTATGCGCAGTTCTTGGTATCAGCCGTAATTCCTGCGTTATGGCAGATCATGATAGTCGTCGGCACGATTTTAGTATTGACTGCAAACGTACGAGCTCGCGGTTTGAAAGCATGGCTATCGAACTCTCCTATCAAGTCACTGGCATCAACATTAACGCCTTATATGGTAATGTTTTTGGCGTTTGGAGTTGCCTTTAGCTTCTGGTTCTATGGCCTACTCGACTGGCCATTCAATGGTAGCTTTATGGCACTGACGATCGCCCAATTGCTTACTGTCATCAGTTGTATCATCATGGGTTGTTTGTTTTTCTTCTTAACGCTTGATCCAGCGAGAGCCATGAGTTTTGCGGGTGCTTTCACCGCGCCAAGTTTCGCGTTCATGGGAATTACCTTCCCAGTAACCGACATGAACACGGCGGCTCAAGTTTGGAGAAGCTTACTGCCAGCGAGCCACTACATCGAAGTACAAACAGCGCAATCCAGTTATGGCGTGAGCTCGGCACAATCGCTGATCAGCCTCTCCTCTATGTTGTGGTACGCAGTTCCTGCTTTCGTGGTGATCTTGTTGATTAAGAAGCACTTGGTGCAAGCAGATCTATCTGCAAAAGCAACATCGTCAACACAGCCAAAAGCATCAGAACAACAAGGAGTAAAACAATGAGCTTTACTCAATTGCTGAAACAAGAACTCTTAGCGGTACTGCGTAATCCCGTTGTACTTCTGACTGTGTTCGGCGGTGTGGTCTTCTATTCATTCTTGTATCCATTGCCTTACGCAAACCAAGTTCCTCAACAGCTTAAAGCTTCCGTTGTGAACTTGGATAAGAGCCAAAGCAGCTACCAGTTAGAAAGAATGGTAGATGCCACGTCTCAAATTGACTTGGTACGCCGTGACTCCACCATCGCCGGTGCTAAGCAAGCTGTTCTTAATCAAGAGATTGGCGGGTTCATCGTCATCCCAGAGAACTTCTATAAAGACCTGCTCCTAGGTAAGAGCCCGACGCTTTCTTACGCTGGTGATGCATCTTACTTCTTGGTCTACGGAACCATTGTTGAAGGGCTTGCCAAGGCAGGCGGCACGTTAGCTGCGCAAGTAAAAGTCAGCCACTTGTTAGTCGAAGGTGTGCCGTTAGAATCGGCTGCAAAAGGCTACAGCGCGTTTAGCTTGAATCTGAAACCAACCTTCAATAGTCGCATGGGCTACATCGATTACGTGGTTCCAGCGGTGTTTGTGTTGATCCTACAACAAACCTTGGCTATGGCTTCTGGCTTAGTCGGTGCAACACAAAACGCTCAATCGACGTTTGGCTATTGGAGTAAGACCTCTCCAGCGAAACTGATGCTTGCTCGCTGTTGTACCTTAGTTGGCATTTATTACCTGTTGTCGATGTATTACTTCGGCGCAAGCTTTTCGATGTATGGCATTAACCTGCTTACCTCCATAACAAACATTTTGACTTTACTGCTGCCCTTCTTATTGGGCAGTTGTTTGATTGGGATTTTTGTTGGTGAGCTGGTTCCAAGAAGAGAGTTAGTCACGGTTGTGGTGTTAATCAGTTCCATGCCGCTTATCTTCTCTTCAGGTTTTATCTGGCCTGTTGAAATGATGCCTGAATGGTTAGTACTGCTGTCACAGTTATTCCCAAGCACACCAGCTATCCAAGGTTTCTTAGCGCTTAATCAGATGGGTGCATCTTGGCAAGAAGTCGCGTCTCAATGGACATTACTATGGGAACAAGTCGCTTTATGGGGGGCGTTATTAGCACTTAAGCTTTACCACAAGTCGAGTAAACATATCACTGGATCCGTGTAGCGCTAGTATCTAAACGCTAAGCCTCATGCTCATGCTCATCGTAAACCATTAAAAAGACTCTGATAAAGGGCCTTTTTAATGCCCTCTGGCCTCACTCCATCTTCAGCCATCAATGGTTTAAACACTTCACAAGCACATATCGAATAATCAAACTCGCCGACTTCCCTGTGATCCCCCACTATACTTCACCTTAGCTGGTCGCTATAACAGCTACTGCATATGCCTTTTTCAACCTAAAAAGCATCGACTTATTCCAAAACAATGACAAAACCCGAAAAATTGTAAATTTATTGTAAAAATATCTTTGAGGGTATTGTTTTTATGTATAGGATTATCAGTAGGGCTTGGTAGGCCGAATACCATAGTCTTATTGGTTCACATAGCAAAAGGATATCCATACAAAGCAAGATCAGTACTTATCTTTATTTCGTTTTTCGACCTAGATACAGCCGTTTGTGTTGCCGTCAAATGAAGTAGATAAATCACTAAAATATAAAAATCAAATAGAAAACAAACACAACAGTAGCAAATATAATTTAATAAAAAGATAGGGAAAGCCATGAAAAACATACGTGAATTATTTTTTGGGTTTATATTATTGTTTAGTTCCAGTGCATTTGCAGAAGAAGGATCATTTAGCCAAGGTATCAGTAACTTAAGTAAAAGTGTTGATGGTTTTTTCAATGACTACACAGGGTGGTTCGTTGGATTAATATTTAAAAGTGTTCCGCTCGGTGAAGCAAATTTCCCAATCATTGTTGGTTGGCTCTTGCTCGCCGCGATTATCTTCACTGTTTATTTTGGCTTTGTTCAATTTAAACGTGTTGGTATGGCGATAGACATTATCAAAGGTAAGTATACCGACCCTAACTCCAAAGAGGATGGCGAGGTTTCTCACTTTCAAGCTCTTACAACGGCTCTTTCTGGAACCGTCGGGCTTGGTAACATTGCCGGCGTTGGTGCGGCACTTGCAATTGGTGGCCCTGGTGCAACATTCTGGATGATCTTGTGTGGTCTTCTAGGCATGGCTTCTAAATTCTGTGAGTGCACCTTAGGTGTAAAATACCGAACTATCCTACCTTCAGGTGTTGTTTCGGGTGGTCCAATGTACTACCTAAGCCAAGGTCTTGGTGAAAGAGGTTTAGGCGGACTAGGTAAAGTCCTTGCTATTGGTTTTGCGTTAATGTGTATTTTAGGTGCATTGGGCGGCGGTAACATGTTCCAAGCGAACCAAGCACATGCCATGCTCACTTACGCATTTGATGTGCCTAGTGAATACGGTGTTATCACAGGGCTTGTACTCGCTACCTTAGTATTTTCAGTTATTGTTGGCGGTATGCCTTCTATTGCTTCGGTAACAGAAAAAGTTGTTCCTTGGATGGCTGCTCTGTATATCGGTATGGCTCTCATTGTTATCGGCTCTAACCTTGATCAAGTGGGTCCTGCGTTCAGTGCCATCTTTACAGGTGCATTTACCGGTGAAGGCGTGGTTGGCGGATTTATTGGTGCGTTAATCCAAGGTCTGAAACGTGCTACGTTCTCAAACGAAGCTGGTGTAGGTTCAGCAGCAATCGCTCACTCAGCCGTAAAAACAAAAGAACCAATCACGGAAGGTCTTGTATCACTATTAGAACCATTTGTTGATACGGTAATCATTTGTACAATGACAGCATTGGTTATCACTATCGCTGGCTTAAACGTAGGTCCATTCGATGGAACAGGTTTAACGGGTGTGACGCTGACTGCTGCATCGTTTACTGAAACTGCAGAAGTGTTTAAATACACACTCGCTCTCGCGGTAATCATGTTTGCGTTTTCGACAATGATTTCTTGGTCATACTACGGTCTTAAGGCTTGGACTTACCTATTTGGTGAAGGCAAAACAACGGAACTGATTTTTAAAGTGATGTTCTCTGTGTTTGTTGTTATTGGTGCGACGATTCAGTTTGGTGCGGTAATCGACTTCTCTGATGCGGCTATCTTTGCGATGTCTATCTTTAACATTCTTGGTCTGTACTTCTTGATGCCAGTTGTGAAAAAAGAACTGCAATCATTTGTTACTCGTGTGAAATCAGGTGAAATCAAGACTTACGACAAATAGCTCACGATTGTCGTTAATAACACTGTTCTAAAAATTTTTGTAAGACCCTTTGCTTGAGAAAGCGAGAACAGGACTGCAACATATCTAAAATCCCTGCTGGCTTTGCTTGTGGGGATTTTTATGTCTGAATGAAAAGCTTTGTGGCATGCCTTAAGGTTTCAATAGCTAACTTGCGTCTGTGTTTTCTTGCTCCAATACTTCGGTAGATTGTTCTACTTTTTCTCGCTCAGTTGGTTCTTCGATCTCTCTATGTTCTCGTCGAGCTAGCAGCGAGTAACAGTCATTAAAGCAATAGTACACGTTTCGCACTTATATTCAGGCATGCTCCCCTCCTTAGTCCCTTAAAATAGTCTAATCACAGAATGACAACAGACCGCGTGTTCATCCTTGAACCCCACCATTATGCTATTTCCCTAGCGAGTAATTATGCGTGCAAAGTCACCCAATATTCAACTCACCCATATGAACACTTTCACTCACTTTGCATCATTCAAGCCCAGTCCTCTGCTGTAAGCAACCCAAAGACAGGGAGTACAAAGCACGATACCAACCGCCACATAAATCAAGGTATTAAAATCCAAAGACGCATCAGATTGTGGCTGTACCAGAGCACTACTGAGCAATCCCCCAAAACCCACAGCAAAATGTTGCAACGAACTTTGTAAACGAATCAAAAGCATGCGTTTATTGACGCTAAGAGCGTTAATTAATTCAACAGATAGAACTAAAGTCCGAGTAGAGCTCACCACGACAAAGACAACAAAAGCCACAGCAGCGCTGACCACATTGAGCGAACCAAAGCCCCAAACGATAGAAATGACCATGCCCAATGATAAACACACTATGAGGCGAAAAATTGCTTTATCAGTCCCCCTAATACGTGCGAAAGCTTGCATCGCTATGAAGGAACAGGTTCCGCTGATGGCATAACAGTATCCTAATAACGTTGCTGATATTCCGAGGTTCACCTCAAGCATCACTGGGAACTGCGTAGAGACCAGAAAAGTACCCAGTACAGCGCTGAAAGCCAACACAATTGCAAAACGAAGATCCCGACTACATAAATAGTCACCTAACTTAAACTTGTGATTATCAGTGAATTCTGATTCCGCAGACCCCTCTTTTAATTGAATAGATGGTGACAGAGATACCACAGCGCCAATCAGCAACAGTAATCCTGCAATAACCTGAAAACTGAGTTGCCATTCTCCCATTGAAGACAGCATGATAAGCGCCGGTACGCCCGCACTTAACGCCAATGGAAACGAGCTCAGTAAGACAGCAATGTTTCGCTTTCTATCGTCATCACAAGAGATCAACGTAAGATAATTCAAGTTTAGAACGGCTAAAGCCCCACCAAATAGTCCCGAGAGCATTCTATAAACGATCAAGTGATCAAAATCTGAGGCCACTGATGTCAACCACGTCGTTACAGCTAAACCTACAACGCAAATATAGACTCGTTTAATTTCTCTATTCGGGTCTAAACTGCCTTTAGTGAATAAACATATCACTGCAGCCGCGATAGCATAGGCTGAAACAAGGTAGCCTGCTTGCGAGGCATCATCTCTTAAATTCAAGCTGATTGCTGAACTTAACGGGATAATAATAAGAGCATCTAGAGCGACTAGAAAGTGGATTACAAAACAACATAAAATGGCACGACTTGGTAATAAAGCCTTGAATTTCATTAAATACTTAATTAGAAATAATGCTTTAATTCGATTTGTACTTAACAATTTTTACTCTACTTTATTGATTGATAATGGTGTTATTGTACAAAGTGAAACAGGTCAACAAAGTGGCTATTGTTGGTTTCATAATCCAATATTTCGGGATAAAGATGATTAATCAAATAGAACAACAATGGATTCGAAGCTTTCACTGTGTCTTTGAGAACAACAGCTTTAAAAAAGCGGCGGAGTTTTTAGATTTACCAACATCAAACGTTAGCCGCCACATCGCCTTGCTAGAGGAAAAGCTCCATACTCGGCTGTTTGAAAGAACCACGCGTAAGATTGCGCCAACAGAAGCTGGCGAGAAGCTATACCAATCGACACAACCTTTATTGGGTCAACTTGATGAAGCGCTAGAGGAAGTAACTCGGTATTCACACGGCATAGAGGGACAACTAAGAATATTGATGCCAGACACACCCGCACTCGCACAGGCTGTCATTTCATTCTGTACTGAGCACCCCAAAGTTTCATTGTGTTGTGACACGAGTTTAAGTCCTAAAGACGATCTACTCGATGGCTTTGATCTTATCTTGAGCTTTGGCCGAGGCAAGCTACCAGACAGCAATTGGATAGCCCGAGAAATTAGACGTTGGCTAAGTGCTGTCGTTGCATCGCCGGAGTTAATTCAAGACTCCAAACGTCCATATCAAATACCAGATTTAGTCCACGTCCCATGTATCAGTAGTTTAACAACGTTGAGTGGAACGCCTTGGGTATTTAGAAGCACGGAAGGAGAGCTTATTACGCAAAAAGTTAGTTCTTCATTTCGAGTAAATAGTGGAAGCCTTGCCAGAGCAGGTGCCTTAGCTGGCCTTGGATTTTCTATACTGCCAATCGAAGCCTGTGTTGAAGAGATCAAAGCAGGATCTTTAGAGGTCGTAGAACTCGAGCATAAACCTGAAGATTTAGTTTTATATGCGTTTTATGCATCGCGAAAACATCTAGCAAAGAAAATATCGATGTTTATTCAACACTTACAAACTAGTCCAGATCCCCTTCAGAAATAGTCTCAACGTATTCGCCACATACTATAGATCGTCGTAACGAAAAACGCCCACACCATTTTCATGATGTGGGCGTTTGAATATTTGCTGTCACACATTCGCTAGCAAACAGGCTTACTTATGAGTGTGCTAAGCACCTGAACTTATAAACCCATCTCTTCAGTTAGTGTTTTAATTTGCTTGAGATCCATGGTGTGAACTTCAATCATTTGTCTGATATCACTCAGTCGAGAGTTCGCGTTATCTTGTTTCTCACAAGCGTCAGATTTCGCATCCCATGAGGTGCCATCTAAGAAAACATCACACGCCTTTTTCAATGAACCAAGGCTTTGCTCAAGCTCATTTCTTTCTTTCTCAAGTTTTTCAAGCTCTTGAGAGATCTGTAATTCTTTTCGGAAGACTTCACGTGAACGTTCAAAAAGGATCGATTGCATGTCAGCTTGACGATTCAGATTTTGATTATTTTGCAGAGTTTCTTCTAGTGTCCGCTTTTGCTCATTAAGCTGTTGCTCTAATGAATAATTAGCTTTTTCTAAAACGGCAGACTGCTTTTCTAAATCTTTCAGTTCTTTCTGATGCGCTTCTGTCTGTTTCATTAAAGCGACTTCTACTTTCGCATCGACCTCAGTATCGACTTTTGCCACCTTAGCTTCAACAGACGTCATCAATTCGGTTTTGCTTTCGCGCAGTTCTTGATAACGAGTTTCGAGTACCTGATAAGTAGACTCCCACTTGGAAGCCGTCACTGTAGAACCGATTAATCCACCCAGAGCTAAACCTAAAACCGCAGCAATACCGATATAAAGCTGACTACGCTTATCGCGTTCTTCAATAACAACCACTTCATCTTGTTCGCTTTCTCCAGACTGCTGGTTCACTAGCGGGTACTCCCAAAAATATGTTTAACGTTACGCGGTCACTGACACTAATGCCAATACTGATTGGTGTAGGCTCAGTTAAACCTATCGCTCAAGTCAGAATCACTTGAGCTTTGCTAACACGTTAATCCTATCTGCTCTCAGACAAATTTAACGGGTTAACTCCGAAACCATCAAGCTGGCAGTATACAAAAGGAAGCTGCTAACGATAACAATCACTACCCCTTTTTGCAGTTTTTCGTTTGTCCGGTAACGAAACAGCACAAATGCCAAAGCCAATAAAAAAACAATCGCTATTAATCGAGTCATAACTCCTCCTTGTTTCTCTATTTTATACCATTTAAACAAGCAAGTTACGTCAGAGACTCGTTGTTTGATCATTTAGTCGAACGACATTTAAGCAAACAGATATTTTGTAGCTGACATCACATTTTATATGATCTAGGATACGCCTACAGATTACCTAATTATTTAGGTAATTGTTCCAATGAAGACTGCAGGAGAGTGGTTTTTAACTAAACTTTAACACTTAGTTAGATTAACCCGCCGAAGAAGTAAATCTTTCAGGCGCTTTGTGCTGGAGATATCCAGAAAAGTGAGGACTGTCGTTGGAGGAACCTCTGGAGACCGTAATATAAAAGCATAACTCGTTGTTTTATATTAACTTAACCCAGTAATTAGTCAATTTTGCGCTACATAAGTGATATACATATGCACCTTGTAAGCCGCAATAACACCTACTACTTCCAACGTAGAATCCCTAAAAGCCTTCAGTCTCGCTACAATGGGAAACAACACCTAAAGTTCTCTCTTCAAACCAAAGATAAACGTCAAGCGCTGATCCTTGCTCGTAAACTATCTGCTCAATTCGATATTGAGTTCGAAACAATTCAATGTAAAAACCTACCCGACTTCTCGCACAAGTTTAACACTGCCAACTCAATACAAATGCCTAGTAGCCTAAACCTTTCGCGTTGTGTTTCTGAATTCTTAGAAGCAAAACGAATCGATGGAGTATCGAAAAAAGCACTAGATCGTTACCAAGCAAGACTCAACCTTCTAGTCGATATTGTTCATGACCAACCAATCGACTCGCTTAAACGATCTGACGCTTTAGAGTTTAAGTCTATTCTAGTCAAGTTACCGCCTAACCTTTCTCGTAACCCTGAGTACAAGAACAAGTCTTTCGTTGAGATCATTGAACTTGGCCATAAACCAATTGGAACCCATACAATCAATGACACCTTTAAAGTTGTTTCTGGGTTCTTTGATTGGTGCGTACTCAACGAAAAAGCCCAAAAGAACTCCTTTACTAAACTCGGTGTAAAACAAGAAACCAAAGCGAGCGAACAGCGTCGAGCGTTTACAAAGGACGACCTCAAGAAAATCTTCTCTGTAGATGTCTTCCAAAATGAGCCAAGAGAAGCATGGCATAAGTGGATACCATTGATCGGTCTATATACTGGTGCTCGACTTAATGAACTGTGCCAATTATATTGCTCAGATATAAGGCTGATGGATAACGTTTGGTGTATACACTTTGGTACTGACTACGAAGATCAAAAACTCAAAACTCAAAGTGCATATAGAACCATTCCAATCCATTCTAGCCTCATCAAGAAAGGTTTTATTGATTACGTCCAACAGCAAAGTGGTAGGTTGTTCCCTACCCTCAAATACCTTAAGACCGATGGATATAGCAAATACCCATCAAAATGGTTCTCAGTGCAACGTGACAAAGCACTAACACCAAAAGAACGTGAGCGTAAGACATTCCATTCTATACGTCATACCATGGCTACTGAGTTCAAGAGAAGTGGAGTTAATTATCATGTGGCTGCTGCAATATTGGGACATCACAACGATTCAATGACTTATGGTAGATACGGGAAGGAGTACAGCCCTGAACAACTTGCCAAGGCTATCGAATTATTAGATTTTGCTAGTTTAAGCATTTAACTTTATGGCACTAAATGATTTTTTGTCAGAATATTGTTCTGTGTGCCTTTTTCGAATATTGGCTAACATTGGACGATAGGCTGTCAACTTATCTCTGCTATCTTTGACTCTCTTTTGGTACGATTTGGTAATTACCGCAATATCTTCTGGCGCTATCCCTTTTCTATGTAGTAGTTCAGCCTTTAGATTCGACGCTATCTGTTGATCCGAACTCTCTAATGAGTCGTGTAACGCCAACACTATATTTTCTAAAACCTTACTGCTTTCCTTCATAGATTTCAGTTCTAATTCAAGTTCTTCGTTTTTACTGGCATGTGAAGATAGTTCTTTCTTACTTTCTTCATAACGAATGTAGTACTCTGAGGTCTCGGCGATTTGTCTTTTCTGCTCTTCTCTCTCTTTAGTTAAGAACTCAACTTTTTCTGCGTTCAACTGTTGTTCCTGTTTAGTCTTCTCAAGTTCAGCAGTGATTAAAGTTAGTTGCTCTGTGCCCGATTCAAGTTGAGTATTCAGGTTTTCTATACGAGACTCGTACTCTTCTCTTTGTTGCTCCCAATTGTCTAAATCTCGGTTTAACTTGTCTTGCTGGTAACTAAGGCTAGACTTCGCCTGATACTCACTCGCTACCATCTGAAGCCTATATTCATCTGCTCTTCGTCCATGGTGGTCAGCGATACGCTTTCTATCAATCCATCGATGCTTGCTACCGTCAATTAAATGCTGAATGAATGGCAAGCCATACGTATACAGCAAAGCAAGACCCAACGGGTAAAAAGCATCCCTTAAGAAATCGAGGCTATTACTCTTCGCTAATACAATCTTATCCTCCGAAGAACTAAACAAGAACTCGACTACAAACACATGATTGACGGCTAACCAAGCCAATATGAAAGAACCAAGAAAAGGTGCTCTAAGTCGGTTTATTGAGGCTTGTGTGATTGCATTGACAAGTTCTTTCATAGGGTAGCCATACAGATAAGGTATTGAGAAAGTGGTATGAATACTACTGAATAGCCATCAGTCTAGCAATTACAAATCAAACGGTTACTACTTATATTTGGGTTGTAGTACAGAGCCTAAAGAAAGTTGAGGCAATATTAATCTAGTAAGAGATTCACAATTGCATTGAAACTAGAGCAATAGCCCCCATATCTAAATTGTCACATCTTTTCCGTGTGTGACTTGAAAACCAGTTCAGCCCTTCTCATAAGCACGAGTATTTCGCATATGAAGAAGGTCTTTTTTGAACTATTAACACATTTGAACGAGCACAAAGGCTCACTAGGGAAAATCGGTTACAGGATATATAAGTTGGTAGAAGCCTACTCGTTAGGTGATCAGCAACAATTTTTACTAGAACTGATTTATCTAGGAATGACTCTAAAGGGGGTATTAGCGCAGAATAGCAAAAAACAAAAAAGTAACAAAAAGTAGCACGTCCTAGACGTATCTTTAACCACTAATTTGGTACAGATTATGAGTACATTGACTCTTAAGTAATCTGGTTTTTCAATCTGAGAGGGCTTGAGCCATCTCATGAACGTTAATACCTAGTTCAAACAGTTAATAGGTAATAACTAACGGAGTCACCATAGACACTGACGCACAGAACCAAGATTTTCTAGAACTCGTCAATAAGGTAATTGACGATGCTTTAGCGTGCGTTGAACCCCCACCAAACATTGATGATCAGATCGATGCGGCAGACAAAACGATTGCTTATCTTGAACAAGATATGAGAGTAATCGAAGGTATCAGCCCACTTTCTAAAGAGATCACGCCCATAAATATTGAAGGTCTACTAAAAGATAGTTTTGACGAGGAGCGCTATGCGATATTTGAAGCGTTAATTGAAAAACAACTAGACCTCTATGCCGTGCCATGGACACTTGGCGTAAAAGTGGCAGCAATCACTGTTTACTCAACCGTAATATCTCCTATTATCAAAGGTTTGCTTCACAAAGTAACTCATAGACTACAATTGCTACGTGAATTCTTAGAGTGTTCTATACCCAAATGCGAACTGTTCTTGGTATGTCCTTATAACAACAGCCCACCAGCGAAAAGTAACAACTTCTTAGGTAAAGATAGCCGCTTTTTTAATTTGACCTTCTCCAACGTATCTAAACTCCCTCTTTTTATCGATTCATATCCCCATTCCATGTAATAACTTATGAAAAACACTGATACCGTTGTGCATATTTCGGAGCATTCCGATCAGTCATTTCGGGATTATCCGATCACCCATTTCGGTTTAAACCGATCACTGATTCCGCGATTATCCGATCACTTTTAGTCAAACTCCGAAATCGGTGATCGGAATAGCGAAAACCGCGATCGTAATGGCCGAAATCCTTCCTTTTTCTCTTTTAAATCAATAGCTCGCTATTCTTTACTTCTTAAACAAGAAGGAAAGGAAGCGACAATGGCCAAAAAGAGAACTCCAATGAACAAAATCAAAGAGGTATTACGCCTTAAATACGACTGCGGTCTCTCAAATCGTGGTATCGCTTCTTGCCTTAAACTCGGCCCGTCCACCGTATCAGAACGCCTTACTCGCTTTAAACAAAGCCAACTTGGTTGGCCTCTACCCGACAGTTGCAGCGATGCAGATCTCACACAGGCGCTGTATCACGGCAAGAAAGTCAGTCGAGATAAAGTTATGCCAGACTTCACTCAATACGCAGTCGAACTCAGGCGTAAAGGTATGACAAAGATGCTGCTCTGGCAGGAGTATCATGAGCAATATCAAGAGCAAGCTTACGCTTACACTCAGTTCTGCGAGCACTTCACTCGTTGGTTCAAAACCCAAAAACGCAGCATGCGCCAGCTTCATGTTGCAGGTGATAAACTGTTTATCGATTACTGTGGGCCTCGGCTTCAGGTGGTCAACCCTGACACAGGCGAAGTGCGCGAAGCGGAGGTGTTCGTCGCGACTTTAGGCGCGTCCAATTACACTTATGTTGAAGCCTTCCCCAGCCAAGGGAAGCCCTACTGGTTAGAGGCGCATGCGAATGCGTTCGAACACTTCGGTGGCGTACCACAACTCTTAGTTCCCGATAACCTACGCAGCGCAGTCACCAAAGCCAATCGTTATGAGCCGAGACTGAACGACAGCTATCAAAAGCTGGCTAATCACTATCAAACAGTCGTGATGCCTGCTCGCCCCTACAAACCGAAAGACAAAGCCAAGGCAGAGAATGCCGTGCTCCTAGTAGAACGCTGGATCATGATGCGGTTGCGACACCAAGCCTTCCACACTTTTAAAGAGTTGAATCTCGCCATCCGTGAACTCATGAATGAGTTAAATCAGCGTGAGATGAAACAGTATGGCGCCAGCCGCCAAGCGCTGTTCGATAAACTCGACAAACCTGCATTAAAGCCACTGCCTAGGCAGCGTTACCTGTATACCGAAACTAAACGAGCCAAAGTTGGCCCTGACTATCACATCGAATATCGCCGTCATTACTACTCGGTTCCCCATCAACTTGTTGGTCACCATGTCGAGTTGGAAGCCTCTAATCGCCTGGTGCAGATCTACCATCAAGGTAACTTGGTGGCCCAGCATCCACGTAGCCAAAGAGGGCGAGGAAACAGCACCCAACCAGAGCACATGCCAAGCAACCATCAACATCAGAAGTGGTCGCCAGGGCGCTTGCTTAGCTGGGGAGCCAATATCGGCCCAGCCACACGAGAAGTCGTCAATAAGATGCTGAACTCCAAGCCTCATCCAGAGCAGTCTTATCGTTCCTGCCTTGGCTTGCTCAGCCTCAGTAAAACCTATGGCGAATCGCGCCTAGAGCAAGCCTGTAAAGATGCGCTGATGCTGACAAAATCCAATTACACCTTCATCAGCAATTTGTTGAAAAACAATCGTGAAGGACAACTGAGTAAAGACAACACGAGTACGCCAAATCTTGTTCATAGCAATGTTCGTGGCCCGAACAGTTATCACTAGGAGAAAGGATATGAATGCACTGAACGACCAACTCAAAACCCTACGCTTGAGCCATGCAGCGAAAGCATTAGAGCAGCAGCAAGAGCAACTGACCACCTACGCAGAACTGGACTTCGAGGAAAGGCTAAGCCTACTTCTGGAAAGCGAGATCTTGAATCGCAATCAGAGCAAAATCCAACGCTTAAAACGACAAGCCAAGCTGAGAGTAGATGCGCAGCCGAGCCAACTCATCTATAAGGAGGGACGAAACCTCAATCGTAAACAGATGAGCGAACTTCTGACGGGCAGTTATCTATACAAACACCAGAACATCTTGGTTACAGGCCCAACAGGCGCAGGCAAAACGTATCTTGCCTGCGCACTGGCAACCAGCGCCTGTGACCAACAACAAACGGTTAAGTACTACCGATTAACTCGCTTGCTTGACGACCTGACCGCTGGTCGTCTGGATGGTAGCTATCAAAAGCAACTCCAATCGCTGGCTAAGAAAACCTTACTGATCCTCGACGACTGGGGGATGGAAAAACTCACTCAAGAGCATGCGGGTCACTTATTAGAAGTGCTGGAAGAGCGTTATCAAAACAGCAGCACAATCGTCATCAGCCAGTTACCTGTAAGGGAGTGGTACAACATGATCAGCAACGCCACCGTCGCGGACGCGCTAATGGATCGGTTAGTACACAATAGTCATAGAATAGAACTGGGAGGTGAGTCAATGAGAAAACTGGCGCAATCCGATCACTTAGAGTAAAAATAAGAAGAGAGAAAAACGGTAGGATCAGGTGATCGGAATGAACCGAAACGAGCGATCGCAATCACCGAAATACGCACCGTTGCCGATATCCCCCCTAATTCCTAAATATTTGTGACCTTTGACAGAAAAAAACATCCTTTTAAACTCAACATGAATCTCGTTCTTTCCCTTATGTCTGTGGTTTAATACCTGGATATAACTCATTGAGATTTAAGATGAATACAACAGAAAGAATCCATGCCCTCTTAGAAGACCGTAGTTTTCCGAGTATGGTGTTACTAGATGGACATTGGGGTGTTGGTAAGACTTACTATGTTAAGAACGAACTTCAACCCTATCTCAAAACGCATTACCCAACCCCATATAAGACCATTTACTTATCTTTGTATGGCGTAACAAGCCTTGAGGATTTCAAGGATCGAGTTCTGTCCTTAACCTATACCGAGAATAAGAAATCTAGTTGGCTCGCAAAGCACAGTAGCGATCTAGTCGGTTCTTCTGCACAAGTAATTTCTGGAACTAGAGGTGTTGGCGCTGCACTTGGTGGCGTTGCTTCAATCGTTAAGTACCACTACTTCAATAAGATCGATAACCTAGCTCTTCTACTAGACGATCTAGAGCGTATTACGTGTGAAAAAGTACGGACTCAAGTCATGGGCGAGTGTCTGAACCTCGCAGAAAACAAGCAACATATCAAAATAGTAGTCATTGGAAACCAAGATAAGATCGGTACACATGCTGATATTGAAAAAGCATTTAGTGATATTGTCCATATCAAACGCACACCCGCAGAATCTCTTGATGTAATTAAGAAGATCTATACTGGAACCAGTAGGCTTAGTGATTATGAACTGTCTGAGATTTCAAAATGCCTTAAGTCATTAGAACTCGATAACTTAAGAATAATTCGACGGTCTATCGATAGATACAAAGCCGTCTGTTACCTATTTGACCGCGTAGATAATGTTAACTACGACTATCTAGAATCTAAACTAATTGATGCTTCTTTTCGCATATCTACAGCGATACACCGAGAAGGTTTTAGTTTAGACGAAATTTTAGAAGGAATTGAAGATCGAAGACGTCGTATCAGCCTAGCAAATGACAAAGTTAAAGTAGATGAACTTACTGATATTGAGAAAAGGCATCTTGAATTAGAAACATATATTTCACCAATTCGTTACCACACACCGCAAAGCCTTTCGACTTACATCGCTACGTACCAAAATAATTTCTATGATATTCATCAAGAACTTAATATCCCTACAAGCACTGAAGCCATTGAGTTGTTCTTAGGTTACGGTTTTCGAGATAAAGATGAAGACTGGTTTCAACAAAATATTGGAGTAGTCAAAAAAGAAGTATTCGAACCAAATGTAGACAATCTACTTTTTTGGATACGTTGCTGCGGACTTTACTTTTACATGTTAACTGCGGGATATGTCGAAGAGCAAGAAAGCACCTTTCGCTCAAAAGTTACGGAATTGCTTAAAGAAAAAGACTTTTCACTTGATCTAGATTATCGAGATTTAGAACATGACCTCCACACTTTTGTTCGTGATGATGAATTGAATCAGTTGTTTAGAGCATACATAGAGAAATTTAAAGTCGAACACTCAAAAGCGAAAAGTCAGTCGTTTGTAAGTGACTTCATTAGTGACTACTCATTGGTTCGTGCAGAGATTGATGTAAAGTTAGCAAATACTGCTTTTCTTCAGGATTTGACTTCCGAAGACTTCAAAAGCGCTCTGTCAAACTGGAGTTCAAAAGAGATTCAATCCTTCATTTATGATATGCAGTCACGTTACGACTTTAACAATATCGACGATTATTTTTCATTAGAATTTAGTGGGTTAGTAAGTTTATCTGAACAGATTCAATTACTTATGAAAGATACTCCTTATGGAATTAAAAGAGGCAGCCTTTCAAATTTAGATCGTGTAATTACAGGCGTTATCACAAGACTTGAAACAAAAATCAACGCCAAACTAGCAACTTAATCAGTTGCAAATCACCAGTTAGAACAACTAGAATTACTGTTTATACATACAGGTATTTTTATGTTCTTAATTTGCGCAGAAAACTACAAACGAATCAAAGTGCATGAAAATGGCTTTACTGAAAAAGACGAACGGTACAGCATCTCAGCACTTAAGCGAGATGGTGAGTTTATCAAGAAAGACTTCCTTGGATTCATAGAGAAGACCTCCCTATTCCGCCCTCAGTTTGTGAAGTTGACGAAAATCGTTGGTGTATACAACGACATCGAAATGATAGACATACCCAGAGGTCATTGGGTTCTTGGTGTTTATCATACTCAGGCTTTCTCTGTCGTGCTTGAAGAGAACCAACCTTTTTACCATCCAATCGAGCACGAGAAACACATACAGCGCTACCATGATAACGTTGTAAGTTTGACGTCATTTAGCAAAAAGTAGTGCTTTTCTCATACTTTCTAGACCTCAAAAGTCGATTAGGTTGAGTTCCAACAACCTAGGGCAGAAATCATGACTATAAAGACAGAATTGTTATCTTTTGTGCAAGAAAAGGCTAAGCAAACAGGCAATACAACAGAACTAAAAGAGTTCTTTGGTTATCTAGTAGATCAGTTGAACGCTATTAGTGAGTGTGAGTTGGAACAGTACCAAGACAACACAGAAACAGCCTCAGACGTACTGAGGCTTGTGGCATGGCAATCTGTGCCGATTAACGTTGAGTTCAGTGAGAATTTCACTGACAAAGTTATCTTAGAGTTACATTAGAAAGTATTGCCCATAGAGTCTTGTTCTATATGGGCAGATAGTTCTACTGCTTTGAAGTAGTCTTCTCTTGTCCAGACTTGGATCTCAGTATCACCAGATTGCACTAGACCTATCAATGGGCGCTTGTAACGCTCAATTGCTTTATATTCTTCTCTCGCGGTATTGTTTCGAGCAAAGTCCGTCTGTGTATAAGAGCCTAACTTTGTTTCTAAAACCTTCAAAGCATCCGATACATAACGAGTCTTTGGTTGTCTAACATCTGAGAACCCATTTGCTATCCTCCAACTTAAGGTCAAAGCACAACGCAAATTATGCACATAAGTTGCCTCATTAGATATTTGGGTAAGTTCCCAAACAGATCTATTTCAAAGTAGTTGGTCAATGTTGTCGCTATTGTAGCCAGTTTTCTTTTTGAACTCACTTGGAAGCGTGACCTTTTCTCCCACTGATGTTTTTCTAGATTGATAGCACACATGAAAGTCTGCACTATCGTACTCAGCAATCAACTGTATAAGTAATCGAATATCAAAGAAGCGCTTTCCATAATCAAGTTCATAGAGCACACACGATTCAAACTTATTGAACACTTGTTCCATACGTCGAAGTGAAAGGTTGTACATGATACCAACCTCTGCCAGTAACCTACTCGCGAGTTCTTTACTATACTTAAGACCTCCTAGCAATCTCATTTCTGCCTTTCTATCCTCTAAGATAGAATCCTTTACGAGTAACTTAGCAAACAGGCTCTTATCAGGTAGAGGTAACGCAGCACTTCTATTGAAGAAGCGCGAAAGGTATTCGTTACCATCGAATGAAGAACCATATACAGCCTTTATCGAGTGACTGAGTTGTTTAGTATCAGTTGCTACGACAAACACATAATTATCTAGTGAGAAGAAGTGCTTAATAGTTTCAAGCATTTCAATTGCATAGGTTGGCCTGCACCTGTCTAACTCGTCTATCAGAACAAAGACCTTTTGCTTACCTTTTGGAGCACAACCAAGGTACTCATTAAGCGCTGTTTTCGTGTCTTCTATTGCGCTCAGTTGTGCTTTGTAGTTCTCAGTCAGATTTCTACCGATATTGACCGCTTCTTTGTCCTCAAATGTCAGTGTTTTCGCCACCTCTACCATTGCACTGTTATCAGTTTGACCAGATAGATAAGTTCCGACACCAACAGCGGTCATGTTCCATAGTCTTTTGGAAAACTTAGCCGCGACTTTAAGTATTTTTTCTTCGGTAGCGTGTGCTTCAGCATTTGCACTGATACTTTGGAACTGTTCGATAAATTCACTGACAAGAACAAGAAGAGGATCGTTACTGAAGTCAGAACGCCATGCATCTATGTAGATAACTGGATAGTCATACGTGAAACGGAGGTTCGAATACAATTGTCTTAAGAAGTGAGTTTTACCTGTACCCCATGAACCATTGAGGTTCATAACTAGAGGTTTCTTTTGATTTCTTAAGTAGGAAGACAAGTACTGTCCATATTCTTTGTTATTCAAACCACATGAATCAAAGTTGTACTTCTCTTTCCAATCTTCAAAACGCTCTTTCACTGAACACCATTATCAATACAATTCCCATTAGACGTAATTATACATAAGCAACCGTGTTATATATTGATACATAAGAGAAATTTTGATTTAACTGCGCTCAATATTCAAAATCGTACCACGAGACACGTTATATTCTTTCGACAACTGCAATTTTGAGGTGCCACCAGCCAATTTCGCCTTAATATCTTTCTTTTGGTCATCGGTTAACTTTGGCTTACGGCCACCAAAGTTACCACTAGCCCTCTTTCCTTCTTGAGTTCGACTAACAATAAAGTTTCGTTCCATCTCAGCAAACATACCCAATAGTTGAACCATAGCAGTATTCATGGGGTCGTCATTTGATGTGTCGATGTTTTGATCTAAGGCTACAAGATTTACACCCTTTTCTTTTAACTGATCTAAAACTTGTAGTACTTGAGAAAGAGAACGACCTAATCGATCAAGTTTAGTAACAACGACAGTATCGCCATCACGAACATAACCAAGTAACTCATCTAGCACTTCTTTATTAGTATCTGCTTTACCCGAATGTTTACCACTAAAAATCTTAATACACCCATACTCATCCAATCGAGTGAGTTGATCAGTCAATTCTTGTGCTTGTGTTGAAACTCGCGCAAAACCAATATTAGCCATTTATAAACTCCGTCAAAGCGATGATGTCAAAAACGCATAAGATATTGTCACCAACCTTACAAGGTGTCAATATCTCAGAGTTATTAAATTTTGACAGTGGCAATGTTAATGATTGAGTTGTTGACACTAATCGTCGGTAAATAAAGTTCGTCATACTTAACGAGATAAAAAAAAGACCACCTGATCAAAGAAAAGGTAGCCTAATGGGGCAACATATTAATGCAATTAATTTTAACACTCACTATTAATTCACATTAGTCTTTACCTCTATTATTACGGTGGTATACCTACATTTCGAACAGGTCTTGATACACAAGTTTATAACCGACATTCCGCACCTCATTTAGGAATAAATTGCTTCATATAGCTTACCTAGCAATTGAAGCAATCTCCTCTGATGGTCTTGAATGCCGGTGATAAACCATTGTTCGCCGAACTCAAGTGTATCGACCCCTTCAAATTTTAAAAACACCCAGCGAGCAGTTGGCTTAGATGTGGTTTTGTTCTTAACCATGCTTGGAAAAAATTCTTCAGTAACAGCCAACTCTTCACGTATCTTATGCTCGAGTCCAGCATAAACCATTAGGCTTAAGGTCATTATCATGAGTAAAGCTTCGATGCGTTGTGGTTTTTTTAAGAAGATAGATGATGTTAAAAACTCAGGGCTTTTAAGGAAGCGAAAACCTCGCTCGACTTTCTGTTGTGACTTGTAGTGTTCCAGTAACGCAGCCATATCGAGATCGGTACTTTCAGTATCATTGGTCGCAAGAATGAACATACCAACTTTAAGCTTCGCGAGTTTTACTTTTTCTAAATCAGTGAACGGATTTGCTTCAATTTTGTAGTGGTATCCAGTTGGAACCTCATCTTTTTTAGGGCGCCCTCGGCCAGCAAACTCGGGCACTTGCCGTATCTCACTTTGCTCGAAACTCAACAGTTGGCATTGACTCTGAAATTCACTCATAGCCTTTTGTGCATCAGTCGCACAGGCAAATTGTTTCTTAGCTAATTGAGCTAGAGATTTAAGCTCTTTGGTCAGATTTTTATCCAAATTTTTATAAAAAGTGGCTTCTTCTCGCTTTGTCGCTTGCTCGCTGTTCACTAACAACCATCGCTGCTTCACGTTGCCATAATCAGATTCAATCCAGTGCCCCGAATAACCATTACCGATAGGCTCTAATTGCGCTGGCGATAATGCCAGTAGAGCTTGTTTGGCCATTTTAATGGTCATTGGGACGCGTGTAATGAACTTCTGCTTTTGTTCATCAAGTGAGCAAATACTGTCTGACGTGTATAAAGCTGCATCAGCAATAAAGTAACGACTATTTTGCGCGGCTTTAAGACAGTGAATATGGCGCTTAGTGACCTCTGCAAATGCTTTTGCATCGTTCGTGTTTCCACTGAGAGCCTGCATATAAACAGGGAGCCCTGCTTGATTTTCACAAATTAATTCAAGGACAACCTGATTCAATTCAGGTCGGTGATCTCGACTATAACCTTTGACGAGTTGAATAGAATTAATGTCATCCTCTGCTGATTGAGCATATTCACCATCAACATGGAAACTCGTTATATCAAGGTGGACAGACTCTGTCTTGAGGCCCAATTTTTCAACGGTATGCTCTGCAATAACTTGATATAAAATAGATACATCAGCTTCAAATAAAGCATCTAATGTGCGCCCAAGAACATCATCAGTTAAGTGGTGCGCTTCTATGTTTTTAGCAAGCAGCTTTGATATTGGCTTTGTCTCGAAAAAGTCAGAAAACATATGCAATGTTCGACTATGGAAGCCCAAACCGTTCAAAATCATGGCTAGAACGGCATCACCGTGTGAGACATTATGCTCTGAATACTTAGGAATTATGCGGTCGATAAGCCCGGGTAAATCAATCTCATGACAGAATGCAGCGATTAATCCAAGATGATCTAAGCGTTTTATGACAGGTTGAGGAGCAGACATCGCAAGTTACCGGCAAATAAAAGTAATAGATCAAAACGGGGGATCTGCGTCAAGTCTCAACTGCAATCATTATTGATAAATGATCGTGGGATCACACTAATTAAAATGTAAGCGCGTCATAAACCCCGCATTCTAATCGCCTAGCGCGAAGAATAAGATCAAGTCTCCAACCATAAGGAGATTTGAAATGGGAAAACGACACACTAATCAAGAATGGCAAACGCTCATCGAGCAATCTGAATCGAGTTCATTGTCAACGCTTGCATTTTGTAAGCTAAATGAACTCAACCCCTCGACGTTTTACGCTAAGCGCCAGCAACTCAAAAAAGCAGATGTCTCTCAAGGCTTTGTACGGGCAGAGATCGTCGAAAAGACAACGAAATATCAAGCTCAAATAGCCACCGCTAACATGACACTTCTCATCAATGATGTGGAGTTGAGCATTCCTCAAGGCACGCCCGCTACCTACCTGGCAGAACTCATTGGAGCCTTGTCATGAAACATATGCTCAGCGCACCAGAGATTTATCTGTATCGTGAGAGTGTCGATTTTAGAAAGTCCATCAATGGCCTCGCGGCGATTATCGAAAGTGACACCGATTTACCCTTGGGAAGCGGCGCACTGTTCCTGTTCACCAATAAACAGCGCGACAAAATCAAAGTGCTGTACTGGGATAAAACTGGCTTTGCGCTTTGGTATAAACGCCTTGAAAAAGCCAAGTATAAATGGCCTACAAAAGAGAAAAATGAAGTGTTTACCCTGACTCAATTCGAGCTTGATAGACTGCTTTCTGGCTTCACGATTATCGGCCATAAACCCGTTCAAATAAACGATGTTACAATGACTTAATCGATAATAAAGCCTTATCTGCCAAGCGTTAACAGCATGATTTTAGTATAATAAATGCCATGAAAAAGACGCCAGATATCAACCCAGAAAGCCAAGATATTGCCAAGCTACAAGCGATGGTGAAAGCGCTGATGGCGTCAGAAAACCAATGGAAACAAGAGCGTCAATCTCTGCTTGAGCAACTCAAACTTGCTTTCGACCGCCAGTTCGCAAAACGCTCGGAGGCGTTAAAGCCTTACGATGAATCTCAAGGTGACCTCTTCAACGAAGTGGAATGTGAAGCCGCTAAGGGAGAGGTGGTTGAGGTAACAACGACCACAACGAAGAAGCGTGGTAAACGCAAGCCACTTCCAAAGACTTTGCCTCGTGAGGTTATCGAACTCGATTTAGACGACCATGAAAAACAGTGTGCATGCTGCCAACATAGTCTGCATAAAATCGGTGAAGACCGCAGTGAGAAACTTGAGTTCTCACCAGCCGTGCTCAAAGTGCTGGAATATGTTCGTCCTAAGTATGCTTGTCGTCAGTGCGAGCAAACTGAAGACAAAAGCCACATCGTTCAAAAGCCAGCGCCCCAGAGCATCATCCCTAAAAGCTTCGCGACAGAAAGCTTGCTAGCCAACATCATCCTTGGCAAATATCAATACGCAATGCCACTGTACCGCCAAGAGTCGCTGTTTACCCAGTCGGGTATCGAGCTATCACGAACCACGATGGCAAGGTGGGTTATCCAAGTCAGTGAGAAGTTCACACCGCTGTATGCGGCCTTGAAAGAGCATCTACTCCAACAAGTGGTGGTTCAGGCAGATGAAACGCCGCTCAATGTCCTCAAAGAAGATAAACAGTGTTATATGTGGCTCTACTGCTCGGGCGCAGACTCGCCCGACGCTGCACTGCCGAATGTAAAGAATATCGCCTTGTACGACTATCAAAACAGTCGCGCGAGGGCATGCCCTGTTGCCTTCTTGGGGGATTACAGTGGTTATCTGCAAACCGATGGCTATGGTGCCTATGATGGTCTTCATCACGTAACCAATGTTGGTTGCTTGGCACATGCACGGCGTAAGTTCATGGATGCTAAGAAGCTTCAAGGTAAAGGTAAGTCAGGCAAAGCAGATAAAGCGCTAGCCAAAATCCAGAAGCTCTATGGGATAGAATCGCGCTTAAGAGGTGCGACTGTCGAAACACGAAAAGCAGAACGTCAACTGCATGCCAAGCCGATACTGGATGAGCTGTACGAGTGGATGACGACTCAACAAGTGCTAGCGTCTAGCTCGCTGGGCAAGGCGATAAAATACACGCTCGGCCAATGGCCGAAACTTATCCGCTATATCGATGACGGTCATTTATCTATCGATAATAATCGTGCTGAACGCGCCATTAAACCGCTGGTCATTGGCAGAAAAAATTGGCTCTTCTCGAACACACCAAATGGTGCTGATGCGAGCGCGATGCTTTACAGCATCGTCGAGACGGCGAAAGCCAACGGCCTTATCCTCTACGACTACATGGTCAAGTGCATGAAAGAGCTAGCGAAAGCTGAGCCTGATATCGATGCGCTCCTACCTTGGAACTTCAAACATTAACAACATCGCCTCGTGGGTTCATGGGGCGTTTACATTAAAATCTAGAATTGGCTGCGGAATGACGGTTATAACCCACTTAGTACTGTAATGCGTTTTAATTCACTGTGTTCGCTCTCAGTTAATGCAGATTTTGTTTTCTCTTTACGAGGAACTTCGTTGTCCTTAAGACTGTTCAGGGTGGCTTGTGGGTCGATTGAATGTTTATATTGGCTAACATCCTTTGCTTCCAGTTTCATCAACGCATTAGGAACGGCAGGAACAGACACCACATCACAACCAGTTATCACAGTACCGTCTTCGTCTTCAAAGTAAGTAATACTTACAGAAACATAATTGTTGTTTGATTCTGCTAAGTCGATCAATTGCCGAGCGTTATCATTATCTGGCAACAACTCTATCTCGCCGTAGATTTGAGAGTTATTTGAATACACATTTGTTATTTCTCCGAAAGCATTCTTCAAATCAACGAACGGTGTATCCATTGAATGATCTAGCGCTCAATAAACAGGTGTGCCTGCGTACTCTTCAATTTCATCTTTGACATCCGCTTGCAATGCCGCAACTGCCGCACTTAGTTCACTATCTGATTTAAATACAGGCTCTTCTTTATCTGTCATTTTGTCGTACATTAATCCAGTGAGTACTAACGTCTTGCCTTGGTTATATTGTGCTTTCAAGTCACTAGTCGACTCAAACAAGAATAACTGGTCTAAATGGTATCGCTCTAAAATTTCCTCGTATTCACGGTCTATTGTCGTTGTCGTACCTTCAGGTGCATGCTCCGTTGATTTGGTAACAGTTGTTGTTAAGTCCCCTTGCGAGTACATGCGCTGAACCTGTTTACTCTTCCTATTTGCTTCAAGCGTTCTTGCTTTCCTTAATGCATTGAGTCGGCTCAAATGGTTGAGTGTTAACTTGGGTTTGCGAGTATCTGTTGTTTTTCGTACTCGGTTGTCTTTAGTCTCATCATGTAAAAATGACGTCGCTGATTCTTTTGCTTGATGCTCTCGAATTAAAGTGATTGATTTATCTGGTTTCATTTTTCTCTCCCTTGTCTGTCGTATATTTACCAAGTCCCAGACATAAAAAAGCCTCTCTATATGACATAGAAAGGCAATCAGACAAGCAAAGATTAAAACTGTATTTACTGCTTCGTAGGAGAAAAATTTATCTAGTGGGCTGTGAAAAAATCGCCCACAGAATAATACGAGCACTATGATCGCGGGGCTCGGCTCAAAAAACCTTTCGCTCTGGCAGTGAACTGACGTTCATGAGATCTGAAATACGTACTGAGGTTGTCAAAGATTGCTGTGTATAAGAAATCAATCAAACCATTGAACTGCCCTTGCTGTTTCTGACAATAAGCAAGAAACGCAACCAAATCCGACGTTGTATTCGCTCTATTTTTTGCCAACTCTGAGCCCTTTAGTTTTACTTCTCGGTTAAATTGTCTTTTAGAATCGAACTGTTTCTTATCGATCAATCCATTTGATATTTTCTGTATTAGACGATCAGGCTTTTTACTTCGCCTGTAAGGTAACTGCTCCGGTAACACAATATCTACACTCTGTGTTATCCCCATAGCGTTGAGTGATAGTTCTAATATTGCTTGAAGAAAGGTTTCTTTGTTGGATTGATCTATGTAATGGGTTTGCCGTTTATGTAAGTGAAGACCAAATAACGCAGCGGCTAATAGCCGATCTGGCTTTAATTCTCGGTCTAGATACATGAAAGTATCTGTTAGATTTAACTCTTCATGCAGTCTTGCTGCGGTTGGCTTAAAATGTTCTTGTCTCGCGTATGTATTGAATAAATTAAATACATCACACGTTAAGTCGCAGTCACGCATTTATACTCCTTGTTCTGAGCCTCCTTTGGCTAATGGTTGTAAATTCCAACTATCAAGAACTAAATCGACGTCATCCATTGTTTCTAGCCGCTTTATCTTGTTAGTTTCAGTGGATTGGCTTAATTGGTTAATACGAGAAGTTAGTTTCTTCGCTTGAGATATTTTTTTATTGAAGCCTTATCGTGTTTGCATTGCTTCATTGCTGCTTTAATAGAATTATTATCATTCACATCCAGTAGAACCCCCTTTTGTTTTAATTCCACCAACACTATTTGTAACTTACTTTCGTACATCGCTAGTTCTGTCATCAATCCCTCCTTCTGAAATATCAAATACACCTTTCGTTCAAATCACATTAATTGAGGTAGCCTTTACTTCGAACGACATATGCTGTTTTGGCAATTGCTATCTAAATTGATTACTAACCAATGATCTTAGATCACAATCATAAGCGGCTTTAAGTCCTTCGATCCCACTGGCTTCAGTTAACACTGCATTGTCGAAATTGCTCAAATCAGATATAGAGGTAAGGGCTTTCGAGGGCGTTTCCAGTTCCGTTGAGGGCGCATTTTCAAAAATGCTCACGAAACTGGGGGGCGTGGAACCTATAAGGGTTTCGTGAGCATTTTTGACCACAGAATCCCCATTTTCTACTCCATGAACCTCTTTTTCTACAAATCCACCTTCCTGAAGTAGGTTTTCAATTGGTTTACCGAGTTTGTAACCTAGTACTAACCCCTTAAGATCTTTGAGTTTCATTTCAAATATATCTTTACCCATGACCTTATGAACATCATCAACTAACTCAGGTGATAGGTTTTTGTTTTTTCGCCACCTCATTAACTTGTTACGCTCAGTATCACTCATAGCAACACCACTGGAGTCTTTAGTTGGCCTACCGTCCTTGTTAGGTGAAAAGAAGTCATCAATAATCTTATTATTGAAGTACTTAACCTTATTCTCTAACTTCTTGCGTTCCTCTACGCTGAATTGTTCTTCGATACGCATAAGGAAGTAATCAAGCGAGCCCTTATCCGGTAATACCAAATAACCTTCTTCAATGAACTTCGCTCGAACCTTTGGATCTTGGTCACGCTTGTAGCAATCGGGTTGTCTTAACCAAGGTCGAAAAACGTTCTGAAAGTGAGAGTTATATTCTAGCCAGCGATAAACTTGGTCTTGAGTGAACCCCATTCGGATATAGTTTTGCAATTGAGCAGGATGAGGCTTCAATGAATACGCACACACACAGTAATTACAAGTATCAAGATAATTAATACCGTGGGTATTGGCAGTGCATGTTAGAACGTTGGTATCGTGTATGCTCCTTGGATCAACATGTTTCGCTGATGCTATATTCATGAAACCGGAAAAACTTCTACTCATTTCAGCAGTCATCGCCTTACCTTCAAACGATATTGAGTTGGCAAGGAATAACATTTTGTAACCGTCATATATATCGAGAGGCTGCAAGCCGTCTACGCTCATTAATTCACTAACAATTGCACGCTCAACGTCGCCATTAGAAGAATCTAATTTAAACTTACCAAAGGTCTGATTAGTGATGACGTAGACACCCTTGATACGATCGGCAATATACGAGTGTCTTGGCTTCAAGTGAGTAACATCAAGTCTCACTCCTTCCATTTTAAGTTTAAGCAGTAACAGCGAGTTATGAGCGTCATCACCCATGAAACAAACTGAATCGAACTTAGTTAGTTCCTTGACGTTCGGCATAGTCACAACTCGGAATTGCTCTCCCTCTTTTTTGACCTCAAAATCAATGATTGCTTGCAAATTAGACTTTGAAACGTTCTCAATAATACGCTTGTACTCTTTATTGGTTAGTTCGCCGATTGTGTTAGCCACATCATCACCGTGATCGGTTAAACCAGTGATAAAGTGTGACTCGATACCGTCATATGTATCTTCTTCAGTCTCCAACATGCTCAGTAGTTCTTGCCTTGACTTTCTGTTTATACGCGACCACTTGCCGACTTCAAATAGATCTGGTATTTCGTCTACTACCAAGTTCACATCACGTGATTCTTTGAGCAAGTCTTCAAAGTCTAATCTGATCAGTGCCTCATGAGTGATAAACACCACAACGTTCTTTCCTTGGCTCTTGGGTAACGTGTTAGTGACGATATTATCTAACTGCGTTTGAATAGGCTTTGCGCTCTCACCGTCCATTTTGGATTGAATACAGAACGTTTCAATCCTGAGGGAACCTTTAGTGTTAGACTGGATTTTTGATATCTCAGCCGCACGCTCTTTGAGTGTTGATATCTCATGGCAAGCATAGATAAACACATCACCGTTTGTGTTAACGATATCTTTCATTTTCAAGTAAGACTTACCAGAAGATGGCATACCTGCCCAGACGTCAACCGACTCACCATACATGCGCATAGGCTTGTATTGTACTCTCACGTAGTCATTGGTGAGTGTGATCTCTTTGCTTAACTTCTTATCAGTCTGCTCAAATTCATCGAGTGCTTTTTGATCATTGGGATCTAGAGCCTCTTGGTATTCCTTCT
Source organism: Vibrio sp. nBUS_14 (assembly GCF_051201655.1). Taxonomy (NCBI): domain Bacteria; kingdom Pseudomonadati; phylum Pseudomonadota; class Gammaproteobacteria; order Vibrionales; family Vibrionaceae; genus Vibrio; species Vibrio sp. nBUS_14. Next base: position 2,111,145 of record NZ_CP179206.1, read on the forward strand.
TACCAGTCAGTTTGAACTTAGAGATTCTTTGATACTTTGTTGCTTTCTGATCGACACTCCAGTTAGGTTTACGTGCTCGTGCAAACACTAAACGCAAAGCCGATACACCATCGTCATAACTTGCTCCCATTGCCTTGAGCGCAGCCCATACATTGAATGCTACTTGGTCGCCTGTTTCGATACCGGATGTGATCTTCGAGTTAACTAACTTAGTGACATCAATGTTAGATTTACCCTCACTTGATACCAACCTTGAGATCATACTGATACGCTTATTGTTATCAGTTATTTGCTTCTGGATACCTTGGTACTCATTGAATGCATCATAGAACTGTTGGGTCTGTGGTCTTGAGTTACTGTTCCACTCTGCGTCTTCGTCAACTGATACATAACAAAGGTTGTTAGGTCGGCACACGTTGCCGTCATAAAGATCCAACGCACCGATAGACTTCATTGTGTTATAAGTCCAACGTTTTGTCGTGTGGCGAAATAGGTCTTTATCTGTTTGGAACTGAGATAGGTCAACATTGAAGAATACCTTCAAGCCGTCACCACTTGGTGAGGTGAACATAAGAATAGGATTTAACTCTCGAAGTCTATCCTTCACTTCATTCATTCTGTCTGTAGTTGGTACGTCGTCGATATCTAAGTGGATTAAATTCGTGTACTGCCATTCGCCTGCTTTGTCTAACGCTTGGTATTGAGTACCAGACGTCATGTGAGGCATCAACGCGGGTAAGACTTCATCCTTTTTCTTACCATGGATTTTGTATTGGTCGACATTATATTGATAATCAAGATTTTTAACCTTCAAGTACATATCGTGTAATGACATGCTCTCAGTTACTTCTTTGTGATAATTATTCTTTAGTACTAATTGAACATTAGTTGGTTTTACCTCTTTGCTCATAGTGTGATTCCTCCACATTTTGGTCATTGTTGGCTTCCGTGGCCATTAGTTTTTGTAGTAAGTCTTTAATAGTACGCTGCACAGATTTGCTACCTTGGTGCTTGCTTATAAACTCAGTTTCCGCGCGGTTAAGTGTTAAAGGGATAACGTTTTGACGCTGTCTTTGCTCTCTCATTCTTTGCTCCTAGTAGTGTTCTAAGCCTTCCAATAGGAAATTGGCATATGTGTTCGCTTGTGTAACATCTAATTCGTCATTCACAATCATGATTGCGTACTGTCTGAATATGTCTGATATCTCTTTATCGTGTACACCTACGATATGTATATCGCCATTTTTTAATCGTTTAAAAATCATTTAAGTAACCTCTTGATCTCTAAGTGGAAAGCATTCATCGCTTTACACGGCTTCTGCACGTCTCTCGCTTGCTCTTGCATGTACACAATGAACGCTACTTGCACACGCTTTAGAGCGTACTTAAGCCCGTGTTGGTGGCTGAGTAGTGTCTCTTCGTCCACGATTTCAAGCGAGTTCGCTGAAAGAAAATCAATTACTAACTGCTCTCTTGTTTTAAGTTTTCGTCTCGGTTTAAAATTCCACGTCATTGTTGCTCCATGTTTTACGCAATTCAGCGATTTGTTCGGCTGTCGCATCTGCAATAAACGACTCAACAAACGTCCGTAGTCGCTCCGTTTCTAATGTTTTTTGTATCTCATTCACTGTTTTGACCTCAATCATTTCCGCCCCTTATAAGTGTCGTTGCAAATGGCTCGCAGCGTATCTAGTGAACAACCTAGATGCTTTGCAATACTTCTAACTTCATACTCTGCTGTTTCAATAAACAGGCTTGTCGTTTAAGTTCTCGCGCTTCACTAACCGTGTATTTTGGTTTACGTCCACCAGCCCGCGTAGTACTTGGATCTATCTTTTTTCTAAGCATCTGGCACTCCCTTTTGTTTTTAGTACTTGTATTTATCGTTCAAGTATTTTTGGTATTCATGACGCACAAAAAAAGCCCCAGTCCGATTAAGGACTGAGGCAAACGCACTAGTACTATTATGACGTAGAGTTTCTCCGTATCTATTTTTAACGATCAGGCATTAGCACAAAGGTGGTATACATAACTGGTATACATTTTTGAAATACGTATTGAATTACATAAAAATCATGATAGAGTTCACACATCAATAATGAACAGCATTATTGACTAACCTTTGTGCAAATGTTGCACATTTGTTCCGATGAAGACTGCAGGAGAGTGGTTTTTAACTAAACTTTAACACTTAGTTAGATTAACCCGCCGAAGAAGTAAATCTTTCAGGCGCTTTGTGCTGGAGATATCCAGAAAAGTGAGGACTGTCGTTGGAGGAACCTCTGGAGAGAACCGTTAGATCGGTCGCCGAAGGAGCAAGCTTAGTGCCCGTTACTTATCTATAAGTGATTCGCTAAGTGAAACTCTCAGGCAAAAGGACAGAGGAGTGGAAAGCAACAGCCTTAATTAACAAAAGAATTCTATCTAGAAATCCATATGTATTAATTAGTCCTATCGATCCTTGTGATCTGCACTGCCTTCCCTCTTCTCCTTAAATTTTTTATTTATTAAGGGGAAACTATGAACCATCTACAAGCTACACTTCAAACCATCAACCAATTCGTTTGGGGACCACCGCTACTCATTTTATTAGTTGGCACCGGTGTTTATTTCACTTTTCGTTTAGGCTTACTCCAGTTTAGACACCTTTCAACTGCGCTAAAAATGGTGTTCACCAAAGACAAATCCGACACGGGTGACGTATCAAGCTTCGCCGCTTTGTGTACAGCGCTTTCCGCAACGATTGGTACCGGTAATATCGTAGGTGTAGCGACCGCAATCAAGATTGGTGGCCCTGGTGCCCTATTCTGGATGTGGCTTGCCGCTGTTTTTGGTATGGCGACCAAATACGCAGAATGTCTACTTGCCGTTAAATATCGTAGAACCGATAGCAATGGAGAAATGGTTGGCGGCCCAATGTATTACTTGCAATACGGTGTTGGCTCAAGAGTCTTAGCGGTGATGTTCGCTGTGTTCGCTTTGGGGGTTGCCTGCTTCGGTATCGGTACCTTCCCACAAGTTAACGCTATCTTAGACGCGACTGAAATTTCATTTGGTGCTTCTCGTCAAATGTCAGCTGTCGTTCTTACGATATTAGTAGCAGTTGTAACCCTTAGTGGTATTCAATCTACCGCTAAAGTGGCAGGAAAAGTCGTTCCTACCATGGCTATCATGTACATCGTCGCGTGTTTTAGTATCCTGGTTTCCAATGCAGACCAACTATTGAATGCCATTACCCTTGTTGTGACTTCTGCGTTTACCAACACAGCAGCAACTGGTGGCTTCTTTGGTGCGAGCATCATGCTTGCTATCCAATCAGGCATCGCTCGTGGTGTATTCTCGAACGAATCAGGCCTAGGTAGCGCACCTATGGCAGCCGCCGCGGCCAAAACAGACTCGTGCGTGAAACAAGGGCTGGTCTCTATGACGGGTACCTTCTTCGATACCATCATCATCTGTACCATGACAGGTTTAGCACTTATCTTAACGGGCGCTTGGCAGACCGATCTTTCTGGTGCTGCGATGACCACTTATGCATTCGCTGTTGGTTTGAATGCAAACACCCTTGGCCCTATGTTGGTTTCTGTTGGCTTAATCTTCTTTGCATTCACCACGATTTTAGGCTGGAACTACTACGGCGAGCGCTGTATTGTTTTCTTGCTAGGTACTAAAGCGGTTCTGCCTTACAAGATCATCTTCATTGCGTTGGTTGCTTCTGGTGCCTTCTTAAAGCTCGACATGATCTGGCTGATGGCTGATATAGTGAACGGCCTGATGGCAATTCCAAACCTAATCGGCCTGATCTTGCTGCGTCGCGTCGTCATCGAAGAAACAAAGCTCTTCTTCAAACCTTTAACTTCTTCAAGTGATTGTGAAGCCGTTAAAGCGTAACCTGAATTGATTGAATACAGCCCGAATTAAAATGCGGGCTTTTTATATTTATTCAAACGTTAAACTGAAGAAATCATGACGAACACTTATACCCTGACATATAAAATGATATTAATTAGTCCGCTGTGCGAATTAATATATTTCATAAAAATCTAATAAAACCAATGCTTAATTAGATATTACTTATATTTAACAGGTTATGTATAAACGGTCGTTTTTTAGTCATAAATGAATAAACAACGCTTTGTTTCTATCACACAAAAAATCACTAGAATAAAACATGTGACTTTAATTCATATAATAGTGCGTTTATAGTCATCTACATTGTTGAGAGAATTATAATAAAAATAAAACGTTGGCTATATGATCAGATTTGACCCAATTAAAAACCGTATTTATAACGACGAACGTTCTATTAAAATAGGATATCGTGAGACGCGTGTTTTAGAGTTATTACTTAAAAACTCGCCCGAGATTGTGAATAAGCAAGAAATCATTAGTTTCGCATGGGGAAGCGAATTCATTGGTGATACATCACTTGCGAAATGCATCAGTTTACTCCGCCAAGGGTTCGTGAAGCTCGGCGTAAAAGAGACGCCAATCGTTACGGTACCAAAGGTTGGTTACCGCCTTATCGATGATTGCGTCTTTATAGAATCGCAACCACAAAGCGGAACCACGATTCCTCTCACTCTAGTGAGCGATCAAGTTCCACAAGATAACAGCAGTATTGCGGCCTCTATTGCAAGTAGCCATGAATTTATTCCTAAACCAACTTCGCCTGCTCGCCAGAAAATCAGGTCACACAGAAATAGACTGTGTTACTTCACAACCGGTTGTTTGCTATTTGCATCAGCGCTATTGGCTTTTGCTAAAGTTCACGATAAAAGCCTTGGTGATACCACCCCCTTTAACCGCCTTAATGAACAATGGGTTGGGCAGATGCAAGTGTTCCAAGAGTCTGAAATGGCGATGAGCTCTGAACTAGAAGCCATTCTCTATAAATATCAATGTGATTGCGTAGCATACATTAGCGAAGAATCCGACTACTCTGAGCTTTCAATACTCAATAAAGAAACGCGTCAGTCCATCAATATCTTTTACACACCCACGCAATTAGATCGAGCGAGTGAAGAGATAGCAATATTCCTAAAGAGAGGCCAATTATGATGCCATTTGTTGCTCTATTTTCCGCTTTAGCTCTATTGATTGGTATATGGAGTATCCCTAACTCTCCACCCCAAGAAGAGCACCGTTATCAACATAGCGTGGTAGACCTCATACTCGATGGAAATGTGTTACGTACCGATGGGCTCACCAAAATAAGTAATAACAAGGTTCTGCACTTGATGTCGGTTCAAGATGACAACATGCCCGACCCTATTGTTCTACGGTTTAGAGGTGAGGCAGGTCCTTCTCAATCACTTTTCTTTTCAATATCTGGAACCATTGATTTAGTCTCAGTACAAAAAATAAATAAAACAATGAATGATAGCTTATTGTCACCCTACCTACTCATCAACAATGATCCATTAACGTTGAAGGTTGATGTCTTAAGTTCAAATGATTTATTTGCCATTATTCGAACGTGTAATACTGGCCGAACACAACTACTGGCTAAACGATAATTTATCGTCGTTTGGCCACTAGCTAAATTGACCAACGTTTGATTAACACCATCCTGAACATTACACATAAAAAAACAGGTGGTTATTTTAATAACCATATCAACAAGCATCCCTCAATTTTAAACATTCGATTAATCGGATGTTTAAAACAACTGATTACATTTAAAAACCTATACCCGTGATCATTGAAGATGCTTGATTTTCAATGAAATCAGGATCATGCTACTCACCATGAAAATGGTACTAACTCCTGAGCAAAAACAACAACTCGAACAGATGCACAATACTGAGCGTGATCGTCGAGTATGCGACCGTATAAAAGCTGTCTTGCTAGCTTCCGAAGGTTGGAGCCCGCCTATGATCTCTCAAGCCCTTCGTATCCATGAATCTACAGTTGCTCGTCATCTTAGTGATTATGCTCTATCTGAAAAACTTAAACCTGAGAATGGCGGGAGCCAGAGTCTACTTTCTGATACTCAGACGATGCAGCTCATCGAGCATTTGACTGAGAAAACCTATTTTCATACGCGTCAAATCGTTACTTACGTCGAAGCTGAATTCGGTGTGAGCTACACCGTTTCTGGGATTAATAAGTGGTTACATCACCACGGTTTTGCATACAAAAAGCCCAAAGGTGTACCACATAAACTAAAGCCTGAAGAGCAGCAAGCATTTATCGAGTATTACAACGAGGTACTTAAGCCCAAGGATGCGCCTGTACTTTTCATGGACGCCGTTCATCCAACTCAATCAACAAAACTTAGCTGTGGCTGGATCCGTAAGGGACAGGATAAGCTAATTGAAACGACAGGTAGCCGCACTCGAGTGAATCTAATCGGTGCTCTGTCATTGAAAAACATCAGCGCAACGATCACAGATACTTATGAAACGATAGATAGCGAGAGTATTGTTCGCTTCTTTTGGAAACTCAAGAAAGAGCATTATCCACTAGAGCAAACCGTGCATATTGTGCTTGATGGTGCAGCCTACCATCGGTCAGAAATGGTTAGGAATGCGGCAAAAGTACTCAATATAGAGCTTCATTACTTACCCTCATACAGCCCAAACTTAAATCCAATAGAGCGGCTTTGGAAAGTAATGAATGAGCATGTGAGGAACAATGTCTATTTTCCCTCCAAAACAGCATTCACCTCTGCTATCAAAAAGTTTTTCGATGTGACGTTACCAGAAGTTGCAGGCTCACTTGTATCCAGAATTACAGATAATTTTCAGGTACTGATACCTGCATCTTCAAGTTGAAAGGGTATAAGTTAAATTTATATCGTTATTGTTAATTCACATATCAAGTTAAAGCTATAGACGATGTGAATAATATACCCCTTATCGTAGTTAATCACTCACCTCACACGTGATTAAACAACGTCAAAATAATTTGACGTTAAAGTCGCGATAATAACGTCTCATTTTTCTAAAAACGGTTTGATCCCCATCAAACAATTCACTTCCAGTTGCATAAAATTTCACCATAAAAATACTTATAGCAATACAAATCATTGAATTAAAAAGGTAATTTAATTCAACCCTTTTCAGTATCTATATATCTATCAACATGAAAAGGTGAATTGGTCTTGTTAACTGCACGGCGAACAAAACATTATCAAAATAGAAAAATCACAAACGAGGGAATTGTTAATGATCCGAATAAACAGAAGTCTCTTAGCAACCGCAGTGTTGTCTGTTCTATCTACCGGTGTAAACGCAAAGGTTTATCCAGACCAAATAGTGTTTGACCAACTTGGTGAAGATGTATGTCGCTCTGGTTATCGCCCTTTAGACCGGTATGAAGCTGAAGAACAAAAGAGTGCTTTGGTCGCTCGTATGGGCACTTGGCAGATCACAGGGCTGAAAGGTAACTGGGTGATCATGGGGCCTGGTTATCATGGCGAAATTAAACAATCAAACAGCGGGTCAACGTTTTGCTATCCGAACAATGACCAATCTGAAATTCCAGACTACTCAGCTAAATCAGTTCCAGAAGGTAGCGAGTTAGATGTTCAATATGAGTTGGTCAATAACCGTAACGATTTTGTTCGCCCACTAAGCTATCTAGCTCACAACCTCGGATACGCATGGGTTGGCGGCAATAACAGTCAGTACGTTGGCGAAGACATGACAATAAAGCGCTCTGGCGACAGTTGGGTGATACAAGGAAACAATGGTGGTTCTTGTAGTGGTTATCGCTGTGGGGAAAAAACTAAAATCACCGTCGACAACTTTGCCTACACCGTTAACGACGATAACTTTTGGCATGGTGATGTTATCGAGTCAGATCGTGAACTAGTGAAGACGGTTTACGCAACGGCAAGAAACAACAGTAATATCGCGCAACAAGTGGTTGTCGACCTGAAAGTGGATGAGTCAACAAACTGGTCAAAAACGAATAGCTATGGGTTCTCACAAAGTGTTCAAACAGAGAATACGTTTAAGTGGCCTCTTGTTGGCGAAACTAAACTAACCGTTAAGTTCGAAGCCAACCAAAGCTTCTCTAAATCCAATGGGGGCTCCACTAGCGAGCAAGTAACACTTCAAGCGCGCCCAATGGTTCCAGCAAACTCAGAGCTTCCGATTCGAGTCGAGTTGTATCGTTCAAGTATCTCCTACCCGTATCGATTCAATGCCGACATTAGCTACGATGTTGAGTTTAACGGCTTCCTACGTTGGGGTGGCAACGCATGGCATACACATCCAGACAATCGCCCTTACAGAGCTCACACCTTCACTATGGGTCGCGGTAGTGATAAATCTGCAGACATTCGCTACCAATGGGATCACCGTTACATACCAGGCGAAACGAAATGGTGGGACTGGGGCTGGGCTATCAAAGAAGCCGGTTTATCAAGCATGCAGTACGCGACTGGAGCAAGCTTACGCCCATTCCACTCTTACGTATCTGGTGATTTTAACGCTGAATCTCAATTTGCAGGCACCATTGAAATTGGCCAAGCAACACCAATTACCAACAGTGTACTTAGCAAAAAAAGTACAGATTCCGTCAACGAAACTACTGAGCGTATTGGCGATCTTGAAGTCACTACCAACTTCAACTCTGATGAGTTGAGTGACTTAGGTTTCGAAGGTGCTGAGATGAACATCAGTGTCGTTGAATAGCTACGCTGTGAATAATTAGGCTATAAATAACCAGGTTGGTTAATAAAGCAGTACAAACAATAAAACGCAAAAGCCCACGACACGTCGTGGGCTTTCATATGTTCTATTAAGAAGCGGTGAACTACACAGGTTCTTCTATCAGAAGCTTAACGCCAAGCCCCACCAGCACCATACCAGTCACACCTTCCATCCACTTCATAAAGCTCGCATTCTTAAGCAAGTTTTTAGCGGAGTTCAGAGCCCCAGCCAAACTGCATTGCCACACCATAGCAATCATAAAGTGTACCGAAGCCATCAACATAGATTGCAATAACGGTGAACCTTCAGGGTTTACGAATTGAGGTAAAAAAGCCAAATAGAAAACCGCTGTTTTCGGGTTAAGCACATTAGATAAGAAACCTTCACGCAAAGAACGTTTTGCGCTGTAAGCTTGATGAGCTTGCTCGCCAACCTTCAACCCGCCACCGTTTTTCATCAAAGCGCGTAAACTGCTTAAACCAAGCCAGATTAAATAAACGGCACCCACCATTTTTACAGCTTGAAAGAGTTCAGCGGATTGGGCGAGGATTGCAGAGATACCCACAGCAGAGAAAAAGGCGTGTACATATAAGCCGCTACAAATACCAAAGCTTGTCATACAACCGTCAGCTAAGCCAGAGCGGCTCGTATTGCGAATCACCAAAGCCGTATCTAAGCCCGGTGTTAACGTTAAAATCGTGATGGCAATTAGAAATGCCTCAAAGTTCAAAATATCCATATCATTGTCATTCTTGTTCAGCGATCTATCATCAATACCGTGTATCTGAACAATTCGCAAGCAACAATTGCCACCAGCTATACAAGTCACTGATTTTGTGCACAATGGTACAGTTTAATTTGCTAACAAATAGTAAATTACTGGCATATCACTGCCCTACTTTGTTTAAGCTATATCTTCTACTGAGAAGAACAGCCTCAGAAACAAAGTGAAGTGACCAACTTCAAAGTACTAAACATCGAGATGCCCCTTAAACTGATGCAGCCTTACGGGTCATTTAAAGAAACCAAATTAAGAGTAGTCAAATGAGCGCATTCAAAAAACTAGTCGAACACTCTCAAAAATGTTCACGCTTTCAACACCTAGCTTCTATTTGTGGTTGGGACCAAGCTTCAATGATGCCAGCAGGTGGTAACCAAGCACGTAGTGAAGCGATGGCCGAGCTTTCTGTTCATATTCACGGCCTAATGACTCAGCCACAACTTGGCGATTGGATTGCAGACGCTGAAAACGAAGCGCTGAACACCGAGCAACAATCGTCACTTCGTGAAATAAAACGCCAATGGCAACAAGCAAACCTACTTCCTGAAAAGCTGGTTGAAGCTAAATCTCTAGCAGGCTCAAAGTGTGAACATGCATGGCGCAGCCAACGTGGTAACAACGATTGGGTTGGTTTTGAAAAGAACTGGCGTGAAGTGGTTGAGCTGTCTCGTGAAGAAGCGCAGATCCGCGCCGATGCGGCGAACCTAACCCCTTATGATGCCATGCTTGATATCTATGAGCCGGGCACAAGCTCTGCATCACTTGATGTTTTGTTTGCAGACGTTAAGACATGGCTACCAAGCCTGATTGACGAAGTGATCGAAAAACAATCGATCGAGCAATTTAGCGCGCCATCAGGTCTCTACTCAACTGAAAAACAGAAAGCACTTGGCTTAGAAGTCATGAAGTTGCTTCAATTCGATTTTGAACACGGCCGATTAGATGAAAGTGTTCACCCATTCTGTGGTGGTGTCCCTTCAGACGTACGAATCACAACCAGATATGACGAAGCTGAATTCGTTCAATCGTTGATGGGCATTGTCCACGAAACTGGGCACGCACGTTATGAGCAAGGTTTACCAAAGCACTTAGCAGGCCAACCAGCAGGTGAAGCTCGCTCTATGGGTATCCATGAATCTCAATCTTTGTTCTTCGAGATGCAAGTTGGCCGCTGCGACCCGTTCATCGGGCACTTAGCAAACCTAGCTGGCAAGCAGTTTTCTGGTTCTGAATTTGAGCAAAAGAACTTCCAGAAGATCTACACTCGCGTTAAGAAAGACTTCATCCGTGTTGATGCCGATGAGCTGACCTACCCTGCACACGTTATCTTACGTTACGAGATTGAACGTGACTTGATCAACGGCAACATCAAACACACCGATGTCCCAGAATTGTGGAACACTAAAATGCAGTCCTACCTTGGTTTAAGCACTCAAGGCAATTTCACTAATGGCTGTATGCAAGACATCCACTGGACAGACGGCGCATTCGGTTACTTCCCATCGTACACATTAGGTGCGATGTACGCGGCACAGTTCATGGCTTCAATGAAGCAAACGGTGGATGTGAACGCTGTGATTGAAAGTGGTGACCTATCGCCTATCTTCACTTGGTTAGAGTCGAACATTTGGAATAAAGGCAGCCTGCTGACCACAGATGATTTGGTGAAAGGCGCTACGGGTGAAACCTTGAATGCACAGTACTTCAAAGATCACTTGAGAAGCCGTTACTTATAATCACCTCAATGAGCAGCACTTTCGCTGCTCTTTTTTTTTGCTCGTTATGTGGGAGATACAAATTTACTCACTTCGTCTCCTCTTAAACCATATACGCCCATTCTTTTGACAGTAAGAGCTCTTGCTGGCCATCAGGCGAAAAACCAAGACATCGAAAAATGGAATTTAAGTTTACACTGACGTACTCAGGACTCATTCCACCAGCGATTGTTAAATAAATACATCGGCGTATAGTGACCATTTTTAAAATACAACGAGAGGATATTAATACCTGTGTTAATTACGCCGCCTTAAACGTTCCATCCCCCCTATAGCTCTCACTGCTAACCGAAGCTTAGTACTAACCTTTAGTATCTTGCTCACTCTTTGCGCTTGTTAATTATCCGCCTATCTTAGGCTGCTTTTTCGCGCCAAAATTTTATCAAAGAAGCACTCATCCGTACCCCAGATCTATTTCTGGTGCGTTTTGCCGTGCCCAAATTGAGAATTCAATGTACAAAAATATCAAACTTGATTGGATATCGAACATCCGTGGAGACCTACTTGCCGGTCTCGTTGTTGCACTCGCTTTAATCCCTGAAGCCATCGCCTTTTCTATCATCGCTGGCGTTGACCCCAAAGTTGGCTTGTATGCCTCTTTCAGTATTTCTGTTGTGATTGCTTTCACCGGAGGCCGCTCTGGGATGGTTTCAGCCGCCACTGGAGCCATGGCATTATTAATGGTCACCTTAGTCAAAGAACATGGCCTAGAATATTTATTGGCTGTGACCGTGCTGACTGGTGTTCTGCAAATATTGGCAGGATATTTGAAGCTTGGTAGCCTCATGCGGTTTGTCTCGCGTTCTGTCGTAACTGGCTTTGTAAATGCCCTCGCTATCTTAATTTTCCTTGCTCAACTACCCGAACTCACCAACGTAACTTGGCATGTGTATGCGATGACCGCTGGCGGCCTAGGGATCATTTACCTGTTCCCTTACCTTCCTGTTATTGGCAAATTAATCCCTTCTCCTTTGGTGTGTATCATCATCCTTACTGCGATCGTAATGTGGTTCGATATTGATATTCGTACCGTAGGCGACATGGGGAACTTACCCGACACTCTGCCTATCTTCCTATGGCCAGATGTACCTCTCAACTTAGAAACCTTGTTTATCATTTTCCCCTATGCCGTTGGACTTTCTGTAGTAGGTTTATTGGAATCGATGATGACAGCGACGATCGTTGACGACCTTACCGACACCAGCAGCGACAAGAACCGAGAATGTAAAGGACAAGGCATTGCTAACGTCTTTACTGGCTTCTTAGGTGGTATGGCTGGATGTGCCATGATCGGGCAATCAATGATCAATATTAAATCAGGTGGTCGCGGCCGATTATCGACTCTATCAGCCGGTGTATTCTTATTGATTATGGTCGTTTTTCTTGGCCCATGGCTAAAGCAAATCCCAATGGCAGCATTGGTTGCTGTGATGATCATGGTCGCGATCGGAACGTTCTCTTGGGGCTCTATTCGCGATCTAAAGAAGCACCCTTTATCGACTAACATTGTGATGCTTGCTACGGTCATTATTGTTGTGGCTACTCACAACTTAGCCGTTGGCGTATTTGTTGGCGTGCTGCTTGCCTCACTGTTCTTCGCTAACAAGATCAGTCGAATGATGGTCATCAAAAATGACAGCACGGAGCAAAACAGCCGCAGATATACCGTTATCGGACAGGTCTTTTTCGTTTCATCCGATAAGTTTATTGAGTCGTTTGATTGTAAAGAAGTGATTGAATCTGTGACGATAGATTTATCTTCGGCACACTTCTGGGACGTCACCTCCGTTTCAGCATTAGACAAAGTGGTCGTTAAGTTTCGCCGCGAAGGGACACATGTGGACTTGATAGGAATGAACCAAGCCACGCGTACTATTGTCGACAAATTTGGCGTGCACGATAAACCCGAAGAAGTTGAAAAGTTATTAGCCGGACATTAAGGAAAACACATGAAAAATATAATCGCTTGTATTGATGGCGCTAACTCAACAACGTCAACCTGCGAAGCCAGTGCTTGGGTTGCGAACAAAGTGGATGCTCCGTTGGTTCTATTCCACGCTTTGGATCATTCAACTCAGCCCGTAGTGAGTGAGTTCTCTGGCCAAATAGGCTTGGGAAGCCAAGAAGAGTTACTTGAAGAGCTAGCTGAACTGGATGAAGCACGCAGTAAAATCATGCTAAAACACGGTAATACGTTACTGGAAGGGGCTCAAAAATGGGCATTAAATCAAGGCGTGAAAGACGTGAGTAAATTGCAGCGTCACGGCAGTTTATTAGAAGGACTCTTGGATCTTGAAGAAGAGTTACGTGTGTTGGTTATCGGCAGATCAGGAGATTCTCACTCGGTCGGATCGCAACTTGAAACCGTCATTCGCTCGATTAAAGCTCATATACTCGTTGTGTGTGAAGGCTTTAAGCTTCCAGACTCTTACCTGATTGCATTTGATGGCAGCGGCATTAGCGAGAAGCTGATCGACAAGGCAATTCAAACCCCTTTGCTTAAAGGGTTAGATTGCCACTTAGTGATGATTAATGATGGTGGAAGTAAAGACGCCGCGTTCGAGAAGGCAAGAGCCCAACTCGAAGAATCAGGGATCAAAGTAACAGCAGCATCACTAACAGGTGCTGTCGATAAAGCACTTATCAATTACCAACAACAGCATGAGATTGGCATGATGGTGATGGGTGCTTTCGGGCATTCTCAACTGAGACAGTTTTTTGTCGGAAGTAATACCACCAAAGTTCTGTCGAACAGTTCCGTTCCTCTATTGTTAATTCGATAGGTTTTCGTCGGGCCCCTATTCATTGATAAAATCCCGATAGATACTTATCTAATGCAATAAAAAATGGCTAAATATCGTGATTTACTCACGCATGCTTAGCCATTTTAACAGTCATTCGTATTCCACTAGCCATTTTTCCGACTTAGTTAGCGACCCATTCTATAAGTCATCGACCCTATAAATTACCTAACCTAAAAACTATCCAGCCTATAAATCACCCAACTTATAAGTCACCAAACCATCATTGTTAACAGTGAAAGTCCAAACATTATCACCTTCAACGAAACGATACTGATTGTCTGAGTCTGTCGGCTTCACTTGCTGTAAGAAAGCCTGAAGGCCTGACTCCTCAATCAAAAAACCACCATGCGAGGTGTTATTGTCGAGGTTATTAACCACCTCAATATCAATAGTCGATTCAGGTAAAATATCAGGCAACCACCCTCTTTCAAACAAGTTATCCTGTTGCGCTTCTGCGTATGTCGCGTATTGATTTGTAACAGCATCAGAACAGCCAGCTAATAAAACCAAGGCTGATAGTAGAGATATAACTTTCATTTTATGACCATATACTTATAAATTTCAGACTGGAGCACAATACAAATTGGCGACTCCAGTACCACTTCAAACACATCATGTTATAACAGCCGATCACCGTCTTACTTCCTAGACACCAATATAAACTCTTCAGTAAGCATCAATGCCACGATCTAGTACCACACTTTTCACACTTAAATTCTTCTTCGTGATCAAGGTGGAATGATCCGGTATGAGAATCACCTTTAAATAACAAAGTCGTTAAATACTCGAATAAGGTATGAAAGCTAGATTACTTAACCTCTAATGCAGAATCTTCAGATCTTTGAATAGGAACATGCGGAGTCAAACATTGACACTTTTCACAATTGTGCGGGTGTTTAATGTACTTATTATCAAGCATTTATATAAACCAAGCGAAGATATAAAACGATCTGCACAATATCAGTTTATTAATCAAATCTCTAACATCATATTCAAGTCGCCATTTGGTTAAATGGCATCAACAATTCGATAATTTAGACCTTCAAGGTAGCCATAAATGCTAAGAAGCTCTTGGTTTCTCGTCAGCAGCAATCCTGTCGATTCGAAAGAAATGTCAAAATAGAACACATTAGAGTTCTACGTGACACATGTTGATTCGTTAAGTTGATGGCTGGAAAATCATCACCAACTCATTTCCATCGGTAGTCTTAGTTTCAAAGCCAAAGTCTTGATAGACCTTAATAGCTGCAATATTACTGGCAAACACAGTCAGTCTCAACTCTTTTTCAGAGCGTGGCTCTAAAATTGTATTAGCTTTAGCAAGCATTTTAGACCCAATGGCTTGCCCTCTAAATCTTGCAGAAACATACATCTGAATAATTTCTAAAGCGCTCCCTTCAACTGGCGTTAAACCGCATAAACCAACTAAATCCTCACCGGCATAAGCGCCAATCATCACACTTTCTTGAGTATCACTTTCAATAAGCCCCTCAAAATACAGAGTCGGTAATTGAGATTGAGCTTCGTGACCTGAACCAAAGCATTCAGGGTGTAACTTCAAGCTTTCAAGCCTTACTGCACGGTACTTTAGGCTGTCTTTACTTGTTACGACTTTACAATCAACGTCCATATTCGCTCCAAGAGAGTGATGAATTTTGCGCATTTCAAGCAACGCAATACCTGAAATACTTAAGAGTGGTTTAACGTACTTTTTAGCTATGCTTGGGTGCAAACATGATGATCGCCATGCCAAATAGTGCGACAGATCCGCCAACCAGGTCCCACATTGTCGGCTTTTCGCCATCAATAAGCCAAAGCCATACCAGTGCAACTGAAATGTACACCCCGCCATACGCGGCATAAACACGGCCTGTTGCTGTCGGGTGAAGCGTTAACAACCAAGCAAACGCAGCCAGACTTATCGCAGCAGGGATTAGAAGTAATATGCTCTTATCTTGCCTAAGCCAAAGATAAGGTAAATAACAACCCACGATCTCTGCTACGGCGGTTAATACGAAAAGACCCACGGTTTTAAATTCAAGCATAAAAGCCCCAAACTGATGAAAGACGATACCTCACTTAAATGCGACTAACGAAGCATTCAACCAAAGTCGTTATTCCTTATATGTTACAAGCAATCGACATCACTTGTTAGAGGTAAACTCAAAGATAAATACCGAGCATAATGAATCAACTTAGATGCGCTATATTGTGTTTGACACCTGATGCAATATTCATAACCTGTATCTAAGCTATTGTTATGTCTTTATTTCGCTTACCACTTTCTATCTAAGTCTTTGCTATAAAGTAAAATAGTTCGCTGATACTCTTTAATTACACCGCTATTTGTTGTCGACACCAAAAGGTCGAGCAATATAGACATCGCTTCCTTATGACGCTCTACATTGTACAAACACATAGCATAAAAAGGCTGAACTTCTATTGAATCCGGATACTCACTCAGAGTTTGCTCGAAATAACTCAAAGCCTCTAGATATTGACCCAAGCTTCGATAAGTAGAAGCTAAACCAAATAAAGCATCAAAGCGTTCTGTCGCTTACTAGTACATATAACCTAACCAATCGACATCTCCTTCCGCCCATCGCTTGCCACTAATTGGCTTTACATAGAACTCATCGATATGCTCGACTGCAACACCGTAGTTTGTGTGCTCATGAAGCCTCAACCAAGAATGAGCCCCATTGATGTTGATATACCCTCGAGAAGAATAAAACTCCTTTAAGTCGGAGATAAGCATAATGAAATCCACATCACGATTTTCAGCAAATGATGAGACTTCAGATAACATCGATGATCCAATGTTTTGTCGTCGATGTTGTTCGGCCACGCAAAAATCAATGACACCCAAAACTTTATAAGCCATGTCGCCTATTTTATCATGCGATAATCCAACCCAAGATAACCAATAAGTTGATTTTCTTCGTACTGTAAAGCTCGCATATGAGGGAGTTGTTTGAAATACGAACGTTCCACTTGCTGATCTGGAAAGGACTGATTTCTCAAGGTTTCAATGGCTTTTTGCTGCGCTTTTGTTAAATCAATTTCATTTACTATGTTCAAAGGGCACGAATGTACTTTGTTAATTTGATGTAAACAAAACCGAAGCTCTGTAATCTTTGTCCCATACCGCTTTATTCATCTTCCTGGGTACTGACAAGTTCCCTTCGGATTTTCTAAACAAGTTCTGAACAAAACGTCTGCAACAAGCCATATTTAGTGCTGAATCTCCAGCATAAATACATTGTTCATCTTCTTTGAAAATAACGTCCAACGCCCAGTGCTGCTGGTTCTCGATGTGCCAGTGTTTTCTGGTCGCTTGTAAGGCTAACTCTAACGACAAGTGATCTGTGCAAATATAATACGATGTTTCATAACTTCCTTTCCCTTTGACACTTCTATCTCTCACCACTGCAACAACACTTTTAACGACAGACCACTTTTCTCTGAGTGCTTCACTGAAGGCTGCTGGGAGAACGTAAACCTCACGAACCTCTTTTCTGCCATGCCCTTTATCTTCGGTGATGTATGACTCTTGTTTATCTTCAGGCAAAGACCAATAGTCTTGGAATTGTGCATCCACTTCTGCAAGCAAACTGGGCTGATTCAGTTTGACTTGCACTAAGAAATCGCCACCTTTATCAACCACTTTATTCAGAGTTTCAACCTGACAATGCAGGGCATCAGCCGTTAATAGACATCCTTTTATATCTAAAGTATCTAACAGGTTTCTTATCGCTGTTAGCTCCGTCCCTTTGCCTTTACAGGGTTGATGTGTGAGGGTCAAACCTTCATCAACATCGAATGCCGAGACCATATAAAGGGGGTTATCTTGTTTGTTTGCTTTAGCACCTTTTAGTACCTTCCCGTCAACACTGATGATAGGTTGAGCATGCCTCTCTCTATGCAAATTAACCCAGCCCACCATAGCTTCTAAGAGTGTTTCAGGAACAATAGTCCTCATAATTGCTGCAATATTATGACGAGTAGGAAGGCCATTTTCGTAGGGGAAATACTCACGTAACCAGTCGATATTTCCTTCACCAAAATCCTTGATATCCGTCCACTTGTTTTGACCACAAAGCATGGCTGTTATGACAACAAAAGCGACTTCTATAACAGGGTAGACTTGGTTGATGTGCGAACGGGTATCTTTCACTTTTTTTAGCTGTTCAATGATAATCATGCGAGTTTCTCATATTTTTTATTTCATGATCTGATCGTGACTATCAGGAAAAGTTCCAATTGAAAATAAAGTTATTTATTTTCAATAACTAAAGTTCGATCCCGCCCTTACTATGTTCATACTTTCCTTGTAATCGGCTAATACCACGTTTGACCTTCTAATCACGAATAGACAAGTGCTCAGCTCGACTGAAATAAAATGGCTGTTAACTAAGATAAAGTTTATGAAGAGAACGTCATTAGGTGATAACTGTCTAGCCCATCATAAGTTGAAGCAATCATAAAGCCAGTTTTAGCGCAACCAAAACCCAAAGGTATCAATCACCCTTCAACATGTCTAAGAAAATCTGTCTGGATTCTGGGGCATTGTCTCTGTGTGTTTCATAACGTACGTGCATTTCTGAATCTACCGATGGCTCTAATTTAATGCTCCAAAGCGTACTCAATTGGTTCGGTACCATTGAATACCGGATATCGATAATTCGCATTTCATCCGCTGGATCTTGTGCCACATAGCCATTTGAGAACCAGCGGAAACGTTCAATGTCTTTGGCTTGCTGTGAATTAAGATCAAGCCACGGGAAATCCTGACTAACATTCAGTTTTGCGATTGATTCACCAGGGTATGTCTTAACAGAGGTACCGACTCGCACAGCATCAACATAGTATCGATGCTCTGTTTCGTAGACCACTTTCCAAACTAGGATATTCGCAAAGCTCGGCTTAGCCTCTAATCGGATAGGGGTATGTTGTCGCTCTTGCGCTAGTTGCCATCCTACTGCCTCTGCCCTATCCCTTTGTATCATTCCGAGCGTTGGATAAATCAAAGCCCAAAGAAACGCGACACGAGCCAACCAAGGGTCTCGTTTCCATATCGCAAACACAAGCAAGATTAAAATAGGAAGAGTATAGACAGGGTCGATGATCGAAATGGTGTTCCAAGCGTAGCGTTCGTTGGTGAGAGGCCAAAACAACTGAGTGCCGTAAGTAGTGCATGAATCCAACAAAGCATGAGTGCCATAACCCAACGCACAATACAGCCAACTTTGTTTAAAAGAGAGGCCACGCGTTTTGGCGATCAATGGATGTAAAACCAACGCGCAAATCAAGCTGCCAATGGGGATAAACAAAAGTGAATGAGTAAATTGTCGATGGAACTCCAAAGCCAACAAAGGATCACTCTGCGATCGAATAAACGCATCTAAATCTGGCGCTAATCCAGAGAGTAAACCCAAAACTCCAGCAACCATCAAGTGCTGCTTTTTGCTCACCGATTGTGACAACGAAGCACCTAGCACGCCCTGCGTTAACGGATCCATATGTCACTCATTTTTAGCATTCCATTGAATCGAATAAGTACATTTAGCTATAGCAGTGAATCAAGTCAAACAACAAGATTTTATCAACTTAAATTATCTATTTGAGCTAAAACTCATCGCTCGTATCTCGCTCATCATAGTTAGGGAAGTCGATTTTCAGAAAACCATTTTCATCAAGAGTAAATGAGACTCTCCCACGCTCTATTCCTGATTCATTCATGTCAGAGCAGCCACGAAAGACTTCCCAATCAAACGAATAATTGAGCTGATACTGAATACCTTCTAAATAACGCACATTTTCGATCTGAATACCGTTCGCGTTGTGAGCCATATGATCTATGTGAGAAAGGTCAGGGATTAACTTGCCTTCAAAACCACTCTTCTTTTCAGTGAGGAAAACGGCCAATTCAGAGCATAACTCCGAGCCACGAACTAAAGGTATAGACGAACTAGAAAAGATCACGTTCAATTACTCCCGAGACCAATGTTGAGTTGAGTATTCACGCCTCATTAAAGCGAGAAACAATTAACATAGAGCCTTTATTTTAATAAGTTAAATATGAAAACCTTAAACCTAGGCTTCGTGAAGCAAACATGTAGCTTGATAATTCTACATGTTTGAAGCCAACAACAGGCAAGTATTAACTCATGCCTGGAAACATTTTGTTAGCGGCTTTAGTAAATTAGTAATAACTAACTGTATGGAAAGCTAGTTAGCTTCGTGAACAATCTTTTGTATACTGTTGGTCCTAAGACGAAGAACATTGACTCTTTGTTTATCAATCGTAAGTTCTAGCGTTGGATGCCAAACTTTCTTGTCTCTGTGTGTTACCACAATAACAGTTGAACCTAATGCTTGAGTTTGTTGTGCTATTTTCTGTTCGGTTACTTCATCAAGTGCAGAGGTGGCTTCATCTAAAATTAGAATAGGTGCTTTTTTTATAAGAGCGCGAGCAATTGCGACTCTTTGTCTTTCCCCTCCAGAAAGCCTTGATCCTTTCTGGCCTACACTTTGGTTTATTCCATCGCCTGATAAGTCAATAAGTTCACTCAGTTGAGCTTGCCTAGCAAAGAGTTCTACTTCAGCATTACTTGCCTCTGGATTACCCAAACGAATATTTTCGGCCAATGTTCCAGTAAATATTATTGGATCCTGAGCGACATAGGCAATGTGCTGGATTAATATGTCATATGGAATATTCTGGAGGTTTATACCACCTAGCGAAATATGACCTTGGTTAGGGTCATCAAACCTTAAGAATAATCCTAATAACGTGCTCTTTCCGCTACCACTTACGCCATTGATTACAACTTTTTCACCTTGTTCTATCTCTACATTGGCGTCCTTGAAAAGGTCCAAATAGCCAACATGATTGAGTTCGAAATTGTAGCTATTAGGGCTAATAGCATTTTCCGGTTTGGGTTCAGGTAGAGTTGGTACATTGGTTAGCTGGTTGTAATCTCTTATTGAGGACTTTACGTCGTTGATGGCGAAACCGGCTAAGGCTAATTCTCCTAGTGGTGCAGCCGCTCTGGTAATTAATATCAGCAGCCCCAAAATCAATAGTGGTTGGGTAATCCCTTCTGTAACTAGGTAGATAGTGACGCAGGCCAAAGGTAAGACCGTTGCAAGTGCTGAGGTTAAAGTGGCCATGGATGCTGTTAGGTTGATTCTCGAATGTACTTTTTCTTGTGTACACCAACTTTGCTCAATCCTTTCTATCGCTCGTTCAGGTCCTGCCGATGAACGAAGCAAATCAAGGTGATCTATGAGTTCGAGCGTTGATTTTGTGGCTTGAACATCAGCGTTGTGTCTTTCGCTGTCAGAGTTATTGAGGTGATTCTGTGCTTTGTATTGCAGCAGCAATGCGCCTATCAATGAGACTGCACTGATTAGTGCAACATCTGCTCCCCCAACGATTCCGATGCCAGCGATCAAGAATAAGGGTACTAATGGCGTGTGCAAAAATGTTTGTAATTGGTGAGCTGGGATTGACATAAAGCCAGGTATGCCTCGTTCGGCAAGTTGAGTCAGTTGCGTTCGATGCTGATCGCTAAACCAAGAAAGTTTTGCTTTACTAAGAGATTGACCGACTGCTGAGTACAAATCGCCGGCTAGTTGCGCACCAGATAGAAAACCCGATCGGGTTACTAGAACCGTCACCAAAATAGCGACAATTGCTGCTGATATGACACCTAGTGGCGGGGCTTGTTTTACTAATGATAGTGCAAGAACTGTGTAGGTTAAGGCTTCGAGTGCTGCAACCAACACCCATCCAGATCCCACTCGGTATAAACGATATTTTGCGCTCGCGGGAATGTTTGATTTGGAAGATGGGGTATTTTGATATGTCATACTTCTTCATCCTGTAATTGAGCATTTTTTGGTAGTGTCAATATAAAGTCGGCTCGTTGGGCTAGCTCTGCATCATGGGTTACCATGACTATGGTTTTATTTTTTTTCTGCGCGAATTCCGTTAGGTTTTGCATGATGGATAAGGCTGTTTTTTTATCAAGTGCACTCGTTGGTTCATCTAACAAGAAAATGCTGGCTTGATTGAGAAATATACTAGCTAGAGCGACGCGTTGTTGCTGGCCACCAGAAAGAAGGCTGGCATCATGATCGAGGTTGATATCCAGTTCGGCTAGAGTTAGTGCCTCAAAAAATTCGTTATCGCAGGTATTTGGTGCCGTTAGTTGTAAGTTCTGTCTCACTGTCGTTTTAAGTACCCCGATATCTTGAGGAGCATAACGTATCGCCATGTGACGTGACATTTCGGTAAGTGTGGACAGTTCATAACTGCCAAGCATGATGTTTCCTGAATGAGGTACTTCTTGACCCGCTAAAATACGCAGCAACGTACTTTTTCCAATGCCGCTTGGCCCCATAATGGCAGTGCATGAACCTGTTGGAAAGCAATGGGTGAAGCTATCGATAATGGTTGTGGTGTCATTAATTACCGAGATTTTTAAAGCCTGTAAAGGAAGTGTTTTTGAACCTACATTGACGTTTCCACAACCTATAGGTGTTTGTTTCAAAAGCTTACCAATGTTCTTAGCTGCATTCTTACCTGCAGTGACATAGTCTAACCCGTGACCAAGCTTTAATACTGGTGATACGACAGCCAGGCCGAAAAAAAACACAGAAGCCATTGCTGATGGACTTAGTCGGTAAGAAATGGAATAGGCTATAGCAAAAGTAGAAACTGCTTGAAGTAAAGCTATAGCGATGGAAGCTGGAAGTGCCACATTCCCTACCCATTTTATAATGCCACTAGTGAAACGCTGAGTTGCCCCGTGATAACTCGCGAGCGCACCTGATTGAGTTCCATAAATCCGGTTAACTCTAATACCTCTGGTATAGTCATTTACTGCGGTGACGATTTCTCCCATGATGCTCATACGTTCTGCACCATATTTAGCTGCGAATCTAGGCAGAAAGACAAGGTAGTATAATGATGCAATAAGGCCAGGGAGTAAGGTGAAGAGCGCTATAGGACCAGCCATTTTTAGCATAATGGTAATGGACATTACCGGAACAATGGCGAAAGTTACAAACTCTGAAGGCAGGTGAGCAACCATATGATGTAGAGTATTGATGTCTTCTGAAACCAAGCGGCGAAGCTGATTATCACCATACCGAGAGAGAGTTTTGCTTGGAAGGCGCGTTAAGTGTCGCGCCACCTGACGACGTAATCTTGCTGAAAATAGAGATTCAGCATTGTGCACTAACCAAGAGGACAAAGATGATAGCAATGCGCTAAAAATCCAAAGTCCGATGGCTCCGTAAACCCATTGGTTAGATAGATCATCGATTAATTGTATTAAACATAGCAATGCACCAATTTTTGCCACTGCAGCAAAAATTTCGCTTAAAGTCCCTAAAGTAAGTTTTGCTAATGAAGGCCTTAAGGCTGGCATTAAGGCTGGTGTAACGTAATGTTGGCTGATCTTATTTATCATTTTTTCACCCTAGTTAACCCACAAAGGGCTTTGTTGCGTAATTCGGACAGAAAATCAAATAGCCCGAAATTGAGCAATGATTAAACAACACACTGAGTTTCAGGCATACCAAGCCCTGTAAGCTTGTTCTGCGCTTTAATCATGGCGTAGGTTTCGACAAATGAGCATTGTAGTTTCTCAGGCTTAACCTCCCACCTAGCAACTGCTTCACGCGATACATGGCTGTTTCAGAGAGCGAACGCTTGTGATAACCATAACGCTTTTTCCATTTCTTGTTGGAGCCGTAGAGCTTCTGACAACCTACTGGTGCCCTTGCTCCCATTCTCGTGACGGGATAAGCGGAACCGCTCGCTTTATCCGTATGGCATCATGGCAATTTCTTGTGTCATAAGCACCATCACCTGATATCTCAATGATTTTGCGACGTGTCTGTTTGAGTAAGTTGGGGAGCACTTCGGCATCAGTTAGGTTAGCTCTGCTCTGCTCTGCTGCGACTATTTCGTGGGTGCTTGTATCTACTGCGATATGCAGCTTACGCAAGAATCATACGAGAAGTCATTTAGAATGCTCTCCAAAATAGTAGGAATATTGAGACGCATCTAAATTCAGGGAAAAAGCAAATAGAATTATCATAAAGAAAATGTCGAATTCTAAAAAATGGTAACTAGGTTTATTTTTAATGAAAAATAAGATCACAACTAAGCTCTCAAAATTTTTAGAGCGACTACAGATGTAAAGTAATTTGGGTCACAGCAGAGACTCACGACTTTGAGCACGGTTAAACTCGCCTTAATAATAATGAGAACCATTGCCAATCCGAAGCAATACTATACTTGACGCATATTTAAATCAATGAATGCTTGTGAATTTACTGCAAAAACATGTAATTACTAAACTATGACTAGGGACTAACATGCTTAACTTCAAGACAAAACATAAAATTAATCTGTCAAATTAGTAAATGATATATTCAAGTAGCTGCCTAAGAACCTATTGGCGGTTCTACAAATACTGAAAGCGACCAGTCGAAATAACCGATTTCCACGTAATTTTTATAACAAATGAGATCATCTCGAAAATATGATCTTAGTCTTAGGAGACGGTTTAGATGAGTCAATAAAAAATGGGGGAATGATTAAGAAAAAGGCCATGCATAAGTTTGTGTTTTAAACTAGTTGCAGCAACCTACTAACTTAGTCTAAATAATAAGTCGACTGTTTTGAGAAGCATCTTTCCTAAGGGAGTTGTACTGAGATAATTAATGTAGGTGTAAAGTTTTTGGACAGAAACTTGATAGGCTGAACTCTGAAATATCAACTTAATTAATGCAAGGTTTGTGAGATTGTATGCTGATCCCATTGAGTTTCTTCCCTTGCAATTATGACAGCGCACTGACACAATGTAAGCCTGTTGTCATTTTTTTTCAGGTGTAATTTATGAAGGAATCTATTTATCTAGCTGTATATGACGGTATATCTGATTGGGAGTATGGGTATGTCTTAGCTCATATCAACTCTCAAGATTTTCAAGCTTTCCCTGACAGGTTTGAAATAAAGACGGTTGGGCTAAATAAAGAATCGATTAGAACTAAAGGTGGATTAACTGTAGTGCCAGATTTATCTCTCGATAAACTAAATCCCTCTGATGGTAAAATGCTTATTCTTTGTGGTTCAGATAATGCTGCTACAGGCGGTATCGATGATTTTGTAGATGCAGCCAAGCGTTTTATCGACAATGGTATTTGTGTAGCAGCTATCTGTGGTGCAACCGCTGCTTTAGCGAGAAAAGGTATATTAGATAATGTTCCGCATACTAGTAATGCAAAAGAATTTCTGGAAATGACAGGATATGCAGGTAGCCAGAACTATATCCAAGAACCCGTTGTATCGACAGACTATTTGATCACCGCAGGGGGTATTGAACCTATTGCTTTTGCGGCAGAGATATTCAGGAAGTTGGAGATCTATTCTGAAACTACACTAAATTCTTGGTTGAAATTATTCGAACAGCGGGACATAACTGGTTTTTACGAGTTAATGGAGAGTCCCCTTCAATGAGTGACCCAAGACATGACCTCAGTACTTTAGCCCTAACTGTTTTTTCTTTAAATGGTCAGTTTTTATCAATAGCTGAGAATATTGCTTCTCGGGCAGATCTCACCGCAACTCGCTGGCAAGTCTTGGGGGCTCTTGTTAATGACCCTCTTACACAAGCTGAAGTCGGACGTCAAATGGGGATCACACGTCAAAGTGTTCAGAGAACCAGCAAACAGCTTATCGATGAAGGTATGTTAGAAACATTAACAAATCCATCTCATCAAAAGGCTATGCTACTTCAGCTAACACCAAAAGGTCATAATGCTCTGTCAAAAATAAGACCATTTCATAAAGCATATGCTGAGCAACTAATTGATACGGTTGGGGAAGAAAAAGTAGCTGAAATGGTCAAAGCCATAACTGAGCTATCAACCGCAATGAAAAGCCTTTAATCTGTATGAGTGATACAGATGGTTCACTCTTATCGCGGTGAACAGCGCTTCATACGACTTCAGGTCGCACGGACAAAAGTCAGTTAGGGTCGAACTCTACTGACTAGTCTTATTTCCTCAAGGTTTTAGTTACCTTATTTCTTCTCTGGCAAGCACATTACGCCAGATCGAGACCGCGCATCTTCAGACGTATATCTTGCTCAGCCGGTTTACCGGTGCTCTCTGTCTCCCTGGCCAGATCCAGCGCATTAAGCAGCCCTTTGTGATGGCAACTCTGCGCTCCCAATGTAGCCTCTTCTAGCACTCGCCGGGTGACTCCCTTCTCATCTTTGGCACTGAACAAGACCCGCATATCGGTTTCTTTGTTATAGAGGATCTCCTGCTCGTCCCCTTCGATAGAGATGTCGCTAACATCGATACCCGAGCGACCGAATACCGTCGAAATGGCACCCGCCCCCCCAAAGTTTTTGGCTACCTGAGGATCCCGAGAAGTCGAAAGATAGGCGGCATCATGACCGACTTCCCCCTCGGTCACACCGTTAAAGGCATCTCCACCACGCGTACCGCGGAATGACTTTACCACCTGCTCGCTATGAGCACTCTTCTCAAATGCGGCAGACATGCCTTGAGCGATCATTGTGTTGTCTGTATTTAGCGGTTTTCCCTGACGCAGCGCACGATTAAGGTCCTGATACTCACCGTTGGTATAGAGCCCAAGGGCCATCACCTCAGCATCGCTGTAAGTAGCGTGAGGTTGTTCACCCAGATATTGCTCGGCTTCCAACCCGAAGTGATTCTGCAAGCTCTCGGCCAGCGCCTTATCGACCGATTCCCTTTTAACCTTACTCTCGGCGGCTGATGGCATGACGGTCAGCTTGGTTTCTCGAGGAGTCGCTTCTGAGTGGCAGTCCAGCACCTTGTTTTGAGCAGCAGCTGCTTTGTTGCTTTTCTTGCTAAAAAGATTGCCTAACGCGTCTGAAATCTGGCTGAAGAAATTTCGGATAGAGCTAAACAGAGACTTTTTCCCTTTACCTGTTGCTTCAGCCTGAGGTGATGTTTCAGTCAGCTTCACTGATTGCATTTTTCCACCTAACTCAAGATGGGTTTCTTGCCCCACTTTATTATTCGGTGTTTGTTCAAGGTTTGTCTTAAATTCTGCGTGTACCTGGGGTGATACTATTGATGTACTCCCAGCCATACTTGGTACAGTCATATACTTATCCTTTACTTTTGCTTACTAACAGCGAATGCCTTGAAATGCTTTTGGAGATACTAACAGTTGATTTTCGGTTTCATCTTTATTAAGCACGGTTTGAATCGTCTCATTGGAAGAAATAACTGCTTCCAGTTGCTCCAGAATACTTTCTTTTGTTGACCCTTGCATTGACTGCCTGTTCCAGAGTAGGAACTGTTGATTCTGTTGATCATATGAAAATACTGGTGGCATAAGTTGCTCAGAGAAGTGGTTTTCATTAAGAATACTTAAAAGTTCTTCCATACTAATTTCTGGCATTTTGTCTAACAAGGAGTAAATAACTAGGTTGTCTGTCGGGAATTCTTTAAAGTGGTATGTAAAATTACCTACTTCTAGAGAAATTATTTCTTTGTTTAAATCTTGTACAGTGGCATCAAGGCCAATTTTCTTCAAAAGTAACTTAAAGCAATTGTGTAAGTTAGACACGTCTTCGAACCTGACATAGCTTGTTGGAATTAAAATAGTGGTTGAATTATAGATGTGATTAACTAGGGCGTGTTGATCTTTGCTGTACATTCCGTGTTCAACAATACATCGGTAGCCACATTAACATGAATGCCAGTGATAACATGCTGGCATAATTCCTTTCTAGCTTGTCATATCTACTTGAAATAGCTCGATAATGCTTAATTCTCCCAAAGGCATTTTCGACCAAGTGACGATACTTGTATAGACACCAATCCATACTGTCTTTGTCTATATCTTGTCCGTAATTGCGTTTAGCAATTACTGTTTCTCCGCCACGTTCCTTAACAAAAGTACGGAAAGGTTCGCTGTCATATCCTTTATCACAAACGATGGTATTAACTTCATCGAGTTGCTCAACTAAGCTTTCGGCATGCACTATATCGTGGCGTTGTCCCTCTGATAAATCAAAGTAAATCGGCAGGCCACCACTATCTACAGCTAAGTGAATTTTGGTTGAGTTGCCCCCGCGACTTTTTCCTATTTGCTCTGAACTTTCAGTAGCTGCACCTGTACTATGCTGATGCGCTCTAACTATAGAGCCATCAAGAAATACCCATTCAAAGTCAGCCATGCTAGATAAGCTTTTGAAAAGATTATCTAAAATCCCTTTCTTTGACCAAAGATTAAATCGTCTGTAAACGGTACTCCACTCTCCGAACTCAGAGGGTAGATCTCGCCAAGGAATACCTGTTCTCATTCGATAAAGTATTCCTTCAAATGTCATTCGATGTTCAGTTTTATCGTAAATACGACCTGTACTTTTCATAACTTGGAGTAGCAGTTCCCAGCGAATATCAGTTAGCATTGTTCTTGGCATGGTATTGGTTATGGTTTTACTTTTGGCGAAGCAAATTATAACTCTTTACCATGCTGTTCAAAAAACACTCACGAAAGATCAACACGCCCTAGTCAGGTTAACAAAAATAAGTTTTATTTTTTATATAAAAGACGAATTGTAGGACTATCAGGGCGCTGGCGGATCAGTCGAGATTGATGGCGCCACGAGGCTTTGTTGCTTAATTCACAATCAATATACTGTGTTTCAGGTATACCCAGTCCTGTAAGCTTATTCAGGGCTTTGATCATAGCGTAAGTATCGCTAACTTGAGCGTTGTAGTTCCTCAGGCTTAATTTCCCACATAGTAGCTGTTTTACTCGGTACATTGCGGTCTCTAATAGAGAGCGCTTATGATAGCCATACCGCCTTTTCCACTTCTTGTTAGAGCCGTAGAGCTTCTTACAACCTACTGCTAAATTGCGAGGATGCCCTTGTTCCCAGAAGGCTGCCCCTTCTCTTGGTGGGATGAGCGGAACAGCTCGCTTGAAGCGTATGGCATCATGGCAATTCCTTGTGTCATAAGCACCATCACCTGATATCTCAATGATTTTCCGGCGTGTCTGCTTGAGCAAGTTGGGGAGTACTTCGGCATCGGTTACGTTAGATAAGCTCAGCTCTGCTGCGACTATTCCGTGGGTGCTTGTATCTACTGCGATATGCAGCTTACGCCAGACTCTGCGCTTCCCGTCAGCTCCATGCTTCTTGACCTTCCACTCACCATCGCCATAAATCTTGAGGCTAGTGGCATCAATGGCTAGATGTTGTATCGCACCTCTGGTTTTAGTTTTAAATGAAACCTCAACATCCTTAGAACGGTGGCTTATACAGGTCAGGTGTAGTGTGGACAAACCAGCGTGATGTTAGCCAGCATAAATACTGAGTCTAGAAAACCTTACAGCGCTCTCAATGGCATAGAGAAAACGCGTTTCACCATCATAGCAGTACTAATGGCTAAGTCGCTGAATCGACGAGGTCTACCACGCTTGCCTTGTTTGTTTTGCTTCCACTCGGCTATCGCTTCCTCTTCAATCCAAAAGGTCAGAGAGCCACGGTTAATTAAGGCTTTATGATACTGCTTCCAGTTAGTTGTTTTGTAACGAGGTTTAGGCATGAGACTACGACGATTGATGGGTGTAGCCGATCAGATCGTAGCTTCCTGATTTAGTTCCATCGATTTAAGCAACAAGGCCTTAAATAATTTTAAAATATAAATTAACATATTTACGACGTAATCTGATATAGATAATTGCTTCCGGTGAATATATTTAGTTTTTATCTTTACAAAAGATGTTTACGTTATGCCCAGATTAAAGCCAAATTTACCACCTCTTATTGTTTCACAGAATACTCCATCACCTGCGCCTAAAGTTTCTCACGAGCTCAAAAAGGAAGATGTGGGAAAATTAATAAAAGATATAGAGGCTCAGCCTAAATCAAGTTTTAGAAATGCAGACTTTCATGGTAGCTATCACGAGTTATCTCAAGGAGGCTACAAGAATGAGTTTTCTGGTTATAAGCTGTCTAATGTGCCATTTGGCGATGTATTTATACATGCGAATAAAGATAATGAATCCCGAGAGTATTTAGGAGATAAAATCCATATCAGCATAGATAAGGCTCAGCTTATCTCCGGGTTTGATGACATTTTACCTATCCTGCTGTCTGAAGACAGTCCGATAGATAAATGGAAAGTAACCGACCTGAATCGTTGCCCACCAGATTCTCGTGTTGCGGAAGGAGCACAGATAACTCTTTATGTTAAAGCTGATAAAGAGTCCGGATATGTCCCCGCTGAATTAAAAAAAGTGAAAGATTTTCTGGAGCAGATTGAGCTCACTTTAGGTCAGAGCAATGTGACACCTGGTGAGAAGCCTCAATCTGACGTATCAGCTGCGAACTGGAATTTTATCTCTTACCGGAATGAGTATAGAAGTGATCGTGAAGGAGGCGCTTCACATCAACTGTTTGAAGAACCATTTTTCCAGGTTATATCAAGCTAGTCGTTTTAAAAGCACATTACCATACTGTCAAAGTCCGAGTGTATTCGGTTGCCTATTGACGGGAGTGAATAGTGTTCAACTTAATCGAATCATTTTTGGTAGGGAGAAACGCACGCACTCTAAATTGGTTTTGGACAAAACCTTGATAGCGACTTTCCTAATTTAGCAAATCATTAATAACTACAGAGGATCTGTAATTATGCAAAATATCAGTTGACGAATGTCCGAGTGGAACCTAGGAATGTATCGATAGGCCTTCTTAGACGGAGAGCCCTAGGAGTCGGGGATACTGATTACTTTAAACTGAAGATTAGACAAACCTCAATCCTAGAAACTCACTCTACCATTTACCCAGAAATCAAGCTCACCTTAGCGGTAAAGGGCCTCACAGGTATGGCTAACTACTTAATACTTTCTCTTAGTCCAATATGGAACTGTATCAGCCCTAAGGTCACAACCTTGCCGATCATATAATCAGCTCAAAAGACAACAAAACAATTGATAATAAAAATGATAATAAATATCATAGACATTTATTAGTTTTATCATAAACATTGAGTTATTCGGAGTATCAATGATTGGAAAATCGTTCAAATTAGTAGGAGTCTCACTCGCTTCCACACTTATGGCTGCTTGCGGGGGAGCGGAGTCTGACCCCAAAATTAATCAATCTCAATCTCAACCTCAGTCCCAATCGATATCGGGTATTGCATTAGATGGTTATTTGCACAAAGCCAAGGTCTGTTTAGACAAAAATAACAATGCGATGTGTGATTCTGCCGATGGAGACATTGCGACAACTGACGCCAAAGGACAATTCCAACTTGATGTCGACGACGATATGGCTCAATACAAAGTGCTGGTTGAAGCCGTAGCAGGCATCACCGTAGATATGGACTCCCCTAACCAAGCCATTGAATCTGGGTTTACCTTAGAAGTACCAAGTAACAAATCGGACGTAGTGAGCCCAGTGACCTCACTGATTGCCAGTGTGTCAAAGTCCAGCGGTATCAGTTTCGATGACGCAACTGAGCTTGTTGCTAACGACCTAGGGATCGACAAAAGCCTAGCATTGGGTGATTACTCTGCATCAAATTCGGTAAAAGGCCGTGAAGTGCACATGTTTGCGCGCGGTGTGACTCGCGCACTGCAAGAAGCCCAAAGAGCTTCAGTAGACGCAGGTATCGACCAAGTTAACGCCCGTAAAGGCACTATGCTCAAATTAGCTGAGCTTGATTTGAAAACGTTAAAAAAAGAGACCGATAAGATCCCTCATGACGTCACTGTAACAGAGGACGCACTAAAACAAATCGGCAACGATTTCTATAATCATATTAAAGTGTCTAATAAAGATATCGGCTCCAACGGATTCGTCGTTAAACCACCGACACCAAAGTCACCTAAAGGTGGCTCAGTCAATGATGCATCAGACACTTTTGACTGGGAATTGGTGCGAGGCTTTAAGCAGCTTAGCGATTACGAGTATTCGTTGGATTCAGGTCAAACCTGGGAAACAGTAATAAATAAACCATTGAATGTCGGAAAAGAGGCGCTAGAGAAAGGTACTGTGCAAATTCGAGTGGCCGCCTCTAAAGAACGTAATCTACCAGCAGGTTCAGCCCTCGTTTCAGAAAAACCGTATACTCTAACACCTGTCCCAGCTTCGCCGAGCTCGGTAACGGCAGACAACGCAACCAACCAATTTGATTGGGCGCTTGTCGAATCATTTCAGACTCCTGAGTTATACGAGTATTCATTAGATAATGGGCAATCTTGGCAGCCAGTAACAGAAAAACCGCAGCAAATTGATGACATATATATCCCAAAAGGACACCTAAAGATTCGCATTGCGGAAAATGAGGCTCTAGGTCATCTAGCGGGATTAATTGCAGCTTCAGATCAACCGATGACAGTGACCCCTGGTAAACCCGAAGCGCCAACTTCTCTTTCTGCAGATGACACTACGAACGATCTAACATGGGATTATGTTGACGGATATGAAGATCCCTCGTTCTATGAAATAGACTTAGGTAAGGGGTGGGTCGATGTAAACGGCTTGCCGCATAATGTCGGCAACATAGACCTACCTGAAACCAAAATATTGATTCGAGTAAAATCAAGTGATTTAGATGGACGCCCTGCTGGTGACCAATCGGATATTAATTTTACTTTTACTCTCTCTGAAACGCAACCTAAGGCGCCTACTACACCAAAAGTCGACGATATTGACGATACATTCGGATGGACAGAGGTTACCAAGTTTCCTGGTATCGAATTCTACGAATATTCCATAGATAGTGGACGTAATTTCACTGATACCACCCAGAATCCACAACCAATCCCAGAAGATGCGTATGCAAAAGGTGAAGTCTGCGTAAGAGTAAAAGCTAGCTCGTCTCCTCAAAGATATGCGGGTGAAAAGTTATGCTCAGATAAACCCTATACAGAAACGCCAAGTGCACCTGATGCACCAACTCAACCTATATCTGATGATGATAAGAATACATTTGATTGGACATTCGTTTCAGGATTCGACAGCAAAGACGATTATGAAATTCAAATTGAATCATCTGGTAGTTGGGAGTCGGTGACAAGCAAGCCCTATCAATTAGAAGAAAAAAATTACTCCATAGGTTCGATCGTCGTTCGAGTTAAGGAGAATCTCCTCACTGGCCGACCTGCGGGCATCGAATTAACCAATGATCAGCCATTTACTGTTAAGAAAATAACGGCAACGTGTACCGTTTTAGGCTTAACCACAGCTGAGGCGTGTATTGATATCTTGGACAGAGACGGTAAGTTATTTACCAACTCACCATCAGATAAATATTTAAATAGCATTAGTTACAACAACAAAACGATGGGTGTCGGTCTAGAGCATGGATTTTCTGGGCCTAAGGGTTCTTTTACCCTTTTCAACCAGAGTCAGGCAAAGGCACTATGCGAGACCTACAACGCCAATAATCTTAACGGCCGATCTAACTGGCGATTAACTACATTGGATGAGTTAAATTTTGTGCGATACGACGAAAGCGATATTCCGTTTAAATCTCTCGGTTGGCCAGCCATTTTTGCATACTGGTCGACGACAATAGATGAAGGTCTTTACATGGCTCTTCATCTTTTCTATGGCCGTGAGACAAATGAATTAAATATCGATGAAGGTTACGCATCCTGCGTCTCGGAGCCTTAACGGCATAGACTTAGAGTTTTAATGTTGAATTGCCAGAGTAACATCTGGCAATTATTGGGAAGAACATGTTTGCATGCCTTAAGAACGTATAGCGTAAGCGTCTGCGACCGACTCATTGTCTTTCTAATATCTACGCAGATACCGCCAACTAAGCCGGTATCTGTCATTCTGAACGCTATTCAGGGAGGGTGGACTATTCCGTTTTGCTATGTTCCAAGGTAGAAGATGACCAGGCTTTGTTGCGTAATTCGGACAGAAAACCAAACAGCCCGGAATTGAGCAATTACCAAACAACACACTAAGTTTCAGGTATACCAAGCCCTGTAAGCTTGTTCAGCGCTTTAATCATGGTGTAGGTTTCGCCAACTTGAGCATTGTAGTTTCTCAGACTTAACCTCCCACCTAGCAACTGCTTCACGCGATACATGGCTGTTTCAGAGAGCGAACGCTTGTGATAACCATAACGCTTTTTCCACTTCTTGTTGGATCCGTAGAGCTTCTGAGAACCTACTGCTAAATTGCGAGGGTGCCCTTGCTCCCAGAATGCAGCTCCTTCTCGTGGCGGGATAAGCGGAACAGCTCGCTTTATCCGTATCGCATCATGGCAACTTCTTGTGTCATAAGCGCCACCACCTGATATCTCAATGATTTTGCGAAATTATAAACCAACAAAGTCTAAAACTTGGATTGCCCTAAAGTACTTCATCAACCGAAAAGGCCAATGGCAGTTTCACGGTTGGCAGAAGATCATGGATATGGATTGCCAGTTCAATCTCTTCCAAATAGCCAAAGTGCCAATAGAAAGGCATGTGAAAATCCGAAGTGCAGCGACACCCTTTGACCCTCTTTACCAAGAATACTTCGTAAAGAGAAAATCAAAAAGGCTAGCTCGTAACTATTGGAACGAACCTGCTTCGACTGTTTTATAAGTTGCTGGGTATCAAACGATGTCTTCGTGGAGGCTTGAGCCTAGTGCAGTGAAAGTTGCACGCTGGGTTCTTAGGGAGACGGCACTTGGTAACAAATGTCGTCCACCCGACAAGATTAGGTAAGCTGAAGTTTCACAAACTCGAAGAGAGATAGAAACAGCTTAAAGGGTATTACCTTAAGATCTAGGCAGCATTGCCGCCTAGTTTAAACCATCACATCATCAGCCAGCGCTGCTAAACAAAAACTAAAGAACCGCGACGCCTTCAATCTCGATCACTGAGTTAGCGTTTGCTCTCTCGATTATTTTTAATAAGGTTGTTTGAATGAGCTCATTGTCTCTGATTTCAGTTTCACATGAGAAGCGCTCTTCTTGGACACTATCGCCCTCGCCTAGCGTGAATTGAACAGCCACTTCAGTTGCGCACTCTTTAGTCGCTCCGTAGTACGCTAAAGTAATTTTAGGATAACCGTTGAAGCCTTTTTTGACCTGTTTAGCGATACGTTTTTTAGCTTTATCCAAGTTCATACTACTTCCTGTTTAATAGTGTTCCTAAGACCAATATAACGCCCAATTCATTAGTAAACCAACACAAATCTGAACCTCACGTAAAACGCCTTTGCAGTAAAACCATTAAGGATTGCAAATGCCAAGTAATAGGAATCATTTTTCAGAGCTTAGCTTTCAATCTGACTCTAGGTTGAACACCTTTTCTAACCACATCGAACTGATGTACTGCCCGTTTTTCTTTGCGTACTCTTTGAATACGCCGACTTCTCGAAAATCAAAACTCTTATGTAACGCAATCGAAGCATCATTTGGTAACGCGACACCAGATATGGCGCGATGAATGTCGTGAATGCGAATGGATGAAAACAACTGAGAATACAACTTCGAACCTAAGCCTTTACCTGTTGCTTCTTCCGACAGATAAACGGTGACTTCGACAGTATCTTCAAATGCTGACATCGCTCTGTACTGTTGAGAGCACGCGAAACCTA
This sequence comes from Vibrio sp. nBUS_14, assembly GCF_051201655.1. Lineage (NCBI taxonomy): Bacteria > Pseudomonadati > Pseudomonadota > Gammaproteobacteria > Vibrionales > Vibrionaceae > Vibrio > Vibrio sp. nBUS_14. The sequence goes on from NZ_CP179206.1 coordinate 2,146,827, forward strand.
ATAACGGCTTTGTTGCGTAATTCAATGGAACTAAATCCAGAGCCTAAGATCTGATCTGCTACGTCCACTATATCTCGTAGCCCTCATGCCTAAACCACGTTACAAAACAACCAACTGGAAGCAATACAACCAATCACTTATTAACCGTGGCTCTTTGACCTTTTGGATTGATGAAGAGGCGATAAGCGGGTGGGAGCAAAGCAAACAAAATAAGTGTGGGAGGCCACGTCGGTTCAGTGATTTAGCTATCACGACAGCGATGATGGTGAAGCGAGTTTTTCTATGCCGCTGAGAGCGCTGCAAGGGTTTATCGACTCGATCTTTAGACTTGCCCATATTCCATTAAGCTGTCCACATTACACTTGCATCAGTCGTAGAGCCAAGCAAGTTAAGGTCTCATTTAAGACTAAAACGAGAGGTGCGATACAACACCTAGCCATTGATGCAACTGGCCTTAAGGTTTATGGCGAAGGTGAATGGAAAGTCAAAAAACATGGGACGGATGGCAAGCGTAGAGTCTGGCGAAAGCTGCATATTGCCGTCGATACAAGCACTCATGAGATCATTGCCGCCGAGCTAAGTTTATCAACGGTTACAGATTGAGAAGTACTTCCGAATTTACTGAAACAAACACGCAGAAGTATCCTTGAGGTGTCTGGTGATGGCGCTTACGACACGAGAGCGTGCTACGCTGCTATTAAGATTAAACGAGCCGTTACGCTTATTCCCCCAAGAGAGGGGGCGGCCTTCTGGGAGCGCGGTCACCCTCGAAATCTCGCCGTGGGTTGTCAGAAGTTATACGGCTCGAATAAGTATTGGAAAGGGCGGTATGGATATCACAAACGTTCACTCTCAGAAACAGCGATGTATCGAGTTAAACAATTGCTAGGAGAGCAACTGAGCTTAAGAAATTACAATGCACAGGTAGGTGAAACTTACGCGAGGATAAAAGCGTTGAACAAGCTTACTGGGTTAGGTATGCCTGAAACTTGTCGTATTGGCTAAGAAATATGCGAAACGGGGTTGCTCTATCCCTAAATTTAATTACGCAACAAAGCCCTTTTGCAGTCTCAACCGCATAAGACGACACCCATCTATCACCAACGTAATAAACGTTATCGAACATTTGGAACGGTTCAACATAGCCGTTTTTAATTGACATTTCCGGTACGTCTTTAGATGCCATTGCACTGGTCGAAACCAATAACAACAAAGCCAAAACCAACTTTATCATTTTACTTCCTAGACTGATAACAACGCATAAGTTAGCTGCAACGTCCTAATTAAATTCACTGTTCTAACAAACAACACTGATACTCTGCGACATATTTTAGCTCTGTAGTATGTGCAGGGAATCGTTCCTGAAGAAAACACAGTGCATCCGCTAGCGTTATCTGGTGTAGATTCGACGTATACCCAAAAACCAATCGGTGGACATTGTCATGGAGCTCATCTGAATTATCCGAGCTTTGACACTGCGCCAGGATAACCTGATCAATCTCATCGTCAGGGTCTTCCAAAGGGCTATTGGCCTGTCGATAGAGATTAAAAAGCATTGCGTCATATTGCTCTTTCGACAGATCTTCCTTACAACGCATTATCCACGTAAGCGTAATAAGGTTATGCCCAAAGAAACCAAACTGTTTTAAGCATGCTCGTAATACGCTATTGAGCTCTACGACTTTACTTGTGCCAGTGCTTCGGTCACCCTCAGAACTTGTCGATGTGACAAATTCAGTAAAGCGGTTGAGGAATGCTGGAACTTGATACGGCTCTAACTCACGGTAAACACGATTCAGCGCCAATAAGATAGTCACATTGTGGGAAAGGTATTCGCTTGTTTGAGAAGCCTGTGCAACGTAATGCGAAAAGATATCTTGAAAGCTCTTGTTCTCATACCACTGCATTAAAGCAGCATACGCCGCTGGGTATACCCCGTTTCCCAATATCCTTTGAATACGAAAATCCGTAAACTTGGGTGCTTGTAGCGTTGCGGAGCACTCACCTAACACTTCAATCTCAGTTTGGTCTATCAACTCACTCGTTTTAAGCCACGCATTGTCAGATTTAGCGAAATACCCATTTAGATAACTCGCAGCCAAATAAGCTTTTAAAGAATGAGGTTGATGGATGCTGGCACTGCTATAAAGTGCCTTTTCTAATAGTTGGTCGCTTGTCATGTTTCCTCCGTGAAACTGACGTTTGGTAAGAGAATCAAAACAGCTCAACACCAAACGTCCAAATACACATCATATGCTTATCGTGATGCACGTAAAAATGCCATGCATTACGATTCAATCTAGAGCACTTTGTCTTGGTGGCCTATTTGCTCAGGTTGTTCGGAAATACGTTCGTTTTTACTTCCGTAGCAAACTCATTTGCTGCGTCAAAAATAGTTTGACTGCAATGGGCATACTGTTTTGAAAACGGAGGCCATCGGTTACCAAGTCCGAGCGCATCATTGATGACTAATACTTGCCCGTCACAATCGGCACCAGCGCCAATCCCAATCGTAGGAATGCTTATCTCTTGAGTGATCGATTCGCCAAGTGAAGAAGGTATGTGCTCAAGCACCAACATAAACGCACCCGCTTCTTGAATCGCTTTTGCTTCCTCGCTAACGGTTTGAGCATCTTCAGCAGATTGCCCTACTTTCTTGAAATTTGTTGCCGTTTGCGGAGTTAACCCCGTGTGGCCAACAACTGGAATATTGTTTGCGACAAGGTGAGCAATAACATCGAGTTTCGCGCCTTCCAGCTTTATGCTGTCGGCACCTGCCTGCATCAGCCTTTTAGCATTAACTAACGCTACTTCAGGAGATCGGTCGGTTAAGTATGGGAGGTCACCAATAATGTGAGTATTTGGAGCACCTCGACGCACTGCCCCTACATGATATTCCATGTGCTCAATGGTCACATCTCTCGTACTGCTAAAGCCCATTTCAACCATGCCGACAGTATCACCAACGAGAATAATAGGTATCTCAGCAGATTCGATACTTGCAGCCACAGGGAATGTATAAGCGGTCAACATAGGAATACGTTGTTTCCCTTTCATTTCCACAAAAGAACTTGGAGTGTATTTCATGTTCTTGCTCTCATAAAATCATACGTTATTAAAGCACTGATACTATTAGTTCTACTTAAACTATGGAAGTGAAAATATGGTGTTGGCCAGACGCCCCAAAATTATGTTCTAAGAGTTCTGTTATTTATTCATTTATAATTAAGCTAAAACAGGGAAAATATCAAGTTAGCTTAGATACTTTCACTCTATAAATTAAAACAAAGCGGATTTTAATAACTCCCGACCCTTCATACATTTACGATAAATAATAAAACTGTATTTTATAAAAAATTTGATCAATAAAAATTTTTGTAAACTTTGAATTACATACTTTAAAAATAAATCTCCCTGATAAACTTGTCATAACTCTAAATGCTCTACCAATCTTGATTCGCAACACGTGGGACAAGAGTGTTGCATATAGACTTCCTATAAAGCCGTTGGGAAGAAGGAGTTTATATTAAAATCAGGAACGAAAAATGAACCAACAACGTCAACTAAGCTGGAAAATAGCCGCTATTCTAGGTACGTCTTTTGGCTTCAATGCACACGCTGCAGAAATGGTCAGAGTCGATGAAGATGCATTACTACAACAAAGCCTCGTCGCTCAGTCGAAGAGTGTTGCCCCGCTAGAATTAGGTTTTTCTGAAGTGAAACGGGTGGTATTGCCCAATGGAAAAACGAAAGTCCGCTATCAACAAACTCACTTAGGTTTACCCGTCTTTGATACTTCGGTCGTGGCCACCCTCTCCAAGAGCCAACCTTCTCAGGTGTTCGGTTACATGGCACAAGGGATCAGTGGTGACCTTTCCAGCATCGCGCCAACACTGAATCGAGAACAAGCGATTGAAGCTGCAATATCCTCTCATCGCACGTTTACCGTCGGTAAAAAGTCGATTGAAAATAAAAACGCGAAACTGATGGTGAGATTGGATGAGAACCAAGTCGCCCAAGTGGTGTATCTGGTCGATTTCTTTATCGCGTCCTCTACGCCAGAGCGACCTTTCTACTTTATTAATGCTACGACTGGTGATGTGATCCAAAAATGGAATGGGCTAAACCACGCTAAAGCATTAGGTACTGGCCCAGGTGGCAACCTCAAAACCACTCGATATGAATATGGCAGTGACTTCCCTAGCTTTCCCATCGACAAAACAGGCACAACTTGTAAGTTAGAAAATGAATCAGTTAAGACCGTCGATTTGAGGAACGGAACGTCTGGCAGCGCAGCCTACCGCTACAACTGTGCTGACGGAACCAACTACACCGATCATAAGTACATTAACGGGGCTTACTCGCCTCTTAACGATGCGCACTACTTCGGTAATGTTGTGTTTGATATGTACAAAGAGTGGATGAATACGTCGCCTTTGACTTTCCAGTTGACGATGCGAGTTCACTACAGCACGGATTATGAAAATGCCTTCTGGAATGGTACATCAATGACTTTTGGAGATGGCAAAAATACCTTTTATCCATTAGTCGATATTAACGTGAGTGCTCACGAAGTCAGCCACGGGTTCACAGAGCAAAACTCCGGTCTTGTGTACCGAAATATGTCGGGTGGTATGAATGAAGCCTTCTCAGATATTGCGGGCGAAGCGGCTGAATACTACTTGCGTGGCAATGTGGATTGGGTGGTCGGTAGCGACATATTCAAGTCTGAAGGTGGCTTGCGTTACTTTGATCAACCTTCAAAAGATGGCCGCTCGATTGATCACGCCTCTCAATACTACGATGGTTTGAACGTTCACTTGTCTAGCGGTGTTTACAACCGCGCCTTTTACCTTTTAGCGAACAAATCGGGTTGGAATGTACGTAAGGGCTTTGAAATATTCACAGTCGCAAACCAACTGTATTGGACGGCAAACAGTACCTTTGATGCCGGTGCTTGTGGCGTAGCGAAAGCCGCAGCAGACATGGGCTATGTGGTTGCCGATGTTGAAGATGCTTTTAATACAGTAGGCGTTAATGCAAGCTGTGGTGTAACGCCTCCAACTGGCAATGTACTGACGAAAGGTACACCGATTGCGAACCTAAGCGGGAATCAATCTTCAGAGAGCTTCTACACGTTCACTGTTGATTCGGCATCCAGCGTGACGGTTTCAATGTCTGGCGGTTCTGGTGATGCAGACCTTTACGTGAAATCGGGAAGTAAGCCAACAGCCTCTAGCTACGACTGTCGCCCTTATCGTGTTGGAAACAACGAGCAGTGCAGTGTGAGTGCGCAACCGGGCGTGACTTATCATGTGTTACTGCGCGGATACACCAATTACTCTAGAGTGACTCTGCGCCTAGATTAAGACTACACACCTCGATTGCTGATACATAGCTCATTGCTCATAGGCTAATAATATGAAAACCTCCGATTATGCTAAGTGTAAACGGAGGTTTTATTTTGGGTCTTTTGTTTATTAAGATTCGGGTGGCACAGACATTAGATCATCAATCACCGGCCTCAATGCAGCACTTCGGCCAACTTAGCTTGGCACGGATTACAGAGTCCTATGAAAAGCACTACTTGAATGCTAAAAAAAATTAAGTAGGGAATTCCCTAAGATGACAAGCTCAAGCAGTCGTATCTCAAACATATTCTTTATTCAATAAACTAGGTAGATCCGAAGGAGATTTATTTTCTGGACAAGGGCGTTTTAGTGCCAAAGCACCAAAACGCACATTAGGGTTAGATTCTTCTTTGAGGAAACCGAATTGTACATCCGCTAAAATCTCAAGCGCTTTGGTTTTTTAGTAAAAGTCGAGATGAATAAAACCAGCTAACGCAACTACTTAATGTTGATTTGTTAATTTATCGATAGATGCCGTTAAGCAAATATCGGGTAGCGTACTCTCTATAGGCAACTAATATTACTTTAATTTTGAAGTTCTACGATTAAACGGAGTACATGACTGTCGCTTCACCATCGACGGCGACTTCACTTTTCGCGTTCAATACTTGAGTAGATATCACAGCGATAGGTTTGTCGTCGCGTACGCTAGTCACTTCCACTTTGGCAGTGACAGTTTCGCCAACAAAAATAGGTCGAACAAACTTCAAGGATTGTCCCAAGTAAATGCTGCCTGCGCCCGGTACTTTGGACGCTAGCAGACCGGAAATAAGGCTCGAGGCCAGCATACCATGTACAATTGGACTCTCGAATTGCGTGGTTTTAGCGAAATCTTCATCTAAATGGATTGGGTTGTAGTCTTCCGAAACGCTGGCAAACGCTTCTACGGTTTTCTTATCTAACGTCTTTTCTATGGTGGCAATTTGGCCGATTTCTGGCTTCATTATGCGGACTCCATTTCATTTTCTTTTGCGATGACATCTTGAATACGGTGCTTCACGTATTCACCTGGCGCATCCAGTTCCCCGTCCAACTCACGAGCTTTAATCATTTCTGAGAAATTACGCTCATCAACCCAGTTTTGCCAATGTGACCACCAAGAGCCATGGTGTTTGTTGGCACTGGAAAGCCACTGAGATGATGCTTGGTCGTTATTATCATTTGTCCAAAAGCCATATTTATTGGAATCTGCGTGGTTCATCGGCCCTGCAATATGACCGCTTTCGGTAAGTACAAATTTATTGTCTCCACCCAGCAGTTTTGTGCCTTCAAAGTTGCCGTCCCAAAGCGCGATATGGTCATCAATAGCAGAGAGAAAATAAGCTGGAGATTTTACTTTACCCAAATCAATCGCCACACCATCTATCACCAATTCGCCTTTAGCGAGTCGATTCTCAAGATAGCACTGACGTAATAGCTGGTTATGGGTCGCTGCAGTCACGTTGGTGTTGTCACAGTTCCAATAAAGGAGGTCAAATGCCATTGGGCTCTCCCCTTTCAGATAGTTGGAGATGTAGTAATTCCAATACAGGCTGTTTTCACGAAGCAGGCTAAATGACACGGCCATTTGGCGACCATCCATGTAACCACGTTGGTTGTTTTGCGCTTCGATGCTGCTAATGATCTGGTCATTGATGAAGACCCCTAACTCACCTGGCTTTTTGAAGTCTAGGATTGTTGTAAGCAGAGTGACCGATTTAATTCTCTGTTTACGGCGTTTACCAGAAAGGTAAGCCATGGCTGCGGCTAAGGTGGTGCCACCGATGCAGTAACCAATACCGTTAACTTCTCGCTCTCCTGTGACACTTTCAATGGCATCAAGCGCAGGTAATACACCGTGAGTCACATAGTTGCCAAAATCGACGTCTCGCATTTTAGCGTTAGGGTTCACCCAAGAGATCATAAACACCGTGTGACCTTGGCTTACCAACCACTTCACGTAGGAGGTCTCTGGATTGACATCCATAATGTAAAATTTGTTTACGAACGGCGGTACGATCAGCATCGGACGTTTATAGACTTGCTCTGTAGTCGGCTTGTATTGAATCAGCTCGAACATTTCATTTTGAAAGACGATTTTTCCGGGCGTTGAGGCAATATTCTCGCCCAAGGAGAACTGGTTCTTATCCGTCATTCGAATATTGAGTATATCGGCACTTTGCTCTAGGTCCTGACGGAATTGCTTCATCCCTTGGATCAGGTTTTCACCCTTGCTTTCCATGGTCAGCTTGAGTATCTCTGGGTTGGTCGAAACAAAGTTGCTTGGTGACATAGCATTCAGATACTGCCGAGTGAAAAATGAAAGTCGAGCTTTAGTCTCGTCGTCCAGCCCATCTGCGCTCTCAACTGATTGTTGAATGTTGTCACAAGCAAGTTTGTAGCTCCCTTTGATGTAACGATACAGCGGCGTGTCATTCCATGAGGAATCACGGAAACGACGATCGGTCTCTTTGGTTTGCTCTTGAGTGCCGAGGATACAATCGTTAAGTAAATTTACTTGCTGCGCCCACCAATTCATCTGTTGCTCGACTATATTGGTTGGGTTTTGGATCATCGAGCCCGACCACTTCGTAAAATCTTCCGATTGGATATTCATCAATGTAGATCGTGTTGGCTGACCTAGATTGTCCATCCACGCTTGTCCGTATTCGGACATGAGGTTCATCATACCTTCAAGGGGCGATTTATTTTCCATTCTGACATCCTTGTTAGAAGTGACGCTGAGAGATGGCGATGCTAGACGTTACGCTCCGCCATCAAACGATAAACTACGCACTTTTCGCAGTCTTTACCGCAGAAGCTGTAAGCTCGTCAGCGGCAGATTTAAAATCTTGACCAAGTTGGGTCAGCTTCTGACTATCTTCCATAAGTTGCTGTGAGATCTTACTCGCCACTTCCATCTGTTTTGAACCATAAGCCTGAATATCTTGTGGCTGCTTTAACGATGCTAAACTCTGCAAAGACTCATTGCCTAGTGCGCTGTAAGCCTGCAGGCTATCAAGCTGCATCTTGGTTAGTGTCTCTATGTTTTTAGTCACTAGCTGATTGAAGTTGTAGAACGGATTGGTTACAGACTCTAGCTGTGATGTAAAAGCCTTAAATGTTTCCTGATTAGACATAATTTCATTCCTTGTACTGAGCAGATCGAAGAAGTAAATGTGCGCTTCCAATACGAATTTTGTTTAATATCGTTGCGCAACAATGAACATATTGATCAAGTTCAAAGTGAAAGTCATCCCGTTAAATGCTCGGAAAATGGTTCCATAAATCAATCAATTTAAACATTTGTTTGAATTTTCTGATCGGATGCTCCTTCCCCTAAATGGGTAGGGGGGTTTCAAAGCGAAGCGAACATGAGCTCCGTTTAATACAGCTCACTGGATGCAGGAAATGAATTAACAAAAATGTGATAGTAGTCACATTGGGAAAGAAGCCTTCTACATTGTTTTGCTGATAAAAGTCGACTTTCTGTAAGTCAGCTCCCTTATCACGCAACTGTTGTAATTGAGGGTACTCGCTGCAGAAGGTACCAATCACTTGGTACCCGTTAGCCAAAAGTTGCTGAGCCAATACTAACTCCAGTAGCGTCCCTACTCCAGTTATCAGAATCGCCTCACTCATCGTAAAAACTCAGCTCTAGTTTGAGGATTGGTTTTGTAGTTGAGGGCATTGTCTACGTCATCAGAGAGGCAAAGATTGTTATCTGGATAATGGATCTCCGCGTTTATAACGATGTCTTGCTGCTTAGTCTTCTCTTCTTCATTAAAGCCTATGCCTGTCTAATATTTTTCATGCTTTCGTAGTTGAGACCACTTTATGCCAGATGTAAATGAGCCCCATAATTGTGTACTTCCCCCCTCTCCGATAATTCATAATTCATAATTCTAGCTAACGAGTGGTAAAATGAATGATTAAACCTTCATTTAACAGAGGGGGATAAGCTTATCCAACTAAGTTCACTCCTTGCACTAAATACCTTATTTAGTGCTATTGCGACCAAAAAAAGGGTATATAGACAAGGGATAACGATGAGCACTACAGGCAATGAAAACAAGAGCCCATAACCTAAGGTGAGAGACATAGGCCCTATATAGGCGTCAGTACCGCCAATCCCATAGGCAAGAGGCAATAGACCAACAACAGTGGTAATTGACGTTAACAGTATCGGTCTAAGTCGGCTTGCTGCGGATTTAATCACCGCATCCAACACCTCTGTGTATATTTCGATGTATTTTGCAGTTTCACTTGGGGAGATATCAAGCTTAAGTGTCGTCAATAATATCCCACTTCCAACAAGCGCTATGACAGCAGTTAGCAGTACAGATCTTTTTCAATTTAAACAATCAATTAAGAAAGAGTGGTATTGGTTAAAAACACGGTTGAAGCGCTCTTCTTTTTGCTTTTTCTTCTCTTCTTTCTTTAATGAATTCGCAAGATGAGCAGGCAACGTAAAGGTACATTCAATCAACGAAAACAAAAGCGCCGCGATTACAGTAATTGGGATCACCATAATGGCCTTCCCCATCGTTCCGGGGATTAAGAACATCGGAATGAACACGAGCGCGGTGGTAGTTAAGCTCGCAATAATAGGACGAATGATGCTTTGCACACCTGACTTTGCTGCGTCTAACGGTGCTTTTCCATTTTCACACTCTTGGTAAATACGCTCGGCAACGATAACCGAGTCATCAACAATAATGCCTATCACCAGTAGCATCGCCGCTAGTGTGATGCTATCTAGATTCATACCAAGTACTGGCAGCAACGCCATTACGCCAACTACACAAATGGAATGGAAACAGCAACCCAAAAAGCGACCGCGCGTTTTAAAATCATATTTCATACGATCAAAACAAGAATCAGACCAACACCACCGTTGGTAGTGACAATGGAGAACTTATCGCTCATATCATCCGCGAGGTTCAAAGATATAGGGAAAGAGAATTGACCGTTCAATCTTTCGTTTTCTTTTTCAAGCAACATTTTCAACCATGACAATGCTCTTTAAGTCTTTCTAGCGAGAGAAGTTACCTTCAAGTTCGGTGAGAGTATGTATTGATGACATCCAATTAATGAAGCACTCATGGAACTGTTCGGGTTCAATGGTAGAGATGATACGAGCTATAGTGTCATCAGCAAGGATACCATTCAAAAACAAGTCATTACGCTTAAACCAATCATGATGACCGAGAATATATTCACGTAAGCAGACGCTTCAAATAATTCGGAACTTAAGCTCAATATTTCAATGGTATACAGCTCTCTAAACTATTGGTTCACGATATCGTCACTGCGATTACTCTGGTAATACAAGTGAGTTATACAAAAAACACAGGTAGTTAATAATATTGTAAATTATATATTGACAATTTAATAAAGACAAAAATATCAAGTTTTTATTTAATACATTTTATAACAAACAATAAAACAAGATCTTGCGCTGAAAATTAAAACAAAAAAAATGACTAAGTTTTGAACACATTCATGTTACTGATAGGTTAATCCTTATAGGGCAAATGCTCTATTAATGATAAAAACCAAAATAAGGATTATTTATGAGACCATCTTTTTCTATCAGTATGGTAATTGCAACGACAGTGGTTGGCTTTCAATCCTATGCAAACAACATCGACACAACAAACTCACGCTCTCTTTCGGAGAACTCCTCAGCACAAAAGCGATCTTTGGCGTTGCAAATCAGTGCCCGCTACTCCGACCTTGAGCTCTCTTTAAAAGACCAGATAACAGGAAAGCAGCTGTCTACACCGATTGACAAGCTTAACTCAGCCAAGCCCTACTCCGCGTTTACAAGCAAGATGCAGAAAGCCGATCTTAGCTACCGTAAGATGAAAGGGGTCAACGACTTCAGTGACTCTTTGCTAGAGATTCGTATGGCCGATGAAGCGATGATTGAAGCTTGGAAAAACGGTGAGAGCCCGCTGTTTGCTTTCGAACCATCAGGCGATGATTCAAACTGGCAATACATCGAAGCCTATGATGTGTATGGGCAAGTTCACGAGCTAGACGTGTACCAAACACCAGATGTTCCCGTGTTTGTTATTGATAGTAATGGCGCAGAAGAACTCAAAGCAGGCCTAATGGCGATGCAGGCCGAGATGAACAAGCTGGGTACTGCAACTCAAATCAATGCCAACAGTGATAAAAACAGCGTCCACAAATCTCTAAAACAGCCTTTAAATAACAAAGTTCATCGCTCTATTTCAGAATCTGAACCTGAAGAACTGAACACCACCCAATTGTCTAAGATTCGTTTGGCCATTGATAGAGAACCGTGGATCTCTGGTAAAGCTGAAATCTACGCTATCGTGACCGGTGTTAATGCTAGTCGTTTAGAGCCGCAGATTGACCTCGTTGAGATGCCTTATCTGGACTACGACAAACAAACGTATTACCCAAATCAAACGGTAATCTTCTGGCCGCGTTACCGCTGGGGCGCTGCCGATATGATCTTGATGGAGCACGATGACGGCACCGATTATAAAGCGTTAGCAAAACTGCTAGTTGAAGCCGCTGAAGAAATATTGAAGGTAATTCCTGATCCAGAAGTTCAGGGTTATGCGATCATCCCTCAGATCACAGGCAAGGTTATCGACGTAATTCCTGATGGCGTATTAGTGAATGATGATGACTTCGTGGACGTGTATTACACCTTGATGCAAAACACCCCTTATGTTGACCGTCCTGGTGCTGGCGGCAATGCGGTTGCTTCGTTCACCCCGGTGACAATTTCGCCGACAGAGTAAATCGTTCCTTATTGGTTAGGGCTTAGTCATACAAGCCCTAACTCTTCATTATCAAAGGTGAGTAAAACATAAGAGACATACTGAGAAGCTGATTACAGGAAGTAATCAAACACGATGATGTCATCTAACAAAGGACGAAACACATCTTTCAGCGCATCATGCTCTGGGTGCGGAAGGTAGTTCTGACGGCCAGCTTCATCAGCGAACGTCATTAGCACCGAATGGTTATAACCTTGGTTCTTGTTTTCTGGGCTGTCATTTAGCCCCCACTCGACTGAAGTCACGCCTTCAACCTTACTTGGCATCGCTTCAAACAGTCCTTTCAGTTTCTCTATTTCAGAAACTTCTACCTCTTGTTTAAACTTAATCAGTAAAATATGACGAATCATTCCCGTTTCTTTTCGAATCATTCCTAGTCCTTTTCGAGTCTTCGTTTGCTTGTGTGCCATTCTTAGCCCACACCGAGTCGCAAATTAACGTTAATAGAAAGACAAAATGCCACACGTTACACACCCTGCCAAGGCTAGATAGCTGAATTTATTAAAGACTCCAAATCCCAAACAAAAAAACGCTGCACCCAAGGGCGCAGCATTTTTCATGACAATGGTAAGCACTGTTAGAAAATTAGTCGCGACGACCAGTCAGCTGAATCGCTTGGTCTTGATCAACGCTCGTTTGAAATTTAAATCCACCGACAGCGGCTTCGTTTCTTCCTTTCAGTGTTAAATCAGACTCAACGCGCTCTACGTTAACTTGATTATGATTACTCATCGTCATATCGATGGTACCAGTGTAAGAACCATCTGCAGCAAAAGCTGTATTCATTGAAATAGCCATTAAGCCTAGTGCGATTAACTTGTTCATACATCACCTCGTTCTATTTTTATACTGTATTGTTTTGTTGAGATTACTTTAGCGCTCAAGTGATAGCGACACGAGGAAAAGCAGGATTTACCAAACGGAAAATCAAAGGGATTAGAGAATTCTGACTTAGTGCTGTCTTATGGGTTTTACATTAGCGCGATGATATTAGAGTCACATGATCTTTACGCTTTAGCTACACCAAAGATTAGTATCGTTACCATCTAAGCAATTTGGAGTGCTTGTGGACATCAATCTAGATATTCAGAATATCTTGGTCATCAAACGTATGTACGAACTTCGCAATGTGGGGTTAGTTGCGGAGTCACTAGGAAAAACTTCAGGGGCGATAAGTAAGAACCTTTCGAAGTTAAAAATACAGCTCGATGATCCGCTGTTCATTCAAACCAAACACGGGTTTGAACCAACGACTTTTGTTGAAACCAATATCGAGAACTTTGAGCAGATATTGAGCAGCGTTGAAGCGATAAAACACCAAGTATTCTCACCAGAAACTTACCACGGCGATATCAAAATCTACGCGAACACACTATTCTGGGAGCGCTTTGGCTCGAAGCTCTACTTCACACTGACCAAAGAAGCCCCGCATGCTCGCTACTCATTCGTTAGATGGGGCAGCAATGTTAAGAACAGGCTCATCGACGGCGAAGAGTCCGTGGCGATTCACTACTTTGATGAAACTCTACCGCAGTCGATTTCTCAAATGGAATTCGGAAAAGGAAAAGTGGTGTTCTTCGTAAGAGACGATCATCCGGCGAAAGACTTTGAGTCGCTCGCCGACTATCCAATCATTATCTTTAAAACCCCAGGGTGGAATAACAATAATTACCCAATCCTTGAGCGCCTTAAAAATATAGGTTTTCACGTCAATCCACGAGTGGAAGCTGATCACCCTGCAATGATTCACGACATCGTCTTAAAATCTGACTATTTTGGTATCACCCTAGATGGCAGCGTACCAGACGGTTGCAGCAGTATTGATTTACCTGAAAATCTAACGATCGATGTGAGCTATGTGATGAGCTGCCGCCGTTCGCAAAAAGACGCGCCTTTGAATCAATGGCTATTTAAAATCCTGAAAACCACACTGGAAAACAAGTAAACCTAGCCACTTAAAACCGACTGATAACGGCTTCACTGTTCCAGCACCCGCTTCAGAAAAGAAAAGGCTCCAAGAGGAGCCTTTAATTATGGTTCTGATGACTATTCGTCTATTTTATTATTTTAAAATGCTTCTTCGATCCTTGGTTCGCTCTTTTTGTCTGGTTGATGCTCATAGGCTTCCACCTCTTTCAAACGAGCGGTGAAATGCCTAAGCACTGGCGGTTCGTAGACAAAATCGAGCCCTTTCACCTTACTCGCGTTCTCTTTTACTTTCTCGAACGCTTCAATAATGAAATCCATGTGTGTTTGTGTGTACGTCGCGCGTGGAATGGTTAAGCGCAATAGCTCTGCAGGGCATGGATGCTGATCACCCGTTGCTGGGTCTCGACCTTGAAGTAAAGAACCAATCTCAACCGCTCTGATACCTGCCACTTTGTATAGTTCACACGCCAAAGCATGTGCGGGGAATTGATCCGCTGAAATATGAGGAAGCAATTTACCCGCATCGACAAACGCAGCATGACCGCCCGCTTGCTGACACACGATACCTATGGCTTCTAAACCATCAACAAGGTATTGAACCTGACCTACACGGTACTCCAACCAATCTTGACGCATGCCGTCATAAAGGCCAACCGCCAAACGCTCCATCGCGCCGCCTTCTAACCCACCATAAGTTGGGAAACCCTCTTGAACGACACACAAGGTTCGACATTCTGTGTACACATCCATGAATGACGCATCTTTAAAGCAAAGTAAGCCGCCCATCTGTACCATCGCATCCTTCTTAGCAGACATCGCTAAACCATCCGCGTATTTGTAAGATTCGCGTGTGATCTGTTCGATTGTCCAATCTTGATAACCGACTTCACGCTGCTGAATGAAGTAAGCATTTTCAGCGTAGCGTGCAGAATCCATAATTACTGGGATATCGTACTTCTGTGCGATTTCATACACGGCTTTAAGGTTGGCAATAGAGACAGGTTGTCCACCAGCTGAGTTACAGGTAATGGTGCTCACAATATAAGGAACATTAGCCGCCCCTGCTTCTAAGATCGCTTCTTCCAGTTTCACCACATCGAAGTTGCCTTTGAAGTCCGCATTCACTGAGGTATCAAACGCTTCTTTGGTATAAACGTTTTTCGCGACACAGCAATTCACTTGAGTGTGGCCTTGCGTGGTATCGAAGAAGTAGTTCGACAAAGCGACCATTTTGCTGCGATCGAGTCCTTTTTCCATTTCGCGCTTCTTAATCAGAACAGGAATGTAAATCTGCTCTGCTCCACGCCCTTGGTGAGTAGGAATGGTCAGCTCATAGCCGAAGATATCTTTCACCGCATTCGACAATGCATAGTAGCTGCGGCTACCACTGTAGGCTTCATCACCCATCAACATCGCAGCTTGCATACGTTGAGTGATTGAACCGGTACCGCTGTCGGTCAGCAAATCGATGAACACATCATCACTGTCGAGCAAAAATGGGTTCATACCCGCTTCGACAATGGCTTGTTCACGATAGGCGCGAGTTGTTCTTTTTACTGGCTCTACAACGCGAATACGAAACGGTTCTGGTAGATGTTTGAAGTTTTCCATAATAGTCCCTTTCAACAAATTCAGCCTTAAAGCGAAAAATCTGAATTCATTATTTTAGATGTCACGAGTCATCACCATTAATTTAGTTTCACGCACGATCACTCTCGTGATAATTACGAAAAAAATTAATAGTTAGAAATAGATTATTTAATCAATGATGTATTGATTGGAATCCAATTAATAATGACTAGAGATAAGAACTGCATGCACCAAACCACATAGAGCGAACGCATGAAAAACGACATTCCTTAAAGACAAAATTAACAGGACTGGACAAAGCTCAAGAGCTCTGCTGGCGCGTGACGCCTAGAGGGTACTACTCTGAAGAAAGGTGGAACGAGAGCTGGTGATCTAAGGTGTACCAAGCTAACAAGGTTAGCCATGTTGTTGATTGCCATTTCAGATACATGTTCACAATATATCCCTTCGTTGAAATCAAGGTGATCCGGAATTTAAATATAGTGCAATTATTTTATAAATACAGCGAAAGAAAGTATAAATGTGATCAATATTTAGAATGACAATTAAGTACGATAGCGTGTTATATAAACTGTGAAGACCATCATTTTATATCCGACATTCCGCACCTCATTTAGGAATAAATTGCTTCATATAGCTTACCTAGCAATTGAAGCAATCTCCTCTGATGGTCTTGAATGCCGGTGATAAACCATTGTTCGCCGAACTCAAGTGTATCGACCCCTTCAAATTTTAAAAACACCCAGCGAGCAGTTGGCTTAGATGTGGTTTTGTTCTTAACCATGCTTGGAAAAAATTCTTCAGTAACAGCCAACTCTTCACGTATCTTATGCTCGAGTCCAGCATAAACCATTAGGCTTAAGGTCATTATCATGAGTAAAGCTTCGATGCGTTGTGGTTTTTTTAAGAAGATAGATGATGTTAAAAACTCAGGGCTTTTAAGGAAGCGAAAACCTCGCTCGACTTTCTGTTGTGACTTGTAGTGTTCCAGTAACGCAGCCATATCGAGATCGGTACTTTCAGTATCATTGGTCGCAAGAATGAACATACCAACTTTAAGCTTCGCGAGTTTTACTTTTTCTAAATCAGTGAACGGATTTGCTTCAATTTTGTAGTGGTATCCAGTTGGAACCTCATCTTTTTTAGGGCGCCCTCGGCCAGCAAACTCGGGCACTTGCCGTATCTCACTTTGCTCGAAACTCAACAGTTGGCATTGACTCTGAAATTCACTCATAGCCTTTTGTGCATCAGTCGCACAGGCAAATTGTTTCTTAGCTAATTGAGCTAGAGATTTAAGCTCTTTGGTCAGATTTTTATCCAAATTTTTATAAAAAGTGGCTTCTTCTCGCTTTGTCGCTTGCTCGCTGTTCACTAACAACCATCGCTGCTTCACGTTGCCATAATCAGATTCAATCCAGTGCCCCGAATAACCATTACCGATAGGCTCTAATTGCGCTGGCGATAATGCCAGTAGAGCTTGTTTGGCCATTTTAATGGTCATTGGGACGCGTGTAATGAACTTCTGCTTTTGTTCATCAAGTGAGCAAATACTGTCTGACGTGTATAAAGCTGCATCAGCAATAAAGTAACGACTATTTTGCGCGGCTTTAAGACAGTGAATATGGCGCTTAGTGACCTCTGCAAATGCTTTTGCATCGTTCGTGTTTCCACTGAGAGCCTGCATATAAACAGGGAGCCCTGCTTGATTTTCACAAATTAATTCAAGGACAACCTGATTCAATTCAGGTCGGTGATCTCGACTATAACCTTTGACGAGTTGAATAGAATTAATGTCATCCTCTGCTGATTGAGCATATTCACCATCAACATGGAAACTCGTTATATCAAGGTGGACAGACTCTGTCTTGAGGCCCAATTTTTCAACGGTATGCTCTGCAATAACTTGATATAAAATAGATACATCAGCTTCAAATAAAGCATCTAATGTGCGCCCAAGAACATCATCAGTTAAGTGGTGCGCTTCTATGTTTTTAGCAAGCAGCTTTGATATTGGCTTTGTCTCGAAAAAGTCAGAAAACATATGCAATGTTCGACTATGGAAGCCCAAACCGTTCAAAATCATGGCTAGAACGGCATCACCGTGTGAGACATTATGCTCTGAATACTTAGGAATTATGCGGTCGATAAGCCCGGGTAAATCAATCTCATGACAGAATGCAGCGATTAATCCAAGATGATCTAAGCGTTTTATGACAGGTTGAGGAGCAGACATCGCAAGTTACCGGCAAATAAAAGTAATAGATCAAAACGGGGGATCTGCGTCAAGTCTCAACTGCAATCATTATTGATAAATGATCGTGGGATCACACTAATTAAAATGTAAGCGCGTCATAAACCCCGCATTCTAATCGCCTAGCGCGAAGAATAAGATCAAGTCTCCAACCATAAGGAGATTTGAAATGGGAAAACGACACACTAATCAAGAATGGCAAACGCTCATCGAGCAATCTGAATCGAGTTCATTGTCAACGCTTGCATTTTGTAAGCTAAATGAACTCAACCCCTCGACGTTTTACGCTAAGCGCCAGCAACTCAAAAAAGCAGATGTCTCTCAAGGCTTTGTACGGGCAGAGATCGTCGAAAAGACAACGAAATATCAAGCTCAAATAGCCACCGCTAACATGACACTTCTCATCAATGATGTGGAGTTGAGCATTCCTCAAGGCACGCCCGCTACCTACCTGGCAGAACTCATTGGAGCCTTGTCATGAAACATATGCTCAGCGCACCAGAGATTTATCTGTATCGTGAGAGTGTCGATTTTAGAAAGTCCATCAATGGCCTCGCGGCGATTATCGAAAGTGACACCGATTTACCCTTGGGAAGTGGCGCACTGTTCCTGTTCACCAATAAACAGCGCGACAAAATCAAAGTGCTGTACTGGGATAAAACTGGCTTTGCGCTTTGGTATAAACGTCTTGAAAAAGCCAAGTATAAATGGCCTACAAAAGAGAAAAATGAAGTGTTTACCCTGACTCAATTCGAGCTTGATAGACTGCTTTCTGGCTTCACGATTATCGGCCATAAACCCGTTCAAATAAACGATTTTACAATGACTTAATCGATAATAAAGCCTTATCTACCAAGCGTAAATGGTATGATTTTAGTATAATCAATGCCATGAAAAAGACGCCAGATATCAACCCAGAAAGCCAAGATGTTGCCAAGCTACAAGCGATGGTGAAAGCGCTGATGGCGTCAGAAAACCAATGGAAACAAGAGCGTCAATCTCTGCTTGAGCAACTCAAACTTGCTTTCGACCGCCAGTTCGCAAAACGCTCGGAGGCGTTAAAGCCTTACGATGAATCTCAAGGTGACCTCTTCAACGAAGTGGAATGTGAAGCCGCTAAGGGAGAGGTGGTTGAGGTAACAACGACCACAACGAAGAAGCGTGGTAAACGCAAGCCACTTCCAAAGACTTTGCCTCGTGAGGTTATCGAACTCGATTTAGACGACCATGAAAAACAGTGTGCATGCTGCCAACATAGTCTGCATAAAATCGGTGAAGACCGCAGTGAGAAACTTGAGTTCTCACCAGCCGTGCTCAAAGTGCTGGAATATGTTCGTCCTAAGTATGCTTGTCGTCAGTGCGAGCAAACTGAAGACAAAAGCCACATCGTTCAAAAGCCAGCGCCCCAGAGCATCATCCCTAAAAGCTTCGCGACAGAAAGCTTGCTAGCCAACATCATCCTTGGCAAATATCAATACGCAATGCCACTGTACCGCCAAGAGTCGCTGTTTACCCAGTCGGGTATCGAGCTATCACGAACCACGATGGCAAGGTGGGTTATCCAAGTCAGTGAGAAGTTCACACCGCTGTATGCGGCCTTGAAAGAGCATCTACTCCAACAAGTGGTGGTTCAGGCAGATGAAACGCCGCTCAATGTCCTCAAAGAAGATAAACAGTGTTATATGTGGCTCTACTGCTCGGGCGCAGACTCGCCCGACGCTGCACTGCCGAATGTAAAGAATATCGCCTTGTACGACTATCAAAACAGTCGCGCGAGGGCATGCCCTGTTGCCTTCTTGGGGGATTACAGTGGTTATCTGCAAACCGATGGCTATGGTGCCTATGATGGTCTTCATCACGTAACCAATGTTGGTTGCTTGGCACATGCACGGCGTAAGTTCATGGATGCTAAGAAGCTTCAAGGTAAAGGTAAGTCAGGCAAAGCAGATAAAGCGCTAGCCAAAATCCAGAAGCTCTATGGGATAGAATCGCGCTTAAGAGGTGCGACTGTCGAAACACGAAAAGCAGAACGTCAACTGCATGCCAAGCCGATACTGGATGAGCTGTACGAGTGGATGACGACTCAACAAGTGCTAGCGTCTAGCTCGCTGGGCAAGGCGATAAAATACACGCTCGGCCAATGGCCGAAACTTATCCGCTATATCGATGACGGTCATTTATCTATCGATAATAATCGTGCTGAACGCGCCATTAAACCGCTGGTCATTGGCAGAAAAAATTGGCTCTTCTCGAACACACCAAATGGTGCTGATGCGAGCGCGATGCTTTACAGCATCGTCGAGACGGCGAAAGCCAACGGCCTTATCCTCTACGACTACATGGTCAAGTGCATGAAAGAGCTAGCGAAAGCTGAGCCTGATATCGATGCGCTCCTACCTTGGAACTTCAAACATTAACAACATCGCCTCGTGGGTTCATGGGGCGTTTACATTAAAATCTAGAATTGGCTGCGGAATGACGGTTATATACTATTAAACTAGTTCATGGAATTAACTAAGCGTTGAAAAATCTCTGCGGTAATAGAGGTTCAATAATAATGAATGGTAGATAAAAAGCTCTGATAATCACTGAGTTTCGTTAACTTCACCTTCAGCCTCATCAGAGCTTAATTGTTAGTGTTATTGCCATAGCTATTACCACTTCCACTAAATCAGGTTACTTCTTCTTAACCACTTGTTTAATCGCCATTTCAGCTAACTTCGGTGTCGCGGCTTTCAGTGCACTGGGTGCCACCTTCTTACCTACTTTTACCGCTTTGTTCAGCTGTCCTTTAAGCGACGTTCCTATTTTCATTGCTTCAAAACGTTGGCGATTTCTCTGCACGTTATTTGCCTCAGAGATACGCTCGAGCAGCGTTGGCCTTAGAGCATCTAAACCAAACTGCGCCTTTTCAGGAGCAATCGCGAGCGGCGGCTAACCTCTTCAAATAATTTAAGCCCTTCAGGAATCGAAAAATCGAGTGATTTCTTATCAAACTTTTTGGCGACAAACTCAAGCACCTCTAAACTGGTTTAGCCGAGGTTGCCCCACTCTATCTCGACCATTAATTGTTGGCGTACATAGTGTTTCGAGCCATTCCAAATCAACAGCTCAGCTTGCGACCATTCGTCAGATGCTTTGACCATCGCATCATTAGTGTCAGCACTCTTAGTCGGTGATTCGGTTTCCCCTTCGCTCACAGGGTTTGCAGACGCATCGCTATAAGTTGGTTCGCGCGAAGAACGGCTAGAAATGAATAAAGGGGTGATGACAAAGCAATACTGACTTATATAATCACAAATCATCTTAAACTTATGTTTGTTCAGCCGCACAGGTTTACAATACCTAAACGCTTGTTTTTATTTGTGCGCTCATTTTTATAGACGCTTTTTTATACGTGCGGGTATCATCGTATTGATTCACGCATCGAACGAACATCAACAAACACAGAGAGCTCAAAGAGAAATATGGAACAAATTTATTTAGCAGGCGGATGCTTGTGGGGTGTACAAGAGTTCATCAAGTATGTGCCCGGCGTGATCAGCACAGAAGCAGGTCGTGCTAATGGAAACGTCCAGCTAACCGAAAACGGGACGACACAAAGCGATTACGATGGCTATGCAGAGTGCGTACAAATTGAATTTGATCCAAGTATCACGTCAGTAACGATTTTGATGGAACACTTGTATGAGATTATCGACCCTTACAGCGTGAATAAACAAGGTGCCGATGTGGGAGAGAAATACCGCACAGGCGTATACAGCACCAACGCAGCACACTTAAAAGAAGCTAAGTACTATGTTGCCTCTCGTGACGACGCCGACCGTATCGCACTCGAGATATTGCCGTTAACTCATTATGTCGCGAGTGATGACATCCACCAGCATCACCTAAGCCACTTCCCTGAAGATCACCACTTATGCCATATCCCTTGGAATCTGCTGCATAAGTATAAATCTTAGTTCAAGAGCTTATCGATTGATCTATTTCACCATCAAATCGGAAATGAAAGAAAGTTCCCCAATACGACACACCAATAGTGAAAACTTGAAAACCAGTAATAAGTACTGACAGCAGTTCGAGAAAATGGAATGCTTTTAACACACCGATTACATTTTCCCCGTCCATTAAAAAGGTGTCATTATGAAGAAATACATCCCTATATTGATTGCTCTTAGTACGATGTCTTCTATGAGTTATGCAGCCACACCACGTGAAGATGCTGATGCTGTTGACTATTTACAGATGCGTAAAGGCTTGGCTTATCAAGTAAACCATTCAAAACCCTTTACTGGTCAGTTTGAAGAGAAGTTCGATAATGGTCAAGTCGCGACCCAAGCTCAATTTTCCGACGGCCTAGAACTTGGTTTAGAAACCAACTGGTATCCGAACGGCCAAGTTGCCTCTAAAGTGAATTACGTTAAAGGTGAATTACAAGGCAAAGCAGAAACCTGGTATCCCAACGGCCAGAAGAAAGCCGAGCTCAACTATAAAGACAACGAACTATCGGGTGTTGCTTCTCGATGGTATCCAAATGGCGAACAAAGCCTGACCGCTGAATACAGCGACGGACAAAAAGATGGTCTGGTAACGGGCTATTACCCTAACGGCAATAAGGCAAGCCAAGCGAAATTCAATGAAGGCGAAGTGGCGAATGGAAAATTAAAGCGCTGGAACCTTAACGGAGACAAGGTTGAAGAACTGACCTTTAAAGACCACAAAATCACGTCTAAACAAGTTTGGATGCCGACAGAAAGCTAAATACAAACGGATGAGTGCTCGTGTGACAAAGCACAAGTACTCACCTTCTTTAATCTCAGGTAAGCACCGAATTCTCCATTAACAAGATCTATCGTCCTCATCTCTGTCCCCTTCTTCTTCCGGTTCCTTTTACGCTCTAAATAATCATTAATAACAAAACAATCATCAATAGCCATTGAAAATAATGAATATTTAACTTGTTAATAATCATTTAATAAAATACTGTTATCAAACGTTTCCGTTGCGAGTCAGATCTCAATTACCGACCTCGTAAGCTATCTACACGCAAATAAGAGAAACACGATTCCAAATACGTTATTGAGTCATATTGTTTTGCTTTGGTGCCCGCCTATGAAAATTAAAACCTCCCTTTTCAGCCTTACTTGCTTGTCGATTATTTCGTTATTGGTTGTTGTGTCATTCACTGAACTGGCCAACCTGAAATTGATCAAACTTGAAAAAACGCTGATCAAAGTAAAGTCGCTCGAAGTCTCTATGCTTCAGCTCAATAGAACCGAATTAGAGTTTCTAATAAGCCACGAGAAAGCATTCAAGCCTGTGTTTGCTCAAGAGTACTCTCACTTTCAACAACTGATGAGCAGTTTCTCTGTCTTGCTTAAAGAGTCTGATATCGCAGTCCCTGAGTTAGAAAAGCTGACACTTGAAGTCAAGCAATACGACAAAGACTTTTCGTTAATGGTCGATGCCATAGACCACAACCCAGCTAAGGTCGCTGAACTCAAATCAGAAATGAAAATGCTGTTTGAAGATATCATCTCTATATTCATCAACGTTGAAAGCCGCTTGGAACAGCAGGTCGAATCAATTCAACAAACCATTACGACCTTTATTATTGGTTCCATTGTTACCGTCGCTGCATTACTGATGGCACTATCTTTTGGCATTTCATCTCGTGTCGCGAAGAAAATAGCCTCGTTAAACTCAACCATGTTGTTGGTCGCGCAGCAACGTGACTTTACCGTAAGAGCCGACGACAGCGGAACAGACGAAATAGCCGATATAGCAAGGGCGTTTAATACAGTACTCGCCGATATTCGTCAGCTTATCGGCCAAGTTCAGGGCTCTATTCAAGAGTTAGGCAACATATCTAACCAGCTTCAGCACGATGGAATGGAAGTTGAGAGTACTTTAAACAAACAGCAGCAACAAACCGAAAATATTGCGACCGCGATAAACCAGATGGGCAGCAATATTCAAAATGTGGCAACCAACAGTGAAAATGCCTCATCCAATGCACAAAGCAGTTTCGCCACAGCGAATGATGGCCTGAACGACGTGGCATTCACCAGAGACACCATCAATACGCTTTCGACTGATCTCGTCAGTGCGAGTGAAGAAGTGAATCGCCTCTCTGTTCATTCCGAGAAAATTAATACGGTTTTAGAAGTGATTAAAGGCATTGCAGATCAAACCAACCTGCTTGCTCTGAATGCAGCGATAGAAGCGGCACGCGCTGGCGAACAAGGTCGTGGCTTTGCGGTGGTTGCTGACGAAGTAAGAACCCTAGCGGGCAGAACTCAGCTTTCAACCGAAGAGATCTCAACGATTATTCAAGGTGTTCAAGATCAAACCCAAATGGTGGTTAACACGATTCAAAATTGTTGTGAAAAAGGTAACAGCAGTGTCGACTCTTGTGAGAAGGCACATTCAAGGATAACATCGGTTATCTCAGACATGGAAACCATTCTAAATAACAGTTTAGAAGTCTCCAATGCAATGAAAGAGCAAAGTGAGGTCACATCAGAGGTCATTGAAAACGTGAGTGCGATTAAGCAGCTAACATTAGCCAATGTAACGGGAGCGTCGAGAAACGCGGCTTCTGCAACGTCTGTGGTAGAACAAACCGACTCATTAGAACGTGCGGTGATTGATCTAAAGATCTAAACCGACTCTCATTGGTTTATTTCTTATTACGGATTAACTTAAATGTAAGTTATACAAATAGGAAAAGTTGAGGGACAAAAGCACGCTTAGCGTGCTTTAAAATAACCATGTGCTACTCGACTTACGCATCAACTACAAACTAAATACTCTGTTGTTAACTGATAGTTTAACCGCTGTAGGTGGCTTGCTGACGCCTGGCGTGCTTTATCACTATTACCAACCATAATTGCTTCGTAAATGGCACGATGTTCTTGGATACACGTGTTGCCCTGTTCTGAGGAGTGAGCAATAAAGTGATTAAACATGGTCGTTAAAATGTGACCAAATGGTAGGTAGAAGTCATTCCCTGTTGCCCTAAAAATAAGGCTATGGAACTTCATATTAATGTTTAACCAACGCTCTTTATCCAACGGTTATTGTCTAGAAATATCGACCATCTTTTGGAAATTTTCCGATAATTCAACACGTTGCTCAACACTTGCAAATTTAGAAGCTAACGCACAAGTTTCTGGCTCAATAGCCCGGCGTAATCCTAAGAATTGATGACAGAATTGGTCGATACCTGTGAGCCCATCCATCCACTCAATATGCTGTGAATCTAAAACATTCCAGTATGCTCGGTCAACGACTCGAGTACCAATTTTCGGACGGGATTCTAGCAACCCTTTGGAAGTGAGAAGCTTAACAGCTTCTCGTAATGCCGTTCTACTAATACCAAATTGCTCACACAGAGCCATCTCGCCTGGGATGATCGAGCCCTGAGGCAAATCACCCGACAAAATACCGCGAGCAATTTCACGTGCCACTTGCACATGTAAGCTTCGCTTAGAGCCTGAAATTGAATTAAAAGTGCCTAGGGCGTGTTGATCTTTGCTGTACATTCCGTGTTCAACAATACATCGGTAGCCACATTAACATGAATGCCAGTGATAACATGCTGGCATAATTCCTTTCTAGCTTGTCATATCTACTTGAAATAGCTCGATAATTCTTAATTCTCCCAAAGGCATTTTCGACCAAGTGACGATACTTGTATAGACACCAATCCATACTGTCTTTGTCTATATCTTGTCCGTAATTGCGTTTAGCAATTACTGTTTCTCCGCCACGTTCCTTAACAAAAGTTCGGAAAGGTTCACTGTCATATCCTTTATCACAAACGATGGTATTAACTTCATCGAGTTGCTCAACTAAGCTTTCGGCATGCACTATATCGTGGCGTTGTCCCTCTGATAAATCAAAGCAAATCGGCAGGCCACCACTATCTACAGCTAAGTGAATTTTGGTTGAGTTGCCCCCGCGACTTTTTCCTATTTGCTCTGAACTTTCAGTAGCTGCACCTGTACTATGCTGATGCGCTCTAACTATAGAGCCATCAAGAAATACCCATTCAAAGTCAGCCATGCTAGATAAGCTTTTGAAAAGATTATCTAAAATCCCTTTCTTTGACCAAAGATTAAATCGTCTGTAAACGGTACTCCACTCTCCGAACTCAGAGGGTAGATCTCGCCAAGGAATACCTGTTCTCATTCGATAAAGTATTCCTTCAAATGTCATTCGATGTTCAGTTTTATCGTAAATACGACCTGTACTTTTCATAACTTGGAGTAGCAGTTCCCAGCGAATATCAGTTAGCATTGTTCTTGGCATGGTATTGGTTATGGTTTTACTTTTGGCGAAGCAAATTATAACTCTTTACCATGCTGTTCAAAAAACACTCACGAAAGATCAACACGCCCTAGCATAAGTCTAATTACGTATTAGATATGTATTATTAAACTACACTTTAGCACTGAAAGTACGATGCACCAGATCGGCCCACCGACCACGAAAGTTCCCTTGAGATTCTTTGGTTTAGTGCCATCGTACTCATACGTTGCAACACCAACAGTAATCAATATTGTTGATACTGCAGCTGCTGGTGACTTTTTCCGTTCAAGATCCTAGTTAAGTGCTTGGAACGGTGGTAATGCTAGCGATGCAGCATTAGCCGGTCATATTGTGGCAGGGACTGTGATTCCGCATCCAGGTGCTATCATACCTCTAAAAGCGACGCCTGATTTGTCTTTATAATTACGGACTTTATATATTAATCAAGGGTTTGCTTAGTTGAAAGCAAGCCCATAATTAACGTGAGAAAGAATTCATGACTACATTAAATGAACAACTAACAAGCCTAAAAGTAATCCCTATAATCGCTATCAACCGTGCTGAAGACGCTATCCCTCTAGGTAAAGCACTTGTTGAAAACGGTATACCATGTGCAGAAATCACACTACGTACAGAATGTGCAATCGAAGCGATTCGCATCATGCGTAAAGAATTTCCAGACATGCTAATCGGTTCAGGTACGGTACTGACTAACGAGCAAGTTGACGCATCTATCGAAGCAGGCGTTGATTTCATCGTAAGCCCAGGTTTCAACCCTCGTACTGTTCAGTACTGTATCGACAAAGGTGTTGCGATTGTACCGGGTGTAAACAACCCAAGCCTAGTTGAGCAAGCAATGGAAATGGGTCTTCGCACGTTGAAGTTCTTCCCTGCTGAGCCTTCTGGCGGTACTGGTATGCTTAAAGCACTAACCGCAGTTTACCCTGTTAAATTCATGCCAACTGGCGGCGTAAGCTTGAAGAATGTAGATGAATACCTATCTATCCCTTCTGTACTTGCGTGTGGCGGTACTTGGATGGTTCCAACTAACCTTATCGACGAAGGTAAGTGGGATGAACTAGGCAAGCTTGTTCGTGACGCAGTTGAATTCGTTAATAAGTAAGCCGCATCACCTACTGGCATTTTAACGTATTAATTTTTAAGATATAAAGCGATCGCGAGATCGCTTTTTAATACTTCTAGAGCTAAAAATAGCTACTAAATCGCACTCTTAACTCCTCGATTGCCTCTCAACTCCGACCTTTCCAATGGTTTGATCTCTTTCTCTGATTGTTTCTGTTACTTTGAATGACAACACAAACACAACAGACAATTAC
Organism: Vibrio sp. nBUS_14; assembly: GCF_051201655.1. NCBI lineage: Bacteria > Pseudomonadati > Pseudomonadota > Gammaproteobacteria > Vibrionales > Vibrionaceae > Vibrio > Vibrio sp. nBUS_14. The sequence continues at coordinate 2,174,464 of NZ_CP179206.1, forward strand.
AATGAAAAAATATCACTATTACTTGCTTCCATTACTCTGGTACTTTCTGATGTAGCACAAGCTGACCAGCTAGAGGACATTCAAAAGTCAGGCACACTTCGTGTCGACACCACAGGCGACTACAAATCTTTTTCTTACTTCGACGGCCAAACCTACTCTCGTTATGACATTGACGTAGCCAAGCATATTGCTGAGCAGTTTGGGCGTTGAATTACAGATTGTCCGTACCACATGGAAAGATCGGCTAACTGACCTCGACAGCGATAAATACGACATCGCGATGAGCGGTATCACACGTAAATTGCAGCGTCATTAAACGCAGAACAAACTCAAGGCTACATGACCTTTGGTAAGCGTTTCTTAGTTACGAAAGGCAAAGCGGAACAATACAACAGCATTGAGAAAGTGAACCTTTCTTCTGTGCGTGTTGGCGTTAATATCGGCGGGACTAACGAGATTCTTGCGGATGCTAACTTGCAAGACGCGATCTTTACACCTTACGAGAACAACCTAGACGTTCCGCAAGCCGTTGCGGAAGGTAAAATTGATGTAATGGTGACAGAAACTCCTGAAGGCCTGTTCTATCAAGTGACAGACGAGCGCCTTGAAGCCGCTCGTTGTGAGACACCGTTTACCAACAGCCAATTCGGTTACCTGATTCAAAAAGGTGAACAACGCTTGTTGAACACAGTGAACTTCATTATGGATGAGATGAAATTGAAAGGCGTTGAAGAAGAGTTCCTGATTCACAACTCTCTTAAGTAACTCTTTACGATTTATACAGTGACAAAAAAGAGGCCAGCAATGCTGGCCTCTTTCGTTACGGTTTAATGATTCGCGTTAACCGTGAGTGATCACGTTCTGCTTTACTAACGCATCCAAAATATCCGAAGGCATGATGCCACTTAAGGTTAGCTGAGGAGCAAGATCTTCAACCACAATCACCTGTTCAGTAGTACCTAAACCATCAGACTTGATCGTAAGCTCAATATCATCCCCTTCCACTTTTGCGTCTATCTGTTGCAGTAAAGCCGTCATGTCTGGAGATGTGTTCTTCAGCTCTGGCAATACTTCGCGCAAGTCGATCTGGTCACCTTCAGATAGGCTGAAATCGGTAATGGTGTCTTCAACGCCATCTTCGATATTAAGCCATACGAACGAATCCATCCCGTCACCACCGGTTAGGATATCTGAACCACCCCCGCCAATGAGTGTGTCGTTGCCATCACCGCCAACCAGCGTATCGTCACCCGCGCCACCTTCCAGTCGATCATTACCTGAACCACCAGTTATATCAGTCGCATTCGCGCCAGCCAATAGCTGAATATCGTCGGTTTCCGAAGCCAGGTTAATGTCGACCGCGTCCGACACAATGTTCAGATTAAGGTCGATTGAAGCCGAGGTCGCCGTGTCGTTGTTGTCAGTCTCTTCAGCAACCGCCTCAACTTTAAGCGTGTAGCTACCCGGAGTTTGAGAAAGCCCTACCGCCTGCAAGCTATCGATCGCATCTGCCGTTGCCACCCAAACACCACCACCGAGATCAGTCACAGAACCAACGTCACTGGTGATTTGAGCACCAGCAGGTACATCACTGATATGCAGCGTTAGCTCCTCTGTAATGTCCGTTAAGGCGGCGATAATTCCAACCAAAGGAATACCACTCGCACTGACTGACTGACTCGCAGTAATGTTTCTCACGTAATTAGACGCTGTATCAATCGATAAGGTTGGCGCATTCGCGACTGGCGTTACCGCGATATTGTAAACAACAGGCGTTGTCTCTATCGCGATACCAGAAGGGTTGCCGCTGTCATTGGCGACAACTTCTAAGCCAATGCTATTGGTTGGAGACAGGCTCGCATCAAGGTAAACACCATTTGGACTGGTTGGCGTATCAATCAGTGCATTTAGGTCACTCAGAGTACCGACTAATATGACCGAACCGGTGTTGTTGCCGTTGACCATCACCGTCGTCACTGCCGGAAGTGTTACATTCAATGTACCGTAATCCACTGTCAGAGTGACGGTCATAAGATCATCAGAAAATGTATCAACATAATCAGGGTCACTGACATTGATACCACTCAATAGCTGACCTGCATCCTCGTCAATAGTCGTAGTGACGCTGTCACCATTAACAACAGGTGTATCGTTCACTCCATCGACAATCGCAGTGATCTCTGCAGTATCCGTTAGGAAGTCATTAGCGTCATTGGTTGTGCCATCGTCCTCAACGGTATAAGTGAACTTAACATCACCGCTGTATTCGTCGGCTGCGGTAAATACCCAGTACGGGCCAGTGATCGCAGCGTCATCAGCACCGCCTACATTCTCAAAGCGCTGTAATTGACCCTGACCTTGATCGAGCACCAAACTGTTCACAGTAATCGTATCGTTTTCCGGATCAGTGGTTGCAGAAATCAAGTCTTCTTCTTTGATGATCAACTGACCTTCTTCAAGTATGGCGCCCAAATCAATGTCCGATGCCACTGGCTGATCATTCACTTCAGTAACGACAAGGCTAATTTCAGCATTATCAGTTAAGAAATCATCCACACCATTGGTGGTACCGTCATCAATGATGTCGTAATTGAACTTCACATCGCCATTGAAATCATTGGCTGCAATGAATATCCAGAATGGTCCAGTTATCCCAGCGTCATCAGCACCACCAGCATTTTCAAAGCGCGTTAGCTGACCTTGTCCCTGAGTCAGGGTGACACCTGTTACCGTGAGGTTGTGGTTTTCAGGGTCAGAACTCGCTGCAATCAAGTCACTTTCAACAATCACGATTTGACCGTCTTCCGCAATCGAGCCTAAATCGACATCAGTCGCGACCGGAGCGTCATTCACTTCCGTCACCTTAATGGTGAACGTAGTTTGATGGGTTTGAGCGGTATTCGGATCACCCGCGTCAATCAAGCCGTTATTACCACCATCATCGAGCGTTGCATTGATTGTGACTAAACCACTCTGGTTGAGGTAGTTCTGGTTTGGGTCGGGTTTAAATGTCACAGCCCCATTAGTCAACGCGGCATTGATGTCGGCTTCTTTACCTGTAATTACAAGCGAACCATCAGGTTGCAATCCAAACGTAACACCTGCAGAGTTTGTAAACTCTAACACACCCTGAGCTCCCGGCAATGATTGGTCAATTTCCAACGTCAGCACGTAATTTGCATCTGGGTTGTCAAAGCTAGCATCAACATCATAAATATTAAATTGGTCTATATCGACACTAATGCCTTCAGGTGTTTCAATATGAGTTGCGTTCACAAACGTCGGCTGATCGTTGATAGGATCAATAACCAAATCAACGTCGAAGCTGGTTGGTGTGCCTAGATACTCTATATTATCAGCGTCAGTGTCTACCGAGCGCACCGTAATCTGCAATGGGCCACTAATACCCTGCGTATTGCCAGTGACACTGTTGTGTTCACCTGAGTTAAATACGATCTTATCTAACGACTGTGTTGGAACATCTAACGTCCAGATCTGCATCGCTGGATCATAGATGCCCAAAGTGGTTCCGTCTGGATAGTAGATAGAAGCATATTGAGGCACGCCGGCCACTTCTACCCGAAGTGTTTCGGGTGCATTTTCGGTATAAGTGCCACTACCCGTTGCAGATAGCTCTTTGTCCAAAATAGAAGCATTGATCACAATATCAATATTTTGCCCTTCATTGCCCGAAATAGAGTCGGTAGGAGGAGCATCAACATCAACAGTTGTATCAACAACATCGCCAACAGGTACCACATGCAGTTTGAAGCTTGGCAAGTTTGCCGCCGCAGTAGGCACACCCAACAAAGATTCTTGAGTGAAGACTTCAACACCAAATTCAGCTGTACCACTGAAATCTTTAGGTGGTAAAATCGAAATCTCACTTAAGTCGAATGACACCCCTGAAGTTTGAGGTAATTGAACCCCCCACTCACCCCCGCCATTGTGCTTCACGATATAAGCCGAACCAACATCAGCACGAATCTGAAAACCATCAGGAATATCTGTAAACTTAATTGACACAAACTGTTCTGAGCCATCGAGGTCAGTTAAAGCCATTGATACAGGATTTGTACCTGCCAAAGAAATGAGCTGGTCTTCATTGCCCGTAATCTCAATGACATTCGGGGTACTGCCAGGTCCAGTTAAAATTACGTCATCGACAACCGGAATAACCCCGAAATTAAGGGTCGTACTAAACGTATCTGTGTCAATGGTTGTGCCAACAGGAGAAGAGACGTCGTTGTAACTTGCAGTATCTGTAATTGTACCGCTAACGTTGATCTGTACTTGGTTCACATCATTTCCAGTTGGGAAGTTTTCTATTGCTTTAAAAAGCACATTATCGAGTGCACCCGCTGCTATTTGCGCTTGGTTAAACGTTATAGATGTACCTAGTGATACTCCTGTATTTTCATAGAATGCACCGATTGAAGGATCGTCCAATGTTAAAGTAACTGATGTGAGCTCCTCCCGACCACCCTCGTCACCAGAAACCTGATCCGTGATCGTTGAGTTGAAATCAAGCTCAATATAGGTATCTTCGTAGCCAACTGGATCTTGTCCGGGTTGACCATCAGTATCGACAGAATTAAATGATTCATCGAGCGAACCAACAACCGTAACATCAATGTCTGGATTACCTTCAACGTCAGGAGCGACTTTAATAACTACATCAGTCACCAAGGTTTTCTCATCACCAGACTGTGTATCTTTAGTCACGATGGTGATTGGCAACCTAAAATCGCCAGAATAGTCAGCAGGCAGGTTGAGCAGCAGGCCAGAGAAATCTGTCAGAACGCCCTGATCGACGGTAGTTTCGAACACATACTTCCCATTTACAAAGTCAACATCACAGTCTCCTCCTAAACTGATTGGGAATGTCCCTCCTGGGGTAATGGTAACAGAGTCATCAATAATGACAGTCACTTGGTCTGTTGAAGTATCTTCCCCGGAGAAAGTGATCAGACTATTTAGCGCATTCCCCAAATCTAGCTGTGTGTCCTCTATAGCATCGACAACACTATCTTGTATCATCGTAATATCTGAAGCCACCTCATTCCCACCAACAAGCACTTCCGGGAATGACAAGTTCACTTCTTCCTCCCTTTGAACCACAGGTGATGACTCAGTTTCGGTGCCATCACCTCGATCAATCACGGTACTAAAGATGGTCATTTTAATGTCATTGAAAGTGCCTGGAATGTTAGATACTGGCGGGAACGCAAGACCATTTGGTGCACTAATACTAAATAGATCTTCATTTGTTACCACCCAGCGACCATTGCCTTCATAAGCAGCTCCAATAACAAGTAACTGATTGAGCACATCATCTGATAGCGCTGAGTCGTTCAAGTTTGTTAATTGAATAACTAACTGGTCCACTTTTTCGATAGCGGACGAAGCATCTGTTTCTTGGTAACGAATCACGAATTCATCCGTTTCCGATGTATTGTCACTGTTGGTTGTAAATTTGAGGACGCCGGTCAGAGCATCCGCAACCACTGTTGTTAGATCTGTTAGACCTGCAACCTCATCAACCACAAGTTTGTTGCTGGTATCTTCAGGTTCAACCGCAGGTCGCACGACAACGTTAATAGAGCCAGTAATAGTTGTTGTTACGATCCCCTGACCTGGGGCAGTAACATCAACATATTCATGGTCTGTCTCTTCAAGTGTGACAACCGTATTGAGAACAAAATCGATACTCGAATCTTGGGCTGACATTATTTGAATGAAGTTGTTATTCAATGCGATCTGAGTAAACTCTTCCGCTGTCTGACCAATTTTGGGAGATATAGTTAAAGTACCAGCAGCAGAATCGTAAACCCAAGTCACATCGCCGTTAACAACGACATTTTCAACATCATTTGGAATTTCGCTGATAGTAATTGATGTAAAATGCTCATCCGAATCAATATAATCTGTCCCTTCGGGATGCCAATCAATATTAATAACAGTATCTTCATTCCCATTTGTGACATTGTTGTAGGTCACAGAGGTATCGATGACAGGCTCAACCAGAATCCGAATCTCCTGATCAAAAGACAGCGTGTGTCCGTCATTTTCGGTCACGATCACTTTACCCTGAATATGAATATTTTCAGTCGAAGAGTCGACAGGTCGAATACGGATGCCCGGCGTTGTACCAGCCACAGTGATATTTGCTTCATATATTGGTTTAGACAGGTCAGGACTGCCAGCCATATTAGTTTCATAGCCGACAAAGTTGAGGTCAATCGCGGTGCCGTCTCCATCCTCCAAAATAACACCTGCAGGAATGCCCGATAGGACAACGGTTACTGATTCCGAACCGTCGCCTAGTAGAGGAGTCGAACCATTTAAAGGTCTTCTCTCTCCCGACAATAGCGTGAAATCAAGTTCGGCAAAACTACTGCCATTTTGACTCTCCTGAATCGTGGTTTGAACGCCAGTTGTGGTACCATCTACAAATTCACTCCAATCGGTACCGTCCGTGAAACTATAAGGGCTATCAGCAACACCGATCACCTCAACGTTCACCGTATTAGTACTCAATACTTCTTCATCAACTTGACCTCCCGCTGAAAGGTTCGCAGTATCTTTTACAACCCCCGTGACCTCAAACGTAAAATCTTCGTTACTGTGTTCGGCCGGGACAACCTTAGTGAACGCCAAATTAGAATACGCTACTTCCTGATAATCAACACCATTGATTGTGACTGTTGGTACTGGCTCTGTGCTTCCTACGGGATAAAGAACCGCACCTCCGGTTATATTACTGACGCGAACAAACAGCTCTTCAGAACCATCAGTGTCCACCGAGCCATTCATGGTTATCACTTCGTCCAGCGTGAAGGTATCTTTATTGGCAAGAACTCCAGTATAGTTTGGGTCATCAATATTATCTTCATTGATGCGTATCCGGTTAACACTAATCCTACCAATATCAGCATCCGCTGTGACGTCAATAATGATGGTTTGCACCTCAGAGCGAGCAATTGTTTTGTCGTTTAACCCTCCGTTAGCCGAATCATCATATGGGTTGAGCATCTCCTCAGTAATAGCAGTAGCTATAAACTCAATTTGCCCAGAAAAGTTATCGATTGGGTTAACCATCGTAGTATTAATATCCGCAGAAGCAATAATATAGATGCCATTAACTGGTGCTAACGTATTGCCAAATTGATCCAAGAGATCGAAATTCCCGTCACCTTGGATTATTTCAAGCTCATAGGTGATGGTCTCTGTATTACTACTATCTTGTGACTCGGCATTCAGCTGAAAAGTCACATTATGGTCATCTTCATTGACTTGATATTGATAGGTACTATTCGCATTATCCCAAGTCGCTATGTCGGCTACCGCTTCAACCTCGATTCTAAAGTTTGAGTTTATTGTATGATCAAGAGCACCATTATTATCAATTTCGAGTTCATAGTTAATCTGAATACCATTTTGTACGGAACCAATATTTTGTTGTGGAACAAAGAACAAATTATCGATTGTCGCGATGATGTCTAATGGTTGGTTTGTGCTTGGAGCAAAGCTCTGCTGCATTTGAGGTGAACCAAACAAGATATCACCGTTTGGTTCAGCAACGAGCTTGTGATATTCCGCTCCATCAAAGTAATAGAAAGTTCCCTTGTGGTTTCCACTTTGAATCGTCAACTGGCCGATGGACTCATTGTTATCTTGATCCTTCAGATTAACCTCTAGTGTAACTTGCGCTGGCGCATCTGCTAATCCACTTTGGTTATCTTGAATATTTTCAAGAACTGGAGTATCACCTGTCGCAAAAGGTATTATTGAGTCTCTACCTACATCCTCAAACGTAGTCACTTTGAGCGCGATGGATGATGAATTTCGATCCGTGATGGTGATATCTAACGGTGTTTCAGAGGTATCTAAATCTGCATCAGTGGCAATCACATTAATTGAGAAGTCGATAGTGTCTCCATCGTGCTCTAGATGATCGCTCGCTCTAAACTCCACTTCACCATTTGAATTAATACGTAAACGACCAAGTTCACGGGTGTCGATACCGCCACTACCATCGTCGGTTTGTTCATACACTCGTATCTGCTGAGTACCACTGTTTAAATCAAAGCTGCTGCTGTACGGCCCACTGTTTACTGCTCGAAAAACAATATCTACACCGTTACTAGTAGTGCCTTCTATGCGAGTCAGTGCTGCGCTATCAGCGCCAATATCCGTCGCGTTCGAAAACATATCGACTTTTGAACCACTATAATTCTGACCTTCAATTCGCGTGATCGATTGAGTGGTCACCAATGGAACATCATCAGTTACAGTAATCGTCAGATCGATCGCATTCGACTGGTCTTGGTCAAAATCTTCAGCCACGACAGAGAAATCAAGATCTATGGTGTTTTCATTCGCGCCATCAGGATGCTTAAGTGGTCTAAACAGCTCAAATTGATAGCTGTTGTTTGAGGTATCAAAAATGATTTCAAACACAGGCTGATTGCTGGTTACCGTCTGTGCAACATAAGTGAAGGTTGTACCGCTTTGTGAAACAGGCAGCCACTCTAGGCTTTCTCCATCAGAAGTTAAACCTGCAATCACTAAGTTTTCATCGACCAATTCGTACTTAACAACACCATCAGCGCCTTCATCAACGGTGAATAGTCCGTTAATAATGGTATCTTCGGATTGATCCGAGCCAATACCGATAAGATCGTCTTCATCGACAACTGTTTCACCAGTCGGAGCTGCCATCAAAGGCACATCATCGAGCACTTCGATCGGCAATTCATACTGATTAGAGTCATCACCGTCACCATCAACCGCAACGACATCGAACGGAATCATTAAGGTATTGGAATTCAGACTTGTTGGATGATTTAGAGGACCTAACAAGGTAAACGTATAAGAGCCATCATTCGCTAGCGCGAGCGTGAAGATAGGAGCCCCGCTTGTCGTCGTACCTTGATAAGTCGTTGTGTTCGCAATCCCTGTGATTTCTGTAATAGAAATCGATTCAGTTCCAGAGGTCAATGTCGCTTCAAGAGCAGAGATATTACGCAGTTCGTAAACCTCTACTTGGTCAGCACCTTCTGTGGTAACAAATGCACCTGTTGCTTGAGAAACCACAGATCCAAGATCATCTTCATCAACTACAAGTGTACTGGTCGCTGTCATATTGGTAATGACAGGCACATCATCGGTGATAGTAACGGACAGAGGTTTCATCACAGAATCGGTATTATCTTGGTCGACCGCGATCACAGGCAGACTGAATACTTGATCGTTGTTGCCTTGTACAGACAGATGATCGAGCTCTTCCAACAGAGTGAACGTGTATTCGCCTAACACTACACTACTAAAAGTGATGGTAAAGATATCCGTTTGAACACCCCCACTTTCAACGAAACCAATATAGGTTCCGCTGTTGGCTGGATCTTCTTTAAGCTGAACCACTAGACCATCCGATTTCAAATCACCAGACGTGTTGAACTGAGTGGTATCAATACGGAAATGACTCACATCATCACTTCCCGCTGTGAAAGTAATGGTTTCAGTTTGGCTCACAGGTAAGCTCGGAGATGAGCCATCCACGAGATTCGCTTCTTCCAATGCAACTGTGGGTACAGTATCAATTACCGGTGGCGCACCATCTGAAATCGTCAGTGTCACAGTCGAAGTGACAATATCGCCGTCTTTGTCTTCCGATGTCACGGTAATCGTCTTAACGATATCACCACCAGAATGATTCAGATTTCGATTAGGCTCAAAGCGCACATCGCCTTCAAGCGTGATAAACAACGAACCTTCTGTAAATACGAACTCTTGCTGACCAGTATCGGTTTGCACCAGAGATTCTTCAGGCTGACTACCATAAGTAAATTTGGTTATGGTGGCGCCATCAGCACTTTGCGCAGGCATCACATCAAATGTCGTTGTGGTAGGAGTACCCGTGCTTGGTTCTGTGATACTAAGAGCACCAGATTGCATCAGTTGAACGTCATCACTGATGGTCACAGAAAGCGGTTTAGACGGTGAAATATCGCCATCGGTGTCTTGTGCATACACCGACAAGTCAAAGCTGAGATCGTTGTTTCCTAATCCGTCAACATGATCCAAACGCTCTAACAAAGTAAACGTGTACTCACTCGGATTGGTGTTATCAAATTCTAGGGTGAAGATAACTTTCTCAACACCCGAGCCATCCGTTGTGAATGCTATATAATCACCTGAACCAGCAGGCTCTTCACGTAAGCTCAACTCAAGGCCATCAGACTTCAATACACCGCTGGTATTAAACAGCCCTACTTCAACGACAATTTTCTCGATGTCATCACTGCTTGCGAGTGAAGTAATGGTTTGGGTCACACTGACTGGGCTGCCACTCGGCGTTGAACCATCAGCCAACAAGCTTTCAGACAAGCTAACGCTCGGAACGACATTCAACGTTGGTCCATCACCATCAACGATAGTAAGTGTGACCGTTGAAGAGAAAATATCCTTATCAAAATCAGATGAAGTAAATTCAATCAGCTTAACAATGTCGCCTGCTGAGTGGTCAAGATTACGATTTGGTTCAAACCTTACATCGCCATCCAAAGTGACAAACAGCGAGCCTTCAGTGAAAACAAATTCCTGCTCACCGATGATGCTTTGATCCAAAGTAATCGCAGATCCACCGTCATAGGTGAACTGTGTAATGGTTGCCCCATCAGCACTTGGCGTAGGCAAGACATCAACGGTCGAGGTAGTTGGTGTGCCAGTATTTGGCTCTGTGATGGTTAACGTGCCATCTTGCATTTGTTGAAGGTCATCTTGAATGGTCACAACAACATCACGCTTAACCGAGTCATCACCATCAGTATCAACCGCATAAACAGGTAAGTTGAAGTTAAGATTGTTATTAAGCGCGCCATCAAGGTGATCGAGTGCCTCAATCAGCGTGAAGGTGAACTGACCTTTATTGACACTATCAAAATCAATGGTAAATACATTCGTTACGTTACCTGCCCCATCATCAGTAAACCCGATGTAGTCACCCGGTGAAGCCGGATCTTCTTTTAGCTGAACAACAAGACCGTTTGATTTTAACACATCACCTGGGTTGAATTCGTTGGTCGCGATTCTAAAGTGGCTTAAATCATCACTCCCCACGGTGTAGGTAATGGTTTGTGTTGAACTCACCACAGAACCATTCGGCGTTGAGCCATCAGCTAGGTTCACTTCCGATAAGTTCACGCTCGGAACAACATCGATAACCGGATCAATACCATCTTGGATCGTTAATGTTACATCCGCGGTATCAGTATCATTATCAAAGTCGCTGGTCGTTACCACAATCGTTCTAACAAGATCACCCGCTGAATGATCCAGGTTTCGATTTGGCTCAAAGCGAACTTCGCCTTCAATCGTGATGTACAGTAAACCATCGGCTACGGTAAACACCTGCTCTGTCGATACATTCGGATCCAAGGTGACAGCAGTACCACCATCGTAAATAAATTGGGTAACCTTTGCGCCATCAGCACTTTGAGTCGGCATAACATCGATGGTTGGCGTAGTTGGAGTACCTGCCACGAGATCAGCCAGTGAAGGTTCAACAATGGATAACGCCGCGTCTTGCATGATTTGAACATCATCGTCAATCGTGACACTTAACGGAGACATCAGCGAGTCATCGCCATCACTGTCCACCGCGTAAACCGGCACATCAAAGCTCACATCGTTAGTGATGAGACCATCGGCATGGTCTAATGCTTCCAGCAACGTAAAGGTATATTGACCTAAATTGGTCTCTGAGAAGCTTATCGTAAATACATTGGTTTCTACGTTAGCACTGTCTTTTACAAAGCCAATATAGTTTCCAGAGTTCGCTGGCTGCTCTTTAATCTCAACCTCTAAGCCATTCGACTTCAAAGCCCCCGAAGTATTGAACTGAACAGGGTCAATTCTGAAATGACTAACATCATCACTACCCTCGGTATAGGTAATCACTTGAGTCGTCGATACTGGATTGCCTATTGGTGCAGAGCCATCAGCCAGATCGACTTCAGAAAGACTCACGCCAGGGATGACGTTGATGATTGGTAGATCGCCATCGGTAATGGTTAGCGTTACTGTCGAAGTCACCACATCACTATCAGAGTCACTTGAACTGACCACTATCGACTTAACGATATCCCCGCCCGAGTGATTAAGATCGCGGTTTGGTTCAAAGCGCACATCGCCTTGAAGCGTGATATAGAGCGAGCCTTCAGCAACCACAAACTTTTGCTCACCCGTATTACTCTGGTCAAGCGTAAACACGGTGCCATTATCGTAATTGATTTGGGTGATAGTCGTGCCATCAGCCCCTTCTTGATCAAGAACATTGACGGTCGTTGTTGTCGGCGTGCCCGTGGCTAAGTCAGCCACTGTTGGCTCTTCAATGCTGAGAGCACCATCCACCATGACTTGAATATCATCGGTAATCGTTACAGCCAAAGGCGACATCAGAGAGTCATCGCCATCACTATCGACCGCATACACAGGCAAGTTGAATGTTAGGTCGTTATTACCTTGAATTGGTGTATGGTCAATCGCTTCTAAAAGCGTGAAGGTGTATTCACCTAACGTCGTGCTGCTAAATGCAAGTGTGAAGACCGTGGTTTCTACATTTGAAATGTCCGTAGTGAATCCGATGTAGTTACCCGAACCCGCAGGCTCTTCTCGGATCTCAATCACTAAGTCATCAGACTTCAGAGTACCGCCAGTATTAAACTCACTCGGCTCTAAGCGGAATGTTACAACATCATCACTTTGGTTGGTAAAAGTGATGGTTTCTGTTTGGCTAACCGCACTGCCACTTGGTGACGAACCATCAGCCAGATCCGCTTCTTCAAGTGCAACACTCGGCACCGCATCGATAGTCGGGTTGTCGCCATCGGTTATGGTCAAAGTTACGGTCGCAGTCACCGGATCGTTATCAAAGTCATTGGATGTCACGACTATCGACTTAACAATGTCTTCGCTCGCGGAATGGTCTAAGTTACGGTTGGGCTCAAAGCGCATCTCACCTTGAAGGGTGATGTACAACTCACCTTCTGTGAAACTGAATTGCTGCTCGCCTGCGATGCTCTGATCCAACATCTTAACGACTCCACCAAAAGAAAACTCAGTAACCGTTGCACCATCAGCACTTTGGTTTGGCATTACATCAATGGTATTGGTTGTTACCGTACCATCAGCCAGATTTGGCTCAACGATATCTAACGTACCGTCTTGCATGATTTGAACATCATCGCCGATGGTTACATTCAGTTGAGACGCCAAAGAGTCATCGCCATCGCTGTCGACCGCATAGACCGGAAGATCAAAGCTCAGATCATTGTTCGCTAGGCCATCTGCATGGTCTAACGCTTCGAATAAAGTAAAGGTGTATTCACCAAGAGTCGTGGTCGAGAAGCTAACCGTGAATACTGGAATTTCAGTATTTGAGCCATCAATAATGAAGCCGATATAAGTGCCCGGATTCGCTGAATCTTCTTTTATCTCGACTGCAAAACCATTCGATTTCAGTGCGCCGCCGACATTGAACTCTATAGGTTCAATACGGAAACGGGTCACATCATCACTTTGATTAGTAAAAGTGATCGTATCAGTTTGACTTACAGCACCGCTACTTGGCGCTGAGCCATCAGCAAGATTGGTTTCAGACAGAGTAACACTTGGCACCGTATCAATGGTCGGGATATCACCATCAGTAATCGTCAGGGTGACTGTCGAGGTCACGGTATCCTTATCGAAATCGCTTGAGGTGACCTCGATCTGTTTAACGATATCTCCGCTAGTATGGTCGAGATTACGGTTCGGCTCGAAGCGAACGTCACCTTGAATAGTGATATACACTGAACCTTCAGCAACAACGAACTTCTGCTCACCAGTATCATTCTGGTCAAGCGTTAGTACAGTCCCGCCATCATAAGTGAATTGTGTGATGGTCGCGCCGTCTGCCCCTTCTTTATCAAACACATTAACGGTAGTTGTCGTAGGTGTACCCGCAGCCAAATCAGCAACTGTTGGCTCGACAATATTTAGAGCCCCATCTTGCATGATTTGAACATCATCACCGATAGTCACATTCAACTGTGACACCAATGAATCGTCGCCGTCGGTGTCTACCGCATAAACAGGAAGGTCAAAGCTAAGATCGTTGTTTGCTAAACCATCCACATGATCTAACGCTTCCAATAACGAGAAAGTGTATTGGCCAAGGGTAGTACTAGAGAAACTGATCGTGAACACGTTGTATTCGACGTTCAAACCATCTGTCACAAAACCGATGTAACCACCTGGTGTGCTTGGGTCTGCTTTTAGCTCGACCACCAGCCCATTTGATTTGAGCGCCCCACCAACATTGAATTCTGTCGGTTCAATACGGAAACTCGCCACGTCATCACTTTGATTCGTAAAGGTAATCGTCTCTGTTTGACTGACCGCGGCAACACTTGGTGTAGAGCCATCACTCAAATTAGTTTCAGATAAAGTAACGCTTGGTACATTGTCGATCGTTGGAATATCACCATCAGTAATAGTCAACGTGACTGTAGAAGTAACAACATCACTATCTGAGTCGCTTGAAGTCACGACTATCGACTTAACGATGCCTCCACTTGTATGGTCGAGATTACGGTTTGGTTCAAAGCGCACATCACCTTGCAGCGTGATGTAAAGCGAACCTTCAGCAACCACAAACTTCTGCTCCCCAGTATTGCTCTGGTCAAGCGTAAACACTGTGCCGTTGTCATAATTGATTTGGGTGATGGTCGTGCCGTCTGCCCCTTCTTGATCAAGAACATTCACGGTCGTAGTTGTCGGCGTACCCGCTGCTAAATCAGCGACAGTCGGCTCTTCAATCGTAAACGCGCCATCTACCATGACTTGGATATCATCGGTAATCGTCACAGCAAGTGGCGACATTAGAGAATCATCGCCATCGCTATCGACCGCGTACACCGGCAAGTTAAACGTTAGGTCGTTGTTACCTTGAATTGGTGTGTGATCAATCGCTTCTATAAGAGTGAAGGTGTACTCACCTACAGTCGTGCTGCTAAATGCAAGCGTGAAGACTGTAGTCTCGACATTTGAAGTGTCTGTGGTGAAGCCTATGTAGTTACCCGAACCCGCAGGGTCTTCTCGAATCTCAATCACCAAGCCATCAGACTTCAGAGTACCGCCAGTATTAAACTCACTCGGCTCCAAACGGAATTTTTCAACATCATCACTTTGGTTGGTAAAAGTGATGGTTTCTGTTTGGCTAACCGCACTACCACTTGGTGATGAGCCATCAACCAGATCCGCTTCTTTGAGTGAGACGCTCGGTACCGCATCGATTGTCGGGTTATCACCATCGGTAATGGTCAGAGTAACCGTTGATGTTATTGGATCTTTATCGAAATCACTTGAGGTGACCTCTATCAACTTCACGATGTCTTCACTCGCAGAGTGGTCTAGGTTACGGTTTGGTTCAAATCGTACCTCACCTTGCAGCGTGATAAACAGCTCGCCTTCCGTGAAACTGAATTGCTGCTCACCCGTGTCATTTTGGTCAAGCGTTCTAAGTTGGCCGTCATAGATGAACTGAGTAATCGTCGCGCCATCAGCACTTTGGTTTGGCATCACATCAATGGTATTAGTGGTCACCGTGCCATCAGCTAGATTAGGCTCAACAATGTTCAATGTGCCATCTTGCATGATTTGAACATCATCACCGATAGCCACATTCAGTTGGGACACAACAGAATCATCGCCATCGCTGTCTACCGCATATACCGGAAGATCAAAGCTCAGAACATTGTTCGCTAGGCCATCGGCATGGTCCAACGCTTCCAATAGAGTAAAGGTGTATTCACCAAGCGTGGTGGACGAGAAGCTAATCGTAAACACTGGAATTTCAGGGTTTGAGCCATCAGTAATGAAACCAATGTAGGTACCTGGATTCGCCGAGTCTTCTTTTATCTCAACCACAAAGCCATTCGATTTCAGTGCGCCGCCGACATTGAACTCTGTAGGCTCAATGCGGAAATTCGCCACGTCATCACTGCCAGAAGTAAAGGTGATAGTGTTGGTTGCACTTACTGCACTTCCACTTGGTGCAGAGCCATCAGCTAGATTGGTTTCAGATAAAGTAACAGGTGGAATCAGATTGATTGCCGGATTTTGACCATCGGTAATACTTAACTCAAGCGTTGATGTATCAGTGTCCCCATCACCATCTTCTGCTAAGAATGAAAACTGTTTGATGATAGTTTCGCTACTTGAATGATCGATATCACGAGCAACTTCAAAGCTGAAATCACCGTTTAGCGCTATAGTGACCACACCTTCAGTAAAACTGAAAGTTTGTGGAGCATCAGGCAGTAAGCTTTGATCAAGTGAATAATCAGAACCATCGTAGTTGAATGATTGAATTGTCGAACCATCCGCACCTTCGAAATTAAACAGGTTATACGAGACAACGGTATCGCTAGCTAAAGTCGGCTCGGTAACAGATTCAACCTTATCAACCAGTTCAACGACATCATCTTTAACGTTGATAAGAATCTGGGCAGCTTCTGGAGTACTTGAACCACTAGATAACGCCGATCTATCGCCATCTGCATCTACCGCATAGATAGGCAGTGCAAAGGTTAAAAGTGCGTCTTCAGCACCTTGATGCGACAATTCTTCATAGAGGTTAAATTCATAGCTACCCAAAGATGGGCTATCAATTTTTATATCAAAAACCGTAATTCTTGCGCCATTAACCTCAACATAGCCTTCGTACGTTCGCACACCATTGGTTTCATCAACCAATTCGAGTAACACACCCTCGCCGTTTAATATCAGTGTGCCACTGGTATTAAACTCTGCAGGTTCAAGTTCATGATGATCGATAAGGTCACTGTCAAAAATTTCTGAGGTGACACTGCCACTCCCTGAGACCGTTGCCGTCCCTTCTTGAGAACCGCCAACAATGCCAGCTTCATCAACATCTATACTGTCGACATTGGTAATGACTGGTTTATCGCCATCAGAAATAGTGAGGTTGATGGTATTGGTTACAATATCTTGGTCAAAATCGGTAACCATCATTGGCAAAGAGAAAGAAAGCGAATCAGTGCCTACTTGCTCTATTGGTCTCAACTGCTCAAATCGATAGGTACCATCAGTATCTAAGCTAACGGTTAAAATAACGTCGCCGCTACCTTGGATTGACAGTGTGATGGTACTTCCATCAGCAGACAAGGATGCAACGGTCGCCTGATTATCACTGAGCACACCATCAAATTGAGCAAGTGCGCTAGGGTCAAAACAGCTGACTGTAGGTTATCACTACCAATATTTGAAAACGTGCCTTCAATTGCAGCACTGCTTGTTTCAACATTATCGATGACACGCTTTCGGCAGACGGATCGACCCCATCAAGGACGGTTACTTGCGCATTAATTGGTGTGACGAGCTGATTACCTGCGGTGTCTTGGCCCTGTATGTCAAAAGCGATGTTGATTTGGTCGCCCGTAAAGGAGACCTGTCCGCCACCAATCGACGGAGCATGATCTATCGGTTGAGAAACGCTTGTGGTCAGCGATAGTTCAATGTCATTTCCGACACTTACGGCATCAATGTCGATACGTAATACTTCGTCGGTACCTTGAACACCAACGATAGAATTGGTCGCCACATCGTACGTGAAGGTGACAGGCTGACCACTTGAGGTAATGTCACTGATTAAATTCACTAAGCAATGAAGCGAGGGATAGCGTTTCTGGGACGAAAGAGTCAGGGGCAAGAGCTAAACTACCAGCAATAATCGTTTCTGTCGTTGTTATAGATTGGGGATAGGTATTGCCAGAAATGGAGCCTTCCGTCAGTGTTTCACTGATTGATTGACCACCTGAGGAACGAGTGATCGACCTGAATTCTTCTCGATCTTCATCAACGGTTTGCCCTGCTAGACCAGCGGTCTCAAAGAATGTCGATGGATGAGTTTCTGTGTAGTTATAATCAATCGTCACAAAGCCGGCATTTGCAGAACCTAGTCCGCCACCAGCAGCCGTTGCTTCTAAGATTTGAGTAGGATCGGCACCGCCTAAAATGGCTTCTTGAATTGCAGCAAGGTCATCTTCGGTGAAGGTTTCTGCGTCTGCTTGTTGTAAGTCAAAATTAACCTCACCGGCGATCGGAGCGTCTACCCATGCAGCGTTTTGATCAACACAACCGACGCAATTATCTGCAACCGGAATCGAATCATTCTGAACGCCTAATACAAGCTCTGACTTGTTGGCCGAAATCACGATCTCATTTTCACGGATGGTATCGCCAACTGAAACTTTTCTTGCGCTGCCGTCTGGCTTAACTACGACGACATCTCCACTAGTTGCTTCAACTACCGCAACCTGGCGCGAAACTTCGATATCCATATATCCCCCGTTGTCACAAAGCACTATTCTCTAGAGCCGTGAAAATTATTTGTAATAGCAATTTCAGGTTTTAATTAAACGCATACTAGCTCTCATCAATGGCAATCCATTGTTATGCCCAATCGGCTTTATAAGAGAGAAGTATTTCACCTGTTTTTTTTATAGTTTACTTACCCTTAAGCCTAGTCTTCCCCATAAAAAATGTCATGTCTGTACGACGAGACGTCTTTTCACAAATCCAAGTATTCTGGCTAGGTTTTGAAAACCTGAGTTAAAAGTTAGTAGGATGCTGATTTATATGAAAGTAGATACCCCCGTGCATGCACGGGGTACTTACTGTTACAACTCCATGCGGAGTTGACCAGAATCCTTTTCGCCCTGGTGTCTAACGTAATTCGCTATAACTTGTTCATTCACGCCTACGCTACTGACAAAGTAACCTGGCGACCACACAATGTTCTCTTTCCAGTAAACCTTACTTAGCCAACTGAACGTTTTTCGCATGTGGTGCGACGATTGGCTTTTTAGTTTACCCATGACGTCTGAAATACTGTATTTCGGTGGGATAAGCATCATCATATGCAGATGATCTTCATCAAAGCCTATCGTCTCAATCTCAACGCCAGGTAAACTTCGCAGTAACTTTGGCATAACCTTCCGTAGGTAGCTGCACATACCAGGATTCAGGATTTTCCGACGGTACTTAGTTACCCAAACTACGTGATACTTCGTGTAGTAGACACTATGGGATGAGGTGTAATATTGCATTTATCCATCGTACCGTCTCCAAAGGCATTCATCCACGGGTAAACCCGTGGTTTTCTGTATCCACAGAATAAACACACAATGTAATTGCACCTCTTCGTTTTATAAATATATACAGTAATAAGGTTGATAAATCATTAGCGAATATGGGGCATTAATAGAGGTGAGTTATGCGTTAACAATAAAGCAGAGGTAAGTCCCACATATGAGACAGCAACCAGAGTAAAGATGATGTATTTCTATCCAGAGTCAATTGTACGACTTGCATAAGGTACACCTGATAGCGCATTAGTTCATAACAGGGATCAACTGCTTATTTCCAACGATGAGTTGCTCTATTTATCCACCACCAAAAACAAAAAAGCCCACTAAGTTGAACTTTAGTGGGCTTTAAAATCAGTATGTAGCGTTATGCTGTTAGCTTTAAAAGATTATGATTTAGCGAGGCGATTCGCCTTCCAAACATAAAGCAGTTCAAGCGCAATCGTCGCGCCAGCCAATGCGGTAATCTCACTTTGGTCGTACGCTGGAGAAACATACACCTCGCCGTTATCATCAATTCCAAAAAACCTTGGCTCCAGTGCTTTACATTATACTCAGCACAGATGCGTTCCAAATTAACCGAATTTTTCCAATTCTGGAGACCTCACACTATAGAGCCATCGACAGAAGATACCTCATTGGAATAGCGAGGTATAACTCAACAAAAAACGTTCAAAAACGATTTGTTGGCTGCATTAACCGATATTATTAAGAGTGAGTCCAACCATTGATATTTGTGGTTACGATTACGTTTTTTATCGACGATCCGACTTAAAGTGACAGGTAAGGAATTAGAACCGGCGACGGTGTCGCCTGAGCGGCCTACGGCCGAAAACAAAGAGACTCAACCTACTAGGGTGCTTTACATGGATCGTTTATCCTATAGGTCATGCATCCGAATAAGCCCATCAAACAACTCTTCAATGCCAACGATACTTGGCTGAACTACCTCAATAAGTACCGAGAAACCCTCCGAACCGTCGTCATTGAAAACGTCACCAAGATGCTCGCTTGCAGTACCGCTGCTTTTGGCTCTAAAGAGTATCGATGCACTCATGCTGACTGCACCCATCACAAATACATTCACCAGACGTGTAAATCTCGCTTTTGCAGCAGTTGTGGCATAAAAGCCACAGAGCGGTGGATACGAAAGCAACAACATGTCTTTCCTGAGTGTGAGTATCAACACGTTACGTTGACGCTACCACACACGTTGTGGCCCATCTTTCGGGATAATCGTTTTCTTCTCAATCATCTCTTTAGCTGCGCAGCCAAAATCTTCTTAGGATGGGCAAAGCAACTCGATATCGATATTGGCGTGTTCTGTGCACTTCATACCTACGGCAGAAAGCTGAATTGGAATGTGCACATCCACTTATCTGTCACCCGCGGGGGCTTATGTAAGAGGACAGGTCTATGGAAGCCCATTTTCTTTAAAGCTAAGACCACTGAGAAGTGTTGGCGTACCGCCATCACTCAACTTCTTAGCTCCAATTACTCAGAGTTAGACTTAAGTGGAGAAAACTGCCCTTTTATTCGCAATGAGCAAGATTGGTCCCGATTTTTAACCAGCCAATATTGCCGTCGATGGAAGCTGCACTTTGCAAAGAAAACAGCCAACGTGACGCCAACCATGACTTACCTCGGCCGATACCTAAAACGGCCACCGATATCGGCGTCGCGTTTACGACATAACTTCCAGGGAGGCTTGGTGACGTTTGATTACCTCAACCATAGGAATGGTCGAACGGAATCCCTCATTTTGAGTCCAGAAGCTCTGATAGAGCGCATGATTGAGCATATTCCAGATAAGCACTTCAAAATGATTCGATACTTCGGTTTTCTATCAAACCGACGTCGTGGTGAGATGCTCCCTAAGGTCTACGGTGCCTTGGGTGTCGCTCCTAAAGACGCACCTGAAATGCCCGGTTACGCAGCTATGCTGAAAGGGTATGTGAAGGTTGATCCGTTTGAGTGCATTCTTTGTGGGCACCGTTTAACGTTTCTTCGCTTTAGGGCTGGGGAGCCGCTGTCAGAGCTGGTCCACCATGCTCTGGTTCAAGCCCAAATCAGGTCAATTTAGGCGTTTCACAGGATGGGTGTATCTGAAATGGCGAAAACAGCATGAAAGTGTTCAACAAACATCCGTGTTTAGATTGTAGAGCAGAAGTTAGATGAGTCAGCGACTCATTCCGACGAGAGTTATGCCGCGATCGTTCAGGTCAGGAAACATTGAGATTCCTTACCTTCAAGGTTTTAGGCCAAATATAACCACTTCTCTACCACAATCATCGCTATCACCAACACAAACTGTATCCCGCGATTCGATGCCTATTAACACTTCGTTCTTCCAACTAAAACTCGCTCACTTCCATGTTGTAAACGCTCAAATATTGAACTTTTCTGCTCATATCTTGTAAATACCAATATCTTCTAGTAACTTCAACTGACCAATCAATCGGTCAGCTTTCGAATTTAGGGGATACTATGAGCCATAATCTAGATCTTGAACCAACCACGTCGAACATCAACGGCATGGATCAAATATTCAACCGACAAAAAGATCACTACCGCAGTAATGTTAATCCAGCGCTTGAGCAGAGAAGAAAAGACCTCTCGGAATTAAAAGCGTTGCTAATGCGCTACCAAGGGCAATTGATTCATGCGGTGTCTGAAGATTATGGCCATCGAGCGAAACACGACAGCTTGATTGCTGATATCACCCCTTCTCTTCACCAAATCAATTACAGCCTGAAGAACCTTAAGAAATGGTTAAAGCCATCTCGCAGAAAAGCAGGCTTAATGCTAACACCCGCGAAGATCACCGTTCATTATCAGCCAGTGGGTGTTGTCGGTATCATTGTTCCTTGGAACTTCCCGGTAATGCTCTCTTTAGGGCCCCTCATTACTGCGTTGGCGGCAGGTAATACTGCAATGCTCAAGATGTCTGAGTTCACTCCAGCGACCAACCGAGTTTTAAAAGCCATGTTGGCTGAAGGATTTAACAAAGATCAGGTTGCGATTATCGAAGGCGAAGCGGATGTTTCCGCGAAATTTAGCCAACTACCGTTTGATCATATTCTATTCACAGGGTCGACCTCTGTGGGTAAGCACGTAATGAGAGCAGCAGCCAACAACTTAACGCCTGTCACTTTGGAATTAGGCGGCAAATCTCCAACGATTATTGCCCCTGACTTTTATGTGGCTGATGCCATTGAACGCATCCTATTTGCAAAAAGCTTAAACGCTGGCCAGATTTGCGTGGCACCCGATTACATCTTATTGCCACGAGAAAAAGTCGACGCGTTCATCACAGCTTATAAGCAGTACTTCAAAAAACTTTATAAAGAAGGTATTGAAAGCATAGACTTAACCTCAGTGATCGATATGCGCCAATACAATCGTTTGAAGGGTGTAATTGCAGATGCTCAGTCTAAAGGTGCGGTTATTCACACTGTCACCGAGCAAGCACAAGACGATGTGAACCACAGAATGACACCACACCTTCTAACCGAAGTGAACGACGACATGGTCGCGATGCAAGAAGAGTTGTTTGGCCCTATTCTGCCTATCGTGCCTTATGATTCTATTGAAGAAGCGATCAGCTACATCACAGCAAGAGAACGTCCACTTGCTTTGTATCTGATGAGTCATGATAAACAGACCCAAGAACAGTTCTTATCGAATACGCATTCTGGCGGTGTTTGTATTAACGACTCGCTAGTGCATGTGGCAGCAGAAGACGCACCGTTCGGTGGCATTGGCCCTTCAGGCATGGGACACTACCATGGTATTGAAGGCTTCAAGACCTTTAGCCATGCCAAAACCGTTCTAAGTAGAGGAAAAATTAACTTCACCAAGTTAATGCACCCTCCTTACAACAACCCAATTAAAAAGATTCTGTTCAAAGTACTAAATAGATGATTACGAAAAGGCAAAAAATCCTAGATGCTGCGCTCCTGCTCTTCTCTCAGCAAGGGCTAGAGGGCACATCTACAGGACAAATAGCGAAAACAGCAGGCGTCGCAAAAGCGACACTGTTTCATCACTTCGAGAACAAACCGTTATTAATTGATGAGCTGTTTCGCGAGCTAAAACTGGCACTATTTTCTAACCTTCAACCACACACTGATATCGCTGAACAAGATCGCTACCAAGCCTTTAAGTTAATGTGGATTACAGGGCTTGAATGGGCGTTAGAAAATCCAATTGCGATGAAGTTCTTCACCAATGTTCATTTCGATCCGACGACTCAAACGCGAGAAGTCATCGTCTCACAGATGTTCGCATCATTAGACGAGATCATTTTGAAAGGACAAGAAATTGGTGAACTGATGGTGTTAGACATCAACCTTGTTAGGCACTTCATCCACAGCCACTTTCTGATTTGTGCAAACTGGTTGATTGAGCAGAATGAGTTACCGCCAGAGCGGTCAGCCAAGTACATCAGCGATAGCTTCGACATGTGCTGGCGAGCTGTCGGCGGAAAAAAAACGACTCGAGCGCCAAGCTCAGATTAACAAGGAAAAAGCACAACAAGAGCAACCGAAGCCACAAGCGTTATACCTACAACAAGTGAATAGTTCTAAAAAACACTCACTACTAACCGTTTAAGAGTGTCGCCTAAATTTTGGTTCTGGTGCTCCTATTAGCTTCTCTCTATCACAAGGGGAACGATGCTATCTAACCGGGGCTAACGGGTGCGGAAAATCGACACTGTTAAAAGCCATTCATGGCCAACACTCGAACTATACCGGTTCCATTAAGCACTTAGGGGCGACCGTATACTTGGATCAACACTTTGGCCTGTTAGACACCAACGACACCATATTCGATAGTTTGATGACACACAGCTTTGAGTTAACAGAAAGTGACGCTCGAACCTTGCTCGCTGGAATAGGGTTCAGTCGAGACTCCGTATACCGAAAAGTGGCTCATTTAAGTGGTGGTGAAAAAATGAAACTGGCGATGCTGATCGTTAGCCACAAGCAAGGCTCCCCGCTTCTATTACTCGATGAACCGGACAACCACCTAGACATCGACTCAAGGCAAATATTGGCGTCCGCTTTACATGAATACCGAGGCGCTTTTATCTTAGTCAGTCATGACGTGGATTTTGTTGAGGAGGTCGGCGTTAGCCAAAATCGTATTCAGCTTTAACCTTGATATCATCGACCGCTGAGCTTAGGTAGACGAGTATTGTTACGGGTACTCGCCTTTCTCGATTGAGACAAGTAAACTACGCGCCTCGAACATCTAATCATAAGGCTAAGGTTTGCATACTCTAGAACAATTAAAATCAGGGCAACTTAAAGGTATTAAGCGCTTAAAATTATCAGAAGATCTCACTGAGTTTCCATTAGAAATCTTGGATCTCGCCGATTCACTAGAGATTCTGGACCTTTCGGGGAATCAGCTGTCAGAATTACCAGAAGAGTTATCACAGCTGACTAACCTGCGTATTATCTTCGCGTCGAATAACCAGTTCACGCACCTGCCTGATGTTCTGGGGTCACTTCCTAAGCTCGAAATGGTTGGCTTCAAAACCAACCAAATCAAAACCGTTAGCGAGCAGTCTCTGCCGATTCAACTATGTTGGTTAATCCTGACCGACAATGCGATCGAGGTTCTGCCTAGCTCGCTAGGTGAAAGACCACGACTACAGAAACTGGCATTAGCAGGCAACAAGATTCGGGTTTTGCCAGAAAGCATGGAAAACCTATCAAACCTTGAACTGGTTCGTCTGTCTGCAAACCAACTGACTGAATTCCCAGAACTCCTTATCAAGCTACCCAAACTGGCTTGGTTAGCCTTTGCGGGTAACCCGTTTTGCAAACACCCAGGCAGCTTAGATAGCGTGCCTGCCGTAAGCTCACAATGCTACTCACTCAATCAAGTGCTGGGCCAAGGTGCGTCTGGGGTAATTTCTCATGCTAACTGGTTAAATCGTGTCTTTGATTTCCCACAAGAAGTGGCGGTTAAAGTCTTCAAAGGCGAAGTGACCAGTGACGGCTACCCACATGATGAACTTGAAGCGTGTCTTCAAGCAGGCCAACATAGCCACCTAGTGAAGTCTATCGCTCAAGTCGACGAGTCAGACTACCTAGCGTTAGTCATGGAACTGATCCCGAGCAACTATTACAACCTAGGTTTGCCCCCTACTCTTGAAAGCTGCACTCGCGATACATTCAACGAAGGCTTTAAGCTTTCAATTGCTCAGATCAACAGCATTACCGAACAGATGATTGATGTGTTTGAACACCTTCATGCCAACAAAGTTTGTCATGGTGATCTATACGCACACAACACTTTGGTTAACGAGCAAGGTCTGATGATCTTTGGTGACTTTGGCGCTGCGACGATCTACGGTTACCTGACTGAAGAGCAGCAACAAGGTATTCGTAGAATTGAAGCGCGTGCATTGAAGTACTTTTTTGAAGACCTACTGACGGTTTGCGCTGCAAGCGATATCAATTCAGAGTTGTATAAGAAACTCGAAAGCTATCACGCATAAGAGCGACCAAGCTTAAGCGTTCAATCAAGGTTCGATAGAAATGAAAAAGCTAACGTTTATCGTTAGCTTTTTTTGTTTTGGAATTTGATGAATCCAATCAGACTCAAGTTTGGCTTGCTTCTGTTATTTCTCTTACTTAATAACTTAACTAGCTTCCACCTGAACAAGCTTGAGGTAAGAGTGGAGTTCTTGATTCTTATACTCCACTGCCGAATGAATATTGAGGTCTTTACACGCGACAACATCAAACTGGTAACGATTGTCACCTTTATTGATTTCAACTTGCAGCAACCCGCTTTTCAATAACCAATGACCTTGTGTTTCAAACCGGTCAAACAAACGATGTTCAGTTAAGCTACCATCAGAATGAAAGTGAACCTCGGTAATGTACCCTGCTGGACAACTTTTTACCCAAGTCCGCCCTAAGACATCTTCTTCAACAAAGTTTCTTTTGCTCTCGCACCACTTTAAATAATCGGCACTCTCGCTCAGTTCACTATCAAGGTCATTCTTAGACAGTAACGTTTAGTCTTGCTGTTCACGACAGTAAAGCTGAAGTAGTGTCTGCTGGTTATTACTCATAAAACGCCATCCCTAGCTAGTCAATCCAACCCAATTAGGCTTAAGCTATCAACTCATAAGAGACAACATAAAACTCAGAGATCCCTGGGTAGATATCTTGAATCACACCCTTCAGAACTTCCAGCGTCATGTTCTCTTGCTCCGCATGGAACTCACCTAAGTCATCAAACAGGATTGGTTCAACGCTAATGATCTTAAGATTACAGAATACACGTCCCTGCTCTAGCGTTGATACTTCTACAACACTGCCCGGCTGGTAATTGCGCTCAGATTCATCACGAATTGTGATGGTCTTTTTGCCTGAAAGGATATCGGTTTCAAAACGTTCGAAGAACGTCATAGTAGTAGGTGCGGTCATTTATCTCGGTCGCTTAACATTAGAGGTTAGGTAGATGTTTATATACCAGAATGCCTGTTCAAGCGAATAAAAATTAGATGCGAGATGCGAGAGAATGCGGCAAAGCCAAATAGCAGGCAATAAAAAAGGAGAACCGAAGTTCTCCTTTTATTAAACCTTTAAGCTAACTCTAAATTATAGAGATGCTTTCGCTTTTTCAACTAGAACAGCAAATGCTGCTTTGTCGAATACTGCGATGTCAGCAAGAATCTTACGGTCGATCTCGATAGATGCTTTCTTAAGGCCATTGATGAAACGGCTGTAAGATAGACCATTTTGACGAGATGCCGCGTTGATACGTGCAATCCAAAGTTGACGGAATTGACGTTTCTTGTTGCGACGGTCACGGTAAGCGTATTGACCAGCTTTGGTAACTGCTTGGAAAGCTACGCGGTAAACACGTGAACGTGCTCCGTAGTAACCTTTAGCTTGTTTTAGAACTTTCTTATGACGTGCACGAGCTTGTACACCACGTTTTACGCGAGGCATTATGCTTCTCCTAAACTAAACGAATTTATAAACTAAAAAGAATTAAGCGTATGGCATCATACGTAGAACTTGAGCAACTTCACATTTAGGAAGGATTGAGTTCGGACGAAGCTGACGCTTGTTCTTAGTAGTACGCTTAGTCAGGATGTGACGTTTACCAGCGTGCTTAAACTTAATACCACCAGCAGTTTTCTGGAAACGCTTAGCAGCACCTTTGTTGGTTTTCATCTTAGGCATGATGAATAACTCCGCATTGTTGAGTTGTTAATAACATAGTAATTAGGGCGAACAAAACCCCGCAACCTGAGGCTGCAGGGTTTAATTACTTGCAAAGCCGTTAATTACTTCTTTTTAGGGGCCAACACCATGATCATCTGGCGACCTTCAATTCTCGTTGGGAAAGATTCGACAACTGCAAATTCTTCAGTATCTACTTTCAAACGATTAAGAACGTCAACACCGATTTCTTGGTGAGCCATTTCGCGGCCACGGAAGCGAATTGTTACCTTCACTTTGTTGCCGTCTTCAAGGAAACCAGTCAGGTTGCGTAGTTTTACCTGATAGTCTCCAATATCAGTTCCAGGTCGGAATTTGATTTCCTTGATCTGAACCTGCTTTTGCTTTTTCTTCTGCTCTTTCGCAGCTTTGCTCTTCTCGAAGAGGAACTTACCGTAGTCCATCACACGACAAACTGGCGGCTCGGCGTTAGGGCTGATCTCTACAAGATCCATACCAGCTTCATTTGCAGCTTCCATCGCTTCAGCGATTGTTACTACACCAACAGCTTCGCCGTCTGCGCCAGTTAGACGCACTTCACGAACGCCACGAATGTCACCGTTTAAACGGTGCTGGTTTTGTTTGGCCGGTTGTTGGCCACGTCTTCCGCCTTTAATAGCTATTCCTCCAGATTGAGCTTACGGCTTGAAACCTCGGCTTGGATGTATGAAATAAAGTCATCCACTTTAAATTTGCCAAGGTCCTTACCTTTACGTGTACGTACTGCAATTTCGCCGGCTTCCATTTCTTGGTCACCACACACAAGCATGAACGGTACACGTTTCAAAGTATGTTCGCGGATTTTAAAGCCAATCTTCTCATTTCTCAAGTCTGCTTTGACTCTAAATCCACTTTTTTGCAGTTTTTTCGCAATTTCTTGTACATATTCAGACTGTTTGTCTGTAATGCCCATAACAATTGCTTGTTCTGGCGCCAACCACGTTGGGAAGAAGCCAGCGTATTCTTCAATAAGAATACCGATGAAGCGTTCTAGTGAACCTAAAATCGCGCGGTGAATCATAACTGGCGTGTGACGCTCGTTATCCTCACCTACGTAAGTTGCACCTAAACGTTCTGGTAATGCAAAATCGAGCTGCACTGTACCACATTGCCATGCGCGGTCCAAACAATCATGCAAAGTAAATTCAATCTTAGGTCCGTAGAACGCACCCTCGCCTTCTTGAATCTCGTATGCAATCTCCATCGCCTCAAGCGCTTGCTTAAGATCGGCCTCTGCACGGTCCCACATTTCGTCTGAACCTACACGCTGTTCTGGACGAGTAGATAGCTTAACAACGATGTTTTCGAAACCGAAAGTTGTGTAAGTATCGTAAACCATTTCAATACAAGCTTTAACTTCTTGCTGAACTTGGTCTTCAGTACAGAATACGTGAGCATCATCTTGAGTGAAGCCACGAACACGCATAATGCCGTGAAGTGCGCCAGACGGCTCGTTACGGTGACATGAGCCGAACTCGGCCATACGTAGCGGTAGATCACGGTAAGATTTCAAACCTTGGTTAAAGATTTGAACGTGACCAGGGCAGTTCATTGGCTTAATCGCGTATTCACGGTTCTCTGAAGAAGTCGTGAACATCGCTTCAGCGTACTTATCCCAGTGACCAGAACGTTCCCAAAGAACACGGTCCATCATTAATGGGCCTTTTACTTCTTGGTAATCGTACTCAGTCAGTTTCTGACGAATAAAGACTTCTAGCTCACGGAAGATAGTCCAACCGTTGTGATGCCAGAACACCATGCCTGGTGCTTCTTGCTGCATGTGGAATAGATCTAAGTGCTTACCGATTTTACGGTGATCACGCTTAGCCGCTTCTTCTAGACGCACTAAGTGAGCCTTGAGCGCTTTCTTGTCGTGGAATGCAGTGCCGTAGATACGTTGAAGCATCTTGTTGTCACTATTACCACGCCAGTAAGCACCCGCTACGTTAAGTAGCGTGAAGTGCTGGCAGAAGCCCATATGTGGAACGTGTGGACCACGACACATATCGATGTATTCTTCATGATGGTACAGGCCTGGACGATCGTCTTTAGAAACGTTCTCATCCAAGATTTCGATTTTGTAAGTCTCGCCGCGAGCTTCGAATGCGTCACGCGCTTCCTGCCAGCTAACTTTCTTCTTAACAACCTGATACTTGGTCTTCGCTAGCTCTTTCATACGCTTTTCAATCTTTTCTAGATCTTCTTGCGTTAGAGAGTGCTCAAGGTCGATATCGTAGTAGAAACCGTTATCGATGGTAGGACCGATCGCCATTTTCGCTTCTGGAAAAAGCTGCTTAATCGCGTGACCTAAAAGGTGAGCACATGAGTGACGAACGATCTCAAGGCCATCAACTTCATCTTTAGCTGTGATGATTTCTAGGCTTGCATCGTTTTCGATAAGATCACAAGCATCAACACGCTCGCCGTCTACACGACCAGCAATGGTTGCTTTCGCAAGACCAGGACCGATTGATAGGGCAACATCTAGAGTTGATACAGGGTTGTCAAATTGACGCTGACTACCGTCAGGAAGAGTAATAATTGGCATTATTTGTCCTTTACAGTGGTGTTGCACACCAAGCAACACATGAAAATTATTTAATATATTTAATTCAAAAAGTTAGATAACTTGATGGGGATATATGTAAGAATTGGTACAAATTTAGGTACAAATACAGATGCACCCTCATTTATTCCAAAGGTATTGTAACGAATTAACATGAAATGACAATAATGTACTGGATAAGAGCTCGAGGAAAACTGTCATCTCTAAATGACAGTTCTTTTTATGATCAGCGGTCAAGCATATATAAGCTTTGTTGCACATCTAAATTTAGGGATATAGAGCAACCCTGTTTCGCATATTTCTTAACCAATACGACAAGTTTCAGGCATACCTAACCCAGTAAACTTGTTCAACGCTTTTATCATCGCGTAAATTTCACCTACCTGTGAATTGTAATTTCTTAAGCTCAGTTGCCCTCCTTGCAATTGTTTAACTCGATACATCGCTGTTTCTAAGAGTGAACGTTTGTGGTATCCATACCGCTCTTTCCAATACTTATTCGAGCCGTATAACTTCTGACAACCCACGGCGAGATTTCGAAGTTGACCAGGCTCCCAGAAGGCTGCCCCCTCTCTTGGGGGACTAAGCGCAACGGCTCGTTTAATCTTAATAGCAGCGTAGCACGCTCTCGTGTCGTAAGCGCCATCACCAGACATCTCAAGGATACTTCGGCGTGTTTTTTCAGTAAGTTAGGGAGTACTTCTCCATCTGTAACCGTCGATAAACTTAGCTCGGCGGCAATGATCTCGTGAGTGTTGGTATCGACGGCAATATGCAGCTTTCGCCAGACTCTACGCTTGCCATCCGTCCCATGTTTTTTGACTTTCCATTCACCTTCGCCATAAACCTTAAGGCCAGTAGCATCAATAGCTAGGTGTTGTATCGCTCCTCTCGTTTTAGTCTTAAATGAGACCTTAACTTGCTTGGCTCTACGACTGATGCAAGTGTAATGTGGACAGCTTAATAGAATATGGGCAAGTCTAAAGATCGAGTCGATAAACCCTTGCAGCGCTCACAGCGGCATAGAACAAACTCGCTTCACCATCATCGCTGTCGTGCTAGCTAAATCAATGAACCGACGTGGTCTCCCGCGCTTATTTTGTTTGCTTTGCTCCCACCCGCTTATCGCCTCTTCATCAATCCAAAAGGTCAAAGAGCCACGGTTAATAAGTGATTGGTTGTATTGCTTCCAGTTGGTTGTTTTGTAACGTGGTTTAGGCATGAGGGCTACGAGAGATAAAGGACGTAACAGATCAGATCATAGGCTTTGGATTTAGTTCCATTGAATTACGCAACAAAGCCTTCTCCCTTCCCCTTTAATGCATTAGCCTTTTTATGCAGTAGTCTATACATCTCGCATTTTCTCATGAGATAAAACAAGTAAATTAAATATTTTCACCCATGACTTTATTTTGAATTTTATTAATAAAACCCAGAGTACTTCAATCTGAAATCTTATTTACAAATAACATACCAATTACACCAACCATCTATTTTTATAACATCCAACCACTGACCGATAATAATAAATAAAACATTGAAAAAGTAATCATTTAGTTATAAATTCCAATTTTAACCGTCATTCCGCAGCCAATTCTAGATTTTAATTAGTGTGATCCCACGATCATTTATCAATAATGATTGCAGTTGAGACTTGACGCAGATCCCCCGTTTTGATCTATTACTTTTATTTGCCGGTAACTTGCGATGTCTGCTCCTCAACCTGTCATAAAACGCTTAGATCATCTTGGATTAATCGCTGCATTCTGTCATGAGATTGATTTACCCGGGCTTATCGACCGCATAATTCCTAAGTATTCAGAGCATAATGTCTCACACGGTGATGCCGTTCTAGCCATGATTTTGAACGGTTTGGGCTTCCATAGTCGAACATTGCATATGTTTTCTGACTTTTTCGAGACAAAGCCAATATCAAAGCTGCTTGCTAAAAACATAGAAGCGCACCACTTAACTGATGATGTTCTTGGGCGCACATTAGATGCTTTATTTGAAGCTGATGTATCTATTTTATATCAAGTTATTGCAGAGCATACCGTTGAAAAATTGGGCCTCAAGACAGAGTCTGTCCACCTTGATATAACGAGTTTCCATGTTGATGGTGAATATGCTCAATCAGCAGAGGATGACATTAATTCTATTCAACTCGTCAAAGGTTATAGTCGAGATCACCGACCTGAATTGAATCAGGTTGTCCTTGAATTAATTTGTGAAAATCAAGCAGGGCTCCCTGTTTATATGCAGCCCGAATTCAACTCCGAAGTGCGACACTCTCCAATATCAAGCAGCCAATACCATTTCTTTAAAGACAATCGCTGGTTGCTTGAAGTCTAAACACTTTTTCGGTCGATAATTTATCCGTGATACAGCGAATTCAATATCGCTGTCTGTTACCGTTGTTAAGTCGGTTCCTTTCTTCACATATTGCCTTAAAAGCCCGTTAGCATTCTCATTGGCTCCACGCTCCCAAGAACTATAAGGGTGGGCAAAGTACACATCAGCCTCCAACGCCTTTGCGATGGTTTCGTGGCCTGCAAACTCTCTCCCGTTATCTGCCGTGATGGTATGGACATGTTCCTTATAAGGCATGAGTAGCTCGATGGTGGCTTTGGTGACATCATCTGCTGACTTCGATGGCACTTTCTTGACCACGTAAAATCGTGTTTTACGCTCTAAAATTGTCACCATAGCACCAGTGCCATGTTTGCCTAATACGGTGTCGATTTCCCAATCACCCAATCGCTCCTTACTGTCAACGATGCTTGGCCTATCATCGATAGAAACAGCATTCTTGATCGCTGGCGCTTTCTCTTTTCTACCGCGACGATACCGCTTGTGACCTTGCCTCAAGTGGCGATATAACTTGCCTCCCAAGCGTTTATCCTGCGCAACAAATCGGTAGATCCACTCATGGCTGACAGCGGCACCGACTCTCGTTAATACACTGGAAATCTGCTCTGGACTCCAATCCGATTCCAAAAGGAGACGGATAAAATCAACACGCTCCTGAGGTATTCTGTATTTACGAGCTGATGTGCGTTTTTTGATTGAGAATACCTGAGCTTCGCTTGGGCAATAATGACTGCTTCTACTGCCGCGTTTAAGCTCACGATATACCGTAGAGCGATGGCACTGAACAGTTTTAGCTATTTCAGAAACCGAAATCCCCCGTTCCAAAAGAGCAGAAATCTGGTATCTTCTGCCCTCGGTCAACTGCTGATAATTCATGGTAGTACTGCTTGTTTCTTTGGCGAGAAGAGCGTACCACTTTCAGCAGTTGGCTTCCTCTTCTACACCTTTCCATGAATGTCGCACTTATTATCTGAAATCGGGCAGGCTCTCAGTGGAAACACGAACGATGCAAAAGCATTTGCAGAGGTCACTAAGCGCCATATTCACTGTCTTAAAGCCGCGCAAAATAGTCGTTACTTTATTGCTGATGCAGCTTTATACACGTCAGACAGTATTTGCTCACTTGATGAACAAAAGCAGAAGTTCATTACACGCGTCCCAATGACCATTAAAATGGCCAAACAAGCTCTACTGGCATTATCGCCAGCGCAATTAGAGCCTATCGGTAATGGTTATTCGGGGCACTGGATTGAATCTGATTATGGCAACGTGAAGCAGCGATGGTTGTTAGTGAACAGCGAGCAAGCGACAAAGCGAGAAGAAGCCACTTTTTATAAAAATTTGGATAAAAATCTGACCAAAGAGCTTAAATCTCTAGCTCAATTAGCTAAGAAACAATTTGCCTGTGCGACTGATGCACAAAAGGCTATGAGTGAATTTCAGAGTCAATGCCAACTGTTGAGTTTCGAGCAAAGTGAGATACGGCAAGTGCCCGAGTTTGCTGGCCGAGGGCGCCCTAAAAAAGATGAGGTTCCAACTGGATACCACTACAAAATTGAAGCAAATCCGTTCACTGATTTAGAAAAAGTAAAACTCGCGAAGCTTAAAGTTGGTATGTTCATTCTTGCGACCAATGATACTGAAAGTACCGATCTCGATATGGCTGCGTTACTGGAACACTACAAGTCACAACAGAAAGTCGAGCGAGGTTTTCGCTTCCTTAAAAGCCCTGAGTTTTTAACATCATCTATCTTCTTAAAAAAACCACAACGCATCGAAGCTTTACTCATGATAATGACCTTAAGCCTAATGGTTTATGCTGGACTCGAGCATAAGATACGTGAAGAGTTGGCTGTTACTGAAGAATTTTTTCCAAGCATGGTTAAGAACAAAACCACATCTAAGCCAACTGCTCGCTGGGTGTTTTTAAAATTTGAAGGGGTCGATACACTTGAGTTCGGCGAACAATGGTTTATCACCGGCATTCAAGACCATCAGAGGAGATTGCTTCAATTGCTAGGTAAGCTATATGAAGCAATTTATTCCTAAATGAGGTGCGGAATGTCGGATAGAATAACGTAAACTAATTTACACTTTAAGTATGTGTAACAGACTGATAAATAGTTATATTAGGCGCTATTTCCAAAAAACTCAGTAACATCGAAAAATCTCCTCTTTCTTCTCGCCACTCTAGATATTTGTCTAGATCTCTCTCAGATTCCCAATAAACACAAATCATAAATTCATATTCAGACCGACGGAAAACTTGTGCCCCTTTATTTCCAGGAAATTCTCTGGTTTCTGGCAAGATTCTTTTAAAGAACGCTAACAAATTTTCTGATTCACCTGGTTTCGCTTGAAATTCAAATGTTGTCATTTTCTGCATAACTTACTCACAAATATTTTTATTATTTACTGAACTAACTTCAAGGTGACTTGAGATTAGTTCACTCAACGATCTACTAACTCGTATTATGAAGTGAGCCCCTAGAAACACTAATGGCAAAAGTGACACAATAAATGCCAAAAAAGACAAATCTTAAAAATGATAGGTTTGGGTTTTACATATAAAATTTTCATGACCTATCTCACGTCGACCAAGCAGGCCTAAACCGGAAAGAGAAACACTAATACAACATCTATGCGCCAGACCACAACATCAATACTAGAGGCTTCTCTGGCGACACGCTGACTAGCGCTTTCACCCTCTACACTTAATACCAAATCATAGACCTTATAAACCACGAGTTGCACCTTGAGTATCGTTGGTATGAAGGCGCAGAAGACGGTGAAACTGAATTTTCAGAAGCCGCCAATGAAATGATGTTTGGGTATCGGTATCTCATGCAACGCTCAGCGGTCGATATATTCATTATCGAGAACATCTTCAACATGGACAACTCCACTGACGTTGTATTCCAATTGACCTATCGGCATCATTGGTAAACACATCTGAGGTCGAGAGTAAAAACAAAAAAGCCGAACTAAAAAGTTCGACTTTGGAAGACTATGTTGTTTGTATATAAGTCAGAGCAACTATCTACTCATAATTCTTGAGATTGCGTTGCGAATGTCTGAGTCAGCCGCGTTTACTGGTAAGCTGAATGAGATATATTGGTCGCCACGAAAGCTCATTGAGCGGTCGATTTCTGCTAAACAGTGAACCACTGAACCTTCAACGATGAATGATAGCTCGATCTCTTTGTTGTTCATGAAGCCGCCGCTGCGAAATTCAATCTCTTGGTAGCAGCCCGAGCGTGAAGCGAAAGTGTTCCCTTTCAAGAAGCCTTTCTCTACGTCTGCTTTCACCATTGCCATGCCCGATGCTTCGACACCTTGGATAATTTTAGCAACCGTTGGCAATGGATGAACAGAGATAAAGTCGCGGTCTTTAGGGTCAATCGCGAAGCCGATATCTAGGTTGGTTTCTACCCACACGTGGCATTGGTTCATTTGTGCGTTCAACGCGGTGACTGGCGTTTCATCATTCAATTTAAGACGGAAAGGAATCAGCTTGGTTTCGCCAGGTTGGATGACGAAAGGCTCTACCGCTTGAATACGACCCAGTGAAAAAGTTTCGTAGCTGGTGCTGTCTTCGGTTTCAACTTTCACTTCTGTGTTAAGAACTAAGTTGATCATGTCAATTTGTTGTTCAACGTCGCCGCCAACAATGTGAACATTGCCAGACAATTCTCCACCTTGGAAAACGTCAATATTATCTAAGACGGTATCAACTTTTGCTGCACCGATGCCCAACGAGGCCTTTAATTTCTTAAACATATTATTTCCCTTTCTAATTATCTGATTTACGAATAGTTATTGCGTGATAATTTGCGACACTTACCTCACAGAATCAAGCAGTTTGCCCCATCTATGTTGAATAAGGTCACATTGCCCGAGGAAATGTTGTAATCGTGAAAAATTCCGTTACTCTATTTGTATAGTCAAATAAGGTTTCATTATGTCGAAAGCGCCGCTCTACCTTCAGATAAAACAGTTCATAGACGACAATATCACCAGTGGTCACTGGCCAGTGGGTTACCAGATAACCACAGAGCTAGAACTCACCGAGCAGTTCAAAGTGAGTCGAATGACAGTGAATAAGGCCATTCGAGATTTGGTGTCTGAAGGTAAGCTAATCAGGAAACCAAGGCTGGGTACTTTTGTTTGTGAACCAGACGAAAAAGCACAATCTCCCCTGCTTGACATCAACAATATCGCGCAAGAGATCAAAGACCGAGGCCAAACGTATGCTAGTCAAGTTATCAAGCACAAGAGCATCAAGGCTGATGAAAGCACCGCCACACGGTTAGGTGTCATGATCAATGCTGAAGTATTCTATAGTGAAATCATCCACTTTGCTGACAACACACCGATTCAATTGGAAGCGCGCTGGGTGAACTCTCAAGCCGCTCCAAAATATCTAGAGCAAGACTTTTCAACCTCGACACCCAATGAATACCTTTCAAAAAGCTGCCCGTTAAGTGCTATCGAGCACACGGTTGAAGCCATTATTCCTGACTCTCAAATTAGAACGTCACTAAAGCTATCTGAATCAGAGCCTTGCCTACTTTTGAATAGAAGAACATGGAGTAAAGAACGCCTAATCAGCTTTGCATTGCTTTACCATCCTGGTTCTAAGTACAAATTAAGCTCTAAGATACTTCTAGATTAAAGAACATCATCCTGATCGCCGATCACATTTTTGCAACATCAACTTGATTCGGGTCAGCGTTTAGCCTATTTATTTGTATATACATTTGATGTTTAGCAAAGATCTAGGTGATTATGAATTTGATCCTCAAAAACGCACGAGTGGTCTCGATGAGCTCGGGAGCCGATGGTTATCAGCCTTCTTCCCCTCAAGATATCGTTATCGAAAACGGTAAGATCGTGTCCATCTCTCGTTCAAACCACGGCGCACTTGCTTCTGAGTTAGAACAAGTAAATGTTGATGGTTCTTTGGATTACATCACCTATGACTGCAAGAACAAGCTGGTAACACCTGGGTTAATTGATTGCCACACTCATCTCGTATTTGCAGGTAATCGTGGCAACGAGTTTGAGCAGCGTTTGAATGGTGTGTCTTATACCGACATCGCCAAGCAAGGCGGCGGCATTCTGGCGACAGTCACTGCGACACGCGCAGCACAAGAATCCGAACTGGTTGAAATGGCCTTGCCGAGACTTGATGGTCTGCTAAGAAGTGGCGTAACCAGCATTGAAGTAAAATCGGGCTACGGTTTAACACTTGAAGATGAGCTCAAGATGTTACGTGCAGCGAAAGCGTTAGAAAATCATCGTCGTATTAAGATCACCACAACTCTCCTTGCAGCACATGCTGTACCACCAGAATATAAAGAGCAGCCCGATCGTTATATTGATCTGGTTTGCCAAGAAATCATTCCTAAAGCTGCAGAGCAAGGGCTCGCCGATGCGGTTGACGTGTTCTGCGAATCTATCGGCTTCAACCTAGAACAAACCGAACGTGTATTTGCCGCAGCCAAAAAACATGGACTCGCGATTAAAGGCCATACTGAACAACTCTCTAATATGGGTGGCAGTGCGCTTGCAGCTAAATACGGCGCTCTCTCTGTTGATCATGTTGAGTACTTAGATGAAACCGGAGTAAAAGCGCTGGCTGAATCAGGCACGGTCGTCACCTTATTGCCCGGTGCTTTCTACTTCTTGAAAGAGACTCAGCAGCCACCCGTTGCCCTACTTCGTGAGTACAATATCCCAATGGCAATCGCGACTGACTTAAACCCCGGCACCTCTCCCTTTGCTGATTTAACGCTGATGATGAACATGAGCTGCACCCTATTTAGTACGACGCCTGAAGAAGCACTACGCGGTGTAACTTGTAACGCTGCTGCCGCCATTGGCGACTCAAAATCCAAAGGCAAAATCGAAGTGGGTTATGCCGCTGATTTAGCTATCTGGAATATCGATCACCCTGCCGACTTAAGCTATCAAGTTGGTGTTCCTCATCTGCATAAACGCATTGTTAATGGCGAGGTGTGTCATGACTCAATCTAATTCCAACGGCATTCAAAAGAACGCAGCAACCGTACATAACTTTGTATGGACGGGACGCAATGATCTTGAAGATGGTTTGCAAGGCACTCGCGTCCACCACATCACCAGTCAAGTGCAAAGTAGTCATTCAAATAACGAGCTTACTGATGGCGCTATCGCTTTGGTAGGCTTTGCTAGCGATGCAGGTGTGGCAAGAAACAAAGGTCGAGTGGGCGCGAAACAAGCACCCAACCTGATTCGCCAAGCGTTGGCTAATATGGCTTGGCACAGTGACACGCACATCGCGGATCTTGGTGATATCGAGTGCAATGATGGTCAACTAGAAGTCAGCCAAAAACAGTGCGCATCTGTGATTGCCAATGCCTTATCAACCAACAAAGTGATTACGCTTGGCGGTGGTCATGAAGTGGCTTGGGCATCTTTCCAAGGCCTCTCTGAGCATTTACATAAAGTAGAAAACCTAGATAAAACGGAACGCTTTGATAAAGATAAACCAGTACACAAACCGAAGATCGGCATCGTTAACTTTGATGCTCACTTTGATCTTCGAGAATTTGAAAGCGACATCGCCGACGTTAAACCCAGTTCAGGCACGCCTTTTAACCAGATCAGCGATTACTGCCACAAACATCAGTGGCCGTTTCATTACGCTTGTCTTGGTGTGAGTACTGCCAGTAATACCAAAGCGCTGTTTAACAAAGCCGACCAACTGGGCGTTTGGTATGAACACGACCGCAACATGACCCAAATAAACCAAGTCGCTCAACTGGGTAAATTACAAAAATTCATCGCTGAGTGTGATTACCTCTATCTCACTATTGATCTTGATGTGTTCCCCGCTGCGACTGCACCGGGTGTAAGTGCACCAGCGGCAAGAGGCGTGAGCTATGAAGCACTCGCTCCTTTTCTAGAACAGATTTTCCAACACAGTGAAAAACTCATTATCGCGGACATTGCGGAATACAACCCAGACTACGACATCGATGGCCAAACGGCTCGATTGGCGGCACGTTTGTGTTGGGATATAGCCAGTGCAATGGCCAGTGACTAATCCAGCTATACCGATAACTACAACTACAACTACAACGATATAACGTGAAATAGAAGGAATTCCAAAATGACGGAACACCACAATAGTGACCCTCGTCTCGACACGACTCGCGAAATTCGCGCACCTCATGGTACGACTTTGCGCGCTAAATCTTGGTTAACAGAAGCACCACTGCGTATGCTGATGAACAACCTAGACCCAGATGTGGCAGAACACCCACATACACTGGTTGTGTATGGCGGTATTGGTCGCGCGGCGCGTGATTGGAAATGTTATGACAAGATTGTTGAAGTATTAGAGCGTTTAGAAGACGACCAAACGTTGCTTGTTCAATCAGGTAAACCTGTGGGCGTGTTCCCAACTCATAAAAACGCACCTCGCGTACTGATCGCGAATTCTAACCTTGTTCCACACTGGGCGAACTGGGAACACTTCAACGAGCTCGATAAGGAAGGCTTGATGATGTATGGCCAAATGACAGCAGGCAGCTGGAGCTACATTGGCTCGCAAGGCATCGTTCAAGGCACTTATGAAACGTTTGTTGCTATCGCGAAGAAGCACTTCCAAGGCGAAGCGAGCGGCAAGTGGGTTCTAACGGGTGGTCTTGGCGGTATGGGTGGTGCTCAACCTCTTGCTGCAACAATGGCAGGTTTCTCGATGATTGCGGTTGAATGTGATGAATCACGAATCGATTACCGCTTACGTACTGGTTATGTCGACAAAAAAGCCACCAGCATAGATGAAGCGATGGCGATGATTAAAGAGTCAGACACACCAATCTCTGTCGGCTTGCTTGGTAACGCAGCAGACGTATTCTCTGAGCTTGTTGAACGCAATATCACGCCTGACGTAGTCACCGACCAAACCTCTGCCCACGATCCACTGAACGGTTACTTGCCTCAAGGTTGGACGATGGAGAAAGCAGCGCAAGAGCGCACCATTGATGAAGCAAAAGTAGTGAAGGCCGCGAAACAATCAATGGCGATTCAAGTTCAAGCCATGCTAGATCTTCAATACCGTGGCGCTGCGACCGTCGATTACGGCAACAACATTCGCCAAATGGCACTGGAAGAAGGTGTGGAAAACGCATTTGATTTCCCAGGTTTCGTTCCTGCATATATACGACCT
This sequence comes from Vibrio sp. nBUS_14, assembly GCF_051201655.1. Lineage (NCBI taxonomy): Bacteria > Pseudomonadati > Pseudomonadota > Gammaproteobacteria > Vibrionales > Vibrionaceae > Vibrio > Vibrio sp. nBUS_14. Next base: position 2,215,093 of record NZ_CP179206.1, read on the forward strand.
CTTTTCTGCGAAGGCATCGGTCCATTCCGTTGGGCTGCCCTATCTGGCGACCCTGAAGACATCTACAAAACAGACCAAAAAGTAAAAGAATTGATTCCAGATAACCCGCACCTACACAACTGGCTAGATATGGCGCGTGAACGCATTCAGTTCCAAGGCCTACCAGCGCGTATCTGTTGGGTTGGTTTGAAAGATCGTGAGCGTTTAGGTCAAGCATTCAATGAAATGGTTAAAAATGGCGAACTGAAAGCGCCCGTTGTTATCGGTCGTGACCACCTAGATTCAGGTTCAGTAGCAAGCCCGAACCGCGAGACAGAAGGCATGATGGATGGATCAGATGCCGTATCAGATTGGCCTCTATTGAACGCTCTGCTAAATACTGCAGGTGGCGCAACATGGGTTTCTCTGCACCACGGTGGTGGCGTTGGCATGGGCTTCTCACAACACTCAGGAATGGTGATTTGTTGTGACGGCAGTGAAGATGCATCGCAGCGTATTGCTCGCGTACTTCACAATGATCCGGCCACCGGCGTTATGCGTCATGCTGATGCGGGTTACGATATTGCCAAGCAATGTGCTAAAGAGCAAAAGCTTGACCTACCAATGCTAAACGAAGAACTTCGTCGCCTTTAATGTCTGGAGAAAACATGTTGAATTTATTACTTAAACCAGGACTTCTAGGCCTACCTGAACTGCGTAAGATTAGCCGTAGCCCTGTGAACTTATCACTTGATCCTGCAGCTATTCCTGATATTGAAGCGAGCATGCACGTTGTCGAACAAGTGATTGCTGAAGATCGCACTGTGTATGGCATCAACACGGGTTTTGGCTTATTAGCGAATACCAAAATTGCCCCTGAAGATTTAGAAGTACTACAGAAAAGTATCGTACTTTCTCACGCTGCAGGCATCGGCAAGTTCATGTCTGATGAAACTGTGCGTTTGATGATGGTGCTCAAGATTAACAGCTTGTCTCGTGGTTACTCGGGTATCCGACTTAAAGTCATCAATGCTCTTATCGATCTAGTGAACGCGCAAGTTTACCCATGTGTTCCACAAAAAGGATCAGTTGGTGCTTCAGGAGATCTTGCTCCCCTTGCACACATGAGTACAGTTCTACTAGGTGAAGGCCAAGCACGTCACAACGGCAAGATCATCACAGGCTTAGAAGCAATGCAAATCGCTGGCTTAGAGCCAATCACACTTGCTCCTAAAGAAGGCTTAGCTCTGTTAAACGGCACACAAGCATCGACAGCATTTGCATTAGAAGGTCTGTTCGCAGCTGAAGACTTATTCGCGTCTGCAACCGTGTGTGGTGCGATGTCTGTAGAAGCAGCGCTAGGTAGTCGTCGTCCGTTTGACCCTCGTATACACCGCGTTCGTGGTCATCGCGGCCAAATGGATGCAGCACTTGCTTACCGTCATATGCTTGATCAAAAGAGTGAGATTGGCGAATCACATACTTGTTGTGAAAAGGTTCAAGACCCTTACTCACTGCGTTGTCAGCCTCAAGTGATGGGTGCGTGTTTACAGCAAATTCGTAACTCAGCAGAAACCTTAAACATTGAAGCAAATGCCGTATCCGACAACCCGCTTGTTTTCGCTGACGATGGCGACATCATTTCTGGTGGTAACTTCCACGCAGAACCCGTCGCAATGGCTGCGGATAACCTTGCACTAGCGATAGCAGAGATCGGTAGCTTGTCTGAACGAAGAATGGCACTGCTGATTGATAGCGCACTAAGTAAGCTTCCACCTTTCTTAGTCGATAATGGCGGTGTGAACTCGGGCTTTATGATTGCTCAAGTAACGTCTGCAGCACTCGCTAGTGAGAACAAAACCTTAGCGCATCCGGCGTCAATAGACAGCCTACCTACTTCTGCAAACCAAGAAGACCACGTATCAATGGCCACCTTTGCCGCTCGTAGGCTTAGATACATGGCTGAAAACACCCGTGGGATATTGGCAGTAGAATATTTAGCAGCAGCACAAGGGCTAGACTTCCGCGCTCCGAATCTATCTTCTCCTCGTGTGGAAGAAGCGAAGCAAATTCTGCGTGAGAAAGTGAGTTTCTACGACAAAGACCGATATTTTGCTCCAGATATTGAGCAAGCTAACCTGTTACTCAAATTATCCGTTCATAACCACTTAATGCCAGAAGGTACTTTGTGCAGTTTCTAGTACTTAAAATGCTGTAGTCGACACCAATTAAAGTATCATATAAACAAGGGCTATTAATTAGCCCTTGTTGCATTGAGCCAAAGGCCATATCTCCCTTAAAATCATCACATACCATCCAACGTATTTATCTAATTGACTGATATATAAGCATAGTTAACTGGATAGACCATTAGAACGAAGTTAGTTAGCTATAATCCACCCCAGATTTGATGACTAATAGCGATACTATGTTTCTGACACCTTACTTTTCTACTGAAGACAATCAATTTCAATTCACTCGTGAACAGGCTAGCCACTTTGCTAAAAAAGTAGCCGCTGACTTCAACCCAATTCACGATGAAGACAACAAACGCTTCTGCGTGCCTGGCGATCTTTTGTTTGCAGTACTTCTGCAAAAAGAAGGTATCAGCCAAAAAATGCGTTTTGATTTTTCAGGTATGGTGGGTAACGGTATTGCGCTAAGCGTTGACAACAAGTGTGAGAAAGAAAGCTCACTGGTTGACGAGAAAGGCAAAGAGTACCTACACATGTCTTGTGAAGGTGAAAAGAGCCACGATCAAGCTTTCATCGAACACGTAGTAACAAACTACGTTAAGTTCTCTGGTATGAACTTCCCACATATCATGGTTCCTCTTATGGAAGAGCAACAGATGATGATCAACTGCCAACGCCCTCTTGTAATTTACGAGAGCATGGAAGTTGAATTTACTCGCCTAGACCTGTCTCACCCAGAAGTTGAATTCTCTGGCGCGACTTTTGATGTTGAAGGCAAGCGTGGCATCGTGACACTAAACTTTGACTTTAAAGAAGACGGAGAAGTTGTCGGTAAAGGCGTGAAGCGCATGGTAGCAAGTGGCCTTAAGCCATACGACCAAGCTTCTGTCGACGACCTAGTAAACCGCTTCAACGAACGTAAAGAGATATTTCTAGCTCAGTTCGCAGCTGCCGCTTAATCAGCATCCTTATTTACACATCTCGATGTAAATAAGCTCTAGAATAAGATCAATAAAGCCCAGCTTGATATTCTCAAGCTGGGCTTTTCTTTTTAGATTCCGTTTACAAAAAACAATCAAATAAGGCTCAGATCCAGCGCCTAACCTTTTGTTTGTAATCAACATATTCCGCACCGAATAATTGCTCTAGAGCACGCTCTTCTGCCTTGATTTGGAACTGAGTCATGTAAATCACGAATACAAAGCTAAGCAAAACACTGAACAGGTTTTGGAAGAAGTAGCCAAAGCAAAACAGTAGAATGAATAGCCCTAGGTACATTGGGTTTCGCGTATAGCCAAAAATGCCGCTGTCCACGACTGACGAGGCGGTTTCGACTTTGATCGGATTAACGGTGGTTTTCTGTTTGCGAAACTCCCATATCCCTGATATTCCAATGATGCCACTCAATACAATCCCAATGCCGAGCACAACCATTCCATAAGGCAGTGCCAATGTCCCTAAGCTCAACTCCTGAGAGCAGAAGTACGAGGCAAGGAATACAATAATGAATAGTGCGACGGGTGGTACTTTTAACTCTAGAAATCTCATAGTTTTCCTTATTAACAATTCCATTGTTAGTTTAGAAAAAAGCCCAGCAATTGCTGGGCTAAATGTATTAAAGAATTTTGGCTAGCGCCTGTAATGGGTGGGCAAGCTTCTCACCCTCAAAACGCTTCACTTGGCTTCGACAGGAATAACCCGTCACTAAGCAACGCTCTTTGGGTAAGTCTTTCATCCTTGGCTTCCAACTTAGGCCGTATATATCTTTCGACATTTGCAGCTTATCGACTTCATGGCCGAAGGTGCCCGCCATGCCACAACAGCCGACAGGAACACTGGTTAACGCAGCGCCAAAGTGTTTAAAGATAGCGCCCCACTCTTTTTCAGCGTTTGGCATCTTGGTCTTCTCTGTACAGTGAGCGAACAAGTACCACATCTCTTCACTTGCAGAACGCGCTTCAAACTCACTCAACGATGGCATTAACCATTCGTGCACCGTCAGCACATCAAAGTCTCCGCGCTTGTCAGCCAAGATCTCGACGTATTCATCGCGATAACAAAGCACAAGTGCAGGGTCGACACCCACTAAAGGAATACCGATATCTGCCACCATCGACAAGAAGTCAGCAGTTGATTTCGCTTCACGCGCAAAACGACTTAAGAAACCTTTGATATGCAGCGCTTTACCATTTGGCTTAAACGGCAGTAATACAGGTGTTTTACCAAGCTTCTGAGTCAAAGTAACGAAGTCTTCGACCACCTCTGCATTATAGAAACTCGTAAACGGGTCTTGAACGATCAACACGTGCTGTTTCTTCTGCTCAGAAGAGAGCCCTTCTAGATATTGAAGATCGAACAGTTGCAGCTCTTTGCTCGCCAAACGATTTTTTAGCGTAGGCACCGACATCAACGGTGCATCGACATAACCGACCGTTTTCGCCGTTGCGGTTTGAATCCACTTTTGACCCAATGCAGCGTTCACTACTTTTGGCGCTTTCGCCATCAGCGGCAGCATGGCTTCAATGTTTGCGACTAAATAATCTTTTGCTGGGCGTTGGTAACGTGAGTAATAGATATTCAAGAATCGAGAACGGAAACTTGGCACATCGACTTTGATTGGGCACTGGCTCGCACACGCTTTACACGCAAGACAACCGTTCATCGCTTCGTGAACTTCATGCGAGAAATCGTATTCATGGCGTTTGTTCATTGTATTACGAACACGTTCCACCATGGTTTTGACCGGAGTATTGTCCTTCAGCGCTTCTTGCTCTAAATCGAGAATATCGACGCCTTGTTCCGTTAACTGACGCAACCACTCTCTTACCAAACCTGCGCGGCCTTTTGGTGAATGACGACGGTCAGCCGTAACTTTCATCGAAGGACACATTGGCGAGCTAGTATCGTAGTTGAAGCACAAACCGTTACCATTACATTCCATGGCTTGTTTGAAGCTATCACGAACTTGTACGTCGATCTGACGGTCGTAGAAGCCACGCTTGGTATCGGTGACTTTCACCAATTCAGCGTCGCTTTCTAATGGCGTACAGATCTTGCCTGGGTTCATCTTGTTGTGCGGGTCAAACGCTGCTTTAACACGTCTTAACTCAGTAAACAGCTCTTCACCAAAGAAGTCAGGGCCATACTCAGAACGGAAACCTTTACCGTGCTCACCCCACATCAAGCCGCCGTATTTCGCCACTAGCTTAACCACTTCATCAGAGACTTCGTGCATCAATGCTTCTTGCATCGGGTCACACAGATCAAGTGCCGGACGAACGTGTAATACGCCCGCATCAACGTGACCAAACATGCCATAGTTCAGCTCTTTTGAATCGAGCAGCACTCTAAATTCAGAGATGAAGTCCGCCAAGTTTTCCGGTGGCACACAGGTATCTTCAGCAAAAGCGACCGGTTTAGCTCGGCCTTTCGCCGCACCTAACAGACCCACCGCTTTTTTACGCATGTTGTAGATTCGACCTATGCTCGCTAAATCGCTGCACACTTGGAAGCCAATCACACCCGCTTCTTCGGTTTCTACCATGCTTTCAAGTTGTGCAGTCAGCGCTTGAACTTGTTGTTCAACTTCCGCTTCATCTTGACCCGCAAACTCAACCATGTTGATGCCAAGCATCTCTTTATTTGGAACATCCATCAGCAGGTCGCTCACGGTGTGCCAAACGATGTCTTGCTTCGCTAGGTTCAATACTCTTGAATCCACGGTTTCTACAGACAGCGCTTTCGCTTCGACCATGAACGGCGCATTACGCAGTGCAGAATCGAACGTGTTGTATTTCACGTTAACCAGTGTGCGCGCTTTCGGAATCGGTGTGAGGTTCAGCTTTGCTTCCGTAATGAATGCTAATGAACCCTCTGCGCCACACAGGACACGAGTAAGGTCAAAGCTATCATCTTCTTCGTTAATCGCATTCTTCAGGTCATAGCCCGTAAGGAAGCGGTTTAACGGAGGAAATTTATTGAGGATTTGAGCGCGCTTATCTCGACAAACGGCTTCAGTGACTGCAAGTGCATGGTGAGCAAATTCACCTTCAGCAGGCAAACCGTGTGATAGATCAGATTCGAGACATGAACCATCCGCGAATACCGCTTGCAGTGACAACACATGATCGGAAGTTTTGCCGTACTTCAAAGACCCTTGGCCAGAAGCATCGGTATTGACCATGCCGCCTAAGGTTGCTCGGTTACTGGTTGAAAGGTCTGGAGAGAAAAAGTAATCGAAGGGACGCACAGCATCGTTCAATTGGTCTTTAACGACACCAGACTGAACTCTCACCCAGCCCTCTTTTTCGTTAATTTCAAGAACGTTATTCATGTGTCGTGACATGTCAACCACGACACCTTTCGTCAACGATTGACCGTTGGTTCCGGTACCGCCACCGCGAGGTGAAAAAGTCACTCGTTGGTAAGCGGGCTGAGCACCCACTTTACCGATCAGAACAACATCGTTTGTTGTCTTGGGAAGAATGACCGCCTGTGGCAATTGCTGATACACACTGTTATCAGTCGCCACGGCCAAACGGCTCGAATATTGAGACTCAATGTCGCCAGTAAAGCCCGCGATTTTTAGCTCATCTAAAAAGCGTACGACAACTGGATCGACATCAGCATTGAGTTGAAGTCTTGGTAACATTTGCTTCCTGCCCCTACTTCGCTGATCCGATCAGCATTGGGTTATCTGAGATTTTTAATAATTTTCTTTGAATTTCGTCACTTTACTACTATTAAGATCATATAAAAAGATGATCAAATCAGAATCTGAATGCAAGAATGGAGAAATAGTCACTTTCGTCTTAATTCAGTCGCGATATACTGAATAACATTTTGTTTAAGACATCTCCATGAGCACATAACAATGAAAAAAAACAAAACAGTCACAACTGAAGATATTCTTCTTAAGCTATGCCAATCAGTATCAAGCGTACTCACTTCAGCGACGGCTTCTCAGGTGTCCTATTCAGCTATGGTGCAAAAGATTAACAAGACCAGTCTTAAACCAGATTTTGGTTGCTTCGTTTTATTTGACGGCGGCTTTTCTGGTCTTGTTGTTATTAATTTTACGTCTAAAGCGGCGCTAGAGATCTATACCAATTACATGCGTAACATGGGCATGCCAGAAGATGAGCTCGCTGTTCTTCACACGTCTGACGAAGTGGGCGATGTTTTGGGTGAATTAATGAACCAACTAGTTGGTGATTTCACGAACAAAATTCGTAAGGAACTGCAAACCAACATCACACAGAACCAACCTAAAATGCTGGCACTCAACAAGCAAGTGAACCTTTCAGTTGATACTAACCTCGATCGTCCACAAGCTCGTCGTGTGACTTTCTCGACAGCGAACAACAACATCTTCTATCTTGAGCTTGCAATGGATAAGACAGAATTCATCCAATTAGAAGAATTTGAAATCGCTGAAGACGAATGCCCAGATAGCATTCTTGAAGCGACTCAGAAAAAAATGCAAGAAGCGAACAAACCAGCACAAAGCTCAGGTAACGATGCAGCAGCAGATCTACTCGATGAACTTGGGATCTAGTTTGCTAAAGCTCTAGCCATAATGACAAATTATGTCACTAACGCCATCAATGCTCTTGATGGCGTTTTTTATTGCCCCTCAATATTGCCTTCCACACTCCCATCAGAGCCCTTTTAATACGATCCAAACCAGTTTGGGCTTTCTGTTATCTGACAAAACATGTAAAATGTCGGACTTTTCAAAATTTGCGGTAATGATTAAGTAGTCGATGGATAAGAAAAAAGCCCTAAAGAAAATAGCCAAGTGTCTTGAGCTTGGAAATTCAGCAAACGTCAACGAAGCAGCCAATGCAATAAAGATGGCGCATAACTTGATGCTGAAATATGGTCTCGAGAAAGACGATATTGAATTTATCAAAATGGGGAAAACTCAATCCAGTCACCTGTTGCCAGCAAACATCAGCTCTACTCTGCTGCGCGTTATTCGTGGTATCAACACTAAGTTTGGCGTAGAAGCCGTGTTACTGAACCACAAAGGCCTTAAGCGTGTGGAATTCATTGGCGAAGCTGACCGCGCGATCTTTGCTGCCTTTGCTTTCGACATCATTTATCGTGAATTGAACGAGCATACTGGCCAATTCAGAAACAGCTTTGCTGGATCAGGTACAGGTTCACTGGAAGTTACTCGTCGCGTAAATTCTTACGTTTCTGGCTGGGTAGAAGGTGCGCTTGAAAAGTTGCCAACCATTACCCCGGACGACGAGTCAAACAACAAAATCAATAACTACATTGATAAAGAATTTGAAAATATTGACCGTGAAACCTTCAAACAACAACTAAGAGAGGCAATGAAAAACCTCACTGCTGACTACGAAGTTGGTTTGAAAAAAGGTCGTAAGTTGTCTGTTAATCGTCCAGTTGGCGGTGCCCAAGCAGTTAAAAAGATAACTAAATCATAGTGCCACTTTACATTGCTTCAACGTATTGATAAAAACCATCATTAAGACTTACAGGACTAATTGTTGTCATTCGGTACTTATATGTTTGACAGAAGTACATTATGGAGAAATACGTTGAAAAAAATCACACTAGCCCTCGCGCTTACTGTCGCTCTAACGGGATGTCAGGCAACCCAACGCCAAAACGCTACAACTGGCGAATCTGAGACTAACTCTGCAACTCAAGGCGCTCTAATTGGTGCAATCGCTGGTGCCGTTACTGGTGCAGCTACTGGTGACAACTCTAAAGATCGTGGCAAACGCGCACTGATTGGTGCGGCAGGTGGTGCAGCTGTTGGCGGTGGTATTGGTTACTACTTTGACCGACAAGAAGCGGCACTTCGTGAAGAGCTAATGAACTCTGGCGTTCAAGTAGAGCGTGTTGGTGAGAACCAGCTTCTACTTCGTTTAGAAAACGGCATTGGCTTCGAATCAAGCTCTTACGCTTTAGAATCAAGCATTCACAACACACTTCGCGGTGTTGCTCGTATCTTAGTTGAATACCCAGACACGAGCCTAGTGATCGAAGGTCACACTGACAGCACTGGCAGTGAGTCGACTAACCAAATCCTTTCTGAGCGTCGTGCTGAATCTGTTCGTGCATTCTTGATTTCTCAAGATGTCGCTGCAGGCCGTGCCATTGCTCGTGGTAACGGTGAACGTTACCCTCTATGTGACAACAACACGTCTCAAGGTCGTGCTTGTAACCGTCGCGTAGAAATTCAAATCTTGCCGCTTAAGTAGCACGGTTAAAGCCCAGTTACCTTTATCTATTGAATTAACCACTATATAGTTGCTTGTCAACCGTATCGCTTATTTTAAGCGTTACGACTTAACACTCAGCCACATAGCGTATTCATACTGATACATCAGCACTGGGCTTTTTTACGAGACTTATCTTTTGCTTATCTTATCCAACTTCTGGTCATCCTCACTACTCAGAACTCTATTTCTAGCCCTAGCCTTTTCCGCGATACAATTACTCAACCCACATTTCGTTCATGCTGAAAGCAGTGTTGAACTTTCGTTATCTCTACAACCTCAAGATCGACAACCTCAAGACTCAAGGTCTCAGTATCAATTGGCCCAATCGTATGAACTGGGTACTGACGTGCCTAAAAACATCGATGATGCATTTTATTGGTACTCGCAGTCAGCGGATAACGGCAATGCAGATGCACAATTTAAACTGGGTGAATGGTACTTAACGGGAACAAGCGTAGAGCAAGATAACCAACTTGCTTTGGAATGGTTCATCAAAGCGGCGCTACAAGGTAACAAGCGCGCTCCCAATGAGGTGGCAAAGCTCTATGAATCCTCACTTAATAAAGAACTACTGCAACCGTTAGATGCAGCGCAGCTATGGTATGAAGCGGCCTTAAAAGACAACCCCGATGCAGAAGATGGCTACAACCGTGTTCTAGAAGCACAATTCAACCAACAGCGTGCTAAGCAGATATCTTCAATAGAACAGCTCGATGACAGCATCGACTCTGAAATAGACACCAGTCAGGAGTTATCTCAGCAAGTACAATCTAACCAAGCGACACGCTCTAACCTCTCCAGTTCTAATCTAACCAGCTCTGACTATATGATTGGTACTGCGTTGGCCCTACTGATTGCGACCTTGAGTATCAGCGCGACTCTGGTTATCTCACGAAAGCGACAGATTCTGAAATCTGGTGAGTTGAATCAGCAGCAACAGACGCTTGAAGCACAGCTTAGCTCCAAGGATTTCACCATTAAGCAGCAAAAGCGCCAACTTCAAACCATCTATAACGAATTGAAGAAGCAGAAAAACAACAAAGGTCTGAATGCTTTGCAAGTAGCCTGCGCTCTATTTGGGTACACACCTAGCTCTATTCCTGACCAAAAAAGCATTAAGATTCGATACAAACAACTCTCTAAAATCTATCACCCTGACGGTCATGGATGTGACGAAGAAATGAAACGTTTGAACAATGCGCTAAAAACCATCTTACAAAATGTTACAAAACCGTAAATAACCACATATATTCATTTTCCAAGATCGCAAAGATACCGATTTTATTAGTGTTGCAATCGATCCCCCTCTCAAAAACGGGTAACAAACTATTAACTAATGGGTCTTGCTTGTGTCATAATCTGCGCCGAAAATACACCTGATTTAAACAGGTGAGGAGAAGATATGTTCACAATAGAAGGCGTTTGTGATTGGTGCAAAAAGCCAAGCCTAGTAAAAAAGCACGACTACCTAGATGGTAAGTGTCATCATGCATGTAAAGAGTGCAATGATATTGCAACCATTGATGTTCGCCAGTTCAATATTGGTGAAATGGAAATGAGAACAAAACTCTCCCAAGCGACACTGAGATAAGTAACACCGTTGAAATATAAGAAAGCGCCCAAGGCGCTTTTTTTGTATCTGGGATTTATCTTCTTATCTTCTTATCTTCTTATCTTCTTATCTTCTTATCTTCTATACAGGTGTATACAGTATTTTTCTGTAAAAACCACTGTATACACCTGTATAGAAATCACATTCTTTCAATTTATGAGACAAAATATAAAAATCAGTCCAATTTAATTTTCACTTTAATATCAATAATTTAAATAAAAACCGCATACTCATCCGCAAGAAAACGACCAATAATCCCACAAAAACTGCTTGATCTTATAAGCAACAAAAACTACTGTATACACATACAGCATGTATATAGGGACAGTAAAATGATTCAAGCACACGTTAAAGCCCAACACTCTAGCCCGCTAGTTCACTGCGCATTTACATCAGTTTCTCGTAAAAGCAAAAACTCAAACGAGGAAGCGTTGTTCGCAAGAATGGCGTTACTGTCCAATCAACATCAATGGCTGCTGTTTACTGCTCAAACGCCAAGACCATCTGCTAAGCAGCTTAAGCAACACAATGTTTGCTGCGAGCATGTTATCCATATGAAAGCGTCGAACCAAATGAATGAAGTAGAGACAGTCGAGAAAGCAATACGCTCAGGAAACGCGAGTGCAATCGTTGCAAGCACGTCTATCGACTCATTCAACCAACAATACCTAAGAACGTTAGGCCAACGCTTTCAATGCGAAGTGTTCTTCATTGATGAAACTTCAGAGCGTATTCACTAAGCCAGCCTCGCTTAGCAATTAGGCTTAACAACTTGGCTCACAAACATAGTTCAGAAACATAGCTCAATAACATGGCGCCAAAACACAGCCCAACAGACTGCCTTCCCCTGCACTACAATCCGCTAATTTTCTAGCGAATAGTTAGGCGGGGGTTTTATTTGATCAATAGAATTAGCAATCGTTTGCTTTTTATCTGGAAGCAAATAGTAGATTGGGTATAATGCCTGTCTAATCATGTGCACACCGCACTTCTCTGTATGACGTTTGATAAAAGATAGGAATGTCTAAATGAGCCTTGCTGATCAAGTTCTTGCCGTAAATGATGACCTACCAATCCGTACTGATAAACCTGTCCACAGTGGCAAGGTTCGTTCGGTCTACTGGTTAACTGAAGAAGATAGCCAACGACTAATTAAAGAGAAAGGCTACAATGTAGCGCCAGATGCTCCTTTAGCCATCATGGTGATCAGTGACCGTATCTCTGCGTTTGATTGTATTTGGCGTGGTGAAGGTGATCTTAAAGGTGTCCCAGGTAAGGGAGCAGCTCTGAATGCTATCTCTAACCACTGGTTCAAATTGTTTAAAGACAACGGCCTTGCTGACAGTCATATTCTTGATATCCCTCACCCATTCGTATGGATCGTACAAAAAGCTCGCCCAGTCATGATTGAAGCGATTTGTCGTCAATACATCACAGGATCTATGTGGCGTGCATACGCGAAAGGCGAACGTGAATTCTGCGGTATAGAGATGCCTGAAGGCCTTGAGAAAGACAAAAAGCTACCTGAGCTTCTAATCACGCCTTCTACAAAAGGGATTTTGAAAGGAATCCCTAGTGTACCAGAAGCTGACGATGTGAACATCACTCGCAACAACATCGAAGACAACTTCGCAGCGTTCAACTTTACTCAAGCAAGTGACATTACGCATTACGAAAAACTTTTAAAAGAAGGCTTCAACGTAATTAGCCAAGCACTCGCAAACGTCGATCAAACCTTTGTCGATACCAAGTTTGAGTTTGGCTACGTGAACGATGCTCAAGGTAAAGAAAAGCTGATCTATATGGACGAAGTGGGCACGCCAGACTCATCTCGTATTTGGGATACTCAAGAGTACAACAAGGGCAACATCGTCGAAAACTCAAAAGAAGGTTTCCGTCAGTTCTTGCTTAACTACTTCCCTGATGCAGACATTCTGTTGAATAAAGAACGCATGCCAGAGCGTGAAGCATTAGCTCGTGACAATGAACTTCCTTTGGATGCATTGATGTCTCTTTCTCGCACTTACCTTGATATCGCAGCGAAAATCACTGGTAGTGAGATTGTATTAAGCGACAATCCGAAACAAGAAATCATTGATGTGCTTCGTGCCGATTATGGGCTAATCGATTAGTCTACTAATCGCATGCTAGAAAGCTGATAAGTTAATAAGCTCGCTAGTAAGCATAAATTTCAGATACTAAAAGGGCCTCAATATTGAAGCCCTTTTTACTATGTAGATTTCATTAAAGCTATTGAATGAGCATCGCTAACCGTGAAGGTTAGTGCTCAAAGCTTGATAGTGAACTCTTCACCAGAGTTATCTGCAATCACCAAATGACTGCGTGATTCAATATACTCAATTTGCTCATCTTCAAGCGAATATGGCATCACAACTTTCAGCTCGTTGATCCCTTCTAACTTTGCTAGCTTAAGCAAAGTGACAATATTAGATTCATCGCTTTTACGTGTAGACATTGATTTCAATGCCATTTGCCATAAACGATCTTCTGGGCTGGCTAGCTCTTTGATGCTATCCCTCCAGACGGTACTGAATACTGGTGCAATGGTGGTGAGTGCTTCCAGAAAAGTCCATTTTTTACTGCATGAGGCGCCAAGAAAGGTTGTGTAATCGAACTCTACACGCGTCTCTATCTGTTTTTCCATGATGTCCCCCGACACTTTGACAACACAATATACTCAATATCTATCAACTCTTTCTTTATAGCAATAGGATATATAAGAATGGTCTTTTATGACCTTTTGATTGGTTAAAAAGGCATATAAAAATCAAGTTTGTAACAAAATAAGCACTTAAATATCATATATGCACCTATTTGATTAATATTTTAGAGATAAAACTTATCCATCTATTTGATATCAATTATCCGGCTCGCTTTTTTGTACTGAATACGCCACCCAGACCATGTTGGCAGTTCCCAACGTTTTGGGGATAACTTCCGACTACCCAATTGATAATGAACGTAAATCAGCTTTCTTGCGGGCAAGTATTCTACATCGAGTTGCAAGTCGGCAAGGCTCAATGAGAACGGATATTTGTCCGAGAACTCTGAGTAAGCCCATGTAGGAATGCCATCAAAAGGGATATCAGAGTGTTCAAACATGTCTAGCTCACTGACATCCGTCACACCTAACACTTCGAGTTGCTCTATAAACCATAGTTCAAAGCTCAGTTGCTCGATCTCAGGGGTATATTCTGTCTCTTCATCGAGCCCAAGCTTCACATACAGTTGCCAATGTTTGATTTCTCGAGTGCGAGCCTCTGCAAAACCAGGAAGTTGGGCACCACTTACCACGAGATCGACGATAGGCTTCAAAGACAACTGACCTTCAGTCGCGACTTGCTTAGTCGAAATCGTGCGGCCTGCATACACCAAATCCATCTCAGTAAAGACGCCATCATCATTGACCACGGTTTCACCTTGTTGCCATTCACCTAACTCCGCTTCAACGACGATATCTAAAGGAATAGGCACAGTCACTGTCGCTAGGGTTAGTGTTTGCTTAACACCTCTTCCCGGCAAGCTGTGCGTGTCCAGCACCAACATCGCTTGCGCATTATCAGGGAAACGATTCTGACGACCGAGTACCACTTCTAACGCTCCATTGGCAAAGGCTTCTTTTCGTTTCAGCCTGCGCACAAACACCAGTTCCGGGTGAAGTTGAACAATAGTGTTGAGCAGTTCAATACGCTGGAAACGAGACGCGACCTCTAACTGAGGAAGTTCGAACACCTCACGCATTTGCTTGGCTAACCCTTGCGCTTCATTCAGTGCTTGCTGGTCGATTTTTAGATGCGGATAATCGCGACCACGAACAATCTGAATTAAAAGGCTTAAATCACAGCCTTCTTTTTCTTGTTGAGCGAGCGCTTCAAGATGTTCTGCATTGTTCGGCAACTGATACAAGCGAGCCGGAACGGACAATGCCGCCGTGAGATCGACCATGGCTTCTTTAAGTGCTTTGGCTTTGATTCGAGTAACGATGTCGGCATACAAAGCATCAATCGGCAGCGGATAAAGCTTTTTGCCATGACCCGTAATTTGATGGTCGGTATTAATCGCTTCCATCATTAGCAAAGTTTGAGTCGCGCTGTTTAGCGATTTCTCAGGGATAGGGTCGAGAAAAGATAGGCTCTCAAGTGGCGCTCCACAGCATGCAGCTGCAAGCATTGGCTCTGTCAGTTCTTCGCGTTGTAATTCAGGAGGTGTGACTAACTCTAATGCAGCGTGTTCGCCATATAGACGAATGCAGACACCATCCATCACCCTACCCGCTCGGCCAGCTCGTTGTTTGGCACTGGCTCGTGATATGGATTTGAGCATCAGAGTCGTTCTGCCGTTACGTTGAACGGTACGTCTTTCCAATCCTGAATCTATCACCACACAAATGTCGGGAATGGTTAATGAGGTTTCTGCCACGTTGGTCGCAAGAATAACTTTTCGTAAACAGTCGCTGTTGTCGGTATTGATGTGGGCGTTGTTATCAGTGTTGCGGCCAGACAACGCGAGATCTCGTTCCTTATCACTCACCGAGGCATGCAATTTCACTACTTGGATATCTGGGTTCTTTGCCAAGGCTTGTTCACATTGCACTATCTCTTTTTTACCCGGTAGGAAAACCAGCATATCTCCACTCGAAGCAATGAGTTGATGATTCACTTCTTCAGCAATGCGTTGCTCTAGACATCGAATATCAGGTAATGCTCTCGATTCATTCGCTCGGTGTTCAATCGCCACTTGATAGGCGCGACCTTCGCAGCTTATCCGACTCGTATTTAAATACTGAGCAAGACGTTCCCCTTCGATGGTTGCAGACGTGATCACCAAACGATGACTCGCTTTCTGTTTGAGGATCGCCACCAGCAGATCGATGTCCCAACGTCTTTCATGAAATTCATCGACAACAATGACATCGAAATTTGCGAGTCCATCTTCTGATAACCAGCGCAGTGCGATACCGGGAGTCACAAACACAACGTTGGTTTGCTCGTTGTATTCCGATTCAAGCTTAATCGCATAGCCGATCTTACTACCCAATTTTTCACCCGATTGCTGCGCGAGATATTTAGCCAATGACGTACAGGCGATTCTTCTCGGTTCCACCACCAATACTCGACCATGCTCAGATGCCCAAACCGGTAGACGTGTTGATTTACCCGATCCAGTTTCAGCTTCGACGACAAGATGAGAATTGGAGAGTTGTTCATGGAAAGTATTTTGATAAGAATCGATGGGGAGTGATGACATACAGAGGGTAGCTAACGAAAAAGTGTGAGCGAAGTATAACGAATTATGGCGGTAGAATTCGAGAATTGTGGGACATAAGTAAGAATATCATTTTGTTTGCTAAGATCGGAGGGAAACTATTTACAATTGAATAACTAAACCGTTATCATTTTTCAGTTATTCTTTCTCCCATATTAGGCATCCAATGAACAACGATAAACGCCCTCTATATATCCAGTATGCAGGTCCCGCTCTACTTAGTACTCCTCTTCTAAACAAAGGCAGCGCATTCTCTGCTGAAGAACGTAGCTCTTTTAACCTTGAAGGCTTGTTACCTGAGACAACGGAAACAATCCAAGAGCAAGTTGGACGTGCGTACAAGCAATACTGTAACTTCGAAAGCGATATGGATAAGCATATCTACCTTCGTAACATCCAAGACACAAATGAAACGCTTTTTTATCGTTTAGTTCAAAACCACATCTCTGAAATGATGCCTATCATTTACACGCCAACGGTTGGCGCAGCATGTGAGAACTTCTCAAATATTTACCGTCGTGGCCGTGGTCTGTTTATTTCATACCCGAACCGCGATCGTATCGATGATCTACTGAATAATGCGACAAACCACAACGTTAAAGTTATCGTGGTTACGGATGGTGAGCGCATTCTTGGTTTGGGAGACCAAGGTATCGGTGGTATGGGTATTCCAATTGGCAAGCTAGCACTTTACACAGCGTGTGGCGGCATCAGCCCAGCTTACATGTTACCAATCGTACTCGATGTTGGTACCAATAACCCTCAGCGTCTTGCAGACCCAATGTACATGGGCTGGCGTCATCCTCGAATCACAGGTGCGGATTACGATGCATTCGTTGAAGAGTTCATCCAAGCGGTTCAACGCCGTTGGCCAGATGCTCTAGTTCAGTTCGAAGATTTCGCACAAAAGAACGCAATGCCACTGCTTGAGCGTTACAAAGATCGCATCTGTTGTTTCAACGATGATATCCAAGGTACAGCAGCAGTGACAGTGGGTTCTCTACTTGCAGCATGTAAAGCAGCAAACAGCAAACTTTCAGATCAGCGCATCACCTTCTTAGGTGCGGGTTCTGCAGGTTGTGGCATTGCTGAAGCTATCATTGCTCAAATGGTGTCTGAAGGTATCAGCGACGAGAAAGCACGTTCACAAGTTTACATGGTTGACCGTTGGGGTCTTCTACAAGAAGGTATGCAAAACCTACTTGATTTCCAACAACGCCTAGTACAAACCAATGCGAACACCAAAGATTGGGAAAGTGACGGCACTGGCTTCTCTCTACTCGACGTTGTTCGTCATGCTAAACCAACTGTACTGGTTGGTGTATCTGGCGCTCCAGGTCTGTTTAGCAAAGAAGTCATCAAAGAGATGAACCTTCACTGTGAACGCCCTATTGTGTTCCCACTATCAAACCCAACAAGCCGTGTTGAAGCAACACCAAACGACATTATTCGTTGGACTGATGGCCAAGCACTTGTAGCGACAGGCAGCCCGTTTGAGCCAGTAACTCATAACGGTACTACTTACCCAATCGCTCAGTGTAACAATAGCTACATATTCCCAGGTATTGGCCTTGGTGTGTTGGCTGTGAATGCTTCACGCATCACTGATGAAATGCTGATGGAATCAAGCCGTGCGCTTGCAACGTGTTCTCCACTGGCTATCAATGGTTCGGGTGCACTACTTCCACCATTGGAAGAGATCCACACCGTATCGAAAAAGATTGCTCTTGCAGTTGGTAAAAAAGCGATTGAACAAGGTGTTGCACTAGAAATCACTGAAGAAGCATTACAACAAGCGATTGACCAACACTTCTGGCAGCCGGTCTACCGTCGCTACAAGCGTACTGCATTCTAATAAAGCGTACTACGCTTGAAATAAAGAGCGTTAACGACTCTTATATGAGCCTCTGCAATTGCAGGGGCTTCTTTCTTTACACTGTCTTGTCTTTTTAACTGATTTTTCTCATTTTTATTTGGTATTATCGAGCACTCAAAAAAATAATGCTCATTCAAAGGACCTTACCGAGAGTGAAATTCAATTCTCAAATTATCCGTAACAACTTACTTAAGGCTTGCAAGAAACTGCAAGGTTTTCTGTATGGCTCCTTCCTCGTCTTTCTGATGGGCAGTGCTGCGGTTATTACGATCGATTATTGGGTTTCATGGCAGGCAGAAGACCGCATCATCTACGAGATCGATGAAGTACCTGAACGCGAAGTGGCCGTTGTACTTGGTACTAGCAAATATTTAGGCAGAACACTCAACGACTATTACAAATATCGAATTGAGGCCGCGATTGAGCTGTTTGATCGTGAGAAGGTCAATCAATTCCTACTGAGTGGCGATAACGCCCACCGTTCTTACAATGAACCTTGGACGATGAAACGCGACCTATTAAGAGCAGGTGTCCCTGACGAGCGTATCAATCTGGATTATGCTGGCTTTCGAACATTAGATTCCATTGTTCGTGCGAAGAAGATATTCGATACTGATAACTTCCTGATCATCACTCAAGAGTTCCACTGTGAAAGAGCACTATTTATCGCAAACTCTTATGATATTCATGCGCAATGTTTGGCGGTTTCCGGCCCAACTCATCACTCAGGCCTCTCAATACGTTTAAGAGAAGTTTTTGCACGAACCAAAGCGTTTCTTGATCTGTATATTATGGGCACGACACCCAAATTTCTAGGGCCTAAAGAACCGATTCAGCCGAACCCAAAACAAGAATCATCCCCTATTCCTAGCCCAATTGCAGACCCAGCAGATACCGATGTGTAGAAATCTACACATTTTAAATTTGTTGCCTCACACTTCCCCACTGTTACACAAAAACACACCAACACGCCTTTATTAACTTAAGTAACATTATCCCAACAAAGTCGGACCCTACATCAAGCCATACATCTCGAAGCTTTTTACTTTGAGGACTGTATAACTTGAAAACAAGATACCTCGAAAATAATAAGCATCACTCAATGAAGTTGGTGCACCACTAAAACGAGGATAAACAAAAGGAGCGTCTTATGACGGCACTTGTTACTACACTGAAACACTGGTTGTTTACCCGCAACAGCATGATATTAATCGGCAATTTCGCGTTATTTGCACTTTTGATCAATACCCTCCCTTTCGAAACACAAGTGAACACTGGCCTAAGTATTCTCGTGTTTGTTGCGATCTTATGGTTAACCGAGGCTATCCACGTCAGCATCACCGCTTTGCTCGTTCCCCTATTGGCTGTCTTGTTAGGTGTATTTAACACGCCCGCTGCTTTGGCTAACTTTTCTAACCCAATCATCTTCCTATTTATGGGCGGTTTTGCCCTTGCCGCCGCGCTCAACAAGCAAGAGCTAGATAAAGCGATTGCTGACAAAGTGCTGATACTGGCGAAAGGCAAAATGTCAGTGGCAGTATTCATGCTATTTGGTGTGAGTGCTGGATTATCAATGTGGATTTCAAACACAGCAACCACTGCGATGATGCTGCCTCTTGTTCTCGGCATCATGAACAAAGTCGACCAAAGTGAAGACCGCAACACCTACGTTTTCGTACTATTAGGTATCGCTTACTGTGCATCGATCGGTGGTATTGCAACCGTAGTAGGTAGCCCACCAAACGCAATCGCAGCCGCAGAAGTTGGCCTGAGTTTTACTGAATGGATGGCACTTGGCCTACCTATCTCAATGATCTTATTGCCAATCACGATGATTGTTTTATACGTGATGACTAAGCCCAAGCTCGACCATAAATTTGAGCTAGACCACGCTCCTGTAGAGTGGACAAACAGCAAAAAAATCACACTATCTATCTTCCTTTTAACTGTAACGCTTTGGATATTCGGAAAGCCAATCAACGCGATGATTGGCGGTTTCTCTAAATTTGATAGCTTGGTGGCGATTGGTGCCATTGTACTGCTTGGCGCTTCAAGAGCGGTTGAATGGAAAGATGTCGAGAAGACAACGGATTGGGGTGTGCTTATCCTATTCGGTGGCGGTATCTGTTTAAGTAACATTCTTAAAGCGACTGGCACCAGCGTATTCCTAGCACACTCATTAAGCGGATTTTTAGAAACAGCAGGCGTTCATCTTACGATTCTAGCCGTAGTAGCGTTCGTGGTATTCCTAACGGAATTTGCGAGTAACACAGCGAGTGCGGCACTGCTTGTTCCTGTATTCGCAACCATTGCTGAAGCGCTGGGTATGTCACCTGTTATCTTATCTGCACTAATTGCGATTGCCGCATCTTGTGCCTTCATGCTACCAGTCGCGACACCACCTAATGCGATTGTATTTGGCTCTGGTCATATCAAACAAAAAGAAATGATGCGAGTCGGTATGGTGTTGAACTTAGTTTGTATCTTAATACTGACACTGTTCGCTTGGATCTTCTGGTAATAAACACTGATAAAGAGAGCAGCATAAGCAGATGATCTGACGAAACTGGCTGCAGTTCCCCCGCTCAGCAAGTATAAAAATGCCCACTCAATGGGAAGCCATCATTTACTTGAGGTTATCACTAAGCGGGCATTTAAAAAGAATAATAAAACGATTTCCCTTTTTGGTGGCTCCTCACCACCTTTTTTGTTTAGGTATTTACATCCCTATTACGTCATCATTCCCGTTCTAAAGACCACCTCTCACGCCACGCTTGGCGCAACACGCGTCCAGCCGATAAGCAACATATTATTTACGTCGAGAATCAAGTGATATTGCGTATAAAAACAGGCTCTATTTGTTATACTCATCGCATAATCATCGTTAACCGTAGCGCCTGCTTACAGAGCGTCCGAGTCGACGAAATAATAATCAAAATACAACGAGTAATGTCATGTCTTTATTAGCAAAAGGAACACTCAAGAAAATGAGTGCTTCGCTTGAGGGTGCGGTTACCTACCGTTTACCTGTCGGTGAAGAGTTTGTAGAGCTAAACCCTCTGATTGGTAAAACCATCAACCTCACTCACACCGGTAATATTTTTTGCTGCTCGTGTGGTAAGAAAACCAAGAAAAGCTACTCTCAAGGCCACTGCTTTGTGTGCATGAGAAAGCTAGCAAGTTGCGACATGTGCATCATGAAGCCGGAGACTTGCCACTACGATGAAGGCACGTGTCGTGAGCCTGAATGGGGCGAAGCGAACTGCATGGTTGATCACTTCGTTTACCTGTCGAACACATCAAGCCTTAAAGTGGGTATCACTCGTCATACTCAAATCCCTACTCGCTGGATCGACCAAGGTGCTACTCAAGGCCTGACAATCTTGAAAGTGAAAACACGTCAGATTTCTGGCCTGATTGAAGTTGAGTTAGCAAAACACATCGCTGACAAGACTAACTGGCGCACGTTGCTAAAAGGCGACGGTGACGATATGGAGTTGGTAGAAAAAGCCAAAGAACTCTTGCCATTAGTTGGGGATAAAATCCAAGAGATCAGAGCGAAGTTTGGTGACGATGCTATCGAGATCCTAAGTGAGAACATCACTTCACTCAGCTACCCAGTTGAACAGCACCCAGTAAAGATTGTCTCGCACAACTTTGATAAGAACCCAGAGGTGACAGGTGTACTTCAAGGCATTAAAGGCCAATATCTAATCCTAGATACAGGCGTGATTAACATCCGTAAATTCGGCTCTTATGAAGTGGAAGTTTCTGCATAATTTATAGAACTTAAACGTTTCTCATAGTGAGAACCGTTTAGCCGTTTAGCCGTTTAGGTAATAGCCAAAAGCTAAAATGCCCTGAAGCTAACACTTCAGGGCATTTTTCGTTAGCAATTGGCTTCGTTTTAAAACATTAATTCGAGGAATTAGAGCGCAACCACATCGCCGCACACGCGATTCTTACCAGCCGCTTTCGCTCGATAAAGAGATTGGTCAGTTAGGTTAACAAGCGCATCGATAGACACTTTTCCATCGCAAGCTCGACTATCACTCACGCCGATACTCGCGCTCACATTAAAACGAACCTGCTCATCAATCCTAAATTCGGTTTGATTAAACTGTTGGCGGATCAGATCAGCGACTTGACACGACACTTGGGATGACGCGTTAGGGATAAAGACAATGAACTCCTCACCACCCCATCGACCTACAACACCACCCACAGCCTCAACATTACGCTTGGTAATATCAGCCAATGCGCAAATCACCTCGTCACCCACCATGTGCCCATAAGTGTCATTGATCGATTTAAAATCATCGATATCAAGCAGCATACATACGAGATGAGTATCAGAGACGAGATGCTCCCTTAACCATTCATAAATCGCCCTGCGGTTAAGCAAGTCGGTCATTTCATCGTAATTCGCTTGGTGAACCAACTGCTTTTCCAACATCACCTTTTGAGTCACGTCTTCGAGCACCACCTGAACAGCAGGCTGACCTTTCCAAGTGATCGCATTATCGTAAATATTGAAGAATCGATGAACGCCATCTAAGCAAATGTTTTCAACAACCGTGCTCGTACCCGACAACTCACCAGACACGATCGCTTGATAATGGCTGCGAATGCCTTGGGTATCTTTCTGTGGCACTAAGTCGAGGATAGATTCTAGCTTTAAGACTTGCTCAATCGACTCGCCGCCTTGCTGTTTTACCCATGATTGATTAGCCATCAACGGCTTGAAATCTCGGTGAACCAAGATACCTTGCCCTGATTGCATGATCATATCGTGGTACATCTGGTCTTGCTCACGCACCACGTTTTGCAGCTGAATCGCAGGAGAAAGATCGATGACTGTCACTTGCAGTGCTGGTCTACCTTGCCACTTAGTCACATGGTCAATAGAGAACACAGTGAACTCTCTGCCATTGCGGTCAACATTGGTAAAAGTATGAACCTGAGGGTCTCGTTGACCACCGACGGTTTCTAGATAATTTTTATAGGCCGCGACATGAAACTCTTCTGGAATGAGATCCAGAAAGCTATCTATTTTAGACAGCAGTTCTTCGGGGGATGGGTATCCATAGATGCGCGCATAATTAGCGTCGACACTAACCACATTCATATCTTGAATAGTTATTACACCGTACGTGGATTCGAAATTTATTGAAGACATGGCCAACTCCGCACTCTCGCTATACTTCATAAACTGGAGCATAACTACATATCCTACTAACGCTTCCACATAATCCTTTACGCGTTATGGGGAATTAACAATACAACTAGTATATCGTACTGATATAGGCTTCTCTACAATTTGATCTGCACCAGAAGTTTTGGACACTGAGTTAAGTGAGTACAATCACTAACGAGGTGAACAATGACAACTAAAAAAACACGAATCAAACATGCTCCTGAATTTAAATCCGAAGCACTTAAGTTGGCAGAGAAAGTCGGTGTCGCTGCTGCCGCACGACAGCTATCGTTGTATGAATCTCAAATTTATGGATGGCGTAAAGCCGTCAAAAAAGATGCGAAAATCAGCGATAGAGAAAGGGAACTCACCACTGAAAATGCCAAACTCAAACGGTTATTGGCTGAGCAAGCTGAAGAGCTAGATATCGTAAAAAAGGCCGCCACCTACTTCGCGAAAAATCTAAAGTAGATTGCTATGAGTTTATGCTCGAACACCTTATGCAATATAGGATTGTCCGTATGGCTAAGGTGTTTGGGGTTTCTCGAAGTGGGTTTTATTATTGGATTGATAATCGCCATAAAGTCACTCAACGCAACGAGCACCGAAAGCAGCTTGACAGCAAAGTTCGAGAAGTCTTTGATGATAAAAAGGAACGTGACGGTGCAAGGCGTATTCAAAAAGAACTTGAGGCAAATGGTAATAAGCACGATGTAAAAACCATTGCCGCGAGCATGAAGCGCCAGAGCTTAGTCGCGAAGGCAGCCCGTAAGTTTAAATGTACGACAGACAGCAAGCATAGGCTTCTTGTTGCCCCGAACTTGCTAGAGCAAGATTTTAATGCGACAGCACCAAACCAAAAATGGGCTGGAGATATTACCTATCTAGCGACAAGCGAAGGTTGGATGTATTTGGCGGTTGTTATCGACTTGTACTCACGGCAAGTAGTTGGTTGGTCAATGAGCACCAGAATGACCGCGACTCTGGTCTGTGATGCGCTATCAATGGCATTGTTCCGTAGAGGCATGCCCGAAGGGGTAATTATCCATAGTGATAGAGGTAGCCAATATTGTTCAAAAGACTACAGAGACTTAATCTCAGCCCATAATTTAAAACAAAGTATGAGTAGGAAGGGAAATTGCTGGGATAACGCCTGTGTTGAAAGCTTTTTCCACTCAATGAAAGTAGAAGCCGTTCAATACGAGCCGATAATGACGCGAGAAGAGATGCGCCAAGCACTTTTTGAATATATCGAAGTTGATTATAATCGAACAAGAAGGCACAGTGCCCTTGGGTATCTAAGTCCAGTTAACTTTGAAAAACAATATGTCGCTTAATGCGGTGTCCAGTCTAACTGGAGCAGATCAATTCTATCGCTAACAGCAGTTATCAAAAGTAGACAAGTATCTCATTCCTATTATTCGCGTCAAAAAACACAAATAGATAACCTATATCAATGTAAGTATTACCTTTTTCTACTTTTGGCTTTGAGCTGAGTTAGCACTCTAGTGTTCACCGCCTCAAACTTGTTCGCTATTCTTTTAAACCTGCGCGCGTTATTCATTCCAATCGGAAAAATAAGAGACTAAGAAATTAATCGCAAGGCGTGCTCTCTGTGGAAGGAAGCGACGGTTTTGATATACGATCCAACTGCTTGTTCCTGCTCCCCAATATTCTTCTAATATTGGCATCAATTTTCCATTGGCAAGGCCGCCATTGAAGCTGCTTTTAGGGAGGTAAACAATCCCAAGTCCCTCTTCACAAGCTTTGAGTACCGCGCTCGAGCTATTGCTTTTCCAACGTCCATGCACTCTTACTGCATTTAATGGTTTTCCATCTTTCTCAAACAACCACTGATCACTGTTGGCAATAATACAACTGTGCAACTTCAACTGCTCAGGCTGGGTTGGTGAACCAAATTGATCTATATAGTTCTGGCTCGCGGCCGCTGCCATCGGACGATCCACCAGCTTCCTTGCCACTAGACCTGAATCGTCCAATCGGCCATAACGAATCGCGAAATCAATACCATCTTCGATGAAGTTAACCATGTTGGTATTGAAGTTCATTTCGATAGTTAGATCAGGGTGGTCTTTCGCAAATTCCATCAACGCCGCTGCAACATGATTTTCAGCAAACGCACCCGCCGCACTCACGCGTAAAGTACCGCTCAGCTGAGCTTGTTGAGACGTGACTTGTTCATTCGCCTGTTGCAGCCCAATAACCAGATCTTTGCATTGTTGATAATAGGTATGCCCAGACTCGGTCAAACTCACCATACGTGTTGAACGCGCCAACAACGCCACACCTACCCTTTCTTCTAGTCTCGAAACTTGGCGACTGACATGGCTAGTACTGCAACCCAGTTGTTTCGCTGCAGCAGAAAAGCCGTGACACTCCGCTACCGCCACAAATTCATTAATACCTTCAAAGCTATCCATACTTCACCTGCTTACATTTAGCTGATTCGCGTCCCGCAAGTTCGCATCTCACTAGTTCAAACCCGACTCATTCATATCTTCACATTCAACTGTTGCTATATAGCAATAATGTTTTGTTTATTACCTATATTATCACTCATACGATTTGCAATTAATATAACGACATCAGCAATTCAACTATGCTTAGACAAACATCAGCCCTGAAGGAACAAATCATGAAAAAAATACTAATCCCAGTGACTAACCACGCAACACTTGGCGATACAGACCAAGCGAACGGTACTTACGCTCCAGAACTGACTCATGCATTGAAAGAGATCCTTGCCGCTGGTTTTGAGTACGACATCGCTTCTATCAAGGGTGGTAAAGGCCCACTGTACGGAACCGATATTGAAGGTGATTCAGTAAACGCCGAGATCTTGGCTGATGATGACTTCCAGAACCGCATTAATAACACGATTCCTGTAAGCCAAATTAACATAGAAAACTACGATGCCATCTTCTACCCAGGTGGATTCGGCCTACTTTCTGACTTAGCAACCGACGAGCAATTCGCAACGATTGCAGCTAAACATTATGAAGCTGGCGGTGTGATCGCATCAGTATGTCACGGCCCAGCAGCACTGCTCCCGATTGTTCTGAGCAATGGCGAAAAGCTACTAAGCTCTAAATCAGTGACTGGCTTTACACGCGAAGAAGAAATTGACTTTGGCACCATCAACGACATTCCGTTCTTACTGGAAGAGTCTCTTGCTCGCAGCGCAGCGCGTTTCAATAAGGTTCAACCTTGGCAAGAACTTGTGATTGTTGATGAGCGAGTGATTACCGGCCAGAACCCAACCAGTGCTCACGCAATAGGCGCGGCTCTCGTTAAGCAGTTGTCTTAGTTAAATCACGGACTGAATCGAGTAACGGTTTTAGTCTTAGTAGACTTTGCTAAACAGATATACGTCCATGAAACAAAAAAAGCATACTTCCTACTCAATATTATCGAGAGAAGTATGCTCTTTTCTAATTCTATAACAGCTAAAATTGTTAGTTATTACTGCGTAAAATTCCTTCAAGCACATTGAACAGCAAGTCGATCTCTTCAATCGAGTTGTAATGCATACAACCAATACGCACCACGCCCTGCTCTTCAATACCCAACTGCTTCACCAGCCCTAACGCATAAAAATGACCATTCCACACACAGATATTATGCTCACCCAACTTCTTAGCGATGAACTCTGGAGAATGGTTATCAAAGGTAATCGCAAACGTTGGAGTTCTTAGGTTCGAATCAAACTCGGTTTTCCCATAAAGCTTTGCCTCTTCAAGGTCGGCCAAGCGCTTAAGGAAGTACTCACTGAGTTGGCTTTCATGCTTATTATACAGCGCGTAGCTTTGCTCTAAACGAGAACGCAATGAATCGTCTGGATCACCAAACTGCGCCAAATAATCCACCGCCGCAATCACACCAGCAAGGCCTTCAAAACTTTGTGTTCCTGTTTCAAATCGACCTGGACCGATGTTAGTCGCAGGCTCTACTTTGTAAGGCTTTAAAGTATGCAGCCATTGAGGCGCAACATAAGCAATGCCAACATGCGGGCCGAAGAACTTATACGCTGAACACGCTAAGAAATCACAATTCAGTTGCTGAACATCAATCAAGTGATGCGGTGCGTAATGCACGGCATCGACATAAACCTGCGCACCATGCTGATGTGCAAGCTCAATAACTTTCGCCATGTCGACAATCGAGCCCGTCGTATTCGAAGCAAACGTTACCGCGACAAGCTTGGTTTTCTCGTTAAGCAGCGATTCAAAATGCGCCATGTCCAAACTGCAATCTGACTCGTCTACACGAACTTGGCGAACAATCGCGCCTTTGTCGTCTGCCGCTTGCTGCCAGCTCGACACGTTTGAGTAATGATCTAGCGCAGTGACGATAACTTCATCGCCCTCTTTCCAATCGCGGCTGATCGCTCGGCTAAGTTGAAAGGTCAACGATGTCATGTTCGCGCCGAACACAACGTTGCCAGAAGATTCTGCATTAAGCAGTGCTTGCGCCGCTTCTCGCGCTTGCTGCATTAAGCTCGTGGTCTTTTGGCTAGAAAAATAGTGGCCGCCAAGGTTTGAATTGAAATGCCCTAGGTATTCCGTCATCGAGGCTAAAACATTCTCAGGCACTTGAGACCCACCTGGCCCATCAAAAAAGGTCACAGGCTTACCGTTGTGATATTGGCCTAAAGCACTAAACTGTTGGCGTACATCATTAAGAGTGAAGGACATTGCGCGCATCCTTAGCCGTTAGAACAAACACATCCATATAGCCTATCTCATCGTGGTCTATGGTACGAATCGGCTGTGCATTGTGCCAAAGCTTACTGTCTGCCAGCATCGCAACTTCGCCATCGCCTAACACCTTTCTAAAGAATGGCGCTTCATGTGAGTCTTGGTACAGCATGATTTCGCCACCTACAATGTTGTGTCGGTTCACACCGATTAAAGCGATATGGTCAAAACCATCTTGGTGCACACCTTCAGGAGCAACCTGAGTTTCTTCAAAAATAGCGGCAATACGGATCTGATGGATTTCGATTTCTTGCCCGTCTTCAAGCCCGTTGGTTTCAATAAACAGCTCACACATCTCTTGCATGCCTTCGCTGCTTAGGATTGGTGCTTCAATCGGCTC
The DNA here is from genome assembly GCF_051201655.1 of Vibrio sp. nBUS_14. Lineage (NCBI taxonomy): Bacteria > Pseudomonadati > Pseudomonadota > Gammaproteobacteria > Vibrionales > Vibrionaceae > Vibrio > Vibrio sp. nBUS_14. The sequence goes on from NZ_CP179206.1 coordinate 2,243,615, forward strand.
GAACTGACGAACAACGTCACCTTGAAAGTGATTAATGTTTTCAGACTGAACAAAGTTATGTTTGTCTTGCTCAACGACTTGTCCATTACTGAATTCAACCACCGAGTACCTTCTCAATCGAAACTGGCCATCCGCATGCTCTGTGCTTGGCAGCTTAGAGAATGACGGTGACAACTCCTCAACCGCGTGGTTACTGAGGTGGGTAATATGTAGGGTATTTTCGTGAGCATGTAACATCATCGACTCCTTAATGATTGTTAATTTACTTTCGATATTTAACGTTTTGTTTACATAAAGGATACTTGAAGATCTTGTCAAATCAATATTAAACAATCATTTATCCCGCCAGATTTAATAATTCAGACACTAAATCCAACTTGGAAATAAAAAGCAGTGTATAACACCAGAATAAAAGATGACCAACTCTTAAAACTAGCACACTCCACTAGCTAGTTATAAATCCCTAAAAATTTAAATTTAGCGATATTATAAACTAGCAAGCTATGTTTCATATTGTGTCAGCCTAAGCCCTCCAATACGTCAGCCTCCTTGCATGAGTTCAGCCTTCACTCTCGCCATCATTCATTTCTATACTTTTGAACAGAAAAATACGAGCTACCTATCAGCTGCCAAGCCATTGATTATTCAGATAAAAAAATAAAATTGGTTAATTTATGACTAAGCCAGAAACCAAACGCCTTTGCTTGCGTGTCTGGAACAGGTCGAGTTCGGGGGGAACTCGGCCGCCCCAAATCAATTTTCTTCCTTTCACTGAGCAGCTTCACTTACCTTTCAGTCACGAAAACACTCAGCTTTAAACGGCGCACATCTAACCCGAATTGATGATGCGGTTTATGTAGATTACTTGAGGTAGAATATTGCGAAGGGAATTTACTTAGTATTTTTGACAGCCCAGAGCCCCAATAGGTGTTCACAAATGTTTGATGTTCAGGCATGCTGGGGGGATGTAGATACCCCCGTGCATGCACGGGGTACTTACTGTTACAACTCCATGCGGAGTTGACCAGAATCCTTTTCGCCCTGGTGTCTAACGTAATTCGCTATAACTTGTTCATTCACGCCTACGCTACTGACAAAGTAACCTGGCGACCACACAATGTTCTCTTTCCAGTAAACCTTACTTAGCCAACTGAACGTTTTTCGCATGTGGTGCGACGATTGGCTTTTTAGTTTACCCATGACGTCTGAAATACTGTATTTCGGTGGGATAAGCATCATCATATGCAGATGATCTTCATCAAAGCCTATCGTCTCAATCTCAACGCCAGGTAAACTTCGCAGTAACTTTGGCATAACCTTCCGTAGGTAGCTGCACATACCAGGATTCAGGATTTTCCGACGGTACTTAGTTACCCAAACTACGTGATACTTCGTGTAGTAGACACTATGGGATGAGGTGTAATATTGCATTTATCCATCGTACCGTCTCCAAAGGCATTCATCCACGGGTAAACCCGTGGTTTTCTGTATCCACAGAATAAAACACGAAATTGCCCCATTATTAAATTGTGCCGATGGGGCGATTTGGGACATTAGCTTTGACCGAAAGTCTTACTCTCAACCACTACATCATTGGCAACTTCTCGTCTTCTCTCAGCGTGAGAACCTCATAGCCTTTACGAGTGACTAATACTGTATGTTCCGATTGGGCAGAGAGCTTCTTATCTCTAGTAACTACCGTCCATCTTTTTTGGTTTTTATCTTCGCGGTACCTTGGTTCACCATTGGTTCAATAGTAAATATCATTCCCTCTTTTAATGTGAGTCCGCTATTTGGATGACCATAATGGGGCACCTGTGGTTCTTCATGCATTTCACGACCTATTCCATGTCCACAATACTCTCTTACAATACTGTATCCATGTGATTCTGCATGCCTTTGTATTGCATGACTAATGTCACCAAGTTTTGCTCCGGGTTTTACGTTCTTAATACCTTCCCACATAGCGTTATAAATTGTATTAACCAATTGAATAGCAAGCGGTGAGGCTGAAGGCATCACATACATTTTGCTTGAATCTGCAATGAATCCATTCTTTTCTAGAGTTATATCTAGGTTGATAATGTCGGTATTTTTTAAAACCTCAGTCTGTTTAGGTACTCCGTGGCACACTATGTAGATTAGTTTCTATTCGATAATTGATTCCTCGGCACGTGCCTCCCGTAACTCTCTTGTATTCAGCTTTTCTTCAAGCCAGATGTTCCTTACTGTTTTACCCCCGTGTTGTATCACTGAGTAAATTCGACCATGTTTCAACGAATCGATGACATCGTGATTAGGCTTAAATCAGCAATTAAACATATATGTTATTAATTTATGTAATTGAAAATAAGGAGTTAATCTATTGGACTCACTGTAAATAGACAGCATAATTCACGAATTACATGAGGCTAAGAGTCATATTACAAGCGTTAGATTACACAGAGGGATATCAGGTTATGCAAATAAAAGAGTATAAAGCTGAATACAAAAGTGAAGTGGTCGATTTAATACTAAATATTCAGGTTAACGAGTTTGGCATATCGATTACGGAGCGAGAGCAGCCTGATTTACAAGACATTTCCAAGTACTACCAACACGGAAATGGTAATTTTTGGGTATGTCTCTATGATGACCATGTTGTAGGCACAATCTCCTTGCTCGATATTGGAGGTGATATGTTGGCGCTTAGAAAGATGTTTGTTCGCCAAAATTTTAGAGGGAAAGGGCGTGGTGTTTCTTCTTTACTTTTAAGGCATGCGCTTGATTGGGCTAAATCAAACTTTGCACAATCTATTTACTTAGGTACCACAGCAGAGTTTTTATCTGCACACAAATTTTATGAAAATAATGGTTTCTCAGAGGTTTCGGAAAATACTCTCCCTGAGTCATTCCCAGTAATGTCTGTAGACACAAAATTTTACGTACAAGCCATCTAGCAAACGTTTAAGGTTTAAAGTTACTTTTTTAATTCAAATCTCGCATTTTAGAACCAATACTCTTACGTATTTTTGTCCATTTTTTGAGAATGGTCAGTTGTCATTATGAAATCTGTTGAGTATTATTAATTGCGCATACTTTGCTTGAAATAGTAGTAAAACCTCCTTTGCCCACTCCCATCCAGTTTAAGAGTGGGCTTTTTTATTTGCCATATCTGTATTTATTGATGGTTTGCTAATTTAGAAAAAGCGCTGGCAAATTTTTGTCCGTGCGACGTGAAGTCGCATGAAGCGCTGTTCACCGCGATAAGAGTGAACCGTTTGTATCACCAGACGACCCTAAGGCTCTGAATAAAGCAGCGAGCCTGACAATGTAACGAAGTTTGGCACTGTGCCAAACGGGAGCAAAACCGTGAGGGAATGCTCCTCCTGATAACCACGAATTGGGTGAGTGCTAGGGAATCAGTATGATGAACGAAAGTGAATCCATGTAAGGTGCGTCATATTTGAAGCAGCGGAAGTGGTTAATACGCTGTGGCCAAACGGCGATGGGAGTAGGAAAGAGGTTGGACAATACTCTTTCGTGATCGATAGGCTCCTCGCACTATAGTGGGCATCTACCCTGATATTGCGCGACATGCGGAACACGGTAAGCCAGTATCGTTCCTTCGGGAAAGCTGTCTGTGAAGAGAGCCGATAGCGGTGCTGGTAAAGGAGGTTGGAAAAAGCGAATGCTGCATTGTAATGATGCAGATACAGACGGATATCTGACACGAAAGTGTGCCCACTTCCAACTGGTCTCCCATTGCAAGATGATTTGGAAAACTTTATTTAAGAAGGAACGCAGATGATCTCTTCTCATGAAGTGAGTGCCCCTTCTGGCAGCGCCCAATGGCAATCCATCGACTGGAAAGCGGTTGAGCGCCATGTGTTAAGGCTCCAGATGCGCATTGCAAAAGCAATCCGAGAAGGTAAACACGGTAAGGCGAAAGCACTACAGTGGATACTGACTCACTCGAAAGCAGCAAAACTTCTCGCTGTTCGTCGAGTATCACAAAACAAAGGCAGTAAAACGCCAGGAATTGACGGCGACATCTGGAACACCGATGCACGTCGAATGGCGGCAGTCAGCTTACTGAGCAGAAAAGGCTATCGAGCTAAACCGCTCAGAAGAATCTATATCCCGAAGAAAAACGGCAAACTTAGACCATTAGGTATCCCGTGCATGATAGACCGAGCGCAACAAGCGTTACATCTTCTAGCACTAGAACCTATATCGGAAACAATTGCCGACCCTAACAGCTATGGCTTTAGACCTAACCGAAGCGCAGCCGATGCAATACAGCAGTGCTTCAAATGCCTGTGCAAAAAGGGAGCAGCACAATGGGTTCTTGAGGGAGATATCAAAGCTTGTTTCGACAAGATAGGTCACCAGTGGCTACTTGATAATGTCCCGACAGACAAAAGGATGCTCAAGCAATGGCTGGAATGTGGCTATATAGACAAAGGGCTATTCTACAAAACGGCAGAGGGAACACCACAAGGCGGGATAATTTCACCCACCCTGATGTTGCTCACTCTTGTCGGACTAGAAAAGTTAATTAAGTCTATCGCTCGCAAGACAGGCAGCAGAGTAAACTTTATAGGTTATGCTGACGACTTTGTTATCACGGGGTCTTCAAAGGAAGTCCTAGTGAATGACATTAAGCCGCAACTGATGGCTTTCTTACAAGAAAGAGGTTTAGCGCTTTCTGAAGAGAAAACGCATGTGACTCATATTAATGATGGCTTCGACTTTCTTGGCTTTAACGCCAGAAAGTACAAAGGAAAACTGCTCATTAAACCGAGTAAGTCCAACGTATTATCATTCTTACGAAACATGCGTGACCTCATTAGAAAACACGCAACAATCCCAGTAGCCGATCTCATCAAGATGATGAATCCAAAACTACGAGGATGGGCGAATTACTATCGCCATTGTGTTGCTAAACAAACCTTCGGCTATGTTGGACATCAGATGTTTCTAGCGTTATGGCGATGGTCAGTCAGGCGTCACCCAAACAAGGGACGTAAATGGATCGCACACAAGTACTTTCTAAACTATCAAGGGCAATGGATTTTCCATGGCTGGTTTAAAAAGGATGGACTGTATGGCGTGATCCGACTGTTTCAAATCGGTCAAGTGCCAATCAAGCGACATGTAAAAATCATGAGCCAAGCGACACCGTTCGATCCTTTTTGGAAAGGTTTTCTCAATGAACGTAAGGTGAAAAATACAGGTCGTAACTCATGGTTTGATCCTGTCGCCACTGCTTTGTGAGTTGCTGGGTAACAATAACGCCTTAGTGGAGGCTTGAGCCGTATGCAGTGAAAGTTGCACGTACGGTTCTTAGGAGGGCGGCACCTGGTAACAGGTGTCGCCTATCCGACAAAAGCTTCTCAGGTTGATTTTTGACCCGTGGCACTTTCTAGCTCGAAAATGCCCCAAGACGTGTTTAGAACGCATGAAACCATCATGAGATTTATTTGTGAAACAGGCTGCTGCACAAATCATTCTGAATCAAAAATGCCCCATTGTGTTTTGAATAAGGTTCTACATTACGGCTAGTAGTCCATTATGCTATAAACTAATCTAATGTCATTTTCGAATCGAGAAACGGCTTATGAGCAAGAAAAAGCTATCAGAAAAAGAACTGCTTAAGGGTATTACACCTGAGACTGCCCACGCTGATGGGCTTGCTACAGTTTCATTAGATGAAGTGGGCCTAGAACCCTCAGAAAGCGACTATAAAGCCGTTTTGAAAAGAATTGAATCCTTGTTTGATGTGGCCGAACCAGGAGCACCCGAAGGTGATGAGCTTGAAAAGCTAGTAATTTGGGTTGAAGGGTATGAAGAAGATCACTTCCCATTTTAAACTAGCTAACCTTCAGTTTTGCCTCAATCAATTTAGATAGCAGTAAAATAATTTGTGCAAGAAGTCCTTGCACAATTGCTCTTACTTTCAGATACGACAAAGCCACAGGCTTTGTATAACAGCTACATACAGAATGTTTTCATTAATATGAATTCTGGGTGCGGTGCTAGGTATTTCATCACCAAATATGGGAGGGAGAGTACCTTAGGCTTATCGTATGTCCTCGGTTGGCTGCTTTGCAATTACGCTAGATTCAAATTGATACAATTACTTCTGGCCAGACAGTAAATAGTAACTCAAAGAATAAAGCAGGGATAACCGAGGCTCTCGCTATTAGTGTAAAGCGAAGAACCGAATGCAGTAAGCTTACTTCCTCAAAGAAACAAGCTAACGCAGTTCATAGCTATCACGCCTCTGTAATTCAAATAGTCACTCGACTAAAAGGTTTAATTATCATGGTCGAACACAGCACTCTATTAGTTGATCCTTTTGGTCGAAGTTAGAATTTGAGCATAATCTCGACCAGAAAAGTGAATGTTCTTTCTTTTTCGACTAAAAAGTTTAAAAGAATTGGTCGAGAGATTGCCGGCCTTGTCCCATCTCACGAAAATGCCAGCATTGTTAGGGTGGCCTCAATTATTGCTCCAGAAACATTCAATATCGATAAGCATTAATCCTCCCCCGGAATACAGAAGTGAAGCTTTTGATATTTTCTATGTGGGCCAATTGGTACTCACTACTTCCTGGGAAACTTCTCCAAGCTCTCGCTACTAATTTACTTATATAATGCCATGGGCTCTTTAGCTAACTTATACGAAGACAATTCGCTGAATGTATGATCTAGCGAAATTAGGAACATAACTCGAAGTGTCAAAAGCAACGCTACTAATAAACTGGCAACCCTCTCTGTTTAGGTCCGTTTTTTAAGTGATATGCTCGCCCTCTAATGCTTACTATTATCAACAATGATCCAACGGGGTTCATCCTTAAAGTTATGATTTGTAATTATTAAAATCTTTAATCTTACTTTGAAAACTTTTAAGTAATCACACATCGCAAGTTGCGATGCGCAAGTTGCGATGTGGAGTGAAAACTATCTAGAGTCTTGCTCTCTGTTAGGTAGGCTACATATGGCTCAGATTAGAAAACTATAGGTACCTATCATCGTAACTCAGAGATCCCCCAACGTTTCAGGAGCCACAGTAAAACCCATAGGACTAGCTAATGAACAATTACCGAGGAACCCTCAGTAGTTGCAGAGTTTGCAACAACCCCTACATGCCCAAATTGTCCAATAGCCTGTTGGACAAAGTTTAATACCTAAATTTTGCAAGAGGATCTTGCAAAAATGCGAAACAAGTTGTTTCGTAAATCGTCTTTGCCCCTAAACGTTTAGAGCATAAGAAACTATCAATAGATTAATTTGTGTGTAAGCCTGTTGCACCAGTTTTTTTAGTCCCAGATACGACAAAGCCACAGGCAATACCTATGGCTTTGTAAACAGCTACAGAATGTTTGTCATTCAAAACGAAGAGGGAACACATTCTGTGTGCAGCGTCGGGTGTTTTATCACCAAAGTATATGGAAGGGAAAGCACCTAGACTTATCATATGTCCTCGGTGGTCTGCTTTGCAATTAAGCCAAGTTCAATTCGATACAATTACTTCTGGCCAGACAGTAAATAGTACATCCAAGAAAAAGCAGGGATACCCGAGGCTCTCAACGTTAGTTTAAAGCTAAGAACTGTATGTGGCAAGCTTGCTTCTGCCCCATTCTGTATATGGAATCCACGTATTTACAAAGTGATTTTGGCAATAAAAGTTAAGATGCGGTCGTATATTCGGCTTCTTATTGAAGGAGCTACCCTCTAGCCTTTGATGTTTTGCGCACCTACTGTCCTTATCGCGTTAGCAGCTTTTTACAGCATGACAGAATGGCCAGGTTCTCAGTAGGTTGGTCTTACCTTTTATGCATCATCATTTTGTAAAATTTAAAAATTTGTTAATGATTAATTAGTGAGTAATACTGGTTTATATTCAGTCTCATACCGAAGCATTGCCCACGCAGTACGTACCACTTTGTTAGCCAGTGCAATACAGGCCTTCTTGAAGCCGATACGATCTATGATGCTCCTCAACCAAGCATCCTTCCGAGTCTTCGGTTTTTCGGGTAGTCGTCCAACGTAAGACATTGCGCCAAGATAAAGAAGCGAGCGTAGCTCCTTCACACCACCGCATTTATCGATCCCAATCATAAAAACTTTGCCACCTGAACTGTGCTGTTTAGGTGTAAGACCAACAAATGCTGAAGCTTGTCTTCCATTCTTGAAGTGCTTTCCATCACCAAGAGTTGTATAGAGCATCGCAGCAGTTGTTTCACCAACACCTTCAATGCCCATTAATCGTTGGCACGGTTCTATCTGACGGGTTAAAGCATTTTTCTCTTTTTCGAATGCGATAAGTTTTGCTTTAAGTTCTTGATATTGCTCCCACAGCATCGACAGAACGGATACGACATTAGAAGGTATTGGTGTATCTCCATCAAGCACGGTTTGAACCGACGCTTTTAAGCCTTTTTCACCTCTAGGGTTTGCTATCCCGTAGCCCAAAATTGTCCCTCTAATGTGAAGAGCTAGGGAAACAACACTACGAGATAAGAATCTACGACTAGTTTCTAAAGAATGCATAGCTTGTTGTTCCAATGACTTTGGACGGCTGTACTTGATACCAATTTGGATAGCAGCATTAGCGATAGCAAGGGCATCATTATGATCAGTTTTATGTCCTTCTAGGTAGCCTTTCACTTTCTTCGGATTGATAATCCGCACTTCGTGTCCAAACTTTTCAGCTAACTGACCCCAATAATGACATCCGCAACACCCTTCCATCGCGACAATGGAAGGCTTAGCCTTGGCAAGAAACTCTTTCATTTTCTGTCGACTTAAAGGTTTATTGGACAGCATCTCACCATGAACACTGATATGACAGACTTGTAGAACATTTTTAGCTAGGTCGATAGCGATAATATTATTGCTCAACATATTGGAACCCTCGTATTTATCTCATTCTCCTAAGTCTAGCTTGGCAAAGGAGGGAGTGGATTCCATACATCATGTTTCAAAGCAGACCTTACATTATAGCTAGTGTCTCATTATGCTATAAATTATCTAATGCCACTTTTAAATGGAAAAGCGAGCTATGAGCAAGAAACAGCTATCAGAAAAAGAACTGGTTGAGGGGATAACACCCTATACTGCGCATGCTGATGAGCTGGCTGCGGCAAAACTGGATGAGTTCTATGAAAGTGACTACAAAGCGGCATTGAAGCGGATTGAATATCTGTTTGATACAGCCGAACCAGAGACTCCCAGAGGTGATGAACTTGAAAGACTAGCTGCATTGGTTGAAGAGTACGAGGATAAACATTTCCGCATTTGAAAACTGCAATGCATTTTTGCCTCAATCTGCGTTGCGAGGTCTTAGAGTGGCACTTAACAATATGCCGTTGCTGTATTACAATTGTTTTATAGCCGCGAGGCAAGATTCAAAATTAGCCGCAAGGCAAGTTAAAGAAGGCAGAGTACTCAATGACTCTGCCTTTTTCGTATCCGCTGTATCCAAGCGTATTTCGGTCCGAACCTTCACAGGTAGCGCTTCACAGGTAGCACACTTCACAGGTCACACTTCACAGGTAGCGCTTTGTAAATCAGAAATGCTCCAAAGCTACTTAGAGTAAATACTCCACACATTTTAAGACGTGTGCGTTTTCCCTATCATATCTAATCTAAACCGAACCAAGGGGGAGAGATCATCATTCTAGGAGCTAGGTGAGGGTTATCGATTGAGTTAGAGTATGATTAGCGTAATGATTGATTGCATATAATTGCGGAAGAAATCCGGCGATAAAGCGTTAGTTTTCGCCGGTAAGGTAGGCTTTGGTATAAAGAATGGAAAAGAAAGAGAAAGAGAAAGAGAAAGAGATTCAACAAACATCTATAGATATTGGTCTAACCGCTATTGATGCCATACCATATGTTGGTGGTGTAATTACAAGAACCATTGATCGTAAGATTAGCCGATTTGAGATTGCGCGAATTGAGCAATTAACTCTAGGGATCTCTCAGCGCGTAGATGATCTTGAGATGAAACTGTCTCAAGCGATCAAAAATCATGACTTTAATGAGTTCATATTTGATCTGTCTGCACAAGTGAGACACGCCAATGGTCATAATCTGATAAAGGCATATTCTGGAATAGCAGCACATGCTATCGAAACTCAGCATATACAAGATTGTATTTTCGCTCAAAAAGTCTTATCTGGTTTCACTGAGCACCACTTACACGTGTTGAGCTTTATGAGTACTAATAGGTATGACAATGCTGAAGCTATAAAAGTTACTAATGAGAAAAATGAAAAAACTTTGTGTTTAGCCTACGTGGATACACCGATTTTTTCATTCACAGAAGATGAACCTAAAATGTCCATGTCTGATGGTAACTACGAAGGTAATGTACAAGTAATTGATGCAACAGTGATACCTTACCCAAAGCCGATTCTTGTGAAGATTGCTAACGATCTAAAAACTATGGGGTTAGCATCATGCCCTTCACACCACCAGTTTCTTAATGATCCCAATAGTAATTTGTACCTGACTCTTACTGATATAGGTAAGTGGTTTCTTGAAATCTCAGATTATGAAAACTAAACAAGCAATTCAAGCAGATTCGCAACGCTCGGCATTTTCAGTTTGAATCAGCATTAGAGTTTACGGCACAATATTTTAGTTGAGTGGCAGCGTTGCTCACTACTAAGTGGGCGTTAGTTCACATGAGGAAGTTGTGAAGATTATTGAAAAAATCCTTATATGGTTGTTCTTAGTTATTGCGGCATTTCTATTGTTTAAATCATCAGATGAACCGCTGATTTATTTATTATCGGATACCTTTTTAGAGGAAGCACTTTATAAATTTGAGTTGGGAAACTCAATCATATTCAACCTATGTATAGGTTATATAGTGAGCTTGTTTTTCTACTTTTTGGTGGTTGTGATACCAGATAAAAGAAAACAAAAAGAACTCACTATGGAACTAGGGCAAGTCGTATCATTTATGCTTGAGGCATTTTTTCTTGATCGAAGAGACTTTAGTATTGTTTTTCACTGGAGTAAGCATGCGATTCATTGCAAAAATATCAATGAGCATCTAAAGCAATTTGATCGGTTTAAACAAGAAGCTAGCTATAAACGATTGGGGGAAATGAAAGCAATTTGTTTGGTCCAGTCAGCCCATACGATATTGCCAACTTTTGAACAGCTAGTTCCAGTGGCATTTCAAATATCATATAAGCACGCAATGTTATGGATCAGTTTAACTAACTCAATACGGCAAATAGCATCGTTAAATGATGTGAAAGTAGCTGATAGGGACTGGGGGATATTGGATCTAAATTTGGAAGAGTTTGTGGTGTATGTAGGTCAGTTTTACGATGTGAGCTAACAGATTGGATCAAGCGTTGCGTAGCCAACGTTAAATCCCAAGTGTTGAACAAGCCCGAGCCTCTACATAAGTAAATTGTGTGATCTGCTCTACGTGGTCTTAGTTTTTGGTGCTCATTTGTTCATACTTTTGATTTTAAACATGAATTGATGGAAAATGTAACATTAACGTGGTTGCATAGGGTGGGTAATAGTTTTGTTTTTGACTACAGAAGAGCGACTAACAGAAAAGCTAAACAAAGAGAAAGAGTATCTCTGGACAGAGATGAATGCTCTTAAAGCAAAATTAGAAAAGACCAATCAACAGCTTGAGTTGCTAGAGCAGAGCGCACCAGAGCATTATTCCAAGGCTTTGGGAGCTAGGAACAAAGCCACCGAAGTAAAAAACAAAGCTGAAGAACGCTTGGGTGAGATTGATGCCATTTACAAAAGTGTTGAAGATGCTCATGAACTTGTCATTTCATTGAAAGATGATTCAGACTCGAATCTGGCAACTATCAAAGAGTATGGGTCTACTGCTTTTGATAAATCAGAATCAATAGCTCAATACCATGAACAATACTTAGAATCTAAAGCAGAAATTGACGAAGCTCTACAGGAGCTTAATCGTTTAGTTACTGAGAAAGATCGCTTAGCGGTGAAAGTCGAGTCGTTATCAGAACAAGTAACCAATACCGAATTGGTTGCAAGTAAGTTGAAATCTTTGCTGAGTAATGCAACTAAACAGAAAAGTGAATTTGACACCCTTCATGGTGAAGTCTTTGGCTTTACATATGAAGATGACAACGGTGAAGAAATAGAACAAGGTGGCTTAAAAAATGAACTTAAAGATGCTTATTCTAAAATCAAAAATGATGTTGCATCGTTAAACGAAGAAGTTTCGAGCGTAGAGCAAAGATACAATGAAAAACTAGACTCTATTGAAGGCCAATACCAACAAGGGTTGGAGTCTTTCATATCAAAAGGTGAAAAACAATATAGTTCAATTATTGAACAGATAAAATCACTTCTTCCCGATGCGCTTACGGCTGGTCTTTCTGGTGCATATATCGACAAAATTAAAGTTGAAAAAGAACAATTAGATAAACATGAGGTTTCGTTCAATAAAGCTATTCGCTGGTTGATAATATGTTCTTTGTTGCCAGTTGCATTCAGTATGGTTCGAGTAATATTTTTGAGTGAGCAGTTTGCTTCCGTTATTCAAGATACTCCGATGATTTACTCTATGATGTTACCTGTTTACGCTCCTATCCTTTGGGTCGCTTACTCATCAAACAAGAGCTATAAGCTTAGTAAACGACTAATTGAAGAGTACACACATAAAGAAGTTTCGAGCCGAACATTTGAAGGCTTGTCAAATCAGATTGACGCAATTGGCGAAGATGACACTAGTGGTGAGTTAAGAACTAAATTGCTTTTCAACTTGCTTCAAGTTAACAGCGAAAACCCGGGCAAGTTAATATCTGATTATAACAACTCGGATCATCCGATTATTGATGCGATTGACAAAAGTTCAAAATTAGCCGACGCGATTAATCGTTTAGATAACGTGCCTTTAGTCAGTCCACTGTTACGACACCTAAATGCTAAAGAAAGAGATAAAATCGAGCAGAAAGAAAAAGATATGTTGAATGTAGTTGACGTAGCAACGACTCCTGAAGTCAACTCGAAAGAGGAAGAGCCAACAACTAAAACGGCTTCAGTGGCATAGATAAGCCAGTAATGGTATCGGCTCGGTAGCTTGAATACTGCCGAGCCATTTTTATTTACAGATCACGACTTTCAAATAATCTCTAAAGTAACTAGCGTCCAGAGTTTCGCCAGTCGCTTGTTTCACTAGTTCATCGGTGGTTAGTAAACTATCTTTGGAAGCTACAGGGTTGCGTTTTGCCTACCCAACTTTTCCATACCTAAATTAATCCGCTTTTTACTAATTTAGGATAATCACTGGCAAGGTTTTGTCCAAAAGCTTCTTAGGTTGAATTTTTTTCCGTGTGTGTATACCCTTTCAACTTGAAGATGCAGGTATCAGTACCTGAAAATTATCTGTAATTCTGGATACAAGTGAGCCTGCAACTTCTGGTAACGTCACATCGAAAAACTTTTTGATAGCAGAGGTGAATGCTGTTTTGGAGGGAAAATAGACATTGTTCCTCACATGCTCATTCATTACTTTCCAAAGCCGCTCTATTGGATTTAAGTTTGGGCTGTATGGGGGTAAGTAATGAAGCTCTATATTGAGTACTTTTGCCGCATTCCTAACCATTTCTGACCGATGGTAGGCTGCACCATCAAGCACAATATGCACGGTTTGCTCTAGTGGATAATGCTCTTTCTTGAGTTTCCAAAAGAAGCGAACAATACTCTCGCTATCTATCGTTTCATAAGTATCTGTGATCGTTGCGCTGATGTTTTTCAATGACAGAGCACCGATTAGATTCACTCGAGTGCGGCTACCTGTCGTTTCAATTAGCTTATCCTGTCCCTTACGGATCCAGCCACAGCTAAGTTTTGTTGATTGAGTTGGATGAACGGCGTCCATGAAAAGTACAGGCGCATCCTTGGGCTTAAGTACCTCGTTGTAATACTCGATAAATGCTTGCTGCTCTTCAGGCTTTAGTTTATGTGGTACACCTTTGGGCTTTTTGTATGCAAAACCGTGGTGATGTAACCACTTATTAATCCCAGAAACGGTGTAGCTCACACCGAATTCAGCTTCGACGTAAGTAACGATTTGACGCGTATGAAAATAGGTTTTCTCAGTCAAATGCTCGATGAGCTGCATCGTCTGAGTATCAGAAAGTAGACTCTGGCTCCCGCCATTCTCAGGTTTAAGTTTTTCAGATAGAGCATAATCACTAAGATGACGAGCAACTGTAGATTCATGGATACGAAGGGCTTGAGAGATCATAGGCGGGCTCCAACTTTCGGAAGCTAGCAAGACCGCTTTTATACGGTCGCATACTCGACGATCACGCTCAGTATTGTGCATCTGTTCGAGTTGTTGTTTTTGCTCAGGAGTTAGTACCATTTTCATGGTGAGTAGCATGATCCTGATTTCATTGAAAATCAAGCATCTTCAATGATCACGGGTATATGTCTGTGCAAGCTAAACCACAAAAGCTTCTTCAAGATCGATTTCAAAATCAACGGGCGGTAGGTTTACTAAGTGCTTATTTGTAGCAGTCAGCAGTTCGACTTTTGCGGGCTTCCCTACTTCGTTTGTGTAGATAGTCGCTAGATAAAGCTTGTCTGAACGGTGGAACGCATCGTGAAAGCTCACTTCTCTGTTTAACAAGCTGGCTAGTAATGGCTTGGTTACCGGAATGTAAGCCCACTTAATACACTGGCCATTGTCGTAATCCCCACTCCAATACACCATAAACCTTTGGGTATTTTCATTCTTAACCGAGAAGCACTTCGGCCCTAAGACGTCTTGATACACTTCCAGTAGTTCCAATTTGCCTAGCTGTGTACCCGTTGGGAGTAAGTTCATTGCTCGTTTCTCATCTTTCTAACTTTGCCGATCAAACGTTGCGTGTAATCTTATAAATAAACACTGTCTTTATATACAGTTATTTGGGCGTATTTTTATATGGTTGTTAGCAATCGAAAAGGCGGCAGTAACAATCTCTGAAGAAGACGGTGGTTTCGCCGATCTTTAATTCACGAAAACGTTTGTCTCGATTAAGTTCTAAACTATAACGATTAATTACACTTCAGCCCTTGTTTACACTTTTATTGCCTCCATATTTTCCATACAATCCTAAGCGATTATAAATAAAAACAATTTCAATTTCGGAGTCCTCATGAGCGACGTAAAGCACTGTAATTTATTGATTCTTGGTTCTGGCCCTGCTGGCTATACAGCTGCAGTTTACGCTGCTCGTGCAAACCTAAACCCAGTTCTGGTTACTGGTATGCAGCAAGGTGGTCAGCTTACAACTACGACAGAAGTAGAAAACTGGCCAGGTGATCCTGAAGGTTTAACGGGGCCAGCTCTAATGGATCGCATGAAAGAGCACGCAGAGCGCTTTGAAACAGAGATCCTGTTCGACCACATTAACGAAGTCGACCTATCAAACCGCCCTTTCCGTCTTAAAGGCGATTCTGGCGAATACACGTGTGATGCGTTGATCATCTCAACAGGCGCATCGGCTAAGTACCTAGGTCTAGATTCTGAAGAAGCATTCAAAGGCCGTGGCGTTTCTGCTTGTGCAACGTGTGATGGTTTCTTCTACCGCAACCAGAAAGTAGCGGTTGTGGGTGGCGGTAACACGGCTGTTGAAGAAGCACTTTACCTATCCAATATCGCATCTGAAGTTCATCTAGTTCACCGTCGTGACACATTCCGCGCTGAAAAGATCCTAGTGAAGCGTTTAATGGACAAAGTAGAGAACGGCAACATTGTTCTTCACACTGATCGCACGCTAGACGAAGTTCTAGGTGACGACATGGGCGTAACGGGTGTTCGTATTAAAGATACTCAGTCTGATAAAACAGAAGACATCGAAGTAATGGGCGCGTTCATTGCTATCGGTCACCAGCCGAACACGGAAATCTTCAAAGGCCAAGTGGACATGAAAGATGACTACATCATCGTTCAGTCTGGTCTTGAAGGTAACGCGACGCAGACAAGCATCCCTGGCGTATTCGCTGCGGGTGATGTAATGGACCACAACTACCGCCAAGCAATCACTTCTGCTGGTACAGGTTGTATGGCTGCACTGGATGCTGAACGCTTCCTAGATGGCCTTAACGATAAGTAAATCTGAGATTGCAGATTTGATTATCGGTGCTCTCGCCTCAGTAGATGCAGGGCGTCATCACATTTTGTTGTAAATCCCTAGAGCCCAGTGGTATATCCACTGGGCTTTCTTTTGTATACTAGCCGCCCTCAACAAATAATAATTATCATTAAGCCTTCATAATGGATAAGAAAAAACAACGCAGCTTGAACAAGTGGCTTAAGCAACAGAGTAAGTTAGCGAAACGCTGGCTCATGATTGCGATTGGCCTTGGCGTACTTTCAAGCGTGTTTTTAATTGCTCAAGCAGCGCTTCTCGCCTCTATTCTTCACCAGTTGATCATTGAGAATGTCGATAAGTCTGAACTGGTTAGTCATTTTGCAGGCTTGGCATTATCGGTCGTTGGCCGTGCTGGCTGTACATGGGGACGTGAAATCGCAGGTTATCGCTGTGGTGAACAAATCCGTGTCTACATCAGGCAACTCATCCTAGATAAATTACGTGAGTTGGGCCCTGCTTACATTAAAGGTAAACCGGCCGGTACGTGGGCAACGCTGTTGCTAGAACAAGTAGAAGACATGCAAGACTTCTTCTCTCGCTATTTACCTCAAATGTCTCTGTCGGTGATGATTCCGTTCATCATTCTTGTAGTCGTGTTCCCAGTCAACTGGGCAGCGGGTTTGATCTTCTTGATTACGGCTCCACTGGTGCCGATGTTCATGGCACTTGTCGGTATGAAAGCCGCTGATGCAAACCGTAAAAACTTCAAAGCGCTTCAGCGTCTTTCAGGTCACTTTTACGATCGTCTTCAGTCTATGACAACCATTCGTCTATTCGACAGAACAAGCTCAGAAACAGAGGTACTTAAAGGTGCATCTGAAGTGTTCAGAACACGCACGATGGATGTGTTGAAAATCGCTTTCTTGTCTTCTGCGGTTCTTGAGTTCTTTACGTCGATCTCTATCGCGATGACCGCGGTTTACTTTGGTTTCACTTACATCGGTGAACTGAACTTCGGTCACTATGGTGCAGGTATTACGCTATTCGCCGGTTTGTTTATCCTTATCTTAGCGCCAGAGTTTTACCAACCTCTGCGTGACTTAGGTACTTTCTACCACGCGAAGCAACAAGCGGTGGGCGCAGCCGAAAGTATTGTCGAGTTCCTAGAAACAGATATCACTAAGGTTAAATCAGGCAACACTCGACTCGATTCAGCTCAAGGCATCAATATTGAAGCTACCGACCTAAAAGTGTTAAGCCCTGAAGGTGTTCAATTAGTTGGTCCTATCTCGTTCGCACTGAACACTTGCCAATCGACTGCGTTAGTTGGCCCAAGTGGTGCGGGTAAAACCAGTTTGATCAATGCCATCCTTGGTTTCATGCCTTATGAAGGAAGCTTAGAATCAATGGTATTGAATTACGTGACCTCGACTTAGCCTCTTGGCGTAAAACCATTAGCTGGGTTGGTCAAAACCCGTTGCTACTGCACGGCAGCATTCGTGACAACGTCACCCTAGGTAAGCATGATATCGCTGACCAAGTTGTCGAGAATGCACTTGAGCAATCATTTGCTAGCGAATTTGTAAACGAGCACGGCTTGGATTACATGATTTCTGATCGATCCGGCGGCCTTTCTGTTGGTCAATCTCAGCGTTTGGCTCTGGCTCGCGCAATGATTCAAGATGGTCAATTCTGGTTGCTCGATGAACCCACAGCCAGTCTAGATACTCGTAGCGAGCAGTTAGTGATGAAAGGCATCAATAGCAATATTGAAAGCCGCACTGCCCTACTTGTGACGCACCAACTCGCTCCTCTTAAATCAGTCGATAATATTCTGGTGATGCGCGATGGTGGTCTGGTTGAACAAGGTCATTACTCTCAGCTTTCAACTGCGGGTGGTTTGTTTGAAGAGATGCTGAATGCGAACTTAGCTCAACAAGATAATAAGGGTAATTTAGATGCGTGATTTACTGCCTTACCTGAAACTCTATAAAAAGCATTGGTTTGGCCTATCGCTAGGTATGCTATTGGCTTTTGCTACTCTGTCGGCTTCTATCGGCTTGTTAACGCTATCGGGTTGGTTCATTTCAGCTTCTGCGGTTGCAGGCCTTACGATTGCGCGTGAAACCTTCAATTACATGCTGCCGGGGGGCGGTGTACGTGGTTTAGCAATGAGCCGGACTGCGGGTCGTTGGGGTGAACGTGTTGTCAGCCACAATGCAACATTCAAACTGTTAACTGATTTACGTATCTTCTTCTTCAAGAAGCTGGCTCCGCTGATCCCAGGCCGTATTTCAAACCTACGTGACGCCGATCTACTGAACCGCTTGGTTGCTGATGTCGACGCCATGGACCACGTTTACTTACGCTTGGTCAGCCCAGTTACGGTGGGTGTGTTTGGTATCTTCTTCCTGACTCTATTCTTGATGTGGTTCGATAGCTCGCTTGGTTTGATCTTGGGTTCTATCCTTCTGATCATGCTGTTGGTTTGGCCAATCTTGTTCTACAAGCTTGGTAAGCGTAACGGTGGTGAACTGACACAAAACAAAGCGGATCTTCGTGTAACCACTCTGGATTGGATTGAAGGCTACAGCGAACTGACTCTGTTCGGTGCTGAAGAGCGTTATCGTAATGCGATTCTAGAAACGCAGCACAAGCTGATGGCGAATCAGTTTGTAAATGCCAACCTAACTGGTATGGCGTCAGCAGCGCTAATGCTTTTCAACGGTTTGACGCTTGTTCTTATGCTTTGGCTTGCGGCTGATGGCGTAGGTGGTAATGCACCAGACCCGTTCATCGCGCTAATGGCATTCGCAACCATGGCTAGTTTTGAATTGCTGATGCCCATTGCAGGCGCATTCCAGCATTTAGGTCAAACTCTGTCTTCAGCACGTCGCTTGAACGAAGTGATTCTGTCGGAACCTGAAGTTCAGTTTGCTGAAGAAAAACTCGACATCAGCAAGCCGCTGGATATTACGTTCTCAAACGTGACGTTCAACTACCCTGATTCTGAGCGCAGTGTTCTGAACTCTGTTGACCTAACGATTCCTGCAACTCACAAGGTTGCGATTGTAGGCCAAACAGGGTCTGGTAAATCGACTCTGATTCAGCTGCTGACTCGCTACTGGGATCCTAAGCAAGGTCATATCTCTATCGCAGGTATTGGACTCACTCAGTGGAATGAATCACAGCTTCGTGAATCAATCAGTGTCGTGAGCCAACGTGTCGATATCTTGAACGGTACTTTGCGTGACAACCTATTAATTGCAATGCCTGAAGCGGCGGATGAGCATTTAGCTAACATACTGAAAGACGTAGGTCTTGAGAAGCTTCTCGACGGCAACGCGCTTGATAGCTGGTTAGGTGACGGTGGTCGTCAACTGTCTGGTGGTGAGAAGCGCCGCATTGGTATCGCACGTGCCATTCTTCATGACGCCCCTATCCTACTGCTGGATGAGCCAACAGAAGGCTTAGATAAGCAAACTGAACAAAGCATCATGACGCTGTTCGAGAAGTATTTCGAAGGCAAGACGGTTATCTTCATTACGCACCGTTTGATTGGATTGGAATCGATGGACTCCATCGTTCTGATTGAACAAGGCGAGATTGTTGAGCACGGCTCTCATGACAAGCTATTAAACGAAGTAGGACGTTATTTCCAACTTCGTCAGGCAATTTAGTGCCTTGTAGGTTATAAAGAAAATCCTTCAACACCTAAATAAAAATCCGAGTATTGCTACTCGGATTTTTTATTTAGAAGTTCCAATCATCGTCTTCGGTAGCAACTGCTTTACCTATGACATAGGACGAGCCGGAACCTGAGAAGAAGTCATGATTTTCATCAGCATTTGGCGAGAGGGCTGCCATAATTGCTGGATTTACCTGACATAATTCATCAGGAAAGAGAGCTTCAAACCCTAAATTCATCAGGGCCTTATTGGCGTTGTAGTGTAAAAAGTGCTTCACATCTTCTGTTAGGCCAACTTGATCATAAAGCGACTCAGTGTATTGCGTTTCGATTTCATACAGAGAAAACATGAGCGAATAGGCTTCATCCTTGACTCTCGCCTGTTCATTTTCATCAAGCTCCCGAAAGGCGAGTTGGAATTTGTAGCCGATGTAATAGCCGTGAATAGCTTCGTCTCGAATAATCAGACGAATTAAGTCTGCTGTATTCGTTAATTTTGCTCTGCTCGACCAATGCATAGGCAAATAAAAACCTGAGTAAAACAAGAAGCTTTCGAGATACACGCTAGCAACCTTTTTCTTAAGCGGGTCACCTCCAGCTAAGTAATCTTCTAGAATCAACTTAGCCTTTAGCTGAAGTAGAGGGTTCTCTTCAGCCCAACGAAATGCTTCATCAATTTGTGGTGTGGTACACAACGTTGAAAATACCGAAGAGTAGCTACGTGCGTGTACAGCTTCCATAAAAGCGATATTGGTTAATACCGCTTCTTCGTGTGGCGTACGAGCATCTTCCATCAAGGCAGGAGCGCCTACCGTATTTTGAATCGTATCGAGTAACGTCAGTCCAGTAAACAGGCGAACCGTCAGTGCTTGTTCGTCTTCGGTTAACTGTTTCCATGTCTGAATATCATTCGACAGAGGCACCTTTTCGGGAAGCCAAAAGTTCACCGTCAGACGATTCCAAATCTCTAGATCTTTGTCATCGATCATGCGATTCCAGTTAATCGCTCGTACTGGACCTGATTCCATCTGTTTCATTGTATTTATCCCTTTCTTACAGTGAGCAAGACACACAGCCTTCGACTTGAGTGCCTTCGAGCGCTTTCTGTCGCATACGGATGTAGTAAAGCGTCTTAATTTTCTTTTTCCATGCATAGATCTGAGCTTTATTGATGTCTCGCGTCGTGACCTCATCATCAAAGAACAGCGTGAGTGACAAGCCCTGATCGACGTGCTCTGTCGCTGCGGCATAAACATCGATAATCGCTTTAGGACCAATGGCGTAGGCATCACGGAAGTACTCTAAGTTGTCATTATTTAGATAAGGCGCAGGGAAATAAACTCGACCAATTTTACCCTCTTTTCGGATCTCTACTTTAGCGGTCACAGGATGAATAGACGCCGTAGAATCGTTGATGTAACTAATAGATCCTGTCGGTGGGATCGCCTGTAGGTTTCGATTGTACAGGCCAGAGCTCATCACAGTTTGTTTCAGCTCTTCCCACTCAGATACTGTTGGTATACGTATATCTAAGCGATCAAATAGCGCTTTGATGACTTCCGATTTTGGAGAGAAATCTTGCTCTAGATATTTATTGAAGAACGATCCGTCGCTATAAGTGGAGTTTTCAAATCCCTTAAACACACTCTTTTTCTCTTGAGCCAGTTTGTTAGACGCAGCGAGGCAGTAGTACAAGATGCAGGCAAAATAACTGCCTGTGAAATCAATCGCTTCAGGGGAGTCATAGTGAATCTGCTCGCGCGCTAAGAAGCCGTGTAGGTTCATTTGACCTAAACCAATAGCGTGACTTTCATCATTACCTTTTCTGATCGACGGCACACTGTTGATAACACTCATCTCTGACACAGCGTTCAAGGCTCTAATAGCGGTATCTACCGTTTGAGGTAACTGTCCGCCATCCAATGCTTTAGCGATATTAATCGAACCGAGGTTACATGAGATATCACGCCCAATATGACTGTAGTTCAAGTCGTCATCGAAGCTCGACACCTCATTCACTTGAAGGATCTCAGAACATAAATTGGACATGTTGATACGACCCTCGATCGGATTAGCTTGGTTCACCGTATCTTCAAACATGATGTATGGGTAGCCAGATTCAAATTGAATCTCTGCGAGTGTTTGGAAAAGGCCTCGCGCATTAATCTTTCCTTTACGAATTCTTGGGTCGTCCACCATTTCATGATACTTCTCAGTAACGCTGATCTCAGAAAAAGGTACGCCGTAGACACGCTCTACATCATGGGGAGAAAACAGGTACATATCCTTATTTTGTTTGGCTAATTCCAACGTAATATCAGGTATCACCACCCCAAGACTCAATGTCTTAATTCGAATTTTCTCATCGGCATTTTCTCTCTTGGTATCCAGAAATTGCATAATATCAGGGTGATGAACATTAAGATAAACAGCGCCAGCTCCTTGCCTTGCGCCTAGTTGGTTAGCATAGGAAAAGCTGTCTTCGAGTAGCTTCATCACCGGCACAACACCTGAACTTTGGTTCAAAATCCCTTTAATTGGTGCACCCTGTTCTCTCAAATTGCTAAGAAGAAGCGCGACACCACCGCCACGACGAGACAACTGCAAAGAAGAGTTTATTGCGCGCCCAATACTTTCCATGTTGTCTTCAACTCTCAATAAAAAGCATGAGATCAATTCGCCGCGACTCTTTTTTCCTGAGTTGATAAAGGTAGGAGTTGCAGGTTGGAAGCGTTGGTGGATGATCTCTTCCATCAGTGCGAGAGCAAAATCACTGTCACCTCGCGCCAATAGAAGTGCCGTCATAACAACTCTATCTTCGAACCTTTCAAGGTATCTCTTGCCATCTCTTGTCTTCAGAGCATAGGAAGTGAAAAACTTATAAGCGCCTAAGAAAGTACGGAAACGAAACTTGATTTGATAAGCTTGTTGCCAAATTTGATGGAGAAAGCTGCGGTCATATTGCTCAATGACTTCCGTCTCGTAATAGCCTTCCCTAAGGAGATAGTCGATCTTCTCGTCCAAGTTATGGAAAAAGACCGTATTTTGATTCACGTGTTGTAAGAAAAATTGGCGAGCAGCTTGCTTATCTGCTTCAAATTGAATCGACCCTTGATCATCGAGCAGATTCAACATCGCATTTAGAGCATGATAGTCAAGAGACTCATTCTCGAAGTGGTTATCCATGATGTTTCCAAAATTGTTTTAACCCATTACGAACGATTTCAACATCGGTCTGGGTTCCTGATAGTTCGAAACGATATAAGAGTGGGACATTGCACTTTTCGGCGACAATCGCGCCACCACGAGCAAAGAGCGCCCCAAAGTTTCGATTTCCCGATGCAATCACACCTTTAATCAATGAGCGATTTTTCGGGTTATTCAATATGCGTATGATAGATTTAGGTACAGCTCCCCGTCCCTCGCCATCAGCATAAGTTGGGCATATGAGTACGAATGATTGTTCAATCTCGGGCAGCCCTTCATCGTCCTCAATAGGAAGCCTAATTGCTGACATTCCTAACTGTTCTACAAATCGCTTTGTATTGCCTGAGGCACTCGAGTAGTAAACGATCATTGTCCCAAAGAACTAATCATGTCAGGCCTAAAGCCCGACCAGTGCCGCTCATTGGCAACAACCACTGGTGCCTGTCGATAACCCATTGATTGAATCCTCTCCATTGCTGCTTCATCGAGTGTCAAATCAACAACAGTATGCTCGATGCCTTTGCTCTGTAATGCCTTCACTGTCGCTGTGCATTGAACACATTGTGGTTTCGAGTAAACGACGATATCCATATAGTACAACCTCACTTAAATCTTAATGATAACTATTATCAGATAAAAATTGGCATATATAGTATTTGTAGATTCAATTTTGTCAATATATTGATCGCCATACCAAAGCCATAGACAATACATGGTTGATATACAAATGATAATCAATATCATTTAATAAGAATAATCAACGATGGAGCAGTAAGGTGAGTATTCCGAGTTCTGGTTCTAACGAAATATCAATACATGACATGCAGTGGCAAGGCGTCACTTTGAGTGCCACCGCGGCGCAGAGAATTGTGCAATTATCCGGTGGTAAACAACATTTTCACCTGACCGTTAAATCCTCAGGTTGTACAGGTTTTGCGTATGTAGTGACGCTGATAGACGCCCCATCCGATAACGATATCAAGTATGAGTCACATAACATCGTATTCTTTGTCGCGTTGAAGGCCCTACCTATGGTCGATGGCACTGAGATTGACTTTGTACGTCAAGGGCTAAATAGCAATTTTGTATACAACAACCCCAAAGTAAAAAATCTTTGTGGATGTGGTGAGAGTTTTGGAGTTTAAGCATGTGTGCAGTTGAAACGCAGCCTGAAGTTGAAGATATGCTGCAAAACACTCACTATCGTGAAGGTTTCTACACAGAGCTATCTTCAGATACTTTATCAAAAGGGATTAATGAACAGGTTGTTCGAGCCATATCCGCGAAGCGTAACGAACCTGAATGGATGTTGGAATTTCGCTTGAAGGCGTTCAAACAGTGGCTAGAAATGAAAGAGCCGCATTGGCTTAAAGCCGACTACCCTGAGCTTAATTACCATGATTACAGTTACTATTCAGCACCGACCTGCTCGAGTTGCGATAGTGCCCCTCACGGTGAAAGTGACAATGACGATGGTTCAAATAAATTCTTAACCGAAGAAGTAGAAACTGCGTTTGAAGCGCTCGGCGTCCCTGTTAGGGAAGGTTCTGAAGTTGCTGTAGATGCCATTTTTGATTCGGTTTCTGTCACCACCACTTATCGAAAAGAACTTCAAAAACTGGGGATTATCTTCTGTTCATTTAGTGAAGCTATTCAAGAATACCCAAGTCTTGTTCAACAATATTTGGGCACGGTCGTCCCACCAAAAGACAACTTCTTTGCTGCATTGAATGCCGCCGTCGCCTCTGATGGTACTTTTGTCTACATTCCTAAAGGCGTGAGATGCCCTAGAGAACTCTCAACCTACTTTAGAATCAATCAAGCGAAAACAGGCCAATTTGAACGCACCATTCTCGTCGCCGATCAAGATTCTTACGTAAGCTACATTGAAGGCTGCTCTGCTCCTATGCGAGACAGCTATCAACTTCACGCCGCGGTCGTAGAGGTGATCATTCATAAAAACGCTGAGGTTAAATACTCTACGGTACAAAACTGGTTCTCTGGCGAAGAGGACTCCAAAGGCGGGATTCTTAACTTTGTAACCAAGAGAGCTGTTTGTGAAGGTGACCACAGCAAAATGTCTTGGACCCAATCCGAGACAGGCTCTGCAATTACTTGGAAATACCCAAGCGTCATTTTAAAAGGTGACTATTCTGTCGGCGAGTTCTTCTCTGTCGCTCTTACCAATGGGGTTCAGCAAGCAGATACCGGAACTAAAATGATCCATATCGGAAAACACACACGTTCTACGATCATCTCAAAAGGGATCTCCGCAGGCAAAAGTCAAAACAGCTATCGAGGGCTGGTTAAAGTGACTTCCAACGCTGAAGGAGCTAGAAACTTCACCCAGTGTGACTCCATGTTAATTGGAGATGAATGTGGTGCACACACCTTCCCTTATATCGAAGTCAAAAATCCATCCGCTCATGTTGAGCACGAAGCCACAACATCTCGAATTGGCGAAGACCAACTCTTTTACTGTGTCCAGCGAGGCATCAGTGAAGACAACGCTATTTCAATGATTGTGAATGGCTTTTGTAAAGACGTATTTTCAGAATTACCACTTGAATTCGCTGTTGAAGCCCAGAAGCTTTTGTCAATCAGCCTCGAGCATAGTGTGGGATAAACATGTTAGAAATTAAAGATTTGCACGTTAGCGTTGAAGAAAACGCTATCCTAAAGGGTATTAACCTAACCGTTAAACCAGGTGAGGTTCACGCTATTATGGGGCCAAATGGTTCGGGAAAAAGCACACTATCGGCGACACTGGCAGGCAAAGACGATTACCAAGTCGACAGCGGTGAAATTATTTTTAAAGGTCAGGATCTAACTGAACTTGATCCAGAAGAGAGAGCTGGCGAAGGCGTATTTTTGGCTTTCCAGTACCCCGTTGAAATTCCTGGGGTGAGCAACAAACTGTTTCTCAATACCGCACTCAACGAGATTCGCGAATACCGAGGCCTAGAACCTATTGACCGCTTTGACTTTGAAGACCTGCTCGAAGAAAAAGCACAATTGTTGCAAATGCCTCCACACCTATTGCAACGCTCCGTTAATGAGGGCTTTTCAGGTGGCGAGAAAAAGCGCAATGATATCTTGCAAATGGCTATACTTTCCCCCGATATTTGCATACTTGACGAGACCGATTCAGGCCTTGATATTGATGCGCTGAAGGCAGTGTCAGAAGGTGTGAACGCACTACAGAATGAGCAGCGAGCCTTTATTCTGGTTACACACTATCAACGTATCCTCAACTACATCAAGCCCGATTTCGTCCATGTGTTATACAAGGGGAAAATCGTAAAATCTGGCGACCATACGTTAGCTCACGAGTTAGAGGAGAAAGGCTATGGATGGATCATTGATGAAGAATAAGCTCTCATTGCTTGATTCATTTCAAACCCTTGTTCAACCGAATGAGTGGCAGAATAAGCAATGGTCTAAATTGCTTGGTGTCGGGCTCCCCTCTTCTAAACATGAAGACTGGAAATACACACCACTCAACCGTTTAGAACAGCTTGAGCTAATAAGGGCACCAGAACAACCTGCAGCGAATACGCCATACAATGAATTCAGCTTGGACATTGACGCTTATCGACTCGTTTTCGTAGACGGATACTTCTCTGCAAGATACTCAGACTGGATCCCAAAAGTACGAGTGACACCGATCAGTGCGCTGTCACCAATCGAAACCGACGAATTATCGCGTTCGATAAACCCGGATGCTTTTACTTACATGACTGATGCCACCGCTTCGTGTGGCGTATTAATCGAAGTGGAAGCCAACACGCAGATTTCAAAGCCTATATACCTACTGCATGTTAATTCAGGCAAGCAAGGGGATGTATCGAGTTACAGAAACCACATTGAAGTTGCTGAACATTCGGAAATCAACGTCATCGAACACCATGTTTCTCAAGGTGACAGAGGCGCGGTTACGTTATCTCGTTTAACTCAGCACATTGGTTGCGGCGCACATTATCACCATACAAAGATAGTCGAAGAGTCCTCGACGCAACACCATTTTGGTCATAATGATATAACGATTAGTGCGTATGCGAGTGCCCACACCTGTTGTATGCTCTATTCGGGTCAGCTTATCCGCCACCAAGTCAGTAGTGTACTCGCCGGAGAACAGGGTTTTGTATCTATGGACAGCGTATCATTACCTCAATCTGAAGAGATCTTCGATACACGCACATACCTTAAACACAGTGCTCCGCACTGTGTAAGTGAACAAAATCATAAAATTATCGCTCGTGAACAATCTAAATCTGTATTTGATGGAATGATTTACGTTGACCCTGTGGCACAAAAAACAGACGGGCAAATGAATACTCACAGTCTGATCCTCGGCGACTACGCTCAAGTGAATTCCAAACCACAATTAGAGATCTATGCCGACGACGTAAAGTGCAGTCACGGTGCTACCACCGGACAGGTTGACCCAAATCAGATCAATTACTTACGCTCAAGAGGCATCCCAAAACAGCACGCCGAACATATGATTACGTCAGCTTTTGCTATTGAAGTGGCCGAAAGAATCAAACATCCGGCACTAAGACAATATGCGATAGATAAAATAAACGCATCACTTAATAAAGAGAGCGACCATGATTGATTCTATTGTAACGGCAAGTCCTTGGTTTAATGACTTCCCTGCCTTAAAAACTCAAGTTTACGACAAGCCCCTGGTCTATTTAGATAGCGCTGCTACTGCTCAAACGCCTCAAGTAGTGATCGACCGCATGACGCAGTTCTATCAACATGATTACGCCAGTGTTCATCGCGGTGTCCATTTCTTAAGCTCTAAAGCTACCGAAGAGATAGAACTGGTCAGAGAAAAAGTGGGCCACTTTATTTCAGCAAAATCACACGAGAATATTATTTTTACCAAAGGCACCACCGAAGCCATCAACCTTGTTGCCAACAGTTATTTACGACCAAGGTTAAAGCCGGGCGACGAAATAATTGTGACCGAGATGGAGCACCACGCTAACCTTGTCCCTTGGCAACTGCTCTCTGAAATTTATGATGTCACCATTCGTGTTTGGCCCATGGCGGAGAATGGTTATTTGAACCTAAATGACCTTGTCTCTTTGATGAACAGTAAAACCAAACTGCTTGCGATCAGTCACGTTTCCAATGTTCTGGGACGAATCAATCCGATTAAAACCATTGTCAAAGCCGCGCACAAAGCAAAAGTGCCAGTTTTGGTCGATGGCGCGCAAGCTGTCATGCATCAAGAAGTCAACGTGACCGATCTAGGTTGTGATTTCTACGCATTCTCTGGTCATAAATTGTATGGTCCTACTGGAATCGGCGCGCTTTATGCGAAAAAGGAACATCTGAATAATATGGTTCCTTGGGAAGGCGGCGGTGCGATGATCGATCAAGTTACATTGCCTCTGGGTACATCATTTGGTCAGGCGCCTTGGAAGTTCGAAGCAGGTACGCCAAACATTGCAGGGATTTTAGGTTTAGGGGCAGCAATAGACTATCTAGAAGAGATTGGCTTCAAAGAAATCTCAGCCTACGAAAAAAGCATTATGTACTATCTGGTTGATAACATTAAACAGCTCCCTGAAATAGAGCTTTATGGCGATGATGAAAATCGAACTGGTCTGTTGGCGTTTAATATGAAAAATCAGCACTCATTCGATGTCGGCTCATTCCTAGATAGATATGGAATTGCGATTCGTACCGGCCACCACTGTGCAATGCCCCTGATTAAACGCCTTGGCCAGAACTCGATCTGTAGGGCGTCGATAGGCATGTATACCGGGCCAAAAGATGTAGACGCGCTATGCCAAGCGTTAAAACGCATTAGCCAACTATTAAGGTAACGTATGACCCCTGACAAGCTTAAACGAAATTTCGACCGATGCGCCGACTGGGAAGAGCGTTATATGTACCTCATTGAGTTGGGAGAGAGATTACCTGCTTTCCCAACAGCGAAGTTAGATGATGGGTACCTTATTGCTGGCTGTCAGAGTAATGTGTGGCTGGATCTCGCTATTAATGAGGAAGGTCAGATATCAATTAAGGCAAGCAGTGACTCATCTTTGGTCAAAGGTTTGCTTGCGCTCGTACTCATTGCATACAATGAACACAAAGTCAGCGATGTTTTGAGCTTCGACATCAAAACTTGGTTTACTCAACTGGATTTACAATCTCAACTAAGCCCTAGTCGCAACCAAGGTTTAGAAGCTATCGTAAAACACATACTCAACCAAGCACAAACGGTGCAGTCTCAGTACGAGTCATAACATTTGTGTTTTGTTCTTTTCCTGGCCATTGGGCAATCATGAAAGGTAAGTTTGAATTTAAATAGACTAACGAAGCGAAGTTCAGACATTTAGTCAAACAGCATAAGTAAAACCATTCAAAGCCCGAGTTTATACTCGGGCTTTTTTATGTCTGTGACTCTGATATCGAACAATCCAAACTAATAACCCGAACCAATACCTCAAAGTTCATTTGTAACCCCAACTAATACATCACTTACAAAAGCTTACTAAGAACAAATACCATCTCTAGTAACATGTTGGCTTTATAGCTTGCAGATAACTTGGTCCCCTATGGTATATAAACTCACAATTCCAACTCTTGTTCTGACTACGATGCTCACTTCGTGCGGCGGTAGTAGCGACAGCAATAACACTAGCGCTTCAAAGAATGTCATCGATGCATCAAGCGCAAAATCCGTTGTTACCTTAGGGAGCAACTATTCACTGCAATTGAGTGTTAAGTCGATTGCACTAGGCACAGACAAAAACGTGAATATTGATATTACTCAGTACGGTAATACACAAAAAGCGAGCGGCAGTTTCGCACAAGTTCACGGCATTCCTGAGCGCAATTACAAAACCCAAAGCGATGCAGATATCACCTTCTCAGTCACGGCGACAAACTCATCAGGCAAAACTTTCGATGTTGAAAACTTCGATATTTACTACGAAAACTTTAACTCAACATCGACACCTGAAAAACTTGCTATCGCTGAAGTTGAAAACAATATAAACAACGTTGTTCGATGGAAACAAGCCGATACTGTCACTATCAACAAGCAATTCATTACTGATAGTACGGGCGTCAAATTTAATAGCGATCAAATGAGACCGATGAACCTCTATGTTCGTGTGGGCAACACTTTGAGTAATGGTATTCAATTTGTTCCATCCTTCGCTCAAAGTGCATCAGAGACGTTTGCACGTGTATCAACGAGTGACTGCTCTGTTATCACAAATACGACAGGTGATTTGCTCGCCAATGGCATCAAGCAACGCACATGCGTAGAAGCACACGGTTATAAGATTCCACTGTTGATTGAAGACCAGTCAAAGAATAACGGTGCAGCCAAGGTCGCACACGTTAAGAACATCATGCAGTACTACCTTGATAACTTCCCAGCAGAAGTCACTAAGGCTATTTACGACAGTAAAGCGACCATGGGTTTCTTTTACGATGACGATTGGTCTGACAGAGATGGCGGTGACTTCTTAGATGAGAATTACCGTTTCCAAGATCTATTTGCGACAGAAACCACTGACACAACAACAGGCGAGAACAAACCAGATTTAGTGACTCAAAGAGACGCTGCATTTGAAGAAATCATTCACTTTGTACACGATTACGGTGTGATGAACTTAGCGGTACAATCATCTTCATCGAAATGGGCGGAGATGCAAAAAGAGTTAGATGTATTGAATGAGAAAGCGATTCTTGCAGGATCTTATTATCCTAACGGAAAAGACTCAACCATCGTCGAAGCTGACCTAGACGCAGAGTCGTACGACCAAGAATACCTAGCCTACTCTCTGTATGCCTATTACGACGTGAACTACAAAGGCTACCGTGCTCAAGAGCTAAGTTCTGCAACATTCACAGAACTGCAAGCGAGTGACCCTTCGGTGGTTAAATTTATGGAGCAGTACTTCCCTACTCGCGCAGCACTTAAAGCGAAGTTTCCAGGTTATCCGAACAACTAGTTTGTATTCATAACGTTAACTAGCACGCACAAAAAAGCCGAATGTGATAATGACATTCGGCTTTTTGATAACGTTATCGCTATTCGCTCAGAACTTAGTGCTTACAGCTTGAAGCGGCTGATTTCGCTTTCTAGCTCGTGAGACAGTTCAGACAGCTGAGCAGCTTGCTCCGCCGCTTGGTGTGCTTCGTCTGCTAGCTCGTTAGACACGTCACGGATTCCTTCAGTGTTACGAGTAATCTCAGACGTTACTGAAGCTTGCTCTTCTGCAGCAGAAGCAATCTGTGTTGCCATGTCGCTAATGCGTTCAACGGCAGCATGAATTTGCGTTAGGCTCGCTGCTGCTGAGTTAGCGTCATCAACGCTGGTTTCAGCAAGCGTACGGCTATCGTTCATGATGCTAACCGCTTTGCCTGTTGTACCTTGAAGCAATTCGATAGTTTGTTGAATCTCTTGCGTTGAACCGTGTGTACGTTGGCTCAAAACACGTACTTCATCAGCAACAACCGCAAAGCCACGACCTTGCTCACCCGCACGTGCAGCTTCAATTGCGGCGTTTAGTGCAAGTAGGTTCGTTTGTTCAGCGATACCTTGAATGTTCGACAAAATAGCGTTAATGCTGTTGCCGTGCTCTTCAAGTTCTAGGATCACGTTAGTTGCGATTTGAACTTCTTGAGCAAGGTTTTGAATGGAGCTTTGAGTCTGTGTCACTTGACCAGTACCGTGCTCACACGCGCCAACGGCTTCAGATGAGTTCTGAGCTGTGTGGTCAGCGTTACCCGCGATTTCTTGTGTTGCTGCAGCCATTTCGTTAACGGCTGTTGCGACCATATTGATTTCGTCTTGTTGCATCTGGATACGAGCGCTACGTTCTTCAGCTTGAGAAGCCGTTTGACGTGCTTGATTACCCAATGCAGCAGACACTTCGCTTAGCTTAACAACCATGGTGTGCATGTTGCCCACGAAACGGTTGAAGTTTGTAGCAAGCTGACCAATCTCGTCGTCGCTCTTAGGCTCAAGACGCTGAGTAAGGTCACCTTCACCTGAAGCAATTTCTTCAAGTGCAGCAGAAACACGGTTTAGGTCGCGGAATAGGAAGCCCACTAACCAAGAAACCAAAACGATCACAACAAGTGTGATAACAACAGCCGTCATGATTAGCTGAGTAAGCAGTGTTGAATGGTTTGCTTCTTCAGTGGCTCGGTCCAACTGTACCGCGAAAATCCAGTTAGTGTTTGGTACTTTCGTGAAGTAAAGCAGCTTCTCAACGCCACGCTGTTTAATGGTCTCTATGTTGCCTGTACGCACGGCATTCTCGATGATAGGCATTGAGATATCATTTGAGAGCTGAGTGATTGGCTTTAAGCTTAATGCCGTATCCGGGTGCGCGAGGATGGTAGCATTGGAGGCATCAATTAGCATTGCGTATGCATTGTCACCAACGTCTAAATTGATTACATCGTTAATCAATTGGTCAATTAAAACATCAGCACCAACCACACCAATAAATTGACCGTTATGGCGAATGGGTTCAGCTATCGTAATGAGCAGTTCTCTCGTACTTGCGTCTTGATAAGCCGCTGTAATAATTTGCTGATTTGCGGCATTTGCCTCTTGATACCATGGACGTTGACGAGGATCATAACCCTCAGGTGTACGTTCAGGGTGTGTACGAAGCATTTCACCTTTTGTGGTCCCAAAAAAGATATCGTCAAAGCCACCCGCGATACGGGCTTGCTTAAGGAAAGGCACAACATTCCCTTCTCTTGAAAAATCATTAAATGCCGATGCGATATCCTTACGAATATCAATCCAATTTTTAATGCCTTCAGCTGCCGCTTTGGACACACTTTGGGCGCGTGAATTGATATCATTTTGGGTAAGTTCGACCAATTGATTTGTTGACAACCAAGTCAACGCCGTCGCCATTACGACAACAGCAGACAGACTGGCGCCTATCAATTTTTGTTTTAGTGTTAGTTTCATGTCAAAGTTTCACGAGTGGTGGGAAATCTCGCGCATACTACCCAATATCAGTATTAAATTCGAGCAATTTCACAATTTAATATTGGAATATATTTTTATGTAAACCACGGCCTTAGCTTATGCCAATTCCTTAGCTTATGCCAATTCCTTGGCATTTCGCCAAATTCAAGGCGCTATTAAGTGTATGGTTATTAGAAAATATGTCAGCTTACATACGGTAAAATAGGTATTGGAATAGATAGCAAAATAGATGTAAAAAGGCAGGAGACTTTCCTCACCTGCCTTTATATTGTTTACTATTCAACCGCATACAAATAGCGGTTGATATAAGTTTTAGAAGTTAGCGTTTTTCTGTACGCATACCCATTAGCAAGCTCACACACATCAGTAACAGAATGATGGTGAATGGCAGTGCCGTCGAAATAGCACCTGCTTGCAGAGCTTGTACTGCTTCAGTACCACCAACCCATAACAGTGCCACTGCAATCGCACCTTCAAGGAACGCCCAGAAAACACGTTGAGGTATTGGTGTATCGACTTTACCGCCCGCGGTAATGCTGTCGATAACTAGAGAGCCTGAGTCAGACGATGTAATGAAGAATACCAGAACCAAGATAACAGCAATGATTGATAGCAGCGTACCGAACGGTAGAGCATCAAACATTTGGAACATCGCTAGTGATACATCAGTCAAACCATCTTGACCAAGGATACCAACGTTATTCATGATTTGGTCAATCGCCATGCCCCCAAATACTGACATCCAAATGATAGTAACAGTCGTTGGAACAATCAGAACCGCTGTGATGAACTCACGAACCGTACGACCTTTAGAAACACGCGCGATAAACATACCTACGAATGGTGACCATGAAATCCACCAAGCCCAGTAGAATACCGTCCAACCGTGCATCCACGCTTCATCTTCACGACCATGAGGGTTACTCAAAGGAATGATGTTTTCAACGTATGCCATAAAGGTTGTTGGGATAGAACCTAAACTCACCGCATAGCCGATTAGAGCCACTAAGATAAGCAGTAGGAAAGCAACCAACATGTTGATGTTACTGATAACTTTAACGCCGCCATCAATACCGCGAAGCACTGACACGACCGCTAATAACGTTACTACGGTAATAACAACAACTTGTAACCCTAAGCCAGCCTCGATTCCAAAGACATGTTGAATACCACTTGCTGCTTGTTGTGCACCTAAGCCCAGCGACGTCGCCAAACCAAACAGCGTTGCAAGAACCGCCAGAATATCAACAATGTGACCAGCCCAACCCCACGCTCTATCACCCAAGATTGGGTAGAAAATAGAACGAATAGAAAGAGGCAATCCCTTGTTGTAAGAGAAAAACGCAAGTGACAGTGCTACTACGCCATAAATCGCCCAAGGGTGTAGACCCCAGTGATACATGGTTGCACCTAGCGCCAACTTAGCAGCTTCTGGTGTGTTGGGTTCAACACCTAACGGGGTTTCAAACCAACCCGTGAAGTAAGCAGCGGGTTCCGCCACACTCCAGAACATTAGACCGATACCCATACCTGCGGCAAACAACATCGATAACCAAGACATGAATGAGTAATCTGCCGTCGCATCAACACCACCAAGGCGGATTTTACCATACGGAGAAACAATTAAGCCTAAGCAGAAAACAACGAAAACATTACCCGACCAGATGAAAAGCCAATCAAACGAATTGATGATCTGGCCTTTAACGCCATCTAGTGCTGCCTTTGCTGAAGCGGTATCTGTAATCAGAATGCCGATCAGGAACAAAGCAATAAGTCCTGCACTGATACCAAATACTGGGTTATGAACATCAAAACCCCATTTTTGGACGTTATCTTGACCGACAGTGTAATCCGTACTGTCGATACTGTATTTATCTATACCTTTAGTCATTATCCCTCTCTACGGAATATTAATAGGGTCTGTTGACCAAATATCCCTTACTTACTTGTGACTAAATCACAAACTCGAACACATGATCCAAGTAATACAAGCTGTTGTCACAATAATTCAAATACTTGGATGTCTGAAGTTTAGCAGGTTAACTTATTGTTTTCAGTAAACCAGAATCGGTTCGATTGATTTTCCAACAAAATTCACGAAAACACTTAAGTATATGACGAAAAAAAGGCCGACCCTGTCGACCTTTATTTGGAAAATACTTTTAGCTCAAAGCATTTTTATGGTTAACTAATTGATTTTCAGTTCGTAAACCTAACAATAAGCTTAGGCACATAAGCAATAATATGAACGTAAATGGTAGCGCCATTGATACCGTTCCAGCTTGCAGTGCTTGAATGGATTCCGTACCGCCAACCCACAATAGAACGGCTGCAATCGCACCGCCCATCAACGCCCAAAATACACGTTGAGGAACAGGGGCATCAACTTTACCGCCAGAAGTAATGCTGTCGATAACTAATGAGCCTGAATCTGAAGAGGTGATGAAGAACACCATAATCAAACCAATCGATACCACAGAAAGCATAGAACTCATTGGCAGCGCATCATAAGTGTGGAATAGAGAAAGCGTAATATCTTGCAAACCGTTCACGCCTATCTCACCCACCTTGTTCGCCACTTGATCAATCGCGATACCACCGAAAATAGCCATCCATATGATTATTACTGTCGTTGGGATGAACAATACAGCGACGATGAATTCACGAATAGTACGACCTTTAGAGATACGAGCGATGAACATGCCTACGAATGGTGACCATGACATCCACCATGCCCAGTAGAATACAGTCCAACCCTGCATCCAAGTTTCATCGCCACGACCATGAGGATTACTTAGAGGAATAAAGTTTTCAATGTAGCCCATTAGCGCGGTTGGGATTGCTTTAATACCCGCCATACCACCAGCAATCGTGACAAAGATAAGCAACCCCAAAGCAACCAACATATTGATGTTACTCAGAACCTTTACGCCACCGTTAATACCGCGAATGACTGACATTGTTGCTAAGAAAGTAACCACTGCGATAACAACTAGCTGCATGCCAATACCACCATCGGTACCAAACACATGGTTAATACCACTGGTTGCTTGTTGTGCGCCTAGACCAAGCGATGTTGCAAGGCCAAATAGTGTTGCCAATACTGCAACGATATCAACAACATGACCAAACCAACCCCAAGTTCTATCACCTAGAAGTGGGTAAAATATTGATCGAATAGAAAGCGGTAAGCCTTTATTGAATGTGAAGAAAGCGAGGGCTAGAGCAACAACGGCGTAAATAGACCAACCGTGTAAACCCCAGTTATAGATAGTCGCGCCAAGCGCCAACTTAGCTGCTTCAGGAGAATAAGCTTCAACACCAAGTGGTGTTTCATACCAACCTGTGAAGTAAGCTACTGGCTCTGCAACACCCCAGAACATCAAACCAATACCCATTCCCGCGGCGAATAACATCGACATCCAAGATAGGTTAGAGTGCTCTGCTTTGGCATCATTGCCACCAATACGTATCTTGCCATACGGGGAGACAATGAGGGCAAAACAGAAAATAACAAAGATGTTAGCTGCCCACATGAAGAAACCATCGAAGTTACCGATGACTTTCCATTTAATTCCATCAAGAGCTGATTTTGCAGTTTCAGGATCTGCTACCAGAAGTGCAATTAGGAAGACGATGATCGCTCCTGCACTGATTCCAAATACTGGGTTATGAACGTCAAAACCCCATTTCTGAACGTTATCTTGTCCTACTGTATAATCGGTATTTTCAATACTATACCTATCTTTTACAGGCTCCATACTTCCTCTCTAATTTGTAGCGCACAGTTTGCAACATTGCATTCGGCGCTTAAATTTCGAAAAGAAGAATATCAACCTGTCGCAAAAATACTAAAAAAACCTCCAAAAAGTAAGTGTAAATAGCAAATTTAGTAATTCAATTACACTTTTCATGTAATTTAGCGTAGAATCAGTTCACAAGCCCCAAATTGACAGCATACTTAGCTAATTCTGCAGTTGAGTGAATATCAAGCTTATGCTTAATGTTTTGTCTGTGTGTTTCTACCGTTCGGTAACTGATATTTAAACCCTTCGCGATCTCTTTACTGCTCTCCCCTTTTGCCACCAATTTCAACACCGCTTCTTCACGTCTGCTCAATGGATTCTTGACAGATTGCGTGGGAGTAATCGGCTGAGTAAACAAATTCTGCGTGACTTTTTCACAGAAATAGGTCGAGCCTTGATTGACCGTTTTGATTGCTTGCACCATTTTTTCAGCGGAAATCTCTTTCAACATATAGCCGACTGCGCCCGACTGCATCACCTTCATGATATATTCACGGTTGTTATGCATGGTCAGCATCAGCACCTTGGCATCGGGGTCTTCTTCTTTAATCAGGTGGGTTGCGTCAATGCCGTTCATAATAGGCATGCTAATATCCATCAACACCACGTCGGGCCGTATAGACTTAACGACCTCTACCGCTTCTAATCCATTACTGGCGGTGCCTATCACGCAAATATCTGGCTCGAGTTCCAATCTCGCCATAAAGCCATCCAGTACTACTTGGTGATCGTCAGCGATCACAACTCGAATAACTTCACTCATTCATTAATCCCTCTAGTGTCAGTAACACTGTAATTTCCGTTCCGAGGCCAATCTCACTCATCAATTCAAAATCACCACCGATGAACTCCACCCGCTCTCTCATATTGCGCAGACCGATCCCTCGTTTCTCCATCGCTTTATAAGTGTTGAAACCGACACCGTTGTCTTGGATCAGCAGCTGCAACACATTACCGATTTGCTGCGCGATAACCGTCACTTTGGTCGCTTGTGCGTGTTTCTCTATGTTGTTCAATGATTCTTGCACCACTCGGTAGAGGGTCGTCGCCGCTTCTGATTTCAACTTGCCCGGTTGTGTAGCAAACATGGTTTCTACTTCTATGCCCGAGTGCGCCTGAAAATCTAACGGCAATGAAGACAACGCCGCTTCTAAGCCAATATCATCCAATGAGCTTGGACGAAGTTGATGAGAGATGTGTCTCACCTCTTCAATCGCTCGCATCAGTGAATGCTGCGACTTATTCAAATGCGCTTTGAGGTCTTCATTTTTTAACTTATTACCAAGTAGTTCTAAGTGGCAACGACTTGATACTAATAATTGATTAATACCGTCATGCAGCTCTCGTGCTAAATGCTTCTTCTCGTCTTCTTGGAACATCACCGTTTTATGAGCGAGTTCTTTTAAGTTGTTGTCCGCGATACGATGTTCATGCATATTAATGGCTAAGGTCAGCACGATAATAACCGCTACGGTAACGCTGAGAATCACGACAATGGAAAAGAACGTGGTTTCAATATTCTTGTTGATCGCAGCCTGCATTGAAGCCACTTCTTGATGCACGTCTTCAATATACAAACCCGTGCCAATCATCCAATTCCAACGTTCCAACCAAGCGGCATAACTCAGCTTAGACACCACTTCTCCGGTTGACGGTTTCTGCCACAAATACTGGTGAAATCCTCCTCCGGTTTGCGCCTCTCTTAATAGCGCTTCTATAAGAAAGTCGCCGTCTTCATCTTGCAGTTCAAGTAAGTTTTGGCCAACCAACTCTGGCTGGATTGGATGAACCAAATTAGTTCCGTGACGGTCGTACGCAAAGAAGTAGCCATCAGAGCCATATCTAAGTTTAGACAATATGCTACGGACTTCTGTTTTGGCTTGCGC
Source organism: Vibrio sp. nBUS_14 (assembly GCF_051201655.1). Classification (NCBI taxonomy): domain Bacteria; kingdom Pseudomonadati; phylum Pseudomonadota; class Gammaproteobacteria; order Vibrionales; family Vibrionaceae; genus Vibrio; species Vibrio sp. nBUS_14. The sequence goes on from NZ_CP179206.1 coordinate 2,282,295, forward strand.
TTCTTTGATGTCAGGGTCGTTGTAGATATGTTCGATCGCATCGAATGCGAGGTCGACGGTGTCTTTGAGGGCATTTTCACGCGACTTGATTAAGCTGTCTCTGAAGATTTCGACCTCTTTTGCACCCAACGTCTTGGTTTGGTGTAACGAGATCCAACTTATGCTCGCCGTTACCAGCAGCAACGGGAGTAGCGTCAGCAAAATCAGCTTAGCTTTTAGAGGCATTCCTTTCCCTCACAAAAAACGGCTTACTGAACATCAATAAGCCATTTTACTTTATCAATTTATAGATAACCTTGAAACATATCATTCACATCCTTGGCTTCACTCACATTCCATAGAAAGATGGGAAAGTGAGAAGTGATCCAAGTACGAGGATTTGAATCAAAATGAACGGCATTACGCCTCGGTAGATGTCCTTTGTGGTGACGCCTTTCGGGGCTACCCCTTTCAAATAGAACAAACTGAAGCCAAATGGCGGCGTTAAGAATGAGGTTTGCAGGTTCATTGCAATAAGGATAGCAAACCAAGTCATGTTAATGCCCATCAGTTCAGCAACAGGCGCAATGATCGGTACGATGATGAAACAGATTTCTACGAAGTCGATGAAGAAACCAAGAATCAAAATAACCAACATAGTGATGATCAAGAAGCCCCACTTCTCACCTGGCAGCTGCAACATCCACTCTTCAACCAGATAATCACCGCCCGTATAAGTAAACGCCATCGAGAATGCCGTCGCACCAAGCAGGATAGCAAAAACCATTGCTGTGACTTTCACTGTTTCTTTGGACGCTTCATATACCATCGACCAACTGAATTGACCGTACAGCAAAGCAAGTACTAAGGCACCCGCGCCACCTAGTGCAGCAGACTCTGTCGGCGTGGCAACACCCGCGAAAATAGAGCCCAATACGACAATGATCAGCGCGAGTGGCGGTACGATAGCTTTAAGAGCATTGATGACTTCTTGTTTACGACTAATTGAGTCATCACGTTCAATCGGTTGAGCCGCTTCTGGGTTAAGCTTTGCGTATATCAAGATATAAACGATATACGAGCCCACCAACATTACACCCGGCCAAATCGCCGCTTGGAACAAGTCCCCTACTGGCACACCGAGTACATCACCTAATAAGATCAGTACGATAGAAGGCGGAATGATTTGCCCTAACGTGCCAGACGCACAAATAGTGCCGCAGGCTAAGCCTTTGTCGTAATTGTACTTGAGCATAACTGGCAACGAGATAAGCCCCATAGCAACCACAGAAGCGCCTACTACGCCCGTTGAAGCGGCAAGCAGTGACCCCACAAGTACCGTCGAGATAGCGATACCACCACGAACACCACCAAACAGTCGTCCCATTGACTCTAGTAACTGCTCAGCAAGCTTGGTTTTTTGTAGAACAAGCCCCATGAAAACGAACAATGGAACGGCCATCAGCACCGTATTTTCCATGATCGATTGAATTCGATATGGCATGAAGGCGAACATTTCTATCCCTTCAGCCCAAACACCAAAGATTAGCGCGATACCACCAAAGGTGAACGCGACCGGGAAGCCAAGTAAAAGTGCAAACAAGGCTACGAAAAACATTACTATTCCAATCATGTTCAGCCTCTACTTATTCTTTGTATGAGTATTGTTAGCGTGCGTGTTATTTGCATGGATAAGGTGCGGATTAAAAATCTTGTTCAGCGAATGCAGAATCAAACCAACACCACTAACTGCCATCAAGAAAAACGACAGTGGGATCATCGCTTTAATGACCCAACGATACGGCAAGCCACCGGGATCGCCCGGCGTTTCACCTAGGTTATAACTCTCTTTGGCAACATCGATACCAAACCAAGCCACCAGCAAACAAAAAGGAAGCAGGAAGACAACAGTGCCTATTAGGTCAATAATCGCTTGTGCCTTGAAGCTGAGTTGTTCGTAAAAAACATCCACTCGCACGTGGCCACCCGCTTTGATGGCATAAGGAACACCTAGTAGGAAAACAGCTGAGAAAAAGTGCCATTCCATCTCTTGGAAGGCGATTGAGACATCATTGAAGGCATATCTCATGACAACGTCATAAACGACGTTCGCGATAAGTAAAATAAACAACATACAGGATAGCCATCCCAGTGCATCACCGATACGATTGAATAGGCGTTCAATATAAATTAGACTTCGCATTCCCGACTCCATGGAATTTGAAAAGACATCGCGTTTTAGAATTAGGGCAACTAAAACAAGTAGCGCTAACAAGATGCACGACGTAGAAAGGGTTATTGGGATCTTGTTACAGGATTCATCCTGCTTAATTATTATCTTTAAAATGAACCCGCCACTTAGTCACTCTTAGTTACCTAACAAGAACAGCTTTGGGTTCATTTAGCTTCAGTTCAACAACTGTCGATTATTTCGCTTGGCTATTTAGATAAGCTCTGTGTGAAATATCCGTCCATGAGCGCACTTGCTCTAGATAGCTTGCTTGAGAATCTTGGATCTCTTTTGCCAACTCATCTTTCTCAGCATGTGCAGCAAGTAGGCGATCGTTCGCTTCTTTCAGTGCCGACATTACTTCAGGCGGGAAATCTTTAACTTGTACATCTGGGTATTCTGTTTTCATTGAAACCCAGTTCTTGCCGCTTTCGTGCGTTGCTTGTGTATACATGTCGTAAGCCGCAGTACGCATTGCAACACGCAAGATTTCTTGTAGATCTTCAGGAAGCTTGTTCCATGTACGTTTGTTCACTAGGAATTGAAGCTCTGAACCCGGCTCATGCCAACCTGTGTAGTAGTACGGTGCGATTTTGTGGAAACCCATACGTAAATCAAGTGATGGACCTACCCACTCTAGTGCGTCGATTGTACGACGCTCTAAAGACGTGTAAAGCTCACCAGGGGCAATGTTAGTCGGCTTAGCACCTAGCTCCGCAAGGATCTCACCAGCAAAGCCTGGGATTCGCATTTTCAGACCTTTTAGATCTTCAACGCTGTTGATCTCTTTTTGAAACCAACCCCCCATCTGAATATCCGTGTTACCACCGGGGAACGACATTAGGTTGTGTGGAGAGTAAACCTGCTCCATCAACTCCATACCGCCACCATGATAGAACCATGCGTATTGCTCTGCAGGCGTCATACCGAAAGGCATAGAAGTGAAGTAAAGAGTGTTTGGAACTTTACCTTTCCAGTAGTAAGAGCCTGAGTGACCCATGTCGTATTGACCAGACTTAACCATGTCAAAAACGCCAAGTGGTGCTTTGTGTTTGTTCGCTGAATCGATTCTGATTTGCAGTCGACCATTCGACATTTTCTCAGCCATCGCAGCCATGTTTTTGGTTGCATCACCGAAAACAGGGAAGTTTGGTCCCCATGTTTCAGCAAGCTTCAAGCGATAAACCTTATCAGCAGCAGTTGCACCAGTAGCGACCAAAGCTAAACAAGCCGCTGCAGTTATCGCAACGTTCTTAAAAACTCGTGTGAGGGAGTTAGAAATGAGACTCATATTCACGTCCTTTTGTTGGGTTAACACTCTTTCTTTGAGTATTTTTTATGATTCAACATAAGAGTGCACCTTGATGAGGCAACTAGATATCAGGGAGAGCACGCACGACGGACCCACGCAAACTGCGTATTAGACCAAAGGATTACGTAGAACTACGTAGGAGATCATTGAGTGATATCGATTTTAAAGGACTAACCTTATTCACTAGAAGAATGCTTATTGATAAATACCTAAGTATTAATAATTAAACACCGTTAACAATTGATGGCCATTTCGTGATGAAGCTCTAAGAGCACCACTTATTAAATATGCATCCAAGCGCAATCAATCCATAAAAATCAAGGTTTAAGAGAGTTAGGCGCCCTACTTTGGTGCTTGCCAAATATCTGAACGAAGTCGCTAGAAACTGGAAAAGAAAGAGAAGATATGAAGTCCAGACAACGAACTGAAAACCCAAAATGAGGGAATTCGCGTCAACCGAACGTAAAACGCTGGGAATAAAGCGCCGGACATAAAAAAGCCTCGATAATCGAGGCTTAAAAACTTTAACGAAGCGAATGTAATCCCAAAAGATTAGATAGCTTTGTAGATAACCTTGTTACCTGCAAGTTGCTCTTTCGCTACTAGGTTTTCTTCAAGAAGTTTTTTCAATGCGCCTGTTGCCCACGAAGCTGCTTTCGCGTCTTCTTGACCTGCTGCTAGGCCAATACCTTTAGGGTTAATGCCTTCAGCATTGCTAACAACGATGTCTAGAACTTGTTGTTGCTTGGGAGTCAGTGCTACTGTAACTTCTTTCGTTACTGCTACTGCTTTCTCTACCGCTGGTTTTGCTGCTACAGTTTTTTCTGCTACAACTTTCTCTGCGACAGGCTTCGCTTTTTTCGGCGTTGCCACTGCTTTAACTACAGCCGCTTTAGTGCGTTTCTGCAGTTTAGCCTGCACCTTCCGCTTATGAGCAAGTCTCATTGAATATTTCTCCAGTTCACTGCTCTTTTCGCAGTGGTGAAAATTTGAAGCGCGATTTATACCAAAAAACGGGAGCTATTTGTAGAGTGAAGCGTCGAAAGTCGACGAAAAATACCGATATTGTCTACTACCGTCTATTATTTAAACATAGACTTATAAATTTAGGGTCATATACACTGGTTATCCATCCAGACAAAAATATGAAAACTTGGTGTTGCCTATGGACACTCGTCACCTTACAAATTTCTCTTTGCCTGCATTTACGCAATCATATCGAATTATCGCCATCATTTTAGGATTCGCTTGCCTAATCATGGCGTTATATATTGATAACTCAAAATTACTGATCGTGGGTGCATTTTGCATTAGTGCGCTTTTGGGCACAGGCTATTATTTGATGCTTCGTAGCAGAGTGATGTTCACGCTCACTCCCACTCACTTTCAACAGCATTTTTATAAAGGTGGATGGGTTTTAAAGTGGAGCAATATTGAGAAGATCGGCATGTGTACTTACGAACAAGAGGGGTGGCATCAACCTCTCCCTTGGGTGGGCATTAAAATGAAAGATTACTCGCCCTACCTTGACTCTATCTGCCCAAAAATAACCTGCGAATTATTGCTAAGCCAGCGAGCACTTTTGTACTTGGGAGCGAAACAAGCAGGTAAAGAATCGCACTTTGAAGATATGGTGCTCGACTCATCGCATTACCACGCTCGCTGTACAGAAAGCGGCTGTGTTGAATTGAGCCAATATAAAGAGTCGGAGAATATCGACGACGAGAACGTCAGTGATTACCAGCTACAAACAGCCCTTGATTCAACCAATGAATCGAACACTCAAAACGCGTTGATTAAAAATTACTCAGGATTGCAGGCGATGCTTGCGAACAGGATGAAATATCAAAGAGGGTTTCACGGCTACGATATTTTCATATCAACCCATGATCTGAATATCAGTGGAGAGGAGTTTATTGGACTGGCTCGACGCTACTTGGCGGCTGCCGAGCGCTTTTCTGATTAAAAACAGACAAGTTTAGAAATACACTCTCACGTAATAAAACAGCTTAGCTTTCATAAGAAAAGCTAAGCTTCATTTTCAATCGTTCTTCTATTAAATCAGAGACCTAGTACAGAGGCATTTCATCCGCTACGAATGGGTTTGATACACGCTCACGGCCAAATGTAGACTCAGGACCATGACCCGGTACAAATGTTACATCACTGCCTAGCGGCCAAAGCTTAGTCTTGATTGAAACAATCAACGTGTTGAAATCGCCTTGTGGGAAATCCGTACGACCAATAGCACCATTAAATAAAACGTCGCCAACAAACGCCATGCGCGCTTGCTCGCTGAATAGTACAACGTGGCCTGGCGTATGACCCGGAGTATGAATCACATCAATCACTTGGTTACCAAAAGTAACTTTGTCGCCCTCTTCTAACCATGTGTTTGGTTCAAAAGCTTTGCAAAGTGGGAACCCAAACATCTGGCTTTGATTCTCTAACCCTTGAAGCCAAAAGTTGTCTGCCTTATGTGGTCCAACAATGTTCACGTTCAAGATCTCAGCAAGTGGCACTGTTCCGCCCACATGATCTAGGTGACCGTGAGTCAATACCAAGTTCACCACTTTAACATCTAACTCTTCGATGATAGCAGCCAGTTGCTGAACATCACCGCCCGGGTCGACAACGATGCCTTCCATTGTCTCATCACACCACACAATTGAGCAGTTTTGAGAGAAAGAGGTAACAGGAACAACTTGATACTTAAGAGACATATACAAACCTTAGAGGGCAAACTGAAATTTGGGCAAACTATGACATTGGATGTCTACTTTGACAAGTACCTAGCATTCGCTCGCAAATTCAGCTTAACGCTACCAACTGCGTACAGGACCTGTATCAATATGGATAAAGTTGCTACGCGCATAGTAACCGACACCACCCGCATTCAGGCTTTTGGCTACGTCTCTTAATTCTTTTAAGTTGACGCCATCAATACGGAAATCGATCGCTTTACCCAGCATGTGGTAGCTCTTTTTGGCTACGCCAGTCGACTTAGAGCGCAATGCCTCATTGGTCGCTGGAGAACGGTAACCAGAGATGATTTGAACTTCTTTTTGAATACCCAGAACATTTTGAATCTGCGTGATCTGATCAAACAGGTTCTTGTCCATTGGATGAATCTCGTTGCGACGGAAGTCACGGCACAATTTGCTCAAACGAGCCATTTCATCACCAACATAGTTAGTGCCATCGAAATAACAGGTCTCTAATCGTTCACCGGTGTGAAGATTGTTCATGCTAATCGTTCTTGGTTGATCAGGGTATGAAGCAAAAGCGATAGAAGGAGTGATTGAGGCGACAACAGCGGTACCACCAGCGTAAGTCAGAAACTGACGGCGTGAAAATAAACTTTGAGACATACAGCAAAAAAACCAATTAAATCGAACAAAAAAACGCACGATACATAATGGAAATTGCTGCGTCAACGTACAAAAACCGCCCAAAAGGTTAGTATTTGTAACCTTTGCACGGTTAGTTATTGATCCACATTATAATTTTATTAATAGAAGCTTCATTGTCATTTTTTGGTCAAGATCACCCTTATTGGCTTCACTGATAATTAACCACCCTCTTTATCATATTGATAGATGTCACCACGATACTGAATGCCTCCTTCTTCAAACAACACGGTTTGATAGATGATATGCACGGGGATTCGCTTCTTAAGGCGAACCTTAGTATTAGGAGCAAGGTCATTATTCTGGTTCGGTACTTTCCTTACCTTGGTGGCAAACAACAACTCAGCCAATTCCTCTGCATGTTCAACACGTATGCAGCAGGAGCTATAAGCGCGGAAGTCGTCATTAAACAGGCCTTTACTTGGCGTATCGTGCAGATAGATCGCTCGCTTGTTAGGCGTATTGAACTTGTACAAACCTAATGCATTAAGCGAGCCTGCCTGCTGACGCATTCGATATGGGAAAGAATTGAAATTAATGGTCTGCCAATCGATATCTGTAGTGTCGACGGTTTCCATAGTGCGCCAACTATCAATCACTTGAAAGTTGTGTGTCTCTAGGTAGCTTTCGTCCGCTTTTACCTTAGGTAGGATGTCTTTGACCATAATTTTCCAGGGCACGTTCCAAGTCGGGTTTAGGATGACCGAATCTAGATTTATCTCTAAAAGCGGTGTTTTTCGCGACTTTCTGCCCACGACAACTTTGGACTCAAAAACCTCTTCACCATCTTCCCAATACTTCATATCAAAACTAGGGACGTTGACAACTATGAGAGAGTCTCTGTCTCGTGGCCACAAACGGACGCGTTCCGCATTTAGAGCCAAAGAAGTCAATCGATCATCAAAGCTCATGTTGATCCATTTGATCGTTTCAGGTCCGACGATCCCATCATCTGTAAGGCCGTGCATGCGCTGAAATGATTTAATCACCGTTTGTAGATCTCGATCGAACTCGGGAAAATCGACGGCGATCATCGAGGAATCAACGCCGACTAAAGCAATACGTTCAACAAGAATGGCTTTGTCTGAAAGCTGGTCACCTAAGCGCTTCAAACCTTTCTGTCTATATCGTTCGATATTGAGTTCAGAGGCGGTTTCTAACACCGAATAGGTTGCTTTGAATTGGTCAAAATCCCCAACAGGCGGCGCGTAAGACAACACCATTTCCAATAAGTAATCATTAGCGACGCTACTTTTTAATCTCATCAGAATATGCGGAGAAGGCGCGGGTAACTTGGAATGCAACTTGCCTGAGAAATACCACTCTTTACCGGCAAGTGGCGCATTTTCAACGTAACTTAGGTAATAGATAAAGGTGTCGGTTAATAAGATGTCCAACTCTTGCCACTGGGCATTGGATTGATAGTGACGGATTTGTTTAAGTTGTCGGTCAAAAAGCGGTGCCATTTGCGCCTGTTCTAAAAGAGACAATTGGAATTCAAACGCTTTAACAAGTTCAGGGGAGTCCCACAGAGTAGGCAGAGAGGAGTCTTGATAAATACTCTGGGTGAGCTCTGGATAAATCAGCATAAATGAGAGTTCTGAATCAGCCGGAATAAATCGGCTGTCGTCAGAACTAGTATAGCTCCATGCATGAACAGAAACTAACACTAATAATCCACAGAAGTATTTCGCTAACACGCTTAACCCCCTCACCAACCATCCCATAAGTATGGCAAAGAAATAGGAGTAAGCATGTTATTTTTTTAAGGGGCTTTATGAACTAGATTGCACCCCAGTGATTGTCCCACTGGATGGATGATTGCTGACTGGATTTTTCATAAGGCTTGCGTTGGTTTACCACACTTCCAGCTCCAGAGCTGAGTCGAAACTCACCATCAAGCAGCACAGCGCCAGAAGCATCAGATAATGCAGAGAGTTCTACTAACTCCTTGGTTTCTTTAGACCAAATACCGTAACAGTTGCCTCTTGGCGAAGTCGCAATAATCCAATCGTCTGACGCCGCAATACTTGCGATATAATGATTGAACCTTGCCCATTGCTCAGGCTCTGCGTTCAGTGATTCAAACTGTCCGCCTTTAGTGTGCATCGCCAACAGCGAAGGGTACTCATCCGGCTCACCGCGATATTGCTGACCGCACAACACGGTTTCGGCGCCATCGTGCGCTAAGTGTCGAATACTTAGCTTCTTATCCAACAACTCAACCTTATCAAGTAGCACACCTTCGGGTGAAACATAACTCAAACTCGGCTGCATTGAATCCAAGTTTTTCGGTGTTCGACCATCCGTATGAACACCGCCAACGCCAATCGCGAGATTTCCATCCGGCATGATGATCACTTCATGAGGCCCAATACCAAAACCGCTGAACTCTTCGACCTTACGATAGCCTTGAGCGACATCGTAAACGCCAATCACACCTTGGCTGCTGTCCGTTTTCCCTTCAGTGGCATACAGTAACTTGCCGTCTAATGAGTAAACGCCATGACCATAGAAGTGACGGTTATGACCTTTCACGACCATTTTGATCTGCTGACCGTTTTTATAGTCAAACACCATAAAATAGTCACCAGGACGACGAGCAAAAACCACCGCATGCGATGAGATTGGGGAAATCGAGACGCCATGGCCACGATCTGGGATCGGCAGTTGACTCAATGGCATTCCATATTCGTCAGCCACAACCGCTGAATATTGACCTCGCCCATTCAGCGCACAACCGATTAATTGAGGCTCACTAGATGAGCTACGACTAGCGCAGCCAAATGGAAGTACAGGAGCAGCTGCACAACCCAGTGCAGCCTTGAGTAGCGTTCTTCGCGTAGTATCAGTCACCATCGGTAGCATTAAATCCTATTACCACGCCAAGCTCTATCGCGACTTCTTCATGAATGAGGTACTTCAAACGTTCTAGTTTGTTATATTGAGTCAGCACATCTCGATAGCCCTCTTTGCTCTGCAATAACTCAAACAAGCTTGAGTCTGTAGGCCAAGTATCTAGCGTCAATGTGAACTGGTCAGCAACGCGATCAGCTAGGTCGTTTAAGCCCTTCTCTCTCAACAAGCCGTCTAGGCCATTACCATCGGCAAGGTACAAATTCTGAAGTGCTGCTACATTCGCTTTGAGTTGAGTCATCGAAGTTTGTGCACGCCATGATTCTGAGAAATAAGGACGCGGGTGACCGATTTTCGCCATCGGACGGCTCAGCTTTTTCATACTGTAATCAAGTTGGTTGGTCAATAAAGCGATGTATTCAGACTCCCAACGCGTCTCGTCTAGCGCTAACCAAGGGTTAACCTGCCATGCATGCGCAATCGAAGATGACTTAATCGCTAAGTTTTCAGTAATCGCTTGCGACGATTGACAACCTAGTGCTTGATCTTGAAGCAGTGGCGATTGCTCGTCATAAAGCGACCACTCCAATGCGCCAAGCCCTTGCACTGTCACACTCTGCTGAGCAATTTCGTCTTGAGACCAAACTTTATTTTGCTGACTCAGTTGGCGCATTTTTAGGCCGGTGGTATTCTTTTTGTCTGGCCAGAATTGAACATTCCAGCTCTCTTCAAGCGCTGCTGTTGGACCTCTTTCTTGGCCTTGTAGCGCCATCCAGCTGTTCATGGTGAGCTGCCACTGTTTTTTCAACGTATCTAAGTCAACATCGTTGGTTTGGCAGTAACCCTGCATCAAAACTTCTAGCTCATTAGCTTGCTTAGCGAATAGAACCGCTGAATCAAACTCTTGTTGATAGACACTACGACTGATGTGATCGGTCGTGTCTGATTGATAAGACACACCGTTAACCTCAGATGAAGCAGCTTGCTCACCCGATGATTGGCAGCCTGCAATGATTAATACCGACAAAGGTATTAACAAAAATTTATGTGTCATGCTGTTACCTTACTTCCTAGTTTTTCTTTTGATTATATGAGTTCAATAAATATGAAACGACCGCTGGCCTCGTATTCCTGCGAGTTCAGCGGTTTTGTGCTCTTGGTTAACTCAGTCCTTGAACCACTGAATCTCGGACCTGCTATAGCGAATTCAAAAAGGCCAGTAGTGCTTCACGCTCAGTGGCATTCAAAGAAAGAACGTTTTTTTTCGCCATTTCTGCCTCACCACCATGCCAAAGCACAGCCTCCATAACATTTCTCGCACGACCATCATGAAGTAGGAACGTGTGACCATTCACTTCTTTGGTATAGCCTAATCCCCATAAAGGTGTTGTGCGCCATTCTTGGCCATTGGCAAGATACTCAGGACGGTTATCCGCTAAACCTTCACCCATATCGTGTAGCAACATGTCGGTATATGGGCTAATTAACTGATTAGACAATGCAGGTAAGCCTTCACGCTCTGCAGTGCGGAATTCAGCTTGGTGACAACTTTGACAACCCGCGTCTTTAAACAGCTTTTTACCTTGCACTACAGCAGGCTTGTCGACGTTACGACGAATAGGTACCGCTAAATGCTGCGAATAGAACTCTACGAAATCTAAGATGTTGTCGCTGACTTCTGGCTTGCCACCATTAGGAAAATCATCACAGGTTGATTGCGCTGAAGTACAGTTTTCATTCGGGAATAAACGACTCGTTAGACCCAAGTCACCGTTAAACGCCGCGGCATTTTGCTGCATTAAATTTGGCTGACCGGCTTTCCAACCGAAACGGCCTAACGCCATGTCATTAGTTTGAACATCAAGAACGTAGTTGGCTTTGCCTGATACGCCTTGCTTGTCAGCCAACTGCTGCTCAGCAAATCCAAGAATCGTTTCTTTTGAAATGCTCTCAAGTAGACCAAGGCCAATCATTGGCGGCGCGACTCGAACAGAAAATTCAGTTTTAGGATGCATCTCGCCGAAAGCAAGTTCAGTAATCTTTAAAGTGGGTTTACGCAGAGTAACGACGGTACCGTCTTTGAATTCAACAGGAACATCGGTGTAGCTGATGTTCACTTTACCCTCTGGTTTCACACCTTGAAGCGCGAAATCTTGTAGCTGTCCACCGTATGTCGGTTCTGGAATGCCACCATCGCGTATAAAGGCTTGTCTCTGCTCTGGTGTTTCAGCAGGAATACTCAAACGAACCAACATTGAAACCGCGTTCTCATCGCCTTTTTCTGGCGCGTGGCCACGACCATCTTTGATGTGACAGTTTTGACAACCGTTGGTGTTGAACAATGGGCCCAATCCATCGCGCGCATCGGTTGATGACGGTGCAGGAACCCAAGGGTTTCTAAAGAAGCTATTACCGACGCTGAAATCCAAGCGTTTACTCATTGGTAGATTGGCAGCCGGAAGAGAAAAAGCATTAGCCCCCTCTTTCTTCACGGTAGTTTTGCCACCAGAGTAGGTTTCATGAGCGTGTAATGGAGATAAGAAAAACAGTGCGGTTAATAGTGAGGCTGAGAGATACGACTTCATACATTGCCTTGCTGTGTTTTTGATTTTAGTTTTTATTTGGGAGTAACTTTCTTGAGTAGCAAATAATTAAGGGCTCAATGAGAGCCCTTACGTTAGTTTGGCCTCGGGCTCTTAGAACTCGTGATCCGCTGTGTCTGGGTTTAGGCTATCAATGCCAATAATACCCGCAGCACGCTCGATTGCAGCTGTTTGAGACACTAGTGCAACAATCGTTATGTTTACTAGCGCATTACCTGCAGCGTTGTCAGCAGCAATTAGCTGATCGAAGTGCTGGTTGTTTTTCTCTGCAGACGTTACTAACTCGCCTACTTGTGCACGTGCTAAATCAAACTGCTTTTGAATCTCTTTTGCAGCTTGCTTGTCTTTTTGCTCAACTAGGTCAAACAGGCTAGGGCCTGAGAGTAGAGAACCGTCTTCACGCTTGTATAGACCCGTGTAAACGTTGTAGATACCTTGCTCATTATAGTAGTGAGAGTTGTGCGTGTTATCAGAGAAACAATCGTGCTCGTCTTCAGTAGAGTTTGCTTCTAGTGCAACCTTCATACGTTCACCCGCTAGTTCACCTAGAGACAGTGAACCCATGCCAAATAGCATTTTACGTAGGCCGTTGTCGCTAGGTTCAGAAAGAAGCTCTTGACGGTAGTTACCCTTCTCGCCTTCAGCCCACTGCTTTTCCATCCATTCTAGGTCTTGAATAAGAAGTTCAGCTGATGCTTTCAGGTACGCGCCACGACGGTCACAGTTGCCATTAGTACACTCTGCGCCAACAACGAAATCTGTGTAAGCTCGCTCACCTGCACCGCTGTTTGTGCCGTTTAAATCTTGGCCCCAAAGTAGGAATTCAATAGCATGGTAACCAGATGCTACGTTTGCTTCAGAACCGCCGATCTCGTTAAGGTCAGCGATTAGCTCAGGAGTAATGTTAGTTGCGTCTACTGAAGTTTGACCAATTTGGAACGTTTTGTTCGCAACGATGTTTGCGCTAGCGCCTTCGTTACCAAGCTCATATTGGTAATCAGAAGAAACGTAATCGATAAGGCCTTCATCTAGTGGCCATGCGTTTAATTGGCCTTCCCAATCATCAACAACAACGTTACCAAAGCGGAATACTTCAGACTGTTGGTAAGGTACGCGAGACTCAAGCCAAGCTTGTTTTACTTGTTCAAAGTTACCAGCAGAAGGAGAAGCTAAGAAGGTATCAATAGAAGAATTCAACGCTTTTGCTGTAATTACTGAATCTGCAAACACTGCATGAGCAATATCTGCGTAATGTTCTACAACTTGATCTTGAGTTACTGCTGCGAAAGAAGAAGCAGAGGCAAAAATGAGTGACGAAGTTACGGCTTTGGTCACTAAAGATTTAATGGTCATGAAGCATCCTTGTTGAGCTTAAAATTATTATTCGTAGTAATAGTGCAAACCATTATCATTTACACTACAGATTAGAATAATACAAACTTACAATTTTATTGCAAGATAAATACAAAAAAACCTCACGTTTGTGATGTCTTTAAACATTTTTGTGTTAGGCGCAACAATGGAGGCTAATTATATGTCCAGATTGTGCTTACCATGTGAGACTTTCGCCTTCAAGTAGCTTTCGTTACCCGATTTAATGTGAGCAGAGGTGTTCACCACTTCTGCAATCTCAATACCAAACTCTTTAAGTTCGTTGATTTTCTTAGGGTTGTTAGTCACCAAGCGGATTTTTGTGGTGCCCAAAGCACGTAGCATTTCTGCAGCTTCGGTGAAATCACGTAAGTCGTCACCAAAACCCAAGTGGTTATTCGCTTCGTAAGTGTTCATCCCTTCACTTTGAAGGCGGTACGCATCAATCTTGTTGTATAAGCCGATACCACGACCTTCTTGGCGTAAATAAAGAATCACACCGCCCGTTTCACCCATAATTTTAATGGTTTCGTCTAGTTGCTCACCGCAATCACAGCGAGATGAATGAAAAACATCACCAGTCAGACATTCAGAGTGCATACGAACAAGAGGTATGTCTTGTGTCTTATCGGCTGATTTAAATATCAAAGCAACATGCTCTTTATCTGTTTTCAATCCATGAAAAGACAGAAGTTCAGCATCAATACTGCTTGTTACCCCTACTTTAAAATCTATTCTGGCACGTACTTCCGCCATATTTATACTCACTTGAAAATTCGATGTATTTAACAACACTACATTTTTTGTCTAAACAAGATTCTGTAGCCAACTACCTACTAATAGATACTATGGGGCTGTTAACAATTTTTTTCAAGGTCGACTACGCACAAAGTGTTACGTTATAACAATTAATCATCAAACAAGAAAAAACCCCACGTTGGCGAGACCAACATGGGGTTATAAATTAATCAGTTGCGGCTGAAGTTCTACTTTTACAGAACGATCAACCTACTTGAGTTTGCTTCCAAATTACAAGTTGAACCCAAGCATTCTCTAGCTCTGTCAGTTCTTCTTGTGTAAGCGTAGAAATACTCGACTTAGCACTGTACTTTTCTCCCCAATTGTCGGATTGGACATGGGTATGGAATTCTTTTTTCAAATTTGAGATTAGGTTATCCACAAATACAACCTTTTATAACAGTGCTCAGCCTTTATAATCCTTTAATGTTACAAAATACAGGTTAATTGGTAAACAGTAATACGTGATTTTTATGAGCTCTTTCTAACACTTTTAATGATAAGTACATAAATAAGAGAAAAAGTGCGATCGGTAAAAGCCAAAGTAATAGGGTTGAGGCGCCCTGATCTGCTCCAGCCAGACTGGACACAGCATTAAGCGACAGTTTGTTTTTCAAAGTTAACTGGGCTTAGGTACCAAGAGCACTGGGCCTTCTTGTTCGATTATAATCAACTTCGATATATTCAAAAAGCGCTTGGCGCATCACAGACCAGAGTCGCGGTCATTCTGATGTTCATTGACCAGCCAACGACTTGCCGTGAGTACAAGTCGATAACAACCGCTAAATACATCCAACCTTCGCTTGTCGCTAGATAGGTAATATCTCCAGCCCATTTTTGGTTAGGTGCTATCGCATTCAAGTCTTGCTCAAGCAAATTCGGGACAACAGGAAGTCTATGCTTACAGTCTGTCACGGGCGGCTTTCGTAACTAAGCTCTGGCGCTTCATACCCGACTTTCTCAGCCAACTTAAGTGCTTCGGCTTTAAATTCGGGAGCATGTTTGATTCGTGTTTTCTTAAATGAGAAATGACAGGCAATAAAAAACCGAGCGCTTAGGCTCGGTTTTTTTCATTGGTACTCTTGATTACTTAATGTAATCGAGATTACTCAGTGTCTTGCTCGCTATCACTCTCAGAGTCAGAAGCATCTGATGCTTGCTCTTCACCTGATTCAGAAACGACCGTTCCTTCTGCGTTAACTGTTTCAGCATTTGCTTCTTCAGTTTCTTCGCCTTCAACAATCTCAGCTTCTTCTACTTCGTCGATACGTTGTAGACCTACAACATTCTCGTCTTCAGCAGTACGAATCAGTGTCACACCTTGAGTGTTACGACCAACTTGGCTTACTTCCGCCACGCGGGTACGTACTAGTGTACCTGCGTCGGTGATCATCATCATTTCATCGCCTTCTTCAACCTGAACAGCACCAACTACTGGGCCATTACGATCAGAGACTTTGATAGATACTACACCTTGCGTTGCCCGGCCTTTCGTTGGGTATTCAGCCAGCTCAGTACGCTTACCGTAACCGTTTTGAGTCACAGTTAGGATATCGCCTTCATTTGAAGGAACAATCAGTGAAACCACTTGATCGTCTTCTGGAAGCTTCATACCACGAACACCAGAGGCAGTACGACCCATTGGACGTACTTTGTCCTCGTTAAAGCGAACAACTTTGCCCGACTTCGAGAACAGCATGATATCGCTATTACCGTCAGTAATATCAACGCCAATCAGTGAATCATCGTCACGTAGGTTAACTGCGATTAGGCCGTTAGCACGTACGTTTGCGAATTGATCTAGTGATGTCTTCTTAACTGTACCGTCACCTGTTGCCATGAAGATGAATTTCTCGTTAGAGAACTCAGAAACAGGCAGGATAGCCGTAATACGCTCACCTTCTTCTAGAGGAAGAATGTTAACGATAGGCTTACCACGAGCGGTGCGGCTTGCTTGAGGCAGTTGGTAAACTTTCAAGCGGTACGTCTTACCACGAGTAGAGAAACATAAGATGTTATCGTGAGTATTAGCAACAAGCAGACGCTCAATGTAATCCTCATCTTTCATCTTAGTTGCACTCTTACCTTTACCACCACGACGCTGAGCTTCGTAGTCGCTTAGGATTTGGTACTTAACGTAACCTGCGTTAGAAAGCGTTACTACCACGTCTTCTTGAGCAATTAGCTCTTCCATGTCGATGTCATGAACCGCTGCTGTGATTTCTGTACGACGTTCGTCGCCATAGATATCACGTACCGCTTCAAGTTCTTCACGGATCACTTCCATCAAACGCTCAGTGCTTGCAAGGATATGCATTAGCTCAGCGATCTCTTCTAGAAGTGCTTTGTATTCGTCTAGAATCTTCTCGTGCTCAAGGCCAGTTAGGCGGTGAAGACGAAGTTCTAGAATAGCTTGCGCTTGAGTTTCCGTTAGGAAGTATTGACCATCACGGATACCGTATTGGTCTTCAAGCCAATCTGGACGAGCTGCATCAGTACCAGCACGTTCAAGCATTGATGCAACGTTACCAAGATCCCAACCACGAGATACTAGACCAACTTTAGCTTCTGCTGGTGTTGGTGCGTTCTTGATCAGTTCAATGATTTCATCAATGTTTGCAAGCGCTAAAGATAGAGCTTCCAAGATATGTGCACGGTCGCGCGCTTTCTTCAGTTCGAAGATAGTACGACGTGTCACAACTTCACGACGGTGATCAACAAAACACTTCAACATATCTTTAATGTTGAAAAGTTGTGGTTGGCCGTTGTTCAGAGCAACCATGTTGATGCCGAAAGTTGTTTGCAGTTGAGTTTGTGAGTAAAGGTTGTTTAGTACAACTTCACCGACAGCATCACGCTTACATTCAATAACAATACGCATACCATCTTTATCAGATTCGTCACGAAGTGCACTGATGCCTTCAACTTTCTTGTCTTTTACAAGTTCTGCAATCTTCTCGATTAGACGAGCTTTGTTCACTTGATATGGAATTTCAGTCACGATAATAGTTTCTTTACCGTTCTTTTCCATTTCAATGTTCGCTCGCGAACGCATGTAGACTTTGCCACGACCAGTCTTATATGCATCGACAATGCCCTTGCGGCCACTGATTAATGCTGCTGTCGGGAAGTCTGGACCAGGGATGTAGTCCATTAGCTCATCAATAGTGATGTCTTCATTATTGATAAATGCTAAACAGCCATCAACAACTTCACCGAGGTTATGCGGCGGGATGTTGGTAGCCATACCTACTGCGATACCAGAAGCACCGTTAACCAATAGGTTTGGTATTTTTGTTGGTAAAACTGCTGGTATTTGCTCGGTTCCATCATAGTTAGGAACGAAGTCAACCGTATCTTTATCCAGATCCGTTAATAGCTCACCAGCTATTTTTGACATACGAACTTCGGTATAACGCATTGCCGCAGCTGAGTCGCCGTCAACCGAACCAAAGTTACCTTGGCCATCGACTAACATATAGCGTAGTGAAAACGGCTGAGCCATACGAACAATTGACTCGTATACCGCACTATCACCGTGTGGGTGATATTTACCGATTACATCGCCTACTACACGAGCAGACTTTTTATATGCTTTGTTCCAATCATTACCTAGTACATTCATCGCGAACAAAACGCGGCGGTGTACTGGTTTTAGGCCATCACGCACATCTGGAAGGGCACGACCAACGATGACGGACATCGCGTAGTCTAGGTATGAACCTCTAAGCTCATCTTCAATATTTACGGGCGTGATCTCTTTCGCTAGATCGCTCATAGAGCTATTTTCCCTCTATAGTCAGATCGTATTTTTGAATACGTATAAGACCGAAAAATATAACACAAATTTACCTACGGAGGCATCACTTTCCCTCTCCTTTTACCATCTTGTGACTCTTGTAGCTAATCTATTGATGAGAAATTGCACCTCAGCGTCATATCTTGCTGAAACATGGTCACTTTACACCCAATAAACTCGCAAAATCGTAGATCTTCTGGTCAGCAGGAAAAGGCAAGTTATAATGCCTGCAATTTCATGGATGCATTATTTAAATTGGAAATGCCGATTATGACTAAATCACAGAACGTAGACCCAGCAGAAATCAAAAAATTTGAAGACATGGCGTCGCGCTGGTGGGATCTAGAAGGCGTGTTTAAGCCACTACATCAAATCAATCCGCTGCGCTTAAATTACGTGCTAGAGAAAACCGAAGGCCTATTTAACAAGAAAGTCCTCGATGTTGGCTGCGGTGGCGGTATTTTGGCTGAGAGCATGGCCTTAGAGGGTGCGGTAGTTACCGGCCTAGATATGGGTAAAGAACCGCTAGAAGTCGCTCGTCTGCACGCATTAGAAACCGGCACCAAACTAGATTACATCCAAAGCACCATTGAAGACCATGCAGAGCAAAACCCACAAACTTACGATGTGGTAACGTGTATGGAAATGCTAGAGCACGTTCCTGACCCACAATCGGTTATCTCGGCTTGTTCAAAGTTGGTTAAACCAGGCGGCCATGTGTTCTTCTCGACATTGAACCGAAACTTTAAGTCTTACCTGTTTGCGATTGTTGGTGCAGAGAAGCTACTTAAGATTGTGCCTGAAGGTACTCACGACCACGAAAAGTTCATTCGACCTGCTGAACTCATCAAGATGATCGACAATACGCCTCTACAAGAGTTAGGCATTACTGGACTGCATTACAACCCACTAACAGACACGTATCGTTTAGGGTCGAATGTCGATGTGAATTACATCGTCCACACTCAAAATTTCGCCCAATAAATATTTGCGTATCTACCAGTATCCCTACCGTAAAATTTTTATAAAAAAGACCCATGAAAAGAGTTGCAATTAACATAAGTTTGCGACTTTTTTCAGTCTAAATTTCGTGCGCCAGCTTCCATTTTGACCACCTCGATTTAAATTTAATCACCTAAAATCCATCGCCCATTTTGCTCAAAGATCAAGGGATTTTTTTTATGGGAGTGCAAAAATAAAGCATCCTTAAAAGTCGGATTTTATACAATCAAGTCACATCTAACCTCATCAGTTAGTGGTCACTTACAGTTTTTTTTAATCCACCACTTATCCACAAGCAACCCAATTTCTTTACCTTGAAAAATATCAGTTGTAGCACTATCTTGTAACCCAACAAACAAATGACCCCCATATGTTGTGTTTGAACTACAATGTATGGGTAGACCAAGATCACAAAGCCGAAACGTAATTTACAAAAATTACACAGAAATACACAAAAACACGGCCTTGTTCAGTTTTGTTAGGGAAATTAAGCAGAATGAACCAACAACTTACTGTTACCAAGCGTAACGGGCGCAAAGAAACGATCGATTTAGAGAAAATCCATCGAGTAATCACATGGGCAGCTGAAGGCTTGCACAATGTTTCTGTATCACAAGTAGAATTGAAAGCTCACATTCAGTTTTACGATGGCATTACCACGACTGACATTCATGAGACAATCATCAAGTCAGCAGCGGATTTAATCTCTGAAGAGACTCCTGATTACCAATATCTAGCAGCACGTCTGTCAGTGTTCCACCTACGTAAAAAAGCGTACGGTGAATACGAGCCGCCTGCTCTTTATGACCACGTTGCAAAACTGGTTGATATGGGTAAATACGATAGCCACCTAATGGAAGACTACACGAAAGCTGAGTTCGAAGAGCTTGACGCGTACATTGACCACAAGCGTGACTTAAACTTTTCTTACGCGGCGGTTAAGCAGCTTGAAGGTAAATACTTCGTGCAGAACCGTGTAACAAAAGAAATCTACGAGAGTGCTCAGTTCCTTTACATCCTAGTTGCTGCGTGTTTATTCGGTAAATACCCGAAATCCACTCGCCTGGATTACATCAAACGTTTTTACGACGCCTCGTCTACGTTTAAGATTTCTCTACCTACACCAATTATGTCTGGTGTACGTACGCCTACTCGTCAATTCAGTTCATGTGTACTGATTGAGTGTGGTGACAGCCTTGATTCTATCAACGCAACAGCAAGCTCTATTGTTCGTTACGTATCTCAACGTGCTGGTATTGGTATCAACGCAGGTCGTATCCGCGCACTTGGTTCTGAAATCCGTAATGGTGAAGCGTTCCACACTGGCTGTATCCCTTTCTACAAATACTTCCAAACAGCAGTAAAATGCTGTTCTCAAGGTGGTGTTCGTGGCGGCGCAGCAACAGTGTTCTACCCACTATGGCACGGTGAAGTTCAGTCTCTATTAGTACTGAAAAACAACCGTGGCGTTGAAGAGAACCGTGTTCGTCACATGGACTACGGCGTACAGCTGAACAAGCTTATGTACTCTCGTCTTGTTCAAGGTGGCAACATCAGCCTGTTCTCACCTTCTGACGTACCTGGCCTTTACGACGCGTTCTTCGAAAACCAAGAGCGTTTTGAAGCGCTTTACGCTAAGTACGAAAACGATCCTTCAGTGAAGCGTAAAACGGTTAAAGCCGTTGAGCTTTTCTCTTTGCTAATGCAAGAGCGTGCTTCTACTGGGCGTATCTACATTCAGAACGTTGACCACTGTAATACCCACAGCCCGTTTGACTCTGAAGTAGCACCTGTTCGTCAATCGAACCTATGTCTAGAAATCGCGCTACCAACTAAGCCGCTTTCTAACGTAGAAGATGACGAAGGTGAGATTGCACTATGTACGCTTTCAGCTTTTAACCTAGGCGCAATCAACGAGCTTGACGATCTAGCTGAGCTTTCTGAATTGGTTGTTCGTGCTCTAGATGCACTACTTGATTACCAAGACTACCCGCTTCCAGCAGCACGTAAGTCGACAATGAACCGTCGTACTCTAGGTGTGGGTGTAATCAACTACGCATACTACTTAGCTAAAAATGGTGTTAAGTACTCTGATGGCAGCGCAAATGGCCTGACTCACCGTACTTTTGAAGCAATTCAATACCACTTACTAAAAGCGTCTGTTGACCTAGCGAAAGAGCAAGGCCGTTGCCCATCTTTCCACGAAACCAACTACGCGAAAGGCCTACTGCCGATCGATACTTACAAAAAAGATATCGACTTAGTATGTGAAGAACCACTACATTATGATTGGGACACACTACGTGAAGAGATCATGGAGCACGGCCTGCGTAACTCAACGCTGACAGCGCTTATGCCTTCTGAGACTTCGTCTCAAATCTCGAACGCGACTAACGGTATTGAGCCACCACGTGGTTACGTATCAGTTAAGGCATCGAAAGACGGTATCCTGAAGCAAGTAGTTCCTGATTTCCTAAATCTTAAAGAGAACTACGAGCTACTTTGGAACATTGGTACTAATGATGGTTACCTGCACTTAGTGGGTATCATGCAAAAATTCGTTGACCAAGCTATCTCTGCAAACACTAACTATGATCCAAGTGTTTACGACAGCGGCAAGGTACCAATGAAGCAGCTGCTTAAGGACTTGCTAACAGCGTACAAGTACGGTGTTAAGACGCTTTACTACCATAACACGCGTGATGGTGCTAAAGACGACCAAGGCGATGCAGTTCAAGTGCCGGAAGAAGATTGTGAAGGCGGCGGTTGTAAGATCTAAACCGCAATAAACATTAAGACCCCAGAGAAGTTATCTTCTCTGGGTTTAAAGCATTAACAGGGTTCGTTTTATTACGGGTCCTTAAAGGATTTGAGGCATTTATGGCTTACAGTACTTTTTCTCAACAAAAAAATGACCAACTAAAAGAACCAATGTTCTTGGGTCAGTCTGTAAACGTTGCACGTTACGACCAACAGAAATTCGAAATCTTCGAAAAGTTGATCGAAAAGCAGCTTTCTTTCTTCTGGCGTCCAGAAGAAGTAGACGTGTCTAGCGACAGTATCGATTACAACAAACTTCCTGAGCATGAAAAGCACATCTTCATCTCTAACCTGAAGTACCAAACACTTCTAGATTCTATCCAAGGCCGCAGCCCTAACGTTGCCCTACTTCCTTTGGTATCACTGCCAGAAGTTGAAACTTGGATTGAAACATGGTCATTCTCTGAAACGATTCACTCTCGTTCATACACGCACATCATCCGTAACATCGTGAATGATCCAGGCGTAGTATTTGACGACATCGTTGAAAACGAAGAGATCCTAAAGCGTGCGAAAGACATCGCGTTTTACTACGACGATTTGATCAAGCTGACGGCTGACTACCACCGCTACGGTGAAGGCAACCACAACATCAACGGCGAAGACGTTAAGATTTCACTTCACGACCTGAAGAAGAAGCTTTACGTATGTCTAATGTCTGTAAACGCACTGGAAGCGATTCGTTTCTACGTGAGTTTTGCATGTTCATTCGCATTTGCTGAACGTGAGCTCATGGAAGGAAACGCGAAGATCATCAAGCTAATCGCTCGTGACGAAGCACTTCACCTTACTGGTACACAGCACATGATCAACTTGCTGCGTAATGGCCAAGATGACTTCGAATTCATGCAGATCGCTGAAGAGTGTAAGCAAGAGTGTTTCGACCTATTCAAAGAAGCGGCAGAGCAAGAAAAAGAGTGGGCAGAATACCTATTCAAAGATGGCTCTATGATTGGTCTGAACAAAGACATTCTTTGCCAATACGTTGAATACATTACCAACATACGTATGCAAGCGGTTGGTCTAGGTACTGCTTATCCAGAAGCAACATCGAACCCAATCCCATGGATCAACGCATGGTTATCTTCAGATAACGTACAAGTTGCTCCACAAGAAGCTGAAATCAGTTCTTACCTAGTTGGTCAAATCGACAACGAAGTAAAAGCTGACGACTTTGAAGGATTTGAGCTGTAATGCCAACAATCAAAATCAACAAGCTGACTTCGATTGAATCTAACCCGTCGAACACTCTATTGGAAACAATGGAACAAGCGGGCTTAGAACCAGAATACAACTGCCGAGATGGGCACTGTGGCGCTTGTCGTTGCACGTTGGATTCTGGTGAAGTTGAGTACGTTGGTTTTGCTATGGCTTACACACAAGGCGATGAAATTTTGCCATGCATCTGCAAAGCAAAAACCGACTTGTCGCTGAGTAACGTGATTCATAGAAGTAAGAACAAGCGCGCCTAACCCACTCGACTTGTTTCGAATCGCGTGAATTCTACGGGCAATTCGAAAGCTTAACGAAGTACAGACTGAAAAGGGGCCGCCTCCTCTAAGAGTGCAGCCCCTTTTTTACTTGTTCTGTATTAACCTTGGTCAAATAGAGTTTGGTTAACAACAAGAGCGTCTTACGTGATGTTAGCTGAAGGGATGAACATATCCTTCATGCGTTTTAATGAAGAGTAGTCGCCAAACATAGGTTTATTGTCTAGGTGTCTTCTCAGCATATCTGCCGCAACGGTTTTGATTATAGTTCGTGCGTCTTCACGATTGTACTGGCGATAGAACTCAAGCACTTGGCCCCACTCACCCGCTTCGCTCGACAGTGCAATGCTGAATGTATTACCTTCTAACTTGCCCGTCACCAAAGCTAATTCAGTGCCACACTTTTCTCTTGTTGCGCCCGCCAATGCAAACGTAGCGGCTAATGGGTCACTCTTTTCGAGTTCATTATCTTTTGGTTCCGCCATGACCCAAGAGTGCCCAAAACAATCTTCAACCTGTTCATTCGATTGTAGCCAAGCCGACAATGCGCCTTTGGTCGACACTTCAGACACAGATAACGTCTTCTTTTTCTCAGCCATGATGTGTCCAATATGGTCAATCATCGGCTCATCAACGCTCACTACATTACTCTCTAACAGCTTGTACACCATTTGTAGCAGCTTAACGCGCGTTTCTAAGCTTGACTTAGGCCCAAACAATTTAATCTCAATGAACGGCAAGTAAGAGCGATAACCCAACTCATAGCCTTCAGGCAGTTTCAATTGATCCAACACATCAGAGATACCCGACTCAGATAAGCCAAAGGTAAATAACCGACTGCATTCAGAGGCAACCACTTGAGGATAAGCACGCGACAGATCAGGCAGGATTTCAAAGGTCACCATACGCTTGAATTCACTCGGAACACCCGGCGTAAAATAGAACGTCGCATCGTTGATCTTCAGCTTGAAGCCACATGCAGTGCCAACAGGGTTATCAACAATCTCGGAGCTTGCTGGCAACAAGGCTTGTTTAAGGTTGCTGTCGGGCATCGGCATACCACGTCCAGAAAACATCTCTTCCAGGCGATCTAGCCATTCAGAGAATATGACTAATTTCTGCTCTGACGCTGCTGCTGCGGCCGCCGCACTCATGTCATCCGTTGTCGGGCCTAAACCACCATTAACAATAACCACATCATAGTTAAAGCTCAGCATCAGCAGTTCTTCAACAAGAGAATTCATTTGATCACCCACGGTTGAACGCTTAATAAGCGCAAAACCATGCTGATAAAACTCAGCAGACATCCAAGCTGCGTTTGTATCTACAATGTCTCCATGAAGAACTTCTTCACCTGTGCTTAACATTGCGATTTTCGTCATATTTCTATCCCTTGTTGTAATAAAAAGACACTGCACTATTTACAAACTGGTCTATGGTTGAATTTGCAGCAATTCGTCTTTTCACTAATATTAATAATGTTAAACCTAAGGTTTTCTTAGGAAAAGCTATAAATTATTAATTCCCTAAATCAGGCATTTAATAGATAATTGTGACCCTGATCAATTCCAAACTTTCTCATGGAGACCCTTGTGGCCAAATCACCGCTACTAGCAAAGGTTACTGCCGCATTTTCAATGCTAATGTCAGTTAACTTGGTTGCAAGCCAATACGACTTCGACCAGCCAATCAGCCTTTCTTACTCGGATGAATGTGCACAAGATTACTGTTTTAATGACAACTTGTACACCTATAAGCCTAGTACCAATTACACACTGAGCGAATCGAGTGATGAGTACGACTTCTCAATCCAACAACCAAAACACATGTTGGTGAGTCAGGAGAAAGATTGGGATTACCTAATGGGTCAAACCTACACCATTCTTGGCTTAAGTGTCGCGA
This sequence comes from Vibrio sp. nBUS_14, assembly GCF_051201655.1. Taxonomy (NCBI): domain Bacteria; kingdom Pseudomonadati; phylum Pseudomonadota; class Gammaproteobacteria; order Vibrionales; family Vibrionaceae; genus Vibrio; species Vibrio sp. nBUS_14. The sequence goes on from NZ_CP179206.1 coordinate 2,307,867, forward strand.
CGGTGGGTCTAATGACTCTACTCCCTGAGAGTATTACTAAGTGGGATGATGACCAACGTGATATCAGCTCATTAGGTAAAAAGTGGAAAGATAACGTTTCTGAGGGCCCAGTATGGGACCGTGACGAACACTTCCTAAACTACGTAATGCACCCATATTTTGGTGGTGTTTACTACACCGCAGCTCGACACGCAGGTTACGACGAGTTTGAGTCATTCTTATACTCTTGGACTATGTCGACGTTCTTCTGGGAATACGGCGTAGAAGCATTTGCTGAAGTACCTTCATGGCAAGATATCTTCATCACACCTTTCTTCGGTGCGGTTGTCGGTGAAATGATGCTAGAAGCAGAACAAGATATCATAGCTTCAGGTGGCGAAGTGATGGGCTCTCAAACCATGGGTGATGTGTCGCTATTCTTCCTTAACCCTGTTGGCCATATTCACTACTGGGTAAGTGATGCATGGGGCGGTGACGCAGAAGTGAACCTGAATACTAACCCTTGGTGGGATAACAAAGACGCTGCACGTTTTGCTTACGATGCTGGCGCACCATACGATTCTCAGTTTGTTGGTATGAACTTCAAAGTAACGTTCTAAATCGGCTTTCTTATTACTGTTCTCTAAGTTACTGCCCACAAATAATAACGACAACTCTTCTAAAAAACGGCTCTCTAGCCGTTTTTTTTGTGCCCTACTCTTCATTCTCTTTTTTGCATCGAAGCTTAGTTTCAAAAATTGACGTAGGTCAAACATTGTTCGATGTAAACTTCTACACTGAAATTAAAGAATTTTATCGCGTGATATCAAACATTTAATTAGTAACGATTAATAGAGATTTTGGGGGCTGATATGAACAGTACATTTATCGTAAACTTCATCGGAAAAGCATCACCTGCAACAATCAAGCAACTTGCTGCGGTTACTCACGAAAACGACGGGAAATGGCTCATCAGTAAAGTGAACTTTATTGAAGACCAAGTCGCAGGCGTACTCAAGGTTCAACTTCCAGCCATCAACGAATCAATTGTCAAAGAAGCTTTCAGCGCCAATGCTGACTTGATCGTACAGTTTGTTGATTCAGACCATACTCACAACGCACAAGACACAATACATCACCTACGACTCGACTCTAACGACCGAGCTGGTATCGTGAATGAAGTAACACACGTGTTAGACAGACAAGGCATCAGCATTCTAGATATGGATTGTCACCGCGTGTTTATCGCCGGAGGCGGTGGTGTTAGCTCTAGTTTATTTACTTCCAAGATTGCCGTTAAGATACCAATCGAAGTTTTGATTGATGATGTCGTCAACGAATTGGAAACACTAAGCGAAGATACTCGAGTGATGATTGAGAACTAACAGATAGCACTTAACTTCTATCTTTACTGTTTTCTCTGCTGAACAGTTATCTAAAAACAAAAAAGAGCAGCTCATCGGCTGCTCTTTTTATTATTCTGAAACTATGACTCAGTTACTTGACTGACCACTGCGACAGAGAACGCTTGAAGTCTTCATAGCCAAACTCATTCAGCTTTTGAATTTCGCTATTGCTGCGCTCGCAATAGATCGATGGCATCTTCAAACCATTGAACCAGTTCAGTTTCACCATGGTGTAACCTGCACTGTCCAACAGGTGAAGCTTTTGACCAATCTTCAACGGTTCATCAAAGCTTGCTTCGCAGAACTGATCGCCCGCAAGGCATGAACACGAACCAATCACATAGTCATGGTTACCGTTTTCAGAAGCTTCCAATACCGACGCTGGTTCATTGTAGATAAGCGTATCAAGACGGTGTGCTTCAGTTGCTGAATCCACAATCGCCGTTTTCTTCACGTTCTCAACAATATCAACCACTGTCACAACTAAATCAGTTGTTTTAGTAATGATGGCTTCACCCGGCTCAAGGTACATCTGCACGCCGTGCTTTTCAGAGAAGGCTTTCAGCGCAAGACCCAGTTTCTCGATGTCATAACCCGGCCATGTGAAGAACACACCCCCGCCCATGCTCACCCAGTCCAACTTATCTAAGTGCTCACCAAACTGTTCTGAGATTGAATCAAGCAGGCCGGTAAATGCATCGACGTCTTTATTCTCGCAGTTCATGTGGAACATCACACCATTGATCTCATCGAAGATCTCAGGCTTGATGTGGTCAGCTTGCACACCCAAACGAGAATATTGACGTGCTGGATTAGCCAAGTCTTGTCCTGCGTAGCTCACACCCGGATTTAAACGTAAACCCAGCGAAGCCTTACCTTCAACAATATGACGGTACGCCGTGAACTGGCTTTGTGAATTGAAGATCATCTTGTCGCAGATATCCGCTACTTCTCTCACGTCATCTTCGCTGTAACCCACACTGTAAGCGTGCGTTTCACCACCAAAGGTTTCGTGGCCAAGTTTCACTTCGTATGGACCAGAGCTTGTCGTGCCATCGAGGTAAGGTTTGATGATGTCAAACACACCCCATGTCGAGAAACACTTCAGTGCTAATACCAACTTCACACCTGAAATCTCTTTCAGCTGCTTAGCTACCTCTAAATTCGCAATCAACTTGTCTTCATTGATCATGAAATAAGGCGTTTTTAGTTCGTTGTTTTGCATGTTAATACCTTGCGGCCCTCGAGTTCACGAAGGCACATGATAATCGAACAAAGCCGACACTAATGCGTCGGCTGAAATTATACGTTCTTGTCAATCATATGACTTTGGATGCAATTCGCAGAACTTTGCCTTTGTAGCTAGGACATCGCGCGGAGTTTACGAATGTAAATGAGCACGATGGGCAACGCGACAAGAGCAAAGAACCAGAAATTACTTCAAAGTATGGATCAGAGGTAAACCGGCTGTCGGCTCTAGCTCTTGAACATGCCAATCGAGACCGATCTCAGGCATCGTTGCTAGGAACGGGTCTGGGTTTAGCTGTTCCATGTTGAATACGCCTTTATCAGCCCACTCGCCACGGAAGAACTGAAGTGAAGCCGTAATCGCTGGTACACCGGTTGTGTAAGAGATCGCTTGATGCTCTACGTCTTCGTAAGCCACTTCGTGGTTTGCGTTATTGTAGATGAATACGCTGCGCTCTTTACCGTCTTTCTTACCTTGAACCCAAGTACCGATACACGTTAAACCTGTGTAACCCGGAGCTAGAGAGGTTGGATCTGGCAGTAGTGCTTTAAGAACATGAAGAGGCTGAACCACAGTGCCATCGTGCAGTGTTAGCAGATCTGGACTTAGAAGGCCGATATCACGCATGCAGTTGAAGTAGTTCAGGTATGCATCACCAAAGCCCATCCAGAATTCGATACGCTTAGCTGGGATGAATTCCTTCATTGAACGAACTTCATCGTGTGCCATTGAGTACACTTTATGAGATCCACAGTTCGGGAATTCAAACTCAAGCATACGAGAGTGACAAGGGACTTGTTTCCACTCTTCATTTTCCCAGTAGAAAGAGTCACCTTGGATCTCAAGCATGTTAGTTTCTGGGTCAAAGTTTGTCGCAAACTTCTTACCATGGTCGCCAGCATTCACGTCCATTACATCAATTGAGTCAATCTCATCGAACAAGTGCTTAACCGCGTACGCTGCAAAGATTGATACCACACCTGGATCAAAACCAGCACCAAGAATACCTGTGATGCCCGCTTCAGCGAACTTCTCACGGTAGCCCCACTGCCAATCGTAAGCTTGTGGTACTTGTTGGCCTTCAGAACATAGGTCAACGGCTACCGATGTATCTAGGTAAGATACTTTCGATTGGTAACACGCTTCCATGATCGCCATGTTTACCCAAGGTGGACCAGCGTTGATCACTAGATCAGGCTTAACTTCTTTAATCAAAGCAACAAGCGCATCAACATCGTCAGCATCTACTGAACGTGCTTCTAGTTTCTTAGTTGAATCTTTAAGGTTATTTTTACCTCTGATAGATTCGATGATTTTTTCACATTTCGCGATTGTGCGCGAAGCGATTGTGATATCACCCAGTACTTCGTTATTTTGTGCTGCTTTATGTGCAACAACCCAACCAACGCCGCCTGCACCAATTTGTAGAATAGCCATAGTTTTAATTACCCTTGTTGTTCTGCTAGCTCAATAGCTAAAGTTTGAATTTTGTTAATTAAAGATTTGAAGTCTGATGTCGTTAAGCACGGATTCAAGATAGTAAATTTCAACGCGCTTTTACCATCAACGACCGTTTCGCCAAGTACTGCAACGCCACGAGTCAGCGCCTCCAGTCTTAACGTTTGATTCAGTTTGTCTAAATCAATAGCGCAGGTTGCTGATTGCCCATTGCTAGGCACCGAACGGAACAGCACAGTCGAAAGAGACGGCTCAGCAAGTAACTCAAAATCGTCATGCTTCTGAATCAGATCGGCGACCTCAAGCGTCTGCTCTAGAAGATGGTCGTACATATCACCCAGTTGCTTTGCTCCAACACTTTGCATCGTCATGAAGACTTTCAGTGCATCGAAACGCTTGGTGGTAGCGATAGACTTATCGACTAGATTTGGCAGCTCATCGTGCTCGCGATTCAAGTAGTCTGCGTGATGCAGTAGGTACTTAAAGTTCGCTTTGTCTTTTAGCAGCACAGCACCACAACTGATGGTTTGGAAGAACAACTTGTGGAAGTCGACACTCACTGAGTCCGCTTTTTCGATGCCTTTCAGACGAGCTTTATGGCTACTTAAGATAAGTGCGCCACCGTAAGCACTGTCAACATGGAACCAAAGGCCTTGTTGGTTGGCGATGTCAGCAATCGCTTCAAGATCATCAATAGCACCGTGATCGGTAGTACCCGCAGTACCAACCACAGCAAAAGGAATCAACCCTTGAGCTTTAAGTGCTGTCACTTCTGCGTCTAGCAAATCTGGCTTTATGGTGCCATTTGCATTGGTATTAACACAACAAACTGCCGCTTCGCCTAGCCCTAGTAGAGAAGCGGACTTTTGAACCGTGAAGTGAGATTTATTTGAACATAAGATACGAAGCTTACTTGCGTATTCTGGTAAGCCAAACTTTTGGATTGAGTGGCCATTGTGCTGATCTGCAACCCAGTCTCTCGCAAGCAATAAGCCCATTAGGTTACTTTGTGTGCCACCGCTTGTGAAAACACCGTCAGCTTGTTCACCAAGTTGGTATTTCTCACACATCCAATCAACCACTCGCTGTTCAACATAAGTCGCTGCAGATGCTTGGTCCCATGAATCCATTGATTGATTCAACGCCGCAATAATCGATTCCGCAGCTACCGATGCCATAAGAGGAGGAGTATGAAGGTGTGCAATACAGTCTGGGTGTTGCACGAAGATAGAGTTTGCAGCGACAAGGTCAGCAGTGCTATCTACGACGTCAACCAAAGCGTGTTGGTTGTTGTCTAGATCGACAGCCTTGATTGCAGCCTCTAGCACTTTTGGCTCTAGGCCTGAGTATGGCGTTTCAACCTGCTCGAAAACGGCTTTCATCGCCTGAGTGGTTTGGTTCATCACGTTAGCAAACTCGTCGCTACCGCCTAAACCTGTCTGGATGAAATGCTTGTTCCATTCCTGATTTGATTCTTTGCTTTGTGTTTGGTCTTGTTGTAAACCACCACCCGCTGCGATGATGGCTTCTTCCATCACGCACAGTGCAAAGTCTATCTGTTCTAAAGAGATAATCATTGGTGGCAAGAATCGAATCACTGAGCCATCACGACCGCCCTTTTCGACCATCAAGCCGCGCTCTAACGCCGCTCGTTGAACCGCTAGAGTTAGTTCGCCGTCTGACTGCGGCTCGCCAAATTTATTGAGTTCACCATTGGCTTTCTTGATCTCAGCGCCAAGCATAAGCCCTTTACCACGAACTTCAGCAATACAACTCACACGAGATTGAATCTTCTCTAGTCCATGACGTAAATATTGGCCAGCAATGTTTGCGTGCTCAACTAAGCCATCTCGCTCGATGATTTCCAACGCTTTAGCGCCAGACACCATTGCCAACTGGTTACCACGGAAAGTACCCGTGTGCTCACCCGCTTTCCATGTATCGATACTCTTATCGAATACAAGCAGTGACATTGGTAGTCCACCGCCAATCGCTTTAGACAAACATAAGATATCAGGGTTAACGCCTGACTCTTCAAAAGCAAATCGATGACCTGTTTTGCCGACACCACATTGGATTTCATCAAAGATCAGTAGGATGCCGTGTTCATCACAAATGCGACGTAAACCTTGCAACCAAGAAGCAGGCGCCGGAATTACACCGCCCTCACCTTGCACAGGCTCAACGATCATCGCAGCCGGTTTCATGATGCCAGATTCGTCGTCATTCAACATACGTTCGATGTAACGAATGCTTGCGTTGGCACCGGCTTCACCACCAATGCCAAACGGGCAGCGAAGGTTATAAGGGAAAGGCATGAAATGTACGTCAGACATTAAGCCGCTGCGACGTTCTTTAGTGCCAAGGTTACCCATCATGCCCATGGTGCCGTTGGTCATACCATGGTAAGCACCACGGAAAGCAAACATGATGTTTCGACCTGTGGTTTGTTTAGCAAGTTTGATCGCTGCTTCCACAGCATCAGCGCCAGACGGGCCACAGAATTGAAGAACCGAGTTCGTTGAAAAGTCTGTAGGGAGAAACGCTTTAACTCGCTTGATAAACGTCTCTTTTGCTTGAGTCGTTATATCAAGAGTCTGGTATGGCAAACCTGAATCGAGTTGGTCTTTAAGTGCTTGGTTAATTTCAGGGTGGTTGTAACCCAAAGAAAGTGTACCCGCACCGGCTAAGCAATCTAAAAATAGTTGTCCACGAGTATCTTCAACCAAGGCACCACATGCTCGCTTGATAGCAATTGGTAGGCGTCTTGGGTATGAACGAACATCCGATTCGTGCTGCTCTTGCTCAAGCAAAATAGCATCAGGTGTTAGGTCATAGGTACCCTCAACGATAGGAACCATAGTTGAAAATGAATTTGCGATAGTGTTGATATCGACTTCAAAGGCGGTAGTCATAAAAATTCCCTTGAATATGTTCATACTCACCTCTATCAAACGCAAATACGCCCAGCCCTCTTGATTAACAAGAGTTCTTAATGAAATACGCATATTGTCTAGAAATGAGATATAGCTGTACGCCCGCATAAGTCAAACGACGAATACGAAATTAAGCTGCCTTAAGACAGTGAGAAATTGTTAGCGCGAGCTCAAGGTTCAGTAATGCTACTGTTTTGAAGAATTGGACATTTTTGCAGGATCGGGCAGCTGTGAGGAGCTGGGCCCTTTGGAAATGCAGAGCTGATTAGCAATGTTGTAGTTAGTCTGTTCAATGTTGGGTTTCCCATTAGCATGGCGAATTGCGCCATAAGTATCCCGTCTATCAGCTAAAGGCTAGCTGATACCTACCCTACGTAATGTCCCAATCAGCAAGAATGGTCACTACGCGTATCCCCCAGAAGCAATCACGGCTCTTTTTAAGCATCGTCATTCCGAGATTGCGCGGGAAAATAACATAAAGTGAAATGAACGATCAATAGTTTTTAATAATCGCTGGATAAATAGCAGCGGTGACTGACATATTACTGAAAATATCGTCAACTTAATCTTTAGGTAAGGAGCTGGCTCATAAGGATCCCTACATCATGTCGTTGTATTGCTTTATTCAAGAAGTTGTCTGATGTAATAGGTTAAACACTATTTAATCAGCAGACGGTAAGTAGGTCCCCGGCTCGTTCATCCCTCCTCGCCCACGAGGATGACGACGTGGGTATACAAGCGTTGTTAGTGAGGCTTTGAGACCTTAGCATCCTTTCGTCACTTCTTAGTACGAGGAACGAGTTCATAGGGAGCCTCATAGTTAACGCCCCTTAAAAGCGAACAACTTAATAAGATGACAGGCCACTGAGCACAAACGTCATTCCCTAGCGCGAGAGACGAGTTTATAGGCAATCTCGCTTTAAAAAGCTAAGTAATATCAACGAACTTGATAGCGACATTTTGAGATAGAAAGAAAGTTTGGGTGTGCGTTCAAACAGAAAGAGGAATAACTCGTAAAAAGCAGAATAGCAGAAACCAAAAAGCCCGGACATTTCTGTTCGGGCTTTTTAATTTGGAGCGATACATCGGGTTCGAACCGATGACCTCAACCTTGGCAAGGTTGCGCTCTACCAACTGAGCTAGTATCGCATTTGCTACATCCGTTAATGCGTAGACTTTAATAGATGGTGCCCCGGGCCGGACTTGAACCGGCACAGCGCGAACGCCGAGGGATTTTAAATCCCTTGTGTCTACCAATTCCACCACCAGGGCACGCAATTCTTTATTGCGATGCCGATTACTGAAAAGTAAAACACCATCTTAATGCTGACGCCAATCAACATTACAAAATTTGGAGCGATACATCGGGTTCGAACCGATGACCTCAACCTTGGCAAGGTTGCGCTCTACCAACTGAGCTAGTATCGCATTTTCATTACTCTTCTAAACGAAAGATATAATGGAGGCGCCTCCCGGAGTCGAACCGAGGTCCACGGATTTGCAATCCGCTGCATAGCCACTCTGCCAAGGCGCCTTAGTAACTCCAATCAGATCACTTATTGCTATCCTCTTGGGTACGGGATGCATTTTACGGATTCGAGCGTTTGAGTCAATATTATTTTTGTATTTTTAATTCGTTTGAATAGATTTCATACGAAACGGGCTAAATAGCTGACTTTGTGTGCAAAGCACTTTGTGAACAGGCTATTCAAAGGAGATCTATATCACATTAGATACCCACTATTGATAACTTAATCTTAGGTTAAAGACTAAAAAAGCGAGCCTCAGCTCGCTTCTTCATCAATGGTGTTTTTCGTCTAACAAATCATCTTTGGCGGCCATCAAGTATTGCGCCATTGACCAGTAAGTAAGGACAGTTGCAACATAGAGTGCAATGTAACCTACCCACACCATCCAGTCGTCGTATCGCCAGATAAGTACCCAAAGAGCGAACATCTGAGAAACGGTTTTCACTTTACCAACCCAAGATACCGCAACGCTCGCACGTTTGCCGATTTCAGCCATCCATTCACGAAGCGCCGAGATGATAATTTCACGACCAATCATGGTCACCGCAGGAATAGTCACCCAGATCGAGTGGTAGTGCTCGGTAACTAAGATAAGTGCAGTAGCAACCAGCACTTTATCCGCTACAGGGTCAATAAAGGCACCGAAGCGAGACGTTTGCCCGAGTTTACGAGCCAACATGCCATCTAGCCAGTCAGTAAAACCCGCTACCCAAAACACCATAGCAGCAGCAAAAGGAGCCCATTCATAAGGTAGGTAAAAAACAACAACGAATACTGGGATTAAAAATAGTCTCAGTAAGGACAAAATGTTAGGTATATTCAAACGCATATTATTAGGCTCTTATCAATTGCGCTTTAATGGTGCGGGATTTTTACTATTGTTTCAATGCTTGATAAATGTTTTCTGCCAAAGAATGACTAATGCCCGGCACTTTGGCTATTTCTTCGACAGTTGCACGCTTAAGTTCTTGTAAGCCACCCATATATTTCAACAAAGATTGACGACGTTTCGGCCCTACCCCTTCAATTCCTTCTAAAGCGCTGGTTCGGCGAGTTTTACCTCGTTTCGCTCTGTGCCCTGCTATCGCGTGATTATGACTTTCATCACGGATGTGCTGGATAAGGTGCAACGCTGGTGCATCGCTTGGTAAGTTAAATTCCTCACCTTCAAGAGTAACTAAGGTTTCTAAACCCGGCTTACGGGTCACACCTTTCGCGATACCCATCATTCTTGGTCGAAATGGCCAATCCCCCCAATATTGAGAAACAATCTCGTGAGCGCGATTCAGTTGCCCCTTGCCACCATCGATAAAGATGATATCTGGGATCTTATCGACATCGAGTTGTTTGGAATACCGTTTCTCAAGAGCCTGAGCCATCGCCGCGTAATCATCACCTCCAGTAATTCCGGTGATGTTGTAACGACGGTATTCGGGTTTAACAGGGCCTTCCTGATTGAATACCACACAAGACGCTATCGTACTTTCACCCATGGTATGACTGATATCAAAACATTCCATCCGTTTAATCACATCCATCGACAATACTTCTTGCAGCTCTTTGAAGCGCTGATTGATAGTCATCTTATGATTAATCTTGGTGGTAATTGCCGTTAGCGCGTTGGTATTCGACAATTTGAGATAACGCCCTCGAGTGCCAGAAGGATTAGTATTGAAGTGAATCTTACGACCTGCAACTTCACACAAAGCTTCTTGAATCGGAGTGACATCCTCCATCAAATCGGCATTAAGAATTAAACGCGTAGGGATGGTTCTTGCTTCATTATGCGCCAAATAATATTGACTTAAAAAGCTCGAAAAGACCTCTTCTCGCACCGTATTGTTGGGAATTTTAGGGAAATGGCTTCGACTGCCCAAGACTTTACCTTGGCGAATCATCAAGATATGGATACAAGCAACGCCATTCTCTTGGGCAAATCCGAGAACGTCCATATCTTCCATAGAATCGTCAGATACGTACTGTTGCTCTTGTACACGTCGAATCGCTTGGATTTGATCGCGGAAAGCAGCAGCTTGTTCAAAGCGAAGCTCTCGACTTGCCTTGTCCATCTTGTCGATGAGCGTTTCAAGTACGAGTTTATCCTTCCCTTGAAGGAACAAACGAACATAGTCGATAAGCTCGCTGTACTCTTCATCAGAGATAATAGAGCTAACACAAGGCGCAGCACAACGACCAATCTGGTACATCAAACACGGGCGTGTTCTGTTCGCATAAACCGTGTCTTCACACTGACGAGCAGGAAAAATCTTTTGGATGAGGTGTAGCGTCTCACGCACAGCGCCGGAATCAGGGTAAGGACCAAAGTATTCACCCTTTTTCTTCTTAGCACCACGATGCATCGACAGACGAGGATGCTTGTGACCGCTAATAAAAATATAAGGGTACGACTTATCATCACGCAGAAGTACGTTGTATTTCGGTAAGTACTGCTTGATGTAGTTATGCTCAAGGATAAGAGCTTCTGTTTCCGTGTGCGTTACAGTGACATCGATTTTGTCGATATTGCTGACTAAAGCGCGTGTTTTTTCACTGTCGACTTTTTTACGGAAATAACTGGAAAGGCGTTTTTTAAGGTTCTTAGCTTTACCGACATAGATAACAACAGCCTCGGCGTTATACATCCGATAAACGCCGGGCTGTTCTGTTACTGTCTTAAGGAATGAGACTGAGTCAAACAAGTTGGTCACTATAAGATCTCAGAGTTAAAGGGTCTCAGTATCTAACATTCCATGTCTAATCGCTAAATGCGTAAGCTCTACATCACCGCTGATGTCTAGTTTACTGAACAGTCGGTAGCGGTAGCTGTTAACTGTTTTAGGACTTAGATTGAGTTGTTCTGAAATATCCGTCACTTTCTGACCTTTGGTAATCATCATCATGATTTGAAGTTCACGTTCAGATAGATCAGCGAATGGATTCTCAGACGCAGGCGAGAATTGGCTTAAAGCCATCTGCTGCGCAATTTCTGGTGAAATGTATCGTTGGCCACTATTAACCACTCGAATAGCATTTACCATCTCGTCCGGACCTGCACCTTTAGTAAGGTAACCTGCAGCTCCAGCTTGCATCACTTTAGTTGGAAACGGATTTTCCGTATGAACAGTTAAAACGATGATTTTAACATCAGGGTTGAAACGCAAGATTTTCTTGGTTGCTTCTAAGCCACCAATACCAGGCATATTCATATCCATCAAAATAACGTCAGTATTATTAGTACGACACCATTTTGCAGCATCTTCACCGCTTTCAGCTTCCCCTGCTACGTTCATTCCACGGACGTCTTCAATAATACGTCGTATCCCTGTGCGAACCAGCTCGTGATCATCTACAAGGAAAACATTTATCAAACTTGTATCTCCACACTATTAATTGGCTCTGCAACCACTGTGTCGTTTCATCTATTTGAAACAATTAAACAAAGGAACAACGGGTCGCAGCATTGTGTATATCTTAACTCAATTACTAAATAAAATCTCTGTTGAATATGTGTCGAAACACTAACTTTAGCAAGTACTTATTTATAAATAAGCCAACTAAAACAACAAGCTTTAGGTAAAAATCAACTAGTTAAAACAACACCCAATAAAATTACACAAGATAAAGAGATTTTCAATACCATTGAATCTCGATTCATTACAATTTCACTCTTTTGCTTATTAAGTCCCGTTATTCTTCTCCAATTCTCAAAATATAGAGACTATTTTTGTTTGCTGTTGTGCGTGATGAGGCGCTAGATGGTAGTATTCCGCTCTCCATTTCAATAGGTTACTACATTGGATATTCAGCAAGGCTTTGTACTCACAAGACAAGCGCGAGACTTTTCAGGGCGCACACAAATCGACTTGTGGTTAAGCACCCCTAAAGGCCCTACGCTACTGACTATTCAAAACGAAAAGCCTGTCTTTTTTGTTGCTCAATCTGATATCGAAACGTGCCAATCTATTGCCGATAAAGAGGCCATAGATTGTCAGTTTAAGCCTTTAGAGCTAGCAACATTTGACCAAACCCCTTTAGCCGCTTGTTACACTTCCTTATCGAGAAGCAGCTTCGGGTTAGCTCAAGCCTTTAACGGTCAAGAGATCCAAACCTTTGAAAGTGATATTCGACTGGCCGATCGTTTCTTGATGGAGCGCTTTATCAAAGGCAGTATCGAATTCACAGGCTCTATCACCCCAAAAAGACAGCATCGCAGAGTATCGAACGCAAAATGTCGAGCTGGCGATTACTTGCCAAACTTGTCTGTGGTTTCGCTTGATATTGAGTGTTCGGAAAAAGGTGTGCTTTATTCCATCGGCCTAGACAGTCCAATGGATAGCCGAGTGATAATGATTGGCGAACCACAAAAATCAGACACCACTATCCAATGGGTTGCCAACGAGAAAGCGCTGCTTGAAGCTATGATTGCGTGGTTCTCCGAGTTTGACCCGGACATCATCATCGGTTGGAATGTCATTGATTTCGACTTTAGGTTGCTGCACAAACGTTCAGAATGGAACGAAGTGAAACTCAGTATTGGTCGCGACAATCAACCGAGCTTCTTTCGCAGCTCCGCACAAAATCAGCAGGGCTTCATTACCATTCCTGGTCGCGTGGTTTTAGATGGTATCGATATGCTTAAAACAGCAACCTACCATTTCCGGTCATGGTCTCTTGAGTCCGTGTCACAAGAGTTGCTGGGCGAAGGCAAAGACATTCATAATGTTCATGACCGCATGGATGAAATCAATCGAATGTTTAAGTTCGATAAACCTTCACTTGCCAAGTACAACCTTCAAGACTGTGTGCTAGTAAATCGAATCTTCGAACACACTCACCTACTCGATTTTGCTATTGAACGCTCTCGCTTAACTGGGGTTGAACTTGATCGCGTTGGCGGCTCTGTCGCTGCGTTTACTAACTTATACATGCCTCAGATACACCGAGCGGGTTACGTCGCGCCTAATTTAGAGCCCGAAAACTGGATCGCAAGCCCCGGTGGTTATGTGATGGATTCGATTCCCAACCTTTATGACTCGGTTTTGGTGCTCGATTTTAAGAGCCTTTACCCATCGATCATTCGCTCTTTCTTGATTGATCCGATGGGCCTGATTGAAGGGCTAAAATTAGAGTTAGGCTCTGAAGAAGACCAAGCAGTGGCTGGGTTTCGTGGCGGTCAATTCCACCGCTCTAAGCACTTTTTACCAGAGATGATCGAAAACCTCTGGGCAGCGCGTGATGTCGCAAAGAAAAACAACGAGAAAGCTTTTTCTCAGGCGATTAAGATCATCATGAACTCTTTCTATGGCGTGCTAGGTTCTTCTGGTTGTCGTTTCTTTGATACTCGCTTGGCATCCTCTATCACCATGCGTGGGCATGAGATCATGAAGCAAACCAAGGTTCTGATCGAAGATAAAGGGTATCAAGTGATCTACGGGGATACCGATTCAACTTTCGTGTCTCTTAATGGCAGTTTTGAGCAAGAACAAGCAGACGAGATTGGTCACTCCCTTGTGGCTTACATCAACGACTGGTGGACGAATCACCTGAAAGAGGTCTACAACCTCACCTCGATACTTGAATTGGAATACGAGACCCATTACCGCAAGTTTCTAATGCCGACCATTCGAGGCTCTGAGACAGGATCGAAGAAACGTTATGCAGGCTTAATCAATCAAGGTGACCAAGAGAAGATCATTTTTAAAGGCCTTGAAAGTGCACGAACCGATTGGACGCCCCTTGCACAACAGTTCCAACAAACCTTGTATGAGATGGTCTTTCACGACCAAGATCCAAGTGATTATGTTAGACAGTTTGTCGATGAAACATCCGCGGGCAAACACGATGACCTACTGGTTTATCAAAAGCGCTTGCGCCGTAAGTTGCATGAATACCAGAAGAACATTCCGCCACAGGTTCGCGCTGCTAGATTAGCCGATGAGATCAATGCTCAGCTCGGTCGCCCGCTTCAATACCAAAACAAAGGGCGTATTGAATATTTGATTACGCTGAGTGGCCCCGAGCCCAAGGAGTATTTGAAGAGTGGCATCGATTATCAACATTACATCGACAAGCAGATTAAACCGGTCGCAGAAGCTATTTTGCCGTTTATAGGACTGGATTTTGAAAGAGTCAGCGGGCAGCAGCTAGGTCTGTTCTAGATTGAGTCCTCTTTTCGAGGCGACATTAGACTCGAGATATCTATTAAAACTCGAGCCAGACATAAAAACGAAAAAAGCAGAGGAGTGCTTAACTCGCTCTGCTTTTTCATATCAACGGATAGCTTACGAAGCCCTATCCGATTCGAAACTCAGTTTTCTGATACTGCTTAACCAGCCATTCACCAAAGCCATCAAGAATACCTATCACTGAACGTTTTGGAATCGCACGCCCAGACAGCAAAATACCCAACCTTTGAATCTCGACTTCTTTCTCTGGATGATATCTCAAGAACTGTTGACCGCACTCCATAGGTGCGTCGAACCAATTCTTGTCTCGGTACATAACCAAAGAATAACTGGCTCGCAGAAGCTTCTTGGCAATAATCACTTGCGCGGCGACTTGCTGTTCTGGCGTAGTTGCTCGGGCAATCTTATTACGATAAACCGCTAACCAATTTTCAGCGTCCATATTCCAGTGTTTGGCAATTTCCCAACTCGTTTCAAAATCGCCATAACAGTCTGATAAATCTTCACCATGCACACACACAGCTAAATGCTTGAGCATGAAGCCCCACGTAAAGATATTGTCGAAATCAACTATCTCGCTCACCAAGGTGGTTTTGATCGCCACTTGAGTGACCTGAGGGAAGCTCTTTTGGAAGCGCCATTTGATGGTATTCAGCAGCGTGGTTCGTTGATCTGGGAAAGAACGATGGGTAACCACAACCACATCTAGATTCGAGCGACCGACAACGGCTTGCTTGCGTGCCACACTGCCATAAACATAGACACTGTGCAGATTAGAACCTAACCCACCTTTTAGAAAGGTAATCAGATCGTTAACCACAGGTTGAAATTCAGGTTGAAATTCAGGTTGAAATGGCTGTGTTGGGTCAATAACAGGTAGCTGCATAGGTCGTTTCGGTAAATAAAATAATGATTTAACTGTCTCTCTATGATCGCTTAGGTGACTTTATGATTCAAGCTATTCCTATTTATAGCGTCTACGAGATATAATCACCGGATAGACCCAATAAGGACAAACACAAAATGCCTAGAGCAAGTGAGATTAAAAAAGGTTTTGCGATCAATGTTGATGGCAAAACAGTACTCGTTAAAGATATCGAAGTAACAACACCAGGTGGCCGTGGCGGTCAAAAGATTTACCGCTTCCGTGGTCACGATGTAGCAACTGGCGTTAAAACAGAAGTTCGTCACAAGGCTGACGAAATCGTTGAAACGATCGACGTAACCAAGCGTGCAGTAATGTTCTCTTACGTTGATGGCAATGAGTACATCTTCATGGATAACGAAGATTACACACAATTCATCTTCAACGGTGAAATGATCGAAGACGAACTGCTGTTCATCAACGAAGATACGCAAGGTATGTACGCGATTCTTATCGACGGTACTGCGGCGACTCTTGAGCTACCAACTTCAGTTGAGCTAGTAATCGAAGAAACAGACCCTTCAATCAAAGGTGCTTCTGCTTCTGCTCGTACTAAACCAGCTCGTCTGTCTACAGGCCTTACTGTTCAAGTTCCTGAGTACATTGCAACTGGCGACAAAGTTGTTGTGAACACAGCTGAACGTAAATACATGAACCGCGCAAGCTAAGATACTGATTATGACCGAAGCTAACAACCTAATGTCTTACGACGACGCAATTGACACTGCATACGACATCTTTCTAGAGATGGCTGCTGATAATCTTGAACCTGCAGACGTGATCTTATTCACGGCTCAGTTTGAAGATCGTGGCGCTGCAGAACTTGTTGAAACTGGTGACGATTGGGTTGAACATGTTGGCTTTGAAGTCGACAAAGAGATCTACGCTGAAGTACGCATTGGTCTTGTAAATGAAGCTGATGATGTCTTAGATGACGTATTCGCTCGTCTGCTGATCAGCCGTGACCCTGAACACAAGTTCTGTCACATGTTGTGGAAACGCGACTAGGCTCTTCTTAAACCAGCTCAGAGTACTGAGCTGGTTTTCTTACGACTTCATAGCCTCATCACTTTACCAAACTGCAACTCTACAAAATTATGACCAAAGCAAAGACAGATACCCTATCCAAAGGCTATGCCTGTGTTGGATTAGTAAATCCCAAAACCCCTGAAAATGTTGGCTCAGTAATGCGAGCAGCTGGTTGCTATGGAGCAAACTCTGTATTTTATACTGGCACCCGTTATGACCACGCTCGACAGTTTCATACCGACACCAAAGAAAAGCACCTTGAGTTGCCATTAATTGGTGTTGAAGATCTTAAAGATATTATTCCTGTTGGCTGCGTGCCCATCGCGGTTGATTTGATAGAAGGCGCTAAGCCTCTGCCTGATTATAAGCACCCACCTCGTGCTTTTTATATCTTCGGCCCTGAAGATGGGACTCTGAAAAAAGAGATCACTGACTTCTGTCGTGAAACCATCTACGTTCCGACTAATGGCTGCATGAACCTTGCTGCCGCGGTCAATGTTATTTTGTATGACCGCATGGCGAAGGGTGACAACTTCTCGAATCATTTGAAAGTGACCTAATATCAATCGTAGCGAGTCAGCCGATCTGGCTAAGCACTTCCACATGATTTGAACTGCGCCATATTCAAGAATCGAGTAGGAGGAGGCCTCGCAGCCTCCGTCCTCTCACACCACCGTACAAGCGTGGGTCGCATACGGCGGTTCCGAATATACTTTCAGTGACTCGTACCCATCTCTTAATGAGTACAGCCCCAACCCCTCGAACCATTTTATTGGCATGGCGTGATTAACCTGTGGCGTTAAAGCTAGATGCCACCAACCCTTATCTGACATCGCTAGCTTCCACGCATTACGCTCCGTTACACCTTGTCGCTGTAACCATGTCGCTATGCTGTGTCTGCGTTTGCGCTGCTTTAGTCGGTAGCACCTTAGTCTACGCCGTATCCATTCATCTAAGCGCTGCATTGCACTTTTACGAACAGGAAGCTTGAAGTAGTGTTGCCATCCTCTTAGATATTGAGTTAACTCCGTGATTATCACCTGTAACTCTCGTCCTCGATTTCGCTTCGTTATCTGACGTACTCGCTTCTTCATTTGAGCTTGTGCCGTCTTCGATATCCCGATTGTTCCGTCTATCTGGAAGCGATGGCTTAGGTAAGTTCGCTTTGTCACTCTCGTTGCTGCACTTTTCTTACGGTTTACCGTCAGCTTTAGTTTCTGCTCCAAGAACTCCGTTATCGACTCTTTGACTCGATGAGCGGCTTCCTCACTACGCACGTAGATTTGACAGTCATCTGCATATCGACAGAACTTATGCCCTCTACGCTCTAACTCTTTATCCAGTTCATCTAATACAATATTTGATAGTAGCGGAGATAATGGCCCACCCTGGGGTGTGCCTCGTTGTCTCTGCTCAACTAGTCCATGTCGCATTATGCCTACCTGTAGGTATGACCTAATTAGCTTTAACACGCGTTTATCAGCAATATCTTGTGACAGCCTGTGCATTAGCCTATCGTGATTCACTGTATCGAAGTATTTTGCTAGGTCTATATCTACTACATAACCTCGACCCTCTCGGATGTAGCGACTGGCGGCCGCCAATGCATGGTGCGCACTGCGGTTGGGTCTAAACCCGTAACTATTGTCGGAGAACTTCGGCTCATAGATACATGACAGCACTGATGTGATTGCCTGTTGGACTACCCTATCAAGGACTGTTGGGATACCTAATTGCCTTACGCCACCACTAGCTTTGGGGATTTCTACACCAAGAACAGATTGAGGTTGATAGCTTCCATCCAGAAGAATCTGGCGAAGCTCTTGCCCGTTTGATGCCTGTCGAAGTCTTGAGATAGTGGCGTTGATGTCGAGCTTGTCGACTCCTGCACACCCTTTGTTCTTCTTCACGCGTCTAAGAGCTTGATTCAAATTGGTTGAAGAGCAAATTTGCTCCATCAACGAAGTTGAGGTCACCAAGACTCGCCCTCCTGTCTACGCCGACCATGCTTGTCATTCTTCGTATCCATGAGCTTTACTTGCGGTATTGCCCTTTGGGACGTAGAGATGAGTTTCATCTTGCTATGACTCCACATGATTGAGTGTCTAGTGACTGCTTCTTGATATATTCAGTTCAGGCCTTCCTTTGAGTTGTACATTCTCAAAGTACTATGCCTTCTGCTGACTTCTTATTGTCCATCACACAACATCACTGCTGTATTAGTCTCTATTGAGACAAACAATAAGATCTCCCGAGGTAAGGCGTTGTTCTTTCCCTTGGCTGTGCCTGATTTACCACTACACACTTCCCGTCGAGGCATTGGACTATTCTATCTATGGCTAGGTTGCCCAAGTTGTAATGGCCTACTATCAGATTTCTGTTCGTCACAACCAAGTTTTGCCATTTGCTTCCTTCAGATTTCACCTCACGGTGAACACCCTTGCATAGGCTAACGGTTCTCGCTCGACTGAGCCCGTAGAGGACTTTCACCTCCTAGATCAACGCCATGCTCGGCGCACCATAAAAAAAACCTGCTAAATTAGCAGGTTTTTTTGTATTCGAAACGTTGGATTAAGCTTCAGAATCCACGTAATTACTTACGTGATCTTGGCTTAGCCGGTTTAGCCGGGCGTCCGTTGTTCAGTTTAGGCTTTTTGGTAGACTGAGGTTTACCATTGGTCGCTGGAGCACTACGACCTGAATCAGGTGTTGTTGTACCGCGAGTTGCAGGCTTCTTACGCTTAGTCTGGTTACTACGGCCTTTAGGAGCATTTGCGCGCTCTTCGTGACGCTTAACAGCACGACGAATTTTCTGGCTACGAGAACGCTCACGCTTACGAGAAGTGTTTGCAGGATCAAGATCCAACAGAGTCTCTTTTTCTGGTTGAAGTTCAACAAGCTCACGCAAGTAGTTTACTTCTTGAAGATCTAGCTCTTTCCAACCGCCACGAGGCAGTTTCTTATCAAGGTAGATATCACCGTAACGTACACGTTTCAGACGGCTTACTGTTGTTTCTTGTGATTCCCAAAGACGACGAACCTCACGGTTACGACCTTCATTAATTGCTACGTAGAAAGTATGGTTCATACCTTCACCGCCAGCGTAAACCACATCTTCGAAACGAGCCATACCATCTTCAAGTTGAACGCCACGAGTCACGTTCTTAACTTTTTGCTCGGTTACTTCACCAAATACACGTACTAGGTACTCACGCTCAACCTGACGGCTTGGGTGCATTAGGCGGTTAGCTAGTTCACCATCGGTTGTGAACAACAGTAGGCCTGATGTGTTTGCATCAAGACGACCAACTGAAATCCAACGAGAACCACGGATCTTAGGTAGACGATCGAAAACAGTACGGCGACCTTCAGGATCGTGACGAGTACAAAGCTCACCTTCAGGTTTGTAGTAAGCAAGTACACGACAAACCACTTCTTCAGAGGCTTTGCCTGTAATTGTGTGGCCATCGATACGGATCACTGAGTTCTCGTCTTCAAGACGCTCACCCAATTTCGCAACTTGACCGTTAACACTTACACGACCAGATTTGATTAAACCTTCTAGTTCACGACGAGAACCGTGACCAGCTCGCGCTAAAACCTTCTGTAATTTTTCGCTCATTTACTCTTTTCTACCTAATTGTCGTCTTCACAGACGTCGAATGAATTTTTCGCGACCAAATCGCGGTCGCGTATTATCGCAAATAACCTGCCAAAAAGCACTTGTTATTTACTCTGGCAGGTTTGCTGTTTCGTTACAGACTGTTAATCAGTAACGCTATTATTCAAACGGCGCTGGATCACCGGCACCACGACGTAAAACAACGGCGTCATCGTCACTGAAGTCAATAACCGTAGTAGGTTGCTCACCTAAGTAGCCGCCATTCAAAATGACATCAACCGCATGCTCTAAGCTGTCACGAATTTCTTCAGGATCCGATTCAGTTGTCTCGTTACCCGGAAGAATCAGAGACGTCGACATCAATGGCTCGCCCATTGCTTCTAGAAGGTCTAGGGCAATTTTGTTGTCCGGTACACGAATACCGATCGTTTTACGCTTAGCGTTCATCAAACGCTTTGGCACTTCTTTTGTTGCTTTGAAAATAAACGTGTAAGCACCTGGCGTGTGCGCCTTAAGCAGACGGAAAGCCACGTTATCTACTCGTGCATACAGTGACAACTCAGAAAGATCACGGCATAACAAAGTGAAATTGTGCTTATCATCGATTCGACGAATTTTACAGATGCGTTCGAGTGCTTGTTTATTTTCAAGCTGACAACCCAGTGCATAACCTGAATCTGTTGGATAAACCACAACGCCGCCATTGCGAATAATCGCAACCGCTTGAGTAATTAAGCGCGCTTGTGGGTTATCTGGGTGTACATAAAAAAACTGGCTCATTGTTGATCCTCGTTATCGAATCTCTCGACTCTATCATCAGAAGGAGCTGGTTCACCTAAAGACTATTCAGATGGTGAAACCGTTTGAAACTCCCAATCTTTCCATACTTCTTCGACCCCAGAAGGTAGCCAGAGATTACGTCCAAGCTCCATCCATGGGGATGGGTAATGGAAGTCGCTGCCTTGGGAGGCTAATAGTTTGTATTGTATAGCATAATCCGCAAGTGTGCGTCTTTCTTGTTGTGCTTGCTGAGGTTGAGCCACTTCCATAGCGTCACCATTTGCTTCAACAAATGCAGCGAGAAGGCGTTTAACCCACTTGGCGGTAAGGCCATATCGCGCAGGGTGAGCTAATACCGCTTGACCACCAGCCGCATGAATAGCCGTGACAGCATCACTCATTGAGCACCATGTTGGCGGCACATAACCTGGATTGTTGCGCGTAAGAAACTTTTTAAACACCTGCTGCATGGTTTTCGCGTAGCCATTGTCGACTAACCATTTCGCAAAGTGTGCTCGAGTAATTGGTGCATCACCTGCAATCAACTTAACCTCTTCTAACACACCTTCACGGGTCGCTTTCTCAAGACGTTGAGCAATCATCTCTGCACGTCCGACACGGTGTTGCTTCTGTTGTTCAATTAACGCTTTCAATTCTGGTGATTCAGGATCGACGTTTAACCCAACAATATGGATATCTTTGTTTTGCCAAACGGTTGAGATCTCGATGCCGTTAATCAACTGAATAGGAAGATTGTTATCAGCAATATAGCTGCGTGCTTCTGCAAGTCCATCAGTCGTATCATGATCTGTAATCGCTAACGCTTCGATGTTAAAGCCTAGCGCTCGGTCAATCAGTTCAGGTGGAGTAAGTCGGCCATCTGAGGCTGTTGTATGACTATGTAGATCAATTCTCATATATTCTTTTTCATTGTTTTCAATTTTTATCGTTATATTTGTGTCAACGCACTTGACCTGCAAGCGCAAAACTAGTTAACTAGTACACAAATACGAAGTATCACATTTGATAGGTTCACTATGTTACAAGAATTTAACCAAAACCATAAAGATAAAGTTTTAGAACTTTCTTCAGTAGAAGCAAGTTCAGAGCTTAATTGGTGGCGCACTTGGACAAGTTCTTGGTGGGCCAACGTGTACTTCTAATTAAACAGTTTGTTTATAAAAAAGTTATCACTAAGCCCGCTTTCATAGCGGGCTTTTTAATTTGTCGAACATCTCACATTCAACTGACTAACAAATCAACGAATTGACCATATTCTAGATTGGGTGAACGTTATCTTTATGCGACTATGTACGGCAGGAAATTTAAAGAATCATAAAGGAGGTCTTGTGAACAAGGCCATTGAAATCAAAAAGCTGGGAACCATTGAGGTCATCAATTCTTCCGTTCCTTACTCGCAAGATCCAACCAGTGTTTTTCATACTCTGTGTGAAAACAAAACAGACAGTCTGTTGTTGGAATCTGCTGAGATTGAATCTAAACAGAACCTAACAAGCCTACTCCTTATCGACTCTGCTGTTCGCATCGTATGTCGCGGACATGAAGTAACCTTTCAAGCGTTGACTCAAAATGGTCAAGCGCTAATCGAACACCTAGCTCAAAACGTTAAAACAGAGATCAAATCTGACCTTACGGATAACGTATTGACGCTGACTTTTGTCGAACCAAGCAACGAATTAGACGAAGATTCACGTTTAAGAGAAGCGTCTTCATTCGATGCACTGCGTTTGGTTCAACACAGCTTTGAGCAAGACGCGGATAACAAACACGCGTTATTCATGGCTGGCCTATTCGCTTACGACATCGTGGCGAACTTTGAACCGCTAGGCGATGCTGAAGCGACCAACAACTGCCCTGACTTTGTTTTCTACGTTGCCGAGACTCTATTACGTTTCGACCACCAAGAAAACGAGGGCCTACTTCACGCGAGCTTGTTTGCTCAAGATGAAAGCATCAAAGCTCAATTAACTGAGCGCCTAGCCGACATTCAAACACAGTGTCAGTCATTGAAAGCCATCACAGAAGTTACGCCGCTCGACAACGTTGACGCAGTACCAAGCGTTTCAGATGAAGACTTCTGCCAAACGGTTCGTGATTTAAAAGAGTACGTCGTTAAAGGCGATGTGTTCCAAGTAGTTCCTTCACGCCGCTTTACGCTACCTTGCCCTGCTCCACTGGCGGCTTACAAAGAACTCAAGCAAAGTAATCCAAGCCCTTACATGTTCTACATGCAAGACGAGCTGTTTACTCTGTTTGGTGCTTCTCCAGAAAGTGCACTGAAGTACGAAACTGAAACCAACCAAATCGAAATTTACCCAATTGCTGGTACTCGTCGTCGCGGTAAACGCCCGAATGGTCAAATTGATTTCGACCTAGATAGCCGTATCGAACTTGAACTGCGTACCGACAAGAAAGAAAACGCTGAACACATGATGCTGGTAGACCTAGCACGTAACGATGTGGCACGTATTGCAGAAGCTGGCACTCGCCACGTAGCAGACTTGCTGAAAGTTGATCGCTACAGTCATGTGATGCACTTGGTTTCTCGTGTGGTTGGTCAACTACGTGAAGACTTAGATGCCCTACACGCTTACCAAGCTTGTATGAACATGGGTACGCTAACAGGCGCACCAAAAATCCGTGCAATGCAGCTTATTCGTGACGTAGAAAAAACACGTCGTGGTAGCTACGGCGGTGCAGTTGGTTACCTAACTGGTGAAGGCACGTTAGATACTTGTATCGTGATTCGCTCTGCTTACGTTGAAGATGGCGTGGCACAAGTACAAGCGGGCGCAGGTGTGGTATTCGACTCAGACCCACAAGCAGAAGCTGATGAAACTCGCGGCAAAGCTCAAGCGGTCATCTCAGCAATTCAAGCTGCACATACTAAAAACCTAACAAGTAATAAGGAGTCGTAATTATGGCTGATATTGTATTCATCGATAACTTCGACTCGTTCACATACAACCTTGTAGACCAGTTTCGTTCATTAGGTCACAGCGTAAAAATTTACCGTAACAACATTCCTGCAAAGGTCGTTGAAGCGGCGATCAACGAATTAGATAACCCGGTTGCACTGCTTTCACCCGGCCCTGGCGCTCCAGCAGATGCGGGTTGCATGCCAGAGCTGATTCAGCTGCTAAAAGGCAAAGTGCCAATGATTGGTATTTGCTTAGGCCACCAAGCGATTGTTGAAGCCTACGGTGGCACCGTTGCAGGCGCTGGCGAAATCATTCATGGTAAGGTGTCGATGATGGAACACCAAAATCATGCGACTTACCAAGGCTTACCTTCGCCGCTGGCTATCGCTCGCTACCACTCTTTAGTAGCAACGCATGTATCTGATAGCTTAACAGTGACCGCTGAAGTCGATGATTTGGTAATGTCTGTGGTTCAAGAACAAGACAAGGTTTGTGGATTCCAATTCCACCCTGAATCAATTATGACGACCTACGGTGCAACGCTTCTGGCGAACGCTATCGAATGGGCTCTTGAGAAACCTATTCATTTAGAGAAAAGCTCTCCCCTTGAGAAGACAGGAATATAGGAAACGATCATGGAACAGATTAATAAACTTTACGAACAGCAGTCTCTTACTCAAGAAGAAAGCCAACAGTTATTTGATGTGATCATCAAGGGTGAGCTAGACCCAATCTTGATGGCTTCAGCGCTGACTGCACTAAAAATCAAAGGCGAAACGCCTGATGAAATCGCTGGCGCGGCGAAAGCACTGCTTGCAAATGCAAACCCGTTCCCGCGCCCTGATTACGATTTTGCAGACATCGTAGGTACAGGTGGCGACGGTCACAACACCATTAATATCTCGACAACTTCTGCATTTGTTGCCGCAGCGTGTGGTTTAAAAGTCGCGAAGCACGGTAACCGCAGTGTATCGAGCAAATCAGGCTCTTCTGACCTACTGGATTCGTTTGGCATCAACCTAGCGATGACCGCGGAAGACACTCGTACGGCTGTCGATGAGCTTGGCGTAGCATTCCTATTTGCTCCGCAATACCACGGTGGCGTGCGTCACGCGATGCCTGTTCGTCAAACTATGAAAACACGTACTATCTTCAACATCCTTGGCCCACTGATTAACCCTGCTCGCCCTAACATCGAGCTAATGGGTGTTTACAGCAAAGAGCTAGTACGCCCTATCGCGGAAACCATGCTGCAAATGGGCATGAAGCGTGCTGCCGTTGTGCACGGTAGCGGCCTTGATGAAGTGGCTATTCATGGCGAAACCATCGTTGCTGAAATCAAAGACGGCGCAATTCACGAATACACTGTGACACCGGCAGACTTTGGTTTGAACACTCACCCTCTTGAAGCAATCAAGGGCGGCGAGCCAGAAGAGAACAAAGCCATCACAACCGATATCCTAACGGGTAAAGGCACTGAAGCCCAAGTTGGCGCAGTAGCCGTGAACGTTGCTCTATTGATGCGTCTATTTGGTCACGAAGACCTAAAAGTCAACGCACAGCAAGCAATTGACGCGATGAACTCTGGCAAAGCGTACAAGCTTGTGCAAAAGCTTGCTGCACACGCTTAACGAACGACGAATTGAGACAAAGAACATGACACAGACTACCGATAAATTGTCGACCCACGTTTCAGTCAAAGAAGCTGAAATGGCGGAAGTATTAGCAAAAATCGTTCGTGATAAATACCAATGGGTTGAAGAGCGTAAGCAAACTCAACCGTTGGACGAGTTTAAAGCAGCGTTAACCGCAACAGACCGCAGCTTTTATGATGCTCTGAGCGGTGAACAAACGGTTTTCATCACTGAATGTAAGAAGGCATCACCGTCAAAAGGTTTAATCCGTGACGAGTTTGATTTGGACTACATTGCATCGGTTTACAACCACCACGCCAACGCGATTTCAGTGCTGACAGACGAGAAGTACTTCCAAGGTGACTTTGAGTTTTTACCTAAGGTTCGCAGCATTGCTAAGCAGCCTATCCTGTGTAAAGACTTCATGGTTGATACCTACCAAGTTTACTTAGCTCGTCACTACTCAGCTGACGCAATTTTGCTAATGCTATCGGTATTAGATGACGAAGAATACAAAGCACTTGCTGACGTCGCTCACTCGCTAAATATGGGTGTACTAACCGAAGTCAGCAACGAAGAAGAACTTCATCGCGCTGTCGCTTTAAAAGCAAAAGTGATCGGTATTAATAACCGTAACCTACGTGACCTTTCGACTAATTTGAACCGTACCAAAGAGTTGGCTCCGCTGATTCGCGAACTGGCTCCAAACGCAGTCGTGATTTCAGAGTCTGGCATCTACACACATCAACAAGTTCGTGACCTTTCAACATTTGCAGATGGCTTCCTAATCGGTAGCTCTCTGATGGCTGAAAAGAACCTAGAGCTTGCGGTGCGTAAAGTGACACTCGGTGAAAACAAGGTGTGTGGTTTAACTCACTCTGACGATGCAGCAAAGGCTTATCAAGCCGGTGCAGTATTCGGTGGTCTGATTTTCGTTGAAGCATCTAAGCGTCATGTTGATATCGAAGCAGCTCGTTTAACCATGAGCGGCGCACCTTTGAACTACGTGGGTGTGTTCCAAAATCATAGCGTAACTGACGTTGCGAAAACGGTTTCTGAGCTAGGTTTATTTGCGGTGCAACTGCACGGTGATGAGTCTCAAGCATTTGTCGATGAACTAAAACAATCTCTACCTGAACACGTTGAGATTTGGAAAGCTTACGGTGTGGCTTGCAGTGCTGAAAACGGCGCTGAAAACGGCGCTGAAAACGGTGCTAAAAGCACGCTACCAGAATTACTGAAAAGCAACGTGACTCGTCACCTGCTAGATACTAAAGTGGGTTCTCAAACGGGTGGTACAGGTCAAGCGTTCGATTGGAGCCTAATCAACAACCAAAGCGCAATCATGTTGGCGGGTGGCCTAAAACCAGACAATGCTAACCAAGCCGCTAAGTTAGGTTGTTTAGGATTAGACCTAAACTCTGGTGTTGAATCGGCTCCAGGTAAAAAAGACGCAGACAAACTGCAACGCGCTTTTGCCGCGATTCGTAATTACTAGTCTGGCTTCTAGAGCTTAAGAGCTAGAACTTAAAACCTAGAGCCTAGAAACTAGAAAGCGGAAACTAAAAACATATTAGTGAGCTTTGCCTTTGCGAAGCTCAAACAAGATTAAATGACTTGGTGTGAATACACATCGATAGAATTGAAGGAATAACACAATGGCTAAACTCGATGCCTACTTCGGTGAATACGGTGGTCAATACGTACCGCAGATCCTAGTACCAGCACTAGACCAACTAGAACAAGCATTTATCGATGCACAAGCCGATCCTGAGTTCCGCAGTGAATTCATGACGCTTCTACAAGAGTACGCAGGTCGTCCAACAGCACTAACGCTGGCTCGTAACCTTACTAAAGGTACAAAAACCAAACTGTACCTAAAGCGTGAAGATCTACTTCACGGCGGCGCACACAAGACAAACCAAGTACTTGGTCAAGCGCTGCTTGCTAAACGTATGGGTAAGCAAGAAATCATCGCTGAAACAGGCGCAGGCCAACACGGCGTTGCAACTGCTCTAGCGTGTGCTCTATTAGGGCTTAAGTGTCGCGTTTACATGGGAGCAAAAGACGTTGAACGTCAAAGCCCGAACGTGTTCCGCATGAAGCTAATGGGCGCAGAGGTTATCCCTGTTCATTCAGGTTCTTCAACGCTAAAAGACGCATGTAATGAAGCGCTACGTGACTGGTCTGCAACTTACGAAGAAGCACACTACCTACTGGGTACTGCGGCTGGCCCTCACCCATTCCCAACCATCGTTCGTGATTTCCAACGCATGATTGGTGAAGAAACAAAGAACCAAATCCTAGCTCGTGAAGGTCGCCTTCCAGATGCGGTTATCGCTTGTGTCGGCGGTGGTTCAAACGCTATCGGTATGTTCGCTGACTTCATTGAAGAAGAGTCTGTTCGCCTAATCGGTGTAGAGCCTGCTGGTAAAGGTATTGATACCGACCAACACGGCGCGCCGCTTAAACACGGTAAAACGGGTATCTTCTTTGGTATGAAAGCACCATTAATGCAAGATGAGAACGGCCAAGTAGAAGAGTCTTACTCTGTTTCTGCGGGTCTAGACTTCCCATCAGTGGGTCCTCAACACGCGCACCTAAATGCCATTGGCCGTGCTGAATACGACAACGTGACCGATGACGAAGCGCTAGAAGCGTTCCAATTGATTGCACGTAAAGAAGGTATTATCGCAGCGCTAGAGTCATCTCATGCTTTGGCTCATGCAGTTAAAATGGCTCACGATGCCCCAGAAAAAGAACAGCTATTAGTGGTTAATCTATCTGGTCGTGGTGATAAAGATATCTTCTCTGTACACGACATTCTTAAAGAGAAAGGAGCATTATAATGGATCGCTATCAATCACTCTTCACTCGCTTAGCTGAAAAGAATCAGGGCGCATTTGTACCATTCTTAACGGTTGGCGATCCTAACCCTGAGCAGTCTCTTAAGATCATGGAAACGCTCGTTGATGCGGGTGCTGATGCACTTGAGCTTGGTATCCCATTCTCAGATCCACTTGCTGATGGTCCAACAATCCAAGGCGCAAACATTCGTGCTTTAGATTCTAAAGTAACGCCAGATGTGTGTTTTGATCTTATTGGTCAAATTCGCGCTAAATACCCAGGGCTGCCAATCGGCCTACTGATGTACGCGAACTTGGTTTACGCACGTGGTATCGAGAACTTCTACGAACGTTGTGCAAAAGCAGGTATCGATTCAGTATTGATTGCTGATGTACCAACCAACGAAAGCGGTGAGTTTGTTGCTGCAGCGAAGAAGTTTGGTATTCACCCAATCTTTATAGCTCCGCCAACAGCGACCGATGAAACACTTCAGTCAGTATCTGAGTTAGGTGGTGGCTACACTTACCTACTTTCTCGCTCAGGCGTAACGGGTGCAGAAACAAAAGCAAACATGCCTGTGACAGCCCTACTTGATCGTTTGAACAAGTTTGATGCGCCACCAGCACTGCTTGGTTTCGGTATATCTGCTCCTGAACAAGTGAAAGAAGCGATTGTAGCTGGCGCTGCAGGTGCTATCTCTGGCTCAGCGGTTGTGAAAATCATTGAAAACAACGTTGAACAACCAAAAGCAATGCTTAAAGCACTTGCTGAGTTTGTTACGCCAATGAAAGCGGCAACGCAGAAGTAACGGCTAGTAATATCATTGGTCATTAAATAGAACCAGCGATTCAAATACTCTAAGGCTCCACAACTGTGGAGCCTTTTTTATTGCTTTTCATTTGAGCCAATCACTCATCGGCTTTCATTGCTTTCTTGATTGCAGCCTCATTGAGCGTCGCTTTGATCGGGTCGGTTATCTTCTCCACTAGATCGATGGGCATTGGGAAGATGATGGTGGAGGTTCTTTCGTTAGCCACCTCGGTTAGCGTTTGCATATATCGCAATTGAATGGCGTTAGGCGCTTGATTCAGTACTTCGGCCGCTTCACGTAATTTGCTCGATGCTTCTAACTCACCTGTCGCATGTATTACCTTGGCTCGACGAGAGCGTTCCGCCTCGGCTTGTTTAGCAAGAGCACGCACCATACTGTCATCCAGATCAACATGCTTGATCTCGACATTGGCAATCTTGATCCCCCAGTTATCGGTGTGTTGATCCAAGATAGCTTGTAAGTCTCTATTGAGTTCTTCACGCTCAGACAACAGCTCATCCAATTCATTCTGACCGAGAACCGAACGAAGTGTTGTTTGTGACAGTTGGCTGGTCGCTTCAAGATAGTTCTCAACGTTGTTGATCGCCATCTTCGGATCCAGCACTCGGAAATACACCACGGCATTTACCTTGACCGACACGTTATCGCGTGTGATCAAATCTTGTGTTGGTACATCCAAAACGATAGTTCGTAGATCCACTCGCACGATTTGTTGGATAAAAGGAATGATGATAATTAACCCCGGCCCTTTCACACCGTAAAAGCGCCCGAGGAAAAACACCACTGCACGCTCGTACTCGCGCAGCACTCTGAACATGCTGGCTATCAACAAGATAACGAGCACAATAACAATACCTATAGTGTGTATAAACATAACCGCCCCCTAATGGTAACGATGGCTAAGCAATTAATAACCCAATCAAGTTTGTACTAGCACCCCACGCTAACAGTCCGTGCTAGACAGATTTCGATGATGTATCATCGGGCAACGCTTCAACATCCAAAGAGAGCCCAGTCAACTTGGTGACTCTGATGATCTGCCCCGCTTGCAGTTCACTCGCGCATTTGGCTTGCCAGATCTCACCTTCGACCAATACTCGACCGGCTCCAGGGAAACCGCTTACCACTTTGCCTGTGTCGCCAACAACCGCTTCCATCCCCGTAGTCACTGGCTTGCTTCTCACTCGGACTAGCATTGAAATTGTTACGACGATAAAGGCGACAGAGAACAAACTGATTCCAATAATTAACGGTAATGCGATTTGGTAACCCGGAACCTCAGTGTCCATCAGCATGATTGAGCCCAATGTAAATGCGGCAACGCCACCCAAACCGAAAATACCAAAGCTTGGGCTAAAGGCCTCTGCCACCATTAAGGCAATTCCCAATAGAATTAAGGCAAGGCCCGCGTAGCTCACTGGCAGCATTTGCAAGGAATACATGGCGAGTAGCAAGCAAATACCCCCTAAGACACCCGGTAAACCAACGCCGGGGTTATAGAACTCAAGAAGCAAGCCATAGATACCGATGAGCATCAGAATGTAGGCGACATTTGGATTTGTGATCACCGAAAGCAGGCTTAAGCGCCAATCTTGCTCTCGCTCGACAAAAGCCACCTCACTGAGCTGAATTTCCTGACTGACACCATTGATTGTGATGGTGCGTCTATTACTCAACTCAACCAATTGCTGTAGGTCGCTCGCGATGAAATCAATCACATTAAGCGTGAGCGCATTGTCCGAATCCAAGCTTGCTGCTTCTCTTACCGCCTTCTCTGCCCACTCTTCATTACGATTTTGTAGCTTAGCCAAACTTACGATATAAGCCGCTGCATCATTAATGACTTTCTTTTCCATCGCGGTGGTGGCTTTCACCTGATCAGAGTTTTGTGGCTCTTGAGTACTTTCATTGGCCGTAGAAGTGTCGTCGTCTTTGTTGGTATCATCTTGAGGGGATAAAGGATTTGAAGGCGCTTTACCACCACCGAGAGAAACAGGGGTAGCTGCACCTAAGTTGGTACCAGGGGCCATCGAAGCAATGTGGCTGGCTAGCAAGATATACGTCCCCGCGCTCGCAGCACGTGAGCCAGCCGGCCCCACCCATGTAGCGACAGGAATAGGCGATGTCGTTATCGCTCTAATGATGTCTCGCATCGACGTATCTAAACCGCCGGGCGTGTTCATTTTCAATATGATGAGCTTAGCTTGCTCATCATGAGCTTGTTCTATCTCTCTGGTGAGGTAGTCACTCGTTGCCGGTCCAATAACACCATTAATCTCAATAACCCAAACATCATCAGCCTGAGCTAAGGCAGAACTAAAGAGCAGAAGAAACGCAAATAAGCACTTTGATATAAAAGTCATGCACCTTCTCCTTACAACTGAGATGCTAGATTGACGTTTTATTCAAGCGTAGAAGTAACATCTTGGTAATAAATAGATACCTTAAGCATAGTTCAGGCTAAATTTAGCACAACCAACATCTCATCTTACCCCTCCCAGTTTTGTATAAAAAGCACTCGCCAATTAAGAATAAATGTTAATAAAGATGAGTTAACAGAATTCCACCAAAAGCATTCACAAAACCACACCGATCAAACCTTTTATAAATTAAACAAATAACGTATCAGCCAAAAACAAAAAGCAAACGTTTGCCCTGGTATAAAAAACACCTCATAGCGATTCAGCTCCGGTTTTTAAGAGACTTTCACCTCCGCTCATATTGATAAATGTAAAGGATACGTGTAAAACTCTTCGCGAAATATTTATCCAATGGTACATCGTACATTGGTGAGTAATTCTGGGATTTTTATATTTAGTAGCACAGAGGTTATGGAAGTGTTAAAAGAAAAGAGTTTATTAAGCAACATCGGCATTCAAGTCGTTATTGCAATGATCATCGGGACCGTAGTCGGCGCGATGATGGGTGACAGCGCAACAATGTTCGCTCCACTGGGTGCTATCTTCATCAACTTGATCAAGATGCTGGTTATTCCTCTAGTCGCGGTTGCCCTAATTTCAGGTGCTGCTGGTCTAGGTAATAGCTCATCGGCAGGTAAAGTCGGTATCACTACACTGGGTTACTTTGCACTAACGTCTGCACTTGCTGTAGCACTAGCGCTTGTAATGGGTGAAGTTTTCGAACCGGGTCGTGGTATCGATGTTTCTGGCGTTGAAGGCATGTTCTCTTCAGAATACGCTGCGAAAGGCGAGCTTCCAACGTTCTGGGCAACCATCACTGGCATGATCCCTACCAACGTTTTCCAATCATTGAATGAAGCAAACATTCTGCAAATTCTCGTTTTCTGCTTGTTCTTTGGTATTGCGATTTCTAAACAAGCAAAAGAGAAGCGTGACCCTATCATCAACGGTGTAAATGCTATCGTTGACGCTATGGTATGGATGATCAACAAAGTTATGATCATTGCACCACTTGGCGTATTCGGCCTAATGGCTGAAGCTGTAGGTACGTTTGGTTTTGGCGCGCTTATGGTTGTGTTCAAACTGTTCGTTGTTTACATCGCTGCGATTCTTATCTTCGGCTTTGTTGCTTACCCACTGATGATTCAAATCTTCACTAAGACTTCAGCTAAGAAGTTCCTAGTTGCAATGAAGAAACCTCAAGCGGTTGCACTATCAACAGCATCTTCAATGGCGACACTACCAGTAACAATGGAAACAGTAGAGAAAGAACTTGGTGTTCGTAACTCTACCGCTTCATTCGTTCTGCCTTTGGGCGCGACGATCAACATGTCTGGTAACGCAATCTACTACGGCCTAGTGGCTATCTTCTTCGCACAACTGTTCAACATCGACCTTTCTATGGGCGCTTACGTTGCTATCATCGTAACCTCTACGCTAGGTGCTGTTGGTCAAGCGGGAGTTCCGGGTCCTTCTTTCCTAGTGGTTGCCGTTCTTCTAGCCGCTGGTATCCCTATTGAAGGTCTACCTCTGCTGTTCGCTCTAGACCGTATCTTCGACATGATTCGTACTGCTCTAAACATCACTGGTGATGCAGCATGTGCAGTAATCGTTGATTCTCTAATCAAAGACGAAGAACAAGAAGCTGAGCTACAAAAGCAGCAAGCTTAAAGACTAAACGCTAAGTTGATGGTTGATGGTTGATGGTTGATGGTTGATTATTGATTGAATTGATACCACTGACATAAACGAAAAAATCCGAGAGCTTCACAGCCCTTGGATTTTTCGTTTTTAGTGATTTAGTTTTAGGCGTTAGACGAATTACAAATCAGCACCATAAATATCAAACGTGCACTACTTAACAGCAATTTTGTCGTAAGTACCGTTGGCTCTGATCTCTTCAATCGCGTTGTTGAATTGTTTCGCCAGTTTTGAATCCTGCTTTCTTAACGCTAATGCCGTGCCTTTGTCAATGTAGGCTTTGTCGGTCACTGCTTTGCCTTTGAATTCAAAATCCTCTCCTTCTTTCTTGTCTAAGAAAGCGAGTGACAGTTGACCGGAGTTACCAAACGTTAGATCTAAACGACCATTCTGCATATCAAGATAGACTTCGTCTTGTCCTGTGTAACGATCGTGAATCGTACCTTGCTGCACACCAATATTTTTACCCGCTAGGCCGGCCTCATCAATGCTAAATTCTGCGCTCTTAGCCGCAACAAACACAGCTGGTGTTTGGTAATACTTATCTGTGAACAAGATTTTGCGCTTACGCTCTTCGGTAATACGCATCGAAGCCAAGCCAACAATCGATTGTTAGCCAACTCTTGTTCAACGAACAAGTCGCGCCAGTCTGCCAAGCACAAAGTATTAAACCCAGTCACCTTGCCAGCGGTTCCTCTTCTCTAATCAAGCCACACAAGCTTGCTCAATACACATGGCTACACGCCAATAACGAACAAAGTGATTGGCTAGTCGGTTAGAGGTTAGCGGCTATCAAATTGCCAATTGAAAAACATTAAAGCTTCATTCATTAGTCATAATGAAAATTTCACCATTATCAAAATAAAACTATTTTGCGCCAACTACGTATTGGTTTTTAAAGAATAGAACGTACATTCCTGTAACTAGGGCGTGTTGATCTTTGCTGTACATTCCGTGTTCAACAATACATCGGTAGCCACATTAACATGAATGCCAGTGATAACATGCTGGCATAATTCCTTTCTAGCTTGTCATATCTACTTGAAATAGCTCGATAATGCTTAATTCTCCCAAAGGCATTTTCGACCAAGTGACGATACTTGTATAGACACCAATCCATACTGTCTTTGTCTATATCTTGTCCGTAATTGCGTTTAGCAATTACTGTTTCTCCGCCACGTTCCTTAACAAAAGTACGGAAAGGTTCGCTGTCATATCCTTTATCACAAACGATGGTATTAACTTCATCGAGTTGCTCAACTAAGCTTTCGGCATGCACTATATCGTGGCGTTGTCCCTCTGATAAATCAAAGCAAATCGGCAGGCCACCACTATCTACAGCTAAGTGAATTTTGGTTGAGTTGCCCCCGCGACTTTTTCCTATTTGCTCTGAACTTTCAGTAGCTGCACCTGTACTATGCTGATGCGCTCTAACTATAGAGCCATCAAGAAATACCCATTCAAAGTCAGCCATGCTAGATAAGCTTTTGAAAAGATTATCTAAAATCCCTTTCTTTGACCAAAGATTAAATCGTCTGTAAACGGTACTCCACTCTCCGAACTCAGAGGGTAGATCTCGCCAAGGAATACCTGTTCTCATTCGATAAAGTATTCCTTCAAATGTCATTCGATGTTCAGTTTTATCGTAAATACGACCTGTACTTTTCATAACTTGGAGTAGCAGTTCCCAGCGAATATCAGTTAGCATTGTTCTTGGCATGGTATTGGTTATGGTTTTACTTTTGGCGAAGCAAATTATAACTCTTTACCATGCTGTTCAAAAAACACTCACGAAAGATCAACACGCCCTAGTTGAAAAGAAAATTAATTCGACTTTTTATCTCAGAAACTCTATTCCAACGAACAAAATGGCATTCTAATTGCTTTGTCATAGATGACCCAACCAATATGCAGTAGATTGCAACCATATAACTGCAGCTTGTCACCGAGGATAGGCTATGACCTTACAAAGACATACATACTACGGCTTAATTCACCATGGAATTAAGACCTTACTAATCGATAGAATTGGTCACTTCACTGAGCGTGAGTACCACGAGTACCTTGACCTGACGACGGGCAAGTCGACTTGTTTTGCGATGAGTGAGCAAGAGCTTGAAAATACCTTGGACAGTCTGAAGAGTGAGGGCTATCTTGAGGACATCAAGAAATTGATCCCCCGATACCAAACATCGTCCATGCAGTAACAGGAGTTACACACCATTAGTTTTGCAGTCAATTGTCTCGGGCTATTTAGCATCGAGGCAATTTTGGTTAGACTGTCTGCAACTCAACTAACTGGATACTCAGTGCCACATGAAGCAAATCCTTGATTTCATTCCTCTCATCATTTTCTTTGCGCTGTATAAGATGTACGACATCTACACAGCTACAGGCGCATTGATTGTTGCTTCCGCAGTACAAATCGTTTTGACGTACATTATCTACAAGAAAGTAGAGAAAATGCAGATCATCACATTCTTGATGGTTGCCGTATTTGGTGGCATGACCATCTTTTTGCATGATGACAACTTCATAAAATGGAAAGTAACCATCGTTTATGCGCTATTCGCTATCGGCCTGACTGTCAGTCACCTAATGGGAAAATCAGCGATTAAAGGCATGTTGGGTAAAGAGATCTCTCTTCCTGAAACGGTATGGGGCAAGATCAACTGGGCTTGGGCTCTGTTCTTCACATTGTGTGCGATCCTCAATGTTTACGTTGCTTTTAACCTACCATTGGATGTGTGGGTCAACTTCAAAGTGTTTGGCCTACTGATCGCTACTTTTGCATTTACCTTGCTAACGAGGGTTTATATTTATAAGCATTTACCAAAAGATCAGCAGAAAGAGTTAACGGATAAAAATACCGACGAGAAATAACCCTTAGGGATGAGTCCTCACCCCCTTTTTGATACAATTATTATTAATATGCAATTTAACAGTGGCCAATGATACTCGTGATCATTGGCCACTGATTGTTTGGGTTCGGTAAATACGTTAAAAATACGACCACCACGAGTCACATAAACACATCTATTTTAATTCAAAACAATCAATACCATTAAGAGTACAACAATGACTATTCAATCAACTTTGAACCCGATTGGTTCTTTACTTCTTCGCACCTTGGCAATGCCCTCTGATACCAATGCAGCAGGTCAAATATTCGGTGGTTGGATAATGTCTCAACTGGATCTGGCTGGCGGCATACTTGCGAAAGAAATCTCAAACGGAAAAATAGTCACCGTGTCAGTATCAAGCATCGAATTCAAACAGCCAGTGTCGGTTGGCGATGTGGTCTGTGTTTATGGCGACTGCACCAATATTGGCCGCAGCTCGATGAATATCGACCTAGAGGTATGGGTTAAGCCGGTACTTGATCACGGCATAGGCGATCGTTACAAGGTATGTGGCGCGACATTCAACTACGTTGCTGTTGACGAAAGCGGTAAACCTCGCCCAATCAACAAATAGTCCTTCGACGACCTTATCTATCTCAAAGGTCTTTAGTCATTTCGATTAAAAATGCTAAAGATCTTCTCACTCTGCCGCACCATTTCACAATTTCTTATCATTAGCTCTTCCAATACCCATTAGTTCGCGTAAATTAGCCAGATAAATAATTTAATCGCTCTAATTCAGTGAAGTAACATAAGGATATCTCAACATGTGGTACGTGATTTTTTCTCAAGACGTCGAAAACTCATTAGAAAAACGCCTAAGTGTTCGCCCACAACATCTAGAACGCCTACAAACACTTCACGATGAAGGTCGACTTCTAACAGCAGGTCCAATGCCAGCTATCGATTCAGATAACCCTGGTGAAGCGGGTTTCACTGGTTCTACTGTAATTGCTGAGTTCAACTCTTTAGAAGACGCACAAGCATGGGCTGACGCAGACCCGTACATTGATGCTGGTGTCTACCAAAATGTCATCGTAAAACCATTCAAGAAAGTATTTTAACGTGAAAAAATGGATTATTGGCTCACTAGCGCTGGCTCTGCTTGCAGGCTGTGCTTCAAGTGAGCAAGACCAACAAAGACAACTCGAGATGATGGCGCAGCACCGTGCTGGCGTTTTATCAGCAGGCCTACCAATTGAGTATGGTCCACTGTCAGTGATGCGAGTACTCGCAAAAAACACCGTGATTGAAATCATGATGATCTACAACCAAGACGCTAAAGGTGCGAAGCCTTTAAAACAAGTTGTCGATATGAGTTTGAATAGCTACTGCACTAATTCAGAAGTAAGAGCAAACCTAGACATGGGCTTGGCTTACAACATCAAAATTCGTAACACTCGCGGACAATTGATGGTTGAGAAGCTGATCAGCAAAGATACATGCCAGAGCAGCAGCTAGATTTGATATTCGAACAAGCATTAAACAAAAAGGCCTCGCATTTGCGAGGCCTTTTTTGTGGTTCATCGTGGATTAGAGCGTAATCAAACCCCAGTGTTAGTTATGCTTAAGCTTCTGTGGCTTCCCACTCTTTACGCAGTGTCTTAGTCGCCGACACAAGGTTTTCTGCAAAATATTCCACCATGTCATTACGCTCAGCTTCACCATGGACAAGCACATCTAAATCAAGGGCTTGACCGCATCCGAAATGTGGCCTTTGAATTTGCATAGGCTTGTACATTCCAGTTACGATTTCTTAGCTCGCTACCAATCTGCTTAAGCTCAGATTGGTCGATTTCACCGCGCCAGTATTTCTCGAGCGTGAATTTAAGTTCGCGTTTTTCACCAATGCGTGGGTAGCCAATAATATGCGTTGTTGTCGTCATGAGTCTGTTCCTTATCCGATAATTTTAATTTCCGGTCAGACTGCCTTTGATGATGTCACTCTCCCATAAAGGCGTCTGGATGACTAAACTATCGCCTTGATCCGATCTATGGACAACGTCAAATATTCATCTTGTTTATTAATAATATTCATCTTGAATAAACCAAAGATGAGTAGTTTAAATCCATCTGGACATCTAGACGTTTACAAAAGATCAAAAACACCGTAGGGTGATTATTAAGAAATATTGAATTGGCTTAGGGAATATGAGGAATACTCATGATAGAGCTTAAACACCTTCGAACATTGACCACCTTGAGAGACAGTGGCTCGCTTACAGCCACTGCGACCTCTCTTCATCTGACTCAGTCGGCGCTTTCTCACCAATTGAAAGACCTTGAGGCTCGCATTGGCGGTCAGCTTTTCCTTCGTAAAACTAAGCCCGTAAAATTCACCTCTGAAGGTGAGATCTTGCTTAAGCTCGCAGATGAGATACAACCAAGAATCGCTAAAGCGGAGAACGAACTCGCGAGTCTGAAAGAGGATGTGAATGGTCGATTGCACATGGCGATCGAATGTCACTCCTGCTTCCAATGGTTAATGCCAGCTTTGAAGGAGTACCAAGTTGCCTGGCCAAGCGTGACGCTCGATTTCTCATCAGGCTTTGGCTTTGAACCTCTGCCGGCTTTGATGGCTGGAGAATTGGACTTGGTGATCACCTCAGACATTCAGCCGCGTTCAGAGGTCCACTATGAGCCACTTTTCGATTTCGAAATGCGTTTGATCACCGCCATTAACTCACCTTTAGCAGAAAAGCCAAGCATAGAACCACAAGATCTTAGCGATATCACGATGCTCTCTTATCCTGTTCAAAAACAGCGTCTTGATGTTGTGAAGCACTTTTTACAACCGGCAGGCATAGAGCCGAAGAAATGGAAACAGGCAGATAACACATTAATGTTGGTACAAATGGTATCAGCCGGTCTAGGGGTTGCAGCCTTACCAAATTGGGCGATCAGTGAATTTTCGAGACAAGGGTTAATTGCCAGTAAACCATTAGGTAAAGGGCTGTCAAGACGACTGTTTGCGGCGGTAAGAAACTCTGAGAAAGACAAGCCTTACCTAAAAGCTTTCTTTAGCACTGCAAGGCAGCAGAGTAAGAGTCACTTAGATGGGATTGAGGTCGTTTAACGGTATTGATTGTTAAGTTAAATGAGCCTGCGTTCCACCTTAGATGCAAGCTTAAAAAGTAAGCGCCAGATACAAAAAAGTCACAGATAATCTGTGACTTTTTTCTCAGCATCAATTCAGTATTAACTAGCGTGGACGATACTTAATTGAATACGAGCGATGATGCGCCAATTCAAGCTTATCTTGGATAAGACTTGAACTGATTAGTCAGTGGATCGTATTGATAGCCAAGTATATCCAGCTTACCGACGACACTTTCTATATCCATTTCATACATGCTGACCAACTCTTCAAAGCTATCACATTCCAAACGAAGCTTTTCGTTGACGATCCCGAGCAAAATAATGCTATCGAAACTTTTAACGTTGCTTAAATCCATCCTGAACTCCTAACGAACACACGATTAGAATTAAGTTTAGAACGCTTACCAGCCGCATGCTTAAAAACAGACCACACTTCTTTCGCTACCACTGCTCTAATCAAATAAAAGTTTCGAGATCTCGACAGCCTCTTACAACGCCCAAACCGGTGTTAAGCCAATCACTGACGCTAATAACATCAGCAATGCTATCGTTAACTGCAGCTTCTCAGGTGTTTTGACAAACAGCAAATGCCAACACCAAACCACGATAGAAGAGATAAGCAAAGCAAAGCTAAACAACAAGGTAGAGATAACAGGTTCTAGTTGGGCTTCAGAAAGTGAATAAACGTTAATCACGGTCGCCAACACCACCAGCATACCACTTAATACGCCCACAACAGGCAGAACGCGGTGAAATGCTTGTAAGCGCGTTCTTGCGATAGTTAGCAGTAAATGTCCGAAAGAAGCACCCAGTAGAGCCACTAGCAACACAGTCGCAATAATACCAACCGGGTTTACCTGTTCGCTTGCTTGAATAGCGACGTATGACAGCGCCAAACCACACGCAAGATACATCACCCAGATAGGGCCTGAGTCACGTGTCTTCTTAGTTTGAACTTGAGAATAGAAATAGAAGATAGCGAATACGATCAGAAACGCTTCAATTCTTAATGAAGCAACAGCAAGCCAAAGCACGCCAATTGCAGGTAACATCTTGTGAATACGGCCACGTTGACCAGGGCAAATATCACCCTTCACTAAGATTAAAGTTAAGATCAGTTGGGCTCCTAATAGCATGGGAGCAAATTGTACTAATAATGATTCGACCATTGTGGATCTACTTATTCAGACTTATTTTCGCGAATAATATCAAAAACTGCTGTGAACACTAATCAAAATCACAAATTAGCGACGTTATTCAAGGCTTCAACTACGCTGTTGCATGGGGTGCCGGGTGCTGGTTAACGACTGAATCCGAAAAACATCAGAACTAACAGGGGTATGTTCTACTGGCTAGTCTAGGCTCATGCCGCTATAATTCCCGCCTCAAAAATCAGAGGTTGAAATATGTACAGCGATATCACTCCTATTCACGAACACAAAAAATACTGGGCCGAGTGCTACGGAACAGCACCCTTTTTGCCTACCAGTAGAAAGGAGATGGATGCTCTTGGATGGGATAGCTGTGATATTATTATTGTAACTGGTGACGCTTATGTCGATCACCCGAGCTTTGGTATGGCTATCATTGGCCGCTTGCTTGAAGCTCAAGGTTTCCGCGTGGGCATCATTGCCCAACCAAAGTGGGACAGTAAAGATGCCTTCATGGAACTCGGTAGACCTAACCTATTCTTCGGCATCACAGCGGGTAACATGGACTCCATGATCAACCGCTATACCTCTGATCGCAAACTTCGTCACGACGATGCCTACACACCAAACAATGAAGGTGGTAAGCGTCCTGACCGTGCAACTCTGATTTATTCTCAACGTTGTCGTGAAGCCTACAAAGGCACACCAATCGTTCTAGGTGGTATTGAAGCAAGCTTACGTCGCGTTGCGCACTACGACTACTGGTCTGATAAAGTTCGTCGCTCTGTCTTGTTTGATGCAAAAGCAGACATCCTTCTTTTCGGTAACGCCGAGCGTGCACTGGTTGAAGTGGCACATCGCATTGCTGACGGCGAAGACATGTCAACGCTGACAAACATTCGTGGCACAGCAATCAACCTGCCTGCAGCGCCTGAAGGTTACAAAATTATCGATTCTTCTCGTATCGAAAAACCGAACAAAGCCTACGTTCCGGTTAACCCGTACGAAGTAGAAACACAGTGTGATACCAAGAAAGACGAAAAAGAAGAAGTAAAGGCGCAGCCTATTACTATTCGCCCTTCTCGTCACGACGCAAAAACAACCGCAGTTCGTATCCCTGGTTTCGAAAAGCTAAATAACGACCGCATTCTTTACGCTCACGCTAGCCGTATTCTGCACCTAGAGACTAACCCGTATTCAGGTCGTGCTCTTATTCAACGTCACGGTGACCGCGAGCTGTGGGTAAACCAAGCCCCAATTCCTCTTGCAACTGAAGAGATGGATTACGTGTTTGGCCTTGCGTACAAGCGTGTTCCCCACCCAATGTATGGCAAAGCAAATATTCCTGCATACGACATGATCAAAACTTCGGTTAACATCATGCGTGGTTGTTTTGGTGGTTGTTCTTTCTGTTCAATCACAGAGCACGAAGGTCGTATCATTCAGAACCGTTCGAAAGAATCGATCCTGGATGAAATCGAAGACATTAAAGATAAAGTACCTGGCTTTACCGGTACTATTTCTGACTTGGGTGGCCCAACAGCGAACATGTATCGCTTAGGTTGTTCTGATCCTAAAGCTGAAATTAACTGTCGTCGCCCATCATGTGTGTTCCCTAAAATCTGTGAAAAACTGAACACAGACCACCAACACACTATTGACCTTTACCGCTCTGCGAGGAAGGTTCCGGGCATCAAGAAAGTAATGATCGCATCAGGTGTTCGTTATGACCTTGCGATTGAGTCTCCAGAATACGTACGTGAGCTTGTGACTCACCACGTTGGTGGTTACTTGAAGATCGCTCCAGAGCATACTGAAAAAGGCCCTCTGGATCTGATGATGAAGCCGGGCATGGGCACTTACGATCGTTTCAAAGAGATGTTCGAGAAGTACAGCGCTGAAGCAGGTAAGAAACAGTATCTAATTCCTTACTTCATCTCTGCTCACCCAGGCACGGAAGACGAAGACATGCTTAACCTTGCATTGTGGCTGAAAAAGCATAACTACGAGTGTGACCAAGTACAGAACTTCTACCCATCGCCAATGTGCAATGCTACGTCGATGTACTACTCAGAGACCAACCCTCTGAAGCGCGTGAAATACAAAAAGCGTGAAGATGTTCCAGTGCCTAAAGGCGATCGTCAACGTCGTCTGCATAAAGCATTGCTTCGTTACCACGATCCAGAAAACTGGAAAATCATCCGTGAAGCGCTAATCAGCATGGGCAAAAAACATCTAATTGGTGACAAAGCGAACTGCTTAGTACCAGAAGAAGATTTTGAAGCTCAGACACCGGCACAGCGTCGTAAGTCTGGTCGTCACGGCTCACAACGTTTCGCAACTAAGCACAGTAAAGCTCAACCGGGTCTTGGAGGCGAAAGCCCACGTAACCATTCTAAGCCTGGTGGCAATAAGCCTAAACCGGGTAGTAAGAAGCCAACAGGCAGCCAAAGCAACGGTAATCAGGGCAACGGGAAGCAGAACGGTAATGGTAATAAACCAGCGACTGGCTTCATCAAAAAAGCCCCTGCTAGCCAGCAATCGCAAGGTAGTGGCGGCGGAAATGGCAAGCCAAACCGCAACAAAGCGGGCAATGGTCAAGGTGTTAAACCTGCTAGTAACGGAAAGAATCGCCAGCGCGCAACACAACGTTAATATAGCGAGACATTGACTTCGCTATCGTAAAAACACAAAGCGCATTAGCTGCGCTTTGTGTTTGGAAGATATTCCAAGCCGTTTACATAAACAGACCTATGAACGCTGCCACTGGTCAGGATAATGGATGATGTTATGGAAAACCGCTTGTTCAGTTCCGATGTTCTTGTATCCATGAAGTTGTTCGGCATTAAAACGCACCGCTTGTCCCGGGCTCAATTCATACCAGTCATCATCGAAGAACACCGCCATACAACCTGAGAT
The DNA here is from genome assembly GCF_051201655.1 of Vibrio sp. nBUS_14. Taxonomy (NCBI): domain Bacteria; kingdom Pseudomonadati; phylum Pseudomonadota; class Gammaproteobacteria; order Vibrionales; family Vibrionaceae; genus Vibrio; species Vibrio sp. nBUS_14. The sequence goes on from NZ_CP179206.1 coordinate 2,351,413, forward strand.
ACACAAGATATGCTCAATCACTCCGGTACTGTGTGGTTCAGAAAAGTGCTCATAGTCCTCTGCTAGCCCAAGCTCATAAACTTCAAAACCTAACGATGGTTCAAAAGGAAAAACAACACTTACCGAGAAGCCCTTATTCAGGCTTTCATCGCGCAGTTCATTAGCGTCTCGGAACAAGCTCACCAGTTCATCACTAGAGCAAGACAGAATCAAACTCGAGAATGAAACGTTCAAGCCCGTGGCGATTTGCCATAGCTTCGAGACGGTTGGGCTCGATTCACCACGTTCAATCTGTCCTAGCATCGCTTTGCTGACACCAGTCGCCTTTGCGGTCGCGTCAAGGCTCCACCCTTTCTCTTTACGAATTCGTTTTAGGTTGTGGCTGACTTGCAACTCATTTTGACCACTCAAACTCTCTTTTAGGTCAAAGCTAGCTTCTACATTCATGTTCTTCGGCATGTTTCGTTCATCTACCTACTTAAGTTTGCTCGCGACTAAAATTACTACGAACAAAATTTATACAAATAGCACTTGTGCGCTATAACGCACAGATGCTAAGCTGAGTTCTATGTATGTTATAACGCACAACGAGAGTAGTTAGTATGGGTCAGATTAAATTTTCTCACATCAGTACTGGTTTTATTGCAGTATTTATCGGTTATGCGAGTGCGGCGGCGATCATCTTCCAAGCTGCAACCAGTGCGGGAGCAAGCCAACAACAGATTGCTTCATGGTTTTGGGCGCTTGGGATTGGTATGGGCGCGTCGACGATTCTATTGTCGTGGCGATACAAACAACCGGTAGTGACCGCTTGGTCGACACCGGGCGCTGCGCTACTTATCACCTCTTTGGACGGGCTCAACGTAGAGCAGGCCGTGGCTATCTTCCTGTTTAGTTCACTGCTGATCACGATTACGGGTCTAACTGGCATCTTTGACACGCTGCTTAAACGAATACCCACATCAATTGCCTCTGCGATGCTGGCTGGTGTGTTGTGGATGTTTGGAATTGGAATTTTCACCTCTCTGTCTCAAGAGGCCATTATCATCGGCACCATGTTAGCTGCGTATATTTTTGCTAAGCCTAAGTTTGGTAATCTGCTGATTCCTTTTATCTTACTGCTTGCCGTCATAATGAGTAGCGTTGCCGGAAAGCTCGATTTATCAGATGTGAACTTAACGCTGACTCAGCCTATGTTCATCACGCCCGATTTTGATTTGGCGTCTCTGTTGAGTGCTGGGATTCCGTTATTTGTGGTGACAATGGCATCACAGAACCTGCCTGGGTTCGCGGTATTGAAAGCCAATGGTTATAACCCACCAGCGTCACGAATTATCACCACGACAGGCGTTACCGGTTTGTTGCTAGCTCCCTTTGGTGGTTTTGCCTTTAACTTGGCAGCACTGACAGGGGCAATATGCATGAGTCCTAACGCTGACCCAAATCCGAAAAGTCGTTACAAAGCAGCATTAGCGATGGGTGGTTTCTATTTGTTGGCGGGGGTATTAGGCACAACCTTTGTTTCTCTATTTTCATCGGTTCCGCAAGCCATCATTATTACCATTGCGGGGTTAGCCTTATTACCGACACTTGCGAACAGCCTGACGACAGCACTTGCTGATGACACACACACAGAAGCGGCATTGATCACCTTTATGCTGACTGCCTCTGGGATTAATTTTGCTGGCGTTGGCAGCGCATTTTGGGGACTGTGTTTGGGTTTAGTCTGTTACGGTATAAAAAATTGGCAGTTAAAAGCGGCTCAAGCAAAGCAGGCTCAACCTACACAAGCGAACGAAAGCAAAGAACAGAGTTAGAATTACCAATCGTCTAAATAGTCAATGTTCAATAAAAAAGGCAAGTCATGGGATGACTTGCCTTTCTCTTTCTTGTCTAACGGGTAAAGACCCAATATTGACTAAACAGATAGTTAGTGACCATGCCTACCAAGATACCAACCGCCATAGCAATAAATACTGCCCCAGTAAACGCGGGTAGTCGTTCCGTCATCAGCTTAAAGCACAGTAAATTAGGTACTGCCGATATCGACGCTGAGAACATGAACTTTTGCCACTGGATCAGTTTTTCAGACCAATTCCCCTGCCCTTTGAACCCAAAAGTCAGCACACGATTACCAAACCAGGTTGTCGTTGCAGCAGCAATGAAGGAGCCAATTCGCGCAGTCATTAAAGGCAACCCAATAACGTAATGGAGCAATACAAACACTAGGGCGTGTTGATCTTTGCTGTACATTCCGTGTTCAACAATACATCGGTAGCCACATTAACATGAATGCCAGTGATAACATGCTGGCATAATTCCTTTCTAGCTTGTCATATCTACTTGAAATAGCTCGATAATGCTTAATTCTCCCAAAGGCATTTTCGACCAAGTGACGATACTTGTATAGACACCAATCCATACTGTCTTTGTCTATATCTTGTCCGTAATTGCGTTTAGCAATTACTGTTTCTCCGCCACGTTCCTTAACAAAATTACGGAAAGGTTCGCTGTCATATCCTTTATCACAAACGATGGTATTAACTTCATCGAGTTGCTCAACTAAGCTTTCGGCATGCACTATATCGTGGCGTTGTCCCTCTGATAAATCAAAGCAAATCGGCAGGCCACCACTATCTACAGCTAAGTGAATTTTGGTTGAGTTGCCCCCGCGACTTTTTCCTATTTGCTCTGAACTTTCAGTAGCTGCACCTGTACTATGCTGATGCGCTCTAACTATAGAGCCATCAAGAAATACCCATTCAAAGTCAGCCATGCTAGATAAGCTTTTGAAAAGATTATCTAAAATCCCTTTCTTTGACCAAAGATTAAATCGTCTGTAAACGGTACTCCACTCTCCGAACTCAGAGGGTAGATCTCGCCAAGGAATACCTGTTCTCATTCGATAAAGTATTCCTTCAAATGTCATTCGATGTTCAGTTTTATCGTAAATACGACCTGTACTTTTCATAACTTGGAGTAGCAGTTCCCAGCGAATATCAGTTAGCATTGTTCTTGGCATGGTATTGGTTATGGTTTTACTTTTGGCGAAGCAAATTATAACTCTTTACCATGCTGTTCAAAAAACACTCACGAAAGATCAACACGCCCTAAGCAATCAACAACAAACCCGCCAACACCAACCACAGCAAACCGAACCATCTTGTGATGGGACTGAAGCCTTTGGTTGTGTGTCTGGAGCTTGTTATTGATCATTCGCAGCCCTGAGTTAACGCCGAACATCACTTTCACTTCGAATGTGACTCAACGACAAATTTGGTTTGATATTGTGGCTATGACAACTGAATAAAGCGCGCTTTGTTTTCACCGTCGGCTCCAAAATACACGTCAACGCATTGTCTTTAATCTTGGTTTCCACTTCCGCTCTTTTACCAATCAGGTAGAACTTGTCGATGCCGTCAAGTTGCTCGATATCAAGTAACTTCTTCGCTTGCCCATGGCTATAAAATTGCCCTGAAAACGGTCGTTTTCCTACATAAAAACTCGGTGATGAATCCGTGATCTGTTCGAAGATGATACGATCACTTTTCTCGTTCGCCTTACCTAAGTTCAAGTAAACCATCGCTATCATCAGCAACACTGGAAGAACCAAGGCCACGCTCGAAAACCACTTCTTATCTTTTTCCACCACAAGTATAGCAACCAACAAACCAAGGGCTGGAATACCCGGTAGAACGTACGCTGGGAGAATGTTGCCCGCCATAGTGAAAAGGATCAGAGGCGAAATCAGCCAGCACACAAGGAATGAAAACAAGCCGCGATTTTCAGTATTAATTTCTGCAATTTTCTTACGGCGAACAAACGCTAGTATAGGTAATACAATCGACCAAGGCGCAGCGGCTTGAATCCAGAATACCCAGATCATGCCTCATGTTTCATCATGAGCGGATCCGTACAGATCCCCTTCCCAACCACTCACGACAAAACGCTTAAAGTGTTCTCCAACAATAAAGTAGTCAATGAAACCCGGTGTCGCCATTTCTGCCATGATGTACCAAGGCAGAGCGATCGCTAACATCACACCTAAGCCAGACAACAATGGGAAACGTTGCCAAAGCGCTTTGAAAGCACCAAAGAAACCGTGTTGTAATACCAACCATGGAAATACTGCGATGCCCATGATGACAATCGCTACAGGCCCTTTTGCAAGCAACCCTAGCGCTAAACCAATAAAGCCAACGTAACCCCAATTTCTATTGGTCTTCGCATTCCCTTCTCTCTTCCGACCCTCTCCTCCTAGCCAACATAGATAGAAACCTAACATGGCAATGGTCATCGCTAAGGTTAACGCGATGTCTGTCATCACAGCACCCGCAGCAATAGAGAAAATACCGCATGTCGCCAACACTACCGCGGTAACCAACGCACTTTGGCCAGTTCGCTTCGCCATGTAAGCCGTCAACAAAATCGTTACGACACCCGCTAACCAATGAGGTGCACGAACGGCAAATTCACTCAAGCCGAACAACTCAATACCCGCAGCACTCATCCATGTAAACAGCGGTGGCTTACCCCAGAAAGGAATACCATAATCAAACTGAGGCGTTAACCAATTCCCTGTTTCCACCATCAGACGTGCCATTTCGCCATAACGCGCTTCTGTGGTGTCCATTAACGGGTAAGTCGCCAGAGATAAAAGCCTTAAAACTAATGCAAAAGCCAACAAATACCATAGGTGCGTTCTGTTCAGGCTCATGCTGACTCCTCTAATTTAAAATGTGTTTTTAATGCAGGTGTATCGACCACCGATTGGATCAGATACAAAGGACGATTCTTGGTTTCAATGAAAATACGACCTATGTACTCACCCATTAAACCAATACTCAGGAGTTGAATACCGCCAAGGGCAAGTTGTACGACCATCATTGACGGGTAACCCGTGATAGGCTCACCAAACATGATGGTTTTGAAAACGATAACTATGCCATATACGAAAGCAGTCAGCGCGACTAGGCCACCCAGTGCTGTGGCGATGCGCAGCGGGCGAATCGAGAACGAAGTAATGCCATCCATCGCCAATCCGATGAGCTTGAGATAGTTCCATTTCGTTTCACCGCAGAAACGAGCATCACGCTTAAATTGGAGTGTCGCTTGTCGGAAACCCGGCCATGAAAAAATGCCTTTCATGTAACGGTTACGTTCTGGAAGTTGATTGATATGATCGACGACTTCACGGCTCAGCAGTCTGAAATCGCCAACATTCTCAGGCACATCGATCTTCGCAGCCACGTTCATAACTTTGTAAAAGCTTGCCGCTGAAAACTTTTTAAACCACGTTTCACCATCACGCTTGCTGCGCTGCATATTGACCACGTCGTAGCCTTCGCGCCATTTGGCGATCATTTGCGGAATCAACTCAGGTGGATCTTGTAAGTCAGCGTCTAGCAAAATCACCGCTTGTCCACGACAGTGCTCAAGGCCTGCGCTCATCGCTGACTCTTTACCAAAGTTACGGCTTAAACCAATAACAGAAATCGAGCTGTTGATTGAAGTGAATGAACTCACCAAGTACAAGCTGTTGTCTTTGCTGCCATCGTCGACATAAACAATCTCGCTCGTGATCGGTAAGCTATCGAGAACCTTAGTGAGGAGAGTTAAACTCTTCCAACACCTCTTGTTCATCGTAGAAAGGCACAATGATAGACAGAGAAACTGCAGGGTTGATCTGCGATGTAGATATCTTAGGGCGGCTGATATGAAGTTCAGACATAATACGTTCTTCTATTTTTTAATCTGAGGCCAATCTACCCTCCCATAAGGGCACGAATGTACTTTGTTAATTTGATGTAAACAAAACCGAAGCTCTGTAATCTTTGTCCCATACCGCTTTATTCATCTTCCTGGGTACTGACAAGTTCCCTTCGGATTTTCTAAACAAGTTCTGAACAAAACGTCTGCAACAAGCCATATTTAGTGCTGAATCTCCAGCATAAATACATTGTTCATCTTCTTTGAAAATAACGTCCAACGCCCAGTGCTGCTGGTTCTCGATGTGCCAGTGTTTTCTGGTCGCTTGTAAGGCTAACTCTAACGACAAGTGATCTGTGCAAATATAATACGATGTTTCATAACTTCCTTTCCCTTTGACACTTCTATCTCTCACCACTGCAACAACACTTTTAACGACAGACCACTTTTCTCTGAGTGCTTCACTGAAGGCTGCTGGGAGAACGTAAACCTCACGAACCTCTTTTCTGCCATGCCCTTTATCTTCGGTGATGTATGACTCTTGTTTATCTTCAGGCAAAGACCAATAGTCTTGGAATTGTGCATCCACTTCTGCAAGCAAACTGGGCTGATTCAGTTTGACTTGCACTAAGAAATCGCCACCTTTATCAACCACTTTATTCAGAGTTTCAACCTGACAATGCAGGGCATCAGCCGTTAATAGACATCCTTTTATATCTAAAGTATCTAACAGGTTTTTTATCGCTGTTAGCTCCGTCCCTTTGCCTTTACAGGGTTGATGTGTGAGGGTCAAACCTTCATCAACATCGAATGCCGAGACCATATAAAGGGGGTTATCTTGTTTGTTTGCTTTAGCACCTTTTAGTACCTTCCCGTCAACACTGATGATAGGTTGAGCATGCCTCTCTCTATGCAAATTAACCCAGCCCACCATAGCTTCTAAGAGTGTTTCAGGAACAATAGTCCTCATAATTGCTGCAATATTATGACGAGTAGGAAGGCCATTTTCGTAGGGGAAATACTCACGTAACCAGTCGATATTTCCTTCACCAAAATCCTTGATATCCGTCCACTTGTTTTGACCACAAAGCATGGCTGTTATGACAACAAAAGCGACTTCTATAACAGGGTAGACTTGGTTGATGTGCGAACGGGTATCTTTCACTTTTTTTAGCTGTTCAATGATAATCATGCGAGTTTCTCATATTTTTTATTTCATGATCTGATCGTGACTATCAGGAAAAGTTCCAATTGAAAATAAAGTTATTTATTTTCAATAACTAAAGTTCGATCCCGCCCTTACCCTCCCATAAGTGAAAGTTATGTTATTGACATATTTTTCACGCTCACTCAGGATAATGTTACTGTCAATTTCTGTATGAGAATCAAAATGAAACGAGTTCTATTAGTCGAAGATAACCGTGAAATCGCAGGTGTCTTGTTTGATTATTTTGAGTGTATTGGCATGGAACTCGATTACGCGGACAACGGTGAACTTGGCTTGCAACTTGCGTTGGAAAACTCATTTGATATCATCATATTGGATCTGATGTTGCCAAGAATGGACGGCCTCACGGTTTGCAATAAACTGCGAGACCAAGGCAACGCAACACCTATTTTGATGTTGACCGCCTTAGATAGCCGCGAAGATACGCTAAAAGGCTTTGAACACGGTGCCGATGATTATCTTACCAAGCCTTTTGATTTGGATATTCTAGAAGCAAGAATGAGCGCGTTAGTCCGTCGTTACCGCGGAAAAATGGCCTGTTCTAAGCTTCAGTTCAGTGAACTCACCATCGACCAAAAAACTCGTAAAGCTTACCGCCAAGACAAGCTTCTTGCGCTAAACCCAACCACTTACACCATACTTGAGATGCTTTGCCAAAATGCACCTGAAGTGGTCACTCGCGAAGATATTTCCTACAAGCTATGGGAAGAAGACAAGCCCAACAACGATGTGTTACGCAGTCACATCTATCAATTGCGTAATCAACTCGACAAACCTTTCGACACGCAAATGTTGATTACTGTGCCTAAAGTAGGATTCCGTTTGGAGTCATCGAATTGATCTTCAACGTTCTGACAAGCACTAAAACTCTAACTGGTCGCTTAGCGGTTTTCTTTGGGTTAATGGCCGTGATTGTATCTGCATTCGTCTATGTGGTCTTTATATCCGCACTGTTTTTGTCTGAAGATCGCGTCGGCGAGAGACGAATCCTAATAGACCGTAATTACGCCGTTAGCCTATTTCAAGCTGGGGAGAGTGGCGCACTAAGAATCGATGAGCTGACCACTGCCTATAATGACCCATCAATCGTGCCTAGAGAATACTAAAACTTATCGAAGGGCGAGAAAACTTTCTTGGCGAAGTTGGTCAAGAACCAAACTCGCGTATGGTCTATGTCGGTGAATATACAGACCATGGTAAAACCTACCCTATTATTCTCCTCGCAGAAATAGACCTTATCGAGCTAGACCAAACAGAATCAGTGTATGCAACAATGCTTATTCTCACATTGCTCTTTATCCTGATTTTTTGTTTTGGTTCGCTACTTTATCGATTATCTAAGCGGCTTATTGAACCATTTAACTCCCTCTCTACACAACTTGAATCGAATAAGATCAACCTCAATGAAGAGTTTGAAGTGAGTGACGATGCTGCGATTGAATTTCGCCAACTGACCGATCAACTCAATCAATATCGTCAAGAAATCAACTCTCTACTCAAGCGCGAACAAGCCTTTGCACGCTATTCAAGCCACGAGTTAAGAACACCGCTGACCGTTGCTCGCGGAGCGAATAAGCTACTCCTTCGTAGTGAAACAACTGAGTTTCAATCTCGCCAGGTTGAGCGTATCGATGACGCCATTGTTCAGATGTCTGAAATGGTCGATGCCCTACTTGGTCTCGTTCGTTATGAAAGAAACAGTGATGATGCACCGCTACGCTTATTTAGTCAGCAAGAGCTAGAGACGATCGTTTCAAAAAACTCTTTACAAGCAGACGAGAAGGAAGTCGAGATAACCTTACAAGTTCAATCAGAACCCACCATTCAAGCCACCAGCGCGATCATGAATATGTTGGTCGGAAACTTGTTGAGAAATGCGATTGCAGCAACCAATAGTGGCACTGTAACCATCACCCTCTCCCAAGACAATCTTTTGATTGAGGACCAAGGCGAAGGCTTTCAGGAACAATACAATCCAAATGGTCATGGGGTAGGCTTGTTGATTGTCGATGACTTGTGTCAGCGCTTCCATTGGGACTTTGAATTGTTCAATCGCAGCTGTGGTGGCTGCACCGCGAAAATTGCCTTTCAGAACGATTCACCCTTGCCCATATCAGACCAGATAAACTCGTAGTACTAAACTCAATATCCACCGAAAACTTGATTTAGGTGGTTTACAGAGCTCGCTCGCTACTAGATACTCATTGGTCCTATTTGATTTAAAAATGCTGGCTCTTTAGTCAGCATTTTATCTAAGTGCGATGAAACTAAATAATAGCCCTGTAACTCAGCATCAATACAACGATCACACCTTTTTCTTAAAGCGTGACGACCAGCTTCACTCCCACTTTTGCGGCAACAAAGCCCGAAAATTCATGAAGCTGTTGGAAGACGAACATCCAGAAACCACCACCTTGATCAGTTATGGTTCTGCGCAAGCGAACTCTCTGTTCTCACTATCCGCACTCGCAGAGATTAAAGGCTGGACGCTTGAGTTTTACGTAGACCACCTTCCTCAATGGCTACAAGAACGTCCTATCGGTAATTACCGTGGTGCGATTGACCTTGGAGCTAAGGTTATCTCAACCAGAGAGATGGGCTCGGCACTTCATCCACAAGAGTATATTGAGCAAGTAAGGCAACCAGACTCCCACTGTATTGTTTTGCCAGAAGGTGGCCGCTCTCAGCTTTCTGAGTATGGTGTTAAGCAACTGGCGATGGAGATACTCAGCTGGACTCGCTTCGAAAACAAACACGATTTTGTGGTTGTACTACCCGCTGGTACAGGTAGCACATCGCTGTATCTTCATAAGCATTTAAAGTTGCACAACATCCCTGTATTAACCTGCGCTTGTGTCGGTGGCAGTGACTATCTTACGCAACAATTTAATGAGCTTGGTGAATCCGATCATCCACAGATATTACCGCTCAGAACCAAGCACCACTTTGGTAAGTTGTATCAGCAGGATTATAAAACTTGGTTGGATCTACAAGAGCAAACCGACATTGAATTTGACCTGCTGTATGATCCTTTGATGTGGCAATGCTTGGAACAATGGCAACAAGAGAACCCAACCAAAACCATCATCTACATCCATCAAGGTGGCATCTTAGGTAACGAGTCGATGTTGCCGCGCTATCAGCGTAAATATCCAGATATGTGCAGCAGCACGACCAACGCTTCTTGGTAACTGTTCTCCTTACTTCTCACTCAAGTTACTTGAATTTCCGTTTTCTCAAAACACCGCCAAACAGCCATCACACTTCATAAGTGATGGTTGTTTAACGTATTTCACCTTCATTTTTCACCTCTACTCTTACATTTAAAATTAGAGACAGAAATCTGGCGAGAATCATCGCGTTATCTATACTTTCGATTGGAACGTCATTGTCATCGAAAGGAATAACACATGCGAACACTCACTACGCTAAGCTTGTTTTCAGTTTTACTGCCCTTCTCTGCAATTTCGGGAGAAAACGTTACTTATCAAGTCGACGGTATGGACTACGAAGGTTATTGGAGTGAAGCCAGTGATCAAGCGCCTTTGGTGCTGCTAGTGCATGATTGGGACGGCTTAACCGATTACGAAAAGAAGCGTTCCGAGATGCTCAACGAACTCGGTTACAACGTGTTCGCCATCGACCTATTTGGTAAAGGCATCCGCCCAACCGAAGCGAAAGACAAAAAACAACACACCGGTGACTTGTATAAAGACAGAGAAAAAATGCGCGCGCTACTTAATGCAGGAGCAATTGAAGCGAAAAGGCTTGGCGGTAACTTAGATAATAACGTGATGATGGGCTATTGTTTTGGCGGCGCTGCTGTTTTAGAAGCTGCACGTGCAGGTATCCCTTCGAAAGCTTATGTCACTTTCGATGGTGGTTTATCAACACCGAAAGGCCAAGATTACTCTCAGACTAAAGCTCCTATCGTCGTATTCCATGGCACAGCAGATTCGGTGATTTCAATGCAAGATTTTGGTAACCTCGCCGCTCAACTTGAAACGACCAAGGTTCCTCATGAAATGGTCACCTACAGTGGTGCTCCACACGCATTTACCGTGTTCGGATCAAATAATTATCAACAGGAAGCAGACCAAAAATCATGAGATCGCTTTACTCATGTGTTAGAAACTACGACCCGATAAGCCAATCAGCCCATCAGCCCATCAGCCCATGCTTAATGATAAACGTGGGCTGATCCGTATAACCAAGTATTTGGATGAACTACATGTAACGGTGGATACTCAAGTCGTCTGCTTTTATATCGCAATCAGAGCCACTGACCACACTAGCTAACAGCTTTCCTGAACCACATGCCATCGTCCAGCCCAACGTCCCGTGGCCAGTATTAGTAAACAAATTCTTGATGGGTGTTTTTCCGATAATAGGTGTTCCATCTGGCGTCATTGGTCTTAGTCCTGTCCAGTACTCTGCCTTAGAAAAATCCCCTGCTTGAGGAAAGAGGTCTTTGATCACCATATCAATCGTGGATTTGCGTTTTTCTGGAATGAGATAATCAAAACCAGCAAGCTCTGCTGTTCCAGCAATACGAATACGATCATCGAAACGAGTCATCGCCACCTTATAGGTTTCATCCATTACGGTAGAGGTCGGTGACTTATCGGCATTAACGATCGGTAGTGTTAGTGAATAACCTTTGACTGGATAAACCGGGATAGACAAGTCGACTTGCCTCAGCAAATCACGAGAATAACTGCCCGAAGCAACCACGTAAGCGTCCGCTTTGAGTTCACCTTGGGTTGTAGTAATACTCTCAATGGTTTGATGTTTATGATTGAGCCTCACTACTTCGGTATCAAACAAAAACTGAACGCCAAGTTGCTTCGCTTTTTCAGTCAAGGTTAAACAGAACTGATGACAATCACCGGTTTCATCGTGTGGTAAATACAGGCACCCACCAGCTTATCTTTAACGTCAGCTAAACCCGGTTCTATGGATAAGCACTGCTCAACATCAAACAGCGAATGCTCAATTCCGCTTTCTTTGAGAAGCTTCATATCTTGCTGAATAAAATCCAATTGCTTCTCGCTTCGAAACACTTGCAGTGTCCCTTTCTGTCTACCTTCATAAGCCAGTTCTTCAATGGTTCTCAGGTGGGACAGACAATCACGACTGTAATTTGCCACTCTCAACATGCGAGATTTATTCTGTGCGTATTTGGCTTCATTGCAATTGGCGAGCATCTTAGTCACCCAAGAAACCAATTCAGGGGAAAGTGACGGTTTAACTTTTAATGGCGCATGCTCTTGGGTGAGCCACTTCATCGCTTTTAAAGGGATTCCGGGGGCGGCCCATGGAGAAGAATAGCCGTAAGAGATTTGGCCAGCATTCGCAAAACTGGTTTCCTTACCACTGCTATCTTGACGATCGATAACCGTCACCGAGTGACCCTCTTTCGCCAAATACCAAGCACTGGTCAACCCAATAACACCACTACCAATAACGATAACTTCCACTGCATCCACCTTTTATGTCACGCAACATTCTTGTAACTTTCGGACACTTTATTGAGCGAACATTGACTTAACAAGACAGTTAGCGTTGATAAAAAGTCATCATTTACAATTAAAAGAAATACTCGGGATTACAAAACGATAGCGTGGGCATCGCTACGTAAAAAAGACGTGTTCTCCATTAAGAAATCAAGGAAGGTTTCAGCCTGAATACTCAGCTCTCTTCCTTTCAAAGATTGCACCTTAACAGTCGCTTTAGATAATACCTCGAGTGCCGTTGGCACGACTTCTATGCGGCCTGATTTTATCTCTTCAAGAACCGTCAGCTTAGGCATAAAAGTGACGCCAAGCCCCGCAACAACAAAGTTAGTCAGCGCAGTAACCGAGTTGGTTTGTAATTTAGGTTGGAGAATAAAATGCGACATTTGCTCAGCATGTTTTACTAACCGTCCCATACCGGTCGAAGTGTCTATTAAAGCCAGCGATACATCTTTGATTTCTTGCAGCGTCACTGGCGTCTCTTTCATTGTTAGAAAGTGCCCTTTTGGAGCGATAAGTTCTAGTGGGTGACTGCGTTCCACATGCGTTCGTAGTTTTGGATGCGGTGCTGCTGCGTAAGTGATAGCAAAATCGATCTGCTGATCTTCAAGCATCTTAACCGCATCCAAAGCACCGGCTATTTCTATCGACAAGTTGATGTCCGGATATCGGGTCATAAAGGTCTGCATCGGCTCAGACACTAAATTGGTGATAAACCCTTCACCAATCGCAATACTGACGCTACCACCGGTCAGATTTTTAAGCTTGGTCAATTGAGTTAATACTGCAGCCTCACCTCTTATAATAGTGCGATAGTGATTCAACAACTCGTTTCCCGCTTCCGTTAAATAAGACAGGCGATTATTACGCTCCCACACCTTCATCTCAACCTGATCTTCAAGTTGAGAGAGCATACGACTCACTGCTGCAGGATCAACATTCAACATCTTCGACGCTTTACGTAACGAACCGTATTTCGATAAAGCATTAAGGTATTCCAGCGCGCGGATATTAAAGTGATGCATTCAACTTCCTTGTGATTCAAGTGACACTAAGAACAAGCGTCTCATAAATTCGGCATTAGCCTATATTCCAATTTGACAAGATAGAGCTTGCGCTCATCAACTTGTGCACCGAGTCACTTCAAGACTATGGTTGATCAGCTATTCAGTATGTTTTGTTTGTTCCAAATAAGACAAAGGCGACAACTTTCGTTATCGCCTTTGTCCTGCCCATTGTTGATTGCTGTTTGCTGACTAAAAATGAGTAACGACTATTTCAACGCCAATAATTTATCTGTGAACTCAGCAAAGCCATATCCACCTGGTTTCTGCATCACAACAACCGGATGATGCGATAACTTCGTCCAATAGTGCTCAATGTTCGCCACACCAACACTGAAAGGTAGGGCTTCAAACATAAACTGATCATTCATAGAATCGCCAACATAACAGGCATGTTGGATCATCTCTTCATAAGACAACCCTTTCTCTTTTAAAAAGGCCGTTGAAGTGGCTCTTTTCGAGTGCTCACCATACCAAGCATTAATGTGAATAGAGCTTGCTGTTGCATGTGCGCCTAGCGCGTGAATCTTAGAGACAATCTCTTCAATAATGGCATCGTCGACTTTAAGACGATTTTGACCGATATCGATCGCAACCTCACACAAGCGATAAGACTGATCCAGTGTTAAACTGAGCTCTGGGTAATCACTCAAAATAGCTAATACTTGTTCTTTAAGCTTACTCTGATTGGCACTAATTTCTGGCAAAGGGATATCAGAACGCAATGTCAGATAACCATTTTTCTTTTCCATAATAAACGCACCATTCTCGCCAAGAACTACATCAACAGGCCACAGCTGAGCAATATGATCACACCAACCAGCGCAGGCACCCGTTACAGCCACTACCTTTTTCCCCGCATCTCTTAGCGCTTTCAAGGCCACTAATGTTTCTGGTGGCAACTGTCCCTGCCAAGTTAAGGTATCGTCGACATCTGTCAGTACCCAATCAATGCTTTTCCAATTTTGGTCTAAATCATTCGTTACCGAATTCATTTCTACACCCTCAAATATAAACTAACTTATTAGTGTTAAAGTAAATTCGGTAAAAACATCACTAAACTTTCAGAGAAAGTCAGCAACATCAACACCGACAATAAAGCGAGTAGCAAAGGTACTACTTCTTTTACAAAGTCGACCATACGAACCTTCAAGATAGAACACACAGTAAACATCATCGAACCGAACGGTGGCGTTACACCACCAATCATAATATTAACGATCACGATAATCCCGAAGTGAACCGGGTTTACGCCTAAGTTAAGCACGGCCGGAAGCAGCAATGGCGTTAAGATGATCATTGCGGCGCCACCCTCAATGAACATGCCGACCACTAGCAACAGTACGTTAATCAACAACAGTAAGACTAACTTGTTGTCGGTAAGCTCAATCAAAGCAGAAGCAACATTGTGTGGGATCTGCTCTAGCGTCATGTAGTAACCAAATACCATAGCTCCGATAATGATGAACATAACGCTACTGGTGCCCTGCACCGTCTCACGCATGATGAGGGGGATGTGTTTCAAACCCAGTTGACGATAAACAAAAAAACCAATAATCGAACAAAGCAATACGGCAATTGCACCCGCTTCGGTAGGCGTAAACAAACCAAAACGCATGCCCAAAATAATACCAAAGGGAATCAGCAAAGCAGGAATCGCTTTTAAAAAGTAATGAAAACGCTCTTTGGCAGAAGCTGGCTCAGAACGTGAAGGCTTATAACGACGCTTACGAGCAATAAACGCAATAGTCACCATTAGGGACAACGCCATCAAAAATGCAGGCACATATCCCGCAATAAACATCTGATGAACGGAGACATTCGCCAACAGAGCGAAGATAATTAAGTTAATACCCGGTGGAATAACTGGGCTGATACTTGATGATGCCGCAGTTACAGCCGCCGTGAATGGCAGATCATAGCCACGCTTGGTCATTTCAGGAGCAAGAATCTTCGATTGCATCGCCGCATCCGCATTTGCAGAACCAGAGATGCCGCCCATTAACGTACTCAGCGCCACATTAACCTGCGCCAGGCCACCCGTTTTGTGACCAATCATTGAGTCTGCAAACGCCAACAAGCTTTTACTGATCCCCGCATAATTCATCACCGAACCAACCATGATAAAGAACGGAATGGCCAACAATGGAAATGACTCTGTTGAGCTAATAAAGCGCTGCATTACCAAACTGACGGGAATCGAGTCATTAATAAAAAGAAAGTACACCATTGCCGATGCGATCAATGAAAACGCAATGGGTATATTCAATAGAAACAGAACAAAAAGAATGAGGATTGGAAGATAGCTTTCCATTAATCGTACCTACTTAAAAGAGCGCTTTAGAGAAGCGATATCGCTGACGATGAATCGAACCGTGTGGATTGCCATCAATGAAAAACAAAGTAACAGCACACCATTGATAGCAAAATATGACATGCCCATCACTGGCGTTACCTTGTTGGATAACATCAGGTATTGATAACTCAGAACAGCCATCAAGATGTTCAGAGCCAGTAGGAAGAAGGAAACACATAACCTAAATGGGATTTTTGCTTTTTCTGGCAGCATGGCGACCACCACATCAACACCCATGTGAAGCTTGTGTTTATAGCAGGAACTAATGCCTAAATAGACAGCCCATATGAAGCAAATAACCGAGAGTTCTTCGCTCCAAGGGACAACAAATCCAAACCCATAACGCAAAACAACGTTAATAATAACCACTAAAACGGTAATAGAAATAGAAATAGAGGCGAGGATTTCTTCAATATTTTTCAATAAAAACAAGAGACTTCTCCAATGAAATACCCAACATCACGCCGGTTACTTCAGGAATAAAACGGCCTGAAGGAAATCAGGCCGTCTTCATTAACAAATTAATCTACATTCGCACAATTACTGTGCTGCTCGAATCGTGTCCAACTCTTTCATGATCGTTGCGTGTATACCTTCGCTCCATGTTGGGAATTGGTTGTACACGTCAGCTGTCAACTCATTGAACTCATCCGAGTTCACTTCATTAAACGTAACGCCTAGCTCTTCAAGTTTCTGCGTGTATTCAACATCAAGCTTAACCAGCTCTGTAGTGTTAGATTCCGCGCCGGCTTCTAGCTCTTCATTGATGATTTGCTGCTGCTCTGGCGTAAACTTGTCCCAAAGAGTCGGTGAAATGTAGATACCAACCGTGCCTAGGAAGTGTTTAGTCAAAGACATATTCTTCGCTACTTCATAGATTTTGGTTGAGTACATCGTTAAAATCGAACCTTCAAGGCCGTCAACAACTCCTTGTTGAACACCTGCATAGGTTTCTGGGAATGGCAGAGAAGCTGGAGCCGCGCCCATTGCTGAAAGTGTGCTAATGAACAACTGGCTTTGCGGAACACGAATGCGCATCCCTTTCATATCTTCAGAGTTCACTATTTCTTTATTAGTGATCATGTGACGGAAGCCAAACATGTAGTCTGCATTCAGTACTTTAATGCCTTTCTCTTCAGCTTTAGCTTTCAAACCCGCAACAAATTCCGTATCCATCATCGCTAAATATTCATCATACGTGTTGTACAACATTGGGCCTGCCAGTGCAGCGAAGTCTGGTACGTAATCACCTAGGTAGGTTAAATCCTCAACGGCAATCCAGTTTGCGCCGTTAACGACTTGCTCCAAGTTGTCTTTATAAACCGGTAATTGACCACCTGGGAAAACTTTAATATTTACTGAACCTTCGGTTCTTTCGCGTATTTTATCGGTCGCTTTAATGAGTTCTTGGGTTAACAGCTCGTTTTGAGTGAACACAAGGCTCATATTGATATTGATCGGCTCGTCTTTATCGTCCGTTCCGTCCTTGTCAGCTTCACCACAACCAACAAGTAACGTTGCCGCCATAATTACTGTACCTAATAGCTTTTTCATTTTTTAATCACCTTATCGTGGCTATCTTTTCTAAATATAAAGGGGGTTATTAAGTTTTCGTAGAGTATGTAAGTGAATTATTACATTCATATGAACATTTATCTTAACCACATGAACACATTGAGGATAAGGTCTCACTATTGTATAAACTCTAACCGACTTCTTTTAACCAGTTCTCAGTTAAAATGGGTTGATATAGCCTATCGATAATAAATCTGTAATAAAATAGAGCTAACGTCCCCTAAATTTTCAAATGAACATCGAGAGAACATTATGATTACAGGCCACCGCGGTGCCGCTTCTTTAGCACCAGAAAATACGTTAGTCAGTATTGAGCAAGCAGCGAAAGCAGGAGCAGACTGGGTTGAAATTGATGCCCAACTCAGTGCCGACGGTATCCCTATGGTTTTTCATGATAAAACGGTGAACCGCTGCACTAATGGGACTGGTAATATTGCAGACTTAGATCTCTCTGCGCTCAAAGCTTTAGACGCAGGCAGTTGGTTTGGTAGTGAGTTTGTAGGAACCTCGATTCCGACGTTAAGTGAAGCGCTAGACAAGTGCCTCGAACTCGGTCTTACTCTGAATCTTGAGATCAAGATATATGACGATAAAGCAATAAAACCTTTAGTCGACCAAGTTGTTGCTCTGATAAAGCAAAAGGACTTCCCTAGTGAAAAACTGTTAATATCAAGCTTCAAAAAAGAGGCATTAAGTCTATGCCAAGAGTTAATGCCCGAAGTTAGACGAGGGTTTATCTGCGAAGTATGGAATGATTTCAGCCTTGAATCACTCCAGCAACTCGACTTATACAGCATTCATATTGACCACAGAATACTTGATGAACAGACCGCCAAAGCAATCAAGGCTTCAGGCGCAATATTGAAAATATGGACGCTGAACGACCCCAAATTAGCGAGCAAATATCTCAACCTAGGTGTTGATAACATCATCACCGACGTACCCAATAAATTTTAGTGAGCTTCTATGGAATTGAACCACCGCCAAAAACAAATACTCGCGACGCTTAAAGCAAATCAAGATGTGCAGATCGATCATCTAGCAGAGCTATTTTCGGTCACTACTCAAACCATTCGTCGTGACGTAAACGACTTATGCGAGCAAGGTTTAGCGCGAAGAGTTCACGGAGGCGTGAGCTTACCGACAACGCTGACCAACACCAGTTATCGATTCCGTGCTGGCGTTGAATCAGAAATGAAAGACAGTATCGCCATGGCCGTTGCAGACGCAATTCCTGAAGGTTCAACGGTAATGATGGGCATTGGCACAACTGTCACTCGTATCGCGCAGTACTTATTAGCGAAGCCAGCATTACGAGTGATCACCAATAACCTGCAAGTCGCTCGAATCCTCGAAGCAAACGAGCAGATTGAAGTGTACTTAGCAGGCGGTTTATTTCGAAGAGAACATCAAGACATGGTGGGAAGTAGCGTAGTCCACTTCTTCTCAGATTTTGAAGCCGACATTGGCATTTGTGGTTGTGGTTCAGTAACAGACAGCCATTTCGCCATGGAACATGAACAAGTTGAAGCCGACCTTTCAAAATCAATCATCAAAAACAGCCGCGAAAGTTGGCTTGTTGCAGATGCCAGTAAATGGGGCCGTTTTGCTGCTCTCAAGGTGGCATCGCTGGAGCAGTTTGATCGTATATACACCAATAACAGCCAGTTACCTTCGGAACTCAATGTAAACTTAGTGGAAGATAATGAAGCCAATGCTTGAAGACAACAAAGCCTTTCAAAATACCGATCAATCTATGCAAACAAGTTTAAGCATCAAGCGTTAGGCTCGGTCGGATCAGGTCATAAACACAAGCAAGTTCATTGCTGAATTCAAACTGTTTGTTGATGATGCCGCCCGCCATGTGAGGGTGTCCGCCACCAAAACCGACCCCTTTTTCGTTTAGGGCCCTTCTAACTATCTTCGCTACATTGTTTTTAGAACATTCTGAACGAAGAGAAATAAAGGTTTTCTCTTTGTTCCTCGCTGAGAGTACAACGATATCGAGCTCATCAACGCTTAGCAGGAAGTCTCCTAATACACCAAGCATATTTTTAGGACAACCTTCTGGGAGAACAGCAAACGCTGCATTTTTCTCGCGACGTAAACTATCGAGCATTGAATAGAAAAGTTTCAACTCATGAAACTCTACTTGATTACGACAAATCTTATTGACCACATCATTGTTGGCTTTAGCTTGAAGATACAACAGTGCTTTCAGGTCCGCAGTCCCTACCCCTCGGGTAAAGTTTGCAGTATCAAAACTCACACCAACCAGCAGCGCGGTCGCAATATTCTGTGGCATCTGCAGAGAAAAATAGCGATAGTACTCAACCATCATAGTTGCTGTTGAGCCATAATTTGGGCGTATATCGGAATACCATACAAAATCAGGTGCTTTCACTTGATGGTGGTCGATCACTCCCACCTCAAGCCCCGGAAAGTCGATAACATTTTTCTCACCAATACAGCCATCAACAATAATAATCTTGTCATCCGGTTGTAGTTTTAAATCTTTTGGCTGATAGATTGGAATCTCTAGCCAATCTATTAAGTTCCTAAGTGAGACTCGATCTATATAACCATGAAACGTAATATATGGGCGCAACCCTTTATTTTTTAATAAGTATGCTAGGGCGTATGCGGAAGAAATCGCATCATGATCCGGGAAGTCATGAGCTTGAATAATGATTCTGTTGTCACCCTTAAGCCGTTCTAGAAAGCTTTCGAACTTTAAATTTGCCATAATCCCACTGCTAATAAAGTTCTAGCTTCGTAAAAAGCTAGAACTGATGTGTTAATGGTTAACTCTTATTAATTAAACGATATTCTGTGTTAGACAAAATAGCTTCTTCTAAAGCCCCCACACCTAACGTACTGTAACCATAGAAATTAGGCTTCGCATTCAAACGTAAAGACTGTACGCTCTTTACGACATGCTCATCCATAGTCAGCGAGTCAACAACTTCAGAAAGCAATTTCCTATTGTTTTTTGTCATAGGTGCAATGAATTCACTAGCACCGCTGATTGAAGAATATAAGTAGCCAAACTCACCGCCGTTATTTTCTTCAATATAATAATTTCCGGTTCTAGCGAACGACGCTCGAATTTCATTAACACTTTCAATGGTATTAAAAGGTTGATTGAAAAACTCCGAACCACCTGCATGTTCTAATGTTTCAGGAGCAAAACCTTCATCTGGAAATACAAGATAAGCAACAATGGCATTATCTCTACTAATAGATGAAAGAATAAAGTTATCGTCTTTGTAGTATTTGATAACGTCATCGCCAGTTGAACGCTTGATATAAACGGGGGCACCAAATGTCTGATCTAATATTTCAGCTGATGAGCGGATATACACTTTTTCAAGCTTTCTGTGTGACGGAATATCAGTCATTTGTGAAAGACCAAAATCAACCATCTTTTCGATCGCATCAAAGCTATCGTTAAAACCACCCAAGGCAATTGAGACTACAGACAACAAACCAATAGTGCGCGCTAAATTTCCTTTACTTTGAGCTTCTAACAACGATTCTTGGTTATCTTGAAGCTCTTTTAATTCGTCTTTAATTTCTTTTTGAACATCATTGTTCTTATCTTTAGGCATCATAAACCTTTAATCTCTTCAATTTTATCCATCAATACATCTTTGCCGTCTTCAGCTCGTTCTTGTACTCGTTCAAAAGTATCTGTATCCATTATATTTTTAATTTCATCGCTGTAATTAAGACCTAGGTAAATACCAATAGCGATGAAAAATAAAGCAAAAATCTTAAACATTGTTACTCTCAACAAACTCTAAAAAGGGATCAAAGCACACGCCTTTCCATGTGCTTGCTACAAGTCTCATTTATATAGTGCGATACGGCTGTTCACTTTCTTCAAATAATTTTTTGTTTCATCGTATGGCAACTTCGCAATCAATTGGTTGTACACTTCTTCAGGGGTCATCTTATTTATCACTTTAGATGCTTTGCCAATGCTAGTTGAGCGGTCTTTGTTAAACGCACGGGCAACGTTTCCCGCACCGGTGTTGTAAGCCGCAATCATGCAATACAAACGACTTTGGTCATTCTCGATCTTACGTAAATATTTACTATTTAAGATATCTAAATAAGCAGTACCAGTTTCAACGTTGATGACGGGTTGATAAAGATCTGAAGCCTTCATTGGCGCATCTATATTTCGAACTTGTTTATTTACATCATGTCCCGCGCTGGTCGGAACAACTTGCATCAGACCAAATGCCGGTACATGAGATTTAGCATCTGGGCGGAAAGCAGACTCAGAGTGCATGATCGCCATAATCAATGCTGCATCTATTTCCCAGTTCTTGCTTTCTTTCTCTGCGAGAGGTGTATATTTGCTCGCACGAGATTTCAAACTGTTTTCAGGAAGCTTCACTTTGTAACTGATCACTTTTTTCGGCTTAGCCGGGGCCGCCGCAACGTCAACGGCTGGCTTAGGCTTTACCACTTGTGGCTGTGGCGCTTTTTCGACGACTTTTTCCACAACTTTTGGCGGATGCTTTTCTGTTGGCGCGGGCTCTAGCTTGTCAACTTCTTTTGATACTTCAACCTTTTCAGCTGGCTTTACGATCTCAACTTCTGGCTCTGGTCGTTTAACCTCAATACCATGTTTGGCACGCATTTCGTCATACAGCTTGGTTTGCGCCGCAATACGTTCCTGAGCTGTTGCCAGTAGTGCCATTTTCTTGTTATGAGCACGCTGGTAAATGAAAGAGTCTGGAATACCAGTATCAGATAAAATCAATCGCTCGGCTTGCACATCCAACTCATTCATCTGGCTTTGCGTCTGCTGGATAACGAAGTTTTTCTCTTCTTGCTCTTTCTCCAAAGAGTAAAGCACCGCGTGGTCTTCTGCTTTAAGCTCCGCTAGCTCAACGTTTTGACCAGCAACCTCAACCGGAATGTTTTTAACAAGCGCTTTAATCTCTTCTGGGCTGCTATCTTCATCCACCAATACAGATACTGTTGCAGTATTGGTTTCGTAATCGACTGAAGTTTTCACCTGATCGTCTTGAGAGTAATCCACCTGCTTGGTTTGAGATGAAACCTCCCCCTCACCCCATGTCTTGATTAGATCGGTTCTGCGCTCATCGAGGTTGTTAGTATATTCATCACGCCAAGCTTCGTACTCATCCAAATAAGCATTAACGTAAGCATGAAACTCTTTGATTTTGTCTTCTTGAGACAGGCTTGCTTTGGCAACAGCATTGTTTAGCTGCTGCTTTTGTTCTTCTGACACAGCAAATGCCTGAGAACTAATAGCAGCCGAAATAACTACAGCTAACACGGTCTTATTGATAATTTTATACATAGTTCACTCCCAGAGTGTATAGAGACAAAAGGCCACTCAAATGGCGGCCTTTTTCACTAATACTAATCGCGGTTCCGTTCGCGGTTATTTTTTCAATGCCTCGAACGCCGCCGCAAGGTCTGCTGCCGCTTTCTCATTGTTGAATTGATCCCACAAAGAAGAGTCTTCACCACCAACTTCATCAATTACTTTGTTCATATTCGCATCGTATGCAGCTTGGTCCATACCGACTAGAACGTACAGGCCACCCGTTGGGCTTGCTTGGCTTACGATAATGCGGCTGTTAGTAAGCGTTTTATTCACGACTGTCTTAGTGATGTTCTCGAATGTCTCTTGAACATCTTCAGTCACTAGCGTTACACCCTCTGTTGCCGATGTAGAAGTCACACCTTCTGTAGCCGCTTGGAATAGGTTGCTCACGTCAGTTTCAAACTCAGCTGCAAGGTTTACACGAGCATCATTGACTGCGACTTTTCGCATAACGCTCATACCAGCTACACTCTTCTTGGAGTAGCCTTTTGCCGCTGCAGCGATATCGCTTGGTATCACGTCACAAATCCAACCCGGCGCAGATACGGTAGGTGCATCTGGGAAAGTACATGGAGCGAAGTTTTGCGCTTCCTTAACCGTCGCGTTGTTGCTCTGACAGCCAGCTAGAACTGCTACTAGTGCAGTTGCAATAAGTAGTTTTTTCATAAATTAAAATTCGTTCTTTAAGTTTTCGACATGACATGATGGATCCAACAGAGGGCAGTCAATGCTTGATGCATCTACCTTACTGATTGTTCCTTTCTTAACTTTCAGTGATACTTCTTCATCAATTACCACCCAAGAATACTTGTTAGTTACAGCATTTAGCTCATTATTTACAACGTAGCCTTCACCGATTGGGTGTATTTCAGTTTCGCCTTCCATAGATTTCATAGCGTTAGAGAACAAAATATCTGCGCCTGGTTTAATCTTCTGGTTTTTACCCATCGCAATGCGTACTTGTGTGCCCGCCTCACATTGACGCATCTCAAGAACAGGTGCACTTGCCGCTAGCATTTTGTTAAGTTCGGTAGAGTAATTGACCGCTTCTGCTGCTGCTTTAGCCGCCATGGAGCCATAAGTCGCGTTACTAACAGGACAACGTGAATTATTTGTTTCCGTAGAGGAATACTCGTCTCCTTCAAGCTTGATTCGCTTAACAACTTCCATACTTGGCAGTACAACAACTTTTGCTACCGCTTCTACGTCAAAGTCGTAGCTACATGAAGGCGCGATTTCCACTGTTTCGCCATCATCGTTTTTATATGTGCGGCGCTCGCTAAACGATGTACTTAGGTCAGCGTGTGTAACCTCCGTAATAATCGCGTAATCGGCGATTGGTACACCTTTAGTGCTTAGGCGACCGCTCTGCTCGGCCAGTTTAATTTCACCTTTTACTTTGTTGGCAATTTTGCGATCAACAAGGTTTGCACCTGTCTCGTCAATCTGTGTCTCTATTGCATTTCGCATTGCTGACTGGACTTTTTTCGAAGCAGAGTTTTCAAAATCAATGTCGACAGGAAGAACAACAACCTTCATATTTTCTGAAGATGGGATTTGAATTTCAGCAGTTTCAATATCTACACGCGTATCAGGAGTACAAACAACATCTTCCTTGATAACACAGCCAGTTAAACCAGTGATTACAGCACTAGCCATTAACGTTTTCTTTAACATATATTCTCTCCCGAATATGTTTATTTTATTTTTCTAGGACTAGAGGTTCGCTATTTAATTAAGCCCAGCGCAGTCCAAATCCCTTTCTCTTTTATTTGCTCATCAAAGTGGCGAGCAGCCCCTTCGTCGGCATATTTGTAGCTAGTTACAGAGTTTCCTGTAGAGATGATTTCACTACGAGACACTGTTTTAGATTTCTTATTTACAATTTTGACACTAGAGACCAAGGTTGAAATATACGCGTCTCCGACTTTGTTTCTTCGACGCTCAGAATCCACTTTCAACACATGAGTTTGGTTTTTGTTCTTTGAAGTTGAGGTCGCGATATTGAACTCTGATAACTGGTTCCCCAGCAGTTCAATTGCTTTTCTTGACTCTCTATCTGAAGAGAGACGGATGTTAATTTGGCTGCTTAGTTTTTGGTGTGTAATAGCCAGCTGTTCGATTGCGCTGATGTCAGCTTTATAACTAGGCTTCAGAGATGAAAGCATTGCGATACGCACAGAAGCATCGTGTTCAGTTTGATAAACACTGCGATTGTCTAACCACCAAAGTAATTTATCTTCGTGAGAAAGCGCATCAAGTTCGATTTGAGATTTACGGTTTAGATCTTTTATTTCGCGAATCAACTGTTGAGTCACGAGTGACTTTTTCACTCTTACTTCGACAAACGCACCAAGATCATTCTCTTCCATTTGTACATATTCGATACCATTTAAGGTCAAGGATTCAGTCTTAGTATTAACTTTGTTATCAACTAGACTATTTGAAAAACCCTTACCATTGGTTTCTCGAACGGTGTCTCTCATGTAAAAAGACGACTCGACTTGAGTCCATAACTTTTCGTTGATGTTGTTTACAGCAATTTTTTTAGCATGAGATAGAGTTCGCGCTTGAGAAACTGCATAAATGTACTCGTCACTGTCTACTTTAGACTTTAGATACCATTCAGGTTTTGTAGATTGACAGCCAGAAAGAACAAGCAACGCGAATAGCGCTATGAAAAAGCGAACTATTTTTTTATTTGAAGACATTTGGAACCAACATCGAAAAAGTTTGTCTCAATCTTATATCCTCAAAATTAAACATTCAAACGACCAAATTTATAGTTCGATTCATTTCCGAGTTGAATATATTAAATTTCCATTGATTTCACGCATCAAACTTATACAAAACCCCGTTAATTAACAAGAAAGACAATACAAAGCATTGATTTTTAGACGGTTGATATAAATTATAAATTACACAATAACCCTATATTTTTCATTAATAAAAACGTGAACAAAGTCTTAAAAAAACCGAATTTCAGTTCAAAAAAAACACATAATCTCGACTAAAAAGTAATATTTATTCAATAAAAGTGAGATACTGATCTCAATGATAAATTTGACATTAACAGCAGATTTTGGCCTCTACCCTAAATAAAGATACCAGACAGACACTCGAAAATATTAAATTCCGTTAATCACAATAATGTTAATAAATCACTATCGCGCGGTATTTACAGGAATTAGCTGTCTATTTTTCATGCCAATACTGATAAAAATGAAAATAAGGTCTAATTAAATGGATATCAGAAATATAGGTCATTAGCGGATAAATAGGAGGGGAAGTAGATCTTGTGGGAAGATAAATTATTGTCAGTTTCTATTTAAATCGAACCAAGAAACCAAATAAAACACCAACAGACAATGAATCCTTATTAAAAATAACCTTCATAGACAGAAAGTACAGATACCACCTTAAGGGTAGTTTCACTTTTGTCCATGAAGGGTTTGAGTCTGTCTGACTATTTTATCGCAAGTAACTTGTCCGTAAACTCGGCAAAACCATATCCGCCAGGTTGAGTCATCACAACGACTGGATGGTGTTCAAAGCGTTGCCAATAATGCTGAATATTGGCGACCCCAACACTGTTGGGCAAAATTTCAAACATATATTGGTCGTTCATCGAGTCACCAACATAGCAACTACGCTCAAGTATCTCTTGGTCAGATAATCCCTTCTCCTTAAGAAAAGCGGTTGATGTGGCCTTCTTAGAGTGCTCACCATACCAAGCATTAATGTGAATAGAGCTTGCTGTAGCGTGAGCACCTAATACGTGAATCTTAGAGACAATCTCTTCAATAATGGCATCGTCGACTTTTGGGCGATTTTGACCGATATCGATCGCAACCTCACACAAACGGTAAGACTGGTCCAGCGTTAGACTGAGCTCTGGATAATCGCTTAAAATAGCTAAGACTTGTTCTTTCAGCTTACTCTGATTGGCACTGACTTTTGGCAAAGGAACATCAGAACGCAATGTCAGATAGCCATTTCTCTTTTCCATAATGAACGCGCCATTCTCGCCGAGAACCGCATCAACCGGCCACAGCTGAGCAATATGATCACACCACCCTGCACATGCGCCCGTTACCGCAACTACTTTTTTCCCTGAATCACGCAGCTTGCTTAACGCAATCAAGGTTTCAGGAGGCAATTGACCTTGCCACGTTAAGGTGTCATCCACATCGGTTAACACCCAATCTACCTTTTTCCAATTTTGGTTCAATTCATTCGATACCGAATTCATTTCTACACCTCTAAACAATCAATCACTAAACAGTGTTAAAGCAAATTCGGTAAAAACATCACCCAACTTTTGAGTTGAAGAAAATAGCTCTTAATTAGCGCTACATACCAACAAAGAAACTGATCACTAACGCGTTGATCAAATCAACAAAGAATCCACACACTAATGGCACCACAATGAACGCTTGTGGGCTCGCACCGTAGCGATGAGTCACGGCAGTCATGTTTACAATCGCTGTTGCAGTCGAACCTAAAGTGATGCCTCCGAAGCCAGAACATATCACCACTGAATCGTAGTTTCTTCCCATCAAGTAATAAACGACAAACACTTAAATAGCAGCGAAAGTAGAATTTGGATGCTCATGACCACAGAGATATAGCCAAACAGCCCGTCAAGATCCCAAATGCGGAGTCCCATTAATGCCATGGTTAAAAATATGCCCAGGCAGATATCGGAGATCATTGCCAACCCTTTCCGACCTTGGGCAATTTTTTCTTATGTGCGACGCTTCTTGAACAAAGCCCGACCAACGTTTCCGATTAAGATACCTGCGATTAAACAGCTTACGAATAGAGGCAGTTTTAAGCCCATTGATTCAATAACTTCACTCAAGCTATAACCTAGCATAAGTGTCAGGTTTAAAATTAACCATGCCCATAAAACACCGTAGTGGCTGAGCTCAGTTTTGGTTTCACTCTCTTGGAATGCACCAACCGTTACCTCTTCTTCATTTGAAGGGCTCACTTTATGTTTATTGAGAAGGTAGTTGGCAATCGGACCACCGATGACACAAGCTGCGATTAAACCAACCGTGTTGGAGGCCACACCAAGCTCTAGCGCGTTAGAAATACAAACTCTTCCACGAACATTGGCGCCCAAGCTAGGGTTTTTCCGACACCGCCAATCAAGCTAATTGAGCCCGACAACAAACCCGCTTTCGCATCCATACCAAAACCCGATGCGACAGCCATACCCACCACGTTTTGAAGAACGATAAAAGTCGACGCCAAACAGAGCAGGGTAAACAGCGGCCGCCCACCTTTTACTAGCGTCTTAATGTCTGCTGAAGCCCAATACCAGCAAAAAAGTAGAGAAGCAGAAAGTCTCTCACATCAAGGCTAAAGGTGATTTCGATTTCAAAGAGATAGTAGAGCGCAGCGACGATAGCAGCACAAACAAAGCCACCAATAACTGGCTCTGGTAGTGAATACTTCCTCAATACTTCCTCAATACTTCAGATCGCTCGATTAAGCCTTTACCAATGAACAGTAATGAGATTTCAATGGTAAAGGAGAGCATTGGAGAAACGAGGGTTTCTGTCATGATGAGATAGATTCCTAAGAGTTAAGATTATTCATAATGTTGCTTACTCTAAATCTTGTAGATTCATGACAATAAATCAAGCGTTTATCGGTGACATCAATCGCTAATCTGGATCAAAATGCTTCAACATAAACAGTGGGGGAGACGAACACAAAAAGGATTTGAGAAAGTAATGTTTCGAAAGGAAGAAGGATATAAAAATTTAGGTGCCCAAAAACGAGAAAACCCCAGCATTTCAGCTGGGGTTTAGAATAGTGGTGGAAGGATGGGGATTTGAACCCCAGATACGCTATAAACGTATACTCGCTTTCCAGGCGAGCGCCTTAAGCCACTCAGCCATCCTTCCACAAATTGCGTTGAGTTCGTCACTCAACGAGGCGCTACTTTATTGATTCTGCTTGCTTTGGTCAAGGGGCATTATCAAAAAAAGTGCCTTTTTAAGTTCGTTCGATTACAAATTAACTCATTAGATCAAAAACAAACCAAATTCGATGCTGTCTCTATTCTTAAGCTTGTTGATAGTAACCTGGAACTCTAAACCACTTACGGCACATATCTAAGAAGTAACCGTACATTACACCCATCCCGCAAGAGATCATCGCGTTACTGGTTACCGCAGTCACGATCTGGTCACTTGACGCACCAACAGCTAACAAAATACCAGCATACACTGGAGACTGGAATAACACGTAAGCCATTAAGTCAGAGAGGTTTTTCATCAACGAGCTTTGTGAAAGTTTTGCACCATTACGCAAGAACCAATCACGGAACACGCCGTAAGGCCATGCAATCGCAATGTTCACCGGAATCGACAGCGTTCGAGAAGCCAGAGATTGCTCGAACGTCATACCAGAGATGAACACTTCTACGATCATGCCGGAGATAAAACAGAAAACTACCATAGCAAATGTATCCGCCGCTGCGTTACGAATACAAAATGGACCACGAGACTTCATTTAGCATCAAACCTAAAATATATCACTACCTATTTAGTGATTTAGCAACATATAAACAAGGCACTTTCACGCCCTACCAGATAATGTCGCTATTAAAACACAACATTAGCAGTCATACATTTCAAATTAAAAATAAAGTTGTAATTTAACAACCAAAAACCACTTAAAAAGCAGTTACTTCCACCAAAAAATCTTATAAAGGTCAAATAACAGACAATTAGTTATTGGTTTTCTGTAATTAAATAACATCTAAGCCATAGGTAAATTGACAGTAATGATATTGATGATATCTTGAGAAGGAGGCTCTCCAAGAGATACCTGTTCTAGTGCCTTATCAACTTGATAGGTAAGTTCAGCATTGTTCATAGACTTGACGTGAACACGCAGACTCTCTAACGCAAATCGAATCAACTCTAGATTATTGTCTTCAAGTGCTACGTAAAGCGTGACCAGGAGTTCTTCTGTATTGTCTTTGTATCGTAAGTCAGGTTTAGGCAACGAGCGACTTTGGCTTTTTTCCTCATGAAAATGTGCTTTGTGCACATTTCCGTTATGGCTGTCTAATCCATGTTTTTCTAGACCATGACCTTCTCTTTCATGACTGGCTTGATCATGGTTGTTTTCGTGATTAGCACTATCACTTTGTTTATTATCGCTCTCTTCCTCGTGGAACTGGTAAAGCTTGTTTGAATAACGGAATAAAGCGTCATCAAGCTCTCGTTCATCGATTGGTTTTGCAATAATGTAATCCACACCGGCGCCGAGCATACGTTCACGAGTCTCTTTGAACACATCAGCAGTACAACCAAATATCAAGACTGATGAAACATCGCCAATTAGAGCACGAATCGCGGTTATTGATTCCACACCGTCCATCACTGGCATGTGGTTATCCATCAACACCAAATCAAAATGTTCTGCAACGACGGCTTGTATGGCAAGCTCACCGTTTTCAACGCTTTTACACTTGAATCCTTTAGTGTTCATGAATGTTTCAATGATGATTGTATTGGTCCGGTTATCTTCCACAATCAGCACTTTCAAGCCAGAGTAATCTAACTTCTTATGAGGCAAGCTCTCTATCTCGCCAGGCTGACAGGGTTGAATCTTTAGTCGAACATCAAAGCTCGTGCCTATCCCTTCTTCACTGGTGACTATAATACTGCCACCCATCAGCTTGGCGATTTTCTTTACAATCGCCAAGCCAAGGCCTGTACCGCCAAAACGCCTTGTTGTTGACGACTCTGCTTGTTCAAAAGGCTTGAAAATACGCTTTTGAGCTTCTTTGGAGATTCCAATGCCAGTATCGCGAACTCGAATACTGAGGTAGGTATCACTCCCTTCTACGACTTCTTTGAAATATACCTCAACAAAGCCTCTAGAAGTGAACTTAACGGCGTTGTTCAGTAGATTAAACAAGATTTGGCGCAAGCGTGCTTTGTCCGAGAAGTACCAACGACCAGAAGGCACCTCAGAATACACTTTGAATTGAAGCCCTTTCTCGGAAGACAATGTGTAGTAGACACTATTAATACTGCCGATGATCGAATCAAGCGGGAATCGAGTTTCATCCAAATCTAACCTGCCCTGCTCGATTTTTGAAAAATCTAATATCTCATTGAGCAAAGTCATCATATGATCGCCCGAATCATACAAGCTCTTAAGATGCTTCTCTTGTTCAGAATTTAGCGGCGTTTTGAGCAGGATCTGAGCGGTACCCAATACCCCATTCATTGGAGTACGGATTTCATGTGACAGGGTCGCGAGGAAAGCAGTTTTAGCATTGGTTGATGCCTGAGCTTTGACCTTTTCCGCTTCGAGGTAAATGGTCTTTTCGTTGAAGGTTTTAATCAAGTGGCCGATTTCATCATCACTTGAATAATCAACATCAATGATTTCACCTGCTTTCGAACCATCGACCTTAGCGGCAATGGTGGTTATCGGGCTAATCAAATAGCGGTTCAATAAGTAATAACCAGCCATTACACAAAGTAGTAATAGCGGCACAATACCGCCCTCAATACTCATCACTTGGCGAAAGACTTCATCTGCCACACGTGACTTTGAGTTAACCACATCGACTTGCCAACCGAATTCGCCAAATTGGCTACTACTGATGTAGATCCCTTCAACGAGATTGAAGTTATAGGAAACCAACACTTGGTTGAGTTTATCTCTCAGAGTAATACCAAGGTTGTACTCTGCTGCATGATTTTTGATGAAACCCAATAGTTCTTCAAGGGAAAGATCCACGGTCGCAACGCCAGCAAAGGTGCCATAGTAATAGTAAGGAGAAGAAGCTGTGATCATTCGAACGTGTGTGTATGGGTCGATATACACATCACTCCACGAGATAGTTCCCTTTGGCTTGTCTACGACAGACGTATACCAATATTCTTCATGATAAGGGGCGCTTTTAGGATTGTTATAAGAAAACAGTTGGTCAATCGTGCCATCGTCGGCTTTGTTGAAAAAATAGCTGTTAAGAAGCTTTTTAGAATCCAACACATAAGGTTCAGGCCAAATACCAGCGCTGACGATCGTATCATCACTCGCCGCCAACATCGACTTAAACAACGGGATGACATCGCTACCATTGCGATATGTTTGAGCGAAACTAACCAAACTATCAACAAATCCTTGAGAGCTACTGAGGGGCTCTGTAATCAATGCGGACAACAGCTCCGTACGCAAGTCGAGGTTTTGTTGTAATTTAGCTCGCACAGGGGATTCTACGACGTAATACGTCACGCTGCCGACAATGGCAATAAACATTGCAAGGTATAACCCAAGCGCTACCATGCTTTTTTTCTTAAGGGATGACCGTATCTGCATAATTTTTTGTTGTTTTCTTTTCTGTTAAACCTAGTGTTTATCACCAACGACATCAAGCCTTTTTAGATTGAAGCTTGATTGGCACAAGTTCATTGGTACTATAAGCACAAATATGTTCCCTTTTACGGTACCTCACTTTGACCTTACAAGATATTCTTGCGCTTCCAGAGTTGGAAGGAAAGCTAATCACAGAAAACAAAACCATGGGGTTTGTCACTGCAATGGCTGCGGCGCCTAATGTGTTAACACCGCATGAGTGGCTACCGTTCCTTTGGGGTGGTGAAGAAGTCGCTCCATTTATGGATGGTGAACAACTTGAAAGCTACATTGAAGTTATCATCTCTCTTTGGAATAAAACACGTCCTGAACTAATCGAAGGCACGTGGGTTTGGCCTGAAGATTGCCAACTGGACGATGCAGAAGTGGTGAATACCGCAGCTCGTGATTTCTGTGAAGGCTTGCTTCAAGGCTGGCAGATCGCTCGTGACGACTGGGAAACACTGATGCCTGAAGACAGCGAAGACAACGCGCTCGTCGGTGGTGTGTTACTTTCACTGAGCATGCTTTACGATCCAGAAACGTCAATCGCGACACTGGCAGAGCAAGGTATTGAAGACCTAGAGCAATTCGAAGAGATCTTCAACGCTGTTCCTGTAATGCTTTGTGGACTAACGCAGCGCGGCATCGCATTGGCAGAAGCGCAGTAACCTCTGCCAAAGAAACAAGCTCGGCAAAAGAATGAGCTCGACTCGCTCAACCGAACGATAACAAAAAGGCCTCACGATGAGGCCTTATTTAGATCTGAAGGATTGGTGTTAGTTTAAAAACCTTTCCAATCGAAGTGATCGATTCGTTCATCGGCAATATAAAACAACTTAGTCCCACTGCTTACAACTTGATCAAGTTCTGGGTTAAGTTCAATTCCACGACCCGTATCAATCGCGATCAACGTCGCTTGATACTTCTCTTTAAACACAGAGAAAATAGGCGCAACGGTCACAGGCTCGGCGTTTTCAGGGAAGTACGTTGAATACTGTGTCATGCCTCTTGTGGAGCTTAATAACTCTTGATGAAGCGCACTAGAACCTGGGTCAACAGCAGCTTTAGCCAGCATTTCCGCACCAACAGCAGGAATACATTCTGAATTGGGACAATGCTTATGCAATAAGTCGCTTAATGCTTCATCTTTAAAGTAAACCAAAAGGTGCGCCTTAGGGTTTCTGTTCGCACAGTAGAGCGCCGCAGATAAAGTAATGTCATCTTCAGGGTTATCAATCAGAATACAACTGGCTGACTCGATGCCCGTTTTCTCCATCTCTTTGCCATCCGTGTAGCTATTCACTTTAACGAATTTGATTTCACCAGGTAGCGGGTTCTCAATGTCTGAACGAGTACATAATACGATTGGTCGCTTGCCCGTTTCTTCATGCTGCAACATACGAATGAGATGAATGGTTCTTTGCTCATTCCATCCAAGCATCAAAATGTGGTTGTCCACTCTAACTCTCCTTTTTCCTAGCAAGCCTGCTCGCCAATATTCAACACCTTCTGTCGCCACTTTACCGAGTAGTGCGGCGAAAAGGCTCAACCCGCCTGGAATCACAAATAAAATAACGATCCACTGCCCCGCTACCGTGATCGGTGATAAATCACCATAACCAACTGTAGAAGCCGTTACCACCAAATAGTAAGCGAATACGGTAACCGAACTGGTTAAATCTGTTTCACCCGCCAAATACAGCATCGACCACGATAAAAACACGTAGCCGAGGAAAGTAAACAGTAGGTTTTTACCATTCAAAACAAAGATATTCGCTTTGACCCAACGTTTGAGTTGTAACCAGATTATCATTAGAGCCTCTAATCCATTCCTCTTAGTTACATGCTAGAAAAAATAAATGATATCAACAAGATATATCATCAAAAAAAGATACATATGAACAATATTGATATAGATAGCCAATATTCAGATACAAAAAAACCAGCACGTGGCTGGTTTTTCTATTAATGGTAAAAGCAAAATAGTAATCAAGCTGGACTACTTATATCATCACGACAACGAAATTAAGCGTTGCCTTTAACCTGTAGGTTAAGCTGTTCAGCAAAATCTAGCATGCGGTTCAATGGGATAAGAGACTTAACTCGTAATTCGTCAGAAACGAAAATTTCATGTTGCTTACCACCATGCGTAAGTGCGTTTTCAATCGCTTGAAGGCCATTCATTGCCATCCAAGGACAGTGTGCACAGCTACGACAAGTAGCACCAGCGCCCGCTGTTGGTGCTTCAATCAGTTCTTTTTCAGGAACCAATTGCTGCATCTTGAAGAAAATACCTTTGTCTGTCGCGACAATCATCTGTGGATGCGGTAGTTCTTTCGCTTTCTTGATCAGCTGGCTAGTAGAACCCACAGCATCAGCCAGCTCAACAACACTTGCTGGTGATTCTGGATGAACCAAAATAGCCGCTTCTGGGTAGACCGATTTCATTTTCTTCAAAGCATCCGCTGAGAATTCATCATGAACGATACACTCACCTTGCCAAAGCAACATGTCAGCGCCCGTTTGATTTGCGATGTAAGAACCTAGGTGGCGGTCTGGCCCCCAAATAATGGGTTTGTCTTCAGCGTCTAGGCTTTCAACGATTTCTAAAGCGATGCTCGACGTAACTACCCAGTCTGCACGAGCTTTAACAGCGGCAGAGGTGTTCGCGTATACAACCACGGTGTGGTCGGGGTGAGCATCACAAAATTCTGTAAATTTGTCAGCAGGGCAACCAAGATCAAGTGAACATTCAGCTTCAAGCGTTGGCATTAGAATGCGCTTTTCAGGCGTAAGAATCTTCGCGGACTCACCCATAAAACGAACACCAGCGATGATCAAAGTGCTTGCTGAATGACGGTTACCGAACTTAGCCATTTCTAAAGAGTCGCCAACGAAACCACCAGTCTCTTCAGCCAGAGCCTGAATTTCAGGATCCGTGTAGTAGTGTGCAATTAGAACTGCATCTTTTTCTTGAAGTAGTTTTTTGATGTTCGCGATGTGGGCCTGTTTCTGAGCGTCGCTCAATGGAACTGGCTTCAGCGGAAACGGGTAAACTGTATCGATTTTATCTAGTATATGACTCATTGCTCTTGCTCTACGCAACTTCTTCCGAGGATTAGAGTATTCTACACAGGACAGCGATGAGGATCAAAAAGGATTGGTTGCAAGCGGTGACTAGCTAATGCTCAAAATACATAAACAAGGTGATGCGTTGGCTTCACAAAGCGGCGAAGTAAATATTAAAAGGAAGTGAACAAGTATAAAAAAGAGGTACCTGAGCACCTCTATTTTGTTTATAAGTGAGTTTTAGCCACTTTTGCCGAAGCACTGTTTGGGTACTCGGTAACGACTTGTTGGTAGTATTTCTTTGCTTGCGTTGCGTTATTGTTGCGCGCAGCAATGTCACCAAGCTTAACCAGCGCATCTGCTCGCTTGTTTGAGTCTTTGTACGACACAACAGCGGCAAAGCTCTTCACGGCTTCTTTATCTTGCTTCTTAGCGAAATAAAGCTGACCTAACCAGTAATGTGAGTTAGGTGTGAAGGTAGAATCTGGGAAGTCTTTTTGAAACTTTTGGAATGCTGCGATAGCACCCGTGTAGTCTCGTTGCTTTAGAATCATATCTACAGCATTTTGATAAGCGGTTTGCTCATCGACATCAGTACTGAACGTACCAGAAGCATCTTTAGAGCCTTCGCTCGCTGCCACTGCTACCGTTGCCGTTCCTGCTGCTTTAACCTCACCTCTTACACGATCCAGTTCAATGAACAGTTCACGTTGGCGCTCTAGCATTTGCTTCATATCGTAACTGTTTCGTTCCAGCTCACCACGAAGTTCACTGATCTCCAGTGCCATGTCGTCGATTTGCTGCTGCAATTGAAGCTGAACGAGGTTGCGATTTTGAAGCAGGCGTTCT
This sequence comes from Vibrio sp. nBUS_14, assembly GCF_051201655.1. Classification (NCBI taxonomy): domain Bacteria; kingdom Pseudomonadati; phylum Pseudomonadota; class Gammaproteobacteria; order Vibrionales; family Vibrionaceae; genus Vibrio; species Vibrio sp. nBUS_14. The sequence goes on from NZ_CP179206.1 coordinate 2,387,558, forward strand.
AAACGCTCAATATCTGATTCGTTAGATGCAGACGCTGCTCGAGAGGGAGATGATGAATTGGTTGCGGTGCTATTGAGATCGGATACTGGAGCTGGTGCAGCGAACGCGATGTTCGCTGCACTTGCCAGTAACGAAAGCAAAATGACTCGCTTTGTGTTACCGAACATGAGGCAATTCCTCAATTATATAGCCTACTAAAATTAGTAAACTAGTACTGCGCGACGGTTTTTAGCGTACACATCTTCAGATTGACCTAGAAGAAGTGGTTTCTCTTCACCGTAGCTTACGATAGAGATTTGGTCTGCTTGAACACCTAGAGCTTGTAGGTATTTCGCTACAGCTTGTGCACGACGCTCGCCAAGTGCGATGTTGTACTCAGGAGTACCGCGTTCGTCAGCGTGACCTTCGATAGTAACGTTCATGTCAACGTTATTGCTTAGGTAAGCTGCGTGAGCTGCTAGAATTTCTTCGTAGTCGCCAGCGATAGTAGAGTTATCGAATGCAAAGTAGATTGTTTGAGTTTCGCGTAGCGCTTGCTCTTTAAGCTCTTGCTCAGACAGTTGAGCGTTAGCATCAATTGGCGTTACAACAGTTGTGTCTACGTTGCCTTCTGAACCTGAAGTTGTTTGGTTGCTTTCAGTACCTGAAGTTGCAGATGTTGCTTCATCAGTTGAGCTACACGCCGTTACTGCCATCACTGGTAGTGCAATCATCAAGCCTTTAAGAACTTTGTTAAGTTGCATATTTTTTTCCTTACGTTATCAAACTTAGTTTCTACAGCGACTAAGTGCTATAGATAGTTAATTGCCACAATAGTTAACACTATCAATAGCTAAAAGAATGTATCACTTTAACTAGAGGAACGGTGACCATGCAGGCGCTCTTACACGTCCGTTGGTTGCCGGTAATCTAGCTTTGAAACGACCATCGATAGAAACCATCGATAATACGTTTGTTTTGTTGTAGATAGAGCTATAGATAACCATACCTCCATTCGGCGCAATGCTTGGAGATTCATCTAACAGAGTTTTTGTTAGCACCTGAACTGCACCGGTTTCCAAATCTTGCTTAGCCAAGTTAAAGCCTGAATTGCTGCGATTCACCATGATAAGGAATCGACCATCAGGAGTAATCTGGCCACCTAAGTTTTGGCTACCTTGCCAAGTAATACGAGAAGTCGAATTATTGGACAAATTTACATTATAAATCTGAGGTTTACCACCACGATCCGATGTGAAAATAAGAGACTTGCCATCTGGGTGCCAGAACGGTTCAGTATTATTAGAACGTCCGCGGGTAATTTGAGTCAGCTTACGACTAGCAAGGTCAAGTGTGTACACTTGAAGGCTGCCTGTTTTCGACAATACCAATGCCAATGTCTTACCATCTGGCGAGAATCTTGGCGCGCCATTGTGACGAGGGTATGACGTCACCTTCTCACGTTCACCGGTGTAAATATTCATAATGAATATTTCAGCTTGGCCATTTTGGAAGCTTACATAGGCAAGCTTCTTACCGTCTGGAGACCATGCTGGAGACATAAGAGGTTGCTTAGAACGAAGTACTAAACGCTCATTGAAACCATCGTAGTCAGCAACACGAAGTTGGTATGGGTACTTGTCTTTGTCGTTCACAACTACGTAAGAGATACGAGTTAAAAACGCACCTTTCTCACCGGTCAGCTCTTCATGCACTAAATCAGAAATACGGTGCGCGTACTCTCTCAAACGTTTGCCCGGAACCGTCGCTTTCTTGTTGAACAAAACGTGGTCTTTAGAAAGTACCAGTTGACCTTCATCACTTAGCGCGCGGCTTTGCCCTTTGGTCAGCTGGCCCCGAACAATGTCGATCAGCTGATAATTGACAACGTATTGCCCTTCAGCATTTTTAGTAATGCTACCGGTTAGTAATGAATCAACGCCTAAGTTAGTCCAAGCATCAAAGTCGACCTCTGTTTCACTGTAAGGCGTTTGAGGCATTTTGCTCGTTGCAACTGGGCTAAATTTACCACTGCGCTGTAAGTCAGAAGCGATAACCGCTGATACATCGTGTGGTAATGGGCCTGCGCCTTCCCAACGGAAAGGGACAATAGCGATAGGTCGTGCAGAGTTAATACCGTCTGTAATAACCAGCTCCAGCGCTGCATGTGCAAACTGGCTGCTTGTCGCTATTACGAAAACAAAACTCAGTAATAGTTTTTTTAACACAAGTTCGTCCTTTTACTCTGGTGATACCGTTAAGTTGATGTCTTTCAGTGATTTCACAATGTCTGGGTCTTTAGGCAATGGATAAGATTGCACTTGTGCCACGGCACGCTTGGTTGCTGCGCACAAACTGCTGTCTCCATCCAAAATACTCAAGCTTCCCAGAATCGCATTCGAACCCGTTGGAATGAGCTTAAGGTTCACTCGACATGAGCGTCCTCTATAGCTGTCTTCTAACAATAAGTTCTGTTGAATAAGCTGAGTATAAATCGCACCGTAACGCTGTGCTTCATCACTAATAAATTGTTGTTTAGCTGAAGAGTTTTGAGTCGACTCAGTTTCAAGCCCAGCAAAGATATCGTTCAATGCTGCCTCTTGTTGTTTGCGCTCTTTCTCGGCTCTTGCAGCAGCTTCTTTTGCTTTACGGGCTTTCTCCGCTGCTGCTGCCGCTTCTTTCTCTTTCGCTATACGCTGCTTTTCAGCACGTTCAGCGGCTTCTTTTTCTTTACGAGCTTTGTCTGCTGCCTCTTTCGCGGCTTTTTCTTTTGCCACGCGTTCTTGTTCCGCTTTGGCGACAGCCGCTTCTTTGGCCTTGCGTTCTTTCTCTGCCTTAACCACAGCAGCTTCTTTTAGCTTACGATCAGCTTCTGCTTTCGCGGCTTTCTTTTGTTCTGTCTTTAAACGAGCCTCTTCGACTTTACGTTGTTTCTCTTTTTCAACTCGGCGTTTTTCAGCTTCTCGTGTCGCTTTCGCTTCTTTGGCTTGTTTTTCTTTCAGCTTGCGGATGTTTTCTTCTTCCGCTTTACGATTCTTTTCGAGTCGCTCGCTTTCGCGACGTAACTTGTCTAACCGTTCTTGTTCTTTCTTACCCGCAGCTTCTCTTTGTTGACGAATCTGTTGGGCTTGCTTGCGAACTAATTGAGGGTCAATCACGACCGCCTGAACTATCTGTCCCGTAGGCTTAGGTTCTGACATCGTGAAGTCTGCTCCCCAAATAAGAGCGACGAATAGAATGACATGCAGCCCGATTGAAATTAGAAGCGGCGTTTTGAAATTATTGGATTTTTTATTATTCGCTTTCATGAATGCTACGGAGCTATTCCCTTATATCCGTTAAAAGGCCAACCTTTGGCACACCTGCACGGCTTAATTCATCAAGTAATAAAACAACTTCAGCGTAAGGCGTTGCGGCATCACCGCCGACCGCCACTGGAGAGTTAGGATTCAGAGACAATTCCGCTTTAACTCGAACAATAATGTCTTCAATTGACAGGCCTCGTTGAACTTCTTCATCGTTAACGCTCAAGCCAAGCTCACCATCTTTGTTCACTTCAACGATAATAAAGCTCGCGTTCTCGTCACCCAGTAAATCTTGAGCTGATTTAGCCGTTGAAGCCTTTGGCAATTCAACATCAACACCTTGTGTGACGAATGGTGAGGTCACCATAAAAATAATCAGCAAAACAAGCATAACGTCGATGTAAGGTACAACGTTAATCTCTGCCGTCATTTTGCGTTTTTTAGGTTGGTATCCAGCCATCAATTATTCCCTGCCAGCCATCGCTTGACGGTGAAGAATACTGTGGAACTCTTCAGAGAAAGTCGCGTAGTTATGTTCGAGTTTACCGACTCGGCTACTGAAGCGGTTGTACGCCATTACGGCTGGAATTGCAGCAAATAGCCCCATTGCTGTTGCAATCAGTGCTTCTGCAATACCAGGTGCAACCATAGCGAGTGTCGCTTGCTTCACTTCGCCTAGTGCTATGAATGAATGCATGATGCCCCACACCGTACCAAAAAGGCCAATATAAGGACTGATAGAACCGACGGTCGCTAGGAAAGGCAAATTGGTTTCTAGCTCATCAACTTCACGGGCTACCGCTACGCGCATTGCACGGCCAGTGCCCTCCATAATGAAGTCAGGAGATGTTGCATTCGATTTACGAAGGCGAGCAAACTCAGTAAAGCCTGCGTAGAAGATTTCTTCAGTACCAGAAAGCTCGTCTTTGCGCTTATTGCTCTCTTGGTAAAGTTTTGCGAGATCAATGCCTGACCAGAACTTATCTTCAAATACGTCAGTTTGTTTAGAAGCTTGAGATAATACTTTACTTCTTTTTATGATCATTGCCCAAGAAACAACAGACATGCCCATAAGAATCAGCATGACCATCTTAACTAGTAAGCTAGCTTCTAATATTAGGCCTAAGATTGAGATTTCAGCAGTCACTATTCGTTAGCTCCGTGAGAATAAATGTTGGCATTGCTTTGGGTTTCATTTTTTGATTATCGATACATGCTACCTTAACCATTGCTTTACACAATGCCTTGCCATCAGGATTTACGATCTCTTGACAGAAGACCAAGGTTGCTCGCTTCAACTCGTCAATATTTGTAATGACTTGTAAAGAATCATCAAGGCGTGCACCTTGAATAAAATCGATGTCTATATGTCGGATTACAAAACCGATGTTTTGTTCGAATAGAACTTGCTGAGAAACACCAATTGAACGTAACATCTCAGTTCGAGCACGCTCAAAGAACTTAAGATAGTTGGCATGATATACAACCCCACCAGCATCGGTGTCTTCGTAATACACTGTCACTGGCCAAGTAAATGGCTTAGATAATCCCTGCAATTTGCTACCACAATCCAAAACGATAAAGATCTCACTATAACCTAACTCCTTATCATTAATAGTATATCGCTGTGAATTTTTTGATTTAATAGACGAAAAAAAAGGCCATCTGTATAAGATAACCTCTTTTAGGCTAAAAACCCAACAATCATAAAGATTCACGTCGTTATGAACCTAAATCTTCTGCCTTTTATAAAAGGCGCAACACCGTCAGGTAGAACAAGATTGTGAGTGAAACGTATGGGCTAAACAGTAGCTGCCACATCCAAGCTCTAGGCTTAAACCCGATACCGTAAACCATGCTTGAGCACACTGCCCAAATAAACATTGGCCCGATGATCGCGTTAAAACCACCGATGCTTGTCGCATACGCTTCAGGATCCCACATCACTAAACCAACATGCATGAAACCCAATACGAGGGATAAAGCTCTTAACAGAGCCTTATCCATTGGTTGATGCAGTTTAGCGATTTGCTCCGCGAGATTACTCACTGTCTTTATCCATCATTTCTGAATGCTCTAACCATAGAGCATTGATGATGCCGAATGCACATGCTAGAAGTACACCCAAAATCCATGCGAAATACCACATAAAATTTCTCCTAAGTTATTTAACTTCTAGCTTAGTAAGCTGAAACGTCGTTATCTTCGATGTGTTTCTTATCTAGACGACCGAACATTTTGTAATATGTCCAAGTCGTGTAGCCAAGAATCACAGGAACCATTACCGCCGCAACTCCGGTCATAAGACCAAGCGTTAGCTCACTCGCTGTTGAATCCCACATAGTCAAACTATGACTCGGGTTCAGGCTTGATGGCATTACGAATGGGAACATTGCAAAACCAGCTGTTAAAATAACACCAGCGTTAGATAGGCTTGAGAACAAGAATGCGAAACCAGCACGCTCAAAGCGAGATGCAATCACAGCAAGCAGTGGCATTATTACACCAAGGATCGGCGCAGCCCACATTGCTGGATACGTTTCGAAGTTTGTCATCCAAGCACCAACTTGAAGTGATACTTCTTTGTTTAGTGGGTTTGAATCAGCAAACGTGTCCAGCGTGCTAGTGATTACGTAGCCTTCAATAGACTGAACCCAGAAGCCACCAATAATGAACAGAGCAATAGCAATTAGGCCAGTGATCTGAGCAACGTTACGAGCGCGACTGTGCAATTCTTCTGTGGTCTTCATTTGAAGCCATGTTGCACCTTGCATCACGAACAACATCAGAGCCAACACACCACAAAGCAATGCAAATGGGTTAAGCAGAGCGAAGAACGTACCATGATACTTAGACATCATAAATTCGTTTAGTTCAAATGGAACACCTTGTAGTAGGTTACCAAATGCCACACCGAAAATGATTGGTGGTACTGTGCCACTAAAGCAAAGTGCGTAGTCCCAAGTTTTACGCCATTTTGGATCTTCAATCTTAGAGCGGTAATCAAGAGCGAGTGGTCGTAACCAAAGCGCTGCTAATGTTGCGTACATTGCGAAGTAGAAACCAGAAAACGACGTTGCGTAAACCAGTGGCCATGCAGCAAACAATGCACCACCCGCAGTGATAAGCCAAACTTGGTTACCATCCCAGTGAGGGGCAATCGTGTTTAGCATAATACGACGTTCCGTGTCGCTCTTACCGATAACAGGAGAAAGGGCTGCAACACCCATATCGAAGCCATCAGTTACGGCGAAACCAACCAGTAGAACACCGATCAATACCCACCAAATAAGTCGTAAGCTTTCGTAATCAAACATAATATTCTCTCACTTATACTTCGACTGAACGGCTAACTTTGTCTTCAACAGAGTTGTCGTTTTGCTCGAAGTGGTAACGGCCTGTCTTTAAGCTACTTGGACCCTTACGTGCGAATTTCAGCATTAGGTAAACTTCAGCAATCAAGAACACTGTGTACAGTGCAAGAATTGCGAATAGAGAAGTCCAAAGCTGTTCAATAGTCAGTGCTGATGCAGCCACATTAACCGGTAGGATTTCACCAACCGCCCAAGGCTGACGACCAAACTCAGCAACGAACCAACCTGCTTCAATCGCAATCCAAGGTAGTGGGATTGAAAATAGCGCCGCTTTAAGTACCCATGGTTTCTGTTCGATCTTCTGACGGCATGTTTGGATAAATGATGCACCAAAAACGAACAACATAATAAACCCGCAACCAACCATAATACGGAATGCGCTAAACAATGGCCACACTGTTGGGATTGAATCGTCCGCCGCCATTTGGATTTGGTCTTCTGTTGCGTCAACAACATTGTCTGTGTAGCGTTTTAGAAGTAGTCCGTAACCTAAATCACCTTTAACTTCGTCAAACGCACTTATATTTACCTCAGACTTATCACCTGCGCGAAGCTTTTCAAGTAGCTCGTATGCATACATACCCGTACGTATACGTTCAACATGCTGTTCACGTAGATCGTGTAGGCCTGTTACTTGCTCATCAAACGAACGTGTTGCAATGATACCCATTACGTAAGGGATCTTAATTGCGTAATCGGTGTTCATAGTTTCTTGGTTTGGGACACCAAATAAAGTGAATGCAGCCGGCGCCGGCTCTGTGTGCCATTCTGCTTCAACTGCAGCTAGTTTTACCTTTTGAACTTCACCTAACTCGTACCCAGATTCATCACCCAAAATAATCGTTGATAAAATAGCAGCCATACCGAAAGATGCTGCAATCGCAAATGAACGACGAGCGAACGCGACATCACGGCCTTTAAGTAGATAATATGAACTGATACCCAGTATAAACATGGCACCACACGTGTAACCAGAAGCTACTGTGTGCACAAACTTAACTTGTGCTACGGGATTAAATACAACTTCAGCAAAACTCACCATTTCCATACGCATGGTTTCGAAGTTGAATTCTGCGCCTACTGGATTTTGCATCCAGCCGTTCGCTATAAGAATCCAAAGTGCAGAGAAGTTAGAACCAAGTGCCACTAGCCAAGTTACCGCTAAATGCTGACGTTTTGACAGTCTGTCCCAACCGAAGAAGAAAAGGCCAACAAAAGTAGACTCTAGGAAAAATGCAACGAGCGCTTCAATAGCCAGCGGAGCACCGAAGATGTCTCCAACGTAGTGAGAATAGTAAGACCAGTTAGTGCCGAACTGGAACTCCATGGTTAAGCCTGTCGCTACACCAAGAGCAAAGTTAATACCAAACAATTTACCCCAGAACTTAGTCATGTCCTTGTAAATTTGCTTGCCCGTCATTACATAAACTGACTCCATAATGGCAAGTAGAAATGCCATACCTAAAGTCAGTGGAACAAATAGGAAGTGATACATCGCTGTAAATGCAAATTGCAATCGCGACAGATCAACAACATCAATCATGGTAACTCCTTTGTGTCGGCTGAAAGACACTTGTATGATTATTCACCGCAAAATCTATGTTAAAACAATTTGTGTAATTGTTATTACAAATTGAAATTTGTAGCAAAAACGTACCGTTATAGTTAGATTATTGTTAAGCATGAGCTAATATAGCTGGCGCTGATATTACTAGTAAAATCAGTATGTTTCAAAAGGTTTATGGGAGAAGCCTGCGTTGATTTGTATCAAATTTATTCGAGCAAATTAGAGTTATTTTTGTACAATTATGATTAAAATCACACCAATTCTGCTTGCCTTGATAACAGCGCATGATATCTGTGACAAAAGATCAGCACTGCCTCAACATACGAATTACAACTGCCTATAAAGCATTAACAAATTATATGACAACTTATTTCATTTTTTGTTGCCCAAATCTAACCTGCAATCAAAGTTTTCATTTTTGAATCGCCCTTTTTGCCTTTTTACCGACTCGCTCAAAAAGTCGTTATTCAGTAAAAAGCAAAAAATCCCAGCGCTTATGCAACTGAGATCTTTAGAAATGAATAAGTTAACGATTAGAAGGCTTGTCTACTCCGAAGTGTAAATACGCTCTGTCGGTAGCAATTCGACCTCTTGGTGTTCTTTGCAGATAACCCTGCTGAATCAAATACGGTTCCAATACATCTTCAATCGTATCTCTTTCTTCACCAATCGCGGCTGCCATGTTGTCGATACCGACCGGACCACCACCAAACTTCTCCATAATCGCAAGTAGAAGCTTTCTATCCATGTAGTCAAAGCCTTTGGCATCAACGTCCAACATGTTGAGTGCCTTATCCGCCACGTCTGGGCAAATATGTCCGTCGGCTTTCACTTCCGCATAATCTCGTACACGGCGTAATAAACGGTTCGCGATACGCGGTGTACCACGAGCACGACGAGCAATTTCTAATGCTCCATCCGACTCCAATGAAAGTCCAAGGCAATCTGCGCTGCGCTGAACGATGTTTTGAAGGTCTTCAACCTTGTAGTACTCAAGACGCTGAGTAATACCAAAACGGTCACGTAATGGCGATGTAAGTGAGCCAGCACGAGTGGTTGCGCCAATCAAAGTAAAAGGAGGAAGGTCGATCTTAATAGAGCGAGCCGCAGGGCCTTCACCAATCATGATATCTAATTGGTAATCTTCCATTGCTGGATACAGAACCTCTTCAACCACAGGGCTTAATCGGTGGATCTCATCAATGAAAAGCACATCGTTTTCTTCGAGGTTGGTTAATAGCGCGGCTAAGTCGCCCGCTTTTTCTAAAACCGGACCAGAAGTCGTACGGATGCTCACATCCATTTCATTGGCTACAATGTTCGCCAACGTGGTTTTACCTAAACCGGGAGGGCCAAAAATCAACAGATGATCCAGAGCTTCATTTCGCATTTGAGCGGCTTGAATGAAAATCTCCATCTGGTTACGAACGTGGTCCTGACCTTGATAGTCGGCTAGCGCCTTTGGACGTATTGCACGGTCGATAATATCTTCATCTTTAAAGACCGGATTATCCGGCGCAATCAGGCGATCGGCTTCAATCATAAATTCTGTTATTCCTAACTCTGCTATTCCTGACTCTGCGCTTCTTGATTCTGTGTAAAGGCAAAGTGAATGGGTCTATTTTGTAGAACAAGTATATGAGGTATTAAACCATCGACTTCAGTGCTTCGCGAATCAATTTTTCGCTGGTCATGCCATCTTTAGCCACTTGAGCAACAACTTTAGAAGCTTGAGTCGGTTTATAACCCAACGCAAGTAGTGCGCTTACGGCTTCTTCTTCAGCGTCGTGAACCGCTGGCATCGAGTCTATTGGCGCTGTATCCGTTGCAGGCGTAAACAGATCACCTGCACCCCACCCTTTCAGGCGGTCTTTCATTTCAACAACCAGACGCTCTGCCGTTTTCTTACCAACGCCCGGCAGTTTAACCAGTGTTGAGATATCTTCACGCTCAACGCTTTGAACGAATTGGCTTGCCGTCATTCCAGAAAGGATACCAAGACCAAGTTTAGGGCCGACACCATTCGCTTTAATTACTTCACGGAACAAAGCACGCTCTTTAACAGTGTTAAAACCATAAAGTAGTTGAGCATCTTCACGTACCACAAAATGAGTGTAGATAATTGCTTCTTCGCCTACGTTTGGTAACTCATAAAAACAGCTCATTGGCATTTGTACTTCATAACCAACACCACTGACTTCAATCAATAATTCTGGTGGCTGTTTTTCTATTAATGTACCGCGGAGACGTCCGATCACAATTCACTCTCTTGATGGAATTTAATTTGAGGGACAGAATATAAAAGAACTGGATACTTATCCAGTTCTTTGTGTTTTGTGAAGTGAATTTTTTAGGCTTGCTTGGCTTGCGAGACCACGCTATTCAAGCTCGCGACCAGTTCTTTAACCGAAGTCACATGGCCTGTTAGCTCAGAACCATAATTAGCCACTAAACCTGACACCGATTTAGTTTCCGCCACACTTTTCGCCACTTCTGAACTGGCCAGATCGAGCTCTTTCAACGAGTCCATCTGCATTGCCATAATATTGGTGAGCTGATTAACATCGGTTGATATGGTTTGAACCTCAGAGATAATACCGTTCATCTCGCTTGCGGTGGTTTCGATGATTGCTCTGCCGTGTTCAACTTCTTCTTTACTACGGTCTAACAACGTTCGAATTTCTATCGCCGAATGACTGCTTTTCGCCGATAGCTCTCTCACTTGATCGGCCACCACAGCAAAGCCTCGTCCCTGTTCACCTGCACGCGCAGCTTCAATTGCCGCGTTGAGAGCCAATAAGTTGGTTTGCTCTGCAACCGAGGTAATCAAATCAGCGACTTTCATGATTTCTTGATTGCTTTGAATGATCTGACTGATCGCATCGGTTGAAGCTTCTAATGACTCTGAGCTCTTTTGCGCTTTGGTTCCCACCGCTTCACTACGATCTTTCAGTTCACCCACAAATGAATTAGATTCTTCGATGCCTTGAGTCATTTGATGAAGTTGTTGACTCATCTCTTCTGCCGCACTCGCCTGAGATTCACAATTAACATTCAACACTTCAACTTGAGCATGCAAGTCTTGTGACTGCTGATCCAAATGAACCGAAACACCTTGTAAGCTCTCTGAATTCGAATTGGCTTGGTCGAGCACGATAGAGAGTCGGCCTTCGCTCTGTGTTGCTTGGTTAGCAACGTGTTGGCTTTCTGAAATCGCCTCCTCTGCCATTTCGATTGCCACCTCTTTTTGCTTAGCGGTAAAAGCTTGAGCAATGCAAATAACCACCAAGGGCATGATCACGCCAGACCAAGTTTCAACCACTACCGCATCAGGGGTTAACTCAAGCAGGGGAAATGCAAATCCATTGAGATGTGCTGAAGTCATCACCAGTGACACTCCGATAACCAGCCCGCTCCACACCAAAGCCACAATTCGTGTTCCTGATAAGAAAAAAGCGACCACTAACAAAGGCACCCAATAAGCTTGCGTGGAAGACACAACTCCACCGCTTTGATAAATGATGTTCAACGCGTGGACCGCCATACCGACAAAACCAAAGTTAAGTGCGAGGCTCGGCTTACTCGTCACACGGAGTAGAAGTGCTGAGATCAGTTCAAATACGATAAGAAATACAGATGTGGCGACCAGGAGTTGCTCTTCGTGCTTAGCCCACTTGATTAAGCTATAGACACCCACGAAGAATGCGATAAAAGTAAAGAGTAATAAGATATCGGCTTGTCTGACTTCGTTGTTACTCCACCCTTTACTTTTGGGTAGAAACAGCGCGCGCCACAGCTTGATTGGGTTCATCAGTGATCATCCTTGATTAACTTGTAAGACCTCCGACCAATGTTAGTAACATGTTAAATGATACGCAATGTTATTATCTGGGTTATGTTCGAAAGATCTCATTTCATCAAGGATTTAGCGGCGTATTGTATTGATATGAGCCAAACCGGCCGTGAGGCTCATCAATAGCATAAGTTTAAAAGGCAGAATATTAGGAACTAACAATAGAATGAGATTTAACGGTAACGCCCTTTTCTTGCTCCTGTGGCTTTACCTGCGAGTGCGACCAAGGTTTTATTAGTGTTAGCGTGAGTGATCGCTACGCCTAGAGCATCGGCTGCATCGGCTTGAGGCTTAGCGGGTAGTTTGAGCATGCTCATCACCATATTCTGAACCATAGACTTATCAGAGCCACCGTTACCTGTCACCGCTTGTTTGATCAAACGAGCCGCATATTCATGGACAGGCAAGTCAGCATTCACCGCAGCTACTATTGCACTGCCACGCGCTTGGCCCAGTTTAAGTGCTGAGTCGGCATTCTTCGCCATGAACACTTGTTCGATCGCGAATACGTCAGGCTGAAACTGAGTAATGATCTCACTCACGCCCGCATAGATCTGTTTTAGTCGACCTGGCAATTCTTTTTCGGAAGTGCGAATACAACCACTACCTAAGTAATATAGATGGCGACCATTTTGACGAATCACGCCATAGCCGGTAATGCGAGAGCCAGGGTCAATCCCTAGGATAATAGACATAACTTCAACACTGATTATTTATACATGCTTTATGAGCTTAGTATATCGAACACAAAAAAAAATGCCCGTCAAATTAACGGGCATTTCGTTGTTCTGCGAAAGAAAAAGTTCTAACAAAAACTAAGTTTTGTTGAAAGCTTAAGTGTTATTTAAGACTGAAGCTCTATCGAAAACTCACTGCTTGATTAGAAAATTGAGCTTAATCGCTTAATTAGTCTTCTTTCTTCGCTAAGTTAACAGTGATTGCAAGCTCTTCCAGTGATGCTGGGTTTGCTAGGCTTGGCGCATCTGTTAATAGACATGCTGCAGCTGTTGTTTTCGGGAATGCGATAACGTCACGGATGTTCTCTGTACCACAAAGAAGCATTGCTAAACGGTCAAGACCGAATGCTAGACCTGCGTGTGGTGGCGTACCGTACTTAAGCGCTTCAAGTAGGAAACCGAACTTCTCTTGCTGTTCTTTCGCTTCGATACCTAGGATACCGAATACAGCCGTTTGCATTTCTGCGCTGTGGATACGTACAGAACCGCCGCCTACTTCGTAGCCGTTGATTACCATGTCGTATGCATCAGAGTTAGCTGCTGCTGGGTTCGCTTTTAGCTCTTCCGCACTCACACCTAGTGGTGATGTGAATGGGTGGTGCATTGCATGAAGGTTGCCTTCGCCATCTTCTTCGAACATTGGGAAATCAATAACCCAAAGAGGAGCCCACGCTTTCTTATCTGTTAGCTCTAAGTCATCACCTAGCTTGATACGAAGTGCGCCCATTGCTTCAGCAACGATGTTCGCTTTATCTGCACCAAATAGGATGATATCGCCAGATTCAGCTTGAGTGCGCTCAAGAAGACCGTTGATTACGTCTTCGTTTAGGAACTTAGCAACTGGAGATTGGATACCTTCCATGCCAGCAGCACGGTCGTTAACCTTCATCCAAGCTAGACCTTTCGCGCCGTAGATACCTACGTGCTCTGCGTAACCGTCGATTTGCTTACGAGTCAGCTTAGCGCCACCCGGTACACGGATTACTGCTACGCGACCTTTTTCATCGTTTGCAGGACCAGAGAATACTTTAAACTCAACATCTTTCAGTAAGTCAGCAACGTCTACGAGTTCTAGTGGGTTACGTAGATCTGGCTTATCAGAACCGAAACGACGAATCGCTTCAGAGAATGGCATTACTGGGAATTGACCTAGTTCAACATCTAGAAGCTCTTTCCACATATCGTGAACGAGCTTTTCAGTGATGTTACGTACTTCTTGAGAAGGCAGGAATGATGTTTCGATATCGATCTGAGTAAATTCAGGCTGACGGTCAGCACGTAAATCTTCATCACGGAAACATTTAACGATTTGGTAGTAACGGTCAAAACCAGACATCATCAGCAGTTGCTTGAACAGCTGAGGAGATTGAGGAAGTGCGTAGAAGCTACCTTTATGAACACGGCTTGGTACTAGGTAGTCACGAGCGCCTTCAGGTGTCGCTTTAGTTAGTACTGGTGTTTCGATGTCTAGGAATAGGTTCTCGTCTAGGAAACGACGAACGAAGCTAGATGCACGTGCACGAAGCTTAATACGATCGCTCATTTCTGGACGACGAAGATCGATGTAACGGTACTTAAGACGCTGTTCTTCAGAGTTAGTTTGGTTGAAATCCAGTGGAAGCGCTTCTGAACGGTTAATGATCTCAAGGCCAGTTGCGTAAAGCTCAACTTCACCCGTCGCCATATCTTTATTTACTTGGCTGTCCGGACGAACACGTACTTCACCAGTAAACTTGATACAGAATTCATTACGCAGTTGGTTAGCGATCGGGAAGATATCTTTCATATCTGGATCGACAACAACCTGAACGACGCCTTCACGATCTCGCATATCGATAAAGATAAGACCGCCTAAATCACGGCGACGGTTTACCCAGCCGCACAATTCTACAGTTTGTCCCGCCAGGGACTTGCTCAGGTTACCACAGTAATGGGTACGCATAATGAATTTCCCAATCTCTTAATTATTTACTAGTTTCCAAGCTGTCAGTGGTCATTCCACACAACAGAGCAAAGGAACATTTATACGCGGAAACTCGCTTAAAATCGACCTTCCACATTCGAATTTATTATGTTTTATCTGGCTTTGCTGCTTTTTAGCCCATCAAGTGCGCAAAGATTCATCAAAACCGAAAAAATTGCGTTAATTATATCTCGAAAGTACCTTAATCGGCAAAAGTCTCGTACAGTAGTTTTTCGTTTCAACTTAAAAATTTTTTGTGATGACTAATAGCGTAATAACTAACGGTGTAATGACGATGGAAACTTTACCTTTAAGACTTGGATTAACGATGTGGTCTCATTCTGAATGGCAAAGTCAGTTCTATGGTAAAGGAACAAAACCTGCTGAGCGCTTAGAAAAATACACCCAAGTTTTTCATACCGTCGAAGGCAACACGACTTTCTATGCGATACCCAGCGTCTCAACGGTCAATAACTGGAAAGCCGCGAGTCACGATGATTTCAAGTTTACTTTTAAGCTGCCTAAGTTCATCACCCATCAGCAGTACTTAAAACATTGCCAAGCCGAACTCAAAGAATTTCTGCTCACCATGTCGCCACTGCATAGCCGCATTGGCCAGTGGACCATTCAATTACCCCACAGCTTCGAACCCAGCATGCTCCCTGCCCTACAAAAATTTTGCACCTTGTTTCCCAAAGACATGCAGCTCGGGATTGAAGTTCGTCACCTTGGTTTCTTTAATAAAGGCGATGCCGAAAAACGTTTCAATCATTGGTTAATAGAAGAAGGAATCGATCGCATCATCATGGATAGCCGCCCTGTTTTCTCCGCGCCACCAACCACAGAAGCGGTGATCGACGCACATCAAAAGAAACCACGCGTTCCGGTTCATGCCATCGCGACGGCAAACAATCCCATGGTTCGTTTTATCGGTCATCCAGATCAAGAACCCAATCTGGCTTTCTTTAAACCTTGGTTTGCGAAATTACCGACTTGGATAAATGAAGGAAAACAACCTTATTTAATGATCCACACCCCAGACAACAATCACGCACCTGAGCTTGCGATTGCTATCTATAAGCAATTACAGACGCAAGTTGCTGAACACACACAGATAACCTTGCCTAATTTGGCGGAGTTTCCGGCTCAAAAAGGCGAACATCAAATCTCGATGTTTTGATAGTAAACAACCACTAACACACGTTCACTTTCATCAATCTCAGTTTTCGTGACACAAGCAATTTTTTTACGTAAAATACGTCCCCTTTTATTTGGTACGAATTCTGTGCCAATTACGCTGACTGTCGAGAGAGAATCCAATGAGCAACAAAGACAATATCTTTTCCGCGCCCATTGATAAAATTGGTGATTTCACCTTTGATGCAAGGGTTGCTGAAGTATTTCCAGATATGATCCAACGCTCGGTTCCTGGATATAGCAATATCATCTCTGCTATTGGCATGTTAGCTGAACGCTTCGTAAAACCGCACTCAAACATCTACGACTTGGGTTGCTCTCTTGGCGCCGCTACGTTGTCGATGCGCCGCCACATCCAGCAAGAAGGCTGTACGATTTTTGCTGTCGATAATTCGGAAGCCATGGTTGAGCGCTGTAAGCTGCATGTAAACGCCTACCGAAGCGATACGCCAGTCGAAGTCATCGAAGCTGATATCCGTGAAATCGAGATTAAAGACGCTTCAGTTGTTGTGTTGAACTTCACCTTACAGTTTTTATCACCTGACGACCGCTACGCTCTGCTTGAAAAGATCCATGCGGGCTTACGTCCGGGCGGTATTTTGATTCTGTCAGAAAAGTTTGTGTTTGAAGATGAAAGTTCAAATGAACTGCTTATCGATCTGCACCATGATTTCAAGCGTGCAAACGGATACAGCGAGCTTGAAGTCAGCCAGAAACGCAGCGCTATCGAAAATGTGATGCGTCCAGATTCAATTCCAGTTCATAAGCAGCGTTTTGAAAAGATTGGCTTCTCAAGTAGCGAAGTGTGGTTCCAATGCTTCAACTTCGGTTCGATGTTTGCGATTAAATAGCGCTGAGCCACAATTGGCTAAAGTCTGAAGCTTTCATACTTTAGCCTTTAATTTCCTGTGTTATAGCGATAAGGCTGTACACATTATGAATTCCACAACGGTTAATATTATTCATGTTTAATTTTGCTCACTTTTATCAACTCATTGCCCAAGACACTCGCCTACAGCCGTGGCTCAATGTTCTTCCTCAACAGCTGACGGATTGGCAAAATGCAGAGCACGGTGACTTTGACCGTTGGTTACGTGCACTGAATAAGATACCGCAAAGCGTGCCTGATCAAGTTGATTTAAAGAACTCTGTGACTATCGGCAGCAGCACACCATTTCAAACAGGTGAACTTAAAAAGCTAGAGAGCCTATTAAAGACATTCCACCCTTGGCGTAAAGGTCCTTATACCGTTCATGACATTCATATTGATACAGAATGGCGCAGCGATTGGAAATGGGACCGTGTACTTCCGCATATCTCACCGCTTAAAAACCGTTCAGTACTCGATGTAGGTTGCGGTAATGGCTACCACATGTGGCGTATGTTAGGGGAAGGTGCTCGTTTGACCGTCGGTATCGACCCGTCGCACCTTTTCCTTGTTCAATTCGAAGCTATCCGTAAGTTGATGGGCGATGACCAACGCGCTCACCTTTTACCTTTAGGTATTGAACAGCTGCCAAAACTGGAAGCTTACGATACTGTATTCAGCATGGGTGTGCTTTACCACCGCCGTTCACCGCTTGATCATTTAATCCAATTGAAAGACCAATTGGTATCTGGTGGCGAATTGGTGCTTGAAACGTTAGTGATTGAAGGTGACGAAAACGCTGTTCTTGTGCCTGTTGACCGCTACGCGCAAATGAGAAACGTGTACTTTTTCCCATCTGCTTGCGCACTGAAACGCTGGCTTGAACAAGTTGGGTTTGAAGACGTTCGCATCGTTGATGAAAATGTTACGACGGTTGGCGAACAACGTACAACAGAATGGATGACACATAACTCTCTGCCAGACTACTTAGACCCGAATGATCCAAGTAAAACCGTTGAAGGTCACCCAGCACCGAGACGTGCCGTTCTTGTGGCGACAAAACCTTAAATTCATTGTCCGTAAGCTATTGTTCTGGTGAGCACCAAATAATAGCTTTTGGTAGCAATGAAGCCATCACACCTGTCGCAGTAAACTTTGACTTAAAAGCGCGTAAATTGAACAAAAATTGACTTATGTTTAATAAGTGAGCTATTTCAATTGGCGATAACTGGCGTAGCGCTCACATAGCGAATCAATATGACCAGACTCTTACATTAGGATGCTTCACGCATCCTTTTTTGTAGGCTAAACTTCTAAATAGTATGAACTATTCTCTAATTTCCAAAGGTTTTTTTATGTTTAAGCGATTATCGCCAATTGTGGCGGTTGGTTTGCTCTCTGGCTGTACCCTCACCAACGGTGCGGCCTACCACCAAGAAACTCTCGACGCTATTGCCCGCTCAGAGACAAACATCGCAAATAAGGTTCAAAACCTTGAACTGCAAGTCAGCAATCAAAGTGATTATATAGAAAGCTTAGAAGACGAGATCATCACCCTTTCTAGCCAATTAGATGTTCACCTCACGAGCATGGAACACAAAGTTATTGAACAGCTAGAGGAAGAAGAATCTGTGGCAGTGACAACCCAACCTATCGCTCCTACATCACAACCGACCATCCTTGGTGGAATCGAAAAAGTATCCATAGATTCTATCAACCAAAGCTTTGATGCACGTGTTGATACCGGCGCAACAACCTCTTCTTTAAATGCTGTAGACATCAAAGAATTCGAGCGTAACGGTAAAGACTGGGTGAAGTTCCACTTAGCAGATAAAGCACAATCACCAGAAGACCAGAAATGGATTGAAGCACCCGTTGTACGTTTTGTGAAAATCCGCCAATCAACCAATGATCAGACAGAACGTAGAGCTGTGATTGAATTATGGGTGAAAGTTGGAAAAATCCATGAAAAAGCGCAATTTACATTGGCGGATCGCTCTCAAATGAGTCACCCTGTATTACTAGGGCGCGAATTTATCAAAGACATAGCGCTAGTAGATGTAAGTAAAAAATACGTACAAACGGAAGTTAAATAACAATAGTAGGGTAAGCTATGACGTCAAGAATTCCATTTTATATCTCAATTTTCCTACTCATCGTAGCAGGGATAACACTGAGTATGTTCAGACATACAACCTACGGTGTACCCTGGACTCCAGGCGAAACTAATCAGGTTTGGGACATTGAAGCTCGTATCGAATTCAATGCAGTTGGTAAAGAAGCAAAAGTTTCACTAGCCGCACCTCACACACAGTCTAACTTTACACTTATCGGCGAGTCAGCTTCATCACCAGGCTACGGTATTTCATACTTGAATACAGATTCAGGTCGCCGTGCTGAGTGGTCAATTCGTCATGCAAATGGCCCGCAAACCATCTACTACAAGACACAGTTCTTAGTCGATAGCCAAGCGAACGTCACCTCAACACCTCCAGAAGGTGAAGTGGCTCAACCAAGCTTTGACGGCCCTGAAGAAGCTGCAGCTCTTGCTTTGATTGACAGAGCAACCAAGCGTTCAGCAGACAACATCACCTTTACTCGTGAGTTAATCAAAACGCTTAACGATCCAGACAGCCAAAACTCAGCGCTGATTCTGAATAACATGACTAAAGTAGAAGCGATACACAAGCTACTTTCTGCCGCTAAGATCCACAACAAAGTCGTCGGTGTTATTGAGCTGGAAGACGGACGTCGTCGCCAATCAATCCAACATATGAACCAAATTTGGGATAATAGCCAGTGGGTTCTATTCTCTCCTGAATCTAGCGAGCAACAAGTTCAACCAAACCTGCTCATCTGGGACGAATCAAATGTCTCTCTATTAGATGTAGTGGGTGGCCAGAACAGTAAAGTTCACTTCTCGATGATTGCTCAGGAAATCTCACCAACAGAAGCAACCAGCAGTAAAGTCTCTGCCGATCAACTGTTGAACCTGTCGATCCACAGCCTACCGTTAGAAGAGCAAGCGATGTTTAAAACCATCATGCTGATTCCAATTGGTGCGCTAATCGTTGTGTTCCTGCGAGTTATCATCGGTCTTAAGACTTCTGGTACGTTCATGCCCGTTCTGATTGCCGTGGCATTCGTTCAAACGCAGTTGGTGACAGGTATTGTTGGCTTCCTACTGATTGTTGGTACTGGTCTTGTAATTCGAAGTTACTTATCCAAACTTAACCTCTTGCTCGTAGCCAGGATATCCGCTGTAATTATTACGGTAATTATGATTATCTCGATATTTACTGTAGTCGCATTTAAAATCGGACTCACCGAAGGCCTATCTATTACGTTCTTCCCAATGATTATCTTGTCTTGGACTATCGAACGTATGTCTATCCTTTGGGAAGAAGAAGGCGCGAAAGAAGTTGTACTACAAGGTGGCGGCTCACTATTTACCGCGGTACTAGTTTACTTAGGTATGACTAACCCGTTCATTCAACACTTAACGTTCAACTTTATTGGTTTGCAGCTTGTTATTCTAGCGACTATCTTGCTACTAGGTAACTACACAGGCTACCGTCTAACCGAGCTTCGTCGCTTTAAACCGCTAGCGGAGGACTAAGTTATGTTTGATAAATTTACTTCACCGTTTAAGTTGAAAGACAAAGGCATAATGGGAATGAACAAGCGTAACCATAGTTATATTGGTCGCTATAATGATCGTTCCAAGTATCCACTCGTTGATGACAAGCTTAAAACTAAGATTATTGCTGAACAGGCTGGTGCAACCGTACCAAAGTTGATTGGCGTAATTGGTCACCAAGCTGAAGTAAAAACAATTCATAAAATGGTTAAAGAGTGGCCTGGCTTTGTTATTAAGCCAGCGCAAGGAAGTGGCGGTAAAGGCATCCTTGTCGTGATCTCTCATAAAGATGGGGTTTACACCAAACCATCGGGTTCAACCATTAACGAAGAAGACGTAGAGCGTCACATAAGTAATGCTCTCGCCGGTCTTTTCTCACTAGGTGGTAAGAACGACGTAGCTGTGGTTGAAAACCTCATCAAGTTTGATGAGTGTTTCGAAGGCTTCAGTTACGAAGGCGTGCCAGATGTACGAATCATCGTATTTAAAGGCTACCCTGTGATTGCGATGATGCGTCTTTCTACTTCAGCTTCTGACGGTAAGGCAAACTTGCACCAAGGTGCTGTGGGCGTCGGTATTTGCATCGCGACCGGAAAAGCCGTTCGTGCAGTTCAGTTTGACCAACCAGTCACTCATCACCCAGATACAGGGAAAGAGTTAGCCGCACTTCAAGTGCCGCATTGGGAAAAACTACTGACTCTTGCATCAAGCGCTTGGGAAATGACAGGACTTGGCTACATGGGTACTGACATGGTTTTAGACCAAGAAGAAGGCCCTATGGTACTGGAGCTTAATGCTCGTCCTGGATTGGCAATACAGATTGCAAATGGCGTAGGTTTACTACCTCGTTTGCATCATATTGAAAATCTAGGCGTACCCGCTGAATACCCAAAAGCTGCAGAGCGCGTTGCCTACGCGGCTAAGCAATTTGGTGTTCACGGTAGCGAAATTGTACCAAGCTAATCGAAATTAAGATCTCACCAAGTTAACCTTGGTCGACAAGTAAGTAATTCGATAACTAATCGAGTTCAATAGAAAGCCGCATAACTCTGAGAGTTACGCGGCTTTTTTGTTAGATTCAAGGTAAAAAAAAGCCCCTAATGATTAGGGGCTTTGAATAAATATCATAGAGTCGCTTTCGAGCTTATAGCTGCGCTATCAAGGTTATAACTCGGCTATCAAAGTTATTGATCAATTTCTTCGAGAAGCTCTTGCACCGGAGATGCCGGCTTGTTTTGAGCAAAGCCTCTTAGGCCAACAACGTGTACATGTTCGTGGTCTTTAAATACCTTACGAACCAGTTTGTAGGTTGTACCTTTCTCTGGGCTAATGTTCTCTGGCGCAGCAATCAGAAGCTGCATGCCTAGGCGGTCACACAGTTCAAACAGCGTAGAGATTGACTTAGAATCCAGACGTGCTGCTTCATCAAGGAACAACAAGCGACATGGAACGATGTCTTTACTACGAAGTCGACGAGACTCTTCTTCCCAGCTCTGAATAACCATCAACAGGATTGACTGACCAGTACCGATCGCCTCACCCGTAGACAGCGCGCCCGATTCCGCTTGTAACCAACCATCTGAACCACGGTTAACTTCAACACTCAGCTCTAGGTAGTTACGGTAATCCAGTAACTCTTCACCGAGAACTTGTGGGGAACGTTGACCCATATCGATATGTGGATTCACACGTTGGAACAGTTTCGCCATCGCTTCAGAGAAAGTAAAACGAGTACTTTCAAACAAGTCTTTGTGCTGCTCTTGTTGAGTTGCGAGGCCTGATAATAAGATCTCGTGGCTTTCACGGATCTTAACGTTCAAACGCACGCCCTTAACCTGACCAAAGTAGATATTCGACAAACCTTGGTTCAGCATTCGAATACGGTTCTGCTCACGCTGAATCGTTTTCTTGATGATGCTTGCTACCGATTCAGAGCTGATCGCTAAGCGGTTTTCACGCTGCGTCAATTCCTCTGTTAGACGAGCAAGTTCAACTTCCATCTCTTCGATTGCTTCAACTGGATCATCCGTATGAATGATGTCTTGGCGAATACGCTCACGAAGGTGTTGATAAACCGCAATGTAGAACAGAACTTTACGCTCTGGATGCGCGTTGTCTTCAGATAGACGCAGCGAATCACGAAGGTCTTCATTGTCAGACACAGCCAAACGCAGTGCACCCAATGATTTATCCGACATAGAGCGAAGCTCGCCTGCCGTTAGATAAGCCAGTTCACGTTTATGCAGACGACGTTCAACATCATTCTCACGTGCTAAACGAAGTACTGAACACCAACCCGCTTTCGCTGCAACAACGAAGGTACGAAGCTCGGTGTACTCTTTCTGTACTTTCTTAAGACGCTTAGCCAGTGCTTTCATCTCAAGTTCAGTTGACGTAATGGTACGCTCGTATTCACTCTTACGACCACGTGAAGTATGCAAACGCTCATGCAGTTCGTCACGACGACGCACAGCACGTTCTTCAGCGCCTTCATCAGCATTTACGCCAAACTCTTGAAGCTCTTGTTTGAACTCTTGAACCGTTTCTTGTTTCGCTTGATGTGAGCTCTTCAGTGCTGCCAATACTTGGTTGTACTGGTTCGTCTGTTCACGAGCTTGCTTCAAGCCATCACGGCCCTTGGTTCTTTCTTGTTCTGCTTGAACCAACTTCGCTTTCAATTGCTCACTCAGTTCGCTGCTCTTGTTAAGCAGGTCTACAGAATCCGCGTAAGCAAAGTAGTGACGACGTTCGATTAAGTCAGACAGAGCAAACACTTTACCCTTCAAGCTTTGTAGAGCTTGGTCTGCTTGTTGGTATTGCGCTTCCAGTGCCTCGAACTGTTCTGGGTCAGCATCGAGTGCTGAAACGATCTGATCGAGCGAAGCCAATGCTTTACCGTGGTGGTTCAGGTACGACTTCGCTTCGCTCAAGCGCTCGAGTTGCGCTTCCAATTCAGCAAGACGCTCAACCAATGTTTCGTCTTCTAAAATACGAACCATTGGTGCTAGTTTGTCTAATGCACCGATTGCCTGCTTGCTTTGTCGAAGTTGGCTGCGTTGCTGTTGTTCTTTAGAGTCTAGCTCTGCCAGAGAACGGACAATTTGGTTACGCTTATACCGAATAGACGCTAGCGCCTGCTCTGGATCAGCGTTAAACGCAACGTGTAGGTGTGTAGCAACAAAGCTATTGAATGCTTGGTATAGGCGATTCAATTTCTGCGAATCAAACGCAGCTTTCGCATGGTTCTCCACAACCACATCACGCTCTTCACGCAATTTCTCTAAACGTTGCTCACGAGCCGCACGTCCAAACAGAGGGATCTCAGGGAAACGAGAATAACGCATCTGGCGATCGTTCAGCTGAACACACACCGCACCTTCGAGTTCATCAGCATTGAATGAGCTATCATCAAACGCATCGACATCGCCTTCAAGGATGTAAAGGTCGTCTGGGCAATCTTCAAGATCCACCAGCTTCTCTTTAATACCATCAAGATCTGACACAACAATCGCGTGACGCGCTGGGCCATACATCGCACTGAAATACGGTGCATCACCAATGGTAATGTCGTCGTAGATCTCAGAAAGCAACACGCCACCCAGAGTATCCGCAAGGCCTTTCAGTCGAGGATCGTTAGAACCGCCCGGAGACGCTAAGCGTTCAATCTCTTGCTCAAGTTCAGCACGGCGAGTTGCTAACTGATCTTTTGCTACTGATTGAGACTTTTCGGCTTCGAGCACTTGTTGCATTTGAGTCATCACCGCTTGACTATTTTCTAGCTCAGTATCCGTTTGATCTCTTAATGTCTCAAGCGCGTCGTTGGCCGTGATCCATGCTGGAGCAATTGACTCCAGTTTTTGAATCTCTTGATCGTGATTTTGTTGAACACGACGTTGCTCACTCTTCGCTTCACGCAGTTCTTCTTGAGCGTACTCAAGCGATTCGATCTGCATAGCATGACGCTCGCGTTCTTCATCAAAGATCGCTTCATCTGTGAGTAATACGTTGTGTTGCTTTTGGTATTCGGTCGCTAGCTCTTTAGCTTGACGCTGTTGCGCTACATCACGAGCCATATCACGGTGCTGTGCACGCCACTGCTGTTCGTTTTCGACAACGTGTTTTGCGTTACGGCCTTTCTCTAATACTTGTTTAGCGCTGTGAGAAGCGTTTTTACGCTCTACATCGCAAACGATGCTTTTAACAAGAGAAAGCGCTTTGTCGAACTGCGCAGAGGCAGCTGAAGACATGTCTAGCTTATGTTTAGTAGACAGTAGCGTTTGAGTGCTTGATCCTTCTTGTGCTTTTAGCTCAGAAACCAGAGTTAATGCGCTTTCTGCGGTAATCGATTCATCACCGAGTAGCTGCTTGGTTTTTTCTAACGCTTGAACTGCTTGTTGGTATTGCAACGCTCGAGTCTGCTGAACATCCAACGCTTGTTGGTAGTCAGCAAGCTGAGTTTTCAGGCTATCCACTTCTTCTTCAGTAATGGTTGCCTGCTCTTCCGCTAGAAGTACTCGTTCTTGAGCTTCTTCAACTACCATCATCTGCTCTTCTAGACGCTCATTAAGCTCTTCTAGATCTTCGCTATAGCGAGCAATTTTCTCTTGCTGACGAAGTGCAGTTTGAACCAACTGAAGATGATCCGAAGCCGCTTGATAATCTTGCTCAAGTGCAGACTCTTGATCAACCAACTGCTCGAGCTCTTCTTGAACTCGGTTCAACAGGTTATTTTGATTAAGCAAGGTTTCACGTGAGCCAAACAATTCACCACGGAACTTCATGGTTTGATCAAGCTTATTACGGCGATCGTTGGCATGGCGCATGTAGTCTGCTGCCACGTAATTGGTCGATTCGGTGATCAAGTGCTTGAACAAGTCACGATCCGACTGAGTCGTTTTGATCGCTTCAAGTGTCATGCGGTTTTCGCGAAGTGCTGATTCCATATCTTGGAACGCTTTCTTCACACCACCATTTTGTGGCAGAAGGTAATCACGCAGTGAACGCGTAATTGCACTTGAGATACCACCATAAAGTGATGCTTCAATCAGGCGGTAGAATTTAGAACGGTCGCTGCTGTTACGCAGTTTTTTCGGCACAACACCGTACTCAAACATTTGAGCGTGATAATCGACAATCGAAGAGAAGGCTTTGAAGTGCGCGCCTTCGTATTGTGCAACTGCCGCTTTTACGTCGTTTAACTGACATACGCGAGCATGACTGTCTGAAACGTTCTGAATCAACACATCAGTTGGTTTCACGTCGCTTGGAAGGCCTTGGATAACAAACGGTTTGATGTCTACTTTCTTGTCACGACCTGCTACTTGCTGCAGTTTTACCGCGAACAATAGGCGTTGATTACGAGAGTTCACCACATCTAACGCAGCATAACATGCACCAGGCTGAAGCTTGCCGTAAAGGCCTTTATCACGAGAAGACTGTGAGCTGCCTGCTTCCGTTGTATTACGGAAGTGCAGAAGGCTTTGGTCAGGAATGAGTGCCGTGATGAATGCCGCCATGGTGGTAGACTTACCCGCACCGTTACCGCCAGAAAGCGTTGTAACCAATCCATCGATATCAAAAGTACGTGCAAAGAAGCCGTTCCAGTTGATCATGGTTAATGATTGATACTTACCTCTTTCAATCATGCATCACCTTCTACTTTGTTCTGTTCGCCAAGATTTGATTCGTCATCAAAGTCGGCTTGATCGTTAAAAATGTCTTGCTGACCGTTTTCGTCTACATCTAGTTCCGATACAGCTTCCGCTTGTTCTTCATTTAGCAAGCTGCCTTGGTTAGGCTCTTGGGTATGAACCACAGCTTCACCATCACGGATTAGACGCAACTGAGCTTCTTTCATGTCGTCGCCAACACGAACATCAGCACCAAAACGGAATACCGCTTCACTGATTCGGAACTTGCCCGTTTCACCAATCGCAATCAGCATGCCGATACGACGTAAACGACGTAAAGATGTGCGTACTTTTTCAAAGAGCTTTTCTTTGTCCAAGTCAGAACAAGACGCTCGGTTCGTCGCTAGTTTCATGAGTTTTTTCTCATCGGCTAGCGAAATCAGCTCATCAAATAGCTCTTGATTTGTAAAGATACCCTCGTGAGCTAAACGCTCTGGGCTTAGGTATAAGAAACACAATACCTTGCCGACGAGCATATCGAGCTCAGACAAAACACTCCGACTAATCAAAGACGTAGAACGCGGGCGCAGATAGAAAAAACCTTCAGGCGCTTTCACGAGTTCCGTGTTGTAGCGTTGGTAAAAATGCTGAAGTTCCACTTCGAAATCAGAAAGCAACGCGTGGTTGTCTAGGTCTTCTGTTGAAATATGCTTGCCTGAACGCAGCATGCTGTCTAGCGCAGGGAACAGCGGGTTCGCTATCGCTTTTACCAGTTTCTCTGGCATGTAATCATCAGTACTTGTTAATGACATTTGCTTGTACCTTTGCACCGAAATCGTTGATTGCCTGCCAATCCGGCTGAATAGCCTGATAGTCAGACGCTGAGTAACCTAAGCGCACAGCTTGGTCGACAACAATTCTGGCTAAATCAAAATGGTGTGTGCGAGGGTGTGCTGCGAGATAATCGCGTAACACAAGACCAAGATCAATTGGCGCACCTTGCTGTTTGTGAGCTTTTAACATCTCTGCAATTCGGTCTGAAAGCAGGTCGTTCACTTGCTCGAATTCTTCGTACTCTACTTCCATCGGTGCTTGCCCCATCACTTCGTCATCACGAAGCACCAAGGCTTCATCACGAAGATCGGTCAGCTTTTCAGCATCGGCATAAGTCAGTAACCAAGGTGCATCAAAGTAGTCGGTAACCGACTGACGCAAGCGTTGGCTAAAGGCACGGTTTTTATCCATATCAATCGCGGTACGGATAAATTTATGTACGTGGCGGTCATAACCGATCCATAAGTCGATCGCCTGTTGGCCCCAACTTGTGATTCGATCGAGTTTCATTTGCAAACCAAACAAGGTTTCGCCTACGAACTCAAGTTCATCATCACCGTACACAATTTCTTGAATATCGAGGATCTGGGTTTGTAGTTCGTCGCCGGCCGCTTGCAAGGTGTCTTGCAATTCTTTTAGCGTGGCTGAGGTTTCCGATAGCAAAGACTCACAGTTATTGATCGCTTCTCGCCAATCTTTATTAAGAAGATCGGCGATTTGCTGTTTGACGGTTTGTTGCTGCTCGTCCATCACACGCTGGTTTAAATCGATCTGATCGAAGATCTCACCCACTGAATATTTCAAAACGCCATAAACGTTCTTTTGCCAGTGACCAGGTGTTCCACCTCTTTGCGCAGCTTCAATCGCTTTAGCCATCTCATCTGCAACCATCGAAAGTTGAATCGACAGTTTTAACTTAGAGAATTGACGGTGACGTAAGTAATAATCTGAAATTCCGATCGCAAGTGGAGAAAGACGGTAAATACTCGCACCGTCGGTAACCTCACTAGTAAAACGACTGATCAGTTTTTGTTTAACCAACTCGTTGATAGCGTTGTTTGCACGGAATGCAGACGCTTCACCGGTATCTTCAAACAGACGAGTGACAATGGTAAATGCATCGTGTAATTCACCTTCACCTAGCTCTTCATCGAACCTTTCATTGCTTAGCACAGCGATAGCAATCAAAAATGCTAAACGTTCTGGCGGCAAGTTTAATGAAAAGTCATGCTGCTTGACCCAGCCTACCAACTCATCAATTGGCTGCTCTTCGGCAGTTTGAGTCATTTCACTCATTGTGGTTCCTGTTACTGTTTTTCGAAATATCGAACATGTTAGATATTACGTCTATTTCTTTATGACGCGGGCTTCTTACGATTGCATAGCGCATGTTGTGGCTTCTTTTACCACATTCACCGCTGTTATTGCGCAGGTTTTTGAGCCCAAACGTGAATATAACGGCCTAGCGACAGATATGGCTCTTGGCGACACAGCTGTTTTTCTAGTCCCAATACATCTTCAAATTGGTAATCGCCCATGTACTCCATATTACCTATGTAGTCACTAAAGGAGCGAATGCCTGATTTACCACAGATTTCTAGACCAGCGTCTTCTATCCATTGATAAACTTCTTCTGGCTTCAAGCCCTTTTGTGGTTGCAGCTTAAACCGTTTTCGATGTGGCATCCCATTCAATACATGAGGAATGTTGCCACAAATCACATTTTTCAGGACTAATCCGTGGTGGTTGTAAAACATTATCGAGGCAACGCCACCGGGTTTTACTTGTTCTAGTAATAAATCAAGTGCCTCTCTAGGATCTGCGAGCCATTCCATTACGGCATGAAACATCACAAAGTCAACTTGGCCTTCAAGGTGCTCTGCTACTTTTTGTACCGGAGAATGAATGAACCGATACTGCTCTAACAAACCCGCTTCGCTGATACTTTCTTCTGCAAGCTTAAGCATCTCAGAAGAGAGATCACACAGAGAAACGTTATGCCCTAACGCAGCTATTTTTTGCGACATCTGTGCAAGACCGCCTCCGGCATCAAGAACATGCAGAGGTGAGGCTGATTGTTCAAATTTGCTCAAAGCTTGTTCTAAATCTTCCCATACGATGATCTGACGGATCTCTCCTTTGTCAGAGCCGTAAATATTTTTTGCAAATTTGTGGGCAATATCGTCGAAATTACGGTCTTCAGTCACGGCTACTTGAGTTATTATGTCCTATCGTGCCTGCTATTCTGTCACAGGAATTTCAGGAATAAAGAGGCGATGTCTCTTTTTACTACTAAGTGATGTTTTTTCGGACTATTCGGATATGTTTGAGCTGAAAAAAGTAGTGTCTTCGCTATTGATGCCACTGCCAGCAATGTTAATTCTCGCTTTTCTGGGTTTAGCCCTAGTGATGTTTACTACTAAAAGGAAGACTGGTTGCCTAATTACCCTTTCAGCCCTCTGTAGTATTTTCCTAATCGCTTTCCAACCAGTTTCTAGTCAACTTTTAATGCCAATGGAAAGGCAACACACCGCATTTTTGCCCGTAGACGACACCATCGACTACGTTATGGTTCTTGGAAGTGGTCACGTCGTCGATGATCAAATTCCACCAACATCAGAACTTAGTCGCACAGGGCTCATGCGTTTAAGTGAAGGCATTCGTATTCTTCGCCTTTACCCTGGTGCAAAACTCATTTTGTCTGGCTACGGTGCAGGCACTGAAGTGAGCAACGCAAGAATGATGGCCAAAGTAGCGTTAGCCTTGGGCGTAGCAAAACCCGATATCATTCTGCTTGAAACCGCTAAAGACACGTGGGAAGAGGCGCGCCAAGCGGCCGCATTCGTTAAAAATAAAAATATGGTGTTAGTAACATCGGCGAGCCACATGACTCGCGCATTGAATGAATTCCATGCGGCAGGTATGAAGCCATTACCCGCACCAACCAACTACCTTGCACAAGAAGGCATTGTTGAACCTTGGAATAAGTACATGCCTAAAGCGCTCTATCTTGAACAGACAGAACGTTACTGGTACGAAACAATGGGGTTAGTTTGGCAAAGTCTCCGTGATTGGCTAGACACAAGCAATGACAATATCGAAGAACCTTCGGTTATCCCTGAGCCTTCTATTTTAGAAGAGGACGATGGTGTAGCTTCTGCTGCGCAGTCTTAATGAGAGTTCTTGATTTCAAGTATCTACTTTAGTGTCACTGCTTTTATATAACGACTTTCGAGCCACTCATGAATCGTCAAGAAAGCGATAAGCGATAAGCGATAAGCGATAAAACGCAAATAAAAAGCCGAGACATCAATGATGTCTCGGCTTTTTTACGTTCAAATTTTGTTGCTGACTAGAACTCCCGAAGAGAATCAGTCACCAGCAAACATGTAACCTTCACCGTGAACCGTCACAAAGATTTGTGGGTTCTTAGGGTCAAACTCCATCTTCGCACGCATGCGACGGATTAACACGTCGATGGTTCGGTCATTTGGAGCATCCACTCGGTGGCTGATCATGTTCAAAATACGTTCACGACTTAGCACTTGGTTAGGGTAAGAAGAAAGCGCAACGAGCAGCTCATATTCTGCTTTAGTCAGCTTAACTGGCTCACCGTTTTTACTTAAAGCACGACGAGGGATATCAAACGTCCACTCACCAAAACGAACCACAGATTCGTCTTCTGCTTCAACTGCCGCACCCACCGCTGTTTTACGAGCAGCAGCAATACGCCAAAGTAAGTTTTTAACTCGAACTAATAACTCGCGCAGTTCGATGGGTTTAGTAACATAATCGTCTGCGCCCATTTCTAGGCCTACAATTTTGTCGATGCTATCCGTGCGTCCAGTAACTAAAATAATCCCAATGTCCGATTGACTGCGTAATTCGCGAGTTAGCATCAATCCATCTTCGCCTGGTAAGTTGATGTCTAGCATAATGAGGTCAACGTTGTTTTCTTCCAACACGTTTCTCATTTGAGCGCCGCTTTCCGCTTCACTCACTGTGTAACCTTCGTTTTGGAAATATCCAACCAGCTTACTGCGGGTTACCACATCATCTTCTACGACTAATACGTGATAGCTCATCTACACCACTTTTCTTATTTAATAGTTTCAGTAACCATTCTATTCATAACTAGTAACAATTCTAGTGGTACAGCAGATAAAAGCGAGAAACATGAATCTTTTTTGATACAAGACAATCTAAAACCTTGCTATTTACCGTCCATCGCAATTCAATATAGGCATTACGACTAACGAGTCACTTTGCGTTTAGCAAATAACCTTGTTATTGAGCCTTGGTGTGCTTATGCCCAAATGATTTCACGATGCTTGGGTATATAAACATCACAAGACTAAATCAGGATCTATGAAATGAAAGATACGAAAGCATTCAACGAACAAAGAGCTGAAATATACTGGTGGCTATCAAGCTTGTTCGCTAAAGAGCTCACACAAGAAGAACTCGATCACTACCATTCTGTTGAGATTCGTTCTTTTCTGACTGGTTTAGGCGAAAACGAAACACTTAAGCCTGCGATTGACACTCTGGTAGACGCATTGAACCGTCTACAAACACGTGAAGATGCCCAACTAGAACTGTCTGCTGACTTCTGCGATCTATTCTTAAAGACAGATAAACATGGTGCTCTACCTTACGCTTCAATGTATATCGGCAAAACGGGTCTGTTAAACGACAAGCCAGCTAAAGACATGGAAGATATCATGGCTAAGCACAACTTGGTGGTAAACCAAGATCTGAAAGAGCCAGCAGACCACATTGCTATCGAACTTGATTTCCTTGGTAATCTCATCATCCGTTCAAATGAAACTGAGCTTGAAGAAGAATTAGAAAAATCGTTCGCTGTTCAACAACAGTTTATTGAACAACAACTTCTTACTTGGGTACCAAAGTTCAACGCTAGATGTCGTGAGATCGATTCATTCGGTTTCTATGCATCGATTGCCTCTCTTCTCGTTGCCTTCTGTAATCTGGACACTCAGTATTTAGCGGGTGAATAAGATTCGCTGATGATTAAGTAAACAAATTCAATAGAATGTGACAATTCACCCAGATTTCTGGGTGAATTTTATTGCGAGTAATTTCTAGTCAGTCTAAAATTGTGACCGCAAACGATAAAATATGAAACATTCACGAAATGCTATGCTTATTTAAGTTCAGAGCATTTCGGTGTTAAGACAAGCCGCTCAATAGCGGTTTTTTGTTTTTTAGCACTTTAATACCCCAAAGAGCCCTACAAATTTAAGCTCTTAGTTAGGTAGCTTAACGGCTGCTTTATTCCGTACTTGGGAAAGTAGCTTCTATAATAGGATAAAACCATGGCCACTATAAAAGATGTCGCTCGCTTAGCAGGCGTATCAACTACCACCGTTTCTCACGTAATCAACAAAACACGTTTTGTTGCAGAAGCGACTCAAGAGAAAGTAAACAAAGCCGTAGACGAATTAAACTACGCGCCAAGTGCTGTTGCTCGTAGCTTGAAATGCAATTCAACACGTACTATCGGCATGCTAGTGACTCAATCAACAAACCTTTTCTTCTCGGAAGTGATCGATGGTGTTGAAAGCTACTGCTACCGTCAAGGTTACACTTTGATTCTGTGTAACACAGGTGGTATCTATGAGAAGCAACGTGACTACATTCGAATGCTTGCAGAAAAACGTGTAGATGGCATCTTGGTTATGTGTTCTGACTTAACAGAAGAACTTCGTGGCATGTTAGATCGCCATGCTGATATCCCAAAAGTTGTCATGGATTGGGGCCCTGAAACCTCTCAGGCTGATAAGATCATCGATAACTCTGAAGAAGGCGGCTATCTAGCAACCAAATACCTGCTAGAACGTGGTCACACAAAGATTGCTTGTTTAAGTGGCCACTTAGACAAAGCAGCATGTGTAGAACGCATCGCGGGTTACAAACGCGCACTCAATGAAGCGAAGGTCGAAACCGACGAAAAGCTCATCATTGAAGGTAACTTCGAGTGTGATACCGCTGTACTTGCGGCTGATAAAATTGCTCAGATGGAAGATCGCCCTACCGCTGTGTTCTGTTTTAACGACACAATGGCACTTGGCCTAATGAGTCGCCTGCAACAGCAAGACATTCGCATTCCTGAAGATATTTCGGTTATCGGTTACGACAACATTGAACTTGCAGAATACTTCTCTCCACCATTGACAACGGTTCACCAACCTAAGCGTCGTGTTGGTAAAAATGCATTCGAAATTTTGTTGGAACGCATTAAAGATAAAGATCATGAAAAACGTGTCTTTGAAATGCACCCTGAAATTGTTGAGCGAAGCACAGTTAAAACGTTAAATTAATTGATAAATCGAGTTTAATTTCATTAAGCGCACCTTTGGGTGCGCTTTTTTTATAAGCAGACAAAATAAACCTAGTTGCACATCATCAAGATCATTAATTGGAGCAACATCACATTTTTAAATATCAGGTGTGAGCCTAATTCAACAAAAACTTTATTCTATTCAATCAGTCAGTCACGCACAGGGCAAACCACTTGAAAGAGTGAGACGCAAAGCTTCCGGCCTAAACCACTCGTTGGTATGGTAGCGGGGTTACCGATGGCAAAATGCAGTAGTTACTAACAATCTGGTAATTTACGGCTTATTGACAATTTAATTGCAACATTTTGCTAATCTTTCGGACCTGCTTATTTGGTGGCGTAGTTCAAATACACCGAGATAAATAACATGGATAAACCGATACTAAAGGACTCAATGAAATTATTTGAGCCCCTAGGAAAAATAAAATCACGCTCAATGTTTGGTGGATTCGGGCTTTTTGCTGATGACACTATGTTTGCTCTGGTTGTAAATGACCAGCTGCACATAAGAGCGGACAAAGACACAACAAGGCAATTCGAGCAACAAGGGTTTCAACCATACGTCTACAAAAAACGTGGTTTCCCTGTCGTCACTAAGTATTTCGCATTACCGGAAGGTTTATGGCAAGACCAAGAGAAAATCTTGCAGCTTGCTACGACGTCTCTGGGTTTTGCTAAAGAAGAGAAAGCTGAGCAGTCTTCTGCTAAGCCAACTCGACTAAAGGACCTCCCTAACCTTCGATTGGCTACCGAGCGTATGTTGAAAAAGGCGGGAATCGATTCCGTAGAATGCTTATATGAATCTGGCTCTGTAAACGCATTTAACGCCATCAAGGAATCGCATGCATCCTCTGTCAACATTGAGCTGCTTTGGGCGCTAGAAGGTGCGATCAATGGTACTCATTGGTCTGTTATACCGCAGCAACGTCGTGAAGAGCTTATCAGTCGCATCAATTAATATTGTCAGTTCAAACTATCTACATAACTAAGCCGCATTCTTGCGGCTTTTTTATATCTGTTGAAAGTTAATCTATGCTTTGCCTGTCTATCTATACTAATGGTATGCATTAAAAAATTAGAGGAAGTATCAATGAGTAAGAAAATGATATTGGGTATCGTGTTGGTCGTAATCATCGTCCTATTAGGCGTCAATTTCGGCCAATACCTAACACTTGAAAATGCGAAGACTCAACAAGCAGTTTTGAACGACTACATCGCGAGCAACTTTATTGTTGCTACTGCGATTTATTTTGCCGCCTATGTCATGATCACGGCTTTCTCAATCCCTGGCGCTGCAGTTGTTACTCTCTTAGGCGCTGCGCTGTTTGGTTTCTGGAACAGTTTACTGCTGGTGTCTTTCGCGAGTGCTATTGGTGCAACCCTCGCCTTCTTGAGTAGCCGTTACCTTTTACGTGACTGGATTCAAACCAAGTTTGGCGACAAGTTAGCAACGATTAACAAGGGTGTTGAAAAAGACGGGGCATTTTACTTATTCTCTCTACGTCTGATTCCTGTTTTCCCGTTTTTTCTTATCAACCTGTTAATGGGGTTAACCCCAATGTCGATGACTCGTTACTACATCACGAGTCAAATAGGCATGTTGCCAGGAACTGCGGTTTTCTTGAATGCTGGTACTCAACTCGCAGAAATTGATTCACTTTCGGGTATCGTATCTCCTTCAGTATTGTTGTCATTTTCCTTATTGGGTGTATTCCCAATTATTGCTAAATGGTTGATGAGTAAGTTTCGCTCAGCACCTGTCGCTGACTAACGTGTATAGCGGAATAACGTATATAACTGACTAAAACCCAAAACCGAATAAGGTTCTATTTCAATGAAAATCTTCAGTGCATCGAATCCTACAGAAGCCCATATCATCTGTGGATTGTTAGAAAGTGAGAATATTGCTTGTGAAGTCCGTGGTGAGGGTTTGTTCAGTTTGAAAGGGGAAATTCCATTCACTGAGGAAACTGACCCTTACGTATGGTTATATGAGCCAGAATTGGCCAATAAAGCCCGCACGATCGTTAATGACTACCAAAAACAGCAAGATTCGATCATCTATGAAGAGTGGCGTTGTGGAGAGTGCCATGAGATCAACGAAGCGCAATTTGGTTCTTGTTGGCAATGCGGCGCTGTATCACCAGAGTAAGAACATAACGAACGATACTCCTTCACAATAAAAACGGGAAGCTAATATTAGCTTCCCGTTTTTATTTAATTCGATTTATTTGTTCTGATAACGAACCCAGAAAGTCACTGGATTTGTTTTTGAATAAACGCGATTGAACGTTGGTTGAACTCTTCAGGGTTTTCAACATTACACACATGTCCGCAATTTGCTATTTCCACTAACTCACTCGACTCATGTGCTTCAACCATCTCTTTTACGGGCTTGATGAACATGTAGTCATGTTCTCCCATCAAGTAAAGAGTCGGGATTGGTAGCTCTCTATCTTTGAAATATTTCATCAGAGGGTTTACGTCAGCAGTCAGGATAAACCAGCGTTTAAATTCTTTTTGACACAGTTTTTTAGCTTCACGGATAAATAGATGGCGAGATTCTTTTTGGCTCTTTTGTGGCATGACAACATAAGCAAAAAGACTGTATAGCCACATGTATGGAATAATGTGCTTGCTTAAGTTGCCCAGTTTTATTAGTACTTGAGAGCGGGTATTGAGCTTAGTCACCGCTCCACCAAGTACCATTGAACGCACGCGACCTGCGGCTAATTCCGCTACATTGCGAACAATAATCGTCCCGAGAGACATACCAACGAAATGCGCGGAGCGGATTTTAAGATGATCCAGTACTTTGAGGATATCGAGTGTGACCGATTTGAATGTATAGCGGTTCGCTATCAGCTCTTTTAAAATATTGTCTGACTTACCATGCCCTCTCAGATCAATGAGAAGCAGGTTGAAATATTGTTTATACGCTTTGATCTGCTTGAACCAGATTGAGGAGCTGCCTCCCGCGCCATGCACAAACACAACCCATTCATCGCTCGTAGGGTGAGTAAATGTTTTATGAAATAATAAACTCTCAGACATACCTATCGCTTTAATTATAATAATGGAGCTATGCCTCATGACGAGGCAATGGCTAAGGATATCACGTTATTAAGAACTTTAAGTGATAATAGTGTCAAACCTAACATTAGTCATGTGAATACCTAGCCCGCCTTTTTTACCTGACTAAAATGCGTTTGCAAGTTTTGTCTTCGTAAACGTGATTTGCTCTGAACAGAAAACAAAAAGGCACTCTAATCTCAGAGCGCCTTCTTTCATTACAAACTATTACTAGCCGCCAGCTTAATTTTATAACTATTTCAGCGAGTTAAAGTGAAGAATGATACATTGCAAGATACTCTTTTGCCGCATCTTCCCAACTAAAATCTTGCTGCATAGCATAAAGCTGAACACGCTTAATTTCAGATGGGTTTTGTGCGTAGAGCAATAATGAACGATGTAACAC
Organism: Vibrio sp. nBUS_14; assembly: GCF_051201655.1. Lineage (NCBI taxonomy): Bacteria > Pseudomonadati > Pseudomonadota > Gammaproteobacteria > Vibrionales > Vibrionaceae > Vibrio > Vibrio sp. nBUS_14. The sequence continues at coordinate 2,424,347 of NZ_CP179206.1, forward strand.
AGCCAGTAACGCTTGTGGTGTCGGTTGATCAAAAGCAAACCCAGTCGCGACCTCAGGATCCTGATCGTAATCATTCACGCTATCTTTTAAACCACCTACAGAACGAACAATCGGTAACGTACCGTAAGCCATGCTATAGATTTGGTTTAAGCCACAAGGCTCAAACTCAGAAGGCATCAAGAAGAAATCTGAACCGGCCTCGACCAAATGCGCTAATTCGTTGTTATAAGCTTCAACAAACGTGAACTTGTCTGAGTGAAGTGCCGACAACTCTTTTAGCTGACTCGCCAATACAGGATCGCCTGTACCCACAATCACAATTTGCAAGTCGTTCTTCAAGAATTGCTCGATGATTGGCAATAAGTAATGAACGCCTTTTTGATTGGTCAGTCGGCAAACCATGCCGTATACAGCACAATCGATAACGGGTAGACCGACATCTTGTTGCAGTTTTTGCTTACAAGCCGATTTTCCGCGAACCATGCTGTGCTTGGTCGCTTTGTATTTGCGAGGCAAGAAAGCATCTGTTTCCGGGTTCCAGGCACCGTAATCACAGCCATTCAAAATACCGAACAGGTCGTCAGATCTGTGTTGGAATTCAGCCGCCATACCATGGCTGCCTAATTCCGTCTTCAGCTCTTGTGCATAAGTTGGACTGACCGCGTTCACTTTATCTGCATATAGCACACCCGCTTTTAGCATGGTCACGTGAGTATCACTTACCGCAGCTTCTGGGACATTATGACTGTGCATTTCAGGCAGAGATTGCAACTCTTTGTAAGAAAATACGCCTTTAAAAACAGCATTGTGAATCGAGATTACGCTGCGTGTATTTTTAAAAAAGTCGTGATGTTGATAACGAGACTTAAGCAAGAAAGGGACAAAGCCCGTATGCCAATCATTGGCATGGACGATATCCGGCTGAAAGCCAAGTTTAGGAAGCATATCCAGGCACGCAGCACTAAAGAACGAGAAACGCTCTCCATTATCGGCATAAGCATGATTATTTTCAGCGTACATTTCAGAGCGATCGAAATACTTAGCACATTCAATACCAAAAACTTGAACACCTTCGACGCTCAATTTCTTAACTTGATAAGCTGTGTGAGGCCAATGATCCAGCTCGGTAGCCAAGATGACTTCTGCTGAATCAATGTTTGGGATGTTTCGATAAGCGGGAATGGTCACTCGAACGTCTTGTTCGAGTGTTTGTAGGGCTTTAGGCAGTGCCTTGGCTACATCAGCCAAGCCACCACTTTTAATTAAGCCTTCAACTTCAGACGCTACAAAAAGTACCGAGAGAGTCTTAGTAACCAACTCGTGCTCCTTTAGAAATCACGACTATACCATCGTCAGATACATGGTAATGCTTTTTATCTTCTGTCAGGTTTACACCAATCTGGGTGCCTGGTGCAATATCTGCATCTTTATCAATGATAACTCGACGTAGTATACAGCCTTCGCCAACCTTCACATCACCAAGTAAGATACTCTCGCTGATATCACACGCTGATGCGATATTACTGCGGAAACCCAATACACTCTTTTCAATGCGCGAACCACGAACATAACTACCGCTGCACACAAGGCTATCAATGATCTGAATTCGACCATTTGCCGAGTCAGTAAAAGTAGCTGGTGGTAGTGGCGGGTAATAAGTGTGTAGAGGCCATTTTCGGTTGTATAACGAGAATGGCGCATCTTTCTTAAGAAGGTCCATATGAGCTTGCCAGTACGCGTCAATCGTACCTACATCGCGCCAGTAAACTTCTTCTTTTTCACCGGTAATGCGGTTAGTGCTGAAGTCATAAACAAACACGTCACCACGTGGGAACATGTTTGGAATAATATCTTTACCGAAATCGTGAGTAGAATCCGGCTTATCTGCATCTTCTGTTAGTTCGGCAAAAAGCTCTTTTGCTTCGAACACGTAGTTGCCCATTGAAACGAGCGCAGATTCAGGATCGCCTGGAATCGGCTTCGGATTTGCGGGTTTTTCTTCAAAGCCAATCATACGGCCTTCAGCATCGACCTCGATAACACCGAATTCTGATGCTTCCGCAAGCGGCATGCGCAATGCAGAAACGGTTAGCGCTGCTTGCTTCTCTTTATGGAAATCAAGCATCTGTTTGATATCCATTTTATAGATATGGTCAGAACCAAAAATACAGACTTGATCAGGTTCTTCTAACTCCATAAAGCCCATGTTTTGGTAGATAGCATCTGCTGTGCCTTCGTACCAGCGCTTCCCTTTACGCATTTGCGCAGGAATAGGGTCAATGAAGCGATCTGTTATCCCGCTGATATTCCAACCTTTTTTCATATGATGGAACAGTGATTGTGACTTGAATTGTGTTAATACATAGATCTTCATCAGATCAGCATTAACGAAGTTGTTCAAAGCGAAATCAATTAAGCGGTAGCTACCACCGAAAGGAACCGAGGGTTTGCTGCGAGATTCAGTTAAAGGTCTTAAGCGAGAGCCTTCACCACCAGCAAGAATCATTCCCAATACACCAGCCATTTTATTCTCCATATATTTATAGCTTGTCGATGTCAGCACTCGTAGAGGTCTCTTCCTCTGAGGGATGAGCACTAACACTTTTTCGGTACTTAACGAATATCTATTCACATACAGTGACAGTATCCTAAGCCAAACGTTGTTACATGTGCACTATTCCTTGCACTTGGTTTTATATACGTTATCGACTTTCCTGCCGATTTCAATTATTAATACGCCATTCTGTGTTACATAAGTTGATTGCTTTCCTAAGACTTAAAGCAGCTCACATTACAACGCCTGAGCGAAACATTACATTAACACCCGACACACATCAGGTATACAAATAAACACTGATCTGTGACTTACAATATTTTAATTAAGTTACACTCTCGTTACAGTTGAATAAGAAGGTGTCATTAATTTATTTTACGGTGTGAATTTAATTACCACAAATGAGATAGAAACTCAATAATTTGCATAATTAGTCATATTTAGATCAAAAAAAGCAGCCTCGTGGCTGCTTTTTTAGTCAATAACGTTCAATTACTTTTCTTTAGGCTTTTTACGTTTATCCGTTACTTCCCATTTGCCATCGATATATAACGCCGTCCAACCAGAAGGTTTTCCGTCCACTTCAGTTCGAACATAGTTTTCTTTTGTCTTACGACTAAAGCGAACTACTGCAGGCTTACCATCTGGATCAGCAGCAGGCGCTGATGCTAGGTATTGGAACTTAGGTGAAATACGATCTTTAAAACGAACAAGCTCTTCAACTAATGGTGCACGTGTTTCACGTGATTTAGGGAAATTACTCGCCGCCATAAACAAGCCAGAAGCACCATCACGAAGAACAAAGTACGCATCTGAGTTTTCACATGGAAGCTCAGGGAAGTGCACAGGATCTTCTTTAGGCGGCGCAACTTCGCCGTTTTTCAGTATCTTACGAGTATTTTTACAATCTTCACTCGTACAATCCATGTATTTACCAAAACGGCCGTTCTTAAGAACCATGTCAGAACCACATTTGTCACACTCGACAAGTGGACCATCATAGCCCTTCACTTTGAATTCGCCGTGTTCAACCACATAACCTTCACAGTTAGGGTTGTTACCACAAACATGCATCTTACGCTTATCATCAATCAGATAAGCATCCATTGCCGTTTCACAGATAGGGCAACGCTTTTTAGCTCGAAGTGCTGCGGTTTCAACATCTTCTTCGAGAACGTTGATAATACCTTCTTCATCACCAAGGTTGATCGTTGTCTTACAACGTTCTTTTGGTGGAAGTGCATAACCAGAGCAGCCTAGGAATACGCCTGTTGAAGCAGTACGAATACCCATTTTACGGCTACAAGTTGGACACTCAATATCGGTTTCAACGATATGGTTTGGCTTCATACCACCCGCATCTTCATCGAGATCCGCTTGCTCTAGGTCGCCAGTAAAGTCTGTGAAGAAGTTATCTAAAACGCCTTTCCAGCTCGCTTCACCTTCTGCGATTTGGTCTAACTTTTGCTCCATACGAGCTGTAAAGTCATAGTTCATTAGGTCATTGAAACTGCCGTCTAGACGGTCAGTAACAATTTCACCCATCTTTTCAGCATAGAAACGACGCTGTTCAACTTTCACATAGCCACGATCTTGGATTGTCGAGATGATTGATGCGTACGTTGAAGGACGACCAATACCACGCTTCTCAAGCTCTTTTACTAGCGCCGCTTCAGTGAAACGTGCTGGTGGCTTAGTGAAGTGCTGTTTAGGGTCTAGAGTAATCAGGTCAAGCTTATCGCCAATTTGAACAGCTGGAAGAATAGTATCTTCATTCTTGCCCATTGGACGTTGAACGCGAGTCCAACCATCAAATTTAAGGATACGGCCTTTCGCTTTCAGCGTGTACTCATCCGCTTTAACGCTTACTGTTGTTGAATCGTATTGCGCTGGCTTCATTTGACACGCGACGAATTGATTCCAAATCAGCGAGTAAAGTTTGTGAGCATCAGCATCAACACCATTTAAGTCTTCAGACTTCACATCAACACTTGAAGGACGAATCGCTTCGTGGGCTTCTTGTGCGCCCTCTTTGCTACCGTAAACAAGTGCTTTAGCTGGCAAATATTGCGCACCAAACTCAGAACCAATGTATTCACGTGCGGCCTCTACAGCCTCTGAACTCAAGTTAGTCGAGTCAGTACGCATATAAGTGATGTAGCCCGCTTCATAGAGACGCTGAGCCAGCATCATGGTTTTCTTTACGCCGTAGCCAAGACGCGTACTCGCAGCTTGTTGCAACGTTGACGTAATGTAAGGGGCAGACGGCTTACTCTTCGTTGGGCGGTCTTCACGTTTACATACTTCGTATTGAGCTTTATCTAAAACACTAACGGCAGCCAGAGTTTGCGCTTCGTTTACCGGTCTGAAAGCAACACCATCTTTTTGTGCTACTTGCAGTCTGAAATCTGTTTTATCCGTTGTTTTAGTATCAGCGTGCACATCCCAGAACTCTTCCGGGATAAAAGCGTTGATCTCGCGCTCACGCTCAACCAGTAGTTTTACAGCTACAGATTGAACACGGCCAGCGGATAGGCCTCGTGCTACTTTTTTCCAAAGCAGAGGTGACACCATAAAGCCCACAACACGGTCCATGAAACGTCGTGCTTGCTGTGCATTTACGCCATCGATGTTTAGCTCACCTGGAGTTTCGAAAGCTTGCTGAATAGCATTCTTAGTAATTTCGTTAAAAACCACTCGTTTGTATCGCGTTTCATCGCCACCGATGATCTCACGAAGGTGCCATGCGATAGCTTCTCCTTCGCGATCCAAATCGGTTGCGAGATAAACATGGTCTGCGTTCTCAGCCAGTTTTTGCAATTCAGCAACGACTTTTTCTTTACCAGGTAGAATTTGGTAGTTCGCTTCCCACTCATTGTATGGGTTGATACCCATCTTTTTAATTAGCGCTTTGCGATCTTTTTCTTTCTTGATACGAGCTTTATCTTCTGGGCTCATACCCTTGGTTGAAACTGCAGTAGCCTTTTTACCGGTGCTTTGACCTGCCGTTGGTAAATCACGTACGTGACCTACACTCGACTTAACGACAAAGTCTTTGCCAAGATATTTATTGATGGTTTTAGCCTTGGCCGGCGACTCCACTATAACTAGCGATTTACCCATATTGACTCTAACGTCCTTAATCACGATGCTTCAGCACCAACAATTTAACTTGTGGGCTTTTACGCATGATAGTCTAAATTCATTGCTTCTTTTTTTACTATTGTGCGAGATTACTAGAAGATCAACCGCTTTTTTCAAAATTGGATCTGATCGGTCGACAAATCGACGACTCAGCGGATAAAAGGGTCACAATGTAAAAAAGCGATCGAGTACTCACAAAGAATACTTGCAAGAGCCTATTCATCAGGCATTACATATAAGCGCGGCCATACTAAGCTTGTACGCGAAACTAACGCGAGCCCCATTCAATTATTTTTGTCATAAATCACAAAATAAATGATGAAGATTCAAAAAGACTCTCTTATTCGGTTGTGAAATCATTGAATTTCTAGGGCGTGTTGATCTTTCGTGAGTGTTTTTTGAACAGCATGGTAAAGAGTTATAATTTGCTTCGCCAAAAGTAAAACCATAACCAATACCATGCCAAGAACAATGCTAACTGATATTCGCTGGGAACTGCTACTCCAAGTTATGAAAAGTACAGGTCGTATTTACGATAAAACTGAACATCGAATGACATTTGAAGGAATACTTTATCGAATGAGAACAGGTATTCCTTGGCGAGATCTACCCTCTGAGTTCGGAGAGTGGAGTACCGTTTACAGACGATTTAATCTTTGGTCAAAGAAAGGGATTTTAGATAATCTTTTCAAAAGCTTATCTAGCATGGCTGACTTTGAATGGGTATTTCTTGATGGCTCTATAGTTAGAGCGCATCAGCATAGTACAGGTGCAGCTACTGAAAGTTCAGAGCAAATAGGAAAAAGTCGCGGGGGCAACTCAACCAAAATTCACTTAGCTGTAGATAGTGGTGGCCTGCCGATTTGCTTTGATTTATCAGAGGGACAACGCCACGATATAGTGCATGCCGAAAGCTTAGTTGAGCAACTCGATGAAGTTAATACCATCGTTTGTGATAAAGGATATGACAGCGAACCTTTCCGTACTTTTGTTAAGGAACGTGGCGGAGAAACAGTAATTGCTAAACGCAATTACGGACAAGATATAGACAAAGACAGTATGGATTGGTGTCTATACAAGTATCGTCACTTGGTCGAAAATGCCTTTGGGAGAATTAAGCATTATCGAGCTATTTCAAGTAGATATGACAAGCTAGAAAGGAATTATGCCAGCATGTTATCACTGGCATTCATGTTAATGTGGCTACCGATGTATTGTTGAACACGGAATGTACAGCAAAGATCAACACGCCCTAGTGCTACACAATAAACTCAACGATATATTCAGTTATCAGAGATAAACTCATGACAAAGAAAGTAATAGCAGAATTTGATTTACTGCTTATCGCAAACCAAATTATCCAATCACATGATGACTACATTGAAGGCATGCGCACAAACAGCGTAGTAGAAAAAGACGACGTACTCGTCTTTAAGGGTGAATACTTCTTAGACAGCAACGGATTGCCAACAGAGAATACAACCGCAGTATTTAACATGTTTAAATACTTAGCGCACCATCTTTCAAAAGAATTTACGCTTCAGCAATAATGAAAAAGCTTGCCATTTAGGCAAGCTTTTTGCTTCCTGAATCTTTATACACTCATTATTTTTATTGGCTAAGCATTTTCAGTTTGTCGAAATAGTCAGGGAAAGTTTTTGAAGTACACCCCGGATCATTAATGGTCACAGGTGTATCACTCAACGCCACTAACGAGAAACACATCGCCATACGGTGGTCATCATAGGTATCGATCGCTGCATGTGTAAGTTCAGCAATAGGGTTAACGATGATGTAATCTTCACCCTCTTCGACCTCCGCGCCAACTTTACGAAGCTCTGTCGCCATCGCAGCTAAGCGATCAGTCTCTTTCACACGCCAATTGTAGACGTTACGAATAGCCGTTGTGCCTTTCGCAAACAGTGCTGTTGTCGCGATAGTCATCGCAGCATCAGGGATATGGTTATAGTCCATATCAATGCCTTTCAGCTTGCCACAACGAGAGATTACGTAGTCATCACCCCATTCAATTTCAGCACCCATTTTTTCAAGCGCATCAGCGAATTGAATATCACCTTGAATACTGTTTTTACCAATACCCGTCACTTTAATCTCACCACCTTTAATCGCCGCAGCGGCAAGGAAGTAAGATGCCGATGATGCATCACCTTCAACTAAGAAATCACCCGGCGCAGAGTACGATTGACCCGTAGGAATCACGAACTCTTGGTAATCGTTATTGATCACATCCAGACCAAATTGTTTCATAATGTGTAGCGTGATATCGATATAAGGCTTCGACACTAGTTCGCCATCAATTTTAATGGTCACTTCGCCTTCAGCTAAAGGTGCAGCCATCAAAAATGCAGTCAAAAATTGACTAGAAATAGAGCCATCAATAGAAACAGTGCCACTCTTAAGGCCAGTGCCCTTAATTTTTAACGGTGGGAAGTTTTCGTTTTCTAGATACTCGACATCTGCACCTGCTGCTCGCAATGCAGTGACTAAATGACCGATTGGACGCTCTTTCATTCGAGGTTCGCCAGTCAGTACATATTCACCATGGCCTAAGCATAATGCAGCGGCTAATGGACGCATCGCTGTACCAGCGTTACCTAAGAAAAGTTCTAGAGCTTGGTCGCTTGAGAATGCACCACCAACGCCCGTTACTTCGCAGACAGTTTTATCTGCAGACAATTGATAGTCAACGCCCAACAGAGTCAAAGCATTCAGCATATGCCGGATATCATCACTGTCTAACAAATTGGTTAGGCGTGTTTTTCCAGTCGAAAGAGCCGCTAAAAGAAGTGCACGATTAGAGACACTTTTTGAGCCAGGTAAGTTAACTTCCCCGCTCACTTTTTGAATTGGTTGTAACGTAAGGCTTTCCATTGAATCTTTTAGTCCTTGTACCACCCGAAGCCACTGGCGCGTATTTATTTTCGGGTGATGAATAATTCTTCGTACTTGCAGACTAACGAACTTTTCCGATGAACTCCAGAGCTAATCCCTTCGTTAAAGGCTATTAATTCGCCAACTAAACGTATTTACATACTAGTATGCTAGATCCACTCGCACGCCATCAGAAAAATAAAGGATTCGCACGTCATCGCCACGGCTAAACAACATAGAGTTGTCGACATCTTGAATGATATTGACCAGCTTATTGTCTTTGGTTTTGACCAATAACTCGACCAACTGGTATTCAATCCTATATTGGGTGTTGCCTCGATTACGCACAATGCCAGCCCCAGCAACAGCACCAACGGCCGTAGCCACCTCTTTACCCGTGCCGCCACCAAATTGATTACCGATCAGGCCACCAATCGCTGCGCCTAACAAGGTTTCCCAACCATTTGCTTTCGATTCAAGGATTTCCTGCTGTGTGATATATCTAACCGTATCAATTTCACCATAAACGACCTCGTTAACAGGACGAGCTTCGTTCCGGTTGTAAGCTGCATTTGCCAACATCGGCAAAACAAGTAAAATCCAAAGCAACTTTTTCATGGTAAAACTCCTGAAGACCTCTTGGCCATTGATTAATCTGTGACGCGGTACTTATGACTATATACCTAACCGAGCTTGATACTACTAGTATAGAGTTTCCTTCGCCCTTTGAAGCCCTTGACGAACCGAATGGCTTACTCGCCTTTGGTGGTGATTTATCACCGATGCGAATTTTAAACGCTTATAGCCAAGGTATATTTCCATGGTATGGGCCTGGGGAGCCTATACTTTGGTGGAGCCCTGCACCGCGAGCAGTATTTAATCCTAAGACATTCGAACCGTCAAAAAGTCTTAAAAAATTTCAAAGAAAGCACAATTATCGAATCAGCATCAACCAAGCGACCGATAAAGTGATTGGTTACTGTTCATCGCTCAGGCCTCAAGAAGAAACGTGGCTAAACGAAGACATGCAAACCGCCTACCGCGAATTGTCAGCATTAGGTTTTTGCCACTCGGTAGAGGTTTGGCAAGATAATGAGCTAATTGGCGGCCTATACGGTTTGCATAGAGGTCAGGTATTTTGTGGTGAATCAATGTTTAGTTTGAAGACCAATGCCTCCAAAATTGCGCTATGGTATTTCTGCAGACACTTTAATCAATTTGGAGGAAAGCTCATCGATTGCCAAGTAATGAATCCTCACTTGGACTCTATAGGCGCTATCGAAATAGAAAGAGATGAGTTTCTTAGTACTCTGAAAGTACTCAAAGAAAATCAGCTTGACGATGGATGTTTTAAAGCACAATGGCTAGAGGAAATGCCTACATGAGTTCAGATTTACAACAAATCAGAATTGGATTGACCGATAACCATGCTTGCAGCTATCTGCCACACCTCCAAGAACGTGTAGCAGTGACGCTCGATGAATTTATGCACACGGCAGATAACTACGAAGTACTGCTTGCGAATGGGTTTCGTCGCAGTGGCAGCACGATCTACAAACCGCATTGTGACAATTGCTCAGCTTGTCAGGCTATTCGCCTTTCCATCCCAGAAATAAAGTTTTCAAAAAGCCAGCGACGAATCCTGAACAAAGCCAAGTCATTCCACTGGGAATTCAAAGACACGATGGATGACAACTGGTTTGATTTATACAGCCGATACATTACAGCTCGTCATCAATCTGGAACCATGTACCCTCCAAAAAAGGAAGAGTTCCTACAGTTCTCCAAAAACGAGTGGCTTACTACGCAATACATGCACATCTACAATGAGAACCAGTTGGTCGGCATCGCTGTTACCGATGTTATGTGTCGCTGTACCAGTGCGTTTTATACCTTCTTCGACCCTGACATCGATATCTCTATGGGAACCTTAGGCGTTTTGTTCCAGATTCAACACGCCCAAAAAGAACAAAAACAATGGCTATATTTGGGTTATCAAATCGATGAATGTCCTGCTATGAACTATAAAGTACGATTTCAACGTCATCAAAGGCTAGTAAATCAACGGTGGCAAGGGTAGAATACGCGACAACTTTACATATTTTGATTTTAACGGCACAATCAAGCCGTTGAAAACCGCCAAGTTTCGAAAGAGGATTAGATGGCTAAAGAAGACGTAATCGAGATGCAAGGCACTGTCCTTGATACTCTACCAAACACGATGTTCCGTGTTGAGCTTGAAAATGGTCACGTAGTGACAGCACACATCTCTGGTAAAATGCGTAAGAACTACATCCGTATTCTTACTGGTGATAAAGTAACTGTTGAGATGACTCCATACGACCTTTCTAAAGGCCGCATCGTCTTCCGTGCTCGTTAATTTTTAATTATCGAATACGATAAAAAACGGAGCTATATGCTCCGTTTTTTATCGCCTATACAAAAGCAAACAGATTCGCTAATCGGTTTATAAATCATTCTCTTTCCTAAAGTAGCGCTCTTAACCCGCGTCGCCTCATCCTTCAATGTTTAGCTCTCAACTCTATATAACGCTCTAGTGCATCTACACGCATTCCTAGCGGTCTTTTCAGGCACGCAGATACAAAAAAACGCACAACCGAAGTCATGCGTTTTTATCAAAGTATTGCGTTAAGTGCGTCTACTCTTCGTTATTGACTAATAGTAGTTAGCTACTAGTCTCTAGCTCTTAGTGCATCACTTCTTCTTTGGCACCTACGTAAACAAAGTCCAGTTCATCTTTCTTCAGAGACACTTTCACAGTACCGCCGTCGACCAAACTACCGAACAACAATTCATTCGCAAGCGGCTTCTTAAGCTTCTCTTGAATAACTCGGCCCATAGGACGTGCGCCCATAGTCTTGTCATAGCCTAGATGTGCCAACCAGTGACGAGCATCTTCAGACACTTCTAAAGAGACACCACGTGCGTCCAGTTGAACCTGAAGCTCTACAATAAACTTATCGACAACTTGGCTGATTACACTTGGGTCTAAACTGTTGAACCAAATGATATTATCAAGACGGTTACGAAACTCCGGAGTGAAGACTTTCTTAATCTCACCCATTGCGTCTGGCGCATGATCTTGTTGGATCAGACCGATCGATTTCTTCTCGGTTTCCGCAACACCTGCGTTGGTTGTCATTACTAAGATCACATTACGGAAATCTGCTTTGCGACCATTGTTGTCCGTCAAAGTACCGTTATCCATGACTTGTAATAACAAGTTAAAGATATCTGGGTGAGCCTTCTCAATCTCATCAAGTAACACCACAGAGTGCGGATTCTTGATGACTGCATCAGTAAGTAGACCACCTTGATCGTACCCTACATAACCAGGAGGAGCACCGATCAAACGGCTCACTGAGTGACGCTCACCGTATTCAGACATATCAAAACGCAGCAGCTCAATACCCATTAGTTTAGAAAGCTGAACCGTCACCTCAGTTTTACCCACACCAGTAGGACCAGCGAATAGGAATGAACCGACAGGTTTATTGTCTGCTCCTAATCCTGCACGAGTTAGCTTTATCGCTTCGCTCAATACATCGATAGCTGGGTCTTGTCCGAATACCAACATCTTCATGCGGTCATCCAGCTTCTGCAGCGTATCTTTGTCTGAAGATGATACTGACTTTTCAGGAATACGAGCCATTTTCGCAACCATCGACTCGATATCAGCCACGCTCACTGTCTTCTTACGACGACTTGCTGGAGCCAAACGACTACGGGCACCCGCTTCATCAATAACGTCAATCGCCTTATCTGGAAGGTGACGTTCATTAATATACTTAGCAGACAGCTCCACAGCGGCACGTAATGCTTTATTTGTATAACGTACTTCGTGGTGAGCTTCGTATTTTGGTTTCAAGCCAATCAGAATCTTGGTCGTGTCATCAAGTGATGGTTCAACAATATCGATTTTCTGGAAGCGACGAGATAACGCACGTTCCTTCTCAAAAATACTGCTGTACTCTTGATAAGTGGTTGAACCGATACAACGTAATTTACCACTGCTTAGTAGCGGTTTGATTAAGTTTGCAGCATCAACTTGTCCACCCGATGCGGCACCCGCACCAATGATGGTGTGAATTTCATCGATGAACAAGATAGCATCTTCTTCTTTTTCCAGTTGCTTAAGAATAGCTTTAAAGCGCTTCTCAAAGTCACCACGATATTTGGTACCTGCAAGCAGTGAACCAATATCTAAAGAGTAAATCACGCTGCTCTGAATGATTTCAGGCACTTGACCTTCAACGATACGCCATGCAAGACCTTCTGCAATGGCCGTTTTACCTACACCCGCTTCACCGACTAACAGAGGATTATTTTTACGACGACGACACAATACTTGAACTGTTCGCTCAAGCTCTTTGTCACGGCCGATCAGTGGGTCGATATTACCTTGCTTAGCCACTTCATTAAGATTGGTTGCAAAATTTTCTAGACGGTCTTCAGAATTTGCTTCTTCAGCATTTTCTGCACCACCAAATGAGTCAGAAGATGAAGCGCTGTCGCCTTCATTACTTGCTTTAGTAATACCGTGTGAGATGAAGTTAACGATGTCTAAGCGACTGATGTCGTTTTTCTTAAGTAGGTATGCCGCGTGAGATTCTTGCTCACTAAAAATAGCCACAAGCACGTTTGCACCTGTTACTTCACTGCGACCTGAAGATTGGACATGAAAAACCGCGCGCTGAAGTACTCGTTGGAAGCTCAGTGTTGGCTGGGTTTCTCGAGTTTCATCGCTTTCTGGAATAAGCGGGGTTGTTTGGTCAATAAAAATATCGAGCTCATTACGAAGAGCATCGAGATCAGCCTGACAAGCTTGGAGCGCTTCCTTGGCCGCATCATTTTCTAATAATGCTAGTAGGAGGTGCTCGACAGTCATAAATTCATGTCGCTTGTCTCGCGCACGAGCAAATGCGCCATTTAAACTCGACTCTAATTCTTTATTTAGCATAAGTACCTCCTAAGGGAACAACAGTGTTGTTCGAGCAATTTATACTTGCTCCATTGTACATAGTAGCGGATGCTCATTTTCCTTTGAGTACATCCTTACCTGCGCTACCTTTGTTTCCGCTATTTCAGCACTGTATGTGCCGCAAATAGCTTTACCTTCATAATGAACCTTGAGCATCACTTCCGTTGCTTGTTCGATATCTAGTAAGAAAAACCGCTCGAGGATCTCAATTACAAAATCCATTGGCGTGTAATCATCGTTGTTCAACACAACGTTATACATGGCCGGTGGCTTTACTTTTGTTGCTTCTTTCTCCAGTAAATCTGAGCCTGGAGCTGCCCATTCGAAGTTTCTGCTCATATCAGCTTTGCTAGGGTTATTTTTCGGAATTCGTGAGTGCTTGCTTAACTCAAATCTACCACATTCACGCTTTACGGTGTACTAAGAAACTGCACCAAGAAACAGTACCAAAAAATATTCCTCTATACTGAGCCTAATCCACCATTTCCATCGCTGCAAATAAAAGATGTCTATTAACAGGATTAACATATGTGATTGATTAAAAAGACACCATTACTATGGACGTCGACTATAAGATCACCACTAAGTTACTATTTAGTTAATAGTTTGTAGTTAATCTCGAGTGTGGTTTGTTATTAAAATTGATCACTTTTATACCAATTTACTATTGACTGCGCTCAATCATTAGCTACATTGGTGCTATAGGTTTTTCTTAAGCAACCTTAACAAAAACAAAAAATGCAATAACAAGGAATTATTACGCAAGGTAGCGTTAATTTCCGTAAGCAATGTACGAGATTCAAGTTATCAGCTGAAATCCGTTAGCTGGTAAGAATGATATCAATCGCACTTACGACAATTGATATAACAACGTTAGTAACAAAATGCATGAGGGATGTATAGCATGGCTACAGGTACAGTAAAATGGTTTAACAACGCCAAAGGGTTTGGCTTTATTTGTCCAGAAGGTGAAGACGGCGATATTTTTGCGCACTATTCCACAATACAGATGGATGGTTATCGAACCTTAAAAGCGGGTCAGCAAGTCGACTATGAAGTAGAAAGTGGACCTAAAGGATCCCATGCTAGTTCCGTTGTTCCTGTCGAAGGCAGCGCCGCTAAATAGGCGATTGCCACATCATGTTGAACTCTATCAGCGTTAATGAACGACTGACAGGTAAGCAGAATATTGAAACCGCTCATTTGATACAGGATTAAATGAGCGGTTTTTCGATCTGGGAGCTATAAAGTTGATCACAGTACAATTCGTCCGTGGATGTTCGACCTCAAGCTAGGTCTAGACCTAGGAAAGCATTATAAAAAAAGACGCTTTAACGTTATCGTTAAAGCGTCTTTCGTTTTGACTTAATCTATGACTTAACTGTCAGATCAAGCGACTCGTCAGCAACCCATATCCATGACTTGCTAACGGTGAGTCTAATCACTATGCGTCAATAAATGCGTTCAATGTATCACTCGGGCGCATTAGCTTTGAAACTAGTGCGTCATCTAGTAAATAGTAACCGCCTAAATCGCCAACAACACCTTGAGCGTTGTTCAGCTCAGCAACAATCGCTTCTTCGCTTTCAGCCAGTTGACTTGCAACACCTGCAAACTCAGCAGCTAGGTCAGCATCAACTGTTTGCTCAGCAAGCGCTTTAGCCCAGTATGCTGCTAGGTAGTAGTGGCTACCACGGTTATCAAGCTCACGTACTCGACGTGAAGGAGATTTGTTTTTGTCTAGGAATTCACCTGTCGCTTTATCAAGTGCATCAGCGAGAACTTGTGCCTTAGCATTACCAGTTACTACGCTTAGGTGTTCTAGAGATGCCGCTAATGCCAAGAATTCACCTAAAGAATCCCAACGCAGATGGTTTTCTTTTTCTACTTGTTGTACGTGCTTAGGCGCAGAACCGCCTGCGCCTGTTTCAAACAGACCGCCGCCATTCATTAGTGGAACAATCGACAGCATTTTAGCTGACGTACCAAGCTCTAGAATTGGGAACAAATCTGTTAGGTAATCACGTAATACGTTACCTGTAACAGAAATGGTATCTAGACCTTCTTTAATACGAACTAGCGAGTACTGAGTTGCTTCTAATGGCGCCAGAATCTTCATTTCAAGGCCATCTGTATCGTACTCAGGAAGATAAGCTTCTACTTTCTTAATCAATTGAGCGTCATGTGCACGAGCCGCATCTAACCAGAATACCGCAGGAACACCCGCAGCACGTGCGCGAGTTACAGCAAGCTTAACCCAGTCTTGAATTGGTGCATCTTTAACCTGACACATACGGAAGATATCGCCTTCCTCTACGTCTTGCTCGAGAAGAACAGAACCAAAAGCGTCAACCACTTGAACCTGACCAGCAGCTTCTAGGATGAAAGTCTTATCGTGAGAACCGTATTCTTCCGCTTTTTGAGCCATCAGGCCAACGTTTGGTACGCTACCCATAGTTGTAGGGTCGAAAGCACCATTCTCTTTACAAAAATCAATAACAGCTTGGTAGATGCTTGCGTAGCTGCGATCTGGGATCATAGCTTTGGTATCTTTTTGCTTACCTTCTGGATCCCACATTTGACCTGAAGAACGCAGCATTGCAGGCATAGATGCATCAACAATGATATCGCTTGGTACGTGTAGGTTAGTAATACCGCGGTCTGAATCTACCATCGCTAGTGGTGGTTGAGTTTCGTATACCGCTTGTAGGTCAGCTTCAATCGCTTGCTTCTGCTCTTGAGGAAGCGCAGCAATTTTTGCGTATACATCGCCGATGCCGTTATTCACATCAACACCTAACTCGTCGAACAGTTGACCGTGCTTAGCAAATACGTCTTTGTAATAAACCTTAACCGCGTGACCAAAAATCACAGGATCAGATACTTTCATCATCGTTGCTTTCATGTGAAGTGAAAGCAGAACGCCTTGCTCTTTAGCTGATACGATCTCTTTTTCAAAGAATGCAACCAGAGCAGCTTTGTTCATTACTGACGCATCGATGATCTCTTTATCTTGTAGAGCAAAAGCTGTCTTCAGTGTTTTCTTCGCGCCATCTTTGCCTACGAATTCGATGCTCACTTCTGTAGCACCTTCAATCGTTACTGACTTTTCGCTACCGAAGAAGTCTTTGTCTTCCATGCTTGAAACGTGCGACTTAGAGTCTGCAGACCAAGCACCCATTGAGTGTGGGTTTTTCTTCGCGTAGTTCTTCACTGAAAGTGGTGCACGACGATCTGAGTTACCCTCACGTAGTACAGGGTTTACTGCACTACCTTTAATCTTATCGTAAGTCGTTTTAACGGCTTTCTCTTCGTCAGTGTTTGCTTCTTCAGGGTAGTTAGGAAGTGCGTAACCTTTTGACTGAAGTTCTTTGATCGTTGCTTGAAGTTGAGGTATCGATGCCGAGATGTTTGGAAGCTTGATAATGTTTGCTTCTGGTGTCTTAGCCAATTCACCTAGTTCTGCTAATGCATCACCAATACGTTGCTCTTCGTTCAAATAGTCAGGGAAGTTGGCAATAATGCGCCCTGCAAGTGAAATGTCGCGAGTATCAACGTCAATACCAGAAGAAGCTGTAAAAGATTGAATGATTGGCAGCAGAGAATAGGTTGCTAATGCCGGAGCTTCGTCTGTAATTGTGTAGATGATAGTTGGTTTTTCAGTAGGCATGAAATTTCCCTATAGTTCTGACAACCTCACTTTAATAGTGAGAATGTTATAAATTGACCAGTAAGCCACTCAGAGAGTGAAAACTGCTTACTCGTTAGTCGTTAGTCGTACTCTATCTTATTTTTCATGCCATCTTGATGACAGCATGAACCAAATCCGTGAGTGCTTTGTTTTAATAAAAGAGCCAGTTATAATAAAACACGTTGGTATAATTAAACAAATCAGGCTTAAGAGTCCATCAACTTGTTCTATTTTGTGTCTTTTAGGCGCGCAAATGATAGCTCAATTCCGTTTCAGTGAAAACTTTTCGGCACACTTCGTTTACATTTTTGCAAGGTAGTTAACATGTCTACTCGCTCTCGAGGCGCATCTAGCTCAGACAAACCAGCTCGTTCTGGTACAACATTAAAACAAAACGGTAATAGACCAAGCCGCGGCAGTGATAAAAATAACACTGGCAATTCGCACAAGAAACCGCACTCAAGTAAACACCGATACAAGGCCAAACTTACTAGCGCAAAACCCAAAGTATCAGTTGAAGATCGCAAAGTAATTTTATTCAACAAGCCTTTCGATACTCTCAGCCAATTCACTGATGGCGAAGGCAGGAAAACGCTCGCTGACTTTATTCCGGTTAAAGATGTTTATGCAGCCGGACGACTAGACCGTGACAGCGAAGGTTTAATGGTATTGACCAACGATGGCATCTTTCAAGCAAAGTTGATTCAACCAAATTCAAAATCACCAAAGACTTACTGGGTGCAGGTTGAAGGCGCACCTTCTGAGGAAGATTTAGATAAATTGAGAAAAGGCGTCGAACTAAAAGACGGCATGACGCTGCCTGCAAAGGTGGAGGTCATGGCTGAGCCGAAGGTGTGGGACAGAAACCCACCGGTAAGATTCAGAGCTGCAATACCAACGACCTGGTTAGCGATTACTATCATCGAAGGACGAAACCGTCAGGTCAGACGAATGACAGCCAATATCGGCTTCCCTACCCTACGTCTTATTCGCTATTCAATGGGTAATATGAGTGTGGGGCAGCTGCAGCCTGGAGAATGGAAAGAGATTTAACTCATTGCAATACAAAAAAGCGAGACACTCATTAGTCTCGCTTTTTTGTAAATGAAGATTGATTACTCTTGGTCAATCATCCATTTACGGAATTCTTTGCGTTCTTGCTTAGATGCTTTAGCGTACCATAACTTAAGTTGAGAGACGAAGTCTCCCGTAATTTGTGCTTTACCACTTCCATCGACAGTGATGACAGCTTCAGAAAAGTTTGTAGAACCAGGCTTAGAAAAAACAATTCCATGCTCGCTGTTGTAAGTTGCAACTGCTTTTTCAATATCTGCATAAGGTAAAAAGCCTCCGTTCCCTGGAAGCACCGTAGAGTCCACAGGTATTGATGAAACTCCAGAACTAATTATCCATTGGACCTCATTTTTCCTAAAAGCACTCTGCGCCACCTTATATGATATGAATCGTGGGTGTTTTAAGTCCAACACTTCAGCTTTATCTCTTATACTCACATTAAATAGCAGAGGTTTTGACTCTAAAAGCTCTTTCTTGGATCCATTTTTTAGTACCTGCTTATATTGGATAACAACTTGATTCAAACCAACAGGTAAGTTTTTAATTGGACTTTCGTCAGATTGAACCCCATTAACTGTAAGTACACTCACCGACTTAGGTAAGGCTAAAGATGCAGAATACGCTGAAGAAGCTGATAACAAAAGTGCCACCGCTGTGATATTTATTAATTTCATTTATACCTCCTAAACTAAAAAAGTCACCCGAAGGTGACTTTTATCTTACAAGTAACTAGAGCAAATTCTATTAGAATTTAACGCCCATACCTACTACGTAAGCTGTATCTTTATTGTCTTCGTCAGTGAAACCAACTTCAGCGTAAGACCATACTTGACTTGTGAAATTGTAAGTAGTGTTCACGTAACCTTGACCAACTTCTTTGGAACCAGCAGTGTCATTATCCATAATGCTGTAACCTGCAGCGAATGATACTTGCTCACTTAAAGTATAAGTAGCTGCAACACCAATAACGTCAGTATCAACATCAGCAGTGCCAGCAACGCCATTATCAGTTGTAGATGCAGCGTATGTAGCGGCTAGCTCAAGAGCATCAAGAGTATAGCGACCTTCAAGAATGTAATGGTCTTCATCTACCTGACTTTTTTTAGTTTTACCTAGATAAACAGTGAAGTCGAAATCAGCAACACGAGCGCCTAAACGAATATCTGTTTCGCTGTCACCATCTACACGACCTTTAGCACCGTTTTCGTAAGCAGAGAAAGATGCAGCACCATAGAACATTTCGCCAGCATCGTATACATATTTAACAACCTGTGGTCCGTAAAAGTCGGAGTTATCAACTGCACCAGCAAGACCGAACTCGTAATCGCCGCCAATACCGGAGTCATCACGGACTGTGTATTGCTCACCGAATGTTAGAGTGTTTGGACCGTACATTAGACCAACATACACCTCGTTAACTTCGATACCTTGGTTTTCATCCTGACCATCTTCATCAATAGAAGCATCACCATCGATGTTTAGGGCACCGCCAACTGCTAATTCATCTGTTACATTGTACTTAAGGCCGAAACCAAAATCAGCATCATCTACAGCAATTTGAGCATCTTGATTTTTGTCAGAGGTCTTAATGTAATGTACGTCAATGTCACCTTTAATAGTAACTGTAACATCGTTATCATCATACATAACTGCTGCGTTTGCTGTACCTGCTGCTGTCATAACTGCTAGCGCTAATAGAGTCTTTTTCATAATAAATCCACTGCCTTTTCTAAGAATGGGAGATCCTTGCCCGGTTCCCTGTTATTTATTGTGACTGGTCATTACCACTCTTTGGTAGTTAATCACCGCCACTAAATTTCGTGGTCTAGATTGCAAAAGATTATCCTGCGTGTCAAATAAACTAAAAACAGACCTAAAAAAACAAAAACATATAAAAATCATTTACTTACATTTATTCTCATTATTTTACGAGTAACTTATCCTTGAGTTTACTAGGAAATATAGTAACCCTAAAAAAGAAATATACAGAGCTTAACACCAAAATAGTCCTAAATATTAACCAAATTTCAGAATTTAACACCTAATGGTGGGTCTTTTTTAATATTTATATTTCGCAAGATAAATAAAATCGTTAAGTTCCTGATGGTTCAGTTTTTTTTTGTGAACAAGATCTACCTTTGATTCAAAAGCAAGCTATTTCGCCGCAAATGTACCGACTAGTGATATGTGCTACTATCCTCGCTCCGTTACGTAGGTCACAGTATGCTAACTACTAAAATTCAAAATTCTATACGCACCAGTTATCAAAACCTCCAAGATCAGTTGGATAACTTTGTACCTCGACGTGCTCAAAATTACCTTGTTGCAGAAATAGCGAAGACACTTTGCTGTCAATATCACAAAAGTAATCGCATGATTGTGGCTGAAGCAGGAACCGGGATCGGGAAGTCACTGGCTTATTTAATGGCAACAATTCCTGTCGCCGTGCTCAACAATCGAAAAATCGTCATTTCTACAGCGACGGTTGCCCTTCAAGAACAGCTCGTCAATAAAGATCTCCCTCTATATAGAAGGCTTACTGATAGAGAGTTCTCTTTTATACTCGCCAAAGGTAGACAGCGTTATTGTTGTGCCGAGAAGTTAGCCGTCGCTTGTGGGCTTGATGGTGGACTAGTTGATGGTGGGCAAATGGTGATGTTCGAGTCGAAGCCAAAGAAGAGAGACATCGAACAGCTTCAAACCATGCATCGTAGCTTGGCTCAAGGTCAATGGGACGGTGATCGCGACTCCTGGCCAAAACCTATCGACAACATGATTTGGCAGATGATCGTCAGTGATAAGCACAGCTGTAACAACAGTATCCCTACGCACAGAGACTGCCCTTTCCAAAAAGCTCGCTCAGAGCTAGATAAAGCCGACGTGATTATCGCCAATCACAGTTTGGTTATGGCTGATGCTGACCTCGGCGGCGGTGTGATACTTCCAGAACCAGAAAATAGCATCTATATATTTGACGAGGCTCACCACTTACCACACGTCGCAAGAGACCATTCCTCTGCAGCAGCGAGCTTAAAAGGTGCCGCTTCATGGTTAGAGCGTTTGAATCAATCAATCACCAAACTTTCGGGCTTAGCGGATGAAAAGCGAGTGGGACGATTCAGAAATGAATTACAGGATTCTGTACAACAGTTGATTCCTACTCTAACTCAAATGAGCAAACAATTTGACGCTAGCCACTTTGAAGACGGTCTGTATCGTTTCGAACACGGCGACTTACCGGAATGGCTGGAAAGCGAATCGAAAGATCTGAAACAGTTGACTCAAAAGACAAGCCAAGCCGTAGCGAAAATCGCCGACCTCATAGCAGAGCGTGTAAAAGATGGAGAGCTTTCGGCAAAGTTAGCAGAGCCAGCTCTGGCTGAAATCGGCTTCTATATACAAAGAACAGAAAATCTTGCTCAAGTTTGGCGTTTAATGGCTGAACCTAAACGAGAAAAAGGTGCGCCTTTGGCGCGTTGGCTTGAATTGAGCAAAGAAAGCGAAGGTGACTTTGTTGTTAATGTCTCTCCGTTAGAAGTTGGTTGGCAGCTAGACCAACAGATTTGGAGCCGCTGTGTCGGTGCGGTGTTAGTTTCAGCGACAATGAGAGCACTTAACTCCTTCAGCTTTTTCTGCCATCAAGCAGGTATCAGCCAGAAAGAAGAGGATGGAGTACAGTTTTTAGCATTGGCATCACCATTCGATTACCAAAACCAAGCAGAGCTGATCGTTCCAACGATGAAGTACGAGCCACAGGCGCCTCAGTTTACTGAATATCTTATTGACATTTTGCCTAAGGTAATAGAAGACAACAAAGCCAATCTCGTTCTATTCTCTTCTTACTGGCAAATGAACAAAGTTGCCGAAGCTTTGGCAACAGATTTCGTTAAAAAGTCATGGGCTTTACAGGTTCAAGGTGATACTTCACGCACTGAAATCCTAAAAAAACATAAAAAGCTAATAGACCAAGGTAAAACAAGCGTTCTATTTGGAACCGGAAGCTTTTCTGAAGGTCTTGATTTACCAGGAGAGCTTCTTGAAAATCTGGTCATCACCAAGATTCCATTTGGCGTACCAACCTCACCGGTTGAACAAGCACACTCTGAATATATCGAATCAAGAGGCGGTAACCCCTTCATGCAGATTACCGTTCCAGAAGCGAGTAAAAAGCTTATTCAATCTGTCGGACGGTTACTGCGTAAAGAAAGAGATTCTGGTAAAATCACGATCCTTGATCGGCGCATAGTGACAAAGCGTTACGGGAAATCCTTAATCGACTCGTTACCGCCTTTTAAAAGAACAATAAAACACTAATTTAGCCATCTTATCGGTGGCTTCGGGTATACCATCGCTTGACCTTTGCATTCACAATTGTGCATGACTAACCCAAAGGTTACTCATGCTACTGCTCTAACAGCACATAACGAGAATAATAGCTATTTATGGAAATGATTGAACCAACCATGTTGGTTGTACTTGCTTTGGTTGCATTTGCAGCCGGCTTTATTGATGCTGTGGCTGGCGGAGGCGGAATGCTGACCGTCCCTGCTTTGTTATCATTGGGTCTACCGCCACACATTGCACTTGGTACAAATAAACTTGCTGCGACCTTTGCTTCATCAACGGCCGCTGTCGCTTATTATCGTAAAAAGCTATTTAAACCTGAATGTTGGATAAACGCGTTCATTGCGACATTAATTGGTGCAACCATAGGTACTTTAGCGGTCGATGCTATTAGCACGGAGTGGTTAGAGAAAGTGCTGCCATTGGTCATTCTTGCTGCTGCGGTCTATACCATTTTCCACAAGACTCCGGATGTCAGACACAATGTGTCTCCTAAGCCTTGTCCCGTTCTTAAGAAAAAACAAAAGTACCAAGGGTTCATACTAGGGTTTTATGATGGTGTTGCAGGCCCAGGTACTGGCGCTTTTTGGACAGTTAGCTCTATGGCTCTCTATCGTTTAAATATCTTGCTTGCTTCTGGCCTATCAAAAGCAATGAACTTCACCAGTAACTTCACCTCTCTAGTTACTTTTGCAATTCTAGGACATATCGATTGGGTACTTGGTTTAACCATGGGTGTATGCTTAATGGCAGGTGCATTCGTAGGGGCACACTCAGCCATTCGTTTTGGCGCTACTTTTATAAGACCGGTGTTTGTTACGGTCGTTAGCGTTCTTGCGATTAAACTGGCTTACGAAGCGTGGTTTGTAAGCTTATAACCACCAGCGTTCGGGAAGAGACATGAATCATTTTTCAAAGCTTAAAAGTGTCCTTGATACCTTGATCGGCCATTGCTCTCAAGTTGATAAGTCGAGGGGCGCTTATCATCAAGCGTTATTCGACAGAACCTTATTTAAATGTAGTGCGTCTATTTTACTTCCCTACGCAATGGAAGCGCAGGCCACCTACCGCACCATATTACGAGAGCAGGCTAATAATCAGCTCACAGCATCTCGCGCGACTTACCTAACCGAAAAGCTGACCAATCAGATAGCAGCTGTCCAAAGAGAGTTAGCCAACCATGATTTAAGGTTAGATCGAAAAAGTAAGTCGGGGAAAAGTCTCAATGACTTGTATAACGAACTCGCTCAGCACCAAGATTGGCAAAAGCGATTGGTCGATTTAGTACGAGTACGAAAGTTAGCGTTTGATTCAGCGCCTCGCCACAGTAAGAAAAAAGCGGAAGAGGCTTGGCAGTTAGCAAAAGAGCGATTAGCACGCTGCGAAGACTCCATGCAAAACATTGAAAGATTGATCAACTTAGAGAACCCTAAGCGAAATGAGCACTGATAACACATCATCACCACTGGATAATGCCCCAGAAGACGTCAAGTTAGCTGTCGACCTGATCTTCCTGCTCGAAAGCAACGAAATCGACCCAAAAGTAGCGTTAGAGGCAATTAAAATTGTCCAACAAGATTTACAAGCCAAACTAGCATCTAACATCTAGCATCTAGCATCTAGCATCTAGCATAAATATAGACAGGATTCGCATGTACCAACTTAGCTTTTCTATGCCCGAGTTTCTTGAAAACTACTGGCATAAAAAACCAACCATCTTAAAAGGTGGATTCCAAAACTTCATCGACCCTATTTCGCCTGAAGAACTTGCTGGTTTATCGATGGAAGAAGAAGTGGATTCTCGCTTTATATCTAACCTTGATAATAAATGGGAAGCAGAACACGGCCCCTTTTCTGAAGATAAGTTCGGTGAACTCACCGAAACTCATTGGCAATTAGTTGTACAAGCAGCAAACCATTGGCACCAAGGCGCTAACCAGTTGACTGAAGCTTTTCAACAATTGCCAAACTGGTTATTCGACGATCTGATGATATGCTACTCAGCACCTGAAGGTGGTGTAGGTCCGCATATCGATCAATACGATGTGTTCATCATCCAAGGTCAAGGTAAGCGACAATGGAAGGTTGGAGCAAAAGATGTAGGTCAGTACCAAGAAACCATTCAAGCTTCTGCTCTTCGTCAGATTGAAGGCTTTGAGCCAATCATTGATGAAACCTTAGAGCCAGGCGATATCCTCTATATCCCACCGGGTTTCCCGCATGAAGGGAACACGTTAGAGCCGTCAATGAGCTACTCTATTGGTTACCGTTCACCAAAAGAACAAGAGCTAATCAGTAACTTTGCGGATTTTGTACTGGCGCATGATATGGGTGATGCTCACCTGCATGACCCTGAATTCAAATCTCAAGATAACTACGGCAAGATTCGTACATCTGATATGAATAACCTAACGGAAATGTTGATGTCAGCGCTTGAAGAGCCTGAAACCATCAAAGACTTCATGGGCTGCCTGCTAAGCCAATCACGCCACCAGCTAGATATCGTTGCGCCTGAGCCTCTATGGACAGCAGAAGAGATCGCTCAACACCTAGAGTCAGAAGGCGAGATCTGTCGAGTATCGGGCTTAAAAGCACTCTACCACGAGAATGAAAGCAACACGGCTTACATCAATGGTGAAGTGGTCAAGGTTGAAGAAGCGGATTCATCACTACTAAACGTACTTTGTGACGACGAGGTGATTAATTCAGCAACCATATTGTCTCTTTCCGATGTAACTGTCGTGACTGAATTAGTGAACAAAGGCTACTGGTTTATCGAAGACTAACTTCGTTAGCCAGTTTCGGTGGATATTATCGAGATCTAAAGCCTTAGAACCTAAGAAAAACAAAAGGGACAAATGAAATCTTCATTTGTCCCTTTATCTATTCAACAGTCAACTAAGCTTAAAAGCGATACCGTGAACAACTAAACCTTAAACTGATTCACCAGCTTTCTCTGCTGCTGAGACAATTGGTCAATTTCACTTCCCACTTGCTCAGACGCCGCCGCTTGCTCCAGAATCTTCGCGCTTAAATCACGTATGTTAACCACACTTTGATTCACTTCACCGGAAACGGATTGCTGCTCTTCAGCGGCTCGAACGATCTGACTATTCATATCACTGATCGCCTCAATAGAAGTAAAGATCGAACCTAGATCTTCAACCGCTTTCTGAACGTGCAATGCTGTATCGTTCGCCAGTATGTTGCCTTCTTGTATCGCTTCAACAACATCTTGTGTTCCAGCATGAACCTTATCGATCACAGCTCTAATCTCACCAACCGAGGACTGCGTACGACTTGCTAAGTTTCTCACCTCGTCTGCAACAACCGCAAAACCACGACCTTGCTCACCAGCACGAGCTGCCTCAATCGCGGCATTCAGTGCTAGTAGGTTGGTTTGTTCTGAGATCCCTTCAATGACGCTTAAGATCTCAGTGATATTGCCGTTGTTCTTCGCTAGCTCTTCTACAATAGGTACGGCACTCGACATGCGTTCCACCAGCTTTCTCATTTCACCAGCGGAAAGTTCGATAACTTGTTGCCCTTGCTGGGCTGAACGATTTGCCTCACAAGCTGCGTCTACCGCAACTTCTGCGTTTTGTACCACTAAGCCCGCAGTTTGAGTCATCTCTTCAGCCGCTGTTGCTACCAGATCCACTTCTTTAAATTGAGACTCGCTGCTTTCACGAGTACTTGATGCAGATGCCTTCGCTTGGCTGGTCGTGTTTGCCACTTGTTCTGTGGTTTGAATGACCTCTTTGATCGTATGTTGCAGCTTATCTAGGAACAGATTAAAGCCTTTCGACAACTGACCGATTTCATCTTGAGACTTCACTTCTAAGCGCTGGGTCAAATCACCTTCACCAGAAGCGATGTCATTCAACCTTTCCACTACCTGACGAATCGGCTTCACAATAGACAACGAAGCAAATGCGATAATAGCTAAACCGAAGATAATAAATACCGTACCGGCAATCACTTCTGTTTTGATACCCTCACTTAGCTTAGTGCTAATGATCGAATCCAATTTATTTGCATCAGCGACGACACTGTCTCTAGGAATCTCAAACAATACGCCCCAAGTTTGGTTAGCAGCAACAACAGGTGCAAACGCAAGTAACCACTCACCGTTCTCACTCCACTGCGTTGTTACCTCACCGCCGAAGATAAAGTCGGTCATTAGGTCACTATTGGTGTTATCACTTTGGAAGTTCGAACCGACTGCAATGCTGGAGTCGTCAGAAGCGATAACGGAACCATCAAGGCTAACCACATATGCTTTACCTGCACCGTTAAACAAACTCTGATCAGATTGAGTAATCACACTGGTTAAGCCATCAAGTCTTAAATCGATACCAAGAAAACCAATCGCAACATCGTCGACTAAAATTGGAACTGAAATAGAGGACGTCAATAATGCTGTACCGCCGCTATTCACCACTCGTGGGGTGCTGATACAGGTTTGCCCTGAAGATAGCGGACAGTAAAAACGTTCGCTATTGCTGTTGTCATTCAATGTTGATTCCGAAAGCACGTTCGAGAGAACATTCTCACCATTATCTGCTACCTTCCAGTAAGGAGCGAAACGCCCTTTCTCGTTAGAACCTACATAATCGGCATCGACATAGTTCGCATCTTCACTATCAAGTAAGTCCGGCTTGAATACTAGGTAAGCACCTTGAATTGAATCGAAGTTTAAAACTGAGCGACGTACCATTTCATCTAATGCAGTACGAAGTTCTTCACTTGGCGTAAAGTTCTCATCCGCATTGTTCTTCAAAAACAGAGCACTGGCTGCAAGCATTTCCGCTCGGTAGATGGCTTCATCTACATAACGTTGAGTTTCTTGAGCATTGAGCTGAGAAACAGATGCAAGCAACTGCTGAGTTTTATTGATTACTGATTCTGAACTGTGAGTTTTGATAGCTTGTTGCTTACTCGTCGCGTTGTAGACCGAGAAACCAATAAGAGACAGTGACGTAATGATTAAACAACAACCCGCTAATAGAGTTATTTTCCACTGTACCGATAGAGAACGCATTTAATATCCTTATTTAAGCCAAAAGACTTCCATAACCATAACTATCACATCGACAACGAATGGCTGTACACAATGTAGATAAGTTAGACGAATAGCTTAGCGGATGATTACATCACAAATTGCTAACATATAAAACGAAAGTTCACACAAATGTTAACAGGTCATACTTTTTGTCTATCACTTCTGTGACTGAGAGTGCTATTAACTTCTGATACTTAGCTTCATCGATGTCGTTTTAAAAAGATGACGTATGACTTGTGTCCTTTCTCAAGGCGATAAGAACACTTTGCCGCTCCCCTACCGTAATTGAAAAATGCCTTTTCATCTCGCTGCGCTACAAAAGCAAGCTTGTTATGATGCTATTGAATCTTTTTTGATCACGACGGAGATAGATGATGAACGCGAGCTGGGCTAATTTCTTTCCATATTTTGCAGGAGCTTTTAAACTGATTGTGTTAGCTATCGGTGGCTACTTAGCAATCAAGTGGCACTTTGATGAAGACAAAAGATTAAAAGAAGAAGGGGGCGAAGTGTTTAACACACCAAGTGTGTTGAAAAAGTTAATGACCGTTCTTCTCATAACAATTCTTGTGACCAGTTCAGTGACTCTTATCGTGTACGCTACAAACTGGCTACTCTATTGATATTGGGTATTGATACAAAGATATCTGTCGTTTCATAAACCTGCTATACAATTTAGATTATTGAGCGCACCACCACCTCAGGTAATCAAAACCTTGTTTAATCACTCATAATATTTCAATAGCTTCCTCCTGCAACACTTACTCGTTTCACATAGAGTTAAGGATTAGTTTTTCTAATCCAAACCATAGATTTTTATCTTGATCAACTTCACACTTTTTGATTGCTAATTCGGCAATCAAACTCTAATATCTCGCGCCTAGATTCCCTAACCGCTTTATTCAGTTGGATCCCCCTAATGGAGCGCTAATGCTTTTTACGTTTTTAATTTTTGGAGAGATACGCAAATGTCCGCCTCGTTTCCATTAGCGAAACTTACCTTTTTAATCGCTATTCTGACAGCCGTAGGTCAAATGACTCAAACGATGTACGTGCCTTCTATCGGTCATATGGCAGGTGAGTTCTTGGTTTCTGCGTCTTCACTTCAAGCAGTGATGGCGTGTTACCTGATCCCTTATGGTTTGTCGCAATTTGTTTACGGTCCGCTTTCAGATCGCCTCGGTCGTAAACCAATCATCGTCGCAGGCTTAGTTATCTATATCCTAGGTACCTTGTTAGCCTTATTTGCTCATGAATACGAATGGTTCTTGGTGGGTAGCTTTATTCAAGGACTGGGAATTGGTTGTGGCGGCGCGATGTCTCGCACATTGACCCGTGACTGTTTTGAGGGCGCTGAGTTACACCGTGCGAACAGCTTAATCAGCATGTGTGTGATTTTCTCCCCATTAATGGCACCTGTATTGGGTGGTTACCTAACAGAAGCTTTCGGCTGGCGTTCTAGCTACTTGTTTCTCGCGCTGTTTGGTATCGCTGTTGTGATCACCATGATGACCAGCATGATGGAAACATTGCCAAGAGAGCGACGCAAAAATGAATCAGTAGTCAACAGCTACAAATTCGTTCTGTCTGACAAACGCTTCCAAGGTTTCTTATTGGTACTGGTGGCAACATTTGCGGGCGTAGCAGTGTTCGAGGCAGCCGCTGGCGTATTGCTTGGTGGTGTACTTGGCTTACCAGCAACCACAGTAAGTTTACTGTTTGTATTGCCGATTCCTGGTTACCTTGTGGGTGCTGGCCTATCGAGTTACATCGCGCAACGCCGTTCTGAACGCCGTGCACTGAATGTTGGTTTGGTTTCGATCTTAGTTGGCTCAGCTGTCGTGCTTATTCCGGGTCTGTTTGGTCAAACAACCGCATTAACTTTGATTGGCGGTGCAACCATTTACTTCTTGGGCGCTGGTATCTTATTCCCAGCAGCAACAACGGGAGCACTTTCGCCATTACCATATCACGCAGGTACGGGAGGCGCGATCTTAGGTGGTATGCAGAACCTAGGTGCCGGTATTGCAACACTGTTGGCATCGTTCTTCCCAGCTCAAGACCAGCTGCCACTGGGTTGCTTGATGATTACCATGTCACTTATCGCTATGCTTGGTTTACGTTGGGTTAATCGTAAGCCTGACCACTCAAACGAAATGCCATTAGCTATCTAAAGTAAAACGCAACTCTTGCCTAATAAATAGAGGGACATGCTGAAAAGCCTGTCCCTTTTTTATTACCCGTTTACCCTCACCTCATGTCTACCACTAATTTCATCAAACATTACTTTGATTTTTTGAAAACAATAACAGACACTTACGATGAAAGTGCACATCCAGAATCCAATTATAAATAATATCACTGGAAGGAAACTAACCACTAAAGGATGCTGGCAATAAAACGAGTAAGGTGCACACTAAGGATATAAAGATGCGTTTCGCTTTAACCACATTAGCCGTATCGGTGGCGCTTGCCGCCGGATGCAGCAATCAAGGAATAACAACCATGAACCACTACTCTCCATCGCAACTCGTCGCTCAACAAACCCAAGCTCCCGTTGCTAAGAAAGTTCCTCATTCAATGACGAATCATGGTGACACACGAATTGATGATTACTATTGGATGCGTGATGATGAACGCCAAGATCCAGAGATCTTGCAGCACCTCGAGCAAGAGAACCAGTATGCCGAGACTGTGCTGAAACACACAGAAGCATCTCAAGAACAGTTATTTGAAGAGATCAAAGGCCGAATCGCGAAAGACGACAATTCGGTACCGGTTCTCAAAGGCAGCTACTACTACTCAAATAAAGTCACAGGTGACAACGAATACCCTGTCCACTTACGCGAAAAACACTTTTTAGGAATAGACAAACAAGTCATCTTAGACGTTAACGAACTCGCCAAAGAACATGAATTCTTCAGCATTGGTAGCCTATCAGTCAGCCCGAACGAAAATATGTTGGCCTATGGCGAAGATACACTGAGCCGCCGTATTTACACCATTAAGATTAAAGACCTCACGACAGGTGAATACCTAAACGATGAAATTGAAGGTGCTTCGAGCGCTATCGCGTGGCAAAACGACAACCAAGCCTTCTACTACATAAAGAAAGATCCACAAACTCTACTTGGCTATCAAGTTTACCGCCATGTATTGGGCACACCTCAAACAAGCGATGATCTGATCTACGAAGAAGACGACAGCGCTTACTACACCAGCATCAGTAAAAGTAAAGATGGCGAGCAGGTATACATTTGGCACTCGAGCACAGAAACCAGTGGTGTTTCAATTATTGATGCCAACAACCCAAATGCAAAAGCAGAAGCCTTCTACCCAAGAGAAACGGGGATTGAGTACAGCATCGCCAAGCTAGAGGATTGGTATTACATTTACACCAACTACCAAGCGGTCAACTTCCGTTTGATGAAAGCCGCGGCCGAAGACATGCATGACCGTTCAAAGTGGGTCGATGTCATTCCAGCTGACGATAACACTCAGCTTGTCGATTTCGAGTTATTTAATGATCATCTGGTTTACGAACAGCGCTCAAATGGCTTGTCTACAGTGAAGGTTCGTCAACTCTCTACAGGCAAAGAGTTTCCACTTGAGTTCAACGACACCGCTTTTGCTGCCTACCTAACAAGTAACTATGAGCTAGATAACTCAAAAGTTCGAGTCTATTACAGCAGCTTAACCACTCCAGGCACTTATTATGATTTCGACCTAAGTACAGGCGAATCCGAAATCATGAAGCAAACGCCCGTATTAGGTGACTTCGACGCGGATAATTACCAATCTGAGCGAATCATGATTACGGCTCGCGATGGCAAGCAAGTACCTGTCTCTTTGGTTTATCGTAAAGATCTATTCAAGAAAGACGGCACTAACCCTATCTACCAATATGCCTACGGATCATACGGGCACACTATCGAACCAACTTTTAGCTCAGCTCGTCTTAGCCTACTTGATCGAGGCTTCGTTTATGCTATCGCACATATTCGTGGTTCAGAGATGTTGGGACGCCCTTGGTATGAAGATGGCAAAAAGCTAACCAAACAAAACACGTTCAATGATTTCATCGATGTAACCAAAAGCCTAGTTGAAGAAGGTTATGGCGCTAAAGATAAAGTGTTTGCGGTAGGCGGTTCAGCCGGCGGTCTATTAATGGGAGCGATCATCAACCAAGCGCCTGAGTTGTATCGAGGTATTGGAGCTCATGTTCCCTTTGTTGACGTAGTAACAACCATGCTTGATGAGTCGACTCCTCTTACAACCAACGAGTACGACGAATGGGGTAACCCTAACAATAAAACCTACTATGACTACATGCTGAGTTATTCACCATACGACAACATTAAGGTACAAAACTACCCGAACATGTTAGTGACAACAGGCCTACATGATTCACAAGTGCAATACTTTGAACCAATGAAGTGGGTGGCGAAATTGCGTGAAATGAAAACAGACAACAATGTACTGGTGTTCAAAACCGATATGGAAGCCGGCCACGGTGGCGCTTCTGGTCGATTTAAGCGATTAAAAGAAGATGCTCTTGAATACGCCTTCTTTTTAGACTTATTAAAAACTCAGTAGACTCAGCGTAACTGTAGGTATTCACATAATTTAACGTCGCCATTTAGTCTCGACAAAATGGCGACAGAAATTATTAAGCATGGTTAAATACGGTTAACCATGACATTCACTAAATCAATAAACCCTTTATAAACAAGCAATCACAAGGGTTTACGAGAGGTATAAAAATAAATGAAAGTAATTAGCTTTTATATCTCCGACCAACAAAAATACATATAAAACAACAAGTTAAAAACAAACCTCGATTAAAATGGCGATGAAGTGGCGATGATTTCATTGCCCATCTAACCACTCTATATCTGATATTTGATGTGCTCTAACACCAATTGGGATAGTTAAGATGAAGCCTGATAAAAGGATTTGTTATTAGCTGTGACACTCAGTACATTCGCCGCCACCGCTACTACCACTATTTCCTCCACCACCACCTCCACCGGAAGTCGTAAAAGGTCTTGGTATAAAGTTTGAATTAGTATTAGGAGCAGAAGTGGTACTCTGATTCTAAACAATACTCAACACCACCTACTAACTTATAAATTGTATCTTTGGTTAACGGGAAACAATTCTGAGCATTAGAAGAAAATGAAAAAATAGCAATAAAAACAATAACCTTGACATTCCATACACCTTTAATTGAGAATGCAAATAAGAATCGATACCGCATAGGCTTATAAAACAATGTCAATCTATAAAATATGCAAATGCATCCTTATTGCTCTAATCGTCTTCATCTTAAGCTTTTTGATAACTCTATTACTAAAAAGCCATGCGTATTTTGGTTTTATTGAATACAGTGCGGGAATTAATGCGGGTTTCGTAAGCTTTTTTTCTATAAGTTCAGTGCTTCTTGTAAACTACGTTGAAAAAAGAAAGGTTGGGGTTAACTAAAAAGCCGAGTAACAATTACTCGGCTTTTGATTTCTCATGACATTCAATCATTTAACTTTATAGGAACCTGCTGAACTGCCCTTACTTACAGTAACAATAGAATTTTGACTAATCTCATCCACAACTGCATTTGCGATAGCTTCAGCCATCATGCCAGCCATAGCAAATTCGCCATCAAGTACAAAGCCTTTGGCTTTCAGTTCCGTTTCTATCTTTTGCTTTAATGATGCTTTGCTTATTGCCATTATTACTTACCTGCGTAAACGGTTTTGGATACATCAACATGCGGTTTTCCCATGAAGGGACAAATGCTCGCGCCGGTGCACACCCCTTTGCCGCCATTGAACTTGATGGTGTCTGCGTCTTCGATGATGTTCTTAGCTTTGATGGTTCTATTGCCTTTGACGGTTTCGGTGTGGTTGCCATCAATTTCAGCGATTCGATTTTCTAGCACTTTGATTTGTTGAGTAAGGCATTCAAGCTTGTCGGCTTGGTCGGTCTTACGTTCAAAGTTGCCTTCCTGGTCGACCAATTGATACACGCCTTTGCGCTGTTGATAGCGGCTTTCACCTTCTTTGATGCCAGGCAGTTTAAAACCCAGTGGCAGTACGCAACGAATAAAGGGCTTGTCGGGTTGGCCAAACATAAACCCGAGTTCAACAATACTGCCGATAGCCGGTGGCTCTAAACGACCAGCATGGTCGCCTAGACCAGGAACGGGAAGCGGTACCGCCTGCAGTGGAGGTTTATCTTCGTACTCCATGCCCTTTTCATCGAGTAGCTGCACATCTACCGCGTAATGTGGGTAAAAGCGATCGGATAAATCGCCCTCTTCAGGCAGCTCTGGTAGTGCTACGACCTTTCCCCAACGGGGTAAGTGCCATCGCCCTGTGAATTCAGGAAACAACCTAAAGATGATGCGCTTGATGGTATTCACATCCATGTTAGCTTTGCCTCCGTCCCTTCAAACTCGACACCCACTAATCGTAGCCCATTAACCAAAACACCTGGCTTGAGCTTTGGGATAGCCGGTATCTTTACCGATTTATTGGCGGTGTGGTTAGTCATGAGTGCATTGGGCAATGTAATGGGCTTGTCGGCCCAGAATGAATCGGGCCAACTGCCTACGTAAATCTGCCCGTTGCCTTGCTGCTGCCAGAACAAATCATCAATGCTAAATGCCTGAGCGAGCTCATCGATGACTCGATAGCCATTACCATCGCTATAGAAACAAGGAATGGCCGTTTTGCTGTACGCCTTCTCGGGTACCACAAATTGAAGTCCCGTTTTATTGGTGACCTCGCTCAGCAGCTGCATCAGTGTGGGATGGCGCAATATGACATTGAGCGGCTTATAAAGAATGGCCGAAAGCTCACGACAAAACACTTTCGTCCACCCTTTTTCTGTCGGTTGTACGCGCTCGATGTAACCCAAGAAGACTCGCGTGATGTTGTCACCCCACCCCAAATCGATAGCGATGAGTGTATTGGTCTCTGGATCACCTTCAATCAAAAGATCTGCGCGACCAGGTGTGTTTTCACTGAAGACGATACGATGGCTTTTTACTTTGGTTTTCTCTTTGCCCAGGTAGGCGCGGCAAAGAAACTTGTTGTTGATGGCCATGATTAACCCTCGTTTAAGCCAGTGCGTTATCTACGCTTTTTAGCACTTTCATCACGCCTGTCAGTTCCACTTGTGTATCGGGTGGCACATCTTCGGTTTGTCCAGTTTCAACCGGCGTCTTTACCCCCTGCACTTTTTGCTGCGCTGCAGGTTTATCCGGTTGACGCTGCTCTACCCGCTCTGGCACAGACAGATGTTCGACCAGCTCGAACGACACGCTCCACTGGCGGTGAGATTCTTGTTCATCGGCACGCACGACGCCTTGAAATTTCACTTGGCGAATTTTCAACGCCTCAGCTGTTTTGTTGCTGATACGGTAGATTTGGCGCGCGTCGCTTTCTTGCGCTTCGGCCATACTGAACAAATTAGTCAGCAACTGATTTTTGGTAAAAGGGATCACCCCTTTCACCGTCAGTATTTTACCCTTGCTGCCCGTTTCCGCTTGGTCGGTCGCTGAGGTTTGGCCGGACATATCTTGTCCGGCCAATTGCTGGCGAACGCTAATTCGTAGGTTCTTTAGTGGGAGCTGAGCGCCGTTGAGAATGAGCATTTAGCTCTCACCATTAGTATTCAACTCAACAGACAGAACGAATGATGATTGAACCTTCGAGCGAGCGAGCTCCCTATTACTCACGACGTTTTCAGGTATCGCTTTCCCTGTTTCCTGTAAACGCAGCACGTACCAATCCGTCTCTTGAAGATATTTTCGGTAGTCATTATCAATATCAAACGGAGAGCGTTCACCACCTAACTGATCGGTTTCTTGTATAAATCCTGTCACTTCATTACCTCTTATTCTCAAATATTGGTTTGTTGATAAAGCCCCATTTCCCTTTAGGCAGCTTACCTACGACAACAG
This sequence comes from Vibrio sp. nBUS_14, assembly GCF_051201655.1. Lineage (NCBI taxonomy): Bacteria > Pseudomonadati > Pseudomonadota > Gammaproteobacteria > Vibrionales > Vibrionaceae > Vibrio > Vibrio sp. nBUS_14. The sequence goes on from NZ_CP179206.1 coordinate 2,460,079, forward strand.
CGGGAAGCGCGACAAGGCAACTCCCTCCGGGCTCAATGTAGATATGTGGTCCATGCGCATAAGTTGCTCCCCCGTGACTCATATCATAGCTTCGAGTTATCTCATGCCACTTTCCGTCATTAGGTACTTGATCTGAATCTTTGGAATACATAAATCTGACATCCCCATGCTCAACTTTAATCCAAGCTCCGTAGGTAACAGGTGTACCTCTCGGGATAGGGCCTTGATAGATTGAATAAAATTTATTGATGCTATTTGGCTCGGCATCTGGAGATGTCGATAATCTGATCACACCGAAATTTGGGGAATTATACTTTGGGATATGCCCTTTGATATCTCGCCACATAGCTTGGATTATGGGATTTTTCTCTTCTGGCTCAACGCCCGATTCTGTATTAGCCACCATTCGACATTTATGAATGGAACTGGCTCTATTTATCCAACCATCAGGGGTTCCCTCTGAGCCTTCAACTAAGCTGTCGCCAATCTTCAATTCTTGGTTTTTAGTCAGACGATAGAATGGAAAGTCGGAATAAATATCCGCTATCAATTGCTCATATTCTTTCTCTGCTTTATCCACTCGTTTGTCGATACTAGGCTTGATTTGAGCAACATCATCAGCCAACTTTTTACTGGCTTGTGTTTGTTCAATGGAAGCATCAATCACTTTTTTTAATTGCTGCGTATATTCAGACATCTCGTTCCTCCAAACTTCTTACTTTATCAATGAGTTCCAAATTACTTCGCATCTGCGATATTCGTTCACCACTTCCTGACAAACTCGCAGAAACCAGCAACGCAATCAGTGGGTCATTTTGCTCCAAACCTCCAACCCTACGTACCAAATCCACACAGTCAGTCATCAAGTGTTTGTTCCCTTGTTCGTTCACTGCAACTCTCTCGCTCAACAAGGATAGTTGCTGAGAAGACACCATTTCTTTATGAGCCATTTCAACAATGTGAACCTGGCTCGAGACCATCCCTGAAACTAAAGCAAGCTCTAACTCTTCCATCTCATCAAGTTTGGCTTCGTAGTTAAATTGCCACGTCTCTGGGGTCACCGTAATTTGGGTGATGGCTTGCGCGCCCGAGAATTTCAGTAAGAAATTGCGGGTTAAGTTGTTGCCTTCTTCACTGATGCGTTCGTTGCTCTTGCGCTTAGATTGCACCACCATGTGATTGGCCGACACCAATACGCCTTCTTCGCTGACTAGGCCTAGCCAGTTGAATTCAAAATTGCCGACCGTGTTATCTAAAATCAGCGAATACACCACTTCATTGCCATTGACGCAGGCACTGCGCGTTGGTGCGCGCCGATAAACAATCTGCCGACTTGACGGCAGGGATTGATCTCTTCGTGGCAGCGTCTGCGGATCAAGATTGGGCACATTGGCCAAGACAAACTCGCGGATCACCAAAGGTTGTTGTGCTTGTTGTTTTTGAGCAATCAACTGCTCGCCCGCTAGGGTAATGACGGCCATAACTTATCCTATTGATGCACAGTACGTTTCATGGGTATGACTGAACTCAGTGACGCTGATGTGAGGATGAGCGCTGGTCGTCACATCAAAGCTGTATCGACGGCAGGTTCTGCCATACTGTCGAACCAAGGCGTCCATCAAACCCGGCACTTCATTTAAGTCGCTGTCTCGCACTTTCACGCTGACCACGTCCCAAGGGTAATAGCTCAGTCGCTCATCGATGTTGATGTGGGGATACCCCAGCTGTTCAAACATGGTTTCCCAGCCCACCTCAGAGCCACCTCCGGTCGCAAAGGCGTAAGCAAAATTCACTCGAATGCGGTAGATATGCTCGGGCTCTTTGGGCAAGCGCTCGATGTCACGCTGCCAAGCCATCAAGTCGACAAACTCAATCGGCGCCACCATCGGATCTAACTGCCTCAGCGGCCACTCCAATACCGCTTGCACGCGATCCCAATAACCCAGCAGCGCTTGCCCTAGCTTGTATATCTCACCCTTACCCATCCAGTGTTTCAGTGTGAAGTTAGGCCGTTTCAATGCGCATCTCCAAATCGCCCATTCTTGGCACTTCCATGCCATTAGTGAGGTCTGAGTTATCAAATTCAATCGATTCCAATACCGGAAACTCACCGTGCAGCTCTTGTGCTAACTTCGAAAAGCTAAAGCGTAAAGAAGGCTTGGTTTTGGTGACCTGATAATCGGTGTTTTGCCTAAAGGCTGAACCAATAAACAGCGTCATGTTCGTTTCAAGTTGCGCACTTTCTTCAGCAGACAACACGCGCGCCACCCACACTCGACACCTCACCGTGATGGTATTACCTGGCATGGCATACACCTTGAGATCATCCCCATGGCCATGATTACCTTCGTGGTTAATGTGCGTATTTAAATCGGCCAACATTTGTGGCGATGGCTCGCCAGAATCCAACAAAATATAAGCGTTCGCAGAGCCTGGGCCTCGCGGCGCGTTATGTTCGAAGTAAATGTTTTCACTGTTGATGCCAGCGCGTAACATCAGCAATGACCGATACGCCGCATCAATGTGCCATTTCGCCACGCCACTGAACTGATTGCGAATGCGCACCCTCAGCTGGTCGTCGGTTTCTTCATCAGCCCCTGCCGCGACCAACCAATCCGCAGAGTTCACCGCGCGACTAATCCCCGGAATGGCCGTGGTTAACACATGAAAATACCCTTCCCCTAAGTTAAAGGCCGCGCCTTCGTGCTCAGCTTGAACCTGACCGATGATTGAGGCGTCATTGTCTGGTAACGTCGTGTCCTGACTCAGTAGCACTCGATAAACCGCGCCATTAATCGGGTCGGTTTGTATAACGGTACCCTTAGGGATCACAATCGCGGGGCCTTGCTGCGCCGCTCGGTAGATCACCACTTGCCCCACCGCTTTCGTGGCGGGCTTGCGCTTAACATTGAATTGCCACGCCCACAAGTCGAGCCACTTGTCTTTCGCCGTGGCCACAAACATATTAGGCAGTACATACCCCACCAAAAAGCGGTTCACCAACCATACCGTTGGGCCAATCACCATGGTTTCAATTAAGCGCCAAAATGGCGAGTACTGAGAGTCATTAGCTATGGTACTGCCTTGCTTCACGGCTTCTTCTTTGAGCGTTGTTTTCCACTGTGAGGCCTCAAGGGGTAGCCCTGCCTTTTCCGCCAATTCCGTGAAGTTCGGTTTAGGAATATCAGTCAACGTGTACCTGTGTCCTTACGCTGCCAAATCGCACCGTCTCTGCAAAAATATAAAGTTGCCCATCACTGACTTCTTCGATGCGCACCGTCCCTGGTACCAAGCGAACGTCTTCTTCCACTAACAATTCCAGTTGTGTGCGCGCGTCGGCTTTTTTCGCGGGGCTGCGTTCAGCAATTAAGTGGATTGCAACGTTGCTTTCAATGATGGCGTGTTTAATGTCCTGGGCTATCACAGCTCGGTCTTGGATCAATACAGGGTTACGACCGGCATCAAGCACCACATCGCCGTTTTCAATGAGCATATCTTGATAGAGGTACTCCGCCATTAGCCTGCCGCCATTTCTAATTCACTGGCCATGTCCTGTGGACTGCTCATGTAGGTTGGATAAATCGCCACGCCACCGTAATTGGTTGAACTGGTTTGGTAGCTGGCAATGTTCTTGGCCGCGCCACCTGGTTGAACTTGTGCGTAAGGTGTTGCGCTTTTCACAGCCTTAGAACTCACAGGCGCGGTGTCATCATCACTTCCGAAACCTGGTAGCCAATCGACGAGCCCTTTTAGGCTTTCCCAAATGCTCGCTAATTTATCGGTGAACCAATTAAACACACTGCCAAAGATATTTCTCATCGAGTCGGCCATTTGGCCAATGAAGGCAAAGCCACTGGTATCGCTAAAGCCGCTCATTACCCATTGCCAACCTGCAGACAGGAATTGAAACAGCGTTTGAAATGGCAGAGTGATTAGGGTGATGGCACCTTCTAATACTTGGAACCAGGTTGTGTCATTCAATGAAGCAATCAATGTTTGCCAGCCCAACATTAAATCAGCAAAGCCTTGTTTTAAGCGCCCTACCATTTGCTCAATGAAGGCAAAACCGCTGATATCGCTAAAGCCGCTCATCACCCATTGCCAACCGGCGGCAATGGCTTTAAACACAAAGGTAAAACCATTAATGAGTAAACCCATCGAGCCAACCACACCCGCCATCACCCAGCCCACGCCTTTTGCAACGACGCTGACCACATCAAGTACCCCAGACAATACTCCGCCAATCACTGAAAAGACCCCTTTCACGGTTTCCCATAACACCTGAAACCCTGTCAGTAGCGCAGAGCCCACCATCTTGCCGAGCCAAATAACGACATTCAGCAAAGGCTTAAACGCATCAAACAAGGTCGATACCGCCTGCATGATGGCACTCGCGGTATACTCTATGGCCTGAAACACAGCGTTATCCCCCAACGAGGCTTTCAGATCATCCCAGTAATAAATCAGAGCCCCCACGGCCGCGACGGCCGCTATCACCGCGCCCACAATCAAGATGATAGGGTTGGCAGCAATGGCAATATTCGCGGCCAGCATGGCGACGCGCAAAGCGCCCATGCCTTGGGTGAGCAAGGCGTTCACCCCTGCAAACATCTTCATGGTGAGCATATAGGTCGCCATGACCTGTTTGCTGATACCCATCATGAGCGTAAACGCGCCGCCTACCGCCACTGCGCCTAAAATGGCGACAGCCGCAAAGCCAATGTATTTAGAGAGGTTGGGGAACATCTGCGTCCATTGAATAATTTCAGTGGCACCGTCTGCCATGCTACCCACGACAGGTAAGATGGCTGGCAGAAGCACCGAGCCAAAAGCCGCACTGATAGCAAATACGCCTTGCTCTAACCGCTCCCATTGGTCGGTCATGGCGCCCGCCATTTGCTCAGCAACATCGAGCCCTTTGACTTGACCGAGCTCGTTTATTGACGTGGCGAGCCCATCGGTGTTTTGCATCAGCAACTGGATCATAGCCGACGCTTCTTGCGTGCCAAACGCCTTACTCAACTCTGCCGATTCGGCCACGGAAATGGTGTCACCGTAACGCCCTTTAATTTGGTTCAAGATATCGACCATCGGCAACATCTGACCTTGCGCATTAGTGAACTGCATATTCAAAGCGGCTTGGGCTTTGGCGGCTCCCGCTAAGAACGCGCGATATTTGGTTCCCGCTTCGCTACCACTCATGGTCGACTGCAAGGTACCTAAAACCGCCATTTGTTCAGTCATACCGACACCCACAGCGGTTGCCGCCGCACCGACCGAGGTGAACGCCGACGACATGCCATCCCCCGTGGTTTTGAACATCTGCACCGCTTTGGCCGTTTGACCACCCAACATATTGACCCAATCCGCCTTCCCCATCTGGTTGGCTGAATTCTGGAAAATGCCGTACATGGTGCCGACATAGTTGGTAATGGTTGACGTATCGGCTTTGGTTGCAGCGGCCAGCACCCCTGACGCGCGAGTAAACTCAGAAAGCTCATTGCCACCTAAACCCGAAATAGCCGATTGGATATCATAAGAAGCGGCCACAAAATCCGAGGCCGACTTGCCATAATCCACCGCAAATGAAAGCGCGGTATCACTGAGCTGCTGCAATTGTTCATCCGCCACACCCAGTGATTTTACTTCGCCTAATGCTCTGTCCATTTCAATGGCGGGCATCAAAGCCTTTTGCAAAGCAAAACCAGCCCCGACCATGCCAGCGGCACCAGACACCATAGTTTGAGTACCTTGCTTATAGGTATTGGTGACATCCGACATTTGTCGTTGAATATTGCCCAGAGGTTTTGAGATCTGGTCAATCAATCCAACTTGAAATTTAAGGGCTTCCGGTAACATCGATTTTTCCTGTTAACAAAGAGGCTTTACCCACCAAAGGCTTTAGCTACACCGCTCGTGGTGACGGCTTGCATGTTGTCCCAATGGTTCTTCTCTAACCAAATCGCATAAGCTAGGTTCTGATCAGTATCTGGCTCATTGGGGAGCCACTTTCGCCGCCATGCGTACATTTTTTGCCTGTCGCTGTTGTCTACTGCCGCGACAAGCGCATCTATTTTTTTACGGAAATAGACAGCTTCGGTGCGTACTCTTTCAGAACGGCGCCATAAATCTGTGTTGCTGCACCAGGGTTCTGCTGAGTAATTTCACGCAGTGCGTCCTTTGAACCTTCACTAACGCTACTCATCAAAAAATTATGTGCTGCACTGCTCGCATCACCTTGTAAGATGGTATTTTGCGCTTCGTCGTATTCTGCCGGTGTTGGGTTGAATTCAAGGTCGGTTGTGCCAACGGTTAAAACAATGGATTTTGTCATGCTGCTTCTCGCTTTAGTGATTCATAAATTCGGGTAAGTCCAGTTTCAAGTTGACGCTCAAGTCGCTCAAAACCATCCTTCACTTCTTCTTTGGTGGCGTAACTTTCTGCTACATGGGTTTTATAATCAGCAAGCTCTTTCGAAAGAGAAAACAGCTTGCCAATCAATGCTCCGGTTAACAGCACCAACAAGGTAGCCAAGGCAACCAGAGCCGATAGCCAAGTTGGATCCATCGCTATTCCTTTTGTGGGATTTCCTTCAAGCGTTTGCCCTGAAGAGAGGCAATCACATCGTCCACGGTCTCTTGAATCACGTCGTTGGTACTCAAGTCACGAAGCGCTTCAAGCCCCCACACCACAAGACGACTCGCAAAGCGTTCAAGAATGATTTTCCAACCGATTTGAAAGAGCAGGCCTTTCAAAACTTCGAGTAAGGTTTTGCCGATAATTCCAGTTAAAAAGCTCATTAATCTTCTCCAACCATGGATTTGTATGCGTTGAGGTAATCCGCTTCAGTAGCCTTACCTGCGTGAGTGTTCCAATACTTTTTGGCGTATCGCGCAAGCCCTTCCAGATCATCGGCCTCTGGCAGTGCTTCTGGGAAGCGGATCAGATTAAGCCGCGCGGTCGCGACCGCAAACTGAGGCGAAATCACCATATAATCGGCATCACTTTTATCGAGAGAACCCGCAGTGATTGGCGCAAACATCGATAATGCATCCAATAGGTGCGGCCGCGTTTTACCAAGCCATTCGATCAACCAAGCAAAGGTGGCAGGCTCCATCTGAGTAAACCCAAGTGCTGGGCCTCGCACCTGCTTGGCGTAGGTCAACGCACCGGATTCATGGGCCACAATCATCAAAATCAGATTGATGGCGGCTTGCGTATTCAGCTTGCCGTGCCCGCCAGTGACCATGTCTAAATGGTCGAGCACCGGCTTAATCACATGCTCTAAGAAGAGCGCTCCTAGTTTCATCGTTTCATTGTCTCCAATTCGCTTTGGCATTGAGTGCAATATTGGCACCCTGATATGTGTTGGCGGCGAGCTTCTGGAATGGGGTCGCCACACTCGCCGCATTTCTGTGCGCTCTCCCGTGGGTTAACTTGCTTAGCCCTTGCCAGTTGGTTGGCAAGCGCCACTTCCGTGAATTGGCTTTCATAGCCACTGGCTTGGTCGATAACATCCGTCATTTCAATCCCTACTGATTTAAGTAGCCGTTACTGAACCAAATCTTCGGTTTCATCAGGGCGCAGGTATGGCACGCCGTTGATTTTCACAAAGTCTGGGCTCGTCACTTCAAACGGCAGCTTATGTACGAGTGCACTGCCCCCGTTGGTGTCGGCGTCGATTAAATCCGAGATTTTGATGCGACAACCAAAGGCTTCAATTTTGAGCTCATCTTTATCAATCTTGCCGTAGAACAGAGCGTCAAAATCTGGCATACCACGCCAAGAGCCGGCTTGTTTTGCAGCTTTGCTGACCTGGTTAAACTGTTGCGTAGTGAGCTCCATTTCCCCACTGGCTTCGACGTCACCATCGACATAACCATCCGGCACCCCTGAGGTTTTATTGACCGCAGAATTGTCCGTAATAGACAGGCTGACCTTTTGCGCTTTAAGCTTGTAGTCACCCATCGAAAAGTGCATGTTCTTACCCGAAATACGCATGCTCATGGATTAGGCCTCCGTGTCGGCTGGGTTAGAGAGATCGAGACCAATATTGACCACGATGTGTTTTGGGCAGTTGTGAGGACGAACCATTAAGCCAATGTTGACTTTGGTTTTGCTCATCCACTGAATTGACACGTCTTCATCGCGTGGTGACATGATTTCACCAGGGAACGGAATGCCGCCAATCTCCGTGGTCTTCGACATATCGCGCATGTCTTTGCTGAAGTAAGTACGGTTAAGTTCGATACTCGGTGGCGTAGAATTGAGAATTCGGTCTGCAATGCGACGAATGGCTTTAATACGCACGCGGCGGTTCAACTTGTGAACGGGGCGAACGTATTCAAGGTATTGATAATCGCCACCTTTGGCTTCAAGCGTCGTGGCGTCGGTCCAGAACACGCCTTCCATATCGGCGTACCACTGCGGTAAGGAAAAACGCGCATTGGCTAACGCTGAAATGGTGCTCATTTCCAATGGTTTGCCCGCACTGTCGATTGGCATCTCACCAAGGCCCAAAACACTGCCCGTGGCCACTCGCATCGGGCTATCAGCCACGGTCACCGCGCGATCACATAAACGACCACCCAACACTCCGATATTATTGCCATTGAGCATAGGAACGGGCGTGACCATATTGGCCGATACGCCATTGATCAACGTCAATAGACTGGTTTCGTATTTAGCCCAGGTTTGTTTGCTCTTATCGATGCCAGGGCACGCCGCTAAGAAGAACACCCAACGACCAAGCTTGCTGGTAAGCTCAGTCGCTTTACTTTGCATCGCTTGAAAATCGGCTTTGCTGCTTACCACATCGACAATGCACACGCCTTCGAACGAATCGCTACGGTTCGCAATATCGACCGCATCTTGCCAAGTCGCACCTGCTGCCAAACCAAAGATGGCGCCCGTCCAGTTTTGTTTGCCATTGAGCTGCGCCGCTTTAACGTTTACGCCTAGCGCATCATCGGCCACGACATCATCAAGATTGGTCATGTTGTTAATGCGGGTGACCTTACCTTGCAGTTCGGTTTTATCGGTGCGACCGATATACAGCAGGTGGCGTTCAATTTCTGGGATCCCGCCTTGCCCTAAATTGAGGTTGTTGACCTCGACCTTTCCGGTTGCCATTGGCTGTTCCTTACTCAAAGAGTTATTTTTTCTTGCGAGCTTTCTCGATATTTTTAACGAAGCGCTCTTTTACTTTTTGGGGTTTCGTCCCCAGCATTTGTCGCTGTGGCGTGTGTACCTTCCATGATTGTTTGCCTTTGGGTTTGCCCGTTCTCATCATTCGAATGATCAGACCCGCTTGCCCTAAAGTAAGCCGCTTCTCTAAATTTCGAACGCTCGGTTTATTCCAACCCTTACCGTCTTTACGGCGTACTCGATAACCCAATCGACGTAATGCTATGGCCTGCTCTTTCGTACAAGGCCCATCATAATCAGGCTCACCACGTCGTCGTTTTTGCTCTTTGATGTATTCACGAGCCGACACAGTTTGAGTTAATCCCGCTTGGTGCACCGTTGCTTTTTTCGCCTTTTTTTGACGACGCCATGTCAAATCAAGCATGGTGGCATCATGAAGAACGTAAGGCTCCATACCATTTTCAAAGGAAGTAAGCACCGCGCCTTCGCCTCTTTTCCGCTTTTCAAACTTTTGGTTGTCGACGTCTTTTTGCCTGCGAATGCGGCTGCGCGTCATCCTTTTTTCCCAACGCCCCAAATCTTTGAGCAACCAAAATCTTTTGCGCTTGGTGAGGACTAATGCTTCCAGTGCTTGCTTGGCATTGATGGCATCTTTGCCCACTAACTCAATTTTCATGGGTTAACTCGTATTCTTCGGCGGTATCAATTGGAACTGCCTGTACTCGGTACTTCGTCCCACGCCACGTAATCAAACCTTGCTCATCGGGGATCATTTCGATGGGCTCCATCATTTCAATTTCGATGAGCACATCAGCCGCTTCATGGCTAATCACATCGACACTAATTTCTGGATCAGCCAACTCATTGATATCGCGCTCGGTATCACAATCCGAGAGCCAACAAGCCACTAAAGCAAACAAGTTACGAGGGTCAAGCTTGCGATGTGGAAACTCTTCGATGGAAATAACCGCTTCATAGCGCCAATACGCGGCAATGTGTCCACCGTTACCACGGTCTTCACCATCAACCACGATGGCGGCTCTTTCTTGCCAAGCTTCGATTTTGTTATCGAGCACATTGCTGTTTAAGTGACTAACGATGTAATCCGTTAAGTGCTCAAGCTTAGTTTTTTTGTAAGCTGTGTCGCTCATATCACACCAATCCCATTGGCACTGCGGCCTAATAACTGCGACACATCTTTATTGCTCTGCGCGAGGAAACGTGCCGACTGTTGTGGTTCATCAATGGCTGCGTTATCCCCTTCTTTACGTCGGTCTTGGGTCGCGAATTCTGGCAACAGCTCTGAGTGCGCTCGGCTATACACCGCTCGTTTGTAGAGTGTGGTTTTGGCATGGTTCAGAGTTGGCGTACTGCCATCCACTAACAAGTCCGTCAGTTTTTCTTGAATGTTGAGTGCCGCTATCGTGATGGCTGCTGCAATAGACTCATTATCAAACGTATGCGGAATGCGGCGCAGTTGACGAAACTCATCGTTCGATAAATCGGGCCAGCCTTCACCGTGTATCGTGGTGTTTGCTGCACTGTTTACTTTCCCGCCAAAGCTCATCACGTCCCCTCGTTTTTCAACGTAAATAATGAAGTGCGCCTCTGGCCACTGAGTCGACGGAATAAGCAGGGTGATGAATCACTTGCTCTTCCTCGTCAGTCGAGGCGCGGTGGCATAGTAGTCTTTGTCCGTTAGAGGTTGTCGCCACTCTCTAACGCTCGGATGCGTTGGTCGATGTTATCGATCATCGTCCCCACACCAATCGCACTGTATTGCTCGTGCGCCTCTTCAAGCCGTGCGCGCGCTTTCTGGAGTGTGTCGATATCCCCCACCGAGGCCGCGTGAGGCTTGCCTTGCTCATTACGAAGTAAATATAAGCCCGCGAACTTCAACCATTTGGCCGTCGGTTTTTCATTGATGCGCCAAACCTGGGTCACTTTCTCTAATACCTGAGAGAAGTACGGCTCAATGGATTGACCTTTATCGGCCATTCGCTCGGACCAGGCCAACACTTCATCAGCGCAGAAAGTGGCGAAATCTCGCTTGAAGCGCTCCGGCGTATCGAGTCCACGCTCGATAGCGATGTCACACCACTCAATGGCCGTGTCTAAGTCTTCAATATCGAAGAGCCAAATCACCATCTGAGTAAACAGCGGGTTATCGAATTGCTCACCTTCCGCCAAATAGGTTTCAATCGCACTGCGGTATTTAGGCACCAACACATCGCGCTTATGATTGGCTTTTTCATCTTTGCGATTGAAGGTTTTTAATACCTTCAAATCGCTGTCGAGTTCGGCCAGCAGCAGGTGCAAACTGTTTGGAGTCGTCACACACAACTTGTCAGGCGTTGATGGCTTGTTCTGTTTCGCCAAGGCTTCTTGGCGTAGCTTCGCTAATGGACTGGCCATGTCTTCCCCTTAACCTGCAGCAGACTCAACAACCGTGACTTCTTCAATCGCGGCAAACTTGTGATAGTTGCCCACCGCATAACCTTCCATGCGTAGGTATGAGGTTTCGAAGCGCTTACGGTCTTCTTCATTACGAGACTTACGCCACTGCGTCCCTTTTTGAGTCAGGATTTGCAGGTTGGTTAAGTTCGTTACCCAAATCATGTCCGGCGGGAAAAATGGCGGGGTATAGACCGTTTTGCCTGCCACCGTCTTCGCCAAACTTTGCGCCGCTTTATGCTCCGTCGGTACTTCCGCCGATTCCAACAAGCGATGCTGCTCTGCAGCGACTAAGTTGCGACCAATCAGCACAACCAAATCCGGATCGTCTTGATGCACTTCGTGAATCGTGGTGTTGATTAAATCGTTCACGAGCGAGTCGAGGTTTTTATACGCGCCCGCTGTTTTACCTGTGGAGTCGAGCTTGGCATCAGGAAGGACTTGAGCCGGCGCCTTTTCTTTGGCAAGTTGCAGCCAACCTTTATTGACGTCTTCGCCCATTGGGTTCACTTTAGGATCGGTGCTTTCACTCGCAATCGACGTCCCGTGGAAACCAATACGCAATTTATCTAGAGCAAAATTACGTGTAATGGCGTTATTCATCAGCTTCATCCACTGACCTTTACCGCCCGAATTCGCCCAGATGGTCATGGTGATCCAGTTAATATGTGCGCCTGAATCGGTTTCGGTTAGCTCATAGGTGTTGCCGCTTTGGTCAAGAGCGCCCATGAAACGCCCATCTTTGACACGACCGGTCAGTAGACCGGCGTCACCGACATCAATCACTTGGCCTTTAATTTGGTCAACCGAGATATTGGAGATACGGTTTAAGAACGCGTCCGATTCAACAATGGCTTGGCGAAGCTTGGTTTCCATCACCGGCGTGATATTGAATTGCTTTGACGCATCCGCCACGCCGCCCGCTACTGCAACAGCTTGGCAATATTCATTTAAAAATTGAGTCGATACGGCATTAAGCATTTACACGACCTCCACAGTTGATTCGCCGCCATTGCCTTCTTCACCTGGCTTTTGACCTGGGACTTCTTGCTTAAGCTCTGCGAACTGGGTTTCAAGTTTTTGGACTTGCTCAGTCATTGGGGCAAGCTGCTTCTCCAATTCACTAGAGAATTGCTCTAAAGAGAACGTTTTTGCTTCACCTTCAGGTTTCGCTTGCGGATCGTTCGGTGTTTGCGCTTGCTGATTGAACTCTTGTTTGAGTTCATCTTTTAGCTCACCTTTCATGATGCCGAACTGCTCTTTCAGGGCAGCTTTGAGTTGTTCTTCGGTCACTTCTTCTTCCTCTGGTTCAGGATCCGGTTGTGGCTCTGGCTGTTCATCACCAGAATTGAAAAAGGCATTACACAGGGCAAAGAAACGTTCGGTTTTGGAATAACATTCATCAAGATTAATGACTTCCAATTGGCTGCAACTGAGCTCTGTGGTGTGGCCTTCTTGTCGTGAAAACTGAAGTAAGGAAACACCAGATGACGCCGGGGAATCGGTCACGGCTAATCCCATGAGGTAGCACTTTCCTTGCCCTTTATAATCTGGATTGGGTTCGATGGAGGTAAACAGCTTCTGCCCAAGCTTATTGGCTTCAAGTAAGTATTGGTTAGGTTCAAGCTTGGCAAACAAGCGCATTTTGCCGTCCACTTCTTCGGCTTTGACTTCAAGTACTTTGCCCCAGTTACTGCCGTAACCTGCAAAGCGTTTATGCTCTGGCCAAATCAATGCGGTGTATTCACTCGGGGCATAATTGTCGGCAATCTGCGTGAGCCATTCTCGGGTGATCTTACGACCATCAACCGTTGGCCCTTCTGTTGCTACAATTTTCCAATCACTGATTTTTGCCATTTGAGTGTTTACCTAATTTTCATTGGTCAGTTCGTGTTTTGAGGTTTCACAATACGCCTTTGAATCGACCCTTTCAGCCACTTCAATTCCGACCAATTCGGATAGGAGCGATATCGGAATCCATCCGAACTTTGCTATGCAATTTAGGAGGTTAACAGAGCTTATGATGGGCTCATGGCATATACTTCCGAAACACGACATGCAGCCCGAGCCCTGTATTTAAAGGCTTGGACACCCAAAGAAATCGCTTCCGAATTAGGTTTGAACAGCACCCGAATTCTTTATCACTGGGCTGACAAATACGGATGGCGTGACATGCTGCGCGAGCAAACGATAGATGAATCGATAGCGCGCAGAATTGAAACCCTGCTTGAGTTGGAAAACCCCACCAAAGGCCAGCTCGATATGCTTGATAGGCTCATCAAGCACCACGTTCAACTCAAAAAACACCACGCTCAAACTCAGCCAGTGGCTGAGAAACACGCCACGAATGAAACACAACCTGCACCGAATACTCACAGTAAAAAGGCGCGTTCAACTAAGAGCGACGACAAGCAGAAAAAGAAGAAGAGCAAAAAGAAGAACAATATTGCTGAACTCACCAAAGAGAACTTCGCGACCTGGCATGAATCACTCTTTGAATATCAGCACACGATGCGTAACAACCTGCACCAACGCACGCGTAATATTCTTAAATCTCGACAGATTGGTGCGACCTACTATTTCAGTGGTGAAGCGTTAGAAGATGCGATTTTGACCGGCGACAACCAAATATTCTTGTCTGCGTCTCGCGCCCAGGCGGAAGTGTTCAGAAGCTACATCATTGCGATTGGTGAAGAATTCTTAGGCGTTGAGTTAACCGGTAACCCAATCATTCTCTCTAACGGCGCTGAGCTGCGCTTTCTCTCGACCAACTCCAAAACCGCACAAAGTTATCATGGCCATGTTTATGTGGATGAGTATTTCTGGATCCCGAAATTCGATGAGCTGAACAAACTCGCGTCAGCCATGGCGACGCATAAGAACTGGCGCAAAACCTACTTCTCCACCCCTTCAGCAAAAACGCACCAGGCTTACACCTTTTGGACCGGTGACCAATGGCGTAGAGGCCGTGATAGTCGCACCAACATCGAATTCCCTACCTTTGACGACTATCGAGACGGTGGGCGACTCTGCCCGGATAAGCAATGGCGTTATGTTGTCACCATAGAAGATGCCGCTGCAGGAGGCTGTGAGCTTTTTGATATTGATGAGCTACGCGACGAATACAGCAAAGACGATTTCGATAACCTGTTTATGTGTATTTTCGTTGATGGCGCCAGCTCCGTCTTCAAGTTCTCAGCCCTCGAAAAAGCCATGGTGGACATTAGCCAGTGGCAAGACTTCAAGCCCAATGACAAAGACCCCTTCGATCGCCGTGAAGTTTGGTTAGGTTACGACCCAAGCCGAACCCGAGACAACGCCTGTTTAGTCGTCGTCGCCCCGCCTATTGTCGCCATTGAAAAATTCAGAGTTCTTGAAAAGCACTATTGGCGAGGGCTGAACTTTCAGTACCAGGCACAGCAAGTATCTAAAGTGTTTGACCGTTATAACGTGAGCTATTTGGGCATCGATACCACAGGCATTGGCGCGGGCGTGTATGACTTGCTCAGTAAAAAACACCCACGAGAAACCGTGGCCATTCAATACAGCAACGAAAGTAAGAACCGATTGGTGATGAAGATGATAGATGTGGTCGAAGCCAACCGCATTCAGTTTGATGCTGAACACAAAGACATTGCCATGGCATTCATGGCCATCAAGCGAGCAACCACCAACAGCGGCAACAGCATGACTTTCAAAGCCGAACGCAGCGAATTAACTGGCCACGCCGATGCATTTTGGGCTATTTCACACGCTTGCATTAATGAGCCGCTCGATCACTCAGAAAAACGTAAATCAACTTGGCAGATGTAACTCTATGACTGAACAGAAAACAGAAACGATCACGAAAGAAAGCACCAATGATGAAAGCTTGATGTTTAGCTTTGGTGAGCCTGAGATCATGAATCGTGATTTTACCAACTACGATTACAGCGAGCTGTATTACAACGACGATGGCGACTATTGGGAGCCGCCACTCGATAGAGCGGGTTTAAACAAACTGACCCGAGCCAACGCCTATCATGGTTCTATCTTAATGGCTCGCCGTAATATGATCGCGGGCCGTTACACCCAAGGCGGTATGCAGAAACAACAAATGCAATCAGCGGTGCATGATTTCTTAGAGTTCGGTGATACCGCGCTGCTTAAGCTTCGTAACTATTTGGGGAAAGTCATAGGCCTTTGGCCAATTCCCACCATGTATTTACGAAAGCGCAAAAATGGGGACTTTGCTTTTCTAGAGCGTGATAACAAACAAAAGCGCTACAAGAAAGAAGACATCATTTTCATCAAGCAATATGATCCCGTCCAGCAAGTCTATGGTGGGCCCGATTACTTGGGGTGTGTTCAATCCGCACTACTTAGCCAGGACTCCACCACCTTTCGCCGTCGTTATTATAAGAACGGTTTGCACATGGGCTTTATCTTCTACGCCACCGACCCAAACCTGAGCAAAGAAGATGAAGACGACCTAAAAGAAAAGATGGCTTCTAGCCGTGGCGTGGGCAACTTCCGTTCGATGTTCATCAATATTCCGAATGGCAATGAGAAAGGAATTCAACTTATCCCCGTCGGTGATATTGCGACAAAAGATGAATATGAAAAGATTAAGAACGTGACTGCGCAAGAGGTGATCACTGGCCACCGCTTCCCCGTTGAGCTCGCGGCCATTATTCCTAATGGTGGTACACGTGGCGACCCAATCAAATTTGATTATGTTTACTGTAAGAATGAGGTGATTCCGGCTTGCGAGATGTTCATGGATGCCGTGAATGGGGATCCCGAAGTGCCGAAAAACCTACATTTAACCTTTAACCTCGACAATGCCGCCGCTTAATGGCCGTGACATTTTTTGCAATTTTGTTTTTCACTGCCATTTACGCTCAGCCCTTTACCCATAAGGGCTGAGGCACTACCAAAATGATCGTCAGAAAAACACAAACGATCATTAAAAAACTGACCTAAAATACAGAAACACAAACATTTCAATCACTTAACAAACACCAACAGATCAATACTGATCGTCAGAATTTCAATTTATTGCAATTTTTTGCACTCTTCGCAATTTTATTAGGCACCCTGTAAGCCATTCTCAGCCCTTCAACTATCCCCTATCCCCCGTTATTCCTAAAGGGCTCGCGGCTTATTAGTTTTCTATTACGGTAGCAAAATTTCACTGAAATAGAATTGCGAAAAAATGGGTTCAAAAACGTCGCAGGTGGGAAAGAGTAGTGCGTTTTCCGTGGGTTGGGCGTGCTTTCGGTGGGCTATGAGACAAGCATAAGAAAGCCACCGGATGCGGTGGCTATGGGAAGTGCTGCAGTTCAAGCTTGATGCTAAGTGCAATTTACTTAAAGTGAACACCACAACTTTGGCACTTTTTAATAGATGAATGACCATTTTCTCTGATACTGGCTTTTCCACACGATGAACAAAATTTCACAGAGCCATTACTGTAAATAGTTGCTAGCACTACAAGCGGCAGCCAAACCAACAAATACATCCTATCTTCAACAAACGCGTAAAAGAAAGTGAACATTAGAAATGCAGTCACAACATTAAATGACTTCCAGAGGTGATTTTTCTTTTTGCTTTTTTTAGTAAAAAGAAAAAGGAATAAAAATAATATACTTACTAACAATGTTAGTACATATAACTTAAAGAACATTTCTTCCTGATTCATATTTCTTCCTTACACATTGCACAGTAAAATGCCACGTGTTTCGAATCGCTATTAAACAGTTTGTATGGCTATTGACTCTCTGAGGTTCTCACGTACGTCCCATTGAAGGTGACATTTAGCCCGCCACAACCGTTGTCTTTGCTAACTACGAGAGTATCTTGATCTAATAAAATTTGGAGAGTACAGCCGTTAACGTCATAGTCTATTTGATTACCTTTTAACGTTACAACTCCGTCGATTTCTCCAAAATTTACAAGACCAGAAGAAGAGTCACCTACCCAAACTGATGTCCCTGATAGTTCGTATGTGTTCGAACCCACCTTAGTTAAATCAATAAAGGCAGTGTCAGTATCCAATTGATCATTGTTATACCGCTCATAATGCCCCTGAAAACCAGGAACGACTGCTGCATATGCAAGCGATGAAATAAGCAACATACTTAGAGCTACGTAAACTGTTTTCAAGCTCAAATTCTCCTCAATAGACTAACGCGTTAAGTAGTGAGCAACGCTATCCCCTACTTAAACCATTGTGCCGTAAATACTAAAGCTGGCATAATCACCTCCACTTACAATTGAAGGTGTCCATTAGATCGGGTCAACTACAGAATCCGTCTTAAATGCTTTGTTAGTTTAATAGTTGTGCTCCTGTGTGCGGTGATAAAAGTCGGGAGCTAAGTTTACAAGTTTAAAAAGATCGCTAGACATAATCAGCTTGAGCAGAGCTTGCATTGCGACTCCATATTCACTCACCTTTTGATCATCATCCCCCAATTCATAATGCTCACAATATGCTGCTTCGTCGTACCCAGGCATACCATAAAGTGCTATTGAATATTTGTTGCTCCAATCTCCTATGTTCATCCTTACTCGTTCACGGGTTTCTTCTGACCTGTAAGTGTCCTCTAGCCTATTTCTCTGGCGATCAGCATTAATTAACTTCAACAATTCAACTTTATGTGCGTCGGTTAACTCAGATTCATTATCCTTAACTTTTTTTTGAATACGCCTACCAACAATTCCATCCAAATCAGGCCAAGTATCTAACTTACCCTCTTCGTATGCTTCAAGCTCTTCCCAACTGTTTAGGTGTTTATTCTCTACATCCCACCACTCAATGTATTCATTTAGAGTTTTGTTAAGACCAACTTCTGTATGGATGTAAACAACGCCCTCAGAAATAACTAATGCGTAAATTCTTTCACTTTCATACTTATCAATTAATACTTTTAGCTTGGGTTCAAGTTCCTGAAAAACTAAATCTGCATTTAAACGATTTCTCATAAAGTTATCCTATTAAACTAAACGCCGCGTTAAGTAGTGAGCAACGCCAGCCAGCCACCCAACCTAAACCATTGCACCTTAAACACTTAACCCAACTTTGAATGCAAAATGCCAAGTGTTGGGAATCAGTCTTAAATGCCTTGTTATAGCGCTTTGCCGTTTACAAGTGACCAATGATGAGGCATTAATTCTCGTATAGTCTTGAAAACCAATGCATTATCTGAAGTCGTAATTGCTGCTTTAACATCCCCACCCCAGTGGACAAGGCGCTCTTGGCAAACCCCGCATGGTGACAAGATTAGAAACTCATCGTTCTCATTTTCACGACACAGACATAATGAGTGAGTCACTCGCTCATTGAGTTTGTGAGCCTCTAAATACGCTCCCACTTCCATGCATAGGGAAAGAGCATCGTTTTGGGTATCAGGAGCAACGCTTGTTAATATTTTTCCTGACTCTGTTCTAATAGCTGCGGCACCACCCCAACCCGAAGGATATCGCATATTTACTAGTTCTACTGCCGCTTGATAAAGCTCTTTTTCGATACTTTCCATCACCATCCATCTTCAATTTTATCGGGCGCTATAACGCCGCATTAATCGGACTAAATTTGTGGGTTATACTGTGGAGCGAAGCGGAACCTAACCCACTGTTTTAGTTCCATTTAAATGCCTTGTTAGGTAAATACACTATAGCTTACGAAAAGCTCGACTGGAAATACTTACCGAGTTCCCATCAGGATCTTTAGTGTTTGAAAACTGGTAACCATTAGCTTCATGGACTGCACCAAATTTAACACCTGAGACTGATGCATTTGCAATGAATTCAGTAATATTTTCAACATTGAAAGTCAGTTTTACGGCAGCCTGCCCAAGTTTAATGCTCTTTGCTGCTTGATGAATCAAGATGGAAGACCCACCATTCTTAGGAAATAGTTCAATCAAACCTTCGACAACCTCACCCGTTGTTTCAAAATTAAAGTGTGTACTATAAAACTCCGCAGTTTTTTTCATATTGCGAGCATAAATCATAATAGTACTAAGTGTTACATCCATGTGTATCTCCGATATATGAATATTAATTGCGTATCAAAAGTTGCCTAACGCATGGTAAAAATGCCACGCGTGCCGAATCAATCTTGAACAATTTGTTAGTTTTCCGCTTCCACGAAGTTCAAGAGATCTTTGTAATTATTTACAACAATATCGACGGAATTATCGTCGTGATAAACTCGATAGAGCTTTCCGTTTTCGCCATCATTAACATTGATAAAGTATGGATCTCCAGACCCACATAAGCAGCTACCAACGGCTATATATCCAGACTTAACAACGTTGATACCCGGATAACAATGACTAGTTTCATCTTCAATTTCAGAGCGTGTAAATATCTTAAAGTCTGCCCCTAACTCTGACAAATCAAAGTCATCTGGGATCTCAAATGTTTTATTACCCAAATCGTTCTTGGATACAAAATCCAACCAATAATCAGGAATATTCATCACTGTAAACTCCAAAAGAAAACTAACGCCCAATTAAGTAGCTGACAACGCTACCAATACACTTAAACCTACCACCTTAATCACTGAAGCTAAACCAAGTTGAAAATGCCAAGTGTTGACAGTCTGCTTGAATTGCTTGTTATGTTTCTGTTTGCGTACTCCACTGGTCTTTAATTTTGTGCAGTTTCCACAAATAAATAACTTGGATTATTGGTTCCAATCTCAGGTTTATGTATTCAGAGGAAAAGCTGGATATAGTAACAAAAAGGCAAACCACTATTCCTATATAACCATTAACAATACATGCAGATAACCCCCAATTCTTCCCTCGAACCAGTCCATAAGCACTTATAGAGAAAAACAAGTAAAGACCAGTTACCAAAGAAAAGAGAGCATTTGATTGGGAGCCATCATAGATTAAGCCAAAGATCTCCAATGAAAATTCAGCTTCAATTCCAATTACTTTAGTTATTATCGCTAGAGAGGACACAACCCCAAGTACGATGAATATCCAACCAATGACTTTTATCCACATAGGTAATAACTTTAAGCGACTTTCTACTACATTCATGTATACCTCTAAATTTTCCTTGCAAACATAACAGCTTTATTAGACAGAAAAATTCGGCATTTAAATACAGAATTTATCTATCTAGTAATCTTATGTAAGACAGGGTATACATTTAACCTTTGTATGTTCAACAAGTTATCTTCAGATGATGATTCATCACTTCACAAAATACAGAATTTTTCTGCATAGTCCGACAGTTGTGGCTCATCTAGGTAAGCACGCCCTCGAGAAAAACAAAAAGACATCCTCAAACCCTGAGAACTGTATAAATCCTCACCATAATTTAGTAACATGGGCTTATCATTTCGATAGGTTCATGGTGTCATATGAGAGTAATTTGCCAGGAGTGTGGCGAGAAAGCCCGCATACAAAAATCCAACCGAATTTCAGCGAGTTATAGTGATTTGTACTGCAGTTGTAGTGACCCCGAATGCGGCCACACCTTTGTAATGAATCTAAGCTTTAGCCGCACTCTTAGTCCGTCTGCTAAGACGACTTCTCAGATAGCTTTTAACCTAGTCAAAGCCCTACCGCCCGAGCAGCGGCAAGAGCTTCAAAATCAGCTTTCAATGCTATAGCGAAAACTTCGGTGTCTCTGCCTCTGCGGCCATCCTAATTATCGATTGGATGGCCTTTATTTTATCTGCGTCTAACTCGCCTTTATTGTCGGCGATCAAAAGCCCCATTAAGTACACACCAACTTGCGCACTATCAGCACGGGCTTCACTCATGGAAATACCGTCAATAATGACGTCAAGCGAGCGCTGAAACAGCATTTTCTTATAAGGCATATCTACTCTCCTAGCAATGACACTCAGAATATTACTGTATATGCATACAGTGGTAAACAGGTGTTTTTAGTGATTGATTCACGTATTTGATAATTTTGTTTGGTTAGAGCCTTCATAAAGCCACCTTTTTAGTGGCTTCCTCATCAATTTTCCTGTCCCAATACAACATGACGAATCTAGCGTTCACACTAAAGGCCAGTCATCAGACTCAATGATTTCTAGGTACTCACTCCACGATTTATTTGGACGTTTACTTACAGTGATGTCAGATAGATTTGGCTGTTGGTATTCGTGGTCTTCATCTTCACCGGTTAGAAGTTCAGGCTGTTTAGCCTCGAAATCATCTAACCAGCTTAAATCTGGCTTGGGTTGGTACTCTTCAACGAGCTGGGCAGGGCGAACCGTGCCGCATGGTAGGTGCTCCGCAGGGCGGATTCTTATACTCGTTTCATCATCTATTCGAATTGAACTGCCTTCTTGCAGCGCGATTAATGCTGAATCATCAATATTTGGCGGTAAACCACCACCTACTGAGTAAGGTTCTAATAATCGCTTAAGCTGATCGCTGACCTGTACTTTCTGCGGTTGCGTACAGTTATTGACAGAACTCCGAGAGGAATCAGAGATTCCAGAAAGAGCAAGATCAAGAGCCCCCGCTTCAGATTCATCACTCATTTCAGTCTTCGTTACTATCTGCCAAGTCTTAAGACGAGTCTTAACCAACTCACCTGCAGCAATAAAACCTTCTATTTTTCGAACGTCTTCACCATGCGGAGAGGCAAACGGCAGCACCTCATAAGAGTTCGTGATCAGCAAATCCTCACGCTTAACGAACGGGCCACCCTGCCCCATGATGTAGCCTTGCCAGTTGCCATGGTCGGCCGCTTTCATTGTTCCTGCGACATTCACTTGGTCTGTATTAGCTCTCGCCTCGTAGTTCTCAGCAATCACAGCTACTAACTCTGCATTCGTCATGACATGAACTGGTTTAAACGGACCAACTAAACGGTACATAGACATAAGGTAAATAGAAGCCAGTTCTTCACGTTCTTGCTTGAAAACGTATTCCATAAAGGCCTTCTTGTTTTGGCTAGCTAGGCGGCGCAGTTCTCGGTAAGTGGTAACCGGTGCGCCACCAAAGAATTGAAATTGACGAATACCCCAGCGGCTCTTCCAAGCATTGACGTTTTTGGCCATCGCTTGCACAGATTGCCCGGTCTCTTTCGAAACCTCTTCACCCATGGCATAGCCGTCAATATTTTTAGAAATGTACTTAGCGATGTAGCCCGTTGCTGTGCCTTTTTCTGGGTCGATATACCCAAAGTCACAACGAGGCTGATAATTGAATGGGCCTTGAATAGACTGCTTCTTGGCTGCACGTTTTTCGTTGCGATCGAAGAACGGGTAAAGCTCTTCTTTGTCTTCATCAACCGCATAGCGAATAAACACTTCACGCACCTTGGCCACATGCTCTGGCTTAACCCAAATCAGCAAATGCCAGTGCGGAGTACCATCATGATGTGGCTCAGCAACGCGAATACCAAACCAACGAATCTCATCACGGCCTAATTTGGCACGAATGCGCTGCCAAACCTTATTCAAATAGGTTTGTGCTTCACGTGGGCTCGCCCCGTTCCAATGTGGAATGAAGCCGCCTTTCTTATAGCTATTATGATATTTCGATGGTGCTGTCAGCGTTAAGAACAAACCTTGTAGGCCAAGTTCATTGCCGATATCTTCACAACCACGACAACGAACCATTAATTCATGACGACGAATGGCAGGGTTCGACATGCTTTTCAATACCATGTCTTCCATTTCAACTTCTTCGCCAGTGGTCTCTTCTCTAAGTAGCTGACCCTGAATGAAATCCCAGTTCTTCTTTTGCTGAACTTTATGTTCTTGAATGCAATCCCATGAAGCATAAGGTGATGCTTTCGCCGACACTTGACCCATCGCGATAGCTAAGTGCTCGCGCATAATTTTACGAATGCGCTTTAAACGTCTAAACCACCACTTTTCACAACTCAACTTAGAGATAAACGACATGATGTTTTCAGGCGTAATCTTCTTGTCTTCGCTTGGCGTTTTTATCCCAAAGCTACGCACCAAAGAAACGCACTGCTTATAAACCATTAATGCAGCGATGTTCTCACCGTTCTCGGTTTCACATTCAATTGATTGAGTTATTATCGTTTGGTATCGAATCAAGATAGACACAATTCTAAATGCCATCTCTCGAAGTTCATCTTCAACTAGCTCGGCAATGATTTTGGAGCGAACCGGCTTGCGGTTTTTCTCGGATTGTTCGAAGTCGAAACAGGCTTGCTGATTCGCTTGCTTAAAGTTGTTTTGCTGAGGACTGCTTTCGACATCGACAGCATCACTCAGCAAAGCAACCTTAGAAGTAGTAGGAAGTTGTTTGTATTGCTCTAGCACCAACAGAACACGCCTGTGCGCGGGTACCATTTTTTCACGAATGAAAGTGTTTGCGGCAAAACGGCCTTGCTTCTTAAAAATCGAAACATAGCGATTGGCGAAATACTTAGTCAGGTAATGAGGGAGGTCAGAAAAATGCTCAGAAAGCCAGTCTTTGTCTGCAGGGTTTACTTCATATAATTTACGCTCAACAACGGAAAGATTTTCAGGCTCACGCTCGATCATGGAGCGTGAAGACAAAACGATGTCATTAGGGATTGGAGTAACGGTCTGATCACCGCCAACCCATTCAAGAAAGGCTTCATGTGATCGCTCTTGTTGCTGTTCATTAAATTCAATGCTGCTGATATCAACATCTTGATACCACGAAATAAGGCGCTCACCAGAAGTTTGAACCTTCTGAAGTGAGCGCCTGCTTTTCTTGGATGCGTAAGTTGATAAACTCATGCTGGGCGTAGGCCAGCTTCTTTTAATACGGCCTGTATTTTCATGCAGCCACCTCGACAAAAATCACTTCTGGTTTCTTCTTCTTTTCTTCTAACGTAGCCAGAATCTCTTTTACTTTGTCGTCATAAACACTCAAATACAGGTTTGCCCCAGCAAGGCTCCAAGCCGTTTGAACTCGCTGTTTCTTCCCAAAACCACAAAAGAAGCGATCACCAATTTTTATCGCTACTGCTTGTTTTTGCGCTTGCTTGTAAAAACTCATAACGCTGCAAGCTCCTGTGTATCCATGATCATGTGGCCGCCAGTGTGGTTACCTTTGATAATCACCCCGTTCAAAACGTGCTGGCAGTTGAACAGCTCGCAAGCCGTATGAATCGCGGGATCAGCCGATTCAAACTCACCTAGCAACACGTTCTTCACTTCATTGGTTTCATCATGGCGAACAACACCGCCACCGCTATTTAGGGCAACTGCTACATAACTCAGCATCAGCAAGCCTCCACAGTTGAGTAGCCGTGAATAGGCTCACATTCACGCCACCACATTTGCATAGTTGCGTTTTGGCTAGTGCTTTTGGTACAGGCAGAAACGAAGAAGAGTGCACGGATTGCGCCTAAAGCTTGAAGCTCGGCAGATAAGTCATTGGCTGTGTTGTAAACCACAACCCAGAAAACCCACCATGCCGTGATGAAGTCTTCAAGGCATAGCCCTTGTTCAGTGCCGTTCACGTTCACCAACATGGCACGAGTAGAATCCAGTTGAAGCATTTCGCCTTGGCTTGAATCAACGCTATTAAATACACGAACGAACTGCTCAATTTTGCGAGAGGTAAAGCCTTCACCACGAAGGCCGTGCTCTAAGTCTTTGCGGAAGACGGTAATGATGCTCATGCTGCCTCCTCCCCTAACTTTTTAAGTAGAGTCGATGCCTCTGTAGCAAAATAACGCGAATCTTGAATCTGTCTTTCTAGATCAGCGGTTGTGAGTCCAGCCTCTCGAACCACATCAATGCCCGCTTCCATGCAGTCGGCAGCTTCAATCAAACGGTCTCGTAAGTGGCCCATCAAAATCACACTGTTTAAGTGAGATGAATTTGAAAGAGAAAGAACGCATACCTCTTTACTTAAACCAAACTTACCGCCCTGTAGTACGTGCGTAATTTCATGAACCAGGGACGCCCCCGTTTTATGACCTTCACTGTCTACTTCATGCTGTATCAACACATCGTTGGCTTGATAGTTACGATCATTGACTCGAATTTCAGCCGTTTTACGACCTAAACGAACTTCGTTAAAAAACTCTGATTGGGTTTTTACTTCATGTAATTTCATGCTCACGCCCCCACTGCGGATAAACAAAACTGCTCAAATTGATATAACGCTTCATCATCAAAGTGGCCTAAATCGCGGAGGCCTAACATTTCAAGGAACAGGTGGCGGTTACTCATATCTAGGTTCGCCCAATGGTGAAGTTGCGAAACTTGTTCAATTGAACCGTTGCGGTACCAGCTTGGGAATGAATGGCCAAAGAACACACGAGCGCGATCGCTTTCCATTGCTTCTTTGATATCGGCCAACACTTCTTCTTGTCGGCGGTGCGTTGCTATCGGATCTTGCTTCTTTGCGATAGCATCGAGCTGAATCAGAATTTCTTGTTGCTGCTCTTGGTTAGCACTTTCAAAGCGCTCAACAATTTGTTCAAACGATAGGTTGAACATATGGTTGTGGGCATTTTGGTAACTCATGATCTCACCTCTTCAACTAAGCCAGCTTGAGCACAAGACTGTTGAACCTGAGTAAAACGCTCCCAAATCACCGAGACGTATTGAGCCTGGAACTTCGCATCATCTAAGGCTGAATGATGAACACCTTCACGAACTAACGTTTCTTTAGGATTGATACCTAAAATGTCACGGCCCATTCTCACAATGGTTCGCACATCAAGGTCATTCCAATGAATGAAATTAGGACGAATGCGAGTCGCTTTGAAAGAGTTCATTAGGATCACATTGTCAAAGCCTGCGCCGTTACCCCATAAACAGATGTCTTTGGATTCACCTAAATCAGCTAACCATTGGTTAAACTCAAGCAAGGCATCTTTAAGTGAAGACTTTGGCGTTTCTTTTAGGAAAATTGCACGAGCTTCATCACCTTGTGATAACCACCAAGTTACAGTCGGTGCATCAATATCACTGTAATAGGCAGCGCTATTAAGGTTAATCACCTCTTCAAACTCAGCACCTAACTGACCATTGCTAGGGTTAAAAACGACGGCACCAATAGAAACAATCGCAGCATTGCTACCATTCCCCATTGTTTCAAGATCGAGCATTACGTGTATTTTCATCTTCATTTCCTCAAATTTTGGATATAAAAAACCCTCCCTCTTTAAATCAAAGAGGGATAAAGGGTGTAGGCAAAATGCCTAGTGGCTAGGTTGGCTTGGATGTAACTGGATTATGACCAGCGCGAAAGAACATCCTTTGCGTTGGCATCAATGCGGTTAATTTCACGTGAAAGGCGCATTTGTTCAGCGCGGCAATCACTCTTGGAATACTGAGCTTGTAACTCTTCACGCTTTGAGCGAAGCGGCTTTAACTGGCGTTCGCCAAGTTCTTGTCTGGTACGCTGTAAGAAAGTTAGGCCACGTTGTTTTTGCTCGCGATTTAAAGACCAGCAAGGCAAATCAGGGCATGGGTTTTCTAGTGGTGGTACATCTACGATTGAAGGTTCTACTGTTGCAACTGACATACAAAATTCCTCTAACTTAAGCCGGGGATTGGTGCACCGTTAGCGATAAAGTCGACACCCATACTTAAAAATGGGGTTACGCCCGTAGTGCGGTTTTCTAACTGAGACATAAGCAAAACCAAATTACCGATAGCGGCTTGAGCTTTTGCAATGGCCTTACGTCTATCGCTTCTGTATAAGCGGTCTGCATTGCACATCTTCAATGCATCGCTAGACAGCTCACCAGACAGGACCGAATTTTCGAGAATGCGTTCAACGAACGTTTTTGATTCTTCTTCACTGGGCACTTTTGCCACGACGACACCTAAATCGGCCAGTACGGTGTTAATGATGGTGTAGTCGCCCGTTTCCTTGCTGATGATTGCCAAATCGACAGGCGTTAACTTGTATTGTTGCTCTGGGTTTAGCTTGCTGCGTAACACCGTTGCATTCAAACCGATGCGGTTAGCAAGCTTTTCAATGTTGTGATTGAGTACAAAGTCACGACACGCAGCGTCAAAAGCATTCTGTTTACACTCACGTAATTCGCACATAGCTACTTTATTATTCATATACGACACTCTCTATAGGAAAGGCGGAACGAGAATGACGACCCAAGCGAACAAATGAAGCCAACTTGGGCAGAAATTCTTAGTCGGAATAAGGGCAGAAAAAGCCATGGTTAGCCCAACTTTTCTAAGGCTTCACGAGATGCTATTTCCATCATGGCAATAACGTTAACCATAGGGATTTCATTTTTTGCCGCTTTAGGGCGAATGATTAGCTTGTTGTTTTCCATGTCTTTACGGAGTGTCGAAAGGGATACGCCTGAATAGCGAGAATACTCTTCAATACGCATATATGGGACAGGGGGCGATAGTGCAAATGACAACATGATGATATCCTTACAAGTTAATTTATTGAGAATCAGGCTTACTTGGTTAGCTGCCGTGGTTAAGCTTGAGTACAAGAAGATAATAGATCGCCAAACAGATTCTTGCAATAACTTTTAGCGCTCTATGTTGACTTATAGCAGGTTAAAAATGCCAAAACGAAAAATAACTGCCTTCAACTACCTTAGTGGCATTGAGTTTACTGAGAATTTAAAACATTTGACAAAGTGCAGAACTTTCTTGGAGCTAGCTGACGTTCTTGAAGTGCCAAAAGCAACATTTAGCACTTGGAATACACACAACCGAACTTCACATGAATTGATGGTTCGCTTGCATTTAGCTTTAGGCATTCCAATCGAAGAGCTTGCGCTCCCTGAAGAAGAACGAGCAAAGCTACCAAGCCACCAACCAAGAACAATTCCAGAGCAGCCTTCAGTTCAAATAACGGCAGCAAACACAGACCCGCAACACCAAACCGTGATTGTGAAAAGTTTTTGCTTAAGCGGCGGCAAGTTATTAGATACAGGCGAAATCCCATACCCATTAAGAAGAATGAATAGTTTTGGTCTACAGAGCGCAGATCTCATCGAACTAGAAACGAATGAAGCAATTATGCTGGTTGATAAGAACGATAACGATGCCGTAAGCGGTAGTTACCTAATAAGCATCGATGGCCGTCATTCAATAAACGAAGTTCAGAGACTGCCAGGCAAGCTATTGGTCGAGTTCAACGGAACAACCATCGAAACACAAGACGGTGATATTGAAGTGGTTGGAAAAGTAGTCACAGAGACAAGGAAGAGATAATTGTGAATCAGTTTACGGAATTAGTTGGTATGAAGTCTTACTTTCAAAAACACCTTAACGACCCCGTAAACTGGGTCGCGTTCATCAAAGAACATAACATGAGTGTAGAAGAACAAAAGTATTGGCGAGTTCACTTCAATTTAGATCACTCTTTCGAAGGGGAACTTGAAGCGTAGAGGGAATGTAATCACAAATGGTGAACGACGAATTGTGAACACGTTTTCCCCCAATATCGTTTAGACCTAATAATCATTCATACCTTGTTAACGTGATTTACTTGATTCAACGTGGCTCTTCTAATCGCAGCTCCGTTTTTTGGCGAAAGCTAACGTCATCATTTTCACAGCAGAGCTCTTGATATATTCGCTAATCCGTTCGTGAGATGTAGATAAAACAACCTATCTTGTCGTGATTTCGTGACGAATGATTATACTCTGTTCAAAACATTTTCTTATGCTAAGCCCAAGTCATAGGCGGGTGCGCTTCCCCAAACTCGGGGATAAAATTCCTCCATGTTGGCATTTAATAAATTATTAGTTAGGCCTTAAAAGGAAAAATTTGAAGTATGGCATTAGTCGATGATATCCAGTCAGCGAAAGATTTATGGAAAAATGGAACGCTTTTAACAAGAGCATGCATAGTCATTTCTACTTTTCTTGCAACAGGAGCGATTGCTTCGTTATCTGATGTGGTTTTTGCATGGAAAGGCTTTATCCTTGATGGGATAAATTTCTATCGTAGTATTATCGCTCAACCTTTAATACAAATTGCTGAAATATTCAGTCTTGATATTAGCTCGACTGAAGTTAACTTTCTTATCCTGACTGGTATATTTATGGCTGCCATTTATCGAAAGGTCTGGGTTACATCCAAAATAGGAATGAGAGTTACTTCTGGCACAGTTATGCTAACTGGTTTGTGTATCTTGGTGTATTTAGTGGGTCGAAGTGACGGTCTTCAAGTAAACATATCTGTGTTGTATATTTACTTGGGTGTTTGTTTGGTTTATCCAGTACTTAGAGGCTTTTCACAGCAAGAGAAAACCGCCTACTACCTCCCAATTGCTACAGCCATTATGTTAAATTTATTCGCTGCTGCGATAAACTCAGGGCTTACTCGATAGTAAAGGCCTAACACATATGAACTATTTCCTGGACAAGAGATTTAATTTGGCTGCGTTAGCAGCCATGTGCTCTAGTACTGCGCAAGCTTTTCTGACTTAACTGAAAAGCGTCCAAGAATGGTTTAGCATATTGCTCAATATCGCTGGAATCAATTGAGAACTTACGGCAAGTTCTGAAGTTCACATCCTAGGCGCTAGGCAATACGGGCATTAGATTGAGCGTGAGTATGATTAATAAAGTAAAATCACAGAATAAAACCGTCTAATTAGCGTTAGATTTTCATTTAAATCCGAGTATTTTTTCATATTTGAAGTAGTTATGAATATAATAAATTTTTTAGTTTTATGCTTTTTGTTTTTTGGCCTTGCTGGGTTCGCTACTAAGTCAACTCGCTGGAGCTGGGTTGATGCTGTTTACTACCCACTGGGTGCTATTGGTGTTTGTTTAGTCTTTATTCAAAGTGCTAATTATCGTGAAATTATAGAGCTCTATGATCTAGAGGTAAAACAGAGATCAGAGCTTGCTAAATTAGAAAGGCAGAGACCTGAATTTAGTGAGTTTGACAATGAAGATACGTTGATTGAAACACAAGGCAATCATCTTGCACATATTTCTAAATATGCGGATGCTTGTGGCGATGTTATCAAAAGTACCGAGTGTGAATCAGCTAAAAAAATCTCGAGTATAACTAAGGATTATGAAACTAAGTTTGTTCAGCTTTCTGGCACTGAACGTGTTCAAGCTGTATGTTCTGCGGCTATTCCGATGATCGAAAAATTAGGGGAAGCAGACGTACTTGGTGTTACGCTACATGAGTCATTACTAAATTACTTTTCAGCTGGTGTAGAAAAAGGGTTTTATCAGTATGACTACAAAGGAAGTACCGATTACATAGACGGCTTTTCCAACTTTGCTAGAAATAATTTTAGTAGTCTTGTGAACCATAAAGTTTTCTCGGGAGAGGAAGTTGCACTTTTATCAAGTGAGTTCGAAGAAACTCTATATTTTACTAAATCATTACTTAGCTCTCTAAATGTTTGCCTAAGAGCCCCAGAAACGATTCGAAATGGTGAGTACTCTGATTGGTCTACTAAGAAACATAAAAATGTTTTGGAGTTAACAGGGTTGCAGGAAAGAGCAGAAAGCTTGTCTAAAGATAAAGAAGTGAAGAATAACAATGTAACCAAGTTTCAGTTCCTATACTGGCCTTTTATCATAGTGTTTGCTTTGAGTATAAAGTTTGGCAAAGCTGTTAATAGCCTCGTGCCTAAGAAAATCTAACGAATAAGAGTTAAGATTTGCGTAGCCAACGTTTAATCCCAAAGTGTTAAACAAGCCTGAGCTTCTATATATGTAAATTGTACGATGTCCTCTAGAAGGATGGCGGCCTTGATGCTTTTATAAGGCGAGTTCGGTCTGCGTAAGGCAGAGGGGCGACATCATTCGGTTCGTCCTGTATGTCAGCTTTGCTATTTGCCATACCTGTAGTTATTCAACACTTGCTAATATAAGGTTTCGCGAAACTCATTCTGTCCAAAAACCACTCAGGTTGAATTTTTACCCATGGCATTTTCTAGCTCGAAAATGCCCCAAAGTGTGCCAGCGTCAGTTGAACCAGTTCTCTGACGCTTTGCCACATGATTTAGTTTTGCTAATACCTTAACAGACCAAAAAATGGACGGCACCCAAATTAGCCACAAATGGCTAAATTCAGAAAATTAGCCGTATATGGCTAAATGCGGTTGCTAGCTCAGATTTGCCCATTTTCTTGCTAGCGAGATTCTCAGCTGGGTAAATTCTGTCAGAGTTTGCCCAACTTTTCCTAATATCTGGTCAGAACCAGAGTATGTACGGATCAGGTCCTGAGGCATCAGTTAAGTTTTTATCAATGAATTACAAAGGGTGAGCTACGTTCTTTTAAAGCATTAAGATACTTAATTTCACTATAGGGGCGGTTGTCTTTCCAGCAACGATGAGCTATGCCGTATCCACCTGAAGACAAGCTTCCTAGTAGAGACTTGGTGAGCTTTCCCTGCATCTCTTTGTTTTTGATCATACTGATTGCCCAGATAAGATTCCTTTATTGAATACTTTGCCTATTCAATAAAGGAGCGGCGCAGGAACGTAGAACTGTGCCAGTGTCAATGTACCCATATTTCTTGACCGCAGTGTTGTGTTACTGGGACAATTCCTGCGTACTGCTGAACTTATTTTGCTGAGTTAAACCGGCTCCGTTTCTCTCTAAAAGCTACAAGCAAGCGAGGATCTGAACATTCACTCGCCCTTGTAGGCTTCTAGACTGCCAAATTACGATAGAGAAAGACCAGGATAGCCCAGACTTGACGGATTATAAAACTTCCTCGATCTATTTATAGACCTCGCAGAGTCGATAGTGTGGCTTAGCCACGTCTGCGCTAATGAACGCAATGCTGCGGATGTGGTTCGATCGCTCTCTTTCCAATACCCCATGTAACGCGTAAGCATTTTGGGGATAGAAGATGAAAGTGTTGGTCTCGTACTCCAGCCTGTCCACTTCAATCATTTCATTCATCTCAAAGTCGTACAAATCACCAAAGGTTTCATGTCTTTTCGTATCTTCTTCCGAGATTTTGATCGACGCATCCTTGAACTTGTAGATTCCCAATCCTCCCCCTTTGGCGGTATCCCCCTCTTCCTTGATATACAGCAGCCCAGCGTAAAGCTTGAAGGGCCGGTCAAGGTGTGGCCCTCGGTAAAAGCGCACATTATTGCTCGGGTTACACGGGTAACAAATGAAGCCGCCGTCCAAGACCACCTTCTTCTCCGCCGTCGTGTCATACCCATCAAGGCCGAAATCGCTGTCGAGGTGCACGTCGACATAATCACGGTAGTTGGGGGAGAACTCAACCGCGAGTGACCCAAACAGTTGAATGTAGCGTCGGTAGAACTCGGGCGACGAGTTGGTTGCGAGAAAATCTAACCAGATCTGACTGGTCTCGGGATCGTCGTTGAAATGCTTCGGCGTGTGCCCATAGCGCCACCGCCCATTCAGCGGACCATGGATTTTCTCGAGATGCGCCCAGCTCGGCTTCGTCGCCACAAGCTCCGAGATAATAGGCTCGGGAAATAGATTTTTCTTTATTACATGCGGAAAGGGATCGGTTTTAATGTCGTCCTTCGATATGTAGTTGAGAACGCACAACTCTTCTCTAAAATTACCTTTCAAAATTGACTTTCCTTGTGTTAGGTGAAATGGATTTTTGGATGAAATACAGGGATAAACCAACGGAGATGACCGTGAGGGCTGTCCACCAGGTGACATAGTCAAACTTAGTCACCACAAATGAGCCAACCAAATTGGCGATCAAAGCCGGCAGAAACATGATGCAGTTCGCCGTGCCGAAGGCTAAGGCAGAGCCGCCACTGAGTTTGGTTAGCATGTATTCAAATCTAAAGCTATACAGGATTTCTGACAGAGAGACCGAGATCGTTGACATCAACACTAAGCCATAAATCAACACCATGTTAGTGCTGATGCTCGACAGCGACAAAAGGACAAAGTAGCCACTGAAAAAGAGGTAGATCAGAGGAAGAATACGATGTTCAGGGATCTTGCTCGCCGCCCCTTGCAATACAATCACAACGATGGCATTGACCGAAAAACAAAGGGCAAGAAATTGCGAGTTGATCGCCCCTTCCACATAGTCTGTGAACGTAAATAGTAACGTTGAATATAAGACCATAAACAGAAAAGCGAATGGAAATATCGACTTAATTGAACGATATGTGCCGATCAGACGCTCCATCGAGGGGACGCTATTGGCCGTGTTCACGGACTCGAACTGGCGCCTGATCGCGATCATCATGAGCACTAACGCAATCAAGATCGCCGCCAGAATCGACGCGCCCACTGCAGAGAAATCCAACAAGAAGTACACACCCAGCACCGGTGCAATCGCGACCGCCGCGTTAAAGCCAATTAACCGCAGCGTGATCAGTGTTTCTAGCCCAATGCGCTCGTTAACACTGGCGTACAGCGCTTTCCTTGCCACCGGGTGAAACATGCCACTTGTGATACCAATGATCTGCGAGCAAAGCACTACCGTGTAGAGATTGATGTCGTAGAACAGCACAAACAGCGCAACGGCTCTCATTAACAGTGCGATCAAGATTAGGTGGAACGCGCTGATCCTATCTCCTAGCCAACCACCATAGAGCGAAAAGACGCGATTGGACACTTCCTTTAACGAGACAACCAAGCCAGCCACATACAGTGACTGGTCAAGGGTGTTCGTTAAAATGATGACCCAAAAAGGGGTCAACATATGCGTGACGATGGTGAACAGGAAGACAGATAATAGTACAGATTTCTGCAACCGATTGGTCTGGAAGAAAAAGGCCTTCGCATTATCAAATAACATAGTCTTTATGGAAATCCTTCAGTGGAACACGCACGCTATCGATCTCGATGTCGCAATGGTGGTAGAAGACTCTTAGGTCATGGTTGAGCGCATCTGCGCTGCTTGAGAACATCGTGATGGCCCCCCAAGTTTCCACCATCAAAGCCGGGTTGGTTTTCAGATGACGGCCAAACGGTCGCGGAGACTCCTTGATGACATTGACATCCGCACCAGAATAGTCAATCGCGGTGCCGATCCCAGATTGAGAAGGCACTAAGTTCATCCAAATCCCACACCCCACGAGAGATGGGATCTGAAACCGGCCTCCGAGTATCGCAGCCACCCCATTGTCATACAGCTTTGAGTCGTAACATTGGTTCATGATCAGAGAGATGTCCGATCCCGCAATGCGTGGGTTGATCTCGACCAGATACACGTCCTCGCCATTGACGATAACCTCGGTGTGACCAAATCCAATGTTGAACCCAATCGCGGAAAGCAGTTCTTTCACCTTATCGACGGCTTTCTGTGTGCCTGCATTGTCGACCGGGAAACACGCACTGATTTCTGGGAAGTTCGGCAACTCTCCCATCACTCGGTCGGACACCCCTAATACATGGTGGTGACCATCTTGCGTAAAGGTTTCAATGCTGTAGAGATCACCCGTGATGTACTGCTCAAGCAATATACTTTGGCTCTTGTTCACCCCACGGAAATAGGTGGAGTTGGCTTGATATTGACGAATGTAGTCCGTCAGCTCTTGCGCGTCCTGTAACAATTTGACTGAATTGCTGCCGGCACAATTGATGGGCTTCGCCACGACCGGATACTCAAGGTTGTCCGGGTAACGATCGCTCTCGAGATTGTATAACCAGTATTTTGGCTTGGTAAAGCCGACGGCATCCGACGCTTTTCGCGCGAGATACTTGTTGCGACACGTAATGGCGGCTCTGCTGGCAAGCCCCGGTAAGCCAAGTGCATCGTTGATCAGCGCGGCGGTAACAATTTCGAGATCCATTAAGGCAATCACTTGAGAGATAGGCTGGTTGGCATCGATGTCTAAGAAGGTGGTTAAGATTTCTTCGAATGGCTTGTCATGGACATCGTACTCCACAATGTGGTCAACCAGGCTCAGCGCTGAGGTTTGGCCGTCCGCTAAGCCTTCATAGTAGGAAACATTAAACGTGACCAAGGTGATGTCACAGCCGAGGCTTTTCGTCGACCGTAAAAATTCTAAGCCAGCTTTGTTGTTCGTGAGCTCTAAAAAAACGACGTGTTTGTTCACCAGTTCATCCTTCTTGGTGTGTGATCTTGCAGTGAAAAGTAGTCGCCTTCAGCCGGCAATTGCTCAAACATCTGGAGCAATCGCTCGGCCGAAAGCCGTGGGTCTAGGGAAGCGTCACTGACCCCTAACCCCGTGGTGAGTTTCCCTGGATGTATGCTAAGTACCCGGACGCCCGCCAATAAAGGATCCGTGGCCATGCAGGCGGTCAGCATGTTTTGTGCCCCTTTGGTAATGCGGTAAGTGTAAGAACACTTGACGGCCGTCTCATCCCGCGCGTTGTCGTAAAAAGACCCGCGTCGTGAACTGATATTGACAACCAAACGTAAGTCTTGCCCGCTAGGCTCAGACGCGATTTGAACCAGCTCAAACGGCGCCAGTACGTTGACATGAAAGGCCGTGGTCAGTGCCGCGGGACGCTCCTTGGCAATGGTGTTGCCTTTGGAGCCCACGCCGGCGTTGTTGATAATGACCTGAGGGTTAAAGTCGTGGATCGCCGCGATCAAGGCCGGGTTGTCTCGATTGGACACCGACAGATCGCAGCTTAACTGTCTCTCCAGAAGACCGGACGCCTGCATCGCTGAGAGTTTGTCGTGATCGCGGGCGAGGCCGAGGATGGAATGGCCCCGTTGCGTCGCGACGTCTGCGATGGCTTGGCCGTAGCCGCCCGTGCACCCAGTTAATAAGATCCTCATGCCAAGATCTCTTGTTCTAGGATGGATGAGTTGGCTGTGAATTGAGCGGCGTCCGCATTGGCCAGCAAGACCGAGACTTGCATGTCTACCGAAGACGTCGATTTGGTCTGATCCTGGTCGGAAATATTGTAGTCAACCACACCGTCAATCGCCTGAAGTCGCGACTCATCGACGGTGTAGCCATAAGGGATGAGATAAAAGCGCGTGTGCTTGGTTTTCTTCGGCTGCGCGGTAAGCGTGCACGCCCCAGCTTGGGCCAACATCCCTTCTTTACTGATGTCAACGCCGTACGCTTCTTGGTTTGCTCGCACAATATACCCGCCTCCCGCACGACTCGCGATTTCGCAAAACACCAGCGTCTCATCGGAATAGAACATTTCTAAATGAAAAGCGGAGTTGTAGGGCGTGGGTAACAACGAAAAAATTTCCAATAACGCTGCATCAATTCGACGGTCGAGTACCGCATCCTCCACGGTGTCGCTGCTGAGTATCTCTTTGTTCTCGAAACACAGACAGTTACTTGAATATGTTGAGACAGAGCGAAACACAACCTGGCCATCTTTGATGACCCCATCAACATGCAGCATGGGCAGATCGATGTATTCCTCGACAATGTAGTTGTCTGGGATTTTCCCTGCTTCAACAATGGAATCGTACTTGGTCACCCCAATGGAAGAAGATCCATCGACCGGTTTGACAATTACCGGCTGGTTGGCTGAAAAATAATCGGTAACCTTGACCCCAGACCCCGGCTGCCAATAGGCCAGTACCCGGAACGTCTTCGCCGTTTTTAGATAGTCTTTCATGATGTCTTTTTGGCGAAAGGCGATCGCACTGGCCTCTGACTGCCCCTGTATGTGCAGCACCTTTCGAATTTTTGCACACACTTCCACCAGCGGCTCACTCGAGCTGATCAGGCTATGGATTTGAGCGTCTTGTTGTAACCCGCGCACGGCATCCAGCAAATGATGAAGCTCAAACGATTCGACCGCGACGACCTTTGCATCGGCAGCGTAACTCTTTGCCACGTCTGTCGTCGTAATTAAAACAAGATTGTCGATTGCGGAGAGCTTATTAAATATATTTCGCTCTTTTCCATCGGCTTTACTGATAACAATATTGATAATTCTATCGCTCATTTAATATTCCCATAATGTCAAACTTGGTATATTTCATATCATACAAACCATTTTTGTACCTCTTGAGAGGTAATAAATCAATGCCAATACGTTGGCATTTCTCTTCAATGCTAGAAATGTATGAATCTAATTCATCGGACGTGATGCCTTCACGATCCATGAGGTATTTAAAGACATAGAGAGCGGGAATATCTTCGTGGATATACCGAGAAGACTTGAGCGCTTCTATATTTTTTGGCGACATTGATTTGTATACCCCAGTACAGTTTTGAAGCGTTAAATATAAGCTTTCTTCGACATCGATATTGTACTGCCTATTTAGTATGTCTTTAAAACTGGTGGTTTTTGCTCCATACGAACTGGCCAGAGAGACGCGCAAATTGTCGAGATTTTCAAGCTTGTCTCCCAACGCCCGATCCACCCCCTCAATATAGTGATTGTAAGACTGGCCAGACAGCGTTTTGTCTAAGTTATCCCCATCCAAACACACCCCAGAATGGATAATGAATCCCAATGGATCGAACAGCAGGTTTTTCGTCTCCGTCCTGTTTAAACAAGGGAACCAGGGCAGGTCAGGGACCGCAAAGTAACCGCCTAACGCTTCCAAGGTCCGCGCATCGCCATTCACCACAGAGACATTGACCTCTTTTTTCCGCTTGGTGGTGATCCGCCGCGCTTGAAAGTCCACTCGGGTGCCGTACAATGAATCTTCCACCAGAATATGTGCGACCTCCCGACTGCCTGCATAAATGCATTGCAGCGTATTGATTAATCCTGCCTGGCCTGCGCGAATATGCACGACGAGACACTGCGCTTTACATTCTTTGTTCACTCTTAATAAAATAGCATTCCGCAGTTCATATATATCAGGAACACAAATAAATACCGCATCATACTGGGTGAGTGAGTCTAATGTATTGAATTCGGTTGTCTTGATATTTTTACAGCAGAGACTATTAGAAAGTGCATTAAGATTATCGATGACGTCAATTTTAGAATGAAAGAATTCAATCAAAGACGAGGTTTTATAATCCGATAATGTTGCGACTGTGACGTCATTTCTACTTATATCAAGATCAACGGCGAGAGACACCCCGACGTGACCGCCTCCGATTATGAGAACGTTTTTTTTCATATTTAATTACCTGCCAACTCATTATTATATTTCTCTTTTTTCTAGATACATCGAATACAACCAAATAAAAAAATGTGTGTCAACGAGGTATGTTTTATTATTACATTTATTAGTAGCCCTAATTGTTCTGAATGTTTTTTATTATGTAATTATATATATCAATTTTAGAATCGTAGCCAGACAAATATGTCTTAATTTGCATGAAGTTCGGCGTAATCCCCTAATAAAAAAGATCACATTTATTGTTGTATGCAATGCAAATGATTGGTTATAAATGCTAAATCACCGCTACTGGCTCGTTGTGCTGTATGTGTATAAGTTAGCATCTATTATTGCGATTAATGAATGGTCGAGTTTTTGTTCTTTTATGAGTCGATGAAACTATCGAGAGTAGCCAAATTACGACATGCACTACGGACATACAGAAGGTGTTAATGGCATCGCAACTAGAATAAATAATTACGTAGAGTCGCTTGTGGTTGTGCTATTTGCGAAATGAAGAGCAGTATTAAAGTAAGGAGTTGGCTCCCTCTTCAAGACCTTTCCATGAATGTCGCACTTATTATCTGAAATCGGGAAGTAACAGAGTGAGTATGGAGTACAAAGAAAGATTTACCATACTTGTGGTTATCTATGGTTTACTAATTTAGCAAGACCCATAACACGTTTATGTCCAAAAGCTTCTCGGGCTGATTTTTACCCGTGTGTAGCCAGCTCACTTTTAATGTTTCACATCTTACTTGCTGGTATTTTAAAAAATCTTACCCATCTAGAGGGTATAAAATCCAGTCTTTAACCGTCTAAATTACTTTTTTTATAGTGATTCCGTAGCTTTTCTTTATGCAACATTGTTTACATTATTGCTGCAATGTACAGTAGTAATGAAAGTGAAAATTTTGATTAATCTAAACAATAGGAAAGGCTTTAAACTTATGTCGTGTAGTGACCTTAGTAGTGTTCGTTTTGGTTCCGACAGCAGAAATGCGATTGAAGAAATAAGAGAATTGCAAGATATGGCCAAAGCACTTTCTGTTTTTCTTGGTGCCTCAGCAATGCTTGATATCTTCGGCGGTAACGGTGTAATTGGAGCGTCATACAAAATATACACAACTGATTTTCAATTACTAGACCAAGCTATGAATCATCTAATCCACTGCTGGTACGTAGGGTGGAAGACATTTCAGCAAGAATGTATATGAAACCATCGTTAACATATCAAGAAAAAATGTTTTGGAGGTGTATGTACAATGCGATGCGCTAAGCTAACAGCTTGTTTAATGTTGATTACTATGTCTTCTGGTACGTTTGCTAACGAACGACTAGATAGATACTACGCGGAAGTCGAAGAATGCATAGGTTTTGAAAAAGCCAAGCCTGATTTAACCACAAAGTTGGTATCTCTCAAAGATATGGAATATCTTCCTTTAATTCGTAGCTTGAGAATAGAATCTTGTTCAAAGTTAGAAGAGCTGAACTACATTGGAAACATAAATGAATCTGACTTAAAAACAACGCTCTCTGTTCATAACGAAATGGATTCGGCGAAGCTCACAGAGGAAGAATTGATTTATATAAAAGAACTCGATAAACGCCTTCAAAACTACAATCTCGAGACTGATTTATTGCTCATATACGAAAAGTTGAAAGTAGATCAAAAGTAGTGAAGTAACTAGAAGCATAATACAAGAGGTGGTTTTAACCACCTTTTCTTCGTATGGTATTAGAGAAGGAAATATAAACGCTAGATAAGAGGTAGATGGTAGACCTATGAACAAGCTACCAATTCTGGCATTTGTCGGAAGATCCACAAAAAGAAATAAGCCTATTGCGTACAAAAAGAATATTACGCTAACCAATATATTATCTATTTCCATTTCTATTTGTTCCCAGAAAAAGAAAACTATTAAAAATGGTACAAAAATGAGTTCCATTTATATCTCCCCTTCATATAAAAAATTATTGTATCACTATTTAATTACTAATTTAGCAAAATCGCTGGCAAGTTTTTGTCCAAAATCTTCACAGTCTGAATTTTTACCCGTGGCACTTTCTAACTCAAAAGTGCCCCATTATCAGTCAGAGTAAATACTCATTCACATACTGTTAATGTATGTTTACCCTATCAAAAGTAATGTGTGGCAAAACGCAAGATGTGACCCTATTGCCTTCCTTTTACTTTAATAACCTTAAAAAATAGTTATCTGAATCATGACTACATACTATTAGGGCGTGTTGATCTTTCGAGCTGATTCTTGCAGCAAACACAGCCCGTAGGGTTCGGCTAAAAGCGTTTTATTCTTTGTTGAGGAAGATTTGCTTATAATGACTAGGCTACTTACCCCTCGCCGCGATTAAAACGCTTTTATCTCGAAAAAAATTAACCGCAAAAGGTCAACATGCCCTAGTCATTTAGCGATTAGTTGATGAGATTTTTCAATAATGCATTGATTATATTGACAAAGCTAGCAATCAATGACCTTGGCAGAGATTATTGGGATGAAAACTTTGAAAACGTACTGCATAACGTGCCGACACATCATAACGTCCTGATAAATGCTGAGTGGCTAAATATTGACGTTGTTCTTCACTATAAAAGTGCTGTGTTGCCTCTAGTTCAATGGCATCTCCATCCCCAGCACAAATGAAATAGTCGTCGTCCATATCTTGAAACGCTATTGGGTTTTCATCTACCAATCCATATCTATCAGTCATCTTTCTCGACCTCCAAATATCCTTAAATGTACCTCGCTCAAAGCTTTTTAAATTTCGCCATTGTACGAACATATAAGTGTCTTGCGAGGGAATCGATGGTATGTCATTCATTGCCTCGTTCGGGCTTTTACAAGTATCAAAAAAAACCACATCATTGCCCGCAACTCTAAATGGCAATCTATCTTCATCTTGTATATAAGAATCCACATTCCTCTTGAACCAAGAATCATTCTCTGGGCTGAGATAAAAAGCAGGACGATTTAGGTAAGAACCCAAATCGTCAGTTTTACTTGCGTCAACAATTTCATAAACAGGATTATCATGAAGTGCGTCATAGCTAACACTATAATCGAACTCAATTTTAAACAAAAAATCTTCCATCTCAGGTTTAGTAAGAGAGGTGAAAGCTGTATTGACCGACGCTTTGATTTTCTCAATGGATTTGGGGTGAGTGAGGTAAATAGGAATGAGTCCGTGTCCTGAAAAGTCTAATTTACTCGGTGCTATCATGGTGTTGGGAGGCGGAACGCTGCCTATCCCTGTAAAGTTAAGTCCATTAATCACAAGGTCTGAGGCCGATAAAATATAATCACTGTCCGCGCTAAGGGTTGGGGAAGCGGGAGCGATGTGAACGACGCGAATGTTATCGGCACTGTAACCGTATTGAGATGTCACATGCTTGTATGATTCGTTTACCCATAAGTTCCCTTGTGAATGCGCGATGTAAATGAGCTTTTTTCCTTTCCACGTAAGAGAGTCATTTAAAAGATGATGCTGCATTCTAGTTTGGCTGGTTTCGGGGGCATCAATAAGTGAGGCTAGTTCTTTTAAATATGTCGTGATGGTTGCATTGATGGTTTGGTTTGTGAAGTCGAGAACAAACCCAGCAAACCAAGCAAAAGTGGCGCTGAATTTTTGGATGATAGAGCTGTTTTGCCGACCGCTCACAATGTCCCAAAAGGCCTCCCACCGGTCGAATTGTTTCTGCTCTAACTCGTAAGTTCTTTGGTCAAAGGTTTCAGCAAAATCAGCCAGTACGTTAAGCCCACTTCCTTCAATATAAGAATCGTTGTAGAAAAGCTGGTATTCGACAGACTCACCGTTGTATTGGTTGATATCTATAGTGGATTCTAATTCATCTCGACCGTCGTTGGCTTCGTCTATCGTTGTTGCGACCCCGTTAAAGAAACCTATGGTATAGCCTTCGATTTTACAGGAATTTGCATTGGCGTTAACGGAAAGTAAGGCACTAGCCATAAGTATTATTGCTTGTTTATTCACAATATTTGGCCTCTGCATTCAGGGATGCACTTATCGCGCCGTCTTGTAAATGGCTATAAGCAAGGTAGGCCATGGTGCGTGCTTTGGTGTTGTAGGTGAGAGCTCTAATGGTTTTTCCTGTATTTGTTCTATCTCTGACTGGAATGCCAACAAACTTCTTACAGGCGATAACTTTGTTATATCTATTACCCATCGCCATTGCCTTGTCGATATTGGCTTTAGTCTTTTTCGAGAAGTCGTGGTACAGGTTTTCTTGTGAGTAGCGAGCGTTTTGTTTTAAGGCTTTTCGGACTGGCTCGGTCACTTCTAACGCATCGATAAACGCCTCAATGTCATCGCGGATACCATCATTGTTTGCATCAGTACCAGTGAGAGAGTCGCTGCGGTCAAGCATGGATTCAAAACGCTCATATAGAAGCCTAAGTTGATCATCAATGGTCGGCTGTGCCTTTAATTCTGCACTTAGTTCCGGTGTTTTCTCTATGTGAGAGATGACACTCGGTTGTTCCACTACAGCAGCGTTTGGCTCATTCGATTCTTT
The DNA here is from genome assembly GCF_051201655.1 of Vibrio sp. nBUS_14. Taxonomy (NCBI): domain Bacteria; kingdom Pseudomonadati; phylum Pseudomonadota; class Gammaproteobacteria; order Vibrionales; family Vibrionaceae; genus Vibrio; species Vibrio sp. nBUS_14. Next base: position 2,503,111 of record NZ_CP179206.1, read on the forward strand.
ACATCCTACAATTAACATCACCGATAAAGTGCAAACTAACCCATTTTTCATTTTTGTTTCCCTCAGTATTTCAAATAGATACCAAAGAATACGGATAAATTAACTCACTGAATAATAAAGAATTTTAATGACAGCATAAGGAGTGGTGATAGGCAGAATGAATCGTAAGCGAGCATGAACCAAGAACAAGAATTGCAAGTACTTATCGAGCAGTTTTAATCAGGTTTATTGCCATAATGGCCTGTTCCATCAACAGTGGATACAAAGTTAAATGACTTTCCATACTTTTAGTTATTCATGTTTCGCTAATGTTCTATTTTCTTAAACGCATTTTTGTCCAAAACCTTCACAGGTTGAATTTTTACCTGTGGCACTTTCTAGCTCGAAAATGCCCCAATAAGTGTGTTTAGAACGTATGAATTTAGCATGAGAACTATTGTGGCAATAGCTTGCTGGCAAATTGTCTAACACTTATTTGTGCATCAGGCTGGAACATATTTTGCTGACCAATTTATGCTATACAGAAAAAATCTGTATTTAGTGATGTAGGTACAGAACTGTAGAACTTAAACTATTGTTATTCATAGCAAAACAGATGTATGGTTTACGTCATTAAGATACTAGACAGAATAATTCTATATTTAAGTACAGAATTATTCTGTCTAATATAGCTTTTAGGGCTCTAAGGAGTAATGTCTATGTTTGGAAAGATTTTCATCGACTCTTCAGATCGTGAGTATGGAGTGATTCGTAAAGCGACAGTGACTGCACCCAAAGAGTTATCTGATGTAAGTGTAATTGCAGAAGATGAATGCGGTAATTACTTCATTCAAAATGCCCAAGGGGTCTTTTTCTGGGATCATGAGACATCGGATAGAACTTTTCTTAGTGCCTCACTACAAGAGTTTGAGGAGAGTTGTATTGAACCTAGATGTATTGAGCTATCCGAAGGTCAGGTAGTTTCTAGCTGGATTGATCCAAATTTTGCAAAACTACATGGTGTAAAAACTAAGCCCTAACAAACGCTTCAAGACGGATTCGCAACGCGTGGCATTTTTATCATGCGTTGACTTTAGTGATTTAGGTGGTGTGCGGAAACATCGCATTGCGTTGCTCACCACTTAAGCGGGCGTTGGTGAGTATAGAATATGAACGAGTCGGTAGTAAAAGAAGCGTTATTAAAAGCACTCAGGGAACTAGAAAATTCTGGTGAGATAGTCGTGGTGCATCCTAGTGTAAATGCTGTTGCTGGCAAATTGAACCTAGCAGTACAAGAAGTATCGCCAAATATACTAACAGCGCAGGAGCTAGGGGGTATCATTAATGCACTAAATGCGAATAATCTTGGGTTTGGCTCACATAACAAGCATTTAAGGTTTCAAGATACTTTTTCTTATCTCAACTGATGGCATTAGGTAAGACGAGCTAAGAAGGTTTTGTCCAAAAACTTGCTAGAGAACGATCATAGTTGGTTTACCTACTGACAAGAGCACTGTCAGTATGGCCCGCGCAAAACAGCTGTCGTGTAGAGTTCACCAGAGCCCTTCAATCAACCTTATTTGCATATACGTATTTAAAACATTGCCTACAAAAACCACCCGATTTAGACTGTATTTATAACCAGTACTTTTGGGCTTTTTTATGTCTATCAGAAACCTTAAAGACGGCAGCAAGAAACCTTGGCTTTGTGAGTGCTACCCGCAAGGCCATAAGGGTAAACGTGTTCGTAAACGCTTCACCACCAAAGGCGAAGCGAACAACTATGAATTCTACTTAATGAAAGAGATTGTCGACAAACCGTGGTTAGGTGAAAAAACCGATCACCGCCGCCTGTCTGACTTAGTAGAATTATGGTTTAAGCTTCATGGCCAAAACCTAAAGTCTGGCGAACACGCAAAAAACCGCATGCTGCACATTTGCAATGAATTGAACAACCCTATCGCTTCACATTTATCTTCGCGAGATTTCGCCCACTACCGATCAACCCGAACCAATAAAGGTCGGGGCCGTAAAGGCAGCCTTTCCATCAGCTCAAACAATGGTGATATTGCCTGGTTAAAATCCATATTCAATAAGTTAATCAAGCTCAAGGAGTGGAAATTACCTAACCCTGTTGATGGTGTAGAGCCCATAAAAAAGGCAGAATCTGAAGTTACTTTTTTAAGTGAAGAACAAATCATGCACTTGTTTGAGGTTATTAAAGAAAGCAAAGTCAGTGAAGAGCTCACCGCCATTTTCAAGACTTGTTTAGCGACTGGGGCACGTATCAATGAGGTAGTCGAAATGAGAGGCAGCCAGTTGCTTAAGCACAAGCTGACTTTCACTAATACTAAAGGTAAAAGAAACCGAACCGTTCCAATATCGAATAAGCTTTACAAAGAGCTTCACAAGCCAACAAATGATAAGCTTTTTGATTGCGGTTATGGTGTGGCGCATAAGTGGTTAACAAAAGCCCTACCCGATTTACCAAAGGGTCAAGCAACTCACGTTTTGCGCCATACTTTCGCCAGCCATTTTATGATGAACGGTGGTAATATTTTAGTATTGCAGAACATTCTAGGGCATCAAAAAATTGAGCAAACGATGATTTATGCTCACTTTTCCCCGAACCATTTAAGTGATGCAATCACCTTTAACCCCGTCACTCAATACAGCCTATAACACCCTCAAAAAGTGGCGATGAAATGGCGATGGAATTTATTAAGCATGGTTAAATACGGTTAACCATGACATTCACTAAATCAATAAACCCTTGATAAACAAGCAATCATAAGGGTTTGCAAGAGGTATAAAAATCAATGAAAGTAATTAGCTTCAACATCAATGGCCTTAGAGCCCGCCTTCACCAGCTACAAGCGATTATCGATAAACACCAACCTGACGTGATTGGTCTTCAAGAGATAAAAGTACACGATGAAGCCTTCCCACTCGCTGATGTTGAAGCGATGGGTTACAAGGTTTACTTCCATGGCCAAAAAGCGCACTACGGTGTGGCTATGTTGTGCAAGCAGGAGCCTATCTCTGTGCAGAAGGGTTTTCCTACTGACAATGAAGACCATCAAAAGCGTATGATCATGGCTACGTTTGAAGATGAAAACGGTGAAAAGGTAACGGTACTAAACGGTTACTTCCCTCAAGGGGATAACATCAAGCACGAGACTAAATACCCATACAAGCGTCAGTTCTACAAAGACTTGATGACTTACCTAAATGACTACCACAACAAACATGAACAAGTCATTGTTATGGGCGACATTAACATCAGCCCTATCGACGCAGACATTGGCATCGGTGAACCTAATGCGAAACGTTGGTTGAAAACAGGCAAGTGTTCTTTCCAACCAGAAGAGCGCGAATGGTTGAAAACATTGATGGACTGGGGTTTTGTTGACAGCTTCCGCTTACTACATCCAGAAGTAAACGACCAATACTCGTGGTTTGATTACCGCTCAAAAGGTTTCGTGGACAACCGCGGCCTACGCATTGACGTGGTACTGGCGTCTCAGAAGCTTGCTGATAAATGTACTGAAGCAGGCATCGACTACGAACTGCGTGGCATCGAAAAGCCATCTGATCACGCGCCAATTTGGTCGACGTTTAAATAATATTGCTTGTTTAACTCGTTTTTCTTGTTTAATTAATAAAAAATAAAGGAGAGTTGGGATTGCCCACCTCTCCTTTTTTATATCCATCTCTATCGCTTAATCAAATTTGTTGCGACTAATTAATCAAAGTGGCCAAACAGCACTTACATCAACATCCAACGGATACTTCGCAAAATCATCCAGACAGTAACCCGTGTTCTCAGACGCAAAGTACTTAAGAGGCATAGCAGTTAAGCTCAAGCTTCCGACTTGCTGTTTTGTAAACGCCCCATGAACCCACGGGGCGATGTTGTTAATGTTTGAAGTTCCAAGGTAGGAGCGCATCGATATCAGGCTCAACTTTCGCTAGCTCTTTCATGCACTTGACCATGTAGCCGTAGAGGATAAGGCCGTTGGCTTTCGCCGTCTCGACGATGCTGTAAAGCATCGCGCTCGCATCAGCACCATTTGGTGTGTTCGAGAAGAGCCAATTTTTTCTGCCAATGACCAGCGGTTTAATGGCGCGTTCAGCACGATTATTATCGATAGATAAATGACCGTCATCGATATAGCGGATAAGTTTCGGCCATTGGCCGAGCGTGTATTTTATCGCCTTACCCAGCGAGCTAGACGCTAGCACTTGTTGAGTCGTCATCCACTCGTACAGCTCATCCAGTATCGGCTTGGCATGCAGTTGACGTTCTGCTTTTCGTGTTTCGACAGTCGCACCTCTTAAGCGCGATTCTATCCCATAGAGCTTCTGGATTTTGGCTAGCGCTTTATCTGCTTTGCCTGACTTACCTTTACCTTGAAGCTTCTTAGCATCCATGAACTTACGCCGTGCATGTGCCAAGCAACCAACATTGGTTACGTGATGAAGACCATCATAGGCACCATAGCCATCGGTTTGCAGATAACCACTGTAATCCCCCAAGAAGGCAACAGGGCATGCCCTCGCGCGACTGTTTTGATAGTCGTACAAGGCGATATTCTTTACATTCGGCAGTGCAGCGTCGGGCGAGTCTGCGCCCGAGCAGTAGAGCCACATATAACACTGTTTATCTTCTTTGAGGACATTGAGCGGCGTTTCATCTGCCTGAACCACCACTTGTTGGAGTAGATGCTCTTTCAAGGCCGCATACAGCGGTGTGAACTTCTCACTGACTTGGATAACCCACCTTGCCATCGTGGTTCGTGATAGCTCGATACCCGACTGGGTAAACAGCGACTCTTGGCGGTACAGTGGCATTGCGTATTGATATTTGCCAAGGATGATGTTGGCTAGCAAGCTTTCTGTCGCGAAGCTTTTAGGGATGATGCTCTGGGGCGCTGGCTTTTGAACGATGTGGCTTTTGTCTTCAGTTTGCTCGCACTGACGACAAGCATACTTAGGACGAACATATTCCAGCACTTTGAGCACGGCTGGTGAGAACTCAAGTTTCTCACTGCGGTCTTCACCGATTTTATGCAGACTATGTTGGCAGCATGCACACTGTTTTTCATGGTCGTCTAAATCGAGTTCGATAACCTCACGAGGCAAAGTCTTTGGAAGTGGCTTGCGTTTACCACGCTTCTTCGTTGTGGTCGTTGTTACCTCAACCACCTCTCCCTTAGCGGCTTCACATTCCACTTCGTTGAAGAGGTCACCTTGAGATTCATCGTAAGGCTTTAACGCCTCCGAGCGTTTTGCGAACTGGCGGTCGAAAGCAAGTTTGAGTTGCTCAAGCAGAGATTGACGCTCTTGTTTCCATTGGTTTTCTGACGCCATCAGCGCTTTCACCATCGCTTGTAGCTTGGCAACATCTTGGCTTTCTGGGTTGATATCTGGCGTCTTTTTCATGGCATTGATTATACTAAAACCATACCATTTACGCTTGGTAGATAAGGCTTTATTATCGATTAAGTCATTGTAAAATCGTCTATTTGAACGGGTTTATGGCCGATAATCGTGAAGCCAGAAAGCAGTCTATCAAGCTCGAATTGAGTCAGGGTAAACACTTCATTTTTCTCTTTTGTAGGCCATTTATACTTGGCTTTTTCAAGACGTTTATACCAAAGCGCAAAGCCAGTTTTATCCCAGTACAGCACTTTGATTTTGTCGCGCTGTTTATTGGTGAACAGGAACAGTGCGCCGCTTCCCAAGGGTAAATCGGTGTCACTTTCGATAATCGCCGCGAGGCCATTGATGGACTTTCTAAAATCGACACTCTCACGATACAGATCAATCTCTGGTGCGCTGAGCATATGTTTCATGACAAGGCTCCAATGAGTTCTGCCAGGTAGGCAGCGGGCGTGCCTTGAGGAATGCTCAACTCCACATCATTGATGAGAAGTGTCATGTTAGCGGTGGCTATTTGAGCTTGATATTTCGTTGTCTTTTCGACGATCTCTGCCCGTACAAAGCCTTGAGAGACATCTGCTTTTTTGAGTTGCTGGCGCTTAGCGTAAAACGTCGAGGGGTTGAGTTCATTAAGCTTACAAAATGCAAGCGTTGACAATGAACTCGATTCAGACTGCTCGATGAGCGTTTGCCATTCTTGATTAGTGTGTCGTTTTCCCATTTCAAATCTCCTCATGGTTGGAGACTTGATCTTATTCTTCGCGCTAGGCGATTAGAATGCGGGTTTTATGGAGCGCTTACGCTGTTTTGCCTTATTCTCAAAGCTAAAGCCCCACATATCCAAGTACGCTCGCATATCTCGCTGAGTAACATAACTAATCGCGATCAATTGCCAATCATCACTAGAGATAGCTTTTGCTTCTTCAAGTGTGTAATCAGAGAAACCTATCGAGCCTTTACCCGCATTCCATAGTTCTTCAGATTTTGCCGATCGATTAAACTCTCGCTCTATCGTGTGCAAACGCCCCAGTAAGTGCCAACCCGTTGTCAAAATCCCCTGCTCTTGCGCCAACATCATCATCTGGATATAGATTCTTGCACCCCAACTCCAATTCGCTTGGTTCTGAGCTGCCATGTAGGCATTCGGATCGGCTTCTAAACGACTCTGTTTAAGCACTTCGAATTGACCTTTGAAGTCTAAGCCTTGGCAAGCGGATATTTTCCCTGTCTCTTGGTAATAGCGTGACTTACTGTAATAAGAGTAATAGTTCGTCGTTGAATGGCCTTCCCAACCAGAAAAACGGAAGCGGCTTTTCTCAAGCCCATGCCCTAATTCATGCAAATCACCATGCCCTAGAGGATCAAAAGACCAATAAGCATCGTAAGGGTTTCCTGAGCAACCGTAGCCACAGTTCGCTTGGTCGGCGTTCATATGCTTCACAATATCAATGGTTTCAACCTGCCAACCCTGATTTTTTGCATATTGCTGAACTTCATCAATCACATCGATTCCTGGACCTTCAAAACCAGCAAGTGCATGAGGTAAGTTATGAACGTAACGCTCTGTCGCTAACGCCATGTCTTGTGGCTTATCCCAACGAGCTGGACTCACCGACTCCTGCATCTTTTCTAGCTTTGAATGAACCTCAAACCCCGGAGTAATGAGTTCAGCCCAATCAAAGTTTCCTTCTTCAAGCTGTGCAACAAAACTGTCGTTGTCTTCTTCACTGCGCAAAATAGGATGCTGCGCTATATTTTCAAAACGCAATTCAACATCAATATCATTGGTATCAAAATGAACCTGCAGCGTTCCACCGTAAGCTGACGTGAGATAAATCGTCTCTCCCGGTTTCACGGGGTAAGTGACCGAGGTTAAAAACTTCGGCCTCGCGTAGCCATCATTACCCGAAAACTCATGTGTCGCACCGTTACGCAATGTATTGAAAGCAATAGACGTAGCCACTTCGTTACTGTCTAAGCGAGTAACATTAATCGTCTTACCCGGTAAGGCATACACTCCAGCAGATCGGAAGTGCCTCTTAGACTCCAAGGTGATTGTTTTGGTTACGAGAGGAACGTTATCAAAACTCTTAGTGCTAAAATTACCTAGACTTGGTTGTGCGGCATTATGTAGACGTCTGTTGTATACAGCGTAGTCACTATAATAAGAACGAAGAAAATCAATTCTCTCAGTTACACCTTTACCCATTGGGTACTGAACATCTTGACGGTAATGATCAGCGAGTAGTAATAACAGCTTTTCATATTCGTATTCATCCGATGCAAACAGGTCAACCTTCTTACTATCAAGCTCTGTTAGGTATGAACGAATACTATTCGCCGCAATATAGAATTCTTCATCCATATTGGAATCATCAGGGCAAGATTTGTCATCACACGTATTCAGGTCAACGGTAAAACTGTCATCTTTCAATCGTTGTAAAAGCGCTTGTTGTTGAACAATATTATCCGGAATCTGATTAATAAGCTGTGTAGAGTCCCAATTAGATAGGCCGAGCTTACGCCAATAGTTATCACCAACATAGATCATGTGCATTTCAGAAAACAAGGCATTACCTAAGTCCGTCATGCCACCATCAAGATGCAGGTACAAAACAGGAATGTTCTTGCTGAACGCGAGGCGTACACCCTTAAGAACATCGTCTATGCTATCGCCAGCATTAAGCTTTTGAGACAAGATCAACAAGTCAGGGGGATTAGTTTCAAGACATTGGCTTAACTGACTGCCATCACAAGCATTGTCAGCGTTGATAACCATAGAAGCGTTAACATTGTCGATTAACCAGTTTCGTGTCGCTTGGTCATCAGGAAAATAATGAGATTGATCTAGCTGAGCTAAGACAACATTTTTAGGTGATTGTGTACCGGAAGCCCACTCAACTAAATTATTCAGCCAAGTGTCCATCTCTTCATTGACCGAGTCAGGAAAACGCTGCTTAGTTCGAAACGGGTTACTTGCTAATGCGGCATAGCGACTATTATCAGATGTATAGCCAGCAATACCTATTACTAATTCTTGATCATCATACCCATCTATCATCGCTTTATTGGTCTTTAAGATGACATCGTTAAAGCCATAGGTTGGTAAGATAATCGCAGCATCATGTGTCGGATCCCAGTGAAGGTTACTTAGAGGCTCACCTTCCGAGTTTTGAGATAAAGATTGCTTGATATGATTGTAATCTGAGTTGTATTGAGCCACTAACACTTGGCTAGCATCAATAAACTCATGAGAGTCCGTTACATAAGAAGCGTCACCTGTGGACAATGCCTTTTGCACCGCAGTTTGTGGTGTTTGAGTAATGCCAGGATCACCGCTTTCGTTACCTTCTCCACCAGAACCACCAGAACCACCAGAACCACCAGAACCACCAGAACCACCAGAACCACCAGAACCACCAGAACCACCAGAACCAGTTTGGGCAGTTTCACCTCCGCTACCACCTCCGCATCCTAAAAGTGATAAGGCAATCGCACAAAGAACCAAATTGGATAGTAAGTTACTCTTTTTCATCATCATTCCATACAACAACAAAATTTCGCTGAGTCTATCTATCGCTAAATCTAAAGCAATTAATCTCATGAATATGTGAATGCAATTTGAAGCAAGTTAACTATTTTTAAAAATCCTCAGTTAGTGCGCTCTTTCTTCCGCCGAAAAATTAAAGAAGAGCAGTTTTGACGATATAAAAAACAGCGCTATGAAAGCGCCGTTTGTTTAACTGAAATGATTGCTGTGTGTTTATTAACTAAGCGGTCTTAGGTAAGCTAGGAAACGTTTCTCTGCGAACTTAAAAATCGCGATGATGATGAACGTTAGCGCCATGTAAAACAGACCAGCGGTTAGGAAAGACTCGAATGGAGCGTAGTAACGTGAGTTAACCAAACGTGCTGCACCCGTCAGATCCATAATCGTTACGATGCCCGCTACAGCAGAACCGTGAAGCATGAAGATAACTTCATTACTGTAAGCCGGTAGTGCTCGACGTAAAGCACTTGGCAGAATGATTCGACGGTAAGTCTTCGGTGTGCTCATACCGTAAGCTTTTGCTGCTTCAACTTCACCTTTCGGTAAACCGTTAATTGCACCACGGATGATTTCAGCGGTATAAGCCGAAGTGTTCAGAATAAACGCGACTAATGCACAGAACCATGCGTTTTCCCATAGGGTATCTTTTACAGGGAAGAACTGATCCATTCCGTAGTAAATCAGGTACAACTGCACCAATAATGGCGTACCACGGAAGAAATAGATAAATGACCACGCTGGTGCGTTAATCAACATATTAGGGCTATTGCGAGAGATAGCTAATGGTATGGCTACACATAAGCCAATGACCAAAGCTACGCAAACCATCCAAGCCGTTGTCCATAAACCACTAAGGTAAATAGGCAGGCTTTCAATAATCAATGAAAAGTCCATAACTACCTCGCGTGGATGCTGAATTTACGTTCAACCAACTTAAGCAAGCCCGTCGAAACACTGGTGAAGAATAGGAAGATAAGTGCCACTGTCATATAGAAGGTAAATGGCATTTTAGTTGAACCCGCCGCCAATGCGCTGACGCGTACCATATCTTCTAAACCGATAATGGATACCAGAGCGGTCGTTTTAAGCAATACCAACCAGTTGTTGCCGAAACCCGGTAAAGCATGACGGATCATTTGCGGAAGCAGGATACGACGGAACGCTAATACAGGGCCCATACCATAGGCCTTTGCCGCTTCCATTTCACCGCTATCAACGGCCATAATGGCACCGCGGAATGTTTCAGCCATATAAGCACCGAAGATAAAGCCAATCGTTAATACACCGGCAATAAATGGACTAACATCAATATAATCAGGTAAGTAAGCGGTCCATTCATGGTTAGGATCACTCGATGTGAACCATTCATTGAGCCACTCATTGATGGAATACAAACTGTTGTTTAAAAGGATTTGTCCACCAAAGAAAATCAGCATCATCAATACGAGATCTGGAATGCCTCGAATGATTGTTGTGTAAAGGGTTGCAATAGCACGAGCCCAGCGATATGGCGCTAGTTTTGCTAAGGCACCTAGCATACCAAGAACCATAGCTAAAATTAGCGACAGCAAGGCAACTTCAATTGTAAGCACCGCCCCTTTCAGGATCGACGCTTCATATCCTTGTAAATCAAACATAATGAATTCCAACAGAACTGCGAAAAAGTTGGTAAGACAGGGAGAGGAGAGCCTCTCCCTTAAGAAGTGACGCTAGAGATTACTGGCCGTATACGTCGTAATTGAAGTATTTAGCAGCGATGTCTTGATAGATGCCTTTTTCACGAAGCGAAAGGATTGCAGCATCTAGTTGCTTGGTCAGATCTTTGTCTTGCTTACGTAGAGCAATACCAAAACCTTCACCGAACCACTTAGGATCTGTTAGTGATGGGCCAACAAACTCGTAAGCTTCACCACCAGCTTTGTTTAGTACGCCTTCTTCTAGAGCAGATGCATCGCCCAGTACAGCAGCAACACGACCGTTAGCTAGGTCAAGGTAAGCTTCATCGAATGAACCGTAACGAACGATCTCTACTGTGTCGCCATAGTTATCTGTTAGGTACTTGTCGTGAGTTGTTGCACGTTGAACGGCAATTTTTTGACCACTTAGATCATCAAAGTTAAGGCCTGCACCTTTTTTGGCGATGAACTTGTTCGGGATAAGTGCGTATTTACCAGTGAAATCGATCTTTTTCTTACGCTCTTCCGTGATAGACATTGCCGCGATGATCGCATCATATTTACGAGCAAGTAGAGAAGGAATAATGCCATCCCAGTCTTGTGCAACAATCTTACACTTCACCTGCATTTCAGTACAAAGTGCGTTCGCCATATCGACATCGAAGCCTTTCAGTGAACCGTCAGCTTCTGTCCAGCTAAATGGAGGATAAGCACCTTCAATACCGAAACGTACTGTTTTCCATTCTTTTGCTTGAGCTACGCCCGTTGCAGCAGTTGCAGCAAGTGCCGCGACTAATAACCACTTTTTCATATCCCTACTCCTGTGATTTAGGTTTTTATGTTTTGCTAGTTTTAATATTGTGTTTGTTGTTACTTATTAACTTACTTGTTGTGTTTTATTGTTCACACCGTCGCTATTTACCTAGGCAACGGTATTTCAATTCTGATTAGTAAATCGATGAGATAAATTGTTGTAATCGCTCAGATTCAGGTTCCGTAAACAGTTTAGCTGGATCGCCCTGCTCTTCCACTAGACCTTGGTGTAGGAACATCACGTGGTTTGATACGTCACGAGCAAAAGCCATTTCATGAGTCACCACGAGCATGGTTCTTCCCTCTTCGGCTAGATCACGCATTACGCCAAGTACTTCGCCTACTAGCTCTGGGTCTAATGCCGATGTTGGTTCATCAAACAGCATAACTTCAGGATCAACCGCTAGCGCTCGCGCAATAGCAGCACGCTGTTGTTGTCCACCTGATAAATGACCTGGGTAGTAATCTTTACGCTCATACAGGCCTACTTTTTTAAGTAGTAGCTCTGCATTTTCAATCGCTTGTGCTTTAGGTACACCTAAGACGTGAACAGGCGCTTCGATAACGTTTTCGAGAACGGTCAGGTGAGACCACAGATTGAAACCCTGAAAAACCATCGCCAAACGAGAACGGATTCGCTGTACTTGTTTTTCATTGGCAGGAACAGAAACACCTTGGCGGTTGTTTTTCATTTGAATCAATTCGCCATTAACCCAAATTTCGCCTGCAGTAGGTGTCTCTAATAGATTGATACATCTAAGAAAAGTACTTTTACCCGACCCTGAAGAGCCGATAATCGATACTACATCGCCTTTATGCGCAGAAAGTGAAATTCCCTTTAAAACTTCATTTTGACCAAACGTTTTGTGTAGATCCTTTATGTCCAGCGCTGGTACATCTTTCATGCGCTTTCTCTCCCAAGTTTGTGAAAATGCAAGGTACTCCGACCTTTTCATGCGAACCAAACTAGCACCCCACGGAGCAACATGCAACAAATCATTAACCTGTCAATTAGGAATAAATAGCGATTCACTCTGACTTATTATGCACTAGGTAGCGTTTTCCTCTCAATGATATGAATATCGCTTATAAAAAAGCCCCAATAAAGGGGCGTTTTATGTTTTATTTTTGTTAACTGAAGCAAACTAACGTTACCAGCCTAGTTTATTTGAAACCACTTTTGCTTCATTACCCGATAATGCAACTTGTTGTTCTACAATTTCGTCTTGCCAATATATCGCCCCATTCAAATCATATTGATGAGAATCTACATCATGGTTTTTATCCGACATTACTTCGTAATCGATCGAGTTTGAAAGCAGTTCCTCAAATACATTGTCCAAATAGCTATCTTCTACTTTAACTAAACTCACGTTTATCTTCGCTGTAGATATGTCACCAAGCGATTCAGTCGGACTTCCCATCATAGGTTGAGAACTATTAGGCAATGCGTAGATAGATTGGAATATGGGTCTAGCATTAGAATCCGATACTGTTCTTATATGGGTTCTTTGAAGTTGCCAATCACTATCTGTGTAAGAAGATGTCGTCAGTACGCCACTAGATGTAATACTCGTTGCGCTAAAGTCAGATATGTTTGACGGTTGAGATATAGACACTGTATTCCCATCTATAATCGCTCTCTCTTTGTATTCCCAAGCTCCACTTGAAGCATCGGTATTAGCGAAAAAGTTTACATTCCACCCAGACAACTGACTGTCGTCTGGAGCGTAACCAGAAGATGTTAAATTGTCAGTTTGATCATAAATTGGCTGCCAAGAGTATACTGCCTTATCTAAGACTGTAGTGACATTACCATCGCTCGAATGTATGAGCCTGCTATCTACACTTATATCAAATGAATCCACATTAGTAGACATAATTGAAACGTCTGGATCTGAGCTTCCAGACTCATAGACACTATTAGAATCAATAACTACATAGCTATTTAGGGTATCAAAGTTGCTAGGGCGTGTTGATCTTTGCTGTACATTCCGTGTTCAACAATACATCGGTAGCCACATTAACATGAATGCCAGTGATAACATGCTGGCATAATTCCTTTCTAGCTTGTCATATCTACTTGAAATAGCTCGATAATGCTTAATTCTCCCAAAGGCATTTTCGACCAAGTGACGATACTTGTATAGACACCAATCCATACTGTCTTTGTCTATATCTTGTCCGTAATTGCGTTTAGCAATTACTGTTTCTCCGCCACGTTCCTTAACAAAAGTACGGAAAGGTTCGCTGTCATATCCTTTATCACAAACGATGGTATTAACTTCATCGAGTTGCTCAACTAAGCTTTCGGCATGCACTATATCGTGGCGTTGTCCCTCTGATAAATCAAAGCAAATCGGCAGGCCACCACTATCTACAGCTAAGTGAATTTTGGTTGAGTTGCCCCCGCGACTTTTTCCTATTTGCTCTGAACTTTCAGTAGCTGCACCTGTACTATGCTGATGCGCTCTAACTATAGAGCCATCAAGAAATACCCATTCAAAGTCAGCCATGCTAGATAAGCTTTTGAAAAGATTATCTAAAATCCCTTTCTTTGACCAAAGATTAAATCGTCTGTAAACGGTACTCCACTCTCCGAACTCAGAGGGTAGATCTCGCCAAGGAATACCTGTTCTCATTCGATAAAGTATTCCTTCAAATGTCATTCGATGTTCAGTTTTATCGTAAATACGACCTGTACTTTTCATAACTTGGAGTAGCAGTTCCCAGCGAATATCAGTTAGCATTGTTCTTGGCATGGTATTGGTTATGGTTTTACTTTTGGCGAAGCAAATTATAACTCTTTACCATGCTGTTCAAAAAACACTCACGAAAGATCAACACGCCCTAGTAGATCTTTCTCTGCTGTACGACGTGACTATTTTTCTTTCTACAGCAGGGTTGTGAGCTGCTATCGGTATATCTAGAGGCGATGTACCATCAGCTCCAGTGATCAACTGAGATGAAGCACTTGCGTGGAAATATTCCACAGAGCCTGAAGAAACAACAGAAATGCGGGCTGTATCAGAGTTTGGTTCTATGTTGTACCTAGACCCAGTCATACAAGAGTTTCCGTCTTGACTTTGACGAACACTAAGAGTCATATCTTGTAAAAACGGCTTCTGGAAAGCTATCTGATACGATTCTCTATCTCCAGAGTTTGCTCCAACAGTTTCTTCAAGTGACACATAACCATTTTCTGGTACGTTGCCGGAATCAATTGTGACCCTCCCCGATGCGGGAATATCACTACCTTGTATAGTATGCTCACTAATTACTGAACCATCGTCCTCATGGAACAAAACCTTGTATCCTCGAGTTGCTATTCTCGCGATCACCGAGTAATTATTTGCACTGTTGTTTACATCTGTGTATTCATAAAACGTTACGCAACTAGATTTTGGTGATGACTCTCTAACCAATTCGACAATTTGCCAAGTATACTTAGGTGTAGAAGGTGTACTACCACCTCCGCCACCTCCGCCACCTCCGCCACCTCCGCCACCTCCGCCACCTCCGCCACAACCAACAAGTAACCCTGAAACCATTGCCGCTAGTGGCAATATTAATGTCTTTGTCATCTATTTTCGTCCTGTTTGTGGCAACAGCTCGCCAAAATTAAATATCTATCAATGATTAAGCAAAAAGTAAGCCAATCATTAAAAATGGAATACACAAAGGATAAGAACTGTAACAGGACGATGAAAACGTCAGTTTGTGAAAATAAATTACACGATTCATCAATGGGAAGTTAATGAATCGCTGCGTTTTGTAGCTTTCTTTCACATACACTCATAAAGTGATCAAGATCAATCACCCTAAAGTGTAAGCTTGTTAGACTCCTCAGCAAAGAATAAGGCATTAAAAATGCCAAACATTTCTTTTAACTTAGCTGCATAAAGCACATCAAGACCGTGCAACATAATGTTAATAAGTTATAACTAAGAAATTACGCAATTACGCGAACTTATAGAATTCAATTTTAGAATGACTAACATAAAAATATGAGGAATCTATGTCAGACGTTGTGAATAATGCGAACTCTGAAGTAGAAGAGAAAAGCTATAGAGAACTACACCGCCCAGCTTCTGAATTTGAGAGCCGCTCAGATTATCTAGATCATGAGCTTCAAATCATGAAGCCTCGCCGCTTCGGTTTAAACCTTCCTGGTCGTGATTTCCGCTTCGAACTTGAAGACCTTGTTCCTGCAATTGCTGGTACCATTGGTATTATCGCGATGTACTCAGCAGTAATGATGTCTTGGGCTGATGGCCTTACTCAAGCTTGGGATCACGTAAACCTTGGCAAAGAGTTTGCGATTGAAGTCGCTCGTGTAGAAATGCTTATCCCTGCACTGCTGTTCTGTATCCTTGCTTCTGGTTTCTTTAACCCTAAAGCAAACCTTGCCGGTAACCACGGCCCAATGATTCCTCTTATTGGTACCATCGCTTTAGCTGGTGCTCACCCTCTTGCATTGGCAATTCTTATTGGTGTCTTCGGTCTAATCCTAAGTTTCCTAAAAGGCGGTTCCAAGCTGGTTAACCTTACTTCGGAAGGTACCGCTGGTGGCTTGCTCATTTTCTTAGGCCTAACGGGCACCATGAGCCAAATTAACTCGATTCAAGCATGGGCGGTTGGTCTTCAATCTTCTACTGTAGAAGCGGGCAGCATGGGCTACGTTGGTTTAATCGTTCTTGCTATTACTATTGCTATCTACGCTTTCTTAGCAAAAGTGAACAAGCGTTGGTTAGCTATTCCAGTTTGTGCATTCACTGGCCTTGCTATTGCTTTATCGCTAGGTGCTGGTTTCGATATCGTATTCGAAACTGAAATGGGTATTCCAAACCTAAATCCAGTTTACTGGTGGGGTTCTACTTCTGAAGGTTGGATGCTTGGCTTGCCAAACGTTGAACACTTCATTGCATCTCTACCATTTGCAATTCTTGCAGTAGCTATGTGGTCTCCTGACTTCCTAGGTCACCGTATCTTCCAAGAACTTAACTACCCTAAGAAATCTGAAAAAGTATTGATGGACGTAGATGACACAATGACTATGTGTTCAGTTCGCCAAATGGTGGGTACTGCTGTTGGTGGTGGTAACATCACATCTTCTTGGGGTACTTACATGATCCCAGCTGCAATCGCGAAACGTCCAATTCCTGGCGGCGCAATCTTGCTTGGTTCTCTATGTATTATTGTTGCGATTCTTGGTTTCCCAATGGACGTTGCAGTATGGCCACCAGTGATGCGTGTAGCGCTACTTGTAGGTGTATCTCTGCCTCTGCTGGAAGCGGGTATGCAAATGGTTAAGGATTCAAAAGATTCTCAAGCAGCTGGTATCTGTATCTTCGGCTCAGCGGTTGTTAACCCAGTACTAGCATGGGCACTGACAATGCTTCTTGATAACAACGGTCTAATTGGTGATAAAGAACGTGCGAAACGTCTATCATTTGTAGACAAGATTGTTATCCCAGTTGGCGTTTTAGTTATCTGTCTAATAGCAATGCTTGCCGTTGGTATGCTAGAAAGTCAATATGGCCTAAAAGCTTGGCTATAGTGGTTCTTACTACACAAAAGTAGTATTGGGATTAAAAAAAAGTTTGGGTGGCAACCCCTGTCACTCAAATTTTTTCAACTTTTTTTGGCATTTATTGATTTAGTTTAAGGTTTGCAGGAATTTTTTAGCGTAGTCTTGAATACATAGAGTAAAGACAACATATAAAATGTAGTGACAATATATATAACCATATGAATCTAATATGCTCATATATATTGTTATTAATAAGAGTGTACTACCCTTTCGAGGGGCGCTGGCTCAACAGTGTTAATGTACGTATTTTTTCTACTAAAAAGGTAGGTATGTCATGGCAGAGCAATTTGCTAAAGCTTGGGAAGATTTTGCTGCAGGTGAGTGGCAAAGCGAAGTAAACGTTCGTGATTTCATTCAAAAGAACTACACGCCGTATGAAGGCGACGAGTCTTTCCTAGTTTCTGAGGGTACTGAAGCAACTAACAAGCTTTGGTCTTCGGTAATGGAAGGTATCAAACAGGAAAACGCAACTAAAGCACCTGTAGATTTCGATACTTCTGTTATCTCTACCATTACTGCTCACGATGCAGGTTACATTGAGAAAGATCTTGAGACTATCGTTGGTCTACAAACTGAGAAGCCACTAAAACGTGCAATCATCCCTAACGGTGGTGTACGTATGGTTGAAGGTTCTTGTAAAGCATACGGTGAAACTCTTGACCCAATGGTTTCAAAAATCTACTCAGAATACCGTAAAACACACAATGCTGGTGTTTTCGATATCTACACTCCTGATATCTTAAAATGTCGTAAATCTGGTGTTCTGACTGGTCTTCCTGATGCTTACGGCCGTGGTCGTATCATTGGTGACTACCGTCGTGTTGCACTTTACGGTATTGATTTCCTCATGAAGGATAAAGCTGCTCAATTCGCTTCTCTACAAGAGCGTTTCGAGAATGGCGAAGATCTTGCTGCAACAATGCAATTGCGTGAAGAGATCTCTGAGCAACATCGTGCTCTAGGTCAAATCAAGCAAATGGCAGAGAAATACGGTTTCGATATCTCTGAGCCAGCTCAAACTGCTCAAGAAGCTATCCAGTGGACTTACTTCGGCTACCTAGCTGCTGTTAAATCTCAAAACGGTGCTGCTATGTCTCTAGGTCGTACTTCGACTTTCCTAGACATCTACATCGAACGTGATATCGCTGCTGGCAAAATCACAGAAGACCAAGCACAAGAAATGATCGACCACTTCGTAATGAAGCTGCGTATGGTTCGTTTCCTACGTACTCCTGAGTACGATGAGCTATTCTCTGGCGACCCAATCTGGGCAACAGAGTCTATGGGTGGTATGGGTATCGACGGTCGTACGCTAGTAACGCGTTCAAACTTCCGTTTCCTAAACTCTCTATACACTATGGGTCCTTCTCCAGAGCCAAACATCACTGTTCTTTGGTCTGAGCAACTACCTGACGGCTTCAAACGTTTCTGTGCGAAGGTATCTATCGATACTTCTTCTATCCAGTACGAAAATGATGACCTAATGCGTCCTGACCTTGGTTCTGATGATTACGCTATCGCTTGTTGTGTATCTCCAATGATCGTTGGTAAGCAAATGCAGTTCTTCGGAGCTCGTGCTAACCTTGCGAAAACAATGCTTTACGCAATCAACGGCGGTGTGGACGAAAAACTTAAGATGCAAGTTGGTCCTAAAGAAGCGCCAATGACTGACGCAGTTCTTGATTACGATAAAGTAATGGATCGTCTAGATCACTTCATGGACTGGTTAGCTAAGCAATACGTGACTGCACTAAACAGCATTCACTACATGCACGACAAGTACAGCTACGAAGCGTCTCTAATGGCTCTTCATGACCGTGACGTTCGTCGTACTATGGCTTGTGGTATTGCTGGTCTATCTGTTGCAGCTGACTCACTGTCTGCAATCAAATTCGCGACTGTTAAACCAATCCGCGACGAAGATGGCATCGCAACTGACTTCGAAATCGAAGGCGATTACCCTAAATACGGTAACAACGACTCTCGTGTAGATGACATTGCTTGTGAACTAGTTTCTACGTTCATGAACAAGATCCGTAAGCTTAAGACTTACCGTGATTCAATCCCTACACAGTCAGTTCTTACTATTACGTCTAACGTGGTTTACGGTAAGAAAACAGGTAACACTCCAGACGGTCGTCGTGCTGGCGCTCCTTTCGCTCCTGGTGCTAACCCAATGCACGGTCGTGATGAGAAAGGCGCTGTAGCTTCACTAACGTCTGTAGGTAAACTACCGTTTGCTGACGCACAAGATGGTATCTCTTACACGTTCTCTATCGTGCCAAACGCACTAGGTAAAGAACAAGACAGCCAACGTGCTAACCTTGCAGGTCTAATGGATGGTTACTTCCACCACGAAGCTGGCATTGAAGGTGGTCAACACCTTAATGTTAACGTTCTTAACCGCGAAACTCTTGAAGACGCAGTTAAGCACCCTGAGAAATACCCTCAGCTGACAATCCGTGTATCTGGTTACGCTGTTCGCTTTAACTCTCTAACTGCAGAGCAACAAGCTGACGTAATCGCACGTACATTTACTGAATCTCTATAAGCTCACGCTAAATAGGCAAGTGAAATGATATCAGCCCCGCCAATGTGCGGGGCTTTTTATATCACCTATAAATTTATTATTTCGTCTTCACTATACTAAATGTCAGATTGAGCAAAAAAACCGTCATCTATTCACTTTTTTTTCACACCTAAACTCTAATTGCGGTACTATCTTGGCTCATAATTTAAGAGTAACTGCTCCATGAAATACCTCCGTTGTTTACCCCTAATCCTTCTCTCTTTTTCATCTTTGGCGTCCGAGCGTTCTACGGTCACATTCGCACTAGAAAACGATGGAATTTTTGGTGTCGACCAAGACTATACTAATGGGTTATTTCTGGGTTACACATCGTCAAGCATTACCCCATACGATTGGGTAAAACCATTAAGTCTTTCTTACTGGGGCCCAAGCTCTTTAGATAAATGGGAAATCACCCTTGGCCACAAAATGTATACCCCTTCTGACATTGAAGTGGAAAAACCGCTTGCGAATGACCGACCATACGCAGGCTACTTACATACAGAATTCAATTACATCAGCTTGAACCCGCAACAAGCGCAGCGTTTTAACATCACGTTTGGTACGACGGGTGAACGTGCGCTTTCCGAAGATGCTCAAAAACTGGTTCACTCGATTACTAAATCAGATGAGCCTCTGGGTTGGGAATATCAAGTTGATGATGAGTGGGCAGGCAGCGTTGGTTACCTTAGTCATTTAAACCTAATGCGTAATCAGGCATTGGCGAATACCGACTTCGAGATATCTAACGTTTCAGAAATTAACGTGGGTAACTTTAGAAGTGATATTTCAACGGGCTTTATGTTCCGTTGGGGTACTGACCTAGGTGGTAACTTTGGTGCAGCTAACATCACGAGCGAGAATCCATTTAAGTCAGGTATGATAGGTGCATCGAACAGCGGTTGGTTTACTTATGCAGGCCTCGAAGGTCGTTACCGTTTCAACGACTTGACTATTGAAGGTGATCGCTCTGGTATTGATGAATACGCGAATAAAAACAATGAAGATCCAGCTATCTATGACGTGACTCTAGAGAATCTTCAGGCGACAGCTGTAATAGGTTTGGCTTGGTACAACCAATACGTTGGTGCATCCTTCGCGCTAACCGCAAAAACTCCGGATTACAAAGAGGCGACCAGCGACATTTATAGTACAGGAGGCATATCCCTGTTTGCTTTTTTCTAAATAGAAAGCTCAAACGAATTCCTACTGTTTTTATCACTACACATCAAAAAGCTGACAGTCACTATTTAACTTTGTCGAACTCTGGTCAACTGCTTGACTCGTATCTCTAATAATGCTGGTGCTCTCTTCTAATTCTTTCATTGAGGTAGAAATTTGCACCATACTGTCTGCCATTGATTGACTGGTTGTTGCCAATTCCTTTATCGATGCGAATATTATCTCTGTTTGATGGCTTACTTCATCCGATTTCTCAGTAATACGCTCCAAAGCGTGCATCGCTTCCATACCTTTTTTCTGCCCAGCTTGTATGGAATCACTTGAATGAACAATGTACTGTATTACTTTCGAACTCTCTTTCTTCATGGTTTCAATAGTACCTGAGATTTCACCAACCGCATTTACTGTCCTTACAGCTAGACTCCTTACTTCATCGGCCACGACCGCAAAACCTCTCCCTTGATCTCCTGCACGGGCTGCTTCAATCGCTGCATTCAACGCTAATAAATTTGTTTGTTCTGCTATACCGTTAATTATATCCATGACTGAATCAACCTTGGTTGAAGCCTGTTCCAACTGTTGAATATGACCGGCTGCAGAATTTAGAATAGTCGAAACCTCTTCAAGCGTTCCTATTGCTTGTGTAATAATAGCTCCTCCCTCTTCAGCAGCTTGGTTTGATGATCGGCTAATATCGGCGACAAACTCTAGTGAATTTGAAACTTCTTTCGTTGTAACACTTACTTCTTCTGTAGCTGATGCGAGTAACTGTGTTTGTTCTAATACTTCAGACTGGTTGACAATGAGTGAATCTAAATTCGTATCAAGTTTGCCTGCATCATCCGATAAAGCTTCACTGCTTACTTGCACACCTTCCACCAAATGGCCTAAATTGATACAGCTTTGATTGATTAAAGTCGCCAGTTGATTAAATTCATCATTTGGGTTGCTAGTAATTTCCATACGTTTAGATAAATCACCATCAGCGATACTATTTAAAATATTTGTAATAGCGGCTATCGCTTTAGAGGCTGACGCGCTCAAAATAACAAAACTAGCAATAGTGATAAGCGCAAGTACACCACATGCAGTAAGTACTGACCACTTAGTTTTATCGGCAGCTACTTGCGCCGTCAAATAATATTGCTTGCTAATAGCTTTTAAGCGACTATCAATGTCTTTCACAACCATAATCGCTGAGGCTTCACTTTGCGCTAGTTTTTGCTCAAGTCTAC
Source organism: Vibrio sp. nBUS_14 (assembly GCF_051201655.1). NCBI lineage: Bacteria > Pseudomonadati > Pseudomonadota > Gammaproteobacteria > Vibrionales > Vibrionaceae > Vibrio > Vibrio sp. nBUS_14. Next base: position 2,525,153 of record NZ_CP179206.1, read on the forward strand.
CTAGCTCTTGAGAAAGTTCGCTTACTCGTTTAAAGGTTTTTTTAAACTGTCCGACTTCTGTCTGATACAAATCAAGCATTGCGTACGAGTTAGACATATTCTCGAACCCAGTCATTGCATAATTAAACGACTTAAGGCTTTTCTCTGAGGGTGAGAGTAGATAATTTTGCTGAGCTTTTATCATGGCTTGAAAGTCAGAATTTAAAGTTACCATTCCGGTATCTAAAATCTTGGATTCGATAGTTGCTGCTAGCACTTTCAACCTGCCAAGAATGCCATCATCGGCATTGAAACCAAGCTCAGACCTCGCTACCAACCAAGGCTGAACCGACAGCTCAAATCCCTTAACTACAGCTGAGAGATGATCTGCCTGACTCTTCAAGCCAACTTCAGCTAGAAGAGCATTATTTTCCTCGACATTATTCGAAATAATTGAGATATCATAGTTCACCTGATTGATTTGACTGCGTTCTAAATCATCCAACATCCCAGCAAGAGTAATAGTCTAACTTCAGTTCCAACAACTTTAGACGCCCCTGCAGCAACATTATTACTTAAGTCATATTGTTGCGTTAGTGAAGAAAGTTGATTGCCTGTATAAGCACCAAGTAAGGCAAAACCTAAAGTGAATATCACTAATAGCAAAGTTATCTTATTTTTTTGAGAGGTGGCAGGTAGAATCATGATGACGTCCTCGATATTTATCACAACACCCATATTAATGATATTAGTGTCAATTAATGCATCGCTCTTCACAATTGCTAATTATGGCATTTCGTCACAGTGTCTCCATTTCACACAATAGATCATTCGTATAGAAAAATAAGCCACAAAATGAAATGGGAGTGCAACATAAACCTTACATCTCCTCCTCCGATAAGAACTTATCTTGTACCTCCTCTATTTTACCCCTACTTTTTATAATAAAATAACAGCACCTCCACACAATACGAGAATTCCTCATGCCTACAACTGGTCGCATTCATTCATACGAATCTTGTGGTACTGTCGATGGACCTGGTATCCGCTTCATCGTGTTTCTTCAAGGCTGCTTAATGCGTTGTATGTACTGCCATAATCGCGATACATGGGATCTTCATGACGGAAAGGAAGTCACGGTCGAAGAAATCATCAACGAAGCTAAATCATACCGTCATTTCATGAAAGCCTCTGGTGGTGGTATCACCTGTTCTGGTGGCGAAGCGATGCTACAACCTGAGTTTGTTCGTGACTTTTTCCGCGCTGCTCAAGCTGAAGGCATTCACACTTGTCTTGATACTAATGGCTACATTCGTAAGCACACAGAAGTGATTGATGAAGTACTAGAAGCCTCTGATCTCGTGATGCTTGATCTAAAGCACATGCGAGATGAGATTCACCACGATTTCATTGGTGTATCGAACCGACGTACCCTAGATTTTGCACGCTACCTACACAAAATAGGTAAGAAGACTTGGATTCGTTATGTGGTTGTTCCTGGCTACACGGATACGCCTGAAGATGCTCATCTTCTTGGTGAATTCATCAAAGACATGGATAACATCGAGAAAGTAGAACTGCTTCCATACCACAAGCTTGGTGCTCATAAATGGGAAGCTCTGGGTTACGACTACCCTCTTGAAGGTACAAACCCGCCAAGCAAAGAGAAAATGGACGAGATTGTTGCTGTTCTAAACCAGTACCATTCAAACGTAAAGTACTAGTACTGGCTAAAGTACCAATACTGACGACGTTAACCCCCCTTTTCAAACGCCTCAATTTCTATGGGGCGTTTTCTTTTATGACCCAAATATCCTTTCACTTTTCTTTACAACTTTTGTTTATCCATTCAAAAAATCATATTAAACCCGTGTTGAGATCATGTTTCCACTCGTAAGAATGCTGTTACTCTTACTGCAACAAAAGAATATAACATTTAGTTTTTTAGTGAGGCTCCTCCCATGAAAATGACCAGTGCTCAGCGTCTAATTCTATCAAATCAATACTACCTAATGTCTCAAATGGATCCTGAGAACTCCGCTAAATACCAACGTCTACAAACGGTTGTAGAACGTGGTTACGAACTTCAAACTCGTGAACTTAACAAAGAATTTGGCTGTTTGACTGAAGCCGAATGTCGCGAAGTTATCGACATCATGGAGATGTACCATGCCATGCAAGAGTCGAACAAAATGCTTGCAGAACAAGAACGTGTTGAAGTAGACCAACGTCGCCTACAGTTCCTAGGTTTTGATATCGCTTCTGAAGCTCAGAGCGTACATTACGTGCGTTTCCTTGTTGATTCTGAAGGTCTTTACCCTCAATTCGACAAAGCAGATCACCACTTCAATAGCCAAATGCCAATGCTAGAGAAGTACCGTCGCATGCTAACAACATGGCGTAACTGCCCTCGTCAGTATCACCTATGTGCGACAGAGCTATCTCAAATCTTTAATGCTTAATGCTTAATGCTTAATACATTTATTGATCAGCTCTAACTTTTAAAAAGTTTCAAAAAAGGGTTACTCATCATGAGTAACCCTTTTTTAATGTCCGCATTTAGAGAGAGAAACCAAAGTAACTAGAAAACGTAAGCCACACCAACGTTCGCGGCCATGTTGATGCCACTTTCAAGTATTGGACTGTTCTCGATATCGCCCTCTAGGTTAGTGTAACGAACGCCCCCCGTAAGTCGAATACTCGGCGTTACATGTAGATAACCACCTAGACTAATAAAGTACTGGCCATCCCAACCAGCCTCAAATTCGTTTAGATTCGTTCTTGCAGCTTCTGCTGAACTCACGCCGTATAAGTGATTATTTAAACGTTCACCATTATAAGCGTAACCAATTGAAGGCGTAATCGCCCAACCATTACGGCGAATAGGTAGACGCCATGCTGCCTCAGCATAAAGCCCATTGTGTTGAAAGCCAATGTCTGAACCAGCTGTCGCTTCAAACATTCCAACGAGAGTAATCAACTGATAGCTTATTCCACCTAAAACTGAAGCTTTGCGCTCATCTAAGTTCTGGATATCAACGTTGCCAGAATCACTGGGCTTCAAGGTTCTCGGATCATAAACAGCTCGTAAGACAACATTTTGTGGTGAGCCTGCTGGTAATAAACGATAACCAGCACTAAACCCACGCATAAAAAAGTACTCACCTTCATAACCTATCATTGGAATAACCGCACGATTTGACGGCGTATCTTTATAGACGGCAGGAGAGTAAGAGGCTGCAACCCCTAAGGACCACTGTGATATTTGCGCATGAGCAGCTGTCGTCCCCAATGTTGTAGTAACGATAGTGAGGACTTTTAGCCAATGACTTTTCACATTTTTTCCTAATAATGAGCAAGATTAACAAGATGGTACATTGTACAACACTGCTATTAACAAAAATAATAACAATGACCGATCGGTTTAACGAGTAATAATTCACCACAAGAATCTAAATTCCCCCCAAATCACCAAAAATAACTAGCAAACCTCTAATACAAGAAATATCAATCCGATTTATCTCCAGTTATTCATTGCTATCTCAAAATTTTTTTCATGAAAAATTGTAAATAAATACATAATTGTTAAGCAAAATTGTGGAAGCGGGTCTAACCTTAAAATGTAGGGAGAGCCTATTTTCAATCGCTCGTCAGTTTTGACTGGTTAACAAGGGGAATGTGACTATGAGTATTTTTGACCACTATCAATCACGTTATGAAGCAGCCAAGGAAGAAGAGCTCACATTGCAAGAGTTCTTAGGGCTGTGTAAAGACGATAAAAGTGCTTACGCTAACGCTGCTGAGCGCTTATTACTGGCCATCGGCGAACCGGAGGTTATAGACACCGCTCAAGACCCCCATCTAAGTCGTATTTTCTCGAACCGTGTCATATCGCGCTACAGCGAATTTAAAGATTTCTATGGCATGGAAGATGCGATTGAACAGATTGTTTCTTACCTAAAACACGCAGCACAAGGCTTAGAAGAACGTAAGCAGATCCTTTACCTACTTGGCCCTGTGGGCGGTGGTAAATCTTCTCTTGCAGAAAAGCTAAAAGCACTGATGCAAAAGCTACCAATCTATGTGTTGTCTGCTGATGGTGAGCGAAGCCCTGTGAATGATCACCCCTTCTGTCTATTCGACGTAAACGAAGATGGCGATCTTTTGAAACAAGAGTATGGCATAGAGAAGCGTTACATACGCTCTATCATGTCACCTTGGGCTGCTAAACGTCTCCATGATTTCGGTGGTGACATTTCTAAATTCAAAGTCATCAAGCTGCGTCCTTCGATTCTCGACCAAGTTGCGATCGCGAAGACAGAGCCGGGTGATGAAAACAACCAAGATATCTCTTCACTTGTAGGTAAAGTCGATATTCGTAAACTTGAGCACTTCTCTCAAGATGATCCGGATGCCTACAGCTACTCAGGTGCGCTATGTAAAGCCAACCAAGGTGTGATGGAGTTTGTGGAAATGTTCAAGGCGCCAATCAAAGTCTTGCACCCACTACTCACCGCCACGCAAGAAGGTAACTTCAACGGTACCGAAGGGCTTTCCGCGTTGCCGTTTGACGGCATGATTTTGGCTCACTCAAATGAGTCAGAGTGGCAAACTTTCCGTAACAACAAGAACAACGAAGCCTTCCTTGACCGTGTCTACATAGTAAAAGTCCCTTACTGTCTACGCGTCTCTGAAGAAGTGAAGATATACCAGAAATTGCTTGAGCACAGTGAACTCTCCAATGCACCATGTTCACCAAGTACGCTCGCTCTGCTATCGCAATTCAGCATTCTTTCGAGACTGAAAGAACCTGAAAACTCTTCTCTGTTCTCAAAAATGCGTGTTTACGATGGTGAAACCCTTAAAGACACCGATCCAAAAGCGAAAAGTTATCAAGAATACCGAGATTATGCTGGCGTTGACGAAGGCATGTCTGGGCTATCAACACGTTTCGCCTTTAAGATTCTGTCTCGCGTGTTCAACTTCGACCAAGCCGAAGTGGCGGCAAACCCGGTTCACTTGTTCTACGTTATTGAACAACAAATCGAACGTGAACAGTTCCCTCAAGAAACCGCTGAAAAGTACCTTGAGTTCTTGAAAGGATACTTAGTACCACGTTACGTAGAATTCATTGGTAAAGAAATTCAGACCGCTTACCTAGAGTCTTACTCTGAATACGGACAGAATATCTTCGACCGTTACGTCACCTACGCTGACTTCTGGATTCAAGACCAAGAGTACCGCGATCCAGAAACAGGACAGCTATTTGACCGTGCTTCTCTGAATGGTGAACTAGAGAAAATCGAGAAAACAGCTGGGATCAGTAACCCTAAAGACTTCCGAAATGAGATTGTGAACTTTGTGCTTCGTGCCAAGGCGAACAATAACGGTCAAAACCCAGTTTGGACGAGCTACGAGAAACTGCGCACTGTGATTGAGAAGAAAATGTTCTCCAACACAGAAGAGCTACTTCCTGTTATTTCTTTCAATGCTAAGACCTCAACGGATGATCAGAAAAAACATGACGACTTCGTTGCTCGTATGATGGAAAAAGGCTATACCGAGAAACAAGTTAGATTGCTATCCGAGTGGTACCTAAGAGTTCGTAAATCCTCATAACCAAACTGTATTGAGCTGTTCAAGTGAGCAGCTCGTACATAATAAAATGTAGGATCGTGACATCAGCTGAGAGGGAGTTCTTATGGCACAATTTATCGATCGGAGGCTCAATGGCAAGAATAAGAGTGCTGTAAATAGACAGCGCTTCTTAAGACGCCATAAAGAGCAAATCAAAGAATCTGTGGCCGATGCAGTTAACCGACGCTCAATCACCAATACTGAAACAGGTGAAGACGTTACTATTCCTCATAAAGACATCAAAGAGCCTAGCTTTCACCAAGGCCAAGGCGGCATAAGAGAACGCGTTCATCCAGGTAATGACCAGTTCATCACAGGCGACAAAATCGAACGCCCTAAAGGTGGTGCTCAAGGTGGCGGTTCAGGTCAAGGTGATGCAAGCCCTGATGGTGAAGGCCAAGACGAATTTACCTTCCAAATATCAAAGGATGAGTACCTAGACATTCTCTTTGAGGATCTGGCACTCCCAAACCTAGAAAAAAATCAGGTCAATAAAATCACCGAATGGAAGATACACCGCTCTGGTTATCAAAGTGCCGGGATTCCATCCAACATCGCCATTGTCCGCTCTCTACAACAATCCCTCGCTCGCAGAACGGCGATGACGGCGGGTAGAAAGCGTGAATTGAATGTACTGATGGAGCAGCTCGACCAAGTTAAAATGACTGAGCCTGCACAACCTTTTGAAGAAACACGTCTAAAAGAAGAGATCACCGAACTGCGTAAACGTATTGAGAGCGTGCCATTCATTGATACCTTCGATTTACGCTACAAAAACTATGAGAAGCGCCCTATCCCATCTAGCCAAGCAGTAATGTTCTGCTTAATGGATGTGTCGGGTTCAATGGACCAAGCAACCAAAGACATCGCTAAGCGCTTTTATGTGTTGCTCTACCTGTTCTTGAATCGCACTTATGAAAACGTCGATGTGGTGTTTATTCGTCACCATACTCAGGCTAAAGAAGTCGATGAACATGAGTTCTTCTATTCGCAAGAGACTGGTGGCACCATCGTTTCTAGCGCCCTGAAATTAATGAAAGAGATTGTCGCAGACCGTTATCCTGCTAATGAGTGGAATATCTACGCTGCACAAGCTTCTGATGGAGATAACTGGGCTGATGACTCCCCTCGCTGTAAAGAACTGCTGGTCAATACGCTATTACCGACTTGCCAATATTATTCTTACATCGAAATCACGCGCCGTTCACACCAAACGCTTTGGCACGAGTACGAGAAGCTAGAAGCGAGCTTCGATAACTTCGCCATGAAGAACATTAAAACGGTGGATGATATTTTTCCTGTGTTTAGAGAACTGTTCCAGAAAGAGACAGCGTAAGGGGCTTGCCATGACAGCGAAATCAAACGTTGCAGAAAAAGACAAAGCGACACAAAAGAGAAACGACAAGATGCTACCTGATGGCCCAGATTGGACGTTCAACCTCTTAGAACAATATCACGTAGAAATTAAGCGTGTGGCGCAGCATTACCGTTTAGACACTTACCCGAACCAGATTGAAGTGATTACCTCTGAACAGATGATGGATGCTTACTCCAGTATTGGTATGCCCATCAATTACAGCCACTGGTCTTTTGGTAAGAAATTTATCCAGACAGAACAAAACTACAAACACGGCCAAATGGGCTTAGCGTACGAAATCGTGATCAACTCAGATCCGTGTATTGCTTACTTAATGGAAGAGAACACGGTTACCATGCAAGCGTTAGTAATGGCACACGCCTGTTACGGCCATAACTCGTTCTTTAAGGGTAATTACCTGTTCCAAACTTGGACTGATGCAAGCTCGATTATTGACTACCTATTGTTCGCGAAAAAATACATTACCGATTGCGAAGAAAAATACGGTGTAGCTGAAGTCGAGAAACTTCTCGATTCTTGTCATGCTCTCATGAACTACGGCGTAGACAGATACAAACGTCCAGAGAAGATTTCCATTGCGGAAGAAACCGCAAGACAAGAAGAACGTGAAGCGTATCTGCAATCTCAAGTGAATGAGCTTTGGAGAACCGTTCCTCAAAACAAAAGCAAGGAAGAAGAGACTAAGATACGTTTCCCTAGTGAGCCTCAAGAGAACATTTTGTACTTTATTGAGAAGAACGCCCCACTGCTTGAACCTTGGCAGCGTGAGTGTGTTCGTATTGTTCGCAAGGTAAGCCAATACTTCTATCCTCAGAAACAAACTCAAGTAATGAATGAGGGTTGGGCAACCTTCTGGCATTACACCATTCTTAACCACCTTTACGACGAAGGCTTGGTGAGTGATAAGTTCATCTTAGAGTTCCTACACAGTCACACCAGTGTGGTTGCTCAACCCGCCTACAACAGCCCTTATTTCAGTGGGATAAATCCTTATGCACTTGGTTTTGCGATGTTTAGAGACATCCGACGCATCTGTGAAGAGCCCACCGATGAAGATAAAGAGTGGTTCCCTGAGTTAGCCGGAAGTGATTGGTTAGAGGCGGTGCACTTTGCGATGCACAACTTCAAAGATGAAAGCTTCATCAGTCAATACCTTTCTCCAAAGATCATTCGTGACTTTAAGCTGTTCTCAGTGCTCGACGACGACCGTAAAAATACCATTGAAGTCAGTGCGATTCACGATGACCCAGGTTATCACCTGATTAGAGAAAAGCTCGCAGCGCAGTACAACCTAAGCAATCTTGAGCCGAATATTCAGGTGTTTAACGTCGATGTTCGTGGTGATCGTTCAATGACACTGCAATATGTGCCTCATGACCGTATCCCGCTAGATAAAGGCTACGATGAAGTATTAAAACACCTTTATCGTTTATGGGGCTTTGATGTGATTTTAGAAGAGCTAAAAGACACAGGTCATAGAGAGATATTGTCCACCTGTCCGAAACGAAATGATTATGGAGCCAAGATTTAGTGCTAATCACAGTAAGTGATTGGTATAAGACTCCGCTCCCCCTACAACATAGTGGTTAAACCCGCTCGGAAGTGGAGCAATAAAAAGCGCATAAGTCATCAGACTTATGCGCTTTCTTTTTATGGCTCAAACACCTTCAATAGGCACTAGAACTAGATACTAGAGATAAAACTAAATAAGCTTAAGCAATCGGCTTTTGGCCGCGTTCAACCAGTTTCATCAGCACGCTGTCCGCAGATTTACCTGCCACGCCAGCTAGCTTGTCTGACAGCTTTTTCTTCTGTACGTAGTGAATCGCTAGAACCGTCTTATCCTTGCATGCCGCTACGACTAAATCATCAGAAGTGCTAATCTCATCCACCAACCCAAGTTCATGCGCTTGTGTACCAAACCAGTGCTCACCTGTTGCTACTTTTTCAAGATCTAGCACTGGTCGATGGTCACGAATGAAGTCTTTAAACAAACCATGAGTTTCCTCTAGCTCTTCTTTAAACTTCTCGCGTGCTTTATCACTGTTCTCACCAAACATAGTAAGCGTGCGTTTGTACTCACCTGCCGTTAGCTGTTCGAATTCAATATCGTACTTTTTAAGCAGTTTGTTGAAGTTTGGCAGTTGAGCGATAACACCAATAGAACCAACAATAGCAAAAGGTGCAGATACGATTTTGTCTGCGATACATGCCATCATGTAACCGCCACTTGCTGCGACTTTGTCTACCGAGATAGTCAGAGGCAGACCAGCTACTTTGATACGATCAAGTTGAGAAGACGCCAAACCATAGCCGTGAACCATGCCACCGCCAGATTCCAGTTTAAGCAAGACTTCGTCACCTTCGCGAGCAACAGCCAGAACCGCCGTTACCTCTTCACGTAAAGAAGCCACTTCTTTAGCATCAATGCTGCCATTAAAATCGAGAACGAATAAGTGTGGTTCACGCTTGCTATCAAGCTCACCCTCTTTCGCTGCTTTCTTCACTTCTTTGCCACGTGATTTTACTTTTTCTTTTTCCGCTTTCTTTTCTGCTTTATCACGTGCTTTGATGAAAGCATCATCATGCAAATGGTGCTCTAGCTGTTCAATCGTTTGTTTGTGGTGCTCAGATAGGTTCGTGATTTCCAGCTCACCTTTAATTGCGCTTGATTTTCCACCCACAGATTTAGCTATCACTAAAATTGCAATGATGGCGATTACAACGGTCGCAATCTTGGCTAAAAACAGGCCGTAGTCCAACAAAAATTCCAATGTCATATCCCCTATTGTATGAATTAGTGTATTGTAACCATCTTGTCACGATTACCAAGAATTTCTCATCATTCCTGCGGTTATCTGTGTGATTAAACATCAATGGAATGACGAACATAATAAAAGAAAGAAGGATAAGCACAGTGGATTACCCAATCTCTACAGATGCCCTCAAAGATAAAGTAATTTTGGTTACAGGTGCCGGTGCTGGCATTGGTCGCCAAGCCGCACTAAGCTTCGCTCAACATGGTGCAACTGTCATTCTGTTAGGCCGCAATGTCAAAAACCTTGAATTGATTTACGACGAAATCGAAAGTGCTGGTTACCCGCAGCCTGCGATTATCCCACTGGATTTAAAAGGCGCGAAAAAACAGAACTACATCGACATGGCTGAAACCATCGAATCACAGTTCGGTCGTTTAGATGGTCTACTGCATAACGCAGGTGTGCTTGGCACGTTAAGTCCATTCGATCAAATCGATGAAGAAACGTTTGATAGCGTCATGCAAATCAACGTTAAAGCTGAATTTCTAATGACTCAAGCGTTACTGCCCGTCATTAAGAAAGCGGAAGCGGGTCGTATTGTCTTTACCTCTTCAACGGTTGGTCACTCTGGCCGCGCGTTCTGGGGTACTTACGCGATTTCAAAGTTTGCTACAGAAGGCATGATGCAAATCTTAGCCGATGAGCTTGAAGGTACCGATATCCGTGTTAATGCGATTAACCCAGGCGGTACTCAAACACGCATGCGTGCAAAAGCGTACCCAGGTGAAGATGCGAACAAACTAAAAACGCCACTCGACATCATCCCGCTGTATCTACACTTAATGAACCCAAGTGTGACAGATATTAATGGCCAATGTATCGACGCTCAACCTAAGTAGTTGATATTATAAACAATAAAAAGAAGTCGCTTTAATAGCGGCTTTTTTTAAGAAAAATTGCGCCTTCAATATTAGCTAACGTTTTCTATAAGGTCACTCAAAACAAACCGTACAGCTGAATTAATTATAAAATCTGGCGCATTCGCTCTTGAGTGACTTCAACCAAGAGATCCGGTTGGAATTTAGAAATAAAGCGGTTGCACCCTACTTTCTCAACCATGGCTTCATTGAAACTTCCGCTTAATGAAGTATTTAGCGTGATAAACAAGTCATGCATTCGTGGGTCAGTACGTACTTCATGGGTCAGTTTATAGCCGTCCATTTCAGGCATTTCGGCATCGGTGATCATCAGTAGTATTTCTTGATTAATGTCTTTGCCTTCGTCACACCAACCCTTCAGTAGGTTAAGCGCTTGTAGGCCATCGCAGCATTCAATAATGTTCAAACCCAATTGCGATAAGGTACCTTTGATCTGATTACGTGCGGTTGAAGAGTCATCAACGATAAGTACGTTACGTCCAACCATTTCATTGGCAAGCTGCTCATCTAAGACACCGTCAGAAATCGAAACATCATAATCGATGATTTCAGCGAGTACCTTTTCAACATCAATGATCTCAACGATCTTGTGTTGCTCTTCTTCTTGAATGTGCGTGATAGCCGTAAGGTAGTTAGCACGCCCAGTCGTCTTTGGCGGCGGCTGAATTTCAGTCCACGTCGTATTCACGATGTTACGAACTTGTCCAACCAAGAAGCCTTGTACGGTTCGATTGTATTCTGTGATGATCAAATTATTTTCTTGAGTCTCATCACGAGACGGCGGGAAGCCAATCGCGCTACGTAAATCGATAACAGGCACTGATTCACCACGTAAAGAAGCCACACCCGTAATGTGATGGTGGGAGCCCGGTAAGCGAGTTAACAATGGCACTTTTAGGACTTCTTTCACTTTAAATACGTTAATCGCAAATAGTTGACGACTATTTAAGCTGAATAACAAGAGTTCCAGACGGTTCTCACCGACTAGTTTGGTTCTCTGATCAACCGAATTTAAAACGCCAGACATACAACACCTTAGTGACAAATAATAACTGAGGCTACAATAGCCTACTTCAATAGGTTAAAGCAAAGCGCCATTGCACAGAATGCTTAAACTAAGTACAACAAATGACGTTATACATAGTTTAAGGAGATAATAAGAGTTCGGCAAGGCTATAAGAAGAGTAAAAGAGGCTTAACCTTCAATGACTTTCATCAATAATTGACCATCGTACAAGGCTTGTTTAACAAGCGCAGCACCTGGCATGGTTGCTTGCTTATAGAATCGAGATTCCACCAGCTCTAAATCTTGATGGTAAACCGATAAACTCTGCTCTTCGATACACTTTTGAATCGCGGGGTACAACACGCTTTTAGCTTGATTGATAACACCACCCACCAAGATTTTCTCAGGGTTGAATAGGTTAATCACAATCGCAATCGCAGAGCCTAGGTAACGGCCTAATTGTTCAATTACTTCTACCGCTAGAGGATCTCCCGCCGCCGCGGCAGCGCAGATTTGTTCAATCGTGACATCCTCAAACACAGTAAGTGTTGATTCTTCACCATTGGCTAATCGCTCTTTGACTTGCTCACGGATAGCCTGCGAGCTCGCCACCGTTTCTAAACAGCCTCGGTTACCACAATGACAAAGCTTGCCCTCTCTCTCAATCTGAATATGACCCAATTCACCGATGTTACCGTGACGACCTTGTAGAACTCGGCCATCTAGGATTATCCCGGCACCGACACCATGGTGAATCGAGATAAGAACTGAATTATCGTTATCTTGTGAGTGACCAAACAGCTTCTCGGCTAATGCCCAAGCTCGAGTATCATTGGCAATAAAGACCGGTAGACCCGTTTCTTTGTAGATCTCAGGGCCCAACGCTAAATTTTTAACGTTGTAGTGCGGCATCTGCAGCACAATACCTTGCTCAGAATTCACGAGACCCGGCAAAGTAACGGCAATGCTGGTGACCCTGTCGAGTTGTTCCGCGTAGGTTTGGAAAAACTCATCAATCTCATGCAGAAGACGAGCAAGCACATCCTCTTGGTCACGCTCGTGAATATCAATTTTAGTATCGATAAGCACATCGCCACCTAGTTCATGAAGCGCGATCGTGAGATACCCACGACCAAGACGCATCGACAGAAACTGCCAACCTTCATTATTGGTTTGCAAACCCACAGCAGGACGTCCACGAGTCGTGGCTTCTTGAACCGTCGTCTCATGGATAAGGTGGGCTTCAATAAGTTCGCGGGTAATTTTAGTAATACTCGCCGGAGCCAACTCACTTTGCTTGGACAGTTCGATACGAGAAATAGGACCTTTAAGGTCAATTAGTTTATATACACGACCAGCATTGACCTGTTTGATATGATCAATATGGCCCGGTTGAGCCATGTACATTTTACGCTCCAGAAATCATAAACGGGTTAATTTTTTTACTTTGCGAAGTAATTGTGAAGTGACTTGGTATATCGCCGTGACCAGCATCACGTATATACATGAATCTTTGTGTTTCTAGTCAAATAGTTTAAGAAAAATTAACACCCGCATCGGTAATTTGAGACTTAATTTTCATAAAAAAACATCGTGTTTGAGTCTTAAATTCAATAAATAACAGCAAATACAGAAATACCTTCCTAGCTCCCAATAAATTATCAATTAATGCATATACTTAATTCTGTCTTGTACAAGATTTTCTAGGTCTCACCTTCGGAGCATTCATGACATCAGAATTAAGAAAAACAAAAATCGTCACCACTTTAGGGCCATCAACAGATAAAGGTAACGTCCTTGAAGAGATCATCAAAGCCGGCGCCAATATCGTCCGTATGAACTTCTCTCACGGCAGCAGCGATGACCATATTCAACGCGCTGAAAAAGTCCGCGCAATAGCGAAAAAGTTTGGTACCCAAATCGCAATCCTCGGCGACTTACAAGGTCCCAAGATTCGTGTATCTACTTTTAAATACGGTAAAATCCAACTCGCAGTGGGCGACAAGTTCACGCTCGACAGTAGCCTAGGTTTAGGTGAGGGCAATCAAGAAGCCGTGGGCCTCGATTACAAAGAATTACCAAACGATGTGTCAGCTGGCGATGTTCTATTACTTGATGATGGTCGAGTTCAACTGAAAATCACCGAAGTCGAAGGCTGTCGCGTTCATACTGAAGTCACCATTGGTGGCCCACTGTCGAATAACAAAGGCATCAACAAAAAAGGCGGTGGACTGTCTGCAGAAGCACTCACTGACAAAGACAAGCGAGACATCATCACCGCAGCTCAAATCCAAGTCGACTATTTGGCCGTATCTTTCCCACGCAACGGTGCAGACATGCACTATGCTCGTCAATTAGCACAAGAAGCAGGATTAGAAGCTCACCTTGTCGCTAAAGTCGAGCGAGCGGAGACCGTTGCCACCGTTGAGAACATGGATGATATCATAATGGCCTCAGATGTCGTCATGGTGGCCCGTGGTGACCTCGGAGTGGAAATTGGCGACCCTGAATTAGTCGGAGTACAAAAACAGCTTATACGCCGTGCTAGAGCGCTTAACAGAACCGTCATCACCGCAACTCAGATGATGGAATCAATGATCTCAGCACCAATGCCAACCCGTGCCGAAGTGATGGACGTTGCCAATGCGGTACTTGATGGAACAGATGCGGTAATGCTTTCAGGTGAAACCGCTGCCGGTGATTACCCGGTTGAAACCGTAAAATCGATGGCAGAAGTCTGTATTGGCGCAGAGAAAATGGCGGGCATTAATAACCAATCTAATTACCGTATTGATCGCACCTTCGTTACCGCAGAAGAAACCGTTTCTATGGCGACCATCTATTCCGCGAACCATATGGAAGGCATTAAAGGCGTTGTCACTCTCACCGAATCAGGGCGCACTGCTCTTATGATGTCTCGATTAAGTGCTGACATGCCTATCTACGCTCTATCTCGTAATGAAGGGACACTGAACCGCTGTACCTTATATCGAGGAGTTACCCCTATCTACTTCGAGACAAAAGCCGAAGACAGCTTTGACATTGCACTATCTACGCTTACTCGCCTTAAGGAGAAAGGACACCTTAAGTTTGGCGACCTAGTGATCGTCACTCAAGGCGACATTATGGATGTGGCAGGGTCAACCAACTGTATGAGAATCTTGCCGGTCACTTAACATGGTTGTATTTGATTAGGTCAGTTCGTTGATGAGCGACCCTACCAAGATCAAAAAAGGGTTATTGAACTAAGTTCAATAACCCTTTTTCACTTCAGAACATGCTTAGCGGTTTGACGTACTAACTTATGAACCTCGAGTATTACTTCTCAGCAATGCTACTCACCAACTGTGGCATATGTGAGCTACGAGCGTTTTCCGTTGAAGTATAAGTTTCTACAAATCGGTAACCCGCCTCTAACCCTAAGTCGTAATCGTGCAGCAAATCTTCTTTATCGCTCATCAAAGAGCTCGACTTAAGCGGTTTGCTGGGTGCAATTTGAACAACAAACGCATCGTCCGGTGGAGAGTTCAAAAAGTTCTGAGTTAATGAATAGGTCTGATAATGAACCATCAACATGTCAGCTAAGCCAGAATCAAACTTATCGCCAATCAAATGACTTAAACGATAAATATCATCAGCACCAAATAGCCATCGTCCACCATTGAGCAGATCAAGATGCCCTCTATCGATCTTTTGCTCCTTTGAACGGAGAATTTGCTGCTGAAAGAATGACGTCCAATCGGTTTTCCATTGTTCAACTTTTTGTTGCCAATGATCTTGCACACTATCAAACGACTCACGAAACCATTCCAACTCCTCAGCAGATATAGGCTTAGGTGCTTTCATTAAGGCATGTTTACCTTGAATCTCCTTGGATAGCTCGGCTACCTCTTCCAATACAGGCTCAGTACGTATCACGACTATCGATCGAGCTTGCCTACGCCATGCTTCTTGCACAGGAATAGACGCAGACACGCCACCGTCAACATAAGCACGGTCACCAATGAAGATTTCATCATTGTACAGACGAGGGATGGCACAGGTCGCAATCATCACTTTGTACCAGTCTTCTCCCATCAGAGGAAAATAATGGTCTCGTAAATTTTTAGAATCCGTTACTGCCGCAGAGAAATGGCGATCACCTAAGGTTTGTCGTCCCAAATCAAGATCAAGCTTGTATGGGTAAGCCATGATCTGTTCTAAGGCCCACTCTAAACCTAAGTTCTGTCGCTTTCGTATATAAGAGAAAAGATTGAAGAATTCTGGAACCGTCGTCAAATCAAGAACGAAAGAACGACCTAGCCCTTTATCACGGCACAGATAGGCACACAAATTAAGCGCACCCGCTGAGGTGCCAAAGAATTCGTCGAAAGGGTCAAAATTAGAAAGAAGAAATGCGTCCAGTACACCAGCCGTAAAAATACATCTCTGTCCGCCACCTTGAGCGACCAAAGCTGTTTTTCCAGCAATAAACTTAGCGTAGTAATCCAAGTCTATTGCTGTATCAATATTGGTTATAATCCCACTATTCATGATTACCTGAGTATAAAAACTCAGCCTCGCAATAGATGGTATTAGCTACCAATCGCAATAAAACCAAATGAAAGAATGATGGTATAGATGATCGCTGTTATTTGTAGAGCATTTTTCAGATTATGGTCCATAGACACCTCTGGCTTATTATTAACTTTTTGAGTCTCTATATAAGTTCTATCAGGTGTGTGAAGTATCTTCAAGAATCGTCGAAATTAGTCGCACAATATTGATGTAACCATCACAATTAGTAAGTGTATGGATAAGGATATACTCATGAATAACAAAGCAAATATGATTGCGCTTGTTGCGCTAACTTCCGCTGCAAACTTGTATGCAGCACCGGAAATTATTATCACTCCGATGATTGGTTATACCGGTGGTGGAAGCGTCGAAGATCAGGATGGTAATACTTATGACATGGAAGGTTCAGAAAACTACACCTTCGCCATTGAAACTCCACTTGAGAAAGGTCGTATCGGCTTTTTCTATTCCAACCAGAGCTCTGAGTTAGAAACGCTCAATCTAAGCTCCTCAATTCAATACCTGCACTTTCAAAGCAGTATCTACTACCCTGCTTCCTCTGCGCTGTCAGGATATCTAGGGTTAGGTCTTGGTGCTTCTTACGTTGATGTAGGTTGGGCGAAAGATAAATATGGGTTATCAACTTCTATCTTTGGTGGCTTAGAGTACAAAGTCAGTGACCGCTTAGCGTTAAATACACAACTACGTTGGCTAGGTACTGTGGTCGACAACGACACCTCTGGTGTTTGTAACGTACCGAGCAATGGGCAAGACTGCATCATCCGCTTTGATACTGACTGGATGAACCAATTCCAAGCCAATGTTGGATTGAGTTTTACTTTCTAATGTATCGAGGATCACCTCATACCAATAGAAACCTGAATAATTGAAGATTTAAACTGCAGAATGTATGAATTTCAGTCATACACTCCATTTGAAAATAAAGTCATATGACCCAACAAAGTAAAAAAATAAAGACACATAAACCAGCAAATAACCAATAAACCAATTCATACCTCTGAAATAACCACTATTTAACATCTTAAAAACCATAACTCTACAGTTATTAAACATATCTAATCTATTGCTTTAACCATTCTAACTAGGTAGGCTCACAATCACGCATCAGCTGAATATTTCAGGTTATGCAAACACACATCAAACAATTAAGAATTATCCGCTGAGTTCTCCGATCGTTATCAATATAATAGTCTAATTTTTTGCTTAATAACGGAAGATAAAGTAAACAGTCAAACCGTTTGCCTGTTTTAGCTATCATTTCCTTCCCAAGCACAGCGTGACGAGAAGCTTCATACCTCAGTGAAGTTGTATAAGGAGTTAAATATGAAGCGAGAACAGTGGGGATCCCGAGCAGGATTTATCCTCGCCGCAGTAGGTTCTGCTATTGGTTTAGGGAACATTTGGCGTTTTCCATATATGGCTTATGAAAATGGCGGCGGCGCTTTCTTCATTCCATACCTATTTGCCATGCTTACGGCTGGTATCCCATTTATGATCCTAGAGTTCAGTATGGGTCAAAAATATCGTGGTTCTGCACCCGCCACCTTATCGCGCATCAACTCAAAATTTGAATGGCTTGGGTGGTTCCAGGTAGGTGTAGCAGCTGTTATTGCGGTCTACTATGTTGCAGTTATCGGTTGGGCAATTTCATACTTCGGTATGTCATTCAATCAAAGCTGGGGAACAGACACTAACGCATTCTTCTTCAATGAATACCTAGCTCTAGGTGATAACTCACCGACGAACCTAGGTAGCATCCAATGGGGCATCGCGGGTGCAATGTTACTTGCTTGGGCAATCACTTATGCCGCTATCGTTGGTGGGGTTAAAGCAGGTATCGAACGTGCGTCTAAAGTAATGATGCCAGTATTGTTCATAATGGTGATTTTACTTATTGGACGTATGGTTTTCCTACCGGGAGCTCTCGATGGTGTGAACTACATGTTTGAACCTGACTTCAGCAAAATCTGGGACGTAAAAGTATGGGCCGCTGCCTACGGGCAAATCTTCTTCACGCTAAGTATCGGTTTTGCAATCATGCTGGCTTACTCTAGCTATTTGCCTGAAAAATCAGATATCACGAACAACGCGTTTATGACGGTTCTTATTAACTGTGGTTTCTCAATTCTTGCGGGTATCATGATTTTCTCAGTTCTTGGCTACATGGCTCAAGAGCAAGGTAAACCATTAACGGAATTAGTATCAGCAGGCGTTGGCCTTGCGTTTGTTACACTGCCTGCTGCGATTAATTTACTTCCAGCACCGTATATTCTGGGTCCACTATTTTTCTTTGCACTTGTTGTGGCTGGTTTAAGCTCTCACATCTCAATTATGGAAGCGGTAACATCTTCAATTATGGACAAACTGAACTGGAACCGTAAAAAAGCAGCAAGTCTTGTTATTGGCGTTGGTGTTGTGGTATCTATGGCATTTGCAACTAACGGCGGTTTACTACTACTAGACCTGGTCGATCACTTTGCTAACAACGTCGGCATCATGGTAGGCGGATTCATTGAAATCCTTCTAATGGCATGGCTACTAAACAAAGTTAGCGATGTACGTGCGTATGTAAATGATATTTCAGATTTTTCTATTGGCATATGGTTCAACGTATGCCTACGCTTCGTTACTCCGGTTATGCTTGCAATCATTCTTGCAACGAAGCTAAGTGCACTATTTACAGACGGTTACGGTGGCTACGACCTGACTCTTGGTTGGGCAATGATCGCAGGATTACTAGCGATTGGCATTATCATAAATATGACAAGTAAGAAGGAAGCATAATCATGACAACCAGCGCAATTATTATGATGGTTCTTGGCCTTGGTATCACTTGGGGTGGTGCAGCTATTTGCATAAAGCGTGCAATGGACAAACAGAATTAACCTCATTTAAATCAATCCAAAATGCCAGCTACTAAGCTGGCATTTTTTGTCTCATCGCCTAGAACTTGTAAGTGACACCCAACGCGCCACTCAATTGCAACTCAACACCTTTATACATATCGAGTTCAGGATGAACTTGTGCGTAAGCATTCCAACCTTCATAGAAATTCACTTTCACGCCTAACGGCACACGCAGACCAAAATCATCATTCCATTCAGCCCAAGCACCTGCACCAACATACCAACTTAAAGGCGCTTCAGTTTCAAACTGACCGCGCTTAAAAATATAATCAAATGCTGCACCATCATTACCGACTGTGGCGCGATACTTCTGATCAAACTCAACAACAACACTTAGATCTTGGTCGACGGCCAAGCCAACTTCTAGGTTTGGAGCTTCAGAGGCATGAGCTAATGAGGCTCCGCTGCAGTACATAAGGCCAATTAGATAACGATGTTTCATAGTATTCTCAGACTGTTTTAAAAAACGGTAGATTACTTAAATCACAACGGATGTTGTCATCATAAAGTTAAGATAGGAAGTACCCAAAGCGGACAATTGAGCATCATAACATCAAGTTGTTCGATAACTGATTGAGTGGAAAGGAATAAAAATAGCAAGGAATTCCGTTGAGCAGAAAAAAAAGGAGGCCTTTAGGCCTCCTTTCAATTTATTGAATCAGTAAATTAACCGTTGTTACGGATCCACTCATCCATGTCTGTCTTAAGGTTGTCAGACTTAGTACCGAAGATAGCTTGTACGCCACCAGCAACTACAACAACACCTGCAGCGCCTAGTTTCTTTAGTTTGTCTTGGTCAACAGTTTCTGTATCAGCAACTGCTACACGTAGACGAGTAATACAAGCGTCAAGACCAGTGATGTTCGCTTTGCCACCGAATGCAGCAACTAATTCACCAGCAAGCTCTGTACCAGTAGCAACGATTTCGTTTTCTGACTCGTCTTCGCGACCTGGAGTTTTAAGGTCAAGAGCTTTAATCACAGCGCGGAATACAATGTAGTAAACAACCGCGTAAACAAGACCAAGACCGACAAGAAGAAGCATATTCTCTGCGCGTGGAGATTGAACAACAAAGTCAATGAAACCGTTCGAGAATGTGTGACCATGAACAATACCTAATGCGTTAGTTAGCATGTATGCAACACCGGCAAGTACAGCGTGGATAGCATAAAGAACTGGAGCAACAAATAGGAATGAAAATTCGATTGGTTCAGTGATACCCGTTAGGAATGAAGTCAACGCAGCAGAAGCCATGATGCCCATTACTTTAGCGCGGTTTTCAGGCTTAGCTGAGTGCGCAATTGCTATTGCAGCAGCAGGAAGACCGAACATTTTGAATAAGTAACCACCCGCTAACTGACCGAAGCCATTGCCCGCTGCGCGAGATGCATCATCAGCAGTAAGGAAACAAGTCATAATACCATTTACTTGTTCACCAGCGTTGTTCACACAAGAACCCGCTTCGTAGAAGAATGGTACGTTCCAGATGTGGTGAAGACCAAAAGGAATCAGAGAACGCTCAACAACACCGTAAATACCAAATGCCATTACTGGATTTTGGTTTGCAGCCCAATCAGAGAACGCCGCAATTGCACCACCGATTGGAGGCCAAACTACAGAAAGAACTAAACCTAATGCGATGGATACAAAACCAGTAACGATTGGCACTGCACGCTTACCAGCAAAGAAGCCTAAATATTCTGGAAGTTGAATACGATAGAACTTGTTGAAAGCCCAACCAGCAACACCACCAGAAAGGATACCTCCAAGAACACCAGTCTCGATACCATCAACGCCCATTACTGTTGCCATAACTTTAAGTGTAGCAACCATTATGCCGTAGCCAACAACAGCTGCTAGACCAGCAACACCATCATTGTTTGTAAAACCAAGTGCTGTACCTACAGCAAATAGCAGAGCCATTTGACCGAATACTGAACCGCCAGCTTGTTCTATTAAGTGAGAAACCACTTCAGGAAGGAAACTAAAGTTTGCCGCACCGACACCAAGCAAAATACCCGCAACCGGAAGAACTGATACTGGTAGCATCAGAGCCTTACCGACTTTTTGCAAGTTGGCAAAAAGATTCTTAAACATGTTTATGCTCCTGATAAAGATAAAATAATCATATGGGTCCTAACGGCACACCCCCGTAGCCTATAATGTTAGCACCCAGTGAAAATGTAACCATGTATTGCATTATATTTTCTGACGCTAAATATATATTGATGGCGAACTAACTTTCTAGTCACTTACGAAATTTAGTTTCAAAACACGTCTTGGATCACATGTCAAATCAAGAAATGCAATGCTTTACAATGCACTAAGTTACTGAAAATAAAAAATATTTTTCAATAGCTCTATTATTTTACTAGGTAAATAAAATAGGAGAGAATGTTATTTTTAGTAACAAAATTACAAATGATGTAAATAGTGCTCTCAAGTTCAACATAATTAGTAAACATTAAAAAAAACGTACTTTTGGTGATCAAAAACACAAAAAGGGAGCTTTCGCTCCCTTTTATTTGTTTAGTTAATTTTTTATCGAAAAAAAAGTTTTCGGTAATTTTTGGTTGTTTGTTCAGCAACCTCTTTCATTGACAGCCCTTTCAGCTGCGCGATATAAGCCGCCACTTCGACAACATATGCAGGCTGATTCTGTTTACCTCGATATGGAATCGGAGCCAAGTATGGCGAATCCGTCTCGATCAGTAACCTATCTAGCGGTAGGTTTTTCACAACATCTTTAAGTTCTGTGGCTTGTTTAAAGGTCACAATACCTGAGATCGATATATAAAAACCTAATTCCATTGCCGCTTCGGCGAACGCTTGATCTTCAGTAAAGCAATGAATCACACCACCGCACTTCTCTGCTCCACCATCGCGTAAAATAGCTAACGTATCTTCACGCGCGTTACGCGTGTGGATGATCAAAGGTTTATTAAGCTCAACAGCCAACTCAACGTGCTGCTTGAACCTGAGCTGTTGTAGTTCAGCCGTCTCTGGCTGGTAGTGATAATCTAAGCCTGTCTCACCTATCGCCGCAACCTTTGGATTGCTCGCATACTCACGCATTCTGTCTAAACAAAAGTCGCTCTCTACATCAAGAGGATGTACGCCACACGATACCTTAACGTTATCAAACGGCGAGATCATCTCGAGCATATTTTCAAATGAATCCAGCGTAACGCCAACAGAAAGCAGTTGGTCAACGTTTGCTGCTTTCGCTTTATTAACCACATCTTCTACGCTTGTGTGTAAATCTTGGTAATCCAGTTTGTCTAAATGACAATGGGAATCTACGAACATGTTTCCTCGCAAGTGGCAATCAGCCAATTCATTATGAGTAGCTCCGTATTGAGCCCAGGGTGTTGCTTCAACTGCTCAATTAGTATCAGCAGTTTATTCGATACTGTATAGGCACTTTGGTAAGACATCACCTCAGAGAGTACTTTGGCACTCGGAGTGATCGCCTTACTCGCTAAACCAAAATGCAGCTTTTGCACGTCAGACAGTAAATGCCATAGCCAACCTAGTTGAACCAGAGGCTCCTTACTCAGCTCTGTAGAGAACTTCAGCATGTCTGGTTGGACACCTTTGATAACATCCACGAAGCCATCTAACGCTTTGCTAGAAGCCTCAACACCACCTTGCTCAAACATGGCTTTCGCTTTCAAAGGCGCGTTGTCATTGAGCGCTAGAATATACTGCGGAACCGCTTTACCTACTTCCCCATCTAGCCATGCCGAGCCCGCATCCAATTGTGGACACACAACATTAAATTGCTGACAACGGCTAAGAATAGTCGGCATTAAGCGATTACTGTTACGCGTCGAAAGAATGAAAATACAGTTACTCGCAGGTTCTTCCAGCGTTTTCAACAGCGCATTAGACGCCGATTCGTTCATCGCTTCAGCCGGATTCAGCAAGATGACACGCAGGCCACCTAACTGAGACGATTGTTGAGCCCAGCGGTTACTCGCACGTACTTGGTCAACGGTAATCGATTTACCTTCTTTCTCAGGTTCAATCACATGGAAGTCAGGATGACTCCCCGACTTCATCAATTCACAACTGTGGCAAAATCCACACGACTCGCTTTCGTAATTAGTACACATCAATGCATCGGTAAGTTGGCTAATTAGCGCATTAACGCCGAGCCCTTCCGGTGCATTAACAATCACAGAGTTAGGAAAATGTTCTGCATCGAGACTTTTTTTCCACTCACTCCATACCGGTGTGAGCCAAGAATACACTTCAGCCATGACTACCTACTGTTTATCGAGCCAAGCACCTAGCGCGACTTTAATATCAGCAGCCACTTGCTCAATCTCTTGCTGTGCATTAACCACAAGAACGGTTTCGTCTTGTGCTGCAATCTCAAGGTAACGTTCACGCGTACGATCGAAGAATGAGATATCCATCCTTTCGATTCTATCGAGCTCACCGCGGCCTCTAGCGCGTTCAAGCCCTACTCTAGGGTCAAGATCCAAGTATAGGGTCAGATCTGGCTTAAAACCGCCTAGCGTGGTTTCTTTGAGTGATTCCATCGTAGTGCGTGCGATCTGACGACCACCACCTTGATAGGCTTGAGATGACATATCATGACGATCGCCCAATACCCATTTACCACTGTCAAGTGCAGGCTTGATGACGTTTTCTACTAATTGAACACGCGCTGCGTACATCAGCAACAATTCGGTCATGTCTTGAAGCCTCTCGCCTTCGTGTTCTTCTTTGACCAATGAGCGCATCTTCTCGGCAAGCACGGTACCACCGGGTTCGCGAGTATTAACGATGTCCGCGACACCAGCTGTTTTCAATGTCTCAACGATGGCATTGATTGCTGTACTTTTACCAGAACCTTCAAGGCCTTCAACCACGATAAATTTCGACTGATTCATAATTCTTTCTTTATTTATTTTTTCTTAATTGCTTTAAGTAAGCTCGTACTGCACGGTTATGCTCAGTCAAACTCTTTGAAAATACGTGACCGCCCATTCCACTCGCAACAAAATACAGGTAGTTGCTCTTCTCTGGATTCAGAGCCGCGTTGATAGACGCTTTACCCGTCATTGAAATCGGCGTCGGTGGTAAACCACTCATTGTATAGGTGTTGTACGGAGTTGGTGTGCGTAGATCTTTCTTACGAATATTGCCTTCGTAGCTATCGCCCATACCATAGATAACCGTTGGGTCAGTTTGCAGACGCATACGCTTGTTCAAGCGGTTAACGAACACAGAAGACACACGCTCACGCTCAGAAGCAACTGCCGTCTCTTTCTCGATGATAGACGCAAGAATTAGCGCTTCATATGGCGATTTAAGAGGCAGTTTATCGGCTCTATTTTCCCACTCATCATTCACCACGTTCATTAGATCTCGGTGGGCGCGTTTCAGCAGCTCTAAATCCGTTGTGCCATAGGTGTAGTGATACGTTTCCGCTAAGAAAAGACCTTCAAGCTTTTCATTTTCAATACCCAATTTTTCAGCGATCTCTGTTTCAGTCACACCGTCCAACGTCTGTTGAATGAATTCGTTATCTTTTAGCTGAACAAGCCACTCATCAAAACGACTGCCTTCTACGAAAGTAATCGTGAATTGGTGCTCTTTCCCTTCGACCAGCACTTGTAGCGCTTGCTCAAGGGTCAAACCCGGCTCAAGCAGGAATGTGCCTGCTTTTACGTCAACCAACTCAGGGTGTAGCTTGCGAATCAGTTTCTCGTAAGGAGACGCTTCAAACAGGCCGTCACTAATTAGCTGAGCGAGAACGCGGTTAAAGCTGCTGCCTGAAGCAACAGTAACAACCTGTGGTTTTTCTAATTGAATAACTTGTTTCAGGTTATCTTGCGCTTGGTTGTAAACGTAGAACCCAGCTGCAACAGCTGCAATTACGCACAAGATAATAAAAATAAATAACTTTTTGATCACGGGTTTAGTTGTCCTTGAAGGCTACGAGTAACGGTTCCAATATTGAATTGGGTATCACTAATACGGGTAACGGGGGCAACCCCTAAAATGGAGTTGGTCATGAAAATTTCATCAGCTTGCATGAGTTGAGATAAGCAGTAGTCACTAATAATAACGGAAAGTTCAGCTTGATTCAGCGCGGTTAACACTTGCTTACGCATAACCCCAGCAACGCCACTTTGTGTCAGTTGAGGAGTGTGAATCGTCTTCCCTTTTCGCCAAAACAAATTGGCCATGGTGGTTTCAATCACATTGCCCGAGATATCAAGAACCACACCATCAGCTTCATCAGCCTGATCCATTTCATCTTTCATCAAGATTTGCTCGAGGCGATTATTGTGCTTATGACCGGCCAACAGTGAGCTCAAACCTAATGCTTGTTGGCAGATGCCGAGTTCGATACCAGTATCTTGCCACGCTGAATAATGACTTGGATAATCAAATGTACTAATAGTTATCGTTGGTTTGGCGATATTCTTGGTACTGTAGCCACGACCGCCTGCCCCACGGCTAACGTGCAGCTTGATCCCTGATTTTTCATTATGAAGATCGTTTCTACCTTGAAGGTTCGTTGAACCATCAAGGCTCTTTGCCCCATGAAGATCATTATCTTGGGTATGTTGAAGCGCACTATCGAGCCACGCGTTAACCACATTCCAATCTAATGCAGAAATACGTAACGCTTTTAGACATTCATCGACACGATGCTGATGGTCGTGAAAATGCTGAATCTCACCATTTGAGACAAGCATAGTCGTAAAACAGCCGTCTCCGTATTGAAAGGAGCGATCCAAGATATCGATAGTTTGTTGGCTTTCTCCATCAACCCAGAACATGTTTTTCTCCATAAAAAGAAACGGCTCAATGCTAAAGCATCAAGCCGTTTAAAAACAAGTCTAATTGTGACTATCTACGAGTGTTTATGTCTTTAATAAGATGATTAAATCTTTTTAAAGATCAAACATCCGTTTGTACCACCAAAACCGAATGAGTTACATGCAGCATATTCCATGCCGCTAACTTTACGTGCGGTGTGAGGTACTAAGTCAATATCTAAGCCTTCTTCAGGATCATCTAGGTTGATTGTCGGTGGGACAATCTGGTCAACCAAAGACATCGCTGTGATGATCGCTTCAGCAGAACCAGCAGCACCTAGAAGGTGGCCAGTCATTGATTTCGTAGAAGAAACCAATACTTGCTTACAGCCTGCTTCGCCAAGAGCACGTTTAATCCCCTTCACTTCAGCTACATCACCCGCAGGAGTCGATGTACCGTGTGCGTTAACATAACCGATTTGTTCACCAGTCACGCCAGCATCACGCATAGCCGCTTCCATCGCTAGCGCGCCACCAGAGCCATCTTCACTTGGAGATGTCATATGGTAAGCGTCACCAGACATACCGAAGCCAACTAGCTCACAATAAATCTTAGCGCCACGAGCTTTCGCATGTTCGTACTCTTCAAGAACCATCATGCCTGCACCGTCACCAAGAACGAAGCCGTCACGACCTTTATCCCATGGACGAGAAGCTTTTTGAGGCTCATCGTTACGAGTAGACAGTGCTTTAGCCGCACCAAAACCGCCCATACCTAGTGGTGTCGATGCTTTTTCTGCACCACCCGCTAGCATTGCGTCAGCATCGCCGTATGCAATCATACGAGCCGCGTGACCAATGTTATGTAGGCCAGTCGTACATGCCGTAGAGATAGCGATGTTTGGACCGCGCAGACCACGCATGATAGACATGTGACCTGCAATCATATTCACGATAGTCGACGGAACGAAAAACGGACTGATTTTACGAGGGCCTTTTTCTGTTAGAGCTTGGTGACCTGCTTCGATCAAACCAAGACCACCAATACCAGAACCGATGGCAACGCCAACACGAGGGGCGTTTTCTTCAGTAATAGTTAGGGCTGAATCATCTAAAGCTTGAATACCTGCTGCGACGCCGTACTGGATGAACAAGTCCATCTTACGAGCATCTTTTTTAGTCATATACTCTTCGCAGTTAAAGTCTTTAACTAGACCTGCAAAACGAGTTGAGAAATTGGTTGCATCAAAATGATCGATATTAACGATACCACTTTGACCAGCTAGCAGGGCTTTCCAAGAAGATTCTACAGTGTTGCCTACCGGCGACAACATACCCATGCCAGTGACAACTACACGACGCTTGGACACGATATTACACTCCGGAGATTGAGGTGATTTAAGATGAGGATAGATGAGTTAGATAAAACACAGGCGGTCAAGGTGACCGCCTGGGAGAGATTATTACTGAGCGCTAGTTACGTAATCGATAGCAGCTTGAACAGTAGTAATTTTCTCAGCTTCGTCATCTGGGATTTCAGTGTCGAATTCTTCTTCTAGAGCCATTACTAGCTCAACTGTGTCTAGAGAATCTGCACCTAGGTCATCAACGAAAGAAGCTTCGTTTTTAACTTCAGCTTCGTCTACACCTAGCTGTTCAACAATGATTTTCTTTACGCGTTCTTCGAGGTTGCTCATTTTTTCTTTTCCTTTACAGAGTTCGCTTTATGCGATGTTTTCCGTAGTTTATTCAATCTATTGAAAGTTGCAAGGTCAACTTTTCTGGTCAAACCACAATTTTCACGATTTTAACCGAAATTACGTATGATCTTGACTTAAATCATGCACAAATGTTGCACATAATTTACACCATGTACATACCGCCATTGACGTGAAGTGTTTCGCCTGTGATATAAGCTGCCGCAGGTGACGCCAAAAATACCACAGCTTCAGCGATTTCGCGAGGGTCACCTAGTCGACCTGCTGGTACATTCGCCAAAGTTGCTGCACGTTGGTCATCATTTAGCGCTTTAGTCATATCAGTTTCGATGAAACCTGGAGCAACAGTGTTCACTGTAACGCCACGAGATGCAACTTCACGAGCCATTGATTTAGTAAAACCAATCACGCCAGCTTTTGCAGCTGCGTAGTTAGCTTGACCAGCGTTACCCATAGTACCGACTACAGAACCAACGTTTACAATACGACCTTGACGCTTCTTCATCATACCACGCAATACAGCTTTAGACATGCGGAAGATAGGCGTTAAGTTAGTATCGATGATGTCATTCCATTCGTCGTCTTTCATACGCATAAGTAGGTTATCACGAGTGATACCTGCGTTGTTAACTAGAATGTCGATCGCACCAAATTCATCGTTGATGGTCTTCAGTGTAGCAGTAATTGAGTCAACATCAGTTACGTTAAGAGCAAGACCTTTACCGTTCTCGCCAAGATACTCACTGATTGCAGCAGCGCCGCCTTCAGACGTAGCAGTACCGATAACTTTAGCACCACGCTCAACTAAAAGTTCAGCGATTGCACGACCGATGCCACGACTTGCGCCTGTAACTAGTGCAACTTTGCCTTCTAAATTCATCATAACTTCTCTATTAATTGGTTATTTACTTAGCAGCGTCTAGTGATGCAGTATCATTAACTGCAGCAGCTGTCATAGTTTTAACAATACGTTTCGTTAGACCAGTAAGAACCTTACCTGGACCTAATTCTAGTAGCTTTTCAACGCCTTGCTCGTTCATCGCTTGTACACCTTCAGTCCAACGAACTGGGCTGTATAGCTGACGAACAAGTGCGCTTTTGATTTTTGCAGGATCTGTTTCAGCAATAACATCGACGTTATTGATAACAGGCAGTGCTGGTGCGTTGAACTTTAGAGCTTCTAGAGCGACCGCTAGCTTGTCTGCTGCAGGCTTCATAAGAGCACAGTGAGACGGTACAGATACTGGTAACGGAAGAGCACGTTTAGCGCCTGCTTCTTTACATAGTGCACCAGCACGCTCTACTGCCGCTTTGTTACCCGCGATAACAACTTGGCCAGGTGAATTGAAGTTAACTGGAGAAACAACTTCTCCTTGTGCCGCTTCTTCACACGCTTTAGCAATCGCTTCATCATCTAGACCGATGATTGCGTACATTGCACCCACGCCCGCAGGAACCGCTTCTTGCATCAGTTGACCACGTAGCTCAACTAGCTTGATCGCTTCTTTCAAGTCGATAACACCCGCACACACTAGTGCAGAGTATTCGCCTAGGCTGTGGCCTGCTAAGTTTGCAGGTTGCTCCAGACCAAGCTCTTGCCATACACGCCAGATTGCAACAGACGCTGTTAGTAGAGCTGGTTGAGTACGGAAAGTTTCATTTAGATTTTCTACTGGACCATCTTGAACCAATGCCCATAGATCGTAACCAAGTGCTTCTGAAGCTTCAGCAAATGTATTTTTAACAACATCATACTGTTCGCCTAGGTCAGCAAGCATACCGATAGCTTGAGAGCCTTGGCCTGGGAATACGATAGCAAACTTGCTCATTGTAATTTTCCTTTAAGCAAAGCAAAAAATTGAACAAGGCACATAAGTTATGTGCCTTGTTTATTGATTATCGCTTGAGGTTAGAATTTAACTAACGCAGAACCCCAAGTGAAGCCGCCGCCAAAGGCTTCGAGAAGAAGCGTTTGACCACGTTTAATTCGCCCATCACGAACAGCCTCATCGAATGCTGTCGGTACGGTAGCTGCCGACGTATTGCCGTGCTTATCAAGGGTAATCACCACTTGATCAAGTGACATTGTCAGCTTTTTAGCGGTTGCTGAAATAATACGGTAGTTGGCTTGGTGTGGAACTAACCAATCAAGCTCTGACTTATCCATGTTATTCGCCGCTAATGTGTCTTTAACGAGCTTAGAAAGCTGGGTTACCGCCACTTTGAATACTTCGTTGCCCGCCATGTGCAGCCATTTGTCTGCATCACCGCCACGCTCTGGAACTTCTAGGCTTAGAAGCTCACCATATTTACCATCAGAGTAAATGTGAGTAGACAAAATACCTGGCTCTTCGCTTGCACCTACAACCACCGCGCCTGCAGCATCACCAAATAAGATGATAGTAGAGCGGTCAGTCGGATCACAGGTTTTTGACAGTGCATCCGCACCGATTACCAAAACGTTTTTACACATGCCCGTTTTGATATGTTGATCAGCAACAGACAGTGCATAGACAAAGCCAGAACACGCCGCAGCTAAATCAAACGCAGGACAGCCTTTGATACCAAGCTTACCTTGTACCTGACATGCAGAAGATGGGAATGTATGGCTACTGCTGGTTGTTGCAACAATGATTAAGTCGATATCTTCTTTGTCGATACCCGCCATTTCAATGGCATTCTCAGCAGCGTAAAACGCCATATCCGCAACGGTTTCGTTTTCCGCTGAAATACGACGCTCTTTAATACCTGTTCTAGCAACGATCCACTCATCGCTAGTCTCTACCATTTTCTCTAAGTCTGCGTTAGTACGCACCTGAGATGGCAAGTAGCTGCCAGTACCTAAAATTTTGCTATACATGAAGACTAATAATGCCTCTCGAGTAAAACCGCTTCCAAACGATCGCTAATGCGGCTGGGGACTTGTCGTTTGACCTCGTGTACTGCTTCACCAATCGCGTTGACGACTGCAGACACATCAGCACTTCCATGACTTTTAATGACAATGCCGCGTAATCCTAACAAACTTGCGCCGTTATACTGGTCGGGGTTCAAGGTTTTTAATTCAGTAAATAGCTCAGAAAACAACATTCTGGCGATCCAACCCTTTATTGTTGAAGCCATCATGCGCGTTTTTAGTTTATCAATAAAGAGCTGAGCCGTACCTTCGCACGTTTTTAAGCAGACATTGCCCACAAAACCATCACATACGACGACATCAGCAGCATCTTGAAGTAATTGATTACCTTCAATATAACCTATGAAGTTCACAGACTGAGTATTAGACAACATTTCGGCGCATCGTTTCACAAGGTCATTGCCTTTGATTTCTTCTGCACCGATATTCAAGATAGCCACACGTGGAGCGCGACCTAAATGTTGTTCTGCTAATGCACTGCCCATTACAGCAAACTGAAACAGTGAATCTGCGTCACTAGAAACGTTCGCTCCTAAATCAAGCATCCATGTACGGTTGCCAGAAGCAGTAGGCAAAGCTGAAACCAATGCAGGCCTATCAATACCAGGAAGAAGTTTGAGTCTGAAACGAGATAACGCCATCAGTGCGCCAGTGTTACCACCACTAACACAAGCATCAGCGTGTGATTCGGCAACAAGATCAATAGCGGCACGCATAGAGCTACCCTGACTATTACGTAAGGCTAGTGAAGGTTTTTCAGAATTGGAAATAACTCGATCACAATGCTGGATACTCAAACGAGAATCAGGCATTTGACCTAATGAAGATAATTGAGATGTGATCGCGTTTCGATCACCTATGAGAATGACTTTTAGCTCTGGGAAATACGACAGTGCCTGCACGGCGGCAGGCACTGTTACACGAGGACCGAAGTCCCCGCCCATTGCATCAAGCGCAACGGTTAGATTTTGCAAAGGTCAACCTTACTTGTTGATAACCTTTTTGCCGCGGTAGAAACCTTCGGCAGTCACGTTGTGACGTAGGTGAGTTTCACCTGAAGTTGCGTCTACAGAAAGTGCAGCTGTAGTTAGCGCATCGTGTGAACGACGCATGCCACGCATTGAACGTGATTTCTTGCTCTTTTGTACGGCCATTGACCCTACTCCTATGTAAATTCTTAAAAATAGTTACTTGTTAATAAGTTACTTCTTTAAGTTTTTTAAAACATCAAATGGATTCGGCTTTTTATCTTCCTCAATTTCTTCAGGAAGTTCACCAAACACCAAGTTATTTGAGTTAACGCTACATTTCGCATCGTCGTGCATTGCTATTTGTGGCAATCCAAGGATGAACTCGTCTTCAACTAATTGAATCAGGTCTAACTCACCGTACTCGTTCAGATCTACCAAATCGTACTCTTCCGGTGCTTCCTCTTCACTTTTCTCGCTGTAAACAGGAGTATAAGTAAATTGGACATCGCACTCATGTGCGAAAACCTCATTACAACGTTGACACTCTAAATCGACTTCGACGTTAGCTTTACCAGAGATAACGACTAATCGTTGTTCATCAAGCCCAAATGACATTGAGACTTGCGCGTCACGTTTTACGCCTTCAGTTATTTCGGTTAAACGCTTCAAAAGACTGACTTGGATGATACCATCCATACCAAGTCGTTTTTGAGCCGTTCGTGCCGGATCTACTGTACGCGGTATTTTTTCCTTTTGCATAGGGCGCGAATCTTATCTTCCAAATCATGTTTAGTCAAAGGAAATGGCAAAAAAAATGTACTTTCCTGCCTTTCCTATTCAGAGCATTATGACTAGCAGGACAAGTTACGTTATCCTGAGATAAATGCTTCAGTGAATTGTAAATTAAAATGAGAAATTACCAACTAGTTTTAGCCTCTACCTCACCATTTAGGCAAGAGATCCTCAAAAAACTACAGTTAAGCTTCATTACAGCCAAGCCATACTGCGATGAAACCCCTCTTTCAAGCGAGACACCTCAACAATTGGTAAAGCGTCTTGCCGAGACAAAAGCCAAGTCTTGTGCGGTTGAAAAACCAAGCTTAGTGATCGGCTCTGATCAAGTATGCGTCATTGACGGGGAAACCATTGGTAAACCGCATACTCGTGAAAAAGCGATTGAGCAGTTATCTCGCCAGAGCGGTAAGAGCATCACTTTCTATACAGGGATAACCGTATGGAACAGCGAAACCAATCAAGCCGACACTCGCTTAGATACCTTTGTCGTACATTTCCGCGATTTAACAGAACAACAGATCGTTTCCTATGTTGAGAAAGAACAGCCTTATTACTGCGCCGGCAGTTTTATGTGTGAAGGGTTAGGTATTGCGTTATTTAAGCAAATGGAAGGTAAAGATCCGAATACACTGATTGGTCTGCCACTGATCGACTTGGTCGATATGCTAGGTGCTCAAGGGATGAGTGTGCTTTAACTAGCGCTTATCACACTTACAGAGATTCCCTACTCCTTCCTTCGTCAGTCTAGGGAATGACGGTAATCACTACCAAATTTAGTAAGTTAGAAATTCCGAATTCGTCAAGATAGGCTTTTTTACTTAAGTCATTCAGCCTCAAGAGATAGAGTGATTTTTATACCAACAGACTGACTGCTCACTTGAGTACACGTGAACTTGTTATAACTAGACGACTTCACATCGTGACTTTATTACTCAAACCTTAGAAGCCGTCATCCTCAAGAGCGAGGAATGGGCAAGTTGGGGATCTTCTACAGTAGGTACAAATAAGAAAGGTTGACGATATTCGCCAACCTTTCTTTGTCATTTTCAGATAGGTAATACTCAATCCTGAAAGGGTTTTCCTTTCGTATCTCATATCTTCTTAGATCTTACGTAATCCGGTTAGTGCTTTTTCAAGTCTCGCTTCCATTGGCGCCGAAATATCCATCTTCTCTTCGCTACCCGGATGGGTAAACTTGATATTGGCTGCATGTAAGAACAAACGATTCAGTCCTACCTTACCCGTATAAGCATCGAAACGACGATCACCGTAACGGTCATCCCAAGCAATTGGGTGGCCAGTGTATTGAGCGTGTACACGAATTTGGTGCGTACGGCCCGTAATTGGACTTGCTTGAACCAAAGTTGCGTCTTGGAACTTTTCTAAAACCTTAAAACGCGTCTCTGAAGCTTTGCCGTTTGGGTTAACACGAACAATGCTATTTACTTCGTTCTTCAGCAGTGGAGCATTCACAACCTTACAGCTGTTCTTCCACTCACCCATCACTAAAGCAAAATAGTACTTCTGTACGGTTTTCTCGCGGAACTGTGCTTGAAGGTGTCTTAGCGCAGAACGTTTCTTCGCGATAAGTAGAATACCTGACGTATCTCTATCAATACGATGCACAAGTTCAAGAAAACGCGCATCAGGACGAAGTGCTCTTAACGCTTCAATCGCGCCGAACTTAAGTCCACTACCACCATGAACCGCAGTACCTGATGGCTTATTCAAAATCAGCATGTGGTCATCTTCATAGATGATGCACTGTTCCAATTCCGAAACCTTATTAAGTTTCGTGCTTGGTACACTGTCTTCTGTTTTCTCTTCAATAGTGACTGGCGGAATACGAACTAAATCACCTGCTTTTAGTTTGTATTCAGCCTTGATGCGTTTTTTATTAACGCGGACCTCGCCTTTACGCACGATTCGATAAATCATGCTTTTCGGGATGTTTTTTAATTGGTTGCGTAAGAAGTTATCAATACGCTGACCAGCCATATCTTCGTCAATGTCGACGAACTGGACTTGGGTTCTAATTTCGCTCATGCGACTATTGTATCACTGTCACTTTTGATAATTGAGGTTTTCTTAGCACTATTCCGTACTAATTTACCCTTAATCCTCACGGGATCCTCCCTAAATAGCGACTGAAGTCCTATATTTCTTTGATTCTTCGAACAAAAAAGCATCAAGATTCCTGCAAATTAAAATATCAATTGATAAATTATTTATAGACAGTGAGTTAGAGCTATCAAAACCCAAACAAAAACTGTTTTTTTTTACCGCATTCCGACAAAGCAGATTGCTGTGTTTACCGACCGCTGCTATAGTTCACAGCTGCTATTATTGGTTTGACTATTATTTAAACAGCTAACCATTCATAGGCAAGTAAATGAGTAGATAACTCAGATTAGACAGTGCTGCAATCGGCGTAAGACACGGTCAACTGAGTTCCTTATCGCTCTACTCACGTACGCTCATGTTGAGTATTCACCGCCACATCGCGGATCATAGGCTAACTCCCTATGATGACTGACGTGCCCCAGAGCATCCCTCTCCAGCCGGGAGGCTGCACCGATAAAGCCATGGGATCTGGCACCATGAGAAACGAATAAAGCGATAAGAACAATGATGAAAATAAGAAAAGACAATGAGAATTTCTAAATGAAAAGAATGTTAATTAACGCAACTCAAAAAGAAGAGTTGCGTGTCGCTTTGGTTGATGGCCAGCGACTATTCGATCTAGATATCGAAAGTCCAGGTCACGAGTCAAAGAAAGCGAATATCTACAAAGGACGTATTACCCGTATTGAACCAAGCCTAGAAGCGGCATTTGTTGATTACGGCGCAGAACGTCACGGTTTCCTCCCTCTTAAAGAAATTGCCCGCGAATACTTCCCTGAAGGTTATACATACCAAGGCCGTCCTAGCATTAAAGAAGTGCTAAGAGAAGGACAAGAAGTAATCGTACAAGTTGAGAAAGAAGAACGTGGTAGCAAAGGCGCTGCACTGACAACCTTCATCTCTTTGGCTGGTAGTTACTTAGTTCTGATGCCTAATAACCCTCGTGCTGGCGGTATTTCTCGTCGTATCGAAGGTGATGAACGCACTCAACTGAAAGCAGCATTAAGCACTCTTGAACTACCTCAAGGCATGGGCTTAATCGTGCGAACAGCTGGTGTTGGCAAAAGTGCAGAAGAGCTAGAGTGGGACTTGAACGTTCTATTGAATCACTGGGGCGCCATCAAGCAGGCTTCTGATTCAAATGCAGCTCCTTTCCTTATTCACCAAGAAAGTAACGTCATCGTTCGCGCGATTCGTGACTATCTACGTCGTGATATTGGCGAGATTCTAATCGACAGCAATACTATTTTTGAACGTGCACAAGCGCACATTCAATTAATACGTCCAGATTTCATGAATCGCGTTAAGAAATACGATGGTGAAGTACCACTATTCAGCCATTACCAGATTGAAAGCCAGATCGAATCTGCTTTCCAACGTGAAGTTCGTCTTCCATCTGGTGGTTCTATCGTGATCGACCCAACAGAAGCTCTGACTTCTATCGATATCAACTCTGCTCGTGCAACAAAGGGCGGCGATATCGAAGAAACAGCACTTAACACTAACCTAGAAGCAGCCGATGAAATTGCACGTCAGTTACGTCTACGTGATCTAGGTGGCCTTGTTGTCATCGACTTTATCGATATGACTCCGGTTCGCCACCAACGCGAAGTAGAAAGCCGTCTACGTGATGCTGTTCGTTTAGATCGCGCACGTGTTCAGATTGGCCGTATTTCTCGTTTTGGTCTTCTAGAGATGTCTCGTCAACGTTTGAGCCCATCACTAGCAGAAGCAAGCCACCACATTTGTCCTCGTTGTACAGGTACTGGTGTTGTTCGTGATAATGAATCTCTCGCACTATCTGTTCTACGTCTGATCGAAGAAGAAGCTCTAAAAGACAACACTGCGCAAGTTCTTGCTGTCGTCCCTGTACCTATCGCTTCTTATCTATTGAACGAGAAGCGTCGCTCAGTAAACCACATAGAGAAGAACCAAGAAGTTAAGATCACTGTTGTTCCTAACTCTGACATGGAAACGCCGCATTTTGAGGTTATCCGTGTACGTGAAGGTGAAGAGTTCGATCTACTGTCTTACCTACTGCCTAGTAAGCTAGAAGCTCTAAAAGAAGCAGAAAGCAAAGAATCAGCAGAGCAGACTATTCGTCCTAAGAAGATCGAAGAGCCAGCTCTGAAAGGTTTCGCGGCTCCAGCTCAATCAGCACCGACTCCTGCTCCAGCCCCTAAAGCTGTTGAAGAGAAGAAAGTTGAACCAACTGCAGCAACGCAAGAACCAGGTCTAATAGGTCGTTTCTTCAAAGCTATCGGTAGCTTCTTATTTGGATCTTCAACTCAAGAAGAGAAAAAAGAAGAAGAGAAAAAAGAAGAAGAGAAGCCTAAGAACAATCGCAACAACGGCAACCGTCAACGCCGTGATCGTAACGACAATCGCCGTCGTAACCAACGTGGTGAGCGCGGTGAACGTAATGAGCGCAGCGAGCGTGGTGACAATCGTAACGAAAACCGCGACAACAAACGCCGTCGCAAGCCTGTACGTGATGAGAAACCTGAAGAGCAAAAAGAAGCAGCTCCACAGCAAACTCGTCAACCACGTAAGCCTAAGCAAGATCGTCGCAATAAGCCACGTGAAGAGCAGAAACTACGTGAAGAGCAAGCTCCATCTAAATTAGCAGAAGAAGGTCTACAGCTAGCAGCAGAAGCGCAAGCTGATAAACCTGAAGCGCCGAAGGCGAAGCCTGAAGCAAAAGCTGTGAAGATTAAAGAGCGTCGCCAGCGTCGTAAACTGAATAAGCAAGTTCGAGTTAAAGATCAACTAGCTCAAGCAGAAGCTGACAACAATGCCGATAACGTATCAAAAGAGCAAAAGGCACAAGCAGCAAATCACGAACAAACTGTAGCTCAAGAACAGAAGGTTACAGAGCAAGTTGAAGCAACTCAAGTAGACGCAGAGCAAACTGAACAGGAAGAGCCGAAACAACGTCGTAACCGCCGTTCACCACGTCACCTACGTGCAAGTGGTCAGCGTCGTCGTCGCGGTCGTGATCGTCGCCCTAACCCATTCCGCCTACGTAAAGGTGGTGTAGCTTCTCCAGAGATGGCTATGGGTAAAGTGATGCCTCGCTTCATTCCAAAACCTCACCACAATCAGACAAAACCTGAAGTGACTGAAGTTGAAGTAGCCGTTGAAACTCAAGTTGCTGTACAAGAACAAAACGTAGCTCAAGAGGCGGCACCGCAAAGTAACACTGCTATGGCAGGCGGCTTTGCATGCCCTGAACTTGCGATGGGTAAAGTCATTATCCGCCGTGAAGAAACTGAAACTGTCGTTGAAGCTCAGGTAACTGAAGCTCCTGCTGTAGTTGAAGAAGCTCTATTAGTTACGACACCAGTAGTTGAAGCTCCTGTTGAGACAGTTAAAGCTGAAGACGTTGTAGCAGAAACAATTGTTGAAACTGAAGCACCTGTTGAAACTGAAGCTGTTATTGAACCAGCAAAAGCTGTTGAAGCACCTAAAGCTGAAAGTGCAAAAGTAGAAGAAGCTCCTGTGGTAAAAGCACAGGCTCCTAAAATAGCACCGAAGGCAGTAGAAGCTAATAAACAAGCGGGTTCTCCAATGACTAAAGCTCCTGGTCCTCAAGAGATCAAAGAGATTCAAGTTGTTGCAGCCCCATTCCGTACTGAGCGTTTTGTATCGAAAGGTGCAGGTAGCCAAGCAGCGTCAAATAAAGCCGGCGCCGGCATGACTAAGCCTCAATACTAATGAGCTTCGCGGAGTAATCTGCAAAAAACGATCTAAGGGCGACTTATTCATAAGTCGCCCTTTTTTTATATCCACAGTTCCGATGGGTTATCATAGATATATTACTCAAAATGGGGTTCAACCTTGAACTTAATCACATTTTTGGGTAGCATTCGCGCACTTATATTTTCGACACTTAGCTATTGCCGCTCTTTTTCATCACTGTTTGGCTACGCAATACACTCTTGTCGGTAAACCCATTTTAAGCATAGCTGAGCAAACATGTTCGAATTCCCACAATTTTCAAAGCACTCTGTAAAAAATGATGTGCTTTCAGGTCTAACAGTAGCCCTAGCTCTGGTACCTGAAGCCGTAGCATTCGCCTTTGTTGCAGGCGTTGACCCAATGGTTGGTCTTTACGCAGCGTTCATCGTAGGTTTAATCACTTCTGTCTTCGGCGGTCGTCCAGGTATGATTTCTGGTGCAACTGGCGCAATGGCTGTAGTAATGGTGAGCCTAGTAGCAACTCACGGCGTTCAATACCTCTTTGCGGCAGTTATGCTGGCTGGCCTTCTGCAAATTGCAGCGGGGGTATTCAAGTTAGGTAAATTTATCCGTATTGTTCCACACCCAGTAATGATTGGTTTCGTGAACGGTTTGGCAATTGTGATCTTCCTAGCACAGCTTGGACAGTTTAAAGCACCAGACGTAACAGGTGCATTAACTTGGCTACCAAGCGGTCAAATGACACTAATGTTAGGCTTAGTTGCACTAACAATGGGTATCATCCACTTCCTGCCTAAACTAACAACTGCAGTACCATCCTCACTGGTTGCTATTGTTACGGTAACTGCTTTGGTTGTAGGCCTTGATCTTGAAACTCGCACTGTTGTTGATTTCCTACGTACTATGTCTGGTGACGAAGCAGCAACACTTGCAGGCTCTCTACCAACGTTCTCTATTCCGGCTGTTCCGGTTTCTTTCGAGACGCTACAAATCATCCTGCCATACGCTATTATCCTTGCGGCTATCGGCTTGATTGAGTCTCTACTGACACTAACGGTACTAGACGAAATGACAAACACTCGTGGTCAATCTAACCGTGAATGTGTGGGGCAAGGTATGGCTAACGTAACGTGTTCAGTATTTGGCGCGATGGGTGGTTGTGCAATGATCGGTCAATCGATGATCAACGTAAACTCAGGTGGTCGTGGTCGTCTTTCAGGTATCGTTGCTGCAGTTGCACTACTGATGTTCATCCTGTTTGGCTCTGCACTTATCGAAATAATTCCTCTAGCAGCGCTAGTTGGTGTTATGTTTATGGTTGTTATCGGTACGTTTGAATGGGCAACGTTCAAACTGGCTCGTCGCGTTCCTAAGCAAGACTTCTTCGTTATCGTTCTTGTAACTGTCGTTACAGTGCTAACAGACCTAGCAGTAGCGGTTGGTGTGGGTGTTGTTGCTTCTGCACTAATGTTTGCGTGGCAACATGCTAAACACATCTACGCAGACACATCAGTAAACGCTGAAGGCTCAAAAGAATACAAAGTTAACGGTCCAATCTTCTTTGGTTCAACCGCTAACTTCCTTGAGTTGTTTGACTCACACAACGATCCACAAGATGTTATCGTTGACTTTGCAAACTCTCGAGTGACTGACCACTCAGCAATTGAAGCAATCGACACGATTGCCGATCGTTATGCAGCACTAGGTAAGACTCTTCACCTTCGTCACCTAAGCCAAGACTGTGTTGCTATGCTGCACAAAGCGGGTAGCCTAGTTGAAGCGAATGTTGCAGAAGACCCTATCTACAAAGTAATGTCTAAGTAATCTTAGACATTACTTATCGTTAGTTTTAGAAAGGCCGACTTTGAATGTCGGCCTTTTTTATATCTGCCGTTTTATATCTATTGCGGAAACACGGAACATAGCTTCGACGTTAAATAGATCGCAATATCGCTTCGCTAGACTCTTCAATTAAATCCAGCACCAACTCAAAACCATTCCCTTCGCCATAATACGGGTCGGGTATCTCTTGATATTGTGACTCTCCAAAGCTCAAGAATAGCGCAATCTTGTATTGCAGATGAGCTGGACACAGGCTCATTAAATCATCCCAATTTGCCTTATCTGCCGCGAGTATTAGATCATACTCTTCAAAGTCATTCATCACTAATTTGCGTGACGTAATGCCTTTGAAGCTGTAACCACGTTTCTCACCTGCTGACTTTGAACGAGAATCTGGTGGGTTGCCTTGATGAAAGCCAATCGTCCCTGCAGAATCTACAATAACATCCACTTCTAGTTGATTAGCCTTCTTCCTTAATACCGCTTCACCTGTTGGCGAGCGACAAATATTACCCATACAAACAACGAGTATCTTCTTCATTCGTAATCACCTGTTCTGCCGATGGTTTTTGCTATGGTTAAGTTAGGCTATGATAGGTGCAATCACAACTTAAAAGGATTTGTTATGTCGACTGAAGACAACAAAGAACAACGCCATAAAGCAAGGCAACAGAAAGTAAAAGAACAAGTCGATACACGTATCGCAGCTGCGCAAGAAGTGAAAGGCCTGTTATTGATTATCACTGGTAACGGTAAAGGCAAGTCAACATCAGGATTTGGCACCATCACTCGTGCCGTCGGTCATGGTAAGAAATGTGCGGTCGCTCAGTTTGTAAAAGGAACTTGGGATAACGGCGAAAAGAATGTTCTCCAAAAGCTGGATGTTGAATTCCAAGTCATGGGAACTGGTTTTACATGGGAAACTCAAGACAAGAAAAAAGATATTGAAGCCGCACAACGTATCTGGAAAGAATGTCAGCGTATGCTAGCTGATGAGTCCATTGATGTGATTCTGTTTGATGAGCTGACTTATATGGTGAGTTACGGCTACATCGAGTTAGATGAAGTGGTAAAGGCTCTCAACAACCGTCCGAAAATGCAATCGGTGATCATTACTGGTCGTGGTGCGCATCGAACTCTGACAGAGATGGCGGACACGGTATCTGAAGTTCGTAACGTGAAGCACGCTTTCGAATCCGGAGTTAAAGCGCTTCAAGGCATTGACTGGTAATCACCTTTGACAAAAGGTTCCCGACTCAGTCATTCTTCTCTCTAGAGGATGACAACTCTTTAGTGTTACTCCCTTAAATAAAGGACGAGCACCGAGCGTCATTCCCTAGAGCGAGGTACGAGCATCATAGGGAGTCTCTCTTGCTTATTATCAGCGCACAAACAAAAGCGCCATACCTGCAACAGGAATGGCGATTCTTTTATATACGAGTTAGAAATAAAGGTTAGTTAAAGAAGCCTTTCAACAAACTATCAACCGCTTCTTTGGTTTTCTCGTCTTTGATCTTATCCGTTAGCTTGTTCACGCCACGGTCGATCTCTTTTTGTGCTTTTTGTTTCAACACATCATCAAAAACAAGCGCAAATTTCGGATCAGCCCACTTGCCAGTCACCTTAATAGGAATCGTCACATCTTTCAGGTCATCGATGCTCTTACCACCCTGACCTTCTAATGAACCAACAATTGACGTTCTTACTAAGAAATCGACCGTTTCATTGATGAAATTTGCTTTGCCTTGACCAGTCACACGTAATAGTGGCGACTGTGCCGATAAGTCATTAGTTGAAACCCAACCTTTATCTACTTTCAGTGTTGCTTTCATTGCACTGAAATCAGTTTTTTGAGCATCATTTTTACTTTCGACTTTTTCGCCTTTGATAATCGCGTAGTTTTCTCGAATCAGTTGAGCAACGTTGATGCCATTCACTGCGCCATCTTCAAAATTAATCGCGATGGTTCCAACTAGGTTCTTCTTGATTCCAGTTGGTGTCAGGCTCTTACCTTTCACGTTAACATCAATATTACCGGTACCTTCCAGCATGTCGTTGTTCGCAACATCAACCAATAGTGGTTGAACCTTCACGCCTTTGATTTTCTTTTTAGCCGTGTAAGTCGCTGGTGTTTTACGAGCGTCTAACTTAGCGGTAGCAGAAATAGAACCTTGGTAAAGATTCGATGTGAATGATGTTAGCTCTGCGATACCACGGTTAACAGAGAACGCTGTTATAACGTTCTGCATTTTTGCATTGCTCGCCTTGAACTTATCAATCGTGATGTCACCTTTCACGTCGAGCGTTTTCAGTGCCGAAAGATCCGGTTCTACTTCTCTCATAGGAGCCGAGCTGCCAGTATTTGAAGTGGAGCCACCAGCGGAACCAGAACGAACCGTATTTGCTGTCTCAGTTGTGTTGTCTAAACCTAAGAATTCATCTAAATCGATGTTCGGGCTATGAAGAGAAAAACGAACTTTTGGTATTTCAGATAACGTTACGTCGGCTTTACCATCTAACGCAATAGAATTAGCTTGCAGCTTCTCCAACACAAAGCTCAAGTGGCTCTTAGTTAGATCAAAGCTTAGGTCAGACAACATATCCACTTTCATTGGTGACTGAGGAAGCGTGTCGCCTTTGAATGTTGAGTCTAACGTTAACTTGTTCAATGTTACTTTTGAAATCGCGCTATCAACCGTTAGCTCACCACCACCTTTAAGATCAAGGTCAAGGCCAGCGGCTTTACCAATCACAGCGTAAGTCAGTTGGTTAACCTTATCGAACTCAAACGTATTCAAGCCAATCTTCGCCGACTCGATCGACGTTGCTGGATCATTGAATTTAGCGTTGAGGTCAATATTGCGTAGTGCGTAACTTGCGAAGCCTTCCGCTAATTTGAATTCAGCGCTGCCGTTAGCAGAGAACTTCTGTTGGTTGTTTTCACCAGAAGCAGCAAACGTCGCAGTTGTCCATGTATCCACTGCAAACTCTGATAAGTTCAAAGACACATCGTATAATTTAGTGAATGAACCCGCTTGTTTGTCATCCATTTCAAACAGTGCGTTTGAGATAGTGACACCCGCAAGGTTAATCGTCCAACCAGATGCTTCAGTTGCGCTTTGTTCTTGAGGCGCTGGTGCTGATTCAGAATTTGCATCTACGGCAGGTTCAGACTCTTGAGGAGCTGGCGCTTGTGTCAACGCATCGATGTTCTTGCGACCATCTTTAAGCGTTTCCAAATAGAACTCTGCACCATCTAGAGTGATATTACCGATCTCTAGTTGGTTGCTGAATAGCGGAGTAACCGAAACGTCAACGCCAACAGTATCAACCTTAAACAGGTTTGGTTGGGTGAACCCTTCAGGGTTACGTAATTCAGTTTGACCAAGTTCAAAACCAATAGATGGGAAGAATTGCCAACTGATATCGCCCTCTATCACAAGTTCTAGGCCTGTGTGTTTCTGAGCTTGTTCGACAATTAATGGCTTGAATTGGTTGGGGTTCACTAACAGCACTAGTGCCAGAATTGCTATGACAACAACAAACACTGGTACAGCTATGAAAATGAGTAGTTTCTTCATCCGCATATTCCTTGCTTAGATTCCAAAAGAAAGTGGCACTATAAAAGTGCCACTGATTCGGTAAAAAATAAAGCTAAGTTAATCACTTAGACAAAAATTTTACTTAATTAAGATTTCAACAACTTCGCAATGTGCGCTTTTAGCACGTCAATCGCGATGCGGTTTTTACCACCACGTGGAACGATGATGTCTGCATGTTGTTTTGAAGGCTCAATAAACTGCATAAACATTGGACGTACTGTTTGCTGATATTGCTTAAGTACCGTGTCCATTGTACGACCACGTTCTTCTACATCACGCTTAACACGACGTAACAGACAGATATCTAACGGCGTGTCCATAAACACACTTGCGTGCATCAATTTACGTAGACGTGGATCTGTTAGTAGCAGAATACCTTCTAAAATGATCACTTTCTTAGGTGTAAGTGTAGTCGTTTCAGAAGTACGTGTGTGCTCTGTGTAGCTGTATTCAGGAACTTCTACCGCATTGCCACTCATTAGCTGCTGTAGGTGTTCACATAATAGATCATGATCCAGTGCATTTGGGTGATCGTAGTTAGTTTTAACACGCTCTTCCATACTCAAGTGGCTTTGGTCGCTGTAGTAGCAATCTTCCGTGATAACACCAATTTGATGGTCGCCTACTTTCTCGCGCAACTCATTATAAATTGTACTAGCAATCAGACTTTTTCCTGATGCTGAAGCGCCAGCGATACCTACGATGACACATTGATTATTATCAGACATTAATTTTGCACCCGATATGGTTTGGTGGTGGGAAGAGATAACCGTCTGATTATAGGGGCTAAACAACATAGATTCTAGTCGCCATTCTTGCTAATTGCAGTCAAATTGATGTTCTCTATACATAAAATGAATAC
Source organism: Vibrio sp. nBUS_14 (assembly GCF_051201655.1). NCBI lineage: Bacteria > Pseudomonadati > Pseudomonadota > Gammaproteobacteria > Vibrionales > Vibrionaceae > Vibrio > Vibrio sp. nBUS_14. The sequence continues at coordinate 2,569,652 of NZ_CP179206.1, forward strand.
AATCGTTTGCTTTCGAATAACTAGCGTACAACTATTTGCACAAACCCAACGGCTATCTAGACAGATACAAAAGCTATTTATCTCACCCAAACATTATTTATACGACTTTAAGACTTACCTGCTCTAATCAACCATCAAAAAGTTAATCGCTTCCGGTCTCGCTTTTCCCGTCCAGAACATCTTCGCAGCAACATTTTCAGCCAACTCAAGGTAGTGACGAGTGTGCTCGCTTTCCGGACGACGTACAACGGTTGGGCAGCCCGCATCGATGTCTTCTCGCACATCAATATGCAGTGGAATTTGCGCCAAAATATCAAGGAAGAATTCTTCCGACATGACTTCTGCACCACCAGCACCGAAGATATGCTCTTTCTCGCCACAGTGACTACAGATATGGTAGCTCATGTTTTCCACTAAGCCTGCAACCGGCACGCTCACTTTATCGAACATCGCCACGCCTTTGCGTGCATCAGCCAATGCCAGATCTTGAGGTGTTGTCACGACTACCGCGCCCGTTACAGGAATCTGCTGCGAAAGCGTTAGCTGAATATCACCCGTACCCGGTGGCATGTCGATAACAAGGTAATCCAGTTCTGGCCATACTGTTTCATTCACGAGCTGACCTAATGCCTTAGCCGCCATTGGACCGCGCCAGATAGCAGCATCGTCTTTTGATACAAGGTAACCGATAGAATGAGTAAAAATGCCATGAGCTTCGATTGGCATCATCCATTTGTTATTCTGTACTTCTGGCTTTGCGTCTAGTTGACCAAGCATCATAGGAACTGATGGGCCATAGATGTCTGCATCTAATAATCCAACTTTAGAGCCTGATTTAGACAAAGCTAGAGCAAGGTTCACAGAGGTTGTTGATTTGCCCACCCCACCCTTTGCAGAGGTCACGGCGATGATGTTCTTCACGCCTTTCAATGGAGTAGCAACCGTGGTTTCTAACGCTGACGGCTTCACATTCACTTCAAATTGGAAAGCACTCACTAGTTGCTGTTCAATTTGAGAGTTGATCCACTGTTCCAGTTCAACCACGAGCTGATTGGCAGCAAAAGGTAAAGTAATGACGAATGATCCGCGAGGATCAACCGATACAATATTTTGGTATAGCGCCCACTCTGATATGAGGATTGGTGACTCGAACTCATTCAACCATGAACAGAAATCTTGCTTAGAAGTAAAGTTACGCATTGGGGCTCCTTTTTTATTTATGCTATCACCCACGAGATGAAGACTGAACCCCTAAAAAACTAGGGGAATCCTTTGTCTGATACCTTGGCGTATCACACGTTATAAAGTAGTATTACCTCTCAAAATTTATACCTATCAAAAAAGCGAATTATTAAGTATGGCAACTGATCCAAGACAACTTTTGGTAACTTGTGCGCTTCCGTACGCTAACGGCTCTATTCACCTTGGTCATATGCTTGAGCATATCCAAGCTGATATCTGGGTTCGATACCAGCGTCTACGTGGCAACACTGTAAACTTCATCTGTGCTGACGATGCTCACGGCACGCCAATTATGCTTAAAGCTCAACAGATGGGTATCACACCAGAAGAGATGATCGCTGCTGTTAGTGAAGAGCACCAAAAAGACTTCGCTGGCTTTGATATCAGCTTTGATAACTACCACAGCACACATAGCGAAGAGAACCGTGAACTGGCTTCTCACATCTATCTAGAACTTAAAAAGAACGGTTTCATCTCTAGCCGTACTATTTCTCAGCTTTTCGATCCTGAGAAAGAGATGTTTCTTCCAGACCGTTTTGTAAAAGGTACTTGCCCTAAGTGTAAGTCAGAAGACCAATACGGTGATAACTGTGATAACTGTGGTGAGACATACAGCCCAACTGAACTGATTAATCCTAAATCAGCAGTTTCTGGCGCAACTCCAGTAATGAAAGACTCTGAGCACTTCTTCTTCGATCTACCTCAGTTCGAAAGCATGCTTAAAGAGTGGACTCGTTCTGGCTCTCTACAGAATGAAACTGCGAACAAAATGCAGGAATGGTTCGAGTCTGGCCTACAACAGTGGGATATCTCACGTGATGCACCTTACTTCGGCTTCGAAATACCAGGCGAAAAAGACAAGTTCTTCTACGTATGGCTTGATGCGCCTGTTGGCTACATGGCTTCTTTTAAGAACCTATGTGACAAACGCGACGATCTAGACTTCGACGAATACTGGAAGAAAGATAGCACAACTGAGCTTTACCACTTCATCGGTAAAGATATTGTGTACTTCCACTCTCTATTCTGGCCTGCAATGCTAGAAGGTTCTGGTTTCCGCAAGCCAAACAACGTATTCGTACACGGCTACGTAACCGTAAACGGCGCGAAGATGTCTAAGTCAAAAGGCACATTCATCAAAGCAAGTACGTACCTAAACCACCTAGACCCTGAATGTCTACGTTACTACTATGCTGCTAAGCTAAACAGCCGTATCGACAATCTAGACCTTAACCTTGAAGATTTTACTCAACGTGTAAACGCTGACGTAGTAAACAAGATTGTTAACTTGGCTTCTCGTAACGCAGGCTTCATCACCAAGCGTTTCGAAGGCAAGCTTTCTGCTGAATTTGCAGAACCAGAGCTTTACAAAGAATTCGTAGCAGCTGCTGAGCGTATCGGCCAACTATACGAAACTCGTGAGTTCAGCCGCGCTATTCGTGAAGTAACGGCACTCGCTGACAAAGCTAACCAGTACATCGACGAAAAAGCACCTTGGGTTCTTGCAAAAGAAGAAGGTAAAGAGAAAGAGCTTCAAGAGGTTTCTTCTGTAGGTATTAACCTATTCCGCGTACTAATGGCTTACCTGAAACCCGTAATGCCAGAGCTAGCCGCTCGCACTGAAGCTTTCCTAAACGAAGAGCTAACGTGGGAAGCGATTGCTACTCCGCTAACTGATCACGAAATCACTAAGTTCAAGGCGCTATTTAGCCGTATTGATCCGAAGAAAGTGGAAGCAATGATCGAGTCTTCTAAAGAAGACGCAGCCGCTGAAGCAGCCGCTGAAGCAGCAGCAAAAGAAAAAGCAGAAGCGGAAAAAGAGCAAGCAAGCCAAACTGAGCTAGACAAAGAGCCAATCGCAGATGAGATTGAGTTCGATGCCTTTGCAGCAGTCGATATGCGTATTGCTCGTATCATCTCTTGTGAAGAAGTACCAAAAGCGAACAAACTGCTGAAATTCCAATTGGACATCGGTGGTGAGACTCGCCAAGTATTCTCTGGTATCAAGTCAGCATACAAACCTGAAGAGCTAGAAGGCAAGCTAACTGTCATGGTAGCAAACCTTAAACCTCGTAAGATGAAGTTTGGTATGTCTGAAGGCATGATCCTAGCTGCAGGCCCTGGTGGAAGCGACTTGTGGATCCTTGAACCACACGAAGGTGCTCAACCAGGTATGCGTGTAATGTAATGCCGATTTAACCGCTTAAAAATCCCTATAACAGCCATGTTATGGGGATTTTTTATATCTATGGAAAACAAGCGTTCTCTGTTAGAGTCGCGCTCAACTATGCTATGTAGAGTAAAGTGTGCTTTATCAAATCCAATATGTTTGATTGGAGCCATATTCACTCCCAGATACCTTTTTAGGACTACCCTGTGACTAACAATGAAATCTTGCGTCGTATTCAACACGCACTAAACCTTAAAAATGCACAAATCATCAAAGCTATTGAACAAGCTGACGTTACCGTTGCTCACGATAAAGTGATTAACTGGCTGAAAGACGATAACGACAAGTCATGCGCGACGATGAAAGACAAAGAGTTAGCGGTATTTCTAAATGGTTTCATCAATCTGAAGCGTGGCAAGAAAGAAGGTGAGCAGACAAAACCTGAAGTTGCGCTAACGAACAACATGATTTTCATGAAGCTGCGTATCGCGCTAAACATGAAAGCTGAAGATGTGCTTAATGCACTAGAAGTTGTTGGTGTGAGCTTAAGTAAATACGAGATCGGCGCTTACTTCCGCAAGCCAGAAAATAAGAACTACAAAGTGTGCGAAGACCAATTACTTTGTGATTACTTAAATGGCGTTCAGTTTACTAACCGCCCAGACTCAGAAGAGTTTGCGGGGTAAGTTACTACTTATAGGTAAGTTACCAACTAGCGATATATAAAAAGCGGCGAGATAATCAAATTATCTCGCCGCTTTTTTGTTTTCTTTACGTCGTTGACTTAATAAGTAAACCAACCTAACCGTACTTTAATGAAAAAACTTAGCTGTCGTCTTCAGTAAAGTTGGTTGGCAACGTTGTTTTCATCTCGTTCCAAATCTGTGCGCTTGCAATACCGTAGTTACGAATCACAAGTGGTAAATTCTCACGCTCACCGCTTTCACAAATCACAAATAAGTTTTTGTAGAACTCCATGGCTAAACGACGAGCTTCCGGATTAGAGAAGTAGTAGCTGCCAACACGGTCATACAGTTTACGAACGCCGTTAAAAATCAGGCCATAAATTTGGTTACCTGAATGGAATGCTAAACGTTGGAAAAGCATGTAATCATAGAAATTAAACGTCTTAGCGACTAAGATCGCTTGGCGCTTCGCTTCATCTTTTTCTACGTCTTCTTTCACTGATTGTTTGATCTTGTCAGCATACGGAGAAGACTCAAGGAATTCATCCCATGTCGGTGCCGCAAGTAACGCTTCACAAGATTCAATCACGTTAGTAATCGTACGCTCAGAAGCTTCTTTATTTGCTTTGAATGCATAACGCATAAAGATTGGACTGATATTGGTACGTGCAGCAAGCAAATCTTCGACCATTTTACTTGCGTTATCAACGTCCAGCGTCATTAACGTATCTAGAATATGAAGACCTGAGGTTTCCATAAACTGGTTAACTTTAGTTGGCTTGCCGTGTTGGATCGTCAACCAACCATCACGAGCAAGACGCTGTAGTACTTCACGAAGCGTAGTACGTGTAACACCAATCAGTTCAGAAAGCTCACGCTCTGCGGGCAAGATAGAACCTGGAGCGAAACGGCCATTCCAAATACTTTCAATGATATACTTTTCTGCAAATCCTGCCGGGCTCTTCGCCTTAATGACCATCTACACTTCAATCCAATTTAATTATTATGTTCTAATTTACTCATCATACCACTAGTCTTACCTAGCTGAAATACCCCTAAAAACTTTACTCACCCAAATACAACAGTAGAGCTAAAGCTCTAAAGCTCAGTACACGTTTGCACCTAGAGTTTGAAAAGCAAGTGACTATAAATCATCATTCCAACAACTTATTAACACAACATAAAACGTTAAAAATCATAAACATTACTCATATTTACAAGGTAATTAAAATGCAACATTAAGTTGTAATAATCACACATAAACAGTCTTTATTATGTTGATTTCAATCATTTCGCTGAAATATTGATTCTAGTCGGTTTTTATCACATTTTAAGTGGTATGCTTGCGCTACTTTGATCGCGTTTCTCAACAAAAAAGAGGTATTTTTAGTGCTACAGGGCTTTTCCTGTTGACTAAATGTTATCTAAGAGTAAAGTTGCGCTCAAAAATAAGCAGTGCTTGAGTTTCTAAGGGAGTGACTTGGCAAGACCACAGAACATTACATGGAATGTAGTTTTTCTAAGTCACTGTTAGTTATGGTTTTTAATCAATTTTATAGCTCGATTCTCAAAATGTTGTATTGCTTGTCTATTCATAATCAACATAAAAGAGTATTAACATGCCGATGTCTCTCGGAAACGCTTTTATCAAGAACTTTCTTGGTAAAGCTCCTGATTGGTATAAACTTGCCATCATTTCCTTTTTAATCATCAACCCGTTTATTTTTTTCCTAGTTGACCCATTTTTTGCGGGCTGGCTGTTGGTGGTTGAGTTTATTTTCACTCTAGCTATGGCTCTAAAATGCTACCCTCTTCAACCGGGTGGTTTATTAGCCATTCAAGCCGTCGCCATTGGCATGACTAAACCTGAAATGGTTTATCACGAGCTCCAAGCAAACCTTCCTGTATTACTCTTACTAGTATTCATGGTTGCTGGTATTTACTTCATGAAAGAACTGCTTTTGTTCATTTTCACGAAGATCTTACTTGGTATCCAATCCAAAGCCTTACTCTCTGTCGCTTTCTTTGTCGCAGCTGCCTTCTTATCAGCATTCCTAGACGCACTAACAGTAATCGCCGTTGTTATCAGCGTTGCAGTTGGCTTCTATTCTATCTACCACAAGGTGGCATCAGGTAAAGGCACTACGTCTGCACACGATCATACTCACGATGAAGAAATCTCTGAGCTCACTCGTGATGATTTAGAAAACTACCGTGCTTTCCTACGTTCATTACTTATGCACGCAGGAGTGGGTACAGCCCTCGGTGGTGTAATGACCATGGTAGGCGAACCACAAAACTTGGTAATTGCTAAGCAAGCAGGTTGGGAGTTCGGTGAATTTATCATCCGTATGCTGCCAGTAACATTACCTGTATTCATCTGTGGCATTATCACTTGTGCACTTGTAGAGAAATTCAAAGTATTTGGCTACGGCGCAGAGCTGCCAAATAACGTTCGCCAAATCTTAGTTGAATTTGACAACAAAGAACGCGCAAACCGTACAAAACAAGACGTAGCAAAACTATGGGTTCAAAGTGCAATAGCAGTTTGGCTTATCGTAGGCCTTGCTCTTCACGTGGCTGAAGTAGGTTTGATTGGCCTTTCAGTTATCATCTTGGCAACAGCATTTACTGGTGTAATTGAAGAGCACTCAATGGGTAAAGCCTTTGAAGAAGCGCTACCATTTACTGCGCTTCTTGCTGTCTTTTTCGCTGTCGTTGCGGTAATCATTGACCAGGGACTGTTTAAGCCAGTGATCGATGCAGTACTTCACGTTGAAGATAAAGGTGCACAGCTCGCACTATTCTATTTGGCTAACGGTATCTTATCGATGGTTTCAGATAACGTGTTCGTCGGTACGGTTTACATCAACGAAGTGAAAACAGCACTGGTTGAAGGCATCATCACTCGTGACCAATTTGACCTACTTGCTGTCGCTATCAACACAGGTACTAACCTACCTTCTGTTGCTACGCCAAACGGTCAAGCTGCATTCCTATTCTTATTAACATCAGCACTTGCCCCGTTAATTAGACTGTCTTACGGCCGCATGGTTATCATGGCTTTGCCATACACTATCGTACTGGCTCTTGTTGGCCTTGCTGGTATCGTATTCTTTGTTGAACCAATGACAGCCTGGTTCTACGATGCAGGTTGGATCGTTCAACGCACTGGTGAAGTCGTTGCTCCAGTGATCTCTGGTAGTCACTAATCCGATTTTGTGCTGCGAAACACAATAAGTGTATTTAGCTAATCAAAAATATTAGTTGATTAGGAAACTTATCCAAGATAAAAAGCTCTGAGTATTCAGAGCTTTTTTATTTTATAGACGGGATTAAATTCGTGAACTTTTTTGCAATGCTCAAAGACTTCTCTAAGGGACGTTTATCTTGGCTTTTACTGCTGGCTTTCATACTATTTTTTGAAGCATGTGCCCTTTTCTTCCAGCACGTAATGATGCTTGGCCCTTGCGTGATGTGTATATATGAACGCGTCGCCATGCTTGCTATCGGTGTCGCAGCAATGATTGGCGCTATTGCCCCAAATAACCCGATATCACGTTGGCTAGGCCTTGCTGGTTGGGGATTTGGCGCATACAAGGGTTTGATGCTTGCTCTAGAGCACGTTGACTACCAGTTCAACCCGTCTCCTTTCGCAACCTGTGATTTATTCGTCACCTTCCCTAGCTGGGCGCCTCTAAACCAATGGGCTCCGTGGATGTTTGAAGCTTACGGCGATTGCAGCAAGGTTGTGTGGCAGTTCTTAGAGCTTTCTATGCCTCAATGGCTGGTTATCATCTTCGCGGGTAACTTGGTTGCTTTCGGCTTTGTTGTTGTTTCTCAATTCGTTAAATCAAAGAATGACTAACAATTAGCTCGTCATGTTCAGAAACGAAAAAGTCGACCAATAGGTCGACTTTTTTATTGCTTAAACTTTTTATCAGTTGAAGAAAGTCTGTTGCTCATTCAAGCTTAATCTATCAACAAGTCTCGATTAACTGTTTTTACCGCAGCATTGCTTGAATTTCTTGCCACTTTCACACGGACATAGATCGTTTCGACCAATGTCTTTAAATGGGTTCACGCTTTGTGACTTATTTCCCAACATAGCTTCATCTGCCGCCAGTGCCACTTCAGAAATCATCAAGTCAATCTGACCAACCAACTCTGCAAGCGATGGCGGATTTTGAAGACCAGCAGCGACCATTTGCTGTTGGGTTTGTTCTTCATCGATTGCTAGCATCAATGTCGTTAGCAGCGCTTGTAACATGCGCAGCGTACCATCTGCTACTGTCACACTTTGCCACTGCTCTTCAATTGTAGGCCAAACCATCATAAAGCCTTCCGCGAAATCAGCGAATTGCTCGTTAAAGTCACCTTCAGAAAACACATCTGCTAGTAAGTATTCACTACGCTGAATCAGGTTGTGCTGACGGTTAATTTGTTCTGTAACGATTGTTACCAGCTCTTTACCCGCTTCAGGCGCGACGATAGCTAGCCACTCTTCTGGATCTAATGGTTTAGTCGCTAAGTTAGAAGCAAGAATTGCACCTTCAATAAACTGCGGTGTAATGTCTGTGACTTGTTCTGGTAGGCTTAATAATTGATATGTCATGAAAGCTCGAGTGTTTTAAATCATTTTGTCCATTATAGCGTTATCAAGCTCAGCATGTCGCCACTAACTGATCAAGTAAACATAACAACAGGTGCTCCACTCTCATAGTGACAATCCTGTGAGCAAGCCGTACAATCACGCCTCTAATTTTCGGTCCACTCAGTTTCGGTAAAACAACAGCATGCGAGTAATACTTGGCCCTATGGAGGGCGTTCTTGATCATCTAATGCGCGAAATTCTTACAGAGATTAATGACTATGATCTCTGTGTCACAGAATTCGTACGTATCGTTGATCAACTTCTTCCCCCGCATGTTTTCCACCGTATTTGCCCTGAATTACACCAAGGCTCTCAAACCATGGCAGGTGTACCTATTCACCTCCAACTTCTTGGACAACACCCAAATTGGATGGCTGAGAATGCGTTCCAAGCGGCCAGCTTAGGCGCTAAAGGTATCGATATTAACTTTGGGTGCCCTGCGAAAGCGGTAAACAAAAGTAATGGTGGAGCGTCACTGCTAAAAGAACCAGATCTCATCTATCAAGTGGTGAAAGCTTGTCGTGAAGCGGTACCTGCACACATTCCCGTGTCCGCAAAAATTCGATTAGGTTGGGAACATCCCGAAGAGTGCTTTGAAATTGTCGACGCTATCGAGCAAGCAAAAGCTGACGAACTCACCGTCCATGCGCGAACTAAAGTTGGCGGCTATAAAGCCAGTGAAATCAAATGGAATTATATTAATCAGATCCGCCAGAAGACATCGCTACCTTTGATCGCGAATGGTGAGATTTGGAATTATCAAGACGGGCAAGATTGCATTAAAACGACTGGGGTTGATTCACTCATGGTTTGCCGTGGTGCTTTCAACGTTCCAAACCTTGGTAATGTCGTTAAGCACAACCACCAAAAAATGCCGTGGGATAGAGTAATCGCACTTTTACTGCGCTATTCAGAGTTTCAAATTAAAGGGGATAAAGGCATGTACTACCCCAACAGAGTGAAACAGTGGTTTGTCTATTTAAGTAAAGGCTACCCTGAAGCGAACGAACTGTTTAAAGAAATTCGTACTTTCAAGAAAGCGCCGCCTATAGTAGAGCGCCTACAACGTTATCAAGAAGAGAATTTCCACTCAGCTTAACCATGTCATAGCAAGGGAGAGTCATCAGCCACTCACTTCCTTATAAAGCACAAGGCTTCAATAACGTGGTTAAAATTCGATTCTGTCTTTACCGGTCGTCTTAACCACGTAAAGCTTCTCATTGCTGATGTAGCTTCGCTCGTTCCACCACAGATTCAGGTATCGTCACACCTAATTTTTGAGCAGCGTCTAAGTTCACCACCAATTGCGAGCTCTGTGCAGTCTTCACATCTAACTGACCGGGTTTTTGACCGGCCAAAATCGCAGCCACATAATCTGCGGTTTGAACGCCTACGTCATAATAATCTAGTCCTAAACCTGCAATAGCGCCCTTTCCAACGTAAGAAGTTGCTCCTGCGACTACTGGGGTACCTGATTGATTTGCTGCTTGGATTAGATCTTCAATACCGCTTGCTACCGTGTTGTCGGTCAGCGCGTAGATAACATCTGATTTCTTAGCGACAGATTCAGCTTTTAATTCGACATCATCAATAGTCAGTGCCGTTTCGGTATAAAGTTTGAATCCATTCGCTCGCGCTGCTTTCTTCAATAGCTTAATCAATGCAACCGCATTGGCTTCTGCAGGATTGTAGACAACACCAATTGAACTTGCCTCGGGGAGCAGTTCTTTAATCAAAGATACGTGTTGCGACACAGGGGAGAGATCAGAAAGACCGGTCACGTTTTTTCCGGGGTTGTTGAGTTGTTTAACTAGCCTTGCACCGATCGGGTCAGTCACAGCGGTAAATACAATTGGAATAGATCGAGTCGCGGAGACCAATGCTTGCGAGGTCGGTGTGGCTATACCAACTAATACTTGAGGGTTTTCGCTAGCCAACTCTCTTGCTATTTTTGCCGCTTGCGCCGGACTACCATCGGCCATTTCATAGGAGAACTCTAGATTTTTTCCTGGCTCATAACCTTTCGCTCTTAACCCTTCAAGAAGCCCCAGACGTGTCGCGTTCAGATCAGGATGGTCGACAACTTGTGAGACCGAGACTTTAGCGATATTTGCCATCACGTGGCCTGTCCATAGTAGCAGGAAGCAGCTTAAAGTCGCCGTTAATACTCTTCTTGCAGAACCCATCAATACTCCCTTCATCAAGCTCTCGTTGTTATTGCTCGATCTAAAGAGAACAACATTAAATTCATTATTGATAGTATTACCAGTAACCATTGATAAGTTGAAGTGATATTGAACAAAAACACAACAATTCTCGAATTATGTGAGAAAAGGTAAGTTTGATTGAGTTATTAGGTAAGAAACGAAGTGAATAACGAGAGATAAGTGAAACGAATAATAAAGATTAAACTGAACGAATCTGAGAGCAAGCCAACATCGATGTGTAGCTGTCCTCAGACGATAGGAGAAGGGCAGATATTCTTAGAACCAACGTTCCATTGAAGATTTATCTAACTGTTGGAACGCGCGATTCAAAATGATCGCCAATTCTTTATAACGAGGGCGTGGTTTCATTGGTTCCAATGCAAAACCCGTTTCGCTGATTTTCTCATGCAACTCTCGATACCACGAAACCAATGCTGGCGGTAATTGAGTGTTCGAACGGTTACCTAACCACCACATGCCTTGAAGTGGCAAGCTGATCGCAAATAACGCCATAACCACAGCTTGCGGCATTGCATGATAATTATTGAAGACCATTTGTGTAAGAATACTAATAGCGGCTATCGCTGGCATCACTTTCACACCAAAACGAGTGGCTTTAATGATACGCTGTTCAGGGAAGATAGCGTTTAACTCTTTTCGAACAGGCCAGAGATCCATGTATTTTTGGCCATCTTTTAAACTGCTCGCTAAACCAACTCTATTACTCATATGAGTCTCCCATTAAAAAAAAGTTGAAATCATCAACTAAAAACACAAAAATTTGACGAAAAATAATATTCTTTCAAATTTTTTTGTTATATTTGCACAATATCGCTATTATTTGCAGACCTCAATCTCATTGTTGCCCTTATTTACAATTTAAGCAACTTTGTGACGACTTCTGCAAGGAATGCAAAAGCCTCTTTTTCTGAAAAAGTGCGCTTTCACTTTAATACGGAAATTAACGTTTTTTGACCAAGGTTAGTACGCAAGCCTTTGTGCTTCGACTATTCTTGAGATTAATTTTCATCCTAACTGATTTCGATCAGAAAAATAAACAGGTAGTCATTAATGTCTAAGCTAGTTTTAGTTTTAAACTGTGGTAGTTCTTCTCTTAAATTTGCTGTTGTTGATGCAGAAACAGGTGCTGAGCACCTAACTGGTCTTGCTGAGTGTCTTGGTCTTCCAGAAGCCCGTATGAAGTGGAAACTTGATGGCAAGCACGAAGCACAACTAGGCGCGGGCGCAGCTCACGTAGAAGCACTATCTTTCATGGTAGAAACTATTCTTGCTTCTAAGCCTGAGCTTAAAGCTAACCTTGGCGCTATCGGTCACCGTATCGTTCACGGTGGCGAACAGTTCACTAAATCAGCGCTTATCACTGATGAAGTACTTAAGGGTATTCAAGACGCTGCAACTTTTGCACCTCTTCACAACCCAGCTCACCTTATCGGTATCGAAGCAGCTCAACAGAACTTCCCTGGCCTACAAAACGTTGCTGTATTTGACACTGCGTTCCACCAAACAATGCCTTCTGAGTCTTACCTATACGCTCTACCGTACAACCTGTACAAAGAGCACGGCATCCGTCGTTACGGCATGCACGGTACTTCTCACCTGTTCATTACTCGTGAAGTAGCTGGTCTACTAAACAAGCCAGTTGAAGAAGTTAACATCATCAACTGTCACCTAGGTAACGGCGCATCTGTATGTGCTATCAAGAACGGTCAATCTGTAGATACTTCTATGGGTCTGACTCCTCTTGAAGGTCTAGTAATGGGTACTCGTTGTGGTGACCTAGATCCTGCGATCATCTTCCACCTACACGACGCTCTTGGTTACTCTGTTGAAGAAATCAACAACATGCTAACTAAAGAGTCTGGCCTAGCGGGCCTAACTGAAGTGACTTCTGACTGTCGTTTCGTTGAAGACAACTACGGAGAGAAAGAAGAAGCAACTCGTGCAATGGACGTGTTCTGTCACCGTCTAGCTAAGTACGTTGCTGGTTACACTGCAACTCTAGAAGGTCGTCTAGACGCAATCACTTTCACTGGTGGCATCGGCGAGAACTCTGGCCCAATCCGTGAAATGGTTCTTAACCGCCTAGGCATCTTCGGCATCGAAGTTGACAGTGAAGCTAACCTTAAAGCTCGTTTCGGCGGCGAAGGTACTATCACTACAGCTAACAGCCGTATCCCTGCAATGGTTATCTCTACTAATGAAGAGCTAGTAATTGCTGAAGACACTGCGAAACTAGCAGGTCTTTAATTGATTTTTCTGACTAGCTTCATTCGAAGCTAGTCAGTTTTTCATACTACGAAAATGGGGCTCAACTTCTATTCCTACCCCAATTTAAATATCGGTGGGAATAGCAGTTGAGCTTTTTTATTTCCAATAGTCAAAGGTGTTCGTCAATGTCCCGTACTATTATGCTTATCCCTACAAGCGCTGGTGTTGGTCTTACTAGTGTTAGCATGGGTGTTCTTCGCGCTATGGAGCGTAAGGGCGTAAGTGTTTCTTTCTACAAGCCAATCGCTCAACCTCGCAGCGGTGGTAACCAACCTGATTTAACGTCTACTATCATCAGCGCAAACAGCGACATTAAGATTGGTGAGCCAATCGCAATGACTAAAGCTGAAGCTTTGATCGGTAGCGAAAAAATGGACGAGCTTCTAGAGTCTGTTGTTGAGCAATACAACAAGATCAACAAAGACGCAGAAGTAACGCTTATCGAAGGTCTAGTACCTACTCGTAAGCACCCATTTGCTAACCAAGTGAACGCGGAAATCGCTAAAACACTAGGCGCAGAGATCGTATTCGTTGCGACTCCGGGTACATACAACCCTATTCAGCTTAAAGAGCACATCGAAGTAGCATGTTCTAACTTCGGCGGCACTAAGAACAAGAACATCTCAGGCGTTATTATTAACAAACTGAATGCACCAGTTGATGAAGCTGGCCGTACTCGCCCTGACCTTTCTGAAATCTTCGATGATGCAGATAGCGCTCAACAAGCGAACCTTGAAGTAATGCAAATCTTCAACTCTAGCCCTATCCGTGTTCTTGGCTGTGTGCCATGGAGCATCGACCTAATCGCAACTCGTGCGGTTGATATGGCTAAGCACCTTAACGCTGAAATCGTTAACGAAGGTGAAATCTCGACTCGTCGTATTAAGAGCATCACTTTCTGTGCACGTTCTCTACCGCACATGATTGAGCACTTCAAGCCAGGTTCACTGCTAGTCACTTCTGCAGACCGTCCTGACGTTATCGTTGCTGCGGCTCTTGCTGCGAAAAACGGTGTTGAAATTGGCGCAATCCTACTGACTGGCGGTTACGACATTCCAGAAAGCATTGCTAACCTTTGTGCACCAGCATTCGCTTCAGGTCTACCGATCTTCAAGGCTCAAGGTAACACTTGGCAGACGTCTCTTAACCTACAGAGCTTCAACCTAGAAGTACCTGCAGACGATAAAGAGCGTATCGAATTCGTTAATGATCACGTTGCTAGCCACATCGATGGCCCTTGGATTGATTCTCTATCTGAAGGTACTCAAGGCATTCGTCGTCTAAGCCCACCAGCATTCCGTTACCAGTTAACTGAATTTGCTCGTAAAGCGGCTAAGCGTATCGTTCTTCCTGAAGGTGATGAGCCACGTACTGTTAAAGCCGCTTCTATCTGTGCTGAACGCGGTATCGCAACTTGTGTGCTTCTTGGTAACCCAGACGAAATCCGTCGCGTTGCTGCACAACAAGGTGTTGAACTAGGCGCTGGCGTGGAGATCATCGATTCTGCATCTGTTCGCGAAAACTACGTAGCTCGTCTAGTAGAACTTCGTGGCGCTAAAGGTATGACTGAAGTGGTTGCTCGTGAGAAGCTAAACGATTCAGTATTCCTAGGCACTATGATGCTTGAAGCGGGTGAAGTTGACGGCCTAGTTTCTGGTGCTGTTCACACAACGGCGAACACAATCGTTCCTCCGTTCCAGATCATCAAGACGGCTCCTGATGCTTCTATCGTATCTTCTATCTTCTTCATGCTTCTGCCTGATCAAGTGCTTGTATACGGAGACTGTGCGATCAACCCAGATCCAACAGCGGAACAGCTTGCTGAAATCGCTATCCAATCTGCAGATTCTGCTGCGGCATTTGGTATCGACCCACGCGTTGCTATGATCTCTTACTCTACTGGTGAATCTGGTAAAGGTGCAGACGTAGATAAAGTACGTGAAGCAACCAAGCTTGCTCAAGCGAAACGTCCTGATCTAGTGATCGACGGTCCTCTTCAGTACGACGCAGCAATCATGGAAAACGTAGCCGCTTCTAAAGCGCCTAACTCTCCAGTTGCGGGTAAAGCAACAGTATTCGTATTCCCAGACCTAAACACTGGTAACACGACTTACAAAGCTGTACAGCGTTCAGCAGACCTAGTGTCTATCGGTCCAATGCTTCAAGGCATGCGCAAGCCAGTAAATGACCTGTCTCGTGGCGCTCTAGTAGACGATATCGTTTACACAGTAGCTCTAACGGCTATCCAAGCAGACCAAGCTGCTCAAGCTGAAGAAAAAGTAATTAACTAATTTTCTTTTGTAGAAAGCAAAAACCCTAGATTCTTATCTAGGGTTTTTTTATATCTAACGCTTAAAGTTATTTGATGATCTTAAGGTTAATCTAACCTCGCCCATGGGATGATTCTAAGTCTAGCGCAGGTCCTTTCGGCACAACTTGAGTTGGGTTGATACCTGTGTGGCTGTAATAGTAATGACGCTTGATGTGATAAAAGTCGGTCGTCTCTTTGATGCCTTCTATCTGGTAAAGCTCTTTTAAATAGCCCTGAATATGGACGTAGTCTGAAATTCGCTGCTTGTTACACTTAAAGTGGCCAACATATACTGCATCGAATCGAACCAGAGTGGTAAACAATCTCCAGTCTGCTTCTGTGATGTCATTACCCGCGAGATAACGATGTTCACTAAGATGTACATCTACTTTATCTAACGCCCCAAATAACGCGTCATACGCTTCTTCATAAGCTTCTTGTGTGGTTGCAAAGCCAGTACGATAAACGCCGTTATTGATGCTTGGATAGATATAGTCATTCCACTCATCAATCTTCTTGGACAATTCCCACGGATAGTAATCATCGGTATTGCCTGTTAACTCATTAAATTCTGAGTTGAACATGCGGATAATTTCAGAGGACTCGTTACTCACGATGGTGTGGGTTTTCTTATCCCACAGTACTGGAACCGTTACTCGGCCTGAATAGTCAGGTTTGGCTTGAGTGTAGATTTGGTGCATACGAGTGTGGCCAAACAGAGGTTCTGGCAAGCCCATTTGCCAGCCTTCGCTCATCATGTCTGGGCAAACCACTGTTACGTCAATATGATCGGTTAGGTCTTTCAGCTCTCGAAAGATAAGAGTGCGGTGTGCCCAAGGACAAGCTAACGATACGTATAGGTGATAACGACCACTTTCTGGCTCAAATTGCGCACCGGCTTTGTTCTCGATCCAACGGCGAAAGCCCGCATCTTCACGAACGAACTTACCACCGCTTTCTTTGGTGTCGTACCACACATCGTGCCAAACACCTTCAACTAACTTACCCATATCTAAACCCCTTTCATCCAAACTTTTATATACCAATCACAGTAAGTAAATGTTCAGAAATAGCGCAGAGAAAAGGCTTGAGAACAAGGAAGAATTTTTCTGTTAGTCGTTATTCTACAATCAAAAATTCTAACGCCGTTATCGAGCGTTTTAACAAGCTAGAATGAGCAGTTATTTACTACGATTGATATTAGTATAAGAAAAGCCCAGTTTTTCAAAACTAGAAGAAGTTGGCTTAGTTGTTCGAATTATTTGATGAAGGCTGTTCGGCGTGAAAGTTTAGACACAAAAAAAGCGCAACTCATAAAAAGTTGCGCTTAAGCCTGTCACAGGCTGAACCGTTTTAAATGGCTTCTAGACTCGTACGTGCAAGCAAGATACTGCGTGTACGTCATCGCCTTGAATGGTTGGCTTAGTTTGTGCGCAAGCCGCGGTTGCTTCAGGGCAACGAGTACGGAACACACAACCCGATGGTGGATTAATTGGTGATGGGAGATCACCCTCCAGCATCTGAATCGTTTTGCTGCGCTCTAAGCGTGGGTCTGGAATCGGAACTGCAGACATCAGTGCTTTGGTATATGGGTGTTTAGGATCTGAGAACAAGGCATCTGATTCGCCTAGCTCAACAGCATTACCTAAGTACATCACCAATACACGGTCAGAGATGTGTTTTACCACCGACAAATCGTGCGCAATGAATACCAGAGATAAACCTAGCTCTTTCTGTAGTTCTTTCAGAAGGTTAACTACTTGAGCTTGAATAGATACATCCAGTGCAGAAACAGGTTCATCACAGATGATCATCTTAGGCTTCAAGATAAGTGCACGTGCAATACCGATACGCTGACACTGACCACCTGAGAACTCATGCGGGTAACGGTTGATTACGTTTGGTAGTAGGCCAACCTTTGCCATCATCTCTTTAACTCGGTCCTTCACTTCTTGTTTAGAAAGTTCAGGGAAGAAAGTCTCTAGAGGCTCAGCAATGATGTCACCTACTGACATACGTGGGTTTAGCGATGCGAGTGGATCTTGGAAGATCATCTGAATCTCTTTACGAGTCTCACGACGTTTCACTTCTTGCATCTTAGTTAGGTCCTGACCTAACCACATCACTTGACCTTCAGTCGCTTCAACCAAACCGATAATTGCGCGTGCAAAAGTCGACTTACCACAACCAGACTCACCTACTACACCGAGCGTTTCGCCTTCGTAAAGGTGAACATCAACGCCATCAACCGCTTTAAGGTTTGATGGTTTTGCCCAAGGCCAAGCAGACTTAGCCGCAATGCTAAAGTGAACTTTCAGGTCTTTAATATCTAATAGTAATTCTTTACTCATTTTGTCCAAGTCTCCCAATCAGAAAAACAAGCACGCTGACGGTCTTTAGCAAATGGCTGCAAAATCGGTGCTTCTTGCTTACAACGGTCCATTACACGGTGACAACGGTCTTGGTAAGGACAACCTGTTGGTAGGCGAAGTAAGTTAGGTGGGTTACCTGGAATCGTCGGTAGAATTTCACCTTCGGTATCCAAACGAGGAATCGCTTTAAGCAGACCTTCCGCATATGGGTGGCTTGGCTCGTAGAAGATTTCATCAACCGTGCCGTATTCCATTGTACGACCCGCGTACATCACAAGTACTTTGTCACATGAGCCAGCAACCACACCTAAATCATGAGTGATCATGATGATTGCCGTATTGAACTCATCTTTAAGTTCGTTCAGCAATTCCATGATTTGCGCTTGAATGGTGACATCCAACGCCGTTGTTGGTTCATCAGCAATCAGTAGCTTTGGACGACATAACAAAGCCATTGCGATCATCACACGCTGACGCATACCGCCAGAAAATTCGTGTGGATACATGGTAATACGTTTCCGAGCTTCAGGGATTTTCACCGCTTCAAGCATACGTACTGATTCTTCAAACGCTTCTGCTTTACCCATACCTTTGTGCAGCATAAGTACTTCCATCAGCTGATCACATACTTTCATGTAAGGATTCAGTGACGTCATTGGATCTTGGAAGATCATCGCGATCTGCTCAGCTCGAACCTTGTTGAGCGCTTTTTCAGGCAGGTTAAGGATTTCATTGCCTTCAAACTTTGCACTGCCTGAGATGATGCCGTTCTTAGCCAGCAGCCCCATCAGTGCAAATACCGTTTGTGATTTACCTGAACCCGACTCACCAACAATACCCAGCGTTTCGCCTTGGTTAAGTGAGAAATTCAAGTCGTTTACTGCGGTTACGATACCATCTTGCGTGGTAAATTCGACGCGCAGATCTTTGACATCTAATAAGCTCATCATTGCTTCCTTCAATCTTTTATAGCTTTTGTATTTTTATTTGCTATTTCTTTATCTGTCTTTTGGATCAAGCGCGTCGCGCAGACCATCACCTACGTAGTTAAAGCAGAACAGCGTAACGACCATGAATGCCGCAGGGAAAGTCAGTTGCCAGATTGCAACTTCCATTGTTTGCGAACCTTCTTGAAGCAATGCGCCCCAACTTGTCATAGGCTCTTGAACACCAAGACCAAGGAAAGATAAGAATGATTCTGTAAGGATCATGCTCGGGATAAGTAGCGTTGAGTAAACCGCAACAATACCCAATACGTTCGGTACGATATGACGTGTAATGATTTTCCATTTGCTAACACCACATACGTGCGCAGCTTCAATGAATTCTTTACTACGTAAACTCAACGTTTGACCACGTACAATACGCGCCATATCAAGCCAAGCAATCGCACCAATCGCAACGAAGATTAGAATGATATTACGACCAAAGAAGGTCACCAGTACGATCACTAGGAACATGAATGGTACTGCGTACAAGATCTCTAGAATACGCATCATCACTCGGTCAGTACGGCCGCCAATGAAGCCTGAAGCTGCACCGTAAAGCGTACCAATCAGGACCGCTACAAATGCGCCCATCACACCAACCATCAATGAGATACGACCACCAATAAGAGTACGAACGTACAAATCACGGCCTAAGCTATCAGTACCAAACCAGTGATCCGCATTCGGACCTACGTGCATGGCGTACCAGTCAGTATCATCGTAAGCATGTTGCGCCAACATAGGTAAGAAGATTACCGAAAGCACCATGATAATTAGAATGAACAGACTGATCATTGCCGCTTTGTTGCGCATAAAACGAATACGCGCATCCTGCCACAAACTGCGACCTTCAATCTCTAAATTCTCAGAGAATTTTTCGACCGCTTCTAAATTTTCTTTTTTATTCAACATAACCAGTCCCTGTCTAGTAGCGAATTTTCGGGTCTATGACCGCTAACAAAATATCAACAATCGCGTTGAATAAAATGAATAGGAAACCAATCAAGATGGTGACTCCCATAACGAGCGAGTAGTCGCGGTTGAACGCAGCGTTAACAAACAACTTGCCGATACCGGGTAGGCCGAAAATGGTTTCAACAACAACGGAGCCTGTAATGATACCGACGAAAGCAGGCCCCATATAGGAAACAACCGGGAGTAATGCTGGTTTAAGCGCGTGTTTAATGACGATGTAACGGTAGCTTAACCCCTTCGCGCGAGCGGTACGGATAAAGTTACTGTTCAATGTTTCAATCATCGAACCACGCGTAATACGTGCAAAGGTTGCAACGTAGAGGAACGACATCGCAAGGACAGGCAACACAAGATATTTCGCCGAACCATCTAACCAGCCACCAGCCGGGAAAAGGTTGAAATGTAATGAAAATACGTAGATCAAAGCAGGGGCAAGTACAAACGAAGGCATAACAACCCCGAGCATGGCTGTCGACATGATGGTGTAATCAATCCAAGTATTGTGTTTTAACGCAGCGATGGTACCAACGGTGACCCCCATGATGACCGTAAAGATAAAGGCGATGAAACCGACTTTGGCCGATACTGGTAGCGCAGCAGAAATCAGTTCATTAACCGAGTAATCCAAATACTTAAACGAAGGGCCAAAATCACCTTGCAGGATATTCGTCAGGTACGTGGTGTACTGCTCAAA
Organism: Vibrio sp. nBUS_14; assembly: GCF_051201655.1. Taxonomy (NCBI): domain Bacteria; kingdom Pseudomonadati; phylum Pseudomonadota; class Gammaproteobacteria; order Vibrionales; family Vibrionaceae; genus Vibrio; species Vibrio sp. nBUS_14. Next base: position 2,590,241 of record NZ_CP179206.1, read on the forward strand.
AACTGGTTTATCTAGGCCATATTTAGCTTCAATATTTGCCATAACTTCTGGCGGTAGAGCACGTTCGCTTGAAAACGGGTTACCTGGGGCGAAACGCATGAGACAAAAAGAGATAGTGATCAGCACCAACATGGTTGGAATTGCTTCAAATATTCTTTTCATAATGAATTTAAGCATAAACTCACTCTTTTAGACTGTGACAATGAAAATGAAGGAAGCGCTACATGCGCAATCTGCGCATGTAGTGCCAATATCGTTATAGTTATGTTAACGTTTGAGGATAGAAATGGTGATTATTGCGCCTTGATATACAGGTCTTTTGAATAAATCATTTCTTGTGCGTTATTCGCAGGGAAGCCACCGACATGCGGGTTCAGTAGACGAGTCTTCACATATTGATAGATAGGGACAATCGGCATTTCTTGGGCCATAAGCTTTTCAGCCTCTAAGTACAAAGCTTTACGCTCTTGCTCTGATGTAGAGTGAATGGCATTGTCGATTATAGTGTCGTATTGCTTACTGCCCCAATGTTGACCGCCGCTGGTGTTTTCACTTGTCATGAGCGTGAGGAACGTCGATGCTTCATTGTAGTCACCACACCAGCCAGCTCGAGCCACTTCAAAGTTACCCGTATCTTTAGAAGACAGGTAAGTCTTCCACTCTTGGTTCTCAAGCGTAACTTTTAAACCCAGCGTTTTTTTCCACATAGAACCAAGCGCTACAGCTACTTTCTTATGGTTTTCATCCGTGTTGTAGAGAAGAGTAAACTCTAAAGGATTATCTTTAGTGTAACCCGCTTCTGCTAGTAAACGCGCCGCTTCCGTATTACGTTCTTTTTGCGAAATTTTACCGTACTGTGGCAATTCAGGGTTGAAACCGGCTGTAATTTCAGGCGTTAAAAAGTACGCAGGTTTCTGACCTTGCCCCATAATGGCATTCGAGACGATATCGCGGTCAACCGCATAAGAAATAGCCTTACGCACACGAACATCATCAAAAGGCTTTACCTTGGTGTTAAAGTTGTAGTAATAGCTGCAAAGGTTACCCACAACGGAAAGATCCTCAGGGTGTTCTTTCTGCATGCGTTTGAAATGCTCAATTGGTAAATCATATGAAATATCAATTTCACCCGAGAGAAAACGGTTCATCTCTGCATTAGAGTTTTCGATAGGAAGGATCGTCACTTTATTAATAACAGTTTTGTCATTATCCCAATATTGTTCATTACGCTTAAAAACCATACGCTCGTTAACGACCCACTTATCAAGAACGTAAGCGCCATTACCAACAAAATGTCCTGGCTTAGTCCATTGGTCACCGTACTTCTCTACCGTTGCCTGATGAACTGGCTTGGTCGAGGTGTGCCCCATCATCATCACAAAATAAGGAACAGGAGTTTCAAGTTCAACAACTAACGTATGTGCGTCTACTGCTTTCACACCTAGTGTACTTTTATCTTTTTTACCCTCAATAATTTCTTTGGCATTCGCCATCTTAGTAAATTCCATATACCAAGAATAAGGAGAAGCCGTTGCAGGATCAACAAAGCGCTGCCAGCTGTAAACGAAATCTTGAGCGGTCACAGGGTCGCCGTTAGACCATTTTGCGTCTTTGCGTAAATGAAAAGTAAAGGTTTGGTTGTCTGTCGTTTCCCAGCTTTCTGCTACACCAGGAATAGTATTCCCATCACTGTCTTGGTTGACAAGGCCTTCTAGAAGATCGCGAATCACGTGAGACTCAGGTACACCTGATGACTTATGAGGGTCAATAGTCGCAACTTCAGTACCATTACCACGAACGATTTCTTGTTTTTCAGCTAGCTTGGTACCAGCAGGGACTTCAGCAGCGATAGAAAGAGTAGAAGTGGCAGCCACTGCCAAACCAGCACCTAGAAAAAGGGCCTGAGTGATTTTATTTTTGTACATTTAATAAACTCCAAGTTTTATGTATTGCATCCATGACATCTTTGCTTGGTTCACTGAACGGCAGTGATTTAGATTGGCTTAGCTTAAAATTTAAGCATAAAAAGCTAAAACGTTACAAAGACAGAAGCACACACTATCAATCATTGGAGTTATTTTCCACAAACAAGTCGTAAAACATGGATAACTCTCCAACAAGATCAATATTTCAGCATAAATATCTAATAAAGTACCAAATGCATAGCGAGATGTGTGTGTGCACTTCGACATTAACCATATTTAATCTTATAAACTGACTTTATAAGTACTGCATTCGTCATCATATGTTTAAAATCGCAGAAAATTTAACACTTCACAAACAACAAGAACAAATAATGATTACATTCAACCGCAGTTGGATACAGTTTTTGTGATAATCATCACTTGAAGATAATCAACAGTATCCCCTTCTAAAATACCACCCTTGCCGCATATCGAACCGTTAAAACAAAAAATTTGAATTTAAACTTATAAATAGCGACTAAAAACGCGAAAAACTTTATTTATATATCTATTTTTAGAGTACAAAAAAAGCCAACCTCACGGTTGACCTTCATTTCACAAACATCTTGACAAAATCTGCCACTTGATTGTTTATTTCACCCAGCGTTCTGCCGCTTTTGCATCCGAATCGCGAGAATCAACCCAACGAGTCGCTTCTGTCGTTCTTTCCTTTTTCCAAAACGGCGCTTTGGTTTTCAGGAAGTCCATAACAAACTCACACGCTTCAAAGGCGGCACCACGGTGTGCACTTGATACACCAACGTAAACAATCTGGTCACCAATATCTAGGTCACCCACGCGGTGGATAACTCGCATCTTCTGGATAGGCCAGCGCGCTTCGGCTTGATCACAGATCTCGCTCAGCGACTTCTCTGTCATTCCAGGGTAATGCTCCAGAGACAAACCAATCACGTTGTCGCCCAAGTTCATGTCGCGAACTTTACCAACAAACGTCACTACCGCTCCAGCTGCTGTACCTTGAGCAAAGTAATCGTATTCGTCGCCCACAGAAAAATCATCTGCAGTAACGAATACTCTTGGGTCAAGAACTTGAAAATCATTCATGGCTAACCTCCAGTAACAGGTGGAAAGAAAGCCACTTCGTCGCCGTCTTTCACTTCAGTCGTTAGAGGTACGATAGATTGGTTAAGCGCGGCCAGAAGCTTGCCCTCTTCCAAAGCGATGTCCCATTTACCTTCTTGCTGCACAAGATGGCTGCGAATGGCTTCAATCGTCTTCAACTGCGCATCAACTTCAACGCTATCGACACCGACAAGTTCACGAGTTTGAGCAAAGAACAGTACAGTAATCATGATTCCACCTTGAAGTGACCTGATTTACCACCGGTCTTCTCTAATAGGCGTACATTCTCGATAACGATGTCTTTCTGAACAGCTTTACACATATCGTAAATGGTTAGCGCAGCAACAGAAGCCGCCGTTAGCGCTTCCATTTCTACGCCTGTCTTACCAGCGAGCTTACAAACAGATTCGATGCGAACCTTATTCTCAGACTCGATAGCCTCAAGCTGAACTTCGACCTTAGTCAGCAACAAAGGGTGACACAGTGGAATCAGTTCCCACGTCTTCTTCGCCGCTTGAATACCAGCAATACGTGCCGTTGCGAAAACATCACCTTTATGGTGGCTGCCAGAAACAATCAGCTCTAGCGTTTCTGCTGACATTTGAACGAAAGCTTCAGCCCTCGCCTCACGTACAGTCTCTGCTTTGGCCGATACATCGACCATGTTCGCTTCACCAGACGCGTTAATGTGGGTAAATTGGCTCATGCTCAAACCACCTTATACAGAAAGATGTGGCATGAAGTTACAAGGACGGTGGCTCGCATTCATTTGTTGCTTGATGATCTTAGTCCAACCTGTGCGGCAAGCACCTGTAGAGCCTGGCATCGCAAAGATAACCGTGTGGTTAGCAAAACCCGCGATCGCACGAGATTGAATCGTCGATGTACCGATCTCTTCGTAAGACACTTGGCGGAATAGCTCACCAAAGCCTTCAACTTCTTTGTCGAATAGTGGCTTAAGCGCTTCCGGTGTGCTGTCACGAGATGTAAAACCCGTACCGCCCGTGATCATGATCGCTTGAACGCTTTCATCCGCGATCCACTTAGATACGATCGCACGGATCTTGTACATGTCATCGATAACGATTTGCTTATCAACCACGTTGTGGCCTGCTTCTTTAGCATGCTCAGTTAGGTAACCACCTGACGTGTCATTTTCTTCTGTACGAGTATCTGAAACGGTTAGTACTGCGATGTTTGCTGCTTGGAATTTGCTTTCTGCGTGACCCATTTGTTCACCTATATAAATTTTTCAATGATTAGACTGATTCGCCCAGCTTAAGCAAGCTGAGCGATAAAATGCTTTAGAGTATGTATAGCGGGTTAACCGCCGATTGACGCCAAGTTTGGAGTCATGCCGCTGTTGCCATCATGCAAGAAGTGGCTAACGGACTTGGTTTGAAGCTGAGCCTGAATTCGATCAATGAGCTCTTGATCTTGTTGATCTTCTTGAATCAGATCTCGCAGTTCAACACCGTGGTCGCCAAACAGACATAGGTGAAGTTTACCAGTCGCAGAAACACGCAATCGGTTACAACTCTCACAGAAGTCTTTCTCGTAGGGCATGATCAAACCAATTTCACCCTTGTAGTCAGGGTGGACAAACACTTGTGCTGGGCCATCGTTAACGGCTTTGACTTTTAACAGCCAACCGTTAGCAATAAGCTGATTGCGAATCGCAACGCCAGACACATGGTGTTTATCAAACAACTCGTCCATCTCGCCAGTTTTCATCAGCTCGATAAAACGTAATTGAATAGGTTTGTCTTTGATCCAATTGAGGAAGGCTGGTAATTCCTGACTGTTGAGGTCTTTCATCAATACAACGTTGACTTTGACTTGTTCATAGCCAACCTCAAACGCTCTATCAATGCCTCGCATAACCTCAGTAAACTTATTCTCACCAGTGATCTGATGGAACATGCGGGAATCTAAGCTATCCACGCTGACGTTTATATGGGTTAAACCAGCATCACGCCATTGCCCTACTTGTTTCTCCATGCGGTAGCCATTGGTTGTCGTGGCTACTTTTTCGATGCCTGGAGTAGAAGCAACGGTACGTATGATTTCAGGAAAGTCTTTACGCAGGCTCGGCTCTCCGCCTGTAATGCGGATCTTTGAGGTACCACAATCTGCAAACGCTTTTACAACGCGTTTGATCTCGGGAACACTTAAAAAAGACGAGTTTTTTTGCCCTGACGGTTTATAACCATCTGGCAAGCAGTAAGTACATTTAAAGTTACAGACGTCTGTAACCGACAAGCGCAAATAATAAAATTTGCGATGGAATCTATCTTCGAATTGTTGCGCCACGGAACACCTTTCCAAACACGGGAGGCATAATCATTTCCAATTAAGCCCTTGTGACAACATGTCACTGGCTCTTGATGCGTATCGGTACAGCAAATACCACTGTGCGACTTAGCATGCGAGAGCTCGGAGTTATGGCAACTGCACGTTATATTCACACGCGCAGTAGCTGAGTAATAAAATACTTAATATTTGTACGTGAATCTAGCTCTGATGACAAAAAGCGGGTCACATCGGCAAAAAAAACGCATCAAACCCTCAAAATAACTCTTGTTGAGTATCTGACGAGAAGCATTTAACCTAAATTATAGTTGGTAATAATCTAGCAAGAACAAAAAATGAATATTTACTCTTCAAAGAAAGTCGTAGCAATCGGTGGAGGCCATGGCTTAGGTCGTATGCTTGCTGCATTAAAAGACTTTGGTAGCAATGCGACTGGCATTGTTGCAACAACAGATAACGGTGGTTCAACCGGACGAATTCGAGACTGCCAAGGTGGCATCGCTTGGGGAGATACTCGTAACTGTATCAACCAATTGATCACCGAGCCTTCCATCAGTTCAATGATGTTTGAGTACCGTTTTCGCGGTCAAGGTGAGCTGGACGGCCATAACCTCGGCAATCTAATGCTTACGGCTTTGGACAACTTATCCGTTCGTCCGTTGGAAGCCATCAACCTGATCAGAAACATGTTGAAGGTCGATGTGAATATCGTCCCGATGACCGAGCATCCTTCCGATCTCACAGCGCTATCAATGGATGGTCGTTGGGTTACGGGTGAAACCAACGTTGACGACATGACAGAAAAGCTGCGCATGATGGACTTGTCTCCAGAAGTGCCTGCAACCAAAGAAGCCGTAGCAGCTGTCGAACAAGCTGACTGTATCGTTCTTGGCCCTGGCAGCTTCCTGACCAGTATTATGCCCCCTCTTCTCCTTCCAGAGATTGGGAAAGCCATCGCTGAGAACACCAAGGCTAAAGTTATCTTCATTGAAAACCTTTCGCCAGAACATGGCCCTGCAGGAAAAATGACGCTTCAAGAACAGCTTGAATGGTGTGAACGTACCTGCAAATCGAGAAAAATTGATGTCGTGCTAGGCAATGCACCGCACCCTGAACTTGAAGGGCTTTGGAACTGTGTGACCACCGATCTAGCCTCTCCTAACCGAGATTGGCGACATGACCGTTTAAAACTTCAACAAGCGATTCGGGCTCAACTAGCTTAGTGCTTGCAGCCTAGGCTAAACCACAGAAACCAGTAAAAACAAAAAAGGAGCATCATGCTCCTTTTTTAATATCTATTTATGCCACCATCAGCCGTTTTAGAGATCAGTCATCAACTGCTGATATTCCGTGTACGTTGATAACAGAAGTTCTTGCATATCATGAAAATCAACGTCTGTCACTGGTAGCGCTTGTTTCACTTTTGCATCCACACTAATCGCAAAACTACACAAAGAATCTGCGCCAAAGCTCGCGGCGCTGCTCTTTAAGGCATGGCTAATGTCGGCCAGATACTTCGATGTATCCGTGTTTTTATTGAGATCTAGGTGCTCATAATATCCTTTTAATTCACCTAAAAATATTTCCAGTAACACTGGAACATTCTCTTGCCCAATTTCACCGGCAAGCTCATCAACTTTTTGCTGATTTAATACTTTCATCATCGTTCTTTCTTATTGTTTGGTGATTACTGCTTCGCATTCCACGTTTGCAATTTACGGTAAATCGTCGATGGACTAACATCCAAGAAACCTGCCGCGCGTGGGATGTTGCCATCACACGCTTTTATGGCCTGTTCGATTGCCATTTTCTCAGTGATCCACAATGGGAAAATATCTTTTACTGTGATGTCCTCATTCTGCTTCTCTTTCAGTCGCAGACTGTTTTCAATCGGTTGATTCAATGGCGGCGGAAGCATGTTCAGAGTAATCTCTTTACCATTATTCAATACCACCACATTTCGTAATACGTTTTGTAGCTGACGAACGTTACCAGGCCACTCGTATTGGTTAAAGCGATCCAGCACTTCCTGAGCAAAACGCACAAAGGCCTTACCTTCCTCAACAGACATATAACCCAGCAGCGAGTACGCAATTTCAATAACATCTTCTCCACGCTCACGCAGTGGCGGCAAGTGCAAAGGAATCACGTATAAACGATAGTATAAATCTTCTCGAAAGCGACCTTCTTGCACTTCTTTCCAAGGGTCACGGTTGGTTGCACAAACAAAGCGCACATCAACGCTCTTCATTTTTGAAGAACCCACTTTTTGAAAAGTACCCGTTTGAATGAAACGCAGAAGCTTGGTTTGCAACTCAAGATCCATTTCGCACAACTCATCTAGGAACAGGGTTCCACCATCTGCGAGTTCAGCAGCACCTTGACGATCCGTTGCCGCGCCGGTAAAGGCCCCCTTAACGTGACCAAACAGCTCACTTTCAATCAAATCTTTAGGAATAGCGGCGCAGTTAATCGCGATGAAAGGCTTATCACCACGCTTACTCGCAGCGTGAATCGCTTCTGCACACACCTCTTTACCAGTACCACTTTCACCCGTGATGAAGATACTCGCCTTACTTGATGCTGCAGAATCAATCGTTCGGTAAACCTGCTGCATGGTTTGGCTGCTACCAATGAAGCCTTGATAGTTTTGATTACCGGGATGTTCAGCGCTGTTTTTGAGTTTTGTCGCTTTGCGGATCGCGTTGTTCACCGTAATACGAAGTCGGTCGGCTTCACACGGTTTGATAAGGAAATCTTGAGAACCATGACGCATCGCTTCAACGGCCGTATCAATCGAGCCGTGAGCCGTCATAAAGATCACAGGAACTTCTGGGTATTTTTGTTTTACAGCAAATAGCACGTCCATACCCGTCATATCAGGTAAACGTAGATCTAATAAAATAAGGTCAGGGATTCGATGATTCAAACTCTCAATTGCATCTCGGCCTGTGCCGACAATGTTGATATCAATTTCGAGCGGTGTAAGATACGAGCGATATAGAGCCGCTACCGAAGCGGTATCCTCTACCATCAACAAATACTTCGATTTGTTATCTAGCGTTTTTGATTGCATATCCCAGCCATTATAATTTGCATTTCTTATTATAATCGCATTCCGCTTTGCATTATGCAAATTAACCACAGTATTTGTGGAACATTTCTTTCTCTGTTTTAAACAATCAATGTGTTATCTATGTGGCACGAACGATGCAGTTATCCAATTGACCTTCGGGTCACCTAGCCAACTGACGTTGATCGTGGACTTTGTGTTCACAAACGTAAGCCAGTAGAGCATTTCCTACTGGCTGTTTTTTTGTCTGAAATACTCGCACTCTTGTCTTTTCAGATATGAACTTTTTAGTAAGGAGTGCGATTAACTAAAGTAAGGCTAGCTATTGGTAATAAACTGCTTTCTCAATTGTTCAATTTCATCACGCTTCTGTGCCGCCAATTCAAACTCCAAGTTCTGAGCATGTTGATACATCGCCGCTTCAAGCTTACTGATCTCTTTATCAAGCTGTTGCGGTGTAAGTACTGCATAACTTTCAGAAGGCTCAGCAACCTTAGATAGTGGAACTTGCTTAGATTGTCGTTGTTGTTTGGATTTGGTCAGGTCCCCCAGCTCCATAATATCTTTGATATTACGTTTAAGCGCTTGCGGCGTGATACCTTGCTCTTCGTTGTAAGCTTGTTGTTTTTCTCTACGACGATCAGTTTCATCAATCGCTTTTCTCATTGATTTGGTGATCGAATCACCATACAGGATAGCTCGACCTTCCAAGTTACGTGCTGCACGACCAATGGTCTGAATCAGAGAACGCTCAGAACGTAAGAAGCCTTCTTTGTCTGCATCAAGAATCGCCACCAACGATACTTCAGGCATATCCAAACCTTCTCGAAGTAAGTTAATGCCCACTAACACGTCAAACTCGCCCAGTCGAAGATCTCGAATTATCTCTACACGCTCAACCGTATCGATATCTGAGTGCAAGTAACGAACCTTAACACCATGCTCACTAAGATATTCGGTTAAGTCTTCTGCCATTCGTTTAGTTAGCGTCGTGACAAGCACGCGCTCTTCTTTCACTGAACGTATTCTGATTTCAGACAGTAAGTCATCAACCTGAGTCGCAACCGGACGTACTTCAATAATAGGATCAAGCAAGCCAGTCGGACGAACCACTTGATCAGCGATTTCGCCGTCTGATTTTTCAATCTCATAGTTACCAGGCGTTGCTGAAACGAATATCGTCTGCGGAGCGATAGATTCAAACTCTTCAAACTTCATCGGACGGTTATCTAACGCAGAAGGCAGTCTAAAGCCAAACTCAACCAAGGTTTCCTTACGTGAGCGGTCACCTTTATACATCGCCCCTATCTGGGGAACCGTTACGTGTGACTCATCGATAATCAACAGGCCATCATTTGGCAGGTAATCAAATAAGGTTGGAGGTGCCTCACCTTCATTACGTCCACTCAAATAACGAGAGTAGTTTTCAATACCTGAGCAAAAACCCAGCTCCGTCATCATCTCGATATCAAACTGAGTTCTTTGAGAGATACGCTGTTCTTCGAGAAGCTTGTTGTTGTCTTTTAAATATTGCGCCCTATCGCTCAACTCATCCTTGATCTTTTCAATCGCCTCAAGGATTTTCTCTCTTGGGGTTACATAGTGCGTTTTTGGATAAACGGTAAAACGCGGTAAGTCTCTCTGTTTAATAGCACCGGTCAACGGATCAAAAATACTGATACAGTCTACTTCGTCATCGAACATTTCGATTCGAACTGCGTCTTGGTCAGATTCTGCAGGGAAGATATCAATCACTTCACCACGGACACGAAACTGACCACGCTCAAATGCTACATCGTTTCTCGAATATTGAAGCTCAGCCAAGCGACGCAAAATATCACGCTGATCCATCACCTCACCACGACTCAAGTGCAGCATCATTTTCAAATAAGACTTAGGGTCACCAAGACCGTAGATAGCCGATACAGACGCTACGATGATAGCGTCTTTTCTTTCCAGTAAGGCTTTAGTTGCCGACAGCCTCATTTGTTCGATGTGGGCATTCACAGACGCATCTTTCTCGATGAATGTGTCTGTGGTCGGAACGTAAGCTTCTGGTTGGTAGTAATCGTAATAAGAAACGAAGTACTCGACAGCATTATTTGGAAAGAAAGATTTCATCTCACCATAAAGCTGAGCAGCCAACGTCTTGTTCGGTGCTAACAGAATAGCAGGTCTTTGCGATTGGGAAATGACATTGGCAAGAGTAAAGGTTTTACCTGAGCCCGTTACCCCTAGTAGAGTTTGATGTGCCAAACCAGAATCTAATCCGTCTAGTAATCTGGTTATCGCTGTCGGCTGGTCACCGGACGGGCTGTAGTCCGATACCAAATCAAAGAGTTTGCTCATAGGTTGCCATTTCCATACTGTGTTTTTAATCAGGTCATTGTCACTCTAGGAGCCATCTCGTTGCAACTATTATCTAGGGAAATGCGTCTTAAGATTGAATATCAGTGATAGCTTTTGTTTTTAGAACTTGGTATTATTCGTCCCCCTTAAAAGTTTCCTCAGCTAAATTACTCGAATTTTAATCCACTACTTTTCCCCAAAAGATCTAAAAATGCCGCCTGTTTTACTGTTTATTTTATAATCTGAAAAAGTTATACAAACGTGACATTTTGATACTACCTCTTTAAATACATCACGTTAGCTGTAAATTTTACATTTTCAGATTTACCCCAATTATTGTTGTTAAAGTTTCGCACACACACTTATCCACAATTTTGGTGGATAACTAAAGCAAAGCTAAATCCGATAAGGCGTTCAAGAAAGTAAAGTTATTTATCTTGTTTTTTTATGCTATTTTTGGTTGACAGAAAACAAGTCTCTTATTAAAATTTGCCTCGCTAATAAGCAATTCCCCTTTAGTTCAGTTGGTAGAACGGCGGACTGTTAATCCGTATGTCGCAAGTTCAAGTCTTGCAAGGGGAGCCAAATTCAGAAAAAAGCCCAATCGAAAGATTGGGCTTTTTTCGTATGTAAATGTAACTGTGACTAACTTGTTCCGAGTTAATGTCTCAGCCGAAGCATCGGCTTGCACTAAGCTCTGCGTTCTAGGGCGATCAAAAAAGCCACGAACGAATCCGTGGCTCGCTTAACTTTTGAGACTACAAACTACCCGAGAAGTAATGGGTCATTTGTATTGTATTACAGGTAACGAGCGATCGTATCCATTAGCACAGCTGCTACCTTATCATCGCCGGCTTTTTCGCCTTTGCTGTAGGTATTGATCTGACGCTTCGATGAATCATGGATATTAGTGATGGCTACCACTTCTCTCTCGATACCAAATCCAACCAACTTAATCATCAACTCTTTATTTTTGAATGAGTCGCCAACGATCACGATAGAGTTAAAGTCTTTCAGTAACTCTTTGGTCAATCCCTCAACTTCAACATCATTACTATCAATAAAAAAGATGTCTGCAGACTTCGTAGAGCTTCGTTCTCCGGCAGACTTCTGTTGGATTTGCTGCATCTCATTGAATACACCATTATCTTGCGTTCCAATGGTAGATAGGCTTGCAGCATTAGAAGCCAAAGACAATAGCAGTGTACTAGCAAAAATAGTACTTTTAACAAAATTCATTCTCTTTACCCTCTAATAACTAAAGAATTGTTTCTTTCATAATGCGGAAAGTTTGACCTTTATCATCAATAGTACAATCGGTATCGATCGTAATACCGTAGTTAGAATCTCTTTGATAAAGAAACGATTCATCCTCTGAAATTGACCAACTGCTACCATACATATTGAGATAGGCACGTGAAACCGTCACCGCATTACCGAATACCAGTTTTTGATCACGACAAGTATTCCAATCTGCAGTGTAGTTTTCCTGCCACGTCTCATAGCTCTTTAAGTCGTAAACTCGATACAGGTCTTCGCCCCATATCTCAGCAGCGTTCTTTACATGCCAAAACTCACTTGATGGATTATCTGCATACCAGCCAGCTTCTCCCACCGCTTTTGTATTGATCGTTTGAACCACGCTGTGACCAATATCATTACCCTCATCAACCGAGGTGTAATTCAACATACTGTGTGTTTGGCTCGACTCTTTAGTTTGGCTAAAACCAAAACCAACACCCAAGCCAGCAGAAGGACCATCTGATTTGCTGACTTCAAAAGATCCAGTAATATCGAAGCTAAAAGACGTACTCTCAGCTAAAGAAATCTCTTTGTTCACATTACTTGAACTTGGAAAGCTTTGCTGGTTCACAAACAGCTCACCATGATTGTGTTGAGGAAGACAATGATCGTTGTGTTTGTCATCTTCACACCTTTCACTTAAATACTTCCAAGTCAACCTTGTTTGCTCTTTAACATCGTTTGGGGCTTCATTAACCGCTCTGCGGTGCATCTGGTTGTAAGCATCCTCACCCGACATGAAATTAAATTGAGAATTTCCCTGGAAGATCTGACCTAAGTATCCTCCCGAGTAATGAAAATGCGGAGCAACCTTTTCATCTTCCCACTCGAGAAAATAGCCACCATCGGCAAGGGTTTGGCGCGTGACATTCATGCTGCCGTCAACTGCCATGATATAATTAGTTTTATTTGACTGAGAAAACATCAAAAGATCAATAGTACGTGCGACATCAACCTGTTCATGGATTTTGTACTTCTCCTTACCAGGGCCATAAGCACCATTCTGAGAGGTGATAATAAACTGCTCTTCAATTTGACCATCTTCTATTCTGGCATGCTGACAGAGGTTCGCAATTTTTCCAGGTAAACCCTGCTGCTCTAGATGATTATTAATGTATTCTACGTTGGCATTAAAGATATCACAGGCTGTTGCCGGATCATCGTACGCAACATACTCATCAGCCCCTTTGAAGTAGGCATCAGCAATTCCTGGGATAGGAGATGCATGCGCATAACCAGATAACATGGAGACTGTTATCAAGCTCAAACTGAAACTTTTTAATTTCATCAATCGTTCCTTTTAACTGCATTTACACCAATATCGATGCCTTTTAAAATTAGCGAGTCAAAAGAATATAATCACAATTAAATTGTGATAAAAAAATCTATTTTATTGTTGAATATTCCTGATTGATAATTTATTTTTATTGAATACTTTATATATCACAGGAAAATTTAAAATCGGTCATTTCAGATTCTTTGTCCTTAAACCTTCGATAGCAATGGGAAATAAGCCGACCTTGTTCTGTCCGAAATGAAAGACCGGAGTGTCCTATATTAATTCTCTTTCGCCATATTAGTAGGTCTTCTAGCGAATCGACCTTCTCTATTTGAATTTGTATTTTTTCAAAGTATCCATCAAAGTTCATAATTCAACATCTTACTAAAGCTAAAAATCTTTCCAACTAATTTTTATAAATAATGAATTTAAAAATACAGTTAACCGTTAACTCACTAACCGAAAATTGAGTAACTTATTTTTATAATATAAAAAGCCACACTAAAGTGGCTTTTATTTTAACGATAGTGACCTCAGGGCAGCAGTGATGGCTAACCTACCTCACCTCTTACTATCACCAAGCACACTCTAATGGTGACTGACTACAATAAACCAAATGAGTCGAATAGTAATGACAATCAAGTAATTTCAAGAAAAATCAATATTTAGAATATGTTCATTTATAAGTAAGACTCGATTCCCAATCGGAAAATTCAAAAGTATCCATCTCAATAATGAACAGTCCATTTTCGCCAACAGGTAGCTCGTTAGTCCCTTTGATATACTGATCACTAGGCTCAAGGTATTTGTCCGCAGATTCCCACAAATGATGCGCATGATCATAAATATAGACGACATCACCATTCTGAATGCAGTTTTCGGATTCTGTTAGACGGCTAATCTTCATGAAGTCAGAAGCATCGTGATCTTCGGTGTAATACGAGCTACCACTATAGGTCCAGTAATAATCTTTATAGTCATCCGCTCTCGAGATCTGGACATAATCATGGTCATGGATACAAGTACTATTATATGGGTACCAGTTGTCTAACTTAAACTTAGCGCTGGGTTGCTTCCCATCACTAGCATAGGTAAGGGCGGGATCGAACTTTAGTTATTGAAAATAAATAACTTTATTTTCAATTGGAACTTTTCCTGATAGTCACGATCAGATCATGAAATAAAAAATATGAGAAACTCGCATGATTATCATTGAACAGCTAAAAAAAGTGAAAGATACCCGTTCGCACATCAACCAAGTCTACCCTGTTATAGAAGTCGCTTTTGTTGTCATAACAGCCATGCTTTGTGGTCAAAACAAGTGGACGGATATCAAGGATTTTGGTGAAGGAAATATCGACTGGTTACGTGAGTATTTCCCCTACGAAAATGGCCTTCCTACTCGTCATAATATTGCAGCAATTATGAGGACTATTGTTCCTGAAACACTCTTAGAAGCTATGGTGGGCTGGGTTAATTTGCATAGAGAGAGGCATGCTCAACCTATCATCAGTGTTGACGGGAAGGTACTAAAAGGTGCTAAAGCAAACAAACAAGATAACCCCCTTTATATGGTCTCGGCATTCGATGTTGATGAAGGTTTGACCCTCACACATCAACCCTGTAAAGGCAAAGGGACGGAGCTAACAGCGATAAGAAACCTGTTAGATACTTTAGATATAAAAGGATGTCTATTAACGGCTGATGCCCTGCATTGTCAGGTTGAAACTCTGAATAAAGTGGTTGATAAAGGTGGCGATTTCTTAGTGCAAGTCAAACTGAATCAGCCCAGTTTGCTTGCAGAAGTGGATGCACAATTCCAAGACTATTGGTCTTTGCCTGAAGATAAACAAGAGTCATACATCACCGAAGATAAAGGGCATGGCAGAAAAGAGGTTCGTGAGGTTTACGTTCTCCCAGCAGCCTTCAGTGAAGCACTCAGAGAAAAGTGGTCTGTCGTTAAAAGTGTTGTTGCAGTGGTGAGAGATAGAAGTGTCAAAGGGAAAGGAAGTTATGAAACATCGTATTATATTTGCACAGATCACTTGTCGTTAGAGTTAGCCTCACAAGCGACCAGAAAACACTGGCACATCGAGAACCAGCAGCACTGGGCGTTGGACGTTATTTTCAAAGAAGATGAACAATGTATTTATGCTGGAGATTCAGCACTAAATATGGCTTGTTGCAGACGTTTTGTTCAGAACTTGTTTAGAAAATCCGAAGGGAACTTGTCAGTACCCAGGAAGATGAATAAAGCGGTATGGGACAAAGATTACAGAGCTTCGGGTTTGTTTACATCAAATTAACAAAGTACATTCGTGCCCTTTAGCATAGGTAAGCCAGCCATTAGGCACATTTTGATCCGCGTAAACATAAACGCCACTCGAACGATGCTTTAGTCTTATTAAGTTATATGGTTTGTTGATTGGTCGCACGCTATATGTTGGTGTTCTTTTATCTGCATACTCAAACGCAGCGACAGGAAAGTGGTCTGAATACTCATAAAAGTAATAAGGTTCCTGTGTGCCAGGAAGAACAACTCTCTTCGATGCAATATCCAATACTTGGTTGTGCCAATTCTTGGGTTGCTTGTGACTGCGCTCGACTAGAACATAGTCAAGTAATTGCCCTTTTAGATCTGGATAGTTTGCGTGCGCTAAACTATTTACAGCAGGATCCCATGAGTAAGGCGCACCAGCATAATTGGTCGGCTCTGCTACATTTAAAGTCTCTAGCATTGGAGAAAACTCTTGTGAGCCCTTTGCTACATTTAAATCACCAGCAATAAAAAACATTTCGTCAGCTGAGCGGTTTGCCCCAAAAATATAGCTCTCTATTTGTGCGAACTGGTCTTGACTAACCACTGATGGAGAAATGTTGCAGGTATCATCGTCAGCTTGAACGTGAGTGCCGATAATATTGTATCTCTCTCCCCCTTTATTAATGACGGTATGTATAAAACCTTTTTGAGATGCCCAGTCTGCACCAAAACCTCTCTGAAGATCACTTGTGACTTATACTCAATCGGATATTTACTGAATACAATCACGCCGCCATCATCAAGAGATGTCGATCGCCAACCTTCAGTGTGATCCCAACCATTTTTTGTACGGCCCAAGACAGGCGTTAGATATCCAAACTTCTGAGCTAGTGCATCGATAAGTATTTGGCTCGCTTGGTTGTCGAAAACTTCGTTAAATACAACCACGTCAGTATCTTCAAAAACTGAAGAGTTTGCCAATAACTGTGCTCGTTTGTTTGGGTTAGTACCACCAACAAAAATGCCGAGACGATGATCCAGCATATAAACGTTATAATTCATTATCTTGGGGGGGGAGCTGTTCTCCTCAGCTCGCAAAGTAAATGTGAACAGTATCAGAAAAACTGATATCAGATATTTAGCCATGGTTAGTGCATCTCCTATTAAACTGAGATGCATCCTCCCATAATGATACAATTGATAATAATTAAATAGGTCTAAAAAAAATATCAAACCATAGTTAAAATATTAATAGTCATCATAAAAACCTTCAGTTGATAAAGGCTCAATTTTTACAGCAACCATTTTCTTTACAGGACTATTTGAAATGATAAGCATATATTGATTCGGCAACTCTTCAACCACTTGAACCGATTTAAAAAACGATAGCTTTTTTCGCGCTTCAATATATTTATCATAAACGAGCATGTTGTCATCATGTTCAAAATCAATGTCTCCATGATCAACGCGTTCTTCACGTAAGCTTACATTAAATAGCCCATGATTCTTGCGAATGAATTTTCCTTTTGTGTGAATATCTAAGGTGTAATTGAGTCCAGCTTCTTTTATAACCGTAACCGCCTCAAAATTTTCACCACTGATCACGACGTCCATGTGCTCTGTGGCCATATAGTCACCATCTATTGTCATGTAAAGGGTCGTAGAGTTGACCAAAACATTATTTTTCGAACGTAGACTATATGCAATGGAAGCCAGCATTAAACAAAGACAAAACAGAAAAAAGTAAACGCTTTTATTTTTAGTGAACATAGCGACTAAGCTCCGCTTTAACCATACCTACGAGATCATCCGTTGATTGTGGAGATTCAAACAAAACCACTAAATTGACAGGCGGTGCCAGTGGCTTGAGTATTACAATAGATAAGCTTTCTTGAGAATGAGCAAGGATCAATCGGCTTAACCTACCTTGTTTAACTTCTTTAGAAACCAAAAGCTTAACGCCTTTTGCAACCAATTTGGCCTCTTCTTCATTATCACAATAGACAGTTAAAGCTTCGCTAGAAAACATTTTAGCCAATGGAAGCCAGCTCGTTAACTTAGGGGCTTTTGCAGTGAACACCAATGGAAACAATGTCGCAATCGCTATGAATACGAAGCCTAGAACAATAAAGATTCGATTACGTCCGAATGTGAATCGTGTTTTTTTTTCGGAACTCTCTTCAAAGATCTCACTCTTACCGCTTGGTTCCCCAGCGAATAAGTTGTCTTGGTTATCTGATTTATCATCATCGTCTTCTAGCCACGACACCGCCTCACTTTCGAGTTTATAACCAACCTTAGCGACCGTTTTTAGATACTTTTGTTGCTTCCCATTATCCTCAAGTAAAGTACGTATCGCGCTGATCGATTGGGTCAGTGAGCCTTCAGAGACATGTTTTCCTGGCCAAGCTCTTTTCAACAAATCTTCTTTAGTATTAATTTTTCCAGCGTTTTCACACAACATTAGAATCACAAGATGATCGTGATAGCCGATGCGCTTTTCTTCATTTTTGAGTAAATCAGTCACCAACGGGTGGTCTAAGTGAATTAACCAATTATTTACTTTGTACATAAATTAGCCTTGAAAAATGAATAACCATAATATTTATACAAATATAATTTTCATGGATAAACATTGGGTTTATTTAAAATAATTTTTATATGTCACTTGATTTATTCAACCATTCACCACTAACCGAACGTTAACAGGATTAATTAAATGGTTATTTAAAATGGAAAAATAAGTAAACTTTCCGTAAATGCAACTATATATAAAAAAAGCATCGCTATGAAACAAAAAAAACTAAAATGCATATATTTAAAATTTGATAACTATTTCATAAAAAAAGAGTGTGGGTTTTATTTAATTATTAAAGAATATTACAATTTAACTCAAAATTTGATTTACAATTACAGAAAATGTAAGTTATTTTTTGTTCTAATAATAAAAAACCTCTAGCTACACGTTCGCTCAAAACCTCATATACAACAAACCAATCTCCGCAGATTAATTTGTTGCTTATGTCAGACTTATTTTGGGTAAACGATTTTGCTCTTCTCCTCCCTCAACCCTCAATCATGAAACAGTTTTCTATAAGTGATACATACAATTGCTCAACAAGAGGGCGCCTCCTAGGTCTGTTACTAGAAATTTTTGACAGTACCCTCGTTAAAATTGTCAATTCTATGCTCAAGAAAACCACGTATCAAAGCCCAAACACGTCCATAATATGTGTGTCGTTCTTTTGCTTTAGAACAACTGATTTGTTGCAATGAGATCTGCTATCCTCTTATTAAACGTATAAATCTCCATCAGACATACAAAACCACACCGTTCACTGGTTGTTATTAGGTGAGCAAAGCAGGATAATATCGTGATCGGAATCTCAAGAATTAATCCATTATGACCGAATACCTTTTGTTGTTGGTTGGCACCGTGCTGGTCAATAACTTTGTGCTAGTGAAGTTTTTAGGGCTATGTCCTTTCATGGGGGTCTCCAAGAAACTGGAGACTGCTATTGGCATGGGGCTCGCGACGACTTTCGTTCTGACGTTAGCGTCGGTATCTGCATACCTAGTAGAAACCTACATCCTTACCCCTCTGGGAATTGAATACCTGCGTACCATGAGCTTCATCTTGGTTATCGCTGTGGTCGTTCAATTTACGGAAATGGTCGTTCACAAAACCAGCCCGACTCTATATCGCCTGTTGGGTATCTTCCTGCCTCTTATCACCACCAACTGTGCAGTGTTAGGTGTGGCACTTTTGAACATCAATGAAAACCACAACTTCATTCAGTCGATCATCTATGGTTTCGGCGCGGCTGTTGGTTTCTCTATTGTTTTAATCCTATTTGCTGCGATGCGTGAGCGTATTGCGGTTGCTGATGTTCCAATGCCATTCAAAGGCGCATCGATTGCGATGATCACAGCAGGCCTAATGTCTCTTGCATTTATGGGCTTTACTGGGTTGGTGAAATAAGCATGAGTACCATTTTAATTGCGATCATTGCGCTAGCCGTTTTAGCCGCTGTTTTTGGCGCTATTTTGGGCTTTGCTTCTATCCGCTTTAAAGTAGAAGCCGATCCTATCGTTGATCAAATCGATACCATTTTACCGCAAACTCAATGTGGCCAGTGTGGCTACCCTGGTTGTCGTCCATACGCAGAGGCGATCGCTAACGGCGACAAGATCAACAAATGTCCTCCCGGTGGCCAGGCAACCATTGAGAAGCTAGCAGACTTGATGGGCGTAGAAGTTGAAGACTCCGCTCATGACTTAGATAACAAAGTAAAAACCGTTGCCTTCATTCATGAAGATATGTGTATCGGCTGTACTAAATGTATTCAAGCCTGCCCTGTCGACGCCATAGTTGGTGGTACTAAGGCACTACACACAGTAATTAAAGACGAATGTACTGGTTGTGATCTTTGTGTCGCGCCGTGCCCTACTGACTGTATTGAAATGATTCCAGTGGCAACAACGACTGAAAATTGGAAATGGCAGATGAACATCATTCCTGTTACGGATATCACTAACCAAGCAACTGATGCAAACGCGTCAGAGCCTAAGGCATAGGGTTAGTATGATCTCTTTAATTGAACAAATTCGCACGGGCTCTATTTGGAGCTTCCCGGGCGGCGTGCACCCTGCTGAAAACAAGAAACAGTCGAATACTACTGATATCGTTCATGCAAGGCTTCCTGAAGAAATCGTTCTTCCGGTAAAACAGCACATCGGTAAGCCTGGTAACTTGTTGGTTTCTGTCGGTGACACTGTACTAAAAGGTCAACAACTGACGGCCTTAGAGACTGGTTTTACTTTGCCGGTACATGCACCAACATCGGGTATGATTACCGCTATCGAACCACGAACCACTGCTCACCCTTCAGGGTTGAGCGACGTGTGCGTGGTTATTAAACCCGATGGCCTCGACGCGTGGGTTAAAAAACACCCGGTTGAAGATTTTTCTACAAAGACATCCGATGAACTGCTTGATGTAATTCGCCAAGCTGGTATCTCAGGCATGGGTGGCGCTGGCTTCCCTACCGCCAAAAAACTTCAATCAGGCTTAGGCCGCACTGATATTTTGATCATCAACGCTGCGGAGTGTGAACCTTACATCACCTCTGATGACAAGTTACTTCAAGAACATGCCGAAGAAATATTAAAAGGTATCGAAGTGGTTGAACACATCCTTCAACCAAAGCTGACGGTTATCGGCATTGAAGACAACAAGCCAGACGCGATAAAAGCACTTGAGATTGCGGCGAAAGACAAAGACATCGTCATTCGCGTTATCCCAACCAAATACCCTTCCGGTGGTGAGAAGCAACTGATCAAGATCCTTACCAATAAAGAGGTTCCAGCTGGCGGCATTCCTGCAGATATTGGTGTTTTGGTTCAGAACGTCGGCTCTCTCTACTCAATTAAGAGAGCAGTAGTCGACGGTGAACCTGTGGTTAACCGTGTGGTGACTTTAACCGGTAAGACCTTTAAGCAACCTCGTAACGTTTGGGCACTACTAGGCACCCCTGTACATGAGTTACTTGAAGAGTTTGGCTACAAAGCCGATAAAAAACTGCCGCGTTTGATTTTGGGCGGCCCTATGATGGGCTTCACCTTGCCACATGCTAATGTGCCAATTACCAAAACGTCGAACTGTATTTTAGCGCCAACGCGTCGTGAAATTTCACCAAGCACTTACGAAATGGAATGTATTCGATGCAGTGCTTGTGCCGAAGCTTGTCCTGCCTCTCTACTACCTCAACAGCTGCAATGGCACGCGAAAGCCAATGAGCTAGACAAGTGTGAAGAGCTAAATATTAAAGACTGTATTGAATGCGGTGCTTGTGCGTTTGTCTGCCCAAGTGAAATTCCTCTTGTTCAGTACTATCGCCAAGCGAAAGCCGCAATCAAAACAAGAAAAGACGAAGCGACGGCCGCAGAACGCGCCAAGATTCGTTTCGAAGAGAAAAACGCTCGTATGGAGCGTGACAAAGCAGAACGTGAAAACCGCTTCAAGAAAGCCGCGGACAATCGTCGTAAAGACATGAAATCAGCCGACGGTGACGATGCAATTGCTGCTGCTATTGCACGTGTTAAAGCACAAAAAGCGACGGCAGACCAAGATACAGCCGCTCAGCCAACCGTGAAACCTGCGGTTGCTGCTGCCATTGCTCGTGCTAAAGCGAAACAAGCTGCTGCTCAGAAAGAGAGTAATTCTGAACCCGATAACTCTGAAATGTCGAAGCTACGTGAAGAACGTAAACGACAAGCAAGAGAGCGCAAGGCACAACAAGCAGCTACTGATAATCCAACAGAAAGCTCTAGTGATGGCAAGAAAGACGCAGTCGCTGCCGCAATAGCTCGCGCGAAAGCCAAGAAGGCTCAGCAAGCGGAGTCCGCTTCTGACGCTCCAACTGAAAGAACTGGCGATCCTAAGAAAGATGCCGTTGCTGCTGCTATTGCTCGTGCTAAATCGAAGAAAGCACAACAAGCGGAATCAGCTTCTAAAGCTCCAGCTGAAAGCTCTGGCGACGCCAAGAAAGACGCCGTTGCTACTGCAATAGCTCGTGCTAAAGCGAAGAAAGCACAACAAGCGGAATCAGCTTCTGACGCTCCGGCTGAAAACTCTAGCGATACCAAGAAAGATGCAGTTGCTGCTGCAATAGCTCGCGCTAAAGCGAAGAAAGCTCAGCAAGCGGAATCAGCTATTCAAACAGAAAGTGAAGCTCCGACTGAAAGCTCTGGCGATGCCAATAAAGACGCAGTTGCTGCGGCCATTGCACGCGCTAAAGCGAAGAAAGCACAACAAGCGGAATCAGCTTCTGACGCTCCGGCTGAAAACTCTGGCGATACCAAGAAAGATGCAGTTGCTGCTGCAATAGCTCGCGCTAAAGCGAAGAAAGCTCAGCAAGCGGAATCAGCTATTCAAACAGAAAGTGAAGCTCCGACTGAAAGCTCTGGCGATGCCAAGAAAGACGCAGTTGCTGCGGCCATTGCACGCGCTAAAGCGAAGAAAGCTCAGCAAGCGAAACTGGCTGAGACAGTGGAAACCCCTGAGCCAGTAATTGAAGTTGAAGCTGAAACTCAACAAGAGTCAGTCGATCCTAAAAAAGCGGCTGTTGCTGCCGCTATTGCACGCGCTAAGGCGAAAAAAGCACAGCAAGCTAAGCAGGTCGAAGCTGAAGAAGTCGCTCCTGAAGCCGTGGCTGAACCATTAATTGAAAAAGAGACTGTGATTGAATCTGAGGCTCAATCAGAACCCGTCGATCCTAAGAAAGCAGCCGTTGCTGCTGCAATTGCTATTGCTATTGCTAAAGCAAGAAAAGCGCAGCAAGAGCAAGATAAAAAGAACAATGAGGAGAAAGAGTAGTGGCCTTCTTTATCGCCAGCTCACCGCACGCACACAATCGTAGAAGCACACCAGATCTCATGAAATGGGTCGCTATTTGTGCATTGCCAGGTCTACTAGCTCAAACCTACTTCTTTGGATGGGGTACGCTCATCCAGTTAGTATTTGCTATTGCACTTGCTGTTACCTTTGAAGCAGCCGTAATGCTGTTAAGAAAACGCCCGCCAGTGATGGCGTTGCGTGATTACAGTGCGGTTGTGACCGCTTGGCTGCTCAGTGTTGCTATTCCTCCGCACTCACCGTGGTGGATTCTAGTGATTGGTATGTTCTTCGCTATTATTATCGCGAAACACCTATATGGTGGCCTTGGGCAAAACCCATTTAACCCAGCGATGGTGGCTTACGTTGTTTTGCTGATCTCATTCCCAGTTCAGATGACCAGTTGGAATGCACCAGCCAGCCTAACGGCAGAAGCAACAAGCTTTGTTGACTCATTTTTGATGATCTTTACTGGTTTCAATAACGAAGGCTTGTCTCTTCAACAAGCACGCCTGGGTATTGATGGCACCACAATGGCAACGCCGCTTGATGCATTCAAAACGGCATTAACGGCAGGTAACACCGCTTCTGAAGCTCTATCTCAACCACAATTCAGCTGGTTAGCTGGCGTGGGTTGGGAATGGGTTAACCTTGCCTACCTCGTCGGCGGCTTAGTGCTCATCAAGCAACGCGTGATTCAGTGGCATATTCCGGTCGCTTTTATTGCTAGCCTTGCGCTGTTTAGCTTAGTGTTCTTAGTGCTGACGCCTGGTGAAACCGCTTCTCCAACCATTCATTTATTGTCTGGCGCAACCATGCTTGGTGCATTCTTCATTGCAACCGATCCGGTTTCAGCCTCGACGACAGTGAAAGGTCGCTTGGTATTTGGTGCCCTGATTGGCGGGTTAGTCTTTATTATCCGCAGTTGGGGTGGCTTCCCTGATGGTGTAGCGTTTGCTGTATTGTTAGCCAACATGTGCGTTCCACTGATTGACTACTACACCAAACCTCGTACATACGGCCACTAAGGAGCAGATGCCATGCTAAATGCAATTAAGAAAAACGGCCTTGTACTCGCGATTTTTGCGTGTGCTTCGACAGGTTTGGTCGCGGTAACTCACTACCTGACCAAAGACCAGATTAAGCAGCAAGAACAGGCTCAGTTACTGTCTGTTCTAAACCAAGTTATCCCGCACGATCAGCACGATAATGAACTGTTTGCAGCCTGCACTCTGGTTCAAGCAGAAGAGCTAGGCACTGAACAAGCAATGCCAGCTTACATTGCTAAACTCAATGGTGAGCCAAGTGCGATTGCGATCGAAGCCATTGCACCAGATGGCTACAACGGCGCGATTAAGGTCATTATTGGGATGAAGATTGACGGTACGATTTTAGGTACTCGCGTTCTTTCCCACCAAGAAACACCGGGATTGGGTGATAAGATTGATCTTCGAGTGAGTGATTGGATTCTCTCATTTGCTGGTAAGCAAGTGACGGATTCTAATCTTGACCGTTGGAAGGTTCGTAAAGATGGTGGTGACTTTGACCAGTTCACCGGCGCAACTATTACGCCAAGAGCTGTCGTGAAGTCAGTGAAGCAAGCGGTGCAGTACGTTAATCAAAACAACCAAGCATTGCTTGCTCAACCTCTAAATTGTGGTGGTGAATAATGAGTGACCATAAAACACTAATTAAAAATGGCATGTGGGCCAACAACCCTGCCCTAGTGCAGCTCCTTGGCTTATGTCCACTGTTGGCTGTCTCTTCGACTGTGACTAACGCTCTTGGATTAGGTATCGCTACCTTGCTTGTATTAGTAGGTTCAAACGTGTCTGTTTCTCTGGTTCGAAACCATGTGCCAAAAGAAGTGCGTATTCCAGTATTCGTGATGATTATTGCTTCACTGGTAACCTGTGTTCAACTTCTGATGAACGCTTACGCGTATGGCCTTTACCTCTCTTTGGGTATCTTCATCCCACTGATCGTAACCAACTGTATCATCATTGGCCGAGCTGAAGCCTTCGCGTCTAAAAACGAAGTGCTTCCTGCAGCTCAAGATGGTTTCTGGATGGGCCTTGGCATGACATCGGTACTGGTTGTATTGGGTGCGATGCGCGAGGTTATTGGTAACGGAACCCTATTTGATGGCGCAAACCTGCTTCTAGGTGATTGGGCTTCAGTGTTACGAATCCAGATATTCGAATTTGATAACAGCTTCTTGTTAGCTCTGCTTCCACCAGGTGCCTTCATTGGTGTTGGTTTCTTGATTGCTTTGAAAAACATCATCGACAACCAAGCTAAAGCTAGGCAGCCCAAACAAGAAAAACCAGCCATTGAACGCGCTCGCGTTACCAATGCTTGATAAGTTACAGTTGCTTATACCCTGCTGAGTAGCTCAGCCTCTCAGCAGGTAAATAGATTAACCAAGTACACATAATAATGACGCTCATAAGAGCGCGTAACCGATGATAAAGCCTGAATCATTGCGGAACTTGTTATTTTAAAACAAATAAGTTTGAAAGAACTTCGCCTGAACTCAAGCCCTAACTATTTGAAAGTAATGTCGCTATGAACAATGTAAAACGAGTAGAAATACTTGAGCGTTTAAGAGAAAACAATCCAAAGCCAGAAACCGAGCTTAACTGGAACAGCCCTTTCGAGTTGCTGATCGCCGTGCTCTTATCTGCACAGGCAACCGATGTCAGCGTCAACAAAGCCACTGATAAGCTTTACCCAGTTGCTAATACGCCACAAGCTATTTTCGACCTAGGTGTCGATGGCCTAAAAGAGTACATCAAGACCATAGGTCTGTTTAATTCAAAAGCAGAAAACACCATCAAAACGTGTCGTATGCTACTTGACCTACACAATGGTGAAGTACCGGAAGATCGCGCTGCATTAGAAGCCCTTCCTGGCGTTGGCCGTAAAACTGCCAACGTAGTATTGAACACCGCTTTCGGTTGGCCGACTATTGCCGTTGATACTCACATCTACCGTGTATCAAACCGCACCAAGTTAGCGATGGGAAAAACGGTCGACGATGTTGAAGCTAAGCTGCTCAAAGTCATTCCAAAAGAATTCAAACTGGATGTCCACCACTGGCTCATTCTTCATGGACGTTACACTTGTGTCGCGCGTAAACCACGCTGTGGCAGCTGTATTATTGAAGACCTGTGTGAGTACTCCCCACCAAAAAAAACGTAAAGAACTAACGTACGATAAAGATAGGGATTCCAGTTGGAATCCTTTTTTTGCTTTACAAATATTAAAAAAGCACATATGGTAAATTTATGTGTAACAGATAACGAGCTTTGTAATGGTTGGTTTGAGTGAAAGTATTCAAGTTAGGATATACAAAGATATAGATAACGCTTCTTTTCCCGTAGTTGTTCGGGGGAGTGGTCTACCTTGCTGCTTGCACCTTAACGCTTATCTCAATGGCAATCATAAGTCCCCATTTTCAAAGGTGAATTCAAAAAAGGGGAAATCAAAACAGTCACCATCATTCTACACTCGAAAGAAATATGCTTATGAGTTGAAGTTTTTGTACTGCTTCTTCATGCAAAAGAACATTGACCTTGTCGAGCGTGTAGCAAGTGGCTCTTTTCTATCTATCGAGGAAATAGACGGTTATATTCGTGCTTGTAAATTCTATGTGGACACTGAGGATGAGAGCGAAAGCGGCACTGTAGTTAGCCTTACCGATAAAAGAATTAGGGATGCAATCCATGCGACATCCAACAGTCAACCAGAAGTATCAGCGCATACTTTTCATCAACGCCTCAACCGTCTTAAAGCCTACATTGAATTTTTATATGTGTGCCATCACTACGATAAAGCTGAGACTGAGCAGCAAATCTCCACGGATGACCAATTTAATAAATTCAAACTCTACATCAGTACAGCAATTTCTAGCTCCCGAAAAGACAATACCATCACAAAAGATCCCCTTGAATCGGTCATTCCATCCGATAAATTTTTTAATTTATTAGAGGTTATTCAAGAGCGTTCTTCAAACAACCCCTTCAAGTCGAGCAAGCTTCGAAATCAAATTATCACCCAGATATTGATTGATACAGGTGTTCGTGTTGGGGCTGTCTTGAAATTGAAAGTGAGTGATTTAGTGGACGATTGGGACAATCCTAGATTCCTGCTCACCCGAACCCCCGATGACCCTACGGACACAAGGCGTCTTCCCGCTGCAAACAAAACAAAAGCATTATCTGTTTCAATCTCTCACGATTTAATGAAGCTGATTAAGCTCTACATCGAAACAGTGCGCAAAAGTACACCAAACTCTCATGAACATGATTTCGTTTTCATCTCAGAAAAAGGAAGAACTATTGGACAGCCAATATCTTACAACGCAATTCACAAAGTCATTAAGACGATTGGAGATTGTGTTGGGATAGCACTACATCCACATCTACTTCGTCATAAGTGGAATGAAATCTTTGAAATCAAAGCCAAAGCCAAAGGGTTCTCACCGGATAAAATCGAAGACCTTCGCAAATATGCGATGGGTTGGGTAGAAGATTCAAAAATGGCATCAGTCTACAACGAGTTCCAGTTAGCCATGACGGTAGCTGAAATTTCATCCAAGAACCTGAGCCAATCCGTACCCAACCTGAGAGGTAGCAAATGAACAGCGCTGAACTTAAAAGCTTAAAAAAAAGCTATGAAGGTAAACGAACTTTTCAATCAAAAGAAACGGGTTACGAGTTTGATCTCTTTTCTGATAAATGGTTGCTTGGCTACAAGAAGCTGCTTAACCTTGGCTGGATGAATGCGTTAGATAGCGAAGCCTTTCTCGACCTACGACTGGCTATCGCGCACGCTGCCAAACATTGTGCTTATTCAAGCATAAATAGGCATGTCAGCACCTTAAAAACCATTTGCGATTACTTAGAGCCAACGACTTTTGAGGCGTGGTGGTTAACGCTCACGAGCTATAAAAAGACAGTAAGAGATACCCTATTCACATTTAGCAAACGAAGTCATGAGTACAGCAGCAGTCTTCTTACTCCGCTCTATGACCTCGTTAAGAATGAGAGTTTAGGCAGACAAGGTGGCTCAAAAAATATCCTTGATGAAACAACGGGGGCTTACAGTGAAATCGAGCGTGATAACCTTCTTGAAGCACTAAGAATTGAAACCCTCCATGCACTCAGCAGTGAGATTGCAACATCACACCCTTTCACTCGCCTTAGAAACGTTCTGGCTTGCCAATTGATGGTGGCCATTGTCAGAAGACCTACGCAACTGGTTAAAATTAAATGGTGTGACCTTTTGCGTGTGGGTCAAACATTTAAGTCGCACAAAGAAAGCAACCGTGATTGGCAGCCTTTAACACAGCATCATTTTTCTGATGTAGAGCAATTGCACCTACGAACCTTCAAAGGTAAAAATGGCGCGTTTAGAGTCGATGCCGAGTCACGTTCTCATCGCTTGGAGCCAAATCTGTCTGAATTGTTGCTTCAGTATTACCAAGTGTACGAAACCTTCCTTTGCGCTTCATTGAGCAAGAGCGGCGTTGTCCTCTCTGAGAGTGAAACAAAAGAGCTGATGCAACGACTCCCCTTGTTTCCAGACCAAAGTTTATTCTCCGCGAAATTTGATACAAAAGAGAGTCTCTTTCAATCCGTGAGCGATACATCCGAAGCATTTCACACCTCTTCAGGTTCTCTTAGAAGCAGCATTATTTACCTCTTCAATAAAAAGCTCGATATTAAAAGTGATCGCCTCGTTCATCAGCCTCTTGAATTTAAAAACAATCGCTGGCGTCATACCCAGTTAACCCTCGCCGCTTGGATGGGGTTAAGCCCTGCGCAAGTTGCTGCAATTACAGGTGTCACGGTAGCGGCAATAGAAGATTACCTTGATTTAAAAGCGCCTGAACGAGTCAAAATTGACGAAGCCTTTGCGGGTAACAGTGTTATCCAACGTTTTGATAGCGTATCTTCGAAAGAATTACAGCAACACGCTGACTTTAAGGTGAAAAGCCCGTTTGATGAAGAGATGGGACACAAACTTAACCCGACTAACTGCTCAAGCTGTCAATCAAAGGGAGCCGCCCCAATGGGGTGCTATCCCTGTGATAACTTTCGACCTTTGGAAACCGCAAACCATCAGCAATATTTAGATAAGGCAGAGCGTAAACTGGCGATTAATAGTCAATCAGGCCACCCCGCTACGGTTAAACGACTGCAAACCATTATTCTCTATATCAGAGTAACAATTATGCTGTGCGAAGAACGAAAAACCATAAAAGTGGGAGGGTGCAAATGAGTCAGATTAACCGCTATATTGATAATCAACGCGCTTATGTTGCTAAAAAGAAAGCGCAGCCTCTGATTGGATTTACCAACGCGCAAGGTGAGCAGGCATCATGGGAGGATATTGCTGTCACGTTTACCGACAGTGACAACAGAGCCCAGAATATTTTCTTTTGTAATCTAAATAGAAAGAGGCCAAAAGTGGGAACGCGCTTCACGGACAAGGATCGATTAGCACCTGAGACGCATGACTTATTATTCACCTATACACTTGATATATTGAAAGAAAACATATCTATAAACTCTAAAAGAAATAAAATCACAGCCGCAAGACTCTTCCTTTGCCACCTAAATGAGAATATCGCGACCGCCACCCTTGAAAGGATTCAATCTGCCATCAACCTGATGACATACAACGCTTACTTAAAACCTTTTATCAACTGGCTGCATCAACATAAAATGCTCGCGAAAAGCTGTCAGCCCTACATCAATACTACCAACGAAACATTTCGTTCTAAAAGTGGCGATGATGCAATGCAAGCGGAACGAAACAAGCTTCCGTCGGAAAACGCATTACTGGCGCTCGGGGCTATCTTCTATGATGTTATTCCAGCCTATCAGGATGGTGACAAGGAAAATGTTGAGGCTTGGCAACCTCTTTTATTACCAACGCAAGAGCAGCGAGACAGCTTTAGTTGCACCATGGCAGCACTTGGCATGGCTTCACCCAATCGAATTGGCGCAGAGCAAGTGCTTTTAACAGTGCAACGCATAAAGCCTCATACACAAGTTGTCGATGGCAAGAAAAAACGGTGCATTACCTCAACTGGCGAGGCTCGAAGGGGTACAAGGATAATGCCAACCACATTAATGCAGAAATGGTCGATAGCTTAGACAGAGCCTTGCACTACACTATTCTCGCTACAGAGCCTGCAAGAGCGCTGGCTCGGTTCTATCGAAAGCCGAACCGCCCTCTCAAAGAAGTGCTCGGTGAATTCAAGCCCAGTGATGAGAATATTGCCCTGCTTAAGCCTTCCATGAGCAAGTCAACCAACCTATTACACCTTGGTTTGCTGCTGGGCTTTTTTGACGGTAGTGACAAATGTGCTCGCGTCACGGCTGATACGAAGGGGGCAATAGATAGAATATATAAACCGCATCATCCAAAGTTCATCAAGCCCATTGCACAGCTCGAAGCCTTCGACACACTGGTGTTTAAAAGTCATTGCCCTTACTCTCAAGCCCTTACAGGATGTAATTTTACAATGCAGCGTCAATACGATAAGTACACAGCAGGCAAGCAAGAACTCACCGTGGCAGAATTTCAGAATCACACCATCGAGATGAATCAATCTCACCTAAAAGGTTACAATAAAAACCAAACTAGGTATGTCAATTTTGAGAACACACTATTTGCCTACACACAAAAGCAGCTTGGCGGCCAAGCGGCACACCCTTTCTTTTTAGTGCCTATCAGTTCGCTAAGTGGCCTCTTTGCTAGTGACCTAATAAAAGTCAACAAAAATCGGCTTACGCTCTTTGAGCGACACGGCTTCTCATCCAACTTTTTGCTCAAGCCGCACCAACTGCGTCATTGGCAAAATGATCTTCTGGCTAAAAAAGGACTGCCTCACCACCTTATTTCTATGTTGTCAGGCCGAAAAAGCGCCGAGCAAACACTGACCTATATCCATACCACTGACGCTCAGAACGCTTCTGTCATTGGGGACATCTCTTACTCTAATGAACTAGAAAGCGAGATCGAAAATAAGCTAAAGCTTCGTATTGCGACCATGGATCAATTTAATAAGGCAATCGACAATGAAACACCGACTTTTGTCCATGAAACAGGCTTTTGCGATCAAAACCTTGCCCTCTCACCCTGCATTTATATGTCGGAGTTTGAAACGCAATGTGCGTTATGTTCATCTTCTTGCCATGTAACCCATGATAGGGAGGCAATCGACTTACTCCAGAAGGATTTGAAAGTGCAAACGCACAACTTAGAAAGGGTTCAGGCGTCTATCAACTTTGAAACAAGTGAAGGGATGCAGAAATGGTACAAAACCCATTATCGCAATACTTGCATGCTAAAAAAACTCATTGAAGTGCTGTCCGATAAGGCGATAGAAGAAGGTCGTATGGTGCGCTTGCTAGCTCGATCAAACAGCATAAGAATCAATAACTTAGAGACCCAAACGGTGGAAGAGCAAAAGTTAGCGTTGCCTGATGCCGAGCAAGCCCTGCAAGCTGCTATTGAGGCAAAAAACGACAAAAACCAAGATGAAGCAACGGATAATTTCTTAGGCTTTCTGGACTCACTCTAGGGTAAACAATATGGCACTTAAATCACTAGAAACCGACCAACAAATTTCCATACAGGCCCTTATTCGAAGCTGGGAAGGCAAGTTAACATGGGATTTATTAGTCACAAAAGTAGAATCCAGCTTAGGTATTGCAACCACGAGGCAAACGCTCGACAAGTACGCCAATATCAAGCACGAGTACAAACAGAAAAAGCAAGTCTTAAGGGGCAAGCCTGTTTCGCCTGAAAACAAGGAATTGCTTGCTTACTTGCAAAAAGACGTGGATTTAGCAGAAAAGGTGATACAGCTGGAAGCGCAACTTACGGTCGCACAGTCAGAGATTGGTAAGCTTCAGGCTTTCATTCAAAAGTTATCCAGCATAGGCAAAACTAACCCAAGTGTCATGGATGTGTTTCAAAAGACCTTACAAGACGTTGAGCGCAGCAATAAGTAGAAATAGAGCTAAACCTCGAATTACGATATAGCGAGAGATAACATGGCAAGTGGTCAGCAGAAAGCACAGCAAAACTTGGAAGCATTTAAAGTGTGGAAAGCCACACAGACGGACGATGACTTTAAGCAAATCATGTTCCGAGGTCAGCTTAATCGAAACGAGGTGGCAAAGGGCATCGGCTGTGGAAAATCGGCGTTAAACCAAAACCCTGCCCTCAAAGAAGCGCTCAAAGCCTTAGAAGATAAACTGCGCGGCAAAGGTGTCCT
Source organism: Vibrio sp. nBUS_14 (assembly GCF_051201655.1). Classification (NCBI taxonomy): domain Bacteria; kingdom Pseudomonadati; phylum Pseudomonadota; class Gammaproteobacteria; order Vibrionales; family Vibrionaceae; genus Vibrio; species Vibrio sp. nBUS_14. Next base: position 2,622,561 of record NZ_CP179206.1, read on the forward strand.
GCCACAGTTGAGCGACGCTGCCAACAAAAATGAGGGCAAACCTCAAGCCTACGACAACACAGCAAATCGAAAGCTGCTCGATTCAAAACGGGTGTCGTCATTAGAAGCTGAGAACATTGAATTGAAAGCCAAGGTCAAGGAGCTTGAAAAGCGACTTGAGCGCTTTGGTGAGCTATCTGAAACTTTATCCGAAATGGGGTTGATGCCACGATGAATAGCGCTTTGCATGAAGACCAAATGCGTGTCACCAGTATCCCTTATCGCTCGAACAAGATGGTGATATTCAGCGGTGTACCGCTGGCGAAAGACTCTTACAAAACTAATAGTGGGAAGTATTACGTCACTATCAAAGCCGACCCCGATAGTATCCCTGTGCTTCCAACGCTGGGTCAGCACTGGTCAGTCAAAGGCGCTCGCCAGATAGAAAATATGGAGATGGGTGATTATGTCATGCAGCAGCACACGTATGAATCACCCAAGCATGTTGAATGCATGCTGCCCGAAACTGGCGAACAACTCATTCGTTTTATCGCAAGAGAAACTGACTTTAAAGGCATTGGTGAAAGCAAAGCTAGGGCGCTCTGGCAGCTCTTAGGTAAAGACTTCCATGCCACACTGCAAAATGACATCCCAGACTCTAGAAAGCGTCTAACATCGATTCTGAGTGACGATTCAGTGGAAGCGCTCTTTAAGGGGTACGCCAAATATAAAAATCTGGCACATTGCAACTGGATGAGTGAGCAAAACATCCCCGCCAGTGTGCAGCAACGGCTGCTCAAGCATCACGGTGAAGCCTCTATAGAGGTAATTAAGGATAATCCTTATGCTTTGATGGGCTTTGGTCTTTCGTTCAGTGCCATTGAAGATATTATCAAGGCAACGGATTTTAAGAGCGATGTTGCGAAGGATGACCCAAGAAGGCTCAGCGCGGCTCTGGAAATGGCGATTCGCAAGGAGATTGAAAAAGGTCACACCTATACCACTCATGCCAATGTGCGCCCTTACCTCAACAAACTATTGAAAGACAAAATACTGGTCACTCAGTCGTTCCAATCCGGCCATGATAAAGCTCAGTATATTTTAAATCCCGACACAGGAGCCTACCACCCAACGGCGCAACTTCTGATGGAAAGTGTCGTTGCCAAACGGCTTAATGTACTGACTAAACGAAATGACTTATTTGATGAAAACGCCAATGCTGCCTATTGCTCTGCGGCTGCGGAACTGCCCTATGACTTAACCTCCAAGCAAATCGAGGCCGCAATAACATGCCTGGACAACTCTGTAAGCTGCATTACTGGCGGTGCTGGGACTGGCAAGACAACGGTACTTAGAACGGCTCTCAGGGCTTACCGTCAACTCGGCTTTGAGATACACGCGGTTGCGCTCAGTGGTCGCGCTGCAATGAGGCTACATGAGTCAATCGGCTTTATCACTTCAACTATTGCTAAGTTACTTCGTAAGGAACCGATTGAGCCAAGTGTTGAGCAGCCGAATCATCTACTGGTGATTGATGAAGCGAGCATGATTGACTTGCCGACGATGTATCGCCTTGTGAATCACATTCATCCCTCTGTACGATTGATATTCACTGGCGACCCGGACCAACTACCACCGATCGGCTGTGGTAAGGTACTGGCAGATATCGTTAAAGCAAAAACGGTGGCTAATACGATGCTGGATATCGTCAAGAGACAGGAAGGTTCAACGGGTATCCCTGAATACTCAATGCTCATCAATCAAGGTGTGATACCTGATCAATTAAGCACGGGGACAATACACTTTCACGAAACCAGCACAACAGACATTGCCAAAGTCTGTTGTGAGCTTTACCAAGAGTCCCCTGAAAGCAGTCGTGTCATGGCTCCAACCAAGGCGCTCGTATCAGAAATTAATAAACTCACCCAACAAGCGGTCAATCCAAACAGCGATAGCCTTGAATTCGAAATCAATGGCGACAAGTTCTTTCTACCACTTAGCTTGAATGATGCGGTTTTATTCACGCAGAATCATTACGAGAAAGGCATTCAGAACGGCTCTCTTGGCACTCTAACCAGCGTCAAGCCTTCTGGTGACAGTTACGGTGAAGTAACACTGGATACGGGTGAAAAGGTCGAGGTAACACAAACCGTTCTAGACTGCATGGAGTTGGGTTATGCAATCACCTTGCACAAAGCTCAAGGATCACAGTTCCCGCGCATCATTATCGCCCTGCAAAAAGGAAGAACAGTTGATAGAGCTTGGCTCTATACTGCAATTACGAGGGCTGAAAGTGAAATTCATATTGTCGGTAGTAGCAAGGAAATGAAGCAGATTACCGAAGCACTTAGCCACTCTCATAAGAGGAACAGTTACCTGGAAAAGCTGTTGCAGTAGTATTTTGTTGCAGTAGGTATTTAAAACTCGTTTATGCCCCATTGTGTTTTACGTTAGTTTTTCTACATAGCATTCAGTTTGGTATTTGACTTACTTTTCCTTATAACAAAAACTCTAGCTATGTGGTCAAATTTACTCATCCACTACACCTTAGTGGAGGCTTGAGCCGTATGCAGTGAAAGTTGCACGTACGGTTCTTAGGAGAGCGGCACTTGGTAACAGGTGTCGCTTATCCGACCAAGACGAGTTATGGACACTTCGAGCCCCACTTCATTAACTCTGAAATTGACCAACTTTTTCTTATATACCAAAAGTGTTAAAAAGATAAGAGAACATCGAATGATGCCCCCTTAAACATCGAGTAGAGCAATGCTAAATGGTAAATACATTTTATTCGTGAATGAGATCGTACAAAAAGGCCGCAATCAGCGGCCTAGTTTAAAATCTACTAATTCAAAGCTAAAGCATCAACTTGAAGCTCTTTAAGTGTGAGATGAAGCTCGGGAGTCTCTGCTTTTGTAAGCAAGCTAAAAACTCGTCTTGGCTCATTGGTGGTCTTTTTAATGAAGCTCTTTGTTGCTGAGCAGCCTTAACGCATGCGCTACTGTCCAATTCGAACATATCGCACAGGAACTCGTCTGGATGTATTGCTGATAGACCTAAAGGCTCGAGTTCGCAAGAAGGAAAGTCTTTTAGGTTGAACGTAATGATAGACTCAGCCTGACCTTTAATAGCGGCAGCTACAACATGTCTATCATCAACATCGGGTAAAGTAAGGCCATCAATTAAAGACTCATACCCTTCAATCAAACAGTCTGGAACATTTGCGTTCATTAACTGTCGAGTTCTTTGCAGTTGTTCTGCATTTAGCTCTGGCCTATTTTTCAGTAGATTTCGAGTCCATTCATCATGTATCTGTTCTGTCCATCGCGCTCTAAACAGGCCAGTATTGGCCAAGTACATTAGGTAGCTTCGGAGTGGAGCTGGGTACATTACACATGCGTCTAGAATTACCGTATATGACGCCATCAATATCCCATATCCATTTCTTGGTCTAATGCAGATAGTTCAGCAAGAGCAGCTAGTCTGTTCTCTTCTAGGCAGTTCTTGTACTCCATAAGATCAGCATAAGCTACCTTTCTACGGTTGCCAGTACGACTAAACGGAATATCACCTGAATCAAGAAGCTTAATGAAAGTAGGACGAGACATGTTTAGCATATCTGCACCTTCTTGCGTTGTGAGTTCCGCATGAATAGGTGTGATGCTAACAGAGTTGCCTTGACCTAATTGAGTAAGCATCTCGATCATCATATTTAATGCGCTTGCTGGAATAGTTACTTCGTGAGTCTTACCAGACTTATCGACAACGTTAATCCTTTGAGCTTCACCATTAATTTCTATAACGGCTGACAACTCTTGGCTACCAAGCTTAGCCAGTGCCATTTCTTCAGCGCTTGGCAATTTTGTAGCAGTATTCATCGTGTTTCTCTCTAGTTTTTAGTTTCTGATTTCATGGTATACAAATCTTCTTACCATGACATTATCCGAAATATTCGAAAAAAAGTCAACATTCGAAATATTCGAAATCAAGAGAGTGTCACATTATCGTTGGACTTAGTGCTCGTAGGCGGCCTAGTTTAAGGTCTATCAACGCATGCTTAACTATCTTTAATCATAGTACTTCAATATGTAGTGGATGAGCGATTTTGGTCCGTCACATATAGGCTGGCAGCATGGTTGCGATACTAGAAGTAATGCAAAAAGTCGAGATGGTTTATCGATCGTAACTCGGAAATGTCCAAAAACTTTTCAGGTTGATTTTTTACTCGTGGCACTTTCTAGTTCGAAAATGTCCTTTCCTTGCTAAGGGTAATCCTGATCATTCTTATCCCAAGAGATTTGTAAGCGGAGAAGAACCATGACGCTTAACAATTTTGGATTAAGTATTAAGGCAATACATATACTCTTGTTCTCGTTCCTCTAACTTTTTGGTATGTTACAGGTTGTACATTGGTAGACATCGCTTTTAGCGTTATGAAAGGTCAATAATGAAACGTATGGGTGGCTTTACGCTGTTTGAATTGGTTATTGTAACTGTCCTCATGGGGGTTTTAGCGATAAGCCTAGCACCTCGATTCATGAATGTGCAAGACGATGCCAGAAGTGCAACATATTCAAACCTTAAAGGGGCATTTCAATCAGCCGTCTCGCTATTTCATGCTAAGTGGTTAGTTGACGGCGAACCAAATCCAGACATTTCTAAAAATCGTGAGGGTGACTGGGGATACACTATCTATAATCTCCACTATAATAAATTTGGTTATCCTAGAATCATTAAATCATTACAAGGCTGTAAAGTAATTTTAGAAAATTTATTGCCAGATTCTGGGTTGACTGCTGAAGACTACGATGATCCAGCTCCTGTAGGAGCTGGATTAGGAAATAAATGCATATATGTATTTAAGAGGGCTCCGTTCGATTTGAGTTACTCAGAAGAAAATGGCGAAGTAACCCTCACTAAACGTATTTTTTGAATAATTTCATTCGATCATTGAGAAACAGTAAGTGTGGGCCACAGTCTATAGAGAGAAAATTAGGAGTTGTCGCAAGCTCTGCACCATCCGCAGAGTACCAATAGGCGTGATACTTACTGTGCCTCATGACTATCAAATTCTCGGCTTATAATCTGGTTTAATTTTTTACTGAAGTTACCTCTATTGACACCCAAAATTCTTGCCGCCTTTGATTGGTTACCGCGTGTGTGCGTTATTAACTCGAACAATAATACATTAAGTACCGTTGGTGTTACCCAAGACATATCAGGTGTCGCTGATTTACTATCAAACCACGTCGGCGCTAATTCTTCTCGGATAAGCTTTTGGATTTGGTTCTTATTGATAGGAGATAGATGGTCATTCATATTTGTTAGATTAGGCACTGGCAAGATTAGCATTGATTGGTGAGTAAACCGAGTTTAACGTAAATCCTCTTGTTCTGCACTTTACCCTAGCTTCCTATCAGTGCGATCCTTGCTTCAGGCTCACTGCTGAAAACATAATTTACCATACCTGTGATTATTCGTAGTTTGCTAATTTAGCAAAAGCGCTGACAAATAGATGCCCAATTGTTGGGTAGACTTTTTACTCATTCACATCCTGTTAATGGGGATTTGCTCTACTAGAAGTTATCCATTCTTCGAATGCTATTCGTCGTTAATCCCCGTGTTGTATCACGGGGGTAAATTCGACGCGCTACCAACACACTAGAAACATTTCCGCACTATACATCGAATCCGAAGTGAATAATGACAACAGTGCAAGTAACTGTTCTCTCTTCAATTTTTATTCCTTTTAACGTAAACGCCCCATGAACCCACGAGGCGATGTTGTTAATGTTTGAAGTTCCAAGGTAGGAGCGCATCGATATCAGGCTCAGCTTTCGCAAGCTCTTTCATGCACTTGACCATGTAGCCGTAGAGGATAAGGCCGTTGGCTTTCGCCGTCTCGACGATGCTGTAAAGCATCGCGCTCGCATCAGCACCATTTGGTGTGTTCGAGAAGAGCCAATTTTTTCTGCCAATGACCAGCGGTTTAATGGCGCGTTCAGCACGATTATTATCGATAGATAAATGACCGTCATCGATATAGCGGATAAGTTTCGGCCATTGGCCGAGCGTGTATTTTATCGCCTTGCCCAGCGAGCTAGACGCTAGCACTTGTTGAGTCGTCATCCACTCGTACAGCTCATCCAGTATCGGCTTGGCATGCAGTTGACGTTCTGCTTTTCGTGTTTCGACAGTCGCACCTCTTAAGCGCGATTCTATCCCATAGAGCTTCTGGATTTTGGCTAGCGCTTTATCTGCTTTGCCTGACTTACCTTTACCTTGAAGCTTCTTAGCATCCATGAACTTACGCCGTGCATGTGCCAAGCAACCAACATTGGTTACGTGATGAAGACCATCATAGGCACCATAGCCATCGGTTTGCAGATAACCACTGTAATCCCCCAAGAAGGCAACAGGGCATGCCCTCGCGCGACTGTTTTGATAGTCGTACAAGGCGATATTCTTTACATTCGGCAGTGCAGCGTCGGGCGAGTCTGCGCCCGAGCAGTAGAGCCACATATAACACTGTTTATCTTCTTTGAGGACATTGAGCGGCGTTTCATCTGCCTGAACCACCACTTGTTGGAGTAGATGCTCTTTCAAGGCCGCATACAGCGGTGTGAACTTCTCACTGACTTGGATAACCCACCTTGCCATCGTGGTTCGTGATAGCTCGATACCCGACTGGGTAAACAGCGACTCTTGGCGGTACAGTGGCATTGCGTATTGATATTTGCCAAGGATGATGTTGGCTAGCAAGCTTTCTGTCGCGAAGCTTTTAGGGATGATGCTCTGGGGCGCTGGCTTTTGAACGATGTGGCTTTTGTCTTCAGTTTGCTCGCACTGACAACAAGCATACTTAGGACGAACATATTCCAGCACTTTGAGCACGGCTGGTGAGAACTCAAGTTTCTCACTGCGGTCTTCACCGATTTTATGCAGACTATGTTGGCAGCATGCACACTGTTTTTCATGGTCGTCTAAATCGAGTTCGATAACCTCACGAGGCAAAGTCTTTGGAAGTGGCTTGCGTTTACCACGCTTCTTCGTTGTGGTCGTTGTTACCTCAACCACCTCTCCCTTAGCGGCTTCACATTCCACTTCGTTGAAGAGGTCACCTTGAGATTCATCGTAAGGCTTTAACGCCTCCGAGCGTTTTGCGAACTGGCGGTCGAAAGCAAGTTTGAGTTGCTCAAGCAGAGATTGACGCTCTTGTTTCCATTGGTTTTCTGACGCCATCAGCGCTTTCACCATCGCTTGTAGCTTGGCAATATCTTGGCTTTCTGGGTTGATATCTGGCGTCTTTTTCATGGCATTGATTATACTAAAATCATGCTGTTAACGCTTGGCAGATAAGGCTTTATTATCGATTAAGTCATTGTAAAATCGTTTATTTGAACGGGTTTATGGCCGATAATCGTGAAGCCAGAAAGCAGTCTATCAAGCTCGAATTGAGTCAGGGTAAACACTTCATTTTTCTCTTTTGTAGGCCATTTATACTTGGCTTTTTCAAGACGTTTATACCAAAGCGCAAAGCCAGTTTTATCCCAGTACAGCACTTTGATTTTGTCGCGCTGTTTATTGGTGAACAGGAACAGTGCGCCACTTCCCAAGGGTAAATCGGTGTCACTTTCGATAATCGCCGCGAGGCCATTGATGGACTTTCTAAAATCGACACTCTCACGATACAGATAAATCTCTGGTGCGCTGAGCATATGTTTCATGACAAGGCTCCAATGAGTTCTGCCAGGTAGGTAGCGGGCGTGCCTTGAGGAATGCTCAACTCCACATCATTGATGAGAAGTGTCATGTTAGCGGTGGCTATTTGAGCTTGATATTTCGTTGTCTTTTCGACGATCTCTGCCCGTACAAAGCCTTGAGAGACATCTGCTTTTTTGAGTTGCTGGCGCTTAGCGTAAAACGTCGAGGGGTTGAGTTCATTTAGCTTACAAAATGCAAGCGTTGACAATGAACTCGATTCAGATTGCTCGATGAGCGTTTGCCATTCTTGATTAGTGTGTCGTTTTCCCATTTCAAATCTCCTTATGGTTGGAGACTTGATCTTATTCTTCGCGCTAGGCGATTAGAATGCGGGGTTTATGACGCGCTTACCTTTTAACTTCATTGAGTCGTAAAATGTAAACCAAGTTGCTTAATATTTCTTGTTTTCAACCCCGTCATTCTTAATCACCCTTTGGTAAGAGAAACAAATTGATAGACTCAAGATACGTAAAAGATGCTTTGCTGAGGTTTAACTATCTTCCTTTTCAGAAAGACAAGAACGAAGAACTACCAGATATTTTTAGCTCTGAGCTATTTTCGGCTAACATATGCGATGAACTAGTAAAGATTAGCCCTCGAAAAGGTGGCTATGACCATTGTAGCTACTACGCAACTAGATTTAACAATGTTCACAGACAGCTAAGTATTCCGCACCCATTACCTTATGCCCATCTAGTTAATCATTTAGCTACCAACTGGACTAAGTTCAGTCATATTGAAGAGAATAAAAATAGTGTAATTCGCCCACAGAAACATAAAGATGGGCGACTTATTGTAATGACCTACGAGCGGTCAATAGATAAGACCCAACGCTATCAAGAAGGTGTCAGAGGAAAAAAATTTATTGTACACAGCGACATATCTAATTTTTATCCTAGTATCTACACACACTCGATGCCTTGGGCACTGCTTGGGTTAAAAGATGCAAAGGCAAATACAACTGAAGGTCCAGAAAATAAGTTAGATCAACTTCAGCGCATGATGAAACGAAGTGAGACTGTAGGCGTTGCGATTGGCCCTGGTACATCCAACATCGTAAGTGAAATTATCCTTGATAAGTTTGACCAAGTCCTATTACAAGAAGGGTTTCACTTCTATCGCTTTATTGATGATTACACTGCATTTTGTAACACTTACGAAGAGTCGGAAAGGTTCATTCGCCTATTGTCAGAACAGCTCTCTATCTACGGGCTCGTTTTAAATATAAAAAAACAGAGATCGAAAAGCTACCCCAACCTTCATCTGCCGATTGGGTATCTGACCTCGGTTCTCGCTTCAGTCAGCGATTGAAGGTTACTGAATACTATTGTAATCAAGCTTTAGATTATGCTGTAGATTTACAATCAAAAAACAAAAGCGGGAGTATTTTAAAATATACTATACCCTTTCAACTTGAAGATGCAGGTATCAGTACCTGAAAATTATCTGTAATTCTGGATACAAGTGAGCCTGCAACTTCTGGTAACGTCACATCGAAAAACTTTTTGATAGCAGAGGTGAATGCTGTTTTGGAGGGAAAATAGACATTGTTCCTCACATGCTCATTCATTACTTTCCAAAGCCGCTCTATTGGATTTAAGTTTGGGCTGTATGAGGGTAAGTAATGAAGCTCTATATTGAGTACTTTTGCCGCATTCCTAACCATTTCTGACCGATGGTAGGCTGCACCATCAAGCACAATATGCACGGTTTGCTCTAGTGGATAATGCTCTTTCTTGAGTTTCCAAAAGAAGCGAACAATACTCTCGCTATCTATCGTTTCATAAGTATCTGTGATCGTTGCGCTGATGTTTTTCAATGACAGAGCACCGATTAGATTCACTCGAGTGCGGCTACCTGTCGTTTCAATTAGCTTATCCTGTCCCTTACGGATCCAGCCACAGCTAAGTTTTGTTGATTGAGTTGGATGAACGGCGTCCATGAAAAGTACAGGCGCATCCTTGGGCTTAAGTACCTCGTTGTAATACTCGATAAATGCTTGCTGCTCTTCAGGCTTTAGTTTATGTGGTACACCTTTGGGCTTTTTGTATGCAAAACCGTGGTGATGTAACCACTTATTAATCCCAGAAACGGTGTAGCTCACACCGAATTCAGCTTCGACGTAAGTAACGATTTGACGCGTATGAAAATAGGTTTTCTCAGTCAAATGCTCGATGAGCTGCATCGTCTGAGTATCAGAAAGTAGACTCTGGCTCCCGCCATTCTCAGGTTTAAGTTTTTCAGATAGAGCATAATCACTAAGATGACGAGCAACTGTAGATTCATGGATACGAAGGGCTTGAGAGATCATAGGCGGGCTCCAACCTTCGGAAGCTAGCAAGACAGCTTTTATACGGTCGCATACTCGACGATCACGCTCAGTATTGTGCATCTGTTCGAGTTGTTGTTTTTGCTCAGGAGTTAGTACCATTTTCATGGTGAGTAGCATGATCCTGATTTCATTGAAAATCAAGCATTTTCAATGATCACGGGTATAATGTGCGCCCAAGAACATCATCAGTTAAGTGTTGCGCTTCTATGTTTTTAGCAAGCAGCCTTGATATTGGCTTTGTCTCGAAAAAGTCAGAAAACATATGCAATGTTCGACTATGGAAGCCCAAACCGTTCAAAATCATGGCTAGAACGGCATCACCATGTGAGACATTATGCTCTGAATACTTAGGAATTATGCGGTCGATAAGCCCGGGTAAATCAATCTCATGACAGAATGCAGCGATTAATCCAAGATGATCTAAGCGTTTTATGACAGGTTGAGGAGCAGACATCGCAAGTTACCGGCAAATAAAAGTAATAGATCAAAACGGGGGATCTGCGTCAAGTCTCAACTGCAATCATTATTGATAAATGATCGTGGGATCACACTAATTAAAATCTAGAATTGGCTGCGGAATGACGGTTCTACAGAACCTAATATTTGCGATTGAATTCAAATTTTATGATCAATCCATGTTACTTAAAATTAAATTTGTGTGGTACGGTTCTAGTTGATGCATATTAATTATTTTTTATATGTATAAACCAATTATCAATCATAAGGCTAAGTTATGAATAAGTATAAGTTGTCAATATTAACGGCAATGGTAATGGTAACATTAAACTGCAAGGCTTCAACTCAGGATATTATTGATTATAATAAAATAATTTATCCTACTGATAAATTTGATTTAATTAAAATGGTTATTAACAATCAAAAAGAAGTAATAATTTTATCAGGAATATCATCTTATGATGATGATGTTTTATCTTTAATATCTAAATATACTTTAATTTCAGTTGATAGTTTAAAAAAATATCCAGAAGCTAGTTTTTATGCAGATAATAATAACCTTATATTCGTTCCTGGATTAAATTCGAGTGAGAAAGTAAAAGCTATTGTTAATAGCCAATCAAATGTAAAAGAAGATAGATATGAAGGAATAAAATCAAGATCTCTAAGTACATCTTCAATAGCTGAAAAAGAAAATGCTGGGAATCATGGTGTTTTTACATTAACAACATCAATGGGTGAAATTTGTAAATCTACTAGCCTTAGTGCTACTCAAAAAAAATATAAAATCAGCTCTTATACATTTGGTGCACAATTATTGGAGGATATTTTCACAATCGAAGAACCTTCAGATAGTCTTTCATATTTAGATGAAAATGAACGTAATAATGCAGGTTGTGATACTGCATTTGCTTCCATTCGTATTTATTTAAATCAACCAACAGGTCAAACTGGTTCTCTAACGCGGAATGTCGAAATCGGCTATACAGGGTTAATGAAAAGTATTAATGATGGTGGTTATATTTATGACAATGGCAGTAATGGTCATGATGCATATTTAAGAGGATTTGTTGATGAGATTCGATTTGTTACTGGGTTTAAAGTAGGAAATAATTGGCGTCTAAATACCGAAATGAGTAGCCCTTTACCTGATGTTTATAAAAATTGCACAACAAATACCGATTTTGGTGTGAGTGAAACTTCCGGTTGGAATCTTGGTGGGGGTGCTAGTGGTGAAGTAAGCGCTAATGAAAATAAAATGGGGATTTCTGTTACTGGTGGTTATAATTCAGAGCGAACTATAAGCAGTAATTCAGGAATCAGTTGCGATAGTAACCTATTCAAAGTGGCCAATGGAGAACAGTATCCTGATAGCGTTTATCATGATGATATTTATGATGCAGATATAAATAAAACCTTTTATTCAAGTTTACAGCTAGCACGTATTGGAGATACCGAAGAACCGAATTATCAATCATCCATAGCCTATAATACAGGTATTCGTGATATAAATAGTATGATTGGCAATCTAATTTCAGTACAACAGTCATTAGATGAAAAAAATCGAGTTCAAAACCCGCTCAGAGATTTTTCACCAGATACAGCTATGTGGCCATTTACTTCGCATCACGCACATAAACCTTTTTATAACGATCCCGCTAAGCTCGTTCCTTCAGAAGTTAGAAATGGCTTTGAGCATAAAGCTATTATGACCTATATCCAACCTTATACATCTGACTCAAATCGTCACGAGTCTATCTCACCAAGGATAGAAACTTGGTATAATCCAGGTTATCGAGCTAATTATATAGGGTATTGGGGCTATAATTTTGGCTTAGAGTTTATTTTGGGTCAAAACTTAACCCAAAAAGTAACATTACAACTACCAAAGGTTGATATTGACTGGTTAGATCAGCGCTTAATGTCGGTTAAAACTTTAGGAGTTGAAAGTGCTACTGGAGCTGATAGATTTATAACCTATGGGGGTAATGACTTTGAAGTTAAGTATGTAGCGCCAAATAGTACCAATTTTTCCCAGCCATTTCCCATTACCAATGAAGAGCATGTATTCTACATGACAAATTTGATTACAGGGGATCCAAATGACAAATTTCAAGCATTTGAAATCAACACTTATACTACTGATAATAATGGCATCTTGGTTAAAAAGTGCTTAGGTGTGGATCATAATAATAATCCAGTGATAATGGATTGTGGTCTGGGAGGATATCAAAGTAAAACTGTATGGCGTTACCTGACAACTTCTTATATAAATATATCTGAACCTGCTTATGACCGAAGTGACTTTACAATTTGCCTAAGAGACAAAGTCGATTCAGAAGGTAATCAATGTTTAACTAAAATTGATAATAATCTAGAAATTAAAGATTATGCAGATTTGACTATTGGTCAAACCCGTTTTCAATGGAATTTAGTGGATTTAGCGGCATCTAAGATCAACTACCTTGAGTACTATAATCAAGATAATTGATTACTTAAGAATATTTTAAAATATAAAAGCCCTGCAATAGGGCTTTTTTAGGTCATGACTCCAACCTGTTGATTAATGGTAGTACTCTCGTTCAATAAAGGTGCCGATAACCTTATCGTGCATCTCTTCTGACTTCGAAAATCTAATCGTCTTTCGAACTAAACGTTTGAGACGAGATCTTAGTGTGAAGTTGGTTCTTTCTAGCCTTTGTGTGTATCGTTTAACAATGATGTGCTTCTCTATCGGTGGATTGGCACTGTACACACCATAATCGTCTGTGCAGTAAAATGGGATAGTGAATTTTGATAATAAGCGTTGCAGCTCCTTAAAGGCATCGGTATCCCTTTTCTCAAAAGCATGAGTAATCACACGTTTATATCGAGGTTCCCATGCGTACCAAAGCCAACGTTGCTTTTTCTTCTTACCAACAAACGACCATTGCTCGTCCACTCCGCATATCAGCTCAATATTGGCAAGTTCAAAAGGTATCGTTGTGACTCACAGAAGTTGATTCTGAAGACAACATCTTTTCTAACTGGTTTTCATTGAAAACATACACTAAGGAACTTGAATCTAACCGCTTCAAAACATAACCTACTAATATGCAATGATGTGATTATATGTCGGTTTTTTTTGGAATAATAGCCCTTTATCTGATTTATACGATAATTCCAATGAAATTCAATTCAAATTTTCCGACTTTTCAAGCCCTAAAAAACCCGTAATCAGCACAGTAAAGCTCCACCTTTTTCAGTCTAGCCAAGACAGCGCCATCTCAAATCCCTCTGGCGTTATATTGATATACCAATCTAAATCCACTTTCTTACGCATGATTAGCCCGCGCTCCTCTAGTGTTTTGCATGAGACTCGAAAATTGTTCGGGTGGATATATTTTTGAAGTAAATGATTCACGGCATGGTTGATGACCGTTGATTTACCTTCTTTCACACCTTTTGTGAACGCTTTGGCCAAACAACTCAACACAGCTTTCTGAATTTGGCTCATTCTGACTTCCGCCATCATCGGGCTTGTTGCAAAAATGGAAGATGCGTGTGTCTGAGGCGCCCATCTGAGCACTTCAATTCATGCGTATATTCCAAAGATATTGAAGAGTTCATTGAGGAAGAAGGATCTCTCCTGCACCCTCAGTTTTGGCTCATCGCGACGTAACCAAAAATCAAACTGGCCTTTATTCAACATCCGGATCCCTTCAAAACCTTGAATCGTTGACCAGGCCCGCTTTCGTACCTTGAATCCACCTGTGGCTTCGATAAGCTTTTTAATCGGGGCGTGGTCAGATTCAATGCCATTGTTGAGATATTTCACTTGCCGATGTTCTACATCTTGCCGTAAACGGCCTTCACGCTTGAGGCGAGCAATGGCGTTACCATAAGACGAATGTTTATCAGTATTCAATGTTTGGAGATGAAAGGACGTTTTATAGCGGCGTAAGCAGCGTTTTAGGAATTGATAAGCCGCCTCTTTATTGCGTTTACGAGAGAAAAAGAAATCCAGGGTTTCCCCACGTTTATTGATGGCTCGGTAGAGATAATGCCATTTGCCTTTCACCTTGACGTAAGTTTCATCAAGCTGCCAGGAGGTGTCGATACGAGTGAATTGATAACGGCGTAACTTCTTAAGTAGGATAGGCCCATAGTGAATGAACCAACGATAAATCGTGGAGCGATTAACGAAGACACCTCGATCGGACAACCTATCACTGAGGTTTGCATAGCTCATTGCGGTAGTCCCATACCAGCGGACACACCATAAGATAAGTTCGGGGGTGAAATGTCGCCATTTGAATTCAGACTTGACCATAACGTATTGCTCAGAGATGAATCATAGTTAAAGTCTGGCTGCTCATGAGGTTTTTGCAACAAGCCCATTAAATGAATGAGGGCAGAGCGAAGCGAAAGTTAGCCTCACCGTCGAGCTGGCAAGGCTGCTTTGTTTATTCGGCAGTCTAGTGAGACAGTTATGCTATTTCGTCTTTACTCAGTCCTGTGACTTCTGCAACGGATTGCTGATCCATTCCATTGAGCATCATTTTTCGAGCCATCTCTTTTAGAGTTTCTTGACGCCCTTCTTGGCGTCCACGCTGAATGCCCCTTTGTTCGCCCTGTTGGCGTAATTGCTCTGCAATCGTCATAAGTGTGTCCTCGTGTTTCGGTACTGATGAGGCCAGTGACATGATTAACGCCTCTATATCGTCTGTTTCACTAAGGCTAGCGCATTTTAATCGCAGACTCTAAAAGCACTGAGCGGTATTCATCGTTCAGGGCTGCATTCTTTTTCTTCCGAGCCATGCTTATCTTCTTCGTCGTATCGAACTTAAATAAGTTAAGAGCTATCTTTCTTAGTGCATTGAAAGCTAAGGCTCCATTTCCTTTCCGAATACGGCACTCATCTTCTCTGAAAGTCATATCTAGCATCCAATGCATACTCTCTACTTGCCAGTGTCCTCGCACGGCTTTGAGTGCTTGCTCTGCATCTAAATCTAATGAACTGATATACCAACGAGTCTCTTTGCTCACCTTTCCTGTCATTGAATGTTCCACCTCAGAAGTAATTTTAATAATGCTTCTTAGACCATCCCATTGATAGGGTTTACTCAGCCACCCTATATCGACGAGAAGCTGTTCACAATGTCGTGTTTCTATCCGACCATGTCCTTCATCTATATCGGTGTGCTGAGCATAATTTTTCTCTGTAAATTTCTCTCTGCATGCCTTATGCCACCAAGCCTCTAGCTCTGCTTGCATACTTGAGTGGTTGCCTTTTGAAGCCAAGACATAATCGGCCTTACTTTGAACGATCTGCTTAGCTATCTTGCGCTGACAGCCCATAGCATCGAGCGTGATAATACAGTTCTCAATATCAAGTAAGGCCAACAATTTAGGAATGGCGGTAATTTCATTACTCTTATCATCAACCGCTGCTTGGCCTAGAACAAGCTGATTAGAGCAACTCTATGCACTCACTGAATGAAGAGGGTTTGTCCGCTCTCGGGTATCAAAAGAGTGACGAGCCGTTTTACCATCCACTGCGATGATATCGGTACCTGTTGTTTGAACTAAAGTTTTCATCCAAGATTGAAATGCTTGCTCAATCTCATCCGCTTTCAATTTGGTTATGACTCGTGCAATCGTATCGTGACGAGGTATCCCATGAACAAATGGGCGGTACTTACGCAGCCAACCTAAGCAGTTATGACCAAAATCTTCGATATCTTCCCACCCCTCAGCTCCTGACATGACAGCACTAATAGCGAGTAAGAGAATATCTAAGAGTTGGTGCTTTTTGCACCTTTCAATACGAGGGTCGGCGATGTTTTCGAAGTGTTCTAGAAACGAGTCAGACATAGCAAATGTTATATATGGATGATAATTACCAGATCTGATCCGCTAAATCAGAAAAAGTTCAAATTTATAATGATCTTGCCGTATCTGTTTCACCTACTCGAAGTAGATAACTCATCAATGACTGTACTTGCTTCTCTGTAGTGTCATCGGTCAATAGCAGTGTGACCAGAGGCTGAATGAAATCCATGATATCTCGATGCCGATCGTGCTTTTGTACGAGCTCAAGCAAGGCAATACGACGATGCTGCATTATCTCATCGTCAGGTATAACGGTAACATCGACCAAAGGAAAATCCTGAGTATAAAGTGCTTTAGCCTGGTCAGGGTTAGTAAAACCTTTCAACCAATTCATTTCATAGGGATAAGGTGAGACTTTGCCATGGTAAAGCTGCAGTGGTATTACCAAAGGTAAATGTTCGTGGCCAGCATCGATATGCTGCTGCATAGCGGCGATAGCATATCTCATCAAGCGAAAGGCCATATTTTTATCTGGTCGGCTTTGGTGTTCGATTAACGCGAATACGTACCCTTTCCCCTGAGAGGTTTTGAGAGAATAGAGCACATCCGAATAGTAAGGACGTAAGTTTTCTTCGATAAAACTGCCAGACTCGAGCTTGAGTGTCGTTAAATCACAGATTTCGCGCAGCTCAACGGGTAGATGAATATCCAGTAAATCTTTAGCGGTTTCTGGGTGAGTCATAAACTGCTTAAAGAGCGCATCGTGTGGGGTTGGGGTTGTCTTTTTCATGTCATAATCTTAACACTGAATGAGGCTAAACCTTATCACAGTAAGGCTACAGTGACCGCATTCTAGCTTAACACCGTGACATTCCGCTTGCTCACCCTTCGACTGTCTACGCCAGCTACGGGATTGCGCCGAGCGGTTGGAATCAATCATTCAATATGTTTTAGATCATTTGTTCTAAGCGATTTATGCCCCAAAGCAATTTAGATTGTTTACTCCACTCAAGTATCTGTTCCAAATAAGCCCTAATTTTTCTTATGTTTGGTTCATGGCAAGGATCATTGGTTTTCCTTATAGTTTTCAATAAAGATTTTATTTAGTGGGCTTACAGTACCCGCAAAATGTTCGCCAATAACATGGGTATAGATTTGTGTCGTCGCTACATCTGAATGTCCTAATAGCTCTTGGACTGTACGAATATCTTGCCCCGAGCGCAGCAGTTCGGTAGCGAAGCTATGACGGAAGGTATGGCATGTTATTCGTTTATTAAAGATTTTAGCCTGTTGCACCGCTCGTTTGAGAGCCTTTCTTGGTGCAGAATCGTGTAAATGATGCCGACAAAGCTGATTAGTCAGTGGGTGCCGACAGATGCTTAAAGAAGGAAAGATAAACATCCAAGCAATTTGTTTAAAAGCGTTCGGGTACTTTTTACCAAGGGCGTGTGGAAGCGAGGGACCGATGCCTTGTTTGATATCTTCTTCTTGTATTTTTGACGCTTTCTGAATTTGCAATTGAAGAGAACCAATTAACGTTGGGCTAAGTAAAGTTACGCGATCTTTTTTTCCTTTCCCATCTCGCACGGTTAAAGATAGGTTTTGTAAATCAAGATCTTGAACTCTAATTCTCAAACACTCATTAACTCTAAGTCCAGAACCATACAACAGAGAAAAAATGATGTGATTAACACCAGAAAGGTGTGACAGTATCAGTTGGACTTCATTTGGCGTAAGTACGCTCGGAACCTTGCGCTGCTTTTTAGCATAAGAAAAACCTAGATCACCAAGCGGTCTTTGTAAAAACTGGTTGTAAAGGAAAGCAATCGCATTAAGCGCGACTTTTTGAGTGTTGATAGCGACGTGTTGTTCATTAGCAAGATAAGACAGATAGGCTGTTACCTCAGTCGTTCCCATATCTTGAGGATGCTTAAGCTTATTAAAGCGAATGAAGTATTTTATCCAGTATATATAGGCCTTTTCTGTTTTGAGACTATAGCCTCGCATTCGCATGTGTCTACGGATTTCTTCAATGAATTTGCTTGCCATTTCCACCTCCCAAAACTGTTTTTTTATACAGTTTATTGGTGTTAGAAGGAGTTTGAGTATGAAAAACGGCTTGTTTTATCAGGAGTAGTGGCTCATTTTGTCGGCAGAGCAATTAGTAAGTCGTTGTTAATAGGTAAGTTGAAGCAAGAACTCCCCAAGATAACATGCCACGTAAAAAGTGATAACAGGCCGGCTCGTTTTTATGTGAAGGTAAAATAATAAAATTTATGTATATTATTTATTTTTTAATGGTTTCTGTTAGATTGATTGTAAGTTAGGTTGGAGGGAAAACGAGCCGGCCTGTTATTAAGAATGTTAGCTCTTTTTCTAGTTCAGTTGTTTATAAGGATATAAGTTGGAAGTTTGGATAAGACGATACATTGGTATCATATCAATTAGTGGCTCAGCTCTTGGGATCTCCGCAATCGCCGGATACTTTTCTCTAGACCTAGAGCTAAGTCAATGGCTAGTGCTTTTTGCAGTATGCATTTTCTTTATTTGGTCAGCTTATATAGGTCTCAGAATCATTGAGGGGACCAGAGAGACATCTATGCTTCTACAAGCATTGACAGTCCAGTTTTTACAGGTGCCAATCATCTCATTCCCAGCCTTCACTTATCAGTTAGCTAGTGGTTTCCATCTAGACTTTATTTACAGTACTTACGAAGGGCTCAAACTTTCAATCAAGCTTGGTTCAGTATCAAAGTTTGGGTTCTTAGAAGGTGGTGAGTTAGTGGTAGTTGGTATCAATATTGTGGCTCTGGTGACTATGACTCTAATTACAAAATGCCTGTTTCCTTCTCCGAAAACAAAGGCTGTTGAGCTAACAAGAACCTAAAGCTGGACGCTCAAACCTCCCGCAGTTTTTTCAACCGACCTATGTGATTCAGGTAGTTAATTTATATATAATTAAGCGCCGCTTAGGTTGGCGTTAGGCGAATAAAGGAATGCAAGATATCGACTTAATACAAGCAGATTCTAGGGATTTATCGGATCCTATGGCTGATAAGTTGGAGCAACAAGGTCCGAAGGCTACGTTTAAATGGCTGACTGAATTACTTGATAAGCAACGGCCAGCTCTTAAATCATCTAATTCAAAACTTGTTGCTTACACGGGCTGCCCTGAAGCTATCGATTGGCTTGATTCTAATGTTTCTTCACCAGTAACAACTGACTGGGGTGAAGGTGCTGCTTTATTGGGTGCGCCCTGGGGAAAAATTAAGGAATGGCTGAGCTCTGACAAGAACCATAAAATTATGGCGCTTGATACGTTATACGCTTACAGGCTACCAGCACCAAATATGGCTCCGTTCGCCCAAATAGCTGCTCCTGTACTCTTAGATGCACCATCACTTCAAGAACTAGAGTCAACTCTAAATGCTGTTATGGAGGATGGTGGCAACCCAAGGATGCGCCAGACAATAGATAAAATTATGGGTCATGTAACTGAGATTCTAAGTCAAAGAGAGAGAGGTGTGTCTGTACAAGATCTACCAAGATTATTCCTAGATCCAGAATCATTTCAAAAGTCATCTGAAATTCTAAAACGCCATGATAAGGTTATTTCAGGTATTCGGAAGTCCATTAATAAAATTATTAAAGGTGTACGGCCATAATTCGTCGCCTAACAAGCGCATGTTGTCGGACTGGTTTTCCGCTGCGCTCCAAACCAGCCGAAAATGCGGGCGTTATCCCTATTTTTCATAATACTTACCAGCCAAAATAGAGCAGAGTGCGTAACTCGCTTTTGTCCAAAAGCGAGTTACGGAGGCTCTTATACGAGTGTTATACCGATGGTCAAGGAAAATCATATATGCCTAGCGAGTAGTGAGCTGTGCGAGCGTCAGGAGTGGCTTTATTATTTTACTTTACCATCATTCCCCTAAATACCCTTTTAGCAGGGTGATGGTTTCACGCAGTGAGGCCATCGCCTTACAAAGCCTTCTGGAAAGAAATTTTATAGAGCAGTCGTTTTTAATTTGCTACTATTTTTGTAAAGAATAATGGAGGTAATTTTGAACAGAATTCATCCATTAAAGCACTAGGTTTACAAATCTTTCTATTTTCGTAAAGGAAAGTCTAGATAGAAAGGCCTTGTGAGCCCTTGTATACTTGGAAACTCACTCACTCACTAAGTAAGATTATTTTTTAGTGAATATAATGACTGTTCAAAGAGAAGACGGACGTCTAGGCTCATAAGCTGTTAGCCCTAAGCGAAAGAAGCTAACAGGCCTATTGGCTAAAAATTGCCGCGTTTTTATAGCGGTATAAAATAGAATTACAAAAACGTATACATAGTTAAAGCTAGGAGCAAATCATGTCAAACGGTCGTATTTTACACACCATGCTACGCGTTGGTGATCTAGACAAGTCTATCGAGTTCTACACTAATGTAATGGGCATGCAGCTATTACGTAAGAACGAAAACAAAGAGTACGAATACACACTGGCTTTCGTTGGCTTTGGTGACGAATCTCAAGGTGCAGTGATTGAGCTGACTTACAACTGGGGGACGACTGAATATGACCTTGGTTCAGCTTTTGGTCACGTTGCTATCGGTGTTGATGACATCTACACAACGTGTGATGCGATTAAAGCAGCAGGCGGTAATGTGACACGTGAAGCTGGCCCAGTAAAAGGCGGCTCTACACACATCGCATTCGTTAAAGATCCTGATGGCTACATGATTGAGCTTATTCAGAACAAACAAGCAAGTGCTGGTCTAGAAGGTTAATTCCTAACAAACCGCTATGAAACTTGGCTTTAAAAATAGAGCCAAGACTAATACAAAAAGAAGCGAGCACTATGCTCGCTTCTTTTTTATGTTTCCACGCATGAATAATACCCTTCACCAATTATTATTAACAATCTCACCAATGAAACTTTACATGATAATGATTATCATTTAAATTAACCACCTATTTATTAGTGAGGTAATACAATGATTAGCGAATGGGAAAAACACACGTTACTTGCCGATACTGCATTGCAGCTCGACGATCCTGTACGAAGTATTCTTCACTATCAGCAAGCGTTAAACTTAAGCGATGAAATTACTGAACGCACCGATATTCAGGCTGATGAGCGTTTACTGATTTCGGTTATCTCTTGCCACAATCTCGCACAGTTTTGGCGATGGGCTGGTGATACAGACTACGAACTTAAGTACCTTCAGCTTGCTTCAGAAAAAGTACTGACACTGATTCCGCAGTGCCCGAATACACAGTGCTCCAGCTTTATAGACTCTATTGGTTGCTGCAAGAAAGCGCTTATCGATTTCATGAAACGCCATCCAAACCCTAAAATTGCCTCTATGGTGGAAAAAATCGATACTGCGACCAACTGTGAAATGATTGCTCGCTTTCGCCTGAACTAAACCAGTTACGCTTAGATAGCAGACCCAAATTTGAAACACAAAAAACCCGTCATTTCGACGGGCTTTTTGATTGGAACTTTCGACTTAATTCAGGCTAAACCTGCGTTCTACCCAATGAGATAACCACACGTCGGTTTTGATCTTTACCGATTGGCGAATTGTTGTCAGCAATTGGACGACGCTTACCATAACCTTGCACTTGAATGCGGTCTTCCGGTAAACCAAGTGACTTGAAGTATTCTCTTAGCGACTCTGCTCTTCGCTCTGAAAGATTCTGGCTAATGCCTTTGCTGTCAGCAGAATCGGTATATGTAGCCACCAGCACCAGATCAATGTCTTGGTTATAGCGAACATAATCAGCAATCTGGCTCAACCTTTTACGTGACGACTTATTCAGCTGATCGCTGTTACGATCGTAGTGCAAGATAGTGAAAGAGATGTCTTCGAAGCTGTAGGGCAGCAAGTTTGCAACACAGTCACTGAACACGTTGTATTTTTCTTGGAATAACACCGACGACAGCGACACTTCGATACGCTGATCTCGGCTCTGCCACTCTTGGTAACTGAATGTCGGGTAGCGCCCTTTCTCTAACTCACTCAAGATCCCCCAAGCCGTTTGACCGCCAACGTAACCATCAAATTGTTGGAAGAACTTAATGGTAGTCATGCGATCGGCACTTTCGCCCGGACGCCAAGGTGGTGGCATCGAGATCAAGCTGACATTACGTGTCTCACCCATTGGGCGGCGCATTTTAAGCTCAAAGTCCAAAATGATTTTTTTACTCGCGCGAGATGAGAACTCAGCATCACCAAAATTGGGGATTGGATGCACTAAGCGACATTCTAGTGGCGTATTAGCCACCATCTCCCACGTCGACTGTTGAGGAGATGCTCCATAGCGCTTTTCTTGTGCCATTACCGATAACGACATAAGAAGCGAAAATAGCATTGAACCTGTTATGAGTTGTTTCTTCATAAAGTGGAGTATCTCTTAAGCAATTCGTTTAACAATGCAGCCAATTGCCGCATATTTCTCTCGCGTTTAAATATGCAATTATTAGGCCGAAATGGGTCGGCTAATTTATGATTTATTGTCCTTCCCTAGTTTTTATCACTGCTATTATCTGCAATAATACAGCCTTAATCACACTTATTTGGGCTAACATGACTGTAGAAAACGAAGCTCTGATCCTAAAAAAACGCTTTCGCGGCTATTTTCCAGTGGTCATCGACGTGGAAACCGCAGGGTTTAACGCAGAAGCCGATGCATTATTAGAAATCTGTGCCATTACATTAAAAATGGATGAGAACGGAGATCTGCAACCTGCATCAACGCTTCATTTTCACATTGAGCCTTTTGAAGGCGCAAATATAGAGCAGGCAGCATTAGACTTTAACGGAATTAAAGACCCATTTAGCCCATTACGTGGTGCTGTGTCGGAACAAGAAGCCCTTAAAGAAATCTACAAGCTAGTGAGAAAAGAACAAAAAGCTTCAGATTGCAGTCGCGCAATCATGGTCGCTCACAATGCTACGTTCGATTTAAACTTCGTTAATGCAGCAAGTGAGCGTTGTAAGCTTAAACGCGTTCCTTTCCATCCATTTGCAACTTTTGATACAGCTGCCCTGAGTGGCCTTGCCTACGGCCAAACCGTTTTGGCTAAAGCTTGCCGCACTGCTGGGATGGAATTTGACAACAAAGAAGCACACTCTGCTTTGTATGATACGCAAAAAACGACAGAGTTATTTTGCGGCATAGTAAACAAATGGAAAGCCCTTGGTGGTTGGCCTCTTGTTGACGAAGAATAAAAAATAGAGTCGGTAAACGTTCGTTCGTATTGCCTTCATAAAAAACACAACATCCCGAGAAAAATATGAATCCTGTTGTAATTTCAGTTTGCATTATGCTTGTTTTAGCTTTGATGCGCGTAAACGTTGTCGTTGCTCTTACGTTCAGCGCAATTATCGGTGGCGTAGCCTCTGGTATGAGTGTGAACGACGCAGTAGCGGCTTTCGAAAGTGGATTAGGTGGTGGTGCAACTATCGCACTTAGCTACGCAATGCTTGGTACCTTTGCTGTTGCTATCTCTCGTTCTGGTATCACAGATCTCCTTGCTCAAAGCGTAATTAAACGTATTCACGGCAAAGAGAACAGTGCAGCATCTAACGGTCTAAAATACGGCATCCTTGCGTCTTTGATCTTAGTGACCATGTCTTCGCAAAACGTGATTCCTGTACATATCGCCTTCATCCCAATTTTAATCCCACCTCTATTAGGCGTATTCGCAAAAATGAACCTAGACCGTCGTCTGGTTGCTTGTGTACTTACTTTTGGTCTGATTACACCGTATATGGTTTTACCTATCGGTTTCGGGGGCATCTTCCTAAACAACATTCTGCTTAAAAACCTTCACGACAACGGTCTTGAAAACGTAGTAGCAAGCCAAGTACCAATGGCGATGTTGTTACCGGCTGCAGGCATGATCTTTGGCCTTCTTACGGCAGTATTCTTTACTTACCGTAAGCCGCGCCAATACAAAGAAACGTCTCATACTGTTGTTTCAACCGAAGTGAAAGAGATCAACAAGAAGCACATCCTAGTGGCTGCTGCTGGTATTGTTGCTGCGCTAACGGTTCAACTATCGACAGGTTCTATGATCATCGGTGCTTTGGCTGGTTTCATGGTATTCACCTTCGGTGGTGTAATCGCTTGGAAAGAGACACACGATGTCTTCACTAAGGGCGTTCACATGATGGCAATGATCGGTTTTATCATGATTGCAGCGGCAGGTTTTGCAGCGGTAATGAAGCAAACCGGTGGCGTTGAGTCTCTGGTTGAAGCGCTTTCAACAAGCATCGGTGACAACAAGCCTCTAGCAGCACTGCTTATGCTCATCGTTGGTCTATTGGTAACAATGGGTATCGGCTCTTCGTTCTCTACGATCCCTATCCTTGCGACTATCTACGTTCCTCTAGCTGCAGCATTTGGTTTCTCACCAATGGCAACCATCGCTCTAGTAGGTACAGCTGCAGCGCTTGGTGATGCGGGTTCTCCGGCTTCTGACTCAACATTAGGCCCAACATCGGGTCTTAATGCTGATGGCCAACACGAGCACGTATGGGAAACCGTAGTACCAACGTTCCTGCACTACAACATCCCACTGATCATATTCGGTTGGATTGCTGCGATGGTTCTATAATTCGATTCTTTAGTTAAGAATCGATACGCAGCATAATTGTAAGCTAAAAGCTAAGAAAGATATTAAAAAGACCGCCTCGTGCGGTCTTTTTTGTTCCTAGAATTCACTCTCCTTTCTTACCCTCTCACTCCCAATGAATCAGTTACATCAAACAAAAAAGCTTACTCTTATGAGTAAGCCTTAGGCATCATTTGCGTTAATACAGACAGCTCTCGCTGAATTATGCTGCGGGAGCGTTATTAACAAGCACTTCACGAATAGACTTAAGCGTCGCTTCCGTTGAATGGTAATCCAATTCTACTGCCGTAAAAATACCATTTACTTCAAGCATTAACGTCGGGTAAGAGTGCACACCGATCGCTTCTTTAAAGCCTAATTGGTCATCTAATTCGCTTTCCAATAACTTGCTAGAAAGGTCATTTTCAAACTGTTGTACATTCATGCCTAACTCTTGAGCGAGCTGCAGATGCGTTTCTTGGCTATGTGGCAACATCGCACGAAGATAGTACGCGTGTTGAATTGCCTCAAGCATCGCTTCGTAGTGGTCTTGAAAACCAGCAGCGATCACAGCGCGACATGCCGGGTAAGTACTGCGAACAGGTTGACACTCTGTCCAAAATTCATGGTTGAACTCAGTACCAAGCTTTGCTTCGATCTGCTTCCAGATAGCTTGCAGCTTGCCTTTCATCTCTTCTGACATTGGCTCATCAGAATCTGGGGCCAAACCGCCAACGACATAATTAAATTCAATACTCGCGGGGAGCTGCTGTTTTAAGAGTCCTAATGTTGGCTTATAACCCCAGCACCAACTGCACATTGGGTCATGCACATAATGAAGTTTTACGTCCATTGTTCATTCCTTATCGGGTCTTTCGAACCCGTAAAACAAAAAAGGAGCCTCATTAAGGCCCCTTCCATTTAATATTTAAGCGCAAAGGCTTAAAGCTTACTCAGCGTCGTCGCCAGCTACTTTAGCAGCTGCTTCTTTAACGATTGGCTGAAGCTCACCTTTTTGGAACATCTCAAGAATGATGTCACAACCACCGATTAGCTCACCGTCAACCCATAGTTGTGGGAACGTTGGCCATTGTGCGTAAGCTGGAAGCTCTGCACGGATGTCAGGATTTTGTAGAATATCTACGTAAGCAAATTTTTCGCCACACGCCATTAGTGCTTGAGATGCTTGAGAAGAAAAACCACAGCTTGGCAGCTTAGGAGAACCTTTCATGTAAAGTAGAATGGTGTTTTCTTCAATTTGCTGTTTGATTTTATCGATAGTTTCCATTGCTTCCTCGTTAATGGATTACGGCTTTTATTGCCTTTATTCTACCCCAAACCAAAAGAATAAAAACCATATAAAAAAAGCGGCTTAAGAGCTAAGCTAACAATTCACATAAAAGTGATGAAATAAGCTTTTAATAAAGTAAAAACTTGCTAAACTATATCGCAAGTCAGAAAATTGACCGTGGTTGGCCTCATAGCGAATCATGAATAATAATATCACTGGAAGCAATCGAAAGAGTTAACTCTTTCATATCAATGGAGAATTGAGCAATGGCATTTGAACTACCGGCTCTTCCTTACGCGAAAGACGCGCTAGAACCACACATCTCAGCAGAAACGCTAGATTTCCACCACGGTAAGCACCACAACACTTACGTTGTTAAGCTAAACGGTCTTATCCCAGGTACTGAGTTTGAAGGCAAAACACTAGAAGAGATCGTTAAGACTTCTACTGGTGGTGTTTTCAATAACGCTGCTCAAATCTGGAACCACACGTTCTACTGGCACTGTCTTGCTCCTAAAGCAGGCGGCGAACCAACTGGCGCTGTTGCAGAAGCTATCAACGCTGCATTCGGTTCTTTCGAAGAATTCAAAGCGAAATTCACTGATTCAGCAATCAACAACTTCGGTTCTTCTTGGACTTGGTTAGTTAAGAAAGCTGACGGTTCTCTAGACATCGTTAACACTTCTAACGCTGCTACTCCTCTAACAGAAGAAGGTGTTACTCCACTTCTAACTGTTGACCTATGGGAACACGCTTACTACATCGATTTCCGCAATGTTCGCCCTGACTACATGGCTGCATTCTGGAACCTAGTAAACTGGTCTTTCGTAGAAGAAAACCTAGCTAAGTAATTATTACTTATGCTGCGCTATTTATAGCGAGTTATCTACTGAAAGCTCATGCCTCGGCGTGAGCTTTTTTATATCTATCGCCTCCCAGATAAAAATTAGCATCAATCAGCAGGCCGTAGTTTCTGCCTATCCCTTCCTTTCATATTAGCCCTGCATAAATTCGTTATTTGCCTGTAATTAAACACTAAAGTTTGCCGACCCCATGCCGTTAAAGGTGTATCGAATGAGAGGCAACATGCAAATACATACTTTAGACAAAGCAGGAATCATCAACGAACTGAAGTTCGGCATCGGGATCAGCCAAGCGGTTGAGCAAGGTCGCCGTGCAGATTTCGCGTTGCTGCTGTCCATGTTTTCTAATGATGTACGCGATTGCACACCTATCGACACCATTGAAGTTAGCGAGACAAATGAAGAGCGTTTGCGTAAGCAATTCGGTGTAGCAGAACCACAACCTTTGCGCTCAGACCAATCGTCTTATGAAATTTCGGCCCAACAGTCGGCTCAGTTTCATCAGGCAAGCCTTGCCAGCGCAAAGCTAAGCCATTACTTGAAACCTGAAGCGCTTGCTTTTATGCCTGAAGATACGCATGACTTTCCCGAAGAGGTTTATCAAAACCTTTCTGGTCATGACCGACGTAAATTGGCGAATAAACACTTACCTGATTTACCTCATGCCACACTCTACAACGAATTATCGACTGCTCAGCGCCAATATCAGATTCAAGCTCAGGTGTAGTTACCAGCTTCCCCTTTCTGACTTTCTCTTAAGGCCCCATCTTGTGTGCAGCTAAGGATTTATTGATACGTGTGATATGAACCACTAGCCTTAGGCATCTATAATTTTCAGTTTGTCGATTACCTCTTGAAGTTACTACAAAATGTGACGTGCCACCAAGATTATAAAAACTTATTAATTGGCATACCTTAGTTTGAACCAATTCACACCCATTGTATGAAATTTGACCCATCTTTATTCGACATGGACGATTTGTTTAGGTACTGGGATGGAAATAAAAAGCTCAATCATATTGGTGACATCTGCCGGCTCGCGACTGGGAGGGACGATTGCGAATCACTTTGTTAACCTTGGAGCGACCGTTATTCTTTGTGATAACGACCCAGATGCCCTTCAGGCAAACTATGAACAATGTGCTCGTTTTTCCGAATCTGTATACAGCTACACACTCAAAGGTAACGACAATCAAGATATCTTGAGCATGTTTGATTTCATTCAAACCACCTTCAACACCACACCCGATGTATTGGTCAATAACTGGATCAGTTCACCAATGCCGAGTTTAATTGGTGCTCAACCTGTCAGCAGTTTTATCAACGACTTATCATCGATGGCATCAACCCTTTTTGCATTTGGGCAAATCAGTGCTGAAAGGTTACGAGAAGAAGATAAAGAAGGCGTCATCGTAAATGTGATATCCCATGATGATTTTAATGATGTATCCGGTCTAGAGAGCGCAAACTCGATGATCACCGGCTTTACCCACAGTTGGGCTAAGGAACTGACTCCATTTGGTATTCGAGTTGGTGGTGTTGTCCCTGCGATTCACAATTCAGATGGCAAACTTAACCGATGCCACTGGGCGCAGCTACAAGACGAGTTGACCAGAACAACCGAATACATCGTTTCTAATGATTACTTTAGTGGGCGTGTAGTTGCCGCAGAAGTTTAGAGAATCCCTTTGACAACAATTGACCATGGCGAGTTTTGGCACTCTGGTTCCTCCTCATCAAGAAAACGTTGAACAGTAACATTTACCTTCGACACCTCGCGATATCCGTCCAACTGCAAACATAAAAAAAGCCCCGGTCTCGACTGGGGCTTTGTACTTTTGTCGATTAGATAAGGTTCGTGCTAGCGAAAACTTATCTCAAACTGATACTTACTTATTATGCGTTAGCTTTTTCTTTTTTAGCTTTCGGTGCTTTCGCATCAGCTGGCTTTTGGTCAGCTTTCTTAAGGATAACTGTAGTACCTTCGAAAGTTTCACCTTCAACGTAAGGAGTACCGAAGTACGACGTTGTTAGAACTTCTTTTAGCTCAGTGATTAGAGGGTAACGTGGGTTAGCACCTGTGCACTGGTCATCGAACGCTTCAACCGCTAGCTCGTCTAGTTTCGCAACGAAATCAGACTCGTTAACACCCGCAGCTTGGATAGATAGTGGGATGTCTAGGTCAACTTTAAGCTCTTCTAACCAAGTAAGTAGACGTTCAATCTTCTGAGCAGTACGGTCACCAACTTGGCTTAGGCCTAGGTGGTCAGCAACTTCAGCGTAACGACGACGTGCTTGTGGACGGTCGTACTGAGAGAATGCAGTTTGCTTAGTTGGGTTATCGTTCGCGTTGTAACGTACAACGTTTGAGATAAGCAGTGCGTTAGCAAGGCCGTGTGGTAGGTGGAACTCTGCACCAATTTTGTGAGCCATTGAGTGACACACACCTAGGAATGCGTTCGCAAATGCTACACCAGCGATAGTTGCTGCGTTGTGTACTTTCTCACGAGCGATTGGGTCTGCTGCACCGTTTTTGTAGCTTGATGGTAGGTACTCTTTGAGCATCTTAAGAGCTTGTAGAGCTTGGCCATCTGAGTATTCGTTCGCTAGAACAGATACGTAAGCTTCAAGAGCGTGAGTTACGGCATCGTAACCACCGAACGCTGTTAGAGACTTAGGCATGTTCATTACTAGGTTCGCATCAACGATAGCCATGTTTGGCGTGATTTCGTAGTCAGCTAGTGGGTACTTAGCACCAGTCTTGTCGTCTGTAACAACAGCGAATGGAGTAACCTCTGAACCTGTACCTGACGTTGTAGTAATACATACAAGCTCAGCTTTTTGACCCATTTTAGGGAACTTGTAGATACGTTTACGGATATCCATAAAGCGCATTGCTAGTTCTTCGAAATGAGTATCTGGGTGCTCGTACATAACCCACATGATCTTAGCAGCATCCATTGGAGAACCGCCACCTAGAGCAAGGATTACATCAGGTTGGAAGCTCTTCATTGCTTCAGCGCCTTTCTCAACAACAGATAGTGTTGGATCCGCTTCTACATCGAAGAATGTTTGAACTTCAATACCTTGTGCTTTAAGCAGGCTAACTACGTCATCAGCGTAACCGTTGTTGAATAGGAAACGGTCAGTTACTAGGAATGCGCGTTTCTTACCTTCTAGGTCGCCAAGAGCGATTGGAAGGCTACCACGACGGAAGTAGATAGACTTAGGTAGTTTGTGCCACAACATATTTTCAGCTCGCTTCGCTACAGTTTTCTTGTTGATAAGGTGCTTAGGACCTACGTTCTCAGAGATAGAGTTACCACCCCAAGAGCCACAACCAAGAGTTAGAGACGGTGCAACGTTGAAGTTGTACAGGTCACCAATACCACCGTGAGTAGTAGGGATGTTGATTAGGATACGAGCCGTTTTCATCTTGTCACCGAAGTAAAGGATGCGGTCTGCGTTGATATCTTGGTTAGTGTAAAGACCAGACGTGTGACCGATACCACCAATTTCAACCATTGTTACTGCTTGAGCTACTGCGTTCTCGAAAGAAGAAGCACGGAACATACCGAGAGTTGGAGACAGTTTCTCATGAGCGAATTCGTCGTCGTAAGATACTCCGCCAAGGCCTTCACCAACAAGAATCTTAGTATCAGCTGGAACTTGAACACCCGCCATTTCAGCGATTGCAGTTGCAGGTTGACCAACGATTTTTGCGTTTAGGTTGCCGTCGATAAGTAGAACTTTACGAACTTTATCAGCATCAGCTTTGCTTAGTACGTGACCTTTGTGAGATGCGAAACGCTCTTTCACTTCGTCGTATACTTCGTCCATTACGATTACAGCTTGCTCAGAAGCACATACTACGCCGTTATCGAATGTTTTAGACATAAGAATAGATGCTACAGCACGTTTAACGTCTGCTGTGTCATCGATAACTACAGGAACGTTACCAGCACCAACACCGATAGCAGGCTTACCTGAAGAGTATGCTGCTTTAACCATACCTGGACCACCAGTCGCTAGGATAAGCGCGATACCGTCATGCTTCATAAGCGCGTTAGAAAGCTCTACAGATGGTTGGTCGATCCAACCGATGATGTCTTTTGGTGCGCCCGCTTTAACAGCCGCGTCTAAAACAAGTTTAGCAGCGTCGTTAGTTGAGTTCTTTGCACGTGGGTGTGGCGAGAAGATGATGCCGTTACGTGTCTTAAGAGATATTAGAGATTTAAAGATTGCTGTAGAAGTTGGGTTCGTTGTTGGAACGATACCACAAATGATACCGACAGGCTCAGCGATAGTCATCGTGCCTAGGTTGTCATCTTCTTCTAAGATGCCACATGTTTTTTCGTCTTTGTATTTGTTGTAGATAAATTCAGATGCAAAGTGGTTTTTGATAACCTTATCTTCAACAATACCCATTCCAGATTCAGCAACTGCTTGTTGTGCTAGTGGGATACGAGCATGGTTAGCCGCAAGAGATGCTGCACGGAAGATTGCATCAACTTTCTCTTGAGAGAATGTTGAGAACTCTTCTTGTGCTGCTTTAACGCGTGCTACCAGAGCATCTAGTTCAGCTAAGTTAGTTACAGGCATGGTGGATCTCCTAAAATAATAAATATTAAAAACTTTTTATTAAATTCGCTGCTTGCCTTTAACCTTAAACATCAGCGTTCTTAGTAAATTGCTTTCAGAACTGAGTATATTATTTCACAGTGTGAAAGAAATTGACCCAGATCAGTTACCCAAAAAGAATTAACCAGAAAGTAGTAAGGCAATCGCAAAAATAAATTTAAGGTCATGATTTATATAGATTAAAATCGCAAATTTCGCTCATGCAAAGAAATAGAAAAACAGACAGCTTTTTTACACATAGCGCTACAAAATGTAAAAAATTTTCATTTTCAGTCCGTTAAATTACATGTATACAGCTATATTCGTGCTACTGAGAGTATATCCATACCGTTGCGGCGGGCTAGATTTAGAAATCATTTTTATTGAAAGCGTGCGTAGGTTAACATTTGGTCAAAAGATAATTACAACATGAAACACGAACCGTCGGCTCGTAACATGACGAAAATCAGCATTTGGATTCGATTATTTTTTCTATAAAAAAGACCTTATTTCAGGTTAGTTTTTTTCATTCGTGAAATTTAAATTTGTCACTTACATTACGCGCTCTGATTATAGACAGATCACCCCCTCTTCCTTAAGTACGCTATTTGGAGATCACCCACATGCAAGGTTTAGAAATCGCAATTTTTATGCAATTCTTCCTTGGGCTTGTTGCTGCCGTAAACCCTATCGGCATCATGCCTGTTTTTGTTTCTCTTACGGCTCATATGCCGCCAGAAGAGAGGAACAGGACCGCATTACAAGCCAACATTGCTGTGGCCGTTATATTGATTGTATCTTTAGTTGCAGGACAATTGCTTCTCGACATGTTTAGCATTTCGCTAGATTCATTTCGTGTAGCCGGTGGATTGCTATTACTGAGCATCGCGTTTTCGATGATGAGCGGTAAACTCGGTGAAGATAAGCAGAACAAGCAAGAGAAATCTGAGTACGTCAGTAAAGAACAAATCGGTGTGGTTCCTTTGGCGATGCCATTAATGGCAGGCCCGGGTGCCATTAGTTCAACGATTGTCTACGGCTCTCGTTATCCAGCCGCAATCGATACGGTAGGCATCGGCATTAGTATCATCGCTTTCGCTACCTGTTCTTGGCTTTTGTTCCGTTCGGCGCCGGTTATCGTGCGCTTTCTAGGTCAAACCGGTATCAACGTTATCACGCGTATAATGGGTTTGATTCTTGGCGCGCTGGGCATCGAGTTCATCGCCAACGGCTTACGTAACCTATTCCCAGGATTAGCATAGCGCTAAACAGGGTTCTAGCGATTCAAAGCCAGCCTGCATGACATTATCGACGAGGCTAGTAAAGCAATTAGGCTTTCACTCGCCTCGTTATTATGAAGCTTGTATAATGACTGTTAATACATTTAACAGAAGATGAATCTCTCCTTATGTCAGGCAAGCCACTTAAGCATCACTTGTACGTCATTATCTTTGGTACCCATACTCCAGCTGGTCGTGCATTTGATATATCACTGATCGTTGCAATCTTGGCTTCGCTGTTGGTACTGATTCTAGAGTCCATCCCAAATGTCATGACCGAATGGTCACAACAGCTGCGTTATATCGAATACACTTTTACAGCCCTCTTTACTCTTGAGTATTTGTTGAGACTCTATTGCTCTCCAAAACCAAAATCCTACGCCACCAGCTTTTACGGTGTTGTTGATCTATTAGCGATTCTTCCGACCTACCTTGCGATCATCTTCCCTGGCGCTTCATTTATGGGCGTGGTGAGACTGCTGCGTGTCATGCGTATCTTCCGCATCCTAAAATTGGTTCGCTACTTACAAGATTCCAATATTTTGCTGCGTTCGCTATTAATGGCAAGACGTAAGATCCTCATCTTCTTCAGCACTGTCGGTATCTTGGTTGTTATCTTCGGCGCTCTGATCTTTGTTATTGAAGGGCCAGAAAACGGCTTCACTAGTATTCCCCACAGTATTTATTGGGCAATAGTAACTATCACGACAGTTGGCTACGGTGACATGATCCCTCAGACCTCGTTAGGTAAAGCGATCGCTTCGCTTACCATGTTGTTGGGTTACTCCATCTTAGCGGTGCCGACAGGGATTATTACCGCAGAGTTGAGCAATGAGATGAACTCTCACAAAGAGTTGGTTAAGTGCCCTAACTGCAACCGCGCAGGCCATGATTCGGACGCAATGTATTGCAAACATTGTGCAAGTGAATTGGCCGATCCAGATAAACGAGTCGTGACTGAAGAGAAATAAAAGCAGATGCGGGATTCGAGTAGCGAGATGCGAAGAGGTTTAAAGGCAGTTTCGAGAGCCGAATCACCAGATATCAATAAACTAAAAAGGGTTGACGTTTATCGTCAACCCTTTTCGGTTTATCAGCTAATAGAATTTAAGCAATCTTGCCGCCTACGCTTTCTCAGCTAAGATAATGCGTAATGTACGACGTAGTGGCTCTGCAGCACCCCAA
The DNA here is from genome assembly GCF_051201655.1 of Vibrio sp. nBUS_14. Lineage (NCBI taxonomy): Bacteria > Pseudomonadati > Pseudomonadota > Gammaproteobacteria > Vibrionales > Vibrionaceae > Vibrio > Vibrio sp. nBUS_14. The sequence goes on from NZ_CP179206.1 coordinate 2,656,767, forward strand.
AGTAATTGGTCACCAACAGTAAACGCGTTTAGGAAGTCGTTACCCATAGACATCTTACGTAGACGACCTACTGGTACAGACATCGTGCCTGTTACCTTCGCTGGTGTCAGCTCTTGAGCAGTCATGTCACGGTCATTAGGAACCACTTTAACCCAATCATTGTGAGTCGCGATGATCTCTTCGATTTCGTCCATTGGAACGTCTTGCTTAAGCTTAATCGTTAATGCTTGAGCGTGACAACGCATTGCACCGATTCGAACACAAGTACCATCGATAGGAATTGGCTGACCATCTAGGCCGAGAATCTTATTCGCTTCAACGCCCGCTTTCCACTCTTCTTTGCTTTGACCGTTTTCACGCTTCACATCAATCCAAGGAATCAATGAGCCAGCAAGAGGAGCTCCGAATTGGTCTGTTGGGAATGAAGAAGAACGGATCGTGTCAGCAACTTTCTTATCAATATCAAGAATAGAGCTTGCTGGGTTCGCTAGCTCTGAGCTAACGCTGTCGTTGATAACACCCATTTGAGAGATCAGTTCACGCATGTTCTTAGCACCAGCACCAGAGGCTGCTTGATAAGTCATGGCACTCATCCACTCAATCATGCCTTTTTTATATAGGCCACCCAATGCCATTAACATCAAGCTCACCGTACAGTTACCACCAACGAAAGTATTGGTGCCACCGTGGACCCCTTGCTGGATTTGAGCCAAGTTAACCGGATCTAATGTGATGATGGAGTCTGCATCCATTCTTAGCGTAGAAGCTGCATCAATCCAGTAACCTTTCCAACCTGCTTGACGCAGTGCTGGATAAACTTTTGAAGTGTAATCGCCACCTTGACAGGTAATAACGGCATCAAGTTGTTTTAGGCTATCAATATCAAAGGCATCTTGAAGCAGACCCGCCTCTTTGCCACCTAAAACAGGGGCAGGGATACCAATTTGAGATGTGCTGTAATAAACAGGCTCAATCAGGTCGAAGTCTTTTTCTTCAACCATACGTTGCAATAGTACAGAACCCACCATACCGCGCCAACCAACTAGACCTACTCTCATCTCTCACTCTCCATGTATAAATTAAAAATTGCTCTCCCCCATCTATAAGTTTTTCAGAAACAGAACTCAAGTGCTTTTTAGCAAAAAGTGTAACTTTTTCGTTTCTTTTAAGTGAACGCGATGAATAGTGCAGTTATCTATAAATCGCATTCGTCGCTTTTTTCACTGACAAAGTACGCAATACGGTTAGAATCAAACGTTTGGCCAATAAAAACGCTCTATTTTACATCCTGATAGAACCAAGCCTTAACAGCAATTACCACTATTTAACAATGGTTAATCAGAATAATATTTTACACAACGAAAACAACGTGTGACAAAAATCAACATGTAATAATCATGAATTTAACAAAAATTCAGACAATGCAACCGTAATACATTGGCTTAATAGTCAAATATCACAACTTAGGTGTATTTTTCGATATAATAACCTAATTGCTGTAGTGTCCACGTCGTATCCCAAACTATAACAAAGCACTATAAATGCTCGAAATAACAAGAGGCTTATATGAAGCAGAGTAAAACTCGCCTACCGAACCTATTGCAGGTAATGATCGCGTTAGGACTATTTCTATCCCTTGCTTTTTCCTTTACAGCAAAGCTTGATCTTCCAATCCAACTTGCCTTGTACATTGGCTGGTTCATTATCATGGTGCTAGGTATTCGCCTTGGCCACGAATACAAAGACTTAGAAAAAGCGGCACTCAAAGGAATATCTAATGGCTTAGGTGCAGTTTTAATACTTTTAGCGGTTGGCGCTCTTGTTGGTACGTGGATCTCAGGCGGTATTGTACCCACTATCATTTACTACGGTCTGAAAGCTATCCACCCTTCTATCTTCCTTTTAGCTACCATGATCATCTGTTCTCTAACCGCTCTGGCAACAGGCACCTCTTGGGGAGCAGCTGGTACTGCCGGTATTGCGATGATGGGAATTGGTCAAGGACTAGGTGTTCCAGCACCAATCACCGCTGGTGCCGTACTTTCGGGCTGTTACTTTGGCGACAAGATGTCTCCACTTTCTGATTCAGTAATTCTGGCTTCTTCAATGTCTGGTGTTGAAGTGGTTGAACACATCAAGGGCATGCTTCCAGTTGCGTTAATCAGCTACGTGATTACTGGCATAATGTTTACTGCGTTTGGTTTCCACTACGCGGGCAACGTTGACATGAGCCAAGTAGATTCTGTGATTAAAGCAATGGAAGTTCAGTTCTACATCACGCCTTACTCATTCGTTCCGGTATTGATCGTGCTTGGCCTATTGGCTTTCCGCATGCCATCATTCCCAGTGATCAGCTTTGGTTCTCTGCTTGGTATTATCTGGGCAGTAATGATCCAAGAGATCGACTTCCTTACTGCATTTAACACAGCATGGGCACCATTCTCTATATCATCTGGCGTGGAGTTCATTGATTCGATTCTTAACCGTGGCGGCATGTCTTCAATGCTTGGTTCGGTTGCAGTTATCGTGTTTGGTTTAGGTTTCGGTGGCTTGCTGGATAAAGTAGGCGTGCTAGAGACGATTGCTAAAGTGTTTGAGCGCCGCGTAAACAGCGCAGGCTCACTAGCAACCAGCACCATTGGTACAGCTTTCATGGGTAATGTGTTTGGTTCAGCAATGTATGTATCGCTCATCCTTACGCCAAAAATCTGTGCAAAGAACTACGACCGCTTAGGCTACAAACGTAAAAACCTTTCTCGTAACGCTGAGTTCGGTGGCACGTTAACGTCAGGTATGGTTCCTTGGAGTGATAACGGTATCTACATGGCGAGTATTTTGGGCGTTGCTACACTGTCTTACGCACCGTTCATGTGGCTAAGCTTCATCTGTATTATCGTGACTATCGTGACTATCGTGACGTCTTACATGGGTTGGTTTGTTGATAAGTGTGAACCGACAGCGCCGACGTTTGAAGCTGAAGAAGCAACAGAGTTAAGCAAGCAAGAAGCGTAAGTCATTCAAACGTTAATCATTTAAATGCAAAAAGAGCGCCCTAGAGCGCTCATTTTTTTAATCTACTTAGTTACTTATTTGTTGGCGGTTCGTTTACCCAACCAGTAACCGATGCCCAACGGTGCAAAGAACACCACCAAGATAAACAGGATAAAGTAGATAATCACACCTTTGATTAACTCCATGAGCTTATCAATCGCAAGCACGACCACTTCTTGAGAAACACGATCTAGATCTTGAGTGAACAACTCTCTTTCTGAAGTCACAATACCTGCAATCTCGATGCGCTCTTTCTCAATCATCTGTACTAGCGCTTCTCTCTCACGTGTCACCATTTTTTCCAATGCCACACGTTCATCGCCGAGCATCGCTAATTTTTGGTCTGTCTTATCGCTCAGGTCGTTTAGCAATGGCTGCATTTCTGTCGACATAATAGAAGCCAGCGTTTGCATGTACTTAGGATTGTTTTCGATGAAGTCCTGCATGCTTGCTGATGTTTGACGAAGGCTTTCCAACGTCATCGACAAGTCTTCCCCCGTTAATGAGCTGTTCAGAGCAACCAACTCGGCCTTCCACGTCATCAGTTTCGGTGTTTGATCAGCCATTACGCTTAAACGGTCTGATGCATCACTCATAGCCTCCGGCATGGTTCCTAAGTTTTGTACGATTTGTGATTCATCTTTACCTAAATAAGTTAACCAATCGCGGTAAGCTGGCGTACTTCTGAATGTGAGATTTTTAAATGGGTGGCTGGCAGCAAACTGCGCGACAAACTCTTGGCTCTTTTTAAAGTCACCAGAATTCAATACGCCTTTTGCCAACTTTTCGACTTCTTGAGTAAGGTCATGAGCGGTTTCTACTACATGATCAGTTTCGAATAGGTCAGCACCGTCGCCTTGTGTATAAAACTGGTCCATTTGAGCGGTAAACACCCACGAATCAATTAACGCTGACATTGGAGAAGTTTGATAAGCCGCTTGTTGAAGTCCCTGCTCTGCGTGGATCTTCCAAAGCAGTACATAAGATTGATGCAGAGTATCGTCGGCAGGATAAGATTGCGCGATGAAATCAGCCGAATCTTCTACACGAGTAAAGAAAATTTTAGCGTATTCACGCGTCATAATCCGAGCATTGAGCTCTTGTTGAGTCAGTGGTGTTGTTTGGCTATCTAACTTAACTTCTAAGAGAGAACAACCACTTAGAACAATGCTAAGTACCCACACCATCAAACACTTACTAGAAACACGCAACATATACACCTCTGGCAAAGACTAATGGCGCGGATTGTATGAGAACTTCGTCAAAGTATTGTCAAAACTCTCGCAAAATTAATGTGATTGATCTAAATACGCCATGGCAGAGTCGACTGAAGCCTGAATCGCCTGCTCTAACTCTTCAAGATCGTACTCACTGACCGCTCGAGATTGCTTCATGGTCATCTCAATACTCGCAGCAATAATCGCCAATCTCGATGCTTTGATACTTCCGGCAACGCCTTTTAAACTATGTACGATTCGAGCTGCAGACGTATCATCTTTTGTCAGCAAGGATTTTAATTTTGTACAGTCATCGGCATGGTCTTGCACAAATACGCCCAACAACAAGCTCACAGATTCAGCGTCATCGTCCAGAGTCTCTAACATCTCTTCGATATCAATAGCAGGCTTTGAATCCGTCACACTTGCGACGTGTTTCTCTGCTAAATGAACCCCTGACTCTTGATGACTTCTTGGTACCGCAGTCGATTCATTCACTGAGTGCTGAATCGACTGCGCCCTTTCTGGTGCTGCGGCAACATGATTAGCCTGTTTTACATCAGAGAACGTGTCCTTTGAATCAGTCGTTTCTACTTGGTTCGCCGTGGCGTTCGAACTGCTCGCTGGTTTTCCTAAATTGGTCTCAAGTTCACGGCCCGAATCACTTTCAGCTTGTGATACGCTCTTTTTGAAACCAACTCCCCATAAAACCAGCGCGATCATCGCGAGTAAACTTAAACCCAAGGCTGCGAGCAGTAGGTTGAACTGACTCTTATGGAATTGAGCTTCGAGCTTGATAATCTGCTCATTGACTGAGTTTTTCTTAATCTTATCAACCAAATAATTAAGCTGAGCGTAATCACCCAATAACGCAGAAGCATCAGCAAGTAACTGCTGCATGGCTTCTTGCTCTTTGGTTTTTAACGAATAAGAACGCTTAAGAATCGAGTCGAAAGAGCGATACGTCGCCGATGAGCTTTCGTTATCGGAGTACATGGCTTCAAATACCACAACGCCAAATTCGTTTAACAGGGGCTTTAACTTAGAAGAAGTCTTACTGTCTGTGCGCAATGCCTTGATGTTATCGACAATCGCTTGTACTTGGCTTTCTATCGGGATGAACTCATCAAACTTTTCTAAAAATTGGTCTGCGACATACAGCAATTGATTAACGTCAGGGCGGAAAAACGCATGCTCAAAATCCGATTCAATCTGTAATCGAATTGAATACACCAACTGTGCATCAAGGGCTAAGTCATTAATACGAGAGACTCGGAGCGGTTCAGAGAAGTAAAGCGACTGCCTTAACTCGGTAACACGAATACCAAGTTCTTCAATGTGAGCAAGGGAGTTATTGTAAGAACGGCTGAGCTGAAGAATGGCCAACGAAGGAAGTAACCATAGAGCCAGAAGTACAACTAAAAAAGTTGCAGGCTTTTTAAAGCGATGGGGCGTTGCTAATGGTTGTTCCATCAATATTCCTTGTGCGTATAAGCCTCACACCATTGCAGTTATCGAGAGTGTAAAGCAGAAATAAGCGACAACATCCTGCTGCCGCTATTTATCCATGAACTGGTGCTATGACTGGTTACGAGTCAGTTGATCACGTAAGTTCGGTGGTGTGCCTTTAATCGTTAGCGTGTCTGTCTCCGGATCGTAAAGGATACGTTCGCCTAGAAGCAGACTATCAAAACTAACATTCAAACCGCCACCAGCACCAACAAATTTTGTTAGTTTACGCATAGTTGAGCGATCGGCTGGGAAGCTATCTTCTAACTCATAACCTTGTTCACTAGTATAGTCAAAGAAGCTAGTACCATCTGTGCTTGCTGGTAATTCACCAGACAGTTCACGAACTTGAACTTCATCGCCCGCTTTTAGCTGTTCGTTACAGTAATCTGCAACCTGCTTTTTATAGCTGATTGCTTCTTCTTTCTCTAACTTAGAGTCTGAAACGAAATCCTCTACCGCTTGCATCAGTACTTGGTTTTGCTGCTTAGCATCCAAGCCTACTTCTGCTTGAAGGAAATCTAAGAAGAAATCTGCAACTTTACGGCCAACACGTCCCTTAATGTAAGTAAGGTAACGGTTTGACTCTTTGTCTGTGTCGTAGGTTGAAAGATCAAGGCGCGCAACAATATCCATCTTAGAGATATCAAGGTAATCAGTCGCACTGATGTCTAGCCCTTCAGTCACTTTCAAACTTTGGTTCGAAGGCAGTAAACTGATGAAAAGGTAGTCTGTCGCCAGTGATTGGTATTCAGCAAGTACCAAAGTGCCTTCATCAGCAAAAGGATACTTTGAAAGCTCATCTTTTAGACGTAGCGCACTTTTTTGAGAGAAATCATAAAAACTTTGCTCTCCCGAGCGAAATTCATGCAACGACTGCTGGAATTCGCTGTCGGATTTGAAAGAACCAAACCCTTTACCTGCTTTAGAGTTGAACACTCGGTGAAGCTCAGCGACAAGGCTTTCAGACGAAGCATCGATTTCTAGAGATTCAGCACGGTAGTTAACAATCAGTTCTTCCTGATCGTTCTTGCTTAATTGGTGTAAAATTACGTTGGAAAGGTGAAGGCTCATAGTGAAAATATTACCGTTCAGGTTTCAGTTGTCGTGCATAGTAGGTTATCATAAGCCGCTTTTACTATCATTATTAGAGTCCTTATGCCGATTATATCTAAATACACAGATGAACAAGTTGAAAAAATCCTAACTGAAGTAGGTGCTGTACTAACAAAGCACAAAGCCTCACCAGAACTTTCACTGATGATCGCTGGAAATATCGCAACCAATGTCTTAAATCAGAACGTTGCTGCTTCACAACGCAAAGGAATTGCTGAAAAATTTGCCGAGGCTTTGGTTTCTTCAATTGAAGACAAATAGTCTCACTAAATTTGATTGACGGATAAAAGAATTATAAATGGTAGACAGCGCAAACTCTTATAGCGATCGTGTATCTCGACTGGTTGGTTGGGGACACTGGTTTGCATTTTTCAACATCATTGCGGCGATGTTGATAGGTACTCGTTATATTACTCAATCTGCTTGGCCTGACACCTTGCTGGGTCAATTCTATTTGGCTGCATCATGGGTCGGTCATTTCGGCTTTTTAATATTCGCTCTCTACCTATTAGTGCTGTTCCCACTCACTTTTATTCTTCCATCGAGGAAGTTATTACGCTTGGTTGCCGTTTGTTTCGCAACCGTAGGTTTAACTGTCCTTCTTATTGATACTCAAACGTATCAAAGTCTAAACCTCCACCTGACGCCTGTTGTGTGGGAGGTTTTGTTCAGTGGAGAGGAATCTGCATTTACTTCTGATTTGCAGCACCTCTTTATTGTTATGCCGCTTATCTTCTTATTACAGCTCGGCCTATCTGAATGGGTTTGGCGTAAGCAGCGTAAACTGTCTCATAAACACGTTGGCCGTCCGATCACCGCCGTCTTCTTCTTGTGTTTCATCAGCAGCCATTTGACCTACATGTGGGCTGATGCGTATTTCTATAACCCAATTACCAGCCAAAAAGCGAACTTCCCACTGTCTTACCCAATGACAGCGAAAAGCTTTATGGAAAAACATGGTTTGCTAGACCGTGAAGAGTATCTACAACGTTTAGAAGCAAACAAAGACAACGTAAATTTAGTTAGCTACCCACTAGAAAAAATTCAATACAACCGCCGCAGCGATGATCTTAATATCCTGATGGTGAGTGTAAATAACCTTCGCTCTGATGCGCTTAATGCCACAGCGATGCCATACAGCTACGCATACTCACAACAATCGATCAACTTCACCAATCACTACAGTTCAAGTAACGATATGTTTGGTATCTTCGGTTTGTTCTATGGCCTTCCTAGCAGCTACGCAAGCAGCATAGAAGCTCAGGGGTCAAGTGCAGTACTATTAGACGTTTTAAATAATCACAATTATAAGTTTGCAGCTTTCAGTGGCGACAACTTTGACGATGCACTTTACTCGGAGATCATCTTCCGAGGCCGTGATGTTATGCCAGAGCAAGCAACTTATGATGACAAAAGCGCGATACAAGCTTGGTCTAACTGGATTCAATCACCGCAGGCTAAACGTCCTTGGTTTAACTTCATTGAGCTGACCACGCTAGATAACTTCTCTAGCTACGATTCAAGCTCAGAGTCAGACTCTACGTTAACCACGGCAGAACGCTTTGCTGCGGACTACCAAAAGTCAGCTCAAGCGGCTGATGCTCAACTCACGACTATTTACGCAGAATTAGAACGTCTCGACCTTAAAGACAATACTGTGGTTATCATCACGTCGAACCATGGTACTGAATTTAACGAAACCAAGACCAACAGCTGGGGTGCAAATTCCAACTACAGCCACTACCAACTGCAGGTGCCTTTGTTCATCAGCTGGCCTGGTAAGTCTGCTTCTGAATACACGCATCGCTCGAGTCATTTGGATGTGTCCGTAACACTGATGCAAGAGCTACTTGGTGTTTCTTCAAATCCAACGGATTTCAGTAGTGGTCGCAGCCTGTTTGATGAACGTAAGAGAAAGTGGATCCTAGCGGGTGACTCTCGTGAACTGGCTCTTGTTACTGACCGACAAACAACGGTGTTAGATAAGTTTGGTAACTACAAATTGTATGACCAAAACTACAAACGTCTAAAAGACGTAAGCCCTCGCTTACCAATATTAATGCAAGGCCTAACAGAGCTACAGCGTTTCTACACAAAAAATGACTAACTAGTCACCCTATAAAGAAGGGAAGCATGCAGCTTCCCTTTTCATTGCCGCTAATGACTAGAAAGTGAGCAAGAAAGCAAGATTATGATAATTAAGGGTTTACAAGGCACTCTCCCCCTTATATTATTCACGCCTCTGGAGGGATGGCTGAGTGGTCGAAAGCACCGGTCTTGAAAACCGGCAACCGTTAATAGCGGTTCTAGGGTTCAAATCCCTATCCCTCCACCACATTAAAGAAAGCCGCTGAGAAATCAGCGGCTTTTTTGTCTCTGAAAATCACGCAGCTCAACGGTTCAGCTATTCACAACCAATGCAGCGTTTAGTAACTGCATGTGGATCGGCACCAGATCTTTATGTTCCGACCGATAACCACCGCCCACTACACACGCAATTGGAATCGCTTTACTCTTAGCTAAATTGAGCATCAAACAATCGCGCTTAAATATCCCTTGCGTAGAAATATTCAAATACCCCAATTCATCATCTTGATGAATGTCGACACCCGCATCATAGATAATCAGATCCGGTTGATGATGAGCAATGGCCATGTTGGTGACTTGTTCAAAGCAACGCAGAAACTCCTCATCTTCTGTTTCACGGCTTAGTGGCACATCTAAATCAGATAGAGGTTTTCGTGCGGGGAAATTTTTATCGCAGTGGAATGACAGAGTAATAATGTCGTCATTCTCTTGGCAAAGAGTCGCTGTACCATCACCATGGTGAACATCGCTGTCGACGATCAGCACTTTATCGATATGCTCAAACGTTAGCGCATGTTTTGCCGCCAAAACCAGATCATTAAACAAACAGAAGCCACTGCCAAAATCTCGGTGCGCATGGTGATAGCCACCGCTTAGATGAATCGCTAAACCACTCTCGATAGCCATTTCTGCAGCCAAGCAGGTTCCACCACTTGAATAGAGTGTCCTTTCTATAAGCTGTTCACTCCACGGAAAGCCGATACGTCTCATTTTTGCTGCGGGCAAATTTCCAGAAACCAGCAAATCGACATATTCACCATCGTGTACCTGCTTTACTTGTTCAACCGAAACAGGCATTGGCTGGGACATTTCGAATGCATTACCCCATTTTGGATCGCTGTCCATGTGGTGCTTCACCGCACTGTGCAACAGTTGGTATTTATGGATTGGATAACGATGCCCTTCAGGTAAAGGCAACTGAGAATAAATTGGATGGTAAATTAAAGGAGTCATAGTCAGGCGTATTACGTATCAGTCTCAAAATCATAACAGTCTCAGACTTGGCGACAACCATAATTAGTGATAATAGTTATCATTACCTTTAGTTAATTTCAGAGACAATAATGAAAAACGTAATACTCATCTGTGGTGTGATCTGCGGCTCTGTCGCAGCAGTAATGATTTTCGTGAGCATGCTGATGGTCAGTTGGTGGAGCGTTGATTTTCTCGCGTTAGCCCATCACACTTAACTGATTGAACTAACAAGGAATCATTATGAGCGTTATTTTTATCACTGGTGCGAACCGAGGTATTGGCTTAAGCCTTGCCCGACACTACGTCAATGATCGCCACACCGTGTATGCTACCTATCGCGATGCTTCCACTGCACAAGAGTTACTTACTATCGCAAACGAAAACAGCAACCTTGCATGCATACAGCTCGACATCACGGACTACCAATCGGTCAATGAACTTCCTTCAAAGCTAGAATCTATCGATGTTCTCATCAACAACGCTGGCTACTATGGCCCTAAAGGTTACGGATTAGGTAGTATCGATGTAGAAGAGTGGCGTCGTGTTTTCGAAACCAACACCATCGCTCCTCTCAAGCTCGTTGAATCCTTACTGCCTCTGCTAGCAAAGAGCCCAATAAAAAAGATCGCGTGCCTTTCATCAAGAGTGGGCAGTATGTCTGAAAACACATCTGGCGGAGGCTACATCTATCGTTCCTCTAAAGCTGCACTAAACTCGGTGGTGAAGAGTTTAAGCAACGACTTAACCGATAATGGCTTTACAGTGCTGGCATTACATCCTGGTTGGGTACAGACCGAAATGGGCGGACCTAATGCTCTCATTGATACAGAGACTTCGGCTAAAGGCTTGATAGCGGTAATAGAGTCATCGAATACTGAAGTGAGTGGTCACTTCTTTAATTTCGATGGTAGCGGAATAGACTGGTAGCCGTCATATGGGTCGTCGCGTTATCTCAAGCTTACTCGTACGTTCAACACTGTTGTGTCTAACAATGGTGCTCACTGGATGTTTCGATGACAGCCCACAGAACTATTTCGACGACTATCAGACCAAAATAGCCAACGTGCAAGATGCTGACGAGATACAGGAAGACTGGGAGCTCGAAAGCTTACCGAGAAAGCGAGAACTGTTTATTGAAGTTCCTTCGCTCTCTATCGGGCTTATCGACAGCTATCAACTTCGACAATGTGGATTATTCAACCTGATTGCAGAAAGAAACTCCGTACTTGGAAAAGTCGCCGACGAGTTCCGAAATTACGATTATCAAGTCGCTCTACTGGAGGGTGTTGGTCAATGTTTATCTAATAACGAATTAGATCCAGAGATCGTAGAGTTACTCAGAGAAATCGAACAACTGAAGCTCGCACAATTTCCACTGCACCAATGGAATCTCATCTATGCCAGTGAAGCCATGCAGTCGCAAATGCGTGGAAGTCAGTGGTTGCGTGCTGATATTGGTGAACAAGTCCGACAGACAAGTAACGCCCTAGAGCATATTAACCGAGCATTAAACACACCGATTGTTTCCGGCAAGACTACTGAAGTTCAAGAAGGGTTAGAGAAGAGTTCGACGCTTGGGGATTTGTACTACTCACTATCTCGTGCGTCTGTTGAGCTCGATATCATTACCAAACAGTTGACAACTTTTGACGCCAACATAATTTGTGGTGAGCAGCGAGACACGACTAAGTTTCGTTACCTTAACAATGTGTTCGAGCAACAATACATCGGTAAGGTTCAGCCTTACATGGCGCAGCTGGATGGCTACTATCAGCAGCTAGATCCTCAGCTTGCTATGTTTGATGCCAAGCCCAAACTGCACAGTTATTACTTTCCCATCAAGGATGCGCATCAAGCCTTTCGTGCATCAACTCGCCGCCATGTTGATTATTGGCAACAGCTGTTTAAGCGCTGCGGACGCAAGGTCGGACGTTAATTCCAGTATCGCCAATAAACAGCGGTTTGCTCTCAGTGACTAGCTTTTAGTGCCTTTCTTAGTATACGTCCCTTTCTTGGCATAAGACTTCGCACCGCCAGCTTTGCGGCGTTTAAAGGCAGGTCTTTCGACTTTAGGAAGATGGCGCAAGGATTCAGGGACTTCGCCGGTTTTTACCTTGCCCATCAAGACGTCGATCTTGCTTTCTAATTCTTGCATGAAGGGTTGATACGCTTGGTTCCGTTCAGCCATGCCTTGCAACTGATGTTCCCAGTGAGCGGTCATGTCAGGAAAGGTCGAGTCCTCAGGTAAGGCATTAATCAAACCTCTTCCCGCCGGACTACTGTGAATGCTTTTACCTTGTCGAGTTAGGAGCTGTCTTTTGAACAAAGTATCTAAAATGCCCGCACGAGTTGCTTCTGTTCCGAGGCCATCGGTCTCTTTCAAGATAGCTTTCAGATCTTTATTTGCCACAAAGCGTGCGATACCTGTCATCGCTTGTAATAACGTCGCTTCGGTAAAGTGTTTTGGTGGCTCGGTTTTCTTATCGCCAATCACGCCTTCACGACACGTCAGCACCGTTCCTTTGTCCAATGGAGGAACCGTATCTGTGCCGTCACCTTTCTCATCTGTGTCCGTTTTGCCCATTAACACCTTCCAACCCGGGTTAATCAGTTGTCGCCCTTTTGCGATGAACACGCCACCAGCAATATCAAAGACTAACTTTGCATCGGCAAAAATGGCCGGCGGATAAAACTGCATCAGATACTGGCGAGCGATTTGCTGATAGATTTTCATCTCATTAGCAGACAAGCCATTCACCGATGATTTCTTCGGAGTTGGGATTATCGCGTGATGAGCATCGACCTTGCTGTCGTTCCATGCTTTTGATTTAAGAGAAAGATCCGCACCTTGGGCACCGCCTTGCAGCTCTTTCGCATTATTAGCGATAGCATCGACGACCGACTCTCGTTGCGAGTAGTGATCTTTAGGCAGGTATCGGCTGTCAGAACGTGGGTAAGTGATGAGTTTGTGTTTCTCATACAATGACTGACAAGTGTCGAGTACTTGTTGAGCACTCATTCCAAAACGCTTGGACGCATCAATCTGCAGAGCTGACAGCGAATAAGGGAGAGGTGCCGCTTGTTTGCTTTGCTTTTGCTGTGATTCCGTCACTGTCGCAGGTTGATTAGCAATTCGGTTAGCGGCATTCTCAACCAACTTTCGATTGAGCACGCGGCCTTCTTCATCTTGCCAAGGTTTACATGCTTCGCTTGGTTTCCAACGCGCTCGAATGTCAAAGCTCTGACCATTGTTTTGATAAGGGATCAGCGCATGCAGAGTGAAGTAGTCTTTCGGAATGAAGTTTTCGATCTCTTCATCACGTCTCACCACCAAACCAAGTACCGGAGTTTGTACCCGCCCGACTGACAAGACGCCTTGGTAGCCCGCCTTTTGCCCTAACATGGTATAGGCGCGAGTCATGTTCATGCCATACAGCCAATCGGCTCTAGAGCGCGCCAATGCAGAAATAGAAAGTGGAATAAAATCGCGGTTACTGCGCATTTGAGAGAGCGCACGCTTTACCGCTGGCAAGTTCAAGTCACTAATAAGTAGTCTATCCATCGACTCTTTCTTAGCCTTAGACACCTTGCAGTATTCAATCACTTCATCAACCAGCAACTGCCCTTCTCTATCCGGGTCGCCCGCATGGACAATTTGTGTGGCGTCCTTCAATAGCTTTCGGATCACCGTAAGCTGTTTGCTTGACGTCTTACGCGGTCTTAGCTGCCACTGCTCTGGCACAATAGGTAGATCGGCTAGATTCCATTTTTTGTAGCGGTCGTCATAAGCGTCTGGCTCAACTTGCTCCAATAAGTGTCCAATACACCAAGTCACCACATCTCCATTGCCACATTTGATAAACCCTTGGTCTTTCTTTTGTGGATTAGGGAGTGCGGCGGCGATCGCGCGGCCTAGGCTTGGTTTTTCAGCAATAATAAGGCGAGACATGTTTTTCCAGATGCTACAAACAATTAGGGCCACATTATCTAATGTGGCCCCTAGAAATCAAGGAAAACTGGTTGTTTATACAGTTAGCATTCAACAATTCGTTGTATAGCTACTTTCCTGACGAGATCTATAGGAACTCGACGAACTTTGAGAAGTCACGCTCTGGCACTTTCATTGGCGTACAGCCCGGAGTACCTAGATATAAGAAGCCAACAATTTCATCATCGCCTTCTAGGCCGAAAGCTTGGTGCACTTCAGAGTGAAACATCCATTTACCTGAGCGCCAAAAACCTTGGAAGCCTTGTGCGACTGCGGCCATTTGCATGGCTTGTGCTGCGCAACCTGCAGACAGGTGTTGTTCGATAGCAGGCACTTTCTCATGCTCGGTCACTTTAGCAATCACGGTGATGACCATTGGAGCTCGGAACGGCGCTTTCTTTACTTTCTCAATGACCGCCTCTTCGCTTTCATCCGCTTCAGCAGCACGCACCAAAATATCAGAGAGCTTTTGTAGTCCTGAACCTTGTGCGATAACAAAGCGCCATGGTGTCAATGCGCCGTGGTCTGGAGCACGTAAACCTGCTTTGATAATATTTTCTAACGCGACACCTTCAGGTGCTGGATCAGAGAGTTTTGCGATAGAGCGTCTGTTGAGCAATAGATCCAAAGCATCCATTTGAAGTCCTTACTAATTTTTATTGTTTGTATAGTTGAACTGTAGCACAGAATACAAACGATAATAAATCTCAACATCTGTCCAATTGAAACAATCGTTCAAACAGTATTGGAAACAATAAAGGCTCCTAAATCTATAATTTAGGAGCCTTGTTCGAAAAACTATCTTAGCAAATTAAATAAGCATACCTACCGATAAGATTAAAGCTTGATAGCTGATTCTATAACTTAATAGCTAACTCAACACCTTGGCGAATAGCACGTACCGCATCAAGTTCACCCGCGTAATCAGCACCACCGATCACGTGAAGCTTGCCACCGAACTCTTGCCACATATCTTCAAACGGACGAACTGAAACTTGACCCGCACACACGATAACGGAATCGGCATCCAGTACCTGCTCCTTCTTATTAACGGTAATGTGCAGACCTTCTTCATCAATTTTGTTGTAGCTGACGCAACCTAATAGGTTAACGCCACGCTTCTCTAGCGTGCGCTTATGAATCCAGCCAGTGGTTTTGCCTGGGCCTTTACCGACACGACCCGCTTTACGCTGCATCACCCAAACTGTTTTATCACTGAATGAATCTGGATAAGGGTAAAGCCCTCCTGGGTGCTCCATGTTTTTATCAATGCCCCATTCGTGAAGCCAATCATCCAAGCCATGAGAAGTTGGCTCAGTGAGCATAGTTGCCACATCGATACCGATACCACCAGCACCAACAATAGCGACCTTTTCACCTACCGGTGTCTTTTCACGAATTAAGGTTTGATAATCGACTACCTTTTCTTGGTCAATCCCTTCAAGATTAAGCTTTCTAGGTTCAACACCCGCTGCCATCACGACTTCATCGTACTTCAGCAGCATCTCAAACGTCGCTTCGGTATCGAGTTTAAGATTGACACCGGCTGCATCAATCTGGTTCGCGAAGTAGCGAATGGTTTCTCTGAATTCTTCTTTCCCCGGAATCTGCATCGCCAGTCTAAATTGGCCACCGATTCGGTCATTTTTCTCAATCAAGTCAACCTTGTGCCCACGCTGCGCTAATGTGGTCGCACAAGCTAAACCTGCGGGCCCAGCTCCGACTACAGCAATGGTTTTGGTTGCTTGCGCTGATTGCACAACAATTTCTGTTTCGTAACACGCTCGTGGGTTAACTAGGCAGCTTGCTCTTTTTCCCTTGAATACATTATCAAGACAAGCTTGGTTACAACCGATACAGGTATTAATAAATTGAGCTTGGTCTTGCGCGGCTTTATTTACAAAATCAGGGTCCGCCAAGAAAGGACGGGCCATAGAGACCATATCCGCCTGACCAGAGCTGAGAATGCGTTCTGCTTCTTCTGGTGTGTTGATTCGGTTACAAGTCACGACCGGGATAGACACATAAGGCTTAACCTTTTCCGTCACCCAAGAGAAAGCACCACGTGGTACTTGAGTCGCAATCGTAGGAATACGAGCTTCGTGCCAACCGATACCCGTGTTGATAATGGTCACGCCCGCTTCTTCAAGCTTTTGAGCAAGTAATACAACATCTTCAAACGTGCTGCCTTGTTCTACTAGATCAAGCATCGACAGTCTAAAAATGATAATAAAATCGTCGCCAGCGGCTTCACGAATCGACTTAACGACCTCTAATGGGAAGCGCATGCGTTTTTCATATGAGCCACCCCACTCATCGTAACGCATGTTAGTACGCTTACAGATGAATTGGTTAATCAAGTAACCTTCAGAACCCATGATCTCTACACCGTCATAACCGGCAACTTGAGCAAGCTCTGCACTATTTGCAAAGGCATCAATGGTTTTCTTAATCTGACGCGGGCTCATTTCGCTCGGTGCGAATTTGGCGATTGGCGCTTTTATGCCTGAAGCACTTTGAGCAAAAGGGTGCATCGCGTAGCGGCCAGCATGCAATAGTTGAAGTGCAATTTTACCGCCATGCTTGTGCACGGCCTCTGTGACAACTTGGTGAGCTTTCGCGTGTTTAACCTTGCTGAACTCAGCACTGAACGGAGTTAATCTGCCACGTAGATTTGGAGAAAAACCACCGGTTACAATAAGGCCAACGCCTCCTCTAGCTCGCTCTTCGTAAAATGCGGCGAGCTTGTGTAGGCCTTCTTTATTTTCTTCTAAACCCGTGTGCATTGATCCCATCAATACACGGTTACGTAACTGAGTAAATCCAAGATCGAGTGGTTCAAGTAAATGTGGGTACATGGCAGACATCACTTCTGTTATTTTATCCTTGTGGTCTGACCACAGTATAGCTCAATCACCAAAAGTTCAAACAACCGTTTACATTTTTGTAACACCGATCATAATGCAGGACAAATTAATCGTTAAAAATGCCTCAATATGATTACATTTAATGAGAATATATATCGATTCATACTTCTTGGTGTAGTTTGAGCTAAGGAATTATCGTAGGATATTAAGCAGTTAATATTATTGAGATTAATGGTACTACGACTTGTTAAGGCAACGTAATTTCACTGTGGAGACAGAATGAAAAAAATATTCAAATTTATCGGTATGATCTTCAAAGGGACTTGGAAGCTCATCACGTTTGTGCGTCTTGCACTTGTTAACCTGTTCTTTTTGCTCAGTATCGCCATTATTTACTTTGTATACTTTCACTCAGATACGACTCAACCAACTGTTCCGCAACAATCGGCATTAGTACTCAACCTTTCAGGGCCGATTGTCGAGCAAACTCGCTACATTAACCCTATGGACTCCTTAACAGGTTCACTGCTTAGCAAAGACCTCCCGAAAGAGAACGTCTTATTTGATATCGTTGAAACGATTCGCTATGCCAAAGACGACGAAAACGTCACTGGCCTTGTTTTAGCGCTCAAAGAGCTGCCAGAGACCAACCTGACTAAGCTTCGTTACATTGCTAAGGCTCTTAACGAATTCAAAGCGACAGGTAAGCCGATTTTTGCGGTGGGTGACTTTTACAACCAAAGCCAATACTACCTAGCCAGCTATGCTAATAAAGTCTTCTTATCACCAGATGGCGGCGTGCTGCTTAAAGGCTACAGTGCTTACTCGCTGTTCTACAAAACTCTATTAGAAAAGCTTGACGTAAATACACATGTATTCCGCGTCGGTACTTATAAGTCTGCAATCGAACCTTTCATTCGCGACGACATGTCAGACGCTGCGAAAGAGTCCGCTTCTCGTTGGTTAGGCCAGCTGTGGGGCGCATACGTTGATGATGTTTCTAACAACCGTCAAATCGATGCGAAAACACTGAACCCAAGCATGGACACGTTCTTAAAAGAGCTTGAATCTGTTGACGGCGATATTGCCAAACTGGCCGAGAAACTTGGCTTAGTTGATGAATTGGCAACACGCCAACAAGTTCGATTAGAACTAGCAGATGTGTTCGGTAGTGATGGCCAAGATAGCTACAACGCATTTGGTTACTACGAATACCGTTCAACCATGATTCCAGACGTGTCAAGCGAATCACATGATGTGGCCGTTATTATTGCTAGCGGCGCCATTATGGATGGCAAACAACCTCGTGGCACCGTTGGCGGTGATACCACTGCTGCCCTACTTCGCCAAGCGCGTAATGACGACAAAGTAAAAGCGGTTGTACTGCGTGTCGATAGCCCAGGTGGTAGTGCCTTTGCTTCAGAAGTAATTCGCAACGAAGTCGAAGCACTTAAAGAAGTAGGCAAACCAGTAGTGGTTTCAATGTCGAGTCTTGCCGCTTCTGGTGGTTACTGGATCTCAATGGGCGCAGACAAAATCCTGGCTCAGCCAACCACGCTAACGGGTTCTATCGGTATCTTTAGTGTCATCACGACCTTTGAAAAAGGCTTGAACGACCTTGGTGTTTATACGGATGGTGTCGGCACGTCACCTTTCTCTGGTCTTGGTATTACAACCGGGCTCAGCGATGGTGCGAAAGACGCGTTCCAAATGGGCATTGAAAATGGCTATCGCCGATTCATTAGCTTAGTGGGAGAAAACCGTGGCATGGAAGTCGATGCTGTCGACAAGATTGCTCAAGGCCGAGTTTGGACAGGTCAAGATGCTATGCAGAAAGGTTTAGTGGATGAGATTGGTGACTTTGATGACGCAATCGAAGCGGCCGCTTCACTCGCTGAACTAGAAAGCTACAATATCTACTGGGTAGAAGAGCCACTTACCGCGACTGAACAGTTTATTCAGCAGTTTATGAACCAAGTTCAGATGTCGATCGGCCTTGATATTCAGTCGATGATACCAAGCAGTTTACAACCTGTTACTCAGCAGTTAGCTCAAGATAGCCAACTATTAGGCAACTTTAACGACCCACAAGGGCGTTATGCATTTTGTCTAAATTGCCAGGTTAAATAAGTTAAATCTGACGCTTTGTTATCAAGAGGCGCCTCTGTGTGAGGCGCCTCTTTTTATTGCACGATAATTCGCTATAATCGCTCCCCTGTTCCCTACATCACACTAAGTATTTATCGCCATGGAAAGAAAACACATCTACATCGCGTACACCGGCGGCACAATTGGCATGCAAAAATCTGTTGGTCACGGCTACGTTCCTGTCGCTGGTTTTATGGATAAGCAGCTAGCTGGCATGCCTGAGTTCCATCGCCCAGAGATGCCTGAATACACCATCCACGAATACGAACCACTCATGGATTCTTCTGATATGACGCCACTTGACTGGCAGACTATCGCTGACGATATTCGCGCGAACTACGATAAGTATGATGGTTTCGTTATCTTACATGGCACAGACACCATGGCGTATACCGCTTCTGCTCTGTCTTTCATGTTGGAAAACCTTGGTAAACCTGTGATTGTGACAGGATCTCAGATCCCACTTGCTGAACTGCGTTCAGATGGACAAGCAAATCTGCTCAATGCACTTCATATTGCGGCTAACTACCCAATCAATGAAGTAACGCTGTTTTTCAACAACAAGTTGATGCGCGGTAACCGCAGTACTAAATCACACGCGGATGGTTTCAATGCATTTACCTCTCCAAACCTGACCCCATTGCTAGAAGCGGGTATCAACATCCAGGTGAGCAGCAACGTTTCGGTCAACGAACAGCCTGAAGGCGCTTTTAAAGTCCATAAAATTACACCGCAGCCCATAGGTGTTATCACTATGTACCCTGGCATATCACACGAAGTGATTCGCAACACGCTACTGCAGCCTGTGAATGCAATGATCCTGCTTACTTTTGGTGTTGGTAATGCGCCACAGAACCCAGAACTGCTTCAGCACCTAAAGGACGCTTCTGAGCGTGGTGTGATTGTGGTTAACCTAACTCAATGTTTGGCGGGTAAGGTCAACATGGGTGGTTACGCTACGGGTTGTGCGTTAGCGGAAGCTGGCGTGGTGAGTGGTTACGATATGACGCCAGAAGCAGCGCTTGCGAAACTGCATTACTTGCTTAGCCAAAACCTAGGCTATGAAGAAGTAAAAAATAAGATGCAACAAGTGTTACGTGGTGAGATGAGCTTATAAGTAAGCAGGTATTTAAAAGCAAGTTCTTTAGATTTATTGCTTACAAATAAAAAGCTTAACATTAAAAAGGGGTGGCATAGTGCCTCCCCTTTGTTGTAATTTAACCCTAGTGATTCGGGTTAACCCTAACAATATCTTCTTGGTCTGATTTAAACTGTTTCTTGAGTTCAGCCTTTGATTTAAAGCTAATGCCACCACCAGCCGCAATTGTCATATGCTGAGCTTCATCATTATGTTTAGATTGGTATAACATGACAGTTTGCATACACGAATCACGTTGTTCTTTGGAAAGTGCCGTACCTTCTGGCCATTTGCCCGTTTCAACGGCATAAGTTAAACGCTCGTAGACCTCAGGAGTCATTGCGCTAAGAAGTTGTTCTGCATCCATGATAGAGCCCTAGTTTTAACAATTTTCACCAGAAAATAACCTGTAACAGAATTGAGTCAAGAACCTCACCGAAAATAAGTGTAATTGATCACAAGTGAAGGAATATGAAGATTATGAAATGGTTGGCTATTGGCATATTGCCTCTTGCGCTTGCTGGCTGCCTTGAGGGGAACAAGAACACGGATCAGCTATGCCAAAGCAATTCGGCGTTACAATGTGAACAGCTCAATATGAACGACGGACAATGCCGCGTTGCACGTACTGATCTCATCTGGCATCGCTTCGAAGTTCTAAAACAGCCAACCGAAATCAACAAAATCAAAGAATTTAAGTTGGTCGCCTCTTATAAGAAGTGTCTAGAGCTGGCGGCGCAAATTGAAACCATTGATCAGTCTAAACTTCAAGAACGTCGCTTCACCGCTCTAATGCATAGTATTGAAGAGTCTGAACGAATCGTTAAAGAGCTGTCTCAATCGGATACACCAGAAACGCTCTACTTCTTGTGGTCACAAACCGGTGGCACCAATGCCAGACGCAGTTTCTTACAGTTAGAAGGAAAAGAAGCGTTAAACACGGCAGAAATGCAATATGCGTTAGCCACCTTCTACACTACTCGTGATCATGAAAAAACCTTAACGCTGCTAAACAATGCTTTAACGCTTTCTAACGGTTCTGCCGTCAATACTGAGATTTTCAAATCCATGGCCAGTATTAACCACAGCCTAGGTCATTTAAAGAAAGCGTATTTGTGGGCCATGGTCGCCAAAGATTTTGATGTACCCATCGCTTCAGAAGCAGAACTTAATGTGTTGTATCGTTTCGACAAACCTCAATACAAGCAATTCAATGATGATGCCGAAAAGATTGTCGAAGCCATTGAAGACGGCGTTTACACCGCATCCATAGTGCCGAACTATTAGCTTTCAATTTCTAAATGCACAAAAAAACAGCTACCTTCATGGTAGCTTTTTTTATTTGTATTAGAGTTAACTCTACTCACTTGGCTATTCATCCGTTTAAGTGCCTGAAAGCAATTTGTAAGGATTAGACAATAGTTACAAGTTATTTCGTAGTTTTGTCATTTTTGTTGAAAATTAACGACACTGAGTTAACACAAAACCGCTCGCCTGTTGTCTTGGGCCCATCAGGGAAAACGTGACCTAAATGACTATCACAAACTGCACAACGGACCTCTACACGCTTCATTCCGTGACTTAGATCTTCTATATAGCGTACTGCTTCATCATTCACAGGGGCATCAAAGCTAGGCCAACCGCACCCTGAATCATATTTGTTATCCGATATAAACAAAGGGGTTTCACAGCAGGTACAGCTATAGATACCCGTATCATGGTTATGTAACAACTTGCCGCTATAAGGGGCCTCAGTACCACGTAGTCGACATACCTCATATTCATCATCAGTTAGGCGTTCACGCCAGTATTCATCAGGCTTTGTCATATTTTCTTCCTCGTGAATCACGTTAATATCCGTCCACATTCTCTTTTATTATATTTACTTTTTTCTATAAAGGCTTGCATATAAGTCGTTTTGTAGCACATACTTTCTCACCAGGAAACATTGTACATATACACTCATAAGTGAATCATCATTTAGGGGTATTTTACCCAACTGGAAGGGTTCAGAGCCAGTCGCAATGGTCAAATTTCAACCACTTACACCCAATTGTTAAGAAAAGCGTCGCTTTTTTTTGACATTAAACAAGTTAAGTCGGATTATCTATTGCAGATGTATACTGGATTCTGTAATTTTACTACCAGTTATCTTTAATCAGAAATTAAGTTGTGGAGCAACTACAATGACTATCAAAGTAGGTATTAATGGTTTTGGCCGTATCGGTCGTTTCGTATTCCGTGCAGCGCAAGAGCGCAATGACATCGAAGTTGTTGGTATCAACGACCTTATCGACGTTGAATACATGGCATACATGCTTAAGTACGACTCAACTCACGGCCGTTTCAACGGTACTGTTGAAGTTGAAGGCGGTAACCTAATCGTTAACGGTAAAACTGTACGTGTTACAGCTGAGCGTAACCCAGAAGATCTTAAGTGGGATGCTATCGAAGTAGACATAGTTGCTGAAGCAACTGGTCTTTTCCTAACTGACGAGACTGCACGTAAGCACATCACTGCTGGCGCTAAGAAAGTAGTTCTTACTGGTCCTTCTAAAGATGCAACTCCAATGTTCGTAATGGGCGTTAACCAAGCATCTTACGCTGGTCAAGACATCGTTTCTAACGCATCTTGTACTACTAACTGTCTTGCACCTATCGCTAAAGTACTTAACGACAAGTGGGGCATTGAGTCTGGTCTTATGACTACAGTTCACGCTACTACAGCAACTCAAAAAACTGTAGATGGCCCTTCTGCTAAAGACTGGCGCGGTGGCCGTGGTGCTTCTCAAAACATCATCCCATCTTCAACTGGTGCTGCTAAAGCTGTAGGCGTTGTTCTTCCAGAACTAAACGGCCTTCTAACTGGTATGGCTTTCCGTGTACCAACTGCTAACGTATCTGTAGTTGACCTAACTGTTAACCTAAAAGAAGCTGCATCTTACGAAGAAATTTGTGCTGCAATGAAAGAAGCTTCTGAAGGTGAAATGGCTGGCGTTCTTGGTTACACTGAAGACCAAGTAGTATCACAAGATTTCATCGGTGAAGTTCAAACTTCAGTATTCGATGCTAAAGCTGGTGTTGCTCTAACTGACAAATTCGTTAAAGTTGTATCTTGGTACGACAACGAAATCGGTTACTCAAACAAAGTTCTAGACCTAATCGCTCACATCTCTAAGTAATTTCTTTTTAGAAATAGCTTTAGATAAGCATTAGCGAAGACTGTTTTGAGCAGACTTTGAAAAAGGCGACCTTAGTGTCGTCTTTTTAATACCTACTATCTTTTAAACGACTTCCAACTTCAATCCCGATCGCCAAAATTTAATTCTAATACTGACTCTGCTTGTCACTCATAAAATCACATGCACCCTAGTTCTAGTCAGCATTTGAATTCAATTTCCTTAGAAGGATCATGTAATGGATTTATCTACTCTACCTGCACTGACTGTACTTTCTGACAACGTCACTATCGTTGAACATGAGGGTGTCAAATTGGTTCGCGTTATCCACAATAAAGCAAACGCTGCGATTTCGTTGTTTGGCGGTCATGTCGTGTCATTCCAACCACAAGGTCAAGAAGACCTAATTTGGATGAGCCAACAAGCTAAATTCGACGGAAAAACAGCCCTACGTGGTGGTATTCCAGTATGTTGGCCTTGGTTTGGTCGCATTGCAGCACCCGCACATGGCTTTGCTCGTTCAAGCGAATGGCAATTGGTTGAGCACCGTGAAAGCCAAGCTGGCGTGATTGTGAGCTTAGGTCTGAAGCCTAACGAAGCGACTCTGGCAGTATGGCCTCATCAATTCGATGCTCGATTGAACGTTGAGATTGGCGACCAACTAAAAGTAACTTTGGATGTAAAGAACACAGATTCGCACCCATGGACTTTCTCTGGCGCACTGCACACTTACCTAAATGTTGGCGATATCCACAACACAACCACAACAGGTATGGGGGCTGAGTACATAGATAGCCTACAAGGTAGAAAGATCTGCCAAGGTGGCACTGAGCTGATACTGACTGACACTATTGACCGTGTTTACACACAGCCAGAAGCACAAATCTTTGTAGCTGACCAAAAACTGGATCGCACACTAACGGTTGAAAACCACGGCCATAACTCTGCAGTATTGTGGAACCCGTGGGCGGAAGGTGCTGCCAGTATGGGCGACATGCAAGACGACGGTTACCTAACTATGATGTGCGTAGAATCAACACTGCACGCACCAAGCCTAGAAGCCGGAAAAACGCTACAGCCTGGCGAAAGTCACCAGCTGATTACGGTAATTTCAGCTCAGTAAGCGACTCAGTAACTTACTCAATTAAACTCTTCAAAGGCCGGTTTATCCGGCCTTTTTTACAGCTATTTTTTACAACACTGCGATGGCTATCAATTAGCTTTGCTGCTGTGAATAGTGAACTAAAGTTTCTCTATAAAGTGACAATAGAGCATTGTTGTCCACTTGAAAGCCAACCTTTTGTGCAGGGAACGAACTCCACTCATCATTCATATAACTACGTTGATCAGTTTTCTGAATCGTCATCCCTTCAGCGGGGCCATCAGTCACAACTCTGACTGCGCCACTGCGACAGGTAAACAGAGATGGTTGGATAACATAAGCAATGGCTGAAGGATCATGAACATGACACCCCTGCATTCCTACCTTTTCAGAATAGAACTTTAAGTAGTAACGGCTAACATCCCAGATAAAATGCCCTACCTCTCCAGCATCATCTCGCAAATCATCAAGGTATTGACCAGTAAAGAAGCTCTCCTCAGTAACGTCTAGCCCGATAATCACCACTGACCATGATGCTGTAAACACCTTATCCGCAGCGTGTGGATCATCATGGATATTCGCTTCAGCAAATGGCGTCACATTTCCCCTGTGGTCGTTTTCGCCGAACGCCCCACCCATAACGACCACTTCTTTTACTAAGTCGACAATTTCAGGGGCCGCCTCCAGAGCGAGCGCAAGGTTAGTCAGAGGGCCAACCGCCACAAGGGTAATCTCTCCAGGTTCCGCTAGAACACTATCGATAATGAACTGATAAGCCGGCTTATCAATCGCAGTGACATCTAACGAACTTGGTGCTTCCACATCACCAAAACCAGCCTCGCCATGAACCACAACCGTAGCGCCAACAGGATCTCTAACCAAGGGCTTATCAGTCCCCTTAGCCACAAGCGCCTTCATTCCAAACTTCTGTTTCAGATAAAGGGCGTTTTGAGTCCCGTTGTCTATCGTCGCATTACCATAAACAGTGGTAATGCCCATCAGCTCAATATCCGGATGCGCTTCTGCAAATAGTATGGCCATTGCATCATCGATGCCCGGATCTGTATCTAGGATGATTTTCTTTGTCATATCAGCTTCTAATTAAACAGTAGAAAGACCCAGACGATACCCAGAAAAAACGCAAATAAACGTGACCTAAACCTAAGCTCTGATTTTTATTGTAATAAGCCATAAGCTCACTATTCTAGAGGCGGATATTCTCACCTTTTTATTTAGCCTGATGCAGACCTTTTTGATAGAATCTGCGCCCAACTCTATGCCTCTGAGATCGTCATGACTTACCAATGCCCTTTGTGTCACCAACCTTTATCTCGACACGATCGTACGTTTAAGTGTGAAAAGAACCATCAGTTCGACCTAGCGAAAGAAGGCTATGTCAATTTGATGCCAGCGCACCACAAACGCTCAAAAGATCCAGGTGACAACAAAGAGATGATGCAGGCTCGTCGCCGCTTCCTTGAAGGCAACCACTACGATCCAATGCGCCAAGCCGTTGTTGGACTGTGTTCTCGCTATCTGCCAGAAGAGGCACCTAGCCTATTAGATATTGGTTGTGGCGAAGGATATTACACCAACGAAATTGCGGTAAACCTTCAAGAAAAGAATGGCGCTACTTTTGGCCTAGACATTTCTAAGATTGCTATCAAATACGCGGCTAAACGCTACCCTGCGGTCGATTTCTCTGTTGCTTCGAGTCATCGCCTACCCTTTGCTGAAAATAGCTTAGACGGAATTCTGCGCATTTATGCGCCATGTAAGGCGGAAGAGTTACAGCGTACCATCAAAGACAATGGCGTCGTGATCACCGTGACACCTGCTAGCCGACATCTGTATCAGCTGCGTGATGCGATTTATGATGGTGTTCGCTTGCACGATGAAGATCCAGAAGTGATCGAAGGTTTTACACTTGAGCACCAAGAGCAACTAAACTATATGATGGAACTATCGGGGTCAGACGCATTTGACCTACTACAGATGACGCCGTTTGCTTGGAAAGCGAGTGAAGAGTTTAAACAACAACTCACTGATGCTGAGCAATTCAACTGTGAAGCTGACTTTATGCTGCGAGTGTACCGCAAACAAATTTAATTGATATTGATTATCGTTTGCATTGAAATCTCATCTTGCCTCCTTTAGTATGCGTGTTCTTCAAGGAGGCATTTCATGCAACGTACTATTCTTATCGGATTGGCTACCCTGCTCACGGCTTGTGCTAATCAACCTTCAAACAACACTTCTCAAAAAGTGGCTAACACGCAAACGGAAACCGTTTCCACATTCTATGATTACCAGTTTGCTTCTCCACAAGGCGAAACGCTGTCTCTCGAGGCATTACCTCAACAGTTGATTGACTCTGATGTGGTCCTTATCGGTGAATGGCACACTCATTCGGCAATCCATCGCTTTCAAACCGACTTCTTAAAAGCGCGCCGCAACGCCACATCAAACATTGCGCTTTCAATGGAACAGTTCACTCGAGAGCATCAAGACACATTGAACCAATATCTAAATGATGAGATTGGTGAGCAAGTTCTTATGTCTCAGGCGGCAGCTTGGCCAAATTACGAAAGTGATTACCGCGCGTTAGTGGAGTTCGCTAAAACCAACGACGTCGATATCATTGCGGCAAACGCGCCAAAACCGTTTGTACAATGTATTGGCCGTAAAGGGTTAACTTATCTAGATCTGCTATCTTCAGAGCAACGAAACTGGGTTGCATCCGAAGTCGATACTGGCGATAGCCCTTACAAAGAAAAATTCATGGCTTCCATGCATCACGGCACACCAGAGCAAACAGAAAAGCAGTTTGCCGCTCAGGTAACGTGGGACGAAACCATGGCTGAATCGATTGTCGATTACCTCGCATCGAACCCCAATCAGCAAGTGATTCATGTAGCGGGCAAATTCCACACAGAAGGAAGTTTAGGCACTGCGGCTTCTATTTTGCGTCGTAACCCTGATTTGAAAGTGGCCGTTATCAGCCCGGTTGACGAGTTCTCATCAGATACTAATGACTACCAGCTCAAAGTACTTTCTCCGCCCGCTCGCTTTGTTCAAAAAGAGAACCGAATGAAAGCATACAAGCATCTGTCTAAGCGCGGTTCAGATCTCAAGTGCGACTAAATAAATTCACTATCCAGACTTAAGCTTTATTTAAGTTCAAGTCTGGTACGCTAAAAGCTTGTTCAATCGCGCCCTAAGATAAATATTGATATCGGCATAGGAATTGCTTAATTACCAAGCAGTTTTAATTAAGCAGAAGAAAATGTAATGTGCGAATAAAAAGCATCACTATCGATGATTAATTGCACAAGTTTTTCACACCTCTGCCGATACTATATTTAAGGATAGGTAAGGAGAGCGATATGACGCCAGTAGGAATGAGTAACACTCAGCTGTATGCACCTTCGAAAATGAACGCACAAGCTAAAAGCACTGAAGCTGAAAAGCCTGCACCTCTTAAGGTTGAACAAAATACCGTTAAGCTTTCTGATGAAGGCAAAGCCCTATTATCTGCCCTTAAAGAAATCGATAAAGAAGCGAAGAGAGTTGCGTCAGAGAATGAAACCGTAACTGATAAGGTTGAATCATTTGCTCATGGCGCGCTTGGTATGGATCACCCAGATAAGATTGAAGAAGAGGAAGATAACTCTTATTCAGCAGGGCAATACTTGTCCGCAGCGGCAACGGTTGGTGGCATTCTTCTCGCTCTGATTTAATATGACTTTCCTTTACTGCATTCCTGTTACTGCACTACGTGCATTGTCCCTATTGCACTGAGCCTCTTTCACTGCAAAAAACGATTTGTCGTCACGACAACAGACTCGATTTGTCCTAAAATACGAGTTCACGACATAATGCCGCTCTCATTTTAATGGAGTAATACTCGTGAAAAACTCTTTTGCGCTTATTGATAAACCAACCTTTTTTGGTGCGATAGCACTCCTACTCACGATCGTCTTCCCGCTGATTATGTTTCCGACGCAAGGAGCAGGCTGGATTGCGGTAGCTAAAATATTTATGACAGACCAACTTGGTTTCTTGTACCTAGCGCTTGGACTCGCAGCTTGTGCCTTTATGGTTTACGTTGTGTTCAGTGACATGGGACAAATTAAACTGGGTGAAGCTGATGAAGAACCTGAGTTCAAAACTGCATCGTGGGCAGCAATGCTTTTCTGTGGTGGTATCGGGGCAAGTATCTTGTACTGGGGTTGTATTGAGTGGGCTTACTACTATCAATCACCACCTTTCCAACTAGAACCTGGCAGTGAAGAAGCCGTTCGTTGGGCTGCGACCTATGGTTTATTCCACTGGGGTCCAATTGCTTGGTCTATTTACCTAATCCCTGCGATTCCAATTGCCTACTTTTTCTATGTCCGTAAACAACCTGTACTAAAAATTTCTAGCGCATTGATACCAGTATTGGGTGAGCACCATAGCCGTGGTGTTGCGGGTAAAGTTGTAGATATCCTATTCATCTTTGGTCTATTAGGTGGCGCTGCGACAACGTTAGGTTTAGCTGCCCCTCTTATTACTGAAGGTCTTAACCACCTATTCGGCTTGCCAAAAAATAACGTAACTCAAGTTATGGTGCTTTTGGTTTGTACTGCGATATTCGCGTACTCATCGTATGCGGGTTTAGAAAAAGGCATCAAGATCCTCAGTAACATCAACTTCTGGGGTGCGATGGGATTATTGGTATTCGTATTAATCACTGGTCCAACGATTTTCATACTCGAAACGGGCTTAGACTCGATTGGTCGCCTATTGTCTAACTTCTTCGTAATGGCAACGTGGGCTGAACCATTCGGCGGCTACGGCACTTTCGAAAACACACATTTCCCACAAGATTGGACCATTTTCTACTGGGCGTGGTGGCTAGTTTTCGCACCAAGTATGGGCCTGTTTGTTGCGCGTATCTCTCGCGGCAGAACCATTAAACAAATGGTGTCAGGCTCAATCTTCTTTGGTTCATTAGGCTGTTTCTTATTCTTCATGATCTTAGGTAACTACGGTTTATCCCTGCAGTTATCTGGTGAACTAGATGTCGTCGCAATCCTAAACGAAGAAGGCGCAACCAAAGCAATTTTCTCAATGCTGGCACAACTGCCAATGAGCACTTTAGTGATCGCCGTATTTACACTGTTGTGTATTATTTTCACTGCGACAACCTTTGACTCGATCTCTTACATTCTGGCTTCTGTGGTTCAGAATAACGTGACCGAAGAGCCAATGCGTTGGAACCGTATGTTTTGGGCATTTACCCTATCATTCCTACCGACGATCCTAATGTTCCTTGGTGGTTTAAGTACGCTTCAAACAGCTGCGATTGTTGGTGGTTTACCGCTACTGGCTATCTCTGTGATGTTGATGATCTCAGCCGTTCGTGCAACGAGCCTCGATTTACGTCACCAAGAGAGTTACATCGAGCCAACGATTAACATAGAAGAGCTGCCAGACATGGACCCATGGTCAGCAGAAGGTATGGCACTGACACAGTTCGAGAAAGAGAAAGACGCAGCACAAGATGCCGCAGAACTTGAACGTGAAGCTTACAAAGCCCTTGCCGACGTGAAGAAAGAAATCCGCGCTTATGTTCTTGAACAAGGTGCGCAAATGGAAACACATGAACTTCCTGAAAACCTACAACAAGCACTTGAGCAGGCTGAAAACAGCCTAAGTACAGCTCAAGCGAAAAAAGTTGAGTTATCAGAGCAAGCTCAGAAAGCTCGAGTCGCGTTCAATCAGGTGGTTGCTGAACTGCCACTTACTTGACATTAGCCATGACACAGTCCATTTATTTGGACTCTCCTAAATACGACAAAGGCTCACAGAAATGTGAGCCTTTTTTTATGCTTTTCTAAAAACTTGAGTTATTGCTCAATTTCATATGGATGAAATAAATATGAAACGACTTTGAAACAAATCGGTGTTCTAATCATCCCGCTTATATAAAAAGGGATAACCAATGAAGCAACTTATAAAACCAATCGTTACCGCTGTGGTAGCCTCTACACTCTCATTCAACGTACTCTCAGCAGAAATCAAAAATGTCATTCTGATGATTGGCGATGGTATGGGACCTCAGCAAGTTGGTTTATTAGAAACCTACGCAAACCAAGCGCCAAATTCCATCTATAAAGGGAAAAAAACGGCCCTTTATCAACTGGCTCAAGAAGGAGTTATTGGTTCATCCCTTACACATCCGGAAGACGCAATCGTAGTGGATTCAGCTTGCTCTGCAACCATGCTTGCAACGGGTATTTACAGCGGTTCAGAAGTAATCGGCATCGATTCCCAGGGTAACCATGTTGAGACAGTACTTGAGAAAGCGAAAAAAGCAGGCAAAGCGACCGGCTTAGTTTCCGACACCCGCTTAACTCACGCGACTCCTGCGTCTTTTGCCGCTCACCAACCTCACCGTTCTTTAGAAAATCAAATTGCATCCGATATGCTAGCAACGGGCGCTGATGTGATGCTATCTGGAGGGCTACGTCATTGGATTCCTAAATCGACCAACGACAAAGGTGAAACTTATAAGCAACTTGAGCAACTGACTCAAGGTGACGTTTACCTAAAGTCAAAGCGTAAAGACAACCGCAACCTGCTAACTGAAGCAGAGCAAGACGGCTACCAATTGGCGTTTAACCGCAATATGCTAGACGACGCTAAAGGCGATAAACTACTTGGCCTATTCGCCTACTCAGGCATGGATGATGGCATCGCTTATAGCAATAAGAAAAAGAGTGGCGAACGAACTCAGCCAAGCCTGAAAGAGATGACACAAAAAGCGCTCAATATCCTATCCAAAGATGAAGACGGCTTTTTCCTCATGGTCGAAGGCGGCCAAATAGACTGGGCAGGCCACAGTAACGATGCAGGTACCATGCTGCATGAATTGCTTAAGTTCGATGAAGCAATCCAAACTGTGTATGAATGGGCGAGAGATCGTGAAGACACGCTCGTGATTGTGACCGCAGACCACGAAACAGGTTCTTTTGGCTTCAGCTACTCTTCTAATAAGCTTCCAAAACCACAGAAACGTTCTGGCGAAGCTTTCACTGATCGCGACTATGCACCCAACTTTAACTTTGGCGCATTCGATATTCTTGATGGTTTGTATAATCAGACGCAAAGCTACTACGGCATGATCAGTGAATTTCAGAAACTGGATAAAGCGCAGCAAACACCTGAAAAGTTCGCTGAAATCGTCAACAAAAGCAGTGAGTTCCCTGTCACTACTGAACAAGCGAAAAACGTATTAGCGAGTAAGCCGAACCCATACCGATTGGCTCAGCATAAATACTTATCGGCAGAAGAAGTGCCAGCGATCAACGATTTCGATGCATTCTTCCCTTATAACGACCGTGGTAACTTGCTTGCTCGCGAACAAGCAACAGGTCAAAACATCGTTTGGGGTACAGGTACTCACACACATACACCAGTAAACGTGTTTGCTTGGGGCCCTGCTGAAAAGATACTGCCAGTTTCGAAAATCATGCACCACTCAGAACTTGGTGAATACATTAAACAACAAGTAAACTAGCCTGAATCTTTTTTGCTCGTTTCACTTAGCGCCCTTCGGGGCGTTTTTTTGTTTTAATTTTTTAAACCTTTAAGCCTTTAAGCCTTTAAGCCTTTAAGCTAAGTAAGTTTAAATTTAGGCGACGCCAAATAGCAAAACAGCCGCTAAAGAGCGGCTGTTTTTATAATACTTAGTGATTCGGATGGTTCAGAATGTGGTCTTCCCAATCGACAACATCGATTTCGTATACCACTTTGTTACGAACGCTTTCACCAGCAGCATGCATCTCAGATTTAGAACCCGTAATCAGTGGGTGCCATTCAGGGATCGGCTTAGATTCAGATAGAAGACGGTAAGCGCAAGTATCGGGTAACCAGTGGAATTCATGAATCTTGTCACGAGTCAGCTTCAAGCATTCTTCACCTGAAGTGAAACGGTTCGGGTAGTCTTTACACGAACATGTTTTGTCGTTTAACCAGCTACACGCCACGTTGGTGTAGTACACTTCATCGCTATCTTCATCCATTAGTTTGTGTAGGCAACACTTACCACAACCGTCACAAAGTGATTCCCACTCATTCTCGGTCATTTGCTCTAGTGTCTTTTCTTGCCAAAATGGATTCGTCATAGGATTACTCCTTACTCTTTTACTGGGGTGCGTGTTATACCGTTAGCCCATAAAAAGTTCAAGGATAAAAATTGTGCATTCTGTGATCCAATCAATAGCTGTCACTCCCATTATTTTTTGCTACTATCGCGCCCCCTGTTATTTAGTGAGTTTAATTTGATGGAATGTCGTTTAGGTTGTGGAGCTTGTTGTATCGCTCCGAGTATTACATCTGCTATTCCTGGAATGCCTGATGGCAAGCCCGCAGGTGTGCGTTGCATTCAATTAAATGAGCAAGATCTATGCAAATTATTTGGTCAACCTTCACGCCCTAAAGTCTGCCACCAGTTCAAAGCCTGCCCTATTATTTGTGGAAAGACGGACCAAGAAGCTCTCGATAACCTTATCGAACTAGAAGCTATTACCTAAGATTTCTTTTCTAAATGCCCAAGATTTCACAACTTTGATAAATCTAAACTATCTTATTGATACTGGTAAAGATTAATAAGGATAGTTATGAATAAGTATATCGCAGAAATGTTCGGTACGTTTTGGTTGGTGTTAGGCGGTTGTGGTAGTGCCGTCTTAGCCGCGGCTTTCCCTGATGTGGGAATTGGTCTACTCGGAGTTTCCCTTGCCTTTGGTTTAACCGTACTCACCATGGCCTTTGCTATTGGGCATATATCAGGTTGTCACCTCAACCCAGCTGTCACCATCGGTCTATGGAGTGGTGGTCGCTTTGATGGCAAAGATGTTGCGCCTTATATTATCGCTCAGGTGATTGGCGTTGGCGGTATTATCGCGGGCGGCGTGCTATTTGTGATTGCTTCTGGTCAAGCAGGTTTTGACGTTGTCTCATCAGGCTTTGCTTCGAATGGTTACGGTGAGCACTCACCGGGTGGCTATTCGCTAACAGCAGCACTCGTGTGTGAAATGGTCATGACTATGATGTTCCTATTTGTGATCATGGGGGCAACCGATGCGAAAGCACCGGCTGGATTTACACCTATCGCGATTGGTCTTTGTTTAACCTTGATCCACCTTATCAGTATCCCCGTCACTAATACCTCTGTGAACCCTGCTCGAAGTACTGGTGTAGCCGTATTTGTTGGGGACTGGGCTGTTTCACAATTATGGCTATTCTGGATTGCACCGATTATTGGTGCCGTGATTGGCGCTGCGATTTATAAAGCCGTGCGTGGCTCTGATTAATCGTTTGAAAAAATTTTAGAGTAGGCACGTTTCAGAATAGAGCTTTATAACAAAAAAGAAAAAGCTGCTTAGTGATTATTCACCAAGCGGCTTTTTTAGATCTTATGACGGCCGAGTAAGGAGTGCGAAAGCGTGGTGCCGTCCACCAGCTCTAGCTCACCACCAACGGGAACACCATGTGCGATACGACTTGCGTTCACTTCATGGGCATTGCATAGCTCAGCAATGTAATGCGCTGTTGCTTCCCCTTCAACTGTCGGGTTGGTCGCTAGAATTACTTCAGTGATATCACCACGACGTAAACGGTAATCCAAAACATCGAGACCGATATCACTTGGACCGATACCATCCAGTGGTGAAAGGTGCCCCATAAGCACAAAGTAACGACCTGAATATTGGCCAGTTGCTTCAATGGCTGCAATGTCTGCAGGGCTCTCAACTACACAGATTTGACCGTTATCCTGACGTTTAGGGTTGGTACAAATGTGGCAAGTATCTTCTTCAGTAAAAGTACGGCACTCATTACAATGACCAATTTCAGTCATTGCTTGGCTAAGAGCTTCAGCCAACTGTAGGCCGCCTTTTCTATCGCGCTGTAACAAATGAAAGGCCATACGCTGCGCCGACTTGGGGCCAACCCCAGGTAGACAACGTAAGGCCTCCATCAAATGTTCCAGCATATGACTGGTACGCATATTTAACCGTTCTAACTTTTAAAGTAACGGCCTATTCAAAATAGGCCGTTGATAGAGACAAGTCTCTTATAAATAAGCCGCTTAGAAAGGCATTTTCATACCTGGTGGAAGTTGCATCCCACCAGTTACGCCAGCCATTTTCTCTTTTTGAGTCTCTTCAACACGACGAGCTGCATCGTTGAAAGCGGCTGCGATAAGATCTTCAAGCATCTCTTTATCGTCTTCCATTAGGCTTTCATCGATATCAACGCGACGAACACTGTGACTACCAGTAATCGTAACTTTTACAAGGCCAGCACCTGACTCACCTGTAACTTCCATATTTGCGATTTCTTCTTGAAGCTTTTGCATGCGCTCTTGCATTTGCTGGGCTTGCTTCATCATGTTGCCCATACCGCCTTTACCAAACATGTTATTACTCTCTGGTCTAATTGGTTTATTAAAATCATTTAAGCTACTAAGGGCTTAAATGGGGGTTAAAGCTCTGTGATTCAACCCCACGAATTCAGTTCTCTGATTTGCTTTCCAAGGATGATATGCCCATCACTAAATGAAAGAGGTATCTATCCTGATAGAACGTTGCATTGGAGGAACGTTATATTGGACGAACGCTATCTCTATCAAGCTCGGCAGCAAAACGTCTTTCGATAAACTGTACGTTGGCATCGTTCTCCAAACTAGAAAACGCGTCTTTCAACTTGCTTTGATACAGCCTTTCTCTTAATTCTAGTGGCGTTTCCCCACCATCGCCGATTTCCACACTCAAATGACACTCTTCTCCGAGCACAGCATTGAGCGACTTTAATAGCTCGCTTTGTGCACGGTCGGTATTTAAGTGAGCTTGGCTCGCTCTCAACGTTAAGGCAATCGAAGTGCCATTTTTATCAAACACTGAGTTCAACGCTAACTGCTCAACAAGCTTCGCGGTCTCTAGCTTTTGAATCGTGGCGGACCAGTCATCTTGAGCAATAGATTCTTTGAGCAATTTCTCGACCATTTCTGGAGTCTTAATATGCTCAAGCGCGCGCTTGATCTGAGTTGGTGTAAGCTCTTTGCTGACTTCTTTTACTATAGGTTTAGACGGTTTCCAACGATAAGGTTCATTATCATTGGTAACATTTTCTGTCGAAGAGGTCTTTAAAGAAGCTGGCGACACCCGCTCAGAACCACCGTGTTGCTGAGCAACTCGGTCAAGAACTGAAGTTTTGGCTGGTGTCGCTTTAGCCTTTTTTGGCGTTGAACCTTTACTTTCTGGAGCTGCACTGCCTCTGCGTTGAGAACGCAGTTGGTGGCGTAAACCACTTACTGGCGATGAAGAGCGTGCTGGTTGCTCTTGTTGCGTCGGTTCAGTGCTTGCCTGTTGAGGCTGGCTCTGATTCGTCGCTTGGTTCTGCTGTGGTGGCATTTGCGGAGTCGCAGGACTCATCGCTTGCTCCGCACCGTAGCTAGGACTTTCGTCATAAGCCGGTGATGCGTCATACTGACTGTGCGGGTAATCCTGTTCTGGATAACCTTGGTTGCCTGAATGATCAGCGTAACCTTGCGAATCTGAATATTGTGCCGGGTTCTGTTGTTGATGTTGCTGTTGCACTGGCTGCTGAACAGGAGTTTGTTGAGGCGCTGGTTGCTGCACTTGAGGCTGTGAAACCGCAGGAGCCTGAGCGGGCTGTCTAGGAGCGGCCATTGGTGCAGGTTGACTCACAGGCTGAGCAACGCTTTGAGCTGGAACTTGTCCTTGAACTGCTAGCGCTGGGCTAGTCGACTCCGTCGAGATAGCCGTTGCACTAATTTGTTCTGCAGGTCTGAATGCCAACATACGCAGAACCACCATCTCAATGCCAACACGAGCGGTTGGTGATAATGGTAGGTCTTGACGCCCTTTCAACACAATCTGATAGTACAGTTGGATATCTTGTGGGCTCAGCGCTTTGCTAAGCAACTCTAGACGTTCAGCATCAGGCTGCGCTTTATCTAAGGTGGATGGCAGCGCTTGGTACATGGCCAGACGATGCAATTGGGTCGCAAGTTGACTCAACAACCCATCCCATTCCACGCCATTCTCGGCAAGACCTTGGATGCAAGCCATCGCCACTTTTGGCTGCTTACTGCTGATCGCTTCAAGTAGATGAATCGCTTGGTCAGTGTCCAGCGTACCAAGCATATGAGCAACAGTGTCCGTTTCGACATTACCGTTACCCAACGCAATAGCTTGATCCGTAAGACTCAGTGCATCACGCATACTGCCGTCAGCAGCATGAGCAATCATGCCAAGTGCACGAGACTCTGAGGTCACACTTTCTTGTGCAAGAATATGATCGAGCTGCTCATGGATATTATCGACGCTAATAGGCTTGAGATGAAACTGAAGACAACGCGAAAGAATCGTAACCGGAAGCTTTTGTGGATCGGTCGTTGCGAGCAAGAACTTCACATACTCAGGCGGCTCTTCTAAGGTTTTTAGAAGCGCGTTGAAACTGTGCCTAGACAGCATGTGTACTTCATCGATCAGGTAAACCTTGAAGCGACCACGTGCAGGCTTATACTGGACGTTGTCCAAAAGCTCGCGGGTATCTTCTACCTTAGTTCGAGATGCAGCATCGATTTCAAGAAGATCAACAAAACGACCTTCATCAATCTCTTTACAGGTTGCACACTCACCACAAGGTGTTGAGGTAATGCCTGTTTCACAGTTTAGACCCTTAGCAAATAATCGGCCGATGGTCGTTTTACCGACACCTCGAGTCCCGCTGAACAGGTAAGCATGGTGCAATCTGTTCTGGCTAAGTGCATTCTCTAATGCTGTTAAAACATGGGCTTGACCAACCACTTCTTTGAATTTGGTTGGTCGCCATTTTCGCGCTAACGCAAGATAGCTCATGAATAATTCCGAAAGGATTAGTGACCGTCGAACTCGCAGATGCTAAACACTTCAAGATCTAAACCTTGTAAGCGTTTTTCACCACCGATTTCTGGAAGGTTAATAACGAATGCAGCGTGCTCTACCACACCGCCAAGTTGACGGATCAACTTAGTTGTTGCTTCAATCGTGCCGCCAGTTGCTAGCAAGTCATCAACCATAAGTACTTTGTCGCCTTCTACGATAGCGTCCGTATGGATTTCTAACGTATCCGTGCCGTACTCAAGCTCATAAGATTGCGCCACAACTTCACGAGGCAGCTTGCCTGGCTTACGAACAGGAACAAAGCCAACACCTAGCTCTAGAGCTAAAGGCGCACCAAACAAGAAACCACGAGCTTCAGTACCCACGATCTTAGTAAAGCCCATGTCCTTATATGTTTCCGCTAACAGTGCGATCGTCGCTTTGTACGCGGCTGGATCTTCCATCAAGCTTGTCACGTCACGGAATAAAATACCCGCTTTTGGGTAATCAGGAATGGTTTTGATGCTTGCTTTGATCAGAGCGATTTTTTCTGTGTTCATAATCTTATGCACTTCATTAGGCCGCTTTCCAAACTCTCACTAACGAGTCAAACACGTTAATGCACTGGATTAAGGAAAGGTACGATTGGTATTCATTGCAATGAGAGTCATAACTCTGATTGCTGAAATAATAAACGCCCGCTATTAAAGCAGGCACACTGCCTTAATGGTAGTGATTTTCTTTGCTGTCAGCAACTAACTCATGGGTTGGAAGTCGCATAAACCATGTGAGAAGAATAACAAGTACACAAATTAGGAAGGCCTTGACCCAAATGATCGGGGCAAAGTAGATCGATAACGCAAAACTCAACAAGATAAAGAATACGCCACGCGTTTTAACTTGCTTGGTCACAGCACCATGTTGACACCAATTATTCAGTAACGGGCCGAGCGTTTTGTGCTCATGCATCCATTTGTGAACTTTAGGGTTACTTCGCATGAAGCATGCGCTTGCAAGAAGAAGGAAAGGTGTTGTGGGCAGAACAGGTAAAATAATACCTAAAACCGCGAGGAATATACAAAGGCCACCAGCAATATTCAGACTTAGAACTCGAACGCTAATTGTGGCCTCCTTGAGTTGGCTATCATAGGTTGACTAAAATAACTTAACTAGAATGTTGCGTAACCATTGAATACACGAATCAACGTTAGTGTTGCTGGTAGCAATGGAATCATTAAAAATGCGGCTAAAAAACCGAGAAAATAGAATACATTAAACGGGTCTTTAAAGTCTTTGTTATCTGCCATGATTGCTTCTTATTTTTGTTAGTAAAGGTAAGTATCTGGCGAACCAAACCCGCTTTGCTAAATCGACATTTAACAAAAAAGGCATAGCCACACCATTTGTGCAACTATACCTTAATCAATTATTCACAAAAACCGAGGAAAAATAGGGTTAATCGGTTGACCCTTGGTGGATGTCTAAGCTGAAGCTCGCCGAACCCAGTAGGCTCAATGTCAACTGACACCCCTGCTGAATGGGCAGGTCTCGAGTAATGAAATTTTTCTTACAGTTTTCTCCCAAACGCTCCCCCGCGGCAATATGTTGATTCAATTCACCATTTGACCACTGTCCGTCTAAACCCGCAGGCAGAATAGAAATGGTTCCCTCAGAAAGATCAGCGACACCGAACAAAGCGTTGATTGGTGTTGAACACTTAGAGCATTGGATTCCTTTTTCTAGAATTTCAGCAATATCTTTAAGGTCGGCATTAAAATCTTTACGGTTTCTCAAGTAATCATGGAACAGAGCTCTCACCAACAATGTTGTTGCAGAGCCTCCATTATCAGCAGACGACGAATCGACGAGGTAAAAAGCAAACTGCCCGTTCATCATCCACGCGTAATCGAAAACAAGCGGCATCATTTCTGTCGACTGCAATAATCTGTAGCTACAACGCCATGCACCTTGCTTGGTGTCTTTTTCAGGTAACAACGCATGCAGCAAGTCTTTTGCAGCACTTGGATTGTCTTGCAAGTAATTTAAGTGCCAATGCAGCTCTTGGTCTTCAGGAATCTCTCCACCATCATCGACACAAAACCATTGGCTTGAGAAATCTCGATGATCTGAAATATTGTCGAACGAATCTTTTAATGTATTCGCTATCGCGCTTCCTAAGTGGCCAAGATCTTCCAACGGCTTCGCCAGAAAGTCTTTGATACCAAAACGCAGTGCTTTTGCGACATCTGACATGTCATCAGTCCCTGATACAACGATCATCGGCAATGACGGATACTCCAAACTGAGCTCTTCTACTAGCTCGATGCCGTCCAAAATCGGCATTGATAAGTCACACACAATTAAATCTGGCGCTGAGTCTCTAAGTTTTTGCAGAGCGTCCAGTCCATTTTCAGCCTCAACCACTTTATAACCAATCTTGTCTAAATACGCGCTGGTTATACGGCGAAAAATAGGATCATCATCAACCAACATAACGCATTTCTGGTTGGGAACGTCCTGAGCCGAGGTCACTACTGGCTGACTGTGAGTTTTGTACATAATCTATAACCTCACAAAACTAAGTCGAATTATTATTGTTATCCGTTTTAAGAACTAATATAAAACTTAGTAATAAAATGCTAAATACACAAATATGCACTCTTTACTGGTAATTCGTGACGAGGGTTGGAATACTGGTAAATAGTGCAACGAGTTGACGTAACGCAAACATTGATCTCACTGTTACGTATAAATTAGATGAGATTGTAAACAAATGTGTCTGGATTTATGAAATTAGATGATTTAAACCTCTTTCGACTCGTCGTTGAAAATGGGAGCTACACCGCAACATCGCGCAAGACTATGATTCCGGTTGCGACCATTACACGACGCATCCAAGCCCTAGAAGATTCTTTGAACCTAAGGCTTCTCAATAGACACGCGCGTAAACTTTCTTTAACAGAGGCTGGCGAACGTTTTTTCAATGAATGCTCTCCGTTACTGCAACGTCTGTCTTCTACTGCAGAAGAGCTCACTGACGTATGTAAAGGTGCTTCAGGAAAGATTCGTATTACCGCCCCCTCCAACCTGACTAAGCGCATGATGATGCCGATGTTCAGCGAATTCATGACTCAATACCCTGATATCAATATTGAGTTAATGATGAATAACCAAGCTGATCAGCTCGACCCAACCGAGTGGGATGTCATTTTCAGAGTCGGGCCGCAGCGTGACTCAAGCTTAATCGCCAGAAAGATCAGTGAAGTCAAAGACATTCTGATCGCAAGCCCTGACTATTTAGCGAAAAACCCAGCTCCAAGCCACGCAGAAGAACTGGCGAATCATTCTCTACTCAAAGGTTACCCGCTGATTAAGTGGCAACTGAGTAACTCGAATGAAGAGACCGTGATCAACAGCGAGAAAGGTCGTTTCAATGCGAATGCGCTTAATGTTGTGAGACAAGCCTGTTCTGAAGGCCTAGGTATCACCCTAATGCCTGATGTAATGATCCGTGAATACATTGAAGATGGCAGCTTAGTGCAAGTCTTAGAAGACTGGAGTGCTAACCCTCGTGATATTTACATGCTTTATAACCACAAAGACCACCTGCCAGAAAAGGTTAGATTGTTTATCGATTTTGTGATCGCATACCACATTCACTAAGATTCAATCCCCTTCCCCGTAAACAAAAAAACCAGAGCCGATGCTCTGGTTTTTTATTACCCATTTTTTATGAGTACGCTAAGCACCTTCGTTATGTAACTCTAGGTTAGCGAGATCTTGTTGAATCTCACGCTCAACCTTTGAATCGTCATTACGTAAAGAATCTAGGAAATCTAGGTACGCTTGGTCGATATCGCCCGTTACATACTCGCCGTTGAATACTGACGTATCAAAACGAGAGATGTCTTGATTACCCATACCTACAGCAGAGATCAAGTCTGGTAGCGTTTGGAAAATCAAAGCGTCTGCGCCAATCTGTTTACAAATCGTTTCGTTGTCACGGCCATGAGCAATAAGCTCAGTCGCGCTTGGCATATCAATACCATAAACGTTCGGGAAACGAACCTCAGGAGCAGCAGAAACCATGAAGACTTTGCTTGCGCCAGAATCACGAGCCATCTCAATGATCTGTTCTGATGTTGTACCGCGAACAATCGAGTCATCAACCAATAAAACGTTCTTGCCTTTAAACTCAGAACGAATCGCGTTGAGTTTACGGCGAACTGACTTCTTACGCTGTTGCTGACCAGGCATGATAAACGTGCGACCAACGTAGCGGTTTTTCACGAAACCTTGACGATATGGCTTATCAATCGCTTGAGCAATTCGTAGCGCGATATCGTTTGATGTTTCAGGAATTGGAATAACCACGTCAATGTCTAAGTTTGCGTACTCTTCTTTAATGCGCTTACCTAACATCTCCCCCATCTCAACGCGTGCGCTGTAAACCGAAATTTTATCGATGAATGAATCAGGACGAGCAAAGTAAACAAACTCAAAGATACATGGGTTTAGTTGTGGGTTGTCTGCGCATTGTTTAGTGAAAAGCTCACCATCGAATGTTGCGTAGATAGCTTCACCAGGAGCAACATCGCGCATAAAATCAAAACCAACAGCGTCTAACGCTACTGACTCAGACGCAACCATGTACTCTGTTTTACCATTAGTCTCACGCTTACCAAGACACAGTGGACGAATACCATGTGGGTCACGGAACGCGATCATCCCGTGGCCGATGATCATCGCTGTCACTGCGTAAGCACCACGAATAGTACGGTGCACGTTTGCAACTGCGCGGAACACATCTTCTGAAGTCACATTACCTTTGACAGTATCGATCTCATGAGCCAATACGTTCAGTAGAACTTCAGAATCAGACGTTGTATTGACATGACGACGGTCTTTTTCGAACAACTTCGCACGAACTTCACTTGCATTCGTTAGGTTGCCATTATGCGCCAACGTGATGCCAAAAGGAGAGTTTACGTAGAAAGGTTGCGCTTCAGAAGCACTAGAACTTCCCGCTGTAGGATAACGAACATGACCAATACCAACGTTACCTTGGAGGCGCTGCATGTGTTTTGCTTCAAAAACATCTTTAACTAATCCGTTCGCCTTACGCAGACGGAAACGATTGCTTTCTATGGTACAAATACCAGCGGCATCTTGGCCACGATGCTGCAATACCGTTAAAGCGTCATAAATAGACTGGTTTACAGGTGTTGAACCCACGATTCCAACAATACCACACATGTCCTAATCCTCGATTTTCGACATTAACTGGCGCTAAAGCGCGCCAGATAAGAAACTAGATGTTGCTTGTAAATGCTCAAAGAACGGCGCAATGATTCGGCTAAACTCCGGAACCAACTGCGAATTCTCCCACCACTCAGAACTTGGGAATGCAGTAAACGCATCCATGAAAAACAACACTGCTGAGACAATCAGAACACCACGTAAACCGCCAAAAACGACACCGAGGATTCTGTCTGTACCCGACAGGCCTGTTTTCTGAACTAGTTGACCGATGACATAGTTAACTAAGGCACCAACAACTAACGTTGCAACAAACAATGCTGCTATCGCAGTTCCGTTACGAAACATCTCATCTTCGATATTGGTGAAGTACATTGCTAATTTAGCGTAGTACTGGCTAGCAATAAAAAATGCTCCAAACCAAATAACTAATGACAACGCTTCTTTAGCGAAACCACGAACTAAACTGATCACGGCAGAAAAGCCGATCACGCCTAAAATGACAAAATCTAACCAATTCATGAATTCTTCATCTTAAGTTGGCGCGCATTTTAACAGAAAAAATGCTGACGCAAACGTTTTCTTATGGATTTAACGGTTTAAATTTGAGCAACTGGCCTTTTGAACCCGTGATTTTTTCTAATTCCTTAATTTGTCGCTCGAGTTTGGATTTAGAGACATCGGGACCAATAATTACTCGCGTAAAAGTTTTTTCTTGCTTCGTGTGGGCTTGGTAACCGCGCTTTTGTAAATCCTTAACCATGCTTTTTGCATTGTCAGCATTCTTCAAAGCCATCAATTGAATCAGCCAAGCACTGTCTTGGTATTCATTTTTTTCAGGTACCGGTTTAACCACCACGGCCACTTTATCAGCTTCTTTATTATTTGAAGTTGACGCGGTTTGGGTTTCTGAATTGCCACTTTCAATCACTTGCTCAACCGGAGAGTCCGGTAATGCAATCTGATCTTCAACAGGGTCGAGAACTTCAAAAACCTCAACATTACTATCAAGCTCAGGCTTAATCGGAATGCTTGCAAACTCCTCTTTATAATGGAGCTTCTTACCATCAAGTACGTCTGGCAATACAATAACGCCAATCGCAACTAAAATGATGGTACCGACTAATCGGCTTTGGAATTTACTTGCCATTTAGTTTCCTTTTTTCTGCCAATGCTCCAAGACTTCTCCAACAGTATGGAAAGAACCGACCACCAACACCACATCATCACCTTTAACTGCAGATAAAGCCGCTTCAAACGCTGCGACAGGGTTTGAATGCTGCTCAACACCTTGTGGGAGGCTTTGACATAATTCAGCGGCTGTTGCTGCACGTGGCCCTTGCAGTGAAGCTGGGTACCAATGTGTTGCAACTGGTGCTAATACTTCCAATGTCGCGGGAATATCTTTGTCATGAAGCATGGCGACTACAACATGTAAATTTTTTCCTGCATACTT
The DNA here is from genome assembly GCF_051201655.1 of Vibrio sp. nBUS_14. Lineage (NCBI taxonomy): Bacteria > Pseudomonadati > Pseudomonadota > Gammaproteobacteria > Vibrionales > Vibrionaceae > Vibrio > Vibrio sp. nBUS_14. Next base: position 2,701,080 of record NZ_CP179206.1, read on the forward strand.
TTGAGTCACTTGTTGTGCAAAATACTCAGCAGAATGTGGGTTATGAGCCACATCTAACACAATCACGGGTTGGTCGCTAACTTGTTGCATACGTCCAGGAAGCTGTGCGTTGTTCAAACCGTTAACGACATTGACATCACTGATGCTAAGTTCTGAAGTCCCTAGCGCCATTAATGCAGTTGCCGCATTCGGTAGCGGTAAGCTAGGAATAGGCAATGCGTCCAGTCGGAATGCACCGCTGTTCCAATTCCAGCTATCGCCGTTAACTTCGTAGGTATATTGAATACCGACTTGGTAGAACTCAGCCTTAATGTCATCAGCATGCGCAGCAACCGTTGCAGGCGGCTTAGGTTGACCACAAATAGCTGGTTTACCACTACGATAGATACCCGCTTTCTCAAAGCCAATCACATTAATGTCATCACCCAGCCAATCAACGTGGTCGACAGCCAAGCTAGTGATTACAGACACCTCATGATCAACAATGTTCGTCGCGTCTAAACGTCCGCCCAGACCCACTTCTAATAGAACAACATCTACGGCTTCGGTTTGAAACGCACGTAACGCGGCCAAAGTACCGTATTCGAAGAAGCTCAGGCTGATTTCACCACGCTCTTTCTCAATGAAGTCGAAAGATTGAACCATCTTTTCATCAGACAGGTCTTGGCCGTTAATACGAACGCGTTCGTTATAGCGAATTAAGTGAGGAGAACTGTAGACACCAACGGAGTAACCAGCGTCCAATAGAATAGCTTCCATTAAGGCACATGTTGAGCCTTTGCCATTGGTTCCGGCAACGGTAATCACGTGTTTAGCAGGTTTAGTGAGATTTGCCTTCGAGGCGACGGCCTGAACTCGGTCTAACCCAAGCTCAATAGCGCTTGTATGGATGTTTGATAAATAATCAAGCCACATCTCTAATGAGGATGTGGCTTGAGGAATAGGTTGTTGACTCATCTAACTCATAACCATAATTAAGTAGGTTTGTTAGAAGGTACTTTACCCTTTTTCTGGCGCTTCTGGTACTTCATAAGTAGCTTCATTCGGTGAATCGTTCACAGAAACTACTAATGGCGAAGGCTGGTTGGTCATTTTAGCAACAAGGCTTGCAACACGCTGACGCATCTCACGACGGTCAACGATCATGTCGATAGCACCGTGGTCAAGTAGGAACTCACTGCGTTGGAAACCTTCAGGAAGGTCTTCACGTACAGTTTGTTCGATTACACGACGTCCAGCGAAACCGATCAATGCTTTTGGCTCACCGATGTTGATATCGCCAAGCATTGCCAAACTTGCAGAAACACCACCCATTGTTGGATCAGTCATAACTGAAACAAACGGTAGTCCTTTCGCAGATAAACGCTCTAGCGCAGCACTGGTTTTTGCCATTTGCATTAGAGACATAAGCGCCTCTTGCATACGTGCACCACCACTTGCAGAGAAACAAACTAAACCACAGTTGTTTTCAATAGCTGCGTCTACTGCTTTCACAAAGCGAGCACCAACAACAGAACCCATTGAACCGCCCATGAATGAGAATTCAAAAGCACACGCTACGATAGGTAAACCAAGCAGTTCGCCTTTCATTGCAACTAATGCATCTGTCTCACCACTGTTCTTCTGAGCAGCAGAAATACGGTCTTTGTAACGCTTAGAGTCTTTAAACTTCAGTTTGTCTTGTGGCTCAAGATCAGCACCTAGTTCGACACGCTCACCTTTATCTAGGAAGGTATCCAGACGACGGCGAGCTTTCATGCGCATGTGATGGTCACATTTTGGACATACTTCTAGGTTACGCTCAAGTTCAGCATGGTAGAGAACCTGCTCACAAGAAGTACATTTAGTCCAAACACCCTCAGGGATAGACGCTTTACGAGATGTAACAATGTTGCTTTTTTCTAAAATCTTTTCAAGCCAACTCATGGAAGACCTTTTTGTTTCGATTCCTCCGCTTGATTGCGAAAGAAATAAATTTGGGAATTATGCGTGGGAATTAAAGCACATAAAACAGCGACTGTAGATAAAAAACTGGTTGTACCTATTTTCTCTCGCTATTTTACGCACGAAACCGTAATAAATTTTGAACCTAAGTCTCACATTTAGTTCAAATTATCCGGTAAAAATAGAGGGCCAATTGGCTCTCGTGGTAGCTCAAAATGTTCAGGATAATCAACATCAACCAGATACAGACCTTCCGCTTTTGCGGTTGCGCCTGCTACTTTTCGATCTTTAGCCTCTAAAAGCCACTGGATCCACTCTGGTTTCTGCTCACCTTTACCTACCGCAATTAAGCTGCCAGTAATATTCCTCACCATATGGTGAACAAACGCATTCGCTTTAATATCGATCACTATGTAGTGTCCGTGACGAGTCACATTTAAGTGAATCATATTTCGCCATGGGCTACGAGATTGACAATGTGTCGCTCTGAATGAAGTGAAGTCGTTCTCGCCTAACAAGTACTGACCCGCTTCATGCATTTTTTTCTCATCAAGGTGACCATGGTAATGGCTCACTCCTGAATTAAGAATGCCTGGGCGCAGTGCATGATTAAAGATAATATAGCGGTAACGACGAGCGGTAGCAGAGAAACGAGCATGAAAATCTTCATTCACTTCTGTCGCCCAACGTACAGCAATATCTTTCGGCATGTTGGCATTAGCGCCCATTGTCCATGCCACCATCTTGCGATCGACATTAGTTTCAAAGTGAACGACTTGTCCCGTACCGTGAACACCGGCATCTGTTCGGCCTGCGCACATAACTTCTACAGGGTGATTCGCGACAACAGAAAGAGCCTTTTCCAATTCTTCTTGGACACTTTTCACATCTCGTTGGCGCTGCCAACCAAAGTAGTGGGTACCGTTATATTCAATACCTAAAGCAATTTTCATGTTCTTGTTCTCTTTGAAAATGGGCAAGAAGTATATACGGAAATCAGTGCTACCCCAAATCGGATGGGGCTAAATCAGCAATATTAAAAGAAAGGTCTGCAATAAAATAAAGGGTCGCTAATGCTACCCTTTATTTATCGTTTAATTTATCGGCCGTTAATCGTATCGATAAGATTCTTAGCCTCGCGGCGAATATCATCACTGCCGTCGACTATCGCTTCTTCTAAGAGCTTTATCGCTCCTTGTGAGTCGCTCATCTCGATATAGATTTTAGCCAAATCAAGCTTACCAGCAGCCTCTGCATTGCTGTCGACATCATAATTACCAATGTCACCGATTACATCTGGGAACTCGTTAAGCCCAACATCCAGTTTTAACTCTTCGTCATCCGGATTAATCGCGTCTTCACCTTCTTGTTCCACTTGAGCCATCAGTTCATCAATCGTCATGTACTTCTTATCATGACTGTTTCCTGATTCGGTTAAGTTGTCTTGCTGTGCCCAGTTTTCTTGTTTGATCTTAGGCTCTGGTTGTTGCTCCGCCGATGCCCAGATCTCTTGTTGATCATCAGGCACATCATTATGCATGCTCGATTGTTGCTTGGGTGCTAAGTTAAAGCCTTTCCAATCTTCGCCACCCACTTCAAGCATCGCATCAATATCAAGCCCAGCGCTATCAATCGATGTAGCATCCAATGGTTTATTGAACATGTTGTCGACAGAGTCTTGAACATCTTCTGAAAGTAACTCAGCCAGCGCTGTTTCATCAAAGTCATCAAAACCTTCTAGAGATTCGTCTTGTACCGCTATTGGCGCTGAGTTCGATTCTGCAAGCCCTGAATTTAATTCTGAAGACGAACTCGGTAACTCATCTGATTGTCCGAAAGCCGCCAGTTCAGGCTCTTTTGCATCGACGAAAACTTCTGAATTTGGTAAACCGTCTGTATCCGAGGAATCATCAGCATGACTGAAGCTTTGAGGGTTTGAGAACAAGTCATGTAGTGCGTCTTGCTCTTCGCCTTGTGGGCTGAAAGACGTTAATGATGTTGGTTTCTCAGCAAACGCATCAGAAATAGCTTCATCTTCACCGTATTCCGGCAGATCAAGTACATCCAGTTCTACACCTTGATCTTCCGCTACCGGCTCTGTACTGCTTTGTTCTATATCATCTAAAACAGAGTCCGCTTTGGCACTCTCTTCGTCGTATTCAGGCAGATCAAGATCATCAAACTCAAACTTCTCGGTACCATCTGATAGGTCTTGTTCTAACTGAGCTTCATCAGGTTCGCTAACCACTTCTGCTAACGCATCGTCTTCGCCAAACTCTGGAAGCTCAAAATTGTCGAAAGAGAACTCTTCTGATTCAACTGTCGGCTCTTCAGCTTTGAGCTCAGGAGTAACAGCACTTGCTTCAGGGGCCAAAGCATTTACTTCGGGCTCAAGGCTATCTGGAGAGTCCACAGACGTTGTTACAGGCTCTAACGGAGCTTGTACATCTGCATCAGCAAAGGCATCTTCTTCGTTAAACTCAGGCAGCTCGAAGTCATCAAACGAGAATTTTTCTTCGTCTTCTTGTCCTGCAACTTCCACTTGTTCGGCGACGTCAGCTTGTGGTGCAGCTTCAACTTGCGGCTCAACAGCAGGTGCTAGTGGTTCTGGTGTTACTTCGGCATCAGCTTCTGCCAATGTTTCTTGTTGAGCCGTGTCATCTTCAATCAACCAATCATCGTCTTCTGGCACACCGAACTCATTTGGAATGATTTCAGGCATATGTGCTGCACGAACTGGCTCTGGCTCTGGCTCTGGCTCTGGCTCTGGCTCTGGCTCTGGCTCTGGCTCTGGCAAGGATTCAACAACATCGTCGAGTTGATCGCTACCTTGAATTTTAGGTTCGAAGTCAAAATCAGAGTCAATGTCCGCTGGAGACTCTACATCGTCGATAGCTTCCGCTAACCAATCTTCAACCGTCTCTTCATCTTCTCCGGAGATATCATTTAAAGAGGATGGCGAAACTTCATTTGATACACTTGAAGCCGGTTCTAGAGCTCTATCTGATGGTATTTCAACATCAGACACTGAGTTATCAGATAGCAATGAATCAATATCCAGTTCATCGCTTTCATCAGGTGACATTGCTTCAGTTGGTGGAGTTACTTCAGCTGGTCGAATTGCTTCAGCCGATGGAATTACTTCATCAGTAGCTTGAATCGATTCTGAAGGGGAATCGAATTCATCTTCTAAAACAATATCTTCAGAACATGAAGCTGGCTCTTCAACCGATGCTAATGCGTCGCTATCAGAAGACATCAACTCATCAATCAATGCTTCATCTGTTGTTTCTAGTGAATCGTCAAGCAGCGCATCCGTTGCAGGTGCAACACCAAATAGATCATCGATAAAGTCATCGCGATTAAAGTCTTCATCATTTTCTGGTTTAACATCATCACTGTCTTGCGTCAGTTCCGACGCTAACGATTCTTCGTTAGCTTGTTCAAGTTGTGATGTTTCACCGATACCCGTGACTTGCTCAGGATCGACTTCAGAAGGCTCAGGCGTTAACTGAGTAAGCTCAGCGTCTGAATCAAGGTCATCGTTGGCTTTGCCAAAATCTAAAGCAGCGTCTAACTCTTTATCAAACGCTTGTTCTTCTGATTCAAACTCGTCTTCAATGCCGCTTGTCAGTAAGTCATCAAACGGGTCCAAAGATTCCGCTTTTGGTGCGTCAACTTCATCCGTTGAAAGCGCATTGTCTAACAATTCACTATCAAGGAAGTCATCAAGTAAATCGGTACTTTCGGCATCGAGCTCAAAATCATCGTCAGAATCACTGATCAATTCATCCAGAGTTTCAGTGCTGTCTTCGCTGATATTCAAATCATCATCAGTCGACAAGCCTGAAAGCTCTTCTAGCTCAGATAGAGCATCGAAACCAAGCGGCTCATCTTCAGACTCTTTCTCTGATTCACTGTCCAGCATATCGTCGAGCAGGTCGGTAGAGTTGCTTAAATCAACGTCATCCCCTTCAAGTTGCTCATCAAGCAAATCAAGATTAGAGGTATCAAGTGAAGGTTGTTCTGTTGCTGGTGTGCTCTGAGGTTGAGCAGATAGCGCAGATTCATCTTCGTTTTCTAGTGGCTGATCAAACTGAGCCAAAATATTTTCGATGTCATCATCAGATGCTAAGCCGCTATTCAGGCTTGAGCTAATCTCATCATCGTTATCAATGTCAAACGGGTCATTACCTTGTTCACTTTGCGCCGCAACTTGAGCAAAGATATCGTCAATATCATCATTGACTGTCGGTGCCGCTGGCTCAGGATTTTGTTGTTCAGAGATTAAGGCATCGATATCAAAATCACCGGTACTTGAATCAGTTGAAGCGGCGCTGCCCTGCTGCTCAGAGATAAGGGCATCAATGTCGAAGTCATCGGTCGCTGACGTGCCAATAGCTGGAGTCGCATCGTTTTGTTCTTCCGATATCAAGGCATCAATATCAAAGCTGTCATCGTCTTCGTCATCAAGCGCGAACAAATCATCCAATAACGATTGATCTAATTCGTTCGAACCTAAGTCTTCCGTTGCTGATTCTTGAGCCAGTAGAGCTTCAATATCATCGGCAGACATTGGGTTATCATCAGAAAGATCGAAATCACCTTCATCGGAATCCAGCGCACTTTCAGCCGTTTCGTCTAACGCACGCTCCATCTCTTCGAGGCCAAGCGCTTTCTCTTCGCCATTAACGCTGATGCCATTGCTGCTGTCTAAATCAAGATCATCAAAGTTCGTATCTAAGTCGCCGTTTTCTCCGATGCTCGCAAATGGGTCATTGTCTTCACCATCTAAGTTGAAGTCCAAATCAGCGTTATCTAAGCCAGCAAAGATATCGTCTTCTTGGGCAAGCGCTTCATCGTCAAATAGCTTATTGGCATCATCCTCGGTACCAAACAATTCATCATCGAGAGATAATTCGTTATCAAGGTCGTCCATTTCATCACCTAAGGTGATTGGCGCGACACTGCTTGGTTGAGGCTGAATAGGTTGTTCTTGAATCGTTTGTTGCTGATCATCGTTTTTAGAACGACGACCTAACAGCATCACAATGATCAGACCAAGCAACAAGCCAGGAATAATCGCAAGTGCGGCAACGAGCCAACTATTAGACAACAGCTGATCCATGGCACTTGGCGCCATTTTTTCGATTTCAGCGTTCTTTCTCTTCTCTTCAGCGAGTAACTTTTCAACTTCGCTACGTATGCGGTCTTCATCACTGAGTTCGGTCTTCAGACCATCTACTTCAGACTGAACATTCGATAGCATCAAACGAAGTTGGTGGTTTTTCTCTTCCAGAGATAACAGCTCAGTTTCAGAAAGCTCTAGCTGCTTCTCAAGGTGGTTCATTTCCTTGGCACCCGTTAGCGGCTTATTACTAACGATCTCTTTATTACCAATTATCGACTTATCGACAACCTTAGGCTCGCTAACCTTGGCAGTGGATTGTGCATTCTTAAGCGTTACATCCGTTCGACTTGGTGCTTGAGTGCTTTTTGGTTTGGCGGCAACCGTTTTTGTTGTTGGCTTATCAAGCTTCGCGAGATGCGAGTTCATAATATTGATGGCTTGCTGCGTTGAACTTGCGCGAGTTTGTTCTAAAGAAGGCACACGTAAGTTGCTGGCAGGCAGCAGGCTATGGATATTCTGGTTTTCAAACGCTTGTGGATTTAAGCGATAAATTGCCAACAGGGTTTGTTGGACTGAAACGGAACTATCTGGGCGTAAATTTGAAGCAATAGACCATAGCGTTTCTGAGCTACGAGTTGGACCATAGAAACGAGAAGGCTCAGCGCTATTTGATTGCGCTCTTTGAAGAGGTTCTGAAAACGTAGGCGCTGATTGTATCCGGCCATTAGGCCCTACAACTCGAATGGAATCTGCACGAACAACGGAAATCTGAGTCGCAATGATAAAGGCAAAAGGCATTAACCACGGCTTGAAAATTTGAAACATAAAAGGCTCAGCTAGGTGCTTAAATTCGGAAAAGTGATCATCTATTAAATATATCGGATAAATGACGTAAAACTATAGAGATGAAAACAAAAAATGTGTTGCAGCAACAATATTCGCAGCAATTTCACACAATTTGACTAACAATAATTTCAATCGATTAAAAAAGCCCCACTAAAGAGTGAGGCTTGATAATCAAAGTAATGAAGCTTAGAAGTAATCGCGAATCAGAACTTCAGCGATTTGCACTGCGTTGGTTGCTGCGCCTTTACGTACGTTATCAGCGACTACCCACATGTTCACACCGCTGTGATGGCTGATGTCGTTACGAATACGACCAACCATTACGTGGTCTTTACCACCCGCATCACGAACCTGAGTTGGGAAGTCTAAAGCTTGGAAAACTTCAACGCCTTCCGTATTCTCTAGAATCTGAATAACTTGCTCTGCAGCGATTGGCGCGCGAGTTTCAACATGTAGAGATTCAGCGTGACCGTAGAACACAGGAACACGAACACAAGTTGGGTTCACCGTGATCGAAGAGTCAGCAAAGATCTTTTGAGTTTCCCAAACCATCTTCATTTCTTCACGTGTGTAGCCGTTCTCTGTAAATTCATCGATTTGAGGAATACAGTTGAACGCGATCTGCTGTGAGAATGCTGACTTGTCCGCTGGCATGCCGTTAAGAAGCTTAGCCGTTTGACCTGCTAGCTCATCGATACCCGGCTTACCTGCACCAGACACAGATTGGTAAGTTGAAACGTTAATACGCTCAAGACCCACTTCATCGTGAATTGGCTTAAGTGCTACTACCATCTGAATAGTAGAACAGTTAGGGTTCGCGATGATGTTGCGGTTGCGGAACTCAGCAATCGCTTCAGGGTTCACTTCTGGCACAACCAGAGGAACATCGTATTCATAGCGGAAACGTGATGTGTTATCGATAACAACCACACCTTCGTCAGCCGCGATTGGAGCCCAACGTTCTGAAAGCTCGCTACCGGCAGAGAAAAACGCAATATGTACTTGAGACCAATCGAAGTCTTCTACATTTTGTACTTGTATTGTTTTGCCGTTAAAACGGGAAGTTTTGCCTTCACTACGTTCACTTGCTAGTAAGTGCATTTCACCGACAGGGAATTTACGCTCTTTAAGTACTTCAAGAATGGTTTCACCAACCGCACCAGTCGCACCTAAAATAGCAATATTAAATTCTTGGCTCATTGTTTCTCTCTTTTATAAAGTTGGCTTTACCATAAAACCGAGTTTAGATAACGGCGTTAAATTACAAGATTCGTCGCCCGTTAACTCGACTGCACTGTACTCTCTGCGGTCCCAATATTCTTTACGCATCTTGTCAAAAGAACCCGGCGTAGAGATATTGCGACGGAATAAGGCGTCGTCTTTGCGCACATCATAGATCAACTGAGTCAAATTGTGCAGTGTTGCTTCATCCCAAGCTCTATCTAATTTCATTTGAGGAACAGGCGCAATAGGAAGTAAGTCACTCGCATAAGCACGTAACTCGTTGCCTAAAAACTCACAATAGCTGTTAAAGATCATGGTAGTACCACGCGCTTTACCTTCTAAACCGTAGCCAGCAACGTGTGGAGTTGCAAAGGCCAACAGTGGAAGCAATTCCATATCAACTTCTGGTTCAAATTCGAATACGTCTAACGCTGCAGTGAAACCATCGGCTTTTTGCAGACGAGCTTTCAACGCTTGGTTGTCGACAATCGGGCCACGCGCCGCATTAATTAGGATTTGATCTGCACGGAAGTTATTGAGCACTTTTTCGTTGATCATGTGGTGCGTTGGAAATTCGCCCGTCTTGGTGATAGGTGTATGCAAAGTAACTACGTCAGATTGTTCTAACAACGTTTCAAGGTCGGTGAACTCACGAGCATCACCCTCTTGTTGTTTTAGAGGATCGTTTAGCAGTACTTTGATACCAATACCTTCAAGGCATTTTGCTAAGTAACTACCCACTTGACCAGCACCAACAATACCTACGGTTTTGTCAAAAACAGAAAAGCCTTGTTGCTGAGCCAGCACCATCATCGCACTAAACGCATACTCAGCCACACCCACCTTGTTACAGCCAGGCGCTGCGGTGAAGAAAATGCCACGCTCTTTCATCAATTCTTGGTCAACGTGATCCATACCCGCCGTTGCGGTTCCAACAAACTTAAGCTTGTTCGCTTTGCTGATCAGCGCTTCATTGACCTTAGTCACCGAGCGAATCATCAGAGCATCTACGTCAACAAGATCGTCAGCGGTTAGCGTTCGACCGGACTTCATTGTCACTTCACCTAGCTGGCTAAAAAGCGCTTCAGCATAAGGCATATTTTCATCGATTAAGATTTTCATTGGGAAGGTACTTTCGTTGGGGTCTGTCGACCTTAAATGTGAATTGAAATGATTGTGCAAAATTCCACACACGGTGTCGAGTAGCAATTGGAATACATTATGAATAAAGGGCTAAATCACCTAACGTGCACAAGCAAGAACAGAATAAGAGTAGAGACCCAAAATCAAAAGGCTAAATCAGAAAGCCAAAACGAAAAATGCCCGATTGAATAAACAATCGGGCAAACATCCAGAACAAAAGGATCCTATCTCGCTCTCCAGGAGACAGAGTCTTGCGTCTGTTCAACCAGTACTAACCAAAGTTACTACTAGTCAAGCTCTGGAAACCTTTCAACTTTTAAAACTAAGCTTAAAAGCTATTTTTCTAAAGCGAAGCTTAAAAAAACTATGTTTAAAAAGCTGTGTTCTGATGGTCATGATTACTGGGTGATCTGTGCGTGTTGAATCTGCACTCACATCACCCATTAACGATTAACCTTTTATTAATTTAACCTTGGCTTCAATTAGCCTTGGTATTTTTTGATTACTAGCGTTGCGTTCGTACCACCGAAACCAAAGCTGTTAGACATAACCGTTGTTAGCTCTTGTTCACGAGCTTCCGTTACGATGTCTAGGCCTGCGCCTGCTTCGTCTAGGTTTGCAACGTTAATGCTTGGTGCGATAAAGCCGTTATCAAGCATTAGTGTTGAGTAAATTGCTTCGTGTACACCAGCTGCACCTAGAGCGTGACCTGTCATCGCTTTAGTTGCTGAGATTGCTGGGCTGTTGCCGCCAAAGACTTCTTGGATTGCGCCAAGTTCTTTAACGTCACCAACAGGAGTTGAAGTACCGTGAGTGTTCACGTAGTCAACACCGTCAACGTTTTGCATTGCCATCTTCATACAACGAACCGCGCCTTCACCAGAAGGAGCAACCATGTCGTAGCCATCTGAAGTTGCGCCGTAACCCACGATCTCGCCGTAGATTTTTGCGCCACGAGCAACAGCGTGCTCAAGTTCTTCGATAACTAGCATGCCGCCGCCACCAGAGATAACGAAACCGTCACGGTCTGCATCGTAAGTACGAGAAGCCAATTCTGGAGTGTCGTTGTACTTAGTAGAAAGTGCGCCCATTGCGTCGAACATCATAGTCAGAGACCAATCCAGTTCTTCACCGCCACCAGCGAAGACAACGTCTTGTTTACCCAGTTGGATAAGCTCCATTGCGTGACCAATACAGTGTGCAGATGTCGCACATGCAGAACTCATAGAGTAGTTCACGCCACGGATTTTGAATGGTGTAGCAAGACAAGCAGAAACCGTAGAAGCCATTGTACGTGGAACCATGTATGGACCAACGCGCTTAACGCCTTTTTCACGGATGATGTCTACAGCGTTAACTTGGTTTAGAGATGAAGCACCACCTGAACCCGCAACGATACCTGTGCGGTCATTAGATACTTGATCTTCAGTTAAGCCAGAGTCAGCAATTGCTTGCTCCATTGAAAGATATGCGAATGCCGCTGCATCACCCATAAAGCGCATTTTTTTGCGATCGATATGGTCAGCAGGGTTCATTTTCAGGTTACCCCAAACTTGAGAGCGCAAGCCATTTTCCTTGAACTGCTCTGAAGCGGTAATACCTGATTTACCCTCTTTCAGTGATGCTAAAACTTCTTCGACGTTGTTACCGATACTTGAAACAATACCCATACCGGTGATTACGACTCGTTTCATGTGACATTCCTATAATTCTAAATTCAGCTAGATGATAACTAAGAAGCCTAACAAAAGTGGTCAGCTTTCCTAGAAATTCGTACAATCCCTACCAACATATCGCTTCAAATCACAAAATGATAGATTTTATGACTTCAATTACTAATGCAGAACTGGAATGGAATGAGTCTGGCACGCCAGTTTCAGACCAATTTGACGACGTTTACTTCTCTAATGTTAACGGTTTAGAAGAAACTCGCTACGTCTTTTTAAAACAAAACCACCTTCCAGAGCGTTGGGTTGAACATCAACAACGCCGTTTTGTGATTGCTGAAACCGGTTTTGGTACCGGTTTAAACTTTCTCGCAGTCTGGCAATGGTTCGATGCTTTTCTTAAAGATAACCCACAAGCGATGACCAAAGAGTTACATTTCATCAGTTTTGAAAAATATCCTTTAGATAAAGATGATCTGATAAAAGCGCATCAATCTTGGCCAGAATTAGCCCAGTATGCGACGCAACTCCAAGAACACTATCCGATTGCCCTACCTGAATGTCACCGCATTGTGTTGGGCGATGGCGCGATCACACTCGATTTATGGTTTGGTGATATTAAAGATTGTATGCCAAACGTGCCTACCCCGCAGGAGGGTTTGGTTGACGCTTGGTTCTTAGATGGCTTTGCGCCAAGTAAGAACCCTGAAATGTGGAATCAGAACCTATTCAACGGCATGGCCAAACTGGCAAAACAAGATTGCAGCTGTGCAACGTTTACTGCTGCCGGTTTTGTTCGCCGCGGTTTAATCGAAGCTGGCTTTGCAATGAAAAAAGTTAAAGGCTTTGGTACTAAGCGGGAAATGATTGCTGGCCGACTCGATAAGAAGCACGCTCATACCAACATCAAACCTTGGTATGACTTGGCTCAACACAGCGATTCACAAGATATCGCCATTATCGGTGGTGGTGTTGCCAGTGCTGCGCTTGCCAAAACATTAAGCCGACGCGGTAAAGACATCACGCTTTATTGCGAACACCTACAAGCCGCTGGAAATGCCTCTGGTAACAACCAAGGTGCCATTTATCCGCTACTCAGCGAAGCGACATCTAATGTATCAAGAGTATTTGGCCCTGGCTTATTGTTTGCCCGCCAATTTATTAATCAAGCAGCACAATCGGTGAACTTTGATCACCGCTGGTGTGGCGTGAATATTTTGATGTGGGATGAAAGTTCAACCAAAAAGCTCAACCGTATGTTGGAAGGCAATTTCCACACAGATTTGATTCAGCGTTTAACGCCAGAGCAAGCGAACGAAAAGATTGGCTTACCGGTTGATAAAGAGAGTGTTTACTTCCCATTGGGTGGTTGGTTAAGCCCTCTTCAACTTACTCAAGGTTTGATTGGTGAGTTAGAAGAAACCAACCAAGTAAGCGCACATTATCAACACCAAGTGACGCAACTTGAGTGGTTAGAAGCAGAGCAACAATGGCTACTAATCATTGAGACACCTCAAGGTGAGATTCAAACTAAGCATGACCAAGTAGTTGTCGCGAATGGACACAAGTTCACTCAATTTGAACAAACTCGTCCCGTACCTCTGACGCCCGTTAAAGGGCAAGTGAGTCATATCCCGACCACAGAAAATCTCAGCCAGCTAAAAACGGTGTTGTGCTTTGATGGCTACCTAACGCAACAAAACCCAAATAACGGCCACCACTGTATTGGCGCTAATTACGATAAAACCAATATCGACCAAGAATTTGATATTGAGGTTCAGCAACATAATGGCGAGCGCTTACACGGGTCGCTACCAGAACAAGCGTGGACCAAAGATGTCGATACCAGTGGCAACTTAGCGCGCCAAGGTATCCGCAGCGTGAGTCGAGATCACCTACCTTTCGTCGGTAATGTGGGCGATTTTGAATCCATCAAAGAACAATATCAGAATCTGCACAACTTTAATCCGCAGCGTGATGCTATCGACAGTATCGAACCTGTTACCAGCTATCCGAACTTGTTCTGCTTTATCGGTTTAGGTTCGCGTGGTTTGAGCTCGACCCCTCTTTTAGCTGAAGTCTTAGCTTCACAAATTTGTGGCGATCCTCTACCTCTTCCAGTTGATGTGCTCGAAGCCATTCATCCAAGTCGAATGTGGATTAGAAGATTACGTAAAGGCAAAGCGTTAACAGAAGGTTGGGTTTCAACGAAACAAGTCAGTGCGGAATAGTCGATTCTAGACTGGTTCTAAATATTCATATAAGTGTTAGTACAACCCAAACAAAAAAGCCCGAGCATCTCTCAATGCTCGGGCTTTGTTTTTCTAATCTTGTTTACGTCGCTACTTCTTACTCTAAAGCATATTTTGCAGCTATACGCTTTACTTTCCGCTTTTACAGCTTAGCAATCGCGTCTTTAATTTGTGCGGCAATCTCTTCATTGCTGATTGAACCCGACTCAAAATCAAAATTATCGTAGAAGCTAGGTACTGACAACGATGCTTTAACATTACCACCAAAGTATGGCGCTGAACCTGTCGCTGCGCCAAGTACTGTTTGTGCGCCGCCTGGGCCTGGAGATGTCGCTAGGTAAACCGCAGGTTTCTCACCAAACACTGAACGTTCTATACGTGTCGCCCAGTCAAATAGGTTTTTGTACGCTGCTGGATAATGACCGTTGTGCTCAGAAAAAGAGATAACAAATGCGTCCGCTTCTGCTAAGTCACGCAAGAATGCTTGAGCGCCTTCCGCTTGGCCAATCTCTTTTTCAGTGTCTTCACTGAACATAGGAACGTTGTAATCGTTGATGTTTAAAACTTTGACTTCAGCACCTTCAATCAAGTTAGCTGCGTAAGTTGCTAGAGTTTTGTTGATAGAGGTAGAGCTGGTGCTTGCGCCGAATGCGATAACTTTCATGATGTGACCTTTTCTGTGATTCCGTTAAGTAGGATTAGAATAACGTAGTCAGAAAATGGAACCATCACGAGGATTGAACGGACTCATTCAAAAATTTCGAACGAGTCTTAAATAATACCAATCACAGTAAGTAAATGTTCAAAAATAGCGCAGGGAAAAGGCTTGAGAGCAAGGCGGAATTTTCGATAAGTAGTTATTCTACAATCAAAAATTCTAACGCCGTTATCGAGACTTTTAACCAGCTAGGTTGACCGGTTATTTACTGCGATTGGTATAAATATTCGCTCAGCAAAATGGAAAGGAAGAGACTGAGCGGCTAACGATAAATGACGAGCAGTTACGCTTGGTTTTGCAGCTCAACCCAAAGGTCATTAACGATCGTGCGATCGGCTGGCGTTAATTCAGAACGCGCATCTTCTAGGCTCTTCTCAATACGCAATTTCACTTCTGCAACGTCTTCAATGCCGTCTTCTTCACATGAAGCTACTGAAAGAGAAATATGACCACGTAAGTAACCACCAGCAAACAGTTCATCATCTGATGCGTTTTCAATGCGAGCATCAATTACTTCAAGTAGTTTTTCTTCAAATTCGATAATCATAATATTCTCTTATTTCACAATAAATTGGCTAGCACATAAAGGTTCTACATCGTAGAAGCTGCGCAATGCTTCAGAGAGCATTTTTACGCGAGGCGGAAGGCCAGCTTCAAAGATACCCATGACTTCGCTGTGTACTTTATTCATAAAGGCCAAACGATCTGGCTCAAAATCGCCGTGTAGATTGTCACAGCTGACATTAAAAGGAAAGCCTCCGCTCGTCGCAATGATCCA
This sequence comes from Vibrio sp. nBUS_14, assembly GCF_051201655.1. Classification (NCBI taxonomy): domain Bacteria; kingdom Pseudomonadati; phylum Pseudomonadota; class Gammaproteobacteria; order Vibrionales; family Vibrionaceae; genus Vibrio; species Vibrio sp. nBUS_14. The sequence continues at coordinate 2,716,783 of NZ_CP179206.1, forward strand.
TTCATACGCTTGCGGGCGAATTTCTACTTTTTCAAACTCAGCTTGAACCGACTCAGTGCGACCATCAGGCTCATACCAATAGCCAAAATCTTCCAGTAAACGACGCTCAGGGCCAGCAACACACCAGTGCGCTATTTCGTGCAGCGCAGAAGCGTAAAAGCCGCGTGCGAAGACAATTCTGTGGTGTGGGATATCATCATCGGCAGGTAAGTAAATAGGCTCGTCAGCGCCTAGCTCCAATTTAGTATTAAAGCTGCTATAAAAAGTCTGATTAAAAATATCGATAATGTCGGAATATTGGTGCGTCATAAAGCTTGCTTGAAATGAAATAAACACGCGTATTTTGCTTTGTTTTGTCGGCTTGGTAAAGCCCCTATCAGGCGTAATGTTAACGGTACCAGAGCTCTCCACCAGCACAAAGCCACCTACCTCTGCGATAGATAACCCCAAGTTACTCCAATTAATTACTTCAGCTAATCTGAAACCTCGATTCACGGTACAAATATTCATTCGTCAAAGCCCGTTTTTACTACTACACTCGCGCTTCATTTTTATATCCCCAAGGCCTATAACTCTCAAATTTATAGACCTAAATAATAGAGCTACAGCAATGCTACTAAGTGTTTTGTATATCATTGGCATCACGGCAGAAGCCATGACCGGCGCTCTCAGCGCTGGCAAACAAAAAATGGATTGGTTTGGTGTAATGCTGGTTGCGAGTGCAACAGCAATCGGCGGCGGTACAGTACGAGATATCCTACTTGGCCATTACCCTCTAGGTTGGGTTGAAAACCCAGAGTACCTTGCGATCACCTGTGTGGCAGGTGTCATCACGACCGGACTCGCTAAATGGGTAATCAAGCTAAAAGGGTTATTCATTCGTTTGGATGCGCTGGGGCTTATCGTATTCAGTATTATTGGTACTAAAGTAGCTATGAACATGGGTCTGCACCCTATGATTTGTATGGTGTCTGCATTGGTCACTGGCGTGTTTGGTGGCCTGCTGCGCGATCTTATCTGTCGTCAAACGCCATTGGTTCTGCATGAAGAGTTGTACGCATCTGTCGCCCTTGTCGCTTCAGGTTTATATCTCGGCTTGCTTGAGATTGGCATTAACGACGTAACAGCAACGATTGTTACGCTTGTGGCTGGCTACTTGCTACGTATGGCTGCCGTGAGATTCAAATGGCGCTTGCCTTCGTTCCAGCTTGATCCGGAAAGCTCTGTGCATTAGATATTCTCACTGACGCAGAATATAAAAAGGGTTGCTTCATTACGAAGCAACCCTTTTTTGTTTCTATTAAATCAGTTTCAATTCTGTTCTGAATAAAACGAAGCTGAACTAGATTTTTGGCGTTTCCGTTGTCACACCAAAGTTTTGACCACGGTGACGTAGCAAGTGATCAAGCAAAACAATCGCCAGCATCGCTTCTGCGATAGGCACTGCACGAATACCAACACATGGATCGTGACGACCTTTAGTGATTAGCTGCGTTGCCTCACCATCTTTAGTGATGGTGTCACCAGGAACAGTAATGCTTGATGTTGGCTTAAGTGCAATACTTGCCACAATATCTTGGCCAGTAGAAATACCGCCTAAGATACCGCCAGCGTGATTGCTGCTGAAGCCTTCTGGAGTTAATGGATCACGGTGTTCACTACCGCGCTGATTAACTACGTCGAAGCCATCACCAATCTCAACACCTTTCACCGCATTGATGCTCATTAGAGCGTGCGCGATGTCTGCATCTAGGCGATCAAAGATTGGCTCGCCAAGGCCTACAGGCACTTTAGTCGCAACCACTTGAATCTTCGCACCGATCGAGTTGCCTTCTTTTAGCAAGTCACGAATCAGTTGGTCAAATTCCGGTACTTTGTCGGCATCAGGACAGAAGAAAGCGTTGTTTTCGATCTCATTCCAGTCCACTTTATCAATTGAGATATCACCCATTTGAGAAAGATAAGCTTGGATTTCAACACCAAATTCTTGTTTCAGGTATTTCTTCGCAATCGCACCTGCCGCAACACGCATTGCAGTTTCACGAGCCGAAGAGCGACCACCACCTCGGTAATCACGCACACCGTACTTTTGATGGTAGGTATAATCAGCGTGGCCTGGGCGGAACTTGTCTTTAATTTCGGAATAGTCTTTAGAGCGTTGGTCTGTGTTTTCAATCAATAGACCAATAGAAGTACCCGTAGTTTGGCCTTCAAATACACCTGATAAGATTTTCACTTCATCCGCTTCACGGCGAGCCGTTGTATAACGAGAAGTACCTGGGCGACGACGATCCAAATCTCTTTGAAGGTCTGCTTCGGTAATTTCTAATCCTGGTGGGCACCCATCTACGATACATCCTAGTGCGATACCGTGACTTTCTCCGAACGTGGTCACGCGGAAATGTTGTCCGATACTGTTTCCTGCCATTACTTCCTCTAAATCAGCCATCAGCAGAAGGTTTGATTCCTAAACCCGCCGGTGAACAGCTTTACTTGTCTATTCTTCGTAATTTCATAGTGGCTTTATTACCAAATGATGTAAACCCCAAAAAAGGAACAATTTTAACTTTCTATTACATAAGCCGAATGAAATGAATAACGAAGGAAAATGAGTAGCGCTTTAAGAGAAGTACTTTTAGTATCATAGAAAAGCAAAAAACCCGACAACTCAGAGAGTTATCGGGTTTCTTTAAATAGTGGTACGCCCTGAAGGATTCGAACCTTCGACCACCTCCTTAGAAGGGAGGTGCTCTATCCAGCTGAGCTAAGGGCGCGCTACAGGAAAAGATTATACGAATTCGAATCAGTAAAGCAACGGCTTTATGTAACATTCTGATCCAAGTGAGTAAAAAAAGGGCAATGAGATTATAAGTGTTGGAAAATAGACCAAAGCAAACGTTTGCTTGATGGTAATCAAAAAGATTTTCTGGAATAATGCTCCCAAAACATCAGCCACTAACTTGAATATCAATACTAAGGAAATTCATGACTGCTCAAAATATTGATGGAAAGCTAATTTCTCAAACCGTTCGCTCTGAAGTTGCGGCACGTGTAAAAGCTCGAACTCAAGCTGGATTACGCGCTCCGGGCCTAGCGGTAGTTTTAGTGGGTGAAGACCCTGCCTCTCAGGTTTATGTTGGAAGTAAGCGTAAAGCGTGTCAAGAAGTAGGCTTTGTTTCAAAGTCTTTTGATTTACCAGCGACGGCGACAGAAAATGATCTGCTAACGCTCGTCGACCAATTAAATGAAGACCCTGAGATTGATGGCATCTTAGTTCAACTACCTTTGCCTGCTGGTATTGATACCACTCACGTTCTTGAGCGCATCACGCCAGAGAAAGACGTTGATGGCTTCCACCCATACAACGTAGGCCGTTTGGCTCAACGTATGCCTAAGCTACGATCTTGTACGCCTAAAGGCATCATCACACTGCTTGACCGTTACAACATCGACTTACGTGGTAAGCACGCAGTTGTTGTTGGCGCATCAAACATCGTAGGTCGCCCAATGACCCTAGAGCTTCTTCTAGCAGGTTGCACGACAACGACATGTCACCGCTTCACCAAAGACCTTGAAGGTCATGTACGTCAAGCCGATGTTGTGGTGGTAGCCGTTGGTAAGCCTAACTTCATTCCTGGCGCTTGGATTAAGAAAGGTGCTGTTGTGGTCGATGTAGGCATCAACCGTTTGGAATCTGGCAAACTCGTTGGCGACGTTGAATACGATGTCGCGAAAGAGAGCGCAAGCTTCATCACACCGGTTCCAGGTGGTGTTGGTCCAATGACAGTAGCGAGCCTAATCGAGAACACCATGATCGCTTGTGAGCAATTTCACTCGAAGTAATTTGCGAACGACAGTCTCGGTAACAATACCGTTGGCATGGATTGCCTAAACCAAAAGTAGAATTAGAAAGACGCAGCGTTAAAACGTTGCGGCTTTTTTGATACTGCACTATTCGTTTTTGATACAAAGTGGCTCGCTTTTGATAGAGAGCACCCGCTATTTATCTGGAGTACAAACTCTTTCCGTTGGATCCGAAGGCGGCAATAAACTAATGATCGCGCACTCAGTTGATATAAGTTTTTCCAAATCAGAACCTTGTGTCACTAAACGGAAGTCACCGCCAATAATCACACCCAGTAGAATCGCTTTAGGATACAGCGCATTAAACTCATTAAGGTTAAATGCTTCAGTCAAGCCCGTGCTCTTAATTTGGCTACCTTGAGCCATAAAGGAGTTAAGCTAGGAATAGGTAATTCCTTCCGAAAACAGACTTCTGTTGCCATCTCGGCTCACTGAATGCCTTTCGTGTTTAGTTTCTGTCGATTCAAGCTCAAACACCTTATTTTCACCGAACTCATCTTGATAATGCATGCTGACTAATGGGTTGATTTGACGATAAGGCGAGACTATCATGGCGCGCCCTATTCCATCCAGCTCCAGATTATTTTCCGCGTGACTTGAGGCTGGGTTACCAAAATAGACATTCAAGTTATCCATACGCGCCAAACGAATGCTTTCCCAGTTGGTATCAGCAAGCACACTGTTGATGTTGTGTGTCGCCAGCACCTTGGCAAACTGTCTTGCAAAATGAGTCGCGCCAAAGAAGAGCACCCCTTGCGCTTTATCTTGCGTCACACCCAACCTTCTTGCCCACCAACTTGCGGTAAGGCTCTGAATAACAACCGTACCGATGATGACCAAGAACACCATTGGCACCAGTAGATCAGCCCCTTCAATCAATTGCTTCTCTTGAAGCTTGATAGCAAATAGAGAAGAAACCGCAGCCGCGACGATCCCGCGAGGTGCCATCCAACTCAAAAACCATTTATCTGCTGGGGTAAGATCCGTGCCGATCCCGCTGATCCACACACTCAGAGGACGAGCCACCAGCATAACGACCGCTAATAAGCCAATACCGCCCCAACCTATCGAGAGGAAAGTCCCAGAATCGAGTCGACTCGCCAATAAGATAAACAAAGCGGAAATGAGTAACACGGTTAAGGTCTCTTTGAACTCAATAATATCTTCAAGATCCAAGCATTTCACGTTGGCGAGCCAGATACCCATGATGGTCACGGTTAATAGGCCAGACTCTTCACTCAGATCATTAGAAAAAGAGAACGCCGCCAACATCAACGTTAGGACTGCCACATTACGCAAATAGTGCGGAACCCAATGTCCTTGAAGCATCTTGGCAATCAAATAGCCACCGATGATCCCTAAGCCTAAACCGATGGCTAGAGTCAGCCCCAAGGCCGACAGTACATGGCTGGTAGGATCGGCTGAAGAGACAATGTATTCGTAAACGAGAACGGCAAACAGAGCGCCAATCGGGTCAATCACTATCCCTTCCCAGCGCAAGATACTGCCTAACGAAGATTTGGGTTGAATGCTGCGCAGCATGGGAACAATAACGGTTGGCCCCGTGACCACCACTAAGGCGGCAAACAACGCGGCTAATGGCCAGCTGAAATCCACAAAATAATAAGCACCAACGACAATGCACGCCCAAGTAATCAGCATGCCAAAACTCACGAGGTGCGTCACCATGCGACCATGACCTCTTATTTCCTTGAAATTCAGGGTCAATGCACCTTCAAACAGAATAATAGCGACACCTAATGAAATCAGCGGAAATAGCACATCCCCAAAAATGGCGTCGGGATTAAGGATGTTGAGACCGGGACCTAAAAGTAAGCCGACAATAAGAAGAGGAAGAATAGCAGGAAGACGCAAGCGCCAACCTAACAATTGACACGTTAAAGACAGCAGTCCAATTAACGCCAAGGATGAAGTAATCGACAAATCCATTTGTGCCCCTAAAAAATTCGTACCACACCTTGAGATACAAACCTATTTGCTGAAACAAGAAAGCCTATGTAATTAAACTATAGGCTCTCTTTTTCATGCTAACCGAATATTAGTATGATTAATCAGTAACTTTACTATGGGGAAATAAAGTGACTGATTCATCCACTCTGTACTTATCATCTAGTTACAGAGAAAGCACCACGCCAGCAATCGCTGCGCTCATTAAGTTAGCAAGCACACCCGCACAAATCGCTTTAAAGCCGTATTGTGAGATGAAAGAGCGACGCTCTGGAACTAAGCTACCCAAACCACCAATCAGAATGGCCATCGTTGAGATGTTGGCAAAACCACATAGTGCAAAAGTAACGATCGCTTTTGAGTGCTCACTCAGTGCATCTTTCACGTCCATTAACTGGATGAAAGCCACAAATTCATTCACAACGATTTTATTACCGATCAGCGAGCCTGCAACCACAGCCTCAGACCACGGCACACCGATCAGCCATGCAACGGGTGCGAACACATAACCTAGGATAAGTTCGAAGCTTAGGTTTACGCCAAACCAACCACCAACAATACCTAATAAGCCATTCAGCATCGCAATCACACTGATAAAGGCCAGAAGTGTCGCACCCACTGCAACGGCAATACGAAGTCCAGACATAGCCCCATCAGCCATTGCCTCGACGACGTTTGTTGCTCGTGGAATTTCAACGTCAGACTCAATATTTTCTTGAGCCTCATCTGCATTACCTGGTACCAAAATCTTGGCCATCAATAGACCTGCAGGCGCAGACATGAATGCCGCTGCAATCAGGTAGTTCAAATCAACACCAAGCGATGCATAACCCACTAACGTACCACCAGCTACAGAAGCCAAACCACACACCATTACGGCAAACAGTTGTGAATCCGTCATATGCTTCAAGTAAGGCTTAACCACCAATGGCGCTTCGATCATGCCAACAAAGATGTTTGCCGTTGCAGACAGTGACTCCGCACGACCTGTACCTAAGAACTTTTGCAAAGCACCGCCGATAAGGTTGATCACCTTTGGCATAAAGCCGATGTGGTACAAGCCTGAAATCAGTGCAGAGAAAAAGATAATGATGCCGAGAACGTTAATAGCGAAAACAAATCCGTTATTCGTGAGGCCACCAAATAGGAAGTTAATCCCCTCTTGACCGTAGTTGATCAAGCTAGACACCGCACCAGTAGCTGCATTCAGCGCTTCTTTACCCATCGGCACATAAAGAACCAATAGCGCGAATGAGATTTGCAGTAAGAAAGCCAAAGAGACGGTTCTTAGCGGAATATTTTTTCTGTCCGTAGATAGTAACCAAGCAGCTACTAAAATAGTGATAATTCCAAGTAGGGAAGCCATATGCGTCAACCTAAAAGTTGTAGGTAGGAAAGGCGACGCATTGTATAGAGGAAATCGTTTGCGGCAAGGTGCGGTTGTTAATGTGATGTTGGGATTATCACTGCCTCACCTATGATTATATTAAAGCATTGAATTTTAATGACTTAACTTGCTTAAAAAGCATACTTTTTCCATATGGAAATTATATTTATAGATTAGGAAACAGTTAACGGTGCAGCTCAACGCAGGTTTTAAGGTTTTCATCCCAATAAGTAGTTGGCGACCCGATATGATCTTTGATGAACTCAATCACTGCTGAAAGCTTCTTCGGCATGTTCTTTCTACTCGGATACACAGCGTAAAATGGCATCAGCTGACTCGCTCGCCATTCTGGTAATACTTGGATGAGCTTGCCCATTCTAAACTCTTCTTTGACTAAGTAAGTCGCCAGATAAGCAACGCCCCAACCCGATACTGCCGCATCTCGTACCGCCTCAGCCAAATCCACCGAATAGTCTCCCGCCACTTTCACACTGAGGTTTTCTTGGCCGTTATCAAATGCCCACGATGTGTAGTCCCGTTCACGGCTACGATAGATAAGGCAGTTATGGTCAATCAGATCAGATGGCACATGAGGAGTCCCTGCCTTAATCAGATAATCCGGTGAAGCCGCCACTACAAACTGACTGTCGGCTAAGCGCTGCGCAATATAACCTTCCGGTAAATCTTCATTGTTGGTGATCCAGAGATCCAGTCGCTCTTCAATCATATCCACTTTGTAGTCGAACAAATGCACTTCGATTCTCAGCTGAGGATAAAGCTGTCTGAGCTGATCAATTGCAGGAATGATATGCAGTGTGCCAAATGACTGAGACAAGCCTATGCGGAATATCCCAGAGATATCATCACGCTGGCTGTCCATATCCATTTGAGCCGCTTTCACCGTATTGAAGAGCTGCTCACAATGCTGATAAAACACTTCCCCTGCTTCAGTTAGTGTCAGGCTGCGTGTGGTTCTTTGCACTAGCTTGATACCTATCGAGTCTTCGAGAAAAGCAACTTGCTTACTGATGTGAGACACCGACACATTCAAACTTTTTGCTGCACTGGTAAAGCCTTCATGCTTGATTAACGCATGGAATATCACCATCTGTGCGGCTCTATCTGTTAGCACAAGACCACCTTAAAAATCTCTGAAATATAAAAGACAAAGGACTCCGAAGAGTCCTTTAGTTCGTTCTGCCTATAGTAGGCCAAATGCTATCAAAGCGACCTAGGGCTATTAACCAAATTAAGTCTGTTAATCAAACTTAATTCTGTCTGCTAGGTGGCTGACCGCCAAAGCAAAGTAGTAAGAACGATTCCACTTCATTAACACATTGTAGTTGTTGTAAATGAGGTACGAACGACCGGTTTCATCGTCTGGCATAATTAGCCAAGCTTTAATATCTTCATCAAGCGTTGGTAGTGGGCGATCGTCAAAGCGTTTAATACCGAGTTCAGACCACTCTTTTAAGTATTTCGCTTTGTCTTCACCTCGGCCTTGCATCTCGATAAACACGGTTGCCGGAACGTGAACCTGACGGCCCCACGTATATTTGTCATCCCAACCTGATTGGCTGAGATAATTAGCCGCCGAAGCAAATACATCTTCTTCAGTGCCCCAAATATCTTTCTTACCGTCGCCGTTACCGTCAGCGGCATAAGCTAAGAATGAGCTTGGCATAAACTGAGGCTGCCCCATCGCGCCAGCCCAAGAGCCTTTCATCTCTTTGGGTGCGATATGGCCTTGGTCAAGAATCGTTAACGCAGCCATCGCTTCGCTACGGAACAACGCTTCTCTGCGTCCTTCGTAAGCCATGGTGGTTAAAGCATCGATAACACTGTAATTACCCGTGAACTTGCCAAAATTACTTTCTACGCCCCATAGAGCGACAATGAACCTTGGTTGAACACCGTACTCGTCACCAATACGCTTTAACGCTGTGTAGTGTTTTTTGTAGAGCGATCTTGCCTGTTTCACTTTCCAATCTGGAACCGCACGTGGAATGTATTCATCCAGAGTCAGTTTCTTCTCAGGTTGGTTTTTATCGGCTTTGACTGCTCTCGGCTTAAACGTCACACCATCAAAGGCTTCTTCAATGATCGCTTCAGAAATGCCTTGTTCACGGCCTTGCTGCTTTAGTTTTTCTACATATTGTTCAAAGCTAAGCTCTTCAGCCTGTACTGAACCGATAGTCAGGCTATTACCCAATAGCAATGCTGACACGGCTAATAGGGTTTTAGAAAATTTACTCAACGATCATTCCTCCTTGAATTAGGTGGCTATCACTCTTCGTCTTGAACATTCTGCTGAGCTTTACGCTCTTTATGCAGTTCAAGTTCGTTAACCGGCGGAGGCGGAACCTGCAAAAAGAAACCATCGTTTTTTAGTGACTCTTTCACTTTTTCGATGCTGACTTGGGCAAGCGTGCGGCCTTCCATTTTAATTACCATTACAAAGCTAGGTTTACCAAACATTTGCATCAGTGCGTCAGGGACTTGTGAGAAATCATCCTTTTTCGGGATATAAAGGTATGTTCCTTCTTTTTTTGAGCTTTTATATATAGAACACAGCATGACAAACCTTTTTTAAATGTTTATGGCTACAAAACTCTCACTTGTGAGTTCAATAGTTTATGTTGATGAAATATTGGGGACAAAACGTTTATTTGACAACAAGATTACTTGCTGTGCTTGATTTGGGAATATAACATGATAAACCTAGTTTCAGGCAATGCCCTTTATCTTTAAGATGAAAGAAATTGTACCTATCCGCAATTGAGGTCCTGTAGTTTTCGATGTCTAGTAACCCAGATCTAAAAGGTAGCAGTTTCACGCTATCTGTTTTGCACTTATCCGATGATCAAGTCGAAAATGCAGTGTCTTTTCTTCAAGAGAAGGTAGACCAAGCACCCACTTTTTTTGCGGCTGCACCTGTTGTTATCAATATCAGCAAAGTCGCTGGCGATATTGATTTCGTACAGCTCAAAAATGGTATATCTCAAGCGGGCATGATCCCGGTTGGTGTAGCTGGTTGCTCAGATAAGCGCATGCAAAACTTAGCCAGGGACGCAGGTTTTGCCGTTATGACAGCGAGCAAGTCTCCCTCTCAAGCGCCGGCAAAAATGGCTCCGATTAAGGTGGTGAGAACCCCGATTCGTTCTGGTCAGCAAGTGTATGCCAAAGACGGTGACTTGCTGATTCTTAGCCACGTAAGTGCAGGCGCAGAAGTGATTGCCGATGGCAGCATCCATATTCATGGCACGCTACGCGGTCGTGCAATTGCAGGTGCAAGTGGTCAAACTGAAGCAAAAATAATTTGTAATGATTTACAAGCCGAGCTGGTTTCCATTGCAGGAAATTACTGGCTCAGCGATCAAATTGATAGCGAGTACTGGCAAAAGAAAACCATGTTCAGTATGGCAAACGATGTATTACACGTTGATGTCCTCGCAATATAAGAGAAATAAAAGGAAAAAAGAATGGCACGCATTATCGTTGTAACGTCAGGTAAAGGCGGGGTGGGCAAAACGACCTCCAGTGCAGCTATTGCCTCTGGCTTAGCTCTGAAAGGGAAGAAAACAGCGGTTATCGATTTTGATATCGGTCTGCGTAACCTAGATTTAATCATGGGTTGTGAGCGTCGTGTTGTGTACGACTTCGTTAACGTGATCAATGGTGAAGCGACGCTGAACCAAGCCATGATCAAAGACAAGCGCACAGAGAACCTATTCATTCTTCCTGCTTCTCAAACTCGTGATAAAGACGCATTGACGAAAGATGGCGTTCGTCGTGTATTTGATGAACTGGATGAAATGGGCTTTGATTTCATCATCTGTGATTCTCCTGCGGGTATCGAGCAAGGCGCTCTAATGGCGCTTTACTTTGCTGATGAAGCGATTGTAACCACCAACCCTGAAGTCTCTTCTGTACGAGATTCCGACCGTATTCTAGGTATTCTTGATTCTAAGTCTCGTCGTTCAGAAGACGGATTAGAGCCAGTGAAAACACACCTTCTATTGACTCGCTACAACCCAGCACGTGTAACTCAAGGTGAGATGCTCAGTGTTGAAGACGTTGAAGAAATCCTGCACATCTCTCTACTGGGTGTGATTCCAGAGAGCCAAGCAGTACTGAACGCGTCAAACAAGGGTGTGCCAGTTATCTTTGACGAAGCAACCGACGCAGGTATGGCTTACAATGATACTGTAGAGCGACTACTGGGTAGCCAAGTGGACTTCCGTTTCTTAACGGAACAGAAGAAAGGCATCTTCAAAAGACTGTTCGGGGGCTAATACGCAATGTCATTACTAGAGTTTTTCAGACCACAAAAAAAGACAACCGCAAACCTAGCCAAAGAACGTTTGCAGATCATTGTTGCAGAGCGACGCAGCCATGACGACCCAGCGCCGTCTTACCTGCCGCAACTAAAAGAAGACATCTTGAAGTGTATTGCGAAGTATGTTGAAGTCGATCCATCAATGGTTGATCTGACTTTCGAACACAAAGATGACGACATCTCAGTATTAGAGTTGAACGTTAAGCTTCCAGAAGAAGACCGATAAGTAAAGCCTAAGCTGTGCTTATCAATATTCAATAAAAAAGAGAGCCTAGGCTCTCTTTTTTATGTCTGAAACTTTTATCTCTGCAGCATTCGTTGCTAACTGAAGATATAAGGTTATTTAATTGCTTTATTTAGCTTCTCGCCAACGACATCTAGACGCCAACCTTGCATTACATCAGGTAGCTTCTCTGGGTTACGATCGTACTTCCAAATCCAGCTTAACACTTGGTTAAGTTGCTTCTTCGATGCCAAAAACTCAGTCGCTAAACCACTGTGCTGTGATGCTGTTTTCACTTCATCTTTCAACACTTTGAAGAGTTGCTTGTAACCTGGGTAGTCCATTAGACGTTCTACTGGCGCTGGGTACTCGTCTTCTGGTGTATGCTCAGCCAATTTCACGATTGAGCTGATCTTCGCACCATGGCGACGTACAGAGCGGTAATCAAAACCTTCCTGCTCCATATGCTTAGGGTCTTTCATTGCGAATCGAGCTACTGCCCATAGGTCTTGTTCTTTAAAGACAAAGTTCAACGCTAAATCACGCTTAATCGCTTCTTTTAAACGCCAAGTTGCTAGTGGTCTTAAAATGGCTAGCTGTTGAGGTTTTAGCTGCCACGCGCCTTTAATATCAAGGTAAGCGTTGTCTGGGTTTACTTTACGGATGCGCTTAGCCACTTGTAAATCAGACTCTTGTTGCGCCGCTTCCCACCAGCCCGCTTCCATCACTTTTTCGAGAAGCTTGTTGTACATTGGCATCAAGTAGTGAACGTCTGCCGCAGCATAGTCGAGTTGCTTTTGAGAAAGCGGACGCGCTAGCCAGTCGGTGCGAGATTCACTCTTATCTAGGTCAACGCCTACAAACTCAGAAACTAGCGCAGCAAAGCCAGTTGAAAGACCATGACCTAAGAAGGCTGCCATGATCTGCGTATCCACCATTGGTGTTGGCGTACAACCAAATGCGTTCTGGAAAACTTCCAGATCTTCGCCACACGCATGTAACACTTTCAGTACTGAAGTGTCTTTCAACAGCCCAACAAACGGGGTCATTTCATCAAGAGCAATAGGATCAATCAGTGACAGCGTTTCACCATCAAATAACTGAATTAAGCCTAATTGAGGATAATAGGTTCTTGTACGAACGAACTCTGTATCAAGCATAACAACATCGGCTTCACGTGCTTGTTGGCAAACTCGCTCAAGGTCTTTCACTTGGGTAATGATTTGATAATCCACAAAAACTCTCACTGATTTTACTTTGATCGCCGGATACAAAAATGCCGACATTAACTGTCGGCATTCTAACACCATTTTTCAGCGCTCGCTTAGATTAAGCGCCTGAATGGTTCCGGGTGCTAATTTCTCGCGAACCCGAGCATTACTCGCTTGCGCGTTTGGCAAGCTCTGCGTCGTTTTCTTCACGAAGCACTCGGCGCAAGATTTTGCCTACATTGGTTTTTGGTAGTTCTTCACGGAACTCAATCAATTTAGGGATCTTGTAGCCAGTTAAGTGTTCACGACAGTGCGTGATAATGTCTTCTTTGGTTAGGCTAGGGTCACGTTTCACAACGTAAATCTTAACCAGCTCACCAGACACCTCATGAGGTTGGCCGATAGCCGCAACTTCTAACACTTTCCCATGTAGAGCCACAACATCTTCAATCTCGTTCGGGTAAACGTTGAAGCCCGACACTAGAATCATGTCTTTCTTACGGTCTACGATGTACAACAAGCCTTCGTCATCAAACTTAACGATATCACCCGTCGATAACCAACCGTCTTGGTCGATCACTTCTTTGGTCGCTTCTGGACGCTGCCAGTAGCCTTGCATCACTTGAGGACCACGAACCTGCAATTCACCGACTTGGTCATTGCCAACCACTTTACCTTCATCATCAACAATACGAACTTCTGTCGATGGTACTGGTAGGCCGATTGCACCTGTGTAGTCTTTCAGATCGTATGGGTTACCTGTTACCAAAGGAGCACATTCGGTTAAACCATAGCCTTCAAGTAGGTGGACACCTGTCGCTTTCTTCCATTGCTCAGCAACAGCGCGTTGAACCGCCATACCGCCGCCAACAGATAAACGCATGTTACTGAAATCCAACTCGTAGAAATCTTCGTTATTCACGAGCGCATTGAACAAGGTGTTTACGCCAGTAATCGCGGTAAACGGAACCTTTTGTAGCTCTTTAATAAAGCCTGGAATGTCACGAGGGTTAGTAATCAGAAGGTTACGACCACCCATCTCAACAAACAGTAAGCAGTTCACAGTCAGTGCGAACACGTGGTAAAGCGGCAATGCGGTTACCACCAATTCTCGGCCTTCTTGCAGAACAGGGCTGTATGCCCCTTTCGCTTGAAGTACGTTCGCAATCATATTGCGGTGCGTTAGGATTGCGCCCTTCGCTACGCCCGTTGTACCACCGGTGTACTGTAGGAATGCGATGTCATCGCCAGCCATAAATGGCTTCACGTACTGTAGGCGACGGCCTTTATGCAATGCTTTCCTGAATGAGATAGCACCCGGCAGATCGTACTTAGGCACCATGCCTTTTACGTATTTCACTACGAAGTCGACAATCGTACCTTTTGCTCGTGGCAGCATTTGCCCCAAGCTGGTTAGCACAACGTGTTTAACCGGAGTTTTATCAACGACTTTTTCTAGCGTGCTCGCAAAGTTAGAAACGATAACAATCGCCTTTGCGCCAGAGTCATTCAGTTGGTGTTCAAGTTCACGAGGCGTGTACAGTGGATTGACGTTCACTGCAATCATACCGGCACGCAGTACACCAAAGAGTGCAATTGGGTATTGCAGCAGGTTTGGCATCATCAGCGCGACACGATCGCCTTTCTTCAGTTTTAGATCATTCTGTAAGTAAGCTGCAAAAGCACGACTGCGCTCTTCAAGCTTACGGAATGTCATGATAGACCCCATGTTCTCGAATGCTGGTTGGTCTGCGTACTTTTGTACCGACTGTTCGAACATTTCAATAAGAGATGGGTACTGATCTGGGTTGATCGTCTCTGGTACGTCACTTGGATAACGTGAAAGCCAAGGTTTGTCCACTATGTTACTCCTCGTTTATCAGCTGACGACTGCTTCGCCGCTTTTTATCATTGCGGTATTACAGCACAGCTTTAGTGCATGAGCACTAAAAGGCTCAAACACTTGTTTAAATTTTGTTAACTACACCAAGAATTAGCTCTGAGACTAGCTCTGGGCTCTCTAAATGGCAATGATGTCCGCCAGGAACAGTCTCTATATTCAGAGAACTATGAGCTGATTTGTAGCGATTATGCTGCAAATGTCGGAATCCATCATTTCCTAAAACTATTAATTGAGGGCATTCAATAGCCGCCATGATCGCTTCAGCATGCGCTTGTGACATTCGATATAACGAGTCACATTTTAGGTTAGGGTCGCATCGCCATCGCCAAAAGTTATCGAACTCGGCAATACCTTGATCATCAGTCGCTTGACTAAGAGCAACTTGAGCAGCAACAGCTCGATCAACAGTACTTAGCTTAACGATTCCTCGTTCAACAATAGGGGCAATAAGTTCTGCTTTGATTTGGTTGGCGTGAGCTCTCAGCTTAATAGCATCCTCAAGACTTGCTAGAGGACGTGAAGGCTTTCTTCGCTGTCGAAGACGACTGAGTACCCCATCCCTCAAGCGAGAGACTGTTTCGTGGGGAGCTTCTGAAAGAGGTCCATGACCTTCAATTTGAATTAATCCTGACACCTTTTCAGGAAAGGCAGCACTATAGCAACTTGCGATCAATGCACCAAGTGAATGTCCTACTAGTACCAGTCTTTTTGGTGATAATTTAGCCACAAACTGATGCAAATCATCAATATAGTCGTGAAACGGATAGTAACTGCCCGACTTATGCGATGAGAAGCCATGACCAAAGAGATCTATCGCAACTAGATGAGAGTTTGGTGAAAGTACTTCTAGATTCGAGATAACAGAAGAGAAACTCGCGGAGTTATCTAACCACCCATGAATAAAAACGACCGTCGTAGCGGTCGTTTCTGGGTTACCAATCTGTTGTGTTGCAAGCGTCCCGCTCGCAAGGGAATATGACTTTTCAATCATCGAGAGTTTGTCGCCCTTAAATTGTTCTATTCATCGAGTTCACATAACTCGACTATTCCACGTCTTGAATCACACGTCCGTGCTTAGGCATTGTCTGAAAACTACGACAGTGCAAGCTTCGGCAAGAGTAATACGTTGGAGCGAAGTCGTTGATGACGACTCTTTCCGTGATTTGCCATAAGCGTTGATTGTAAACGTTCATCACTGGGAAGGTGTAAGGATAATCACCAATGGTACCATCTTCAGTGCCATTCGATTTACCCACTAAGGTCACTAAACGGCCTTCAGAAAAACTTAATGGTTCAACATACCCGTTAATGTAAGCGACAAAGCGCCCTTTTGGCTCGGCATCAATATCTGGCTTACCGTTACTTGAGATAGGCAAGTTAACCACTTCAACACGAGTCTTATCTTGCATGTTCGTAACTTTAGCAATCACACCACCTAAGCGAACATCGCCAGCGTCTGGCACTGTGTTTACCCACTCTTGGTAGTCAGTCACGACTTGTTCAGAGTTTGCATTAAGTTCTTTAGGCAAAGAGGAGCAGCCCATTACCATCGAAGAGAAAGCGACAAGGAAAAGTAAGCGAGATTTAGAAATGAGAGAAAACATAATGCTGGTCCTTAGAACAGGATAAATAAAAGCACAAAGCTAGATATAAATATCGACCCCAATAAGCTTAGCAAGTTCCTCTTTTTTAGCTTGATTCATCACATCCATATACTCTTCCATCGCACGGCGTCCACGTCCTTCTGGAAGATCATATTGAACCTGAGCTTTGTGAATCTCAAATTCTTTGACTTGGCGAATGGAATGCGAGACAGCATTCGCGACCTTAGTTGGCTGACCAACTGAGGTTTTTGCATCGCCTTTTTTTACCTCGTTCTTTTTATTGGTTCGATTGGTTTTGGATGTGTTGCCTATCGAAGAAGGAGGTAAGCCGTTTATTGAAACCATGCTTAAGGAATTTTGTACCTAATTTTAATGATTTTGTATCTGTTGTAATTTTGGATCTGCAAAGTGAATACAGAGCCAAAATAATACGTATTTACTCGCGACCTGGCAGTTTCTTCCACGTCACTTTATCACGTAGGTAAACTGGCTCAGATTCTTCAGCTGCAACCGCTTTACCTTCTGCATAAGCAAATTGAGCAAGGAACGCCATATCTTGAGCTTCTGGGAACAGAACCTCACACGCTTTAGTGTTGATCGCTAGTGTATCCATGTGCTCGGCGTATGCTTCCCAACCAGTGCCTACTTTTGCCCATGTCTCAGAATCCACTTCAAGCTGCGCAGCCAATTCGCTTGGAGGTGTGACACATTCAGCATCAACTGCAGTCCAACGACCATCTTGTTCACGGCTGTAACGAGCCCAGTACACTTCACTCATACGCGCATCAATCGCTGTTGCTACATGAGTTTCACCAAATTTACGGTAGCTACCCTGCGCCATCGCTGCCAGTGTTGACACACCGATCATCGGTAAATCAGCACCAAAAGCTAAGCCTTGAGCAATACCAATACCAATGCGTACACCCGTGAAGCTGCCTGGGCCTTGGCCAAACGCGATTGCGTCGATATCGGTTAAAGCGATGTTCGCTTCTTTCAGGACTTCATCAACCATAGGTAGAATTTTTTTCGTATGGTCTCGAGGAGCCTCTTCGCTACGTGCGAACACCTGGTCACCCATTACTAGTGCAACTGAACAGTTTTCAGTTGCGGTATCTACTGCAAGAATTTTCGCGCTCATTCGTGTCTCAAATATTCGTTATCTAATCTAAAAATAATGGCTAAACTCAACAATGCCAATTACTCAGCAGCGGTTGAATGGAATTTAGCTAAGAATTCTTTAATGATCCCTAAGTCACGGGTACGTGGGATAGGCGGTAAACTCGCCAAAAACACACCACCGTAATCACGGGTCACCAAACGGTTATCGCAAATAATCAAAGCGCCATTATCACGCTTATCACGTATTAATCGGCCAACACCTTGTTTCAAGGTAATCACTGCGTCTGGCAACTGCACTTGTGCAAAAGGATCACCCCCTTTTAGCTTACAGTCCTCGATTCGAGCCTTAAGTAACGGGTCGTCTGGGGCGGTAAAGGGCAATTTATCGATGATAACACAGCTTAATGCGTCGCCCCTAACATCGATCCCCTCCCAGAATGCCCCCGTGGCCACCAGCAATGCGTTACCTAATTCCATGAATTCCGCTAAGGTTTTTTGCTTACTGGTCTCACCTTGCAATAGAACGGGTACACTAAGCGTTTCACGGAAGCGCTCGCCTAACTCTTTCATCATGCTGTGTGAGGTACACAAGAAGAAACAACGACCTTGGTTTTGCTCAATCACAGGAGCCAGCATTCTGACTAATTTATCAGCCAAGCCCGGGCTATTTGGCTCTGGAAGGTAGCGAGGCACACACAAGCGTGCCTGATTCGGATAATCAAATGGGCTCGGCAGTGAAAACTGTGCTGACGGCTTTAATCCAAGTCGAGAGGTGAAGTGATCGAAATCATCCGACACCGCTAGCGTTGCTGAAGTAAACACCCAAGCACCCGGTTTAAGCTCGATTTGTTCGTGGAATTTATCGGCAACCGAAAGAGGCGTGATGTGCAAAGCAAATTGTCGTGGCGTTGTGTCATACCAATAGGAATAACCGGTAATCGACACATCACACACACGTTCGATACGCGACTTAATCATAGTTGCACGCTCGAAAGCCGTGTCTAACAACTGGCTTCGACCCAATGCTAATTTCAATACATCCACAGCCAGTTGCAACGCATCTTGTAAACGTACTAGCTCTCTCGCAATCGACTCTGACTTCAACGCCTCACGCCAGTTACCACGAAATCCTGTGTCGCCGAGCACAATACGTAGGTCAGCAGCTGATTGAATGAGCCTCTCGCCAACCTTTTGCAACTGACGCATGTCTTTGGCTTCAGTTCGATAAGCAATTTCAATGTCTTTAGCTAGTTCTTGGATTTGTCGACTGGATACTGATTGTCCGAAATACTGACTGGCAATATCAGGAAGTTGATGTGCTTCATCGAAGATAAACACATCGGCTTCAGGTATCAGCTCACCAAACCCAGTTTCTTTAATCGCTAAATCCGCGAGGAACAAGTGGTGGTTTACCACGACAACATCCGAATCCATCGCTTTTTTACGCGCTTTCAGCACAAAGCAATCGGTGTAGCTTGGGCATTCTTTACCTAAGCAGTTGTCGTTAGTTGAAGTGATAGTTGGGATAACTGGGCTATCTTCAGCAATGTCATCACAATCGCCTAAGTCACCCGTTTGTGTCGCCGACGACCAGCTGCGCACTTTCACCAACTGCGCTAACAATGTTGGATCGGTATGAGTGCCATGACTTTCGATCATCTGGCGGCTCAAACGGTCTAAACACAAATAGTTTGAACGGCCTTTCAGCAGAGCAACCTGACCATAAAAGCCAAGCGCATCGACCATCAATGGCAAATCGCGATGGAACAACTGCTCTTGAAGATTTTTAGACCCCGTACTGATAATAGTTTTCTTGCCACTTAGCAGCGCTGGCACGAGGTAAGCAAACGTCTTACCGGTACCTGTCCCCGCCTCAACAACCAATTGGCTTTGTTGCTCAATGGCTTGTGAGACCGCTTCAGCCATATCCAACTGAGCTTGTCGTGGTTGAAATCCAGGGATCGCTTTACCCAGGGCACCATCAGCAGAAAACGTTTTAGATATCATAGAGTACGTGGTTTAGAAAAATAGAAGGAGAATTATGGCAGGTTTAGTGACCCGGTGCGAATCAGAAATGACTGCGCACCGGAGGTGTCTATCGAATAGAACATGGCAGGCTAAGTGCTTCTTATCAACCTAGCCCAAAACAAATGAAAGGGTTGTTTAACTACTTACGATTCAAATAACGAGACAACCAAGGCGCACCAGTAAAGTCGGTATCACTTGATTGCATGGCTTTAGCAGCATCAGTCGGAGAGGCCTTGCTTTCCCACATTTCATCAAGAACGTTGCCGTCCACCTGAACATCACCAACTAATGAATTTACACGCTTACAATATAACTTTTTCGCTAGTAACTCTTTATCCATAAATGATCACCTATGCATGGCTGAAAATGTTGGCTCGCTCTAGTGGGACTTGACCGAGAATGTCGGTTAAAACCGTCAGAAATCTAACCTCACCTGAATTTATTAAGCCTCTCAATTTATTAATCCCCTAATGAACGGTAGATTTTGTTGAAACCAAATTGATAATAGATTAATTATAACGGTGATATTGCGGCTCAGTTCACCGTTCGACGGCCTGCATTAAATTTTGAAAAATCCCGATTTCATATAATAAGTGCAACATTTCATGGAAGTAAGATGCAAATGGAAAGAAAAACTTTATTAACACATTGTACTGACGCCCCGGGCCTCATCTCAAAGATCACCAACATTTGTTACAAGCACCAACTCAACATTATTCACAACAATGAGTTCGTTGATAATACTAGTGGCCACTTCTTTATGCGTACCGAGTTAGAGGGTTACTTCAATGACGAAACCTTACTTGCCGATTTAGATCAAGCGCTACCAGAAAAGACAAAACGTAAACTTGTTGATTCATCTCGTAAGCGTGTCGTGATACTCGTGACTAAAGAAGCGCATTGCCTTGGCGATATTCTGATGAAGAACTTCGATGGCAGTTTGGATGTAGAAATTGCCGCTGTAGTTGGCAACTACGATACTCTGCAAAGCTTAACCGAGCGTTTTGATATTCCTTATCATCATGTTTCTCACGAGGGGTTAAACCGTGAAGAACATGAGAAGAAGATGCTTGAAGTGATTGACCAGTATGAGGCGGACTATCTGGTTCTTGCTAAATACATGCGAGTGCTGACTCCGGGCTTTGTTGAGAAGTACAACCACAAGATCATCAACATTCACCACAGTTTCTTGCCAGCATTCATTGGTGCTAAACCATACCAGCAAGCTTATGAGCGCGGCGTAAAAATTATTGGCGCTACAGCACACTTCGTGACAAACGATCTCGATGAAGGTCCAATCATCAAGCAAGACGTGATCCCAGTGGATCACAACTTTAGCGCGAAAGACATGGCTCAAGCGGGTCGTGACGTCGAGAAAAACGTATTGAGTAAGGCTCTAAACAAAGTGATCAATGATCATGTGTTTGTTTACGGCAACAAGACTGTAATTCTGTAATTCTGTAATTCTGTAATTCTGTAATTCTGTAATTCTGTAATTCTGTAATTCTGAGCTTAAAAGCGATTTACAGTAAGACTTCCAGTTAGAACCCAATAAAAAACGCGCAACAGGGTTAACCCATTGCGCGTTTTTTGTATCTGGTTATTAGCCTAGCTTTTAGAGATTCCCGATTACGCTCCTTCGTCGCTATCGGGAATGACGAATTCAGCCATGAATCTTCTAACTGTAGACTCTGACATACGCCCTCGAACGCTCAGTCAGCACCTAAAGATAGACTTTGGCAAAGACTATCAAGCACCCCGTCATTTCGACGAGCCTAGGCAAAATCAGGAATCTATTACCAACAACTCTATACTTAAATTAAGCTTGTTCAGATTCAACAATCTTCTTCAAAGAGTGTGGATGCAGTTTGATGCAAATTCCTTGATGCTTGAATGCAACCGTTGGGTTATTCAAACGTTCACCCTCTCCTTTCGGACTAGAGAGTTTTGTCTTAACGCCTTGGTCAGCCAAAGTTTCAAACTTAGCGGCAAACTGTGGGTAGGTTTCTTTAAGATCCGCTAGATACTCATCGGTCGTTTGCGCGTGAGAAGGTATCACGAACTCAACATGCTCCCAGTCCTGAGATGGGTAAACTTTACCTTTTGCAGGGTACGGAAGCTCTAAGCACTCAATCTTCCAGCCAAGGCTTTGCAATGGTTCATCGAAAGCCAACACCACAATTGGACGACCGTTAATCATCGCTTCTGAAATCGTAGAGCCGTATTCAGACCATGCTTGATGTGCTGATTTCGCAAGCTCAGGTTCATTGATTCTTAATGCAATATGATCCGCTTGAGCAAAGCTTAAATCCAAACCCAATGTATTCCCTAGGTTCTCAATTTTCGCCATAAACGTATCAAGGCGCGCAATCATTTGTTGTGGTTCTAGTTCGGCTTGCTTCAGGCTCATCGTCATTGTCTTTGTTCTCCAAATAATGGCTGCATGGTATCAGTTTTACTTTCAGCAACAAGCGTTGCTTTTGCAAAAAACACTCAATTAACGCCCTATCTCAACAACCTAAATAGACAAACTCAGCTTCTCAAAAGTTGTTTGTCAAAAACCCCTCAGGAAATGTGAATTTTCTATCAATCCGGCCTATAAGAAAGCTCTCAAAATTGGTATGATTACCGCCATTTTTGTGAACTTAAACAGAGTCTGTTGTTCATTTCAGCATTAAATCGTTAACTAGACGCATAATTAGCCAAATTTAATGCCCACGAAATAACGGCCACTCTTATTCATCCTTGAATTGAAGGAAACGCGTGTGAATATCCAAGCACTGATTAATGACAAAGTATCTCAGGCTCTAGAAGCCGCTGGCGCACCTGCAGGCTTTCCTGCGGCTGTTCGCCAATCTGCAAAAACACAATTTGGTGACTACCAAGCAAACGGCGTTATGGGTGTTGCTAAACGACTAGGCACTAACCCTCGAGAATTTGCTCAAAAAGTATTGGACGTTCTAAACCTAGACGGTATCGCTTCTAAAGTTGAAATCGCAGGTCCAGGTTTCCTAAACATATTCCTAGATGAAGCATTCCTAGCACAACAAGCAGACGCTGCACTGGCTGACTCTCGCCTTGGTGTTGCAGCAGCTAAAGCACAAACGATTGTTGCTGACTACTCTGCACCAAACGTTGCAAAAGAAATGCACGTTGGTCACCTACGTTCAACGATCATCGGTGATGCTGTTGTTCGTACACTTGAGTTCTTAGGTCATCAAGTTATCCGTGCTAACCACATTGGTGACTGGGGCACTCAATTCGGTATGCTTATCGCAAACCTTGAGCGTATCCAAGCTGAAACTGGCGAAGTTTCAATGGAACTTTCAGATCTTGAGCAGTTCTACCGTGAATCTAAAAAGCTTTACGACGAAGACGAAGAATTCGCAGTGAAAGCACGTGGCTACGTAGTAAAACTGCAAAGCGGCGACGCATACTGCGCTGAAATGTGGAAAAAGCTGGTTGACGTAACCATGGTTCAAAACCAACGTAACTACGATCGCCTAAACGTATCACTGACACGTGATGATGTAATGGGTGAAAGTATGTACAACCACATGCTTTCAAACATCGTTTCTGATCTACAAGCACAAGGCCTAGCAAAAGAGTCTAACGGCGCACAAGTTGTATTCCTAGACGAATACAAAAACAAAGACGGCGACCCGATGGGCGTTATCGTGCAAAAACGTGACGGTGGCTTCCTATACACCACCACCGATATTGCATGTGCTAAATACCGTTTTGAAGAACTGGGCGCAGACCGCGTACTTTACTTCATTGACTCTCGTCAGCACCAACACCTAATGCAAGCTTGGACTATCGTTCGTAAAGCGGGTTATGTTCCTGAGTCTGTATCTCTTGAGCACCACGCATTTGGCATGATGCTAGGTAAAGATGGTAAGCCATTTAAAACTCGTGCAGGCGGTACAGTGCGTCTTGCTGATCTTCTGGACGAAGCCGAAGTACGTGCAACTCAGCTGATTGAATCTAAAAACCCTGAGCTAGCAGAAGACGAGAAGAAAACCATCGCGAATACAGTAGCAATGGCGGCTGTTAAATACGCAGACCTTTCTAAGCACCGTACCACTGATTACGTGTTCGACTGGGAAAACATGCTGGCATTTGAAGGCAACACAGCACCGTACATGCAGTACGCATATACTCGTGTCGCTTCGATCTTTGCTAAAGCAGGCATTTCTATGGACTCTCTTGAAGGTGAAATCAAAATCACGGAAGAGAAAGAGAAAGCACTTATCGCGAAACTTCTACAATTTGAAGAAGCGGTACAGTCTGTTGCTCGTGAAGGTCAACCACACATCATGTGTAGCTACCTCTTCGAACTTGCTGGTCAATTCTCTAGCTTCTACGAAGCGTGTCCAATCCTTGTGGCTAAAGACGAAACCGTTAAACAGAGCCGCCTGAAGCTTGCTGCACTGACAGCTAAGACTATCAAGCAAGGCCTGTCGCTTCTAGGTATTGAAACTCTAGAGCGCATGTAGCTTGACCGTATGTAATCCTCTTCTCGGATTGCAATGAATACATACAAAGGTTGATGTGAGAGCATCAACCTTTTGTTTTATCTAACGTATACTGATACCAATCGTAGTAAATAACTAATCATCCTAGCTGGTTAAAACACTCGATAACTGCGTTAAAGTTTTTGATTACGGAATAACTACTTATCAAAAAAATCTGCCTGGTTCTCAAACCTTTTTCCTGCGCTATTTCTGATCATTGACTTACTGTGATTGATATGTCTTCAATAAATCGAAATGGATAATAATAATGAGCTTTGAACTTCACCCACAGTTAGCAAAAGACACCACGCTTATCGGCGAATTCCCACTAAGCTTGGCTCTGCTAAGCAAAGACAGCGCCGTGCCTTGGGTTATCTTGGTACCAAAACGTGCCAACCTAAAAGAACTGCACCATCTACCAATGAAAGAACAACAGCAGTTCTTACTTGAATCTCAAGCGGTAAGCCAAGCATTAGAAGCGACATTCCAACCAGACAAGCTAAACCTAGGTGCACTGGGTAACATGGTACCTCAACTGCACATCCACCATATTGCACGCTTCAAAGATGACATCGCATGGCCAGGACCAGTATGGGGTAACACCAAAGGCGAGCAGCGCAGTGAAGAAGAACAAGCAGTGATCCATGCTCGCATCCAGAATGTTCTGTCATTGAGCTCTATCTTCAAGAAAGCTTAAGCACCCTTGAAGTCGGTAATGCCTAGTCATTAGGCATTACCATTATTACCAGTGCGTAATAATAATTCACAAGAACACACCATTATCACAATAAGTGTTACAACGTATACTCTCTCGCACACAACATAGAGAGAGCATCATGAAACAAACCTTCAACCTATTTCGTCACATCAGCTGGATCGCCATCGTATGCTCTATGCTTGCTGCGCTACTTTTGTTTTTCATGGGGGCGACTAAGACCTACTCTGCTTTTGCGATCTTCATGCTCAATCAGGTGCCACCAGAATCACTGGCGCATTTAGACACAACAGATATCGCTATCTCATACTTAATTAAGTCTTTGGATACATTCCTAATTGCTTTTGTACTCTTCATTTTTTCTCACGGTGTGTTCACTTTATTCATCTCAGACAAAAGTCACACAATGAATAGCAACCAACAGGTCAACAAGAACAAAGTACTTAGCTGGATAAAAACACCCAACATTGGACATCTAAAAAACATTTTGGCTGAAGTGATTATCATCATTCTATTCGTGAAGTTTTTGGAGCTTGTACTCCTCAATTTCGACAGTATCGAATGGGACATACTCGTTTTGCCAGTATCCATACTCTTACTGAGCATCGGACTTAAAGTTCTCGGGTTAGGTGAAACCAAAGAGTCCTAATTACACAAGCACAAACAAAAAACCGCAGCTCATAGGCTGCGGTTTTTTATTATATATTCCCCCCAAACTACATCATCACATTAAGTGACAGACCATCTTGTTTGCTGATGGTGTAACGAATACGTGTTGTATGCCCATGTTTGTTGGTATCGACCAAGCGGGAAACTTTCCCTTTCTTGACCCAAACACTCAGCATCGCATCGACACCGTCTTCGCTCATACCAAACTTAGACGCAAGTTCATTGCGAGCTGCAACGCCCTCGTTATCAATGTACTGATGAAGTTCAGTTAAGATCATGCTACTTGCACCTCTAGTGCTTTCTGCTTACTGCCGACTTTCTTAAAGACTCTATAGGTCAGTACAAAACCACTAGCAATCGCAACCATCCATACCGCACTGCTAATTGGGTGAGCAGCGAAGTTTGCCGCTTGGTAATAGAAAGTCGCACCAAAGTAGCCAAGTGCCATTGTCCAAACTGCGATGAAACGCGCAAACATCTGACCAAATTCACGAACATAAGCCCCCATCGCTGCTACACAAGGTGTGTAAAGCAAGATTAGGATTAAGTAAGCAAATGCCGCATGCCCTGATACAAACTTGTCTTTCAGGTTACCAAAGATAGACGAATCAACTTCTTGGTCTGCAGCAACAGAGCCAGAATCCGATAAGTCACCCACTTCAATACCTAACGGATCTGAATAGCTCAAACCAGATAGATTTTCAGGGATAGTCATGACTGCTTCTTGCAAGCTTGCAGCTAGATCAAATTCAGCAGCTCCCTCGTCTGAAGGAGTGGTGTACAAGCTGTTTAATGTACCGACAACCGCTTCTTTCGCAAAGATACCTGTGATGATACCAACCGTTGCAGGCCAGTTCTCTTCAGTAATACCAATAGGTTGGAACACCGGCGTTACAACTTGCGCGGCTTTAGACAACACTGAATTTTCGCTGTCTTCGTTACCAAAGCTTCCGTCCATACCTAGAGAATTCAAGAAGCTCAGGATTGCCACAACCATTACGATGGTTTTACCTGCACCAAACACGAAACGTTTCAATTTCTGCCACATTTTGAGCATCACGTTCTGCACGGTTGGCAATTCGTAATCTGGCATTTCCATGACCAAGCTATCGCTGCTGCCAGGATAGATTGTACTTTTAAGGAATAGACCTGTGAACACAGAAGCAACAATGCCCATGATGTACAAAGCGAAGACTACGTTTTGCCCAGCACCCGGGAAGAAAGCTGCTGCAAACAGTGCGTACACAGGTAGACGAGCACCACATGACATAAACGGTGCCATTGATGCAGCCAGTTTACGTTCACGCTCTTGGTCAAGAGTACGTGTTGCCATGATAGAAGGAACGTTACAGCCAAAACCGAGAACCAGAGGGACAAAAGCCTTACCCGGCAAGCCGATTTTCTGCATCACTTTATCAAGTACAAAGGCAGCACGCGCCATGTAGCCTGAACTTTCTAGTACCGCTAAGAATAGGTAAAGAGCAGCGATTACCGGAATAAAGGTTGCAACCGTTTGAATACCACCACCGATACCATCGGCAAGGATAGTCACGAACCAAACAGGTAAATGTCCGTCTAATAAGTAATGGCCACCATCAACCAATAACGCACCTACGCCAATATCAAAGAAATCGATAAACGCACTGCCGATATTGATAGAGAACATGAACATCAGGTACATAATGACGAAGAAGAAAGGAATACCAACCCACTTGTTCAAAATGAATTGATCTGCTTTTTCTGTGAAGTTTCGGCTTAGCTTACCTTCACTGCGGCGGACACGCTTACAAAGGTCATGTAGAAAAGTGTATTTTGCATCGGCAACCGCTAGGTCAATATCAAAGTCAGCACTCAGGCGCACGCTATCAATTTGAGTGCGTGGCTGAGGAGCAAGGCCATTTAGAACCAAGTAATCATTTTCTAAAGCACGAATCGCTAGTGCTCTATGCGATACATCAGTATCATCAAATTGTGATTCAACAGAAGGAATTAGTGCTTCTAATGCTGCGTCGTAATCGATAGAGATCGGGTCAAGGCTCACACCTTGAACAAGTAACTTATGAAGTCGTTCTTTAAAGCGAACCACTTGGCCTTTGTCGTTTGCAGACAAGCTCAGAACCGGACAGCCTAACTCTTTTTCTAGAGCCTTAAGGTTAATAACCTGACGTTCACGCTTTAATACATCCATTTTGTTCAATACAACGATCATTGGACGACCCAATTCTCGCAATTGTAATGTCATGTATAAGCTTCTTTCCAAACAGCTCGCATCAACAACATTGATGATCACATCTGCTGGGTGAGTAAGCACAGCGCGAGATGCAATAGACTCATCGATGCTGTTCGCGTCATTACCACTGTCTAGCGCGTAGATACCAGGTAAATCGGTAAGCTGAAATTTATCACCAGCGTGAGAATAGACACCCGTCTTCTTTTCTACAGTTACACCGACCCAGTTACCAACATGTTGCTTGGCGCCGGTCAATGCATTAAATAATGTTGTCTTACCACTATTCGGGTTACCAACGGTTAGAACTTGATAATCCATTTAGATAACCTCGATTTGTTCTGCGATGCTTTCACGAATGGCGATTGAAACCCCTCTCACTTCAACTTGAAGCGGATCACCCATAGGTGCACGGCGAATCAACGTCACCTCGGTTTTTGGCAACATGCCCATGACCATAAGTTTTTTTCTAACTTCTGGTGTTAAACCTGTTAATGCAACAATAGAAGCCGCTTTGCCTTGCTCTAGTTGTGAGAGTTTCATAAATATCCAATTCGTGACTGATAATGAGAAAGATTGTTATTACCAGAATAATACACATATATGACCACAATTATACTGTGTGAAATCAATGTTTTCGAAAATACATACTCGTAAATTTCGTTAAAAACGCTTACGTTAAAAACGTTAATTTCAACAAGAAACGAGAACTACCTCACTAGTACAAACCAATAAAAAAAACCATAAATCACTACTTATCAGTGGCTTAAAATAATGTCGGTTTTATCATGGTCATCTGTCGTTAATTTTATAAGTAAAATAAGTGGGCAGACGTATAGTTACTACGTCGAAGAGGAACTACTTCTCTTTAATTTTATTCCAGAGGTGATGTGGCTTGCCATATCACTCCAGCAGCAAGCGAAGGTGTCCTTGACACCCGTGGTATAGTCCCCCCGGCTATGCCACGATATTTTTTTCTTCCTCGTTATATCCCTAGCAAATTTACTGTAACCCTAACCCTAACTCTCTATCTCTATCTCTATCTCTATCTCTATCTCTATCTCTATCTCGTATGAGCATAAAAAAAGCCCCAACACGAATGTCGAGGCTTAGAGTATCTTTATCTATGTGGAAACAGAGTGAATCCGCAGATCACTACTCTTCGTTGTTTTCCGCAAACTTAGAGGGAGACATACCAAAGTGATACTTAAACCTTTGGCTAAAGTAAGATGGATCATTGAATCCAGAATCAAAGGCTACGTCTGACACTTTTTCTCCCGCGAGTAAGCGCTCACAAGCATGCTCAAGGCGAACTTCATTCAAGTGTTCCTTGAATGTCTTGTGATAGGCTAATTTAAATCGTCGTTGTAAGCTTCTCTCAGACATAAACAAATACTTCGCAGCCATTGCTGTACCAAACTCAGCATCAGCGTAGTGCTCACTCACAAGCTGTGAAACTTTGTTTTTCCACTCTTGTTCCGCACTCACTTTCTGTTGTTCTGAGCTTGATATAGCGTACTTAATCGTCTCGATTTGCTCTATGGTGCTCGTCTCAAGGTTCTTCAATACTTGATATTCAATTGGCCAAGACAGTTGAACTTTATTTTGAGAATCCGAGATGAAGGCATTAAGTACTCCGCCACTCTGATTCATCAACAAAGGCAGCTTTTCAATATTAAGATCGGTTGATTTCCCGCTACTGTCATTAATCGCTGAAGCCAATTTAGGGAAAGGCATGCCATGATCTCTTATCGTAACGACGAGATGGTCTTTAACCTCTTCAACCAATATCACCATACTCTGCGATTTAAAATTTCGCTTGATGATACTGGCGACCAAGCTATTAAAGATAATATCGAGATTAAAATACAACAGCGACACATGTCGATGCTTGGTTTCAACGCAGATATCCAGCTCTATCCCCGCTTTGGTTAAATCACCTTTCCAAGCTTTGAGTACCGACTCCAAGATCAAAATCACGTCGTAGCAAACCGTCCCCTCTCCCTCTTGGCTATTACTCAACTGAGCTAAGCCATTTTTTAACGCTAGGATCGGAGATTTTTCTTGGTCATCATTCCAGTTGGGTAACATGACACCAATTTGGTTTACTTCAGCGGACAATTCTTCCGCCGTATGAGAAACAAGTGCATTCTTAACAGACAGTTGCTTTTTGAGCTGTTGATTGGTCGTTAATAGTATACGACTTTGATGCCTTAGCTGATCGGTCTTTAAAGCGACTTGCGCTTTTAAATGCCTATTGGCAAAAGTCACATAGCGTGAACGCCAGAACACCAGCATAGTGACCACACAAATAAGGAGTATCAGGAAACTCGCGGCTGCCCAATTACTGAGATACCAGGGCTCAGCTATCGAGAAGCTTTGATTGGTGGAAACAAAACGATAATGCGAGTCCTTCACCGGCTTCACTTCAAGCGTGTAGTCACCTGGAAGCAAATGGTCTAGCGTTAGCAAGCCCCCCTCAAATTCTCTCCAGGGTTCATTGTCATTGAGCCTATACTCCATCGCAGGAGCAAACATCGCGGGTAAAATACCAAGCTTGAAACCAATGGAAGATCCATAAGGTATCTCTTTTAAATCAACCGTTCTTCCGCCAAGTGATACCGTTTCTTGATTAACACTGATCTTACTTAGCAAGGCTCGGCTATGAGGCGTCGTCGATACCAATAACTCATTGGACAATGCGCTGACTACACCATACTTAGAACCTAAAACGAGCCTCGAGGATTGACTTTCTTCAGTGTAAAACAGTGCACAAGCGCCGGCCGTTAATTCATTGGTGATCAAACCAAATGGTGAGCCAATGTGTTTATGCAACTGACCATCGAGACCGTAATAACTGATACCTTTCGATGAACCCAACCACACACCATTGTTATCGCTGATTAAACAATTGGGACTAATATTATCTTCGACAAGAGCGATCTCTTCGATTATATAGCTATCGTAGGGGATTCGATAAACGCCATAACTGCCAGCAAACCACTGAGAACCATCTTTTGCTTGCTCAATATCGACAACTTTGCCAAATCTCTCACTAGAACGGCTGAAACTGATTCTCTTATCTATAAAGGAGTAGAAGCCGTGGTCCGTGCCGATATAAACACTGCCTTGCAAGCCGATATTTAGATCTGTGATTTTGGCGGGGAGAAACTTATCAACCAGCCAATCAGTGCCGTAAGACGCTAACTGCATGGTCTGGATCGATAAAGAATATAGGTCTTGCCCAGACGTCATCCACAAAACTTGGTTAGCTTGAAGAGCGAAGTTCTCAACATGAATGCCCTGAATCGCTCTCGGCAGCTCAAGTGGTTCAGGATCCAACGTCTGGCTATTAAAACTGAGAATGCCTTCTTCGGTGGCTATCCAGATTGAAGAACCTAAGACCTCAAAATCTTGAACGGATTTTGTATAGACACGAATAGGAAGAGCTTCACTTTGCGAATCGACCAGATATAGGCCCATTGATGACGCGACCCAAGACAAATGTGCATCAACGGGCAGCACTTTGTTGATTACAACGCTACTCGAGTGCATCCCCATTCCGTTAAGTGGCGTTCGAGAGAAAGTCTTACTAAACAATGAGAAATAGCGAATACCATTGTTGGTCGCGACCCACATACCACCAGCATGATCATTAATAAGCGAGTATATTTTCTCACCCGGTAACGAAAAATCTTGATTGGTCGCACGCTTGAAGTGGGTCGTTTGTCCCGTGATAAAATTGTAACTCACTAACCCATGCTCTGTACCAATCCAATATTGGTCTGAGGTTTCAGCGAGAGATAGCACATGTGATCCACGAACATACGTCACTTGATCTGGGTTCGAGAAGTCGATAATGACCGCGCCATTTAAGGTGCCGATGACTAACTCACGCCTAGAGTTCGAAAAATAGATAGTCTCTATGTGATTCTTTTCTGATGCTGAGACATGAGTAAACTCTTGATTTTCTGAAATATAAACACCCGCACTGGTCGCCAAAACCCACTTTGACAACATCCACTCAGCATCATTAATCGCAATATCGCTGCTGTTATTATATCGATACAGCTTTAGTAACGAATAGGTATTAAACTCTAGAGTTTGGGTGTTATACGTATAGAAATTAGCCCCATCCGTTACCCATATAAAATCACCAGATGCACCGATATTCGCGATTTCAGCCCCTGGCCTTAAACTGAAAGCGAGCTCATTGCCAATGCCTGGATTGTGTCGGTAGACCTCGTTGTCGAAAAACGTCCAAAACTCATCGTTAAGAAAAGCAACGCTTTCCGATGCAAACTGAAGAAGACTTCCCTTACGCGGAAGTAAGGTTCGACCATCGTAAAATAACACTTTTCCATGTACATCATGGATCCACAATCCGCCTCCAGCCCCTAGATAGAGATTTTTGGCCGCTAGGAAATTCCCTTGCGCCTGAACAGGCAAAGGGTAAAACACAGAGAGTGAGGTATTTACCGCTAAAACGCTAAATGAAATGCTCATTAACATGAACATTCTTAAGATAATTTGAGACAACTTTTAATCCTGAACAGCAACAACACATGAAATTTCATTAGCCGCAACGTCTTATCATTGCTTCAACAGAAACTAAGTTTTTTTGTGCTTATTATTATCTTTCTATTTTAGCGGAAATTATCGAAGGAAGAAGAGGGTTTCTTTTTTTGTTGGAAGGTTTTATCTTAGCGGTCACGAAAATGCCGCAAAAAGCGGCATGATTCATAAATTATCGAGAGTAAAGTAGAATAAAAAATACTCGCTATTGATTACTTTGCACTTAAGCAGCTTGTGTAGCTGTCTGTAAGTTGTTGAAGAAAATCGAAGTAACTTCCATTCTTCACCTCAACACTTGAGCCGATCGGGTCAAGTTGACCTTGTTTAGCGTTACTGCCACGCGTCACTGATTCGATTACAGCAGGTGTAAATTGGGGCTCAGAGAACACGCACTGAACATTTTCACGTACCAGCGTTTTCTTAATAGCAATTAGGCTTTTTGCACCCGGTTTACGTTCAGGGCTTACCGTGAAGTGACCTAGGTTATTCAGCTCAAACTCTTGCTCGAAATAGCCATACGCATCATGGAACACGTAGTAACCTTCGTCTTTGACTGGTGCAAGTTGCTCACGAATAGACTCTTGCTTCTCTTTCAATGCAATCAAGAATGAGTCTAGGTTCTCTTGATACACCATTGCGTTGTCAGGGTCAGTTTCAATCAACTTAGCTGAGATGTATTTTGATGCTACTGCAACTTGGTCGATACCTAACCAAAAATGAGGGTCGTGGCTGCCGTGATGGTGCCCTTCATGAGCATCGTGATCATGCTCTTCATGTCCGAACTCTCTCAAGTTAATACCAGGAATCTCACTGATCTGGATAACGTTCTCTTTGGAGCCAATCACCTTCGTCAAGAAAGCTTCTAGGTCAGGACCGAACCAAACGACCATATCCGCACTATGAACTTTTTTCACATCAGATGGTTTAAGCGCATAATCGTGCGGCGAAGCGTTGCTGTTCATCAACACACCCGGTTCACTAACGCCTTGCGTTAATTCCGTCACAATCATTTGAATTGGTTTAAAACTTGTTAAAATAGTATTGGCACTTGCAACACTTGGCGCTAAAAGCAAAGTAGCAAGAATAAAAGATGAACGTGACATAATTCCTCGATAATAGAAAAGTAGCTTAGGCTTGAGGTAAATGTTACATTATAACATTAGCGAATTGCAAATGAGTTCTATTCATGGATAACTTAATCCAACTAGATTCTGTGAACGTCGAATTTGACGGTCGAAAAGTTTTAGACAACATCTCTCTAAATTTAGAGCGTGGCAGAATCACTACCCTAATTGGGCCAAATGGCGCAGGAAAATCAACCTTAGTTAAGGTACTACTAGGGCTCCAGCACAAATATTCAGGAAAGATCACCAAATCAAAAAAATTAAAAATTGGTTACGTTCCTCAAAAGCTAAAGCTGAACGACTCTCTGCCTCTCAATGTAGAGCGTTTCCTTAAGCTCACCGGAAAGTTCAGCAAACAAGAAATTCTAGAATCTTTGATGCTAGTAGGTGCTGAGCACCTAATGAAAAGTAACATGCACCAACTGTCTGGTGGCGAAAACCAACGCGTGCTGATCGCTCGCTCTCTTTTGAAAAGACCCGACCTACTCGTTCTTGATGAACCCGCACAAGGTGTTGATGTTCAGGGACAAATTGATCTCTACGACCTGATAGATTCCATTCGTCACCGTTTTGGTTGCGCTGTCTTTATGGTTTCACACGACTTGCATTTAGTGATGGCAAAAACAGACGATGTGATCTGTTTGCATCACCACATCTGTTGCTCGGGTGCACCGGCTGATATCAAACACCACCCTTCTTATATCGCCTTGTTCGGTACTGCGGTTCAAGAAAGTTTGGCTTTCTATCACCACCAACATGATCACCATCACCATGATTTGGCAGGCCAGCCAGTTTCTGGGGATGTGCACGACTGCTCCAACTATGAACACGGACACCACCACTAATGCTTGAGTTTCTTTTACCTTCTATTCTTGCAGGCTTAGGCATTGCTCTTATTGCTGGTCCACTGGGTTCGTTCGTGGTATGGCGCAAAATGGCTTACTTTGGTGACACGCTTGCTCACGCTTCTTTGATGGGCTTAGCACTTGGCTTTCTGTTCAACATTAACTTATATTTCGCGCTACTGATTTGTTGTTTGATACTAGCAGTGTTGCTGGTTACCTTACAAAAGCAAAAGCTGGTCGCGACCGATACCCTACTCGGTATTTTGGCGCACAGCGCTCTGTCTTTGGGTCTTGTCGCCGTGAGTTTCTTAGATAACGTTCGTGTTGACCTAATGAGCTACCTATTTGGTGACTTGCTGGCAGTATCTCCTACTGATTTAGTGTTCATCTATGCGGGTGCTGCTGTGATCGGATTGGTGCTTGCTATCTTTTGGCAACCACTATTATCAACAACGGTAAATGAAGATCTCGCGGCGGTTGATGGCATCAACATTGACTTAATGCGCCTAATCCTGATGTTACTGGTTGGTATTGTAATTGCGGTCGGTATGAAGTTTGTTGGCGCGTTAATCATGACATCGCTGCTGATCATACCTGCAGCTACAGCAAGAAAATTCGCGAATACACCCGAGCAAATGGCCTTCCTCGCGTCTGTAATAGGTTCTATCGCTGTGTTCGGAGGGTTGAGCTTGTCTTGGTTCTATGACACGCCAGCCGGCCCTTCTGTTGTTATCAGTGCTGCGGCAATGTTTATGCTATCTCAAATGTACAGAACCCGCACCTAAAGTGAAAAATCGGATTCATTCTGGCTTTTAACAACACAACTGTTGATGCGGCAGTCGTTTATAAAAAAATCGGTCCAAAAAGAAAAAGGCTTGGTCAATGACCAAGCCTTTCTTATATCGTTCAGTTAGCTTCTATCTCATTCGATAAAAGACAGCTGATTACCAACCTGTGATTTCACGTAGACCTTTACCGATGTCAGCAAGAGACTTAACAGTCTTAACGCCTGCTGCTTCTAGTGCCGCGAATTTATCTTCAGCAGTACCTTTACCGCCAGAGATGATTGCGCCAGCGTGGCCCATACGTTTACCCGGAGGAGCAGTAACACCAGCGATGTAAGATACAACTGGCTTAGTTACGTTTGCTTTGATGAACTCAGCAGCTTCTTCTTCCGCAGTGCCACCGATCTCACCAATCATTACGATTGCTTCAGTCTCTGGGTCTTCTTGGAAAAGTTGTAGGATATCAATGAAGTTTGAACCTGGGATAGGGTCACCACCGATACCAACACATGTAGACTGACCAAAGCCTTCATCTGTTGTTTGCTTAACAGCTTCGTACGTCAGAGTACCTGAACGAGATACGATACCTACTTTACCCTTCTTATGGATATGACCAGGCATGATACCAATCTTACACTCGTCTGGAGTGATAAGACCTGGACAGTTAGGACCGATCATGCGAACGCCAGTTTCTTCTAGCTTCACTTTAACGTCAATCATATCTGTTGTAGGGATACCTTCAGTGATCGTTACGATCAGTTCGATACCTGCATCAATAGCTTCTAGGATTGCATCTTTACAGAAAGGAGCTGGTACGTAGATAACTGTTGCAGTTGCGCCAGTTACTTCTACTGCTTCACGTACTGTGTTAAATACTGGAAGGCCTAGGTGAGTTTGACCACCTTTACCAGGTGAAACACCACCAACCATTTGCGTACCGTATGCGATAGCTTGGTCTGAGTGGAATGTACCTTGACCGCCAGTGAAACCCTGACAGATTACTTTAGTGTCTTTGTTAATTAATACAGACATTATTTAGCCTCCGCAGCAGCAACAACTTTCTGAGCTGCATCTGTTAGAGATACAGCAGCAATGATATCAACATCAGAATTAGCAAGTACTTCACGACCTAGGTCTGCGTTTGTACCTTCTAGACGAACAACGACAGGAACTGTTACGCCAACTTCTTTAACTGCACCAATAATACCTTCAGCGATCATGTCACAACGAACGATGCCACCGAAGATGTTTACGAGTACTGCTTTAACATTGTCATCAGAAAGGATGATCTTGAATGCTTCAGCTACACGCTCTTTTGTTGCGCCGCCGCCTACATCAAGGAAGTTTGCTGGCTTGCCGCCGTGTAGGTTTACGATATCCATCGTACCCATAGCAAGGCCTGCACCGTTAACCATACAGCCAACGTTGCCATCAAGTGCTACGTAGTTCAGTTCCCACTGAGCTGCGTGCGCTTCGCGCTCGTCTTCTTGTGAAGGATCGTGCATTTCACGAAGCTTTGGCTGACGGTACATTGCATTTGAGTCAATGTTGATCTTGCCGTCTAGACAAAGAAGATTACCTTCATTTGTAATAACAAGCGGGTTAATCTCTAGTAGAGCTAGGTCGTACTGAGCGAACATTTCACCAAGACCCATGAAGATCTTAACGAACTGTTTAATTTGATCGCCAGCTAGGCCAAGTTTGAATGCCAGTTCACGGCCTTGGTAAGCTTGAGGACCAACTAGAGGATCGATCGCAGATTGGTGAATCAACTCTGGAGTTTCTTCAGCGATTTTCTCAATGTCCACACCGCCTTCAGTTGACGCCATGAATACAATTTTGCGAGTTGCACGGTCAACAACAGCACCTAGGTAAAGCTCGTTCGCAATGTTTGATGCTTCTTCAACTAGGATCTTTGTTACAGGTTGACCATTAGCGTCTGTTTGGTAAGTCACTAGGTTTTTACCTAGCCACTTTTGTGCAAACTCTTTAACGCCTTCTTTGGTGTCATGCAGCTCTACGCCGCCCGCTTTACCGCGACCACCAGCGTGTACTTGACACTTAACGACTTTCTTGGCTGTACTGATACGGCCTGCAGCTTCGAAAGCTTCTTGTGCTGTATCACATGCGAAACCTTCTGGTACAGGCAAACCGAATTCTGCAAACAGCTGTTTGGCTTGGTATTCATGCAAATTCATTTTGATATTCCGTTTATTTTCCCTTGAGGGATTATTATTTCCATAACGACACAGTTTCCTGTGGTACGTCTGTAGGGTCTTCTCAAATCAACTGCTTTCCATTTTCTAATGGCTTTACAGTTCAAGTGAAGGCCAGACGTTGAGCAGCCTAGCCTTTGAAAATTTTTACGTCTAGCTCACTGAGTTAACTAGACGTTTTAGAGATACTAAACATCTAATAGCAGACGTGCAGGATCTTCTAGAAGCTCTTTGATTGTCACTAGGAAGCCAACTGATTCACGGCCATCGATTAGACGGTGATCGTAAGAAAGCGCTAGGTACATCATTGGTAAGATCTCAACCTTGCCATCAACAGCCATTGGACGATCTTGGATTTTGTGCATACCCAAAATTGCCGCTTGAGGTGGGTTGATGATTGGCGTTGACATTAGAGAGCCAAAAACACCACCGTTCGTGATAGTGAAGTTACCGCCCATAAGCTCATCAACAGTTAGCTTGCCGTCACGGCCTTTGATTGCTAGTTCTTTGATGCCTTTTTCGATGTCAGCAAAACCTAGTGTGTCACAGTCTTTCAGTACTGGAGTCACTAGACCACGTGGCGTTGATACTGCCATGCTGATGTCGAAGTAGTTGTGGTAAACGATATCTGTACCATCAATAGAAGCGTTAACTTCTGGGAAACGTTTCAGTGCTTCTGTTACTGCTTTCACGTAGAAAGACATGAAACCAAGACGCGTATCGTGACGCTTCTCGAATTGGTCTTTGTACTGCTTACGAAGGTCCATGATTGGCTTCATATTCACTTCATTGAAAGTAGTCAGCATCGCTGTGCTGTTCTTCGCTTCTAGAAGACGGTTTGCAACTGTCTTACGTAGGCGAGTCATTGGTACGCGTTTTTGGCTGCGAGCTGCTGCTGGCGCTTCAACTGCTGGTGCAGATGCTGCTACCGGAGCCACTTTCGCTGCTGCTAGGTGTGCGTCGATGTCTTCACGAGTAATACGACCACCAACACCAGTACCTTTAACGTCAGCTGGTTGTAGGTTGTGTTCAGCAAGAAGACGACGAACAGCAGGGCTTAGTGCGTCGTTGCTTTCTTCTGTAAGTGCCGCTTTGTGGCGCTTATCAGGAGAAGCTTCTGTATCTTCAGTCGTGTCTTTCGTTGGTTCACCAGCGACAGCACCAGGTTTGATTTTCGCAAGAAGCTGCTTAGAAAGTACCGTAGCACCCTCTTCTTCAATGATAGCTTCTAGAACACCCGCTTCAGGAGCCGGTACTTCTAGAACTACTTTATCTGTTTCGATGTCTACAATGACTTCATCACGAGCAACGGCTTCGCCTGGTTTTTTGTGCCAAGTCGCTACTGTTGCATCAGCCACAGATTCAGGTAAATCTGGAACCAGAATTTCAATTGTCATGTCTGTATTTTCCTTTTACTTCTAGTTCTTAAGCAGGGTCAAAGCGTCGTCTACTAACGCTTTTTGTTGTTTCAAGTGTACCGACATATAGCCAACAGCTGGTGACGCTGATGCAGGACGACCTGCGTATTGAATATCAGCACCCACTGGGATAGCAGCTCGGAAATTATGTTGGCTACTGTACCAAGCACCTTGGTTTTGTGGCTCTTCTTGACACCAAACGTAATCGACTACATTTGTGTATTGAGCGATTGCAGCTCTCACGTCCTCGTAAGGGAACGGGTAAAGTTGCTCAATACGTACAATAGCGACATCGTCTTGCTCGTTCTTGCGTCTTTGGTCAAGCAGGTCAAAGTAAACCTTACCTGAACAGAACACGACGCGTTTTACGTTCTCAGGAGCCAGATCATCAATTTCTGCGATAGCTGGTTGGAACGTACCGTCTGCAAGATCTTCAAGAGAAGACGTACACAGAGGATGACGAAGCAATGACTTCGGTGACATTACAATCAGTGGACGACGCATTGGTCTAACGACCTGACGACGAATCATGTGGTAAACCTGAGCTGGCGTTGAAGGAACAACAACCTGCATGTTTTGTTCAGCACATAACTGAAGGTAACGTTCAAGACGAGCAGAAGAGTGCTCAGGGCCTTGACCTTCATAACCGTGAGGAAGCAGCATTGTTAGGCCACATAGACGCGCCCACTTTTGCTCACCTGACGAGATAAATTGGTCAATAACAACTTGTGCACCGTTTGCGAAGTCACCAAATTGTGCTTCCCAAAGAGTTAGGCCGCTTGGCTCTGCGGTTGCATAGCCGTACTCAAATGCCAACACAGCTTCTTCTGACAATACCGAGTCAAACACTTGGAATGGCCCTTGCTTGTCATGAATGTTCGCAAGAGGAACATACGTGCTTGCGTCAGTTTGGTTATGAAGTACAGAGTGGCGGTGGAAGAACGTGCCACGACCGGAATCTTGGCCAGATATACGAATACGCTTTCCGTCATCAACAAGCGTTGCATACGCTAATGTCTCCGCCATACCCCAATCGACTTGTTTCTCGCCATTAATCATGGCGGTACGATCGTTGTACAGTTTATTTACACGGCTTTGAAGCTTGTGACTATCAGGGTACTGACAAATTTTTGAACCCAGCTCTTTCAGACGCTCGATATCAATTTTGTTGTCCCACTCGATGTTCCAGTCATGACCTAGGTATGGAGACCAGTCAACAGAGTGCATGGCCATTGGGCGCCACTCTTTAACTACAACTTCACCGTGATCAAGAGCATCGCGGTATTCGTTGACGAGTTGAGTTGCCGTATCAATACCAAATTCTCCGCGCTCCATCAGCACATCAGCGTATAGCTTACGTGGTGTTGGGTGCTTCTTAATTTTTTGGTACATCAAAGGCTGAGTTGCATTCGGCTCATCGGCTTCGTTGTGACCGTGGCGACGGTAACAAACCAAGTCAATAACAACATCACGTTTAAATGTATTACGGTAATCCAGCGCTAGACGAGCAACAAAAGCAACCGCTTCTGGATCATCTGCATTTACGTGGAAAATCGGTGCCTGAACCATCTTAGCGATGTCAGTACAGTACATTGTAGAACGAGTATCGCGAGGGTTAGAGGTTGTGAAGCCAACTTGGTTATTCACAACGATACGAACCGTACCACCAACACAGAAACCACGAGCAAGTGACATGTTAAATGTCTCTTGTACAACCCCTTGGCCTGCAATTGCAGAATCGCCATGGATAGTAATCGGTAGTACTCGGCTGCCATCATTATCGTCTAAGCGATCTTGACGAGCACGAACCGAACCAATAACTACAGGGTTTACGATTTCTAGGTGTGAAGGGTTAAATGCCAATACTAAGTGAACATTCCCACGTGGCGTTGCGAAGTCAGCAGAAAAACCTTGGTGGTATTTCACATCACCGGTTCCCCATGTGTCATCGTGCTTACCCGCAAATTCGTCAAATAGGTCTTGTGGCTTTTTACCAAGCACGTTAACCAACATATTTAGACGACCACGGTGAGCCATACCAACAACAACTTCACGCATGCCTTGACCACCAGCATGACGAATAATTTCCTTCGTCATTGGGATCAACGCATCACCACCTTCCAATGAGAAGCGTTTTGCGCCAGGGAATTTAGCACCAAGATAGCGCTCAAGACCTTCAGCAGCAGTTAACTCTTCTAGGAAAGCTTGCTTTTCTTCTTTATCGAAAGAGGGTTGACCAGAAACAGACTCTAAACGTTGTTGAATCCAACGCTTTTGCTCTGTGTTAGTCATGTGCATGTATTCAGCACCAATCGAACCACAATAAGTTTGCTTTAAAGATTTGTACAAATCTCGAAGCACCATCGTCTCTTGGCCAATAGCGTAAGAGCCGACGTTAAATGTCTCATTGAGGTCATCTTCGGTAAGAGTGTGGAAAGAAGGGTCCAATTCAGCGACTGTATCTCTTTCCCATAAACCTAGGGGGTCTAGGTTTGCTGCTTGATGCCCTCGGAATCGATAGGCATTAATCAGTTGCAGAACCTTTACTTGTTTCGCATCGACATCAGGATCACTAACTTGGACACTGTAATGCTTTGTTTCTTGAGCGAGTCGACGGAAGTATTCACGAACGCGAGAGTGTGGTTGTTCCACCGTTTCTGAAGCTTGCACAGGCAATTCTTCAAATACGCTTCTCCATTCGTCACTTACCGAGTCGGGGTCGCTTAGATACAGTTCGTAGAGTTCTTCTACGTACGTTGCATTGGCGCCAGCCAAGTGTGAAGACTCGAGCCATGCCTTCATCACGCCGTTGTGCATATTTTCCCTTAACCAGTAGTTTTCACGTTTGCTGCGGTCTATGCCGAGCTATTAAAAGGCCGCCCCAAAACTTCTGTGGCGGCAATTTTTATATAACTTAAACCGAACGATTCACTAGCATGGTCTTGATATGACCAATCGCTTTCGTCGGATTTAATCCCTTAGGGCAAACACTTACACAATTCATAATGCCATGGCAACGAAAAACGCTAAATGCATCATCAAGATCGGACAGTCGTTCGTCTGTCGCCGTATCTCGGCTATCAATTAGCCAGCGATACGCTGCAAGCAAGCCTGCTGGTCCGATGAATTTATCAGGGTTCCACCAAAACGATGGGCATGACGTTGTACAACATGCACACATGATGCATTCGTACAACCCATCTAAATGAGCTCGCTCATCAGGGCTTTGCAAGTTTTCACGAGCCGGTGGTGTATTGCCATCTGACACTAGGAATGGTTTCACTTTTTCGTAGTTATCGTAAAACTGAGTCATATCAACAATCAGGTCGCGTACAACCGGTAAGCCCGGTAGAGGACGGACTACAATTTTTTTGTGGATTCCAAGCGTGGACAATGGCGTTATACATGCAAGACCATTTTTACCATTCATGTTCATACCGTCCGAGCCACATACACCCTCACGGCATGAACGACGGAATGAAATGGTTGGATCTTGCTCTTTCAAAAGAATAAGCGCGTCTAACAGCATCATGTCAGAGCCTTCTTCCACCTCTAGGGTGTACTCTTTCATGTAAGGCTTCTGGTCCACGTCTGGGTTGTAACGGTATAAAGAGAAATTCAGTTTCATAGTCCTATCTCCTTAGTACGTACGAGCTTTAGGTGGAAAGGCTTCACGATGAATAGGTTCCATGTTCACACCGCGCTTAGACATACTCTCTGAATCAGGGTTATAAAGAGAATGGCATAGCCATTGCTCATCATCACGGTCAGGGAAATCGAAACGAGCATGGGCGCCGCGGCTCTCTGTCCGATAATTGGCGGCAAATGCTGTTGCGTATGCCGTTTCCATCAAGTTATCAAGCTCTAGACACTCGATACGTTGAGTATTGAACTCTGTAGACTTATCAGACAAGTGTGCATTATTCAGACGCTCACGAATCGATTTAAGCTCTTCTAGGCCTTCAGCCATTGCTTTGCCTTCACGGAATACTGAGAAATTATTCTGCATACATTGCTGAAGATCTTTACGAATTTGCGCTGGATCTTCCCCATTCGTGCTGTTTTCCCAACGGTTGTAACGCTCTAATGAACGCTCAATGTCAGCTTCTGTAGCAGGCTTAGCTTCATCTTGCTTTTTCAGTGTCTCACCTAGGTGTAGACCTGTCGCACGACCAAATACCACCAAATCAAGCAGTGAGTTACCACCTAAACGGTTGGCACCATGTACTGACACTGATGCAATTTCGCCACAAGCAAATAGACCTTGGATATCAACATCAATGCCGTCTTCTGTTTGCTTGATAGCTTGACCAGAAACTTGTGTTGGAACCCCCCCCATCATGTAATGACATGTAGGAATTACTGGGATTGGCTCTTTCACTGGATCGACGTGAGCGAAGGTACGAGAAAGTTCACATACACCAGGCAGCCGAGACTCAAGCGTCTCTTTACCTAGGTGGTCAAGTTTCAGCTTGATGTGTGGACCCCATGGGCCATCGCAACCACGACCTTCACGAATCTCAACCATCATCGAACGAGCTACAACATCACGGCCTGCTAAATCTTTAGCATTCGGAGCATAACGTTCCATGAAGCGCTCGCCGTCTTTATTGAGAAGGTAACCGCCTTCACCACGACAACCCTCAGTTACAAGTGTACCCGCACCTGCAATTCCTGTTGGGTGGAACTGCCACATTTCTATATCTTGCATTGGAACGCCAGCACGAATTGCCATGCCAACACCATCACCAGTATTGATATGCGCGTTGGTTGTAGAAGCGTAAATACGACCAGCACCACCAGTAGCAAGGATCGTAGCCTTAGCTTTGAAGTAGCATACTTCGCCTGTTTCCATGCAAAGTGCCGTGGTACCTAAGATGGCACCATCTTCGTTTTTAACAAGATCCAGTGCATACCACTCAGAGAACACCGTCGTTTTATGCTTGATGTTTTGCTGGTACAGCGTGTGTAGCAGTGCGTGACCAGTACGGTCAGCTGCCGCCGCAGTACGAGCAGCTTGCTCACCACCAAAATTCTTAGATTGCCCACCAAACGGACGTTGGTAAATACTGCCGTTATCAAAACGAGAAAATGGAAGACCCATTTTTTCTAATTCGATAACCGACTCTGGACCATTTTTACACAT
The DNA here is from genome assembly GCF_051201655.1 of Vibrio sp. nBUS_14. Lineage (NCBI taxonomy): Bacteria > Pseudomonadati > Pseudomonadota > Gammaproteobacteria > Vibrionales > Vibrionaceae > Vibrio > Vibrio sp. nBUS_14. The sequence goes on from NZ_CP179206.1 coordinate 2,760,666, forward strand.
ATATTCGATAGCATCTTGGTCGCCGATGTAATCGGAACCTTTAACCGTATCGTACATGTGTTGTTCCCAGTGATCTTCGTGCGCATTACCAAGAGCAACGGTGATACCACCTTGCGCAGATACAGTATGAGAACGAGTTGGGAAAACTTTAGAAAGCAACGCACAAGATAGGCCTTGCTCAGAAATTTGTAGCGCGGCGCGCATACCAGCACCACCAGCACCAATTACTACAGCATCAAACTCACGAACAGGAATAGTCACTTACGCACCCCACAAAATAAACAGACCAGAGAAAAAATATCCTAGAAGAACCGCAACAACACCGACTTGAAGACCAACGCGCAATTTTGCACATTTGATGTAGTCAGTTAGTACTTGCCACAATCCGATCCACGCGTGAACCAAAATTGAAGTAAGTGCTAACATGGTGAAGACTTTAGTGAAGGTACCACCAAAGAATTGCGTCCAAGATGCGTAAGAAATATCACCTGAGAAAGCACAGAAGCTCACTAAGTAGATAGTATAAAGCGTCATAATGATGGCTGTTGCACGAATCAATAGATAATCATGCACACCATTACGACCAAAAGTAGAAACGTTGTTTACCATACTAAGATCCCCGCTAGTAGAGACAATACCGCTGTTGCTGCGAATGCAACCTTGGCGCTCTTAGCGCCAGATTCCAGCTCTTCAAAGTGACCAAGGTCCATAAGAAGGTGACGAATACCACCAGCAATGTGGTAAGCCAAAGCGGTTAAAATTCCCCACAGAATAAACTTCACGAAGAAACCGTCGACAATGTCGCTAGCTTCCATAAAGCCTACAGGGGAAGAGAGGGAAATGGATAGTAACCAAAGCAGAATTCCGATCGCAACAAAAGTAATCACCCCAGACACACGGTGTAGGATGGAAGCAATTGCTGTGATAGGAAAGTGGATGGTCTGTAAATCTAAATTAACAGGTCTTGTCTTTCTTTCTTTCACGGGCTCGCTCACTCAGCTCCATTGAGCATGATGGTCATTAAATAACCTTATGTATTGTTATGGACAAAATTTGGTTGCAAACCTTTAAAATTTAACATTAACTTAACAAATAACGTAGGTTGGGCTTTAGATAATTGTAAAATAGTTGTTAATCGCAAGGTTTCTGAAGACACCTCACATTTCTTCTTAGCCTTGCATTTATAAGGTTTTAACCAAACTTTTCAGCGCCACTATACGGCTGGCAACATTCTAATACAATTGATGCAACAAATAATGCTACACAGACCAGATTTTTTACGAATTTAATGTAAAAAACACTAACAAGTGCACACAAAGCTGCAGAAAAATTGACTTTCCCACGTAAGACCAGTAAAAAAACGGCACATAAACATCCTGGACGGATTAATAATAACAAAGGAGATTGTTATGGCAGATAAGAAAGCTACCCTTCATATTGAAGGTCAAGCACCGATCGAATTGCCGATTACAGAAGGTGTACTTGGTACACCAGTGATTGACGTTCGTACACTAGGTTCCAATGGTTTTTTCACTTTTGATCCTGGTTTTCTTGCCACTGCATCTTGTGAATCGCAAATAACTTATATTGACGGTGGAAAAGGTATTCTTCTACACCGTGGTTATCCAATTGATCAATTGGCCAATAACGCTGATTATTTAGAAGTTTGTTACATTCTTTTATACGGCGAAGCTCCTTCTCGAGCTCAATACGAAGAGTTCAAGACGACGGTCACGCGTCACACCATGGTTCATGAGCAAATTGCTAGCTTCTTCCACGGCTTCCGCCGTGACGCTCATCCAATGGCTGTTATGTGTGGTGTGGTAGGTGCGCTTGCTGCGTTCTACCATGATTCATTAGATGTTAACAACGACACACACCGTGAAATTGCGGCATACCGCCTAATTTCAAAAATGCCAACACTGGCTGCAATGTGTTACAAATATTCAATCGGTCAACCGTTTATCTACCCGCGCAATGACCTAGGCTACGCAGAAAACTTCCTACACATGATGTATGCAAACCCATGTGAAGAATATGAAGTAAACCCTGTTGTTGCTCGCGCAATGGACAAAATCTTTACACTACATGCTGATCACGAACAAAACGCTTCAACGTCAACGGTTCGTTTAGCAGGTTCTTCGGGTGCAAACCCATTTGCTTGTATTGCTGCTGGTATCGCTTCTTTGTGGGGCCCTGCTCACGGTGGTGCTAACGAAGCTTGTCTAATGATGCTTGAAGAGATCGGCAGCGTAGACAACATTGAAGAATACGTAGCAAAAGCAAAAGACAAAGATGACCCATTCCGCCTAATGGGCTTTGGTCACCGTGTCTACAAGAACTACGATCCGCGTGCAACGGTAATGCGTGAAGCGTGTCACGAAGTACTTAAAGAGCTGAACATTCAAGATCCATTACTTGACGTAGCAATGGAACTCGAACGCATCGCTCTTTCTGATGAGTACTTTGTATCGAAGAAACTATACCCGAACGTAGATTTCTACTCAGGTATCATTCTGAAAGCGATCGGCATTCCTGTATCAATGTTTACAGTAATCTTCGCGATGTCTCGTACTATCGGTTGGATTGCACACTGGAACGAAATGCACAGCGATCCGACAAACCGTATCGGTCGTCCTCGTCAGTTGTACACTGGTGAAGAACAGCGTGATTTCCAAGCTCTACACGAGCGCGAATAGTAAAGCTTCGACTTTTCTAACCGATTGAAATCAATAAGGGTTGATGTATTAACATCAACCCTTTTCTTTTTTATGCTCTCAACTCCGTCCTCACTCAAGAGTAAGGGACTAGAGAATTGGGGAACTCATTAATTGTATCGACAAGCTTTTAGAGATTCCCTACTCCTTCGTCAGTCTAGGGAATGATGCATTACTTATAAATTATCTAAGTAGAGTCCATTAGAGTTCTAATTAGTCCGCTTCATCAAAGGATACAAATTTATAGTTACTCGTCCCCCTCCAGGGCCGGAAGCGAGTGAATTAGAGAACTCTTATCCCTCATCTCATCACTGGTTTACACAGGATTATCAATATCGATAAATTCTACGTCTAAACCATGCTCTTTCGCTAGCCACTCACCTAATGCCTTCACGCCATAACGTTCTGTTGCATGGTGGCCTGCCGCAAAGTAATGAATATCTTGCTCACGTGCTGAGTAAGTTGTGCGCTCTGAGATCTCACCGGAGATAAACGCATCAATGCCTTGAGAAGCCGCTAAGTCAATGTAATCTTGACCACCACCGGTGCACCAACCGACAGTAGTAATCATTTTGTCTTGGATTTCTGGAGCGATATGCAGTGGTTTACGATTTAGAACTTGGTCAATTTTTGCGGCCAACTCTGCACCCGTCATTGGCGCACTCAACTTGCCAAACATCGCAACAGATTGTGGGTGCCCTTCTAAACCGCCTTCGACTTCGATATCAAGCAACTCTGCAAGCTTGGCGTTGTTACCAAGCTCAGGGTGGATATCAAGTGGTAAATGGTACCCCAAAAGGTTGATGTCGTTTTTAATCAGAGTTCGAATGCGCTTACCCTTCATGCCACGAATCGCTTCTGATTCACCTTTCCAGAAAAAGCCATGATGCACGAGTAAAGCGTCTGCATTCAATTCTACCGCTTTATCTATCAGCGCTTGGGAGGCCGTAACACCAGTAACGATACGATTTACTTCTGACGCACCTTCAACCTGTAAACCGTTAGGACAGTAATCCTTAACCTGCTGTGGCTGCAGTTTTTCGTTAAGTAGCTTTTCTAATTGTAAGTTATTCATTTTTCTTTCCAGCTTACCTTTATAATAACGTCGTTATATCAATTTACGGGTAGAATGTCGAAAGCCCCAGGGCTATGTTTATATAGAGCTACGTTTATGAAAAACGGATCTGTTGATGAAGAACAGATGATTAAAGTTTATGAGGAACAGATGACAGCACTGCAACGTTTTTACCAATGGATTATCGACTCGCCACCGTTACTGGAAATCAGACCACCCGTTTCTGATCTCAGAGCCTTCTCAAGCCCTCATAGCATCGATGCATCACATACATACAATGGTAATCCTAGGTTAGGCTTCCTCTACCAGCACCTATGTGAACAAGTCATCGGTGCTTCGGATAATTATTCAATCAAATATGATGAGATTCAGATTAATGTTGAAGGTAAAACACTCGGTGCTATCGACTTTATGCTTGAAGAAGAGAGCAGCCACAAACTGCAACATTGGGAAGTGGCGATTAAGTTTTACCTACTCCATGAACAGACATGGTTTGGTCCTAACTCTCACGACCAATTAGATAAGAAGCTCGATCGTATGTTGAGCCACCAGCTGGGTATGTCGTCTTCAACGGCCTTTGTTCAGCAATATCCAGAGATTGATGTAGACTCAAAACATCTCCTCATGCAGGGTCGTCTATATACCAACCCCTTCTTAGATCAAAAAGTACCTACTGAATGTTTGGGCTACGACATCAATTCAAGTCAAGTAAACGGCTTTTGGTGCTATCAAAACCAAGCTCATCTAATCACTGAAGCGCTCTACCCTCTCACCAAAGAACAATGGGCAGCTGGCACTGATAACTTCACCTGTGAACCTATCACCGATTTCGGTGACCGCTTCGTTCATGGACAAACCAAATCAGGACAGTTTTGGTTTTTGATGCCACAAAGTTGGCCACACGGATAATTAACTAAATTTCCTGGTAATTCAAACACTAGCATTAGTATTTTTAGCCACAGACTGACAAAAAAGGGCTGATGCTTTCACATCAACCCTTTCACTATTTACTTGGTGACTCTACTGATCTGTATTCTATTATAGGCCAGCGGCTGCAAATACTTGATTAACCATCTCTTGAGCTTCTGTTTCGATTGCTTTTAGGTGCTCTTCACCTTTAAAGCTTTCACAGTAGATCTTGTAGATGTCTTCAGTGCCTGATGGACGAGCAGCGAACCAACCGTTCTCTGTCGTCACTTTTAGGCCGCCAATCGCCGCGCCATTACCTGGAGCATGCGTTAGGCGTGCAGTAATTGCATCACCAGCAAGCGTCTCAGCTGAAACCATCTCTGGAGATAGCTTCTTAAGCACGTCTTTTTGTGCACCATTAGCGACGGCTTGAATACGGTTGTACTTAGATTCACCGTGTTTAGCAGCGAGTTCTTCGTAGTATTCTTGTGGGTTCTTACCAGTAACAGCTGTGATTTCAGCCGCAAGTAAGCAAAGAATCAGGCCATCTTTATCTGTTGACCAAGGCGTACCGTCTTTACGTAAGAAAGATGCACCTGCACTCTCTTCACCACCGAAACCAAACTGACCGTTATAGAGGCCATCAACGAACCATTTGAAACCAACTGGCACTTCGCAAAGCTCGCGACCTAAGTCAGCAACAACGCGGTCAATCAGAGCACTTGATACCAGTGTCTTACCAACAGCAACATCTTTGCCCCAACCTTCGCGGTTGCGGTATAAATAGTCAATACACACTGCTAGGAAGTGGTTTGGATTCATTAGCCCTTTTGGCGTAACAATACCGTGGCGATCATAATCTGGGTCGTTACCAAACGCTAGTTGATAGTCGTCTTTAAGAGCCAGTAAACCTGCCATCGCGTATGGAGAAGAGCAGTCCATACGAACCACACCGTCTTTGTCTAGAGACATAAACTGGAACGAAGGGTCAACCGCTTCACTTACAAGAGTAAGGTCTAGGTTGTACGCTTTACCAATTTGACGCCAGTAATCAATACCGCTGCCACCCAGTGGATCAACACCAATTTTGAGGTTTGCTTTCTGGATCGCTTCCATATCAACCACATTAACCAAGTCAGCAACGTATGGTGCAACCAGATCCACTTCTTTTACTAACTCAGACTGTTTAGCCTTTGCAATAGCAGTGCGCTTAACGCCTTGCATTTGCTTAGCAATTATCACGTTTGCACGGTCTTCAATTGCTTGAGTCAATCTAGCTTCAGCTGGACCACCGTGAGTCGGGTTGTATTTAATGCCGCCATCTTGTGGTGGGTTATGCGACGGTGTGATAACAATACCGTCCGCTTTTTTATCATTCACTAGGTTGTGCGTAAGAATCGCGTGCGAGATACCTGGTGTTGGAGTAAAGCCATTTTTTTCTTGAATAATAACTTCAACGCCGTTGGCTACAAGCACTTCGATAACAGTAGAAAACGCAGGCTCAGAGAGAGCGTGAGTATCTTTACCTAAGAAGAGTGGGCCTGTTGTACCCTGCTCAGCACGAACCTCAGCAACCGCTTGTGCGATCGCGAGAATGTGGTTTTCGTTAAATGTTGATTTGTCTGCTGTACCGCGATGACCTGAAGTACCGAACAATACTTTGTGATCAGGGTTAGTAGCATCCGGCTGCTGTAAGAAATAGTTAGCCACTAAAGCCGGAATATTATGAAGATCTTCCTGCTGAGCTTTCTGCCCGGCACGAGGGTGCATAGCCATTTTTCGACATCCTTATATAAAATTTAAAAACAAAAAAACCTCATAATATCTTCTTATCCATGGATATTATGAGGTTTAAATCAGATTTCGTTAAATTGAACCTGTTACTTTTTCTATCAATTCTGCTTGGAAACTCATGCGGCTCATAAGCTGCTCAACCATCTGTCTTTTACGGCTTGTATTGTTATTAGTAATAACCCAAAAAGGACTTTGTGGAATGGCTTTAGGCTTAGTGGTATTGCCGTTTGCAAGTAATGTCTCTTCATTATCTGCAAAATAAACACGCTTACGGCCTTTTACTTGAGTTGCTTCAGAAAAGCTTTCAGCGTCAATTTTATGAAGTGTCGATAACACTAGCATGAAACGATCAATGGCTTTCTTTAATGATGCAAACTCATCTGATATTAGTAATGAGCGCATTTCTTTAACGCCATCGAACTTCTCTGGAGTAAAGCCTACCTCTTTGCTAACAACGATACCTTTTGGCTCAACGCTCTCTTTGAACGGAACCATGCCTGGGCGATCTACTTGTAACAAGCGGCGCAGAATATCTGAAGCGCTTTCGCCAATACGTTCTGTCTGACCCGCGATATAACGGTATAGGTCTTCATCAACCTCAATTGTTTTCATTCGCTTTTCACAATCTCAATGTTTAAACTCAGGGGGATTATAGCGAGATCCGCGCGGATACTCTACGTCAAACCCACCATGAATAAGATAAAAATGTCAGTACAGCTCAACTATAAAATAGAAGGTGCGGGTCACACCATTGTTTTGATCCATGGATTATTTGGTAATCTGGACAACCTTGGCTTGCTGGCTAGGGATCTAAAAGCCGATCATAAAGTGCTCAGCATTGATCTTCGTAACCACGGTCAGTCCTTTCATAGCGATACTCACGACTATAAAGCAATGGCGCAAGACGTTGCTCAGCTGTTGAATGATCTCGAACTAAAAGATGTCACGGTGATTGGTCACTCTATGGGCGGAAAAGTCGCAATGGCGCTTACCCAGCATTTTGAATTAACTAAGTTGGTTGTGTTGGATATGGCCCCGGTCGCCTACACTCAAAGTCGTCACGACAACGTATTCGCAGGTCTACAAGACGTGATCGAAGAAAAACCGACATCACGGTCAGACGCGCTTAAGATCCTCGCAAAACATATCGAAATTGATGGGGTTCGCCAGTTCTTGACCAAATCTTTGTTCAAAACGGAACAAGGCATCATGGAATGGCGCTTCAACGTTGCTTCGTTATTGAGCAACTATCCACAAATTATTGGTTGGGAACCGATCGACAAAACTTCGGTCAAAACCTTGTTAATAAAAGGTGGGGATTCTGATTACCTCACAGCTGAGCATCAAACCGCCGTTCAACAGCAGTTTTTCAACGCAAAGGCCCATGTTATCGCTAACACGGGACACTGGTTACACGCGGAAAAGCCAGCTGAAGTACTCCGTGCAATAAGAAAATTCATCGCTTAGATAGGTTGATTAGTCGATATAAATGAGAGCTGTGTAATCACAGCAGATTAACTTTATCTCACAACAGTGATATAGTGCGCCCAAGCAAATTTGGTATATAAGGTTCCCATGCTTTACGACTACATGAACATCATTGAATCTGTTGGTTTAGATCTTCTGTTTGCCGCAATTTTCTTTCTAATCGGAATGGCAATTAAAGACGTTCTAAAGGAAGGAAATGTTCCTGCATTTGGTCGTCGCATCGTATGGTTAGTACTTTTCCTTGGCTGCGCTGGTTTTATCGCAAAAGGGATAATCCAATTAAGCTGGGAAGGAGCTGGAATCTAACGATTTCCTCTGAACTTTATTACACCGACAACAGACAAAATTAAAGGTAATGATTCTATGGCAAGTGTAGGTCTCTTCTTTGGTAGCGATACAGGTAACACTGAAGCTGTTGCTAAGATGATTCAAAAGCAATTGGGCAAGCAGCTCGTTCAAGTTCAAGACATTGCAAAAAGCAGCAAAGAAGATATCGATAACTTCGATCTACTGCTGCTTGGTATCCCTACGTGGTACTACGGCGAAGCACAATGTGATTGGGATGACTTTTTCCCTGAGCTAGAAGCTATTGATTTCTCAACGAAGCTTGTTGCTATCTTTGGTTGTGGCGACCAAGAAGATTACGCAGAATACTTCTGTGATGCTATGGGTACTATCCGTGACATCGTTGAAGCAAAAGGCGGTACTATCCTAGGTTACACATCAACTGAAAGCTACGAATTCGAAGCATCGAAAGGTTTAGTTGAAGGCGATGACAGCCAATTTGTTGGTCTATGTATTGACGAAGATCGTCAACCAGAACTGACTGACGAGCGCGTAACTAACTGGGTTAAACAAATCCATGAAGAGATGTGCCTAGCAGAGCTAGAAGACTAATTCTCTCGTCGTTGTTAATTGTTACAATTAATAACAACATTATAGATAAGAAAAAACCTCCATCTTGGAGGTTTTTTGCTATTTAGGCTTACAGATTAACATTCCGCTTCGATTGCTTCGTCGTCATCTTCTCTGAATTGAGGCTTCTTTCTCACATAGAGGGTTCGTTGTATTTCTGATACCACATTCCCCTTGTTATCTTTTACGTAGATAATAAACTCAGGAAAGCACTTCTCCCCTAACTGAGTTTGACGATAAATATCATCAAGTTGACCTTGGCTTATCTCGAAATCTGCATACAAGTCGGATTGACCCGGCTTGATAAAGTTAATACTCGCCTCTTTATCCCAAACATAATATCGCTCACCTAAAATTCCCATTAACATCAGAGAGTAAACTGGATCGGTAAGAGAAAAGATACTGCCGCCATATTGAGTACGATTGGCGTTCTTATTCCACCAGCGCAGCTTCAGTATCGTCTTAACAACCCTAAAGTTAGGGCTAATGTGAGCGATTCGAATTCCCGCCCCCCAAAAAGGAGGCCAAATATTGAGAGCAAATTTTACAATGTTGGGTTTATATATTTTTGCGAGCTGCTTATCCATAACAACATTCCATGTTCATATTAGAAACACCGTCAGCTTGACTGGTCGTACCTCCACTATAAGTGAGATACTTCGAATTTACAAAACAGATTGTGATGTCAGTAAGTAACCCTTTGAAGTTCGTGGTTTATTGTTATGCCTGACTAAACTATAATGGTATTAATATTGAATTCTGTTAATTGCTGCAGATCATCAACAGGAAAGTATATGTCAGACAATAATCAAGCGCTAAAAGATGCTGGTCTTAAAGTGACCCTCCCACGGCTCAAAATTTTAGAAGTATTACAACAACCAGACTGCCAACATATTAGTGCTGAAGATTTATATAAAAAGCTGATCGACTTAGGTGAAGAGATCGGTCTTGCGACCGTTTATCGCGTACTGAACCAATTCGATGATGCTGGCATTGTAACTCGCCACCACTTCGAAGGCGGCAAGTCTGTATTTGAACTTTCAACACAGCATCACCACGATCACCTAGTATGTTTAGACTGCGGTGAAGTTATCGAATTCTCTGATGATCTTATCGAAGAAAGACAAAAAGAAATCGCTCAACGCTACAACGTACAGTTAACTAACCATAGTTTATATCTGTATGGTAAAAGTATCACTGGGGATTGCAAAGGCAAACCAGACGCACACAAAGCGAAGAAATAACTCAGAACGCTGGCTTAGGCCGGCGTTTTTTATCTGGGCCGATACCGTATTAAGAATCACAGTAACTTGGCCCACAATTTGGTTATTTCCCAGACACAAAAAAACCGGCTCTAAGCCGGTTTTTTATTAAGTATATCTTGAGAAACTAAGCTTTAGGACACTGAGCTTTAGGGCTCTATGCTTTAGAAAACTGAGCTATAGAAAACTAAGCCATTAAGCTTCCGTTTTACCCCAAGTGTCACGCAGGCCAACCGTACGGTTGAATACTAACGCGTCTGCTTTAGAGTCTTTCGAATCTACACAGAAGTAGCCTGTACGTTCAAACTGGTACGCTTGCTCCGCCACGCCTTCTGCTAGGTTAGGTTCAACAAAACCGTTTAGCATAACAAGTGATTCAGGGTTAAGCGTCGCGGCAAAATCATCAGCAGCGGCTGGGTTTGCCACTGTGAATAGACGATCGTACAAACGAATCTCAGCAGGTAGCGCTTTATCAGCTGATACCCAGTGGATAACGCCTTTTACTTTGCGGCCATCTGCTGGGTTCTTACCGAGTGTTTCGTTATCGTAAGAACAGAAGATAGTCATAATGTTGCCTTCTGCATCTTTTTCGATACGTTCAGCTTTGATCACGTAAGCACCACGTAGACGAACTTCTTTGCCAAGAACCAAACGCTTGTATTTCTTGTTTGCTTCTTCACGGAAGTCGTCACGCTCAATCCAAACTTCGCGTGTAAATGGAACTTCACGAGTACCCATTTCTGGCTTGTTCGGGTGATTTGCCAATGTCAGTGTTTCTACTGTATCAGCGTCGTAGTTTTCAATCACGACCTTGATAGGGTCAAGAACGGCCATTGCACGAGGTGCATTTTCGTTCAGATCATCACGGATACAAGATTCAAGTGAACCGAACTCAATCATGTTCTCTTGCTTAGTCACACCAATACGTTTACAGAATTCGCGAATCGAGCTTGAAGTGAAGCCACGACGACGCAAACCAGAGATTGTTGGCATACGTGGATCGTCCCAACCTTCAACTAGGTTTTCAACCACAAGTTGGTTCAGCTTACGCTTCGACATTACCGTGTATTCAAGATTCAGACGGCTAAACTCGTACTGACGAGGTTGGCAATCAATCGTGATGTTGTCTAGAACCCAATCATACAAACGACGGTTGTCTTGGAATTCAAGCGTACAGATAGAGTGCGTAATGCCCTCTAGCGCATCAGAGACACAGTGAGTGAAGTCGTACATTGGGTAAATGCACCACTTGTCAGCAGTCTGATGGTGGTAAGCAAAACGAACACGGTAGATAACTGGATCGCGCATAACCATGAATGAAGAGCTCATGTCGATCTTAGCACGTAGACATGCTTTGCCTTCTTCGAAGCCACCGTCACGCATTTTTTCAAACAACGCTAGGTTTTCTTCAGGGCTACGATCGCGGTATGGGCTCGCTTTACCTGGCTCTTTTAACGTGCCACGGTATTCACGGATCTGCTCAGGACTTAGCTCGTCAACATACGCTAAGCCTTTATTAATTAATTCCACAGCATAAGCGTAAAGCGTATCGAAGTAGTTTGATGAGTAACAAATATCACCAGACCATTCAAAACCTAACCAACTTACATCATTCTTAATCGACTCAACGTATTCAACGTCTTCTTTTTCAGGGTTTGTATCATCGAAACGAAGATTACATTGTCCCTGGTAGTCCTGAGCAATACCAAAGTTCAAGCAAATAGATTTAGCGTGACCAATGTGCAGGTAGCCATTTGGCTCCGGCGGGAAACGAGTATGCACGCTACTGTGTGTACCATCCGCTAAATCTTTATCGATAATTTGGCGAATGAAATTCGATGGACGAGCCTCAGCTTCACTCATCTATAGCACCTCTATGTATTTAGTATTGTCAGGGAAAGTTATCTTCCATACCCAAAAAAAGGCGGCTCTTGCTGCCTATCAAAGATAGAAAGATCATTGTTGCTAATCATCCACAATTCTTCGCCTTTACACAATAAGAACCGTCCGTTAATTGTGATAATTTCTGCTATTCGATGAAGAATAGAACGAACCTCGTTCACTGGCCTTAAATGACAGGCACAAAAAAGCCTCCCGTTTGGGAGGCTTTCAATTTGTAAACTTAATTAAGAGCTGTTGTTACGTCTTAATAAGTACTTCCTTTACTATGGAAGTTTTACATCAGATAGGTCTTCACCTGCACCGATAGCTTTCATTTCGCCAGCGACGATTTCAGCTAGTGGGCCTAGGATAACCTGTAGGTTGTTCTCACCTAGCTTAACCACACCTTTGGCACCAAGTTTCTTAAGAACAACTTCATCAGCGATAGAGCGGTCTTTAAGAGTTAGACGTAGACGAGTGATACAAGCATCGATTGAAGTCAGGTTTTCGTGACCACCTAGAGCTTTCAGGTATTGACGAGCAACGTCACCTTTTGGTGCTTCACCAGCAGGAGCTGCTGCAGCTTCGTCGTCATCTTCACGACCTGGCGATTTCAAGTTGAAAGCGCGGATTGCAAAAGAGAAAGTGAAGAAGTATAGAGCACCGAATGCTAAGCCAATCAATAGTAGAGTGAATGGTTTAGTTGCTAGACCCCAGTTCAATACGAAGTCGATTAGACCAGCAGAGAAACCGAAACCGTGCAGAGTACCAAACATGTTTGCCACTACTAGCGACAGACCTGTAAATACAGCGTGCATTGCGTATAGAGCAGGAGCTAGGAATACGAACATGAATTCTAGCGGCTCTGTGATACCTGTTAGGAATGAACAGAATGCAACTGAGAACAGTGCGCCACCGACTTGGCTACGTTTTTCAGCAGGAGCAGCCAGGTACATTGCAAGTGCAGCACCAGGTAGACCGAACATCATTACAGGGAAGAAACCGTTCATGAATACGCCAGCGCCTTTATCGCCACCGAAGAAACGGTGTAGGTCGCCAGATTTAACTATATCAGTCACTTCTTTAACAACAGTCGTAATCTCTGGAGTCACTGAGTTAGCGAATGTGAATGTATGCTCTTGGCCAACAACTAGAGTTTTCGCTAGTGAAGGGTCAACGCAAAGTTGAGTGATGTTAGCGAATGCGCCTTGACCAGCAACAACGATTTCTTGACATGTACCCATACCGAACCAGAAGTACGAGTTCAATACGTGGTGTAGACCTACAGGGATTAGTGCACGGTTAAGAGTACCGTAAATGAATTGGCCAACAGCACCAGATGTCGATACCGCATGAGCTAGTGCATCTAGACCAGATTGAATACCAGGCCAAACCACACCAGACACAGCACCAGCAACAAGTGCAAATAGACCAGCCATTATAGGCACTAAACGTTTACCCGAGAAGAAAGCCAGCCACTCAGGAAGGCGTGTTGCATGGAAAGCATTGTAAGAGTGACCCGCGATGATACCTGCGAAGATACCGCCGAAGAATGACATGTTAACGTCAGCATTGATTGTCTTTGCTGTCGCTGTTAGTACGAAGTAAGCAACTGCCCCGGCAAGACCCGCTGCACCGTTACCGTCTTTAGAAAGACCAATCGCGATACCTAGACCAAATAGCAGTGGTAGGTTACTGAAGATAGCACCACCAGCTTGCGCCATGAATGGAATATCAAGTAGATCGCCTTGACCTAAACGTAATAGAAGCGCCGCAATCGGAAGCGTTGCGATAGGTAGCATTAACGCCTTACCCAGCTTCTGTGCATATCCTAGAATATTCACCAGTTGTTTCCCCCTATAGGATTTTTTAGAATTCGTTTGAGAAACTTATTTTAGCCGCTCAATTTAGTCCTTTTTAGTGTATTCAATTAATTTTGCTCCGCAAATTAAAACCTTACCATTTGTGATCCTAATCACTAGTTTTTACCAAATAAAGAGGTTTTTGCTAGCGAGATCATAAAACTTATTTTATCATTCAAAAAAATGGACATTCATAGACAACATCTAAGCCTAATCATTAGGTAAAAAGATGGTATATCTCAGCTTACACTGCCGTATGAATAATCATTAACAATAAACCTGAATGTATAAAAACGATCAATTTTTCATATATTTTCAACAACTTAAATAATCTCACATTTTGAAGCTGTTTGCCCATAAAAGATAAATCGTTACGTAAATGATGCTCGCAAACTAAGTCCACATTTAGGTAACGAACAAATTTAAAAGATCTCAAGAAATAAGGATTAGCTGACTATGTACGCGCTAAGTAACTGTAAAATTTACACTGGTAGTGATGTTCTGACCGATCATGCTGTTGTAATCGAAGACGAACTGATCAAAAAAGTCTGTCCTATCTCTGAATTACCAGAAGGCATTGATATTCGCGACCTAAATGGTGCCAACCTAAGCCCGGGTTTCATTGACCTTCAATTGAACGGTTGTGGCGGTGTAATGCTGAACGATGAGATCACTGCTGACACAATGCAGATCATGCACAAAGCAAACCTGCAATCCGGTTGTACTAGCTTCCTTCCAACACTGATCACTTCATCAGATGAAGATATGCGTGCGGTTATCACTGCAGCTCGCGAGTACCACAATCAATACCAGAACCAATCTTTAGGCCTACACCTTGAAGGTCCATACCTAAACGTTGCGAAAAAAGGCATCCACAGCGTCGATCACATCCGCAAATCTGATAGCGAAATGATTAAGCTGATTTGTGAGAACAGTGACCTTGTTGCGAAAGTAACACTGGCTCCTGAGCTTAACGACCCAGAGCACATCGAGCGTCTGCGTAAAGCTGGCGTCGTTGTTTCTATTGGGCACACCAACGCAACGTACGCAGAAGCGCGTCAAGGCTTTGAGTCAGGCATTACATTTGCAACTCACCTATTCAACGCGATGACCCCTATGGTTGGCCGTGAACCAGGCGTTGTTGGTGCGATTTACGATACTCCTGAAGTTTATGCGGGCATCATCGCTGACGGCTTCCACGTTGATTACGCAAACATTCGAATTGCGCACAAAATCAAGGGAGAAAAGCTTGTATTAGTGACGGACGCCACAGCTCCTGCAGGTGCTGACATGGAATACTTTATTTTTGTCGGTAAGAAAGTATATTACCGTGATGGTAAGTGTGTTGATGAAAACGGCACACTAGGCGGCTCGGCTCTGACTATGATTGAAGCAGTTCAGAATACAGTTGAGCACGCTGGTATCGCTTTAGACGAAGCTCTTCGCATGGCTACGCTATACCCAGCTACGGCTATCGGTGTAGAAAGCAAGCTAGGTCGAATTAAAAAAGGCATGGTTGCAAACCTTGCTGTATTTGACCGAGATTTTAACGTTAAAGCGACTGTTGTTAACGGACAATACGAGCACAATTAAGTATGAATGGCGGACAAATAGGTAACGTAGATTTAGTTAAACAACTAAACAGTGCGGCGGTATACAGACTGATAGACCAACAAGGGCCTATCAGTCGTATACAAGTGGCTGATGTAAGCCAACTCGCACCGGCAAGTGTTACAAAAATTACCCGCCAACTTTTAGAGCGCGGCCTAATTAAAGAGGTTGCGCAGCAAGCGTCTACTGGCGGTAGACGCGCTATCTCCCTAACCACAGAAGTTGAACCTTTTCATTCTGTTGCTGTGCGATTAGGTCGAGACTACATTCAAATAAGCCTTCATGACCTTGGTGGCCGTGAGTTGGCTTTCTTACAGCAAGACCTTAATTATTCAGATCAGTCAGACCTTACCCAAGGCTTGGTGAATAACTTGAAGGCTTTCATTGCTGAACACCAACCAAAGATCGATCAGTTGATCGCGATTGGCGTGACTCTCCCTGGCTTGGTAAACCCGACAACTGGTGTTGTTGAGTACATGCCAAACACAGATATCGACAACTTGGCTTTGAGCGACATTATTCGTGACACATTCCATGTCGCTTGTTTTGTTGGAAACGACGTTCGAGGAATGGCGTTAGCTGAGCATTACTTCGGTGCAAGTAAAGACAGCCAAGACTCTATTCTTGTCAGTGTTCACCGTGGTACAGGCGCAGGCATCATTGTTAATGGTCAGGTTTTCTTAGGCCATAACCGTAACGTGGGTGAAATTGGTCACATCCAAATCGACCCACTCGGTGAGCAATGCCAATGTGGTAACTTCGGTTGCCTTGAAACCGTAGCGGCCAACCCTGCCATTGTTGAACGAGTTCAAAAACTCATTAAACAAGGTTACGAGTCTTCGCTAACAGAGCTTGAACACATCACTATCCAAGACGTTTGTGACCATGCTATCAATGGTGATGAACTTGCTAAGCAAAGCTTGGTTCGAGTGGGCAATCAGTTAGGGAAAGCCATCGCAATGACGATTAACCTGTTTAATCCTCAGAAAGTCATCATTGCGGGTGATATTACCAAGGCACAAGAGATTGTTTTCCCTGCAATTAAGCGCAATGTAGAGAATCAGTCGTTAACGACTTTCCATAGCGGCCTGCCTATTGTAGCATCACAGATCGATAAGCATCCTACGATGGGAGCTTTTGCAATGATTAAGCGTGCCATGCTCAACGGCGTGCTACTTCAAAAGCTACTCGAAGACTAAAGAAAACCATTCTGATTTTCCACGGGCCGTGTTTGTATAAACACGGCCCGTTTTTTTAAGCTAGGGAACTACAACAACAAGTTATGGAACTTATATTAATATCCACTGCGTTTATTGCAGGATTTATTGCTTTAAAGTGTCATCTTCCCCCATTGGTCGGCTTTTTGGTCGCAGGCTTTGGGCTTTTTGCTCTGGGCTTTGAAACCAATGACACCATCATTACTTTGGCTGATCTAGGTGTTACCCTACTCCTCTTTACTATTGGCTTGAAACTCGATATTAAAACCCTGCTCTCTAAAGAGATCTGGGCTGGCGCGACAATCCACAACCTTTTATCCACTCTGTTTTTTGTGGTCGCCCTGTTTGGTTTTAAGTTACTCGGTATTTCCTCGCTGGCAGCCATGTCAATGGAACAGATCGTCCTTCTCGGTTTTGCCCTTTCATTCTCTAGTACTGTATTCGCGGTTAAGTCTCTGCAAGAGAAAGGAGAAATGAATGCGACCTATGGCACACTAGCGATCGGCATTTTGGTTATGCAGGATATCTTTGCCGTGCTCTTCTTAACGGCCTCGACAGGCAAGATTCCAGAATGGTATGCCATCGCACTGTTCGCTTTGCCGTTCTGTCGTCCATTATTCTACAAAGTCCTCGATTGGGTTGGTCACGGCGAAATGCTGGTGCTGTTCGGTATCTTCTTCGCATTAGTGGTCGGTGCAGGCTTGTTCCAATTTGTAGGCGTAAAACCAGATCTAGGCGCCCTTATCTTAGGTATGTTGCTAGCTGGTCATCCAAAAGCTTCAGAGCTTTCGAAATCGCTGTTTAATCTAAAAGAACTTTTCCTAGTCTGCTTCTTCTTGAATATTGGCTTATCTGAGCAGCCTACTATTCAGGGCTTTATGCTCGCTGTCTTGTTCTTATTGTTACTGCCAATTAAAGGCATTCTGTATTTCTTGGTACTTAACCGTTTCAAGTTCCGTGTTCGAACTTCTCTACTCGCCTCTCTGTCACTGTTTAACTACAGTGAGTTTGGCCTCATTGTTGGTGGCCTTGCCTTTAAGATGGGTTGGATGTCTGGTGATATCTTGGTTGCCGTGGCGATTGCAGTATCACTCTCGTTCCTAATCGCAGCGCCTTTAAACAAAGCGGGCCACAAACTTTATCAACAATCGGGAAAGTGGCTAAAAGAACACGCTGCTGAGAAGCTTCACCAACGTGATAAACGCATTGACCCAGGTCGTGCTCAGGTGCTTATTCTTGGTATGGGACGCATTGGTACTGGTGCCTACGACGAGCTACGTTCACGCTACGGTAAAGTGAGCTTAGGGGTCGAGGTTCGTGAAGAAGCGGCACATAACCACAGAAGCCATGGAAGAAACGTAATTTCTGGTGATGCGACTGACCCTGATTTCTGGGAACGCATCCTAGATACAGCAAACGTAAAGCTGGTGATCTTAGCAATGCCTCATCACCAAGGCAATCAAACCGCTTTAGAGCAATTGAAGTCGCGTAACTTTAAAGGCCAAATTGCCGCGATTGCTGAATACCCAGATCAACTCGAAACATTAAAAGAAAACGGTGTCGATGCAGCGTTCAACATTTATAGAGAAGCAGGTAGCGGTTTTGCTCGCCACGTTTGTGAGCAGTTAAACCCTAACATAAGTAAAATCTAGTCCTAAACATTGTCTCGTTAACCTCTCAAAATTGCTGTTCTTTTGCATTTTTGAGAGGTTTTTGTTTAAAAAACCAACCGCAATTAGACACCAGTCACTAAAACCACCTTAAAATTAGATAAATTCTAACATAAACCCCTTTATATTATTTTTTTGCTCACATTCGGTTGCTTTTTTTAACCAGAATGGCAAATTGAATACAGTTGATTTAGAAATTATTTAAAAGGAAGTTCTATGTGTTCAGTATTTGGCATTCTCGACATTAAAAGTGATGCCGCAGCACTTCGCCCTATTGCTTTAGAAATGTCTAAAAAGCTTCGCCACCGCGGGCCAGACTGGTCTGGTATCTATGCCGGTGAAAAAGCTATTCTTGCTCACGAGCGTTTAGCTATCGTCGGCCTAAACAGTGGTGCTCAACCACTATATAGCCAAGACAAGAAACACATTCTTGCAGTTAATGGTGAAATCTATAACCACAAAGAACTTCGCGCACGCTATGAAGATAAGTACCAGTTCCAGACTGACTCTGATTGTGAAGTCATTCTTGCACTTTACCAAGAAATGGGTGCCGACCTTTTAGAAGAACTTAACGGTATTTTTGCTTTCGTTTTATACGACGAAGAAAAAGATGAATACCTAGTTGGCCGTGACCACATCGGTATCATCCCGCTTTACCAAGGCTACGATGAGCACGGTAACTATTACGTAGCTTCAGAAATGAAAGCACTCGTTCCTGTATGTAAGACGATCAGTGAGTTCCCTCCTGGTAGCTTCTACTCTTCAAAAGATGCAGAGCCTCAACGCTACTACATCCGCGATTGGAACGAATACGCTGCCGCTCAAGGTAACAGCACAAGTAAAGAAGAACTGACTGAAGCACTAGAAGCTGCGGTTAAGCGTCAACTAATGACTGACGTGCCTTACGGTGTACTTCTTTCTGGTGGTCTTGATTCATCAATCACATCTGCTGTCGCTAAACGTTTTGCGGCAATGCGTATTGAAGATGATGAGCAATCTGAAGCTTGGTGGCCGCAACTGCACTCATTTGCTGTTGGTCTAGAAAACGCGCCTGATCTGATCGCGGCTCGTGAAGTTGCAGATAAGATTGGTACCGTACACCACGAGATGACTTACACCATTCAGGAAGGCTTGGATGCAATCCGTGATGTTATCTACCACATTGAAACTTATGATGTAACGACTATCCGTGCTTCAACGCCGATGTACTTACTTGCTCGTAAGATTAAAGCAATGGGTATCAAGATGGTACTTTCAGGTGAGGGGGCTGATGAAATCTTCGGTGGTTACCTGTACTTCCACAAAGCACCAAACGCGAAAGAGTTCCACGAAGAGACTGTGCGTAAACTTCTTGCTTTAAGCATGTTTGATTGTGCTCGTGCGAACAAATCGTTGGCAGCATGGGGTGTAGAAGGCCGAGTACCATTCTTAGACAAAGAGTTTATCGACGTTGCTATGCGTCTGAACCCTGAAGACAAGATGTGTGGTAACGGTAAGATGGAGAAACACATCCTACGTGAGTGTTTTGAAGACTACCTACCAGATTCAATCGCATGGCGTCAAAAAGAGCAGTTCTCTGACGGCGTAGGCTACGATTGGATTGATACGTTGAAAGCAACCGCTGAAGACAAAGTAACGGACAAACAGATGGAAACGGCTCAATTCCGCTTCCCTTACAACACGCCAACGACCAAAGAAGGCTACGCTTACCGTGAAATCTTTGAGGAGTTATTCCCTCTAGAATCAGCGGCAGAGTGTGTTCCTGGTGGTCCTTCTGTTGCATGTTCATCAGCAAAAGCCATTGAATGGGATGAGTCATTCAAAAACTGTGTTGACCCATCTGGTCGTGCGGTACAAGCTGTTCACAACGACTCTTACTAGGTCTAGACCTAGGTACCAGTCAAAAACAAAAAAGGCGCATGATGCGCCTTTTTTAAAGCCTGTTTTTTATTGCTGTGCTTGAGCTTGTAGTGCTTCGTTCTCTATGCTGATCGGCACAACTTGGCTGATCATCTTAACGAGCATAATAGAGCGTGCTTCGCCATCTTTTTGATGGAAAATAGCCTCTACCCCAGCAAACTGACCACTATTGATTTTGACCACTTGCCCTGATTCAAACTCAACACAGCACTCTTCAGGTTCATCTTCGCAACACTTCTCAAACTCTTTCAGTTCATACACTAAGTCACCTTGGACTTCGTGTGGCCTTGCGCCAAACTTAATAAAGTCGACGACACCACGCGTTGAACGAACAGTGGTAAAACTTGGACCTTGTTCGTAATCAAAGCGTACAAAGATGTAAGATGGGAATAGCGGTTCTTTGACCTGCTTCTCTTTCCCTCTAACGACCTTCTTAACATCTATTTGAGGATAAAAGCACTCTACCCCTTGATTCTCTAAGTGTTGTTGAGCACGCTTCTGATCACCGCGCTTACAATAAAGTAAATACCAACGTTTCATTTTACTAGCCATTTTCTATTTTGGGACATATTACCACAAGCCTAAAACGGTTAATCAGCGTTAATAAAATGAATCCTGATAAGCAATTAATAATGCGTAACAGACCAACTTATCAACAAAAAGCCATAGGGACAAAATGTGGTTAAGTATTGTACAGGGAACATTTACAGATAAAAAGTCGCATTATTATAAGGCTATGTATGCTACACACACAAAGAGTGTCACTCCATTTATTTTCAAGAAACATCCAACAAACCAATAAATTCAACCATTATCATTCGATAATTCTTTTAAAAAAAAACATTATGCGCTCAATTCAAAACTGGAAAATTAGTTTGCAGTACGCATTATCTAGGTAACATTATCAATAAAACTCATTATTTTCATGATCTTATGAAAAATTAGTTATCGTAACCATAAAAGATGCCTATTGCAGATGGTTATTCCACTCTGTATACATAAGGAACTATAAAATCTTTTAATACCTAAAATTAGTAAAACTTATGCCAAGCAATCACAACATATTTGGCCACCCTAGAGGCCTATTTCTACTCTTTAGCACCGAGCTATGGGAACGTTTCTCCTACTATGCAATGCGTGCAATTCTTGTTTTATTTCTTACAGACACCACGATCAATGGTGGCCTTGGTTGGTCAACAAAAGATGCCCTCGATCTTTATGGTATCTACACCGGTTTAGTCTATATCACACCATTAATCGGCGGCTGGCTTGCCGATAACTACTTAGGACAACGTAAATCGATCCTAGTGGGTGGTGTATTAATGGCACTCGGCCAATTTACACTCGCTCTTCCTAACGGCGCCATTGGCTTAGACCAAGTAAATGCTCTTTATCTAGGTTTAGCACTGCTTATCAGTGGTAACGGTATGTTTAAACCAAACATCTCGACCATGGTTGGTGACCTATACCAAGAAAGCGATAACCGACGTGACGGCGCTTTCACCATTTTCTACATGGGCATCAACTTAGGCGCGCTACTGGGTGGCTTAATTTCAGGTGTTGCAGTTGACTCGTTCGGCTGGAAAGCTGGCTTCCTAGCCGCTGGTATCGGTATGGTTATCAGCTTAGTTATGCAGTTGACGATGGCTCAATCATGGTTAGGCAACATTGGTTCAGTACCTGCAGCTGCGCGAGCGAAAGCGCTGAACAAATCAAAAGAGAAAACACCACTTACCAAAGAAGAGTTCGACAGACTAAAAGTTATTCTGATTATGGGTCTGTTCGTAATTGTTTTCTGGGCTGGCTTTGAACAAGCTGGCGGCCTGATGAACATCTATACACAGCAATATACTGACCGTATGATTGGTGGTTTTGAAGTTCCAGCTGCATGGTTCCAATCTCTAAACCCATTCTTCATCATCACCCTCGCACCTATCATTGCGGCGTTTTGGGTCAAGCTTGGTAAGCGTGAACCAAACTCTCCAGTGAAATTTGCGATGGCTTTGTTCTTCCTAGCTCTAGGCTTTGTGTGCATGATGGGCGCAGTAATGGAGCAAGGCGGCGACCTAACAGTGAAAACATCAATGCTGTGGCTAGTCGGTGCTTTCTTCTTCCATACCCTTGGTGAGCTTTGTCTATCTCCTATTGGCCTGTCGTTGGTCACTAAGTTAGCTCCGCTTCGTCTAGCATCGTTAATGATGGGGGCATGGTTTGGTTTCAATGCTGTCGCAAACTACGTAGCTGGCCTTGTGGGTTCTCACGTTGGTGAGCTTGGCGCAATGTCTATCTTCGGTGGTATCGCAATTACAGCGACAATAAGTGGCGTCTTACTGCTTCTTTGTGCTGGTAAACTTGTATCATGGATGCATGGTGTAGAAACCAACATGACGCTTGAAGCAGAACCAAAAGTAGAAACTTCGGTTGCTTAATAGCTAGATCTATTTCAAAAAGAAAAATCAAGATCAAAAAGGGCTGCTCAATGAGCAGCCCTTTTTATTATCTATTCAATCGACATATCAGTTAGCGATGAAGCGCCACTAGTTCAGCCATCATATCGATGTGTGAGTCTCTGTCGTTGAGACACATAATGTAGCTAAAGTCAGAACCACCAGCATCAATAAACGTCTCTTTACACTGGTCTGAAATCTCTTCTAACGTTTCTAAACAATCCACAGAGAACGCAGGCGCCATAATATCGATCTTCTTGATACCTTTACTTGGAAGCGTTTCAAGCGTTTCGTCGGTATAAGGCTTCAACCACTCCTCGCGGCCAAATCGAGACTGGTATGTCATGGTGATGTCTTCCGTGGATAACCCTAACTCTGCAGCAAGTAATTTGGTCGTCGCTTCACAATGTTGAGGGTAAATATCGCCTTCGTCGGCTAACCTTTTAGGGATGCCGTGGAATGAACACACCAAGTGATCACCTCTGCCATTTTCTTCCCAATGGCTACGAACACTTTCAGCCAATGCTTTCGCATAACTAGGGTGAGAGTAATAATCTCGAATAAAACGATAGCTCGGGATAACAGGCATTTGTTTGAAGGCTTTGGTTAAACCATCAGAAACGGCCGCTGTCGTTGTACCTGAATACTGAGGGTATAAAGGCAATACGATGATGTCTTCAACGCCCTGCTCCATTAATTGCTCAACGCCCGTCTTAAGGCTTGGATTACCATAGGTCATCCCCAAAGCAACAGGCATCTGCAGTTTGGTTTGTAGCTTTTCAGCTTGTCTCTGCGAATAAACAAGCAGGGGTGAGCCTTCATCCATCCAAACAGACTGATAAAGCTTAGCCACTTTAGGTGCTCGGATCGGTAGAATCACCCCATGTAAAATCGGACACCAAAGCCAGCGTGTTAAGTTTACCACTCGTTTATCGTGTAAGAATTCACTTAAAAATCGGCGAACGCCAGCCGGAGTCGCAGTATCTGGTGTTCCTAGGTTAACCAGTAAAACGCCCTGCTTTTTATTATTTTCCATAGCTACCTGAGACCAATGTGTGATTTTCTGGAACGTAATATACTAATCTGCATAAGTTTAAGATCATTGTTACGCAACTAAATTTTAAAATAGTCGTTCTTAAACTGAGTTATCGCAACATCACCTTGATCGTTAGCCGTGCGAATCTAAGCCGTAACGTAGAAATTATGCACAATCGATTTTATCTAGATTAGTATACGACTAAAAATTGAAACAAAAAAAGCGACCTTAGGGGTCGCTTCCAATATATCAAATTCTAAAACTGTCTGTTAGCCAATTATGCTAGTGCTTTCTCAAGTTCTGCACTAACTTCAGCAACTTGCTTAGTACCATCGAACTTAAGGTACTTAGTGTTGCCTGATTCAGCTTCTTTACCGTAGTAAGAGATAAGCGGAGCTGTTTGATCGTGGTATACGCCTAGACGTGCACGAACTGTTTCTTCTTTGTCGTCATCACGAACCACCAGCTCTTCGCCAGTGATGTCATCTTTACCTTCTTCTTTAGGCGGATTGTACACATTGTGGTATGTACGGCCAGAAGGAAGATGAGCACGACGACCAGCCATACGCTCAACGATCACATCGTCAGCTACGTCGAATTCAATAACATAATCTACTGCGATACCCATTTCTTTTAGGCCATCAGCTTGAGGGATTGTGCGTGGGAAACCGTCTAGAAGGAAACCTTTCTCACAGTCATCTTGAGCAATACGCTCTTTGATAAGACCAAGGATAATTTCATCAGAAACTAGCTGACCCGCGTCGATTACTGATTTAGCTTGCTTACCAAGCTCAGTACCCGCTTTAATAGCAGCACGTAGCATGTCACCAGTTGAAATTTGAGGGATACCAAATTTGTTCATGATGAAGTTAGCTTGAGTACCTTTACCCGCGCCAGGAGCACCTAGAAGAATGATGCGCATGTTTAATCCTCTTATAAAAATTATGATTTATACCGAAGCTCACTATCACGCCTTTCTGGTTTAATTTAGGTCAAACAAGAGAGGTTAGGTAACAACTGAGGCTAAGCACAACTGTGAACAGAAGCAAAACGGTAAGTTTCGGTATAACGTTTAAAAATCATACAACTGGAGATGATAGGCTCATAGTCCCAGCTGATTAGGTCGAGCATTCTATCACATTAATATTCAATTTGGCTGAAATTAAGACTAAAGAATGTATCGACAGCGTTTGCTTTCGTCTTGTTAGCGAATTTAGCTACATTTCGATGAATTTAAGCGACGTTCATAAAAAAAGCCCGCATTAGCGAGCTTTTAATTATAATTATAAGCTTAGCCCAAAGTCGAAAGACTAACGTTTTGTCAGTAGTTCGTTGATTGCACCTAAGAATTGTGACGGATCTTCCATTGAGCCCTTTTCAGCGAGCATAGCCTGACCAAGTAGCAGCTCAACCCAGCGACCAAACGCCTGTTCGTCCGCTTCATTAGCCATCTGCTTAACGAGCGCATGCTCAGGGTTAATCTCAAAGATGTACTTAACTTCAGGAGCAGCTTGACCAGCAGCTTCTAGAAGTTTAGCCATTTGAGTTCCCATCTCGAAATCATCGGTAACAACAACTGCAGGCGTAGTTGCTAGCTTGAATGTCGTGCGAACCTCTTTAACACGATCCCCAAGGTAGGCTTGAGTGCGATCAACAACAGACTTGAATTCTTCTTCCGTCTCTTTTTGCTTCTCTTTCTCTTCTTCACCTTCAAACTTGCTTAGATCTAAGCCCGCTTTTGTGATCGATTGGAACTGCTTACCGTCGAAGTCAGTAAGGTAATTCATCACATACTCATCAATACGATCGTACATGAGGACGACTTCGATGCCTTTCGCTTTGAACTGCTCTAAGTGAGGGCTGTTCTTAGCTGCAGCATAGCTGTCTGCCGTTAGGTAATAGATCTTGTCTTGACCTTCTTTCATGCGTTCAACGTAAGAAGCTAGGCTGATGGTTTGCTCAACAGAATCACGTTCCGTTGACGAGAAGCGAAGGAGACCAGCGATTTTTTCTTTGTTCGCCATGTCTTCTGCTGGGCCTTCTTTCAATACTAGGCCGAACTCTTTCCAAAACTCCAAGTACTTGTCGTTGTCATTCTTCGCCATGCGCTCAAGCATCGTCAGCACACGCTTGGTACATGCACCACGAAGAGACTGAGTCACTTTATTGTCTTGAAGGATTTCACGCGATACGTTGAGCGGCAGATCATTTGAGTCAATTAAACCGCGAACGAAGCGCATGTAAGATGGCATAAACTGCTCTGCGTCATCCATGATGAATACACGCTGTACATAAAGCTTTAAGCCGCTCTTGTGGTCACGGTTCATCATATCCCAAGGTGCTTTAGCTGGGATGTAAAGCAAGCTAGTGTAATCGTTCTTACCTTCAACTTTGTTATGGCTCCACGTTAGTGGATCTGCGAAGTCATGAGAAACGTGCTTGTAAAACTCTTGGTACTCTTCTTTCTCGATATCAGATTTGTTACGAGTCCAAAGCGCTTGAGCTTTGTTGATCTGTTCCCAGTGCTTCTCTTCGGTGTCTTTACCTTCGTCATCTTTAACCGCAGTTAAGATAGAAACCGGAATGCCGATGTGATCAGAGTATTTACCAATCACTTCACGTAAACGCCACTCGTTCAAGAACTCTTTGCCGTCTTCACGCATATGAAGAATGATGTCAGTACCACGAGATTCTTTAGTGATGTCTTCAATGGTGTAGTCGCCTTCACCCGCTGAATGCCACTGCACAGCTTCATCGCTTGCCAGGCCCGCAGCGCGAGTTCGAACCGTTACTGCGTCTGCAACGATAAATGCAGAATAGAAACCAACACCAAATTGACCAATAAGTTGAGAGTCTTTACTTTGATCATCAGACAGCTTTGAGAAAAAGTCCGCCGTACCTGATTTAGCAATCGTGCCCAAATGCACAATAACATTGTCGCGGCTCATGCCAATACCATTATCAGAAATGGTCAGAGTGTTGGATTCTGCATTGAATGACAACTTCACACCTAGATCTGCGTCGCCTTGGTAAAGGTCGCCATTAGAAAGTGCTTGAAAACGAAGTTTGTCAGCTGCATCAGATGCGTTAGAGATCAATTCACGTAGGAAAATTTCTTTGTTTGAATACAGTGAGTGGATCATTAGATGAAGTAGTTGTTTTACTTCAGATTGAAAGCCACGAGTCTCTTTATTTTGCGTTGCTGTTTCGCTCATTTTTACTCCAAAACATCTATACTTTATGTTGAATACTGAAAGAGGCGTTACACAGGATACTACTCTTGTTTCATTAACATGAGGATGACAAATGTAAATTCAAGGTCAAAAATCATAAAAACACTGTTTTTTTGATCTGTTTTTATTATCCTTGAGGGTGATAAATATAAAAGAACATAAAAGAAGCCATGATTTGGTGAAGAATGAACGGAACTTCACCTGAGATTTGTCTATTTCGCACCCAAAATCATCCAAAATAGAAGAATTCAATGAGCAATATCGGCACAAAGTTTATTCTCGCACAGCGGTTCGTATTCGACCCAAACAGCAATTCACTTGTTGATCAGGCCAGCGACGGTGAAGTCGTACGCCTTGGTAGCAATGAAAGCCGCATTCTCCTGATGCTGTCAGAAAGGCCCAATGAAGTTATCACTCGTAACGAATTACACGAATATGTTTGGCGGGACCAAGGCTTTGAGGTGGACGACTCCAGCTTAACGCAAGCGGTATCGACACTCAGAAAAATGCTCAAAGACTCAACCAAGTCTCCAGAATTCGTAAAGACTGTGCCAAAGCGCGGCTACCAGTTTATCGCTTCTGTTGAACGTTCTGCGCCACTTTCTTCAAGCGAACAGCCTGTCATGGCTGAAATCGTAGAAAGTGAGATGGAACCAACGTTAGCGTTTACTACAACAGCAGAAGAAGTGGTCACAGAGATGACCGAGTCAGAACCTGTGGCTAAGGTTCAAGAGGCTAACGCTGAAGTAGAACCAAAAACTACGACCAACGTTGCCGCGAACAAAAGCAGCAATAAGTGGACAAGCTTTAGCGCTCTGCTTGCTGCGCTCATCATGCCAATTCTGGTATTAACGTTTACTAATCCAGCTGAATCAGAATTCCTGACTCTGGCTGAAGTGGACGGTGTGAAGGTTCAAACTCCGATTAACCACCCAGATTTAAGCAGTTGGCTACCTGCAATAAAGAAGTGTGTTGTGCATTACAATAATAACCACACTGGTATGTTGAAGCCGACAGAGGTCATCGCGACAGGCGGACATACCAATAATCTTGCTCTTAACTATATACACCCACAAGAATATTCGAGTGAGAATATTACCCTTAGAATTTACGCCAACCAGTCAGATTTGAATGACATTTGTAAAGGTGATCAGTAACATGAAATTAAAAGTCTCTATTATTTTACTGGTTCTTTCTGCATTCCTAAGTGGTTGGTTGTATTGGGGTAGCGATGCCAAAGTAGAACGCTTACTGACCTCGCGTGAGTGGCAATCAAAAATGGTGACCCTAATTACCGACAGCAAGCAATCTGATTCAATTGGCCCGCTTCGTAAAGTAGAATTGTCATCGAACGCTAAATATCTACCCAACGGCACTTACCTGAGAATGTCAGTAGTTAAACTATACGGCACCCAAACTGCACCCGCGAATGTGATCAACATTTCAGAGACAGGCCAATGGGATATTAATGACAACTACCTACTGGTTTCACCGACGGAGTTTAAAGACGTGACTTCAGCTCAGCGCCAAGATTTTTCAGAAGAGCAGCTCGAACTGATCACTCAGGTTATCAAAATGGATGCCGAACAGAGCCGGCGCATTGATATCGTTAACCCGAAAGCACTATTACTGACTAGCTTGAACCACGGTTCTACTGTGTTGTTTTCAAACTAACTCTCGAGTAATAAATAAAGGGGCATTACACCCCTTTTTTGTATCTAATTTCTAACATAAGATCTATCAATTGGATTAATTCACTTCCCCTACTGTCGGGCTCCTAGCCAACTTTTCAAGTAACTAGCTCGTCAAATGGCATTTGAAATATTACCATTTTCCGCTGGCATCAAACTATTGTTTTAGAATTTTCAGGGATATCTATGAGTACAGAATCAAACTCAGCAATTAGCTCAATCACCAAGGCCACAATCGCAATACACTATTGCCGTCAATGTAACTGGATGCTTCGATCTAGCTGGTTATGCCAAGAGCTGCTGCATACCTTCAGTGAAGAAATTGAACAGGTGAGCTTGCAGCCAGATACAGGAGGTCGATTTGAGATCTTTTGTAATGGAGTGCAGATCTGGGAAAGAAAAGCGGATGGCGGTTTTCCTGAGGCGAAAGTGCTGAAGCAAAGAGTGCGAAACATCATAGCTCCAGACAGAGATCTTGGCCACGTAGACTCGAAGTAAGCCTTAACCGAGGCTTTACTTGTTTAGCTTCAGTCTGCCGACGTGGTGTTGAATGGGCTTACAGCTGACCACTCACAAGCAACTCGCCTTCAAGGCTAACTACTTTAAACGTACCGCTTTCGTATAACCCATAGCTTGCAGCATGATCATTTCTTGGGAATGTCGCCGAGCTTGGGTTGAATATGAAGATACCATCCTGATATTCAGCGACAGGAATATGAGTATGCCCATGGGCAATCACATCACCCGCTTGTAACGCTGGGCGCTTACTTGAGTTATAAAGGTGACCATGGGTTAAGAAGATACGCTGGCCGGACTCTAATAACACCCATGAGTAATCAACCATCATAGGGAAAGACAGCAGCATTTGATCCACTTCACTATCGCAATTACCACGAACCGCGATGATCTCTTGAGAAAACTCATTCAGTTTTTCAGCAACCGCTGGCGGGTTATACCCTTCAGGAATCGGATTTCTCGGACCATGATTCAGGATATCACCAAGCAAAACTAAATATTGAGCACCAGACGCTTGGTATAACGCTAATACCTTTTCTGTTGCTGGCAGTGAACCATGTAAATCTGAAGCAAAAAATAATTTCACACGTATTTCTCCATAAAAAATATGAGGCTATTGTACGTATCGAAAAGCTAAACGTCACCTATCGCCATACCGTTGATCACGATATTATTGTAACAACCATCACGACTATCTTATTGTCACAGACCACGGAGCGCGACTCATACCAAAACGTTCAAACAAGCACGCACAATATTTCACATTCATATCAGCGGACACAGTCAAAACAGGCTTGGTCATAATGATGGAAAGTCCTTATCAAAGCTTATGTGACAAAGATTACGCAGTTGGCAACATATCCGAGTAAAATCTATAAGTGTGATGGCGGTATACATCCTAACTTGATGAATTTAATTTCATTCTTTCGTAAATTGATACGGCGTAATTTAGGTATCACACGATTGAAACCAACTGATCGTTATAGTGATTTTTTCGTATTGATTGGCGTTCAAAAACAAGCCATGTCTATAATTATGTTTAATAGGGAGATTAGTATGAAGATATTGTTAACTGGTGGTACGGGATTTATTGGTTCTGAATTGGTCAAAAGTTGGAACACTGACGACGTGACATTGTTGACGCGGAGCCCCGAAAAAGCGAAGCAAAACCTAAATCACCTGAACCAGAATAACCTTCATTACATTCAATCTCTTGATGAACTCAGCGATCTCAATAACTTCGATGTCGTGGTCAATCTTGCTGGCGAACCGATCGCTGACAAGCGTTGGAGTGCGGAGCAAAAAGAGAGGATCTGCAATAGCCGCTGGCACATTACCGAAAAACTGGTCGAGTTAATTCATGCCAGTAGCAACCCACCGGAGGCTTTCATTAGCGGTTCCGCTGTAGGTTACTATGGCGATCAACAGCAACACCCATTTGATGAATCACTTCAAGTAGAAGACGAAAGTTTTCCTCACAAAGTCTGTGCGCACTGGGAAGAGATAGCCAAGAGAGCCCAATCCGATAACACGCGTGTGATACTACTAAGAACAGGGATTGTGTTGGGCGAAAATGGCGGCGCACTAAAGAAGATGCTCATGCCCTACAAACTCGGTGTAGGTGGGCCTCTAGGTTCAGGCAAGCAGTACATGCCATGGATTCACATGCTAGATATGGTGAGAGCCATCAACCACTTGTTGTCTGCCCCTCACGCTCAAGGAGAGTTTAATATGTGTGCTCCGCACCCTGTCACAAACAAACTGTTCAGCAGCACGTTAGCCAAACAATTGGGCCGACCTCATTTCTTGTTCACACCGAAATGGGCAATGTCGCTTCTAATGGGTGAATCATCATGCTTGTTATTCGACAGCATTCGCTCTAAACCAAAGAAACTCACCGAAATGGGATTCATCTTTAGTTACTCAAGAATCGAACCGGCACTAAAAAACTTGTTACAACATTAAGACTAATTCTTTACCCTAGAGTTATAGAAACTCTAATAAAGGATTAAGCGTGAACAAGTCGATTCTGATCACCGGTTGCTCAACGGGTATTGGCTATACATGTGCGCATGCACTACAGAAGCGTGGCTTTCACGTCATTGCATCGTGCCGTCACCCGCAAGATGTACAGCGTCTGCAAGATGAGGGACTGACCTGCATACAGCTCAACCTTTCTAACCAAGAAAGCATTGAACAAGCTGCACAACTTGCTATTGAGCTAGCCCCCAACGGATTATATGGCTTATTCAAGTAGATACCCCCGTGCATGCACGGGGTACTTACTGTTACAACTCCATGCGGAGTTGACCAGAATCCTTTTCGCCCTGGTGTCTAACGTAATTCGCTATAACTTGTTCATTCACGCCTACGCTACTGACAAAGTAACCTGGCGACCACACAATGTTCTCTTTCCAGTAAACCTTACTTAGCCAACTGAACGTTTTTCGCATGTGGTGCGACGATTGGCTTTTTAGTTTACCCATGACGTCTGAAATACTGTATTTCGGTGGGATAAGCATCATCATATGCAGATGATCTTCATCAAAGCCTATCGTCTCAATCTCAACGCCAGGTAAACTTCGCAGTAACTTTGGCATAACCTTCCGTAGGTAGCTGCACATACCAGGATTCAGGATTTTCCGACGGTACTTAGTTACCCAAACTACGTGATACTTCGTGTAGTAGACACTATGGGATGAGGTGTAATATTGCATTTATCCATCGTACCGTCTCCAAAGGCATTCATCCACGGGTAAACCCGTGGTTTTCTGTATCCACAGAATAACGGCGCTTATGGTCAAGCTGGCGCGCTAGAAGACTTACCGACCCAAGGTCTCAGAGAGCAATTCGAAACCAACTTCTTTGGTTGGCATCATCTTGTTTGTCAGATCCTTCCACACATGCGCGAACGCGGTGAAGGCCGAATCGTACAAAACAGTTCCGTATTAGGCTTTGCGGCCATGAAATATCGTGGCGCTTACAACGCTTCAAAATTCGCACTAGAAGGCTGGACAGATACCTTACGTTTAGAACTGCATAATAGTGGTATTCATATCTCGTTATTGCAGCCAGGTCCAATAGAAACCCAATTTAGAAATAATGCCCTGAAAGCCTTCAATAAATGGATCACCATTACTGGCAGCGTTCATCAAAAAGCTTATCAACAACAAAAAGACCGACTCGAAAAGGAGTCATCGAATAACGCTTTTGTTCTTCCGCCTGAAAGTTGTGTTGAGCCAGTTTATCACGCACTCACCGCAGAGAAACCAAAGCTAAGATATCGAGTGACCACACCTACTAAGGTGTTCGCGGCACTGAAAAGAATTCTACCGAGTCGCTTGCTAGACCCTATTTTGAGAAAAGCAGCATAAACTGCTAACTTTGAATGTAGAGTCGCAAACTTTAATGTAACGATGTAATTTTTCCGTAACAATAAGATGTCATGATTTACCCTATCTCATCGATTATCCCCAATTGATGAATCGACTTCTGGATATTTCATGACTTTAAACCGCCTGAATTGGGTTGGTGTGAGTCTGGCTATTACGTTGTTTATTCTGTTTTGAATATCTCACGCAACGCCTCACTAACCACCTCAAAGATCACGCTATGCCTTTCGTGTTGATACGACAACTCTATCAACACTGAAGCATAGCGTTTTTTAATTTGTCTCTTTTATCCGAGATAATTAAGTTAGATCTTGAAGTTACCAGGATCTCCCCCCATATTTGCAGCGTACCCACAAAACACATCTCAAGGAACGTAAATGCAATCTCCGCACATTGTTGAACTTAATGAGCAGAACTTTCGTCAAGTATTAGAAACCTCAATGCAGACGCCTGTACTCATCCACTTTTGGGCACCAATGAGCCAAGAAAGTGCTCAGGTGATCCCTGAACTGCAAACATTAACTCAGCAATACAACGGTGCTTTTACTTTAGCTCTGTTGAATTGTGAACAAGAACAGGCAATTGCCAGCCAATTTGGCGTGCAAGCTCTACCTACTATTGCATTGTTTGTTAATGGTCAGCCCGTTGATGGTTTGGGTGGTCCACAAAGCATCGAAGCAATTGTTGAGATGTTAAGTAAACACCTTCCTAATCAAGATGAACTCGCACTGCGTCAGGCTCTCGAGCAAATGCAAGCAGGCGAGCACACACTGGCATTAGCAGCAATGCAGCAACTTCCAGCAGAGCTAACGAATAAAGGCGAGGTAAAACTGGCGATCGCAGAATGTTTACTAGAAACGCAACAGTTTGATCTAGCTGAAACTCAACTGTCGACTATCCCTCTAGAATATCAAGACAACTACTACAAAGGCTTAGTCGCTAAACTCGAACTGCACAAACAAGCCGCAGACAGCCCTGAAATTCAAGCGCTAGAAACAACGCTACAGCAAGATCCAAGTGATGCTAAAACGGCCTCTGACCTAGCACTTCAATACCACCAAGTGAATCGCAGCGAAGAAGCAATGGATCTTCTATGGTCATTCTTGGCAAAAGACCTCAATACCCTCGATGGTGATATGAAAAAAGAATTCATGGATATCTTAAGCGCACTTGGACAAGGTAATGCAGTTGCGGGCAAATACCGCCGCCAATTGTACTCCCTGCTTTACTAACTCGAACGCTAACAAGTTGATAAGTACTGAGGAAAAAACACCCCGATAAATAATAGAAATCTCAGCAATCTTATCGCATAACACAAAGTAAAATGGGTCATAAAATCAAGGTTTTATGGCCCATTTCTCGTTTATAAATTTGCTCGAATTTTAAATATGAGCCAGTATGAGTAAAGAACTATCAAAAACTCACACTTGCAAAGGATTCCGTATGCCTATTGATACATTGATTACTATTAGCATCTTTACTGCCGTCGCACTGCTCTTTATTTTCGCTAGTGTCAAAACCGTTCCACAGGGTAATAACTGGACTGTCGAACGTTTCGGTCGCTACACACACACCCTCCAACCAGGCTTGAACCTGATCATTCCATTCATTGACAAAGTTGGTCAGAAAATCAGCATGATGGAACGTGTGCTGGATATTCCAGCTCAGGAAGTCATTTCAAAGGACAACGCTAATGTCATGATTGATGCTGTCTGTTTTGTTCAGGTTATTGATGCGCCCAAAGCAACTTACGAGGTCAACGACCTTGAACACGCGATTCGTAATTTAACCCTCACTAACATCCGTACCGTATTAGGTTCTATGGAATTGGATGAAATGCTCAGCCAACGTGACATGATCAATACTAAGCTGCTCAATATCGTCGATGAAGCAACAAACCCTTGGGGTGTCAAAGTTACGCGCATCGAGATCAAAGACGTGCAGCCACCAGCGGATCTAACCGCGGCGATGAACGCTCAAATGAAAGCCGAACGTAACAAGCGTGCTGATATTTTAGAGGCTGAGGGTGTAAGACAAGCTGAGATCCTAAAAGCCGAAGGTCATAAACAATCAGAAATCTTAAAAGCGGAAGGCCAAAAGCAAGCAGCAATCCTGCAAGCCGAAGCCCGTGAACGTGCAGCAGAAGCAGAAGCTAAAGCGACAGAGATGGTATCAAACGCGATTGCTCAAGGCGACATGCAAGCCGTCAACTACTTCATCGCACAAGGCTATACTGATGCTCTGAAATCGATTGGACAAGCAGAAAACGGCAAGATCATTATGTTACCGTTAGAGGCTACAGGGCTAATGGGCTCAGTCGCAGGCATCGCCGAGATGTTTGCACAAAGCAATGACAAAGGTAGTAAGGACTAACTTATGGTCGAATTACTAGAACAAGTAAACCACTGGCATTGGTTGGCGTTTGGTCTAGCACTATTGGCTCTTGAGCTTATCGGAACAGCTGGCTACTTTCTTTGGATTGGTATATCAGCCATGCTCGTCGGGGCTCTTTTGGGTACATTACCGCTGGGTTGGCAGATGCAATGGCTATCATTCGCCAGCTTCTCATTAATCACTACTTGGTTATGGTGGAGAAGACAGCTATCCAATGACAAGCACTCTGATGCTGGTCGGGAACTGAATCAGAGAGAAAAGCAGTTGCTGGGACAAACCGTACTATTAACTGAAGATATTAAAAGAGGTAACTGCCGAATTAAGGTAGGAGATTCTTCTTGGTCAGCAAGAGCTAGTCAAGATATCCCATCAGGCACAGAAATTAAGATTGTGGCGTTAGACGGAATAATTCTAATAATTCAGCCTTTATAGCCAATTGACATATAAAGCCTATATTATCGATAAATGTAGGCTTTAATCACTTTGGAGAGCAAAGAACATTCGAATTATCATTATGATAGATTGAATAGCAAAAAAAATAAGTTCTTATTTCATAAAGCTAAAAATTTTGATTGAGCTAAAAGATATAAGAAAGTCTGATTTATTAACCAATATATATATAAATAGTGAGCCACGCTCTCGCTTAATTATAATTATTAAAAATGTTAAGTCCGTCCAATTTTTGAAATTTTCCTTTCCTTGTCCATACTTTCACTTATCTCAACAAGAGATAAAAATAACGGAGTCAGTATGAGACATTTTCTAATAATTTTAACAGCGATATTCAGCCTGTCATTCGGCAACGCTCTGGCGAGCAGTCAGTCTCCAGGTAACGGAAATATGGGACCTATTGTGAAGTGTTCAAATGGAAATGCAGTCACTCATGTGCCATTGCTGATCTGTAAACACTATGGCGGAAAGGTGCTTTGATAGGCAACGAACGTCAGGCTAGTAATGTTCTTTGCTGCCTGACACACTGTTCGATTGCCAGATAAGTTTTAAAGAAAGATAAGTTATTTTCGGCCTGACAAATTATTCAAAATTGGACATTCGTTTGAGGTATCTCCAGGGCAATCATGTACCCAAGATTGTAACTGAGCCTTCATCTTATTGAGTTCAGCAAGCTTAAACTCTATTTCATCTAATTTCTGCGTTGCTTTCTTTTTTACTTCGTAGCTTTCTCTGTTGGGATTCATCGCCAGCTCAACAAGCGCCTTGCACTCATCAAGCGTAAATCCAACCATTTTAGCTCTCAGTACAAACTCTAACTGTTCGATGTGAATCTCGCCATATTGCCTATAACCATTATCGGAACGATGCAGAGGGCTCATCATGCCTTTACTTTCGTAAAAACGAATGGATTTCGCTGTTGTGCCAACACGTTTAGCTACTTCACCAATATTCACTCTATTACCTATAATTCAAACGTTACCTAAAACAAAGAGCGCGGTCTAAAACGAAAAGCCGCAGTACTGCTGTTATACAATACTGCGGTTGAAAATCATAGCTAGAGACTTACGTTAGAGGCTTACTCTTGCTCTAACAGCCAAATCATAGTTTGAGATTTTTCTTCACTGTCTAGCTTATTGAACCAATATGAAACCATCTCGATTTCTTTTGAACCTTCAATTGATGCTGGGGAAGCGTTCTTACGATTTTTGAACGCCCAATCTGTCACTGCAGACTGCTCTTCTTTTGTTGCTTGTCCATACCAGTAGTTAACCATCTCTTGAGCTTGAGAAGCTTTCGGTTCTTCAGCAACAACCGCCGCTACAGGTACCGCGACTGGGGCAACTGCGATCGCAGTATGATTATTTACGCCGCTGTAGATCGTGTCGATATACGCTTTCGGCACAATGAAAGTTGTACTCATTACTGAGTTTTGTCCATCAAGTGTAAACTCTAAGTTCTTTTCTCTTGCTTGCTGAATATCAGCTTCGCTTAATGGAAATTTAATATATTGAGTCTTAGTGCAGTGTTCGCTACAACTTTCTCTTGGAAGTTGTCTATCTTCGAGTTCAAAAGTCTTACCAAAAAAGCTAACGGTTTCGTATTCTTTATAGCTCTGGAAATAGCTTACATCCATAGTTATTGAAGATTCTGGCGCTGAATTCTGTGTTACTTCTTTATAGTACGTAAAATAGAGTGACGATTTCAGAATGTCTGCTCCTACATTCGCTTTACTCTCCGCAACGTAAGATTGTCCAGTCACTTGAATGTAACCACCTTTCGGCTGTACATCTGCTACTGAATCTGCAAAATTACTTTTTGAATCAAGTGAACTACAAGCTCCCAAAAATAATGATAATACAACTACACTAACTTTATTCATTATGACTAATTCCTTATGTTCACTATGGAAAAACGCTGGCAAAATAATTTACCAGCGTTCTGATTTTTATCTAACTATTTTTAAGCTGATAACTTTAGCTTAGAAACCGTACTCAAGACCAACGCGAGTTACGATATCTGTATCAGCGTCACCAACAGTACGACCCGCTACACGTAGGTAAGGTACGAAGCCGTTATGAACAGCCATTAACTGACCAGAGATAGTGTTGCTGTCAGAGTTTGCATCTTTAGAGCCGTCTGTCTCAGATTCAAGGTTAGCTGCGTAACCTAGTTTGAAACCGATTGGACCATTCCAGTATTGACCAATGATTGAGTAAGAATCTTGAGTAACTTTACGATATTGACTGTCTAACTCTTCTCCTTTATATGCTGCAGCGATACCGAAACCAGCAGGTAGGCTAGCTTCAAAACCAACGATGTATGCGAAAGTATCGTCATCATAACCAGGTTCTACTGGAGCTTTTACTGGTTGACCATTTTCATCAAGAGACCAGTCGCCGCCTTTTGCATCAACTACACGTGTACCAGATTCAACTGCACCCATAAATGTGATTTTTCGAAGCTGTACTTCGCACTTGCACCAACGAAGTTAGCATCACGAGTCGCTGCACCACCACCGTTGTCGTTATCATCACGACCAACAGAAGCTGCAAAAGAGAAACCACCAAATTTAGCTGAATCGTAACGTACTTGGTTAGATTGACGATCGTAGTGACCGTTGATACCACCCCAATCGAATACAGAACCTAGACCAGGGTTAGAGAATGGCCAGTCGACGATTTCGTATAGTGGCGTAAGAACACGCCCCACACGAAGGTTACCCCAAGAGCCAGAAGCACCAACGAACGTATCACGAAAACCTAGAACACCGCCGGAAACACCACCGTGACCCCAATCTGTGCTATCTACGTAGCCAGATTCGATCTGCATAGTGATTAATACGTCATCAAACATCTCTTTATGAGCACGGAAACCGATGCGAGATTCATTCTCTACAGCATAACCTGAGCTAGAGTCATTGTTGTCAGTTGTGTTGTAGTTTACTAGAGAGATAGCCGCAACACCGTAT
Source organism: Vibrio sp. nBUS_14 (assembly GCF_051201655.1). Lineage (NCBI taxonomy): Bacteria > Pseudomonadati > Pseudomonadota > Gammaproteobacteria > Vibrionales > Vibrionaceae > Vibrio > Vibrio sp. nBUS_14. The sequence continues at coordinate 2,799,117 of NZ_CP179206.1, forward strand.
ACGTCAACGTTGAAGTCAGAGTTGATACCAACTTCTTTCGCCATTACGCCTGTCGATAAAAGTGCAACCGTTGCACCTAGTAGAGTACGTTTAAAAAATTTGTTTTCCATGGAATAAAACTCCTAAAAATGGATATAGCTGTTTGAATATTTCCCACCTAAAGTTGGCCGCCGTAGAGAGAAATACCTTTTCTTTTTTGAGAACCCTAAGCTCTGAGTTCTCTATTTCCTTTCTGGTTATGCACATCGTGTGCATCCATGGCACTAAGACTAACTTCGCCCTCAAAAAGATCAATGAGAACTTAATTTTCATCTAAAAAAATATGAGTTGGTGCAAATTTACCATGTACTTAGTGATCCAGATCGATAAATTTGAAAGGTCACGCGAAAAACACCTAAAAACCATATAAAACAATAATTTAAGTAGATACCCCCGTGCATGCACGGGGTACTTACTGTTACAACTCCATGCGGAGTTGACCAGAATCCTTTTCGCCCTGGTGTCTAACGTAATTCGCTATAACTTGTTCATTCACGCCTACGCTACTGACAAAGTAACCTGGCGACCACACAATGTTCTCTTTCCAGTAAACCTTACTTAGCCAACTGAACGTTTTTCGCATGTGGTGCGACGATTGGCTTTTTAGTTTACCCATGACGTCTGAAATACTGTATTTCGGTGGGATAAGCATCATCATATGCAGATGATCTTCATCAAAGCCTATCGTCTCAATCTCAACGCCAGGTAAACTTCGCAGTAACTTTGGCATAACCTTCCGTAGGTAGCTGCACATACCAGGATTCAGGATTTTCCGACGGTACTTAGTTACCCAAACTACGTGATACTTCGTGTAGTAGACACTATGGGATGAGGTGTAATATTGCATTTATCCATCGTACCGTCTCCAAAGGCATTCATCCACGGGTAAACCCGTGGTTTTCTGTATCCACAGAATAAAAACATCTTATCTAAAAATAGATATGACTCGCATTTTTGATACAACTAGAACGCTATTTCATTAATGTTGAGCACCGTCACTGTCCTGATTTTATAGTTCGTATAGGAACAAAATTCTCAACAATTAAAAAGCCACCATTGTTATAGCAGATACAAAAAAGGCACTTCCTGAAAAGGAGTGCCTTTGAGCTTTTTTGCCTTGGTTTACTTAAGAAAGAAGAGCAATTAGATCTTCTTCGGTTCTTATTTCGACACCTAAATCTTGTGCTTTGGTTAATTTAGAACCTGCGGCTTCTCCGGCAAATAGGATATCGGTTTTCTTAGATACACTACCAGTCACTTTTGCACCTAAAGCCTGCAAAGCGGCTTTCGCTTCACTGCGTCCTAATTTAGACAATGAGCCCGTCAACACAACTACTTTACCGTCTAACGGTAGCTCTTGGTCATCCGCAACAGCTTCGATTGCAGGCCAGTTAACACCAAGGTCGAGTAATTGCTCGACTACGGCTCTATTTTTCTCCTGCGAGAAGAAGCACGTGAGGTGACTTGCGACGATGTCACCAATATCTGACACTTCAATCAACTGTTCATGGGTTGCTGCTTGAACGAGCTCTAATGTCTTGAAATGCTGTGCTAAGTTCATAGCAGTCGCTTCACCGACTTCACGAATACCGAGTGAATAAAGGAAACGCGCTAACGTCGTATCTTTCGCTTTATTCAACGCGCTCACCACGTTCTGAGCCGATTTAGGCCCCATACGGTCAAGCACCGTAATCACACCTGCACTGAGTTTAAATAGATCCGCTGGTGTTTCGACCATTTCACGGTCGACAAGCTGCTCTATCACTTTTACACCAAGGCCATCAACATCCAACGCCTTTCTCGACACAAAGTGCTTAAGCGCTTCTTTACGCTGTGCCTGACACACTAAACCGCCAGTACAACGCGCTACCGCCTCGCCTTCGACACGCTCAACGGCAGAATTACAGACTGGGCAAGCATCAGGGAATACAATATCTTTTGCCGACTCAGGACGACGGTCGAGCACCACAGCCACAATTTGAGGGATAACTTCACCGGCACGACGGATAATCACGCTATCGCCTACCTTCACACCTAAACGAGCGATCTCATCGGCATTGTGCAGCGTGGCATTACTCACCGTAACACCACCGACAAAGATAGGCTCAAGTTTAGCAACGGGCGTAATAGCGCCTGTACGGCCAACTTGAAACTCAACATCGTTAAGCAGAGTGATCTCTTCTTGAGCTGGGAACTTGTAAGCAATTGCCCAGCGAGGTGCTCGTGCAACAAAACCAAGAGTTTCTTGTGCGGCAATGTCGTCAACCTTAATCACCACCCCATCAATTTCATAAGCAAGAGCATCACGACGAGTCATGATATCTTGGTAGTACGCCTTTACATCCTCAAGCGAGCTTAGCTGCTTAGTTTCAGGACACATAGGCAAACCCCAACCTTTCAACTGCAGAAAGCGTTGGTAGTGGCTGTTTGAAAGCTCAGCGCCCTCTACAACACCTACACTGTATGCGTAGAAAGCCAAGGGACGTTTAGCTGTAATACGAGAATCTAGCTGACGTAGGCTACCTGCGGCAGCATTACGTGGGTTCACAAAGACCTTCTCGCCTTTCTTCAATGCCAGCTCATTCAATTTGTCGAAGCCCGCTTTTGGCATAAACACTTCGCCACGTACTTCGATACGTTCTGGCCAACCTTCACCTTGTAACTTAAGCGGAATAGAGCTGATCGTACGCACGTTTTCAGTAATATTTTCGCCCGTCGCACCATCACCACGCGTCGCTGCCTGTACTAAGGTGCCATTTACATAGAGTAGGCTCACAGCTAAACCATCAAGCTTAGGCTCACAACAGAAGGTCTTTAGGTTTGCAGTTGGCGCTCGATCAGACATACGCTTATTAAACGCATCCAAATCTTCATCAGAGAATGCATTGTCCAGAGAAAGCATCGGGATCTCATGAGTCACTTGAGTGAAGCCATCGAGAGGCTGACCACCGACACGTTGGCTCGGAGAATCCACCGTCACAAGCTCTGGATTCTCTTCTTCGATCTTTAGCAACTGTTGCATTAATCGATCGTACTCAACATCAGGAACCTCGGGGCTATCTTCTACGTAATAACGAACGGCATGATAGTGCAGAGTTTCTCTTAACTGCTCTAAGGTAACTTGAATCGATTCTTTCATATCATTCTCTGTCGTGATTGAAATATCAAAAAGGGCTCCCTTAGGAGCCCTTTTCTATAAATATAGATTATTTATAAGGCTAAACAAGACGTCTAGGCATTGGCTGCCGTCATAAAGTCTCTGATTTGTTTACGATAGTCAGACAAACGATTAGGTGTCATTAAGTTACGTGACTCGTCCAAAACGTTTCCGCCCATATCATCAGCAATTTTCTGAGCTGCACTCAGCATTACATTGAAGTTCTGATCAGCTTGACCGTAGCAAGGCAGCGTCATGAAGAACGAAATACCTTTCGTTGTAAAATCAGCAGGATCATCATGTTCTAACGTTCCCGGCTGCATCATGTTCGCAATACTAAAAATAACTTTCGGCTCATCACTAGATTGTGCAAAGCAGTGATAGATAGACATCTCACCATAAGTTAAGCCGTTATTCTCCATGCTACGGAAAAGTTCAGTACCTACGAATGGGATTTCTCCAGCGCAGTGAACATTGAGAACAATAACTTCTAGGCCAAGCTCTTCATCTGGCTTAGCTTCTTCTATAGGCGCTGCGTTTTGTGGAGCAACGACTTCTTTAGCAACGTCTATTTTAGCAACAAGCGATTCACTTGGCGTCAGTGCTTTGTTGGGAGCTAGCGGCTCAGTAACGGTATCCGTAGTTTCTTCAAACGAACCGTATTGCTCTTTAAAGCCGGCATGGTTTTCTTTTTGTTCGTCAGTCAATTCAAAGTTTGGAACCTCAGGCTCGACAACTTCTTCGATCTCTTCTGGCTCACTTTCGATCTGAACTGGCTCTTCTTTAATACTGAAAGAAGGAAGATCATTCAATTCGATATCGTCTTCGATAACTTCTTTCGTTTGTGGTGCTGTTAGTGGGTCAGAGTCAATCAGCGGATCCGTAGCAGCCGGTGAAACCGCAAAGTCCGGCTCTTTACGCTCTTTTCTGATTATCTCAAAATCATCTTCTGGGGCGAATGAACGGTTTGGGATCGTTTCAGACTCATCTAAGCTATCGTTATCAAGCTTACCAAGTGGCTTATCTCCAAACTTTGCTTTCCCTTCTTTTTTACTCGTCCATAGACCATGGAACAATAATGCGGCGATAGCTAACGCGCCAACAATAATGAGTACAAATCGCAATTCCTGCATTTTTCGCTCTCAGCTTTCTTAGTCAACTAGCTATAAAGATGCTGTCACTAAGTTGGGTTAATTTGACCAATCTCACTACTCTATCAAAAGTAGCCACTGTTTTAGAACAACTTAATACAATTAGTTCCTTACATGGTGTGATTTTCGCCACGCTTTTTTTCTTAATTTCGGTCGAGTACACTAGGGATGTTTGCTATTTAACCAAATTCACATGTGACCTAATTTAAATATGACTATTGAATCTAATCCACGCTCAGGCTTTGGCTATTTTATTTTCGGAATAAAAATCGCTTTGTCACCGAGTATTCGTAAGTTTGTTTTACTTCCACTCATCGCTAACGTGTTACTCGTTGGTGGTGCTTTGTTTTATATCTTCTCCAACCTCAACACTTGGATTGAAGGATGGATTGGTGCATTGCCAAGCTTCTTGTCGTGGTTATCATACATTTTATGGCCGCTACTTGTCATAACCGTCTTGGCCACGTTTTCGTATTTCTTTAGCACTCTCGCTAACTTCATTGCTGCGCCGTTCAATGGATTACTCGCAGAAAAAGTGGAAGAGCTGCTGAGTGGCAAAAAAGTAAATGACGATGGTTTACTTGATGTCCTCAAAGATACGCCACGTATATTAGCGAGAGAATGGCGCAAGCTTGTCTACGTTCTGCCAAAAGCGATCGGTTTATTCCTACTTTTGTTAATTCCAGCACTAGGACAAACCGCTGCACCATTTTTATGGTTCATCTTCACCGCATGGATGCTCGCTATCCAGTACGCTGATTACCCATTTGATAACCATAAAATTAAATTCGATGATATGAGAAACATTCTGAAACAAAAACAAGGTAAGACATACAGCTTCGGCGCGCTTGTTTCTGTATTTACGACAATCCCAATTTTAAACCTGATCGTGGTGCCGGTTGCGGTTTGTGGTGCCACAGCCATGTGGGTTGTTGAATTCAAAGAACAAGCATTACACTCTCGTCGATAAACGAGCCAACTTACCTTTCCGCGCCTATCTTTTGAGAATTCACTTACCAATAAAGATAGGCGTGAACTCTGCTACATATCTATATGATATAACTTTTTAATCCTTTTACCTTTTTTTCAAGTTGTTTAATCTAAATTCAAGCTGAACAAACACCAAAAGACACTAGACGGTAAAGTGATTGATATACTACGTTTAGCTCTGTCATTAAATAAAGGAATATCGCATGAGCAAGATCTACGAAGACAACACCCTAACGATTGGTAACACACCGCTAGTTCGCCTTAACAAAGTAAGCAAAGGTAACGTCCTAGCTAAGATCGAAGCTCGTAACCCAAGCTTCAGTGTTAAGTGTCGTATCGGTTCAAACATGATCTGGGAAGCAGAAAAAGCAGGTACTCTTAAACCAGGTATCGAGCTTGTTGAACCTACCAGTGGTAACACCGGTGTTGCTCTTGCATTCGTTGCTGCGGCGCGCGGTTACAAGCTAACGCTGACTATGCCTGAATCAATGAGCCTAGAACGTCGTAAGCTGCTTAAAGCGCTTGGCGCAAACCTAGTACTTACAGAAGCACCAAAAGGCATGAACGGTGCGATTGCGAAAGCAGAAGAGATTGTTGCATCAGACCCAGACAAGTACCTACTACTACAACAGTTCAACAACCCAGCGAACCCACAAATTCACGAGCAGACAACTGGTCCTGAAATTTGGGAAGCAACAGACGGCGAGATCGACGTGTTTGTAGCGGGTGTTGGTACGGGCGGTACTATCACTGGTACAAGTCGTTACATTAAAGGTGAAAAAGGCAAAGCCATCACTTCAGTAGCGGTTGAACCAGCAGAGTCTCCAGTTATCGCACAAGCGCTTGCAGGCGAAGAAATCAAACCCGCTCCGCACAAAATCCAAGGTATTGGCGCAGGTTTCATCCCTGGAAACCTAGATTTAGAGATTATTGACCGAGTTGAATCGGTAAGTTCTGAAGAAGCGATAGAGATGGCTCAACGCCTAATGAAAGAAGAAGGTATCCTTGCTGGCATCTCATCTGGCGCAGCTGTTGTTGCAGCAAACAGAATTGCAGAACTACCTGAATTTGCAGGAAAAACTATCGTTACCGTACTACCAAGCTCTGGTGAACGTTACCTAAGTACAGCCTTGTTTGCAGGCATCTTTACGGAAAAAGAGAACCAACAGTAATATGTGGTCAAATCAATTTTTCGTCCAAAAAAGCCCCGTTTAGGGGCTTTTTTGTTGATCCCTGCCCCACCTTTGGTAATATCAGCTCTGTTTTATTTTTCGCTTCAAAATAAAAGAAGCAATAAACAGATTCTGAAAGTCATGAGTACTCAACAAAAGACGACCATGGCTGGATAAAAATTTATAATCAGTCTAAGTTCTAACACGAACATAGCGTACTAGCCTCTAGCGGATTTACGTTAAAGCAGTTAAGCTGAATTGGTTACAAACTTACAAAAAATAAATTAATTGGGGTATATCAAATGTACGAGAAACAAGTAGAAATCACAGCAGAAAACGGCCTTCACACACGTCCAGCTGCACAGTTCGTTAAAGAAGCAAAATCTTTCGACGCTGACATCACAGTGACTTCTAACGGCAAAAGCGCTAGCGCGAAAAGCCTGTTCAAGCTACAAACTTTAGGCCTAGTGAAAGGTACTAACGTTACTATTTCAGCTGAAGGCCCTCAAGCTCAGCAAGCAGTAGACCACCTAGTTGCTCTTATGGATCAACTACACTAATACGGTCTCCTTCTTTTAAAGCCATTTTGCACAGCAAAGTGGCTTTGTTCGAAATAGATAGCAATTCGAAATAGATAGCGATAAGCGCGACATTTAGTCGACGACTTAAAGTCACACATTCTCCCGTTTACAGTTGAACAACTAAGGTAAGGCTATGATTTCAGGCATCCTAGCATCTCCTGGTATTGCTTTCGGTAAAGCACTACTACTTCAAGAAGATGAAATTGTCCTAAACACTCAATCTATCTCAGACGATCAAGTTGAAGCAGAAGTTCAGCGTTTTTTTGACGCTCGTAACAAATCTTCTCAACAACTTGAAGTTGTAAAGCAAAAAGCACTTGAAACTTTTGGCGAAGAAAAAGAAGCAATCTTTGAAGGCCATATCATGCTGCTTGAAGATGAAGAGCTAGAAGAAGAGATTTTAGCACTCATCAAGAAAGACAAAATGCACGCAGACAACGCGATCTACACAGTGATCGAAGAGCAAGCTGTTGCACTTGAGTCGCTTGATGATGAGTACCTAAAAGAACGTGCAACTGATATCCGTGATATCGGTACTCGCTTCGTTAAAAATGCACTAGGCATCAACATTGTATCTCTAGCAGATATCAATGAACAAGTTATCCTAGTTGCTTACGACCTAACGCCATCTGAAACTGCACAAATCAACCTAGACTACGTTCTTGGTTTCGCTTGTGACATCGGCGGTCGTACATCTCATACTTCAATCATGGCACGTTCACTTGAGCTTCCAGCTATCGTTGGTACTAACGAGATCACTAAGCAAGTTAAGAACGGCGACATGCTTGTGCTAGACGCGATGAACAACAAGATCATCATCAACCCTTCTGACGCTGAATTAGCAGAAGCTAAGAAAATCAAAACTGATTTTGAAGCAGAAGCGGCTGAACTAGCAAAACTTAAAGACCTACCAGCTATCACGCTTGATAACCATCAAGTAGAAGTTTGCGGCAACATCGGTACAGTTAAAGACTGTGACGGTATCCTGCGCAACGGTGGCGAAGGTGTTGGTCTGTACCGTACTGAATTCCTATTCATGGACCGTACTGCACTTCCAACTGAAGAAGAGCAATACGTTGCTTACAAAGAAGTAGCGGAAGCAATGCACGGTGAGTCAGTGATTATCCGTACAATGGATATCGGTGGCGATAAAGATCTTCCATACATGGATCTTCCACAAGAAATGAACCCGTTCCTAGGCTGGCGTGCAGTACGTATCAGCTTGGATCGTCGTGAAATCTTACGTGACCAACTACGCGGCATTCTTCGTGCATCTGCACACGGTAAGCTACGTATCATGTTCCCAATGATCATTTCTATTGAAGAGATCCGTGAACTGAAAAAAGCAATCGAAGAGTACAAAGTTGAACTTCGTACTGAAGGTCACGCATTCGATGAAGACATCGAAATTGGCGTAATGGTTGAGACTCCAGCAGCAGCTGCAATCGCACACCACCTTGCTAAAGAAGTGGCTTTCTTCTCTATCGGAACTAACGATCTAACGCAATATACTCTTGCAGTTGACCGTGGTAACGAGATGATTTCTCATCTTTACAACCCACTATCTCCAGCGGTTCTTCTTGTAATCAAGCAAGTAATCGATGCTTCTCATAAAGAAGGCAAATGGACAGGTATGTGTGGCGAGCTAGCAGGCGATGAGCGTGCAACTCTACTTCTTCTTGGTATGGGGCTAGATGAGTTCTCTATGAGCGGTATCTCTATCCCTAAAGTTAAGAAAGTAATCCGTAACTCTAACTTCGCAGAAGTTAAAGCTATGGCTGACGAAGCACTATCTCTACCTACAGCTGCAGAAATTGAAGCTTGTGTAGAAAAGTTCATCGCTGAGAAAACTCAGTAATCACCAATAGCTTAATAAAGTTAGACGGCTAAAAATAGTCGTCTAACTTGTTAGATTGGTATAGTATATTCTACAGAATAAAACTAAACGTTAGGAGCATGACACAATGGGTCTGTTTGACAAACTGAAAAAGCTAGTATCTGACGACAGCGCTGACGCTGGTGCAATCGAAATCATCGCACCTCTATCTGGCGAAATCGTAAATATTGAAGATGTGCCAGATGTTGTTTTCGCTGAAAAAATCGTTGGTGACGGCATCGCGATCAAACCAGCTGGCGACAAAATGGTTGCTCCAGTTAACGGTACTATCGGTAAGATTTTCGAAACTAACCACGCATTCTCTATCGAGTCTGACGACGGTGTTGAGCTTTTCGTTCACTTCGGTATCGATACTGTCGAACTAAAAGGCGAAGGCTTCACTCGTGTAGCTGAAGAAGGTCAATCTGTTAAAGCTGGTGACACTATCATCACTTTCGACCTAGCACTTCTAGAAGAGAAAGCGAAATCTACGCTTACTCCAGTTGTTATCTCTAACATGGACGAAATCAAGGAGCTGAACAAGCTTGCTGGTTCTGTAACTGTTGGCGAAACTCCAGTTCTTAAAGTAACTAAGTAATTTCGATTACTTAACTGCTTTAATTAAAACGCTACCAATGGGTGGCGTTTTTTGTGCCTGCTATATTTATCGAGTTCCTTAAACAACAGTACTGACTACTCCTCACCTCGTTGTAAACATCCCCTCAAAGAGCCACAGCAATACCAATCCTTAAATGACAACTAACCGCCCTACTTTGTTATTAAACCGCGTTAAACGCCATTCTAGGCGCAGATCCCACACGTTAAATCACACGGTATGAATTCAGTCAGACAACAGACCTCTGATATCTCGCTCTACTCGATTCTGAGATGACGACCAACGACTTCGGTTCAGGTAGGCAATGAGTCAAAGACCTCTCTATCCCCGTCATTCCCAGCAGTGAGGAACGAGCGTGATAGGGAATCTCGCTTTTGCTCCTTTCGGTACTTCGGTATTTTCTCCAACGCCCACCTTAGCCAAACAACAGGTAATAAAAAACCCAGCCGAAGCTGGGTCTATTTAACGCTCATCTCTCACCACGAGCTAATTTGTGGAAGCCTAACGTTAACGCTTATGATCAACAAAGCTTATAGTCAACGTGGCCTTTCAATCGATTAACCTAGTAGGCTAAGTGCCGAATTCGGTGCTTGCTTCGCTTGAGCAAGAATCGAGCTTGAAGCTTGAGAAAGGATCTGAGACTTAGTCATCTGAGTCGTTTCTTTCGCGAAATCAGTATCTTTAATACGGCTCTTAGATGCGTTAACGTTCTCGTTAATGTTGTCTAAGTTGCTGATAGCGTGGTCGAAACGGTTTTGGAAAGCACCCAGTTCAGCACGGTGGCTATCTACGTACTTAAGTGCCGCATCGATGATTGCTACAGACTCTTGTGCGCCACCAACAGACGTTACGTCGATAGTATCAACCGTTACATCTTTGCCAGGTTGCATGCCTAGTTCACCAGCAAGGCTGCCAGAGAATGCCACTTCGCCTTCAACTTTGTTGTTACCAGTAAACATTTGTAGCTTACCGTCTTCAGTTACAGACGCTTTAACAGAATCTTGTTGACCGTTTATGTACGTTGCTAGCTCTTCGATGTCGTCGCCCGCTTTCGCAGACACATCAATTTCTTGCGCTTGACCGAAGTTATCAGTGAACGACATTTTTAGGTCGTTGGCGCCAGCTTGAACGTTCCAGTCTTTGTCTTTTGCGTTCTCAGTTTGGTAGCTCTTACCACCCATCTGAGCGTTATCAGAGCGCATATCTTTCAGTTGAAGCATTACCGCTTCACCGTTATCCGCACCGATTTGGAATGATTTAGTACCGTGAGTACCGTTAAGCAGTTTGTTACCACCAAAAGACGTGGTTTCCGCGATACGGTTCAACTCGTCGTTCAATGCTGTTACTTCTTCTTGAATCGCTACACGCTCAGATTTTGAGTTTGAGCCGTTTGAAGATTGTAGAGACAAATCACGCATACGTTGCAGGATGTTGGTTGTCTCGTTCATTGCACCTTCAGCAGTTTGTGCAATTGAGATACCGTCGTTCGCGTTACGAACAGCAACATCAAGACCACGACTCTGAACGTTCAAACGGTTCGAGATTTGTAGGCCCGCAGCGTCATCTTTCGCGCTGTTGATTTTAGAGCCAGAAGATAGACGCTCCATTGATGTTTGTTGTGCGCTGTTTGCGTTGTTTAGGTAACGTTGTGCTGTCATCGCTGAAACGTTGGTATTTACATTCACTGCCATGGTGACTTCTCCAATTGATTTTCCGGTATAGCGGTTTCCGACGTCTCGGAAAACCAAGTAGTTATCTTTAAGTTACTATTAATAACGGCGTGGATACTGAAACCTTTAGGAAAAAAACAATAAAATTAAAGAAATAGCGCGAAAGGGGAAGAAAGCGTGACTAGCCGTGAAATTATCAAAAAAAGATGAGAAAAACGCTAAAGTTGTCGAGATATCAGTCGGGCGGAAAGTTGTATTTTTATTAACCAAAGGGCTCTAGTTAAGCTGAATTACCTTTATAAGATTCGAGGTGATTTATTAACCAAGCAAAGTTAAAGCAAGATTCGGCGCTTGCTTTGCTTGAGCCAATATTGTGGTACTCACTTGCTGCAGTATTTGCTGCTTGAGCATTTGAGTGGTTTCTTTGGCATAGTCGGTATCTTTGATTCGGCTGTTGGATGTAGCCAAGTTCTCATGGACGTTTTCGAGATTGTTTATTGCATGGTCAAAGCGGTTTTGCATCGCGCCGAGTTCAGAGCGGTGACTATCCACGTACTTCATCGCGGTATCTAAAATAGAAACAGCACGCTGCGCACCACCCATATCCGTCACATTGATGTCATTCACCGACTCATAGTAACCCGCTGAAATCGACAGTTCACTCGCGAGTGAACCAGAGAAAGAGATAGTGCCAGAGGTATCTTCACCAGACATGTAGATTTGAAGCTGCCCATCATCATTAACCGAAGCTGAGACCAGATCCGTTTGACCATTGATGTAGGTCGCCAACTCTTTAATGTCATCGCCGACTTTCGCATTAATGGTGATCTCTTGAGGCTGGCCAAAACGATCGGTAAACGACATCGTCATATCATTCTGATTTGATTTCACTGCCCACGAGTCATTGGCCATGCCATTAGCGACATAACTAAAACCACCCATGTTGATGTCATCGGTACGCATACTTTTGAGGCCGATTTGTACCGCCTCGCCAGAGCTACCACCAATCTGAAATGACGTACTACCAAAATTACCATTGAGAAGTTTTTTGCCACCAAACGAAGTAGTTTCAGCAATTCGATTCAACTCATCATTCAAGGCAGTCACTTCTTCTTGAATCGCAGTCCTTTCAGACTGGCTATTCGAACCATTACTCGCTTGTAGTGACAAATCTCGCATGCGTTGCATGATATTAGTGGTTTCATTCATCGCTCCCTCTGCAGTCTGCATAATGGAGATCCCGTCGTTAGCGTTTCGAACCGCGACATCAATACCGCTCATCTGCGCTTCTAATCGATTCGAAATTTGTAAGCCAGCCGCATCGTCTTTTGCACTATTAATACGACTCCCTGAAGCTAAGCGCTCCAAAGATTGGTTCAGCATGTTGTTGGCATTCGACAGATTCCTCTGAGCCACCAGCGCTGAGACATTTGTATTAACAGTTATAGCCATAGACCTTCACTTACAAAAAGATGTATAAAACTCACGATTGCTCTTATATCGCCCCGTTCATCTAAAGCTTTAATAAAAAGGAGCCCTGAGGCTCCATTTGTTTATTCTATTTTGAGACGATTTACTTAACCGTTAATGCACTCAACACGTCAGTTGAAGGAGCAAAGTAGTAAGCGCCTGTCACCGCTTTAGTAAAACGAAGCAGTTGGTCTGTTTTACCATCTGTCACGCCGTACATGCTCTCTAGCATTGCATCAAAGTTATGACGGACATTACAGTAAGCAATAAACAATAGGCCGTGATCGCCCGTTGCTGTACCGTAAGGCAAGCTGTGACGAACAATTTTAAGGCCCTTGCCTTCTTCTTTGATATCCACACGACCAACGTGAGACGCCGCAGGAACATCTTCTAGCTCGATTGAATCGGGCTTAGTACGACCAACGACTTTCTCTTGTGCCGATACATTTAATCGGTTCCAAGCAGGTAGGTTATGCACAAAACGTTGTACCATCACATAGCTACCACCAGCAAATTCACCTTCAGGCACAATCGCTACTTCAGCGCGCTGAGCGTCTTTGGGGTTTTCAGTGCCATCAACGAAGTCGGTCATATCACGTGAATCTAGGAAGCGGTAACCGTAGGTTTCATCAACTACTTCAACGTCTACAGCAACTTCAGATAGCAATTTACGTAGGATGAAGAAGTGCAGGTCGTGTCGATTTGAATGACAGTGAATCAGAACATCAGACAATGTGCTCGGTGCAGTGACATCACCTTCACCAAGCGCAGGAAAATCAATAAGGTCAGACGGAGCAGCTTGCTCAAACTTATCCCAAAAAGCCTTTGAAAACGCAACTGACGCCGTTAAGTTCGCATCTGGTTGAGTTTGGTTGAGCTCTTCGATTAGCGCAGGAATCTTTTGAATTTCCGCTAATACGTTAGCAGCGTTAGCATTCACTTTTAGTTGAACGTAAAGAGCGAAAGGCCCAGCTTCTGGCAAGATAGCACTTTGAACGTTAGGGTGCTCATTTGAGACATTAAGCATAGATTATTCCTTCCAGTTTTAGCTTCTAAGTATAAATGTGAATGGGACAAATGTTTTGATGAGAATCAGTCTTCGAGCTCAACCACTTTAAAGCAATCCCTCGCGGCATGACTATTGGTTAGAAAAAGCGCTAACCATAGGAGCAACAACAGGGTGATGCCATTTGACCAACGGAACCATCCATTATCCAAATAGATTAAATAAATGGTATGAGACCCCTGAGCCAAGATAGCCATGATGGTGACCCAACGCCCCCAAGATACGACTTTATTGAGACGCTTTCTCTCTGGTGTTCTGAGCCCAAATAACCACATCAGTAGCAAGCTAGGGACACTCAAAGCAATTCCGACATAAAACATCTGGTGGTCAGGATAGATGATCTCGAGGATATCCGTTCCTGACTCTCGGCTTGCGCCCGCAACAATGAAAACGACCAAAGCTTTCGCAAGAAACAGCCAACCTAACCATAATAAGATTGGGGCTTTCAAAAAGCCGTGTTTGTCGTATTGTTCTATGGAGTACCGCACAAATCTCACTTTCACTTATTTTCAAACCAACACTTTAACGCAAATCATTCATACTTAACTAGGTTTGCGTTATCTTATTGGTTAATCCGTTTTAATTATTGAACTCAGTATGAAAAAGAAAACTAATACACCGTCTGTTGAATCTCAACAAGAAGCACTGAAGATAGCCAAAGCGACGCAAAAACCAGCTCAAACCAAAGAACAAACGAAGTTGATTGCTCAAGGTATCGAGAAAGGCATCGCACTTTACAAGAAACAGCAAAAAGAACGCAGTCGCCAAGCTGATAAAGCAAAAAAACGCGTACAGAAAGAGAAGCAGACTCAACAAGCTAGTCTAGACGAAGAGAACAATGTAGACGCGAGTGTTGAAACAACATCAAATCACGCCAGTAGATTGCCGTGGTTACTATTGATCGCAAGTTGGGTAGGTTTCGCGATGTATTTGATGAAATAGCAGGGTAAACGTATGAAAAAGGAATGAGTCGCTTTAGCTATGACTGGCATGTTATTAGGGTGCACGATACCGACGACAGTCCCAGATAGCGAAGCTGACCAAGTACAAATGGATTATCACGGACTGCTTGATATCAACAAGTGCAAGTACGAAGGGGAAGTCACAGGCAGCGAAGGCCACTGGTACAACTATCTATTCTTCCCAAATGACACTCTGATTCAAAACGCAATGAACGAATTAAAATCCAACGTCATTGAATTAGGCTCAGACATCATCATATTTACCCTTCCCCAAGACTTTAGTGCTTCCGTCACTATGCTTGGTACAGCCTATCTGTGTAAGAAAGAAAGTTAATCAGTAAATCGGCTGCTCTTTATGCTTTGATTTTACTGCGCCCAAAAGAAAGCCAGCTTTCGCTGGCTTATGCACTAAACCCAAGGCTTGTTGCTATATCGCTTTTACGTTCGATAACCCATTGACTATCAAATGGCCCCCAGTCGGATAACTGGTAATAACCATCATTATGTCGTCGCCCATCTTGAACAAACATAAGTTCGATACCGATCCCCGGTAACGCCTTGAGTACATCTTGAATAGTACGTCGAGGCCAACCCGTTTTTTCGATGAGTTTAGGCACATTTGGCCTATCAAGGCTTTCCACTAACAATGCTAAATATAGCCGCCTTGCAAAAACAGGACTCAACTCCATTGACACCTCCTATATATGTGCAACTCAATTATTTCTTTTTTCGCTGACAACATGTTGAGGCTGATCAATAAGTCTCCAATAGTGACATGTCCTTACTGCTTTTTTTCACTCTATGAAATATTCCTCACTCTATTTTGTCTGAATTGCAGCTTCCTGATAGGATTCAACTCATAACAACGAAATAAAATCACCCAAAGGAAGAATAATGACTATCACTATGTTTGGCATTCCGAACTGCGACACCATCAAAAAAGCAAAAAAATGGCTAGAAGCTGAAGGTATCGAGTTCGAATTTCACGATTATCGTAAACAAGGCATCACTGAAGGGTTAGTAACAAGCTTCTGTTCAGAGCTTGGTTGGGAGTTGGTGCTAAACAAACGTGGGACGACTTATCGCCAACTGACTCAAGAACAAAAAGACACGCTAACGGAAGAAAAAGCCGTGGCTCTGCTTGTTGAACAACCAGCAATGATTAAGCGCCCAATATTGAAAGTTGATGGCAAGCTTCACATCGGCTTCAAAGCTGATCAATATGCCGCTATTTTTGCTTAGTAGCCGCATAAAATTAAACAAAAAAAAGCGTTGAACCTCCCCTATTCAGCGCTCCACAATTAATGACTAGACGCTTTATTTAAATAAGGAATTCAAGGATGACAGATAGCCCAACTTTGGCTCTGGCAAAAGATCTCATTAGCCGTCAATCGGTAACCCCTGAAGATGCAGGTTGCCAAGACCTGATGATCGAACGCTTAAAAGCATTAGGCTTTGAAATCGAAGTGATGGTATTTGAAGATACGACAAACTTTTGGGCTCGCCGTGGTACAGAGGCTCCTCTCTTTGCCTTTGCTGGCCACACTGATGTTGTACCTGCTGGCCCAATTGAGCAGTGGAACACTAAGCCATTCGAACCGACTATCGTAGATGGTTTCCTACACGGTCGCGGCGCGGCAGATATGAAAGGTTCTCTGGCTTCAATGATCGTTGCGGTAGAACAGTTCATTGCTAAACATCCTGACCACACCGGCTCAATCGGTTTCCTTATCACATCAGATGAAGAAGGTCCTTTCATCAACGGTACGGTACGTGTTGTTGAAGCGCTAATGGCTCGTGGCGAGAACATCGACATGTGTATTGTGGGTGAACCATCAAGTACTGAATACGTCGGTGATGTCGTGAAGAATGGCCGTCGTGGTTCTATCACTGGCGATCTAACGGTTAAAGGCACACAAGGTCATGTAGCCTACCCTCACCTAGCGAATAACCCTGTACACAGCTCTCTGCTTGCGATCAATGAACTGGCTACGACCGAGTGGGACAAAGGTAATGATTACTTCCCACCAACCAGCTTCCAGATCCCAAATGTAAGTGCGGGCACTGGCGCGTCAAACGTTATTCCTGGTGAATTTAATGTTCAGTTTAACCTTCGCTTTAGCACAGAGTTAAACAACGACATCATCGTTGAAAGAATCACAAATACACTCGACAAGTACGATTTCGAATACGATTTGAAATGGACATTCAATGGCGACCCGTTCTTAACCGACGCAGGCTCACTGCTTGATGCTATTGTTGATGCCGTTGGCCACGTTAATGACGTAAAACCGGCACTGCTTACCACAGGTGGTACATCTGACGGCCGCTTTATTGCGCGCATGAAAGGGCAAGTGGTGGAACTAGGCCCGGTGAATGCAACCATTCACAAGGTTAACGAATGCGTGAAAGTGGCTGACTTGGAGAAGCTAACCGACATGTACGAAAGAACACTAGTGAACCTGTTCGCTAAATAGTTCTTTGATCAGCGATTGATAGCATCTAATTATTGAGAGACGCGTTATGACACCAGAGCAGCTTACCGGACAATCAGATTCTCATCTGGAACCTAGCCTGATTGGCACCAAGACCTTCTTGGTCCACAGTGATGTCAAAGATGATCTGAACAATTTGATTGAAGCTACTCAACTCGCTGGCTTTAAAATGGAGATTGCCAGTGGCTTTCGCGACTATGAAAGGCAATCTCTGATTTGGAATCGTAAGTTTTCTGGTCAAGCACCGATATTAGACTCCGAAAGCCAACCACTTGATGCTTCAACACTCAGTGAACATCAAAAGTTGTCGGCGATCCTGAGGTGGTCTGCGCTTCCCGGAGCGAGTCGTCACCATTGGGGTTGTGACTTTGATGTCTTCGCTCGTAATCACTTACCTGAAGGCACACAGCTCCAACTGGAACCATGGGAATACCTTACTGGCCACCAGCAAGCGTTTTACCAATGGCTTATTGCCAATGCATCTCAATATGGGTTCTTCTTTCCGTACAGCCAAGATCTCGGCGGTGTGGCGATAGAACCTTGGCACATTAGCCACCGTAAAGTTTCACAGTTGTGTTTATCACAGTTATCTCCCACTTTACTTGGCAAGCGACTCCAATCTAAGCCAATATTAGGGTATGAGATAATTATGGAGCAGCTAGACGAGATCTATGCGCGCTTCGTGGCGAATATCAGTCATTAGGAGCGCTTATGTTGGAGTGGCTTACAAACCCTTGGGTTATCATCATCATCGTGGTTAGCGTTGTGGTGGGTAATATTGCTGCGCTCAAACAGACCGCCAATATGGATCTGACAGGTCGTAACAAAACAGAGAAAGACTTAGACAAGCTCAATCAATTGGATAAACAGAACAAAGAGAAAGCTCAAGAAGATAAGTCCACAGAGAACAAAGACACTTAACTTAATGCCTTTGATACGTTAGCTCCAACAAGTCAGTAGCGTTGTTATATCTGGTTTAAAATTGATAACACAGATAGATAACAGGTACATAAAGCGCTGACAAGCAGACATAAAAAGAGGACACAGTCTGTTAATGCCGATCAGTTAAAGCCAAAGTGATCGGTTGAACGATCCTCCAGAACTGTCAAAATCCAAGTGTATTTAATGCACTTGGATTTTTTTATGGATGTTTCCCAAGCTCTAAACATAATTAATGATTGGAAACCTAGCAACGTTGAAACTTTGTCTGACTTGCTTCCAATTGACCTCATCGATGAAGCTTATTCTCTTACTGATACTGTCACTATGAGAAAGAGGAAATTAACTCTAGAATCCATGGTTTGGTTACTTGTTGGAATGGCTATCTACAACAATAAATCCATGAAAAACTTAGTTAACCAGCTCGATATTGTCGACCGTACAGGTAAAGCTTTTGTCGCACCGAGCGCGTTGACTCAACGACGAAAGACGTTGGGTGAAGACGCAATTAAAGCGGTCTTTGAGCGAATGACAACCTCATGGTTAAAAAGTGCAAAGTTACCCCAGTGGAATGGATTAACGCTGCTTGGCGTCGATGGAGTTGTTTGGCGAACGCCCGATAATCCACAAAATGAAAATGCATTTTCTCGACAAAAAGGGACACAATATCCGCAAGTGAGAATGGTCTGCCAAATGGAACTAAGCAGTCACATAATCACGGCCAGTGCCTTTGATAATTACAATACAAACGAAATGGTATTAGCTGAAAAACTGATAGAAAAAACACCGAATCATAGTGTGACAATGTTCGATAAGGGTTTCTATTCTTTAGGTTTATTACATAAATGGCAAGACTCTGGCTCAGAGCGCCATTGGCTTATCCCCCTCAAGAAAAATACACAATATGATATTGTTCAATCTTTAGGGCGAAATGACAAACTGGTTCAACTACATAGTAATCCAAGAGCGAGAAAGCTATGGCCTGATTTACCAAAGTCGATAACCGCTCGACTTGTCACTCGTAAAATTAAAGGAAAAGACTACCAAGTATTAACTTCCATGACGGACTCTCTGCGTTACCCATCAAAAGATATTGTAGGCCTCTATGAGCATCGTTGGGAAATAGAGTTAGGTTACCGAGAACAAAAACAATACATGCTTGGAAACCGTCTTACGCTGCGAAGTCGTTTACCGGAGCTGGTAAAGCAGGAGTTATGGGGCATCTTGCTTACTTACAATTTAATCCGATATCAGATGGTCGAGCTTTGCTTCAATTTAAAGGGAAATTATCTTCCCTATCAACTGAGTTTTAACGGCACATTGGCTCATGTATCAGCGTTACTTGTAGGCTTACCTTACTCAACACCAGGCGCAATACCTCGGCAGTTAAAGGGGTTCCACAACATGGCTGAAAGCTTAATACTTGAAGGGCGAAGGGAAAGAACATTCCCTAGAAAAGTTAAACCTAGACCACAACGATATGCTAAGAACAAAAATGCCGTTCACTCTTAAGTGAACGGCATTAGACACAGTCTGTCCTCTTTTTATTTATCAAAATCAGCTCAGGGCTTATTCAGCTTTTGCTTCTTTCTTATCTTTGGTTTGATCAGCAACGTGTGCCAATATCGGAACCATTGACTTCAGTAGCTCTTCTTCTACTGGCTTACCTGATGCATCCGTTACGTTGATCGACGTACGGTTACCAAGATCACCAAACAAGAAGGTGTAAGTACCTGACGCTAGATCAATAGGTTGTAGGCCAATTGTTTCCCAGAACTCATCATCAGGCGCTGCGTATTTCGCTTTTATGGTACCTTGAGACTGATTACGCTCTTCAAGCTCGAAGCCCATTTGAGGTAGCAGTTCAGGCAAGCGTTGCCACAATACGTTGTAAGGCGTACGCGCGATAATCACAGGGAAACCACTGCGGTCAGCACCCATTGAAATAGGGATACGCTTCACTAACTCTTGCGCTTTCAGTGCAGCTTCAGCACGAAGGTTTTCATCGTACTTAGCCATCACAAGGTTCGTTAGGAACGCGTTGTAACGCTCTTTATTAGTTGCCGATACAGGTTTCTCTTCAGAACCTTCACGCCAATCAATCAGGTTAATCTTGAATCCATGACGATTGTTCGCTTGGGAACGAGAGATAGAATAGCGGCTGCCAATCTCTACTTCTTCGTCTTCAGAAACCCAAGTTACCCAATCGGTCTCAATGTCGTTCTCTGATTGCTCACGAATGCCAATGCCACGCTGAGCTAGCATGTCTACCGCCGTTTGCCACACTCGGCCTGCTTCTTCAGCACGAAGAAGCCATAGTGTCACTTCACCGTTTTGACGCTCAGCACGAGCACCTGGGATCAGTTCAAGAACCTGTTGAGGCGGACGAATATCCACTTGACGACCTGTACCACCACTGAATTCACCGCTTGGGATATCAAAATTTGGGTAGAACTGAGGTTGAGCATCTTCAGGCAGTTGCCATTGTGAAAACTCAGGTGTTTCTAAGTATTCGAAATCATCTTTGGCTTGGCGACGTTGAGTCGGGCTACCAGAACATGCTGTAAGAACGAAAACAGCCAGTGACCCAATCACTAGCTGGTGAGAATACTTCATTTATACTCCTAAATGCCGAAGTTTTGCTTCGGCATCATTTCATACGTTTTAGTAAATGCACGCTTCAGTCATTGCTTGAGCAACAACAGGTTGAGCTGGCTTTGACAATTCAGTCAGCGGTAGACGTAAGCCACCTTCAGCAATCAGACCCAATTTGTGAACCGCCCATTTTACGGGAATAGGGTTAGATTCAACGAACAAGTTTTTGTGAAGAGGCATCAAACGCTCATTGATCGCTTCTGCTTCTTCAAACTTACCTTCTTCCGCTAGTTTGAACATGGTTGCCATATCAGCAGCTGCAACATTATTGGTTACAGAGATAACACCATCACCACCACGCTTAACAAATTCTAGGCCTGTTAAGTCATCACCACTTAGTAAGATAAAGTCTTCGCCACAAAGTTCACGGTGAATTGCAATTCTGTCGAGATCACCCGTCGCATCTTTAAGTGCAACGATGTTTTCGATCTCAGCAAGGCGAGCAACCGTTTCTGGTAGCAAGTCAACGGCAGTACGACCCGGAACATTATATAGGATTTGTGGAACGTCACTCACTTCAGCAATCGCTTTGTAGTGTTGGTACAAACCTTCTTGAGTCGGTTTGTTGTAATAAGGCGTTACGCTCAGGCAACCAGCAATTCCAGAACCGTTCAACAAACGGCTAAATAACACTGACTCGTGAGTGGCATTTGCGCCTGTACCTGCAATAACAGGGATACGACCATCGGCAAATTCAACGATCTTATTGACGACTTTGACATGCTCTTCAATAGTGAGCGTAGAAGACTCACCTGTTGTGCCAACCGCAACCAGACCATCACTACCTGCAGCAACATGGTACTCAACCAACTTTTTAAGGCTGTCGAAATCCACTTCACCATCTGTATTAAATGGCGTCACTAGCGCAACGATACTTCCTGAAAACATGTCTATCTCCCTTAATTTATTCTTTTTGCATGTTACTGTAAGCCGATCAATAAACACAAGACATTAAAGTGGCTTACTGGCAACAACTGCATTAAATATTGTCGTATGTTTGAGGTAAAACGACTTCTAACGCCGTTCTATCTGAAATTTAGGTCATCTACGCTCAATCTAACGGATAGGGCTAAACTAGATGTCAGTAACAGGTAAGCTGTAGCAGCGCAGCGTTATCTTGTTTTTTTAGCCTCCTCGATATTCCTGACATTTGTTGCGCACCGGAAGGCAAACGCCTGATAAAAGCTCCGCTCACACACTTATTCCTCTTGTTAACTGTGCTAACATGCATGCATCAATGGAATATATAGAGACGTGATTTTATGACTCAACATCTAGTAATCACAGCTGTGGGCACTGATCGCCCAGGTGTATGTAACCAAGTGGTTCATTTGGTCACCCAATCAGGCTGTAACATTATTGATAGCCGTATCGCCCTATTCGGCGAAGAATTTACGCTTATCATGCTACTGTCTGGAAAGGCAAATAACATCACTCGTGTTGAAACCACTCTGCCTTTGCTTGGTCAAGAGCACGACTTGATTACGATAATGAAGCGCACCTCAACTCATGATGTGATTGAGAACTCTTATACCGTAGAGGTCTTCGTTGAGTCAGAAGATAAAATCGGCTTGACCGAGCAGTTCACTCAGTTCTTTGCTGACCGTAACATCGGACTCAACTCGCTGAGCGCCCGAACCATCAATAAGTCGAAGGTTCAGCTCGACAACGACCAATTCCATATCTCTATTACCGCTTCTGTGCAATCAGAATGTAATTTGATGCAGCTACAAGAAGAATTCGACGCGCTGTGTCTGAGCCTATCCGTACAAGGCTCGCTCAACTTTATTAAAAACAGTCTTTAAAAAGGAAATATCATGAATACGCTAACGGCTGGTGTTCCAGCACCTGCTTTTTCTCTTCCGGATCAAGATGGCAATATCGTATCTCTTGGTGACTTCAAAGGTAAAAAGATCCTTTTCTACTTCTACCCAAAAGCAATGACTCCAGGTTGTATCGTGCAAGCAGAAGGCCTGCGTGACATCAAAGCACAGCTGGATGACCTAAACGTGGTTGTTCTGGGTGTCAGCATCGACCCAGTGAAACGCCTACCTAACTTCATTGACAAGAAATCTCTCAACTTCACACTCCTATCTGACGAAGACCACAACGTTGCTGAGCAATTCGGTGTGTGGGGTGAGAAGAAGTTTATGGGCAAGGTTTACGATGGCCTGCACCGTATTAGCTTCCTAATTGACGAAGAAGGTCAGATTGAGCATGTCTTCAATAAATTCAAGACAAAGACTCACCACGAAGTGGTGCTAGAGTATTTCAACCAAGAAGCTTAATACATGCCAGTTTGCGAGCCCTCGTTATAACGACAACGGGCCAACCTCAGCGAATGCAACCGTTAAAAAGGCCGAATCTCGATGATTCGGCCTTTTGATAACGCATAATTATGGTTGGCGATGCTCTAGGGAGTTCGGCTTAAAGCTGCTTCCCTAAAGCTGTGGACTGAAAAGACCTTGTGTTTTAAGTCAGCCTAGTCTTGATCTGCTAGTGCAAGTATCTCCGCTATCTGACGCACATAATCAGACAGAATAATACGGATCACGGGCCGCCACCTCACTTCAGGAGTTTCCGCTATCTGAGCCAGCCTATGGTTAAAGCGCGACCAAAATAGTCCTTCGGTTTCTGACGAGATAATCGCAGTCATCTCCATACCATCTTCCATGTGCAAAACTTCATCAAACAAAAATGGCGTCTGGTGGTATTGATAAAAGGGTAGGCGCATTGACCAAGGATTAACGGTAAAATACATGTGCGGCTTATTTAGATAAGCATTAAACAATACACCCTCCTCGATCGGTTGAGAAGCGAATACATCCCTTTGCCACATAGTTGGCAACATATTGTCGGTATGCTGCTGACGAAGTCTATAGAGCGCAGAGAAGATAAAGTCACCAAATTTATCCCAACTTTTTTCGAAAGCGCCTTGGCTCAGTTCGTAGTCCAATTGTTGAGATAAGTACTCCACGGCTTGAGCTGGTGTGCTCTCAGGGTTGATCCTACTCAATACTTCTATCAAAGCAGGATATTTTGCACTGATGACATCCAGCGAGGGGTTACCTTTATAAAAGTAGTGTCTTTGCTCTGTGAGACGTGCTTGCCATTGATGCCACAGTTGCTCAAGTGGATACTTCAACTCCTGCTCAGTCCAGCCATGTTGAATTCTTCGTTGGACATATTGCTGAATATCAAGATCAAATAAGGGAGTGTCTTGCATATAACGTAAAACAGGGTCGCGGCGCTCATCAAATTGAATTAACTTCCCAGGGTAATCTTGGCAGTACGTTCCACCGCAAATATAACCCGCGTCAACACGAAATGAGCCACTTTCTATTTCTTCTTCGGTCAACGGATATGGGTGCTGATAAACAACCGAAGCAAATCGCTCCAATGCCACTAACCGAGCTTTTTCATATAAGGCATCCGCATAGTCCTTATAGCTCTGCTGCGCTCGCATAAAACGCGCATTTGTCGTGGATGTTTCAATACTCTTATTTATATAAATGGTTCGCCAATCAAGAATAAGATTGGAAATTTCTTGTCCAGCTGCACGTTCACTGCGCAGAAGTAAGCTTCTCAAACCATTGGTCATCGCATCATCATTAAACGCTACCAGAGTGCCAAGATGGCCGGGCAAATTGCTCGCTAGACACTGATATAAGGACTGATTGATCGTGGCTTTATCCCCTTCCCCTGTTGCAAAATAGGCCTGAGCATTTTGCCGTTCAATACCGCATAGAGATTGTCCAATCACAGAAAGCTGTGCTGGTCTAATGCCGTTCAAACGTGTGAGCTGGGTAGCGAAAAACTCATAGTCCATATGCGAAAGAATCACATCGAGCTTATTCTGCTTCTCCAAAACTTGCTCGATATAAAGTGCATCGAAATGAAGAATATTATTATCGATAATACGTTTAAGATTTTCTGTTGCATGAGAGCGCAACGTTTCAAAATCATGCTTTAACGTATTCTGACTATTACTCAACGAGGCTTTATCGGGTGTTGATACCGAATAACGATAGTAATCTTGTTGGTTCATTTGCCGAATTATTGTATCAGTAGTCGCTCGGTGAGATTGATAATCTACCCAGCTTACGGCTTCATTAATGGCTGGCACGATACTAAAAAAATTCTGCGCTCGATCGAGATCGGTTTGATGATCGTCATACACAGAGCGGGTTACACTCTCCCACCAAGGCCCAAGAATACCAATATCAGCGATAAACATGGCTGTTTTGAAAGATTCTTTAAATACCTGCTTTACGACTTTGGTTTTAATATTGGTCATTCCAAGACGACTAACAGCCTCAGCTTCTTCTATCTCCATCATGTCTTGGGCATCAATACCAATCGACAGTATCTGATCCGTGTTTGACATCCATGAAGAGGAAGTCCCGCCAATCGCTGCGTTACTAAAATCTATTCCAGGGATGGCCTCTAACGCCATCGCCTCATCACTAAAGCTAGCGATATCGTCAGAAAACTCACTATCGAGACTTTCCATCCACTCAAATTCACTTTTTACCTTTATATCAGCGAGGTTACATATCGTCGCATGGGCAACACCACTCATCATTAGCCATACAATAAACAGCCTAATCAAAATCATCATTACATTGCCTCCGGAAGACAAATACTTGAAGCAGAGCTTAACTGTGAAGACATAAATTCTGTTTGGCCATAACGTTTCATCAAGGCTTGCCATTCTTGTGCGCGCTCAAAGCTCAACTTAGGGTTAAGCGTTAGCTCATTAGAGGCTCGACTGATCATAAGTTTGGGGTTAAACGATGCTTTCAATGATTGAGCGATAGGAAATAAGTGCTCCGATTGCCCCATCCCAAATAAAACGACATGACTGCGATTGCTAAGCTGCACCAAATCCTGAGCGATGATGCCCTCTGATGAGAAGGTCAACGTGTTGATGGGCTGTACTTCAAAGCTCGCGTAAGCCTCAAGTAAATTTTGTCTTGCCGAGATAGCCATTTGCAGGTTATCACTCTCCAACGGTGAGAGATTTTCAGGGACCGCCACATAAATGGGGTATTGGTATTTTGCAGCCATACGAAACACCTCTGCATCGAGCATAGAGATGCTTTTTAGATCCGCATGAGTAAGGTAATCATGGTTTAAAACCAGCGCAGGTTTTGCCCCCGAGGTCATAAAACGTTTAACTCTCTTAAACATCTTATAGTTGTTTCCTTGACTAGGGCGTGTTGATCTTTGCTGTACATTCCGTGTTCAACAATACATCGGTAGCCACATTAACATGAATGCCAGTGATAACATGCTGGCATAATTCCTTTCTAGCTTGTCATATCTACTTGAAATAGCTCGATAATGCTTAATTCTCCCAAAGGCATTTTCGACCAAGTGACGATACTTGTATAGACACCAATCCATACTGTCTTTGTCTATATCTTGTCCGTAATTGCGTTTAGCAATTACTGTTTCTCCGCCACGTTCCTTAACAAAAGTACCGAAAAGTTCGCTGTCATATCCTTTATCACAAACGATGGTATTAACTTCATCGAGTTGCTCAACTAAGCTTTCGGCATGCACTATATCGTGGCGTTGTCCCTCTGATAAATCAAAGCAAATCGGCTGGCCACCACTATCTACAGCTAAGTGAATTTTGGTTGAGTTGCCCCCGCGACTTTTTCCTATTTGCTCTGAACTTTCAGTAGCTGCACCTGTACTATGCTGATGCGCTCTAACTATAGAGCCATCAAGAAATACCCATTCAAAGTCAGCCATGCTAGATAAGCTTTTGAAAAGATTATCTAAAATCCCTTTCTTTGACCAAAGATTAAATCGTCTGTAAACGGTACTCCACTCTCCGAACTCAGAGGGTAGATCTCGCCAAGGAATACCTGTTCTCATTCGATAAAGTATTCCTTCAAATGTCATTCGATGTTCAGTTTTATCGTAAATACGACCTGTACTTTTCATAACTTGGAGTAGCAGTTCCCAGCGAATATCAGTTAGCATTGTTCTTGGCATGGTATTGGTTATGGTTTTACTTTTGGCGAAGCAAATTATAACTCTTTACCATGCTGTTCAAAAAACACTCACGAAAGATCAACACGCCCTAGAGACTGTGCTCTTTAATTCACTACCTAATATTGGTACATGCGCATCAAGCGCAACCATCTGATAGTCAAACATCTCTTTAGGCCAAACCATGTCTCTTACCGGGGCTCCGCGCTCTATTGCCAAGTGAAACTCACTCACCGCCAATTCACGATTCATTGCATTGAGAGACTCCATCGTATCGACAAACTGTTGGCTATCAACACTCGAATGAGAAAGACGCGACGCCTCTACCCACTGCTGTCGATAAGCCATGCGTTGATTCACACCGCTTAATCGCTCTTGGGTAATAATGTGCTTTTCGATCGGATTTAGCGGATCGCTATAGGCAAGACCAGCCGCTGATATCTCGGAGCCACTCAGTTCAACCCTTCTTTCCTGTCCCTCCAAAGAGCGAATAAGAGTCGTTGCTGCCTCAATGAATGACCCCGTCAAGTAGTCCCGGCCATGCAGCATTTGGTGACCGGTATCAACAACGGTATCTGCGATATCAAAACTATCGGGTATGTAATAGGAGCTTCTTGGAGCCAGATAAATCACAGCCGGTACTCCCAAACCATTGGAAGCATTCGCGAGAAAGCCAGGATCGAACAAAAGTGGACGAGTCCTTGACCAGCCAGACAAAGATAACCGAAACACCAAATGAATCTGCTTAGCAACTTCACTAGGCGCGTCTATCGCATAAGCAGGTTGCTCTCCTGGTCGTGCTATCGGTGCATAATCATTAATCTGACGGATAATTTCTCGTCCAGAAGGGGTACTGTTAAGGGCGTTTAGGTGGGCTTGAACGGTTTGAATAAATGAGTTGTCGGTAGTCTGCACATAAATATGCCGATCCACTTGATATAAGTGCCCCTCTTCAGATGACGTCGCGATGACTCGCCTCCCATCAGGGGGAGTATGAATAGAAATGGACGCATGTGCGTTGAAGCAGGCGAGTGCAAAAAGGATGAATTTGATTTTCATCCGTCATTCCGCAGCCAATTCTAGATTTTAATGTAAACGCCCCATGAACCCACGAGGCGATGTTGTTAATGTTTGAAGTTCCAAGGTAGGAGCGCATCGATATCAGGCTCAGCTTTCGCTAGCTCTTTCATGCACTTGACCATGTAGTCGTAGAGGATAAGGCCGTTGGCTTTCGCCGTCTCGACGATGCTGTAAAGCATCGCGCTCGCATCAGCACCATTTGGTGTGTTCGAGAAGAGCCAATTTTTTCTGCCAATGACCAGCGGTTTAATGGCGCGTTCAGCACGATTATTATCGATAGATAAATGACCGTCATCGATATAGCGGATAAGTTTCGGCCATTGGCCGAGCGTGTATTTTATCGCCTTGCCCAGCGAGCTAGACGCTAGCACTTGTTGAGTCGTCATCCACTCGTACAGCTCATCCAGTATCGGCTTGGCATGCAGTTGACGTTCTGCTTTTCGTGTTTCGACAGTCGCACCTCTTAAGCGCGATTCTATCCCATAGAGCTTCTGGATTTTGGCTAGCGCTTTATCTGCTTTGCCTGACTTACCTTTACCTTGAAGCTTCTTAGCATCCATGAACTTACGCCGTGCATGTGCCAAGCAACCAACATTGGTTACGTGATGAAGACCATCATAGGCACCATAGCCATCGGTTTGCAGATAACCACTGTAATCCCCCAAGAAGGCAACAGGGCATGCCCTCGCGCGACTGTTTTGATAGTCGTACAAGGCGATATTCTTTACATTCGGCAGTGCAGCGTCGGGCGAGTCTGCGCCCGAGCAGTAGAGCCACATATAACACTGTTTATCTTCTTTGAGGACATTGAGCGGCGTTTCATCTGCCTGAACCACCACTTGTTGGAGTAGATGCTCTTTCAAGGCCGCATACAGCGGTGTGAACTTCTCACTGACTTGGATAACCCACCTTGCCATCGTGGTTCGTGATAGCTCGATACCCGACTGGGTAAACAGCGACTCTTGGCGGTACAGTGGCATTGCGTATTGATATTTGCCAAGGATGATGTTGGCTAGCAAGCTTTCTGTCGCGAAGCTTTTAGGGATGATGCTCTGGGGCGCTGGCTTTTGAACGATGTGGCTTTTGTCTTCAGTTTGCTCGCACTGACGACAAGCATACTTAGGACGAACATATTCCAGCACTTTGAGCACGGCTGGTGAGAACTCAAGTTTCTCACTGCGGTCTTCACCGATTTTATGCAGACTATGTTGGCAGCATGCACACTGTTTTTCATGGTCGTCTAAATCGAGTTCGATAACCTCACGAGGCAAAGTCTTTGGAAGTGGCTTGCGTTTACCACGCTTCTTCGTTGTGGTCGTTGTTACCTCAACCACCTCTCCCTTAGCGGCTTCACATTCCACTTCGTTGAAGAGGTCACCTTGAGATTCATCGTAAGGCTTTAACGCCTCCGAGCGTTTTGCGAACTGGCGGTCGAAAGCAAGTTTGAGTTGCTCAAGCAGAGATTGACGCTCTTGTTTCCATTGGTTTTCTGACGCCATCAGCGCTTTCACCATCGCTTGTAGCTTGGCAATATCTTGGCTTTCTGGGTTGATATCTGGCGTCTTTTTCATGGCATTTATTATACTAAAATCATGCTGTTAACGCTTGGCAGATAAGGCTTTATTATCGATTAAGTCATTGTAACATCGTTTATTTGAACGGGTTTATGGCCGATAATCGTGAAGCCAGAAAGCAGTCTATCAAGCTCGAATTGAGTCAGGGTAAACACTTCATTTTTCTCTTTTGTAGGCCATTTATACTTGGCTTTTTCAAGGCGTTTATACCAAAGCGCAAAGCCAGTTTTATCCCAGTACAGCACTTTGATTTTGTCGCGCTGTTTATTGGTGAACAGGAACAGTGCGCCGCTTCCCAAGGGTAAATCGGTGTCACTTTCGATAATCGCCGCGAGGCCATTGATGGACTTTCTAAAATCGACACTCTCACGATACAGATAAATCTCTGGTGCGCTGAGCATATGTTTCATGACAAGGCTCCAATGAGTTCTGCCAGGTAGGTAGCGGGCGTGCCTTGAGGAATGCTCAACTCCACATCATTGATGAGAAGTGTCATGTTAGCGGTGGCTATTTGAGCTTGATATTTCGTTGTCTTTTCGACGATCTCTGCCCGTACAAAGCCTTGAGAGACATCTGCTTTTTTGAGTTGCTGGCGCTTAGCGTAAAACGTCGAGGGGTTGAGTTCATTTAGCTTACAAAATGCAAGCGTTGACAATGAACTCGATTCAGATTGCTCGATGAGCGTTTGCCATTCTTGATTAGTGTGTCGTTTTCCCATTTCAAATCTCCTTATGGTTGGAGACTTGATCTTATTCTTCGCGCTAGGCGATTAGAATGCGGGGTTTATGACGCGCTTACATTTTAATTAGTGTGATCCCACGATCATTTATCAATAATGATTGCAGTTGAGACTTGACGCAGATCCCCCGTTTTGATCTATTACTTTTATTTGCCGGTAACTTGCGATGTCTGCTCCTCAACCTGTCATAAAACGCTTAGATCATCTTGGATTAATCGCTGCATTCTGTCATGAGATTGATTTACCCGGGCTTATCGACCGCATAATTCCTAAGTATTCAGAGCATAATGTCTCACACGGTGATGCCGTTCTAGCCATGATTTTGAACGGTTTGGGCTTCCATAGTCGAACATTGCATATGTTTTCTGACTTTTTCGAGACAAAGCCAATATCAAAGCTGCTTGCTAAAAACATAGAAGCGCACCACTTAACTGATGATGTTCTTGGGCGCACATTAGATGCTTTATTTGAAGCTGATGTATCTATTTTATATCAAGTTATTGCAGAGCATACCGTTGAAAAATTGGGCCTCAAGACAGAGTCTGTCCACCTTGATATAACGAGTTTCCATGTTGATGGTGAATATGCTCAATCAGCAGAGGATGACATTAATTCTATTCAACTCGTCAAAGGTTATAGTCGAGATCACCGACCTGAATTGAATCAGGTTGTCCTTGAATTAATTTGTGAAAATCAAGCAGGGCTCCCTGTTTATATGCAGGCTCTCAGTGGAAACACGAACGATGCAAAAGCATTTGCAGAGGTCACTAAGCGCCATATTCACTGTCTTAAAGCCGCGCAAAATAGTCGTTACTTTATTGCTGATGCAGCTTTATACACGTCAGACAGTATTTGCTCACTTGATGAACAAAAGCAGAAGTTCATTACACGCGTCCCAATGACCATTAAAATGGCCAAACAAGCTCTACTGGCATTATCGCCAGCGCAATTAGAGCCTATCGGTAATGGTTATTCGGGGCACTGGATTGAATCTGATTATGGCAACGTGAAGCAGCGATGGTTGTTAGTGAACAGCGAGCAAGCGACAAAGCGAGAAGAAGCCACTTTTTATAAAAATTTGGATAAAAATCTGACCAAAGAGCTTAAATCTCTAGCTCAATTAGCTAAGAAACAATTTGCCTGTGCGACTGATGCACAAAAGGCTATGAGTGAATTTCAGAGTCAATGCCAACTGTTGAGTTTCGAGCAAAGTGAGATACGGCAAGTGCCCGAGTTTGCTGGCCGAGGGCGCCCTAAAAAAGATGAGGTTCCAACTGGATACCACTACAAAATTGAAGCAAATCCGTTCACTGATTTAGAAAAAGTAAAACTCGCGAAGCTTAAAGTTGGTATGTTCATTCTTGCGACCAATGATACTGAAAGTACCGATCTCGATATGGCTGCGTTACTGGAACACTACAAGTCACAACAGAAAGTCGAGCGAGGTTTTCGCTTCCTTAAAAGCCCTGAGTTTTTAACATCATCTATCTTCTTAAAAAAACCACAACGCATCGAAGCTTTACTCATGATAATGACCTTAAGCCTAATGGTTTATGCTGGACTCGAGCATAAGATACGTGAAGAGTTGGCTGTTACTGAAGAATTTTTTCCAAGCATGGTTAAGAACAAAACCACATCTAAGCCAACTGCTCGCTGGGTGTTTTTAAAATTTGAAGGGGTCGATACACTTGAGTTCGGCGAACAATGGTTTATCACCGGCATTCAAGACCATCAGAGGAGATTGCTTCAATTGCTAGGTAAGCTATATGAAGCAATTTATTCCTAAATGAGGTGCGGAATGTCGGTTTCATGGTACAGCTCTGTTGGGTGGAAGAGCTTTATTCGATAAGAGAGACAGGGCCGCATTCACTATGCTTACCTAAAGAACAAAGGATTAATGCAAAGTGGCTGCACATGCGGTGGCATATTGAACCATTATGAAGATATGTAAACCCATTCAGAACTCAAATAACAAAAACCAAGTTTAATCCAATGGGTTTGTTGCAAAAACCTCGCTCCCCGCCCAGCTTTCGCTATGATTCATCCTTGAGTTAGCTTTATGGGAAACTCAGAATTCCAATTCCGTTACCTCTAGCAAGCTATCGGGAAAACTCTGGATTTTGCTTCCCTGATTAACCCAATAACCAACCGGCTTATGGAACGTCATTGCCAGTCTCAAGCGTAAAGGCCGTTTATGGCAAGATATAGAATACCGGTAAATGAAATATCTTAACAATGGTATTGAGTCTAACCATTCCCCTACTAAAAACCTCATAGAAACCACAGGCGGCTTCAACATGCGAGAGCAGGCTTGGTCAACGATTCAAGATTTTGTAGGAATACGGGTGTTGAATAAAAGCCAGATTGATCGTTGGTTACGTGTGATGAGCCGTAACTAAAAGAACAGGAGAGATCCACCTTCGTTAACGAACTCTTCTATATTTTTGGTATTTATGCTTGATATGAGGAGCTCAAATAGGCACCTCAAAAATATTTTAGTTTTTGCAACAAACCCAGCAGTATAACAGTATGAAGTGCACCAGTAGTTTCAACCTTAATGGTTGGCTTATATCCTGTAACTGAAAACATCACACCTAATACCAAAATTAAGCCATCCAACTATTTACAGAGCGAAGATAAGGTATTCTCACGTTCTTATTTTTATATCATCAAAATATCAATCAACATCATCCAGAATTTTTGTTGAGTAACCTTGATACTTTTCATAACTGTCCATATCCTCTTTATTACCTTTACTAGCTAGGTACTCGAGCAGCTTTCCAGCTTCAATAAAATCGTCCTTTGCGCCATATTTAAGCATAATAAAAGCTAAAGCTCTTGTTGATGATTCCTCCCCCATTAAGTGAGATTTGTAAAAACTCTGCTTTGCAAGGATATATAGTTCATTTTTTTTATTATTTTTATCATTTGAGTTTAATATATACAAATAAATCTTACCTAGAAGCCCATACGCAGCTGCACTATACTTCCCTTCTGGAACCTTTTTAAGTAAAGCCACCGCTTTATTAACATCCCTATCAACATGAAACCCTAAATAATATATAGAAGCTTCTAGGATCAAAGCATTAAAATTCCTTTTATATGTCATTTCACTTAGATTCAATAGAATTTCATTGTAATCATAAAGCTTATGAAGCTTTTCATAATTATTTAAATAAACAACAATGGCACCTAGTCGATCTTTATCACTTTTAGATTCAATATTTTCCGTAAAACA
Organism: Vibrio sp. nBUS_14; assembly: GCF_051201655.1. Classification (NCBI taxonomy): domain Bacteria; kingdom Pseudomonadati; phylum Pseudomonadota; class Gammaproteobacteria; order Vibrionales; family Vibrionaceae; genus Vibrio; species Vibrio sp. nBUS_14. Next base: position 2,832,593 of record NZ_CP179206.1, read on the forward strand.
GTGATGTATATCCTTATAATTATTGCATAATCTCACCTCTGTCTCATTCTCCATAGCAAAAAGCTCCTTTGAAAAAGAACTCGTTGAGTATATAAAAAAAAGAAAAAAAACTGCCATTAATTTCATTCACTATCCTTTATCACATCACATCACATCACATCACATCACATCACATCACATCACATCACATCACATCACATCACATCACATCACATCACATGTTAAACTTGATATTTATTTATAATAAAATTTATTTCTAATAGCATTGTTAATTTTAGCACCAATATCACTAATATTGTCTATGACACTCTTCATGCTTGCCTCAACATTACCCTTAATGGTTGTATTACCAACACTACCTGCGGCTTCCATTCCAACAACCCCTGTTGTGTCAGTATATACCCCTCCCTTCACAGAGCCTACAGGAGTATTTAATTTGGGACCGAGACTCAATTTACCGACAGTTTTCTGCGTATTCAAATCGTGAGAAACAGACACCTCAACAGAAGGGCGGGATCGAACTTTAGTTATTGAAAATAAATAACTTTATTTTCAATTGGAACTTTTCCTGATAGTCACGATCAGATCATGAAATAAAAAATATGAGAAACTCGCATGATTATCATTGAACAGCTAAAAAAAGTGAAAGATACCCGTTCGCACATCAACCAAGTCTACCCTGTTATAGAAGTCGCTTTTGTTGTCATAACAGCCATGCTTTGTGGTCAAAACAAGTGGACGGATATCAAGGATTTTGGTGAAGGAAATATCGACTGGTTACGTGAGTATTTCCCCTACGAAAATGGCCTTCCTACTCGTCATAATATTGCAGCAATTATGAGGACTATTGTTCCTGAAACACTCTTAGAAGCTATGGTGGGCTGGGTTAATTTGCATAGAGAGAGGCATGCTCAACCTATCATCAGTGTTGACGGGAAGGTACTAAAAGGTGCTAAAGCAAACAAACAAGATAACCCCCTTTATATGGTCTCGGCATTCGATGTTGATGAAGGTTTGACCCTCACACATCAACCCTGTAAAGGCAAAGGGACGGAGCTAACAGCGATAAGAAACCTGTTAGATACTTTAGATATAAAAGGATGTCTATTAACGGCTGATGCCCTGCATTGTCAGGTTGAAACTCTGAATAAAGTGGTTGATAAAGGTGGCGATTTCTTAGTGCAAGTCAAACTGAATCAGCCCAGTTTGCTTGCAGAAGTGGATGCACAATTCCAAGACTATTGGTCTTTGCCTGAAGATAAACAAGAGTCATACATCACCGAAGATAAAGGGCATGGCAGAAAAGAGGTTCGTGAGGTTTACGTTCTCCCAGCAGCCTTCAGTGAAGCACTCAGAGAAAAGTGGTCTGTCGTTAAAAGTGTTGTTGCAGTGGTGAGAGATAGAAGTGTCAAAGGGAAAGGAAGTTATGAAACATCGTATTATATTTGCACAGATCACTTGTCGTTAGAGTTAGCCTCACAAGCGACCAGAAAACACTGGCACATCGAGAACCAGCAGCACTGGGCGTTGGACGTTATTTTCAAAGAAGATGAACAATGTATTTATGCTGGAGATTCAGCACTAAATATGGCTTGTTGCAGACGTTTTGTTCAGAACTTGTTTAGAAAATCCGAAGGGAACTTGTCAGTACCCAGGAAGATGAATAAAGCGGTATGGGACAAAGATTACAGAGCTTCGGTTTTGTTTACATCAAATTAACAAAGTACATTCGTGCCCTTCCTCAACAGGACCTAAGTCAATGACTCCACCAACTGTTGCCGATTCCCCATCAGTCTCAACACCAAATGGACCTTTAGAGTAATCAACCGAATACTTTGCGTCCAAAACATCATCCATAGGGGTGTTGTTAAAGATATCATTCAATGCTTGAGTACTAAGAAGGGATACATAACTCTCATTCAGTACATTCAGATCATCAATATTTGAAAGCATCACTTCATTAACACTTCCAGCCTCTTGAGGTAACTCATCCAATAATCCTGCTGCTGACCCCGAAGAGCTTCCATCTGTGCTGTTATTACCAGCTTCATTAGATTCATTAGATTCATCAGGCTCATTAGGCTTTAGGTTAGCGCGACTTTCTGTACGTCGGCCTCTATTATTGTTTGACGAGTTGTTACAACCATTATCTGAAACATCTGTGCCTGTTGAACTACTGCTACCAGAACTTACGCTGCATTCTCCTCCTGCGAACTGCAATTGTTCTTGGAATATTTCCCAGGTTCATCACTGGAAAAATTCACACACCTTTCATTAAATAAATTTAATACTATATTTAGGTGGTAAACTAAAACCAAGATTAGCCTTCTAAAAACAAAACATTGTTCTCTAACCAAGAAACATCAGAAGTTACCCCTGCCAGTATCCATACTGCAGAATTTAGACAGAATAAAATGGCACCGTGTTCAAATGCATTCAATGACTCACCATGTAAATAACTCGGTTTGAGAGGGTAATGAGCGACGTAAGAACATTCAGAACCTAATGAAATTTGCTTATAACTCTGCACCCAACTTGTAAGAGCGGCTTTACTCTCACTTTGAATCGTTTGGCTATTATCACTTATGTAGCAATCTTCATTTTTATTTATACAAGATTCATTATTTTCTGGATCATTCTTAATTTTATTTATTGCATGACGAATATCCTGTGCTTTCATCTCATGCTTATTTTTAAAAATAACTGGCTTAATATAGTTTCCCACATCAATATCGCGCAGGTAATCGATATGAGGCCTCGCATTCACCGGGTATATTGACACATCTGATTTTACGGAATTGAAAAATAGAGAACTTATAACATCATGAGTTGAAACCCATTCATCTTCTAATATTTCATTTGTATCTTTTTTATTTTTTCTATTATCTCTAGATTCAATTTTTTAACAAATTTATGTTTTTTATTTTCCTTCATTGTTTTCAATGAAAAGTGATTTTTGTCAAAACACAATCGAGTGAAATTTAATTTACGTTTAAAATTAAAAGGAATGATATCCTCATCGAAACTTAACGAATTTAAAAGATTATAATAACTCGTTCCATCAGAAATGATATGATTCATCGAAAATATTATTGCAAATTCTTTTTTATCTTTATCTTCTATTAGACAGAACTTTATCAGTTGAGCATCGGTATCTATGCAGTCTTCTGTAGGAAGAACATAAAGCTTGTCCATTAACTCTCTATCTTCTCCAAGAGAGATCATTTCAACAAGATTATCGATACTCTTATCAGCCTTTAATAAGTCATTGATATCATAAAATTCAAACCATGGTGAAATATCATTAATGACATTTTCATATTGACAAAAAAGTTCGTTATCTCCTTGAGTTTTTAGCGTTGAGGTAATCCAAGGGTTAACTTTGAGAATACTTTTAAACCGACGTGTTAGCTCATTAACAGGAGCTCTTCCTCTGAACCTTGAAATGGTTGAGATGATCCCATCATAACGAGCACTGTTACTTTCTGAGTCTAAAAGTGGAATGGTTTTCATATGCTTTTTCTCTTTGGTTTCGATTATCGATATATTAATAAAAGCGAAAAAAAAACCTGACCGATATTGCTGTTTTCTTCCACAGAAGAAAACAATTGAACCCAATGAGATATCGTCGACAAGGCATTGCTTTTACAATAATGGGGTAACCTGAAATAATGTAAGAATCGAGTAGGAGGAGGCCTCGCAGCCTCCGTCCTCTCACACCACCGTACAAGCGTGGGTCGCATACGGCGGTTCCGAATATACTTTCAGTGACTCGTACCCATCTCTTAATGAGTACAGCCCCAACCCCTCGAACCATTTTATTGGCATGGCGTGATTAACCTGTGGCGTTAAAGCTAGATGCCACCAACCCTTATCTGACATCGCTAGCTTCCACGCATTACGCTCCGTTACACCTTGTCGCTGTAACCATGTCGCTATGCTGTGTCTGCGTTTGCGCTGCTTTAGTCGGTAGCACCTTAGTCTACGCCGTATCCATTCATCTAAGCGCTGCATTGCACTTTTACGAACAGTAAGCTTGAAGTAGTGTTGCCATCCTCTTAGATATTGAGTTAACTCCGTGATTATCACCTGTAACTCTCGTCCTCGATTTCGCTTCGTTATCTGACGTACTCGCTTCTTCATTTGAGCTTGTGCCGTCTTCGATATCCCGATTGTTCCGTCTATCTGGAAGCGATGGCTTAGGTAAGTTCGCTTTGTCACTCTCGTTGCTGCACTTTTCTTACGGTTTACCGTCAGCTTTAGTTTCTGCTCCAAGAACTCCGTTATCGACTCTTTGACTCGATGAGCGGCTTCCTCACTACGCACGTAGATTTGGCAGTCATCTGCATATCGACAGAACTTATGCCCTCTACGCTCTAACTCTTTATCCAGTTCATCTAATACAATATTTGATAGTAGCGGAGATAATGGCCCACCCTGGGGTGTGCCTCGTTGTCTCTGCTCAACTAGTCCATGTCGCATTATGCCTACCTGTAGGTATGACCTAATTAGCTTTAACACGCGTTTATCAGCAATATCTTGTGACAGCCTGTGCATTAGCCTATCGTGATTCACTGTATCGAAGTATTTTGCTAGGTCTATATCTACTACATAACCTCGACCCTCTCGGATGTAGCGACTGGCGGCCGCCAATGCATGGTGCGCACTGCGGTTGGGTCTAAACCCGTAACTATTGTCGGAGAACTTCGGCTCATAGATACATGACAGCACTGATGTGATTGCCTGTTGGACTACCCTATCAAGGACTGTTGGGATACCTAATTGCCTTACGCCACCACTAGCTTTGGGGATTTCTACACCAAGAACAGATTGAGGTTGATAGCTTCCATCCAGAAGAATCTGGCGAAGCTCTTGCCCGTTTGATGCCTGTCGAAGTCTTGAGATAGTGGCGTTGATGTCGAGCTTGTCGACTCCTGCACACCCTTTGTTCTTCTTCACGCGTCTAAGAGCTTGATTCAAATTGGTTGAAGAGCAAATTTGCTCCATCAACGAAGTTGAGGTCACCAAGACTCGCCCTCCTGTCTATGCCGACCATGCTTGTCATTCTTCGTATCCATGAGCTTTACTTGCGGTATTGCCCTTTGGGACGTAGAGATGAGTTTCATCTTGCTATGACTCCACATGATTGAGTGTCTAGTGACTGCTTCTTGATATATTCAGTTCAGGCCTTCCTTTGAGTTGTACATTCTCAAAGTACTATGCCTTCTGCTGACTTCTTATTGTCCATCACACAACATCACTGCTGTATTAGTCTCTATTGAGACAAACAATAAGATCTCCCGAGGTAAGGCGTTGTTCTTTCCCTTGGCTGTGCCTGATTTACCACTACACACTTCCCGTCGAGGCATTGGACTATTCTATCTATGGCTAGGTTGCCCAAGTTGTAATGGCCTACTATCAGATTTCTGTTCGTCACAACCAAGTTTTGCCATTTGCTTCCTTCAGATTTCACCTCACGGTGAACACCCTTGCATAGGCTAACGGTTCTCGCTCGACTGAGCCCGTAGAGGACTTTCACCTCCTAGATCAACGCCATGCTCGGCGCACCAACAAAAAGGCGACTATCATCGATAGTCGCCTTTTTTGTCACTCATTCCGTTACGGATGATGCACCGGGTCATCGTCTAATGCATGACTCGGTAAGGCATTCCAAACAGCCTTCACTAGGGTTGCCAGTGGAATCGCGAAAAACACGCCCCAGAACCCCCACAATCCACCAAACACTAAGACCGCAACAATAATCGCTACAGGATGTAAATTCACCGCCTCAGAGAACAGAACAGGTACTAGCACGTTGCCATCTAGCGCTTGGATGATGCCGTACGAAAGTAGCAGCCAGTAGAATTGAGGCTCTAGTCCCCATTGGAACAAACCGACAATCGCTACAGGTACCGTTACCGCTGCCGCACCGATATAGGGAATCAATACCGAGAAACCGACAGCAACCGCGAGCAACACAGAGTAACGAAGATCTAAAATCGCAAAGGTGACGTAGCTGACGCTACCCACGATTAAAATCTCTAGCACCTTACCTCGGATGTAATTCGAGATTTGTTCATTCATCTCTTCCCATACTTTAGTCGCCAAACGACGGTTTCGAGGAAGCATGCCACTTGCCATCGTGATCATTTCTTCTTTATCTTTAAGCAAGAAGAAAATAAGTAGCGGTACTAAGATGAGATAAACACCTAGCGTAGCTAAACTAACCAAAGAAGCAAGCGAGCCTTTAACCACACTCTCTCCCATACCTAGCGCTTTGTTCTTCGCGTTAGACATCAAAGACTCAACGATCTGTAAATGGGCCAGTTCTGGGTAACGCTCTGGAATCGTTGCAATGAACTTCTGCAAACTTCCGTACATACTAGGGATATCATTGATCAGGTTACTCACTTGCTCCCAAATGGTTGGCACTAATCCGAATATCGCCAAAAGCATTAAGCTAAAGAACATCAAGATCACCAACATCACCGAGGGCGTTCTTGGAATACCAAGTCGCTGAAGTTGAGTCACTGGCCACTCGAGCAAATAAGCCAACACAATCGCCACCAACAGCGGTGCGATCAGGTGACCAAAGAAGTAGATAGTAATAAAGCCGAATAGAATGATGGCAACCAAACTGACAGCGTGTGGATCAGAGAAACGTCGTTTATACCAACGACTGACCATTTCAAGCATCTGACTGCGATTCCTTTTTAGTGACGAGGAGATGGTGATAATTAGAGCAAACCTCTGTCATGACAACATAAGCTTGCTTAGACAAAAAAGTAACAATATCTTTCATCGAACTGTTATCTGATACATAAATTGACAAAGATTGCCCTACTTCTAACTTTACACTATGACGCTTGGCTAATAATAACGCCATTGGGCAGCGCTCTTGGCGTAAATCTAGAATATTAGGTGTCATTCTTGGGCTCGATGCTTATTATAAGGGGCATATTGTAATCTGTTTTTGAAAACGTGCCATCATTGATTCATCTTCCTTTAGGATAGCGCACGCACTTAACAAAGGTTAAATCAGATAAAGAACCAATTTGCATTGCCCTTGTCTTACTGTCAGAAGAAACGGAGTAATACTGACTAATATGTTTAAACGCGCTCGTTCAATTGCTTGCTTATGCATCGCAGCCACATTAAGCACCCCAACGTTGGCTAACACCAACAGCTTGGATTTACCGGACATCGGCACGGCGGCTGGCGGCACGCTCACTATCGATCAAGAACTCATCTATGGTGATGCCTACATGCGCATCATCAGAAGCAGCCAGCCTGTTATCAACGATCCAGTTCTAAACCTTTATATCGACACACTAGGTCATCGCCTTGTCGCGAATGCCAATGACGTAAAGACACCTTTTCAGTTCTTTATGATCCGTGACCGCAACATCAACGCTTTCGCTTTCTTTGGCGGTTATGTTGCGCTGCACTCAGGTCTGTTCTTGCATGCACAGTCGGAAAGTGAACTTGCATCTGTGTTAGCGCACGAAATCGCACACGTTACTCAGCGTCACTTAGCGCGTAGTATGGAAGATCAAGCGCGTCGCTCTCCTGCGACTATTGCTGCGCTTGCCGGCTCCATATTACTCGCGATTGCCGCACCCGAAGCGGGTATTGCGGCCTTAACCGCAACGACCGCGGGTAACATGCAGAGTCAAATCAACTACACTCGTAGTAATGAGAAAGAAGCCGATCGCTTCGGTATCAACACACTCGCAAAGGCTGGATTTGACGTGAACGCAATGCCACGCTTCTTCGGCCGTTTGGCTGATGAATACCGTTATGCCAGCACACCACCACCGATGCTGTTGACTCACCCATTACCAGAAGACCGTATTACGGACTCTCGTGCTCGCGCTCGCAGCTATCCACCGCTGAAGCTTGCCCCATCCCTAGATTACCACTTGGCAAGATCCCGAATCGTAGCTCGCTATGCCGGTATCAATAGTGAGGCTTCACTGGACTGGTTCTCACGCCAGTTGAAAAAAGCACCAACAGAGGTCATCCCTTCGTTAGAGTATGGACAAGCATTGGTTTACCTCGACTCTAAAAAATTAGATAAAGCTGAACCTATACTGACCAAGCTGATTACCAGTGATCCGACTAACCTATTCTATTTGGATGCGATTTCCGACCTTCACATTGAACAGGAAAAACCTGAGCTTGCCATTAAGGAATTAAAGTCTGCTTTGGTCCGTCAGCCAAACAACCCAGTTCTTACAATCAACTACGCAAACGCCTTGATTGAAAAAAAAGACTTTGCAGAGGCCGTCCGCGTATTACAACGTTATACACATGACAATCCGAATGACGCCAATGGCTGGTATCTGCTTTCAAAAGCGAACACTCGCCTTGGGAACAGTGATGAAGACCTTGCCGCTCGCGCTGAAATTTTGGCATTGCAAGCCAACTGGAATAAAGCGATTCAGTACTACACGCAAGCAAGTCAAATCGCAGAACTCGGCAGTTTGAAGCAAGCCCGCTACGATGCTCGAATTGATCAATTGATGATTCAGCGCGAGCGCTTCTTAGCACTGCAATAAGTCGTTCACTAAGCGGTGAGCGACCCGAAAAGCTCACCGTATATAATGAAGAGACCAAGAATAGGCCTCTCCTGAAAATTTAATAAAAAATAATAATGAGGAAGAACCATGTCTGTCGTGATTTATCATAACCCACGCTGCTCAAAGAGCCGTCAAACGCTTGAACTACTTGAAAAAAACGGTGTACAACCTGAAGTGATTAAGTACCTAGACACGCCTTTAACTGTTGATCAGCTAAAAGTCCTATTCACTCAGCTTGGTTTTAGCAGCGTTCGCGAAATGATGCGCACCAAAGAGGCAGACTACAAAGAAGCGAATCTTGGTGATTCTTCTGTATCTAATGAAGACCTATTTTCAGCAATGGCTGCTAATCCAAAACTGTTTGAACGCCCAGTGGTTGTTGCGAATAACAAAGCAAAGATTGGTCGTCCACCTGAGCAAGTAATAGAGATTCTGTAAGCGACTATGAGCATCAACATTCTTGTTCTCTACTACAGTCGTCACGGTAACACACAAGCTCTCGCAAGACAGATTGCACGAGGGGTTGAATCTATCCCGAACTGCGAAGCCATGCTGAGAACGGTGAACGACGTGTATACGGTAGAAGAGCAGCCTGATTCGCGTTATCAACCGACAGATCCTATTGCGACTTTACAAGATCTCCGTTCTTGCGATGGTTTAGCACTAGGCAGTCCGGTTTGGTTCGGCAACATGGCAGGGCCGATGAAGCACTTTTGGGATAGCACTACTTCATTGTGGATCAATGGCGATCTTATCGATAAGCCAGCTTGTGTCTTTACTTCTTCTTCATCACTGCATGGTGGTCAAGAGACGACACAACAAAGCATGATGTTACCTCTTCTTCACCATGGCATGTTAGTGGTAGGCATCCCCTACTCAGAGCCTGCATTGCATACCACTCAAACCGGTGGCACACCTTACGGTGCCAGCAGTACTGGAGAGAGCGCTTCATTAAGCAAAGAAGAAATTGAGTTGGCGCAAAACCTAGGCAAACGGTTAGCGCGCATCGCTATCAACCAGAAGGGAATCTCTCAATGATGTATATGCCAGAAACGGCTATGTCTCCCAAAACCAAGCTCTTCCGCTACCTAGCGTTAGCAAGTAACTTGCTGCTTTTATTTTGGGTAGTGGCTTGGCAGATGACGCTTTCGCCGCACCCGCATCTAAGCAATGTCACACTTGCGATTGCTTGGGCTGTTCCGCTGTTACTACCATTACCGGGCATTCTAGCAGGTAAGCCTTATACGCACGCTTGGGCGAATTTCGTCTTAATGCTCTACTTCCTACACGCGTTAACTATTATGTATGTAGACGGTGGAGAGCGTTTGTTAGCGGCTGTAGAGCTAATCCTGACTAGCCTAGGCTTCGCAGGCAATATCTTATTTACCCGTTTTAGAGCTAAAGAGTTAGGTATTAAGCTTAAGCGCCTTTCTGAAGTAGAAAAGAAAGAGAAAGCAAAGTTTGAGCAATAAGATTAGCTTCAACCCATCCGATCAGCTAGTTAGCCCAAGCAACTAGCGAACAAAAAAAAGCCCTGCGCGATTTCTCTAGCAGGGCTTTCTTTTTATTTCTCTTTGTCTACTTTAATTTTCGTATTGACGATGAATGTCAGCAATTGCCTAACTGCGGTTCCACTCATACACCAAACTTGGTTTCGCATGCGGAGTAGCTTCTTCCAGCACCTCGCTACTCGTCACTTCTAGGTTAGCATCTGAACCAACTAGCGAATAATCACCAACAACTTCATTACCTTTGATCACTTGAGCGTCAGTTGCTGTTGCTTCAGTATCAACGGCAGCTGTTGAATCATCGCCTACAGACATGGAGTTGCCTTGCGTTTCAAATTCAGGGCTCACTTCAGGTTCAATGTAAGACTCTTCAACCTTGGCGACTTGGCGAATACTTTCAACTTCTTGCTCAAACTCTTGTTGAGTCGACAATAAGTGAATTCGGAAGGTCACTTCATTGTTCTGAATCTTAAGGATATCGAGGCTTCCCACTGAGTTTAAACGCTTAAGAGCGCTCTCCAGTTGGAAGAAGTCTTGCGCGTTATTCAGGCTAATAAATTGCGTTAAAATTGATTCCGAAGATTCACTCGCAACCGTTACCGCACTCTTACTCGCGTAGTAGTTACTGATTTGGTCGACAAGCTTCTTGGAAGTCGTCGCGCTGTTACCCGATACTGAACCGCTGACTGGCGATTTTGGTGCGCTCGTCAGTTGGTTTGGTTTTTGATCATACAGAGCCCAGCGTAATCCAGAAGATTGAGCCTTAATCACCAACACAGCATCAACCGGGTAACGCTGACTCGCTTTGCTGATTGGCGAGACAAAGCTGCCCCATAGATCAGAGGTCGCGATACCCGTAATATCGTCAAAGTCACCGACTGGCAACGTCAGGGGTAAGCCGCGCTCTTTTGCGTTAGCTTGTAAACCCGCAGCCAATTGTGAATTGGAGTGTTCCCACACAATATTCTTGTCGTAATTCTGTTCTTCCACCAGCCAAACAAGGATGTTTGAACGCGTGTCAGGCCAGTACGGCAACTGTGCTTGCGTCAATAGAGAACGGATTTGAGCGCCGTTAAAACGCATACGCAATGTTGATTGGTCATTGCTTTCGCCAAAACTCATTTGAGACATATACTGCGAGCTTTTACGCATCGCCTTTTGAATCGTCTCATTCGAAGCGACATCGGTTTGGCCAGTCGCACGTATTAATACCTGCTCCATACCTGTATTTCTAGCCACTTGTTCTGGCTGTTTGTTTTCAGCGTTAATCGCAACTTCAGCGCTAAAAATATCTACTTGAGTTAAGGCATAACTCGGAGAGGCTAATAGTCCTATCAACAACAATGCTATGTAGCGCATACTGATCCTAATAATCAAATCTTGTGCCTAGATGATAAGCAACTATGGATTGAGGGGCAAGGTCGATAGCGCCCACTGTGTTTAATAACCTTAAAATATCACCTGGCCATGATAAATCGCTCACTTATAAACTGAGTTTTTCGGGCAACGATGGATATAAAACATCACGAAGATAAATAAATTTGATCTATTTGGTGTGGCAATCGATTGCTAAGTGATAGAATCCCGCGAATTTTATTTTTCGCTTTTCATATAACGACCATTTTTAAGGACATAACATGAAAAATGCTCTGCAAGGTGCACAAATGCTGTTTGTAGCGTTTGGTGCGCTTGTACTGGTGCCGCTACTAACAGGACTTGATCCCAACGTTGCACTCTTTGGCGCAGGTATCGGTACCCTTTTATTCCAACTTATTACACGCCGTACAGTACCAATCTTCTTAGCATCTTCTTTTGCATTCATCGCCCCTATCATGTTTGGTATTCAAACTTGGGGTGTAGGTGCAACCATGGGCGGCCTAATGGCAGCCGGTTTTGTGTACGTCCTAATGGGGGCGTTGATCAAAGTGAGAGGCGTAGCATTCATCCATAAGCTGCTTCCACCCGTCGTGGTTGGCCCAGTGATCATGGTAATCGGTTTAGGTCTTGCTCCTGTTGCGGTAAACATGGCGCTAGGTAAAACAGGCGATGGTGCTGTTCAGCTTATCGATGCAGACGCAGCATTGTGGATTTCATCTATTTCATTACTAGTGACGATTGTCATCAGTGTGTTCTCGAAAGGCTTCCTTAAGCTACTACCAATCTTTGGTGGCATTGTCGCGGGTTACATCACAAGCTTGATTTACGGTGTCGTTGATTTCACGCCAGTTGCTCAAGCTGCTTGGTTAGCTCTACCTAACTTCACAGCGCCAGAATTCAACATCAACGCTATCTTCTTTATGGTGTTCGTTGCGATTGCACCGGCCGTTGAACACGTTGGCGACATGCTTGCTATCTCTAACGTAACCGGCAAAGACTACCTTAAGAAGCCAGGTCTACACCGCACGATCACAGGTGACGGTGTGGCGACGATCGCAGCTTCTATGCTGGGCGCGCCACCAAATACAACCTACAGCGAAGTAACCGGTGCGGTAATGCTGACGAAAGCATTTAACCCAGTGATCATGACTTGGGCAGCAGTAACAGCGATTGTCCTAGCATTGGTTGGTAAGTTAGGTGCTCTACTTCAAACGATTCCAGTTCCTGTAATGGGCGGCATCATGATTCTACTGTTTGGTTCAATCGCAACAGTAGGCCTGAACACCCTAATTCAGAACAAAGTTGACCTACACAAATCACGTAACCTTGTTATTGTCGGTATTACTTTAGTATTCGGTATTGGTGGTATGGCATTTGGCATCGGTGACTTTAGCCTTCAAGGCGTAAGCTTATGCGGTATCGTAGCGATTCTACTGAACCTGGTCCTTCCAGAAGAGCTAGGCGACAACACCGTTGTAGATAAAGCGCAAATAGACTAACTAGGTCGACAAACTGATAGAGGCTTGCGGTCCTCAATAAAGAGCATCACAAGCTCGAAAGATCAAAAAGGGAGAGCATCGAATGCTCTCCCTTTTTATTAATACTTCTAATTCAGCAAGTTAAGAAACGTTTTAGAGTAACTTACGCTAAAACCGAATTACTTAGTACCGAAGATCTTATCACCAGCATCGCCAAGACCAGGAACAATGTAGCCCTTGTCGTTTAGCTTCTCATCGATTGCAGCCGTGTAAAGCTCAACGTCTGGGTGCGCTTTTTCTAGAGCTGCGATACCTTCAGGAGCCGCTACAAGCACAAGAATCTTAAAGTGCTTACAACCTTTCTCTTTCATCAGGTCGATCGTGGCGATCATAGAACCACCTGTCGCAAGCATTGGATCTACCACTAAAGCAATACGCTCGTCGATGTTAGATGCAAGCTTGTTGAAGTATGGTACTGGCTCAAGTGTTTCTTCGTCACGGTAGATACCAACAACGCTGATACGTGCACTTGGGATATGCTCAAGAACGCCGTCCATCATGCCTAAACCAGCACGTAGGATTGGCACTACAGTTACTTTTTTACCTTTAATTTGGTCAACCTCAACTGGACCGTTCCAACCATTAATAGTTACACGCTCAGTTTCAAAGTCTGATGTCGCTTCGTATGTTAGAAGGCTACCCACTTCTGTTGCTAGCTCACGAAAACGCTTAGTGCTAATCTCACCTTCACGCATCAGGCCAATTTTATGTTTTACTAGCGGGTGTTTCACTTCAACAACTTTCATTTCCAACTCCGGCAATATTTAAACAAACCTGTAGATTATACACGAAATCTAAGGTTATTTCAGAATCTTTATTCTAATAAAAAAAACCGCGCAAACGTTTGCTCTTGGTAATCAAGCCCTGTTAGAATAGCGCCGTTTTCACATCCAACTTAAGTTCGAGGACTATCCCGTGAGTGGTAATACTTCTTCTCTAAGCTACAAAGACGCTGGTGTTGATATCGACGCAGGTAATGCACTAGTAGACCGTATTAAAGGTGCCGTTAAACGCACTCGTCGCCCTGAAGTCATGGGCGGTATTGGTGGCTTTGGCGCCCTATGTGAACTTCCAACGAAATACAAAGAGCCAGTGCTTGTTTCAGGTACTGATGGTGTTGGTACTAAACTTCGCCTTGCTTTGGATATGAAAAAACACGACACCATTGGTATCGACCTAGTGGCAATGTGTGTGAACGATCTAATCGTTCAAGGTGGTGAACCGCTATTCTTCCTAGACTACTACGCAACAGGTAAACTAGATGTAGATACAGCAGCAGACGTTGTTTCAGGTATTGCTGAAGGTTGTGTTCAAGCAGGTTGTGCACTAATCGGTGGTGAAACGGCTGAAATGCCAGGCATGTACGAAGGCGACGACTACGACGTTGCTGGCTTCTGTGTTGGTGTTGTAGAAAAAGCTGACATCATTGATGGCACTAAAGTAGCAGCAGGCGACGCACTTATCGCGGTTGGCTCAAGTGGTCCACACTCAAACGGTTACTCTTTGATTCGTAAAGTTCTAGAAGTTTCTGGTGCTGATAAGAATGAAGAACTAGAAGGTCGCACTATCGGTGAGCACCTACTAGAACCGACTAAGATTTACATCAAATCGGCACTTAAGATGATTGCAGAGCATGACATTCATGCTATTTCGCACATCACAGGTGGTGGTTTCTGGGAAAACATCCCACGCGTACTTCCTGAAGGCACTAAAGCAGTGATTGATGACAAGAGCTGGGAATGGCCTGCTATTTTCAGCTGGCTACAAGAGAAAGGAAACGTGGAGACATTTGAAATGTACCGCACTTTCAACTGTGGCGTAGGCCTAATTGTTGCTCTACCTAAAGATCAAGCAGACGCTGCTGTTGAACTACTGAAATCTGAAGGCGAAATCGCTTGGGTTATCGGTGAGATCGCAAACGCTGAAGCTGGCGAAGAGCAAGTTGAAATTAAGTAAGTGATACGTTTACTTAGTTAATAAATGAGGACCTATTGGTCCTCATTTTGCTATTTAGCCCGCAGAAAACCTTAATTTATGTAGGTTAATTGTAAATACTTTAATTAATCAATTGCATTATCCAGTCTATGAAGAACAGCCATTCTATGAATAACAGTCACTCTAAGAAAAACATCGTCGTTTTAGTCTCAGGAAGCGGCAGCAACTTGCAAGCCATTTTGGATGCCTGTGATAACCACACGATTGACGCCTCTGTTAAGGCCGTTTTCTCAAATAAAGCGGATGCTTTTGGTCTAGAGCGAGCTAAATCAGCGGGTGTTGACGCCCACTCGGTGAATCCAAAAGAATTTAACTCGCGTGAAGAGTTTGATCATGAATTGATGGTTCAGATCGATGCTTACCAACCCGACCTGATTGTACTCGCTGGCTACATGCGTATTCTGAGCTCAGAGTTTGTTCGTCACTACGCGGGTAAAATGATCAATATCCACCCTTCTCTATTACCCAAGTATCCTGGGCTGTACACCCACCAACGTGCTATTGATGCTCAGGACAAAGAGCATGGCACCAGCGTCCACTTTGTTACCGAAGAGCTCGACGGTGGCCCTGTAATCTTACAAGCTAAGGTGCCTGTATTTGAACAGGATGATGCCGACATGCTAGCAAGCCGAGTACTCACCCAAGAACACTGCATTTACCCTATGGTCTGCAAGTGGTTCGCGGAAGATCGTTTATCAATGGCAAACGGACAAGCTATCTTAGACGGTAAGACATTAGGCAAACACGGTTACGCAGAAGAGTAATTCGTCAGAAACTAAACCAAATCAGAAAAAGGCCGCTTACTGATTCATTAGTTCAGTAAGCGGCCTTTCGTTTATAAGGTTAAAAATAATACTATTCGGAATACTTAGCTTAGCTCAAAGGCTCAGTTGGCGCTTGGCTTGCAACTTTTTTAGGTGCGTAAGCAACATCTTCCAACGCCTTATGGTTATTGCCAATCAGCTCACCAAAATGAAACAGGGCGTATTCGCCTGGCTTCATTCGAAACCACTCTTCATTGCATGTAAGAGGCTGCGTTGCGACGACCGTAACCACATCATTTGGCGTAGTCTCTTCTTGGAAGTTTATCTCAACATCTTCATCAATCAGGCTCGCATTACCAAAAGGCGCACGTCTTGTTATCCAGTATAAGTGATTCGTACAGTAGGTCATGACGTACTCACCATCACTGAGTAGCATGTTAAAGACACCTTTCTCACGTAGCTGGTCACAACACTCCGCAACAAAGCGAAACATACCTTCCATGTCTTGTGGTGGTTCAGGAAAACGCTCTTCTAATTGTTTCACTAACCAACAGAAAGAAAGCTCACTGTCCGTCTCACCGACAGGTCTGAAACGACCACTCACTAGATCATCGTAATCCGTTAACTGGCCATTATGAGCGAAGGTCCAGTATCGTCCCCAAAGCTCACGAGTAAATGGGTGAGTGTTTTCTAGATTAACGCCACCACGATTGGCTTGACGGATATGACTGACAACAGCTTGGCTTTTAATGGGGTAGTTTTGAACTAAATCAGCAATCTTTGATTCACAGCTAGGGTTAGGATCTTTGAACGTTCGAAAGCCCTTCCCTTCATAAAAGGTAATACCCCAACCATCACGATGTGGACCGGTATTACCTCCACGCTGCATCAGGCCGGTGAAACTAAAACAAATATCAGTTGGCACATTCGCGCTCATACCGAGCAATTCACACATGGTTTAATCTACTCCCTTTTAAAACCAATGGAGCCTAAGCTGGGCTCCAAATGTCTGTAAAACTATTATTCCATTTCTTTTTCGACAAGCTGAATCACAATGTGAATGATCTTAATGTGAATCTCTTGGATGCGGTCAGCGTAACCAAAATGCGGAACTCGGATTTCGATATCAGCACAACCTGCCATTTTACCGCCATCTTTACCGGTTAGCACGATGGTTTTCATGCCTTTAGCTTGAGCGGCTTCAATCGCTTTCAAAATGTTGGCAGAGTTACCGGAAGTCGACAAACCAAACAACACGTCGCCTCTACGCCCCACGGCTTCTACATAACGAGAAAAGACATGGTCGTAACCGAAATCGTTACTTACACAAGATAAGTGGCTAGGATCTGAAATCGCAATACCAGCATAGCCTGGGCGATTTTCACGGTAACGGCCAGTTAGCTCTTCCGCAAAGTGCATCGCATCACAGTGTGAACCACCGTTACCACAAGAAAGCACTTTACCTTCTTGTTTAAATGAGTCAGCAATCAATTTTGCCGCAGCTTCGATCTGAGCGATATTGTGGTCATCACTCAAAAACTTGTTAAGAACGTCAGCAGCTTCGTTCAATTCACTTTTGATTAGGTCTTGGTACATAAGGCTTATCTCTTATATTTTTTTACGCAACTTAAAGTACGTGAAATGAGAACTGAGGGTTTTCCCCTCTTTATTACTGAGTTTACCCACAAACATGAAATAGTGTCGATACTTAAGCCAAAAGATTGCTACCAAAATTAATATCTCACTGCAGAACCGTCCAATTATTCACCACCAACCTCTCACAATTAGAATTTTACCCCTATTAATATCACTTTTTACCCAATTTAGAGTTTTACAAATATTTAATGTTTTGTTTACACTTAACTGGTTAGACCTCTTACCTAAAATCATAACGATAAGTGATCTCTGAAAAGGAAATCGATCATGAACATATTGCTCTCCCTACTTGCCATGACAACTATCTTTGGTGTCTGCCTTTACCATAGAGTTAGTCTGGTACGTGCTTTAATCGTATTAACCGGTTCAATGGTTGTACTGACATTGTTTGGCGGCGTAGCTGTCACTGGCTGGCTTTGTTACCTCTTGGCCGTTGCAATGCTTGCTGTACCTGCAATTCGTCAAACTATCATCAGTCAAAAAGCGCTTTCTTTGTTTAAGAAAGTACTCCCAGAAATGTCTCAGACAGAAAAAGAAGCATTGGAAGCGGGTACTGTATGGTGGGAAGCTGAGCTGTTCAAAGGCAAACCAGAATGGAAGAAACTTCAGGAAATTGCAGACCCTAAATTATCTGAAGCTGAACAAGCCTTTTTAGACGGGCCTGTAAATCAGGTTTGTGAAATGGTGAACGATTACCAGGTGACACATGAGTTAGCGGATTTACCACCAGAAGTATGGCAATTCCTAAAAGACCACAAGTTCTTTGCCATGATCATCAAGAAGAAATACGGCGGTTTAGAATTCTCAGCTTACGCTCAGTCTTTGGTTCTACAGAAGCTAACGGGTGTTTCGAGCGTATTATCATCGACAGTTGGCGTACCTAATTCACTAGGCCCTGGCGAGCTATTGCAACACTACGGCACAGAAGATCAAAGAAACCATTACCTGCCGCGCTTAGCTGAAGGTAAAGAGATCCCTTGTTTCGCACTAACCAGCCCAGAAGCAGGCTCAGACGCTGGCTCTATCCCAGATTACGGTGTGGTATGTAAGGGTGAATGGGAAGGTGAAGAAGTATTAGGCATGCGCCTCACTTGGAACAAGCGCTACATCACCCTAGCTCCTGTCGCGACGGTATTAGGCTTGGCCTTTAAACTGCGTGACCCAGATGGCCTGCTTGGTGATCAAAAAGATCTTGGTATCACCTGTGCGCTTATCCCAACTGATTTAAAAGGTGTTGAGATTGGTAATCGCCATTTCCCACTCAATGTTCCATTCCAAAATGGTCCAACTCAGGGCGACGACCTCTTCGTACCGATCGATTTCATCATTGGTGGTCAGAAAATGGCAGGCCAAGGCTGGCGCATGCTGGTTGAGTGTCTGTCGGTTGGTCGTGGTATCACGCTGCCTTCAAACTCAACAGGAGGTATCAAGTCTGCAGCACTGGCAACTGGTGCTTATGCTCGTATTCGCCGTCAATTCAAACAACCAATCGGTCGTATGGAAGGGGTTGAAGAACCACTAGCACGCCTAGCGGGTAATGCTTACGTGATGGACGCTGCGAGTAACTTGACCGTTGCAGGTATCGACCTTGGCGAAAAGCCTTCGGTTATCTCTGCTATCGTTAAATACCACTGTACTCACCGTGGTCAACGCAGCATCATCGATGCGATGGATATCGTCGGTGGTAAAGGCATTTGTTTAGGTCCATCAAACTTCTTAGCGCGTGGCTACCAAGGTTCGCCAATCGCGATTACCGTTGAAGGTGCAAACATTCTGACTCGTTCAATGATCATCTACGGTCAAGGCGCGATTCGTTGTCACCCTTATGTTCTAAGCGAAATGGAAGCAGCTTATTCTGAAAGCAGTGATGCATTGGATAAGTTTGATTCTGCGTTAGCTGGGCACGTTAGCTTTACGCTCAGTAACCTCGTTCGCAGTTTGTGGTTTGGTTTAACCGATGGCCGCGGTTCTGATACGCCAACACCAGCTAATAAAACCGACAAACAAACACAACGCTACTACCAACAATTGAACCGCTACAGCGCTAACCTAGCGCTACTGTCTGATATTTCAATGGCAGTACTAGGTGGTTCTTTGAAACGTAGAGAGCGTCTATCAGCAAGACTGGGCGACATCCTGAGTCAACTTTACTTAGGATCTGCAACACTTAAGCGTTTTGAAAGTGAAGGCAGCCACGCTGAGGATCTACCGCTAGTACATTGGGGTATGCAAGATAGCTTACGCCAAACTGAAGTCGCGATTGATGAGTTCCTAGCAAACTTCCCTAACCCGGTAATTGGACGTCTACTTCGTGTTGTACTGATGCCATTTGGCCGCATTCGCCGTGCACCTAATGACAAACTTGACAGCCAAGTAGCGCACATCCTGCAAACACCAAGCGAAACACGTTCACGCATTGGCCGCGGTCAATACTTAGAAGCAACGGAATACAACCCTGTTGGTAAGATCGAGAAAGCACTAGAAGTGATTCTACAAGCCGAGCCTCTATTCGATAAAGTGTGTAAGGAAACGCATCAAAAGCGCGCTTTCTTAAGGCTCGATCTTGTTGCTCAATTAGGACTTGAGAAAGGTATTCTAAATGAACAAGAAGCCGCGTTGCTTGTTAGCGCAGAAGAACATCGACTGTACACGATTAACGTTGACGACTTCGCACCAGAGGAACTCGCTGCAAAGTCACAATACCCTGGTCAATCGATTGATAACGTGGCCTAGCCACAGCATCAGTTGTAATGGTATGTAATTAAGCAACTCAGTTACACGAGATAGACCAAAAGTAAAACGGGACTCATAGAGTCCCGTTTTTTATATCACAATCAAGTAGTCGTAATGTTACATCCATGAGCAGCTTATATCGATAAGCGACTTACATGAAGAGCTAAAGCTAAAGCGAACGCTGAATGACCTCATCAGCGACGACTCCTATTTTATTTAGGCGCTCTTAGCTGCATCTCAGGCTGAGCTTGTTTCTTTGCCGTCACTTTACGAATCACAAACCAGATCAACAAACCCAATAGAATCGCGACAACATTACCGATGGCAATAATGATCATACTGCGTTGTCTATCATCTTCTCGTTTCTGAAGAATCATCAACTCTGTCGCAATACGTTTTTGCTCGGCTAGCGCTTCTTCTTGAAGGCGTCTTGACTCCGCTAAATCGATATCTTCAACAACGCTGTATGATTGCTCTGTAATTGGAAAGATCAGCGGACGTTGACTTGAAGCGTCGGTGGCGTAAACCATTCCAGACCAACTATAAATCCCCAAATCACCATTGTAGGGCACCTCTAAAGGCACTTTCATCGCATCGACTTCAGCTTGGCCTTGCTTATACGTTACATACTCATCAGGGGCTTTATGCTCAACATGAACGGCTAATGAGCTTGGGGCTATCATGCCCGGCTCTCCTGATACGACAATAGTATGAGGCAGCCCTTCTTTACGAGACTGAATAAACGTCGTGGTGAGCGGTGTTGGGTAGACCAAGACCTCTTGTTCTTGTGCTCGAAGGAACACACCGTTACCAGAAGTAATACGCGCTCGGTATTTACCCGGCTCAATATCAATCGGCAACGAAACAGTAAAAACGCCATCTCCGGCTTGTTCATCCCGACCACTGCCATCGTCGGAAAATTCGCCCATCACAACTGGAACGGGACGTGCCTCTCTCACTAAAGACTCTTCATTTTCAACGAACTTAGTAAAAGTAACCTTAAGCTTTACGCGATCTAAAAAATCACGCAGCACAAGAGGCTTACCGTCAGAGGTCAAACGAGCCGTAAATTTAATGTGTTCGGTTTGGTACAGTTTGTCAGGGAAGTCATTGGCATCTAAAACAAGGTGAGACAATAGCTTGATATTGTTCTTAGATGAGACCTTACCAACCGCTTGCCAAGGGCCTGGCATCGGATTGTCGATAGAAATGATGTCCATTGACGACTCTTCGTACCAACGGACATTATCGGCATTGCGCCAAGCGTAGTATTTCTTGCCGTCAGGGCGAACCAAAACGACAGGTTTAGAGTTATCGGCTCGATAAATCACAAAGGTGACTTGTTCAATACTGGGATCAACGCGAAAAC
The DNA here is from genome assembly GCF_051201655.1 of Vibrio sp. nBUS_14. NCBI lineage: Bacteria > Pseudomonadati > Pseudomonadota > Gammaproteobacteria > Vibrionales > Vibrionaceae > Vibrio > Vibrio sp. nBUS_14. The sequence goes on from NZ_CP179206.1 coordinate 2,854,115, forward strand.
GGTTGTCCAATAAACTCATTACGGATTCTGTTGCCGCATGCAAGCTAAAGCTTAACAGCAATAAGTAACCGGTAGCCAATACCCTTAACATACTTTCTCCCTACTGACGCCAGAGGCAGCTTCCGCCTTTCTCGACGAGGTCTAAACGACTTTGATGCGCTTCTACTTCATCGGCCGTAGCTCGTAAAACCTTTAGAGATTTTCTACTACTTTCTGCTCTTCGGATACTTTCTGCACCGCCATCTTGTTGGCCAGCGTTAAATTGCAGCGAAGTTTGTCCACCTGTCATCAATAAGTAGACGTCAGCTAGAATTTCCGCATCGAGTAAAGCGCCGTGGAGAGTACGGTGTGAGTTATCAATACCATAACGGTCACATAAGATATCTAGGTTGTTTCTTTTACCTGGAAATATCTTTTTCGCCATAGCCAAGGTATCGGTAACTTTACAGTAGTCATCCGTTTTACCAATCGCAGGGTTAAGCTTCTCAAACTCATAGTCCATAAATCCCGTATCGAAGGGCGCATTGTGAGCCACCAGCTCAGCACCTTTGATAAAGTCGAGAAACTCTTTGTGTATATCTTGATACTCAGGCTTATCTACCAAGAACTCATCAGTAATACCGTGAACGCCAATCGCCTCTTCTTGAATGGCACGATCGGGCTTAATGTAGACGTGGAAATGACGTCCGGTCAATCTACGGTTGATGATTTCGACGGCACCGATCTCTACGATCCGATGGCCCATGTAGTGAGGGCCACCTTCCGTATTCATACCGGTTGTTTCGGTATCAAGTACAATGATGCGCTTGTTTTCTGCGTTCGCCCCATTTTCTGATTTGGAGTTCGCTGCTGCGTCAACGCTTTGTTCTGGAGTGCTACTGGTATTCATAAGGATATCTGTGTCAGACTATGCCGATAATGTGCTTGAGGTAATAGTATCAAATCATGACGAAACAAGTTGAAATTTTCACTGATGGTTCTTGTTTAGGCAATCCAGGTCCTGGTGGCTATGGTATCGTACTTCGCTATAAAAAAGTCGAAAAGACACTAGCAGAAGGCTTCACACTGACGACCAACAATCGAATGGAAATGCTCGCCGCAGTCATTGCGCTTCAAGCACTCAAAGAACCCTGCTCTGTGATTCTAACAACAGATAGTCAATACGTACGTCAAGGCATCACCCAGTGGATCCATAACTGGAAAAAACGTGACTGGAAAACAGCCGATAAGAAGCCAGTTAAAAACGCCGATCTTTGGCAAAGGCTAGATAAAGAGACCGCGCGTCATAGCGTTGATTGGCGTTGGGTAAAAGGACACACAGGACACAGAGAGAACGAAATGTGTGATGACCTAGCGAGAACCGCTGCTGAGAACCCAACTCAAGAAGATACGGGCTACCAACCAAGCTAATTGATAATTCCTTAATCTAATTAATAGATGAAAAGCCAACTTCTAGTCGGCTTTTTCTGTTTTTAACGGATATGAAGCCTTGTTCGAATGCTGCGTGCGACGACTATTGGTTCTAAAGCTTGCTCCAACCGGAGAAAAGCGTCGCTTAAGATGCCAATGAGGCTTGATCGGTTTGAGCGGGTAAGTACGCTTACGAGCAACTATAAAGTATTGGCTGCCAGCAAAAGAAGCACAACCACCTAAAGCGTTCTCCAACCACGTCCACATCGCTTGATATTTACTCATCGGAAACAACGCGTAGGTATCGCAGTGAATCACTTCATAGTTCAATACACCTAACCAGTCTTTAATTCGGTTTGGCGAATACATGCGTCCACTCCAAGGCAAGCTGTTCTTACGCCAAGGTAATAAACTCGCAAGTCCGGTAATACTGAACGGATTGAAGCCAGTAATGATGATATAACCATCGTCCATCATCACTCGATCGACCTCTCTCAATAATCGGTGAGGGTCGTTGCTATAATCTAATTGATGACTGAGCACCACAACATCAAAGCTCTTCTCTAAAAAGGGTAAATTATAGCCATCCGCTATCACATTATGTAATGGGTTCTGGATATCTAGGTTTACTTGATGTTGAATGTTGCATGTGCAGCTAGAAATCTCACTACTGAGGCCGCCGAGCTTGAGCATATGGTAACCAAATAGCTTTGGGCACCACTCATCGAGTCGAGTTTGAATAGATTCTCTCAACCAGTCCCCATTGTGCAACTGTGCCCAAGTGTAAGGACACTCAAACTTTTTCCTGCTACGCGCTGGCTTTATCAATAATCTGTCTCACTTATTCTGTCTCACTAAAAGTGACTGGAGAACCAATAATGTTACATATCAAAAGCATACCTGCATTTAACGACAATTACATCTGGCTGATTGAAAATAGCGATCGCCGTTGTGCTGTCGTCGACCCTGGTGATGCAGCTCCAGTATTAGAGTACTTAGCAGACCATGAGCTAACTTTAGATGCAATCTTGATTACACACCACCACCATGATCACATTGGCGGCGTTCCAGAATTAGTCAGACAGTTCCCAAGCGTAGACGTCGTTGGCCCTAGAAATGAGCCAATTCCAACCCTGACTCACCCAATCGATGACGGTGAACAGTTGGAACTGTTTGGTGAAGTGTTCCTCGTGCTTGGACTTAGTGGCCATACTGCTGGACATATTGGTTATGTGGGTGATGCCAAGCTATTTTGTGGTGATGTTTTGTTTTCAGCAGGTTGCGGCCGAATTATGGGAGGTACTCCACAACAGATGTTTGATGCACTGAACAAGATCACGGCGCTACCTCAAGAAACCGAAGTCTATTGTGCACACGAATACACAGCCGCCAATATCGCTTTCGCACTGGCTGTTGAGCCTGATAACCAACATTTGCAGCAATATCGCGACCAAGTGAACCGACTGCGCGCACAAAATAAGTCGACCATCCCCACAAATTTGAGACAAGAGAAGTTCGTGAACCCTTTCTTACGTTACACCGAGCCAAGTGTAATCAAATCAGTCTCTAACCGCACCGAAAACACCGATCCTCTGTCAGTGTTCACCGCTTTACGTACGTGGAAGAACGAATTTTAACAAATCCAGACTTGTCACTCATAGGGGGTGGCAAGTATTATCATCGGCCGTTTATTAAAAAGGCTGTAACATGCGAGTTAAGTACAGCTGGGCTTTGGTACTACTACTTTCTGGTTGCCAATTAACTCAGTCAGAGAATCCAGACCAAGCTTCCGAGCAAACCAACACATCTCCTACTAAAGAAGTTTACCAAACGAACGTTTCATCAGAAGCGACCAAAGAAGAACCAAAAGTTGAAGCACCTGTCGTTACTCCACAAACACAACAAGATGTTTGGAAACGTATTGCGATGCAACTTGAAATGGAAGTACCAGACCAAAAGAAGGTAGATTACTACCGAACTTGGTATCTAAAGCACCCTAGTCATCTAAAAACCGTCTCACAACGTGCTGAACCCTTCCTTTATCTGATCACAACTAAGATTGAAGAAAAAGGCTTACCACTAGAATTGGCATTGTTGCCGATTGTAGAAAGTTCTTTCGATGCGTTCGCCTACTCTCATGGCAGCGCTGCAGGTCTATGGCAATTTATTTCTGGCACAGGCAAAGATTACGGACTAGAACAGAACTTCTGGTACGACGGTCGTCGTGATGTCGCCGCTTCTACCGACGCTGCATTGGATTTCCTATCAGACCTTAACAGACGTTTCGATGGCGATTGGAATCATGCCATTGCTGCCTATAACAGTGGCGGTGGTCGTGTAAGCAGTGCTATCCGCAAAAACAAGAAGCTGGGTAAACCAATCGACTTCTTCTCTTTGGATTTACCAAAAGAGACCAGCAGCTACGTGCCCAAGCTACTTGCACTTGCTGACGTAATTGTCAACCAAGAGAAGTATGGTATCGACATTCCTGCAATCCCTAACGAGCCGGTATTGACTCTGGTTAACCCAGACGAACAACTTGATCTGGCGATTGCGGCAAACTACGCAGGCATTCCGGTAAAAGAGCTACAAGGCTACAATCCAGCTTATAACCAGTGGGCGACGGCACCAGAAAAGCATCAGCAATTATTGCTTCCTCTAAGCTCTGTTGAGACGTTCAACAAAGAAGTGGCGGCCAATAAAGGCAAAGGCATGAAATTGGTACGTTATAAAGTGCAATCTGGCGATAGCATCAGCGTACTGGCGAGTAAATACAACACCACCAGCAAAGTGATTCGTTCTGCAAACGGGATGAGTAACAACAATATCCGTATTGGTCAGCACCTACTTATCCCAACCTCAACCAAAGACGACAAAACTTACGCACTAAGCGCTTCAAACCGCCTAGCAAGCACACAGTCGAAGAGTCGTGGCCAATATAAGCTAAGCCATACGGTAAGAAGCGGTGACAGCCTGTGGACGATTGCACGCGCAAATAAGGTATCTCACCAATCACTGGCTAAATGGAATGGTATGGGACCACGCGACACACTGCGTATTGGTCAAGAACTGGTCATTTGGAAGAATGGTTCAGACGGTGCCATCATCCGCACTATCTTTTATAACGTAAGATCGGGTGACACAGTCAGCGGTATTGCATCAAAGTTCAAAGTAAAAAGTGCAGATGTTGTAAAATGGAACACTTTGCAGAACAAAAAATACCTACAGCCAGGACAAAAACTGAAGCTATATGTTGATGTAACTAAGGTAAGTGTATGAACCCGTCAAATAACCCACTCGTCATGCTGTTGGATATCTTCCGAGCACCAACAGCTTGTTTCTTAGCGCTTTATCAGCGAAGTGCTTGGGGATGGCAACCCTACGTCGTATTAATACTCAGTCCATTTTTATTTTGGGGTGCCTATTTTTCGAATGTAGATTTTGCGTGGTTGAGCGCAGAGCTCTCACAGCAACTTGCTCAAACTAATCCGGATCAATTGGCGTTACTTGACAGCAATACCCTACTCGCGAGTGAAATCATCAGCGATGTTTTTGGCCGAACATTAGCCATCGCTCTGTTGGCGTTCTGGTTTAACCTAGCAACCAAACCAAGCCAACATCAGCACAGTTACTGGAGATGGTTTGCAGCTTCGTCTGTTGTAATGTTCCCAGCGGTTTTAGGGGATGTGGCGAGCTATGCAAGCCTTATACTCAAGCACGGGCATGTCATGAACTACGCTGCTGACTTGAACAGCTTAAACGGCTTAATCAAGTTACCGCTCACCAGTGACTGGTCACAGTTTGCTAGCTCATTACCACTGCTTCTGCCATGGTACATCGTGCTGGGCTATGCCGCGGTATTGACATGGACTGAGTTTGAACGCGGGCAAGCGCTTGTGATTTCAGGCTTACCATGGGTTGGCTACTATCTAATCTGGGCGCTCTACATTTTAATCTTTTAAGTTGAAGAGATAAGACTAGCGAAAACTCTCTAACCTATTTATTCCATAAAACTACCCAACGTAACCACAGTGCGAATGACAAATAGCTAAGCTCCTATGACTAATAGCCAATAGCTTCTTACTATTTAGCCTTAAAGGTCACTCGCATAGGGTTATGATCAGAAGCGTCCGTGATGGGCGCTTTTGCTTTTTCTACTTCTAAGCCACGATAAAACACATGGTCTAGCACCAACCCCGTAATAAATTGGGTGCGGTTATCGGGTTCAAAAGCGACCTCTTTCAAGCCTACCTTTTCCAGTTCAGTTTTTAATACAGAAAAGCGCGCCTCACTCCAGCTGTTAAAGTCCCCAGCAAAAACAACAGGTCCACGATACTGCTGAAGGTTATCAGTCAGGCTCTCGAGCTGAGCTTCGTAGTCTTCAGTACCGAACGTAAAGTTTACCGCGTGGATATTAATGACCGCTAACTCTTCACCATTACTCAATTGATAACGAGACCAAAGCGCCGATTTAGGCAGTTGAAGCCAAGGCTCTTCGTGAGTATAAGCACAAGCTTCGATCGGCAAATGTGTCGCTAGGTTGAGTACACCGGCACTTTGCTCAAAGGCTTCGAACGCATTAACTCGAGTACTTCCCCACTGGCCACTGGTCACCCATCGGCGAAGCCCTTCTGTCATACTCGCTTCTTGCAATAAAACCAAATCGCTTCCTGCCGAAAGTTTATTTAACTCACTCTGCCAGTTACTGCGGTTTTGCTTATAAATATTCCACACGGTCAGGCTCAATCCATCAGACACATCAATCGCCTTCGGTGTCGAGTTTTGATAGCAGCTATAGATATCGTTGCTGGTGTTTTGAGAGGAAGTGATCAGATTCGGTTTATTCGGGATCACGAAGATAATATGAAAACTAGCACCAGCAAGTGTTATCAAGACAGCGATAACAATGATGGTTTTCTTAAACATACAGCACCCTACCAGTAATGAAAAAGGAGCGATAAATGCTCCTTTTAGGGTAATCGTTTTTTATACGGCGTCTTCGTCTTCTTCGCCAGTACGAATACGTACCACACGTTCAACGTCAGTAATGAAGATCTTACCATCGCCAATTTTTCCTGTTTGCGCCGTCTCGATAATGGTATCAACACATTGGTCAGCCACTTCGTCGGTCACAACAATTTCCAATTTCACTTTAGGTAAAAAGTCGACCATGTACTCTGCACCGCGGTATAGCTCAGTATGACCTTTTTGACGTCCAAAGCCTTTAACTTCAGATACTGTCATACCCGTAATGCCCACTTCTGCAAGTGCTTCACGTACATCATCAAGTTTGAATGGCTTGATAATGGCTTCAATCTTTTTCATGTTCATCCCTTAAACTGTGCGAATGGCTCATTATCGATTAGCTATAGTAAACATTCAATGAAAAAAGCCAGAACTTTAAAGCTCTGGCTAGAAATTTATCGTCTTGTTTAATCAGCGCGTTAAGAAGGTTTTACTTAAGACTTGCGTAGTAAGCGGCTAGATTAGCAATATCTTCATCACTCAGCATGGAAGCTTGAGCCTGCATTACAGCGGCCAAACCACCGGTGCGCTGGCCGTTCTTATAAGCGTTAATTGATGAAGCGATGTATTGCTCGTTTTGACCTTTAAGGTTTGGGTAACCTGGAATCACTGCGATACCGTTTGCACCATGACACGCTGCACAGATTGCTGCTTTAGCTTGACCCGCAGCAACATCACCCGCCAGAGCGCTACCACTCAATAGTCCAAATCCAAGAACTAATCCTAGTGTAATTTTCTTCATTGCATATTCCATTAAGTATTTTTATTAAAGTGACGTCGAATTGTGACACAAACATTTTCTACTTGCTCCAAAGCGCTTCACAATCTTGACCTTCGCAGTTTTTATCTACGAATAAGCCCATAACAGCGATCACTCGATCGCCATCCATTAATATTGGGGTTCTGCGTCTCAACCAACTCGGTACTTGGTATTCCTGAAAGAGCTTTTTGAGCTTTCTGCTATGTCCACGCCCAATAGGATGAGCCGAGAGTCCCTCAGGATTAAAGATGACTCGTAGTGCTTCGCTTTTATTAGACAAACTAAAATTTTGCACATCACGCTTGTTAGATATGTTATCACTCCGCGCTGAATTTAAGTGTAGCTCCCCTAAACCATCGGGTAACATCAAACTATCACCTATTGAAAGGTGGCTTTGCCAATCGGATAAGTCTTTAGTCTGTCTCACTAAATAGAGCTGATGATTAAAGCGTCGAACTTCGGCATCATTCAACACCAGTTTAGGGTTGGCGTCCGCCTGAGCGCATGCGACTTCATCCCAAATAAGCTTGAGCTGTTTTTGACTCGGCATCGATTGCTTACAGTGGCTAAGCCACATTCTTATCAGTCGTGCTCGTAGTAAATCAGAATGCTTAGATAATGCCCCGATGCTTAAGCTCTGGCTCTGGATCTGGCTCTGGTAGCCACCTAAAGCGTGTTGTAAGTGAGAACCAAGCAGTTCATCGAGCAGTAATTCTTGCTCTGCGCAAAGCTGAGCACTGCGACTGACCGATTCCCGAAAGCTTGGCCAGCGCTCTGTTAATGTTGGCGCGACTTGATGACGAATGAAATTCCGATCAAAGCGCAGATCCTGATTACTCTCATCTTCGACCCAAGTTAAGCCCATATCGCGCGCAGATTTTTCAATATCCGATCGAGTCACCGACAGCATAGGTCTCACAATAAACGCTTCTCCAAACGGCATCACTTGAGCCATTGAAGAGAGTCCTTTCGGGCCACTGCCACGTTTTAACGCCAACAAGAAAGTCTCAAGTTGGTCGTCAATGTGTTGGCCTGTAACAAGCACATCACCCTGTCTGATGTGCTGCTGAAAAGCTTGGTATCGAGCATCTCGAGCAAGCTTTTCAACACTCTCGCTACTGTTGATATCTAGCGAGACCTTTTCTACGACTAACGAAACAGACAAAGCATCACACCACACTTGGCATTGATTCGCCCAGCAATCGGCATTGTCGCTTAGGCCATGGTGAACATGTACCGCACGACACTCAATGCTATGCGTTTGCGCGAACTGCGCCGCTAACTCTAACAATATTCGCGAATCAACACCGCCACTGAAAGCCACGATCAACCGACTAGGCTTGAGTGCACTTTGATGAAGTACCGATGTGAAGGTTTCGATTAAGTGAGTCATGCGCGGAGAACCATGAGAGTAGGTTTGAATAGGGAATGTTCTAATAATAAAAAAGGGGTGGCACTGAGTCCAACCCTTTCGTCATCTTGTTACTTGAAGCTGCCTCATTTCAAGGCACGCTTATCAGCAGTAACCGTAGCTCATTAGGCGTTGGTAACGACGCTCAAGTAGTGCTTCGTTATCAAACTGCTCTAGCTCTTCTAGCTGTTTAACTAGCATGTCTTTCATGTTCTGAGCCGTTTGTACTGGATCACGGTGCGCGCCACCTAGAGGCTCAGGAATGATTTCGTCGATAAGCTCAAGATCTTTCAGACGAGGAGCAACTAGGCCCATCGCTTCAGCAGCTTGTGGTGCTTTATCTGAATCACGCCACAAGATTGAAGCACAACCTTCAGGAGAGATTACTGAGTACGTAGAGTACTGAAGCATATTCACGTAGTCGCCAACACCAATCGCTAGTGCACCACCTGAACCGCCTTCACCAACAACGTTACAAATAACTGGTACAGATAGGCCAGCCATAACTTTAAGGTTCTTTGCGATAGCTTCAGATTGACCACGTTCTTCAGCACCAACACCTGGGTATGCACCCGCTGTGTCGATGAAAGTAATGATTGGCATGTTGAAACGCTCAGCTGTTTCCATTAGGCGAAGAGCCTTACGGTAACCTTCCGGCTTTGGCATACCAAAGTTACGAATCACTTTTTCTTTAGTCTCACGACCTTTCTGGTGACCAATAACCATAACAGGACGACCATTTAGACGAGCCATACCACCCACAATTGCTTTGTCGTCAGCGAAAGCACGATCGCCCGCCAACTCTTCAAATTCTGTGAAGGCATGCTCCAGGTAATCTTTGGTGTACGGGCGTTGAGGGTGACGAGCAAGTTGAGCTACTTGCCATGCACCTAAGTCACTAAAGATTTTCTGTTTAAGCTCTAAGCTTTTTTTCTCTAGTTGTTCAATTTCTTTGTCTAGATCTACCGCTGTGTCACCACCGTGACGTGAAACGTCACGTAGCGCTTCGATTTTTGCTTCAAGTTCAGCGATAGGCTTTTCAAATTCTAGAAAGTTCAGGCTCATCTATGAATCCTTGTTGATTCAGCTCCACAATCATGGAGCTAAATTTTAGTTAAATTCGAGTTCTACTTGGCTATTTCCAAGCAGCTGTTTTAATTCATCTAGCAATGTATCACTTGGCGTCACACGCCATTCTGTGCCCAATGTTAACCGCGCTCTAGCGTCGGCACGCTGGTAGTATACATTGACTGGGACCGTTCCGGCTCTATAAGGTTCTAAGATTTGACTAAAGCGTTCAAAAAATTGACCATTAATTTGGGATTGGTCGATAGATATCGACACCCCACGAGCATATTTCTCACGGGCGCTTCCTAAGTCCATGACCTCGCGCGCGGACATTTTAAGCCCACCATTGAAATCATCAAAGCTGACCTGTCCAGAAACGACCACTATTTTATCTTTTTCGAGCAATTCAGCGTAGCGATCGAGCGCATCCGAGAACAACATCACCTCCATTCGCCCCGATCGGTCATCGAGGGTCATCAAACCAATTCGAGTTCCGCGCTTCGTGGTCATTACCCTAGCAGCAATGACCAAACCTGCAATCGTTAAAGACTGGTCACGACGAGTTGGCGTGGCATCTTTTAAGCGACAGCTGGTGTATTTCGCAAGTTCTTTAATGTAAGCGTTAACTGGGTGACCTGTTAAATACAAGCCCAGAGTTTCACGTTCACCTTCAAGCCAAACCTTCTCAGGCCACTTCGGAACTTGGGTGTACTTGTGCTCCACCTCTTCCGGAGCATCGGTCAACACGCCAAACATATCCGATTGACCAAAAGACTCAGCGTGGTGATGTTGGCTTGCCGCCTTAACCGCATCTTTCAAGGAGGCCATCATCGCTGCTCGGTGAGGACCTAATCTGTCTAAGGCGCCTGACAGAATCAACTTTTCGATAACACGCTTGTTCACTTTTTTCAGATCAAGTCGTGCACAGAAATCGAACAAGTCTTTAAAGTAACCACCCTTGTTACGCGCTTCGATAATGGCTTCAATTGGGCCTTCACCCACCCCTTTAATAGCACCGATGCCATAAACAATCGCGCCATCTTCATCCACATTAAAGCGGTATAAACCTGAGTTAATATCGGGTGGAAGAAGCTTGAGCTTCATACGGAAACACTCATCGACAAGGCCAATAACCTTCTCGGTGTTATCCATATCTGCGGTCATTACCGCTGCCATGAATTCCGCGGGGTAATGCGTTTTAAGCCATAGCGTTTGATAAGAAACCAGTGCGTATGCAGCCGAGTGAGACTTGTTAAAGCCGTAGCCCGCAAACTTCTCTACCAAGTCAAAGATCTTCATGGACAGTTCGCCATCAATACCATTAGCTTCAGCACCTTCTTTGAAGGTACCGCGCTGTTTTGCCATCTCTTCAGGCTTTTTCTTACCCATCGCACGACGTAGCATATCGGCTCCGCCAAGCGTATAACCCGCCAGGATCTGAGCGATTTGCATTACCTGTTCTTGATACAGAATGATGCCGTAAGTCGGTTCTAATGTTTCTTTTAACGATTCGTGTTGCCACGTTTCATCAGGGTAAGATACCGCCTCTCGTCCGTGTTTACGGTCGATAAAGTTATCTACCATGCCTGATTGCAGAGGGCCTGGACGGAACAAAGCCACCAATGCGATGATATCTTCAAAACAGTCGGGCTGTAGACGCTTGATCAGGTCTTTCATACCGCGAGATTCCAGCTGGAATACCGCCGTTGTTTCAGAGTTTTGTAATAAATTAAATGACGCTTGATCATCCAAAGGAATCGATTCAATACGAACCGGAGCCTTACCCTCTTTAGCCAAACGCGGGTTCACTAGGCCTAACGCCCAGTCGATGATTGTTAGTGTACGTAGACCCAAGAAGTCGAACTTAACCAAGCCTGCGGTTTCTACGTCATTCTTATCGAATTGCGTTACCGGGAAGTTACCTTCCGCATCGGCATAGATAGGTGCAAAGTCGGTAATCGTGGTAGGTGAGATTACAACACCACCCGCATGTTTACCTGCGTTTCGCGTACAACCTTCTAGGATGCGACACTTATCAATCAGCTCACGAACTTCTTCATCACCATCATAGAGTTCAGGTAATGCGGGTTCAGCGAGGAAGGCTTTCTCTAGCGTCATACCCGGATCAGGCGGAACCAGCTTAGAAATGCGGTCAACGAAGCCAAATGGGTGACCTAACACACGACCCACATCTCGAATTACCGCTTTCGCCGCCATGGTACCGAAGGTGATGATCTGAGAAACCGCATCACGACCGTACATCTCGGCTACGTGGTCAATAACTTGGTCACGTTTATCCATACAGAAATCGATATCGAAATCGGGCATGGATACACGTTCTGGGTTCAAGAAACGTTCGAACAGCAAGTCGTATTCAAGTGGGTCAAGATCGGTGATATCCAATGCGTAAGCCACCAAAGAACCGGCACCAGAACCACGACCAGGACCTACTGGCACGTCGTTATCTTTTGACCACTGGATGAACTCCATTACGATCAAAAAGTAACCTGGGAAACCCATGTTGTTGACAACTTCGAGCTCTATTTTTAGGCGATCATCGTATTCAGGCCTGCGTTCAGCTCTGACTTTTTCATCAGGGAATAGAAACGCCAAACGTCGCTCAAGGCCTTCTTCTGACTTTTTAATCAGGAAGTCTTCAATCGCCAAACCTTCCGTCGGGAAGTTAGGCAGGAAGTATTCGCCCAATCGAACGGTGACATTACAACGCTTAGCGATCTCAACGCTGTTTTCCAAGGCTTCAGGGATGTCTGAGAACAGCTCACACATCTCTTCTTCGCTACGTAGGTACTGTTGTGGGCTGTAGTTTTTCGGTCGACGTGGATCAACCATGGTAAAGCCATCGTGAATCGCCACACGAATTTCATGGGCGTCAAACAAGTCTTCAGAAATGAATACCACTTCGTTGGTCGCGACAACTGGTAGGTTTTCTTGCTCAGCCAGTTCCAGCGCAAAGTGTAGATAGGACTCTTCATCCGGGCGACCAGTACGGATCAGCTCCAGATAAAATCGGTCTGCGAAGTGTGTTTTGTAAAACTCGACACTACTTGCAACCAACTCACGGTTGCCTTTTAGTAACGCCTTACCAATTTCACCTTCTTTCGCACCCGATAAAAGAATCAGGCCTTCGGCATGTTCAATCAGCCACTCTTTATCAATCACTGGTTGATGCTGTACATGGCCGCGAAGGTAAGCTTTTGAAATCAACAACGTTAGGTTGTTGTAACCTTTGTTACTCGTTGCAATAACGGTGAGTTTAGTCAATTCGTCGCCAAACTCTGGAGATAGCATCAGGAAGTCAGCACCAATAATTGGCTTAACCCCACACCCATGGGCTGTACCGTAGAATTTCACCAAACCACATAGGTTAGTAAAGTCGGTCAGTGCTAGAGCAGGCATACCCATCTCAGCAACTTTCTTAACCAGTGGCGGTACCTTTGATAGGCCATCCACCATAGAAAAGTCACTGTGTACGCGAAGGTGAACAAATTTTGGATCTGACATTATTTTTCCTGAGTTCTAGGCTTGAGCCTAGGATTACAACTGTGTGTATTCTATTTTTTTCTACTGCAAGTAGGCAACCTTATTCGATAGCCCCCCCAATCAATAGGAAGCCACTATCAATAGGAAGCCAGAGCAATATAAAGTTTAATCAATGCGTTCTAATCAATGCCAAGAACACGTTTTACTGGCTTAAAGCTTTTGCGGTAATGCTCAGTTACACCATGTTTTTCAATCGCTTCGAAATGCGCTTTGGTCGGGTAACCTTTATGTTGAGCAAAACCAAACTCCGGATGGAGTTTATCTAACTCTTCCATCTCTTGATCACGAACCACCTTAGCGATGATAGACGCTGCGCTGATTTCAGCAACTCGCAAGTCCCCTTTCACAATCGCCAAACCATCCATAGGTAATTCTGGAACACGGTTACCATCGATCAGAGCCATGTCTGGCTGAATGCTAAGCCCTGCAATGGCGCGCTGCATCGCTACCATGGTTGCTTGTAGAATATTTAACTCATCAATTTCTTGTGGAGAGCAGCGACCAACCGACCATGCCAGCGCTTTCTCTTTTATCTCAGGTAGCAACGCAAGGCGTTTCTTCTCAGACAATTTTTTTGAGTCGTTTAAGCCATCGATAGGGTTATTAGGGTCGAGGATAACGGCCGCAGTCACGACATCACCGACTAATGGACCACGACCCACTTCATCCACACCAGCAAACAACTGGTAACCTTGAGGGTATTCAAACGGAGGAAGCTCTTTTTTCTCTTTTACTGCCATCATTCTTCTCTTAATGTCCTGTAAACAAGCGCTTTATGACTCAAAAAATGGTCGGTTAATCAGTTTCAATACCTCATTAGCCGCCTGTTTATCTGCATCTTTACGAATCCAGTGATGCATTTCAGTAAAGCGTTCAATAAGTGGTGCGTTGTCCGCAGAAAGCATCGTATCGACCGATGGGAAAAGGTGATCTGGGTGACACTCTTCAAGAATGTGCTCTTTTACGATTTCTTCACCCGCTAGGATATTCGGTAACGAGACAAATTCTGTTATCGACAATTTCTTTACGATATAGCCGGTCAGCTTGTTGACCTTATAGCCTACGACCATCGGACGCTTAAGCAACATACATTCAAGCGCAACGGTACCAGAAGCCAATAGAACTGAGTCGGAAGCCGTAATCACGTTTCTCGCAGTATCTTCCACTAGCGTGAATTCCAACTCAGGCGCCGTCGCTTGCCAGATCTCAATAAACTGGTTCTTACGCGGCTCATTAACCAACGCAACAACAAAATTAATATCAGGGTACTTCTGCTTAATACGCTGGCAGGTCTCGATAAATGGTTGAGCAATCAAGCTCATTTCACCGCCACGGCTACCCGGTAATACCGCTAGCCACTGCTTATCTTGATCTAAGCCCAACAGTGCTCGAGCGTCTCGTTGACTCGGCTCCAAAGGAATCGCATCCGCCAACGTGTGGCCTACGAATTCACAGGCAACGTTATATTTATCATAAAACGCTTTTTCGAATGGCAGGAAAGCCAAGACTAAGTCTGTTGCCCTATCGATTTTAAAGATACGCTTTGGACGCCAAGCCCAAACTGAAGGGCTAACGTAATGAACCGTTTTAATACCAACGTTCTTAAGATCTAACTCAAGTCTTAGGTTGAAGTCAGGCGCATCAATACCAACAAACACATCAGGTGGATTTTGAGTGAAATACTTCACCAATTCCGCTTTCACTTTGAGTAAACGAGGCAAACGTCCAAGTACTTCAACCAACCCCATTACAGCAAGCTCTTCCATTTCGAAAAGAGACTCACAACTAAGAGCCTTCATTTTGGGGCCGCCAATACCGACGAACTCGGCATTTGGGTATTGCAATTTAATCGCTTTGATAAAGCCTTCACCCAATGTGTCGCCAGAAAGCTCCCCAACAACGATGCCCACACGCAGTGGCTCGTTCGAAACAAAGTTCGAGGTGTAAGTTTGTGTATCTTGCTGTGCCATAGTTTTCCCTTCTCGCCTAAAGCAAAAAAGACCGCTTAATGAGTAGCGATCTTTTTTGTTATACCAATCTGATTAAGTAATTATTGTCATACTTGCGCTGATTGGTACACAATCACATCAAGTATTAACGAATAATACCGCGCTCAGAGTTCTCTAGCATTTCTAGCATAGGAGTAATCGAAGTAAACTCTTTTGCCATTTCAACTAAAGCCGCTTTCGCTTCTTCAAGTGTTTTACCTGAACGGTATAACTCTTTGTACGCTTTCTGTAGTGCACGAATCTCTGGTTTCTCAAACCCGTTACGTTTCAAGCCAACAAGATTCAAACCAAACGGAGCTGCGTGATTACCTTGAGCAAGTACGTAAGGGAGTACATCTTGAACAACCGCAGAACAACCGCCAATGTACGCATAAGCGCCAATTGAACAGAACGGATGAATCGCAGACAGTGCCATTACACCGGCGTAATCGCCAACCGTCACGTGACCGCCAAGGATAGCGTTGTTACCAATGTGAGTGTGGTTACCAACAATTACATCATGCGCTACGTGAGCGTTTACACAAAGTAAGTTGTCGTTACCAATCACTGTGGTTGCTTTGTCTTGAATCGTACCACGGTGGATCTGAACGGCTTCACGAATCACGTTACGATCACCGATCACTACCGTTGTATCTTCGCCGCCATACTTCTTGTCTTGGTTTTCTTCACCAATCACAGCGTGTGGGAAGATACGGTTTTCTTTACCAATGGTTGTATGACCTTTAATCACAACGTGCGACATAATCTCAGTGTCGTCACCAATAGTCACAGTACCAGCAATGTAAGTGAAAGGCCCAACCGTCACATTAGCACCGATAGTTATATCACCTTCGATTACTGCTGCCGGGTGAATTTTCGCTGTTTCATGAATCATATTAAAACTCTCTACGAGCACATTTAAGTTCAGCTGAACACACTACAGCGCCGTCAACTTTAGCCACACAGTTAAATGATGCAATGCCACGACGTTCTTTTAGGAACTCAACTTCGATAACCATTTGGTCACCAGGTACCACTGGCTTACGGAATTTTGCTTTATCAACACTTGCGAAGTAGTAAAGTTCGTTGCCAGAAGGGGCACCAAAAGATTTAAATGCAAGAAGACCTGTAGCTTGAGCCATTGCTTCCAAGATCAACACGCCTGGGAATACAGGAAGCTGTGGGAAGTGGCCTGTGAACTGAGGTTCGTTAACAGAAACATTCTTAATCGCGGTCAGTGTTTTTTCTTTTTCAAAGCTAGTCACACGATCAACCATTAAGAATGGGTAGCGATGAGGTAATAGTTCCTGAATTTCAGTAATGTTCATCGTTGTCTGTTCAGTAGTCAAAGTCGTATTCCTATGTATATTCTTTATTTAATTAGAAGGATTATAAACGAAAAAGACTCGCTGTACGCGAGCCTTTTATTAGAAATGCTGGAATTATGATTCCGCGCTCTTCTCGATAAGTTTTTCAACGGTTTTCAAACGCTTGTTCATTTCATCAATACGATGGACTCGCGTCGCTGTTTTACGCCAGTCTTTGTTTGGCTGTAAAGGAATACCAGATGAATACATACCTTTCTCAGTGATGCTGCGCATTACCATCCCCATACCGGTGATTGTAACGCCGTCAACGATTTCAATGTGACCATTAATCACACAACCGCCACCAATAATACAGTACTTACCTACCGTAGTGCTGCCAGCAACAATTGTACCACCAGCAATTGCCGAACCATATCCGATGTGAACATTGTGAGCAATTTGAAGTTGGTTATCTAAGATAACGTTATCTTCAATCACTGTATCGTCTAACGCGCCACGGTCGATGGTAGTACACGCGCCAATTTCTACGCGATTACCAACGCGAACCGAGCCGACTTGAGGGATCTTAACCCACTCGCCTTTCTCGTTCGCATAACCAAAACCATCAGAACCAATCACTGTGCTTGATTGTATCAAACACGCAGTGCCAATGATTACTTCATGATAAATACTTACATTAGCCCACAGCTTAGTACCAGCGCCAATTTGAGCATTCTTACCAATAAAACAACCGGCACCAATGATCACGTCATCACCAAGGACAACACCAGATTCAATCACAGCATTTGCACCAATAGACACATTTTGTCCAATGATTGCATCACCGGAAATTGAAGCTGAATCAGCGATAGCCGCAGCCGGTGCAGGAGTAATGTCCAGCGCTTGAGCAACTTTAGCAAAAGCAACATAAGGGTCATTAACCACAATTACATTGGTTTTACACAGTTCGCGTTCACTCTCTTTAACCATAATAGCGGATGCTTTACAGTCACCTAGGTGTTTGCTGTACTTCACGTTAGAAAGGAACGTAATGTTTCCTTCTAGCGCTTTATCCATAGGAGCAACCGCTGAAACAGTAATAGTACCGTCTCCGTGTAGCTCTCCCCCGGTAATCGTTGCCAATTCGGCTAAAGTCAGATTCTTCATAAAACTTATTTCAGTGCTTTAATTACTTTCTCAGAGATGTTGTATTCTGGCTTGCCATATTGCAGAGCTTGAATATCAACAATCATGTCGTAGCCTTCTTTCTCTGCAACTTTTGTTACAGCATCTTGAATCACTTTGAATAGCTTCTGCTTCTCTTGTGCTTCACGACGTTGGCTTGCTTTTTCTAGTGCTTGAGCTTTGATTTTGTACTTGCTATCCAATTGACCAACTTCGATACGAAGTTTTTCAATTTCATCAGGACCTAGCAATTCGCCATCACGCTTAAGTTTTTCGATCTTAGTTTTAGCTTCAGCTTGGATGCTTTGAAGCTCAGCCGCTTTGTCTTTGAACTCTTCCTGCATTTTTTGAAGAACAACTTCACGCTGAGGTAGAGCCTGGAATACTTGTGCAGTGTTTACAAAACCCACTTTTTGCGCAGCTTCTGCAGCTGTTGCAAAGAAAGAAGAGCTAAGAACTACAAGGCCTAAACCTGCTGCTTTAATCATATTTTTCAAAATATTGTCCTTTAAATATTAGAAAGTTCTACCAATGGTAAATGTGAAGAATTCCTCATCATCACCTTCGTAAATTTTAACTGGTTTCGCTAGAGAGAAAACCAGTGGGCCCATCGGAGACATCCACTGAAGGGCTGCACCATAAGATGAACGGTAATTGCTTGGATCTGAGTAATCGTAGTAGTACTGGCGGCCACTGTTAGGTGCGCCACGGTCTACGAACTCGGTATCCCATACACTTGCCATGTCGAAGAAGACACTGGTTCGAATCTGGCTGCGCGCTTCATCAGAGGCAAAAGGCGTCGGTACAATTAACTCTAAACTCGCCAAAGCAACCGCATTGCCACCAACCGAATCATCGGTAGCAGAATCGTATGTAGGGTTGTTACCCGTGCTGTTTCCGTAAACGGCTTTTGGACCAGCAGAGTTAGAACCAAAGCCACGCAGCGTTGTAAACCCTCCCGCATAGTAGTTCTCGTAGAATGGGAACAAGTTATCATTACCATCCGTTTGACCATAACCATTACCATAGCCTAATCGACCGCGCATCAATAGTGTGAACTCATGCTTTTTGGTCAGCGGGATGTAATGTTTTACATCGTACTGCGCTTTAAAATACTTAGCATCAGAGCCCGGTACGGTCATTTTTGCAAAAGCACGTTGGTGGTTACCTTCTGTAGGGAAGAAACCACGGTTAAGATTGTTACGAGTCCAAGAGATATTGATATCGAAGTCATCGGTTAGGATGTGTTCGTCACCATATTGGTCAATACTTCTAGTGAACTGTTCAACTTGGACATAAGTCGGAACGTTACCGATCTTGTTGTGCGTGTAGCCTACGCCAAATTCGATACGGTTAAGCTCATCCATAGGGAAACCCCATGTTAGGCTCGTACCATAACTTTGGTTGGTATAGTCGACGATACCCGCTTCAGATGCTTCAAACTCGTTGTAGAAGATCTTACCGCCCAAACTCACACCATCAAGGTTCCAGTATGGGTCACGGTAGTCCAAGCTCACGTTCTTTTGATAATCGTTCATCATGGCACTTACGCCAACACGGTTACCAGAACCAGCAAAGTTGTCTTGTTGTAGGCCAACTTGGAAGCTCACACCCGATTCAGTACCGTAGCCGACACCAAAGTTAATGCTACCTGAGTTTGCTTCTTTTACGTTGTAAACCAAATCGACTTGATCGTCACTACCAGGAACACGTACTGTTTGTACGTCAACCGTTTCGAAGAAACCTAAACGGTTAAGTCGGCTCTTACCAGTATCAATCGATCGAGAGTTAAGCCAGCTGCCTTCCATTTGACGCATTTCGCGACGTAGAACTTCATCTTTAGTCGAGTTGTTACCCGTAAAGCGAATATCACGAACGTAAATACGGCTGCCCGCTTCTACATTGATAACAAGCGACACCTCTTTGGTCTCATCATCGAATTCAGGAATAGTACGAACTTGTGGGTAGGCATAACCTGATTCACCAAGAATTCGCTTAACGCCTTCTTCTAGAGAAGTTACAGAAGAACCGTTGTACGTATCGCCATCTTCAAATGGGACTAATGCATCAAAGTCAGCCTCACGACCAATTAGCTCACCACGAAACGCGACATCTTTAACAGTGTATGCTTCGCCTTCATCAATACCCAACGTGATGTAAACGCCTTTCTTGTCTGGAGAGATCGCAACTTGTGTCGAATCCAACTTAAATTTAAGGTAACCACGATCAAGATAGTAAGATTTCAGAGCTTCGATATCACCCGCTAAAACTTGCTTTTGGTATTTTTCATCCGCCAGAAAATTCCACCACGCAACATCTACGTTTAGGTTAAAACGGCTAAGAAGTTCAGCATCAGAATAGACTTCGTTTCCGATAAAGTTAATTTGCTGAATCTTCGCAGATACGCCTTCAGTAAACACAAACTTAAGGTCAGAACGGTTACGTGGCAATGGAGTCACAACCGCTTTTACTGTCGCGTTGTATTTACCTACGCTGTAGTAAAAATCTTCTAGACCTTTCTCGATGTTACTCAGCGTTGTACGATCAAGCGCTTCACCTTCACGAACACCAGATGCATCTAGGTTCTGTTGAAGTTGCTCTTCTTTAATCGCTTTGTTACCCGAGAATGAAATGCTTGCGATGGTTGGTCGTTCTTTTACTTGAACAATCAATACACCTTCATCACGCAGTACTTTAACGTCCTCAAAGTTACCTGAAGCATATAATGCACGAATGATCTCAGATACATCGCCTTCTTCTACTTGATCGCCAATACGCACCGGCATTTTCAGTAGAGCAGCACCAAGTGCAACACGCTGTAAACCTTCGATCTTAATATCTTGAACTACAAAGTTTTGTGCTCCGTTCGCAGCCACACTAGTGGCCAATAGACTTGCGAACAGAATTTGCTTAATCGCCATACTTATTCTAATTATTCCTTGCTACTAACAATGTCTGTAAGAAACCATTTACAGACGAGTAAAATCGTTAAATATTGCCAGAGCCATCAAAGAGAAGATAATTGCACTTCCCAGTCGATACCCTATTTCCTGAACTTTCTCAGGGACGGGCTTACGAGTAATGGCTTCAATAGCGAAAAAGAGCAAATGTCCGCCATCAAGCATAGGCAGCGGAACCAAATTAATGATACCTAAGTTAACACTGATCAGAGCCAAAAAGCCCAAGAAGTAAACCAGACCATAATCGGCGGTTGTACCTGCACCTTTAGCAATCGAAATAGGGCCACTTAGGTTATTTAAACCAACATCACCAACGATGAGCTTTTTAAGCATTGTCAGCGTCAAACCAATGATCTGACCTGTTTTATCAAATGCTTTTCCTACAGACTCAATTACACCAAATTGTAACTCAAAGCGATAATCTTCTGGCCATTCTGCGACTTCTGGAGCAATACCCGCATAGCCGATTGTGGAACCATCAGAAAGCTCTCGACTTTTTGGAGTAAGAACCAATTGCTGCTTCACACCATTTCGCAACACGTTGACGTTTATCGAGGTTTCCGGACTCGCTCGAATTAGCTCAACTACCGATTGCCACTGTTCAATAGGTTGCTCATTAATTTCGACAATTTTATCACCCGCTTCGAATCCTGCAGAGTACGCAGCACCGTCTTCAATAATTTGAGCAAGCGTTGTCGATATTTCTGGCGAATACGGTCTAAAACCAAGCGTTGTCATTGCAGATTCAGTTTCTGGGTTAAACGACCAGTCTGAAATGTCCAATGTCATTTGTTGCTCAAAGCCAATATCATCTGGAGAAGAAACCGTTACTGTCATGGATTGATCACCTATATGTGATATCAAACCCATGTTTACTGATTCCCAATCTGCGGTTTTGATTCCTGAAATAGATTTAAGTTCCATTCCACTTTCAATTCCGGCTTGTGCCACGATAGATTGAGGAGTGACTTCTCCAATTACCGGTTTAACCGCTGGTACGCCGATCAAAAATACTAACCAATATGCGAACACCGCAAAGATAAAGTTAAATGCAGGACCTGCACCCACTATCGCTGTTCGTTTCCATAACGGCTTCTTATCAAAAGCGTATTGCTGCTCTTCGTCAGAAAGGTCGTCAACACGACCATCAAGCATTTTAACGTAGCCGCCCAATGGAATCACTGACAAGCTGTATTCCGTGCCATCGCGGCCAACTTTGCTCCAGATTGATTTACCAAAACCAATCGAAAATTTTTCGACTTTTACACCACAACGACGAGCAACCCAGAAGTGTCCAAACTCATGAACAGCGACTAGAATGCCAAGCGCTACAATAAAAGATGCGAAGTTCCACAGAATTCCACTCATGCTAGCTGCTCTTTAATAAATTGAATGGCTATTTGACGAGACATATTATCGAGCTCAAGAAGGCTTTCCAAGCTATCTAAGCCCTCAGAGTTATATTGTTCACATACTTTGCTCATAACATGCTCATTAATGATAGCAATATCGGTAAACTTAACTTGATTGTTCAAGAAAGCATCGACTGCAATTTCGTTTGCCGCATTAATTGCTGTTGTTGCATGCTGACCTAAGTAGCACGCTTCAATCGCTAATCTCAAACATGGGTAACGAGTTAAATCAGGCTCTAAGAATGTCAATTCACCAATCTTAGTGAAGTCCAACGGCTTAACACCCGCTTCAGTGCGATCAGGGTAAGACAGGGTCAGGGCGATGGGTGTCGCCATATCTGGTTCGCCCATTTGAGCCAGTACCGAGCCATCTTTGTACTGAACCATAGAGTGAATCACAGACTGAGGATGGATAATGACTTTGAGTTGCTCTTGAGAGGCATTAAATAGCCATTTAGCCTCAATGTACTCTAAGCCTTTATTCATCATAGTTGCTGAATCAACAGAGATCTTAGGTCCCATTGACCAGTTAGGGTGTGCAATAGCACGCTCTGGAGTAACAGATTCAAGCTCTGCAACATCGGTATAGCGGAAAGGACCGCCAGAACCCGTCAAGAGAATATGGTTGATAGCGTTCTCTTCCAGATTACAACGACCTAGATTGGTTTGTACGTTTTGCGGTAGGCATTGAAAGATAGCATTGTGCTCACTATCAACAGGAAGTATTTCAGCGCCATATTTTTCTACTGCGTCGATGAACAGCTGTCCTGACATCACTAAGGCTTCTTTATTAGCCAGTAAAATACGTTTGCCAGCTTTAACTGCCGACATAGTAGGAAGCAGACCCGCCGCCCCAACAATCGCAGCCATCACAGTATCTACTTCTTTTAAAGAAGCGACCTGACACATCCCTTCAGGGCCAGAGAGCACCTCTGTTTTAGGATGGCTGGCAGACAGAGTTTCAGCTAATCGAGACGCTGCATCTGGGCACGCCATAGCTACGTAGCTAGGGTTCCACTTTTCAACTAACGCCAACATCTTATCGACATTCGAACCTGCTGCTAGTGCCACAACTGAATAAAGCGTCGGGTTTTTCTCGACCACTTTCAGTGTACTTTCACCGATAGAGCCTGTAGCACCAAGGATAGTTAGATTTCGCATCGCATATGACCATAGAAATGTAATAAAGGGCAGAATCACTGCCCTTTTTATTAGAATGCTAAATAAAGCAGAGCAAAGACAGGGAATGCAGCCGTTAAGCTATCTATTCTATCAAGTATACCACCATGACCAGGAATCAGATTACTGCTGTCCTTGACCCCGGAAACACGCTTAAACATGCTTTCAACAAGATCACCAAGAACAGAGATAACAACCGTCACGAGGGTGATAACAATCATGTGAAGAGGACTGGTAAACTGGATATCAAACAAATCAGCAAAGATCCAAGCCACGATCACCGCAGTAACAATACCGCCAATAAGACCTTCAATCGTCTTATTAGGGCTTACCGCTGGCGCCATTTTACGCTTACCAAAACTCTTACCTGAGAAGTATGCGCCGCTATCTGCAGCCCACACGAGCAAGCAAACAAACATCACTAGCTTTGCACCATGGTAAGGATCTGCATCGATACCGCTAGCACGCAGAATCACCACACTCCAAAAGAATGGCAGCAGAGTAAGTAATCCAAAGCCGTGTCTAAGAATAGAAGAATCTTTCCATGCTGGCATAGACTTAGGATAAGTCACCGCCATACCACTCGCTATCACCCACCAAATAGAACCAATACTAAGAATGGCGTAGTGAGCACTAGAAAGGTTGTTAAGGCTAAATGCATCAAAAGGGATAAAAGCAAAACTAGCAGCACTAACCACAACCGTTGGAATCAACGCTAAATAACGCGATTTGCTTTCAACAAACTGAGTCCACTCCCAAAAGCCCAATAGCGTAATTACCGCTAATGAAAGTATAAATGTGGGAAGTGATAACTCGAAAATACCTAGAATAACTAGGGGAGCCAAAATCAACGCCGTAATAATTCGTTGTTTCAAACCAAAAAATCCTTATTAACTGTCCATCAGAGCTTTAATCTGCTCACCCGTGCATCCAAAACGACGCTCACGGTTTACAAACCAAGTCACAGCTTCTACCAAGCTGTCTTCATTAAAGTCTGGCCAGAATTGTTCAGTGAAATACATTTCAGCGTAAGCCAATTGCCAAAGCATAAAGTTACTAATGCGACATTCACCACTGGTGCGAATCAACAGATCAACCTCAGGAATATCAGACATTGTTAGGTTCTGTGTAATCATAGCTTCATCAATGTCTTCTACATTAATATCACCAGACTTTACCTGCTGAGCAATAGAGGTCATTGCTTGCTGAATATCCCATTTACCGCCGTAGTTAGCAGCAATATTGATAACCATACCAGTATTGGCGCTAGTCAAAGCCTCAGCTTCTTCTATCTTCTTTTGTAGTCGATCGTTGAAACGACTTTTATCACCAATAACACGAAGTTGTAGATTATTTTTATGAAGTTTTTTTACTTCACTAGAAAGGACTGAGATAAACAGTTCCATCAAAATACCGACTTCTTCTTCTGGTCGACGCCAGTTCTCGCTGCTAAATGCAAAAAGTGTAACAGCTTTGATGCCAAGTCTGGCAGCAGAAGAGATGGTTTTTCGAACGGCTTGAACACCGTTTTTATGGCCAAAAACGCGAGGCTTGCCCTGAGCTTTTGCCCAGCGGCCATTACCATCCATAATGATAGCAATGTGTTTAGGAAGAGAGTCTGTGAACGCTTGAGAATTATGCATAAAAGAGTGAATCAAATTCTAATAGTCGAACAGAGTAGCATAAAAAAACGCTGAACAGTGAGTGCAGCGTTTTTCCAGTAAGTAAAGAATATGGGAAATTAAACTTCCATCAACTCTTTTTCTTTCGTCGCTAGAACTTCATCTACGTTCTTAACAGCAACGTCAGTTAGCTTTTGAATTTCGTCTTGTGCTTTACGATCTTCATCTTCAGAAATTTCTTTGTCTTTCAGAAGTGCTTTAAGGTCGCCATTCGCGTCACGACGGATGTTACGGATAGCAACACGGCCACCTTCAGCTTCTCCACGAACGATTTTAACTAGGTCTTTACGACGCTCTTCCGTTAGCGGTGGAAGTGGTACACGGATAACTGTACCAGCAGACATAGGGTTTAGGCCTAGGTCAGATGACATGATTGCTTTTTCAACAAGAGGCGTCAGTGTTTTATCAAATACAGTGATCGCTAGAGTACGTGCGTCTTCAGCAATAACGTTAGCAACTTGGGTCAAAGGCGTTGGTGCACCGTAATACTCAACAGTCAGACCAGAAAGTAGGCTCGGGTGTGCACGACCTGTACGAATCTTTTGCAGGCTGTTTTTTAGTGCATCAACACTTTTTACCATGCGCTCTTGAGCGTCTTTTTTGATTTCGTTAATCACAATTTCACCTTGATTATGTTCTTTCTTCAAGAAAGCTTTTTATTTGGAGTGATAAGGATAAGTTTACCAAAGTGTAAACCTCAGTAAGCCCGAAAAATTAATCAGCATCGCTGATTAATGTACCTTCAGTTTCACCCATAACCACGCGGCGTAGTGCGCCTGGTTTATTCATGTTAAATACACGGATTGGCATTTTGTGATCACGTGCTAGCGTAAATGCAGCCAAATCCATTACTTTCAATTCTTTCTCAAGAATCGTGTTGTAAGACAAAGTATCATACAGCTCTGCGTCTGGGTTTGCTACTGGGTCAGCAGTAAATACACCATCTACTTTCGTCGCTTTTAGAACTACGTCAGCTTCGATTTCGATACCACGTAGACACGCAGCAGAATCTGTAGTGAAGAATGGGTTACCAGTACCTGCAGAGAAGATCACAACGCGACCTTGACGTAGTTGGCTGATTGCATCTGCCCAGTTGTAATCGTCACACACACCTTTAAGAGGGATAGCAGACATTACACGTGCGTTTACGTAAGCACGGTGTAGAGCGTCACGCATTGCAAGGCCGTTCATTACCGTTGCAAGCATACCCATGTGGTCACCAACAACGCGGTTCATACCTGCTTCAGCAAGGCCTGCACCACGGAAAAGGTTACCGCCACCGATAACAACACCTACTTGAACACCTAGTTCAACCAATTCTTTTACTTCTTGAGCCATACGATCAAGGATCGTCGGGTCAATACCAAAACCTTCTTCGCCTTGTAGTGCTTCACCGCTAAGTTTTAACAGAATACGTTGATACGCCGGTTTAGGGTTCGTAGTCATGGAGTTTACCTTCCAAAGAGTTGATGATTAACAGTCATGGATAAAAACTGATTAGCTCAGTTCGCATTCATAACAGCTAAAAGCCAAAAATAATTCACTATTCATAAAAAGACCGCAGCATTTGCCACGGTCTTTTTTCAATCAATACGCTAAGGATTAACCTTGTTGTACTGCTGCAACTTCGTCTGCGAAGCTCATTTCAGCAGCTTTCTCGATACCTTCACCAACTTCTAAACGAACGAAGGTAGTAACTGATGCGCCTTTCTCTTTAAGAATGTCAGCAACAGTTTTCTTAGGTTCCATGATGAAAGCTTGACCAGTAAGAGATACTTCGCCCGTGAATTTCTTCATACGGCCGATAACCATTTTCTCAGCGATCTCTTGTGGTTTGCCTTCGTTCATAGCGATTTCTACTTGAACAGCTTTTTCTTTTTCTACTACGTCAGCAGGTACGTCAGATGGGTTAACGTACTCAGGCTTAGAAGCAGCAACGTGCATAGCGATGTGCTTAAGCGTTTCAGCTTCGCCTTCACCAGCAACAACAACACCGATTTTCTCGCCGTGACGGTAAGAAGCTAGTGCAACACCTTCAACAAGCTCAACACGACGGATGCTGATGTTCTCACCGATCTTAGTTACTAGAGCGATACGTGCGTCTTCAAATTTAGCTTGAAGAGCAGTGATATCTAGACGTTCAGCTAGAGCCGCTTCAGCAACTTCGTTAGCGAATGCAAGGAAACCTGCATCTTTAGCTACGAAATCAGTTTGGCAGTTCACTTCAAGAAGAGCAGCAACGCCAGCTTCTTCTTTAATGATGATTGTACCTTCTGCAGCAACGTTACCAGCTTTTTTAGCTGCTTTCGCTGCGCCAGATTTACGCATGTTTTCAATTGCTAGCTCGATGTCGCCTTCAGCAGCAACAAGCGCTTTTTTACATTCCATCATGCCCGCTGCTGTGCGTTCACGAAGTTCTTTAACTAGAGCTGCAGTTACAGTTGCCATTCTCTATTCCTTAGTAAATTCTAAAAAAGATAAAAAACAGGGGCCTAATTAATTGGCCCCTGATATTGACTGTATTCAATCCGTTAAGCCATCGATTATGACCGCTTAATATGAACTAAATATGGCTCAGAGCCGCTATTATTCAGCTTCTACAAAACCGTCTTTTTCAGCAGCTACAGCAGCAACATCTTTGTTACGACCTTCTTTAACCGCGTCTGCAGCAGCGTTTAGGTAAAGCTGTACTGCACGGATTGCATCATCGTTACCTGGGATAACGAAGTCAACACCGTCTGGGTTAGAGTTAGTATCAACTACAGCGTAAACTGGGATACCTAGGTTGTTTGCTTCTTTAACTGCGATGTGTTCGTGATCAGCATCGATAACGAATAGAGCGTCTGGAAGACCGCCCATGTTCTTGATACCACCAAGAGATTTCTCTAGCTTCTCCATTTCACGAGTACGCATTAGAGCTTCTTTCTTAGTAAGCTTGTCGAAAGTACCGTCTTGAGCTTGCGCTTCAAGTTCTTTCAGACGCTTGATAGACTGACGAACAGTTTTGTAGTTCGTTAGCATACCGCCTAACCAGCGGTTGTTAACGTAGAACTGGTTGCTGTTGATAGCAGCTTCTTTAACAGCTTCAGATGCAGCGCGCTTAGTACCAACAAAAAGAACTTTACCTTTCTTCTCGCCAACTTTAGCAATTTCAGCTAGAGCTTCGTTGAACATTGGTACAGTTTTTTCTAGGTTGATGATATGAACTTTGCTACGAGCGCCAAAGATGAATGGCTTCATTTTTGGGTTCCAGTAACGAGTTTGGTGACCGAAGTGAACACCAGCTTTAAGCATATCGCGCATTGATACAGTTGCCATTTTAAAATCCTCTATGGGGTTAGGCCTCCACACTCCCCATGAATCCGACCCCTAACAACTAACCACTTTTTCAGCCGTTATCTGTGTTGTTGAGGCACCCCGGAACATGTGTCGGAATGTGTGTGATTTAAAGATATAAGTTAGTGAACACGAAGCTTGTTTCGCCAATTGGAGAAAACAGTCCTGATGTCCGGCGCGCTTTATACCATATTTTGTTCATCTATGGCTAGAAAAAAATATAAAAATGGCGGTTGCTATACTGATCTTTGACGGTGTATTTCTCTTATAAATAGTATCAATATCGCAAGAGGCAATCGGCTTAAAATTGAACACTATTCAATCACGCTCAGTAGTATCCAACAGCATTATATGGGTATCAGAATGTTGCGCTAAAATGCTGCACTGCTAGAATAGCCCCAATATGCACACTTAGGTGCTACCAAATTAAGAGATATGCAATGGCTGTAAAAATTAAAACTGCTGAAGAAATTCAAAAAATGCGCGTTGCCGGTAAGCTGGCTTCTGAAATTCTAGAGATGATTGAGCCTCATATTCAAGTAGGTACCACGACAGAAGAACTGAATAAAATCTGTCATGAGTACGCTCTAGAAAGAGGCGCGTACTCAGCACCACTTGATTACCACGGTTTCCCTAAGTCAATCTGTACGTCTATCAACCACATCGTATGTCACGGTATTCCAGCATCACAAGATGAGACTGGTAGCACTGGTCAATTCAAACCTGCTGTATTGAAAGATGGCGATATTCTAAACGTTGATATCACTGTGATTGTTCCTGATGACGAAAATACTGACCTAAGCAATCGTCCGCAAGGTTACCACGGTGACACATCTAAGATGTTCCTTGTGGGTGAAGTTTCTCCAGCAAACAAGCGTCTATGTATGGTTGCTCAAGAAGCACTTTATGAAGGGATGCGCCATGTGAAACCAGGTGTTCAGCTTGGTCAAATTGGTACGGCTATCGAGAAGTACATCAAAACTAACAATAAGAACAACCCACGCGCTAAGTTCTCTATTGTGAAAGATTACTGTGGACACGGCATCGGTTCTGAGTTCCACGAAGATCCACAGGTGGTTCACTACAAAAACAGTGACCGTACCGTACTGAAAGCTGGCATGTGTTTCACAATCGAGCCAATGATCAATGCTGGTAAGTTTGGTTGCCGTCTTGATGACGAAGATAGCTGGACAGTGTACACAGCAGACAGCAAGAACTCTGCACAGTGGGAACACACGCTGGTTGTAACTGATACAGGTTGTGAAGTACTGACACTACGCAGCGACGATACAATTCCACGTATCATGAAGAACGCTTAATTCAACAAGCTGAATATCTGAGACTTTTAAAAATATCCTTGCATTGTCGAGGATATTTTTTTATCTACGTAATTTCGATTTTCCATCAGCTTCTGTTAAATTGTTTACTATTCTCATTTGCTTGCACGGATAGCAGACTATGCCTTATCAATGTCCCCTTACGTTTAATGACGAACAAATTGCAATCTGCGAATTAAAAAATCAACTCGAAATCTTCACGCAGTATCAGAAAGATGAATTTCTCAATCATCACCCTGTGACAGACCTAGTATTGCTGCGCTCTGAATATATGGATTTGCTTCTCAACCGATTATGGGATCATTTTGAATTTAGCAAACTGCCTCATATTGCGTTGGTCGCTGTGGGTGGTTATGGTCGCGGCGAACTGCACCCGTTATCCGACATTGATATCTTAATCGTATCGCAAAAGACGCTGCCTCCAGCACTTGGTGAAAAAGTCAGTCAGTTCATCACGCTACTTTGGGATTTGAGACTCGAAGTTGGCCATGCGGTGCGCACCATTGCCGAATGTATTGAGATTGGTAGTGACGATTTAACCGTTGCGACTAACCTGCAAGAGTCGCGCTTACTGTGTGGCAGTGAAGACACCTTCCAAGAACTGAAACTAAAGGTTCATTCCGATTCATTTTGGCCAAGTGAGACGTTTTACAAAGCCAAGATTCAAGAACAAAGAGAACGTCATGCTCGCTACCACGACACCACCTACAATCTAGAACCGGATATCAAATCAACACCCGGTGGATTAAGAGACATCCACACTCTGAGTTGGGTAGCGCGTAGACACTTTGGTGCCACATCTCTATTAGAGATGAGCAAATACGGATTCCTAACCGATGCTGAGTATCGCGAGCTCGTCGAGTGCCAAGATTTCTTATGGCGCGTTCGTTTTGCCTTGCATATCGAACTACGTCGTTACGACAACCGTCTTACCTTCGCGCATCAGGTTCAAGTAGCTGAACACCTTGGCTATACTGGTGAAGGCAATCGTGGCGTAGAAATGATGATGAAGGAGTTCTATCGAACACTTCGTCGTGTAGCAGAACTCAACAAGATGCTGCTTAAACTGTTTGACCAAGCGATCATTAACGGCGGTCAAACACAAGAAGCGGAGATTATCGACAACGACTTCCAACGTCGAGGCTCACTGATCGAAGCGCGTAAGCCTGCCCTATTCCAAGCTCGTCCGGAAACGATTCTCGATATGTTTATCCATATCGCAAATGACTCTTCCATCGAAGGGGTCAGCCCGCCAACCTTGCGACAGCTGCGTACGGCACGTCGCCGATTAAACCGCTTCCTGCATACCATTCCTGAAGCCCGTGACAAGTTCATGGACTTGGTTCGTCACCCAAATGCATTGCACAAAGCTTTTAGCCTGATGCATAAACTGGGCGTGCTATCGGCCTACTTACCGCAGTGGAGCCAAATTGTTGGTCAAATGCAGTTTGATTTGTTCCACGTTTACACCGTTGATGAACACAGTATTCGTCTGCTCAAGCACATCAACCGTTTTAACCAAATTGAAAACCACGATAAGCATCCTATTTGTTGTGAAGTTTATCCGCGAGTTCAGAAAAAAGAGCTGCTGATCCTCGCCGCTATATTCCACGATATCGGTAAAGGCCGCGGTGGTGATCACTCGGAGATCGGCGCCGTTGAGGCTTACTCGTTCTGTATCGAGCATGGATTGTCAAAACCAGAAGCAAAGCAAGTCGCGTGGCTCGTTCAGAATCACCTATTGATGTCTGTCACCGCTCAACGCCGTGATATCTACGATCCTGATGTCATCACAGAGTTTGCTAAAAAAGTCCGCGACGAAGAATCATTAGAGCTACTGGTGTGCTTAACCGTCGCCGATATCTGTGCGACTAACCCTGAATTATGGAACAGCTGGAAACGTACCCTGCTAGCCGAGCTATTTCACTCAACACAGCGAGCGCTACGTCGTGGCTTAGAAAACCCTGTCGATGTCAGAGACCGTATTCGTCACAATCAGCAGATGGCATCAGCTCTGTTACGTAAAGAGGGGTTCACTGCTCGTGAGATTGAAGTGCTTTGGCAACGTTTCAAAGCCGACTACTTCTTACGTCATACACACAAGCAAATCGCTTGGCACTGTGAGCACTTACTTCGTCTGGAAGACCCAAGCCAACCGTTAGTTTTGATCAGCAAGAAAGCGACACGTGGTGGCACTGAGGTGTTTGTTTACTGTAAAGACCAAGCTGCACTTTTTGCGACCGTAGTGGCTGAATTGGATAGACGTAACTTCAACGTTCATGATGCGCAGGTCATGGTCAGCAAAGATGGCCATGTTTTGGATACCTTTATCGTACTTGATCAGCACGGTGAAGCGATTGATGAAGCGAGACACAAAGCCGTGGCTAAACATTTAACTCATGTGTTGGCTGATGGTCGACCAACTAAAATTAGAACACGCAGAACGCCACGTAACTTGCAGCACTTCAAGGTAAAAACTCTGGTCGAATTCCTACCGACCAAGAGTAAGAAACGCACCTTGATGGAACTCAGAGCCCTGGACACACCGGGATTACTGGCTCAAGTTGGTGCAACCTTTGCTGAGTTAGACATCAATTTGCACGGCGCTAAAATTACCACCATCGGCGAACGTGCAGAAGATTTGTTTATTCTGACCAGTGAAACGGGAGGAAGGTTGTCTGAAGAGCAGGAACAAGCTCTGAGAGAAAGATTAACTGAGCATGTTTCGGAACTCGCGCCCTAAAAAGAGAATCGAATCATCAGATAAGGGTGGGTAAAGATAGAGAGCGATCTTGCCCACAACTTACAATCAATTCCCATATATCAACTATCTAGCTCGTCGTTAGGCTGCTACATTGATCAAGTCAATTATATAAAAGTATTATATTCATAAACTAGAGGTCGCTTATGTATCCAAACCTCACTGGCTTAGGTATCCACGAACCTAAACAGATTGAACGTTACTCCCTTCGCCAAGAAGCTCACAAAGATATTCTTAAGATTTACTTCCGTAAACAGAAAGGCGAACTGTTCGCGAAAAGCGTTAAGTTTAAGTATCCACGACAAGTGAAAAGTGTGCTTGTTAGCGGTGGCAACAATCAATACAAAGAAGTGACCGAGATTAACCGTAATCTCACACTTGTAATTGATGAGCTCAATAAGATCACCAAGCCGGTTCCAACCGCAGAAGTTGATGTGAAACAAAAAATTCTCACTGACTTACGCCACCTAGAAAAAGTGGTATCGAGTAAGATCGCAGAGATCGAAGCGGATCTAGAAAAGTTAAAATGATCCCGAGAATAAACAACTAACAACCACATTAGTTGTTCCACTCAAATCACACAGAATCGAGTAGGAGGAGGCCTCGCAGCCTCCGTCCTCTCACACCACCGTACAAGCGTGGGTCGCATACGGCGGTTCCGAATATACTTTCAGTGACTCGTACCCATCTCTTAATGAGTACAGCCCCAACCCCTCGAACCATTTTATTGGCATGGCGTGATTAACCTGTGGCGTTAAAGCTAGATGCCACCAACCCTTATCTGACATCGCTAGCTTCCACGCATTACGCTCCGTTACACCTTGTCGCTGTAACCATGTCGCTATGCTGTGTCTGCGTTTGCGCTGCTTTAGTCGGTAGCACCTTAGTCTACGCCGTATCCATTCATCTAAGCGCTGCATTGCACTTTTACGAACAGTAAGCTTGAAGTAGTGTTGCCATCCTCTTAGATATTGAGTTAACTCCGTGATTATCACCTGTAACTCTCGTCCTCGATTTCGCTTCGTTATCTGACGTACTCGCTTCTTCATTTGAGCTTGTGCCGTCTTCGATATCCCGATTGTTCCGTCTATCTGGAAGCGATGGCTTAGGTAAGTTCGCTTTGTCACTCTCGTTGCTGCACTTTTCTTACGGTTTACCGTCAGCTTTAGTTTCTGCTCCAAGAACTCCGTTATCGACTCTTTGACTCGATGAGCGGCTTCCTCACTACGCACGTAGATTTGGCAGTCATCTGCATATCGACAGAACTTATGCCCTCTACGCTCTAACTCTTTATCCAGTTCATCTAATACAATATTTGATAGTAGCGGAGATAATGGCCCACCCTGGGGTGTGCCTCGTTGTCTCTGCTCAACTAGTCCATGTCGCATTATGCCTACCTGTAGGTATGACCTAATTAGCTTTAACACGCGTTTATCAGCAATATCTTGTGACAGCCTGTGCATTAGCCTATCGTGATTCACTGTATCGAAGTATTTTGCTAGGTCTATATCTACTACATAACCTCGACCCTCTCGGATGTAGCGACTGGCGGCCGCCAATGCATGGTGCGCACTGCGGTTGGGTCTAAACCCGTAACTATTGTCGGAGAACTTCGGCTCATAGATACATGACAGCACTGATGTGATTGCCTGTTGGACTACCCTATCAAGGACTGTTGGGATACCTAATTGCCTTACGCCACCACTAGCTTTGGGGATTTCTACACCAAGAACAGATTGAGGTTGATAGCTTCCATCCAGAAGAATCTGGCGAAGCTCTTGCCCGTTTGATGCCTGTCGAAGTCTTGAGATAGTGGCGTTGATGTCGAGCTTGTCGACTCCTGCACACCCTTTGTTCTTCTTCACGCGTCTAAGAGCTTGATTCAAATTGGTTGAAGAGCAAATTTGCTCCATCAACGAAGTTGAGGTCACCAAGACTCGCCCTCCTGTCTATGCCGACCATGCTTGTCATTCTTCGTATCCATGAGCTTTACTTGCGGTATTGCCCTTTGGGACGTAGAGATGAGTTTCATCTTGCTATGACTCCACATGATTGAGTGTCTAGTGACTGCTTCTTGATATATTCAGTTCAGGCCTTCCTTTGAGTTGTACATTCTCAAAGTACTATGCCTTCTGCTGACTTCTTATTGTCCATCACACAACATCACTGCTGTATTAGTCTCTATTGAGACAAACAATAAGATCTCCCGAGGTAAGGCGTTGTTCTTTCCCTTGGCTGTGCCTGATTTACCACTACACACTTCCCGTCGAGGCATTGGACTATTCTATCTATGGCTAGGTTGCCCAAGTTGTAATGGCCTACTATCAGATTTCTGTTCGTCACAACCAAGTTTTGCCATTTGCTTCCTTCAGATTTCACCTCACGGTGAACACCCTTGCATAGGCTAACGGTTCTCGCTCGACTGAGCCCGTAGAGGACTTTCACCTCCTAGATCAACGCCATGCTCGGCGCACCATTAAAAAGGGCTGATATCACTATCAGCCCTTTGTTTTTCTACTGCCTACGTTGACTAGACGCGTGTGTTTACTTAGACAAACGCGCTTCAGCATCCACTAAGTTGGTATCCCATTCAAAGGTTTCAAACAACCTTAACCACGTTTCATCTAGATTGGCCTTCATAACCAACTTTTCTTTAGTGAAAGGGTGAATGAAATGCAACTCAGAAGCATGCAGCAACAGACGGTGTGAATCTAAATCATCACGAAACAGTCGGTTATGCTTACCATCACCATGCGAAGTATCGCCAACGATTGGGTGTCTTAGATGAGCCATGTGACGACGCAGCTGATGTTTACGCCCTGTCTTTGGCATCATCTCAACTAAGCAGTAACGACTGGTAGGAAAACGGCCTGTTGAATACGGCACTTCGACTTTCGCTAACGGCTCGTAAACGGTGACGGCTTCTTGTGGTTCTTTATCTTCTTTCGCGAACTTGTCTGCGATCTTATCCAACTCGACCTTGAGTGCATAGTCGAGCGTATCGCCCTCTTCTATCCAACCACGAACAATCGCATGATAAGTCTTTTGCATCTCATGGTTGGCGAACATCGGCATCACCTGTGAAGCCACCTCACTCGACAGTGCAAACACCAACACACCAGAAGTAGGTCTGTCTAAACGATGCAGAGGAAAAACATGCTGACCAATTTGGTCACGCAGTGTCTGCATAACAAATTGAGTCTCGTGTTTATCCAACCATGAGCGATGCACTAGCATACCCGCCGGCTTATTCACCGCGACAAAATACTCATCTTGATAAATGATCTCTAACATTACGCGCATACCTCATCAATGCTCAGAATCGTCACTAGCAGTTCAGCTTTGTCTATCTCGCTTTTCCACACTTCACCAAAATAAGGATGAATCGCAAAGCCTTTCGGTAGGCTCATTTGGGCATCCATCATTGCGTTAATCTTTACGATAAAGATCCACTGTAACCACTCTTCCGGTTGTAGCGAGTCAATCGCGAAAGGTTCAACGCTTGCAAGCGCCTCATCCGAGGGAGGAAGCGAGCTCCACAGAGAACATTGGCGCATTTGTTGTTCTAATTGTTGAAGTAAAAGAGGTAACTTTGTGGCTGCTGTCATTTTTCACCAAGTTATTTATCTAGTGACCTTGAAATTGGGGCATAGAGTACCATCTATTTAGGAAAGAAAGTTAGGAGCTTTATTACTATGGAAACCATTCACACGCTCACTCAGTTGCTAAAGAATAGCGGTTGCCAATACGACATCTACGACCTAGGTCGTCGTATCCAGAAAATCGACAACACCCTATTCTCTGATGTTGAGCAGGGGAAACAGCCATACCCGTTTCCACTTCAGAAACAAGCTCACTTAGCCATTAGCTACTGGAACGAACACAAACAGCCATGGATTTGGTTTCTAAAATTCAAACTGGACGAAAGAGGCTTACTGCATCAAGGAGATGTGGGTAATTTTCTTAAGTTTGTTATTGAAGCAATGGGCACGCGTTTGAACGGCGATATCAGCGAAGAGCAACAACAAAAGCTGTCAAACAACCCTTATACTTTCAAGCCTTCTGAAGACAAAATGGCCGTATTCCATAGCCAAGTAAGAGCAGGTTTAGACCTCGCGACGAGCCAATATTACGAACACGCTCAACATTACTTTACTGGTGAGCTTGGTTGGGACAACTGGAAAACGGTTGGTCTACAAGGTATCACAGATATGTGCGCGCGTTTAGGCAGCCAACAAAACGGTGTCTCGATTCGCAAAGCCATCAATAAACTGCCATCAGAACCGCTATACGCGACGTTAGGTGCGCTGGAGCATACACAAATCAATGACAAACTCGCTCAACGCTTACAAGAGCTTGCAGAAAATGAGATCGCAAGTAATGAGCCTGATTTGTTCTTACTTTCAGCCTTGGTTCGTGCCCTTTCCGGTGCAGAACAAGGGATCGCGATTAACATCATTAACCAAGTTCTCGCTAGTCCACGCTTGAGCCACCAAGAAGTGTTGATTGGTTTAGCGGGTCGCAGCTGGCATGCGCTACAAGACCCTGCGATTGCTGAGCAATTCTTGTTACGTCTCGCACAAACGGGCAATCAAAACCTGTTCAATCAGTTATTTGCAGATTTAGTGATGATTCCGACACTAAGAATGGTATTTTTACCCTTGTTGAATTCGAACCCATCACCTGAGCTCGCAAAAGCATTGATTGAGTTACAACAAGCGGCTAAGTCTCAATAACGGACTGACGACTAATTCAAGAGCGGGGTTGCTCTATAGCTCGTTGAAATACGCTGTAATGACAATTGGAATAGAGATAAAAAGGAAGTATGGATTAAATGATAGATAACTTATTGGCTATTTTGTTTCTGTGCTTCTTTTGCTTTTTATTTTGGCAGCAGCGCAGGCAATCCGAGCTTGCGAAAGCTGCCATTGCGAGAAAGTGTAAAGAGCTAGACCTACAATTATTAAGTGTCGCCTTCAGTGGTCATAAACTTAAGATGCGCCATGAACTAACTACCATTTGGCGCTGGCATACCGTGTACCAATTTGAGTTTTCGGCATTAGGTGATGATCTGTACCAAGGAAAACTGACGATGGTCGGCTTCCGCTCTATGCGGTTTGAGCTGCAGCCTCATAGAATGTAACGTCGCAATACGTGGTATAACTATATTCATGAAAAGGGCCAAACTGATCTTGTTTGGTCTCTTTAAATGCAAAGCCTAACTTTTCGAGTAACTTAATCGATGGGTTATGACCAACATTAACGGTCGCAACCACATTCGTTAGGTGCTCTTCAAAGCACACCAAACTAAAGAAAGGTTTTAGCACTTCGCTAGCAAGGCCTTGATTCCAGAACTCCTTGTCTAGAATAAATCCCAGTTCATGCTTCCCTTCTTCAGACGAAACAAACAAATGTCCAAGATATTCACGTGTTTGGTTGTGGATAATTGCGCGGCAAAAGCCCACGTTATCATTCAGTATTTCTTGAAATAGGTGTTTTGCAGAGGCGATAGAATGCGGCCCGTTCATTTCAGCACGATTAATGGGGCAGCAATTCAACTTGATAAAGTCATGTTCTAACTGCTCTGTATAAGGTACCAACAGCGTTCTTGAGGTTGCTATCGTCATAAAACACTCCTTGTGTTGACCATTAGCAGAAAAGCAGATGTCTCGCGCTTAGGTAAAAAGCTTCTGAATTAAAGAGAGCCCCTAGATAGAAAAAAGCCTTAGGAAAAGAAAAGCCCCGACACCGAAGTGTCAGGGCTAGGGTCTTACTCGCAGCAGTCCGGCTACTAATTAATGCTCCATGCATCATCCATAATAGTGGCTGTAATCCTTCAGCTCTTTCCTTTACTTCGCCGTCCTAGCGGTGTCCAATCATCCTGAAAGCTAACAATCCTAGTTAGCGCACATCACTTGTTCCGTGAGCGGTGTCCTTTACATCGTCCTGATGCTAATCCAACCCTTTAAATCCTAAAGGTGTCCATTGTCATTCCGTTGCAGCTAACTTCCTGTTAACTGACTGTATCCCTTCAATGTCCTTACGCTCCATGCTTGACTACTCAATCCTAAGTAACCAAATCTTCATCCTGAAGATAACCAAATCCTTGGTGCTTTCCTGTTCCGTGTCAGAATCCTTCCGACAAGGTTTAATTTACGCGATTTAAGATTTCGGACAATAGATTTGCATCACATTTTGAATTCAATAAAGTTGTTAATTATATAAAACAATTAAAATTCAATAACTTAAATATATGTACATCAATCTCTCTAGAGAACTATTTGTGTTATCTCACAGCCTTTGTAAGAGATCTCTCACACGCGATGGGCTGCTTTATGATTCGCTATCATTCACTGGAGCGAGTAAAATGACCAAATACTGAAAATGGAGGTCAACATGCTGACAAAAGATGTGTCTGAAGAGTTGAAATCAGTGCTTGAAGGACTGCAAGTACAAGGGAAAGAGCCAACCGTTGCTTTAGTGAAAGCTCGTATGAGTACATCCGTTCCAATGCCTGCTTTGATTACAACCATCAAGAGCTGGAAAAGTGCGAATCGCGTACCTAAAGTGGAAGTCGCGACACAAGGAGAGCCAGCACTTGATCGTGTTAGCCAACTAGAAAAGAAAATCCTTGAACTTACCGCTCGCGTTGCCACGCTAGAAGCTAAGTTAACGGAACAATAAGTTAACTGAACAATAAGCTAACTGGTCAGTAAAGCAACTGAGCAATAAGTTGACCGATAAATAAGCTAACAGAGAAATAGAACACTATGAAGATATGGGTTGATGCGGACGCTTGTCCCAAGGTTATCCGAGAAACAATCGTACGCGCAGCTGAACGCACAGGGGTCGAATGTACCTTTGTCGCGAACCATTTGGTTCCCGTTCCCAAGCGTAACAACATTCACTCAATTCAAGTCCCAAGCGGATTTGATATTGCAGATGATGAAATCGTAAAACGCACTGAACCCGGCGATCTAGTGATTACCTCTGACATTCCTCTGGCTGACGAAGTGATCACCAAAGGTGCGCTTGCTTTAAGCTCTCGCGGCGAGCTTTACACCAAAGAAACCATCAAAGCGCGTCTCAACATTCGTGACTTTATGGATACCATGCGTTCAAGTGGTATTCAAACTGGCGGACCAAGCACCCTTTCTCAGACCGACCGTCGTGAGTTCGCAAACCACCTCGATCGCCTGCTAGCTAAACGCTAATCGTAGCCTTTCTAATGACGACAACTTTAGAAGTCGTCACTTAGTCGATACAGCCCGATGAAATTTTAATCGACATACTCCGTTCTTGATATTTATTACAATAACGGAGTATTGCTTATGATTCGTCGAATCGCCCTCTCGCTATCCATTGTTTTTGGCAGCACCCAACTTTCTTTTGCTGATGAAGACTTTGCCGATGAACACTTTGCTGATCAAGAGTACGGAATCATCGGAGGCAGCATCACCTATGGTGAAAGTGTTTTCTCGACTAAAAGTGCCCCTCAATTTGGCGCGACACCCAACCTATTCTATTCAGGTCCAAAAGGCTTTATCGATGGTAGCCTAGCCAATTGGCAACTGCTGCCTTACGTCGGACTATCTGGAAATTGGCGCTTTGCTGAAGTGTCAGACACCTTCGTTGACTTACCTAACGGCATTCAAGATAGAGATGGTAATGGAGAACTGGGGATAACCTTAGGATCGGTAGGCGCACGCCTCACCTACTTACATGATGTAACTTCAGAACATAGCGGCTACGAAGTTCAACTTCACTTAGGCAGAACGTTGGAAACCTGGATGCAGCCATTCACGATTACGCCCTACCTAGAAGTCGATTATCGAGACAAGAAACTGTCTAATCACCTGTATGGTATTTCTAACACCGAATCTTCAGCTTCGGGACTAAACCAGTTTGATGCGGGATCAACCTTTGTCTATCAAGCCGGGTTAATCGGGCTTTATGAGTTCACGCCAACTTGGATTGGTATCGCTCGAGCAGACCTAATTCATCATGACAGCGACAGCGCGTTGATACAACGAGACGTGGGCTGGTCATTCGAACTAGGCGTCACCTATCGGTTTGCGGGATTGTAAGTTTGTAGATTCCAATAATTTGTAGGCTCCAATAAAAAGACCCCCAATAATTGGTGTCCAACTATTGGGGGTCAGTTCACAATGCAGGCTCTTGGGTATATCGTCTTTTATTCAGTTAATAAGCGAATCGAAATGTTCGCTTATCACAGTTCACTAAGGCGTGTAGTACGTTGCAGCGCCTGGACCTACTGGTAGACCGAATACGAAGACCCATAGGTAGAACAAGATGCTCCAACCGAACATGAATACCATTGAGTAAGGCAACATTGTCGCGATCAGTGTACCAATACCTAGATTCTTCATGTAGCGAGTTGCTACAGCAAGGATAAGACCGAAGTAGCTCATCATTGGTGTAATGATGTTGGTTGTTGAATCACCGATACGGTAAGCCGCTTGAATCGTTTCAGGTGCGTAGCCTACTAGCATTAGCATTGGAACGAAGATTGGCGCCGTTACTGCCCACTGTGCAGAAGCTGAACCGATCATCAGGTTAATGAAGCCACACATTAGAATGAATGCAAAGAACAACATTGGACCCGTTAGGCCGATATCCTGAAGGAATGTTGCGCCGCCTACAGCGACCACTTGACCAAAGTTAGTCCACTTAAAGAAAGCAACAAACTGTGCAGCAAAGAATACAAGAACAATGTACATGCCCATTGAAGACATAGACGTTGCCATTGCATTAATCACATCACGGTCATTCTTCATTGAACCAGTAACTTTACCGTAAACAAAACCAGGAATAGCAAAGAATACAAAGATAAACGCGACGATACTTTTCAGGAATGGAGAACCTGAAATCGTACCGGCCTCTGAACGCAGAACACCGTCAGCAGGAACCACAGTCCAAGCTAAAAGTGCACTAACGATTAATACAGCAACACCCGCTAGCTTGAGGCCTTTCTTCTCAATAGCAGTAAGTTTACCCATCGAGTCATTTGAAAGATCTTCAGACGCGTCTTCATCGTTGTATTTGCCTAACTTAGGTTCAACAATCTTCTCTGTTACCAATGCACCGGCAATCGAGATAAAGAAGGTCGAAACAAACATGAAGTACCAGTTTGATTCAGGGCCAACAGAATAAGATGGATCAAGCATTTGTGCTGCTGTTTCTGTGATACCAGAAAGCAGTGGATCAACCGTACCAATAAGTAGGTTTGCAGAATAACCACCAGATACACCAGCAAATGCTGCCGCTAGACCTGCTAATGGGTGACGACCCAATGAGTGGAAAAGCATTGCTGCAAGAGGGATAAGTACTACGTAACCCAGCTCTGAAGCCGTGTTATACCCTTTCAACTTGAAGATGCAGGTATCAGTACCTGAAAATTATCTGTAATTCTGGATACAAGTGAGCCTGCAACTTCTGGTAACGTCACATCGAAAAACTTTTTGATAGCAGAGGTGAATGCTGTTTTGGAGGGAAAATAGACATTGTTCCTCACATGCTCATTCATTACTTTCCAAAGCCGCTCTATTGGATTTAAGTTTGGGCTGTATGGGGGTAAGTAATGAAGCTCTATATTGAGTACTTTTGCCGCATTCCTAACCATTTCTGACCGATGGTAGGCTGCACCATCAAGCACAATATGCACGGTTTGCTCTAGTGGATAATGCTCTTTCTTGAGTTTCCAAAAGAAGCGAACAATACTCTCGCTATCTATCGTTTCATAAGTATCTGTGATCGTTGCGCTGATGTTTTTCAATGACAGAGCACCGATTAGATTCACTCGAGTGCGGCTACCTGTCGTTTCAATTAGCTTATCCTGTCCCTTACGGATCCAGCCACAGCTAAGTTTTGTTGATTGAGTTGGATGAACGGCGTCCATGAAAAGTACAGGCGCATCCTTGGGCTTAAGTACCTCGTTGTAATACTCGATAAATGCTTGCTGCTCTTCAGGCTTTAGTTTATGTGGTACACCTTTGGGCTTTTTGTATGCAAAACCGTGGTGATGTAACCACTTATTAATCCCAGAAACGGTGTAGCTCACACCGAATTCAGCTTCGACGTAAGTAACGATTTGACGCGTATGAAAATAGGTTTTCTCAGTCAAATGCTCGATGAGCTGCATCGTCTGAGTATCAGAAAGTAGACTCTGGCTCCCGCCATTCTCAGGTTTAAGTTTTTCAGATAGAGCATAATCACTAAGATGACGAGCAACTGTAGATTCATGGATACGAAGGGCTTGAGAGATCATAGGCGGGCTCCAACTTTCGGAAGCTAGCAAGACCGCTTTTATACGGTCGCATACTCGACGATCACGCTCAGTATTGTGCATCTGTTCGAGTTGTTGTTTTTGCTCAGGAGTTAGTACCATTTTCATGGTGAGTAGCATGATCCTGATTTCATTGAAAATCAAGCATCTTCAATGATCACGGGTATAGAGATAATACCGGCAAATACCACGGTTACAGTAACCATGCGTTGAGATGCGCCTATTACCATGCCGCGCATTGCCGCAGATAATAGACCTGAGTGTTCAGCAATCGCAACACCTAGCATTGCAACAAGCACGGTACCAAGTGGCGCGAAGCCAACAAAGTTCTTAACTAGATTCGTTACGATGAGTTGTAAGCCCTCAGCATTAAGTAAGCTTACAACGTGGATCATGCCATCAGCAGCACGACCGCTAGCACCTTCTGGGCGAGGATCCATTACAGATACTTCGAAGTAACCAGCAATTCCTGAAGAAACTAGGATTGCGGCACAGAAGATTGCGAAAAGAGTGATTGGGTGGGGTAAAAGGTTCCCCAAATATTCAACGCCATCGAGAAAGCGGGTAAAAATAGGTTTCTTTGGCGAGTTGTTTTTTATTGAAGCTGATGAACTCATCAGTTCCCTCCTTGTAGTGATTCCTGTGCAATTGTGACAAAAATGTTCAAATTGCCAGCGAAGGGTACGCGACAAAATTATCAATTAGAAATTCAAAATGTTACAAAATATGTAACTAACGACGACTTTTAACTCTATTTGAACAATTAACCAGCAAATAAATCTAC
This sequence comes from Vibrio sp. nBUS_14, assembly GCF_051201655.1. Taxonomy (NCBI): domain Bacteria; kingdom Pseudomonadati; phylum Pseudomonadota; class Gammaproteobacteria; order Vibrionales; family Vibrionaceae; genus Vibrio; species Vibrio sp. nBUS_14. The sequence goes on from NZ_CP179206.1 coordinate 2,897,587, forward strand.
ATTAAAAACGAAAATTAGATTTATAATTCACAACCATGCATCTACAGAAAACATAACTCACAATATAACCCATTGATTCACTTGAAAATAAAACACACCGTACGCTAAGGGCGTCACTCGATATCCGGTCAGTTTCCTTTCGAAGGAAAAGAAAAACAGACAAATGAATGAAGTTTGACTTCCCCCTCGTTTTTAAACTCGTGTCACATCAAATTTACTGGCTATTTCTGAACCGCTTTGAATCTTGGATTGGATTTACAGATGACATAATGACGCCCTCTACGCTTAACGATTTGGCAATCGGGGTGACGGCTTTTCGCACTTTTAAGTGATTTAATAACTTTCATTATTTAGCTCCCTTGCCTAATTGACCAAAGCGACGAGTAAAGTTAGCAACACGTCCTTCTTTATGTAGCACTCTCTGTTTGCCCGTGTAGAAAGGATGCGATTTTGCAGACACTTCAATCGTGAAATAAGGGTAAGTATTACCATCTTCCCATTCAATAGTACGCTCTGTTTTCAAGGTTGAGCCAATCAAGAAGTATTCATCAACACTGGTGTCGTGGAACACCACTGTGCGGTAGTCCGGGTGGATATTCGGTTTCATTGTATTTCCCTAAATGATTAAATTGATATGTTATAACATGACAAATGATAATCATTATCAAAAGAAAAACAAGTGATTTTGTGATATTTTTCCGCCATATATCGTAATTAGAGAACGTCCACTCATGTACTCCATTGAACCTATTGGCTTTATAGAATCTCCCTATAAAGAGAAGTTCGCGGTACCAAGGCAGCCTAGATTGGTGCCTACATCCACCTCCAGAGTCAGACTGGTTGACGCAGCAAACTGCCTTGAGTCTGTTCGGCATATTGAGCAATTTAGCCATGTGTGGTTGTTGTTTTTGTTCGATAAGAACCTTGAGACGGGCTGGAAACCAACAGTGAGGCCACCTCGACTTGGCGGTAATGAACGCATTGGTGTCTTCGCATCACGTGCCACCTTTAGGCCGAATGGAATAGGCATGTCTGCAGTTGAACTCAAAGGTGTATATCAGGAAAAGGGGCAAACTTGGTTGGACTTGGGCAGTGTTGATCTCGTTGATGGCACGCCTATCATCGACATCAAACCTTATATCCCCTACTCGGATTCGATTCCCGATGCACTAGGAGGGTTTGCCGCCGATGAACCTGAGGTGTTAGATGTGAACTTCTCGCAGCAAGCTCAAAGTAAGCTGTCTGGTCACCCACAGGCGCGCCATATCATTCAGGTGATCAAAGAAGTGCTAGGCCAAGATCCACGCCCCGCCTATAAGAAAGGCAAACCAGACAGTAAAGAATATGCGGTAAATTTGTTCGATCTTAACGTGAAATTCGTTGTTGAAACGCTTTTCATCAATGTAACCGACATTGAACGCTTTTGAGATCCCAAATAGGCTGATATTATATGCGGCTATATCAGATTTGCTGTCGTCACTAACTGCAGCAAATTTTCTTTTATCAATGATGAAACGGATACCATAGAATGCGTACCAGTAACTACCTTCTTTCTACTCTGAAAGAGACTCCAAACGACGCAGAAGTTATCAGCCACCAGCTGATGCTACGTGCAGGTATGATCCGTAAGCTAGCTTCAGGTTTATATACTTGGCTACCTACTGGTCTACGTGTACTGCGTAAAGTCGAAAATATCGTTCGCCAAGAGATCGATAATGCAGGTGCCGTTGAAATCTTGATGCCCGTAGTTCAACCGTTTGAGCTTTGGGAAGAGACTGGCCGTTCTGAAAAGATGGGCCCTGAGCTACTTCGTTTCACAGACCGTCACTCTCGTCCGTTCGTTCTTAGCCCAACAGCTGAAGAAGTTGTGACGAGCCTAGTACGTAACGAAATTAGCTCTTACAAACAGCTTCCTCTAAACCTGTACCAAATCCAGACTAAATTCCGTGATGAACGCCGCCCTCGTTTTGGCGTAATGCGTGCACGTGAATTCTCTATGATGGATGCGTACAGCTTTGATATCGATAAAGAAGGCTTAGAAAAGTCTTACCAAGCGATGCACGATGCTTACTGTAAAGCATTCGACCGCATGGGCCTTGAGTACCGTCCAGTATTGGCAGACTCTGGGGCAATCGGCGGCAGCGGCTCTCAAGAGTTCCACGTTCTTGCCGAAAGCGGTGAAGACCTAATCGCATTCTCTTCTGAATCTGATTACGCAGCGAACATCGAGAAAGCAGAAGCACTAGCTCCTACTGAAGAAGTTGCAGCGCCAACTCAAGAGATGGAACTGGTTGATACACCAAACGCAAAAACAATTGCGGAGCTTGTAGAGCAACACGGTCTAGCAATCGAGAAGACAGTTAAGACTCTATTCGTTAAAGCATCTGATGACGTTGAAGCAGGCATCATCGCACTGATCATCCGTGGTGATCACGAGCTAAACGAAGTGAAAGCAGAAAATCTTCCACAAGTTGCTTCTCCTCTAGAGATGGCTTCTGAAGAAGAAATCCGTGCACTTGTTGGTGCTGGTCCTGGTTCACTAGGTCCTGTTGGCCTAGAACTACCATTCATCGTTGACCGCTCTGTTGCTGTAATGAGTGACTTCGGCGCTGGCGCAAACGTAGACGGTAAGCACTACTTCGGTATTAACTGGGGTCGTGACGTTGAGCTTGCTCAAGTTGAAGACCTACGTAACGTTGTTGAAGGCGACCTAAGCCCATGTGGTCAAGGTACTATCCAACTTAAGCGCGGTATCGAAGTTGGTCACATCTTCCAACTGGGTAATACTTACTCTAAAGCAATGAACTGTAACGTGCTTGGTCCTGATGGTAAGAGCGTAATCCTAGAAATGGGTTGTTACGGTATCGGTGTTTCACGTGTTGTTGCATCTGCTATCGAGCAAAACCACGATAAATTCGGTATCACTTGGCCAGACGCACTAGCGCCGTTCCAAGTTGCTATCGTACCTATGAACATGCACAAATCTGAGCGTGTTAAAGAAGCCGCTGAGAAGCTATACGCTGAATTAACAGCTATGGGTATCGAAGTACTATTTGATGACCGTAAAGAGCGTCCAGGTGTTATGTTTAAAGATATCGAGCTTGTGGGTATCCCTCACACTATCGTTATCGGTGATCGCAGCATGGACGAAGGTAACTTCGAATACAAAAACCGTCGTACTGGTGATAAAGAAGTTATCGCAATAGACACGGTTATTGAGCACCTTAAGTCTCAACTAGCTAAGTAATCCGATTATTTACTAAATAAACATTGAAAGGCTGCCATTAGGTGGCCTTTTTTGTGCCTGTCGTTTCTCTTCAAACTCCCTTCTATTTATCACTAGAGTAAATAACGTAAGTTAATCCTCTGTTCATCTTTAAATCCGTATATTGGCTTCAACTACTCTTTGACACATTTACATTGGAGGTATCGATGGATATCAAAAGCTTACTTAACCAAGCACTTAAATCAGATCTCGTTAAGCAAGGTACTCAGAAGCTTTCCCAAAGATCTTCGAGTTTAAGTAGCCTTTCTAAAAGCAGTAACAGCAATGGCAAAAGTAGCAGCAAGAGCACACTTGGCGTCTTCGGGGCAGGCGCAGTTGGCGCCGGACTTTTAGGTGCGTTAATGGGCTCTAAAAAGACCAAGAAGATGGGTAAAAAAGCGGCTGGCATTGGCGGCGCAGCTGCACTGGGCGCTTTGGCTTATAAGGTCTACAACGATTACCAATCTAAACAAGGTCAGACACCCAATGTCGAACAAGCTCAATTTGATGAGAACGATTCAAACCATAACGTACTGATTCTAAGATCGATGATTGCAGCGTCCAAAGCCGACGGGCATGTTGATGAAGAAGAGATGGCTAAGATAGAACAAGCCGTCGAGAACATGGGCGCAGATTATCAGCTGACTAAATTGGTATCTGAAGAATTGCACAAGCCACTCGATCCAAGCGAGATCGCTCAGCTAGCAACCTCCCCTCAACAAGCAAGTGAGATCTACTTAACTTCTTTAATTGTGGCTGACGAGCAGAACTTTATGGAAAAGGCGTATCTCAAAGAGTTGGCAAAGCAGCTCAACTTAGCTGATGGAGTCACTTATCAGCTTGAACAGCAAATATCCGGCTAATCAGCAGATACTAAGCTACTCAATAAATACCAGCGAATCGTAAAGATCGACCTAAATGACAAGCTAACCAAGTGATATATCGAGCATAAACAAAATAGGATATTGAGCAAGGACAAAATAACTCTGAACTTAATCAGATCCACTTTGTTTTTGCTTATCTCTATGTGTATATTGAGATCAGTTACCATTTGGTTAGGTATAAAAATGAAAGTATACGATTGTTGTAATTTGGTGCGTGAACTGTATTCTCAAATTGGCAGTGGCGACCAAGGCTACATCCCTAAAGCGATCACCTGCGCTGTAAAAACATTGAATGACCTTGCTGCGGATGAGTCTCTTCCTAAAGAAGCGAGAGATAGCGCTGCATTTGCCGCAGCTAACCTACTGATCTCAGATTTCGAGGACTAATATGAACCTCGCTAACTTTGAAAAGATGGATCCTGTAATGTTGATGAGCATCGTCAACATGAAGCTGCGTGACGACTTCGGTGGTGATTTGGATCGAGTAGTCAACTTCTACGAAATCGACAAAGCAGCATTGATTGCAAAACTTGCGTCTGCTGGTTTTGAGTACCTTCCAGAAGCCAAACAGTTTCGATAATGATTTAAAAACAAGCTTCCTATTAAAAGACCAACCTCTGTGTTGGTTTTTTTTGTTGGTGATACGTAATAAGCAGTCAGGCACCTCGCTCAGCATCAAAAAGTAGAACAGACATAAGCGAACGACAAGGGTTAATGTGAAAGCATTAGCCCTTTTTAGCACTCGCTCTTTATTACTTAGATAAATAACCTTCAAACGTAAAAAAAGGCTCCTATACAGGAGCCTTTCAAATCGTATTTTTCAATCAAATAGCTTTAGTTCAAGGAAAAGACGCGGAGTTTACGAATGTAAATGAGCACCTTTGACACAGAAATTAAGCTATTTGAGCCAGAAAAATTAAGCGTAAACAGGTAGACGCTTACAAATTTCTAGAACTTTTGCTTTCGTTGCTTCGATAACAGACTCATCACCCATGTTATCAAGGATGTCACATATCCAGCCAGCCAGAGCTTTCGCGTCTGCTTCTGAGAAACCACGACGAGTAATAGAAGGAGAACCGATACGGATACCAGACGTAACGAACGGGCTACGTGGATCGTTTGGTACTGAGTTCTTGTTAACTGTGATATTAGCTGAACCTAGTGCTGCATCTGCTTCTTTACCCGTGATGTCTTTGTCGATTAGGTCAACTAGGAACAGGTGGTTTTCTGTAGAACCTGAAACGATGTTGTAACCGCGTGCTAGGAATTCAGCCACCATTGCTTTTGCGTTAGCAACTACGCGAGCTTGGTATTCTTTGAACTCTGGCTCTAGAGCTTCCTTGAACGCTACTGCTTTGCCAGCGATAACGTGCATTAGAGGGCCACCTTGGCCGCCTGGGAATACGGCTGAGTTTAGCTTCTTGTAAAGAGCTTCACCTTCGTTAGAAAGGATAAGACCACCACGAGGACCAGCAAGCGTTTTGTGCGTTGTAGTCGTTACAACGTGAGCATGTGGAACTGGGTTCGGGTAAACACCTGCAGCGATTAGACCAGCAACGTGAGCCATGTCTACGAAGAAGTAAGCACCTACTTTGTCAGCGATTTCACGCATGCGCTTCCAATCACAAACTTGAGAGTAAGCAGAGAAACCACCGATGATCATCTTAGGTTTGTGCTCAATAGCTAACGCTTCCATCTCTTCGTAATCGATTTGGCCCGCTTCATCGATACCGTAAGGAATGATGTTGTAAAGCTTACCAGAGAAGTTTACTGGAGAACCATGAGTTAGGTGGCCACCGTGCGCAAGGCTCATGCCAAGAACTGTATCGCCAGCGTTTAGTAGCGCCATGTACACAGCGTTGTTCGCTTGAGAACCTGAGTGAGGCTGTACGTTCGCGTATTGCGCGCCAAATAATTCACATGCACGTTCGATTGCTAGAGTTTCAACTTTATCTACGAACTCACAACCACCGTAGTAACGCTTACCAGGGTAACCTTCAGCGTATTTGTTTGTAAGTTGAGAACCTTGAGCTTCCATTACACGTGGGCTTGTGTAGTTTTCTGAAGCGATAAGTTCGATGTGCTCTTCCTGACGAAGAGTTTCTTCTTGGATAGCTGCGAATAGATCCGCATCGTAATCAGCAATGTTCATGTCACGCTTAAGCATCTGTATCTCCTGACTCAGATTGTACTGAAAGTTTCAAAAAAACCACACAACGACCGAAAGCAAACGTTTCCGTCACCGCTTTGATGTGACGCATTCTACATAATTTGATCTAGGTCATAAAGAGCTAATTGCAATTTTATCATGCAGTTTTTTCATAATCACATATAAGATTCATCATGGTTATTAAGCATATCCAACCAAAGATGACGCTTACTGTCAATTTTACGATTTACACTCTGTAAAACGCAGATTACATAGGTTTACCTTAATTTTGCCCCTCTAGCTACCGAAAGCTAAGGTTTTTCTCTACTATGCTCGCCTTTATTGGATAGGTAATTATAAAAACGATGGAAAAACACACACGTAAAGAAGATTGGGTAGCAATCCTCACTGGCACGTTTTTAGTGGCGTTAGGCGTCTTCTTTTTACAGTCAGCAAACCTGCTTACTGGTGGCACGACTGGCTTAGCTCTGCTTTTGAGTCAATTTACGCCAGTAACCTTTGGTATTCTGTACTTTATTGCTAACTGTCCATTCTATCTATTGGCATGGAAACGATTTGGCCGTCACTTCGCAATAAGCAGTGCTATCTCTGGTGCTTTAGTGTCTATATTTGCTGATCATTTATACTTGGTGATTTCGTTAGACGTTCATAATGAGATTTATTGTGCAGTCGCTGGCGGCTTATTAATGGGCTTAGGTATGCTGATCTTATTCCGTCATCGCTCAAGCTTAGGTGGCTTCAACGTATTGTGTTTGTTCATTCAAGATCGCTACGGCATCTCGGTAGGTAAAACCCAAATGGCCATTGATGCGTGTATTCTGTTTGCTTCATTCTTCTTTGTATCGCCTTGGGTGATTGCTGTTTCTGTATTGGGCACCGCAGTACTGAACATTGTATTAGCAATGAATCACAAGCCAACTCGTTATTCGGTCAACTACGCGTCTTAGCGCTTACTAGCTGCCCTATGTTGTTAGTATCTGGTGCTTTAGCTTCCTGCTATGCAGGAAGAAATATTATGACCAATACATCACTAATCGAGTAGGAGGAGGCCTCGCAGCCTCCGTCCTCTCACACCACCGTACAAGCGTGGGTCGCATACGGCGGTTCCGAATATACTTTCAGTGACTCGTACCCATCTCTTAATGAGTACAGCCCCAACCCCTCGAACCATTTTATTGGCATGGCGTGATTAACCTGTGGCGTTAAAGCTAGATGCCACCAACCCTTATCTGACATCGCTAGCTTCCACGCATTACGCTCCGTTACACCTTGTCGCTGTAACCATGTCGCTATGCTGTGTCTGCGTTTGCGCTGCTTTAGTCGGTAGCACCTTAGCCTACGCCGTATCCATTCATCTAAGCGCTGCATTGCACTTTTACGAACAGTAAGCTTGAAGTAGTGTTGCCATCCTCTTAGATATTGAGTTAACTCCGTGATTATCACCTGTAACTCTCGTCCTCGATTTCGCTTCGTTATCTGACGTACTCGCTTCTTCATTTGAGCTTGTGCCGTCTTCGATATCCCGATTGTTCCGTCTATCTGGAAGCGATGGCTTAGGTAAGTTCGCTTTGTCACTCTCGTTGCTGCACTTTTCTTACGGTTTACCGTCAGCTTTAGTTTCTGCTCCAAGAACTCCGTTATCGACTCTTTGACTCGATGAGCGGCTTCCTCACTACGCACGTAGATTTGACAGTCATCTGCATATCGACAGAACTTATGCCCTCTACGCTCTAACTCTTTATCCAGTTCATCTAATACAATATTTGATAGTAGCGGAGATAATGGCCCACCCTGGGGTGTGCCTCGTTGTCTCTGCTCAACTAGTCCATGTCGCATTATGCCTACCTGTAGGTATGACCTAATTAGCTTTAACACGCGTTTATCAGCAATATCTTGTGACAGCCTGTGCATTAGCCTATCGTGATTCACTGTATCGAAGTATTTTGCTAGGTCTATATCTACTACATAACCTCGACCCTCTCGGATGTAGCGACTGGCGGCCGCCAATGCATGGTGCGCACTGCGGTTGGGTCTAAACCCGTAACTATTGTCGGAGAACTTCGGCTCATAGATACATGACAGCACTGATGTGATTGCCTGTTGGACTACCCTATCAAGGACTGTTGGGATACCTAATTGCCTTACGCCACCACTAGCTTTGGGGATTTCTACACCAAGAACAGATTGAGGTTGATAGCTTCCATCCAGAAGAATCTGGCGAAGCTCTTGCCCGTTTGATGCCTGTCGAAGTCTTGAGATAGTGGCGTTGATGTCGAGCTTGTCGACTCCTGCACACCCTTTGTTCTTCTTCACGCGTCTAAGAGCTTGATTCAAATTGGTTGAAGAGCAAATTTGCTCCATCAACGAAGTTGAGGTCACCAAGACTCGCCCTCCTGTCTATGCCGACCATGCTTGTCATTCTTCGTATCCATGAGCTTTACTTGCGGTATTGCCCTTTGGGACGTAGAGATGAGTTTCATCTTGCTATGACTCCACATGATTGAGTGTCTAGTGACTGCTTCTTGATATATTCAGTTCAGGCCTTCCTTTGAGTTGTACATTCTCAAAGTACTATGCCTTCTGCTGACTTCTTATTGTCCATCACACAACATCACTGCTGTATTAGTCTCTATTGAGACAAACAATAAGATCTCCCGAGGTAAGGCGTTGTTCTTTCCCTTGGCTGTGCCTGATTTACCACTACACACTTCCCGTCGAGGCATTGGACTATTCTATCTATGGCTAGGTTGCCCAAGTTGTAATGGCCTACTATCAGATTTCTGTTCGTCACAACCAAGTTTTGCCATTTGCTTCCTTCAGATTTCACCTCACGGTGAACACCCTTGCATAGGCTAACGGTTCTCGCTCGACTGAGCCCGTAGAGGACTTTCACCTCCTAGATCAACGCCATGCTCGGCGCACAAACAAAAAGGCTTTGGGGAGCACTCCAAAGCCTTTGTAGAAGCCTAATCCTTTAAGGCGGATAAGAATTAGGCTTATTGAAATGAAACAAGGTTACCCTTCAATCAAGAGAATGCGAGTCTCGTAAGGTCGCAAAACTTGGTGATGAGACTTAACTGATCTCTCCCTCACATGATAATTAGACAACAGGCTCTTAGCCTTCATCATCTCAAAACGCTCAGGTAAAACGCACTCAGCCTCTTCACCGTAGTAGTTATTAATACAAATCAAAGTCTGGCTTTCACTCTCGCGAGAATACGCAAATACCGACGGGTGCTCAGGCAATAGATCTTGATAGTTGCCATGAGTAATCACGGGCACTTCTTTACGCAACTCAATCAAGCTCTTGTAGAAGTAAAATACAGAGTCTTTATCTTCCAATGCTTGTTCGGCGTTGATCTTAGTGTAGTTATTCGCAACATCAAGCCATGGCTGTGATTGTGAAAAGCCTGCGTAAGTTTCATTGTTCCATTGCATTGGCGTACGAGAGTTATCACGAGATTTCTGCGCTAAAATAGCCATCATATCCTGACGAGCCACGCCATCACGGTTAACCATGATGTCGTACATATTGGTGCTCTCTACATCACGATATTGGCTGATGTCGGTATAACCCGGGTTAGTCATTCCAATCTCTTCACCTTGATAGATATAAGGTGTGCCTTGCATCATATGCACCGAAGCAGCCAACATTTTAGCCGACTCAACACGATATTGTTGATCGTTGCCCAAGCGGCTCACGACTCGTGGTTGGTCATGGTTACACCAAAACAGTGCACCCCACCCCTTACCGTTCAAACCTGTTTGCCAGTGATTGAAGATCGACTTGAGCTGTAAGAAATCAAACGGCGCATTAGTCCACTTCTCACCATTGGTGTAATCAACCTTAAGGTGGTGGAAGTTAAACACCATCGACAACTCACTGTTATCAATGTTTGAGTATTGCTGACAATGTTCCAACGTAGTTGAAGACATCTCGCCTACGGTCACGCTGCCGTATTTCTGGAATACCGCTCCGCTGATCTCTTTTAGATATTCATGCACACGCGGGCCGTCTGTGTAAAAACGGCGACCATCACCGATATCATCATTAGGGAAATCTTGCTGCTTTGAAATCAAGTTAATCACGTCCAAGCGGAACCCGTCGACGCCCTTCTCAGCCCAGAAGCTGATAACGTCTTTCACTTCTTCACGTACGACCGGATTCTCCCAATTGAGGTCGGCCTGCTCCTTGGCAAACAGGTGAAGGTAATATTGACCAGTCGCTTCGTCTAACGCCCATGCATTACCGCCAAACTTGGATTGCCAGTTAGTTGGTGCTTCGCCGTTTACAGGATCTTTCCAAATGTAGTAATCACGATAAGGGCTGTTTTTATCACCCAATGCGGATTGGAACCATGCATGCTCAGTGGAGGTATGGTTAACCACAATATCCATCACGATACGAATACCACTCTGATGCGCTTCAGCCAGCAACACGTCGAAATCTTCCATGGTGCCAAATTGAGGGTTAATCGCGTAGTAATCTGAAATATCGTAGCCGTTATCGATCATTGGTGATGCGTATACTGGAGTTAACCAAATCGCATCAACACTCAAGTGTTTTAGGTAGTCCAGTTTCGAAATGATCCCTTTGATATCACCAGTACCTTTACTGCCGCCGTCACAAAAGCTCTTTGGGTAGATTTGATAGATGGTTGCGGTTTTCCACCAGCTTTCATCATGTTCAGTCATCGCCATCTCTAACACTCACTTACCAAAAAATAATAAATAAAAATCACCATGTTCACATGGTCGATAGAAGTCGTTTCTAAGGAAAAAAGCGATGACTGGATTGAAGTCACCGCTGATATGATGCGCTACGCGTTTGCCGTTTCGAGCTCACCTTTTGACTGTGCACGCTTATAGAAGAACAGCGTTAAGGTCACTGGCAATACAATCGCCACCAACATCGCCACTAAATAAACAGACCAATATTGCGGTTGAATCGACAAGATACCCGGCAAGCCGCCCACACCGATGCCGTTCGCCATCACGCCTGCGCTACCACAAATAGCGGCTGCTACGGCACTACCAATCATTGCGCTCAGCATTGGGAATTTGTATTTAAGGTTGATGCCGTACATCGCAGGCTCTGTCACACCTAAGTAGGCAGAGATTGCAGCTGGAACCGAGATGTCTCGTTCACCTTCGCGTTTACTCAAGATAATGATGCCAACAACCGCTGAAGCTTGTGCAATGTTAGATAGCGCAATCAGAGGCCAAATTGGTGTGCCGCCTAAGTCTTGCATCAACTGCAAATCGACTGCGTTAGTCGTATGATGAATACCCGTGATAACCAAAGGTGCGTAAAGGAAGCCAAATACCACTGAACCAAGAATCGCGAAGTCACCGGTCATGGCTGCTTTCGCTGCGAATGCGACGCCATCACCTAGCATACGGCCGAATGGACCAATAAAGGCGTGAGCCAGAATCACAGACAAAATGATCGACACAAATGGCACAACTACAAGGTACAAGTAAGCTGGCACGATGCGCTTAAGGTTGGTTTCAATGAAGGCTAATGCCACACCCGCGAGCATCGCAGGGATCACCTGTGCTTGGTACCCAACTTTCTCAATCACAAAAAAGCCAAAGTCCCACACTTCAGGAACGGCTTTACCTATCATGTAAGCGTTCATCAGCTGCGGCGACACTAAGGTCACACCGAGCGTGATGCCCAAAATAGGGGTTCCGCCGAGCTTCTTAACCGTCGCCCAACACACACCAACCGGTAGGAAGAAGAAAATCGCTTCGCCAATCAGCCATAAGAAAGAGTGAACGGTTGCCCAGAATTGGCTGATTTCAACTAAGGTTTTGCCGTCGAACATGCGAATGTCGCCAATCACATTACGGAAACCAAGAATCAAACCACCAGTAATAATGGCAGGCAGCAGTGGCACAAAAATTTCGGCTAAATGGGAGATACCACGCTCAAGGAAGTTCATGTTCTGACGAGCAGCCAATTTCGCTTCATCTTTTGATGAGGCCTCTTTGCCCGTTTGCTCAATCAGCAGTGCATACACTTCGTCAACTTCGGTGCCAATCACCACTTGAAATTGGCCTGCGTTAGTAAAGCAGCCTTTTACTAGCTTGAGCTTTTCGAGTTCTGCTTTATTTGCCTGATCTGTCTCATTCAATACGAAACGTAGTCGAGTTAGACAATGGCTGACACTCGCAATATTCTCTTTACCACCAACTAACTCGATAAGACGCGCAATGTCTTGCTTCGCTATCTTACTCATACTACCCCACCCTGGTTTTATTCAATGACTCATCTAAATCATTGAGTAATAACCACTCAGATTTAGATTTCTGGGAACATTCCCAAAACTAGTTATTATAGTGCCTAGCTGAATGAAAAATTAAAATGGGAACAGTCCCATTAATTGAAAGGGATCACAATCTAATTTTAATCTAAGCGGTTCAATTTCGCTTGATTGAGTGGATTATAGAATCGGAGATTGAGTGTGATGAGAGATCTCTGAATTGCCTAAAAGCTGAGAGATCAATAGATTAGCGGCCAATTTACCTGCAGATTGATACCCAGGATCAATACTAAATACTCGCGGGAACAAGAAAGAGAGAAGATCATTGCCACCGACACCGGTAACCACCACATCTTCACGTTGTAGCTCTTGTAGACGTTTGATGACGCCAAGAGCCAATGTGTCACTGGCACACACAATCGCTTGAGTCGCAGGAGTAAGCACCTCATCCACCAACTGATAAGCACTTTCATGATGAAGTTGGCCAGTACGATAGTTGGCGATCGAGCCTGTGACTTCACACCAATCTAGGTAGGCCTTAAGACGAAGCTCACCAGTTGATTTATCGCTAGGATCAACGCCAATGAAGCCAACATCAGAGATTCCCTGCTCCGATAGATGCGTTAACGCACTATTGATCACCTGTTGGTTATCATAGTTAATCGACGTCACGTTCTCGGTATCCAGAGCAATCACTACGGCTTTGTGTTCCCACGCTTCGATTGCAGGAATATCGCAGTCAGTAAAGCCAAACACAATAATGCCATCTACATTGCGGCGCTTAAGAACCTGAAGATGCTCGTTGGCTTTTTCTCTATCTAACTGACTTTCCATGATCACGACATCGTAATCCGCTCGATACAACTCAGCCAGCATGGTACTAACCGCTTTGTTTTCAGAGGGAGAGTCCAAACGAGAAATGATTACACCGATGACTTTTTGACTGCCACCACGCATCGACTGCGCAGACTTTGAAGGCGTATACCCAGATTCTTGAATTACTCTTTCCACCCTTTCACGGGTTTCAGGTTTCACTTTTGGATCATTGGTCAGAACGCGTGATACGGTTGACTTACCAACACCGGACAGCTTAGCAATATCGAGAATAGTGAGTTTTTTGCTCATAAAAAGTCTAACGTTAAAGGGGAGAGAAGAAAAAGTGAGGGCATAATCCCTCACTTAACTGTTTGTAAATCCTAGCAGTTACTATGACTTACTTTTGACAATTTCGATAGACGACACGGCCAAGTTCTAGACGTGCATTGTCACCTTTAGTACGTAAAGTGACGCTGTTAATCAGTTCAGAAGTTCCATTATCTAAGATGTATTTCGTTCCTGAACCTGCTGGAACTTGAGTCAGACGGTATTCATTCTCAGGGAGACGTAATACCGCTTTTTCATTATCAAGGTAAGCCACTTCAAACGAAACGTCAGACTCACATTGATAAGTCACGAATTGATTATCTGATGTTGCGCTCTCAGTCTCAGGAGCTGCTGATTTAGAGCACCCGACTAATGCAACTGAACATAGAGATGCTACTAACATACTTTTCATACTTCGTTCCTCATATTTATAGAGTGGGTAAATATAGTGAACAACACTCATTTGCATACTGAGCGATAGGTCTGTGTTTAGCCTTTCAAATATGCTGGTACATCTTCAATACTATCCAGCACGACACTGGCAAGTGCCTCACCCTTTTCAGTCACGGGTTTACCGGTTCTCACCAATACTCGAGTACCAACACCAGCAGCTTCTGCTGCCATCATGTCTTCGGCTTTATCGCCGATCATGACAGAGTTCGCCATATCAATTTTCAGAAAGTCACGAGCAGAAATGAACATGCCTGGTTTAGGCTTGCGACATTCACAATCTTGTTTGTAGTCGCCAATGCCGTGTTCAGGATGATGAGGACAGTAATAGATACCATCTAACTCAACGCCATTATCGACAAAGTTCCAATCCATCCACTGTGTCAAAGAAAGAAAACGATCTTCGCTAAACTTGCCACGAGCAATACCAGATTGGTTGGTCACTAGTACCAATAAATAGCCCATATCTTTAAACGCTTTCGCCGCTTCAAATACACCATCGATGTATTCAAAGTCATGCTCATCATGTACGTAGCCGTGATCAACGTTAATCACACCATCACGATCTAAAAAAACAGCCGGTTTAGACAAAATTCAGTTCTCTATCAACTCTCTATTAATCATTAATTATTACACGCTTTATTTGCTTCATCACTATCTATTTAGTTTAGCGTTCGTTAACGATTTGTTTCTACCTTAGCAACACAATCAACGTTTAGCCGTCTAGACGTAAAAATATCTATTGACTTAGATCATAGAACACCATAGCATCGTCTGTAAATCGAACGAGCTATCGATATATTATTCTGTTTTACCTGCACGAGTTTCCCTATGATTAAAGTGAATCAAGTCAACAAGGTTTTCTATCAAGGCACTAAAGAAATCAATGCCTTAATAGATATCAACCTCCACATTCCTCAAGGTCAAATCTTTGGAGTCATTGGCTCTTCAGGTGCAGGTAAAAGTACCCTAATCCGCTGTGTAAACATGTTGGAAGCCCCAACCTCAGGTGAAGTGATTGTTGACGGTATTGACCTAACAAAACTCAGCAAATCAGAACTCAGCGAAGCGCGTCGTAACATCGGCATGATCTTCCAACACTTTAACCTACTGTCTTCTCGTACTGTATTTAACAATGTAGCACTGCCTTTAGAGCTTGCGGGTAAAGATAAAGCGGTTATTGAGGCGAAAGTCAGTGAGCTACTTGACCTTGTAGGCCTATCAGACAAACGTGATACCTATCCTGCTAACCTAAGCGGCGGTCAAAAGCAGCGTGTTGCGATTGCTCGCGCACTGGCGTCTGACCCGAAAGTATTGTTGTGTGATGAAGCGACCAGTGCACTGGACCCTGCAACGACTCAATCTATTCTTGAGCTGCTGCGTGAAATCAACCGCAAGCTGAACATCACTATCCTACTTATTACTCATGAAATGGATGTAGTGAAAAGCATTTGTCACGAAGTGGCGATCATTGGCGGTGGTGAATTAGTAGAGAAAGGCACCGTCGGTGACATCTTTGCACACCCTAAGACAGAGCTGGCGCATCAATTTATTCGCTCAACCTTGGATCTGACCATTCCTGAAGATTACCAAGCACGCTTGCAAGAAACTCGCGTAAACAGTAGTTACCCGTTGGTACGTCTTGAGTTTACTGGCGCAACCGTTGATGCACCGCTAATGACGCAAATTGCACGTAAATTTAATATCGATGTCAGCATCTTAAGCTCAGATCTAGATTACGCAGGCGGTGTTAAGTTCGGCATGATGGTCGCAGAACTGTTCGGTAATGAAGCCGATGATAATGCTGCTATTCAATTCCTACGCGACAACAATGTAAAAGTAGAGGTGCTTGGTTATGTCCTTTAGTTTCAACGAGATTGCTGACTGGATCAGCCTTAACGGTAACCTTCTATTAGGCGCAACAGGCGAGACGCTTTACATGGTTGCCGTTGCGGGCATTGTTGGCTTTGCTGTCGGTATTCCATTAGGCGTGATTCTACACACGACTAAAAAAGGTGGTCTGTTAGAGAACACCAAGCTAAACAAAATTCTCGGTGCGATTGTCAACGTGGGTCGTTCAGTGCCTTTCTTAGTACTGATGGTTGCGATTATCCCACTAACTAAGATGCTGATTGGTACCTTCATTGGTACAACAGCAGCGATCGTGCCACTAACGATTGGCGCTATCCCATTCGTGGCTCGACTTATCGAAAGTGCGCTACTAGAAGTACCAACAGGTCTAGTAGAAGCGGCTCAATCAATGGGCGCGACACCAACACAAATTATCAATAAGGTTCTGCTTCCTGAAGCACTACCGACTATCATCAACTCAGTAACGATTACATTAGTAACGCTGGTGAGCTACTCAGCAATGGCAGGTACCGTAGGTGGTGGCGGCCTAGGTGATGTCGCTATTCGTTACGGATTCCACCGTTATGATGTGACTATCATGGCTGTGACGGTCGTGATGTTGATTGTGCTGGTACAAATTATTCAATCAATCGGTGATTCATTAGTTCGCCGCGTTGACCACAGATAAAAACTGACAGCGTTATGCATTAATAGCGAGCTATTGATCAATAAAGAGTTATTAAAAGGAGATTATTATGAAATTTAACCTTAAAGGTTTACTTACTATCGCAGCCGCGGCATCAGCGCTAGTACTAGCAGGTTGTGGTGACAAAGAAGTTGATACTTCTAAAGTAAAAGTTGGCGTAATGGCAGGTGCTGAAGCACAGGTTGCTGAAGTTGCAGCTAAAGTAGCAAAAGAGCAGTACGGCCTAGATGTTGAGCTAGTAACTTTCACAGATTACGTAACACCAAACGCGGCACTGGATGACGGTTCTATCGACATCAACGCATTCCAACACGCACCGTACCTAGATCAGCAAGTAGCTGACCGTGGCTACAAGCTAACTATTGTTGGTAACACGTTTGTTTACCCAATCGCGGGTTACTCTAAAGAAGTTAAATCTGTAGACGAAATCCAAGACGGCGCGCGCATTGCTGTACCAAACGATCCAACTAATCTAGGTCGCTCTCTGCTTCTTCTTGAGCAACAAGGTCTGCTTGAGCTTCATGAAGGTGCTGGTCTTCTAGCAACCGTTCGTGACATCGTAGGCAACCCTAAGAACCTAACCATTGTTGAACTAGACGCTGCGCAACTTCCTCGCTCTCTAGATGACGTAGCACTGTCTATCATCAACACTACTTACGCGAGCTCTATCAACCTGACTCCGCAAAAAGACGGTATCTTCGTTGAAGACAAAGATTCTCCATACGTAAACCTAATCGTTTCTCGTGAAGACAACCTAAACGCTGAAAACGTACAGAACTTCGTTAAAGCTTACCAAACTGAAGAAGTGTACAACGCAGCTTCTGATATCTTCCACGGTGGCGTAGTTAAAGGTTGGTAATCAACTAAACTACAGCATCGTACAAATGCCCGAAGGGGCTGACTCAACGTCAGCCCCTTTTTTATTGATTGCCGCTGGCTAAAAGGGTCGACTTACTACCAAGCTCCCACTTGTATGCCGACACTCATTTCGCTGTTTACCTTCAGCGAAAGCATTGTCGTTTTCAGCATCATTTAAATAAGTCGCAAAGATACGAAATTCAGGACGCGACCAAAAGCCCACTTGCGGCACCCCAGCCTGAGCCACCGTAAACTTGCCACCCGCCCCATCTTGGTTATTAATGGTTCCAACAAACCCACCATTTCAAGGATGGTACGCATGCGCTTGTCCCACTTGTAAAGCGGACGAATGCAGGGAGAAAAGCAGAGGAACAAGTATCGAAGTATTGGCTCATACTTCGATACCCTGAATCTAGAATAAAGTTAAGTGGATTACTTAATATGATCCCAAGAGATGTTCGACACCAAGCGGCAGTCGTCACACTTAAAATAGAAAATGTCGTGGATCGGCGCATCTAGCAGCCATTCACCACCACATTGCGGGCATTTGCGCTCTTTTTCAGCTTTTAGGCTAATGCCACCCACACGGTATAAGTAGTAATACGTTGGGATCTTAGTGAGATATTCAATACGTCCTCTTAAACCCCAACCGCGTTTGAACAATACGCTTTTGGTATCACTGATCTCAGTTAGAGTTGCGTGTTCAGCACGACACCCCCCCCCCATTTGGACTTCATCACAGGCCTGCCATTCAGTCTGCCATTTCAACACAGCTTTATGGTCGCCATTAAAAGTCGGTGGATTGCGGTATAAAGGGATCGGCAATAAACTGTCGCCACTGCGCAACGGTGAACAGGTATGAACAAACGTCGTGTACAGCACCTGCCAGCTCGGTTCTTCGTCTTCAGCCACTTCTTCAGAATTAAGATCTCGGCCAAGCAAACGCATTTTAGGAGCAAGAAGACTCGCGTTAGACAAACGATCAAAACAGACTTTTACGAAATCTGAATGGTTACGTGGGTGCAAGCTTTCTTGCTCTGGGCAGACAACACGAACGTAAAACTCGCCGTCACCCATCACGATAGGAAACTCACGGCCTAGCACTTGTCCGTTATAACGTAGTGCATCCATTAAGCCATTCACCGCCTTGTCGACAGCGCTTACGGTTGTGTTATCAAAACACTCAAATTGAAGTTCTAGTACGTACATCTATCTATACCGCTGGTTGTAACTTTTCTAAAAACTCAGCCAATGTCTCAGCGAGTACATCACGATTTTTGGTGCCTAAGCGCTCTAAAATCACGTTGCCAGTTAAGTTACAGATAGAGATAACATCCAGCTCTGCATCAGTCGCTGCGATGAAAACCGTCGGTTTCAGCTTTAGACGACGCTGCGTTACCAAGTGACCTAGAATGTTTTCTTGCAGGCATTCGAAGTCTTCATCACTCCAAATTTGTAAAAGAGTCAGCTCATTGCCGTCAAAAGTCGCATTCATATCTGCGCTGTATTGAGCACCATAGAAGGTTTTGATGTCTTCATGCAGCGTTAGCTCTATGCCTGTTTCTACGTTGGTAAAATCAGCGAATTGCTCACGTGGGTAGTGTTTCCATAACACGGCATCGCCGCTCTTTTCTTCTACGCAAGGCGACACAATATCTACCAACTCCTCATTGCGAGGTAAACTTTGGTGTTGCAGTTGCCACGCGTCAACGTATCGCTGACTAAAAGAAAGTAGTGCGTCTTGAGCACGTTGAGTCATGAAAATCTCCTAAACACAAAATAATAAATAGAATCAGGGACCTTTCCGTGCCGATTAAGCGATGACTTAATGACAGGGTAATGGGGATTCAGTAAAATCGACCCCATTCTAATCGAATTTGAAACGAAAGTATGAGCAAATATTCTGACGCAAAAGAGCTAGCGGGTTTAACCCTAGGCCAAAAAACTGAGTACTCTAACCAATACGATGCAAGTTTATTGCAGCCAGTACCTCGTAGCCTGAATCGTAATGACCTTGCGCTAAACGGTGACCTACCTTTTATTGGCCATGATATTTGGACGATGTACGAACTTTCGTGGCTAAACACTAACGGCCTACCACAAGTGGCAGTGGGTGAAGTTTTCATCCCAGCAACCAGCCCAAATTTAATTGAATCAAAATCTTTCAAGCTTTACTTGAACAGCTACAACCAGACTCAATTTGAAAATTGGAACCAAGTCACTGAGCGTCTTACTCAAGATTTGTCGGCATGTGCGGGCGAAACGGTGATTGTGAACATAAACTCAGTAACCGATTACACCAACCAGCCTATCGTAACGATGGAAGGCGACTGTATCGACAACCAAGACATCCAAATCACTAGTTACGATTTTGAAGCGTCACTGCTTGAAGGCGCTGCTGGCGAGCAAGATGTTGAAGAAACACTGCACAGCCACCTGTTAAAGTCGAACTGTTTGATCACCAACCAACCGGATTGGGGCAGCGTTGAGATCGCATATTCAGGTAAGCAAATTGACCGTGAAGCTTTGCTACGCTATTTAGTTTCTTTCCGTGAACACAATGAATTCCACGAACAATGCGTTGAACGTATCTTCACTGATATCATGAAATACTGTGGCCCATCGAAGCTAACTGTGTTCGCACGTTACACGCGTCGTGGTGGTCTGGATATCAACCCATACCGTTCAACAGAGCAAGATAGACCAAGCCACAATAAGCGTATGGCTCGCCAATAATCAGGCGGAAAGCAGTTACTCTTATTTGAACCTATCCAATCTTTAAAGGGACATTGAAATGCGTTGGTTATACGTTGTTAGTCTATTTATTTTAAGCTTCAGTACATCGGTCAATGCGTCGGTCTACTCGTCGGCGTTACTCAATGAGGCTAACAACCTTGTAGAGATTGAGCCGAGCCAAGCAAAACAAATGGCCAACAGTTACCTAACGCTGCGTGTCCTTTCTGATCAACGCGAGAAAAGCCCATCAGCGATTTCTCGCGAAGAGACTGACTCTTCCATTCGGACGCCGAACAGCAGTATCGATGCCTACAAAATCTTAGCGAAGGCTGAGTACAACCTTGGCCATACTCACACTGCGATTCAGCACATCGAAGAAGCCTCAGCGCTTGCGAAGACTTATAAACTTGAATACCTGAAGCTTGATCTGCAAATACTGAAAGTTAGATTGCTTTGGCTCAGTGATAAAAAGTCGACAAAAGCAAAAACTGAACTCGCCAGTATTGAAGCGAGCCTAGAATCCGTCAACAAAACGCTGCGTCTTACGGAAGGCATCACCTATCGATTGATCATGTTGAAGGCGGAGATCGCCTCTTATGAAAACAAAATCGACGAAGCCGAAAAGTACTACCAAGAAGCAAAAACGTTCCTAGATCAGCGCTACACTGAAAAAGTCACCATCGATTACCATATCTCTGTTGGTGAATTTTACCTGACCCACAAAGAATATAACCACGCGCTCTCTGAATTGTTATACGGCTACTGGAAATCAGTAGAAGGCAACCTGAGCTCGCGCTTGGCTAAAGTAAACCGCCTGCTTGCACAACTTTTCTTCGAGCGACAAGTCCTAGATAAAGCACTGGAACACCTTTCTCAAGCCGCTGATTTTTATGATAACTTCGAAAATTCCCCCATCTTAGCGCAAGTGCTTAAGAAAATGGGTGATGTGTACTTCTTCCAAGGCAAATATAACCTTGCCCTCGTGCATTTCTTCAACGTCCTTGATCATGAGAGTACTGACCGAGATATCCATCAAGTTATTGATATTCGACTCAGTTTATCGGCAACCTATCTGCGTCTTTATAACTACCCATTGGCAGAGCAATACCTAACACGCGCCCTTGAACTGCTTGAATATACAGATATTCCGAAGCTAGAAGGTCGTGCCGCATTGCTCTCAGCAGGGCTCGCTTATCACCTTCAGCAGAGTGAAGATGTAATCAAACATGCCACTCGCGCACTGGAGATCTCGCGTCAGGTTGAGAACATGCGCCTTTCGCAGCGTTCGTACTACTTACTCTCTTTGGGTTATGAGCAGGCAGGAAAACCGCAACAGGCTTTAGACAACCTTAAGCAATACAATAACTTGATCTCTCTAGAACAACAAAAGCTGAACCGCGTTGGTGAAGATGCTTTCCGCCAACAGAAAGAGTTCGCTGAGCAAACTCTGCATTATGCTGGACAAGCCCAAGAGCTAGAAAAGTACAAACTGGAACATCGTAAGTTCCAGAAAATATCGTTCGCCCTATTCCTGTTCAGCATCATCTTGTTCTTCTTTGTGCTGCGCCGTGGTTACCTCATTCAAACCTTGGCCAAAGAAGTCGACTCACTGCAAACAGACTTGTTTACACACTCACGCTCTAAGCTGTCTAATCTCAGAATGCTGAATGCGAAACTGTCCAACTCACTAGAACAAACCAGCCAGACCTTCGAACAGTGGCAACTTGGCGAACTGATTCATGAACCATTGAATGACCGTCTGCGCTTCGTGATGATTGACTTACCTTTCCTACGTAATATGTATACGCAGAACGGTTATAAAGCGGGTCTAGAGTTAGAAGACGCTTTCGGTGAATTCCTAAAATCAAAGCTTGAAGGCCCAGCTCGTGTCTATCATTTCTCAGACGCGAACCTGCTTTACATCGAACCTAACTCAGACCGAGATTCGTCACCCGAGGCGATGTTTAAAAAGATTCAATCTTGGATTACCAACTTTGAACCGAAGCGCAATATCAACCGAACAATTCGTATGGGCATCGCTGACTACCCATTCTTACCTAGAGCTTACACCGCGATTAACGACCAAGAGTTGTTAGATGTATTGTTAATGTCGACGAACCTAGCGCGTGAAATCAGTCTTAAAGAGCGAAGCAGTCAATGGGTGTATCTCAAAGCCATTGATAATGCGCCCGCAGCAAGCCTTGCAACAGGTAATATAAGAGAAGCTTGTAAACATGCGATTAATCAAGGGTTAATAAAAATACAATCGTCCTACCAGAATGAGGACAACATCAAAAAAATGCTAAAAGATGACTGATTTTCGAGCGGTTGAGACCTGCAACTCGTGACCTTATTTTCAGTTTTGTTATTATCGATACAATGGAATTTCATCTAAATGATCGTGATCGGTCTACTCGGCGCTAATTAATACATCTATGGGCATTCTCGAACCAGACATTCACGCGCAACTCCACCAGCTGAAAGCTCAGTTGGAACAAGTTCGTTTGACACAGAGAGACACCTCGTTCAAGTTTATTAGAGAGCAGAAAGTTCTAAAACGTATTGTCACATCATTAAGTGACGCGTGTGTTGGAAGTAACGAACACTTAGATGAAAACCTTGTTGCCCTGCGGGAAGAGCTAGAAAAGCAAAAAGACATCAGCTCAATGATCCCAAAGTTGGCAGTCTTAGAAAGGATGCTCAAGCAGAAAACGTTGGCTATGGATAAACAGAACGGATATCTGGACGATAGCATTAAGCACAGTGGTGAAACGCTACAACGCATAACTGGTCTTCCAGCGCAGTTGAAACGCGACCTACGAAACTTACTTAGCTTCTCAGAATGCAATGGCAGTCAGAAAGTTGACCACGCCATAAAGCTTCTCAGTATTTATGAGCGTGCCATAAAGATTATGGCGAACAACTCTCGCACTCATTTTGGCGATACGGCTCAATCTCCTGAGCAAGAATTACTTTCGGACCTTTCCACAGAATTACAGCACTTGATCACTGAACTCGACTTCGAGGGTGAATCAGGTGACTTACTTATCGATATTCGAGCAAAGCTACTACTAGGTGTTTCAACAAAAAATCTACTTGAGTTGTCACTTCAGATTCTCAAACTGGTGATTGAAGGCACTAATTTAGAGCGTAAGAAATCCGAACAGTTTATCGACCAGCTCAATGCTTCACTCTCTTCCAGTATCAAGACTGCAGACCAAAATACCGATCAAAGCCAAAGCTATTTTGAACACCGCCAAGGCCTTAACTCAGAGTTAAGCGACCTTGTCGTCAAAAGCCAAAGCTCGGTTGATAAAGCCACTGATATTACCGTCTTGAAACAGTCGATCAATCCGCTACTTAGCGAGATAGCTTCGCTGTCAGAGCGACTCAATCATGCAGAGCAGAAAGAACAAGCTTTGATCGAACGAATGAGTTACGGAAAAACTCAATTAGACTCTCTCTACGAAGTGACCCAAGACTACAGAAAGCGTCTTGAGGATCAGGCTCAGCGTATGCTGCTTGACCCACTTACTAAGGTCTATAATCGCACCGCTTTTACCGATCGCTTGGAGCTTGAATACCGTCGTTGGATTCGCGCGCAACACTCGCTACGAGTCGTGCTATTAGACATCGATAATTTTAAAGCCATTAACGATAGCTTTGGTTATACCGCGGGTGATAAAGCCCTTAAAATCATCGCAAGAACCATCACCAAAGAAGTCGGTATTACTGATACTGTGGCTCGTTTTTCTGGTGAAGAGTTCGTCTTGTTACTTCCAGAACAAACGGATGAATATTGCCATCAGATGATTCAGAACATTCAGGCTCAAGTTAGCCGCTTACCTTTTAAATTCCGCGACCAACAGATCACCATAACTCTTTGTGCGGCAAGCACTCAGTTTAAAGAATCTGATACGCCGGAAGAAGTTCTAGAGCGATTAAATAAGACGCTGAATAAAGCAAAACAACGTGGTACCAACCAACTCATTTGGCACTAAGCCAGCCCAGCATTTAATTTATTATATTTTTTCAAATACTTATCACATACCAATTCCCTCATGTTTGCTAAGCTAATGATTAACATTCGCTTAACAAGCATTTTTGACAAGCAGTGCGTATATAAGCTTTTAAGTCCCTGTATATGAACTTAAGAAAACGTGTATACGTACTTAAGCATCTGTATATTGGCTTTTAAGCCATTCTAACTAAGTCACTAAGCAACGCTGTCGTAACCGTTTCGTCTGGTTAACTCTCTCACCTTTAACCAAACACTTTCAACGTTCGCTTCTCACTCTCGAGCCAGAGGGTCACTTTAACGTCCCCCTGCTCTTTTCAACAAGGAGGCACTATGATCACTCATATCAGCCCTGCCGGTAGCATGGATTTACTCTCTCAACTTGAAGTTGAGCGTCTTAAGAAAACCGCGTCTAGTGATCTGTACCAACTGTATCGTAACTGTACGTTAGCGGTACTCAACTCTGGTAGCCACACTGACAACTCCAAAGAGTTGCTCGACAAGTATCAATCGTTTGATGTAGAGGTCGTGCGCCGTGAGCGTGGTATAAAGCTCGAACTGAGCAACCCGCCAGAGCATGCCTTTGTCGATGGTGAAATCATCAAGGGTATTCAAGAACACCTATTTTCAGTGCTGCGTGACATTGTTTACGTCAACATGCATTTAGCCGATAACCAAAGGCTGAACCTGACCAATGCTACTCACATCACCAACCTCGTGTTTGGTATATTGAGAAACGCTGGAGCACTCACACCTGGCATTGAGCCGAACCTGGTCGTATGTTGGGGTGGCCATTCAATTAACGCCAGCGAATACCAATACACTCGCGAAGTGGGTCATGAATTAGGCCTACGTGAACTGAACATCTGTACCGGTTGTGGACCGGGTGCAATGGAAGGCCCGATGAAAGGCGCAGCTATTGGTCACGCTAAACAGCGTTATACAGACCATCGTTACTTGGGGCTAACTGAACCATCAATCATTGCCGCTGAGCCACCCAACCCAATCGTCAACGAACTGGTGATCATGCCAGATATCGAGAAGCGTCTTGAAGCATTCGTTCGTATGGCACATGGCATCATTATTTTCCCGGGTGGTCCCGGCACTGCCGAAGAGCTGCTGTATATATTAGGGATCATGATGCACCCGAATAATGTCGACCAACCCATGCCGATTGTTTTAACTGGCTCAAAAGAGAGTGAGGTGTACTTCCGTTCGATTGATAAGTTCATCGGCGAAACCTTGGGTGAAGAAGCACAAAAACATTACGAGATCGTCATTGATGACCCAGCGCGCGCTGCGAAAATCATGAAGCAAGCAATGCCAGATGTGCGCTCTCACCGTAAAGAGACTGGCGATGCTTATAGCTACAACTGGTCGCTGCATATTGAGCCTGAGTTCCAATTGCCATTCGACCCTACCCATGAGTCTATGGCAGCACTCGATCTGCATATGGATCAGAAAACAGAAAGCCTTGCCGCGAATTTACGTAAAGCGTTCTCAGGTATTGTGGCGGGTAACGTCAAAGCTGAAGGCATTCTTGAAATCGAGAAACATGGTCCATTCCTGATTGATGGCGACAAAGAGCTGATGACCAAAATGGATCGACTATTGAATGACTTTGTTGAACAGCATCGAATGAAACTGCCGGGCGGTACGGATTACGTTCCTTGCTATAAGATCGCACCGAGTAACTGATCGACCTAGTAACGTTTCAACTCACCAAGTGATAAGTTACTATAAGGGGCTAGCAGCCCCTTTTTTATCGCCTATTTAGTGGAAACTTATGTCTATCCATCTTGTTATTATCGATGCCTTAAACCTCATCCGACGCGTGCACTCTGTTCAGCCGGATCCAACCGATATTGCAAGAACCATCACCACAACAGCGCGCACGCTCAACCGAATCCTAAACGAATCACAACCCACGCACATCATCGCGGTATTTGATCATCACCTACAAGATCGAGGCTGGCGAGCTGAGGTACTGCCTGCCTATAAGCAAAACCGCAAGCCAATGCCAGAGCCTTTAATGAAAGGGCTCGATGCGATTCAACAAGCATGGTGGGAACTCGGTATTGATTCATTGCTTTCAGACGGCGATGAGGCAGACGATCTAGTAGCCACACTCGCGAAGAAAGTGGCTGACCACGGTGAAAAGGTCACGATCATTTCTACTGATAAAGGCTACTGCCAACTACTATCACCAACGCTACAGATCCGTGATTACTTCCAACATCGTTGGTTAGATAAGCCTTTCATTGAAGCGGAATTTGGCGTTAAACCTGAACAACTTGCTGATTACTGGGGATTAACTGGCGTAAGCTCAAGCCAAGTTCCGGGCATTCCAGGAGTTGGACCAAAAGCGGCAAAGGAGATCCTAACCACGTACCCAGATATTGAAGCGGCATTCTTAGCTGAAGACCTACCGCAAAAGTATCGTAAGAAGTTCGATGAGCATATCGATTCGGCTCGCGTATGTAAGCTCGTTTCTGCACTCAAAACAGACATCGATTTGGGTTTTAATCTGCAAGATATCCGCTACGAAGCGGTGTCTTAATTCGACGTTACTATCTTAATCGCTAAAAAGCTAACCGTTAGAAATAGATCGATTATAAATCAAACTGTTAGAAACGCAGTCATTCGAAAGTAGAAAAGCCTTAGTCTGAACTAAGGCTTTTTTGGTTTCAGTTAAGGCGAAACATGTCGCTTATACTGGTTAACTTCTATTTCTAAAATGACTTGCAGTAAAGAGTGGATTAGAAGCTATAAGCGATTGAGGCTTTGAAATTACGACCTGCTTCGTAGCTGGTGTACTTATCTGAACCCCAAGAGATACCAAAGCCAGTGTGCTCTGCGTATTTCTTATCGAATAAGTTATCAACACCAAGGTTCATCTCTAGATCCTTAGCAAATGTTGGCGTGTAAGCAGCCCAAATATTGTGTGTGCCGAAGCCTGCACGTTTGATCTGTTCACCATCTTCGTTCGTGTAATCATTACCAGGAACAAAGCGAGAATCCCAACCAAACACAAACTCACTGTTTAGGCTGTAGTTAAAACCTGCCTTGAAGTTATGAATACCGGTTTTATTCATGTGGCTTGTCTTGCCATTTTTCAGGCTCTTTTGCTCGCCATCTGAGTATGAATGGTTAGCGTAAACACTTAACGCATCTAGCTGGTAGCTTAATACCGTTTCAACACCCCAAACTTCAACATCATACTGGTTAGCTAATGTTGAGTTGTTCTTGGTTGGGTGCATTTGATTATCAAGGTTGTAGGTATAAGCCGTGAAACCTAGAATAGCGTAATCCGCCGCAAGTAAGCTTGTCAGTTCGTAATCAAAGCCCGCTTCGTAGTTGTTACCGGTCATCGCCTTCGTATCTGACTGATCAACATCAGGTGCAGCTTTCATCGTTAGCGTTTCTGGCAGTGATGCACCTTTAAACAGACGACCATAACCAACGCAAAGTTTTAGGTTATCCGTGGTTTGGTATTCACCCTTGAACTTTGGAGACAACTGGTCAAAATCACCAGAGTAAACGCCGCCTAGCTTATGAACGTCGTAACGCAGACCCGTGGTTAAGCGGAAATCGCTGAACTCATACATATCTTGCACGTAAAGGCCGTACGCAGTAACCGTGCCACCATCCATACCGTACTTCTTGGTTTCGCCTTGCTTTGAACCACTTTGATAAACGCCATCTCCAGCATCAATCCATTGCTCAGCTTTGTAACCATCAAGGCCGTAAGTAAGCTCATGCTCGCCAACCCAAGAAATGTTACGAATGTCCCCACCGATGGTTGTCACGTTGTATTCACGATCAGGAATAGCAATTGTACCGTCTTTAATCCAATCGCCGTTCGCGTCTTTGTCCCAAGCAGTGTCAACAAGCGCTTCACGATCCATGTACTGACGGTTATAGTAGACGTTAGTTTTCAGATGAACCAAATCACTGCCTGCATCGTATTCGTGCTGAAGAGTCACAGTATCGCGGTTTAGTGAGTGGTAGTTGTGCTCGTCGTCAGCATACAGTGCACCGGCCTTCTCACCAGAAAGCTGACGCTTACCACCATCGCTGTATCGGTTGAACGTCAGTTTAAATTCGTTGGCGTCATTGGGGATGAAAACAACCTTAGCTAAGCCTGACTTCAGCTCACCCTGCTTTGAGGTTACCGCTTTCTGATCGGGAATATGCAGGTCACCATCTTCTGAGTAATTAGCAATACCCATGAACTGCAGTTTGTCGTTCACTTTTGCGTATACAGCTACGTTGGTTGCGAAGCGCTCATAAGCCGTTTGGTAACTTGTTTTTACTCGAGCGCCAATGCTTTCACCTGGCTTAAGAAGGTCGCTCGGATCTTTCGTCTCGTAGCTAAACGAACCGTTGATCGCACCTGATCCAGATAGTGCAGAGTTACCACCGAGTTCAATTTCAGCGCGTTTAAGCATTGCAGGGTCTATCGCTTGGTCGCCTGAGTGGTGGAATAGCTGACCTTCTTGACGAGCACCATTAATGGTCACTACGGAAAATTTATCTTCCATACCACGTACAAATACTTTTCGAGAGTAGCGTGCGTTTCCGTCTACCGTTACGCTAGGCATGGTGTTCAGAACGTCTTTGATGTCCGATGCTTGTTTCTTTTCAAGGATATCTGAATTGATTTCTGTCTGAACAAGTTGATCAAGAGCGGAACCGATAACGACAACGGTTTCTGTTTCGTCTGCAGCAAGGGCAGTAAATGAAGTCAAGGCAACCGCAACGGCCACTGATAATGCTTTAAGTTTCATATTGTGTTTTTATAGTTTATAGAATCAAGGGAGGAGACGTGAATATTACACACTTTGAATGATAATTCTTATCATTTACATTCTTTACTTACATTCACTTACTTTTAATAAAATCACTTTTAGCTAAGATGTTCTGGTTGTAAAACTTACTTAGTTTTGCCGCTGAATTATTAATTAAATCCTTCTTCGTCTCACCCCTGAATTAGGTAGCCGTAAGTCTCGATCTCTTACGGCTTTTTTAACTGACGATCGTAGAGGTTAAACCAAAAATCAGCGACGATAACCAAACGATAGATACAAAAAATGCCCCATAAAAGAGCATTTTATTGGCCACTGATCAACCGATTAATGACTGATATCAGTCACTCTTCACTGCGCTAACAATTAGTACGGTGAGATATTCGAAAGCGACTGAATATGAACCGTGATCTCTTCGCGATCATGATATAGGTGCTTCGCCTGCATTTTGAATTTAACTTTGTTATCGATAAGGAACTGTTTTAGGTTCTCGATATCTTGCAGCACTTCATCGTAGCGACCTTTCATTGGCAGCTTAAGGTTGAACAAGGCTTCTTTCGCCCAGCCTTTGATTATCCACTCACCCATTAAGTGAGCAACACGAGCAGGCTTCTCAACCATGTCACAGATAATCCACGTCACGTTCTTACGGTCAGGTTCGAACTTAAAGCCGTCCACCATGTGGTGCTTAATTTGACCCGTTTCCATTAGGCTACCTGCCATCATGCCGTTATCGACACAGTGAACAAACATAGAACGCTTAACTAATTGGTAAGTCCAACCACCTGGACAGGCACCTAAATCTACACCCCACATACCCGGAGCCAAACGCTCGTCCCACTCATCACGAGGGATGAATACGTGGAATGCTTCTTCTAGCTTCAATGTAGAACGGCTTGGCGCATCTGATGGGAATTTCAAACGAGGAATACCCATGAAGAACTGTGAGTTGTTAGTTGGGTAAGAGTAACCAACAAAGCAGTGACCCGGTGCGATAAAGCATAAATGAAGCACTGGCTTCTTAGTGTTATCTTTCGCAGTCATCAGGCCTTTACCACGCATTGCTTGACGCATCGGCACGGTAAACTTACGACAGAACTTCAAAAGCTCTTTCGCTTCATTGGTATCTGGCGTTTCAATACGGATATCACCACAACGTGGGAAACCTTCTTTCTCAGAAAGCGCCTCAAGAATAGGAGAGATACGATCTTCTGATGGAAGATCTTTGATTTCAACAGCAACCGCTAACATTTGACGAGCAAAAATCAGTGATTGGAAATCAACTTCTTTGATCAGCTTATCGGCTTCGCCAGCTTGATAACATTCAAACAATACAAAGCCTGTATTGCTCTTTAAGCGAGGAAAACCAAACACTTCCAGTTGTGTTGCCTTGTCTTGAATTTCGCCAGCACATTCTTTTTCAAAACCAGAGCGACAATAAAGTAGTACGTGTTTCACTGAGTTACCTCTTTTATATTCAAAGCAGCGAAGGAGAAGACTCCCCAACCAATGATAAATAGTAGACCACCAAACGGTGTTATAGGGCCAAACCATTTTATTCCTGTCAGTGCTAGCCCATAAAGGCTGCCACTAAAACAAAGGATGCCGATGATAAAGCAAATTGCCGCAATGAAAAAATATTTTTGTGATTTAGCGCCAAGTTTCATCTGCAGCAGAGCACCACACGCCAATATCGCGAGCGTATGGATAAATTGGTATTGAACACCTGTCTCAAACACACCCAAAAGGTACTCAGGCAAGATAGCTTTCAAACCGTGCGCGGCAAATGCCCCAAGCATTACGGCAATCGCACCAGAAATGCCCGCGATAGTGAGTAAATACTTACTTCTCATTGAGCACCTCTTTGATAAACGCAGATAGCTTCTCGACGGCTAAGGCTATGTTCTGTTGCTCTGTATAACCAGAGCTCTTGCGTGGCTTAAAACTGTGATCGCCATCGGGAATAAACT
This sequence comes from Vibrio sp. nBUS_14, assembly GCF_051201655.1. NCBI lineage: Bacteria > Pseudomonadati > Pseudomonadota > Gammaproteobacteria > Vibrionales > Vibrionaceae > Vibrio > Vibrio sp. nBUS_14. The sequence continues at coordinate 2,928,715 of NZ_CP179206.1, forward strand.
CAACACGAATTGAATCCGACAAATCGAAATCAGCGAACTCTTCACGCTTACCAAAGGTATCGCGTTCGCCTTGTAGAATAAGACACGGCTTTGCTAACTCAGCAAGATGCTCACCTTTGTATTTCTCTGGTTTGCCTGGAGGATGAAAGGGAAAACCCAAACACGCCATCGCAGCCACCTTATCCAGTTCAGATAAGTGACTCGCCATACGTCCTCCCATCGACTTTCCGCCAATAACAAGCTTGTCGGCATCAACCTGATCGATAATCTCTTGGTAAGCTTCAAGCAGCTTAGGGGCTCTGTCAGGTGGACGACGCTTGCCATCTTCAGCTCGCTTAATCATGTAAGGGAAATTGAAACGAATAACTCGTATTCCTTTAAGCGCCAACCCTTTTGCAACCCACTGCATGAACTCATGCTCCATGCCGGCACCTGCGCCGTGCGCGAAGGCAAAAGTTACTGGATTGTCTTCACCATCAATAATTAGGTTACTCATCGAGTAAGTCCTCTTGTTCGCTTTGTGCTTTCGCTAGCATCCAATCACGGAAGGTCGCAATACGTCCCATGTCGGCCTGTTTCTCATGACACACCACATAGAAGGCATTCTTACTAACCAACACTTCATCAAATGGAGCCAACAAGCGACCGGCCTCGATTTCAGGCTGCGCCAACACGTTGTTCCCCAGAGCAATACCCTGCCCATGGGCAGCGGCTTGCAATACCATGGTCGAGTGGCTAAAGATAGGACCGTGGTTAACGTTAACGCCATCGATGCCATTTTGCTTGGCAAACTGTTTCCAATCTTTTCGAGAGGTATCGTGCAATAACGTATGAGACGCTAAATCACTTAGAGATTCTAATGATTTCGTTCCGAGCAACACCGACGGTGAGCACAGAGGAATCAAGTATTCTTGGTAAAGCTTATCGGCTCTAAGCCCCGACCAATTGCCTCGCCCATAGTAAATCGCCACGTCTACGTCATCAGTCAGGGAACTTTCATCCATATCCACGGCTTTGATTCGCACATCGATATCCGGCTCTTGCTGATTAAAGTCAGCCAGTCTTGGTACTAACCATTGAATAGCAAAACTTGGCGGTAAACTGATGGTCAATGCGCCCTTCTCGCTTCGCTCAAGCACCTTGTCTGTCGCCTCAGCCAAAGAAGTGAAGATATCTTTAATATCTAAGAAATAGCTTTGTCCCTCTTCAGTCAACAGCAAAGAGCGGTTTCTTCGGCGAAAAAGCTTTAAGGACAAGAATTCTTCAAGTGCTTTGATCTGGTGGCTAACCGCAGCTTGAGTCACAAATAACTCTTCTGCGGCACGCGTAAAACTCAAGTGTCGAGCCGCGGCTTCAAACACTCTTAAGGAGTTTAATGGGGGTAATCGACGAGACATAATTACTCTCTAAATAGGCATTAGTTTTTTTTATCTGAAACATTATAATTTGTCCATTGCCTAGCGGCCAGAGAAATTCTATATTTCATCCCGCAGCAGCTAGCCTGAACGGCTTGATTCTCTCCAGAATCAATTGGTTTAGCTCCTGCGATGTTGTGTTTGCAAACTCGTACTTTTCGAGTTGGGTAGAGTTCTACCAAATGTTTTGTTGCAGTTCATTACTGAAACGAGGCATATTCTTCCTGTATTTATTTTGACCTGTCTGTCAAATTGGTTTACACCGCCTTTAAGGCGGTGTTTTTTTATGCCCAAGGTAAATAACAATAAGTTTATCAATAGCTGTGCTAATTAATCTTTATTATTTTCTTTGCTAATCACAGAATCAGACACCCACTCAAATAATCAACTGAACACATACAAATAGAACCATTGAGTTGCACTGAAAAGTAACAGAGTGCTTCAAAATACTCACACTTCTTCAGTCAAGTACAAACCCGTTTAGAACTCACTATTTCTATCAATCAAAAATTTCAGATCTGAGCACGACGATAGCACGCCAAAAATCACGCCTCTGTCTGACTACTGTAAGTCATTCACAATAGAAAATAAAAAAGCCGCTTACTTTTCAGTAAGCGGCTTTGCTAAATTATTAACGGTTAGTCGACACACCACTATGGGCGGTAAACCTTAACGTTGTGGAAGCCTTGTTCTTGCAAGTAAAGCGCTTGCAGACGGCTCATGACACCACGGTCACAGTACAACAAGTACTCTTTCGATTGGTCTAGGTCACCAAACTGAGTAGAAAGCTTGAAGAACGGAATGTGTTTAATTTCAACACCATCGATCTCTAGTGGGCTTTCGTCTTCTTCGTCCGGGCTACGGATATCTAGAACAACAGCGTGCTCAGCAATAGCTTGAACTTGCTCCACTTCTGGTGCTTGTTCTTGGCTCTCTTTCTCGATATCACGAATATCCATAATACGAGCGTTCTCGATCACTTGATTCAGCACTTCGAAGTTAAACTTAGCTTCTTCCGATTCTAGTTTGCCTTTCTTCGCTTTCACTGTTGGCTTCTTAGAGATAACGCCACAGTACTCAGGCATTACTTTAGCGAAGTCTTCAGTACCAACCTTACGAGACAGGTTGATGATGTCTTCTTTATCCCAGTTGATAAGAGGGCGAAGGATCAAAGTGTCCGTCACGTTGTCGATATGACGCAAGTTAGTTAGCGTTTGGCTAGAAACCTGACCAAGAGCTTCACCCGTTACTAGTGCTTCGATACCGAGACGCTCTGCAACCATACCACCAGCACGCATGAACATACGCTTAAGAACAACGCCCATTTGGCCGTCTTCAACGTTCTCAAGGATCTCTGCGACTACAGGTTCAAAATCGATAGAGATAAACTTCACCTTTGCAGATGAACCGTATTTGTTCCATAGGTAATGAGAAACTTGCTTAACGCCAATCTCGTGAGCTGGACCACCAAGATTGAAGAAACAGTAATGAACCTTAGAACCACGTTTGATATGCAGGTAGCTCGAAACGCCAGAATCGAAACCGCCAGAGATCAAACTCAGTAGATCTTCTTGAGTACCTAGAGGGAATCCGCCTAGGCCTTTATGACGTTCAATCACTTGGTTTAACTTGTCGTTCTCGACTTCAACCTTAACGGTAATATCTGGTTTTTTCAGTTTTACTTTTGCTGAGTCAACCGCCTGGTTTAAACCACCACCTACGTAGCGCTCTAGCTCGATAGAGGTAAAGTCATGTTTACCACGACGCTTAGCTCGCACAGAGAAAGTCTTACCTTCAATAAGACCACGGCTACGCTCAAGAACTTGCTCGTAGATATCGTGCAGGTCTTTAAATTCTGATTGCTGAACCTCAAGGGAGTGATGAATACCCGGAGTTTGCGTCAATACTTCGAGTGTCTCTCTAAAATATTTATCGCTCTCAGACGTCACTTCGATGTAGTCACGACGGTTGAAGACAGCCACAGACTCAGTACGACGCTGAAGAATAGTACGAATATTACGCTCTAGAATCTTTGTGAAGCGCTTACGCACCGATTCACTTTTTACAAAAATTTCCGGGTGGGGCTTAACAATAAATTTCATAGTACTTTCACGCCAATAAGGTTCACAATTTTAGTAGGTTCATCACCACGTAAAAGGTCATTTCACATGGTTATTGAAGCAATAATAGATCAATATTAAATCTAAGGGCGCGAATTATACATGAGAAAGTTAAACAAGGAAAAGAGTGCGTGCTTTGGCACCATCAATAAACTCACCTTAGCAGCATGCTACCGTCTCGATTTCATCCAAGCTCATATCTTCCATTTCTTCTCTTCTCAGCTTGGTACAAACACCTTTGGGTATCAAACAAAGAAAAAGCCCAACCTATTAAAGATTGGGCTTTGGGATACATATTCTTGATAAAGGCTATTCAGCGATTGCTGGGACTTCTTCGCTATAGAGCGGTTTACCTTGCATGATACTGATCTCTACGCGGCGATTGAGGCTACGTTGCCATTCCGTATCATTAGATTCGACAGGCTCAGTATCAGCCATACCACGTACTATCAAACGCTGATGAGAGAAACCGCGCACCTTTTCCATTTCTTGAGCAACAGACACCGCACGTTGCGATGATAAGTCCCAATTAGAACGGTAAAGTTCAGAATCGAGTCGCTGGTTATCGGTGTGTCCTGAGATTCGAACAATACCGGGCACATCTTTAACAAGCTCAGCAACCTGTCGAACCAATGGTCTGAACTTAGGTTGTAAGAAAGCAGAACCCGATGGGAATGCACCCTTCTCGCGAATTCGAATCACAATCTGCTGGCCAAGGTTTTCAACTTCAATCGCACCTTGGTCGATCTCTCGCTCCAATGCCTTCTTGATGCTTTCCATCAAGGTTTCCATCTCTTGCGATTGAGCCTCAGATTGCTGCTGTTGTTGGTCTGACTCAGAATTTTGATTGTCGTGAGTCGACACCTCTGGAGACTTACCTCCGGTCATTTTTCCTTGGTCACGCATCGTGCCGCCAGCGCGCTCAGATTCACCTTCATGAAACTCTAGTGTTTGCTGAGTAATATCAATGGTCTGCTGCATAATCACGTCAATCGGTGTCGGCTCAGGGCGACCTGGACGAAACTCCTGCGCAATGATGCTGGTCCCTTTCGGAATGTCTTTAACTTCCAAGCGGTTCTGAACACCAAATGCAAACTTCATCGACCCGGCAATCTGCTTGAACTTCAGTACGTCCATCTCAGAAAATGAGAGTAACAGTACGAAGAAACACATCAGCAGTGACATTAAGTCAGCAAATGTTCCCATCCATTGAGGTAAACCGGGAGGAGGACATTTACATGGATTTTCTTCATCCACCTTCATTCTTCCCCCTTAATCAGTTTCACCATCGAGAGTACGCTTACCTTCGTTCAGGTAACTCTTCAGGTAACCGTCAATTACTCGTGGGTTTTGGCCATCTTGAATGGCTAACACACCATCCATTACCAAGCGACGGTTGAGCGTCTCTTGGTCACGACGTAATGCAAGCTTGTCTGCGATTGGGAAGAACACCATATTCGAAAGAATCGCACCATACAGAGTCGTTAAAAGTGCTACCGCCATCGCAGGACCGATCGCTTTAGGATCATCCATGTTCGAAAGCATCGCAACCAGACCAACCAAGGTACCGATCATCCCCATCGCAGGGGCAACATCACCAAATGCAGAAAATACTTTCGCACCCTGCTCGTGACGTTCTGTGGTTAACGCAATGTCTTTTTGCAATGCCGCACGCACCACATCACCATCATGGCCATCGACCAATAGATCGATACCCTTTTGCATGAAACTGTTACTGATTTCCATCTCTTCGAGTGCTAAGAAACCACCTTTACGTGCTGCATCAGCCATCTCTACAACTTTAGCGATAAGATCTTCAGGCTCGTCAGCTTTAAACATAAATGCTTTGCCAGCGATTTTGGTTGCGCCAAAGAATTGCCCCATGGTGAACTTCATCAGAACAACAAACGTTGAACCACCAACCACGATCAAAATGGATGTGGTGTCATAGAACATCCCGAGGCTTCCACCTAGGATCATTGCCATGATTACAAAGGCAAATCCACCAATCAAACCTATTAGGGTTGCTAAATCCACTGAGCACTCCTCATGCTTTTTTGTAGTTCTACGTCGACGATAATCTTCTTATCGGCCAGACTATAAGATCTTTGAGTAAATTCTTGGCCTAAGTATCACACTTTTAGTTTTTTGATCACAACTATTATCCGCTTTGCTCTTATCAGCCAGTCATAAACTCGATAAAGGTAGGGTTATTAGATAAAAGTAGCTTGAAGCCTCTTAAAAACGAACTTTCTGGCAAAATTTATTGGTTACATTTGACCATATCAACGGCCTAAGGTAACGTTCGTTCATCTTTACAAACGCAGATTTATTATGGCTACTAAGAAACCTGAAAATATGAGCTTTGAAGCGGCTATCGAAGAGCTTGATGGCTTGGTTGATCAACTCGAAAATGGTGATCTAGCTTTAGATGATGCGCTGAAAAAATTCGAACGAGGCATCTCCCTCGCTCGTGCTGGTCAAAGTAAACTAAACGACGCTGAACAGCGTGTTAGTATCCTAATGCAAAATGATGAAAATGCAGAACTGAGTGACTTTAACCCACAACCTGAATAACGAATTGTATGAGACCCCCTATGATCGAGACGTTATTGTCTTATCAAGCACGTAATAACGAGCAACTGAACCTTTGGCTTGGTCGCCTGCCGCACCAAAACCAAAACCTAATCAACGCGATGCGTTATGGGTTACTTTTAGGCGGCAAACGCGCACGTCCATTTCTTGTCTACATTACAGGGGAAATGCTCGGTTGCACCGCTGAAGAACTCGACACTCCAGCTTCAGCAATCGAATGTATTCATGCCTATTCTCTGATTCACGACGACCTTCCAGCAATGGATGACGACGAACTGCGTCGTGGCCATCAGACTTGTCACATCAAATACGATGAAGCAACGGCAATTTTAACTGGCGATGCACTACAAACTCTCGCGTTTACTATACTTGCGGAAGGCACATTAAGTGCTGACGGGGAAAGCAATCGCGTTCGAATGATTCAACGCCTAGCAGAAGCCTCTGGTGCACAAGGTATGTGTATTGGACAAGCGCTTGATATTGAAGCTGAAAACCGCTCTGTCACGCTAGAAGAGTTAGAAGAAGTTCACCGTAATAAGACTGGTGCTATAATGAAGAGTGCGATTCGTTTAGGTGCTCTGGCTGCTGGCGAAAAAGCGTTTGAAGTGATGCCTCAATTAGACAAGTACGCCGATGCAATCGGGTTAGCCTTCCAAGTTCAAGATGATATTTTAGATATCATTAGCGATACCGAAACTTTGGGCAAACCACAGGGCTCTGACCAAGATTTGAACAAAAGTACCTACCCTTCTTTGTTAGGTTTAGAGGGCGCTCAAGAAAAAGCGCAAACTCTGCTACAGGAAGCGCTTCAAGCTTTGGCTGCAATCCCATACAATACCCAGTTACTCGAAGAGTTCGCCCGATACGTCATCGAGCGCAAGAACTAAGACAATAAGCGCGCATTACCTATGACTCTTGATATATCAAAGTACCCAACTCTTGCTTTGGCTGATAAGCCAGAGGATTTGCGTCTACTTCCAAAAGAGACGCTTAAACAGCTTTGTGATGAATTACGCACCTATCTTCTTAACTCAGTGAGCCAGTCAAGTGGTCACTTAGCGTCAGGCTTAGGTACGGTAGAGCTAACAGTGGCTTTACACTATGTGTACAACACACCTTTTGACCAGTTGGTTTGGGATGTTGGCCACCAAGCATACCCACATAAGATTCTTACTGGCCGCCGTGACCGCTTATCGACTATCCGTCAAAAAGATGGACTGCACCCATTTCCATGGCGTAAAGAGAGCGAGTACGACACGCTTTCTGTTGGTCACTCTTCAACATCGATCAGTGCCGGACTTGGTATGGCGATCAGTGCGAAGAAAGAAGGCAAGAATCGTAAAGTCGTCAGTGTGATTGGTGATGGTGCGATTACCGCAGGTATGGCCTTCGAAGCGATGAACCACGCGGGTGATATTCACAATGACATGCTGGTTATCCTGAACGATAACGAGATGTCTATCTCTGAAAATGTAGGTGCGCTAAACAACCACTTAGCTCAAGTTCTTTCTGGCAGTCTTTACACGTCAATTCGTGAGGGCGGCAAGAAAGTACTTTCAGGCGTTCCGCCGATTAAAGAGCTGGTTCGTCGTACAGAAGAACATCTAAAAGGCATGGTTGTCCCTGGCACCATGTTTGAAGAGTTAGGCTTTAATTACATTGGTCCAATTGATGGTCACGATGTGAATGAGCTAATCAAGACGCTGAAGAATATGAGAGACCTTAAAGGCCCTCAGTTCCTGCATATCATGACTAAGAAAGGCAAAGGCTACGAGCCAGCTGAAAAAGATCCTATTGGCTACCACGGTGTACCTAAATTCGATCCTGCACATTCAAGTCTGCCTAAGAGCACTAGCTCTAAACCAACTTTCTCTAAGATTTTTGGCGACTTCCTGTGTGATATGGCCGCGCAAGATCCTAAGCTAATGGCGATCACGCCAGCAATGCGTGAAGGTTCTGGCATGGTACGTTTTTCTAAAGAGTACCCAGAACAGTACTTCGATGTAGCAATTGCTGAGCAACACGCTGTGACACTAGCAACTGGTATGGCGATTGCGGGTGATAAGCCGATTGTGGCTATCTACTCGACTTTCCTACAACGTGGCTACGATCAACTGATCCACGATGTTGCCATCATGGATCTACCGGTTATGTTCGCGATTGACCGTGCGGGTCTTGTCGGTGCAGATGGTCAAACACACCAAGGTGCATTCGACTTAAGCTTTATGCGCTGCATTCCAAACATGGTGATCATGGCACCAAGCGACGAAAACGAATGTCGTCAAATGCTATACACTGGCCACCAGCACACAGGTCCAAGTGCCGTTCGTTACCCTCGCGGTAATGGCATGGGTACAGAGATTCAAAGTGAATTTACTGCGCTTGAGATTGGTAAAGGTCGTATCGTTCGCGAAAGCGAAAAAGCAAAAGATGGCTCGAAAGTCGCTATTCTGAGCTTTGGTACTTTCCTTGAAAGTGCACTTCAAATGGCTGACGCTATCGATGCGACAGTGGCTGATATGCGTTTTGTGAAACCCCTCGATGAAGCGCTGATCAAACAACTTGCTGCTGAGCACGATGTACTTGTGACAATCGAAGAAAACGCAATTGCAGGTGGTGCTGGCGCGGGTGTGATTGAATTCTTGATGCAAGAAAAGCTACTGATGCCAGTATTGAATCTTGGTCTACCAGACAGGTTTATTGCTCAAGGTACTCAAGGCGAGCTGCATGAAGAGCTTGGCTTAGATGCGAAAGGTATTGAGAAGTCTATCTCTGACTACCTTGCTAAATAGCTTTCACCAGCAAACAGCATAAGCTACAAAACAAAAAAGGTTGGCTCTAAGGTCAACCTTTTTAGTATCTGCTTACTCGTTAGCTAAACCTTATTCGCTCAACTAACTTTCGCTTATCCAACCTTATAGCCCAAGCTTAGCAACAAGGCTTAAGTACTGGTGCGTCATAGTTCTCTGGTTCATCAGAGTAGATAGCAACATTGAAGTTCTCAACCAAGCCAGTCTCTTCAACACACTGCTCTTGGAAGAACTGTTGAATCTCACGACGTTGGCAGTGCGCTTCAAACGCTTCGTTGTCCGCCCAGATCTCATTGAAAGCAATCGGGAAGCTCTGGCCTTCAGCAAACGGGCTCTGGATGTGACGAGTCACTGTGTATTGAATACAACCATCTTCACGCAGAGTGTTTGGCTCTAGTGATTTTAAAACCTCAAACAGTTCGTTCAGTTTGCCTTCTTTTGGCTGAAATTGAGCGATACAGTAAACCTTTTTAGACATTGTAATTCCTTGTTTTTCTCTATTATTGTTCGTTCTCTGGGTATTGATTCTTAAACGAGCCAGCCTGAAAAATATGCCACGGCATACAGCGAAATCGCCGCCATAATACCCGCCACAATATCATCAATCATGATACCTAAACCGCCGTGAACTCGCTTGTCTAACCAACCAATTGGCCATGGCTTTACCATATCGAAAAAACGAAATAGAACAAAGCCAGCGAATAGCCATTTCCAGTCATTAACAGGAATACCCAACAACGGCACTAGGCCCATGGTGATCCAAAAGCCTGCAAACTCATCCCATACAATAGAGCCGTGATCGTGCACGCCCATGTCATCAGAGGTCACTTGGCATATTTTAATACCAATAATGCAGCTCACAACCACAAGAATGGCATAAATAGGAAAAGGTAACTGAACCAGAAATAAATAAAATGGGATTGACGCAAGCGTGCCCATGGTGCCGGGAATAATAGGCGATAAGCCACTGCCAAACCCTGTTGCCAATAAATGCCAAGGATTTTTAAGAGAGATTGCAGAAAGTGGATTTGTCATCAATTAACCTTAAAGTGATCGTAACCAGTTAAGTTCCAGCTTAGTGGCTCACCATTATTGTGTAGTTCGAAATATTCTACAGGTCTTATCTGGCCAATGCAGGTGACTTTTGTTCCAGTGTGTGACAAAGCACTTTCCAGGGAACCTTTATTTTCTTCCGGCACGGTAAAGCAGAGTTCGTACTCTTCACCACTGGTGAGCGCATACTGCTGCGCAGAAGCGATATCGGAAGAGAATTGACGTAATTCAGCAGAGATTGGCAATGCACTCACATCAATGCTTGCGCCGACCTGAGAGCACTTAAGGATGTGTTTCAAATCAGCAATAACACCATCAGAGATATCAATGGCAGACGAAGCAAGGTTCACTAATGCCTGACCAGCCAAAACTCGTGGAGTGCTCAGATAGTGTCTCTCTTCAAGCTCTAACGCATAAGGCTTAGCTTTGTTCTGTTCAGGGTCTAATATCACCTTTAGGCCTGCTTTACTGTCGCCTAAGTTACCCGTTACGTAAATCCAGTCACCCACTTTCGCGCCATCTCTACGCAGTGCTCGGCCTTCTGGCACAAAGCCCTGCACAGTAAGCGTTAAACTCAGCGGTCCTTTGGTCGTGTCGCCACCGATTAGTTGAATACCAAAGTAGTCTGCAAGTTTGAAAAAAGAATCACAAAATGGAGCAAGCCACGCTTCATCGACTTCAGGCATGGTTAACGCAAACGAAACCCAAGCAGGCGTCGCGCCCATAGCCGCAAGATCGCTGATATTCGAAGCCAAGGCTTTGTGTGCCACCCAAGTTGGGTTTGCTTCCGCTAAGAAGTGAGTGCCCGCCACTAAGGTGTCCGTACTGATCGCAATCTGAACATTATTTGGCGCTTTGACCAAAGCACAGTCATCGCCCGCTGCCAGATGTACGTCTTTACGTTGTGGTTGTCGATTTACAAAATATTTTTCAATCAGGTTAAATTCGCCAGACATCACATGCCCTATCTTTAGTCTTCATACAAATCACCATAATTATTGATATTACAGAAATTTAGTTACAAAAAAGGCCAGCATGAAAGCTGACCTTTAGATTCATTATACGAACGTCTTATTTCTTACGAACGTGCGGTGCAGCTTTATCAAGCACACCGTTAACAAACTTATGGCTGTCTTCTGCTGCGAATACTTTCGCAAGCTCGATAGCTTCGTTGATAACCACTTTGTATGGTACATCTTCACGACGAGTCATCTCGTACATAGCTAAACGTAGAAGCGCTAGTTCCATCAAATCCAGATCTTGCATAGGGCGAGATACGAATGGACGAAGCTTGCTATCAAGTTCCATGTGGCTAAGAGCAACACCAGTTAGTAGGTCGCGGAAGTATGCAACGTCTGTTTCTGGCATAGCTAGAGCAGGTTCTGCGGCATGATGCTCTTCTTCATCATACTTACCACCAGATAAGAACTGTTCTTCAACGGTAGCAATATTTTCTTTAGTAATTTGCCAAGAATAAATTGCTTGTAGAGCAAATTGACGTGCGTTACGACGTGCGGCTGGTTTCACACTGGCCCCCATTAGGAATCGATTTCAGAAAGAACGTTGATCATCTCAAGTGCGCTAAGTGCTGCTTCTGCACCCTTATTACCAGCCTTGGTTCCTGCGCGTTCAATAGCTTGATCGATCGTATCAACAGTAAGAACACCAAACGCTACTGGAAGAGAAAATTCCAGAGACACTTGTGCCAAACCTTTATTACATTCACTACAAACATAGTCAAAGTGAGGTGTACCGCCACGGATTACTGTACCAAGAGATACAATCGCATCGAACTTACCCGTTTTTGCAACGCGCTGCGCTACAAGTGGAAGTTCTACTGCACCAGGGCAACGAACAACAGTGATGTTGTCTTCGCTTACTTGTCCATGACGCTTTAAAGTATCGATTGCACCAGAAAGTAAACTTTCGTTAATAAAACTGTTGAAACGAGCAATAACGATAGCAATTTTTGCATTTGGCGCTGGGAAGCCACCCTCGATCACTTTCATAAGCCTTCCTTTAACTATTTTCATCAAGTGAGAATCGCCGGATTCTAGCACAAAACTGTGAGCAATATCTAATGCTAATTTAGAAGAAAGGACACCGGATATGTAACGATGTAACGATGTAACGATGTAACGATGTAACGATGTAACGATGTAACGATGTAACGCAATGCTGCTCCCAACCGTATGGAACAACAAGTCGCTAAACTCATGTGTTTAACTCGCTGTAAATCTGGCTTAGCGACTTTGCTCTTTTGGTCTGGTTGGTTACCAAAAGAGCTATCGGTACCATCACTGATTTGTGTTGCTACAAACTCATATGCAAGTGACTACTCGCAAACGTATTCAACAACGTTAAGACCAAAGCCGCCCAATGCATGGTAACGCTTGGTGCTTGAAGAGAGCAAACGCATATCGTGAACGCCTAGGTCTTGTAGAATCTGAGAACCCACACCAACACGACGAGAAGTACCTTGCTTCTTAGCCATGGTAGGTTGCTCATTCTTATCTTGCGCTTCGAACGTCTTCACTTTGTGGATCAAAGAATCAGACGACTCTTCGTTACCCAGAATAACCAACACACCGCCTTCGTCGCCAATGCGCTTCATCGCTTTATCTAGCGACCAGCTACGCTCAGTACCGCGGTCGGAGTGAAGCAGATCGGTAAACGTATCATGCAGGTGAACACGCACTAAAGGAGCACCTTCAGACAAGTCGCCTTTTTGCATCGCATAGTGGATCTGGTTATCAATCGTGTCACGGTAAGTCACAAGCTCAAAGTCACCAAACTCTGTTGGTAAATGGCATTGTGCTACACGTTCAATCGTCGTTTCTGTATTGTTGCGGTATTCAATCAAGTCAGCAATGGTGCCTAATTTGATATCGTGTTTTTCAGCGAAGACTTCAAGATCAGGGCGACGTGCCATGGTGCCGTCGTCATTTAGGATCTCAACGATAACCGATGCTGGCTCACAGCCCGCTAAACGAGCTAAATCACAACCTGCTTCGGTGTGTCCAGCGCGAGTCAGAACACCGCCATCTTGCGCTGTCAGAGGAAAAATATGACCAGGTTGAACAAGGTCAGCCGCTTTTGCGTCTTTTGCCACAGCCGCTTGAACAGTAACGGCGCGGTCTGATGCAGAGATACCCGTTGTTACGCCCTCAGCAGCTTCGATTGAAACCGTAAAGTTCGTCGTGTATTGAGCGTTGTTGTCTTGAACCATAGGCGCTAGGCCCATACGATTTGAGCGCTCTTTGGTCAACGTTAGACAGATTAAGCCACGGCCATACATCGCCATAAAGTTAATCGCTTCTGGCGTGACATGTTCTGCCGCCATGATCAGATCACCTTCATTCTCACGATCTTCATCATCCATCAGGATAACCATTTTTCCTAGGCGAATGTCTTCAATAATTTCTTGAGGAGTACTAATTGGCATTGTTCTATATCCTTTGAAATGGTTCTGCTTCCTAGAACCGACACTATTTAAACCTGATGATATTGCTTCGCTTTACAAAGTCTCGCTTAACACACTTTGTATCAACGATTAGGCAAAACCATTCTGCTGTAAGAATTCCATAGTTAATCGAGATTCAGGCTCAGACTCTTGTTGCTGACCTTGCAGTAGACGCTCCATGTAGCGCGCTAATACATCGACTTCTAGATTCACTTTACGACCAACATTAAATTGATCAATGGTGGTTTCTGAAGAGGTGTGAGGAACAATCGTCAGCTTAAAGGCATTCTTGCGTAAATCATTCACAGTCAGGCTAATACCATCAACGGTGACTGAACCTTTTTGAGCCACGTACTTTGAGATCTCTGCTGGCATTTCAACCCAGAACTCAATAGCACGACCGACTTGATTACGCTCAACAATCTCACCCACGCCATCAACGTGACCCGATACAATATGACCACCAAAACGCGTGGTCGGTAGCATTGCTTTCTCTAGGTTGACCTTATCGCCAGCTTGGTAGTCCACAAAACCCGTTTTGTTCAGGGTCTCAAGCGAAAGGTCTGCACTGTAGCTATGGTCGTTATACTCAACAACCGTCAAACAAACACCATTGGTCGCAATACTGTCGCCTAAATTAACGTCAGCCATATCAAGACTACCAACATTAACCGTTACGGTGATGTCTTCTCCGCGGGGAGTGATTGCACTCAATGTACCTTCGGCTTCTACAATTCCTGTAAACATTTTAAAACTCTTTTTGTTGTCAACGACACGTATGTAGTTGGAGTAACTATTTCCACAGTGGTTTCGTCACGATTTACTGCGCGACTATTGGTTAGCCGCAATTGGTTTCGCGACAGTAGGTTTCGTAATAATAGGTTTAGCCACGATGCGAATATCCACACCAACCTGTCGAACATCTTTAATTTCTAGGTCAATAACATCAGACATTGAAGTGAGCCCTAATGCGCCCATCAAACCTCGTCCGTCACTACCCATAAATTTAGGTGCTAAATAGAGGATTAGCTCATCCACCAGCTGTTCTTCAATCAAGCTTTTTGCCAATGTCGCGCCCGCTTCGACCCAAATATGGTCGATATGATTTGCAGGTAATTGACGCATCAGATCGTGCAAATCGAGCTGACCAGCCTCTGTGGTTCCGACTTCAATATCAGCAGGCGCTTCAGCAACTCTCAATACCGATGTTGGAGTTTGGAATAACTTGAGCTCAGGACGCAGTTGATTTTGACGATCAAGAATCACACGAATCGGCTGACGCAGCTCGTCTTCAGCGTAATGATCTTTGATACTGCTTGGCAACTCTGCCCAACGAACATTCAACGACGCGTTGTCTTCAGTCACCGTCTGGCTAGTTGATAGTACAGCGCCTGACTTTGCTCGGTAATTCTGAACATCACGACGCGCTTCTGGTGATGTGATCCACTGGCTTTGACCATTTTCCAATGCCGTTTGGCCATCAAGGCTAGCGGCCATCTTTAACTGAACGAATGGCATGCCCGTTTGCATACGCTTGATAAATGCAGGATTCAAGTCGAGAGCATCTTGCTCTAATAAACCGATTTCAACCTCAATGCCGGCGTCGCGCAGCATTTTAATACCACGACCTGCAACTTTTGGATTTGGGTCCTGCATGGCACAAATGACTTTGGCCACTTGAGCCTTAATCAAACCTTCAGCACAGGGCGGCGTTCGACCGTAATGAGAACAAGGTTCTAGTGTGACATAAACAGTCGCACCTTTTGCTTTGTTGCCCGCCATTCGCATGGCATGTACTTCAGCATGAGGTTCACCCGCTTTAGCGTGAAACCCTTCACCAACGATCTGGCCATCAGTTTGTACAATAACACAACCCACATTCGGGTTTGGTGCTGTGGTGTAAATGCCGCGTTTCGCTAACTGAATAGCACGCGACATCATTTGAAAATCTAGGGGAGTAAAGTTAGACATGATTGAGGGGTTAGTCCTCCAATTTAGCGATTTCTTCGCCAAACTCTCGAATATCTTCAAAGCTGCGGTAAACAGAGGCGAAACGGATGTACGCCACTTTGTCCAATTCTTTCAATTGGTCCATCACAAGGTTGCCAATCATTTCGCTTGGTACTTCACGCTCACCAGTTGCACGGAGTTGTGACTTAATCGTACTGATTGCAAGTTCAATGGCGTCAGCACTCACTGGGCGTTTTTCCAGGGCGCGCTGTACGCCACCCACCATTTTATCTTCATTAAATGGTTCGCGGTTTCCATTCGACTTTATGACTTTAGGCATTACAAGTTCTGCCGATTCGAACGTCGTAAAACGTTCACTACATGCAAGGCATTGACGGCGGCGACGAACCTGATGGCCATCAGCTACCAGTCTTGAATCGATTACTTTAGTGTCGTTCTCTGAACAAAAAGGACAATGCATATCACCTCCAAATAATTGAATATCAGTGTAACGGAATTGCCAAACGTTAGGAAAGAAAAAGGGCCAATTAAGGCCCTTTTGTGTGGTAATTCATTGATTATTGCTCCGCGATAGCAATTTCTAAAATGAGCTGAGGAGTAAAATTAACGTGAACGTTAACCACGAACTAAATAGTTCGCCTTACCCACCCATTTGTAGCTCGTCAGTTCTTCTAAGCCCATTGGGCCACGAGCGTGTAGTTTCTGGGTAGATACTGCAACTTCTGCACCCAAACCAAACTGTGCGCCATCGGTAAATCGTGTTGATGCATTCACATAGACCGCCGCAGAACCGACAGAGTTAATAAAACACTCTGAGCTCTCTAGACTATTCGTCATGATCGCGTCTGAGTGGCTCGCGTTGTGGACGCGCATGTGGTCAATCGCTTCTGCCACATCTGCGACGACTTTCACGCCTAATCTATAGCTTAGCCATTCAGTGTCGAAGTCACCTTCAACCGCATCACGTTGGTCTTCAAACCCTGCTAGCAGCGATTTTGCGCTAGTGTCAGCAACCAAGGTAACCTTGCCCGCTAAACGCTGTGTTAGCTTTGCTAAGAAGGCTTCAGCAACCGCTTCGTGCACTAATAATGTATCTAGCGAGTTACACGCAGATGGGCGTTGAACTTTTGAGTTTTCAACAACATCAACAGATTTCTCAAGGTCAGCGCTCTCATCAACAAAGATGTGGCTGATACCGAAACCACCGATGATCACTGGAATAGTGCTGTTCTCTTTACACATTTTATGCAGACCAGCGCCGCCACGAGGAATGATCATATCCACGTAGTCATCCAGTTTAAGCAGTTGAGAAACTAGTTCACGGTCGGGTTTCTCGATGTACTGAACAGAGGCAGCAGGAAGTTCCGCCTTCTCTAATGCGGACTGGATTACTTTAACCAGCTCCATGTTTGAGAAGAATGTCTCTTTACCACCACGAAGAATGCTTGCATTACCTGTCTTCAAACACAGTGCCGCGATATCAATCGTTACGTTCGGACGCGCTTCATAGATAACGCCAACCACGCCAAGTGGCACGCGACGACGAGACAGCGACATACCGTTTTCCAATACCTTGCTGTCAATCTCGCTGCCGACTGGATCATTCAGGCTGATTACGTTACGTACATCGTTAGCGATACCCGTTAGACGTTCTTCGTTGAGCAATAGACGATCAAGCAGTGCGTCGGTCAGACCCGCTTCACGACCAAGTTCGATATCTTTCGCGTTCGCTTCTAAAATCGTTGCTGCGTTGGCTTCTAATTCATCAGCGATGATCACCAATGCCTTGTTCTTTTGCGCCGTTGAAGCGGTCGCTAGGTGGAAAGCAGCGTCTTTTGCTGCGATACCCATGTTAGTTAAATCCACGTTTAACTCTCCCTAAATTCTGTCTATTTTTGGATGCAAAAAGGCGATTCGCCTTACCATCACGAGCTATTCTTGAATCACAACCAGGTCGTCACGGTGAATGACTTCTGACCCGTAATCGTAGCCAAGAATGTCGCCAATATCTTTACTGTGCTTGCCTGCGATTTTTGCTAGGTCTTGGCTTGAATAACTGGCGATACCACGTGCAATGACTTTGCCTTTACTGTTGGTAACTTGGGTGACTTCACCACGAGAAAACTCGCCTTGAACTCGAATCACCCCTTTCGCCAACAAGCTACTGCCTTTGGTGTTAACGGCGTTTACCGCACCATCGTCGACCACGATGTCACCAGCAGAAGCTGGGCCTGCTAAAATCCAGCGCTTACGGTTTTCAAGCGCTTCTTCTAACGGCAAGAAACGCGTGCCTTGTGGATTATCACTCAATGAGTCAAACACCACATTTTCAGCACTGCCTGCTGCAATGATCACTTCAATACCCGCACGACGAGCAATATCAGCCGCCTGCAGTTTTGTCGCCATGCCGCCGGTACCTAACGTAGTACCACTGCCGCCTGCGATCTTACGCAGTGTGTCATCAATGGTTTTTACTTCTTTGATGAGTTCAGCGTTTGGATCTTTGCGAGGGTCAGCGGTAAACAGGCCTTTTTGGTCAGTTAATAGCAAAAGCTTATCAGCGCCGCATAAAATACCAACCAGTGCCGACAAGTTATCGTTGTCGCCCACTTTAATTTCGTTGGTGGCTACTGCATCGTTTTCGTTTACTACAGGAATAATATCGTGTTCAACGAGTGCGTTGATCGTGTCACGTGCATTCAGAAAACGCTCTCGGTCATCGAGATCAGCACGAGTCAGTAGCATCTGGCCAATTTTAAGGCCATAGATAGCAAACAAAGACTCCCAAACTTGAATCAACTGACTTTGCCCAACTGCCGCAAGCAATTGTTTGCTCGCCATCGAGTTGGGAAGTGCGGGATAACCAAGGTGCTCACGTCCGGCTGCAATTGCACCAGACGAAACCATAACCACAGAGTGGCCTTGTTTTTTTAATTCAGCACATTGACGAACCAGCTCAACCATATGAGCGCGGTTTAATGCCAATGTTCCACCAGTTAAGACACTGGTACCCAGTTTAACAACGACAGTTTTACTCTGTGTTGTTGTCCCGCTTTGATGATTTATTGTCATGAAATCTTTTATGAATAAAACAAATAAGAGGTGATGTTTTAGCAATCAACAAGAGAATTCACAAGTAGAAAAGGTGCGAAATCGCACCTTTTTGCTTTATAAAGAAGAGTAACCTTTAAAATCAGACGAATTCGACAGACTCTTCGTCTAACTGAACGCCGATTTCAAATTTCTTTTGAAGTTCGTCAACCAGCTTTTGGTGAAAGGCTTCTTGAGTTCGAGAGACCTCAGCGACAGCCTTTTTGGGTAATGGCAAAGGATCCCAGTTACCATCGATGTTGTATTTACCCGTGTTGTACTTCGCCGAAAATCCTTCTTCCGACTTATCCAACTCTAGCCACCATCCCCAGAACTCGCGCTCTTCTGGTGACTTTTTATCGTTCACACACACAGACAAACAATCAAAAATATAGTGGCCTTCTTCTGATTGCGGCTCCCTCAAATACGGACCGATGGCCTTTAAAACGTTTAACAAGCGATAATGTGTCGGTTGCTGTGTCACTTCTGACATATTGAATCTCCATTTTCAATGTTAAGAATGACTTTACTCAGACTGCAATACGTAGAAAGTACGCAGTTGGATTTTATAAATTTACTCTGAGTATCAGGTACTTACTTTGTACACTTTTCATGCTTAACTAATTTAGGAAAAATGTCATCTAAATAATTCATCCTCAAGCCACTTTATCGCTAATTCGAGGGATTGCTCATACCCCTGTGTAATTGATTTAGTTTTGATTTTCTTTGCTTTGCCGTAATCACTGTAAATGGCAACCAGTTGATTATCCAGATGCGGTGAAACAGGGTCACCTTCCAAAGCCAAAGCCAAAATAGGAACGCTGGTTTTACTGTTAGCCAGCAAGCCTTGCACCTTCAATGACCAAGCCATCAGTTGTCCAGAAAGGCTATTAATATCCACCGCCCCTTTACCAAGGCGAGAAGCCAACACATCCAAATGCATCTTAGGCATCTGCTTGAGTTTATCCGCATGAACAAAGATATCGTGGATCGGTGCGCCAAGAGAGATACAAGCTTTAAGTTTGTGCTGCTCAAGGAAGGATAACCTCACCATCGCGTTACCACCGAATCGGAAACCAAACAGACCGACTTTATGATGGTCCACCCAGGGAATGTTAGGCAGTTCATTCAACACGGCTTGATGCAGACAAGAAGAGTCTTCGGTTAGTGGCCAGTGTGAACTGTGCCCTATCGACGGCATATCAATCGTTAGCATCGCAATGTTTTTCGGTGCTAGGTAATCTCTAAACAAACGCCACATGTCAGTTTGCAAGCTATCTAAACCGGCACTCACGATCACGACAGGTTGTGGTTTGTCTGTTTTGGTTAGATGTAAGTTCGCCTTAATCTTTTTGTTTTGGTACGGCACTTCGATTTGTTTGACGATCAATTTGGTGTGTTTGATCGCTTCAGAATACGCCGCGTTCGCTAA
Organism: Vibrio sp. nBUS_14; assembly: GCF_051201655.1. Lineage (NCBI taxonomy): Bacteria > Pseudomonadati > Pseudomonadota > Gammaproteobacteria > Vibrionales > Vibrionaceae > Vibrio > Vibrio sp. nBUS_14. The sequence continues at coordinate 2,948,664 of NZ_CP179206.1, forward strand.
TACCTGTGCTTGAGCTGCAAGGTTATCGTTCTTTAGATGTGGATAGCCCGCAATGCTGAAGCACAAAGAGGCTGAGAAAAGCTCTTCAGCCATCTCTTCCCCACTCTTCTCATTAGAACGATTTTGGTGCTGCATACCCAGTTTGGTCCACTCGTATGCCCAGTTACCACTGCGGTAGCCCATCACGGTATCTAGCCACTCATCGGTGGTACGAGAATTATCGGATGAGGCGATGCGTGCCAGTACCGCTTCTTGCTCTATCGGGTTTACGCCTTGCCATGCCCACTGAAGACGTCTTAGGTTTCGATACCAAGATGAGTTCTGCTCTTCACGCTTTTTATCCAACAGTTCTTCTGAACTTGGCATGTAACGCGTGAGCATTGAGGTCTCTTTGGCCTGCTTGTGCTTTACAAACAAGGTTTCCGAAAGGTTCAAGCTCGTTTCTTCTGATTCAGACATTGGGGATACTTAATAAGAAATGGTTGTTACTAATCATATAAAAAAAAATGACCCTATAAAGGGTCATTTCTCAAAAAACTAAGTTTACGCTTATTTTGACTTGCGATTTACCGGCTCAACGAAGCTTAGGCTAGTATCCCAAGGTTGCTCAATCCATGTGTCTTGAGCGATATCAACAATGTATTCGTCTAACAAATCTGCGCCAGATGGTTTTGCACACACAGCGATCAGTTTCGCTTTAGGATACATTTCGCGAAGCTTGCGTGCAGTGTCACCACTATCAACAAGATCTTCAACGATTAGGAAACCTTCGCCGTCACCTTCAGGTGCTTTAACGACTGTCATATCACGTTGGTGATCGTGGTCGTAGCTAGAAATGCAAATCGTATCTACGTGACGAATACCTAGTTCACGAGCCAAGATTGCACCAGGAACCAAACCACCACGGCTTACTGCCCAGATACCTTTCCACTGTTCTGCTGGCATTTGCTTTTCAGCTAGTTGACGGCAGTAAGTCTGCATGTTGTCCCAAGTGATAACGAATTTGTTGCTCATAGTATAAAACCTAATAATTTTGTCATGTTATTAGAGGCTATGCCTTACATAACCTCTTCAGCGATTAAGCAGAAATCTAGACGATTAAGCGAAAATGTATTTAAGAATAAAGATAACCGACATTACCCACACAGCAGGTGAAACGTCGCGACCTTTACCACTCAGCAGCTTAATTGCAGCGTAAGCGATGAAACCTAGTGAGATACCCTCAGCGATAGAGTACGTCAGTGGCATAAGGAGGCATGTTACCACGACTGGTGCAGCTTCCGTAAGATCACGCCAATCAATGCCAACTAGGCCTGACATCATCAGAATTGCTACATAGAAAAGTGCACCTGATGTCGCGTAAGCCGGAATCATACCTGCAAGTGGCGAGAAGAAAAGAGCCAGTAGGAATAAGATACCAACCACAACCGCAGTTAGACCTGTACGACCGCCTTCAGCAACACCCGCAACACTCTCAACGTAAGATGTCGTGTTTGATGTACCTAGCAATGCACCTATAGACGTTGCTGTTGAGTCAGCAAGTAGCGCCTTGTTTAAACGAGGTAGTTTACCGTCTTCTTTGATTAGGTTTGCTTTCGTAGCAACACCAACCAGAGTACCCGCTGTATCGAACAAATCGACGAACAAGAATGCGAATACCACTGAAATCATACCAATTTCAAATACAGCAGAGAAATCAAGCTGCATGAACGTTGGCGCTAGGCTTGGTGGATTAGACATGATGCCGCCGTATTGAACGTCACCAATTGCAATGCCGATTGCCGTGATTGCTAGAATCGCAATCATTACCGCACCTTTCACACCACGGTGAACAAGAGCAATAGTCAGGAAGAAACCAAGTGCACCTAACATTGGCGCAATCGCAGTGATATCGCCAAGTGAAACCTTAGTCGCAGGGTTAGAAACAACGATGCCTGCATTACCAAGTGCGATGAACGCAAGGAAAAGGCCGATACCCGCAGAGATACCCACACGTAGAGACATAGGAATCGAGTTGATGATCCATTCACGTATCTTGAAAATGCTTAAGAAAATGAAGATTACGCCAGATACGAAAACCGCTGCCAAAGCAACTTGCCACGTGTAACCCATGCCCATAACAACAGCGTAGGTAAAGAAGGCATTCAGCCCCATACCTGGTGCTTGTGCGATTGGGTAGTTAGCGACAAAGCCCATAATGAAACAGCCAATAGCTGCCGCTAAACAGGTTGCTACAAATACAGCGCCATGGTCCATACCAGCATCAGCTAGAATCATTGGGTTTACAAAAATGATGTAAGCCATTGTTAGGAAGGTTGTTAGACCTGCGATGATTTCAGTGCGCACATTGGTGCCATTTTCACTGAGTTTGAATAGCTTTTCGAACATTATCGAATCCTATAAGGGTAAAGTAAACGGTTGCGTAAACGATTGGCCTTGGATTATAAAGTTATCAAATAACAAATTCCAGATAGAATTAAGGCTCTAATCGATATTTATCAGAATGCCGTATGAAACAAAGCGATTAAAAAGACAAAAATTAAAGATTAAAAGCCATTAAAAACAATAATTTAATCAATAGAAACACGATAAGATCACTTGGTTGTTTTTTCAACCATTGGTTACTTACATTGAGAATGTAGCCATCATATTCTCAATTTAAACCCACAAGAGTTGTGTATTTTTCAACAGGATCAGTAATAAGACGCAAATTGATATTTTAGCGTTTAAAAAACAACCACTGTGAATAACAAGAAATGATGAATTTAACAGGTAGGTAAAAGTAGCAGGCAAAAAAAACGCCACTCAAAACTGAGTGGCGGTAGAATCTGTCAACCAAAAGGGCTGTAAAAGAATTCCAATATATAGGGGTGAACAAAACTGTTCGAGTTACATACTTACGGTATTAGTAACCGAAGCTTGTAGGGTATGCAAAGTTGCTAGTGTAAACAGAGCTATTAAACCAGAACATTGCAGATGGTAAACCTTTCATAACTATCACCTTAATAAATCAATAAAAAACGAATTTGATTTCTCGGTTCCTTGGAGGCGATAAAACGGACTCATCCTTTGAGCATTTACTCTTCACTTCAGAAGTTGGTTATTAATATACTCTAAAGAAAAAAGATTACAAGTATTTTTTGCCATATGTCACACTTTTGGCTATTAATGGTTATTTAAGAAACTTATTTTTGTAATTAAATTACAAAAAAGACTTAAACAAACGTTTGCTCGCGCCATTTATAGGCATCAACGCACTTACTTGTGATCAAATGAACAAGACCGCTTTCAAAAATTAAAACATTTGACGTTTAGAAGCGCTACTCGTCAAAAGCCTCAAGTGGTATGCTGTTGCCATCAAAACAGACCCATACTTTAGATTTTTGTTCTAGGTTTTTACTCATAATAATCCTAAATATATGGTTACCAAATAAAAAAGGAGTCATCCGTGTCTGAATTCCATTCTGAGATCAGTAAATTATCCCCTGCCCCTATTTGGCAGTTCTTCGATAAGATTTGCTCAATCCCACATCCTTCTAAGCATGAGGAAGAGCTAGCTCAATACATTATTGCTTGGGCAACAGAGCAAGGTTTAAGTGTGCGTCGCGACCCAACGGGTAACGTATTCATTACTAAACCTGCAACGCCAGGCATGGAAAACAAAAAAGGTGTTGTGCTACAAGCGCACATCGATATGGTTCCACAAAAGAACGAAGACACGGTTCACGACTTCGCTAAAGATCCTATCCAGCCATACATTGATGGTGAGTGGGTTACAGCAAAAGGTACAACGCTTGGCGCTGATAACGGCATGGGCATGGCTTCTTGTTTGGCGGTTCTTGCTTCAAACGAAATCAAGCATGGCCCTATCGAAGTTCTACTAACAGTAGACGAAGAAGCAGGCATGACAGGTGCTTTCGGTCTTGAAGCGGGTTGGTTAGAAGGTGATATCCTTCTTAATACCGATTCAGAGCAAGAGGGCGAGGTGTACATGGGTTGTGCTGGCGGTATCGACGGTGCAATGACTTTCGACATCACTCGTGATGCAGTCCCTGCTGATTTTGTTACCCGTAAGCTAACGCTAAAAGGCCTTAAAGGCGGTCACTCTGGTTGTGATATTCACACGGGTCGTGCAAACGCAAACAAATTGCTTGCTCGTTTCCTAGCGGGTCATGCAAAAGAGCTAGACCTTCGTATCGTAGAATTCAAAGGTGGTAGCCTTCGTAACGCTATCCCTCGTGAAGGCTTCGTAACGGTGGCAGTACCGACTGCAAACCAAGAGAAACTGGCTTCGCTATACAATGACTATACTGAGCTTCTATCTACTGAGCTGGGTAAAATCGAAGACAGCATCGTAACATTCAACGAAGAAGTAACCGTTGAAATGGGTACTCTTGCTCAAGTAGAACAGGCTCGCCTTATCGCAGCACTTAACGCATGTCCAAATGGCGTGATGCGCATGAGTGATGAGATTGAAGGTGTTGTTGAGACTTCTCTAAACGTTGGTGTTATCACAACAGAAGAGAACTCAATCACTGTACTTTGCCTGATTCGTTCACTGATCGATTCTGGCCGTAAGCAAGTAGAAGGCATGCTTCACTCTGTTGCTGAACTCGCTGGTGCGAACATCGCGTTCTCAGGTGCTTACCCAGGTTGGAAGCCAGACGCAGATTCAGAAATCATGCACATCTTCCGCGACATGTATGAAGGCATCTACGGTCACAAGCCAAACATCATGGTTATCCATGCTGGTCTTGAGTGTGGCCTATTCAAAGAACCTTACCCGAACATGGACATGGTTTCTTTTGGCCCAACGATCAAGTTCCCTCACTCTCCAGATGAGAAAGTGAAGATCGACACGGTTGAGCTATTCTGGAACCAGATGGTTGCACTGCTTGAAGCAATCCCAGAAAAAGCTTAATTCGGTAAGCTATGTTTGTTGAGTAAATCGTGCTTTCAATAGATAGTATTTTTCAGTAAGCGCCGTTTATCCAAGACAAAATAAAACAGGTACTCAATGAGTACCTGTTTTTGTGTCTAATCTTTGTAGAAGACTATTTGTGACTAAAGAAGTAATACCAATCACAGTAAGTAAGTGTTCAGAAATAGCGCAGGAAAAAGGCTTGAGAACAAGGCGTGATTTTCTGATAAGTAGTTATTCTACAATCAAAAATCACAACGCAGTTATCGAGACTTTTAACAAGCTAGGGTGACCAGTTATTTACTACGATTGGTATAAATAAGCACGTGAATCCGCGTAGCTTTCTAGCTCATCAATTGAAGTTTGTGCCACAACTTCGCCATCAATGAAATAAGTCACCATCTCACCATCGTGAACACCGATTAACGTCGCGCGCTCACCAGATTGGTAAGTAATATCCATTTGGATCGTGTTTTCATCAACCTGCTGCATTTGACCTTTTTCAATCACATATGCACTCGTAATAGGGCCTACAGGCGCTTCCGTTAGAGACGGATCAAGTTGGTTATTAATGTCTAGGTACGTATCAGTTTTAGTATCAAAGATGTACGGAGAACCCGTTAGTGGGTTGCTACCAGTCCAGAAATCTAGTGAGTTGAATACCAGTTAATCGGCAGCAACCGTTAGGCCATAAACAGGCGCTAGTAGCATGTTCAAGCCACCGCTTAACGGTTATCAACAGCCTTAACGTTAAACTTCATTAGGTAACCCGTTACTGCGTTACTACCAACACAGCCTGATAAAGCGACAGAAACCACCGCCAGTACAACGACTTTTGAAATTGTTTTTTTCATTTTCATCACGATATATGAATTTGGCCGCAAAAAAATGGCGATGGATAACACCAATCAACCGAACGAAAAATATTAGAGTTAAATCAATGTATTGTAAAAAAATCACAATTTGAAACACCCTATAATTAACCAAATCAAAAACAAAAATCAATTCAGAAGCCCCTTCATAAAAAACTTTTGTCGTGACCGTAAGGCGATTGATTCGTACTAAAAATCAACGATTGATACATTCCGTGTTAACGAATTATCACCATGTTGAGAACAACCTAAATGGCAAGACTAAAACCGAATCAACCATTCAAATTACTTGGTTATACTGTTCAGCCAGGACAACGAATGGAGATTGAACTGCAAGTAGCTCAGCTTTATACCCATTCTCCACTTTCGATCCCAATTGAAATCATTCACGGTCGCCAATCCGGTCCAACACTGATGGTAAACGCGGCTATCCACGGTGATGAGCTAAACGGCGTCGAAATCGCAAGACAGCTCACCAACGCTATCGAACCTAAAAAACTGAAAGGTACGCTGATTGTTGTCCCTATCGTTAACGTGTTTGGCTTTATCCATAAATCTCGTTACCTACCAGACCGTCGTGACCTAAACCGTTGCTTCCCTGGCAGTGAGAAAGGATCATTAACATCACGCATCGCTCACACCTTCTTCGAGAACGTAGTAAAGCACTGTGATTACATTCTGGATCTACACACTGGCGCGATTCATCGTACCAATCTACCACAGATTCGTGCGAACCTATCGAATCCTGAAACACTGCGCATCGCAAAAGCATTTGCAACACCAGTGATCATTGATTCTCCAATGCGTGACGGCTCACTACGTAGCGAAGCAGAAAAGTTGGGGATTCCAGTATTAACTTACGAAGGTGGTGAAGCACTGCGTTTCGATCACTTAGCGATTCGCGCAGGTTACCTTGGCGTGCATCAAGTGATGAAAGAGATCGGCATGCTGCGCCCTAACCGTAAGAAGTTACCAGAGCCAATATTGAGTAAATCCACTAGCTGGATCCGTGCTGAATCAGACGGTATTTTGCGTAACATGGTAAGACTTGGCGAACAAGTTGAAGCAGGACAAACCCTTGCTTACATCAGCTCTCCATTAGGTCACCAAGAAGGCCAAGTGATCACAACCAAAGGTGGTATCGTGATTGGTCAACAAACTCTACCTTTGGTAAACGAAGGTGATGCTGTGTTCCACATCGCTTACTTCAAGCAAGACGATGAAGAAGTAGGACAATCAGTAGAAAGCTATATTGAAGAAGTGGCAGAAGACGATTGGCTAACTACGCTGAACAACTAAGTTTGCATAGTCCGTTAGCTGAATAACGCTCAGAAATGCAAAAGCCCCAATATACTTTTAACTAGAAAGAGAAAAAGTTATATTGGGGCTTTTTCTGCTCTTCTTCAAACAAGAAGAGCATAAATTATTACGACTTACTCGTCGTCTAGCTCTTCTGCGCGAGCTTTTGCACGTGCTTCACGCGCTTGCTCAGCTTTAAGCTCTTTAGTATGACGAATTTCATCACGCTCTTTACGTTGCTCTGATTTACGTTCGTTACGCTCAGCTTGGTTTGCAATGAAAGAAGCCAGTTCTTTCTCAGCCCACTCTTGTGCTAAAGCTTCAGTTTCGAAACCAGCTTCACGCTTTGATACTGTTGTGCTGCGAGACGTTACTTGACGAGTAATCTCTGCACACCAACCGTTGCGTTTTTCTGTAAGGCGGATATCAAATTTTTTGTTCTTAGACATGTTCTATTTATTCCTAAGGGAGATCATTAAGGGATCGGTCAACTTTGATAACTCCATCTAAGTGAGCATCTTTTAACACCATCCCTTGGTAAGCGCGATATTAGAGCACAAATCAATGAATATTGCTGCAAATATTTGCAGCGGATCACACTCCATTGCTGCAAATCGTTTGCGGCTCATTTCAATGCCTTCATAACCCTCTATTAACCATCAATTTCGCCGCTGTTTTATCGATAACATTATCGACAATAATGAAATGAACTATGCTCAAAAAGAGATAAATGAATCGTCTAAGACTTCATATTAATAGGCACTAATATCTCATCTACTCCGCCCATAATTAAAATAGCCAAGGAGTTGCTATGGATAGCTTTATCAAAAATTTACCGAAGGTTGAGCTGCACTTACATATAGAAGGCACACTAGAACCCGAGTTAATGTTCGATCTCGCCAAGCGCAATAACGTGTCGATTCCCTTTAAGAACCCAGACCAAGTTCGTGAAGCCTATCAATTTCACAACCTGCAATCCTTCCTCGATATCTATTACCAAGGCGCCAACGTGCTACTCCACCAGCAAGATTTCTACGACCTGACTTGGGCTTACCTATTGAAATGCCAGCAGGACAACGTGGTTCACACCGAAATATTCTTTGACCCACAAACTCACACCGAGCGTGGAATAGGATTCGACACCGTTGTTGGTGGTATTACTCAAGCTTTACAACAAGCTGAACAGGAACTCGGAATTAGCAGCCAACTGATCATGTGCTTTCTGCGCCACCTTGATGAAGACAGCGCATTCGAGACGCTCAAACAAGCCCAGCCCTACAAAGATAAAATCATAGCCGTTGGGCTAGACTCGTCGGAGCAAGGCAACCCGCCAGAAAAGTTTAAACATGTCTTTCAAGAGGCCATCAACCAAGGTTTCCTAACCGTGGCCCATGCAGGAGAAGAAGGCCCAGCACAAAATATAAGTGACGCGTTGAGCTTGTTAGGCATAACCCGAATTGATCATGGCATTCGCTGTGTTGAAGATGACGACTTGATGGAGCAGTTAATAGCAAAGCGCACACCGCTGACCGTATGCCCACTATCGAACACCAAACTCAAGGTCTTCGACACCATGCAGCAGCACAACATCGTAGAACTCTTAAGAAAAGGGCTGTGCGTCACCATCAATTCCGATGACCCGGCTTACTTTGGTGGGTACATGAATGATAACTTCCTCGCTGTCGCCAATGCTCATCCCCTAACAAAAAACGAATTAGCACAGTTCAGTATCAATGCCATTGAAGCGAGCTTTGTCTCCCCGCAAGTTAGACAAGAGCTCACCGCGCAAGTGTGCCAATATCTAACCGTGAATACTTAGCGATTTAATAGTTAATGCCTAACGAGCGAGTAGAGAGAGTAGTGAAATTGCACTTTCAGCTCGCTCAAAAAAGGGAAGCTCATTGCTTCCCTTTCATTATCTACGGGCTTAATTAGTAGGCTAAATCAATGCACTGATTACCCTGGATGACCATCCACTCGCGGGGTTAATAGCATCATACCGAATTTCCAGATAAACAGACCGAACGCCAACGTCCATAAACCCGCGCTGATGTTGACCATCTCAGACAAATAAGCTGGGAAGAAAGTCACACCCAAACTGCGCACTAACGCGGCAATGAAAATGGCTGCGAACGCTAACGCCATGCTTGGCCCTTTGTAAATCGCACGACCTGTGTGTCCCATGGTCACACGAGTAATCATAGCGAGAATCAAGCCACTCAAACCGCCAATCGCAAACAGGTGCAGCATGTTATGACTGGCAAATGGGTTGTCTAACAAACCTCTTAGCAACAAGCTTAAAGGAATACATAAGTAAGCCGCATGCAGTGACCACACCAAGGGCTCATATAACGTCGTCCAAGGCTTCCAACGAACAAAGCGCACTAACTGAGTGACACCCACAAAAACCATCAACTCATTGCCCACTTGAGCAAAGGTTAACGGGAAGAAGCTCAGAACAAACAATCCAACCAAAGGCAGGTTCGCCAGCCATTCCAACCAAACCAAAGGTTGCGATTTCTCAAAGTCAAAGCGACGTGCCGTGAAGAATGGAATCACTCGCCCGCCCATTACAGATAATAGCAAGGTAAACCACCACAACATCGCTTGCCATACCGCTGACGAAGGAAACGGCGGCATACCCTTAATGGTCGCATAACTCGCAAAGTTCGCCACAATCGCCAGTATAAAGAGCGGGATAAAGAACAGGTTCTTCCACCCTTTCGATTTTACAACTCGAAAGCCAATCTCATAAGCGGCGAAGATTAAGAACAGCGCCTCAACCGATGAGATCAACCACAATGGTGCTGATGTCCAAAACAAGATACGAGGTGCCAACCACAAGCCGACTAATACAGCTAATCGGTGATGCTTGGTGCCATTAACACCAGTCCACGTTTGTACGGCGGTTAAAACAAAACCCACCACAATCGCCATAGCAAAACCAAATAACATTTCGTGTACGTGCCACCACAACGCTGGCACTGTTAATATCTCAGGCTGACCGTTTTGAAACATGATGACCCACACCACAATGGCAATCACGGCATAGAGACTGCCAAGAAAGAAGAAAGGTCGAAAACCTAAACGCAGGTAAGCTGGAATCGCGTCTTCTACACTTTTATCTGTGATATTTAACAAACTCGCTCCTAATTCTCAGATAAGCGGTCAAGGGATTGCCTAAACCTAAATTTGGTGTGCATCAAGCTTGATGCAATATGCAGATCACATTGCATGAAACGCGCCAATTAGATAAAGCCAGTAAAAACAAGCACTCACAAGGTTCATTGACCAATAAAAAAGTCAAAATCACACAGTCCAAAGAGTCATAAAGACCTATAGATGTGTAAATAGAAACTTACTGACTTTTATGATTGCGCCACATATAGTAAGACTAGACTTAAATGGCAGAACTCAGACAAGGAACGCGATGTATATTTTTGGTTATGGTAGCTTGATCAACTCCTCTTCTCGTCAACTTACCGGTCAAACAGGGCAAGCGATCCCTGCGATTGTGCACGGCCTAGTGCGTCACTGGAGTAAAATCGACGACAGCTATGTTTTGTCACCGTTGATCATCAATCTTGGTGAGGGACAAGTGAATGGTGTTTTACTTGAGGTCGATGATGTTGCGTTGGCTGAATTTGATCGTCGTGAGCGTGGTTATCATCGAATTGAGTTAAGAAACGATCAGATAGAGAGCCAAACCGAGTTTAAAGCAGATCAATCGATATGGGTATACATCAAAGACGAAATCGAAGCGCCTTGTGAAAACAGCCCTATCGTTCAAACCTATGTCGATACCGTCATGGCTGGATGTTTAGAGGTGTCTGAAAGCTTTGCAGCGCACTTTGTGGAACATACACAAGGTTGGCACCATCCATTAGAAAATGATCGCCACCAGCCGAAATACGGCAACCTAGCAGGAGTGTCTGAGCACCATTACAGCGTGATTGACCGACTCATCAAAAAAGGAGCCTAAAGGCTCCTTTTAATAATGCAGATTGAGTTCTAACTAAGGACCGAAGTGATACTCTACACCAACGAAAAAGCTGTCGAAGTCCAAATCGACCTCACCACCGCCTTCCACACCAATTGCCACTGAAGAAGCACGGTAGCCACCAGAAACAACCACACCCGATGTAAATTGATAGCCGGCTTCTACACCATAGTTAAAGCTGAAGTCACTTCCGTCATCTGAATAAGTTTCGTTTACTTTATTAGGTAAGTTAGTCTCATATGTCAATGTGAGATCTGCCTTCGTGACTCCTACACCTGCGATCGCACCCAAATAAAAACCTGAGCCAGAAAAATAATACTTAGGTTTAACATTAAAGTTGAGTGACTGAGCTTCAATATCAGGTTTTACTTTGTCGAAATCAGGATGCTGTACCATCCAGGATTGAGTGAAGGTCTCAAAGTGAATGTACTCAAACTCCCAAGCCAGACTTAAGCCATTCGAATATTGATATTCCGTACCAAGTGCAATACCGACACCAGTACTTGAGCCCATCTTAGACGATTATGCAACCAACTCTGTCTTGAATACACCAGCTGCAACATACCAATTTTCATTCGCTTGAACTGACGTAGAAGCAACAACTGTACCTAAAGCCATTAATGACAGCGCTTTTTTCAAAATAATTCCTTATTTACCAATGTCTTATTAAATATTGAAAGCCCACAAGTATAAGTAAAAAAGCACATAAACCAATGCTAATATTTATAAATTTAAATGTAATACATAAACATTGTGAATGTTCCATTCACGGTAAGTGTGAAACCACTCGAATTTCTGCTGGCATTGTGCTTTGAGATAACTCTGTGCCGCTGCGGTTGCTATCATCGATTCATGTCGGTTCTACGCTTGTGTCATTCAAGAATCCTAGCACCGCCAGTCAGGATCCAATCCTAGAACAAAAAGTTGTACATTCGACTTGGCCATGAGCTCTTCTATCAACTGTTATGAAAGTAAAATACAGACAAACTCATGCCAAGTTAGCGGTATTTTACTCGTTGGCAGGATGACTAAAGAAGTAATTAAACAAGCGAAGAAGCTCACGAGTAACATCTGCTTTGTTAAATTTACAGATCACTCAGAACTTTATGACTCCGTTGATATTGACCTCTCCCGCATCAGCAAAGAAATCACCAATTTTTTCATTAACCAAGGTTACGAGCGCATTGGTTTCATTGGCGGGCAATACGACAGTCGCACCCCAGATCTTCGTGAGATAGCCTTTGCAGAATACGGTCATTTGAAGAACGACGTCAGCGAGCAAGATATCTACCGAGGCGAGTTCTTCAGGCTACAATCTGGCGAATCAAATGCTAAAAAGTGGTAACTACCCAAAAGCAATATTTATCACATCAGACTCAATCGCAATCGGTGTTTTACGTGCCGTTCATGAACATGGATTAAGCATTCCAGATGATATCGCGATGATCAGCATCAATGATTGCCCAACAGCTAAGTATACCTTCCCATCTTTATCAACCGTCCGTATTCATTCTGAATTAATGGGAACTCAAAGTGTTAACTTATTGATTGAAAAGTCTCGCGACGCCCGAAGCATACCATTGAGAGTTTACGTGCCGAGCGAGCTCAAGCTACGAGACACGACAAAGTAGCTTATCTTTCATTTAAATAAAAAGGCTGCCAACTATGGATGGCCCGACACATAGAAACAAAATAAGCAAGCGGCAAGCTATCATTGCAATTGGCCTATCATGATCCTTTTACTCTCATACGTGCACATTGAGCTCTTATTGCTATTTCTCAGTGGCGGAAATCCGATCGAATCACACTGTGAAACATGCGAATAGGTTTCACCACAAAGAGCTAGAGTGTGGGCAACGCTGGTTTATTCAAAATATCTTTACCCTTATTCGCAATCCGGACATTAATTTGATAGTCGTTTACTCAATAATGGCTAAACTATAGTGTCGCCTCCCCTTTTTTGAGAAAACCTAAATGCCTAATGCTGATTCCACCCTAAACAAACGCATGGGAATCGTTGCGCTCACTTGGCCAATTTTCATCGAAGTACTGCTTCGAACTGCACTAAACACCAGCGATGTATTCATGTTATCTGGATTCTCAGACAAAGCCGTGTCTGCTGTTGGTGTTATCTCTCAGATATCCTTTTTCTGATCATCGTATCCACCATGGTCAGTAGTGGCACAGGCATTCTCATCGCACAATACAACGGTGCATCTCGTAGCCAAGAGAGCGCTCATGTGGGCGTGGCGAGTATTATCTTAGCCATTATTACTGGTGTGTTGTTGAGCATTATCGCCGTTCTTGGCGCTGAATATTTTATCCCGCTCTATCAACTGGAAGCTCAAGTCGAACAGTACGCTCAAGAGTACCTTTTCATCAGTGGTGCGCTCACCTTTAATGTGACGATAGGTGTGGTTCTCACCACGATTCTACGTAGCCATGGTTATTCAAAATCGCCGATGGTGATCAATTTGATTGCTGGTGTTATCAACGTATTCGGCAACTACTGCGCACTCTATCAACCTTTTGGACTGCCCGTTTACGGCGTGCAAGGGGTGGCTACCGCAACGGTGATTAGCCAACTAATTGGCATGTTTATCTTGATTGGCATAGTGAGAAGTAAAGGCATTGAGCTACCAATAAAGCAATTCAAATCTGTGCCTAAAGCCATCTATCAAAAGATCATCAAGATTGGTTCTATGAATGCAGGAGAAGTGCTCTCTTACAACATGGCGCAGATCAGCATTACCTTCTTTGTGGTACAGATGGGTACATCTTCACTGGCTGCGTTTACCTACGCACAAAACATCGCACGTCTCTCATTTGCCTTTGCCTTAGCCATCGGTCAAGGTAGCCAAATCCAAACGGGTTATTACATTGGCAAAGGTTGGATAGATGAAATAGCCAACCGTGTACAACGCTATTTTGTGGTTGGCTTCATCGCCTCTATCAGCATCACCTGCATGGTCTATATTTTCCGATTCGAGATTTTGGACTTATTCACTAAAGATCCAGATATCATCGCGTTGGCTGCCGCACTGATTGCAGGTTCGATACTTTTAGAAGGTGGTCGCGTGTTTAATTTGATTTTCATCTCTTGCTTGAAAGCCGCAGGCGATATTCAGTTTCCTATTAAAATGGGAATACTCAGTATGTGGGGCATTGGCGTTGCGATGAGCTACTTACTGGGCGTGCATTGGGGTTATGGCGTGTTAGGAGCGTGGATGGCGATAGCAATGGATGAATGGTTCCGAGGAATCATTATGGCGTATCGTTGGAGAACAAGAAAATGGACTCGTTTCTCTTTGTAGATAGATCGTTGAGAAGCTGTGCAGTTTACTTCGAATAAAAGAAAAAGCGCTAGGGGGAGCTAGCGCTTTAAGACCAACTAAGTCCGTTTAGCCTGGTAGTTCTTTAAGCTATATCATGAGGATATAACCAATTTTTTACTTAGGTAAATCAAAAATCCTATTCTTTACGACTGCTTTTAGTCGTAAATTAAGTATAGTCGGGTTGTGAAAAATGGAAGGGTTTATTTCGTTTATTTTTACCTCTGACACAAGGTTGAAAAGTAGAAAACCAGCTCAAATGAACTAACCTTTAAGCATGATAGGAAATCGTGATGACATCATTCAAATTGAATAAGAAACTCGGTTACATGCTTAGAAGATAGGCTAGATACTCAGAAGACAATCACCATCAATCAATCAATCACTCAACAGCAATGACAATCTCAACCGCCTGGGAGATCACTTTTCTCAAGTGAGTATTCTTGTCGTCTAATTGCTTTCCCTTACGATAAACAAGCTGTATATCAAAATCAGGGACGTCTATTGGCGGGGTGACAGCTATCAGTGGACTGTCTACATTAGGGGCATTTCTAGCGACTAACTTCGGCACAATACACAATAGCTTCCTGCCACTGATCAATCGTTTTACCGTTAAAAATTTGCTCGATGCGATTGCCACTTTTCTGGTGTAGCCCATCTCAGCCAATTTAGTATCAACTGCGGTTTTTAGGGCGCCATTGGACGATACCAAGGCGTGATCCACAGAGACAAACGATTGTAATGACATAGGTAACTCAACATACAACACCGATTCATCAAGCAAGCAGACATGTTGCTCAGTATAGAGAAGTTCTGTGCCATACAATTTAGGCACTTCACCAAAACTGCCTATCGCAATATCTAGCTTAGCCTCTTCAAATACCTGCTGATAATTGGTTCGATTAACGTTGAAAAACACGACTTGAGAACTTGGCGAAACTTGCTTAATAAAGTCAAAGATCATTGGGCCAAACATCTGTTCAGCGTAATCGGTCAGCCCTATTTTCCAGCTGCCTCTATAACTATCAACTTCGAACCTTTTGGACAACAGAACTTCAGATTGAATAGTATTAAGCAACGCATCGACGGTGCTTGATAATTCAATGGCTCGGTCGGTCGCTTCCATCTTACTACCAACTCGCTCAAACAAAGGGTCATCAAACAGCTTTCGCAATCTTTGTAGGCTATGGCTCATTGCAGATTGGCTAACATAGCAACGCTCAGCTGCCTTGCTCACACTGTTCGTTTTATACAATGCCTGTAGTGCAATCAACAAGTTAAGGTCGATCCCTTTCCACTTAAAATCTGCCATACATAAGAACCCATTTCATTAATAGTTATAATTAAAATAATTAATTTGAATCATAGTTCAACTCCACCTAAATTACGCTAAACATTTATCTGGAATCGATCATGCTTTCAATTTTTAAAACCTTTTTCTGGCTTGGCTTGATCAGCTTTGGTGGACCAGCTGCACATATTGGCTACTTCCGTAAAACCTTTGTTGAGAAACTGAATTGGTTATCCGACGAAGAGTACGGGCAAATTGTCGCCCTCAGTCAATTTTTACCGGGTCCAGGATCTAGTCAGGTTGGCTTCGCAGTTGGTTACAAAAAGGGAGGCTTAACGGGTGCGATTGCCGCATTTGTAGGCTTCACCTCCCCTTCTGTCATCCTAATGTTGATATTGGCCTTGGTGAGCAACCAGTTGTTGGAAGCGCCGCTTTTCATTTCAATCATCCACGGACTTAAGCTACTCGCGGTCGTGGTTGTAGCTGACGCCACTTTCGGCATGTACAAAAACTTTTGTCAGTCAAAGATAGCAACAGCACTGTGTGTGATCGCCACAATTATTCTACTTTTGATTCCTGGGATCTGGCCTCAAGTCTTAGTACTTCTATTTGCAGCAATCATTGGCATCAAGTTCTTAACCTCGCAAGACTTAAAAACAACGCCTTCGACACATAAGATGTCCATAACTCCGCTTGTAATTTTTGTAGCACTACTGGTTGGTTTGCCAATGTTTAGTGCATATTCCCAAGGAATAGAAGTATTTGGTTTATTCTACCAAGCAGGCAGTTTGGTATTCGGTGGCGGTCACGTGGTTCTTCCGCTGCTACAGAGTGGTATTGGCAACCAACTGTCTCAAGATGCATTCCTCACGGGCTATGCCGCAGCACAAGCCGTACCGGGACCGATGTTTACGTTAGCCACTTACCTCGGTTATGTATTAATGCCGTCAGCGCCGATTACAGGTGCACTGCTCGCTACAATTGCAGTGTTTTTACCGGGCTTCTTATTGCTACTGGGTGTACTAAAGAACTGGCAGGCAATTGCGAGCAAGCCTTTAGTGGTTGGGGCTCTTACTGGTGTGAATGCAGCCGTTGTTGGTCTATTACTTTCTAATCTATATCAACCGATCTTTACAAGCGCAGTGAGCAACGGCATAGACTTCGCTCTAATCATTGTTGGAGTGTGGTTATTGAAAACAATGAAGATGCCGATTGTAGGTTTAGTTGGTACCTTTATCGCAGCTGGTGCGATACTTAACTATTTATAATTAAGTACTTAGATACCAAACTGAGTTACAAAAAATAGCCCCTAATAAGGAGACTCATCAGGGGCTAATTTCATTTACGTATTTACTTTAGGGAGAGTCATTATCCATAGAGCAACACTATATTGATGTGCTCGCCTTCATTTCTCTTACCTCTGCCACAGCTCGATTTAGATTTTCATTGGCGATTTTGTAATAAGACGTTTTTTATCTATGGTTTGTTGGAGGTAAGGAATCGCTTCATCAGGTCGACCTTGAATAATTAAAAAGTAGCCGACATGATTCAGAGCTTCTGCCGCATCCATATGGCGCATGAACACATTTATTGCTCTTTTCACATCACCTGATGCCAAATAAATGAATGCAAACTTATTCTGAGCCTTCTCATTGTTAGGTTCTATTTCTAAAGCCGAACGAGTGTATTGATACGCTTCTTTATAATTGCCGTACATGTAATGGGAGTAACCCATGTTCGGTCGCTGAAAAGTGCCACTGTTCAACAACCTACTTTTCTAAGAAGTTTCATCTACACTTTAGGGTAAGCTTTAGAGACTTTGTATGCGATAAACGAATCCCATTAGCCAAAAAGTTGATCGAAGCCGATACCGAATCAAAAATCGCTGTTATTTCTTACCAATGTGGATACAAGGATGTGTCATATTTTTCAAGAATCTTTAAGAAAAGGACCGGAGTAACACCCGCAAGTTACAGACGTGCCTGCACAGATAACAGAAAACGCTAATTTTACTCCCTAAAAGAAAAAATCATGGTACATTTAACATGATTTTAACAAAAATAACTTAGCGAAAAACATGGAGTTAGACAATGATTCAGCCTAACGAGTTTAGCCAAGAAAAAGCAACAGCTCTCCCTACACCCAATGACATGATTTTAAAATGGGCAGAAGAACGCCCAGATGAAGTCTATTTAAAACAAATAATTAACCGCCAATTTGTTGAATTCACTTATAAAGAAGTGGCCGACAAAGCACTAAAATTGGCGTCAGCATTAGAAGGACTCGGAGCCCAACCCGGCGATCGAGTCGCTCTCATTTCAAAAAACTGTGCAGAGTGGTTTATCTGTGATCTTGCCATGATGTTAGGAGATTTTGTCAGCGTCCCAATCTTTCCAACAGCGGGTGCAGACACCATTCAATACTGTATTGAACACAGTGAAAGTAAGATCGTAATTGCAGGTAAGCTTGATGATCCTGCAGCGACTCAAAAAGTAATCGATGATAATCCAAGCTTAGTTAGTATCTCGTTACCCTACGATACCGCGGCGAAGTGCCAACATACATTTGAGCAGCTCATCGAGACACATGAACCCTCAACCAACAGACCTCAACATCACGATAATAAGCTAATGTCACTTGTGTATACGTCTGGCACCTCTGGACTGCCAAAAGGCGCAATGCTCACGTACGGTGCCTTTACATGGTCTGTTCAAAGGTTAATCGATCACATTGGTATACAACCAGGTGACCGTCTGTTTTCTTATCTGCCGCTTGCCCATATAACCGAACGAGTGTACATCTTTGGTTCTTCCGTAATGGGCGGAGTGGTCACAGCTTTCCCTGAATCTTTAGACACGTTTATTGACGATGTGAAAATGCACCGTCCAACCTTGTTTATTTCAGTCCCTCGCTTATGGACTCTATTCCAACAACGAATTCAGGATAAGCTGCCACAGAAAAAACTGAACTTCTTACTTAAAATTCCATTTGTGAATAACATCATTAAGAAGAAACTGGCTGATGGTCTGGGCTTAGACCAAGCTCGTGTTCTTGGTTGTGGATCAGCACCTGTTTCACCGGCTTTACTCGCATGGTATGAAAGCGTTGGTTTACACATTACCGAGGCTTGGGGGATGACAGAGTCTTTCGCCTACAGCACGATTAACCACCCGTTTAGATCAGACAAAATTGGTACTGTGGGTAATTCAGGTCCAGGCATCGAACTAAAAATTGCAGAAGACGAAGAAATTTTAGTTCGAAGCAAAGGCATGTTCTCTGGTTATTACAAAAATGACATTGCGACTCAAGAGTCTTTTGACTCCGAGGGTTGGCTACATACGGGTGATATTGGTGATATTGACAGCGAAGGCTACTTAACGATTCGTGGACGTAAGAAAGACACTTTTAAAACCGCTAAGGGTAAGTTTGTTGCTCCCGTTCCAATCGAGAACAAACTCTTTGAATACAGCCGTGTAGAAATGATGTGTTTGATAGGCTTAGGCTTACCAGGTCCTATCCTTCTTGTTGTACCCCATGACTTCCCTAACTTTGATAGAGCACGTTACGAAAGAACAAGTAAACGAGTCATTGAAAAAATGAACGAACAACTTGCCTCACACGAGAAGATCAAAGGCGTATTAATGATTAAGGAACCGTGGAGTATTGAGAATGGCGTGTTAACACCAACGCTTAAGATCAAACGACATATCCTTGAGCAGAAATATCACGAAGTCGGTCATAACTGGCCGAAAGATAAATTAGTAGTTTGGGAAGAGTAATCAAAATTAAGAAGGAGCCAGTACGGCTCCTTTTTTGTAAGTTCAACTCATAAGTAGTTACATCTGAACATCACTGCAATTTGATGGTTCGCATTTTGTTTTAGAAGCCGCGTTATCCGTTCAAGGTGTCGCACTGGTTAAACACAGCTTGGTTTATCGGTATTTGCAGGAAAAAGAAGCTGGTACGGATAGGTAACATCGCACTTAAGCCCAAATACAATTATTTCCTATGTGCGCAAGCTGGGTACTTTCATCGCGAGAAAATCAAACGCTTTGAAGCTTGGATGCAAAGTCAGGTTCAGTTGTTTGTAAATAAAGCTCGAGAAGAACTTTCTATTATCGAGACAGATTACGAACTCAAATGGTCGGGTAATTCATAGGGCGAAACTGATATACTGAGCTCAAATAAATAGCGAGAACATCTCATGACACAAGAAAATAACCCACTTCACGGCATCACATTGCAGAAGCTACTGACTGAATTAGTTGAGCATTACGGTTGGGAAGAGTTGGGTTACATGGTGAACATCAACTGTTTCAAAAAAGACCCAAGCATCAAATCTAGCTTAAAGTTTTTGCGCAAAACAGACTGGGCTCGTACTAAGGTAGAGCAAATCTACATTGATTTGAAACGCTAGTCTCTCTCTTTTTTTAGATCTCTCTAAATTTGTCCCGTATTCACTTAGTATGGGGCTATATCACTGAATGTTGAGCTAGTCAACTAAACCCCTGTGTCTACTTTGTAGGGGCCACCTCGCACCTCGCACCTCGCACCTCGCACCTCGCAATATGTTACAAGCAACAAAAAGCCCCGTAAGCTTTCACTTGCGGGGCTTTTTACGTTAATTTAGAAAAGGGCTAATTACTTACCAGCTTCTTTTTCTGCTTTAACTTTAGCGATTACTTCTTCTGCCACGTTCATTGGACATGGAGAGTACTGCGCGAATTCCATAGAGAATTGGCCACGGCCTGAAGTAATTGTACGCAGGTGACCGATGTAACCAAACATTTCTGAAAGTGGTACGTCAGCTTTAATACGAACGCCAGTTACGCCAGCTTGCTGATCTTTGATCATGCCACGACGACGGTTAAGGTCACCGATAACATCACCAACGTGATCTTCTGGAGTAAATACGTCAACGTTCATGATTGGCTCAAGAAGTTGCGCGCCAGCTTTAGGCATAGATTGACGGAATGCACCTTTCGCTGCGATTTCAAATGCAATTGCAGATGAATCGACTGCGTGGAAACCACCATCGTAAAGTTCAACTTCAACGTCTAGCGTAGGGAAGCCAGCTAGTACGCCGTTTTCCATCATGCCAGCAAAGCCTTTCTCAACAGCAGGCCAGAATTCTTTAGGTACGTTACCGCCAACAACTTTTGAAGAGAACGTAAAGCCAGAACCAGGTTCGCCAGGCTTGATACGGTAATCGATCTTACCGAATTGACCAGAACCACCAGATTGCTTCTTATGCGTGTAGCTATCTTCAATTGCTTGAGTGATAGTTTCACGGTAAGCAACTTGAGGAGCACCAACTGTTAGGTCAACACCGTAAGTACGCTTAAGGATATCTACCTTGATGTCTAGGTGAAGCTCACCCATACCTTTCAGGATAGTTTCGCCAGTTTCTTCGTCAGTTTCAACTTGGAAAGATGGATCTTCTGCAACCATTTTACCGATCGCGATACCCATTTTCTCAGAACCGCCTTTATCTTTTGGAGATACAGCGATTGAGATTACTGGAGTTGGGAAAACCATTGGCTCAAGCGTTACTTGATCTTTAGGATCACATAGAGTGTGACCTGTTTGCACGTTCTTCATACCAACGATCGCAATGATGTCACCAGCTTGTGCACTAGTTAGTTCGTTACGGTCATCAGCTTGCATCTCAACCATACGGCCAACACGCTCAGTTTTACCTGTGAATGAGTTAAGAATCGTGTCGCCTTTGTTCAATTTACCAGAGTAAATACGAACGAAAGTTAGAGCACCGAAACGGTCATCCATGATTTTGAATGCAAGCGCTTTAAACGTTTCTTCAGTAGAAACGATAGCGTGCTTACCAGTTTCTTCACCGTTCTCATCCATTAGAGGTTGAGGATCAACTTCAGTTGGGGAAGGTAGGTAATCTACAACAGCGTCAAGGATGATTTGAACACCCTTGTTCTTGAATGCAGAACCACAGTAAGTTGGGAAGAACGCTAGGTCACGAGTACCTTTACGGATACAACGCTTGATGTCTTCGATAGAAGGCTCTTCACCTTCCATGTAAGCTTCCATTAGGTCATCGTCTTGCTCTACAGCAGTTTCGATTAGCTCTTCACGGTATTGCTCTACGTCGTCTACCATGTCCGCAGGAACATCTAGGATTTCGTAGTTTTCAGGAAGACCAGTGTCATCCCAAACGTATGCTTTACGGCTTAGAAGGTCTACAACACCCACGAATTCATCTTCGCGGCCGATTGGTAGAACCATAACTAGAGGAGTTGCACCTAGAACGTTTTTAACTTGGTCAACAACGTTGTAGAAATCTGCACCCATACGGTCTAGTTTGTTAACGAAGATCAGGCGAGATACTTCTGATTCGTTAGCGTAGCGCCAGTTAGTTTCTGATTGTGGTTCAACACCGCCAGAACCACAGAATACACCGATACCGCCATCAAGTACTTTAAGAGAACGGTATACTTCAACTGTGAAGTCAACGTGTCCAGGAGTATCGATAACGTTTAGACGGTGACCGTTCCAGAAACAGCTTACAGCTGCTGATTGGATAGTAATTCCGCGCTCAGCTTCCTGTTCCATGAAGTCAGTAGTTGATTCGCCATCATGTACTTCACCAGTCTTGTGGATCTGACCAGTTAGCTTAAGGATACGCTCAGTGGTAGTTGTTTTACCCGCATCAACGTGCGCGAAAATACCAATGTTTCTGTATTTCGATAAATCTGCCATTGTCTTACTCTGTTAATAGGATATAAAATGCGCGCAGAGTATATCACAATCTGTGAGGACTGATAGCTTTGCATGCATTTGGGACTAAAAAACTTTGCCTTTTCGTAACAAAAACGAAAAGGCAATCTGTAGAAACAATCTAAATGATTGTTAGGTTTAGTGCTAACCTAAAGCGCAATTAGCGTTCAAGTCAGACTGATTTTCTGCTGTATAGAGTAGCTGAAGTGAGCTCAATTACAACTCATCAAAAGCATTAATTGCCTCTGATAATTTTTTGACCCCGTGGATCTGCATTCCAGGAATGCCGCCCTTAGGCATGTTAGCAGCAGGCACTATCGCCCTCTTAAAACCATGCTTAAACGCTTCATTCAAACGCTCTTGTCCACTCGGTACTGGTCGAATCTCACCCGCAAGGCCTACTTCACCAAACACAACCACATCTTTTGGTAGTGCTCGGTCTCTAAAGCTAGAAAGTAACGCCATCACTAATGCTAGATCGGCACTGGTTTCGGTTACTTTAACACCACCGACGACATTCACAAACACATCTTGGTCAGCCATTTGTAAGCCGCCGTGTTTATGCAGCACCGCTAATAACAATGACAGTCGATTTTGCTCAAGGCCAACCGCGACACGACGCGGATTTGCCAACTGCGAATAGTCCACCAGCGCTTGGATTTCAACAAGAAGTGGACGCGTCCCTTCCCAAACCACCATCACTGAACTGCCAGAGGTTTCTTCTTCACCACGAGAAAGAAAAATGGCTGATGGATTGCTGACTTCTTTAAGGCCTTGGCCTGTCATTGCAAACACACCCAACTCATTGACCGCACCAAAACGGTTCTTGTGACTGCGCAGCGTTCTAAAGCGGCTATCGGTTCCGCCATCTAACAGCACTGAACAGTCAATAATGTGTTCAAGCACCTTGGGGCCAGCCAGAGTGCCATCTTTAGTTACATGTCCAACTAAGAATACAGCAACGTTGTTTTGTTTCGCATAGCGCGTTAATGCCGTTGCTGACTCACGAACTTGAGCAACACTGCCTGGAGACGACTGAACATCAGCGACATGCATTACTTGGATCGAGTCGATAACCATGATCTTAGGCTGCTCTTTTTCAGCGACCTGACAGATTCTATCGACGTTCGTTTCAGAGAGCATTTTTAAGTGCTCTTTTGGTAAGCCAAGTCGAGACGCTCGCATCGCTACCTGCTGTAAGGATTCTTCCCCAGTGACATAGAGAGTCGGTAATTGCGAAGAAAGCTGACACATGGTCTGCAGTAACAGTGTTGATTTACCTGCACCGGGGTTACCACCGATCAGAATCGCAGCGCCAGGGACGACACCGCCACCAAGTACGCGGTCGAGCTCTTTGAAGCCGCTACTAAAGCGAGGGACTTCTTGCAGGTCAATCTCAAAGAGTGTTTGAACCGAAGATTCTGTTGTGCCACCCGCGTAACCACCACTGAGTCGTTCATTACGCGCAACTTGAGGTGAAGCCGCTAACCTAACTTCGGTAATCGTGTTCCAAGCACCACATGCATTGCACTGCCCCTGCCAACGTGGAAAGTCAGCACCACAGTCATTACACACATAAGCTCGCTTTGCCTTAGCCATAAAACCTCAATAATTTGCTTGGTAACTGGAAATGTTGCTATTTTGTGACCCTGTTGACCGTACGCATGAAAATAAAAGTTGCAGTGGGGCCACGAATACCTAAAGATCAAATACAACTTGTCGATAACAATAATGCACCGTTCATTCTAACAAGAAAAGTATGCAGCAATCTGAAATTCTATCTGTAGCAGAGCGACTCATCCCAGCCTACCACGCTGAGGATTTCGACTTCCTTCTTTCTCAAATGACAGAAGGTGAATCCCCGTCTCTGAAATTGCTCGTTAAAATGGAACTGAATCGTATCATGGCTCCGTGTACAAAGAGTATTGATTTACGCGGACGTATTGATAATGAGTGCCGTCAGTTTACGCTCGACGGTCGTAAGCACTGGCTTGATGACATTGCGTTAAATGCTTATCAGCGTGGTACCAAAAAGTTTAAAGGCTATACAGAAGGCACGTGGGAGTTAGTCATGACCCCGCGAACTCAGCCGCTTCGTAATATTGTTAAAACGTCTTCCCAAGACAACAACGACATCACCAGTGCGAATAGCCCTTATGAAGCCGAGGCCATCAACCTAGGCTATGACCTAAAACGTCAAGAAAACCGACTCAAAATCAGTTCTCAGGTTGAGATCACCACATCTAAAGGCCAAAGCCTTCACGGTGTGACAGTCGACATTTCTCCTTCAGGTGCCAAATTCAAAGTACCAAGTACCTTTAGATATAACCTTGGCGAAATCATCGAAGTAAAATTCACAGAGCTTGTTGAGAAGTCTTTGGAAACAGACAGCAACGACATCGTGGAATTTCGAGTGCTGGGCATTGACGAGTCATACGAAAATAATGCCGTTAAGTTTCTGAGAACGATCAAGATTTGCGATTCAAGCCTCGTTGCTCGTTTGCTTGATGAATCTTTGAATAGCTCTAGCAAGAAAACCAGTCACGAGAATCAAGACCGGTTTATTCGAACTCGCACTCGAGGTATCGAACACACCTATCTCAAGCACACCTGTAATCTTCCTCTTTTCTTTAGCGGCAGTGAACTAAAGCTTGCTCTACTTACGGATAACAACCATCCGCTGTGGCAATACTGGCACGATGAGCGAAACCAACAAGCTCTGGGTACCCTGTTCAACAAACAACGAATGAACTTGCTGGCTAAACCTGGCGTAAAGGGAACCAGTAACGTTATTTACTCGTTTACTCATGAGCATCAAAACAAGACCTTGTTCTACTCAATGATGCTTCCTGAAGCCTCTCGTGAGCAAAGACAGTTGTTCTGGCACATCGGGGGTAAACGTAAAAGCTGGAAGGCGTTCAAGTTCTCGGTGTTCGAACTTTCAGACACCGAGAGACAAGCCTTAGCCAAGCACTCGGATACGTTAGCTCAAAGCTCAGCACAACTGACGCATTGTGGTATCTTGCAAGAGATTGGCGATCACGAAAGTGCGGCTGACTATCTATTGAGTGAAAAACCACGTATTCCAAGCAGTGAACTGAACCGCTTCCGTCATCCGCGCTCTGTAGTGGGGAATATTCAAAGTATCTACTTCGACTCTCAAACTCGTCGCAAAGAACCGAGGTATCAATTTAAGTCACCGTTACAGCTCACCTCACAAAATGGCACCGCGGCTAACGGACATACCTTAGATATCTCAAAACGTGGACTCAGCATTGCTCTTGAGCATCCGATGGTATTCAAGATTAATGACCCGGTATTAGTAAACTTCAATGAACTGCAACTCTACGACAAAAACCTGCCATTAAGCACCGTGCCTTACCACGTGATTCGAGTCAGCCCCAACGGTCGTAATGTGCAATTGGTTATCGCAGAAAACGCCAAAACAATGCGTACCATCGCATTCTTAAATGGCCTG
Organism: Vibrio sp. nBUS_14; assembly: GCF_051201655.1. Classification (NCBI taxonomy): domain Bacteria; kingdom Pseudomonadati; phylum Pseudomonadota; class Gammaproteobacteria; order Vibrionales; family Vibrionaceae; genus Vibrio; species Vibrio sp. nBUS_14. The sequence continues at coordinate 2,974,604 of NZ_CP179206.1, forward strand.
ATTGATCAAAACCAAAGCAAGCTAGTTAAGAAACAAGAGATATTACCAACCCACTCGCTCCTTGAATCTCTGCATAATATTCTATTGAGCAAGATGGTCAGTAACCCAATATTCATTGATAAACCAAGTTCAACATTGCGTTGTAAGATCATTGGTGTGAACTTCCCGCTGAATAAACACTTAGCACTGCTCGCTAAACTTGGCCACAACCAAAAGTTCTCACTCGAACCTATTTTTAAAGGGCACTCCAACTCGCTGTTGGCTGAACCACTGAAAAGAATTGAAGGTACTGAACCTAAACACCATGATGTCTATATTGCTGCGGTTAAATTTGGCGACAAGCTCCAATCCGTGCATACTAAATTGGTCAAAGATTTCGCGTCTGCAAAAGAACGCATCTTATTCATTAAGAAGGCACAGCACTTAGGTGATGTGTATGTATTGCGAGTTACAACAGCGCCGATCTTCAATCCTTTGACAAGCTTGTTCCAGTCAGATTTAGAAGAGTTGTCTCGAATTAGCATGCATCAAGCGAAAAAACTAGAGAACGAGATTACTGCTTTTATCGGCTATGGCGAGATAGAAGATATTACTGATGAAGTGTTGATTCGATTAGAGCTGACTCGCTAATCCAAGCCTCAGATATATCGATCTAAGTCATCCATATTCCAGAGACAAAAATAGAAAAAGCAGGCTCATCGCCTGCTTTTTTGTATCCGTTGTAAATGCGCTTTTGTTTAGCGATCACCGAATATGACTAAGGCTTCGCTTGCCAGCTAATTTTTTGCTGCTTAGCTAATACGCCAGACAAGATACACAACACGCCGCCTAAACCTGCGTAACGCACAGCAGTTTGAGCTTGTTGCTCTACTTTCGGTTTCGCATGGTAAGCAATGCCTAAGCTTGCAGAACCCATCATCACCAAATCATTGGCACCATCACCAACAGCAACAGTGTTGTGCAGTTCCAATTCATACTCTTCAGCAAGTTCTACCAAGATATCCGCTTTAGTTTGCGCCGAAACAACATCGCCTAGGACTTCACCTGTCAGTTTGCCGTTAACGATTTCGAGAGTATTTGACTGAGCGTGGTCAAGATCAAGCGTATCTTTTAAGTAATCAGAGAAGTATGTGAAACCACCAGAAGCAATCGCCGTTTTCCAACCCAGCTTATTCAGTGTGTTCACAAGTTCTACTAAGTCAGGCATAAAAGGCAGAGATTGACGAACCTGCTCCAAAATAGCTTCATCAGCACCTTTCAGTGCGCCTACTCGCTGGCGTAAGCTCTGTTCAAAATCGAGTTCACCTTGCATCGCTCGTTCCGTGATCTCAGAGACTAACTCTCCAACACCTGCTAGCTTTGCTATTTCATCAATACATTCAACCTGAATCGCTGTGGAATCCATATCCATAACAATCAAACCTGGCTTAGATAAGTCTGGGACCTCGCTAAGGCAAGCATAATCAAGCTTTAAGGCCTGTAGGATTTCTTCGTGCGCTGGGGTTAAATTTCCAGACATCAACGCCACTTCATAATGCCCTACCTTCCACGTATCAAGAAGGGTGTTGTAAGTGCCTGTGAAAAAGTCGATGTCATCAAAAGATTGAGGAGACAAGTACTCGCCGAATACAATCCAGTTGGCTTTGGCTTTAGCGAGTTGAGAAGCGAAACGAGTCTCGGGGAGTCGAGTTAATAATGTTGTATGCCTTTTAATCGGCAGATATTTCTGAGCGTCCATGTGTATGATTCCTAATTAACTATGCTAAACGTTAACCTATTGCAATTTAAAAACGCAAGTCTCAATATGTCTTAATCATAACATTTGTTTATTTCAGGCTTCGTGAAACATGAATGAATCATTGTTCTCAATACGTAACGCTTTACGAATGCTAGCCCTCATTTTGCTGGCTACTATGTTCGTTGTAACGATTAAAAATACGGTCGTGATCAGTAAAGGTAACGAGAAAATCCAAGCAAAACAGCTAGAGACGCTGACTAAATTACTTATCTCACAGGCTTCGCTTTCGGCCAGCAAAGCAATCACCCAACAAGATCAAGAACGACTGCTTGAACTGACCAATCAGCTTTCTCAAGATCGACTGGTATTCGATACCACCATCTATGATACAGAGGGGATTCGACTAGCTTCAAGCGAAAAAGCACTCTCGGTACGCGAGGTTCTTGGCTTAGACACGCCACTTTCAACAGCAAGTATCGGCAGGCAGCAATTAGTTGAACCTATCTACTCGCCAGAAAAAACCATCATCGGCTTTATTAGAGTGACCTTCGAAACCGGTAAAATGACGGCGATTTCTGATCACCATTATCGCAAAAGTGATCGTTACATGATTGGTATGGTCTTGATGGGGTTTGTGAGTGGCGTGCTGTTCGTCATGCTCATTCGTAGAAGAAAAACCAAGTCTGGTGAGAACTTACTGCTTAAGAATGCAAACTCATAAGCTCTGTCATAGAGCCTTGGACCTGGGGCCTTGGAATAAAACCTCGAATTAGGCAAGATGAATTATTTCGATTGAGATCACAAGGCCTTCAGAATCCAAGAAATAGCACTCAGTAATAAACCATTACTAATAGAAAGCCCCGACGCTCAGGCAGCACGGGGCTTTTTGTTATCTGTTGGTTGATAGAGCCGCTCTTACTCTTAGTCACCAAGAAGCACAGAATCCAGTGCAATAATCATCATGTCATTGAAGGTCGTTTGACGTTCATCTGATGTAGTTTGCTCACCGGTTTTGATGTGATCAGAAACAGTACAAATCGTCAGAGCTTTTGCGCCGTATTCGGCACAAACGCCGTAGATACCTGCCGCTTCCATCTCTACGCCAACAATGCCGTATTTGTCCATCACTTCAAACATCTCTGGATCTGGCGTGTAAAACAACTCAGCAGAGAAAAGGTTGCCGACTTTGACGTCTACACCACGAGCTTTTGCTGCATCTTCTGCCGCACGCACCATTTTGTAATCTGCGATAGCCGCGAAGTCATGACCTTTAAAGCGAATACGATTCACTTTTGAGTCGGTACACGCACCCATGCCGATAACTACATCGCGCACTTTGATATCTTCGTTCACTGCACCACAACTACCGACACGAATGATCTTTTTCACACCAAAGTCTTTGATCAGTTCAGTTGCGTAAATAGAACAAGATGGGATGCCCATACCGTGCCCCATTACTGACACCTTACGACCTTTGTAAGTACCGGTGTAACCAAACATATTACGAACATCACACACCTGAACCACTTCTTCTAAGAAGGTTTCAGCAATGTATTTAGCACGTAGCGGATCGCCTGGCATTAGAACTACATCAGCGAAATCACCCATTTCAGCATTAATATGTAGAGTAGCCATTGAAAATATCCTTGATCTCAAAACAAAAAAGAAGAGAGAGGTTTCCCTCTCTCTTCGTTAACCATTATAGGAAGCTTGTACCGTATCCCATTGGCGATGTACCAAAGTATGACGCTAAGCTTTGACCAATATCAGCGAAGGTATCACGACGGCCTAGAGAGCCAGCAGGAACCTTGTTACCGTAAACAATCACTGGGATATGTTCACGAGTATGGTCGGAACCCGGCCATGTTGGGTCACAACCGTGGTCTGCTGTCAGGATAAGCACGTCATCTTCTTTCATCATATCGATGATTTCATTGATGCGACCATCGAAGTACTCAAGCGCCGCTGCGTAACCAGCAACATCACGGCGGTGGCCGTATGCTGAGTCGAAATCAACGAAGTTAGTGAACACGATAGTGTTGTCGCCCGCTTCAGTGATCGCTTCTTTGGTTGCTTCAAATAGCGCAGGGATACCTGTTGCTTTGGTTTTCTGAGTGATACCACAACCCGCGTAGATATCAGAGATCTTACCGATTGAGTGAACGTTGCCGCCCTTCTCATCAACCAGCTTCTGAAGGATAGTTGCCGCAGGCGGCTCTACAGAAAGATCGCGACGGTTACCAGTACGTTCGAATTGACCTTTACCAGCACCAATAAACGGACGAGCGATAACACGACCAATGTTGTAGTCAGCTAGCTCTTCACGAGCAATCTGACAAAGGTCTAATAGATTTTGTAGGCCGAATGTCTCTTCATGACATGCGATCTGGAAAACAGAGTCTGCAGAAGTGTAGAAGATTGGCAGGCCAGTCTTCATGTGTTCTTCACCTAGGTTATCTAAGATTTCTGTACCCGATGAGTGGCAGTTACCTAAGAAGTCAGATACACCAGCACGCTCAAGGATTCGGTCAGTCAGTTCTTTTGGAAAGCTGTTCTCTTTGTCGGTGAAGTAGCCCCAGTCAAACAGTACAGGAACACCTGCGATTTCCCAGTGACCTGATGGCGTGTCTTTACCAGAAGACAGCTCAGCAGCGTGACCGTAAGCGCCAATGATCTCAGCGTCTGCATCCATACCAGGAGCAAAACGACCTGTAGACTCTTTGTGAGCCATTGCTAAGCCTAGCTTAGACAGGTTTGGCAGCGTTAGTGGACCTTTACGATCCGCGTTATCTGCAAGACCTTGATCACAATGGTCTGCAATGTGACCCATTGTATCCGAACCTACATCGCCGAATGTGTCAGCATCCGCTGTTTCACCGATACCGAATGAATCTAAAACTAAAATAAATGCTCTTTTCATTTTCTTCACCAACTTATTGCTCTTTGCACCAGAACTCTGTTTATCGGTATACACGAGGTATACCGATATCTGTTATTTACACGTCTTCAGAACGAATCTGACGGTAAACGTCTGGCGTTGCTGTATATTCTCCGCCCACAGTGATTGCATTTTGTAATGCCGTCGCAGCTTCTTGCCACTGTTGTTCATTGCGAGCATGAATCATTGCTAATGGTTTATCGTCACTTGCTACTTCGCCAAGGCGAATGAAGCTATCAAAACCGACTGCGTAATCAATGCTGTCTGTTGCTACGCGGCGACCACCGCCCATACCAACGACAGCCATACCAATGGCACGCGTATCCATCGCAGATACTACACCGCTTTCGAGTGCGTACACTGGTTTAACAATTTCTGCTTTTTCTAGGTAGTTGTCGTAGTTCGTTACGAAATCTGCTGGACCACCAAGGCCCGCTACCATCTTACCGAAGCACTCTGCTGCTTTACCGTTATCCAGTACTGCCATCAGTTTTTCACGCGCTTCATCTGAATCTTTTGCTAGGTTACCCAGCACCAACATTTCCGCACACGACGCTAGCGTAATTTCCAACAAACGTGGGTTGCGGTATTCGCCAGTTAGGAATTGAACCGCTTCACGTACTTCGACTGCGTTACCCGCTGAAGAAGCTAGAACTTGGTTCATGTCGGTTAGGATTGCTGTTGTTTTAGTGCCAGCACCGTTTGCTACTGCAACGATAGATTTCGCAAGTTCTTCAGAAGCTTCATACGTTGGCATGAATGCGCCTGAACCGACTTTTACGTCCATCACTAGAGAATCAAGGCCAGCAGCCAATTTCTTAGATAGGATTGAAGCTGTGATTAGCGAGATGTTATCTACTGTTGCTGTGATATCACGAGTCGCGTAAACACGCTTGTCAGCCGGTGCTAGGTCGCCCGTTTGGCCAATAATCGCCACGCCAGCTTCTTTGGTTACTGCACCAAACACATCGTTGGTAGGTGTAATGTTGTAACCAGGGATAGATTCTAACTTGTCTAGCGTACCGCCAGTGTGACCTAAACCACGACCAGAGATCATTGGAACGAAACCGCCACATGCTGCCACCATAGGGCCAAGCATCAAAGAGGTTACGTCGCCAACACCACCAGTAGAGTGTTTATCAACGATTGGGCCATCAAAGTTCATATGGCTCCAGTCAATCACCATGCCTGAATCGCGCATTGCACATGTTAGTGCTATACGTTCTGGCATCGTCATTTCATTAAAAAAGATAGCCATTGCGAATGCAGCAATTTGGCCTTCAGAAACCGTGTTTTTAGCGACACCTTGGATGAAGAAGTTAATTTCTTCTGTGGTCAGTACTTCGTTATCACGTTTTCTGCGAATAATTTCTTGAGGTAGATACATTAGTGCCTCCCAAACTCTGAGCGAGTATGGTTGTAGGATAAAGAGGTAATATGGAGTGACTTAACGCCACTCCATCAAACAGACTTAATTTTTATATACCCGAATGGGTAAATTAGTATGCTGCTGGATCAGCAGTTTGGTCTGTTACTTCTAATGTATTAAGAAGGTTAGTCAGTAGGCTTGAGGCACCAAAACGGTAGTGCATGTTGTCTGCCCACTCAGCGCCTAATAGCTCATCAGCCATTGCTAGGTAAGCTTGAGCATCTTCAGCTGTACGAACGCCACCAGCTGGTTTGAAACCAACTGTTTTAGCAACGCCCATGTCACGAATAACTTCAAGCATCATGCGCGCGAACTCAGGAGTTGCGTTTACTGGCACTTTACCTGTTGAAGTCTTGATGAAATTTGCACCCGCTTCGATACAGATTTGAGAAGCTTTCTTGATCAGTGCTTCTTCTTTAAGCTCACCAGTTTCGATGATCACTTTAAGCGTGATGTCACCACAAGCTGCTTTACATTGTTTAACTAGCTCAAAGCCAACTTCTTCGTTGCCAGCAATAAGAGCACGGTATGGGAATACTACGTCAACTTCGTCTGCGCCGTACGCTACCGCTGCTTTTGTTTCTGCAACAGCAATTTCGATGTCGTCATTACCATGAGGGAAGTTAGTTACAGTCGCAATGCGTACTTCTGGAGTACCTTGCTCACGCAACGCTTTCTTAGCGACTGGGATAAAGCGAGGGTAAATACAGATTGCAGCGGTGTTGCCAACTGCCGTCTTCGCGTCATGACAAAGCGCCACTACTTTCTCAGTAGTATCGTCGTCATTTAGCGTCGTTAGGTCCATAAGTTTAAGTGCACGTAGAGCTGCTGCTTTTAAATCGCTCATTTCTATCTCCGATCAATATATTCAAATAGTTAACTACTTCGCCTTCCATCCGGTATAGATGGATATTTAGTAATGCTCAGTAGCCACAAATGAACGGACTTGGTTCCCTGAAGACTTGATAACTTTCGCTACCAATTGCAATCCTTGTCACCGCACAGTACCAGTTTGGTCTATGGCACAACAAATCAGTCATGTTGTGTCTAACATCTATAGCGTATCGCTAAGTTTGGCTTAATCCCAGAAGAATAACCTTTAGATAAATCCAAGCGGTTACTTTCTTGCCAACAAGAGACGTCCTATCCCTTAAGCTTATACATTATAGGTATCCATCAATAAATTGTAGTGCTCCTTAGAACGCAAACGGTTTGTATCTCAAAAAAAATTCTAGACCCATTTTCAACTCCGAGCATATATTCATGCTATTGCAAAAATCACGGGGCCTAAAAACAAAAAAGCCCCGCAGCAATTTCTTGCTACGGGGCGATATTATTATGGCGTCTATATATCGATTTCTAACTGATTAGAAAGACAGGAAGAAGCCAGCAATTGTTGCTGCCATCAGGTTAGATAGAGTACCAGCAATAACCGCTTTAACACCCATACGAGCGATGTCTTGGCGACGGCCTGGTGCAATACCACCTAGACCACCTAGAAGAATCGCAATTGAAGAAAGGTTTGCGAAACCACATAGAGCGAACGAGATAATTGCTTGAGTCTTAACAGACATTACTTGGCCAGTCGCTTCAACGATTTGAGCGTTCTCACCGATGTATGGTACGAAGTTTAGGTATGCAACGAATTCGTTAACAACTGTCTTCTGACCAATGAAAGAACCAGCGATAGTTGCTTCTTCCCATGGAACACCAATGATGAATGCTAGCGGTGCGAAGATCCAACCTAGAAGAAGTTCTAGAGTTAGGTGTTCCATACCGAACCAACCACCGATGCCACCAAGGATACCGTTGATTAGAGCAATTAGACCGATGAATGCTAGTAGCATTGCACCAACGTTAAGAGCTAGTTGTAGACCAACTGATGCGCCACCTGCTGCTGCGTCGATAACGTTAGCTGGTTTGTCATCGCCACCGTCCATTTCGTCAGCGATGTTATCGTCTGGCGTATCTGTTTCAGGCTTGATGATTTTAGCGAATAGTAGACCACCTGGTGCTGCCATGAATGACGCTGCAACTAGGTACTCTAGAGGTACACCCATAGATGCGTAACCTGCTAGTACACCACCAGCTACAGAAGCCAAACCACCACACATTACTGCGAATAGTTCAGAGTTAGTCATTTTAGGAACAAAAGGACGAACAACTAGAGGTGCTTCTGTTTGACCAACGAAAATGTTTGCTGCTGCAGACATAGACTCGGCGCGAGAAGTACCTAGAGCTTTCTGAAGACCACCACCAAGAACTTTGATTACAATTTGCATTACACCAATGTAGTAAAGTACAGAGATAAGTGCAGAGAAGAAAATCAGAGTTGGTAGTACTTGGAAAGCAAAGATGAAACCGATACCGTCAACTGAGAAGTTAACTAGGCTGCCGAATAGGAAACCAGTACCGTCTTTACCGTAGTCGATCACTTTTGCTACACCAGCAGAGAAACCTGCAAGTAGATCACGACCCCAAGGGATGTAAAGTACGAATGCACCAAGTGCGAATTGGATAGCGAAAGCGCCACCCACTGTTCTTAGATTAATAGCTTTGCGGTTGTCAGATAGTAGTACTGCGATTGCAATCAGTGCAACCATTCCGACGAGGCTCATAAACAGGCTCATAGTTTATGACTTCCTTATTAGTTATTTATTGGCGTGATACAAAATGGGGCTATAAAGCGGAGGCAATTATACTCATGCGACCACTAATAAAGTAATGCCATCCTCACACTTTCGTACAAGATTCATGTACCATTCACACGCAAATGTGAGCCAAATCACAAGCTCAATGCAATTTACGCAAACGATAAACAAAAACCTTCGATTTTATTCACATATACTGAATGCACGATGGCTATTTTGCCATATTTGCGCTGCAACCGATTGCTTTGTCTCATTTCTAAGCAGAATAAGTTCATTTAATATCGTAACTAAATATTTGGAATGATTAACATTTCCTTGGTTCCCGAACACAGGCATGTCGGGAGCATCCGTTTCCAACACCAAGCATTCAAGGGGCAATTTAGCGATGGTTGTGCGCGTTTTTTGCGCTCTTGGGTAAGTTATCGTTCCACCGACCCCAATATAGAAACCGAGCTTGATCCATGCCAAAGCTTGCTGCTCACTCCCAGAAAAGCCGTGAATCACGCCACCCAAAGTGAATTTGTGCTGCTTTATTAGCTCAATAAGTCGGTTGTAAGACTTCCTTTCATGGATGATTAACGGCAGTTCAAATTCCTTCGCGAGTTCCATTTGTTGGATGAAAAATCGCTCTTGCTTGTCTCTATCTACATCAACAAAAAAGTCGAGTCCGCACTCTCCTATCGCAACACATTGACTCGTTCTTGAAGAGAGTAATTGGCGAAGTTCCGAAAATTTCTCCTCATTCGCTCGCTCTAGAAAGTACGGGTGGAAGCCTAATGCATAGTAAATATTGGGGTGAGATCGAGCGATCTTAGCGAGTTTTTTCCAGTTACTTTGACCAATAGAAGGAATCAGCAGCTTCTCGACATGTGCTTGTTTCGCCTCTTTAACGTAACCTTCAATACCTTTATCAAGTGCAATACCTTGCTCAAAGGTGTCAAAGTCCGCATGGCAATGGGTGTCAAACAGCGTAAATTCACTTAATTGCGGCGTCATCTTCCCTACTCTCTGTTTGTTGCCCTTGAGGATCACGGCGATAAGCCACGCAGCTACGCTTATTTTCAGGCGTTAAGCCAAGATCTTCGCACCACTTATCGTATTTATGAATCCAAGCCTTTATCCAACTGAACATACTTATCTTAAGCCTCTAACCTCAAATGATACGAATAAAAAAACGCCTATTGCAAAACAATAGACGTTTTTGTTTAACTCGAATAGAGCGCAGACTGATTAGTGCTCGCGCGTCGCTCGGAACTGAACGTCAGGGAAACGTTCAGAAGCTAGGTTCAAATTCACCATAGTCGGTGCGATATAAGACAGGTTATCACCACCATCTAACGCTAGGTTAGCTTGGCTCTTACGTTTGAACTCTTCTAGTTTCTTAGCGTCATCACATTCAACCCAACGTGCAGTTGCAACGTTCACGCCTTCGTAAATCGCTTCAACGTTGTATTCCGCTTTCAAGCGCGCTACAACTACGTCGAACTGAAGTACACCAACCGCACCAACGATCAGGTCGTTGTTCTGCATAGGACGGAATACTTGTACTGCGCCCTCTTCAGAAAGCTGAACCAAACCTTTTAGAAGTTGCTTCTGCTTTAGTGGATCGCGCAGACGTATACGACGGAATAGCTCAGGCGCGAAGTTTGGAATACCAGCGAACTTCAAGCTTTCGCCTTGCGTAAAGGTATCACCAATCTGGATTGTGCCATGGTTATGCAAACCAATGATGTCACCAGCATACGCTTTTTCAGCTCGCGCACGGTCGCCAGCCATGAAAGTTACCGCATCTGAAATACTTACGTTCTTACCAGTACGAACATGATTCATCTTCATACCTTGGTTGTAAGTACCCGAAACGATACGCATGAATGCGATACGGTCACGGTGTTTTGGATCCATATTTGCTTGGATCTTAAAGACGAAGCCAGAGAACTTCTCTTCTGTCGCTTCAACATCACGCTCGTTAGCTTGACGAGTTTGAGGACCTGGAGCCCACTTAGTCAAACCATCTAGCATGTGATCAACACCAAAGTTACCTAATGCTGTACCGAAGTAAACAGGCGTTAGTTCACCAGCAAGGAACAGTTCGTGATCAAATTCAGGACATGCGCCGATAACCAATTCAAGCTCTTCACGAACGCTGCTCGCTAAATCTTCACCAACAGCTTCGTCTAGTTCAGGGTTATCTAGACCTTTGATGATACGAACTTCTTGAATCTCATGGCCGTGGCCAGATTCATACAAGATCGTTTCATCACGGTGAATGTGGTAAACGCCTTTAAACTCTTTACCACAACCGATAGGCCAAGAGATTGGAGCACAAGCCATACCTAGCTCGCTTTCCACTTCATCTAGCACTTCCATTGGGTCACGAACATCACGGTCAAGTTTGTTCATAAACGTTACGATTGGAGTATCACGTAGACGCGTTACTTCCATCAGTTTACGAGTACGATCCTCGACACCTTTCGCAGCATCGATAACCATCAAACAAGAGTCAACCGCTGTTAGTGTACGGTACGTATCTTCCGAGAAATCTTCGTGTCCTGGAGTATCGAGTAGGTTTACTAGGCAATCATTGTATGGGAATTGCATTACCGACGTGGTTACCGAAATACCACGTTCTTTTTCCATCTCCATCCAGTCAGATTTAGCGTGCTGGTTAGAGCCACGACCTTTTACGGTACCCGCTTTTTGAATTGCGTTTCCGAATAAAAGAACTTTTTCAGTAATCGTGGTTTTACCCGCATCCGGGTGAGAGATAATTGCAAACGTTCTACGTTTGCTCACTTCTTGTTGGAAAGACATAGTCGCCCTTTGCTGATCTAAAGCGTAAAAAGGGCAAGTAGATAATACTTGCCCTTGAATTCTGTGTGCGGATTATACAGAAAGCGTATCACTTTCTAAAGGGTCAGTTTACACCCTATTTTATCGCTGATTCTGTAGTTAGCTATTTAGTAGGCTAAAAACGTAACATGGCTAGCTAAAGGCCATAAAAAGATAGCTCATAATGATCGCATCTTCGTTGCCTTGCTTGGTTGGGTAATAGTTACGACGGCGATCGACTTCATTAAAGCCGACCTTCTCGTAAAGATTAAAAGCATTCACATTACTTTCGCGAACTTCCAGCCAAGCACTTTCGGCGCCAGCCTGTTCACACATATCAAGAAAGTGCTTAACCAAAGCTTTGCCGTAGCCTTTACCTTGCTGCTTGGGGTCAACCGCTACCGTCAGCAAAGTCACTTCACCGACAATGTTCTGAGCATAGAAATAGCCGACAACTTCTCCATCCACCTCAAGAACACGGTGGCTGCCTCCACGGCTATTAAGATCACGGATCATGTTTTCAGACCAAGGATGAGAATGCGCGGTCTGCTCAATCTTCCAAATAGCGTCGAGGTGTTGTTCTGAAGTGGGTAATAATTGATTAGTCATAAGCACAAATTTGTTGCCATAAGTCGCGGCGATGTTGGTTATTACCGTTAATGTCAGACAGTAAAGGAGATTGAAGTGTTTTTGCCTTCAGTTCATGGGCTGATTCACAACCAGCAAACCACACCCATTCAACCGAACCCAAATCCACAGCAGATAAGTGTTGGGGCTGAAGGTGTAAAGCCTGAGATAAGTCGAGCTTGATACTTTTAAGTACGCGTTCAAACATCACGGCGAGATCTTCCTGAGGCTTTTCAGGCGAAACCAATAATAACTTGCAGTTGCTCGATAGCGGAATCAATTCAGATTCGTAGCCAGCCAAACGCTCTGGGTGGCTGAGCTCCCATTGGTTGATGCCCATCTCTTGCAGGTATTGCGCATGTGTTTGTGACATATCTAGCGGTGTAACCTTAGGTTTGTTGGTATTGGTCTTGTTAGAGCGAACTGAAAAGAAGCTCATTGGGGCTGATACTAACAAAAAATAAAGGAGCATCAAGCTCCTTTATTTAGACTAAATCAGTTGGCATCATATTGCTTAGTGAACAAAGCCTATAAGTCGTTAAACTCAGGGCTGTAGGCAATCTTACCCGAATAGCCAGCAAGTACGCCGTCGACTAACTCGATAGCTTGGAAGGTACCTTCAGGTACATCCCAAGTGCAGCTGAAGCCAAACTCACTTGCCGCTTTAAAACCCAAACGACCGTAGTAAGCTGGATCACCAAGCACAACACAGGCTGGGTAACCAAAATCCACCAAAGTAGAGAAAGCTTCTTCAACCAAAGATTTTGCGATGCCTTGGTTTCTGCACTCTGCTTTTACCGCTAAAGGAGCCAATCCTTGCCAGTTGTGGTCTTCGCCATCAAGCGTCACAGGGCTGAACATCAGGTGACCAACCACCTCGCCGTCATCTGAACAAGCCACCAGCGACAAGGTTAAATGACTATTCTCACGTAAGCTCATAACCAAATTAGCTTCTGCATCTGTTTCAAAAACAGATTTCAATAAACGATCAATGACAAGTATATCTGCCGGTGCTTCAGTTCGAATAAGCATTCATTACCTCACTTTGTGTATCTAGGGATTGTACTCCCTTCTGCACAAAATCAGCTAATTGATTTAACAAAGTTTTCATCGGAGTCGGCAATAAGTCCAAATCTACACTATCCATCAAGTTTTTGACCTCTAAACCAAGCTCAGTATCACCCTCAATCGACAGTCTACGCTGGAAAAAAAGCGTATCTGGGTCTTCTTTACGCCCTGCAATAAGCACAAGATCATTAAGGTTACCGCTAAAGCTTACATCTTCAGAAACCTCTTTATCAGCTACAATTAGTTGCTCATTGTGATAGCTAATACACCAACTTAATCCCATATCTTTAATTGAAACTTTAAGCCACTTATCTTCAAGGAACTCAAAGTCACCGTCTTCTAGAGCTTCTTTGAATACACTTTTCAGCGCTTCCAACAAGGCTCTTTTTTGTACTGTTTTCGGCAATAACTGGACTGGAGATCGCAAAATTGATGCGGCATTTTGAACTAGTTGAGTGCGAATCTTGTTTATCACGTGACTTATCCGTAACTTTGTCAATAATATAGAATGCATCATAAATGATGTTAAAAACTCAGTTACTGTTATGTATCAAATTTACTCCTCTTTGATACTCGACCTTTAATATCCTGAAAATCACAGTTATAGTAACTCAGGAAATGAGAATTACAGCGAATCGCTACGCTCACAGGTAAACACTGACAATCACACACAAATAATAAGTATTTATCTATAGTGAATATTCAAGCTCTTGGAGAATTGGTAGTACTTTGATGCCTCCCCAGCAACTACAACATTGGTTTACTCAGTTAACTGCGAACAGTCCGTTCTTTTTTGCAGTTCTTGATACTCAACATAATTACCTTATGGTTAATGAGCGTTACTGTGATATTGCTGGTTTAACTCAAACTGAGCTTGCAGGCATGAATGATCGCCAAACCTTAGGCGAGCAATTCTACCAACATCTAAAGCCTTATTATGAGCGTGCATTCAATGGTGAAGCGATTGAAGCTGAAGTCACTCTCAACGAGACTGACCTCGATACCAGCCTTCACTTCAGCCTTGCCCCCCTAACTAGCGGCAACAAAACCGATTATATCGTATTTCACGCCTTTGACACCTCAGAAAATCAAGTCCTCGTTCGCTCTCTGGAAGAATCTGAAACGAAATTCCACAAGCTTTCTCAACTGCTGCCAGACGGGCTACTTTTGGTTGAGAACGACTACATTTTGTCATCTAACCCTGCAGCAGCAAGATTACTTGGTTTCAACTCACCCTCAGAGTTGCTAGGTGAAGAACTGGGCCGACTGTTTATCGATGAACAAACCAAAACTGTCTTCAACAATAGCCTGAGTTCTATTATTTCTGAGTCGGGTTTGATTTGTTTAACTGGGGCTCGATGTGGCTTTGAACGTAAGGTTCAACTTCATATCGATTCGACCGCTGTGCTAGGAAACAGTACACAATTAGTACTCATCCAAGATGCACAGGAAACAGCAAAGCAGTTTACTCCGGCAAACAGTGAAGATGCCTATATTGATGCGCTCACCAAACTCTACAATCGAGTAGGATTTACCAAACGCCTTGAGCAATTCATTCATAACATTACACCCGTTGTGATGCTCTACTTAGACATTGATAACTTCAAGAATATCAATGATTCACTTGGCCATCACATCGGTGATAAGGTCATCAAAGAGGTCGCATCTCGCCTAAAACGCCTACTCCCTCGTCAAGCGGTAGTCGGCCACCTTGGCGGAGATGAGTTTGGTATAATCCTACCAGAGCCGGAACATCAACAAACACCTGAAGCCTTATCTGAAAAGATCATTGCTCTGATCAATCAACCCTTCGACCTTCACCATTTTAGTAAACGCTTAGCCTGTTCTATCGGCAGCGTGAGCTTTCCTCAAGATGGTACAGACGCACGTATTCTGCTGCAAAATGCTGATACCGCGATGTATGAAGCCAAAGATCGTGGTCGTAATCGTCTGATTAAGTTCAACGAGCAGATGAACAAAGAAGCGCGTATGCGACTTTGGCTTGAGATAGAGCTTCAGAAGGCATTGCAACAAAATGGACTTGAGGTTTGGTATCAACCAAAGGTAAATGCCCGTGATTTCACCATCAACGGTGCAGAAGCTCTGGTTCGTTGGAAACACCCTGTTGAAGGTTACATCAGCCCTGCCGCATTCATCCCTGTTGCGGAACGTGCTGGTCTTATCGAACAACTTGGTCGTGTGGTGATGCGTGAAGTGTTCGCGACGGTTAAGCGTTGGAAGATGCAAGGTATCCTGCCTGGTCGAGTGGCTATCAACTTATCTCCAGAGCAGTTTGGCAATCCAAAGCTAATTGATTACGTTGAAAAGCTACTCCGTTCAACAGAGCTTGATCCAAGCGCGATTACTTTTGAGCTAACAGAAAGTGCTGTGATGAGTGACAGCGAACACACGCTACAAATGCTCAACGCTATCAAGAAATTAGGGTTCGCCTTGTCCATCGATGACTTTGGTACAGGCTATTCATCGCTGTCTTACTTAGCTCGCTTCCCGATTGATGAACTTAAGATTGACCGTGCGTTTATCTCTGATATCGACACTCTACCAAAGCAAATCACTGTGATTGAAAACATCATTAACCTTGGTAAATCTCTCGATTTAACCGTGGTTGCAGAAGGTGTCGAAACCAGTGAGCAAGCGACTTTACTGTCTAATCTCAACTGTAGTTCCATTCAAGGCTTCCACTTCTATCGCCCACAGCCAAAACAAGATGTTGAAGAGCTGTTCGCACAAAACCGCCGCCACAAGAACTAGCAAAACAATGCAAATGGCTTCATTATAAAAACAAGCCAACCCATAATAACTCGCTAATCGAAAACGACTCAAAGCACAAAAGCGTCGCTCGTCAGTACCTCAGACGGAGTAAAAGCAGATTTATCCATCTAAACCTGCCTTATATCAATTCCGTCATTAATAATTCTTCATAAAATGCCCGCTTCAATTTCATTTTACTGGTAGTGAGCAAATGGAACTCTTATGCCCAGCGGGTAACTTACCTGCTTTGAAAACCGCCATTGATTGCGGTGCGGATGCTGTCTATATCGGATTCAAAGACGATACCAATGCCCGACACTTTGCAGGCCTTAACTTTGCGGGTAAAAAGCTCGATCGTGCCGTGCAATACGTGCATGATCGCAACAAGAAAATTCACATAGCCTTAAATACTTTTGCTCACCCAAATGGTTTCGAACGTTGGACCAATGCCGTAGACAACGCGGCAGCGCTAGGTGTTGATGCGTTGATCATCGCGGATATTGCGGTTCTTGAATACGCAGCAAATAAATACCCAGATCTAGAACTGCACCTCTCAGTTCAAGCTTCTGCGACCAATGCAGCTGCAATCGACTTCTACCACAAGAACTTCAATGTAAAGCGTGTGGTACTGCCTCGCGTATTGTCGATTCATCAGGTCAAACAGCTTTCTCGTAACATCACCTCTGACGTTGACCTTGAAGTATTCGCTTTCGGTAGTTTGTGCATCATGGCTGAAGGCCGTTGCTACCTCTCTTCATACATGACCGGTGAATCCCCCAACACGGTGGGCGCTTGTTCTCCAGCGAAATATGTACGCTGGCAAGAAACAGAAACAGGACTAGAGTCGCGCTTGAATGAGATTCTTATCGAGAACCGGCGACGGTGTCGCCTGAGCGGCCTACGGCCGAAAACAAAGAGACTCAACCGACTAGGGTGCTTTACATGGATCGTTTATCCTATAGGTCATGCATCCGAATAAGCCCATCAAACAACTCTTCAATGCCAACGATACTTGGCTGAACTACCTCAATAAGTACCGAGAAACCCTCCGAACCGTCGTCATTGAAAACGTCACCAAGATGCTCGCTTGCAGTACCGCTGCTTTTGGCTCTAAAGAGTATCGATGCACTCATGCTGACTGCACCCATCACAAATACATTCACCAGACGTGTAAATCTCGCTTTTGCAGCAGTTGTGGCATAAAAGCCACAGAGCGGTGGATACGAAAGCAACAACATGTCTTTCCTGAGTGTGAGTATCAACACGTTACGTTGACGCTACCACACACGTTGTGGCCCATCTTTCGGGATAATCGTTTTCTTCTCAATCATCTCTTTAGCTGCGCAGCCAAAATCTTCTTAGGATGGGCAAAGCAACTCGATATCGATATTGGCGTGTTCTGTGCACTTCATACCTACGGCAGAAAGCTGAATTGGAATGTGCACATCCATTTGTCTGTCACCCGTGGGGGTTTATGTAAGAAGACTGGTCTATGGAAGCCGATTTTCTTTAAAGCTAAGACCACTGAGAAGTGTTGGCGCGGTGCCATCACTCAACTTCTCAGCTCCAATTACTCAGAGTTAGACTTGAGTGGAGAGGACTGCCCTTTCATTCGTAATGAGCAAGATTGGTCCCGATTTTTAACCAGCCAATATTGCCGTCGATGGAAGCTGCACTTTGCAAAGAAAACAGCCAACGTGACGCCAACCATGACTTACCTGGGTCGATACCTAAAACGGCCACCGATATCGGCGTCGCGTTTACGACATAACTTCCAGGGAGGCTTGGTGACGTTTGATTACCTCAACCATAGGAATGGTCGAACGGAATCCCTCATTTTGAGTCCAGAAGCTCTGATAGAACGCATGATTGAGCATATTCCAGATAAGCACTTCAAAATGATTCGATACTTCGGTTTTCTATCAAACCGACGTCGTGGTGAGATGCTCCCTAAGGTCTACGGTGCCTTGGGTGTCGCACCTAAAGACGCACCTGAAATGCCCGGTTACGCAGCTATGCTGAAAGGGTATGTGAAGGTTGATCCGTTTGAGTGCATTCTTTGTGGGCACCGTTTAACGTTTCTTCGCTTTAGGGCTGGGGAGCCGCTGTCAGAGCTGGTCCACCATGCTCTGGTTCAAGCCCAAATCAGGTCAATTTAGGCGTTTCACAGGATGGGTGTATCTGAAATAGCGAAAACAGCATGAAAGTGTTCAACAAACATCCGTGTTTAGATTGTAGAGCAGAAGTTAGGTCTGTCCGGGACTCATTCTGACGTGAGTTATGCCGCGATTGTTCAGGTCAGGAAACATTGAGATTCCTTACCTTCAAGTACGTAGCAGGCGAAAACGCGGGCTACCCAACACTGTGTAAGGGTCGTTTTGAAGCGGATATCGATGGTGAACGTAAGCGCTACCATGCACTTGAAGAGCCAACTAGCCTTAACACGCTATCAATGCTGCCAGAGCTTTTTGCTGCAAATGTTGCTTCTGTGAAGATTGAAGGCCGCCAACGCAGCCCTGCTTATGTATAACAAGTGACTCGCACTTGGCGCGCAGCCATCAACAGCTACTTAGCAAATCCTGAACAATACCAAGTAGAAGCAGCTTGGAATGCGACACTGGCGAACATATCTGAAGGCACACAAACCACCCTTGGTGCTTACCACCGTAAATGGCAATAGCGCCAAATGGAGAACTCAATGAAATACGCATTAGGCCCTCTACTTTACTTTTGGCCAAAACAAGACGTTGAAAGCTTCTATGAGCAAGCAAAGTCTAGCTCTGCAGATATCATCTACCTTGGTGAAGCGGTGTGTTCAAAGCGCCGTGAGATGAAAACCAAACACTGGATGGACATTGCCAAGGAGCTGTCTGCTTCAGGCAAGCAAGTGGTGCTATCGACGATGGCCTTGTTGGAAGCGCCAAGCGAAGTTCACATCATGAAGAAGTACATCGACAATGGTGACTTTGCGATTGAAGCCAACGATGTATCTGCCATTCAACTAGCCAGCGAAAGAAAAGTACCTTTCGTGGTTGGCCCTGCAGTTAACACCTACAATGCACGCACTCTGAACCTGTTCTTGAAGCAAGGTATGACGCGCTGGTGTATGCCGGTTGAGCTTTCTCGTGAATGGCTGAACAACGTCATGACACAATGCGAAAAGCTTAATATTCGTAATAAGTTCGAAGTCGAAGTGTTTAGCCACGGCTACTTACCGCTTGCTTACTCAGCACGCTGCTTTACCGCTCGCGCTGAAAACAAAGCCAAAGACGATTGCGAAACCTGCTGCATCAAATACCCAATAGGTCTGCAAGTCGATAGCCAAGAAGGTCAGTCGGTCTTTAACCTTAACGGCATCCAAACCCAATCGGGTTACTGCTACAACCTAGTCAATGACTTGCCGAGCATGCATGACTTGGTCGACGTGGTTCGTTTGAGTCCGTTAGGTATCGATACCTTCTCTGAGATCAACAACTTCAAAGCCAATGAGCATGGCCACAAACCGATGACCATTGAAAGCCGTCAATGCAACGGTTACTGGCACCAACTTGCAGGTTTAGAAGTTAAGAACATCTAACTTCTCATTGAATAAATCAGAAACAGATACAAAAAGGTCTAGCATTTGCTAGACCTTTTTCATTCAGTTCAAGAAAAACGATCTATGCTGTCGCGGTTTCCAGTGGCGCAGCATAGAGCTTCTTTACGTCTTTGTAGAGCATGATCGTAACAACCACGCTTAGCGCGATATTAGACAGTGGGTATGCAATCCAGATCCCCGGTACACCGTACAACTTAGGCATAATGTACAAGAAAGGTAATTGGATAAGCATGTTGCCTATCGTCACAAACATCGCCTTACTGCCCTTATTCACCGCTTGATAGTAAGCACCCACTACCACTAAGAAGCCATCAAGAGCCAATGCAAACATATGTAGTCGAATACCCAACACTGTGTACTCAACTAGTTGAGATTCATCCGAGTTAAAGACAGAAACAAATTCACGTGGGAACGCGTTCAGCAGCAACACAAACGCCACACCAATCAAGACCGAGCTCACCATCGCAATCTTCAGTAACTTACGAATATTCGCTTGATTACGAGCGCCATGGTTGTAACTGACCAAAGGCTGCATACCGTTTGCGATACCTTCAGCTGTGAGATAATAAACCGTCACGATATAGCCCAAAATAGCGTAAGCACCAATCATCAACTGGTCGCCATATTGAGAGAACAACGCATTGTGCAGCGCCACCATCATCGAGCCATAAGCGTACATAAAGAAGCTGGATGTCCCGATAGCGAAGATGTCAGGAATAACCGATAGCTTCAATCTCAGTTCATTCCAAAGTAAACGCAAGTTTGCTCGACGTGAGAAGAAGTAAGCCAGGCCCAGACCGGTTACCACAAACTGAGCAATTGCAGTTGCCAATGCAGCCCCCTTCAACTCCCAGCCAAACTGAACGATAAACAGGTAATCCAATACAATATTGATCACCGCACCAACAATCATCAGTATCGTGGCTAAGTTCGGGCTGTCATCGTTACGCAGTAAAAATGGCATCGCAATAGAGCCTAAGGTAAAGACACTTGCGCCAATTAGGATATGTAAGTACTGCAGGCCAAGCTCATACACTCGACCTTCTGCGCCTTGCCAAAGCAAAAAGTTGTCAGCAAACAGAAACAACAATCCAGAGACAATTGGCGTTATCGCCAACAGCAAAGTTAGACCCGTGGCTAAGATCTGCTTAGCGCCTTTGGTGTCTTTTTCGCCTTGGCGAATCGAGACAAGGGCACCCGTACCCACGCCCACTAGCATACCAATGCCTAGAATTGAACCAATAACAGGCCACGCGATGTTAATACCCGCAAGCCCATCAGCACCTACATAACGGCCGATAAAGATGCCATCTACCACTTGGTAAAGGCCATTAACCAACATAGCCGCTACTGTAGGAATCGTGTATCGCCAGAATTGGCGACTAATTGAGTTACTCATTTCTTACTCTACTTTCTTCATCTATTGAGCCACACTAGAATGAGATACGACTCTAAAAATTAGTTAATAAGGCTAACTAAGCATTTAAACTAATTACTTCAACGCTTTATCTAACAGCTGATTCAGCAGTTGGGATTCTTGCTCAGATAAACGACTCTCAAGCGTTTGTGCCATCACCTGATAAATCTTACTTTCTTCTTGCAAACCAATTTCAGCTTTCTTGGTTAAAATGACCAATTTAGAGCGTGCATCCTCAAGTGAGGCTTGGCGTTCTACGAGTCCTTTTCTTTCTAGCCTTTGAACCATAGTCGTGGCTGAAGGTTTTGTCACCTGCATCTCAATAGCAAGGTCTGTTAGCCGAATAGGCTCTGGTGAAGCTTGAATGACCTTCAAATAATCGTACTCATTGAAGCTCAATTGGCAGATAGGATCTTCATTCACTTGAGTTCGCCATATCTTAGAAGCAAAGCGTTCAATTTTTTCTAGATTCTGATCCAACATAGATTTCCAACCACAGAATTCACATTTAGTTAGCAAGGCTAACTATTTTAATGTTGTTTAAATAAAAAGCAATCAAAAACGAGGCCCCCGTTTATAAAAAAGGAGCATAAAAAAACCGCTGACAGGCAGCGGCTTTTCGGAATAAAAATGTATCGCTTACTTAGCGTTAGCTTCTTCTTCAGCAGCGGCCAACTTAGCTTGCGCTAAATGTTCGGCCTTAAGCGTACTAAAAATACGGCTTAACTCTAAGAAAGAGTAACGGTGTTCTACGTATTCATACACGTTAAAAGAAACCGCTAACTTGTACAAAGAGATAGCATTCGCGTAATCACCATTCATGTGGTGACGCTTAGCAAGGTAGAAGTACGTTTCAGTCAGGCGTTGAGCTAGCAGCGTATTGTCACGAGTCCCCGTTAGGATAGCTTTGAACGCCTGCTCTTCAGTAATATCTTCAAGCATGATCGCAACTAATACCCAGCCCCACTGTTCATCACGACTCTCGTAACGCTTTTGCAAATCAAGCTTCGCTTGTTCTGGCGTGAGTTCATGCTGAATGATGTAAAGCCACAGAGCACGGAACGGATCGCTAGGATCATCAGCGTAGTGCTTCATCATTTCTTCATTGGCTAAGTCATAGCGCTCACCATAGTAGAGTGCGATAGAGCGATTTCGTTCTGCATAAGAGTTTGCAGGATCAAGCTCTAATGTCGAATCAAAAGATTCATAAGCGGCATCAAACTCCCCTACTTGCGTAAAATAAACACCCAAAAGGTTGAAGATATCAGGTTGAGCGGGGTTCAATGAAAGAGACTGATTAAAATCAAGACGTGCTAAATCACGCAAGCCAACGCTGTCGTAGTAGTTACCACGCTCGAACAACATTTTAGCTCTAACTTCATCGTTCAAGTCTGGGCGCTGTAATAACTGACTAAGGCGCGCTATTTGCACTTCTTGCTGAACACTTGGTTGAAGCGGCACAGCCATTGGTGGATAAACCCAACGTGAGGTGTTATCTGATGTTGTCGCACAACCAGTTAGTACAAGCAGTAAACACATACTCGCGGTTTGAAACCATTTCACAAATAATTACTCCTGTTATGACCGCAATAAAAAAAGGGGAGCGATATGCTCCCCTTTATAACATGCTTTTTTACCAATGGGTTAGAAATCACTAAAAAGCGATAGTCCCATTAATAGGCTAAGAATTACTCAGCAGCTGGTGCTTCGCCTTCAGCTGGCGTTTCAACTGCTTCTTTCATGCTTAGACGTACACGGCCTTGACGGTCAATTTCAAGGACCTTAACTGGCACTTCTTGACCTTCAGTTAGGTAGTCAGACACTTTCTCAACGCGCTTGTCAGCGATTTGAGAGATGTGTACTAGACCGTCTTTACCTGGAAGGATAGTAACGAATGCACCGAAGTCAGCTAGACGAGCAACTTTACCTTGGTAAATGCGGCCAACCTCAACTTCGGCAGTGATCTCTTCGATACGACGGATAGCTTCTTTAGCAGCTGCGCCTTCAGTAGCAGCAATCTTAATTGTGCCATCGTCTTCGATTTCGATTGTAGTACCTGTTTCTTCACAAAGAGCACGGATAACTGCGCCGCCTTTACCGATAACATCTTTGATCTTATCAGAGCTGATTTTCATTGTGTGGATACGTGGAGCGAATTCAGAGATGTCTTCACGAGCACCAGAGATAGCTTCATCCATTACAGAAAGGATGTGCTTACGTGCACCTTGCGCTTGGTTAAGTGCAATTTGCATGATCTCTTTAGTGATGCCTTCGATCTTGATGTCCATTTGAAGTGCAGTGATACCAGCGTTAGTACCTGCTACTTTAAAGTCCATGTCACCTAGGTGATCTTCGTCGCCAAGGATGTCAGAAAGAACAACGAAATCGTCGCCTTCTTTAACAAGACCCATTGCGATACCCGCAACAGAAGCTTTGATTGGAACACCAGCATCCATAAGGGCTAGAGATGTACCACATACAGAAGCCATTGAAGAAGAACCGTTAGATTCTGTGATTTCCGATACAACACGAACTGTGTATGGGAATTCGTCAACAGAAGGCATTACTGCTTGGATACCACGTTTAGCAAGCTTACCGTGACCAATTTCACGACGCTTAGGAGAACCAACGAAACCAGTCTCACCTACACAGTATGGAGGGAAGTTGTAGTGTAGAAGGAAGTTGTCTTTCTTCTCACCCATTAGGCTGTCGATGATTTGTGCATCACGTTGTGTACCAAGCGTTGCAGTAACAAGTGCTTGAGTTTCACCACGAGTGAATAGAGAAGAACCGTGTGTACGTGGAAGAACACCAGTACGTACGTCTAGCGCACGAACCATGTCTTTTTCACGGCCATCGATACGTGGGTTGCCAGCAATGATGCGGCTACGTACTACGTTTTTCTCTAGAGAACCAAGCATGCCGCGGATTTCGCGCTCATCTAGGTTTTCGTCTTGAGCTAGAAGAGCAGCAACCGCTTCAGTTTTGATTGCGCCAACTTGCTCGTAACGAGCCATTTTCTCAGTGATCTGGTACGCGTCAGATAGACGAGTTTTAGCCAGTTCAGCAACACGAGCTTTAAGCTCAGTGTTAACGACTGGTGCTTCCCAGTTCCAAGATGGAGTTGCAACTTCAGCTGCAAATTCGTTGATCGCTTTGATTACAACTTGTTGTTGGTCGTGACCGTAAACAACAGCAGAAAGCATTTCTTCTTCAGATAGATTATCTGCTTCAGATTCAACCATTAGTACTGCGCCTTCTGTACCAGACACAACAAGGTCTAGTTTAGAGTTTTCAAGCTCAGTATTTGATGGGTTAAGAACAAGTTCGCCATCGATGTGACCAACACGAGCAGCACCGATAGGACCATTGAATGGAGCACCAGAGATAGCAAGCGCAGCAGACGTTGCGATCATAGTGATCATGTCTGGGTTTACGTCAGGGTTGATAGAAACAACCGTAGCGATAACTTGAACTTCGTTTTTAAACGCACTTGGGAAAAGTGGACGAATTGGACGGTCAATCAGACGAGCTGTTAGCGTTTCACCTTCAGAAGGACGACCTTCACGCTTGAAGAAACCACCAGGGATTTTACCCGCAGCGTATGTACGCTCTTGGTAGTTAACTGTTAGAGGGAAGAAATCTTGTCCTGCAACAGCTTCTTTCTTAGCAACAACAGAAACGAATACTGATGTATCGTCCATAGTCGCCATTACAGCAGCAGTAGCTTGACGTGCCATTACGCCCGTTTCTAGAGTAACGGTGTGGTTACCGTACTGGAACGATTTTACAACTGGTTTTTCAAACATTGTATATCCTTAGCTCTAAAGTCATGACTTTAGATTAGTGAAGAATGACTCAAGATATTACCAATCGCGACTAGTGAAAAGAGACTTGGGAATGATGCTTCTTTGTATGAGTTCATACACCGAATTAAGACCAAATCCGCCTTTGAATAGTCGCGACCTATTGGCCGACATCTGTGACTGTAATGTCTTGAGAGGTTGATTGCCCAGCGTTGAAAACGCATAGGCGGGCGTAGTATAAACTATTTTTATTAGGAGAGATATTTCCTATCAGAAAAAGCCAGATGATATTCTGTGCATCCGGCCAAACATTTTCTTACAGGCACAAAAAAAGGAGCATAAATGCTCCTTTTCTTCAAACTGTCTTTGCAGACATCGCTATTAGCGACGTAGGCCTAGACGCTTGATTAGGTCTTGGTAACGAGTAAGGTTTTTGCCTTTCAAGTAATCAAGAAGCTTACGACGGCTAGAAACCATACGTAATAGACCACGACGGCTGTGGTGATCGTGTTTGTGCGCTTTGAAGTGACCTTGTAGGTGGTTGATAGAAGCAGTAAGTAGTGCTACTTGTACTTCTGGTGAACCTGTGTCGCCTTCAGATTGTGCGTATTCTGCAACGATTGCTGCTTTAGTTTCTGCATTCAGAGACATAAATCTCTCCTGATAAGAGTAAGTTTATATTTGTAGCAGCCAATCTCTGATTCAGCCGCTACGCGAGCCAAGGATTATAGGGAAGTTTACGAGTTGGTGCAATAACAATCGAACTGATGAAAAACGAAAAAAGCGAACCATTAAAATTAGGGGTTCGCTTTCTATATTATTTACTCCGCTTTCACGACTCAGCGCTAATATCAGACTCGATTTAATACCAATCATAGTAAGTAAATGTTCATAAATAGCGTAGGAAAAAGGCTTGAGAACAAGGCAGAAATTTTCGATAAGTAGTTATTCTACAATCAAAATTTATAACGAAGTTATCGAGCGTTTTAACAAGCTAAGATGACCAGTTATTTACTACGATTGGTATAGGCGTTACGCTTGTGGCTCTTCATCTCTGAAAACAACCAAACGTTTCGGTGCAACTCGGCCATCTTCAGCAATTTGAGCAACGCCAACAAACAGCTTCTCTTCACCGCTTGTCATGCGAACGGTACCTTCAGCAGGAGCGCCTGCAACTTGAACGGGCATACCGTGCTGAACAAGATCAGTCAGTTCCGCATTCAAGTTAACTTCCGGTAAATCTTCTACAGCCGTGTCCATTGGCATTAGCAATGGATCAAGCAACTCTTTAGGTGCAATCTCTTGCGCTTGTGCTTGCTCTAGAATTTCGTTCAGCTGCTCCAAGGTAACCATGCGTTCATACGGGTACTTTGCAACACCAGTACGACGAAGCATTGTCACATGAGCACCACAACCTAGCATTTCACCAAGATCGTCGGTGATCGTACGGATGTAAGTCCCTTTAGAACAGTGCACTTCCATCTCAACTTCATCGCCTTCAAAGCGAAGTAGCTCAATAGAATACACCGTGATCTTGCGAGACTCACGAGGAACCTCGATACCTGCACGTGCGTATTCATACAAAGGCTTACCTTGATACTTCAATGCTGAGAACATTGATGGAATCTGGTCGGTTTCACCTTTAAAGCTTGCAATGCAGCGTTCAAGTTGCTCTTGAGTCACGTTGATATCACGCGTTTCAACCACTTCACCATCAGAGTCAGAGGTGTTGGTACGCTCACCAAGCTTCGCGATAACAACGTAGCGCTTGTCAGAATCTAATAGAAACTGAGAAAACTTCGTTGCTTCACCAAGACAAATTGGCAGCATGCCAGTCGCAAGAGGATCCAGAGCACCGGTATGCCCTGCTTTCTCTGCAAAGTAAATGCGTTTTACTTTTTGCAGTGCATCGTTAGATGAAATGCCTGTCGGCTTATCTAACAGAATTACCCCGTTTATAGGGCGACCTTTACGACGGCGAGCCATTACTCTTCGTCCTTAGACTGAGTGTCCTCAGTGCGGCCTGCTTCTTCTTGCTTACGCTTGTCGTCGTTCAATACTTCGCTTACTAGGTTAGACATACGCATGCCTTCAACCAAAGTGTTGTCATAAGTAAAGCGAACTTCAGGCGTTAGACGGTGACGAATACGCTTACCAAGGGCCATACGAACTGGCACTTCATGCTCTTTAAGAGCAGCAAGACATGATTCAGGTGTTTGCTCACCGATACATAGGAAAGTCACGAACACTTTTGCGTATGCAAGGTCACGAGACACTTCTACATCTGAAATAGTTACCATACCAATGCGTGAGTCACGGACTTCACGTTGTAGGATAAGTGCGAGCTCTTTTTGAAGCTGCTGAGACACACGCTGTGTGCGGCTAAATTCTTTTGACATTTTCTTTTCTCACTTAGAAAGATGGGGGGCTTGGTAATTACCAGCCCCCCATGGTGTATTCAACAACCGATTACTTATTACCTTTACTAGTAATGCTAGTAACCTTAGTCAATATGTCGAGTCGTACAGACTGATTAGTCTAGAGTACGTTGTACTTCAACAATTTCGAATACTTCGATCTGGTCACCAACGCGAACGTCGTTGTAGTTCTTAACGCCGATACCACACTCGTAACCATTTTTAACTTCTTGAACGTCATCTTTAAAGCGACGAAGTGACTCTAGTTCACCTTCGTAGATAACAACGTTTTCGCGAAGTACGCGGATTGGGTTGCTACGCTTAATAGTACCTTCAGTAACGATACAACCAGCGATTGCACCAAGTTTAGGCGACTTAAATACGTCACGAACTTGAGCAAGACCAATGATCTCTTGACGGAATTCAGGAGCAAGCATACCACCCATTGCCTGTTTAACTTCGTCGATCAGTTGGTAAATGATTGAGTAGTAACGTAGATCTAGGTTTTCATTCTGAACAGTACCGCGCGCAGTTGCGTCAGCACGTACGTTGAAACCAAGGATGATAGCGTTAGAAGCTGCTGCAAGCGTTGCATCAGTTTCCGTAATACCACCAACACCAGAACCTACGATGTTCACTTTAACTTCGTCAGTTGACAATTTCAGTAGAGAGTCAGCAATCGCTTCTACAGAACCTTGAACGTCAGCTTTAAGTACAACGTTAAGTTCAGCAACTTCACCAGCCGTCATGTTCGCGAACATGTTTTCTAGTTTCGCTTTTTGTTGGCGAGCTAGTTTAACATCACGGAATTTACCTTGACGATAGTTTGCAACTTCACGCGCTTTACGCTCATCACGTACAACAGTCGCTTCATCACCTGAAGCAGGAACGCCAGAAAGACCTAGAATCTCTACAGGGATAGATGGACCTGCAGTTTCGATGTCTTTACCGTTTTCATCACGCATTGCACGAACACGGCCGTACTCTTGACCACAAAGAACGATGTCGCCTTTGTTTAGAGTACCAGACTGTACTAGTACTGTTGCAACTGGACCGCGACCTTTATCAAGACGAGATTCAACAACAACACCAGATGCCATGCCTTCTTTAACCGCTGTAAGCTCAAGAACTTCAGACTGAAGAAGGATAGCTTCTAGAAGACCATCAATGTTTGTACCCTGCTTTGCAGAGATGTGAACGAAGATGTTCTCACCGCCCCATTCTTCAGGGATAACGTCGTATTGAGCTAGCTCATTCTTAACGTTGTCTGGGTTTGCACCCTCTTTGTCGATCTTGTTCACAGCAACAATCAGAGGAACGCCTGCCGCTTTCGCGTGCTGGATTGCTTCGATTGTTTGTGGCATTACGCCATCGTCTGCTGCAACAACAAGTACAACGATATCTGTCGCTTGAGCACCACGAGCACGCATAGCAGTAAACGCCGCGTGTCCAGGAGTATCAAGGAACGTGATCATGCCGTTGTCAGTATCTACGTGGTAAGCACCAATGTGCTGCGTGATACCGCCCGCTTCGCCAGAAGCAACGTGTGCTTTACGAATGTAATCAAGTGTAGAAGTTTTACCGTGGTCAACGTGACCCATGATAGTAACAACAGGAGCACGACCTTCTGCGATAGCATCGCTATCACGGTCAGCTAGCACTGCTTCTTCTAATTCGTTTTCTTTGCGAAGGATAACCTTGTGGCCCATTTCTTCAGCAACAAGTTGTGCTGTTTCTTGGTCGATCACTTGGTTGATAGTCGCCATAGCGCCCATCTTCATCATCACTTTGATTACTTCAGTTGCTTTTACTGACATTTTGCTAGCCAGTTCAGACACAACGATAGTTTCGCCGATAGCAACATCAGATTTCGCAACAGTTGCTGACTTATCGAAGCCTTGTTGCATTGAAGTTGGTTTAGCTAGCTTACCTTTACCGCCACGACCACGTTGGTTACGACCACCACGGTTGTTGCCAGGTTGAGCTGCTGGAGCAGGTTTCTTCTTGCGACGACGAGGAGCTTTCTCATCTTTTTTATCAGCCGCATCTTCTGCTTCACGAGCATAAGTAGAAGTAGTCACATGGTAATCCGCAGATTTCTCTTGCTCTTTCTTCTTCTTCTCTTCTTCAGACCAACGTTCTTGGTTTTCTTCTGCTAACTTACGAGCTTCTTCAACAAGCTTAGCTGCTTCAGCTTCTGCTTTACGAGTTGCTTCTTGCTCTTGACGAGCTTTTAGTTCATCCGCTTCTTTTTTCGCTTGTGCGTTAGCGTCTGCATTTTTTGAATTCATGTCTTTTTTAGCCTTATCAGCTTGTGCGCGTTGAGCCTTCTCTTCAGCTTCACGTTTTGCATCCGCTTCACGTGTTACTTTTGCTTCGGCTTCGCGCTGTGCTTTCTCTGCAGCATCACGTTTCGCTTGCTCTTCAGCATCGCGTTGTGCTTTCTCTTCCGCTTCACGATTAGCTGCATCCTCAGCCTCACGTTTCGCTTCATCTTCAATAGCGCTGCGCTTCACGTAAGTACGTTTTTTACGTACCTCTACTTGAACATCCTTACTCTTACCGCCTCCAGCGGCAACACTTAGCGTGCTGCGGGTCTTGCGTTGAAGAGTTAAACGAGTCGGTTCTGTTTCACCAGAAGTATCGCCGTGCTCCTTTTTAAGGTGCGTTAGCAATGTTTGCTTCTCTGAATCAGTCACTTGATCCGACCCTGCTTTCTTCATGCCTGCATCAGCAAGTTGTTCAATTAAGCGGTCAACTGGCGTACCAATCTCTTCACTCAGTGCTTTAACTGTTAATTGTGTCATACCGCTCTCTCTCCTTGCTGAATTATTCTTCGTCGCCGAACCAACAGATGTTACGCGCAGCCATAATCAGCTCACCCGCACGCTCTGCAGTTAGGTCTTCGATGCCTTCTAGTTCATCAACGCCTTGGTCAGCTAGGTCTTCCAATGTAGCAACGCCTTTTGCAGCTAGCTTGTAAGCCATTTCACGCTCAAGACCTTCAAGTGCAAGTAAGTCTTCAGCAGGCTCAACACCATCGAAAGTTTCTTCTTTCGCTAGCGCTAGAGTAGTCAGTGCGTCTTTTGCGCGGTTACGTAGTTCTTCGACGATACCTTCGTCTAAACCGTCCACTTCAAGAAGCTCGTTTACAGGAACGTACGCGACTTCTTCAAGCGTAGAGAAGCCTTCTTCAACAAGCATTTGAGCAAAGTCTTCTTCGATGTCTAGGTGCTTCATGAAGTTTTCAATTGAAGCCACGGCTTCTTCTTGGTGCTTCTTCTGAAGATCTTCAACAGTCATTACGTTCAGTTCCCAACCAGTCAGTTGAGATGCTAGACGCACGTTTTGACCGCTACGACCGATAGCTTGCGCTAGGTTGTCAGCTTCAACTGCGATGTCCATTGAATGTGTATCTTCATCAACAATGATAGAAGCTACATCAGCAGGAGCCATTGCGTTGATTACGAATTGTGCCGGGTTATCGTCCCAAAGCACGATATCGATACGCTCACCGCCAAGGTCGTTAGAAACAGCTTGTACACGCGCACCACGCATACCAACACACGCACCAACAGGGTCAATACGTTTGTCGTTTGTTTTAACAGCGATTTTAGCACGAGAACCAGCATCACGTGCAGCACCTTTAAGTTCAATTAGCTCTTCGCCAATCTCAGGCACTTCAACGCGGAATAGTTCAGCTAGCATTTCAGGCTTAGAGCGAGTAATGAACAACTGGAAGCCGCGAGCTTCTGGCTTAACTGCGTATAGAAGACCACGAACACGGTCACCAGGACGGAAGTTTTCACGAGGAAGCTGGTCATCACGAAGGATTACCGCTTCAGCGTTGCTACCTAGGTCTAGGATAATAGTGTCACGGTTTACTTTCTTAACAACACCAGTAACTAGCTCACCTTCGTTATCGATGAACTGCTCAACGATTTGAGCACGCTCAGCTTCACGTACTTTCTGTACGATAACTTGTTTAGCCGTTTGAGTCGTAATACGGTCAAACGTTACTGATTCGATGTCATCTTCAATGAAACCGCCAAGTTCGATCTCTGGATCATCGTACTTCGCAGCTTCAATAGAGATTTCTTTTGTTGGGAATTCAACTTCCTCAACAGCTTCCCAACGGCGGAAAGTTTCGAAATTACCCGTTTTACGGTCAATTTCAACACGAACTTCAATTTCTAGTTCGCTTTTCTTTTTTGTTGCCGTTGCAAGCGCGATTTCAAGCGCTTCAAAAATACGCTCACGAGGAACTGCTTTCTCATTAGAAACAGCTTCTACTACCGCCAAAATTTCTTTGTTCATTAATCTAGCCTCTTAAGCTCATCTCTCTAGGAGAACTAAAATTTAGGGATCAGGTTAGCTTTCGCAATATTGCTCAGGACGAATTCTTCTTCTTGTCCTTCAACCAATACTTTTACTGTCTCGCCTTCAATAGATTGGATATCACCTTTCCATTTACGACGGTTGCCGACAGCCATTTTCAAAACGATGCTTACCTCGTGACCAATAAATTGTTGGTAATGCTCTGCTTTGAACAGTGGTCTCTCTAAACCTGGTGAAGAAACTTCAAGGTTATAAGCCACTGAAATTGGATCTTCAACGTCCATTACGGCACTTACTTGGTGACTAACTTCAGAGCAATCGTCTACATTGATACCATTTGGTGAATCGATGTAAATACGTAGCGTTGAGTGCTCACCAGCACGAATAAATTCTAATCCAACTAACTCATAACCTGATGCTGCTACTGGAGCGTCAAGCATTTCAGTAAGTTGTCTTTCTAAACCAGTCATTTAACCACTCCAGAAACAAAAAAAGGGCTCAAAGCCCAATTTAAATTCCAAGCAAACATTATCTAAATTGCATTTACAAATGCTTAGATAACAAAAAACCCCGTATAAGCCGGGGTTTTTGTTGCTGGACCCTTATATGTTAAGTGCCATCAAATTTGATATTACACTTAACTCACAGTGAGGTTCACACTGTGCAAACTTGCTACCAATACATGCTATATAATAGCATTAAAATTGGTTGCGGGAGCCGGATTTGAACCGACGACCTTCGGGTTATGAGCCCGACGAGCTACCAAACTGCTCCATCCCGCGTCCGACTTGTGAGCATTATACGCCCAACCAGATGTTTTACAAGTTTGTAAACATGGTGCCGAGAGAGGGACTCGAACCCTCACACCCTAAGGCACTAGCACCTCATGCTAGCGTGTCTACCAATTTCACCATCTCGGCATCAAATCTTTGCAGATTATTGTGGAATCTCGTCGCCTTGCGACGGAACTTCACTCACTGCATCTTTAGCTTGCTGAATGACCTGACCTTCGGTCGGGTTAATCCATTGTGACTCAGTTTTATGTGTAGACATATTACCAAGCACTAAGCTAAGGATAAAAAATGTAGTTGCAAAAATTGCAGTCATTCGGGTAAGGAAATTCCCTGAGCCACCAGCACCAAACACAGTGTTTGAAGCGCCAGCACCGAATGAGGCTCCCATATCTGCGCCTTTACCTTGTTGAATCAACACTAGGCCAATTACACCAAGCGCTGCCAACAGGTAAATCACAAGTAGAACTGTAAACATTTTTCCACCTATGTTCCTAATTGTTGAGCCAGCGCCGTTCAAAAAACTATTTTTAAGAACAAGGCTAGCGACCTCCTAACTGAAGGCCGAGCAATACTAGCGAATGCGACGATGACTGACAAGGGGAATTTGCTAAAAAATAAGCCTTTAACAAGCGAGTGGTTAAAAAAAGGGCAAAAGCGACACAAAACTCGTTTGTGTCGCTTTTCACAAAGGCATAAGTTAAACAGACTTAATCACGGGCATCATGATGCACGCCATTGCGACAAACTATTTGATTAGCAATTCGCTTTTACAGCATCAGCAATCTTAAGTGCAGATTTCTGAACAAGATCAGCATCTTCACCTTCAACCATCACTCGTAATAGTGGCTCTGTGCCAGACTTACGTAGTAATACTCGGCCTTTTTCACCAAGCTCAGCTTCCACTTCAACAACAGCCGCTTTAACCGCTTCTGCTTCTAATGGGTTTGAGTCACCGCTGAAACGAACATTTTCTAAAACCTGAGGGTATAACGTCATACCTTGAGAAAGTTCATTCAGTGTCATTTCACTATCAACGACTGAGGCCAACACTTGCAGCGCAGCAACGATGGCATCACCCGTCGTTACTTTATCTAATAGAATCACATGCCCAGAGTTTTCTGCACCGATCTTCCAGCCTTTAGCAAGAAGCTGCTCCATTACATAACGGTCACCTACAGCAGCACGTACAAATGGAATACCTAATTGCTTAAGTCCATTTTCCATACCAAGGTTCGTCATCAATGTACCAACAACACCGCCTTTTAGTTCACCACGACGTAGCGCATCACGAGCAATGATGTAAGCGATTTGGTCGCCATCAACCTTGTTG
The DNA here is from genome assembly GCF_051201655.1 of Vibrio sp. nBUS_14. Classification (NCBI taxonomy): domain Bacteria; kingdom Pseudomonadati; phylum Pseudomonadota; class Gammaproteobacteria; order Vibrionales; family Vibrionaceae; genus Vibrio; species Vibrio sp. nBUS_14. The sequence goes on from NZ_CP179206.1 coordinate 3,008,356, forward strand.
CCTAGCTCATCAACCATAATAATACGGTCACCGTCGCCATCAAAGCCAAGACCTAATGCGGCTTTCTCTTCAACCACTTTAGTTTGTAGAGCACGCACATCCGTTGCACCGACTTCGTGGTTGATGTTAATGCCATTAGGCTCAACGCCCATTGCAACAACTTCAGCACCCAACTCTTTAAATACAGCAGGTGCGATGTGGTAAGTAGCACCGTGTGCGCAATCAACCACAATTTTCATTCCCGCTAATGTCATTTTGTGCGGGAATGTACTTTTACAAAATTCAATATAACGACCAGCTGCATCATTTAAGCGTACCGCTTTACCCAGTACTGAAGATTCCACGCACTCGATATCTTTGTCTAGTTCAGCTTCGATAGCCAACTCAATTTCATCCGATAATTTAGTTCCTTCAGAAGAGAAGAACTTAATACCGTTATCGTAATATGGGTTGTGCGATGCAGAGATAACAATCCCAGCTTCAGCACGGAAAGTTTGCGTTAGATAAGCAACAGCCGGTGTCGGCATTGGCCCCGTAAACGTAGCCTGAAGGCCCGCAGCAGCTAAGCCAGCTTCTAAAGCAGACTCAAGCATGTAACCAGAAATACGAGTATCTTTACCGATAATCACTTTCTTTGTTCCCTGCTTTGCTAAAACACGCCCCGCAGCCCAGCCAAGCTTCAAAACAAAATCAGGTGTAATTGGGTACTGACCCACTTTACCACGTACGCCATCGGTTCCGAAGTAACGTCTTTTATCAGACATATTGATTTTCCTTAATTATTATTTAGTGATTGTTGTTCATCACTTCAATTATCTTCATCGCTTCCAATGTATCTTCAACATCGTGAACGCGAATAATTTGAGCACCTTTCATCGCAGCAATGGTAGCGCAAGTAACACTTCCTACCATGCAATCTGCTGGTGCTTTATCTAGCAGCTTAAAGATCATCGATTTTCTCGAGATACCCGCTAAGATTGGCAAGCCAAGCGTATGAAATTTTTCAAGGTGAGCTAATAGGTGGTAATTATGTTCTATCGTTTTACCAAAGCCAAAGCCCGGATCGAGAACAAGTCGCGCTTTGGGTATCCCGGCAGCCTCACAAGCCTCAACCCTTTCTTTTAAAAAGTCTTCAACATCCGTGAAAACATCGTCATAGCTAGGGTTAGCTTGCATGGTTCTTGGCTGGCCTTTCATGTGCATCAAACAAACGGGAACTTGAGCTTGAGCGGCAGCTTCTAAAGCGCCCGGCTCTTGCAGAGCTCGCACATCATTGATCAAGTCAGCACCCGCTTCAACGGCTTGACGCATCACTTCCGCTTTGCTGGTATCAATAGAAATCCACACATCAAAATTAGCTCGAATAGCTTTAATTGCGGGGATAACCCTTGATAGTTCATCTTCCAATGCAACTTCAGGCGCCCCTGGGCGGGTAGATTCACCACCGACGTCAATGATACTGACACCTGCTTTGATCATGCGTTCAGCTTGCTGCAATGCTTTCTCTAATGAGTTGAATTGACCACCATCAGAAAATGAATCGGGAGTTACATTAAGGATACCCATCACATGCGGACGGTCTAAAAGGAGAGTTTTGCTGTTTGCTTGTAATATCATGGAAGGCAGGTCTTAAGAGGTTAAAACACTTTGTGCTAGAAACAGAAAAACCCTGAGCGTACTCAGGGTTTTAATTAATAGCTTAGCGATTAAGAATCTTTGTTTTGAGCATCATCTGATTCAGATTTAGCTTCTTCAACTTTTGACTCTTCAACTTTTGGTTCGGCTTTAGCTTCAGACTTTTCCTCAGCTTCAGACTTAGCTTCTTCCTTTGCAGGTTCAGCTTTTGCCTGATCACCCCAACCAGCTGGCTCACGAATGTCAGTCTTACGTTCCATGAGGTCATCAATCTGACCCGCATCGATCGTTTCGTACTTCATCAGCGCATCTTTCATTGAGTGCATCAAATCCATATTATCTTCTAGGATTTGCTTAGCTCGAGCGTAGTTGCGGTCAATAAGAATACGAATTTCTTCATCGATAAGTCGAGTTGTATCGTCAGAAACATGCTTAGCTTGGCTCATGCCGCGACCTAGGAAAACTTCGCCTTCTTCTTCAGCATAAAGAAGAGGACCCAGTTTCTCAGAGAAGCCCCATTGCGTAACCATCTTACGAGCAATATCTGTTGCACGTTCGATATCGTTAGACGCACCAGTCGAAACTTTCTCTTTACCGTAGATAAGTTCTTCAGCAAGACGGCCACCGTACAAGCTAGAAATCATTGACTCTAGATGTTGGCGAGACATGCTTACGCGATCTTGCTCTGGTAGATACATAGTCACACCAAGTGCACGACCACGTGGGATGATTGATACTTTGTACACTGGATCGTGTTCAGGTACCAAACGACCAACAATCGCGTGACCTGCTTCGTGGTAAGCCGTTGATTCTTTCACCTCTTCAGACATTACCATTGAACGGCGCTCTGCACCCATCATGATCTTATCTTTCGCAAGTTCAAACTCAACCATAGATACATTGCGTTTGTTTCCGCGAGCAGCAAATAGAGCAGCTTCGTTAACAAGGTTCGCAAGATCTGCACCAGAGAAACCTGGAGTACCACGAGCAATCAGAGATGGTTCAACATCGCCTGACAGTGGAACTTTACGCATGTGTACTTTAAGAATCTGTTCACGACCACGTACATCAGGCAGACCAACCACAACTTGGCGGTCAAAACGACCTGGACGAAGTAGTGCTGGATCAAGTACGTCTGGACGGTTAGTCGCAGCGATAACAATAATGCCTTCGTTACCCTCGAAACCATCCATCTCAACCAGCATTTGGTTCAGTGTTTGCTCACGTTCATCGTGACCACCACCAACACCAGCGCCACGTTGACGACCTACAGCATCGATTTCATCGATAAAGATGATACAAGGTGCTGCTTTTTTCGCTTGCTCGAACATGTCACGCACACGAGATGCACCAACACCAACGAACATTTCTACGAAGTCAGAACCAGAGATGGTAAAGAATGGTACTTTCGCTTCACCCGCAATTGCTTTTGCAAGCAATGTTTTACCAGTACCAGGAGGACCTACCAACAGGATACCTGTCGGGATCTTACCACCCAGTTTTTGGAAGCGGCTTGGGTCACGAAGGTAATCCACAAGCTCTTTCACGTCTTCTTTTGCTTCGTCACAACCAGCAACATCAGCAAACATCGTTTTGATTTGTTCTTCGCTCATCATTCGAGCTTTGCTCTTACCAAAAGACATTGCGCCTTTACCGCCGCCGCCGCCTTGCATTTGACGCATGAGGAAAATCCACACACCAATCAGTAAGATCATTGGGAACCATGAGATGAAGATAGTGCCAAGCAGGCTCTGCTCTTCAGGTGGTGTACCCTGAACTTTTACGTTTTGATTAATTAAGTCATCAAGTAGCTTTTGATCATAAACAGGCATGTAAGTTACATACTTAGAGCCACCACCACGACGTGTGAAAGTGATTTCGCTGTTATTGAACTGTGCGTCTTGAATCTGGCCTTGGCCAACTTCCTGTACAAACGTGGTGTAATCTACTGCTCTGCCGTTACTTTCCCCAGGGCCGAAGCTCTGGAATACCGACATCAACACTACCGCGATAACAAGCCACAGAATTAAATTTTTTGCCATGTCACTCAAGGTGTAAGCCTCTCGATAACTAATTGTAATTAAAGGTAGGGTACTACAGTTTGTAACCTGTAGCCATGTTGTTAACTCTCACTCTTGGAAGAGAATCGTTAACCTTTGTAACCAGTTGCTACTATAAACACTTCACGAGAGCGAGCTCGAGAAGAGTCGGGTTTTCTAACTTTGACTGTTTTAAACATCTCACGGACGTCCTTAACATATTGGTCAAACCCTTCGCCTTGGAATACTTTTACAACAAAACTACCATTGGTAGCTAGAACTTGTCGACACATATCCAAAGCTAATTCAACCAAATACATAGCTCTTGGTTGGTCTACTGAGTTATTTCCCGCAATGTTAGGTGCCATGTCAGACATAACCACATCAACCATATTAGGTTGAATACGGTCTAACAACGCTTCCAGTACTGCTTCTTCGCGGAAATCACCTTGTAAAAAGCTCACTCCAGCGATTGGGTCCATAGGTAACAAGTCACACGCAATGATTTGTCCACTGTCACCAATAATCTTAGCAGCATATTGAGACCAACCGCCAGGAGCTGCACCCAAATCCACAACAGTCATCGCAGGAGACAACAATTTATCTTTCGCTTGAATCTCTTCCATTTTGAAATAAGCACGTGAACGATAGCCTTTTTTTCTCGCCTCATTTGCGTACTTGTCGTCGAAGTGTTCCTTCAACCAACGGCCTGAACTGGCCGAGTGTTTCTGTTTGCTCATTGGATACCTAAATTGGAGGAAAGTACTAATTGCTGAATAAATTATAGTCTTCAGCATTAGATGGCGTTAAAATAGGTTTTTTCAACCCTAATACTAAAGAAAATTGGCCGCGTAATGAACCTAAGTACCAAACAAAAGCAGCATCTAAAGGGCCTAGCTCACAGTTTAAAACCTGTAGTGCTAATGGGCGCAAATGGACTTACTGAAGCTGTTCTAGCGGAAATCGAATTAGCTCTAGACCACCACGAACTGATCAAGATTAAAGTAGCATCAGAAGACCGTGAGACTAAGCAACTGATTATCGATGCAATTGTACGTGAAACTAAAGCTGAGAAAGTACAAACTATCGGTAAAGTTCTTGTGCTGTTCCGTCAGTCTGAAGCACGTAAAATCGAGATTCCACGCAAATAAGCTAGTTTGTCATCAAGCTAGCTCCGCAACAAGAAAGCCACTGTGCTTATCTTTTAGTGTAGCGTGAGAAACGAAAAAGGTCGCATTAGCGACCTTTTTACTTATTAGAACCAAAGTAAATTCAATTAGATGTATTCTACTTTGTCGATTTCGAAGTCTTTATCGCCGCCAGGTGTAGAGATAATAACCTCGTCACCTTCCATCTTACCAATCAAACCACGAGCGATCGGTGATTTCACCGAAATGCGGCCAGTTTTGATTTCAGCTTCATCTTCAGAAACGATTTGGTAACGGAACTCTTCATCAGTATCTACGTCAATCAAAGTAACTGTAGTACCAAAGATAACCTTACCTGTGTTATCCATTTGAGTTACGTCGATGATCTGAGCGAGTGATAGCTTGTATTCGATATCTCGAATTTGAGCTTCACAGATACCCTGCTCTTCACGAGCGGCATGATATTCAGCGTTCTCTTTCAAGTCACCTAGTTCACGTGCTTCACCAATAGCTGCTGAAATAATAGGACGTAGCTTAAGTAGGCGATCTAATTCGTCACGTAGCTTCTGAGCGCCACGTACTGTCATTGGAACCTTTTCCATTTTTTACCTCTATGCCAAAGCTTTCTTTGGCCAACATAAATCCACCCAACATACTTATTGGGTGATAGAAACAAAACGATTTGGCTTAGTGTAAACAAACTTGATGGCTAAATCACCTTTATTCCACTTTGTATTATAAAAGCTTTATCTAGGTCTAAATTACAGACATCACAAAAATGAATATTACCTCCCCCATCAATAAGTCAGCAAATAAATACCTAAAAAAAACAAAAACAAACTAAATAAACACAGATCACACTTTCATAAAAAGGAAATAAAAACAACAACTTAAATAACATAAAATACAATAAAACAGTGTTCAGTATTTTTATTGATATCATTTTACTAACTTACGGTGGAACTTTAGGGGTAAAAAGTACCCCATGAATTGCTCTGGCAAGTTTCACGCTTTTGTTCTAAGCATGATTATGAAGCTTGATTAATACGAGCAATACACAAAAAGGATTCAAATCCTTGATAAATACCTTTATGGACAGTAATTAGGAATTAATAACATGAACAAGACTATGATCGCGCTTGCTGTATCTGCTGCAGCTCTTGCTACTGGCGCTAACGCGGCAGAACTATACAACCAAGACGGTACGTCTCTAGACATGGGTGGCCGCGCTGAAGCTCGTCTATCTATGAAAGATGGAAAAGCGTCTGACGAATCACGTATCCGTCTTAACTTCCTAGGTAAAGTTGATATCCAAGACGGCCTATACGGTGTTGGTTTCTACGAAGGTGAGTTTACTACTGCAGATGCAGATGCAGACGAAGATACAGGTGATAACGGTTCAGACATTGACAACCGTTACACATACGCTGGTCTTGGCGGTACATTCGGTGAAGTGACTTACGGTAAAAACGACGGCGCACTGGGCGTAATCACAGACTTCACGGATATCATGGCATACCACGGTAACAGTGCTGCATATAAGGTTGCTTCAGCTGACCGTGCAGACAACATGTTATCTTACAAAGGTCAATTCCAAGATCTAGGCGTAAAAGCGAGCTACCGTTTTTCTGACCGCATCGAAGACAAGAACACAGGCACTATCTCTGAAACAGATCTCGATGGCTACTCTCTATCTGGTGTGTATGCTTTCGGTACATCTGGCTTCAAACTAGGTGCTGGCTATGCTGACCAAAACGAAGGCAAAAACGCATCTAAAGACGAGTACATGGTTGCGGGTTCATACGAGTTAAATGAGTTATACTTTGCTGCGACTGTTGTAATGGGTACAGACAAAGATGGTTCTAACAAGACTGACAAAACAGGTTACGAGTTAGCAGCTGCTTATACACTAGACCAAACTGTATTCAGCACAACCTACAATAAACTTGAAGCAGAAACATCAGGTGACAAGTCGGATGAGGCTGACAACCTAGCGGTTGATGCAACTTACTACTTCAAGCCTAACTTCCGTGGCTACGTATCATACAACTTCAACCTACTAGACAAGAAAGAAGTTGGTAAATTGGATGCTGAAGACGAGCTAGCTCTAGGTCTACGTTACGACTTCTAATTTTGACTATCTAATTGTTTAATTAGTTAATTAGTTAATTGAGAATCAAAACGCCCGCTATCTAGCGGGCGTTTTTTATATCTGTATACTGAAAAAATAAGCCATCCAAAAAAATCTTCTATGCGCCTTCTACCTACTTTACTTCTATGTAGTTTTTCCATTAGCGTTTTCTCACTTAACGCTTTCGCATACGCCCCTTTAGACAAACTGCCCGATGGCAGTAGCACAAGCCTAATCTTAGAATCATTAAGTGGCCGTCCAAATAAAATGAATACCAACAGTGATGGCTTTTATCCACCAGCCAGCACGTTAAAACTGGTGACGGCTTTAGCGGCTAAATTAGAGCTGGGCGACAACTTTTATTACACCACCAGCATTACTCGATCTGGTAGTGATTCAATCATTTCATTTAGCGGCGACCCAACGCTACAACGTGAACAGCTAGCAAACCTGTTAGTTCAGTACGCTACGTCTCAATCCAAAACCATCAAAGGCAACTTATACCTCGATAACTCGGCTTATACAGGCTATCAACGAGCGGTTGGTTGGCCTTGGGACATTCTAGGCGTTTGTTACAGCGCGCCTTCGAGTGCGATGACATTAGACAGCAATTGCGCACAAGCCTCTATTTATACGAAAGATAACGGTACAACACGCGTCTATATCCCTGCACATTATTCGATAGACGTGACAACCACCGCAGCCACCGTAACCCGCTCAGGGCAGAAGGCCACACAATGCGACTTAGAGCTCATTACTACTCCAGACAACGCTTACAAGCTCTCTGGTTGCTTAGTTGAGCGTAAAAAACCATTACCGCTCAAGTTTGCGATTCAAAATCCAGAGCTTTATACCTACCAAGTCGTGACCTCACTGCTTAAAGAGCTGAAAATTCAAGTTAATGGCGATGTGATTGTGGGTAAAAAATCGAAAGCAAACAAAACAACGTTAGTCGCGAGCCACTATTCTGAAAAGCTTCCTGAACTGCTCGATACCATGCTGAAGAAGTCTGACAATCTAATAGCAGACAACCTAACCAAAACACTGGGTGCAACGTTTTATGTCCAACCGGGCAGCTTCAATAATGGCACCGAAGCGATAAAGCAGATCTTACTGACTAAGGCCAACATTGACCTCAGCAAAGCGCAGCTCGTTGATGGTTCTGGTTTATCTAGAAACAACCGGATGAGATCGCAGACCATGGCTAAAGTGCTTCGTTATATCTGGGAAAACGACTCACAGCTCAACCTAATCGAGGCCATGCCGACATCTGGCACTGATGGCACGCTCAAATATCGTCAAAGCATGCGAAAGGCACCAATCCAAGGCAATATTATTGCGAAGAGTGGTTCTTTGTACGGTAGCTACAACATGGCGGGGTTTGGTTTAGACAAGTCAGGTAATCCAAATTCGATCTTCGTGCAGTTTGTGCGTGATTACTTCCCTGATAAGCCAGACCCAGATAAACCAGTCGAAGCACCTATTACCCAGTTTGAACGTGCTTTCTACACAGATGTCGTTGAATTCAGTCAAACACAGAGCAAATCTCAATAGCGATTGACTTGTAAAAGGCTGTTAATTAGATTAATAAAAATGGCGCTGAAAATCTTAAATCTTCAGCGCCATTTTTTTCTAAGGTGTTTTTAGCTATTTTTATAGGAGCTAAGCAATACCGAGGAATGAGTTAACGACTGTAAAATAAATCCACATCCCTGAAATATCCACTATCGAAGCCAGTACTGGGCTCACCAGCACCGCAGGATCTAACTTAAACAACCGAGCAACAATCGGCAGTCCAGCGCCTAGCACGGTTGATATTGTCACTTGAATAAACAGAGCGACAGCAATCGCGTAGGCAATCATATTAATATCGTAACCACCCGTTGATTGGGTGTCACTAAACAGTAAGATGCGGCCTATCATCACCAAGGCAATCGCAAGCGCCAAGCAGGTGGCAACTCTAAGTTCTTTCCATAAAACGTTCGCCCACTGGCGTTTCTTCAACTCTCCCGTGGCTAAGGCCCTAATGACCAAAGTCGCCGCTTGTGTGCCTGTATTACCACCCGCAGCAGCGATTACCGGCATATAAATCGCTAGAAGTACTAGCTGGCTAAGAATGTCTTCATACTGAGCAATGATAAGCCCGGAGACTATACCCAGCAGCGCTAAGGCAATAATCCAACCGATACGCTGCCTAACATGGCTAAGCACTCCAGTTGAAAGGTAACCCTGTTGCGGTTCAACCTCTGAATAGATCAGCCCTAGTTGGTGGGCTAGATGTCGCGAGCGCTTCTCAAAACCTTGCTCCTCTAACTCACTAAGTAGAACTTGAATCGTACTTAAAGAGCATTGCCCTAATACAAGTACTGCATCTTCAAGCGGCATACGGTTCAAAAGGTTAATTTGTTGCTCACGTCCGTACTGTTGAAAGGCATTCGATACAGCTTGAATGTCTTGCTCTGAGTACAGAGCTTCAATAGATAAAAAAGTGTTGTTCATTACCGTCATGTCGAATCTCCCGATTGGCAAAGGTAACGACCATCAAAACAAGTAGCCTGTGGCTAATACTTCAAGAGCATAAAGCTGTGCACACTAAGAGCGTATAATTCTATAACTCAAGCATATATAGCTACGCGCACCAAGAGCTTAAAGCACTGATGTGTCTACTTGTTAGAATCTAGTGTGTGGAAAAGAATGAGGGGGAAAACTAAGATACCCTACCTGAACGGTAGGACAATAAATCAATACCGAGACAGATTATTCTTCTCCATTCAAACTAGGAGGATGGTCGGTATTGTTCATAAAAATCTCCAGAATTACTGTCAATATGACAGCGCGCATAGTGTAGCAATACACGTTCAAAAACTTCGTCAACTTTGTGTCAATAAAAAAGGCATCCGTGGATGCCTTTTGTCCAATTATTGGTATGCGTTATTACTTAATAGTAATACGAGCAAACTTACGCTTACCGACTTGGTAAACTGCAGTACCGGCTTCAGGTACAAACTTGCTGTCTTCAATCTTCTCGCCTTCAAGCTTAGCAGCGCCTTGCTTGATCATACGCATCGCATCAGAAGTAGAGTTTACAAGACCCGCTTCTTTTAGAACGTTCGCAATTGGCAGGCCAGCTTCGAATTCGAATTCAGGCATGTCATCTGGTACTTGGTTCTTAGCAAAACGGTTAACGAACTCTTGCTCAGCCGCATCTGCATCGGCTTCACTGTGGAAACGAGCAATGATCTCTTTCGCCAGAAGTACTTTAACGTCACGAGGGTTTTTGCCCGCTTCAACGCCAGCTTTCAGTTCCGCAATTTCTTCAAGTGGACGGAAAGACAATAGCTCGTAGTAACTCCACATTAGATCGTCAGAGATAGACATGATCTTGCCAAACATCTCGCTTGGTGCTTCGCTAATACCGATGTAGTTGTGCGCAGACTTAGACATCTTCTTAACGCCGTCTAGACCAACAAGTAATGGCATCATCAGTACCGCTTGTGGTTTTTGACCTGCGGCTTTTTGCAGTTCACGCCCCATTAGAAGGTTAAACTTCTGATCAGTACCACCAAGCTCAACATCACTCTCTAGTGCAACAGAGTCGTGACCTTGTAGAAGTGGGTACATGAATTCATGGATTGCGATCGGTTGACCACCAGCGTAACGCTTTTTAAAGTCATCACGCTCAAGCATACGAGCAACAGTTTGGTTAGAAGCAAGACGAATCATGCCTTCTGCACCAAGCTCAGATAACCACTCAGAGTTGAAACGAATTTGCGTTTTCGCTGGGTCTAGAATCTTGAATACTTGTTCTTTGTAAGTTTCAGCATTCTTCAATACGTCTTCACGGCTTAGCGGTGGACGCGTTGAGTTCTTACCAGATGGGTCACCAACCATTGCAGTGAAATCACCGATAAGGAATGTCACTTCATGACCAAGCTCTTGGAAAGCACGAAGCTTGTTAAAGATAACCGTATGGCCTAAGTGGATATCTGGAGCAGTTGGATCAGCACCCAGCTTAATGCGTAAAGGACGACCTTCTTTTAATTTAGCAATCAGTTCGTCTTCTGGAATCAGTTCTTCTACGCCACGTTTGATCTCGGCTAGTGCAGCTTCAATACTCGCCATTCTTGTTCACTCCCACAGATTTGGCAAAAATATAATAATTAGACATCTTACTTGAATAGCGATGTATTTTGAAACCAGTTACACTATTCCGTCGTCGATTTTCATCATATTTACAGAACGAACCGGAACATGTTGTCTATTTTTGCACGCCTTCCTATTTTGCACCGGGCTTTTATCGCATTTTTTAGTGCCGTAATTTTCGTCGCGATCTTCTTACTCCCCGATGTCAACAGTTTGCGTGACGATACGGGCGCTTTAGTGGTGGGGAAACATTACCCACTGACTATCAATGCATCCACGCTTGTTAGCTCAAGTGACGCACCGCCGACGGCAGTGCTTAATTGGGAGAAATACACCGTTCGTTCTGGCGAAAGCACCTCTGTCTTATTTGAACGTATTGGCCTCTCATACCGCTTGCTGATCACGCTACTCAATACCAATAACGATATTAAGAAGCAGCTGTCTAATTTAAGACCTGGCGATGTATTGCAGTTTGGCTTCGATGAGAACAACGACCTTATTCAGTTAAAACGACAACTTAGTGCGTTTGAAAGCTTCAAGATCACTAAGTCTGGCGATTCTTTCTCATCAAGTTTCGACAAAAAAGAAGTGGCCTATCAATACAACTACGCCGAAGCCAATATTACCTCTAACTTCTGGAATGCAGGTGTCAGTGCCGGCCTAACTGCCAATCAAATCATGGAACTTGCGGGTATCTTTGGTTGGGATATCGACTTTGCATTGGATATTCGTAAGAACGACAGCTTTAAAATCTTATATCAAGAGAAAGTGGTTGAAGGCGAAGTGATCGGCCGTGGCAAAATCATGGCTGCTATTTTTACCAACCAAGGCGATTCATTTACTGCGGTATTGGACGATAAAAGCGGTAACTACTACGACGAAAACGGCCGAGCGATGAAGAAAGCCTTCCTGCGCTCTCCTATCGATTTTCGTCGTGTAACCTCGAACTTCAACCCTCGTCGTAAGCACCCAGTCACCGGCAAAGTGCGCCCGCACCGCGGTACCGACTATGCAGCCCCTGTTGGTACACCTATCTGGGCAGCAGGTGATGGTATCGTACAGAAATCTGGCTACAACCAGTTCAACGGTAACTACGTGTTCATCCGACACAGCAGTACTTACATCACTAAGTACCTGCATATGAAGAGGCGCATGGTAAAAACAGGCCAGCGAGTCAAGCAAGGCCAAACCATTGGTACTTTGGGTGGTACAGGTCGTGTTACTGGCCCGCACTTACATTACGAATTCTTGGTTAATGGCGTACATAAGAATGCGCGTACCGTGAAATTGCCGCAATCGAAGTCGTTAACCGGTAAAGCAAAAGCAACCTTCATCGCTAACTCTGAGATTCGACTTAATAACCTAGAGCGGTACGGTCAGTTGCTAGCAACCAATTAGGCTAGAACACTATAAGCCAACAAAAAGAGCGCCCATCAAGGCTAATGCCGATCAGTTAAAGCCAAAGTGATCGGTTGAACGATCCTCCAGAACTGTCAAAATCCAAGTGTATTTAATGCACTTGGATTTTTTTATGGATGTTTCCCAAGCTCTAAACATAATTAATGATTGGAAACCTAGCAACGTTGAAACTTTGTCTGACTTGCTTCCAATTGACCTCATCGATGAAGCTTATTCTCTTACTGATACTGTCACTATGAGAAAGAGGAAATTAACTCTAGAATCCATGGTTTGGTTACTTGTTGGAATGGCTATCTACAACAATAAATCCATGAAAAACTTAGTTAACCAGCTCGATATTGTCGACCGTACAGGTAAAGCTTTTGTCGCACCGAGCGCGTTGACTCAACGACGAAAGACGTTGGGTGAAGACGCAATTAAAGCGGTCTTTGAGCGAATGACAACCTCATGGTTAAAAAGTGCAAAGTTACCCCAGTGGAATGGATTAACGCTGCTTGGCGTCGATGGAGTTGTTTGGCGAACGCCCGATAATCCACAAAATGAAAATGCATTTTCTCGACAAAAAGGGACACAATATCCGCAAGTGAGAATGGTCTGCCAAATGGAACTAAGCAGTCACATAATCACGGCCAGTGCCTTTGATAATTACAATACAAACGAAATGGTATTAGCTGAAAAACTGATAGAAAAAACACCGAATCATAGTGTGACAATGTTCGATAAGGGTTTCTATTCTTTAGGTTTATTACATAAATGGCAAGACTCTGGCTCAGAGCGCCATTGGCTTATCCCCCTCAAGAAAAATACACAATATGATATTGTTCAATCTTTAGGGCGAAATGACAAACTGGTTCAACTACATAGTAATCCAAGAGCGAGAAAGCTATGGCCTGATTTACCAAAGTCGATAACCGCTCGACTTGTCACTCGTAAAATTAAAGGAAAAGACTACCAAGTATTAACTTCCATGACGGACTCTCTGCGTTACCCATCAAAAGATATTGTAGGCCTCTATGAGCATCGTTGGGAAATAGAGTTAGGTTACCGAGAACAAAAACAATACATGCTTGGAAACCGTCTTACGCTGCGAAGTCGTTTACCGGAGCTGGTAAAGCAGGAGTTATGGGGCATCTTGCTTACTTACAATTTAATCCGATATCAGATGGTCGAGCTTTGCTTCAATTTAAAGGGAAATTATCTTCCCTATCAACTGAGTTTTAACGGCACATTGGCTCATGTATCAGCGTTACTTGTAGGCTTACCTTACTCAACACCAGGCGCAATACCTCGGCAGTTAAAGGGGTTCCACAACATGGCTGAAAGCTTAATACTTGAAGGGCGAAGGGAAAGAACATTCCCTAGAAAAGTTAAACCTAGACCACAACGATATGCTAAGAACAAAAATGCCGTTCACTCTTAAGTGAACGGCATTAGCCCATCAAGGCGCTCTTTTTATTTCCATCGAACTAGTATTTACCGTTCATCGTCGTTGCTTTGGATCATATCGGGTTTCTTGTCTCGCCCTAGCATCAGCAAGCAAGGCGTCAGCACCAAGGTTAGTAACGTCGCAAATGCCAAACCTCCAGCAATCGCCGTAGCGAGTTGCGACCACCATTGGGTACTCGGGGCACCAAACTCTATTTTTTGGTTAATCAGATCGATGTTCATCTCTAACACCATCGGCATCAAACCTAAAATGGTGGTAACAGTAGTCAACATTACCGGCCTTAAACGCTGAACACCGGTTCTTAGAATTGCATCTCGCTTATCCAAGCCTCTTTTGATTAGCTGATTATAGGTATCGATCAGCACGATATTGTTGTTCACCACAATCCCAGCCAACGCAATCACCCCAATACCGGACATCACAATGCCAAACGGACGCTGGAAGATAAGCAAGCCCACAAACACACCAACCGTTGAGAACAGCACCGCACTAAGAATCAAAAACGCTTGATAGAAGCTATTGAACTGAGTAATCAGAATCAACGCCATGACTGCAAGAGCAACAATGAATGCACTTTGTAAGAAGGCTGAAGAGTTTTCTTGTTCTTCATTCTGACCACGGATACGAAACTCAACGCTACTCGGCAGCCCTAACTCACTCAGCGACTGTTCGATCTTTGGTAGCTCAAGGGCAAGGTTATAGCCCTCTTCCATATCCGCCATGATGTTCACCACACGCTTACCATCGAGACGCTTAATCGTGTCTTGCTTATGGTCAGGAACAATCTGCGCGAAGTTAGTAATCGGCACTAAGCCTGCTGGCGTTTTTACTCTCAACTGGTCAAAGCGCCCGATATCCCTCTTGTCATTTGGATAACGAACCAAGATATCGACCTCTTCTGATGAATCATCAGGCAGGTAATCACCAATCTTCAATCCATTAGTGACGAATTGAACGGTATTGCCCACCAAGGTTGCATCAGCAGCAAAGCGGGCGGCATCGTCGCGGCGAATATCCACTTTCCAATCGATGCCGCCTTTGCTTGCTGTATCGCTGATATTAGTCAGCGCTTGATTTCCATCCGCCCAGCTTCTGACGATCTTAGCCGCCTGATTGAGCTGTTCTAGCGTTTTAGCCGAGAGCTCAATCACTAAGTCATTTTCAACCGGAGGCCCTGCATCTGGAAACTTATACTCAATCTCAACACCAGCGTATTGATCGGTTTGCACTTTTAATTCATCAATGATCGCCTTAACACTGCGACGGTATTGCCAATCCACAGGGGTGATCGATATCAAACCAATTTGGTCGTCACCACCAGTACGAGTATAAACGGTATCGAACTCGTCATGATTTAGCATCATCTGTTCAATATCGCGCATGATGACATCTTTCTCTTGGATGGATAGATCACCATGAGAACGAACTTTGACGTTAAAGAATGGCGGATCAACTTCTGGGAAGAACTCTGCACCTAGACCTGCCTTTGAGTAAGTAAATCCAACCGCAACCGCGAGTAATATGGCACTGAAAAGAATCTTAAAGGGATGCTTAATCGCAATCGACAACGTGTGATAGTACGCTTTGGTGAAGCCTGTCGCTTGTGAAAAATCACCATTATGCAGTGCCACCATTCGCGCTTGGCTTTTGGGCGATACATATTGAGGTTTACCAATCAACCCACCGAGTACAGGCACAAACAACAACGCCATAATCAATGAAGCAGTTAAGGTTGCAATCAACGTTAATGGCAGGAACTTCATGAATTCGCCCGTTACATCCGGCCAAAACAGTAACGGAGCAAATGCAGCCAAGGTTGTAGCCGTTGATGCCGTTATTGGCCACGCCATCCGTTTCGCTGCATCTCGGTAAGCGGCTTTACGCTCTTCACCTTCTTGCATCCGCCTGTCGGCAAACTCGGTAACCACAATTGCGCCATCGACCAACATACCAACCGCCATGATCAACGAGAATAGCACCACGATGTTGACGGTTAGACCAAACACAGACAACACCAACAATCCCGTGAGGAATGATCCAGGAATTGAAATTCCGACCAATAGCGCGGTTCGAACACCAAGAATGGCGATGATCACGATCACCACTAAAATGATGGCGGATAAGATATTGTTTTGAAGATCGTTGAGCATGATCTTCACATCTTTAGATTCATCCCAGGTGTATTTGACCAATAGGTTATTTGGCCATTCAGCTTGCTGCTGAGCACCAACCATTACCGCTTTGACTAGCTCAACGGTTTCAATGATGTTTTCACCCGCACGTTTCTTGATATCCAAGACAACCGCGGATTTACCATCTAAACGGGCAAAGCTTTCAGGATCTCGAAACGCTCGACGAACCGTGGCGACATCGCCAAAGGTTACTACCTGTTTACCATCAACTTTGATTGGCAATTCAAGTACGTCTTTTAAGGAGTTAAACACAGAAGGGACTTTGACAGAAAAACGCCCGTAACCTGTATCAACAAAGCCTGCGGCCACTACTCGGTTATTCAAAGCAATCAGATTATAGATGTCCGCTTGATTTAGGCTGTAACTCTCCATCAATAATGGATCAATGATGATTTCCACGATGTCATCGCGATCGCCTGCAATGTCGACTTCAAGGATCTGACGATAGCTTTCGAGTTTATCTCCGAGCTCTCGAGCGATTTGTACTATGGTGCGCTCAGGTACGGTACCAAACAGAACCACTGACAACACAGGCTGCTCAGAAGCGAGGGTAACTTCATTTACAGTCGGCTCATCGCTATCTTCTGGCAATTTGGGCTTAGCCAGATCAACAGCGTCACGAACATCAGCCATCGCTTTAGTAAGATCGACGCCAACATTAAACTCTAACACCACAGAGGCGTGCCCTTCTGCTGCGGTTGCTGTCATCTCTTTTACGCCTTCGATTGACCTAAGCTCTTGTTCAATGGGTCGAACCAATAAACGTTCTGCATCCGTTGGCGAGATCCCTTGGTGCCCGACCGAAACATAGATAATTGGGATGGTAATGTCTGGACTCGATTCCTTGGGTATCGTGATATAGGTGACGACACCGGCGACAAGGATTAACGCTAAAAGGGAGAGCATTGTTCGAGCGCGAGACAAGGCTGCATCAATAATAGAATACATCGGTTATCTCCTACTCTGCGGTTACGTTAGAGAGTTGAGCGCCTTGCTCAATAGCAATCACAGAGTCACCATCACGTACAAACCCTTGGCCGACTGTGATGATGTCGACGCGTTGCCCAAGTCCTGTGAGCCAAACTCCATCTTGCTCTGCCTTGACTAGCTGAATACCTACAAATTTCACGGTTGGTGAGTCATCGACTGAAACTAAAGTTTTGACCCCAAGGTTACCTGCCTCATCCAGTGCCAGCATGGCAGGTGTAATCTTGATTGCATCTCTTGTTTCTAGGTTGAGTGTTACTTCTGCACTGACACCTGCAGGTAATAGGCCTTTGGAGTTATCGATTTCAATCTCTATTGGGAAGGTATTGGTAGCAGCAGAAGAGATACGAGAAACATAGCGTAAGCGGCCTTCCGCTTCTTCTCGCCCTAACAAGCGAACCAAAGCAGATTGATTGACTAGCAAATGCTGGATATGACGCTCACTGACATCGGCCTCAATAACCAAAGGATCGAGGTCAATCACGCCAGCAACAGGATCGCCAACACCAACGAAATCACCGAGCTCCACCATCAAATCTTGAACCACACCCGAAAAAGGCGAAATAATCACAGTATTCTTTAAAGCCAATTCCGCATTGCGCTTCATGGCCTTTGCTTCCGTTAGTGAAGCCTCTGCGGTGGTATAAGCTATCTCGCCTTGCAACCCTCTTTTCTTCAAAGACTGCGCCGCTTTGAATTCCTTCTGTTTCAAACGATATAAAGCCGAAGCTCGCTCTAGCTGAATCTCTAAGTCACCTTTATCTATCTGAGCAATGGCTTGCCCTACTTTAACGGTATCGCCTTTCACAACGTTCAACCTAACAATCTTGCCCGCAACTTCCGCTCCCAATCGAGCATGTCTATCGGGTGCTGTGCGACCATAAAGCTCTATGGTTTTAAAGGTGGGGGATGAAGTGAATGTTTGAAAGGAAACCTTAGCCAACGGAATTTCTGTCGCTTTTTTTTCTGGCGACTCTTCCGCTTGCCCCACTCCTAAACCAAGCCAAATCGACAACAGCACAACTAGAACCAGAGAAACCAACCAAGGCTGCTTCAGTTTCTGAAAAAATGGAGAGTTAGAAAATAGAGTGGACATGACAAATCCTTTTCTGGCGCATTAGCTGCATTAATTGGCTCAAAAGCATCCCATGCTACTTACTGATATAAATAAGTAATATTAACAGGTCAGATAAAATAAAGTTGAGGACGCTATCGACAGTTTAAAAAATACGTCGAACTTTAAAATTGAAGTGAATGCTTTGAAAAATAATCGATTAAATATCGGGGCAAGCACTTATTTCGAGGTAAAAGCCTCGCAGTCGACCGCGAGGCTTAACTTACTGCGGCTATTTGAGGAGTCTGTAAACACAAAAACGCCGAACCTAGGTTCAGCGTTTGCAGTGTTTCTAATGTAGCTTCAGCTTTTTCAGTTCAAGCTAGACGCTGAATGATGCGCCACAACCACATGTTGTTGTCGCGTTCGGGTTGTTCACAAAGAAACGTGCGCCTTCTAGGCCTTCAGTGTAATCAACCATGCCGCCCATTAAGTACTGTAGGCTCATTGGGTCAACAACCAGCGTAACACCGCTGTTTACAATAGTAGTGTCGCCATCATTTACTTTTTCATCAAATGTGAAGCCATATTGGAAACCACTACAACCGCCACCTGTAATGTATACACGCAGTTTTAGTTCTGGGTTTTCTTCTTCAGCAATTAGCGTTTGTACGCGTGTAGCTGCTGCATCAGAAAAAGACAATGGGATATTTACTTCGCTCACGACAACCTCTCTTACCTATGTCAAAAACAACATGATACAAATCTAATTCGAGACCATAGTTGTTGAGTATTTTTTTATATTATGGTGATTATCTAATACCTGACTGAAACGTTCAAGTATTCACCACAGGATCGCTCCTTTTACTGTCGTAAACTCGCCCATATCTGACAATTAAAACGTGTAACCACACAAAACAACCAGATTCGGGGGATTATATCGGCGAAAGCATTCCTAGTTGGATTCTGGATAGGTACAATGCGTGCCAATTGGTCCGACAGTCAAAAGAGGATATATCAATGACCAAATCAGCAGAACTGTATCAAAAGGCACAGCAAACTATTCCAGGTGGCGTTAACTCTCCAGTGCGCGCTTTTAACGGTGTAGGTGGCTCTCCAATCTTCGTTGATAGAGCTGACGGCCCACTTCTTTTTGATGCTGATGGGAAAGCATATATCGATTACGTTGGTTCTTGGGGCCCAATGATCCTTGGTCACAACCACGCAGCTATCCGTGAAGCTGTCATTGATGCAGCGCAACGCGGCCTTAGCTTCGGAGCTCCAACCGAAACTGAAATCAAAATGGCTGAACTTGTCTCTGAGATGGTTCCATCAATGGAGCAGCTGCGTATGGTGAGCTCAGGTACAGAAGCAACAATGAGTGCGATTCGTCTTGCTCGTGGCTTTACTGGTCGTGACAAAATTCTTAAGTTTGAAGGCTGTTACCACGGTCACGCAGACAGCCTACTAGTAAAAGCAGGTTCTGGCGCACTGACTTTAGGTCAACCAAGCTCTCCTGGCGTACCAGCTGATTTTGCTAAGCTAACACTAACGGCAACATTCAATAACCTAGATTCTGTACGTGAAATTTTCGCGGCAAATAAAGGTGAAATCGCATGTATCATCGTTGAGCCAGTAGCGGGTAACATGAACTGCATCCCTCCAGTCGAAGGCTTCCACGAAGGTCTGCGTGAAATCTGTGACCAAGAAGGTGCGTTGCTAATCTTTGATGAAGTAATGACAGGTTTCCGCGTTGCTGAAGGTTGTGCTCAGGCTTACTACAACATCAAGCCAGACCTAACGTGTCTTGGTAAAGTGATTGGCGGCGGCATGCCTGTGGGTGCTTTCGGTGGTCGTAAAGACGTGATGCAATACATCGCACCAACTGGCCCTGTTTACCAAGCGGGTACGCTTTCAGGTAACCCTGTTGCTATGGCAGCTGGCTACGCTTGTTTGAACCTTCTAAAAGAAGAAGGCAACGAGAAGCGTCTAGCTTCAAAAACTAAGCAGTTGGCTAATGGCTTCAAGCAACTTGCAGACAAGCACGGTATTCCAATGCTAGTTCACCAAGTTGGCGGTATGTTTGGTTTCTTCTTCACAGACCAAGAAACAGTAACCTGCTACGAAGATGTCACTAAGTGTGATGTCGAACGCTTCAAGCGCTTCTTCCATCTAATGTTAGAGCACGGTGTTTACCTTGCACCTTCAGCATTCGAAGCAAGCTTTACTTCTCTTGCTCATGGTTCAAAAGAACTGGATGCAACACTAGAAGCTGCTGATCGCTCTCTTGCGATCATTGCTGCTGAAAGCAAATAGTCGAAAGCACTTTATAAGTCGCTAACCGATTGAATTTAGGGCTGCATTAGATGCAGCCCTTTTTAATACATCACGCTCGCTAACCACAAATATGACAACTTATTTACCCTTCTATTAAGGCTAAAACTGAACCAAAAACACCTAACGTTCCCAGAAAAGAAAAACCAACAACATCAAGGTGCCAATGAACATTCTGAACCAAGGGATCTCTTTTTTTGTTTGCTGTTCTTCATCTTGGCATTTCTTATCTTTATTACAGCATCCCATTATCAAAACTCCTCATTGCTAACTCTCTGTTTTGCAGCCATTATAAACTCATAACGCAAATATAGAGACCATTAACGTGTCAGAAAAACTCAAAATCAATACCAGCCACTGGGTGATCATCATTGCCCTACTTGCGGCAGCTTATGCTTGTTACTTGCTTATAGAGCCGTACGTCAACTCAATCGTGATGGCCTTTATCATTTCACTATTGATGTTCCCGATCCATGAGTGGCTTGAAAAAAAACTCCCGAATAAAGAAAACATCGTCTCTCTGTTGTCTTGTGTGGTTCTGACTTTCATTATTGTTATCCCTTTATTGGCAGTATTCGCAGCAATTGTTCAGCAAGGTTCTCTGTTCTCTCAGAATACCTACCAATGGGTGACCCAGGGTGGTATTCAGACTTTATTTGCACACCCATTCGTGGTCAAAGCACTGTCATTTGTGAATAACTACTTGCCTTTCGACAACATTGAGCCTCAAGCCATCGCACAGAAAGTCGGTGAATTTGCGACCAGCTTTGGCTCAAAACTGGTTGGTATCAGTGCAAAAATCCTTGGTGATGCGACCAATTTCTTGATGGATTTCTTCTTGATGCTGTTTGTTCTGTTCTTCCTATTAAGAGATCACGACAAAATCATCAGTGTGGTTCGTCATATTCTGCCACTATCTCGTAGTCAAGAAGACAAGCTTCTAACAGAGATTGAGCAAGTATCGAAATCAGCTGTAATGGGTTCATTCTTAACCGCAATAGCACAAGGTTTTGCGGGCGGTTTAGGTATGTGGATTGCCGGTTTCCCAGGCCTATTCTGGGGCACCATGATGGGCTTTGCCTCTTTCATCCCAGTTGTGGGTACCGCATTAATCTGGATCCCAGCAGCAACTTACTTGTTCCTAACGGGTGATACCACATGGGCGATTTTCCTAACGGTTTACTGTGTAGCGATTGTTGGTTCTATTGATAACTTGTTGCGTCCACTGCTGATGCAAGGCAGTGCAGGCATGAATACCTTGATGATCTTCTTCTCACTGTTAGGTGGTATTCAATTATTTGGCCTAATTGGTCTAATCTACGGCCCACTGATTTTTGCGATTACCATTGTCCTGTTCAACATCTACGATGAAGAGTTTAAGGACTTTTTAAACCAACAAGACAAGAGTTAATCAACTGTTCGACAACTTGGTTGCCGAACGAGTATTAAACACTTCAAGCTTTGGGCGGATTATGCGAAAATCCGCCCTCATTTTTTGCTAACGATTCAACAGAGTGTCCTATGTCAGCTTATATTGCCCCAAGCCAGATTGCTCAGCGTCAACTCGCCTACTTTGAAGGCAAACATGTTTTAGTTGCAGGTGAGGCAGAAGACTTGTTCCCTGTTGAATTAGCGAAGTATTGTGAATCTGTCTCTGTGTTTACTTCTAATTACAGCTACTACCGTAAACTGGGGGGTTGCAACACCATCCAACGTTTTTACGGTGCTGAATTCACCGAAGAAACCAAAGCTGACTTGGTGATGTTGTATTGGCCAAAAGCAAAAGCAGAAGCGGAATTTCTGTTGGCGATGTTATTTGCCAAGCTAGGTAAAGATACCGAGATTGTCGTAGTTGGCGAGAATCGTTCTGGTGTTAAAAGTATCGAGAAGATGTTCGCTCCTTACGGCAAAGTCGTGAAATACGATTCGGCGCGCCGTTGCTCTTTTTACTGGGGTCAGTGCTTCGAACAACCGCAAGCGTTCAACCTTCAAAACTGGTTTAAAACCTACACTGTTAACATTGATGAGCAATCACTGACTGTAAAAAGCCTTCCAGGTGTGTTTAGTCACGGCCAATTTGATGTAGGTAGCCAACTGCTACTTGATACTCTGCCAAAGCTAAAAGGCAAAGTACTGGATTTTGGTTGTGGTGCCGGCGTATTAGGTGCGGTTATGGCATCTCGTCACCCTGATATCGAGCTAGAAATGTGTGATATCAGCGCGTTCGCAGTCGCATCAAGCCAAGCCACCCTCGAAGCCAATGGTCTAACGGGCAAAGTTTTCGCTTCTGATGTTTATTCTGATACGTCTAAAGACTATCAGTTCATCATCAGTAACCCGCCTTTCCACTCAGGATTAGACACAAGCTACAGCGCAACGGAAACTCTGCTAGCGCAGGCACCAAAGCACCTAAAGCGCTCTGGTGAGATGATTATTGTTGCAAACAGCTTTTTAAAATACATACCTATTATTGAACAAGCGTTTGGAAAATGCGCGACTCTAAATAAGACCACTAAATTCGCGATATACCACGCAAACAAGTAGCCTATCCAACACAGCGCAGGGTCACAATCTGCGCTGTCTGTTCATATTTCTATCAAAACTCTATAAAAATGAGCTTTTGCACACGCTTTAAATACCACTTACTTGTCAAAGTAAAAAAACTCGTTAATTTCGTTAAATTGGAACCCATTAATTCTATTCTCTGTACTTGTTTTCGCCCCTTTTAGCAGTGCATCAAAGGAAAGTAGTACCCAATTTATGTTTAGATTCTATCGAAAGCAGAAGTTTAAGCGCCTTCAAAATACCTTAATGTTGGCGTTTCTCGTCCTCAGTATTACCCCAGTGACACTTATCGCGATCTTTTTCCTCCAATCGCACAGTCAGGATCTTCAGGAACAAAGTACTTCGCACCTTGTCTCGGTCCGTGATACTAAACAGCAACAAATCGTCGATTACCTACAGGCTCAAGAGTCGCAAGTCATGGGCTTCGTTCGCTCAGAGCTAGCCAATGCCAGTGGTGGACGTTTCTACGGTTTAATCAATGCCTTTCAACGACTCGGCTTAGATATTGATGAAGCGCGCAGCAATGCTCAACAGCGCTACATTCAAGGTTCAGGCGATCAAATCAAAACATCTATACTTCCTGAGTCGAGCAGTTTCATCGGAAGCGAACGCTATCGCTTGCTGCATAAGCGATACCATAACTCATATCAAGAACTGCTTAAGCGTTCAGACTTTGATGACATTCTATTAGTCGACATTAACGGTAACGTGGCTTACTCCGTATTTAAGCGTGATAACTACGGGACCAACTTACTGACCGGCAAATACAAAGATTCAAACCTTGGGGTCACCTTCCAAAGATTAGCCAAGGACGTGACAGATAAGCGTAGATCCAACGAAGATTACACCCCTGTCATCGTGTCTGACTTTAAAGACGAAAACGGCAAGCAAACCGCATGGCTAGGTGCGCCTATTGTTCAACAAGGATATTTACACAGCTATGCGATGTTTAGACTGCCAATTAACGGCATTACCAAGCTGATTGCGGATCTAAACAAGAGCTCAAACATTCAAACACTTCTTGTTGGTAGTGACCACTTACCTCGTAGCCTTGCTCACTCTCAAGAGTCAATTAACCTGAGCTTAGATGTTGTCGACAAAGCTCTGGCAGGTGAAACCGCAGTAGGCACGTTTGACAACACTCTCGATCAAGCGATCATAGCCGCTTACACCCCGATTGAGCTTAAATACGCTACCTGGGCATTGGTTGTCGAACTGCCAGAAAAAGAGGCGTTTGCTCGTATTCATCAATTAGAAAAGATCTTCGTGATTGTGATGCTAACAGCGATCATTCTCGTGGTTGTTGCATCGCACTACTTATCGAACTTCATCACCTCGCCATTGCTAAAGCTCACTTGGGCTGCAGAGAAGGTCTCCGCCGGCGATCTTGATGAAACGATGATCAATACCGAGCGGAAAGACGAAATAGGTCGCCTAGCTGTCAGCTTTGAAAGGATGCAGCGCTCTATTCGTGAAAAAATGCTGCTGATTAAAAGTCAAAATGACGAGTTAGAGGACAACCTCAAAACGATTCAAAAACAAAACGAAGAATTGCAGCTTGCCAATAAACTGAAAGATGAATTCTTGGCAACGACTTCCCATGAGCTCAGAACACCACTTCATGGCATGGTTGGTATCGCAGAGGCGCTGATATCTGGTGCCAACGGGCCTATTCCTGCCAACCAGAAGTACCAGTTGGATATCATTATCAATAGTGGTCAGAGATTGGCAACCTTAGTTGATGACCTACTCGATTACCACAAGATGCGCTATGGCAGCTTAGATATTAAGAAGTCAGCCGTCGATTTGTCTGCTGCCACCAGCTTAGTGCTTGAGTTATCTCATCATCTGTTAGGTAACAAGCCAATCCGCATTATCAATCAAGTTCCAAGTGATTTAGGGTTAGTCTCGTCTGATCCTCAACGACTGGAACAAGTGATGTATAACTTGGTCGGCAATGCTATTAAGTACACATCCGAAGGTAAGATTGTTATCTCAGCAAGCGTTATCGACGACAACATTCGTGTGCAAGTTGTCGATACCGGCCAAGGCATCCCAGCAGAATACCTAGAACATATCTTTGAACCACTGATTCAAGCAGGGCAAGACTCAAGTAACTATCGCCAAGGTGCAGGGCTTGGGTTATCCATTAGCCGTCAGCTGATCGAGCTAATGGGTGGCTCGCTGTACGTAAGTAGCCAGCCAATGCTTGGGACGACCTTCAGCTTCACATTACCTTTAGCTACCCAACAAGAATTGGATAGTTACAATGAATCAGGGAGCTACTCACACTTCCAAGCGCCTGATTTGATTGATAACACTCAGCAAGAGAATAGCGCTATCAGCGAAGACCCGAATGACCCGTTGTTAGTGATTGCTGACGATGAGCCCGTCAACTTACGCGTGTTAGACAGCTTCTTAAAATTGGAAGGCTATCGAGTTCGAACGGCATGTGACGGTCCAGAAACGATTGAACTGATTGAGAAAGAGAAGCCAGAACTGCTTCTACTCGACATCATGATGCCGGGCATGAGTGGCTATCAGGTGTGTGAAGCGCTGCGTAAGCAATATGACCACGCACAATTACCAATCATCATGCTCACTGCACTTAATCAAGCGGAAGACCGTGTTCGTGGCTTTGAAGCGGGTGCCAACGATTACTTATCCAAGCCGTTTAATAAACAGGAACTGGCTGCTCGAATCACAGCGCACTTATCCGCAAGTAAGGCGGAACAGAGGCGCCTTGAGAATGACCAGCTGCAACTGGAGCTCACACATAGAGCCATGGTTGAAGCTAACCTGCTCGAAACTCAAGGACGCTTGCTAGAACAGTTGGAGTCAGCTCCAGAAGCCATTATTTGTATTCGAGAAGACCAACGCATTCGCTTTGCCAATGAAGCAGCGGCCAAGCTTTTTAGACGCGGACAAGAACAACTGAAGCGCTCAATGGCTGACGAAATCATTGCACCTAAATACCTCAAGGTGGAACAAGCTCACTACTGTGGTGACATCGATATCTACATTGATGACACGCGTCAGCGCATACCAAGTGACATTCTTAAACTACCTGAAGGCTCAGGACTCGATACCATGTATATCTTCAATGTCGGTGGTGGTGTTAACTCAAACCGTATCAATAACCTTGAAACGGCGGTTGAGGCGCTTTCAAGTTATGCTTTTGAAGGCGACAAAGACAAACTGCAACAACTGAAAGAGCTCGGTGGTGAATTCACTCGCCTTGCTGATAAGGCAACCGGTGAAGGTAAAAACAAACAAGAGCTAATGCGCGAAGTGTTGGTGGAAGCGATGACCAATGCCATCATATATTGGGAGTCAGTCACTGGTGAAACCAAGTTTGCTTTCGCAGAGAAGAGTGGCTTGTGGCGTGTTTATTTAGACCGAAGTACGCTTCAAACTCGCACCTTAGATAAATATCTACGCTTTGAAACCTTACCGAAAACACCTCGCTGGCGCACGGTGTTGAGCTCTATCGAGTTCATTCTAGAGCACTGTAAAGAACAAACGCCAGAAAGAACTCACATCGAGATGCTCAGAGACAAGCTACAGAAATTACTGACCAGCTAATCCTGAACTAACATCACGATACTTTAATAATAGAGCCCACCTCGTGTGGGCTTTTTTGTACGTAACATTTCGATTCAAAGAGAAATAACACGGCTCGAATGCACTTTTTTCACGTCTTTAAACAAGAGAAATATCACGTTACTTGAGCTTCAACGCACCTTAAAAATTCGCGCTTACTCGCCCTATTCTCCGCCTTTTCTAACCGTTAACTGACTCTTTGTTGCAGTTTGAGAAGCGAGTCACAACAGAACGGCAGATTTAATTTTCTAGGGAAATTTAACGTAAAATCAGCAAGTGACCAAGATCTACAATTACATCAATGCAGAGCAAGAGTATATTACTAAATGCTAGGTAAGTAAGTGGGCACTTACACACCATCACAACCACAAATTCAATTGCGAGTCACATCACCATAACAATTGCGCGCAAAAAACCACCAAAGCACCCTACTTTGACGTTAATGACGTGTGGCTATGTGTTTTTAACGTTTTTGACGGGAAACGAGTTTGATTAATTCATCGATAAGGTGTTTTCTTACTCCTGCCAAAGGCCTACAGGCCACTCTTACCACTTCTCAGAGACAGCGATGAATCTGGAGCAACGAAGAAGAGGTAGGCCTTTAACCAGAGTGTGTATCTACTCACCAATTAGCGATAGATAACATTCAATCCATTAGTGAAATGAAAGCAAATAGTAAGGAACAGCTATGCTTGCCAATATAAAAAAAACAGCCCTAGCAACAGCAATTATTGCAACGGCTACAACAGGTTTTGCATCAGTAGCAACAGCTGCAGAACGCAGCGAACTGACTATTCACCCTAAGGAGTTCACTACCTTTGTACGTAACTTTAACCCGTATTTAGGCGCAACTCATTTACATACAACTTGGGATTTCCTCTACGAACCATTAGTTGTATTTAACGAAATGCACGGTAACACTCCAGTGTTCCGTCTCGCTGAAAACTTCAAAATGTCAGATGATCTGATGAGCGTTGTTTTCGACATTCGTAAGGGGGTTAAATGGTCTGATGGAGAAACTTTCTCTGCTGATGATGTTGTTTTTTCTTTCAACCTTGTAAAAGAGAGACCAGAACTTGACCAATCTGGTATCAACTCTTGGGTAACTTCCGTAGAAAAGCTTAACGACTATCAAGTTAAATTCAACCTAACAGAAGCCAACTCGAATGCACCTTACGAGATTGCTAAAGTACCTGTAGTACCAAAGCACATCTGGAAAGACGTCAAAGATCCATCAACGTTTACCAATGAAAACCCGGTAGGTTCTGGTCCATTTACAGAAGTCGATACATTTACTTCGCAACTATATATCCAGTGTGCAAACCCAAATTACTGGGATGCAGACAACCTAGATGTTGACTGTCTGCGAGTTCCACAAATTGCGAATAACGACCAATTCCTAGGTAAAATCGTAAACGGTGAAATGGACTGGACGTCTTCTTTCGTTCCAGATATCGACCGTACATACGCGGCAGCTAGCCCGAAACACCACTACTGGTACCCGCCAGCAGGTACACAAGCTTTCGTTGTAAACTTCAAGCATCCAGATGCTGCAAAGCATGAAGCATTAAGTAACGTTGAATTCCGTCGTGCCTTCTCCATGGCGCTTGACCGTCAAACTATCATCGACATCGCATTCTACGGTGGCGGTACAGTAAATGATTTTGCTTCTGGTCTTGGTTACGCGTTTGAAGCTTGGTCTGATGAAAAAACTCATGACAAGTACAAAGGCTTCAACACATACAACGCTGAAGGCGCGAAGAAGCTTCTTGCAGACGCTGGCTTCAAAGATGTAAACAAAGATGGTTTTGTTGATACTCCATCAGGTAAGTCTTTCGAACTAATGATCCAATCGCCAAATGGCTGGACCGACTTCAACAACACAGTTCAACTAGCGGTAGAACAGCTAAACGAAATCGGTATTAAAGCGAAAGCTCGTACGCCTGACTTCTCTGTGTATAACCAAGCGATGCTTGAAGGCACATACGACGTAGCTTACACAAACTACTTCCACGGTGCGGATCCATACACGTACTGGAACAGTGCTTACAATTCATCACTTCAATCTGGTGATGGTATGCCTCGTTTCGCGATGCACTTCTACCAAAACGACAAGCTAGATGGTCTTCTAAACAGCTTCTACAAAACAGCTGATAAGAACGAACAGCTAGATATCGCACACGGTATTCAGCAAATCATCGCTGCAGACCAAGTAACGATCCCTGTGATGTCTGGTGCTTACATGTACCAATACAACACAACTCGCTTCACTGGTTGGTGGAACGAAGAAAATCCAAAAGGCCGTCCAAACATTTGGGCTGGTATTCCAGAGCGTCTACTTCATGTACTGGACCTAAAACCAGTTAAATAAGTAATCGTTCAATCTTTGCGGCGTAACTTCTTACGCCGCTTATAAAAATCCCCACACTCTCAATTGAAAGTATGGCGCTCGTCGTCAGGGGATTTTTCGTTCCAAATTTCGCTAGGAGCGACCTGAATCCAGAAACAGGGAAACAATCTGGGTGAGTAAGGTGTGAGTTATGGGTTATTTTTTAAGACGTTTGTCATTTTATTTTGTCGCGCTATTAGTTGCAGCGACGTTAAACTTTATTATTCCAAGAGCAATGCCTGGTGACCCAGTTACCATGATGTTTGCGAACGCTTCTGTACAAGTTACTCCTGAGCGTATTGCTGCAATGAAAGAACTATTAGGCTTCGTTGATGGCGGCTTACTGGTTCAATACGGCGCATACATGAAGAACATTCTAAGCTGGGAGCTTGGTACATCAATCCAGTTCTACCCACTATCAGTAAATACGCTGTTAGGTGGCGCATTCGGTTGGTCGCTTTTCTTAGCTGGCACCGCAGTTATTCTTTCTTTCTCAATTGGTTCAATCCTAGGTATTTTTGCAGCGTGGAAACGTGGCAGCAAATACGATGCCTTTGTGACTCCAGGGATGCTGATTTTACAAGCCGTTCCTCAGGTTGTTATTGCCATGATTGCGCTGTTTACCTTCGCAATCGGCTTGAAATGGTTCCCAACAGGTTACGCCTATACCGCGGGTACGATTCCAGATTGGACAAGCTGGGCATTCATTAAAGATGTCGCTTACCACGCCTTCTTACCTTTGCTATGTGCATCTATTGTTCAAATTGGTGGCTTCCTAGTCAACATGCGTAACAACATGATCAACCTGCTAGCTGAAGATTACATCACTATGGCGAAAGGCAAAGGCCTTAGCGAAAACCGAGTGGTATTCAATTACGCAGCTCGTAACGCGATGCTACCAAGTGTGACAGCACTTTCTATGTCGCTAGGTATGGCAATCGGTGGTCAGTTAATTATCGAAATCATCTTTAACTACCCAGGCCTTGGCAGCGTACTTTTCAACGCAATTAACGCTCGTGATTACCAAGTACTGCAAGGTCAACTGCTTATCATGACGCTGTTCATGCTGTTCTTTAACCTAGTTGCAGACATGCTTTACGTTGTTCTTGACCCTCGTCTTCGTAAGGGTGGTAAATAATCATGAAAGATATTCTAAAACTCATTTGGCGTAACCCGATGGCCTTAACAGGCGTCATCATCCTAAGTATTTTTATTCTTGGTGCGATTGCGGCTCCATTGATAACTAAACACGTACCAGACAAACGTACAGGTAACCCGCACGAATACCCTGGCTTCGTGGTTAAGTCTGCACAAACAAGCCCTGATGGCTGGGTTGCTCAAAACCTAGCAGACGATCGTCGTACATTGATAATGTCTAAAAAGGCGGACCACGTACTGGGGACAACGCGTATGGGTCGTGACGTTTGGTCACAAGTGGTATACGGCGCACGCGTATCTCTTGCTGTAGG
The DNA here is from genome assembly GCF_051201655.1 of Vibrio sp. nBUS_14. Lineage (NCBI taxonomy): Bacteria > Pseudomonadati > Pseudomonadota > Gammaproteobacteria > Vibrionales > Vibrionaceae > Vibrio > Vibrio sp. nBUS_14. The sequence continues at coordinate 3,038,911 of NZ_CP179206.1, forward strand.
TTTTGGTGCGGGTCTTACCGTATGTTTACTCGCGACAGTGATCGGTGTTTCGGCAGGTTACTTTGGCGGACGTGTCGATGATGTTCTGACAGCCGCAATGAACATCATGCTAGTTATTCCTCAATACCCATTACTGTTTGTAGTTGCAGCCTTTATCGGCGAGGCAGGGCCAGTCACCATAACCTTGGTTATCGGCTTTATGTCCTGGGCTTGGGGCGCGCGTGTTGTTCGTTCCCAGACCTTAGCACTACGTGAAAAAGAGTTTGTAAAAGCCGCTGAAGTTCTGGGTGAATCTTCATTCCGTATCATCTTCGTAGAGATTCTTCCAAACCTTATCTCTATCGTTGGCGCGAGCTTCATCGGCTCGGTGATGTACGCAATCATGATGGAAGCAACGATTTCGTTCCTAGGTCTTGGTGACCCGAACACAATCAGCTGGGGCATCATGCTTTACAACGTTCAAACCTCTTCATCAATGCTGATTGGCGCTTGGTGGGAACTATTGGCTCCTTGTATCGCATTGACACTCCTTGTAACTGGTCTTGCTCTACTTAACTTCGCTGTCGATGAAATTGCCAACCCGCAACTGCGTTCTCACAAAGGCATGAAGCGTTGGAAGAAATTAGCAGCACAAGACAAAGAAGAACGTGAACCTGAACTACCACCACAAAATGCACTTTGGAGCGGAGATAAATAATCATGTCTGAACCACTAATTTCTATCCGCAATTTATGCGTGGATTACATCACAGAGTCTGGCGATGTACGTGCGTGTAACAACGTAAGTTTCGACATTGCTCCAGGTGAAGTATTCGGCCTAGCTGGTGAATCTGGCTGTGGTAAATCAACTGTTGCTTTCTCTCTTATGCGTCTGCATAAGCCGCCCGCTTACATCAGTGGTGGCGAGGTTATCTTCAATGGTGAGAACATCCTTGAATACAGTGATGACCGTATGCAAGCGTTCCGTTGGAGCGAGATGTCGATGGTATTCCAAAGTGCAATGAACGCATTGAATCCAGTATTACCAATGGAAGAGCAGTTCTGTGACGTGATTATGCACCACACCAACATGACTCGTGAGCAAGCAAAAAAGCGCGCCGAAGGTCTACTTGAGATCGTCGATATTCACCCAAGCCGATTGAGTGACTACCCCCACCAATTCTCTGGTGGTATGCGTCAACGTTTGGTTATTGCTATCGCTCTCGCGCTGAATCCAAAGCTGATCATTATGGATGAGCCAACAACAGCACTTGATGTGGTTGTGCAACGCGAAATCCTACAAAAAATCTATGCATTGAAAGAAGAGTTTGGCTTCTCGATTCTGTTCATCACCCATGACTTGTCATTGATGGTCGAGTTCTCTGACCGTATCGGCATCATGTACTCAGGTGAGCTTATCGAGATTGCGGACTCTCAAGATATTCTAGAAAACCCTTTCCACCCTTACACCAAAGGGCTGGGAAGTTCTTTCCCTCCACTGACAGGGCCAAAGACAAAACTAGCGGGTATTCCGGGCAATCCTTTGAACCTGTTAGAGATTCCTGAAGGGTGTCGTTTCCAAGCTCGTTGTGACCGTGTACATGAAGCCTGCACCAAGGTACCAACCAAGCTGCGTTCTATCGACCCGGGACATTTGTCTAACTGCCACCTGTACGGTGACCCAATAGTACAAAGGAAGCTATAGCTTGCACGCTGATTCAGCGTGAATAACGAATAAGGCGGCTCGACCGCCGAAATACAAGCAAAGCGAATAAGGATTCTGGAGACAATTATGAGCAAAGATTTCGGTCAGTTATTGGTAGAAGGTAAGAACGTCGTGAAAGACTTCCCAATAAGCAGTACCACCATTCAAACCCCGATGATGCGTGCGATTAACGACGTATCATTCAAAATGTACAAAAGCCGCGGCCTAGCGGTGGTTGGTGAGTCTGGCTCAGGCAAATCAACAACGGCAAAAATGATCGCAAAAATGTATACGCCATCAGGCGGTACGATCGAGTACAAAGGTCGTGACATCCAAGAGATCTTAAGCAGAAAAGATCTTATGCATTACCGTGAAGGCGTGCAGATGGTATGGCAAGACCCGTTTGGTTCCCTGAATCCAACACATAACATCTTCCACCACATTGCTCGCCCATTGTTGATCCACAAAAAAGTATCTCCTGGCAACAAGAAAGAGTTACAGGAACGTGTATACGATCTTCTAGAGCAGGTTGGCTTAATCCCACCAAAAGCAACGGCAGAAAAGTACCCTCACCAACTCTCAGGTGGTCAACGTCAACGTGTCAACCTAGCCCGTAACATCGCGGTAGGGGCAGAAGTTGTATTAGCCGATGAACCAACATCAATGCTTGATGTATCGATTCGTGCTGGTGTTTTAAACCTGATGGAAGAGATGAAGTTTGAGAAGCAAATGTCTCTGCTTTACATCACTCACGACATCGCAACGGCTCGGTATATTGCTGAAGATCTTTCAGTGATGTACGTAGGACACATGGTGGAATGGGGCGATACCGATGACGTGATTGCTAACCCGCAACACCCTTACACCCAACTGCTGGTTTCTGCGGTTCCAGACCCTAAGAAATCTATCCACGACCAATTAGCAGGTAATAAAGGGGAAATCCCTCTTTGGACACCAGCATCAGCAGGTTGCCCTTTTGCAGGCCGATGTACTCACGCAATGGACAAGTGTAAAGAGCAATTACCGGGTGTTACTCAACTCGCAGAGAACCATTTTGTGCGTTGTTACCTACACGAAAGCTAAGCAATAAATGCCCGTTAGGGTCTGCGGACCCTAACTATTTATCCTAAAAAATTTCAGGTACCTAGCCATAAGAAACTAGGACTTTTGGAGAACATTGATGCTGTTATTGACCAACCATATTGGCTACGAATCCACGGCTCCAAAGCAGGCTATCTTACAAACTAAGAAAGCTCGCTTATCAAGTACGACTGCATTATTAGTGTGTGCCGACAACCATATTACCGTGGGCAACTTCGATGTTGTAAAGCAAGGCCGCGTAGCAAACTGGCATCAAGGACAATTCTTCACTATCGATTTCAGTTCATTCACTGAACCTGGTCGCTACTACCTGCGCTTTGACAATCTGCGTTCAAAAGTTTTCGATATTGGTAGCAACCTACTAATGAACCACACGTTTTCTGATGTGCTTCATTACTTTAAGTCTCAACGTTGCGGCGGAACTTTCGACAAAAAAGATCAACAGGCACAAATTCTAGGTACTGACATGTACGTCGATGTCCATGGCGGTTGGTACGACGCATCCGGTGATGTAAGCAAGTACTTTAGTCACCTGTCTTATGGTAATTACCTCAATCCTCAACAGATTCCTATGGTTGTTTGGAACATGCTTAAAAGCGTGCGCTTAACCAGTAATAACCCAGACTTCCCGAAATTCTCCATGATTCGCCTGACTGAAGAAGCCCTATTCGGTGCAGATTTCTTAGTGCGCATGCAAGACGCGGCTGGATACTTCTATATGACGGTATTCGACAAGTGGAGCAAAGACATCAATCAGCGCGACATCTGCGCTTATGTTACTCAGGAAGGCCATAAGTCAACGGACTTGCAAGCGGGCTACCGACAAGGTGCCGGTGTTGCTATTGCAGCATTAGCCGCAGCTTCTGAACTTAAAACCTCTGGCAGTTACTCTAGTCAAACCTATCTTGATACAGCTGCAAAAGGTTACTGGCATCTAAAAGAGTACAACCTCCAATACCTAAATGACGGTGAAGAGAACATCATCGATGAGTATTGTGCCCTACTCGCTGCCAACGAGTTGTACCGAGTTACACAAGATTCTCAATATCTATCAGAAGCAAGGATTTGGGCGAGTCGCTTGATCGCTCGTCAGCAATCCGATGACTCATTTGCCTACTTCTGGTCGGCAAACTCTGATGGCTCTCGCCCTTACTTCCATGCAGCAGAAGCAGGCCTTCCTGTGATTGCGCTATGCGAGTACATCGACAATGAAACCAATGCAGAACTGAAAGAACAAGCGCGCACGGTTGTTCAAAAAGCCTGTCACTTCGAAATCAATATTACAGACAAAGTCATCAACCCATTTGGCTACCCGAGACAATACGTTAAGTCTGTCGATGGTGATAAACGCGATGCCTTCTTTGTCGCTCAAAAGAACGAAACAGGCTACTGGTGGCAAGGCGAAAACGCACGTCTTGGTTCAATTGCGACCATGGCGTACTTGGTTCAACCACACATTCAAGATGCCGATCTTAAAAAGCGCTTAATCCAGCTTTCACAAAACAGCCTTGATTGGATTTTAGGATTGAACCCTTACCACATGTGCATGCTTGATGGTCACGGTCATAACAACCCAGACTACCTACCACAGCTTGGTTTCTTTAATGCGAAAGGCGGTATCTGCAACGGCATCACGGCTGGCTTTGACGATGAACAAGACATCGCATTCAATCCACCAGATCAAAAAGACGACATGCTACAAAACTGGCGTTGGGGCGAACAATGGATTCCTCATGGCGCGTGGTACTTACTGGCAACAGCAGCACAATTCAACCATTTAGCACAGTGTAAGGAGCAATAATCATGACTCTTTACTACGTAGGTATTGATGGTGGTGGCACTTCTTGCAGAGCTCGAATTAGAGATGACCAAGGCAAACTGATTGGTGAAGCTAAGAGCGGCAGTGCCAACATCCTATTGGGCGTTGATGTTGCGATGAATTCGATTACAGATGCCATCACCAAAGCCGCCCAACAAAGCCAACTCAACGCTGACGACTTGTCTAATATGCATGTTGGATTAGCACTGGCTGGCGCAGAGCAAAAATCAGCGTGGCTCGATTTCATGGCACAAACACACCCTTTCGCAAGTATGACGCTCAACACTGACGCTTATGGTGCTTGTATTGGCGCTCACGATGGCCAAAACGGTGCAATCATGATCGCTGGCACAGGTTCATGCGGCATCTACTTAAACAACGGTGAGCAACATGTTGTTGGTGGTCGTGAATTCCCAATTTCAGACCAAGGCGGCGGTGCAGTGATGGGCCTTCGTTTAATTCAGCAAGTTCTACTCGCTGAAGATGGTATTCGTAACAAAACTCTGCTAACTCAACACGTTATGAATCATTTCAATAATGATGTTGATGCGATCGTGGCGTGGTCGAAAGGCGCGAGTCCAAAAGATTATGGTCAATTTTCTCCAGTCATTTTTCAACTGGCTAATGAAGGCGATGAACTGGCTATCGAGATGCTTAAGCAAGCTGCAGCCGATATCGAAATGTTTGTGTTAGCGCTGCATCGAAAAGGTGCTGACAAGGTGTGCTTAATGGGAAGTATCGCAGAACGCATTCTCAACTGGCTATCACCACCAGTACAGCAGTGGATCGTTAAACCTCAATTTGACGCAATAGAAGGCGCATTGATGTTTGCCGGAAAATCACAACACAACTTGTATCAACAGGCTTAGCAGGGAAGTTATATGAATTATCGCATCGACTTAGCTGTTCTTTCTGAACAAAAAAATAACTGCCGATTCGGCCTTACGGTACATAACTTAAGTGACCTCGACGTAGAAGATTGGTCACTGCATTTTGCCTTTGACCGATTCATCCTTCCTGAGAGCTTATCGCAAGGTGAACTGACTCAAGTAGGAAGCTTTTGCTCGTTCAAACCAAGTTCACCGGTGTTAAAGGCGAACAACCATTACTACCTTGAATTCAGTATTCAAAGCGGCCCATTTTACTTCTATTCTGATGGCCTTAATGATGCCTTTATACAATCATATCACCAAGGAGAAACATCGGTACTGCCTGTTGCTATATCGCCGATTGTTTTAGCTTCACCATATCGTGAACGCAATCAAATACCTGAAGTGAGCGCAGCTGAAGTGGCATTGATTCCTCAGCCGAACCAGATCGAAATTAAGCAAGGTGGCTTCGCGTTAAATAGTGAATGCAAGATTGAGGTTCAATCTCACCTTGCAGATAAAGCTCTCTCTTGGCTACAACAGGAATTGCTCTCTATCTTTGAAATCTCTCTTTCGAATGAGCTTTCAACTGAATTTTCAAAAGACGAAAGCGGCGACATTCTATTTCGCAGCAATCCGACTTTGGACGAAGCTGAGTACAAGCTCACCGTCACGACACAGCAGATAATGCTCGAATCAGTTAGCCAGTCTGGCTTCACACACGCTGTGGCAAGCTTGATTCAGTTAGTACAACAACTGGATTCCGAGAACTTCCTTGTTCCATGTTGCAAAATCGCCGATCAGCCTCGTTTCAAATACCGAGGCATGATGTTGGACTGCGCTCGTCACTTCCACTCGGTAGAGCAAGTTAAGCGTTTAATCAATCAACTGGCGTACTACAAGCTCAACGTATTTCATTGGCACCTAACTGACGATGAAGGTTGGAGAATTGAGATTAAGAGCCTACCTCAGCTGACTGAAATCGGCGCTTGGCGCGGCCCTAATCATATATTAGAGCCGCAATACACACACCTTGCTGAGAACTATGGTGGCTTCTACACGCAACAACAAATTCGTGAAGTGATTGAGTATGCTGAGCAGCGCAGTATCACGGTTATTCCTGAAATCGATATCCCGGGTCACTGTCGCGCTGCAATAAAGTCATTGCCTGACATGTTGGTAGATCAAGCAGACACCACACAATACAAGAGTATTCAGCACTACAACGACAACGTGCTAAATCCTGGTTTACCAAGTACTTACCAATTCCTAGATGCCGTTATTGAAGAAGTGGCTGAGCTGTTCCCTAGCGAATTGATCCACATGGGCGCAGATGAAGTACCGCCAGGGGTGTGGACCAACAGCCCTGCCGCTCAAGCACTGATGAGAGAGCATCAATATCAAGACAGCGAAGATTTACAAGGCCACCTATTCCGTTATGCCGAGAACAAACTCAAGCAACTAGGCAAGCGCATGGTGGGCTGGGAAGAAGCACAACACGGCAACAAGGTCAGTAAAGAGACCATCATCTACTCATGGCTCAGTGAGGAAGCGGCTGTGAATTGCGCTCGCCAAGGCTTTGATGTTGTGCTGCAACCGGCACAGTTTACCTATCTCGACATGACCCAAGATTATGCACCGGAAGAACCGGGCGTAGATTGGGCTGCTGTCATCCCATTAGAACAAGCTTATACCTACGAAGCACTTGCTGAGATATCCGACACCGACCCAATTCGTAAGCGGATCCGCGGCATTCAATGTGCTCTATGGTGTGAGATCGTCACCAATCAAAAGCGCATGGATTACATGGTATTTCCAAGAATTAGCGCTTTAGCTGAAGGATGTTGGACACATAAAAACAACCGGAACTGGCTAGATTACCTATCTCGCCTTAAAGGGCACTTGCCATTACTCGACAGACTCAATGTTGACTATCGCAACCCTTGGAAAGCGCAATAAAACACAACCAAAGCGACACTCACATCGAGCGGTTGCTGACTCAAATTAAGGTACTCACTCAAATTAAGGTGCTCAGTCAGATAAGACTCAGCATCACTATTTAAAAATTAGCTGCATAGATGCAGTTTGTTAAAAAGGAAATGACAATGAAATACGGCTATTTCGATAACGACAATCGCGAATACGTCATCACTCGCCCTGATGTACCAGCACCTTGGACTAACTACCTAGGTACTGAAAAGTTTTGTACCGTGATTTCGCATAATGCGGGCGGTTACTCGTTCTACAATTCTCCGGAATACAACCGTGTTACTAAGTTCCGTCCAAACGGCACATTCGACCGTCCAGGGCACTATGTTTACCTGCGTGATGATGAAACCGGTGATTACTGGTCTATCTCTTGGCAGCCAGTGGCAAAAAGCCTAGATGAAGCGAACTACGAAGTTCGTCATGGTCTGTCATACTCAAAGTTCAAATGTGAATACAGCGGTATTACGGCAACTAAAACGCTATTCGTTCCTAAAGGTGAAGATGCGGAAATTTGGGATGTCGTGCTGAAGAACAACACTGACAAGCCAAGGACCATCAGCACTTTCTCATTTGTTGAGTTCTCTTTCAGTCATATTCAATCAGATAACCAGAACCATCAGATGTCTCTGTACTCTGCGGGCACGTCTTACCAAGAAGGTGTGCTTGAATACGACTTGTACTACAACACTAACGACTTTGAAGGCTTCTACTACCTAGCTTCAACTTTCTCGCCAGACAGCTACGATGGCCAACGTGACAACTTCCTAGGCATGTACCGTGATGAAGCAAACCCAATTGCGGTTGAAAATGGCAAGTGTTCTAACAGCGCGCAAACCTGTTACAACCATTGTGGTTCTCTGCACAAGCAATTTACGATTCAACCGGGTGAAGAAGTTCGCTTTGCATATGTATTAGGTATAGGTAAAGGCAACGGTGAACGCCTACGCGAGAAGTACCAAGATGCAGCCAACGTAGATGCCGCTTTCCAAGGCATCAAAGATCACTGGGACGAGCGTTGCAACAAATTCCAAGTTAAGTCGCCAAACGAAGGCTTAGACACCATGATCAACACGTGGACGCTATACCAAGCGGAAACCTGTGTGGTTTGGTCGCGCTTTGCATCGTTCATTGAAGTCGGTGGCCGTACTGGCCTTGGTTACCGTGATACGGCGCAAGACGCGATCTCAGTACCTCATGCCAACCCACAAATGACCAAAAAACGCATTATCGATCTGCTTCGTGGCCAAGTGAAAGCGGGCTACGGTCTACACTTGTTCGATCCTGACTGGTTCGATCCAGAGAAAGCAGACGTTGAGCCTTCAAAATCGCCAACGGTTGTTCCAACGCCTTCAGACGACGACAAAATCCACGGCATTGACGATACCTGTTCTGATGATCACCTGTGGATCGTACCAACCATCATCAAGTACGTGATGGAAACAGGTGAACACGATTTCTTTGACGAAGTGATTCCATACGCAGATGGTGGCGAAGCAACGGTTTACGAGCACATGAAAGCGGCGCTGAATTTCTCTGCAGAATACGTAGGGCAAACCGGTATCTGTAAAGGTCTTCGTGCTGACTGGAATGACTGTTTGAACCTAGGTGGCGGTGAATCTTCAATGGTTTCATTCCTACACTTCTGGGCGCTACAAGAATTCTTAGACCTAGCTAAGTTCCGTAATAACGATGCTGACGTTACTAAATACACTGAAATGGCAGCGAACGTTCGCGAAGCGTGTGAAACGCACCTTTGGGATGACGAGGGTGGCTGGTACATCCGTGGTCTGACTAAAAATGGCGACAAGATCGGTACTGCTCAACAAACTGAAGGTCGAGTTCACCTTGAATCAAACACGCTAGCGGTTCTATCTGGCGCGGTATCTCAAGAGCGTGGCGAGAAAGCGATGGACGCAGTTAATGAGAACTTATTCTCTGAGTATGGCTTACACCTAAACTCTCCATCGTTTGCTACACCAAATGACGATATCGGTTTTGTGACTCGCGTTTACCAAGGCGTTAAAGAGAACGGCGCTATCTTCTCTCACCCGAACCCATGGGCTTGGGTCGCCGAAGCGAAGCTAGGCCGTGGTGACCGTGCGATGAAATTCTACGACGCACTAAACCCATACAACCAAAACGACATGATTGAGACACGCTACGCAGAACCATACTCGTACGTGCAGTTCATCATGGGTAAAGACCACCAAGACCACGGCCGTGCAAACCACCCTTGGTTAACAGGTACCTCGGGTTGGGCTTACTTTGCGGTAACTAACTTCATTCTTGGTGTTCGTACAGGCTTTGAAGGTTTAACCGTCGATCCTTGTATCCCAACGGATTGGCCAGAATTCGAGGTAAATCGTCAATGGCGCGGTGCAACTTACAACATCACCGTTCAAAACCCGAATGCAGTAAGCAAGGGCGTTGCCTCTATCACGATTAACGGTGAGCAGATTGAAGGCGCAATCCCAGTACAAGCCGATGGCAGCGTAAACGAAGTTATCGTTGTACTCGGCTAATCACTTAATTTGATGAACATCTCCTATCTCAAGTCTCTACTGGCTTGAGGTAGTGAGACTAAAAGGATTTTCTAATGATTAAATTTGGTACTGGCGGCTGGCGCGCGTTTATTGGTGAAGAGTTCACTAGAGAAAACGTCCGCTTAGTGGCACAAGCACTCTCTAACATCATCAATAATGAAGATGCAGCGAAAAACGGCTTCGTTATCGGCTATGACCGCCGCTTCCTTTCAGATAAAGCCGCGTGCTGGTTTGCTGAAGTATTGGCAGCCAACAACATCAAAGTGAGTTTTATCGACAAATTCGTTCCGACTCCTATCGTAATGTTCCAAGCGAAAGAAATGGGATGTGTTTACTCTGCGTGCATTACCGCTTCTCATAACCCAGCGGACTATAACGGCATAAAGATCTTCATTGAAGGTGGTCGTGATGCTGATGAGGTCATCACAGAAAAGATTGAACAACAGATTGCGACCCTAAACAGTGAAGATGTCCTCAGAGTCGATTTTGAACAAGCATTTAATGACAAAGAAATTGAAATCATCAATCCAATGAACGCCTTTGTTGACTCGATCATCAACGCGATTGATATCGAATCGATTAAACAAGCCAACCTAAGAGTCCTGATCGACCCAATGTTCGGCGTGGCAAAAAACGCACTGCAAACCGTGTTAATCAGCGCTCGCTGTGATGTTGATGTAATCAACGATGGTAAAAACCCAGACTTCGGCGGACTGATGCCTTCTCCAAGTGCAGCAACGCTGTATCGCTTGAAGCACTTAGTTGCGGCTGAAGGTTACGACATTGGTATTGGTACCGATGGCGATGCCGACCGTTTGGGTATCATCGATGAGAAAGGTCACTTCATTCACCCTAACGAAGTGCTGCTGCTGCTTTACTACTACCTACTGGAATACAAAGGCTGGAAAGGTTCTGTCGTTCGTAATATCGCAACCACACACCTACTTGATAAAGTCGCTGCGGATCATGGTGAAAAGAGCTTTGAGGTTCCTGTAGGCTTTAAGCATATCAGTTCTCAAATGGAAGCCGATGACTCACTGATTGGTGGCGAAAGTTCGGGTGGTTTAACCATTCGTGGCCACATCAAAGGTAAAGATGGTGTGTTCGCATCGAGCTTATTGGTTGAGATGATCAGTGTGACCGGTAAAAAACTCTCTGAGCTGCTTGATGAAATCTACTCTAAGTATGGTTATGCGTATACAGCGGAGGGGGATTGCAAATTCAAACCTTCAGAGAAAGAAGCGCTCTACACAAAGATCTACGTAGAGAAACAACTGCCTGAATTCGAATACGAAATTGAAAAAGTCAGCTATGAAGATGGCGCTAAGGTGTACTTCAAGAATGGTGGCTGGGTCATTGCTCGCTTCTCAGGAACAGAGCCGTTACTAAGAATCTTCGCAGAAATGGAAGATAAAGACACTGCAGAACATGTTCTTCAAAAAGTAAAAGACTTCCTATCTCTGTAGGCTTATAGAGTGCAGCAGTTTTGTATAGGACTTAACAAATCACTGCCTTGTTAACGCCTATCCGTGAAGAACTCTTGCCCAGTACTTAATTAAAGTGCCGGGCTTTTTTACAGCTATAATTTCTCGCCAAGCTCGGTTAAAACGCCAATACACCTTTGGTCTCGACTTTCACCGTTACTGGCATGCCGAACTCAAGCGCCTCAGAAGACGTTGCTAGCAGTTTCTGACCATTCGCTTCAATCACATAACGACAGTGATCACCCATAAACTGCTGTTCCAATACAGACAAATTACTGTCGACATCGTGGCTCGCCACAATATGCTGAGGCCTTAACAACAGCGCACATTCAGCACCGATTTCGATCTGAGTTTGAGCTTTCGCTTCAATCAAACCTAAGCTTGTCTCAAATTCATGCTCAGAAATACGTTGTGCACCTAAATAACTGCCGCCACCCAAGAAGTCTGCAACAAACTTACTTGATGGGTGGAAGTACAATTCTGACGCCGAGCCGTATTGTTCGATAACACCATGATTCATTACAGCCATCTTGTCGGCAAATGCAAACGCCTCTTCACGACTGTGAGTAACAAAAATAGCCGTCACACCCTGCTTCTTAAAGATTTTACGAATCTGAGAAATCAGCTCATGACGTACTTGAGTATCAATATTAGAAAACGGTTCATCCAATAGCAGTAGGTCTGGCTTATATGCCAAAGAGCGCGCAATCGCAACGCGTTGCTGTTGTCCACCAGATAGCTGATGAGGATAGCGATCGCCAAATTGGTCAAGATGAACAAGCTCAAGCATCTCTTTAACTTTCGCAGCCTTATCTTGCTCAGACATATCACGCAAACCAAATGCCACGTTCTGATTCACAGTAAGGTGTGGAAACAGAGCATAATCTTGGAAGATCATACCAATGTTACGCTGCTCTGGTGGTAACCAATTCGCTGCGTCATCAATGACTTGGCAATTCAAGCTCATGACACCACTACTCAATGGAAGCAGGCCGGCAATCGCTTTAAGCAGTGTCGTCTTACCACAACCACTGGCACCAAGCAGACAAACAATTTCACCATGCTCAACTTCTAAAGAAAGAGATTCCAAAATAGTTTGGGACTCGTACTTACAAGTCAGATCTTTAATTGATAATGCACAACTCATTAGTGTTTCTGCTCCAAGGAACGGTTTACGATAATCAGCGGAATTAAACCCACCAAGACTAACAACACAGCAGGCATGGCTGCTAATTCAAGGTGCTCATCTGACGCATAGTTATAAACATAAGTCGCGAGCGTTTCGAAATTAAAAGGACGCAGCAACAATGCCGCATTCAACTCTTTCATTGATTCGATAAACACCAGTAAGCCTGCAATCAGTGCACCACGCTTAATCAGAGGAAGATGCACACGGCGTAACATCTGGTTGGTATTACAACCCATTGTTTTAGAGGCCATATCCAATGAAGGTGATACTTTGCTTAAGCTACTTTCGATACTACCAATAGCAACCGCAGAAAAACGCAATACCATTGCAAAAATAAGCGCAAACATCGAACCAGAGAAGATCAATCCAGGGCGTCCCCAATCCATCATTTTCGCGATGTCGTTGACTAGATGATCCATAAACAATACTGGCACCATAACACCAATCGCCAATACCGTTCCCGGCACCGCATACCCCATAGAGGATAAGCGCATAAAGGCGAGGTTGTGTTTCGCAGGATTAACGCGCTGGTTAAAGTTAACGATAAGTGCAATCGCTACGCCGATTAAGGCGGCAAGTATCGACACATTCAAACTGTTGAGTGCATACTCTCGAAATTCAGCGGTCCAGCTTTGTGCAAAGTACTTATAGGTATAAATCAGTAACTGCCCTAAAGGGAATATGAATGCTGCGCAAACTAAACCCCAACACCAAAACAGCGCTAACCACTTTTTCCAACCCTCTAAGTTGTAGCGGAAGTCTTCTCGGCTGCTGAACTGGTTTTGAAACAGTTTTTGCTTACGACGACTGTAACGTTCCGAACTTAAAAGTAGTATCACGATAATCAGCATAATAGCTGAAATCTTAGCTGCAGCAGTCAAGCTAGAGTAACCAAGCCAAGTGTCATATACCGCAGTGGTTAGTGTGTTAACCGCAAAGTAGCTCACTGTACCAAAGTCACCGATGGTTTCCATAGCAACGAGTGATAGGCCAACCGCCATCGAAGGGCGAACTAAAGGCAAAGAGATACGTCGGAAACTCTCCCATGGAGAACATTTCAGGAGTCGCGCGGATTGCAATAGAGAAACGTTCTGCTCCATGAACGCAGCACGACACAGCAGATAAACGTAAGGGTACAGCACTAGAGAGAGGACGATGATAGCGCCAGTTAAGGTTCTAATATCCGGGAACCAATATTCTCCCGGTCCCCACCCAGTTAGGTCTCGAAGCAAAATTTGTACTGGGCCAGCGAAATCGAACCAATCAGTGAAAATGTATCCAACGATATAACCTGGCATAGCCAGTGGCAGAACCAAAGCCCACTGCAACACCTTCTCACAAGGGATACGACACATCGCCATAATCCAAGCGGAAGGGATACCAAATAGCAGCGATAAGAACATGGTTCCTATCGCTAAAACCACCGTATTGTAGGCATAGGTGGGCATTACTGTGGACATCAGATGAGAAAATAGCTCATCGGTTTCTCCAACAGCAGTCGTGAATATCGCTAAGATGGGTAAAACAAGTAGCACGGCGATTATGCCGCTACTGGTGTTCCATAAATAATTCTTTTCTTTCATCGCCTAACTACAACGAGGCTTAATGAAATACATATGCATTTGCAAATACATCTCATATCCTTTTAATGGTGGGGTTATTTATACCCATATACTCTAATGACTTCAAGGAGCTGAGCTAACAACTCTCTAGTTCCATCAAGAGCTTTGTTTCAAAAAGTGACTTAACTAAAAACAAAACAACCTCAAGCACCCAAAACGGCAACTTGAGGTTGTTAAATCTAATATTGGCCGAAGCTTATATTAATAATTACAGGTCGAATTTAACTTCGTCTAGAAGCTTAATTGCAGCTTCGTGGTGATCTGCGATTTCGTCTAGAGAAATTGTATCTGCTTTGAATTCACCCCAAGAAGCAACTAGTTCAGAAGGTTTAACGTCAGCTTTAACTGGGTATTCGTAGTTTACTTCTGCGTACATGCCTTGTGCTGTGTTACCAGATAGGAATTCCATTAGCTTAACTGCGTTCTCTTTGTTTGGAGAGTACTTAGCCATTGCCATACCAGAGATGTTTACGTGAGTACCAGTCGTCTCTTGGTTAGGGAAGTTGATGTAAACAGCATCAGCCCAAGCTTTTTGCTCTTTATCATTAATCATCTTACCTAGGTAGTAGCTGTTCCCAAGAGAAACGTCACATAGACCTTCTTTGATAGCTTTAACTTGTGCACGGTCGTTACCTTGAGGCTTACGAGCTAGGTTTGCTTTAACGCCTTCTAGCCACTCTTTAGTTTCTGCTTCGCCTTTGTGAGCAATCATAGAAGATACGAGAGAAACGTTGTATGGGTGCTTACCGCTACGAGTACAGATTTTGCCTTTGAATTCAGGCTTAGCTAGGTCTGCGTATGTGAAGTCTTCACCTAGACGACCAACACGGTCACGTGAAGAGTAAACGCTACGAGTACGAGTAGTTAGAGCAAACCATTCGTTGTCTGTATCTTGGTATTGAGCAGGGATGTTCTTTTCTAGAACGTCGCTGTTTACCGCTTGAACTAAACCTTTTTCAGTTAGCTCAGATAGACGGCTGATATCAACAGTTAATACCACGTCTGCTGGGCTGTATTCGCCCTCTTGAGCTAGCTTCTCTGCTAAACCTTTTTTAGCAAACTTAACATTCACCTCGATACCTGTCTCTTTAGTGAACTCATCGAACATTGGCTCAACAAGGAAAGGTTGACGGTAAGAGTATACGTTTACTTCTTCTGCAGCGATTGCTGCTGGTGCGATAGTGCTGCACGCAATAGCTGAAAGAGTTAGCAGTTTTTTCATGGTTCAATCCTTTTTGCATAGAAATGATAATATTTATCAGTTGCATTATTATATGTATCATTAGATTAAACACAACGTTAAACATCAAAAAAACCTGCTCATCTGAGCAGGTTTCAAGTAGGTTAAATGTAAATGTTTGTAAATTATTTTACCGACACAAATTCTGGATAAGCACCTACACCACAGTCATGCATGTCCATACCTTCTAGCTCTTCGTCTTCACTTACACGAATACCGATTGTCGCTTTAAGTACAGCCCATACCGCTAGACTCGCACCAAATACCCAAGCAAATATAACCGCTGCGCCGAATAGCTGTGCACCAAATGTTGCATCTGTATTGCTTAGTGGCACAGCCATTAGGCCGAAGAAACCACACACACCGTGAACTGAGATAGCACCTACTGGATCATCAATCTTAGCTTTGTCTAGGGCAATGATGCTGAACACCACCAGTGCACCAGATACTGAACCAATTGCCACTGCAAACAGAGGTGATGGTGATAGAGGGTCTGCCGTGATTGCTACTAGGCCAGCCAACGCACCGTTAAGAATCATAGTTAGGTCCGCTTTACCCCAAGTTGTCTTACATACTAGTAGTGCTGCGATTGCACCCGCTGCTGCAGCTGCGTTGGTGTTAAGGAAGATTTGCCCTACTGCTGTTGCGTTCTCGAAATCCGAAACCATCAGTTGAGAGCCGCCGTTGAAACCGAACCAACCAAACCAAAGGATGAATGTACCTAGTGTAGCAAGTGGCATGTTTGAACCAGGAATTGGGTAGATTTCACCGTTCTTACCATATTTACCCTTACGAGCACCCAGTAGAAGCACACCCGCTAACGCTGCTGAAGCACCAGCCATGTGTACGATACCCGAACCAGCAAAGTCACTAAAGCCTGCTTCTGATAGGAAACCACCGCCCCAAGTCCAGTAACCTTCCATTGGGTAGATGAACGCTGTTAGCACGACAGAGAAGATAAGGAATGACCAAAGTTTCATTCGCTCAGCAACCGCACCAGATACCACAGACATTGCTGTTGCAACGAATACTACTTGGAAGAAAAAGTCTGATTCTAATGAGTGGTCTGCACCTTCACCTTGAGTACCAATCAGGGTACCAAATGACGGTAACCAGCCACCTCCGCCGTTATCGACATACATAATATTGTAACCAACGACTAAGAAAGTCGTACAAGCAATCGCGTACAAACAAATGTTCTTAGTTAAAATTTCTGTAGTGTTCTTTGAACGAACGAGGCCAGCTTCTAACATCGCGAAGCCTGCAGCCATCCACATTACCAACGCACCTGAAATGAGGAAGAAAAAAGTGTCTAGTGCGTAACGTAGTTCCGTTACTGTTGTTGTAAGTTCCATATTAAAGTCTCCAGTCCTTGTAATTCTTTAAAGTGCTTCAGCATCCATTTCACCAGTACGAATTCGTACAGCTTGGCTTAGATCGTACACAAAAATTTTGCCATCGCCGATTTTTCCGGTGTGTGCTGCTTGGCTAATCGCTTCAACAACTCGGTCAACATTTTCCGCTTGGGTTGCAATTTCTAACTTTACCTTTGGTAGGAAATCAACTTGGTATTCCGCACCGCGATACAACTCAGTGTGCCCTTTTTGACGACCAAAACCTTTCACTTCAGAAACTGTCATACCTTCAATACCGACATCAGAGAGCGCTTCTCGAACATCATCTAACTTAAATGGTTTAACTATGGCGTTTATTAATTTCATATTCTTTCCTTAAATTCTTCACTTAATCCGTTAATACTCTCATTACAATCCAAGTAGCGTGCCAAAAATTTAAGCTGTTGATTTTGAATGAAATAGAAACAATAGCGCTTTAGAAACGAAAAAGGCCGCACCAATATGGTGCGGCCTTTTCACTATCTTAATGCGTTGCACTGTCGTTGCTCTAGTTTTGGGCAACGAAGCTTTCATGATGCAAAACCATCACTACTAGTAACCTAAAAAATCAATCCAACGTTCGATGAGTAACTCGAAATCATCGATTCCGCAGCTTGCTTCGCTTTCACAATTATAGAAATCGAACTCACTGCCCTCTTCCATCTCTTGCTCATGCCTTAGTACATTTTCTTGGATGGTTACGTCGTCTTCGTTGATCGCCAGGCTGATCTCTTTGCCTAGTAGAATAACTTCATTATTCAGATCCAAACGTGAACGCTCAATAAGCGCCATAACGTGGTCAAGCTTTTGCTTATCTTTACCGATCTCTTCTTGAAGCCAGCGGCCAACAATTTCATGACCCATGCTGCATTTCACATAGTATTCACCCATCAGAGTGTTTCTAGTAAATTCGAATTCCATAAGACTCCAAAGCTCTAATAAAAAGAGGATTCAATAAAGAGGGTGTGGCAAAAATGAGGCGAGAGTATATAGCGAAGTCTATTGGAGATCGAGTCTGATTCATTCAACATTAAGCGAGCAGTTGGAGCGCAGAAACAAAAACGCCTTCTCACAAAGAGAAGGCGTAGTATTAGCAGCAAGTGCTTTACTGCAACGCAGTCGGCACTTTATCGCACTTCATTAACCGCTTACGCAGGCTCTTGGAAGATAACTGTGTCGGCTTTATCCGTGTACTGACCCATTTTATGGAAGTTCAAGTAACGGTAAGTATCGGCAGCGGTTGCATTAATCTTCTCTGCGTACGCTAAGTACTCTTCTTTAGTTGGAATACGACCAAGAATCGCACCAACAGCAGAAAGCTCAGCAGAAGCTAGATAAACGTTCGCACCATTACCCAAACGGTTCGGGAAGTTACGAGTAGACGTCGACATAACCGTCGAAGCGTCAGCAACACGAGCTTGGTTACCCATACATAATGAACAACCTGGAGTTTCAATACGAACCCCAGCACGACCGAAGATGCCGTAGTAGCCTTCTTCTGTCAGTTGATCTTTATCCATCTTAGTTGGCGGAGCAACCCATAGGCGAGTATTCAAAGAGCCATTAAACTCTTCAAGCATCTTACCTGCAGCACGGAAGTGACCGATGTTGGTCATACAAGAACCGATGAACACTTCTTGAATCTCAGTGCCTTGAACGTCGGAAAGAAGACGAGCATCATCTGGATCGTTTGGTGCACATAGGATTGGCTGATCGATGTCAGCAAGGTCAATCTCGATAACATGAGCGTATTCAGCATCTGAATCAGCAGCAAGCAACTCAGGGTTCGCTAGCCATTCTTCCATTGCCGTAATACGACGCTCAATAGTACGAACATCACCGTAACCTTCAGCAATCATCCACTTAAGCATAACGACGTTCGAGTTAAGATACTCTTCGATAGACTCTTGAGAAAGCTTAACGGTACAACCTGCAGCAGAACGCTCAGCAGATGCATCTGAAAGTTCAAACGCTTGCTCAACAGAAAGGTGCTCAACACCTTCAATCTCTAGTACACGACCAGAGAATTCATTGATCTTACCAGCTTTTTCTACAGTCAGTAGACCTTGCTTAATACCGTAAAGAGGAATGGCATGTACAAGGTCACGTAGCGTGATACCTGGCTGCATTTCGCCTTTAAAGCGAACCAAGATTGATTCAGGCATATCAAGAGGCATAACACCTGTTGCCGCAGCAAATGCTACTAAGCCAGAACCTGCAGGGAACGAGATACCTAGAGGGAAACGAGTATGCGAGTCACCACCTGTACCAACAGTATCAGGCAGAAGCATACGGTTTAGCCATGAGTGGATAACACCATCACCCGGACGAAGTGAAACACCCGCACGGTTCATGATGAAATCAGGCAATGTATGGTGAGTGTTTACATCAACTGGTTTCGGGTATGCAGATGTGTGACAGAAAGACTGCATCACAAGATCCGCTGAGAAACCAAGACAAGCTAGATCTTTCAGCTCATCACGAGTCATAGGACCCGTGGTATCTTGAGAACCTACTGTTGTCATTTTAGGTTCACAGTACTGACCCGCACGCACACCTTCAACGCCACATGCTTTACCTACCATCTTCTGAGCTAACGTATAACCTTTATCAGAAGCAGAAGGGTCGATTGGCTTAGCAAACAGATCAGTTTCAGCAAGACCTAGAGCATCACGAGCACGGCCCGTTAAGCCACGACCGATGATCAATGGAATACGCCCACCAGCACGAACTTCATCTAGAAGTACTTTGCCTAATTCAAAGCTTGAGATATCTGCACCGTCTTTACGAACAACACCTTCATAAGGATAGATATCAATCACATCACCCATGTTCATGTCTTGTACGTTCAGCTCAATTGGTAGTGCGCCTGAGTCTTCCATTGTGTTGTAGAAGATTGGAGCAATTTTACCACCAAGACAAACACCGCCAGTACGCTTGTTTGGTACGAATGGGATATCTTCGCCCATGAACCAAAGCACTGAGTTTGTCGCAGATTTACGTGAAGAACCAGTACCAACAACATCACCAACGTAAGCCAGTGGAATGCCGTCTTTTTGCATTTCTTCAATTTGAGTAATTGGGCCAACGTTGCCCTGCTCATCAGGACTAATGCCATCACGTTCCATCTTCAGCATCGCTTTTGCGTGTACTGGGATATCAGGACGTGACCATGCATCCGGCGCTGGAGATAGGTCATCGGTGTTTGTTTCACCAGTGACTTTGAATACTTTAACGGTAATTTTTTCCGCTACTTTATCTTTAGCTGTAAACCACTCAGCATCAGCCCAAGACTGAAGAACTTGCTGAGCAGAAGCATTGCCAGCTTTTGCTTTTTCTTCTACGTCGTAGAATGCATCAAACATCAATAGAGTATGAGAAAGCGCTTTAACGGCGATAGGAGCAAGATCTGTATCATCCAGTAGAGAAACTAGAGATTCGATGTTGTAACCACCTTGCATTGTGCCAAGTAGTTCCGCAGCTTTTTCTTTGCTTACTAGTGGAGATTCAACTTCACCTTTAGTGATAGCCGTTAGGAAGCCCGCTTTAACGTAAGCAGCTTCATCTACACCTGGTGGAATACGGTTTTCTAGTAGGTCAAGAATAACAGCTTCTTCACCTTGAGGCGGGTTCTTTAAAAGTTCAACTAGGCCTGCTACTTGTTCAGCATCTAATGGTCTAGGAACAACTCCTTCGGCAGCACGCTCTGCGACGTGTTTACGGTAGGCTTCAAGCACGACTTTTTCCTCTCATTGCGGTTCCTTCTTTACATTGGTAATTATTAGTAAAATAAAGAAGCGAACATCCTTGGAAACTTAGCTCTCCATTGCCATTTTTGTCATTCAATTTGTATTGATGAGCGGCGTCATAGAGGCCAAACTGTGAGCGACACAATAGCAAAATTAACGATAAATTAAAATCTTATCATTTTGACCAACATAGCAAGTTAAGACGAAAGTCCTACGATTTTTGCCTATTTAGTCAGAAAAAGAGCTATCCCGCGCATTATTATTAGTAAGATGTACCGATGATTAAGTAAACAGAATCGTAGTTATCTTCTGTTTTACCATAAGCCAAAATGATTGGCCCAATTGGTGAATCTACACCAGCAAAGAGTGACCCAGCAGTAAACATCGGCGCTTCATCCAATGACAAGTCGGTGTTCGACCAAACGCCGCCATGTTCTAGAGATGCGCCTATGTAAAATGGCGACTCAAACAAGCCAAAATCATTTTCAAACCATTTATAGCGATAAATTAAGCTGCCATACGCCAAGTTTTGCCCAATAAGACTGTTTCTCGGAATTCCCGATAAATTTAAGAAGCCTCCAAGCTCCTTTGGATCAATAGGGAACACGGAGTTTTTACTCTCTACCGCGCCAAAATCGAACTTTGCAACTAAAGTATGCTTTTCAATACTCTGCGCCGCCATAAAATTAGCTGAAATCTCATAAACCGTATCACTTTCAGAATTAAACTCAGAATCAGCAAGAGAAGAGTTGTTATCAAAATCATCATGAGAAATAAAATACTCGAGATCGACGAAGTAACCTTCGGTTGGTAAATTAAAGTCATTCAAAGTATCCAATCGAAAACTGAGGAAACCACCAAGGCGAGTATAATCTCCCCCACTCCCAAATGAAGGTAACGAAGCTATCCTTACGTGACCATTTTTATAGCGAGCACCAAATTTTAGCTCTTGCCACAAAGTGGGCTGATAACCTATTGCGAACTCACCAATATACTCACGATAGTTCAAAGAAAGGTAATCTTGAGTGACATCTAATGTTGGCTCTGCTACATCTTGACTCCCCACAGACAAATTTCGATTCTGTTTACTGTAAACCACAGAAGCTGAAGTAAAGAGCTTCTGACTAGAAAAAAAGGGAGAAAACAGTTCTGCTTCGATACGCTTATCTGTGCCCATTTCTAAGTTAGTTCTCAACTCTGCACCGTGCGAATTAAGATCAGTAAAGTTAGCTGAAACACCTAATGAATACTGGCTTTGAGTAGTAAAATCATCAGCAAGAAAGAACCTAAAATTAAGGTAATTAGGCCCCCATGATTTTTCATTTACGTCAACCTGAAGTTGGTCTTCACCATCGACATTTTCAAATTCATAGGTCACCAGCTCAAAGCGGTCTAATGCATAGAGGTCTTGTACCTTAGATTCGATTTCACTGGTTTTTAGAATCTCACCTGAATCGAGATTTAAGCGGTTTTCAATCAATTTATCTGAGTAGTGGGTATTGTTGTTGATAACCACTCGGTCGACCACGGTTTTATCACCATGCTTGAGCTGCTTTCGAGCTTTCTGCTTGTCATCAATATAATGTTGGTAGTCCGCATTCGAGAGCGCCAACTTAGAAAGCTGATCCCGATACTGCCTTGTTGCTTCGTATCCAGCATGGTAAGCCGTCGGCATTTTATCGAACTCTGTGGTCTCCATTTGCCCAACATCAGGACGTAGGAAAAAGTCATCGTCTGTTAACGTCTCGGCTTGCTCTTGAGTACTGCGTTGAACAAGGTAGTTAGAGAGTTGATCTGCGGCGGCTAAAAAGTTAGTGAAATCTTCCTTGCTTTTGTAGTTAGTACTGATATCTACGGCAATAACGATGTCGGCTCCCATAGATCGAGCAACATCAACGGGCATGTTATTGGTGACACCACCATCAACCAGCATTCGCCCATCAATCTCATAAGGTGGAAGGGCGCCGGGTACCGACATACTGGCCATCATCGCATCAACAAGATGACCATGGTCGATGACCACCTCTTTAAGATCGATGATGTCGGTTGCGACAGAACGATATGGAATAGCGAGGTTATCGAAAGAGTCGAGTGGAGATAAGTTACCTGTCGTTTCGCGCAGAATACGCAACATATTCTGGCCTTGAACCACACCTTTTCTGGCTTTGATTTCGCCCCAACCTAAACCGAGGTCGGTATTCAGTTGATAACGGTCTTCATACTCTTTGTCTCGCACACGGCGATCACTACGGTTAACGCGATCGCGATAGCCACGATTCCAATCAACCGTATAAATAAAGCTCTCGATCTCATCTGCGCTCATCCCCGTCGCATAAAGACCACCAACGTATGCACCCATACTGGTACCGGTAATGTAATCAACCGGAATTTGCATCTCTTCTAAGGCTTTAAGTACGCCAATGTGGGCAGCACCTTTAGCGCCTCCACCCGCGAGAACGACAGCAACGGTTGGCCTTTTATGAGCTTGTTTGAGTTCAACATGTTCTGATGAATCAACCTGTGCTGCAGTAGCTGCAAACAGTTGAAAACTGATCACAGTACCGACAATACCTAAGCCACTCACTAACCAACGAAAAATCATTATCTAAACTATCCTTGTCATTCTTTTCTGTTATGACTTTACCACTGAAAAAGCTTCTTTAGCCACTGTTTTGGTTGACTTTCGCAGCCCTTTTTAATGCTGCCACTCTCATCCCAAACCGGCAATTTGACCGTACCATCACAGTCAAACTCTAACGCCCCTTCAGAAGTTCGAGTAAAGCTTGCGGTTGCAATTCCGGTTGGCCAAGACAGCAATAACTGTTCTGGCGTTCTTTGTTTCAAATAATCGGCATAGACACGCAACGCACCGCTAGAACCTGTTAGTTTAGTCGGTTTATTGTCGTCTCGACCCAACCAAATCGTCGTTACTTCACGACCATCAACACCAACAAACCAACTGTCTCGGCTATCATTACTGGTACCCGTTTTACCCGCTAAGCCCGCCCATGCAAACTGACCTTGTAGGAAACGGCCTGTACCTTCTGATACACCACGCTTCATCGCATACGTTGTTAACCAAGCTGCTTGTTGATCAACGCTTTGTGATACACGAGGAATCGATTGATACAACACCTCACCTTCACTATCAACAACAGAGCGAAGCGCAGACAATGGCGCGATACGGCCAGAGTTGGTAATTGTTTGATACATCTGAGCAACCTGGAAAGGTGTCAGCGAGAATGAACCCAAGAACATCGATGGCACTGGACGAATTTCGTTTTTATCGACACCCAACTTCTCAATCGTATTGGAAACACTATCGATACCTAACTGCATGCCCAGACGAACCGTTGGTACGTTATAAGACTTAGAAAGCGCCACATACAACGGTACGTCTCCGCGGAACTTACGGTCAAAGTTTCGAGGGCTCCACACGCTGCCTTTACTGCCCTTCAAACTTAGTGGGGTGTCCATCAAGGTTGTGGCAAGCGTGTACTTCTGAGGTTGATCTAGTGCTGTCAGATAGATAGCGGGCTTCACCAAAGAACCAATCGGGCGACTTGCATTCAGTGCACGGTTAAAACCGTCATAACCCGTGCGTTTACCGCCGACCATCGCTCGGATTTCACCAGTATTTCTATCAACGGCAATCGCAGCCGCTTCGAGTTTATCACCCGCCGTTTTAGACAGTTCCGGCACCTTACGAGCTATCGACTTCTCCAGCTTGTCTTGAGAGACAGGGTCAAGAGAAGTAAATACTCTGATGCCTTTTTGAGCCTCAAATCGATCGCCGACGTATTTCTTCAGCTCAATATTAACCTGCTGAAAATAAGCGGGTTGACGGCTGGCGATACGAGGGTTGTCTTGAATATCCAAGTCTCGGCCTGCGGCTTCTTCGTACTGTTTCGGCGTCAATATGTCTTGTTGCATCAGCAAACGTAGAACCAAATCACGTCGAGTCTTAGCTCTCTCAGGGTAACGAACCGGGTTGTAATACGAAGGTCCTTTGACCATACCGACCAGCAGTGCTAGTTGGTCGATCCGGAGTTCTTGAATAGGTTGCCCGAAGTACAAGCGAGATGCTAACCCAAATCCATGAATCGCTTGCCCACCATTTTGCCCAAGATAAACCTCGTTTAAGTAGGCTTCTAAGATGCGATCTTTACTGTAACGATGATCCAAGATCAACGCGATATACGCTTCACGAACTTTACGCCACAAGGTACGTTCACTGGATAGAAAGAGGTTTTTGGCTAATTGTTGAGTCAGGGTACTCCCCCCCTGCACCGTGCGCCCAGCTTTAACGTTGATCACCATGGCACGCGCTATTGCGAGTGGCGATACACCATCATGTTGATAGAAGTTTCGGTCTTCGGTTGCCAGCAATGCATCAACCATCACTTCTGGGAACTGATTACGTTTTAAGAACAAGCGCTGCTCATCGTTGCTTTTTTCAAGCATGCCAAGCATTTTCGGTTCAACCCGCAGATAACCCATGTCGCCTTTCTTCTCGAGCGACTGGATACGAGTTAGTTCGTTGCCATCGAAGTGCAACATCACATGACGATCCGCTTCAGGGCCATCGACAAACTCGAACGGACGACGAATCATTTCAATCTTGGTTGAAGAAGAAGAGTACTCACCTGGATGACGAGGAGAGTTCACCTTACGGTAATTCAGCACGTCCAGTTCATTTTTGACTTGTACCAAACTAGCGGCAGTACCCGGAGAGAGATCCAACACACGAGCATAAACAACCGTCGGCAAATCAAACAGCTGACCTTCAAAACGTTGCTTAACTACCGAATCCAAATAGATCCCAACGAACAACAACAGAGCTGCCGTCGCTAAACTCACCTTCCAAGCGATGCCCCATAGCGTCTTCAACCAACCTCTGTTGCCTGTTTTCTTAGCCTTTACCTTACCTTTCTTCGCTGCCGCTCTAGGCTTTCTTGCCTTGGCTTTGGTCGCTGGTGACTTTTTTGCTGGCGCTTTTTTAGGTGGTGCCTTTTTCGGCGTTAACATTTTGGTCATCATCGGTTCAACTGTCGTTTAGTTTTAGTGGTTGCTACATGATTAGCAGGGTCATCCGGCCAAGGATGTTTGGGGTAACGGCCTTTCATTTCTTTTTGAACTTCTTTATACGCGCCAGCCCAAAAGCCAGCTAGATCCTGAGTGATTTGCAGTGGTCGTTGCGCAGGAGACAATAACTCAAGCACCACCTTTTTACGTCCTTGGGCAATCAAGGGGGAATCTTGCTCACCAAAGACTTCCTGCATTCGAACAGAGATCATTGGCTCAGATTGATATTGGTATCGAATCGACTTCTTACTGCCCGTTGGCATCAGGTAATTAGTAGGTAGCCACTGATCAACTTCTTGATTAAGAGGCCAGCCAAGATAAGCCGACAATGCTTGCTCAACCGAGATACTCATCAGTCCTTTTGCTGACTTAATACCATTCAAATAAGGTAAAAGCCATTCATCAAGATGACGCAATAAGCTCGCTTCATCCATTTGAGGCCATTGTTGTTCGGGCAGCCACAACTCAGCACAGCGCACGCGTTCAACCAGCTGTTTAGCAGAAGCCGTCCAATTTAAACTCTCAAGTCCGCGTCGAGCGATATAATTCAACAACGCTTGGCTTATCTGATCGGAATCAGGCTCCGGCAAAGGTTTAGTGCTGATAATCAGCTTACCCAGTAATACTCTTTGTTCAGCCACCAAACGACCGCGTTTTTCATCCCAATCCGCATAATCTTCGCGTGTGAAAAAACCGGAAAATGAAGCCTCTAGCTGCACAATATCAATCGGCGTCGCTAAAAATATCTGACTTGCTCGCCCTGCAGTGCGCATCAAATCAATCACCAAGATGTATTCGTTGTTTGCCAACGGATCATCATCACAAACCTCGGCTCCATGACCGTT
Organism: Vibrio sp. nBUS_14; assembly: GCF_051201655.1. Classification (NCBI taxonomy): domain Bacteria; kingdom Pseudomonadati; phylum Pseudomonadota; class Gammaproteobacteria; order Vibrionales; family Vibrionaceae; genus Vibrio; species Vibrio sp. nBUS_14. Next base: position 3,065,523 of record NZ_CP179206.1, read on the forward strand.
GGCAAGACGAAATGCACAGCCAGTCGCACTTCTCGATTGGGCAATTCGGTCTGGAAAGGCCAAGCAAAGCACTAATGGTAGCAATGATTCATCGAGTTGTGACAAATCTAAGTGATGATTGAGTTTGCTGGCGAGACTTTTCGCTCGCTGCATCACAACACTATTTTTCGTATGCTTTCTTTGCTTAAATCGATTTAGCGAGTGCTGAATATCCGTCACGTTACGTTCAGGCTCTTCGAGCAAAGCGGCAGCGACAATCGCGACATTTAACAAGGCTTGGCTGTTTTGTTGTGCTTTGATCAGCATACTGGCGATCCGTGGCTCAATACCTAAGCACTGAGCTTGCTTGCCTACTGAAGTAAATTGCCCATTACTATCCAATAAATCAAGCTCTTGTAACAGTTCTGTCGCTTGCTCAATCGATGGCTGTGGCGGAATATCTAACCAATGAAGCTCATCGGCACGGCTTGCTCCCCATTGCGTCAATTCAGCCACTAGCGAAGAGAGATCGGAATGAAGGATTTCAGCTTCTGGAACGGAGGGTTGTTGCATCAACTGTGTCTCGCTGTATAAGCGAACACACAAGCCCTCTTCGATTCGCCCTGCACGACCAGCTCTTTGTTCTGCTGAGGATTGTGAGATTTTTACTTGCTCAAGTTTGGTGATTCCGGTTTTAAGATCGAACTTTGCGACCCGTTCCAATCCCGAATCAACAACTAAGCGAATTCCCTCAATCGTCAAAGAAGTTTCCGCGATATTGGTGGCTAACACCACTTTTCGGCGACCTTGCTTTGACGACGCAATGGCTCTCTGTTGCTGTTCAAAACTCAACTGGCCATACAACGGACACACATCAATATCACTAGCAAGTTGTCCAAGCTGTGATTCCACTTGTTTTATCGCCGAGACACCCGGTAAGAAAGCCAAAAGTGAGCCCAATTCTTTCTCTATCAGAGATTGGATCACCTTTGCCATTTTAGGTGCTAAGTATTCATTCGAGCCTAACGGTTGATAACGGAAATCGACAGGGAAAGTACGGCCTTGTGATTCAACATACTTGGCATCAGGTAGCAAAGATTGCAGCGCGTATTGATCCAATGTTGCCGACATCACGATCACCTTGAGATCATCTCGCAGCGCTTCTTGGATCTCTAAGCTAAACGCTAATGAGGTATCGGCATGAATGCTGCGTTCGTGGAATTCATCAAAGATCACCATGTCCACACCTGTCAATTCAGGGTCACTTTGGATCATTCTGGTCATGACCCCTTCAGTTACGATTTCCAAACGCGTTGCACTACTGGTTTTAGATTCACCACGAACTCTAAAACCAATGCTCTCTCCCACCTTCTCTCCCAATTGACTCGCTAGGTAAGTGGCAATATTCCTAGCCGCTAAGCGCCTTGGTTCGAGCATGATAATTTTCCCTTTAACAGCATTAGTCTTAACCAACTGCAGAGGGAAAAATGTTGACTTACCCGCACCGGGAGCGGCCTTTAGAATAAGTTGAGTATGTGTTTCTACGCCAGCGAGCAGATCTGGCATCACAGCTTCTATGGGCAGTTGTGGCAATGGGAGAACCTTGTGGTGTAATGTTGGCAACATTGTACATAAAAACCCACCTGTCTAAATAAGTAATATGCACTTCAATCCCCCTTTAGAGCCAGCGACTCTTATTAAACGCTATAAACGTTTTCTCGCTGATATCACATTGCCTGACGACAGTGAGCGTACCATTCACTGTGCGAACACCGGAGCCATGACTGGCTGCGCCACACCCGGCAATACGGTTTGGTATTCAACCTCAGATAATGCAAAGCGAAAATACCCAAACAGTTGGGAGATCTCAGAAACAGATAAAGGTCATCGAATTTGTGTAAATACTGCGCGAGCGAACCAGCTAGCAGTGGAAGCAATTGAAAATCAGACTATAGTTGAACTCTTAGGCTATGACGCTTTGCGAACTGAAGTGAAATATGGCCGTGAGAATAGTCGAATTGATATTCTACTGGAAGACAATGAAAAGCCATCTTGTTATGTCGAAGTAAAAAGCGTCACTTTGTTCGATGAACAAGAAACCTCAACCGAAGGGCAAGGCTTTTTCCCTGACTCAGTCACCACCAGAGGTCAAAAACACCTGCGTGAACTCACAGAAATGGCAGAATCTGGAAATAGAGCCGTACTTTTATTCACTGTTTTACATTCAGGTATTGAAAAAGTATCTGCAGCACACCATATAGATGCCAAATATTCGTTATTACTAAAACAAGCACAAGACGCTGGGGTTGAAGTGCTTTGCTATAAAGCAGAGCTCAGCAGTACTCAAATACAACTAAAACAGGCTGTTGAATTTATCAATAGCCAAACAAAGATGATGAAGTAATCACTTTGACTACAAGTTTAAATAAGAGTATTTGCCAGAACCAGATCTTTCTGCTATAGATACCCGCCTTAAAATTAGCTGCTTTGCAGTTGACTAGGTGTAAATAGGAGATGCTGTATGCCAGAATCTAAGAAAAAAGCGCTAGGCATCCTAGCCATCGCAGGTGTTGAACCGTACCAAGAAAAGCCAGGTGAAGAGTACATGTCACCTGAGCAAACGGAACATTTTACAAAAATTTTAGCAGCTTGGCGCAACCAGCTCAGGGAAGAAGTTGATCGTACTGTGCACCACATGCAGGACGAAGCAGCGAATTTCCCAGACCCAGTTGACCGTGCTTCTCAAGAAGAAGAATTCAGCCTAGAGTTACGTAACCGTGACCGTGAGCGTCGTCTTATCAAGAAAATTGAAAAGACACTAGATAAGATTGAAGAAGATGATTTTGGCTTCTGCGATTCTTGTGGTGTTGAGATCGGTATTCGTCGCCTTGAAGCTCGTCCAACAGCTGACCTTTGTATTGACTGTAAAACACTTGCAGAGATCAAAGAGAAACAAATGCAAGGTTAATTCTTGCTGATGTAAAAAAGGGAGCTTTCGCTCCCTTTTTTGTTTGTATTGAAAGCTATTTTCAACATGTGTTATCTCATTATCAAATAGCTACCAATACCAACAAACAGTTAATGTTGTTCTATCCAGACTAGGTTTTTCACTCATGAGTTATATCGGGCGTTTTGCACCATCACCGTCAGGTCCTCTTCATTTTGGCTCACTGGTTGCCGCACTAGGTAGCTACTTTCAAGCGAAATCACACCAAGGACAATGGTTGGTTCGTATGGAAGACCTTGACCCACCAAGAGAAATGGCTGGCGCTACAGAACTCATCCTCAAAACACTTGAGGCTTATCACCTATTTTGGGATGGTGAAGTGGTGTATCAAAGCCAGCGTCATGATTTGTACCAAGCTCAAATAGATACATGGGTAGCCGATAACCAAGCCTACTATTGCCAATGCACTCGTAAACAGATCAAAGCCCTTGGCGGCTTTTATACCGGGACTTGCCGCAACGCTGCGTTAATGGATTCAGGTGACCAAGCCGTTCGCTTACTTATGGCACACCCTATTGAATCGTTTACCGACATTCGCCATGGTGAAATACATATACCGAAAGCACTGGCTGAAGAAGATTTCATCATAAAGCGTAGAGATGGCTTATTCGCTTATAACTTGGCTGTTGTGCTTGATGATGTAGACCAAGGCATCACAGAGGTTGTGCGAGGAGCCGATTTGATTAAGCCAACAGGCCGTCAAATTAGTTTGTATAAAACACTCAAACAAAAAACAGTCAGTTACTTGCACTTACCATTGGCAACCGATGGCTTGGGTAATAAACTGTCAAAACAAAATCATGCAACTGCGATAGATCTCGACAATCCGAAACCGACGCTAATTAACGCGATGCGATTCTTAGGTTTTGATATCACCGAAGCCCTTTTGAGTGCTTCAATTGACGAGATTTTGTTTTGGGGCTGCCAGCAATGGAGCATTGCTCAATTGCCTGATAGTTTACAAAAAGAACACCGTGATTAACCCGATTTCAGAGCTAAATAGCAAAAACGACACATAAAAATGCCATAACCAACAACTGTGGTTAAGCAGACGATGTTCTCAAATGGCTCGCGCTAAGCTATTATTAGCCGCAATTAAACTCTGCACTACCACTTTGGACTAAGAGAAAAACAAAGTTGGCGATACCTACTTTGTTCTAAACTAATGAATAAAAACGACAATACCCCAAGCGAACAACGCGGATTCCACGAATTAGCACTGAATATTTATACTCGTCAAGAGCACAGTATTTCACGCAAGCAGATCAGCGACAACGCACTAAAAGTATTATATCGCCTAAATGGGGCGGGTTTTGATGCATTTTTAGTCGGTGGTGGTGTGCGCGACATCTTATTGGGTTCTCAACCAAAAGATTTTGATATCGCAACCAACGCTACGCCAGAACAGATCAAAAACCTGTTTAGAAACTGCCGCCTAATTGGCCGTCGTTTCCGCTTGGCACATATCATGTTTGGTCGCGATATCATCGAAGTTGCAACTTTCCGTGGCCACCATCAAGAGCCATCGAAAAACGTGTCTGCACAATCGAAAGAAGGCATGCTATTACGTGATAACGTTTATGGCAGTGTCGACGAAGATGCAGAACGTCGCGATTTCACCATTAACGCGATGTACTACAACATTGCCGATTACAGCATCCACGACTACGCGGGTGGTATCGAAGATTTAGAAGATAAGCTGATCCGCTTGATTGGCGATCCTGAAACTCGTTACCGTGAAGACCCGGTACGCATGCTACGTGCTATGCGTTTCGCCGCTAAACTGGATTTCGATATTGAAGAAGATACTGCCGACCCAATCGAAGAGTTGGCACACCTTCTAAAAGATATTCCAGCTGCGCGTCTTTACGAAGAGTCACTTAAGTTACTGCAATCAGGACACGGCTTAGAAACTTACCACTTAATGCGTGAGTACAACCTATTCCAACAGATGTTCCCAGCTGTGGCTGAGCACTTCACTAAAGGTTATGATTCTCATACCGAGCAGATGCTTGATTTAGTACTCGATTCAACTGACCTTCGTATCGATGATGGCAAGCGAGTAAACCCAGCCTTCATGTTTGCTGCAATTCTTTGGTACCCAATGAATAAGCTAGCGGACAAGCTAGTCGCAGAACAAGGCATGGCGCACTACGATGCGATCATGGAAGCAAGTAACATCATCCTTGATCAGCAAGTAAAGTCGATTGCTATTCCTCGTCGTCACACCGCGACTATTCGTGAAATTTGGCAGCTGCAAGTTCGACTTCCGCGTCGCAACGGTAAACGTGCTGTACGCCTAATGGAACTGAACAAATTCCGTGCAGGCTACGACTTCCTAGAAATGCGTGGCGAAATCGAGGGTGACGAAACCAAAGAGTTGGCCAAATGGTGGGAGCGTTATCAAACGGCTGGTCGCAATATGCGCCAAGCTATGGCTAATGACGTTGCTGCACCATCAAAATCAGGTCATCGTCGCCGTAAGACTTACCGTAATAAAAAAAGTAAGCAATCCGAATGATAACGGCTTATATTGCGGTCGGCAGCAACCTCGCCGACCCAGTTAGCCAAGCAAATTTGGCTATCGAAACACTAAAAAGCTTACCGCGATCAACGTTTATTGCGACCTCTAAGCTATATAGTAGCACTCCAATGGGGCCGCAAAATCAACCCGACTACATCAACGCGGTAGTGGCAATCCAAACCGAATTAACGCCAATTGAACTGCTTGATTGCACTCAAAAAATCGAGTTAGAGCAAGGGCGCGTCCGTAAAGACGAGCGTTGGGGACCAAGAACCTTGGATCTCGACATTATACTTTACGGCAATGAGGTGATCGATTCAAAGCGCTTAACCGTTCCTCATTATGGAATGAAAGAACGAGAGTTTGTACTCTATCCGCTTGCTGAAATCGCACCAAGTTTACAACTCCCTGATGGGACTGAGCTGAACGAACTACTCAAAATAGTCGATCAAAATGGGCTCAACGTTTGGCAACAATAGCCAAGCGCATTAAGGAAACCCAATGAAAAAAGTAACCATTAACGACCTTATCAAGTGCAAACAAGAAGGCCGTAAATTCGCGACGTCGACAGCTTATGATGCGAGCTTTGCTCAATTATTCGAAAGCCAAGAGATCCCTGTATTACTTGTCGGTGATTCACTAGGCATGGTTTTACAAGGCCAAACTGACACATTGCCAGTAACAGTCGAAGAAATTGCTTACCACACTCGCTCTGTGCGTGCTGGTAGCCCAAACTGTCTTCTTATGGCAGATATGCCGTTCATGAGCTATGCAACACCAGAGCAAGCTTGTGAGAGCGCTGCAACCATAGTGCGAGCTGGTGCAAACATGGTCAAAATCGAAGGCGGAAGCTGGTTGGTTGATACCGTGAAGATGCTAACAGAGCGCGCTGTTCCCGTTTGTGCTCACTTGGGGTTAACCCCTCAATCAGTGAACATCTTTGGTGGTTACAAAATTCAAGGCCGTGACGATGATCAAGCGGACAAAATGGTTGCTGACGCTCTAGCACTGCAAAACGCAGGTGCTCAAATAGTTCTCCTTGAATGTGTGCCCGCTTCATTGGCAAAACGAATTACAGAAGCTTGTCACGTGCCAGTTATCGGCATTGGTGCAGGTAATGTTACCGATGGTCAGATCTTGGTTATGCATGATATGTTCGGTATATCAGCAAACTACATGCCGAAATTCTCTAAGAACTTCCTAGCTGAAACAGGTGATATGCGTAAAGCCGTCGCTCTATACAAAGAAGAAGTAGAGAGCGCACGTTTCCCTGATGATGCTCATACAATCGCTTAGGAGTAACTATGCAAACTTTTGCTGAAATAGCGGCTCTTCGCGAGCAGATTAAACAGTTTAAGCGTGATGGACGTACCGTTGCTTTCGTCCCGACGATGGGAAACCTGCATGAAGGTCACCTGACTCTAGTCAAGAAAGCTCGTGAACTGGCAGACATTGTTGTGGTAAGCATCTTTGTAAACCCAATGCAGTTTGACCGTGCTGACGACCTGAACAATTACCCTCGAACGTTAGAAGCTGATTTAAGCAAACTAACAGGCGAAGGTGTTGAGCTTGTGTTTACTCCAACGCCAGAAGTGATGTACCCAGATGGACTAGACAAACAGACGTTTGTTGAAGTGCCTGGTATTTCGCACATGCTGGAAGGTGCATCTCGCCCAGGCCACTTCCGTGGTGTGGCGACGATTGTTGCTAAGCTTTTTAATATCGTTCAGCCAGACTTTGCATGCTTCGGCGAGAAAGACTTCCAACAGCTTGCGGTCATTAGTCACATGACGACGGATCTTGCTTTAGATATCCAAATTATCGGCGTACCAACCGTTCGTGAGATGGATGGACTTGCGATGAGCTCTCGCAATAGCAATCTGACTATCGACGAGCGCCAGCGCGCACCTGTGCTTGCTCGCACTATGCGTTGGATCAGTAGCGCTATTCGTGGTGGCCGTGACGATTACGCATCTGTCATTGAAGACGCAACCGATCAACTTCGTGCTGCAGACCTGCAACCTGATGAGATTTTCATTTGCGATGCTAAAACGCTGCAAGCCATCACTTCAGAATCAACTCAAGCCGTTATCTTGATGTCAGCTTTCTTAGGTAAGACTCGTCTTATCGACAACCAAGTTCTCGATTTGGTCACGGAAACGAAAGAAGAAGTGAAAGAAGAAACAGCAGAATAATCACTCACTGCTCTAAATACGAAACAAAAGCACAAAACGCAGAACACAAAAAAGGTCGATGTAATATCGACCTTTTTCTTTACCTGTCATTCCAAAACTTACAAGTAATGCATTAACTACGTAAGCCGATGCCCTTTGTTACTAGGTAGTGAGCAATGCTATACAACACCACAATAAACACACCTAATACGCTGAATGAAGCCACGATGCCAACATCAGAAACACCCAAGAAGCCATAACGGAACGCGTTTACCATGTATACGATAGGGTTCAACTTCGACACGCTCTGCCAAACTTCAGGCAATAGACTGATTGAGTAGAACACGCCACCAAGGTATGTCAGCGGTGTCAGAATAAACGTTGGGATAATAGAAATATCATCGAACGTGCGTGCAAATACCGCATTAATCAAACCACCAAGAGAAAAAACTATCGAGGTCAAAAATACCGTCGCGATGATTACCCCCCAGTGTTCAACCTGCAGGTCAACAAAAAATAGTGATACGAAGGTTACAATCGTACCCACTAATAAGCCACGCACCACGCCACCCATAACGAAACCAGCGATAATCACATAATTAGGAACAGGGGCTACGAGTAACTCTTCAATGTTCTTTTGAAATTTCGCGCTAAAGAACGACGAAGCAACGTTAGAGTATGAGTTGGTGATCACCGACATCATGATCAAACCCGGCACAATGTATTCCATGTAACTAAAACCGTCCATTTCACCGATACGAGCACCAATCAGGTTGCCGAAGATGATGAAGTAAAGCGTCATGGTAATGGCAGGAGGAACCAGTGTCTGCACCCAAATCCGAGTGAATCGGTTCACCTCTTTGGTCAACAAGCTACAAAAAGCTGTCCAATATAATTTATGCATGTTACTTTCTCCCCTCACGCACGATGCTCACAAATAGCTCTTCTAGACGGTTCGCTTTGTTACGCATAGAAAGGACTTTTACCTGTTGCTCTGTCAATTGAGCAAAGATAGTGTTCAAACCTAGGTTCTTGTCGATTTCGATCTCTAGCGAGCCATTGACCATTACTTGGCTATTCACGCCATCAAGCTGAGGCTCTGCACTGCCCTCTTCAAGATCAAGAATAAAGGTCTCAGCACTTAACTTACCCAGCAGCGCTTTCATGGTTGTGTTCTCAATCAGCTCACCGCGATTGATGATACCGATGTTGCGACACAGCATTTCAGCTTCTTCTAGGTAGTGCGTAGTCAAGATAATGGTAATGCCCTGCTTCTCGTTGATCTCTTTCAGGAATTCCCACATCGAACGACGTAGCTCAATATCAACACCCGCTGTTGGCTCATCAAGGATCAGCAAATGAGGTTCATGCATCAGTGCACGAGCGATCATCAAACGACGCTTCATACCACCAGACAAGTTACGCGCACGTTCGCCACGCTTTTCCCACAAATCGAGTTGAGATAAGTACTTTTTCGCGCGTTCTTTAGCAAGAGTTTTAGTCACGCCGTAATAACCCGCTTGTTGCAGCACAATCTGCTCAACGGTTTCGAACGGGTTAAAGTTAAACTCTTGCGGTACTAAGCCTAAGTTCTGTTTCGCTAACTCCAGATCGGTATCAATGTCATACCCAAACACCTTAACCTTGCCGGATGTTTTGTTAACCAGAGAAGAAATAACACCAATGGTCGTGGATTTACCCGCGCCGTTTGGACCAAGGAGCGCGTAAAAGTCGCCCTTTTCCACTTGTAAACTGATGCTTTTTAGAGCCTCAAAGCCCCCTGCATAAGTTTTTCTTAATTGCTCAATTTCTAATGCATACATAGAGATAAACTGCCATTTGCTATAGATAGATGTTGATGACTGAGTATGAGGAAGAGAGTGAAACTTAAAACGAGCTAGTTGAACACTAACCCAAAACTTGTTAACTCGGCCATTTTGCAAGCAAGATTATCGTTATTTAACGATTAACACAAACATCGATTGATACTTTCTTTTTTAAGAGACGAGCGATCTTATTGCCTGTAGATGTAAAAATGCTGCCAAGTCATTCGCTTAACAGCATTTTGTATTTATAAATGAATTCAATTGTATTAGCGAAAACCCAAACAGAATTTAGCTAAAATTGCTTATTACTAAATCGTTTCGAATTGATGCTCGTCTCTATCAACATAACTCGTAGCGGCGGTGAGTGCCTCATATCTGAATCGATAGGTGTTGGACTCCGGCACTAAATCAATCACATGGAACTTCTCTAGCTGCTGACGGGTATTCTCGTTTGGACACAACAAATAAACCTCACATTCAGCATCGAGGGCATCTTTGATTGCGTTCTCTAGCGCGAGGCCGACTGTCACGTCAATCATAGGCACATCCGTCAGATCCAAGATCATTGCTTCATAATCAGAGATGCTTGAGTGCTGGCGCGATATCGCCTTCGAAACACTGAAAATCATCGGCCCAGAAAGGTAGAAGAACAACACCTTACCGTTAGCGGTATCTAGCAGCTGACGCTCACTGTCCGTCAGCGGAATATCGTCTTCGTCATCACCATCACTGATGGACTTTACTTGTCTGGCTTGTTCACGACTCAAACGTTCAATAATCAGGATATTCGATATAAATACACCAAGACCAACAGCAATAATCAGATCAACAAATACGGTAAGGAGCATCACGCCATACATCACGCCCATGCCCGCATAACTCACCTTGTGCGCACGCTGAATGAAACTCCAATCAAGAATATTGAAACCGACATACATCGCGATACCCGCGAGCACGGCCATCGGAATCGGTTCAGTCAAACCACCCGCCACCAATACCACCAGTGCCAGAACTAATGCACGAATAACACCTGAAAGTGGGGAGCGGGCACCTACTTGGATATTCGTTACTGTCCCCATGGTGGCACCTGCGCCCGGCAAAGCACCGAACAAGCCAGAAATCATATTAGCGATGCCCTGCCCTCGAAGTTCCTTGTCAGAGTCATGCTCTTTACGGGTTAATGAATCCCCTATCACCGCGGTAAGCAGCGTATCGATACAACCCAACGTACCCAACACCAAGGCATCAATTAACATGGTCGTGAACAGTTCAGAGCTAATCGTTGGAATAACTAAAGAAGGTAAGCCAGCCGGAATTTCACCAATACGGCGGATAGAATCAGTATCTAAAATAATGACCGACAATAGGGTCACAGCAACTAGGGCAACCAATTGCGCAGGAACATACTTACGGTATTTAGCAGGAAAACCAAAAAGGATACAGAGCGTTAGTGCTCCTAAAAACAGTTCGCTTATTTTCAAGTTGGCCAAGGTATCAGGCAGCGCAGAAAGCGTCCCCATCACCCCACCAGATGGAGCCGCGTGTCCTAACAGTGGAGACAGTTGCAAGATAATAAGAATAACGCCAATGCCCGACATAAAGCCGGAGATCACGCTATATGGCATCAAAGTAACGTATTTACCGAGCTTTAATGTCCCAAGTAATATCTGAAACGCACCCGCCATCATCACGACGGTAAAGGTCATTGCCATGCCAGTTTCAGGATATTTAGCGACCATGCTGGTCATCACCGCCGTCATGATCACCGTCATAGGTCCGGTGGGCTCAGAGATCAGGCTGCTGGAACCGCCAAATAATGCTGCAAACAGGCCAACCATAATGGCGCCCCACAAGCCCGCTTCCGCACCCGCTCCAGAAGCAACACCAAAAGCTAATGCTAAAGGCAGTGAGATGATGGCTGTAGTGACACCGCCAAACATATCTCCTTTGAGATTGATATCCGCAAAACGACTTCCAAACAAAACACACCTTCCTGATGATGAAATGACAAACCTTATTACTTTAACAAATGAGTCTGTAACACAGAAAGTGTTAATTCAATCACATTATTCATGTCTTATAACCAGATGCTAGCTTCTACGCTAAGTTAATGATTTTAACAGCTAGAACACGTCAGATGAGTGCGAGTTGACACAGTTTTTACGAGATTGAATTTGTAACATTGTGTATAGTTATAATTCTTAATTAAGGGACGTAAGACGCAAAATGCCAGAGATTAAACAGCTTTTTGAAAACAACTCTAAATGGTCTGAAGAAATTCGTTCTCAAAGACCAGAGTATTTTACAACGCTTGAAGAGGGTCAAAACCCTGGTTTCCTATGGATCGGCTGCTCTGATAGCCGTGTACCGGCCGAGCGTCTCACTGGTTTGTATTCTGGCGAACTGTTTGTTCATCGAAATGTCGCTAACCAAGTGGTTCATACTGACCTAAACTGCCTGTCTGTTGTGCAGTACGCCGTAGATGTGCTCAAGGTTAAACACATTATTGTTTGTGGTCACTACGGTTGTGGTGGTGTTAATGCGGCGATTGATAACCCTAAACTTGGCCTTATCAATAACTGGTTACTTCACATCCGTGATAATTACTTAAAGTACCGTAAGCAAATCGAGGCGCTTCCTCGTGAGCAATGGGGCGACAAACTGTGCGAAATTAACGTTGCAGAGCAGGTTTATAACTTGGGCAATTCAACGATTCTGCAAAATGCGTGGGAACGTGGTCAAGAGGTTGAAATCCACGGTGTCGTTTATGGTATTGGTAATGGCAAACTGCAAGATCTTGGTGTGCGTTGCTCAAGCAATGACACTTTAGAAAACAGCCATTTAGAGGCGCTTGATAAAATCCTCTCGTCTCCAATTCTTGGTTAAGATTTAAACCTTATCGTTTTAATCACTAGATATAAGAAAGGCTCGCATTGTGCGAGCCTTTTTGTTTTGTCAGTCTTCAACAGAGTAGTAATTACTCTTGAGGTACAACTTTACCGATGTACGGCAGGTGACGATATTTCTGTGCGTAGTCGATGCCCACACCAACAACGAATTCGTCAGGAATTTCAAAACCAATCCACTTAGTATCAACAATCACTTCACGGCGAGAAGGCTTGTCTAGCAGCGTACAAATCTCGATAGATTTAGGACCACGTAGACTTAGAATCTCTTTCACTTTAGTCAGTGTGTTACCTGTATCGATAATATCTTCTACAAGTAGAACGTCTTTACCTTGGATGTCGTCGTCAAGGTCTTTCAAAATACGCACGTCGCGCGAGCTTTCCATACCGTTGCCGTAGCTAGATGCGGTCATGAAATCAACTTGGTGAGTTAAATCGATAGCACGAGCAAGATCCGCCATAAAGACAAAAGATCCACGTAATAAGCCAACTAGAACCAGATCTTCACTACCGTTGTAGTGTTCCGTGATCTGTTTACCTAGTTCATTCACTCGATCCTGAACTTCTTGCTCAGAGATCATGACTTCAACTGTATGCTTCATACTGCTCTCATTTTATTTGGTGATTGCGACAAGTGTAGACAGTTTTGCCATTGATGCCGCTCAATTTTGTGGGTAAGTCTAGCATTGCTCAAATACCCACACCACCTTATGGTTCGAATTTACTCATACATTATCAACGAAGTGTGCGCTGATGTCTTGTCTAATACTCGCTTCCTTTCACATCAATCCTGATCACGCTTTATGGATCTAGTTTGATGTAACTGCCTATAAAACAAGCTCAAAGGATTGACCATTCGCATATGCACCATTACACTCATCTAGGCTTAAATAATAATAAAATCATTAATATAAAAAATTCGTTGGCAAGGAAAAAAAAATGGACTCAATCTCTAAGAGACCTAGAACTAGGCTTTCACCCCTAAAAAGAAAACTGCAATTGATGGAGATCGCTCTTGAAGTCTTCTCTCGTCGTGGCATTGGCCGTGGCGGTCATGCAGACATCGCAGACATTGCTCAAGTATCAGTTGCAACGGTATTTAACTACTTCCCAACCCGTGAAGATCTGGTTGATGAAGTGCTTAATCACGTGGTTCGCCAATTCTCTAACTTCCTTTCAGACAATATCGACTTAGATATTCACGCAAAAGAAAACCTACATAATATTGCGACTGAAATGGTGACGTTAGTGGCTCAAGATAGCCATTGGTTGAACGTATGGTTTGAATGGAGCGCTTCTACTCGTGATGAAGTGTGGCCTCTCTTCGTAACCACTAACCGCACTAACCAAATGTTAGTGCAAAACATGTTTAGCAAAGCGATTGAGCGCGGCGAAGTTTGCGACGATCACGACCCTAAGCATCTAGCGAACCTATTCCACGGAATCTGCTACTCGCTGTTCATTCAAGCGAAACGTGTAGAAACGCCAGAAGAGCTTTCAAGCTTAACGGATAGCTACCTAAACATGCTGTGCATCTATAAGTAGCTTAGAGCTTCGAGATAAATTGTTAAAGGGTTAGCCTAATGGGTCAGCCCTTTTTTTGCGCTGTGTAGTCGCTCTTCGCATCACGCAGCGCAGCGTAATCGCATCTCGAAGTGTAATGTTTCTGCTCTTTTCGTCAGACATAAAAAACCGCTGACGAATCAGCGGTTTTTATAATCTAGATATACTCAAAATAATTGGTGTTGCAGCTGGGCAATCCTTTCTTTATTAAGTGACTAAAGTTCAGCCCTATGAGCATAGATTTACTATGTGATTAGGGTGAACTTACGCAGTTAATAACGCTGCGGCTTCAAGTATGAAGAGTATTTACTTTTTCTTTTTCACTGCTTTTTTGTTTGGAAGGTCAGTGATTGAACCTTCGAATACTTCCGCAGCTAGACCAACAGACTCGTGTAGAGTTGGGTGAGCGTGGATAGTAAGTGCGATATCTTCAGCATCACAACCCATTTCAATTGCTAGGCCGATTTCACCAAGAAGTTCACCACCGTTAGTACCAACAACAGCACCACCGATTACGCGATGAGTATCTTTATCGAAAATCATCTTAGTTATACCGTCAGCACAGTCAGAAGCGATTGCACGACCAGAAGCAGCCCAAGGGAAAGTAGCAACTTCGTAGTTCAGGCCTTCCGCTTTCGCTTCTTTCTCAGTCTTACCTACCCAAGCAACTTCTGGCTCAGTGTACGCAATTGATGGGATTACTTTAGGGTCGAAGTAGTGCTTTTTACCAGAGATAACTTCAGCAGCTACGTGACCTTCATGCACACCTTTGTGAGCAAGCATTGGTTGACCAACAACGTCACCGATCGCATGGATGTGAGGAACGTTAGTACGCATTTGCTTATCAACATTGATGAAACCACGCTCATCAACTTCGATACCTGCTTTTTCAGCGTCGATAAGTGCACCGTTTGGAACACGACCGATAGCAACAAGAACAGCATCGTAGCGCTCAGCTTCAGCTGGTGCTTTTTTGCCTTCCATTGAAACGTAGATACCGTCTTCTTTCGCTTCAACAGCAGTGACTTTAGTTTCAAGCATTAGCTTGAACTTGTTCTTGATGCGTTTAGTGAAGACTTTAACGATGTCTTTATCCGCAGCAGGGATAACTTGATCGAACATCTCAACAACTTCAACTTTAGAACCTAGAGAGTGGTAAACCGTACCCATCTCAAGACCGATGATACCACCGCCCATAATAAGCAGTTTTTCTGGTACTTCGTTTAGTTCTAGTGCATCCGTAGAATCCCAAATACGTGGGTCTTCATGTGGGATGAAAGGAAGTTTGATTGGGCGAGAACCCGCTGCAATGATTGCATTATCAAAGTTAATTGTTGCCGTCTCTTCGCCAACAACTTCAATGCTGTTAGGACCAGTAAACTTACCGAAACCGTTAACAACAGTAACGTTACGCATCTTAGCCATACCGCCAAGACCGCCAGTCAGTTGATCAACTACTTTGTCTTTCCAGATACGAACTTTGTTGATATCCGTTTGTGGCTCGCCGAATACAACGCCGTGCTCTGCCATCGCTTTTGCTTCTTCAATTACTTTAGAAACGTGAAGAAGTGCTTTTGATGGAATACAACCAACGTTTAGACATACACCACCAAGAGTGCTGTAACGTTCAACTAGTACTGTTTCTAGACCTAAATCCGCACAACGGAATGCCGCTGAGTAGCCAGCAGGACCTGAACCAAGTACAACAACTTGGGCTTTAATTTCTTTGCTCATTGTGACCTCTTGTAGTCATTATCCCTAACAGGCTGAGTAGATGTTCTTAAAATTATTGGGCTTTCAAACTGGAAACATTTTACAGAGATGTTAACAGTGTGAAAGTAGCTTTAAGTTAGCCTGTGAGCTAGACAACAATTCCCCCGCACTTTATGAGAAATGCCGGAAACTGTTCTCTAAAAATAGTCTTTATATAAAGAATTAAGGTGACCCGAAAGCCACCTTAATAATTACTTTCTCAATTACAGTACTAGACGACGGATGTCAGATAGTGCGCTGTTTAGGAAAGTAATGAAGCGTGCACCTTCAGCACCATCGATCACACGGTGGTCGTATGATAGAGATAGTGGAAGCTGAAGACGTGGCTGGAACTCTTTACCATTCCAAACTGGCTTAATTTCAGACTTAGATACACCTAGGATACCTACTTCTGGCGCATTTACGATTGGCGTAAATGCAGTACCGCCGATGCCACCAAGGCTAGAAATTGTGAAACAACCGCCTTGCATGTCTGCTGCTGTTAGCTTACCAGAGCGTGCTTTCTTAGAAACAACCATTAGTTCTTCAGATAGCTCGTAAATGCCTTTCTTGTTCACGTCTTTGAATACAGGAACAACTAGACCGTTTGGCGTATCTACCGCGATACCTACGTTTACGTACTTCTTAAGAATGATGCTTTCGCCATCGTCAGAAAGAGAAGAGTTAAACGCTGGGAACGCTTCTAGTGCTTTCGCAACAGCTTTCATGATGAACACAAGAGGAGTGATCTTCATGCCAGTATCTTTCTTCGCTTCGATTGCGTTCTGCTCTTTACGGAATGCTTCTAGCTCAGTGATGTCTGCGTTATCCCATTGTGTAACGTGAGGGATCATTACCCAGTTACGGTGTAGGTTTGCACCAGAGATCTTCTTGATCTTAGAAAGCTTCTGAACTTCAGTTTCGCCGAATTTGCTGAAGTCAACTTTTGGCCATGGTAGTAGACCAAGAGCAGAGCCGTCACCGCCTTTGCCAGATGCTGCAGCACCAGACTCTAGACGCTTAAGTGCATCTTTAACGTAAGACTGAACGTCTTCTTTTAGTACACGACTCTTACGACCAGTACCTTTAACTTTCGCTAGGTTTACACCGAACTCACGAGCTAGACGACGTACAACTGGAGACGCGTGTGCGTACTCACCGTTTTCTTGGAAGTCGTCTGTTGCTGCAGGAGCTTCAGCTTTAGGAGCAGGTGCCGCCGCTGGAGCTGCTGCTTGTGCAGGTGCTGCAACAGGAGCTGGAGCCGCGCCTTCAACCGGAGTGCCGGCCACAACGAAAGTCATGATTGAAGAGCCAGTTGACACTTTGTCGCCAGCTGCAATCTTGATCTCTTTTACTGTACCAGAGAATGGTGCAGGCACTTCCATTGAAGCTTTGTCGCCTTCAACAGTAATTAGAGATTGCTCTTCTTCTACTGTATCGCCAACCGCTACCATTACTTCAGTAACTTCAACTTCGTCACCACCGATATCAGGAACGTTCACTTCTTTTTCTGCTGACGCCACAGGAGCTGCTGCTGGAGCCGCTTCAACTGCTGGAGCAGCTGCTACTGGTGCACCAGAGCCTGCTACTTCGAATACCATCACTAGAGAACCAGTTGATACTGAGTCACCAGAAGCAATCTTGATTTCCTTAACGATACCAGCGAATGGTGCAGGAACTTCCATTGAAGCCTTGTCACCTTCAACAGTAAGAAGAGATTGCTCTTCTTCTACTGCGTCGCCGATAGCGACCATGATTTCAGTTACTTCAACTTCATCACCGCCGATATCAGGAACGTGAACTTCTTTAAGCTCAGCGGCCGCTGCAGAAGCAGCTGCAACTGGTGCCGCCGCTTCAACTGGCGCAGCCGGTGCTGCTGCAGCACCTTCCGCAGGAGAGCCTGCCTCTTCAAAGATCATGATAAGAGAACCAGTAGAAACAGAATCACCTTCTGAAATCTTGATTTCTTTAACGATACCCGCTTGAGACGCAGGAACTTCCATTGAAGCTTTGTCGCCTTCAACAGTAATAAGTGACTGCTCTTCTTCAACCTTGTCGCCAACGTTTACAAGAATCTCAGTTACTTCAACCTCGTCAGCACCGATGTCTGGTACATTAATTTCGATTGTCATTGTATTTACCTACCTTAATGCCAGTCTTATGCGTATTGCGGGTTAGTTTTTTCAGTGTCGATATCAAACTTAGCAATTGCTTCAACAACTACTGATTTCTCAATATCACCACGTTTAGCCAGTTCAGTTAGAGCTGCAACTACGATGTAGCCAGCGTTCACTTCGAAGTGACGACGTAGATTTGCACGACTGTCAGAACGGCCGAAACCATCTGTACCAAGTACTTTGTAAGACTCAGTTGGCATGTACGCACGTACTTGCTCAGCGTAGTTCTTCATGTAGTCAGTCACTGCGATTGCAGGTTCTTTACCAAGAACAGTCGTGATGTACGGTACTTTCTCTTCAGCTTCTGGGTGAAGCATGTTGTCACGCTCTACCGCTTGGCCGTCACGAGTTAGTTCGTTGAACGACGTTACAGAGAATACGTCAGATGCTACGCCGTACTCTTCGCTTAGAATTTCAGCGGCTTTACGCGCTTCATTCATGATAGTACCAGAGCTCATTAGTTGAACTTTACCTTTAGCACCAGCGTGAGATTCAAGCTTGTAGATACCCTTACGAATGCCTTCTTCAGCGCCTTCTGGCATTGCTGGCATTGCGTAGTTCTCGTTCATTACTGTTAGGTAGTAGTAAATGTTCTCTTGGTTCTCACCGTACATGCGACGGATACCGTCTTGCATGATAACCGCTAGCTCGTAAGCAAACGTTGGGTCATAAGAGATACAGTTAGGGATCGTATTCGCTTGAATGTGCGAGTGACCATCTTCGTGTTGTAGACCTTCACCATTCAGTGTTGTACGGCCTGCAGTAGCACCTAATAGGAAACCACGAGCCTGTTGGTCACCAGCTAACCACGCCATGTCGCCTACACGTTGGAAACCGAACATTGAGTAGTATATGTAGAACGGAATCATTGGTAGGTCATTCGTGCTGTATGAAGTTGCCGCTGCAACCCATGAAGCCATAGAACCTAGCTCGTTGATGCCTTCTTGAAGAACTTGACCAGACGTTGCTTCTTTATAGTAAGAAACGATGCCTTTATCTTCAGGGGTGTATTCTTGACCATCTGGGTTGTAGATACCAACCTGACGGAATAGACCTTCCATACCAAATGTACGAGCTTCATCACAAATGATAGGAACGATGTTCTTACCAATGTTCTTATCTTTAAGCAGGATGTTCAACGTACGTACATAAGCCATAGTCGTTGAAATTTCACGCTTTTGGGCACCTAGTAGAGGAGCAAACTCTTCTAGTTCAGGCACTTTGAACTCTTGTGTAAACTTAGGCAGACGCTGTGGCGTGTAACCTTTTAGGTCTTTACGACGTGCATGTAGGTATTCATACTCGGCAGAACCTTTTTCCAGTGTCAGATAAGGAAGATCTGTAATTTTCTCATCAGAAAGGAGGTCCTGTAGACCTAGACGATCACGTAGGTATTGTACGTGAGTCATGTCCATCTTCTTAACACCGTGAGCGATGTTCTTACCTTCTGCAGCTTCACCCATGCCGTAACCTTTAACAGTCTTAGCTAGGATTACTGTTGGCTTACCACCGGTCTCTTTTGCATTGTTGAATGCAGCGAACAGTTTAGAAGAATCGTGACCACCACGCTTCAGTTCGAAGATTTGGTCGTCAGTCATGTCTGCAACTAGTGCAGCTGTTTCTGGGTACTTACCAAAGAAGTGCTCACGTACGTATGCGCCATCTTTAGATTTAAATGTCTGGTAGTCACCATCGATAGTTTCGTTCATTAGTTGAAGAAGCTTACCGGTCGTGTCTTTAGCTAGTAGAGAATCCCAGTTGCTACCCCAGATAACTTTAACAACGTTCCAACCTGCGCCTTTGAATAAGCCTTCAAGTTCTTGAATGATGCTACCGTTACCCATTACAGGGCCGTCTAAACGCTGTAGGTTACAGTTGATTAGGAAACATAGGTTGTCTAGCTTCTCACGTGCAGCGAAAGAGATAGCACCACGTGATTCTGGCTCATCCATCTCACCGTCACCTAGGAACGCATATACGCGTTGAGCTGAAGTATCTTTAAGGCCACGGCCATTAAGGTACTTAAGGAAGCGCGCTTGGTAGATAGCAGAGATCGGGCCAAGACCCATAGATACTGTCGGGAACTGCCAGAACTCAGGCATCAGTTTCGGGTGCGGGTAAGAAGGGACACCTTTACCATCAACTTCTTGACGGAAGTTATCTAGCTGTTCTTCAGTTAGACGACCTTCAACGAATGCTCGAGAGTAGATACCTGGAGAGATGTGACCTTGGTAATAGACTAGATCGCCACCGTCCGTCTCATTTGGAGCACGGAAGAAGTGGTTGAAACATACTTCATAGAACGCTGCAGCTGACTGGTAAGAAGCCATGTGACCACCAAGGTCTAGGTCTTTCTTAGAAGCACGCAATACTATCATGATTGCGTTCCAGCGAATAATCGAACGAATACGACGCTCAAGAGTTACGTCACCAGGGTAAGCTGGCTCTTGTGCTGCTGGAATTGTGTTGATGTAGTTCGTGTTGATGCCTGTAGCCATATCAACACCATCTAAACGCGCTTTATCTAGAACTTGTTCTAGTAAAAACTGTGCACGTTCTACACCTTCTTCACGTACTACTGACTCAAGAGCTTCTAACCAATCTTGAGTTTCCAGAGCATCAACGTCATGCTTCATGTCAGACATGGCGATCTATCCTTTTTGTTAGTTGGATTCTACTAAACACGTAAAAAGCCGAAGTATTACGGCTATTTACCCTGTTGGATTCGACGTAAAGAACGTTCGCGGCGCGATTCTTCTTTGGTCAAATCCATCAATGTTTCTTCGATGTAAGCTAAATGAGAATGTGACATTTCACGAGCCTGTTCAGGCTGTCCTGAAACGATCGCATCCACAATGTTAGCTCGATGTATACTCACTTTCTCCACAACGTCTTTACGACGATGTAACAGCTTTAAATTTTCTAAGACGTTTTGCTCAAGTAACGGAGCCAAGCTACGAACAATATGCAATAACACCACATTGTGCGCTGCCTCTGTTAAAGCAATAAGAAAAGCCATCACAGCTGCAGATTCGGCTTCAATATCACCCTTATCTTGCGCACCGCGAATTTTTTCTTGGCATGCTTGAATTCGAGCAAAGTCTTCATCAGTACCACGTAATGCCGCGAAGTAAGCCGAAATCCCTTCCATCGCATGGCGCGATTCCAATAAGTCTAGTTGGGTTTCAGAATGGGAGGACAACAAATTAAGCAAAGGATCTGAAAAGCTTTTCCAGATATTTTCACTAACAAACGTACCTCCACCTTGACGGCGAGTAAGCAAGCGTTTTGCTTCTAAACGTTGTATCGCTTCTCGGATTGAAGGACGAGACACATCGAACTGTTTCGCCAGTTCGCGCTCAGGCGGCAGCTGCTGCCCTGGAGCCAGTGTTCCTTCCACTATCAACCTTTCTAACTCTTGTTCGATAACGTCCGAGAGTTTTGGCTGACGAATCCTTTGATAAGCCATAGTTTGTTATTCTTCTTTTCTTCGCTGACAATTGGTATTACCAATTTTAAGTTGAGCAGAAATTAACATAATTAAAACGCCACTGTCCAGCCTAAAGTTGACCTGAATCATAGAACACAATGTGAATTAACCGTGATTTAACAAATGAAATTTAAAACAGCAACCAAATTGGTCTTACCATTTACAGGGGTAATACTTTTGGGAAGGTTTCGTGCTAGAAAGTTTCAGGATAAAAATGAATTGTTTCAGAAAGATTAGCGTCACTTGATTAAAAATCGAACCAAGCGCACATTTAAGGTGGAAATTCTGTTCATAAGTTTTAATAAATGAGTGTTTGATAAGCTCGTCACACTCTCGATTTATTGACGCTCACCATCCGACCACTTCCTTTACAAAAGCACAACAAAAATTCACAAACAGTTATGCTCATCGTTGATTATTTAGAACTCTTCAATGAGCAGAGTCTTGTTGTGAATTCGGATTTAGAAGCTCAGTTGACCTTGATATTTATTCCAATCAAAAACCAAGCCGGGGTCAGTTTTTCGTAGCGGAGCGATGTATTGGTGCCCAGTGATGCGCTGACGAGTAATCTGCGGGAAGTTCGACACCAATGTCTCCGTCAATTGAGCCAGGGACTGATATTGCAGCTCGGTATAAGCAACAAAGTCACTGCCTTCCAATTCAATGCCAATAGAGTAATCATTGCACCTTTCGCGGCCAGCGAAGCTCGATTGACCTGCATGCCAAGCTCGGTCTAAGAAAGAAACGAACTGCACCACTTCCCCATCACGACGAATCAAGCAATGCGCCGAGACGCCCATTTGGTGAATCACCTTAAAAAACGGATGCTCAGCGGGATCGAGTTTTCCCGTAAAAAACTGTTCGATGTAAGGCCCACCAAATTGACCCGGTGGCAAACTGATGTTGTGGACCACCAGCAAAGAGATATCGTCACCCTTTGGCCTTGCATCAAAATAAGGCGAAGGTACATGCCGAGCGTTGTCATACCATCCGTTAGAGCTGATCGTCATCTTGGTCTCACTTTCTTTTCTGCTAGCACAATAAGATTGTGACCTTGCCCATAGAGCAGTCGCGCTAGCCTCTTTAATTTGAAGTTAAGCAAGAGTATCATTCCATTCCCACTCCCTTTCAAGATTAGATTTGCGATGAAAAACACACATAACAGCCACCAACGCCTTGATTACTTAAAAGAGCAACTGCCGCTAGAGATCATTCGCTCAGTAGCTGAGACTATCAAAGAAGATCTAGGTGGAACATTAGATCCAGCGGCTGATATCACGGCAAGTCTAATCCCAGCAGACGCAATCAATAGCGCAACCATCATTACGCGTGAACACGGTGTGTTCTGTGGTAAAGCTTGGGCTGATGAAGTGTTTAAGCAATTGGGTGGTGAAGTTACTATCAAGTGGAACGTAGAAGATGGCGACAAAGTTAAACCAAACCAAACGCTTTGCTCGTTAACAGGCCCTGCTCGCGCACTATTAACGGGTGAGCGTAATGCCATGAACTTCATTCAAACGCTATCGGGTTGTGCGACTACAACCGCCATTTACGCTGACAAAATCAAACACACAGAGTGCCGCCTGTTAGACACCCGTAAAACGATTCCAGGCCTACGTAGCGCACTAAAATACGCTGTGGCTTGTGGTGGCGGTTTCAACCACCGTATCGGTGTTTTCGATGCCTACCTAATCAAAGAAAATCACATCATTGCCTGTGGTGGTATCGAGAAAGCTATCTCGACGGCAAAAGAGCTTAACCCAGGTAAACCTGTTGAAGTAGAAACAGAAAGCCTAGCAGAGCTAGAGCAAGCGATCAGCGCTGGCGCAGACATCATCATGCTAGACAACTTCACCACAGACATGATGCGTGAAGCCGTTAAAATCAACGCAGGTCGTGCAGCATTAGAGAACTCAGGTAACATCACTCTAGACACTATCGCAGAGTTCGCTGAAACGGGTGTTGATTACATCTCGGTAGGTGCACTTACTAAGCACTTAAAATCGATGGATTTATCAATGAGATTCAAAGCTTAATTTATTGAAATATAAATAATTTATTCATAAAGGCACGGTTAACTACCGTGCCTTTTTTATTGCCTAATTTATCAGTATTTCAATCACTTATTTAAGTTGGTCGCATAAATTTGCTCGCTATATGAAACACGGTACTAATAAATACCAAACCACTCGCGACCACACATGAACACCATTCCACTTCCCCATTCCGACTTCTATTCTCTCAATCAACCAGTGCTTGCGCTGAAACAAACTAAACAATGGAATAGAACAATGGATAACAAAAAGAGAAGAACAAATCAGAAAGGCTTTACGCTGATTGAATTGATGATTGTGGTGGCGATTATTGGTGTGTTATCGGCGATTGCTGTACCTGCATACAAGGATTATGTGTCAAAGAGCGAGCTAGCCTCTGGATTTGCCAGTGTAAAATCAATAATTACTCCAGCTGAACTTTACATCCAAGAAAATGGGTCATTATCAGGTGCAAACCCAAGTCTTTTGGGTATATCTGCTGGAGCTAACAGTCTAGGAAACCTTTCGGTTGGTACAAACACTGTTGTATTTACACATGATAATGGCGCGGTGACAGGAGCTATTTTTACTTATTCAAGAAGTACTACTACAGGATGGGCTTGCGCCTTAACAGGCCAACCAACAAATGTAGCAGCTCCAAAAGGTTGCTCATAAGTGCTAACCAACCTCCCCACGGTTCTACGTCAGGCTAATCTACTTAGTCTGACTCAAGAACAAGCCGTTGCGGAACATATACATGCTTCAGGAATTTCAACGCCTGAAGCTTTGCTCGTTCTTGATTTCTTCACCGGCGATTCCTTAGCAAATAACATCAAAACTATTTTCGGTTTACCGTTAGTACAACTAGCCAGTACTGACTACGAAGTCTTATGCGACCAATTAGGGCTTCGCGAGCTGATCACTAAATATCACGCTATTCCGATTTCAGTCTCTAGTTCGACTCTCACTCTCGCCTCAGCTGATCCAACCGACTTACAAGCAGAAGATGATTTCAGATTCGCGACCGGATTGCAGATAGAACTCGTTGTCGCTAACTACTCTGAATTAGAAGGCGCAATACGAAAGCTGTATGGACGATCTATTTTTGGGCAAGACTCCAAGCGTAAAGAGATCACCCAAGATGAACTCGCCAATCTCGTTGAAGTCTCTGACGATGAGATGACTTCTATTGAAGATCTCAGCCAAGACGACTCCCCTGTCAGCCGATTTATCAATCAGATACTGGTTGATGCGGTGCGTAAAGGAGCATCGGATATCCACTTTGAACCTTATGAAGAACGCTTCCGAGTACGACTGCGTTGTGATGGCATCCTTGTTGAAATACAGCAGCCCGCTTCCCATTTAAGTCGCCGTTTATCTGCTCGTTTAAAGATCCTCGCCAAGCTGGATATAGCTGAGCGTCGCTTACCTCAAGATGGTCGTATCAAGTTGCGTTTGAACGACGAACTCGCGATTGATATGCGCGTATCTACACTGCCAACCTTATGGGGAGAAAAGATCGTTCTTCGCCTTCTAGACAGCAGCGCGGCCAATCTCGATATCGACAAACTGGGTTACAGCGAGGATCAAAAAGCACTCTATCTCAATGCATTGAAACGTCCACAAGGTATGATTCTAATGACCGGCCCAACCGGCAGTGGTAAAACAGTTTCTCTCTACACTGGCCTTCGAGTGCTTAACACCTCTGAGCGCAACATCTCAACAGCCGAAGATCCGGTAGAGATCAATCTATGTGGGATCAATCAAGTTCAAGTCGCAACCAAAATCGGTTTTGGGTTTGCCGAAGCATTGCGATCGTTTTTACGACAAGATCCCGACGTGGTCATGGTTGGGGAGATCCGAGATTTAGAAACCGCAGAGATCGCGATCAAAGCATCGCAAACCGGACACCTCGTCCTTTCGACATTGCACACCAACTCCGCCGCAGAAACCGTAACTCGACTCGCTCACATGGGAATTGAACCCTTTAATCTTGCTTCATCATTAAGCCTGATTATCGCCCAACGACTGGCAAGACGATTGTGCAACCACTGTAAAGCTGCTGACGACTCTCCGGACATATTTCTGCGCCACTCCATCCCTAACAGCCAAACGATCTACAAAGCCAATCCAAAAGGGTGTGATGAATGTAACCAGGGATACTCCGGCCGAGTGGGTATCTATGAAGTTATGCCGTTTAGCGACCAACTGAAGAGCTGCCTGATCGACAAACCGAACGCGTTAGCCATTGAAAACTTGGCGCGCCGAGAAGGCATGCGAACATTACAAGAATCAGGGCTAGATAAATTGCTGGAAGGCACTACCAGCTATCAAGAACTACAACGTGTTCTGTACCTATAATTCACGGAGCGAGAATGAGTAGTAAAAACAAAAAATCACAACTAAAAAACTACCATTGGAAGGGAATGAACAGCTCCGGAAAGAAAGTCTCAGGGCAAACCTTAGCATTGACGGAATTAGAGGTACGAGAAAAGCTCAAAGACCAGCATATCCAAATAAAGAAAATCAAAAAGAAAAGCATCTCAGCACTGACTCGTTTAACGCACCGAGTTAAGGCCAAAGACATCACAGTACTAACTCGGCAACTCGCGACCATGTTAGCAACGGGTGTTCCTATCGTGCAGGCCATCAAGTTAGTCTCAGACAACCATCGTAAAGCTGAGATTAAGTCTATCTTGTCGCATATCTGTAAAGGCGTGGAAGCAGGCACTCCGATTTCAAAAGCCATGCGCACCGCAAGCCGTCACTTTGATGATCTGTATACCGAATTAGTTGCGACAGGAGAACTCTCAGGAAACCTAGCGCAAGTCTTTGAACGTTTGGCGACATACCGTGAAAAAAGTGAGCAACTAAAATCTAAGGTTATAAAGGCTCTCATCTACCCAGCAATGGTTGTTGCGGTCGCCCTTACCGTTTCCTATTTAATGCTGACCATAGTCATCCCGGAATTTGAATCGATGTTTTCTGGTTTCGGAGCAGACTTACCTTGGTTCACTCAGCAAGTGCTTTACCTTTCCCATTGGATGCGGGCCTACAGTTTCTATACTGCTATCGGTGTTAGTTTATTATTCCTGTCCATTCAGCAACTGCGTCAGCGATCTTACTCGATTCGACTTTCAACCAGTCGTCTTGGTTTACGCTTCCCTATCTTGGGTATTGTCATCACTAAGGCATCAATTGCAAAATTCAGCCGGACGCTATCAACCAGTTTTGGTTCTGGGATTCCCATCTTAACTAGCCTAAAAACCACAGCTAAAACAGCGGGGAATCTGCACTATGAATCGGCAATCATCGAGGTTCACCGTGAGACTGCCGCAGGCATGCCGATGTACATTGCAATGCGCAATACCAACGCCTTCCCGGAAATGGTTTTACAGATGGTGATGATAGGTGAAGAGTCCGGAAACCTTGATGATATGCTCAATAAAGTCGCTTCCATTTATGAGTTTGAAGTAGATAACACCGTCGATAATCTAGGTAAAATTCTCGAACCGCTGATTATTGTCTTTTTAGGTACGGTTGTTGGTGGGCTTGTTATCGCGATGTACTTACCGATCTTTAATCTTATGAGTGTGTTAGGATAGCCAAAAGCAACCAAACACCCATGAGTAGCCAATCTCTACTCATATAGATCAAGTGGTAAAAGGACACTATGGAAGTATTTCACTACTATCCTTGGCTATTCCCCGTATTAGCTTTCATTTTTAGCCTTATTATCGGCAGTTTTCTCAACGTCGTCATACACCGTTTACCTATTATGATGGAGCGAGAATGGCAACAAGAGTGCTCGGAGTATTTCTCTCAGTATAAGATTCCAGCACCAGAGGGAAAGTTTAATCTCAGCATTCCTCGTTCTACCTGCCCAAAATGCAAAACCCAATTAAGGGTAATCGACAATATTCCTGTATTAAGCTGGTTGTTCTTAAAAGGTAAATGCCATAGCTGCGCTAACCCAATCAGTGCTCGCTACCCTTTGGTCGAACTGCTTACCGCAATCCTTTGTACCGTAGTCGCTAGTCATTTGGGTTTCAGTTACTATGCCATCACCCTGATCTTTTTCACGTTTGCCTTGATTACCGCAACCTTTATCGATCTCGATACCATGCTGCTGCCTGATCAAATCACCTTACCTTTAGTTTGGTCTGGTATCGCTTTAGCTCTGTTTAACGTCAGCCCAGTATCGCTTCAAGATTCCGTGATTGGTGCAATGGCTGGCTACCTAGCCCTATGGTCCGTCTATTGGCTGTTTAAGCTACTAACAAGCAAAGAAGGCATGGGTTACGGCGACTTCAAGCTTCTGGCTGCGCTTGGTGCATGGCTTGGCTGGCAGCACCTACCAATGATCATTCTTTTGTCGTCGCTGGTCGGTTTGATTTTCGGCTTAATTCAACTTCGCTTGAAACAACAAGGCATAGATAAAGCCTTCCCATTTGGTCCCTACCTCGCGATTGCTGGTTGGGTAAGCCTATTGTGGGGTAATGACATCATGGGTTGGTATTTCACTTCTGTGTTAGGGATTTAATCATGGCAATCATTATCGGATTAAGTGGTGGTATCGCTAGTGGCAAAACCACGGTAGCCAACCTATTCAATCAGCATTTCAATATTGATATTGTCGATGCTGATATCGTGGCACGCGAAGTGGTGGCGTTGGGCAGCGAAGGTCTAAAACAGATCGCTACTCATTTTGGTGAAGGCATATTAGTCAAAGATGGGACACTAAACCGAGCTAAACTTCGAGAAGTGATCTTCACTGACCCCACAGAAAAACAATGGCTCAATGATCTTCTTCATCCAATGATCCGCGACAAAATTGACAGTGACCTGTCTAAAGTCACATCTCCTTATGCTTTATTAGTCGCACCGCTATTGGTTGAAAACCAAATGCAAGGCATGGCCGATCGCGTTTTAATCATTGATGTGCCTACAGAAGTGCAAATAGAACGCACAATGAGTCGTGACAATGTTTCAAAGGAACAGGTTACAGCAATTTTAAAATCACAGGCTTCAAGAGAACAGCGCTTAGCGGTTGCAGATGACGTGATTAAAAACCATACTAAAAACCAAGAACTTTTGCCTCAAATCACAGATTTACATCAAAAGTACCTGGCAATCAGTACAGTAGATGGGTCAGAATAGAACTATGTTGAATGAAGGTTTGCTTGATGATCACCCATAAATTTGAACATCCTCTAAATGAGAAAACAAGAATCTACTTAAGAGTTGAATCACTCTTAAGGCAGCTCCACCTGTCTTCTACATTTTCTGATGCTCAACAGTATCAACTCTTTTTCCGTTCAATCTTTGATCTGATTGAAATATTCGAACAGATCCAACTTAAGAGTGAACTTGCGAAAGACATTGAGAAACAACGTGTAACCTACAAGAGTTGGTTAGATGTTGAAGGTGTCGATCAAGAGATGCTAACGTCGTTACTTAATGATATTGGCAACATCTATCGCGAACTGATGCAGGCCGAGCGTTTTGGGCAATCCCTAAAAGAAGACCGCTTCCTGAGTGCGATTCGTCAGCGCTTTAATTTACCCGGTGGTTCGTGCTGCTTTGATTTACCCGCACTGCATTATTGGCTACACCTGCCTCTCGATAAAAAAATGAGAGATGCCAAAGCATGGATGGACAGCCTACAACCGCTGTATGAAGCGTTGACACTGTGGTTAAAGCTCACCAGAGAGACTGGTCACTTTAAAGAACAAGTCGCTCGTGCAGGCTTCTTCCAGAGCGATGCTGATGAAGCAAATATCCTTCGCCTTTCTATTCCAATGCAATACGGTGCCTACCCGATGATCTCGGGACATAAAAACCGTTTTGCTGTTAAGTTCATGAGTTTTGAAACCGGCCAAGCCTGTACGCAAGATATCGAATTTGAATTGGCTATCTGCACCTAATCAATTTCCTTTTATAGTTTGGCTTGAGTCCTCACTCGAGCTTAAACTCTTTCTTACAATACCCTCTAATTAAGAATCACTATGTCGAAAAAAATCACCATCGTAAAATGCCCTCAATGTAATACTGACGTTGAATGGGGCGAGCAAAGCCCACATCGCCCGTTTTGCAGCAAGCAATGTCAGATGATTGATTTCGGAGAATGGGCAGACGAAGAAAACAGCATCGCTGGCGCACCAGACATGTCAGATAGCGATGGTTGGTCGGAATACCCACACTAAACGAGTAAATTTTGAAGGGTTGACGTTTACGTCAATCCTTTTTTATTGCCGGTAACAGGGTATTGGTAGAGATTCCATGTTCGTTCCTCTGTCAGTCTAGGGAATGACGGTTCTTTGGGTTATTAAGTTCTATTCATCACTGCCACCTTAAACTCAGCCTACTTCCAATAAATATCCATCACCCGACTACATAATTCCAGTTATCTATTCGTCATCCTCAAGAGCGAAGTACAAGCGAGTTGGAAATCTCTTATCTGCGAAGCTCTAAAAAAGCCAGCACAAAAAAGCGGAGCCAAATGGCTCCGCTTTTATCGATAGAATGCAAAAAGAATTACTTCTTAGTAAGCTTCTCTTTAATACGAGCTGACTTACCAGAACGCTCACGTAGGTAGTACAACTTGGCACGACGTACTGCACCACGGCGTTTAACTTCGATGCTATCAACCATTGGAGAGTGAGTTTGGAACGCACGCTCTACACCTTCACCGTTCGAAATCTTACGAACTGTGAATGCAGAGTGAAGACCACGGTTACGAATAGCGATTACAACGCCTTCGAAAGCCTGTAGACGCTCACGGTCACCTTCTTTTACCTTAACCTTAACTACAACAGTGTCACCTGGTGCGAATTTAGGAAGGTCTGATTTTAGTTGCTCTTCTTCAAGAGCCTTGATGATGTTGCTCATTTGTATAAATTCCTAGAATAAACTGATACTAAATTTAATAGGTTACTGCTTGCTTTTCGTTAAGAGCGTTGCTCTTTAATGAATTCAGCCAGTAATTGTTCCTGTTCGTCAGTCAGAGCTAGGTTTTCCAGGAGTTCTGGTCTTCTTAGCCAAGTTCGGCCCAACGATTGTTTCAATCGCCAGCGACGAATGTCCTTATGGTTTCCAGACTTGAGTACCGAAGGTACATCTTTATCGTCTAGCACCTCAGGGCGCGTATAATGGGGGCAATCTAGCAAACCATTTGCAAAAGAATCTTCTTCTGCTGATGCGAAATCTCCCAGTACACCCGGAACAAACCGAGAGACTGAATCAATCAACGTCATGGCTGGCAACTCGCCACCCGTCATCACAAAATCTCCAATCGACCATTCTTCGTCGACTTCAGATTGAATGATGCGCTCATCTACCCCTTCATAGCGACCACAAATAAGAAGCAAGTTCTCGTTTGTTGCCAGCTCTTCAACACCTTGTTGGTCGAGTTTGCGACCTTGAGGTGAAAGGTAAATAACCTTCGTCTTTCCCGGTGCTGCCTGTTTGGCTGTTTGGATAGCATCGCGCAAAGGCTGAACCATCATTAACATGCCAGGACCACCACCGTAAGGTCTGTCATCAACAGTGCGATGTTTATCATGAGTGAAATCACGAGGATTCCATGTCTCAATAGATAAAAGACCTTTTTTAACCGCTTGACCTGTTACTCCAAAATCAGTAACAGAACGGAACATTTCAGGAAAAAGGCTAATAATGCCAACCCACATGTGTTCTCTCGCTCTGTAATTTGGAGTTAGAATCCAGGATCCCAGTCAACTTCGATCCGGCGAGCTTCGCGATCAACTTTCTTGATCACTTGCTCTTCAAGGTACGGGATTAACCGTTCCTTTTGGCCAAAAGCATCTTTAAGATTTGCTTTGATCACTAGAACATCGTTCGAGCCAGTTTCTAATAGGTCAGTGACCTCACCAAGATTGTAACCTTTAGTGGTAAAAACTTGCATACCGAACAATTCGCGCCAGTAGAATTCATCTTCTGATAATTCAGGTAATGAAGCAGGGTCAATAGCAATTTCAAAGTTGGTCATCAGTTGCGCGTCTTCACGTACATCTAATCCCGCTAGCTTACATACATAGCCTTGACCATGACGTTTCCAGCTTTCAACTTTATACTCAACCCACTCGCCCTTTAGCTTTAAATACCAAGGACTGTAATCAAATATGCTTTCAGCATTGTCTGTGTAGGAGAACACTTTAAGCCAGCCACGAATACCATAGGTAGACCCAAGTTTACCCATAACAATTCTTTCGTTTTGCTCGCTCATCGTTTCTTTACCCTTCATCGACATAAGCTATTTCTCTTTTTAAAAAAGAATTAAGCCGCTTTTTGAGCGTCTTTAACTAGCTTAGCTACGCGGTCAGATAGAGATGCGCCTTGACCAACCCAGTGGTTAACACGATCTAGGTCTAGACGTAGACCTTCTTCTTGACCTTGAGCAGTAGGGTTAAAGAAACCTACTTTCTCGATGAAACGGCCAGTTACAGAGTTACGGCTATCCGCAACTACGATTTGATAAAATGGGCGCTTCTTTGCACCGTGACGTGCCAAACGAATGGTTACCATGTCGTCCTCTTTGCTTTCTTAATAAAATAATTAACCCCAAGTATAAGTAAATAGCTTGGGGTCTCGTGCCAAATTAAAGCCCCGAAATTTTACTCTTATTCCGGGGCAATGCAAGGGCTTTAGCTATTTTTCACCAACATAGCCACCGTACACTTTCTGTGACACGGCTAACACTATGAAAAGTAACGGAGCTAAAGCTTACATTTGTAGATTATCGGCCAAACGGGTTAAAACCACCACCCATTCCGCCCATACCTCCACCGCCGCCCATCATGCCTTGCATGTTGCGCATCATGCCTTTCATTCCACCCTTCTGCATTTTCTTCATCATCTTCTGCATTTGAGTGAACTGTTTCAGCATTCGGTTTACATCTTGTACTTGAGTACCAGAACCTGCAGCAATACGCTTCTTGCGCGAGCCTTTGATTAGGTCAGGACGCTGGCGCTCTTTCATTGTCATAGAGTTGATGATCGCTTCCATTTGCTTGAACATCTTGTCATCCACTTTATCTTTTACGTTGTCCGGTAGCTGAGACATGCCTGGAAGCTTATCCATCATGCCCATCATACCGCCCATGTTCTGCATTTGTCCTAGCTGTTCACGGAAGTCTTCAAGGTCAAAGCCTTTCTTCTCTTTGAACTTCTTAGCCAGTTTCTCTGCTTTCTCGGTATCAACGTTTTTCTGTAGGTCTTCAATAAGAGACAGTACGTCGCCCATACCAAGGATACGAGAAGCAACACGATCTGGGTGGAACGGTTCTAGTGCATCAGTTTTTTCACCAACACCCAAGAATTTAATCGGTTTACCTGTGATATGACGAACAGACAGTGCAGCACCACCACGTGCATCACCATCCACTTTCGTTAAGATAACACCAGTAAGTGGTAGCGTATCGCCAAAGGCTTTTGCAGTATTCGCAGCATCTTGACCTGTCATTGCATCAACAACGAACAGTGTCTCTACTGGGTTAATTGCAGTATGAAGCTCTTTGATCTCCCCCATCATATCTTCATCGATAGCCAAACGACCGGCAGTATCGACAATTAGTACGTCGTAGAATTTCTTCTTCGCGTGGTCGATTGCGGCGTTTGCAATATCAAGAGGCTTTTGGTCAGCTGAGGATGGGAAGAAGTCGACACCAACATCGCTGGCTAAGGTTTCAAGCTGTTTGATCGCTGCTGGACGATAAACGTCGGCAGACACAACCAAAACTTTCTTCTTGTCACGCTCAGTCAGGAGCTTAGATAGCTTACCTACCGATGTGGTTTTACCCGCACCTTGTAGACCCGCCATTAAGATAACTGCTGGCGGTTGTGCTGCTAGGTCAAGAGCCTCGTTAGACTCCCCCATAACAGCTTCAAGTTCAGCTTGAACGATCTTAATGAATTCTTGGCCAGGTGTTAGAGATTTAGATACCTCAACACCAACAGCGCCTTCTTTTACGCGCTTAACAAAATCACGGACAACTGGCAGTGCAACGTCGGCTTCAAGTAGCGCCATACGTACTTCACGCAGCGTCTCTTTAATATTGTCTTCGGTCAGGCGACCTTTACCGCTGATATTCTTCAGCGTTTTGGATAGACGATCCGTTAAGTTATCAAACATAGTTTTCTCTTCGCTCAATCCTGCGACTATTACTGTGAGTATACATTAGCGTGGATTAGAGTCATACCCGTTGTAGAGCGTTAATCATCCACGCTTGTGATGTGAGACATTGTTCCTTTGGAATTGAGTGAGGTTCACCATAGCCCCAAAGAGCGATGCAAGGTATAATTCGGCAACTAGTAATCATTTAAATGGATACCATGGACAGTCTTATTGCGATTGCAGCAGCCTTTCTTTATACAATGGCGATTTCCACGATCATTCCAGGTCTCGTGCACCAAACAGGAATCCGTGTAAAAACGGTGTTTATCAGCGCATTACTTGCTTTAGCTTTCCATGCTTGGTTGCTTGGCGATTTAATCTTTAATGCCAGTGGTCAAAACCTCAGTATCTTAAACGTTGCTTCTTTAATCAGTTTGATCATATCTGTGGTCATGAGCGGTGCTATGCTCAAAACACGTTTGTGGTTCATCTTACCTGTTGTTTATAGCTTCGCTGCTCTAAATCTAATGGCTGCCACTTTTCTTCCTAGCACCTTCATCAAACACTTAGAGAATGATCCAAAACTGCTTGTGCACATCTCTTTGGCGCTCTTCTCATACGCGACACTAACTATCGGCGCGCTATACGCCCTACAACTCGCGTGGCTCGATCACAAACTTAAAAAGAAAAAAGCGTTAGTAATAAACCCTAACCTACCTCCATTAATGATGGTGGAAAGACAACTTTTCAAGATCATTCTTATCGGTAATGGTTTATTAACAGGCACCTTGTTGACCGGGCTTATCTTCGTACAAGATATGTTTGCTCAAGGAAAGGCGCACAAAGCCGTGTTGTCTTTTATTGCTTGGGTTATCTACTCCATCCTTCTTTGGGGTCATTATCAGAAAGGTTGGCGTGGACAGAAAGTTACTTGGTTCGCCCTTGCGGGTGCCAGCATGCTCACATTAGCCTACTTCGGTAGCCGCTTCGTTCAGGAAATAATCCTGAATTAGTCTGTAAAATAAAGGCAAGGTCTCACACACCTTGCCTTTAAAATGTTGAGTCCGTTAGATTCAATTGACATCTCGACCATGTTCGGTCATAAATTAATCAAGATACACAAATAGGAAAAGAATAGTTTTGGACGACATATCAACGGGTATCTTATTTGCGCTACTCGCGTGTCTCATCGTAATTTCTGGTTATTTCTCTGGTTCTGAAACGGGCATGATGTCCCTGAACCGCTACCGTTTAAAGCACTTAGCCAATACGGGCCATAAAGGTGCCAAACGCGTAGAAAAACTTCTGAGTCGTCCAGACAGATTGATCGGCCTCATTCTCATCGGCAACAATCTCGTCAACATTCTTGCATCTGCGATCGCTACGATTCTTGGTATGCGTATCTATGGGGATATCGGTGTTGCAATCGCAACCGGAGCCCTGACCCTAGTGATCCTCGTCTTTGCTGAGGTTACCCCAAAAACCATCGCCTCACTTTTTCCAGAACGAGTGTCTTACGCCAGCAGTATTCTATTAATGATACTGATGAAGGTGCTGTCTCCACTGGTTATCTTGGTTAACTTTATTACTAACGGCTTCATTCGTATCTTAGGTGTCAAAGCCAGCCATGATGCGACCGACCATTTGAGCTCAGAAGAACTTAGAACCGTAGTAAATGAAGCGGGAACCTTGATACCTCAACGCCACCAAGATATGTTGGTTTCTATTCTAGATTTAGAGCACGTCACCGTGAATGACATCATGGTGCCACGTAATGAGATCACTGGCATCGACATCAACGATGATTGGAAGTCTATCGTCCGTCAGCTTACTCACTCTCCTCATGGTCGTGTAGTTCTGTATCGAGATCAGATAGATGAAGTGGTTGGTATGCTGAGGCTGCGTGAAGCTTATCGCTTGATGCTTGAAAAGAATGAATTCAATAAAGAGACATTGTTGCGTGCCGCAGATGAAATCTACTTTATTCCTGAAGCGACGCCACTCAACATTCAACTGCTTAAATTCCAACGCAACAAACAGCGTATTGGCTTGATCGTCGATGAGTATGGCGATATCAACGGCTTGGTCACGCTAGAAGATATTCTTGAAGAGATCGTGGGCGAATTTACGACCTCTATCGCACCGAGCTTATCTGAAGAGATCACTCCACAGAGTGATGGTAGCTTCTTAATTGAAGGCAGCGCCAATATCCGAGATATCAACAAGGGCTTGCAGTGGACATTGCCTACAGACGGTCCAAGAACACTCAATGGCCTGATATTAGAACATCTAGAAGATATCCCAGAAAGTCACCTCAGTGTTCAGGTTGCCAGTCATCCGATGGAAATCGTTGAACTCGAAGAGAACCGTATCAAGCTAGTACGCGTGTTTCCGCAGGTAGCTAACGGGTAATAGCGACTCAGACAAAAAACAAAAGGCCCGGTTCATTGAACCGGGCCTTTTAGTATCTAACTCACTCTGTCTCTAAAGTGAAATATATCTAGAGTAAAGCGCATTCAAGGTGGACTATCAGTGATTAGTCGATTTTAAGCTCTTGAAGCATCGACTCTGGCAGTGCCAATTCATCATTTTTGTTTACAGAGATCCCTGCAGCGATGATCGCGTTGGCGATATCTTTCGCTTCATCCAAAGAGTGCATTGCCGCAGTACCACATTGGTATTCGTTCAACTCAGGGATCTTATTTTGATTCTCAACTTTCAGTACATCTTGCATTGCAGCCAACCAACCGTCTGCCACTTGCTGCTCTGAAGGCGTACCAATCAAGCTCATGTAGAAACCAGTACGGCAACCCATCGGTGAAATATCGATGATCTCTACATCTGAACCGTTCAATTGATTACGCATGAATCCAGCGTATAGGTGCTCTAGAGTATGGATACCTTTTTCAGATAGGATATCTTTATTTGGTGCCGTAAAACGCAGGTCAAATACCGTAATGGTATCCCCTTTTGGGGTTTGCATTGTTTTAGCTACACGAACCGCAGGTGCGTTCATGCGCGTATGATCAACAGTAAAACTATCTAATAAAGGCATTGCTATTCTCCATGACGGTTGGCTTTAGAAAAACCAACTTCTATTGTCTTCTAGTTCTTTACGACACTGTTTAAGCTGCCATCCATAATCTTTTGCTTGCTGTTCGACTTTGCGCGCCACCTTAATCAAAGATGGCTTGCTGTTATACGATTTACGCTTATAACCACCACGACCTTCATGATAAGCCAGGTATTGGTTATACGGATCCCATAATGAGATACCAAGCTGACGACGTGTCTCGCTGGTGTACCAACCGATGAACATCAATGCATCATCAAAGTTGGTTCTTGAGCCACCGTTATTCGTCGCCTTTTGGAAGTCTTCCCAAGCAGGGTCTTGAGCTTGTGCATAACCGTAAGCACTGCTCACACGGCCCCACGGAATAAAACCCAAAAGGTAATCTTTAGACGGCCGCGCATCATGACGGTAGCTACTCTCTTGTTTAACAAAAGCCATCGCTACGTTGATGGGCGTTCCCCACTCTTCTTGCATATCTAGCGCATCTTCGTACCACGAAGGGTGCTCTCTAAAAATACTGCAGATGTTACTTTGTTCTTTAGGCGGTGGCGTTGCACAACCAACCAAAAGGCTAGAGACAACACCAACAGTCACTACGGGCAGCCACTTTCCACTTACACGAGTGGACAGGCCGAATAAGGCTTGCTTCCTTTCCACCAAAGTCTCGCTATGCTTTTAAATACGAAAAATAATCCGTTAAGAAGCTGTCAAAATCTTGCGTACTGGCTTCTTCAGTTTGTTGCTGAGCAATCACAGAGCGTTGAACCTCTGCTTCCATCAGCTCAGCTGAATACACTTTGTATTGTTGTGCTTTGTGTTGTTGAGCGTAGGTTTTTCCTAGCGCACAACCGACTTTACCCAAACCACCTAATCTTTTGGTCTCTTCAAGTAGCTGACCAGAAATGGTTAATTCTGGATTATCTATCCAAGCTTCAAGCGTTTCGCACGTTTCTTGGTATACACGACCACCTTGCTCAGCATCCATCAACTCAGCGATAACACGAAGATCTTTGAATACGCGTTTAGCCCACTCTTGCAGAGACAGTCTCTCGCCATCACAACCAATCTTGAGCTCTAAACCAACCTGACGACCTTCTAAGATCACCTTGTTCCAGTTATCGCGCCAGCATTCAAGTTCGCAGTTATCCATCTCAGCAGAGTCGGTTAACACGCTCCAAGTTAAGAATAAATCTAAGAAACGAACTTGTTGCTCATTGATACCAATTGAGCTGAATGGGTTTACGTCTAAAGAGCGAACCTCGATGTACTCGACACCAGCACGAGCTAGTGCTTCTGATGGCTTTTCACCACTTTTAGCAACACGCTTAGGACGAATCGGTGCATAAAGTTCATTCTCGATTTGAAGAACATTGCTATTCAACTGACGGTATTCACCATCAACTTTAGTACCGATTTCGGCAAACTCTTCTGATGGTGTGCGAATCGCTTGGTTCAACCCCTCTAGGTACTGATCTAGGTTATTAAAGCCAATTTTCAATACACTTTGAGCACTGTTAGTGTAGCCAAGATCGCTAAGACGTAGTGCCGTTGCTTTTGGTAGATACAGCGTCTCGCCAATCTTTTCAAAAGGTAGCTTTGTCTCCCTGCCTTTGATGAAAGAAGGACATAGCGCAGGTGAAGCGCCGAAGAAATAAGGAATTAACCAACCAAAACGGTAGTAATTACGAATCAAACCAAAGTAAGAGTCGGATTTAGACTCACAACGCGCTTCTTCGGTTTGCTCTCCAAACAGGCTATCCCAAAAACTATCAGGGAAAGAGAAGTTGAAGTGAACACCTGAAATGATCTGCATCAGGCTACCGTAGCGACGCTTTAGGCCTTCACGATACAGAGTCTTCATCTTGCCATTGTTAGAGATGCCGTATTGCGCTAGCTGAATGTAATCTTCACTGCCCACATAACAAGGCATAGAAAGCGGCCACATCTTTTCGCTATCTAATTTGGTTTGTGTGAAATGGTGGATATCAGACAACTGATTCAAAAGCGTCGTAACGTCGTTAGAAACAGGCGTAATAAACTCCAGTAACGACTCAGAAAAGTCGGTCGTTACCCATCCGTTCATCAACGCAGACCCCAAAGCCTTTGGGTGCGGCCCAGTCGCAAGATGCCCATCTTCCGTGTAGCGTAACGTTTCCCTTTCAACTCCACGACCAAATTGAGAGAAGGTCTTAGGGTTGGTTGCAACTTGCTTTAGTCGCGCAGCAAAATCAGTCAAAATTCAGTTCACTTATCTTATATCGTTCTGATTAGAACTATCATAAATTAGGTCGGAGGAGAAAAATAGAGTCTTTTCCCTCCCCCTTTAATGTGTACTCTAACGAATGATTTCAAGCTCTTCTATTGGAATATCTAACTTTTCTAGTTGAGGACGAAGCGAAGCCGCGTCGCCAACAACAATTATTTGATAATCATTCGGGTCAAACCATTTCTTAGATAGCTCGTTTAATGTCTCTTTTGAGACTGTTTCAACTATCTGATTACGTTGTTGCAGGTAATCTTCGTCAAGGTTCAGCGCAACAATATTACTCAACAACCCAGCCTTTTGAGTTGGTGTTTCGTATTTAAGTGCATCTTGTTGACCGACGGCAAGACGCATAAATTTCACCTCTTCGTCAGTTAGTCCACTCTGACTGAATTCATTTAGCTCAGAGATAAACTCTTGAATCGATGGAACAGTCGCATTGGCTCTCACTTGAGCACTGAATACTACCGCACCAGTTTCACGCGTACTGGCGAAGTAACCGCTCGCACCGTAAGTGTAGGCTTTGTCCTCACGTAGATTCTGGTTGATACGGCTATTGAAGTTACCGGCTAAATTAAAGTTAGCCAGCTGGCTCAAATACAACTCACCGGTAGCGTCAAACGGTAACCCTTTACGAACCAGGCGAACAATGCTTTGCGGCGCACCCGGTTTATCGACCAAGTACAAGTGCTGACCAGAAAGCTCTTTGACGATCTGCGGACGCGTTAGTGGTGCCGCATCGCCTTGCCATTGTTCAAAGAATTGTAGCTGCTTCCCGACCTCTTTCTTCGAGATATCCCCTACAATAACAATATTAGCTCCCTCCGGAGTATAGTGCTGACTGTAAAACAGTTTTACATCGTCTAGAGTTAATGATTCTAGAGAGTCCTTAGTGCCATCACTTGCACGAGCAAAAATACTGTCGCCAAACAGCACTTCACGGGTTGCTTGAGAAGCCATCCAGCTTGGCTGCTGGTGCTGATACACAACGCCTTCTAGCATCTGTTTCTTAACACGCTCGAAATCTTGCTCATCAAACTTAGGCTCAAATAGAACCTCTTGTACAATTGCTAAGGTTTGAGGCAGATTTTTCTCTAGCGTTGAAACAGAGATATCCGTGGTATAACTTCCAGCGCTAATGCTGACACTGCTACCTAGCTTATCTAAGGTCGCCTGTAACTCTTCAACCGTTCGTTTCGTCGAACCTTCTTCCATCATAGAAGCCGTTAAGTTCGCTAAGCCCTCTTGCCCTTTGCGAACATAGCGTTCGCCTGCAGGCAGTTGAATTTGTAGCTGCACTGTCGGCGTTTCACTGGTCACGGTACCAATCAAGTCAGTGCCGTTCGCAAAGTGCATGTGATATAGCTCAGGCATGGTCGCTTCAACGCCAAAGTTCACTTCTGGCATCACGCTGCGATCAAATGTGTTCGATACTTTTCTGAAGTTCAGCTGATCTTCAGTCACCTTGCTATATTCAGGTAACGTGCGAGCTGGAGTGGTGAATGTGGCTTCACGAACCGCGAGATCGAGCTGCTTCTTGGGAACGACACTCAAGGTAACCTTATGCTTGCCCTCGATGAAATCTTGGTATGCCTTGCTGACGCTTTCTGGTGTTACCGCTCGGATTTGATCGAGTTGTGATTCAATACGATCCGGTTGACCATAGAAGGTTTGATTCGAAGCCAGTTGTGAAACTTTCCCTTTGACACTTTGCAGAGCGAAAACCGCATCCGCTTCAGCCATACCGGTAATTTGGTCTAAACGTTCTTGTTCAACACCCTCTTTCGAGAACTGTTCTAAGGTATCCATCAACTCTTTGTTCAGAACCGTCAAATCACCTTTTTTACCAGAGTCGCCCATCGCATAAACATACATGGTACAAGCCAATTCAGCACAGTCATGGAATGAACCGGCACTCACCGCTTTTTGCGTCTTAACCAAATTTTGATATAGGTAACTGTTTGTACCAGAACCTAAAACATTAGACAGTGCATTTAACGAAGCTTGTGTTTCTTCACCACGATACGTCGTTGGCCAACCGACCAGTACCATCGGCTGACGAATATTATCCTTTAAGGTGATGTACTTATCTTCAGTCAGCACGGCAGGTTGTTTCTCAGCAGCCTTAACTTCAGGGCCTTGAAGGATTGGACCAAAGTACTTGTTAACCCACTCTAGCGTGTCATCAACATCGATATCGCCACCGATAGTCAACACGGCATTATTTGGGCCATACCAGCGTAGGAAGAAGGCTTTGAGGTCATTCACATCTACACGGTCTAAGTCTTCAACATAACCGATTGGTTGCCACGAATACGGGTGTCCTTCAGGGTAAAGCGCTTCACCCATTCGTTCCCACATTAAGCCATAAGGCCGATTTTCGTAGCTTTGAGCTCGCTCGTTCTTAACCGTGCCTCTTTGAACTTCAAATTTCTTCTGAGAAACCGCATCCAACAAAAAGCCCATACGGTCTGATTCCAACCACAACATTTTCTCAAGTTGATTAGATGGAACGGTTTCAAAATAGTTGGTACGGTCACGGTTGGTGGTGCCGTTTAACGAGCCACCAGCCTCGGTAATGATCTTAAAATGCTGTTGGTCACCAACGTTCTCAGAACCTTGGAACATCATGTGCTCAAAGAAGTGAGCAAAGCCTGACTTACCAATCTGTTCACGTGCAGAACCTACGTGATAAGTAACATCAACATGCACCAGTGGATCGGAATTGTCAGGAGAAAGAATAACGGTCAGGCCATTTTCAAGCTGATATTTCGCATACGGAATCACGACTTTATCTTTAGAAGGCTTAACTTCTTCTAATAAGGTGACACCTTCAGGTAGCGAAGAAAAGAAGGGGGTTGAGCTAGGTACATTGTAAGAACAGCCAGCGATGGCGATAAGAGAAAATGTACCAAGTAAAACCGTTTTCATAGGTTCTCCTTAGAAAAAACCGAAGTAAATAGCAGCAAGTAAGCTGTAGCGAGCGGCTTTGCCAATCACTATCAAAATAATGCTAGGGATAAATTTCATTCTCAGCCAACCCGCAGCCAGACACAAAGGATCACCAATGATAGGTAACCAACTGAACAATAGTGTCCAATAACCATAACGGCTCAGCCAAGCCATAGCCTTATGACCATGCTTTTCAGATTGAGTTCGATTAGGCAACCATAAACCAATCCAATAGTTGGTCAGCCCGCCTAAAGTATTACCGAGTGTCGCCAAAAGAATGATCGATGATGTTGAGTACTGCTCTAAGCTCAGGGCTGCCACAACGCTCGCTTCTGCCCCCCCTGGCAATAATGTGGCACTCAAGAATCCACTGATAAAGAGTACCCACAGCGCTATATTTTCGAAAAGAGAATTAAAGAACTCTAGCACTGCATATCAACCTTCTTGCATTTTAAGTAATAC
Source organism: Vibrio sp. nBUS_14 (assembly GCF_051201655.1). Lineage (NCBI taxonomy): Bacteria > Pseudomonadati > Pseudomonadota > Gammaproteobacteria > Vibrionales > Vibrionaceae > Vibrio > Vibrio sp. nBUS_14. The sequence continues at coordinate 3,107,839 of NZ_CP179206.1, forward strand.
CTTGCCTCTGGTATGCCCAGTTTCAACCTGCAGATGCGCTGACTGCGCTTCGTCTAACTGGTAGATACCTTGAATTTCTGTTTTGAGCAATCCGACACTGACCATGTACAGCATAGTATCCATTTGCTCTGGGTTTGGCTCAACCAGCATACCTGACGCAGTAAAGCCTAATAATGTTGCTTTTTCGCAGATCAATTCAGCAGATAAAGTTGGGACTGTCACGACTCTTGCGCCGTCTTTTAGACACTTCAATGCATCGAGAGCGGTATCGCCACCGACCAAATCAATCAGCACATCAACATCGGATACTCTTTCTGATGCTGGCGCAAACTTATAGTTAATCGCGTGAGCGCCTAACGTTGCTAAGTAATCAAGATTCGCTTCACTACAAGTGGTATAAACCTCGGCTTTCGCGGCCACTGCGATTTGAACCGCTAGATGACCAACGCCACCTGCACCCGCCAAAATAAGTACGCGATCGCCCTCTTTCACCTCAGCTTTGTTGAGTGCCTGTGCTGCCGTTTGGCTGGCTAGTGGCAATGCAGCTGCCGCTTCTAGAGTTACCGAATCAAGAACCATACTTAATGCCGCTTCTGGAACACACACATATTGGCTGTAACCGCCGCCTTGCAATGGAAAGCCAATAAAGCCGGCTACGTTATCACCGACAGTAAAACGCTCTGCCTGTTCGCCTAGCGCGACAATTTTTCCAGAAATGTCGTAACCAGGTACCCAAGGAAGGTTATCTTTGTTCTGTGCTGCGGCCCAACCAAGGCCTGCACGAGTTTTGACATCAATCGGATTAATGCCTGAAAAGGAAACCTTAACCACGACCTCCCCGGCTTTAGGCTCAGGAATAGCACTAGTTTGAATACTTAGGTTTTCGACGCCACCGAATTGAGTAATCGCAATCTGTTTGTTTTCCATTTCCACATTTCCTTGATTGATAAAAGCCCTAGTGAGCAAACACCCTAATTGATAAAAAGAAAGGGATGCGAAAGCATCCCTTTGACTATAAACCATTTAATAAGGCGAAGTTAACCGCTCATTCGTAAATTGGCGACCAATTAACGTAACGATACATGACCCAGCAGTTCATTAACGCACTAGCGCTAATAGAATACCTGCGGCAACCGCACTACCAAGTACACCTGCCACGTTCGGGCCCATCGCATGCATCAACAAGAAGTTCTGAGGGTTTGCCTCAAGACCAACCTTGTTTACCACACGAGCTGCCATCGGAACCGCTGATACACCAGCTGCACCAATCAATGGGTTGATGTCTTCTTTAGAGAGGCGATTAAGCAGCTTAGCCATTAATACGCCCCCCGCCGTACCGATACTGAACGCCACCGCACCTAAACCGAGAATACCCAGCGTCTCTAAGTTCAAGAACGTATCTGCTTGAAGCTTAGAACCAACACCTAGACCTAGAAAAATAGTCACGACGTTAATCAGTTCGTTTTGAGCTGTTTTTGAAAGACGATCAACCACACCTGCTTCACGCATTAAGTTACCTAAACAGAACATACCCACTAGAGGTGTTGCTGAAGGTAGGAACAGAATTGTCATCAGCAGTACAGCAAGCGGGAAAAGGATCTTCTCGGCTTTACCAACGTGACGTAACTGCGCCATTTTAATCTTACGTTCTTCAGGAGTCGTTAACGCTTTCATGATTGGCGGCTGAATAATAGGAACCAACGCCATGTAGCTATAAGCCGCTACCGCAATGGCACCTAATAAATCAGGAGACAACTTACTTGCCAAGAAGATCGCAGTTGGGCCATCAGCACCACCAATGATCGCAATCGAAGAAGCATCGGCCATCGAGAATTCCATTCCTGGAACATAGTTCAGCAAGATCGCGCCAAATAACGTTGCGAAGATACCAAACTGAGCCGCAGCCCCTAGCCATAACGTTTTAGGGTTAGCAATCAACGCACCGAAGTCCGTCATTGCACCAACACCCATAAAGATAAGCAGTGGGAAAATACCCGTTTCAATACCAATGTAGTAAACGTAATAAAGCAAACCACCTGGCTCAGTAAACCCAGCATTTGGAATATTTGCTAATACGGCACCAAAACCAATCGGCAGTAGAAGTAACGGTTCAAATCCTTTACGAATTGCCAAAAACAACAGTAAGCAACCGACCAACATCATACAGATCTGGCCGAACTCAAAGTTAGCAATACCTGTTTCAGACCATAAGGTCATCAATCCTTCCATGGGACTCCCTTACGCTAAGCTTAGTAGTGGAGCGCCTACAGTAACTGCATCGCCTTCTTTAACATTCAACTCTTGAACGATACCACCACGGGCAGCACGAACTTCCGTTTCCATCTTCATCGCTTCCAAGATCAGTAGCACATCACCTTCAGCCACTTCAGCACCCGGCTGAACGATAACTTTGAAGATGTTACCCGCTAATGGAGCTGGAACTGCTTCTGCATCAGAAGTCGCAGCAGGTGCTGCTTGAGCCGCTTGTGCTGGTTTCGCTGATGGAGATACCGATGTCAGTTCACCTTGAGGGCCAACTTCAACATCATAAACTTGACCATCAACCTTCACACTGTAGCTTTCAATACCGCAAGCAGCAGATTGTGGTGCTACCGTAGCAGGAGCTGCCGCTTCAGCAGTCGGTGCAGGTTCAAATGCTTCAGGATTACGACGGTTCTTAAGGAACTTAAGGCCAACTTGTGGGAAGAGAGCGTATGTCAGCACATCATCAACGGTATCTTCAGCGAGTGAAATGCCATCTGATTTCGCTTTTTCTAAAAGGTCAGTCGTTAACGTATCCATTTCTGACTTAAGTAAATCAGCAGGACGACACGTGATTGGCTCAGCACCATCTAACACTTTCGCTTGCAGATCAGCATCAACCTCAGCAGGAGCTTGACCGTATTCGCCTTTCAGCAGACCCGCTGTCTCTTTAGTGATGCTCTTATAGCGCTCACCCGTTAGAACGTTGATAACCGCTTGAGTACCAACAATCTGAGAAGTAGGTGTTACCAAAGGAATGTAACCCAACTCTTTACGTACGCGCGGGATCTCTTCAAGCACTTCGTCCATACGATCGGCTGCACCTTGCTCTTTAAGCTGACCTTCCATGTTGGTTAACATGCCGCCAGGAACTTGAGCAATCAATATACGAGAATCCACGCCCTTCAGCTGGCCTTCCCATTTCGCGTACTTTTTACGTACATCACGGAAATAAGCCGCAATGGGTTCGATCTGATCAAGCTTAAGATTCGTGTCGCGCTCTGTGCCTTCTAACATAGCAACAACCGTTTCGGTTGGTGTATGGCCGTAAGTACAGCTCATAGAAGAGATTGCGGTGTCTAGAATATCAATGCCAGCTTCAACAGCTTTAACGGCTGTAGCGGTTGATAGACCTGTTGTCGCGTGGCTATGCAGCGCTAGAGGCACATCACAAGATGCTTTGATGCGAGTGATTAGTTCTTCCGCTTCATAAGGCTTTAATAAACCTGACATATCTTTGATACATAGTGAATGGCAGCCTAGATCTTCCAAGCGCTTAGCAAGATCAACCCACGTATCTGAGTTGTGTACTGGACTGGTTGTGTAAGACAACGTACCTTGAGCGTGGCCGCCAACATCAATCGTTGCTTTCACGGCCGTTTCAAAGTTACGAACATCATTCATCGCATCAAAAATACGGAATACGTCCATGCCGTTCTTATGGGCACGTTCAACAAACTTTTCAACTACGTCATCCGCGTAGTGGCGGTAACCTAATAAATTTTGACCACGCAGTAGCATCTGCATTGGTGTATTTGGTATCGCTTTTTTCAGCTCACGCAAACGCTCCCACGGATCTTCTCCAAGAAAACGGATACACGAATCAAACGTCGCGCCACCCCAAGTCTCTAAAGACCAGTAACCGACTTTATCCAGTTCTGCCGCAATAGGCAGCATATCTTCGATACGCATACGTGTAGCAAATAGTGACTGGTGCGCGTCACGAAGTACCACATCAGTGATAGCTAGTGGTTTAGACATGCTCATAAACTCCTTTTTAATCCTTTAAATGCTACTCAGCAGTAGACGCACGGTATTGGTGAACCGCGGCCGAAATTGCTGCCACTACCTGTGGACTAACAGCAGAAGGGTTTGATTGTAATTTTTTAATTTTTTTAGGTGCTGCGATCGGTTCAGGTACTTCTTCTGGTACCAGTTTTGACATCAACCGAACGAGGTAAACTAGAATAGTTAGGAAAATAAAGACAACGGACATTCCCGTTATCATTAGGGTTGCTGCATCTCCTAGCAGGCTTCCAATATTAGTCATGTTGCTTCCTTTCTTCGTCATCCTGACATAGGTGCAGGATTTCAGCGAATAGTGATCCCGACCCATGGATTATCTCGATTGGTAAAAGTTTGTCAATTTTGTTTAAGGTTCTGTTACGGATAACGCACACATAAGGTTAATTATTCGCCTATCAGATCACATAAATCTGTCAAACGAGTCATTTTTAGATATTTAAACTGTGACTTAAACGGGGCTTTTCTGAGAATTGATATAAGAAAGGTGGAATAACAAAGAAGCAATCAAGAATTACTTTAAATACAACAAGTTAAAAAACCGTAGAATTAACATTATTGCAACAATTTTATAGCTGAATCGAGTAGGAGGAGGCCTCGCAGCCTCCGTCCTCTCACACCACCGTACAAGCGTGGGTCGCATACGGCGGTTCCGAATATACTTTCAGTGACTCGTACCCATCTCTTAATGAGTACAGCCCCAACCCCTCGAACCATTTTATTGGCATGGCGTGATTAACCTGTGGCGTTAAAGCTAGATGCCACCAACCCTTATCTGACATCGCTAGCTTCCACGCATTACGCTCCGTTACACCTTGTCGCTGTAACCATGTCGCTATGCTGTGTCTGCGTTTGCGCTGCTTTAGTCGGTAGCACCTTAGTCTACGCCGTATCCATTCATCTAAGCGCTGCATTGCACTTTTACGAACAGTAAGCTTGAAGTAGTGTTGCCATCCTCTTAGATATTGAGTTAACTCCGTGATTATCACCTGTAACTCTCGTCCTCGATTTCGCTTCGTTATCTGACGTACTCGCTTCTTCATTTGAGCTTGTGCCGTCTTCGATATCCCGATTGTTCCGTCTATCTGGAAGCGATGGCTTAGGTAAGTTCGCTTTGTCACTCTCGTTGCTGCACTTTTCTTACGGTTTACCGTCAGCTTTAGTTTCTGCTCCAAGAACTCCGTTATCGACTCTTTGACTCGATGAGCGGCTTCCTCACTACGCACGTAGATTTGACAGTCATCTGCATATCGACAGAACTTATGCCCTCTACGCTCTAACTCTTTATCCAGTTCATCTAATACAATATTTGATAGTAGCGGAGATAATGGCCCACCCTGGGGTGTGCCTCGTTGTCTCTGCTCAACTAGTCCATGTCGCATTATGCCTACCTGTAGGTATGACCTAATTAGCTTTAACACGCGTTTATCAGCAATATCTTGTGACAGCCTGTGCATTAGCCTATCGTGATTCACTGTATCGAAGTATTTTGCTAGGTCTATATCTACTACATAACCTCGACCCTCTCGGATGTAGCGACTGGCGGCCGCCAATGCATGGTGCGCACTGCGGTTGGGTCTAAACCCGTAACTATTGTCGGAGAACTTCGGCTCATAGATACATGACAGCACTGATGTGATTGCCTGTTGGACTACCCTATCAAGGACTGTTGGGATACCTAATTGCCTTACGCCACCACTAGCTTTGGGGATTTCTACACCAAGAACAGATTGAGGTTGATAGCTTCCATCCAGAAGAATCTGGCGAAGCTCTTGCCCGTTTGATGCCTGTCGAAGTCTTGAGATAGTGGCGTTGATGTCGAGCTTGTCGACTCCTGCACACCCTTTGTTCTTCTTCACGCGTCTAAGAGCTTGATTCAAATTGGTTGAAGAGCAAATTTGCTCCATCAACGAAGTTGAGGTCACCAAGACTCGCCCTCCTGTCTATGCCGACCATGCTTGTCATTCTTCGTATCCATGAGCTTTACTTGCGGTATTGCCCTTTGGGACGTAGAGATGAGTTTCATCTTGCTATGACTCCACATGATTGAGTGTCTAGTGACTGCTTCTTGATATATTCAGTTCAGGCCTTCCTTTGAGTTGTACATTCTCAAAGTACTATGCCTTCTGCTGACTTCTTATTGTCCATCACACAACATCACTGCTGTATTAGTCTCTATTGAGACAAACAATAAGATCTCCCGAGGTAAGGCGTTGTTCTTTCCCTTGGCTGTGCCTGATTTACCACTACACACTTCCCGTCGAGGCATTGGACTATTCTATCTATGGCTAGGTTGCCCAAGTTGTAATGGCCTACTATCAGATTTCTGTTCGTCACAACCAAGTTTTGCCATTTGCTTCCTTCAGATTTCACCTCACGGTGAACACCCTTGCATAGGCTAACGGTTCTCGCTCGACTGAGCCCGTAGAGGACTTTCACCTCCTAGATCAACGCCATGCTCGGCGCACCATAAAAAAAGCCTCGTAAAAACGAGGCTTTCTCTAGTAATGTGGTGCGCCCTGGAGGATTCGAACCTCCGACCGCCTGGTTCGTAGCCAGGTACTCTATCCAGCTGAGCTAAGGGCGCAACGGTTTCGATATTGAGCTGTTAGTTAAGATAATAAAGCAGTTAAAACTAAACATTCAACATCAGGATTAATGAAAACCCTAAATAGTGGTGCGCCCTGGAGGATTCGAACCTCCGACCGCCTGGTTCGTAGCCAGGTACTCTATCCAGCTGAGCTAAGGGCGCAACGGTTTCGATATTGAGCTGTTAGTTAAGACAATAAAGCAGTTAAAACTAAACATTCAACATCAGGATTAATGAAAACCCTAAATAGTGGTGCGCCCTGGAGGATTCGAACCTCCGACCGCCTGGTTCGTAGCCAGGTACTCTATCCAGCTGAGCTAAGGGCGCAACGGTTTCGATATTGAGCTGTTAGTTAAGACAATAAAGCAGTTAAAACTAAACATTCAACATCAGGATTAATGAAAACCCTAAATAGTGGTGCGCCCTGGAGGATTCGAACCTCCGACCGCCTGGTTCGTAGCCAGGTACTCTATCCAGCTGAGCTAAGGGCGCAACGGTTTCGATATTGAGCTGTTAGTTAAGACAATAAAGCAGTTAAAACTAAACATTCAACATCAGGATTAATGAAAACCCTAAATAGTGGTGCGCCCTGGAGGATTCGAACCTCCGACCGCCTGGTTCGTAGCCAGGTACTCTATCCAGCTGAGCTAAGGGCGCAACGGTTTCGATATTGAGCTGTTAGTTAAGACAATAAAGCAGTTAAAACTAAACATTCAACATCAGGATTAATGAAAACCCTAAATAGTGGTGCGCCCTGGAGGATTCGAACCTCCGACCGCCTGGTTCGTAGCCAGGTACTCTATCCAGCTGAGCTAAGGGCGCACGGTATCTTCAAGTGAAGAAGTTGTGAAATACATCACATTCTCGTTTCTACGAAACAAAAAAAAGGCCATAGGCCTGTAATGAATGGCGGTGAGGGAGGGATTCGAACCCTCGATGCGGCTACAAACCACATACTCCCTTAGCAGGGGAGCGCCTTCGGCCACTCGGCCACCTCACCTAATTCATTATTCTTATCCATTACTTCTTAACAAAGTAATCTAAAGAATGGTGCGCCCTGGAGGATTCGAACCTCCGACCGCCTGGTTCGTAGCCAGGTACTCTATCCAGCTGAGCTAAGGGCGCACATTGTTACTTCTGTGTTTGCTTGCAAATTCAAACGTGCAAGAAATGGCGGTGAGGGAGGGATTCGAACCCTCGATGCGGCTACAAACCACATACTCCCTTAGCAGGGGAGCGCCTTCGGCCTCTCGGCCACCTCACCGTCTTGCGGAGGCACATATTACGTTTTACCGAAAATATGTCAAACACTTTATTGAAAAAAACCGGACAAAAACACTCAACCGTTTGCAATTTAATCAAAGCGATTGCAAATTGAACTTATAACATCCAATTAGCGCTTTTTTCCTTAAAAATTAAGGTCAAAGATTGGCAAGAATTAACAGAGGAAACAATTATCTAATTTATCTCGCAGTAAGTGTCACTGCTGTTTGCACCATACTACGGGATGCTCTATTTCGCCATAGGGTAGGTCAGTAAAACTTGAACTATGGCAAACAAATATCCTGTGCCTCAATAAGAGTTAACTAAGACAGCGTAGCTTTTCTACCTCAAGCATTCAGCCCTGCATCTTGAAATAAGCCAGTTATTGAACTAACCAATCACTAAGTTGTGATCATGATCCCCCCAAGATCAAAAAAGGCTAGCAACAATGCTAGCCCCTCTTCTACGCAAAAGTATTAGTAGTTGCCAGATGCAACGTTACCATTACCTTTTTCAGCTTGAATGCGCATGTAGATCTCTTCACGGTGAACAGATACTTCTTTAGGTGCGTTAACACCAATACGTACTTGGTTACCTTTAACGCCTAGTACAGTAACTGTTACTTCATCACCAATCATCAGTGTTTCGCCAACACGGCGAGTCAAAATTAGCATTCTTTGCTCCTTGAGTAATCTCTAAATTTATCTAGCTACGAGAGCATTATCCAACAAAAGTTATATTTTCGTAAACTATCGATTGAGTTTATTTAACCAAAATGCACTTCTTTTTTAAGATAACCCTGTGTTTCACGCGCTACGATGTATGCATTGTGTAATATGTTAGCAGCCATATCGACTTGCGTTGGTGATATCACCAAAGTTAAAGACTGCTGCTGCAATAAGTGATGTTGTACATCAATTTCGCCTTCAGACAACAATCCATGTGAACTGACCACAATTTCTTGTGTTCGGCTTCCTACCACAGTTAACAAACTAACATATTCACTATTACGGATTTTTTCAGCAAAAACTAGTTTTAATTTAGCACTTATGTCCGGTTTGATAATGAGCGCTGCCCGTTCTGCTTTCTCGATCACACTACAGACTTCGATCCCTAACAACCGGCAATGCGACATGAGACACGGTAAATCTTGATTCAAACACTCGATGCGAACCATATCTCTTTGAATGGCTATCCCTGCAATATCATTCAAACAGTCATTACCCGCGATAAGAGTTCCCTCGCCTTCTTCAAAGCTCGAAAGCACTCTCAATGGTACATTGTGTCGCCACGCATGCTGAACACATGGAAGGTGCAAAACCTTAGCGCCTCTGCGAGCCATTTCTTCCATAGAGGGAAAGTCTAAGGTATCTAGTTTCTTAGATTGCTTAACCACTCTAGGGTCGCAGGAATATACGCCATCAACATCGGTATAAATCTGACACTCTTTCGCTTGAAGCGCGCCCGCCATCGCAACGGCCGTGGTGTCTGAACCACCTCGCCCTAAAGTTGTGATATCACCTTTCGCATTAACGCCTTGAAAACCTGCAACAATGACAATCTGGTCGTCATCTAACAGCGCTTTAATAGGAGCGGTATCAATACGCTCAATCGTCGCATTATTATGATTAGAATCGGTGTGTATCTTGGCTTGATAGCCAGTCATCGATGTCGCTTCATAACCCAACTTGTGCAACGTCATCGCTAACAAAGCCATGGAAACTTGTTCTCCAGCCGTTAACAGCACATCCAACTCTCTAGCATTTGGTACGCTATCAACTTGTGAAGCTAAGTTAACTAACCGATTTGTTTCACCTGACATAGCAGAAACGACAACCAGGATCTGGTTCCCTTCATTTTTCGCTTCAATGATTTTTTCTGCTACATGATGGATTCGTTCTATTGAACCCACCGACGTCCCGCCAAATTTCTGCACGATAAGAGGCATTTTCACCCTTCCTCACCTTCCCAAGACCAATGTCTATATATGACAAAAAAACACATACCCCGCGTCATGGCGAAGCAATAAAAAATTAACCAAGGAGTCTAACGTTACCATTAGACTTCTTGGTTAATCTCAATCAAACCTTTTTCAGACGTTCTTCCAATAGGCAAAATAAAAGATGCCCAATCAGTTGATTGGGCATCTTTGTATCAATTACTTAAGCTTAAAGACGCTCTTCTAGCCAAATACGTACTGATTTAAGCGCTTCAGGTAGTGCTTCAACGTCTGTACCACCCGCTTGAGCCATGTCTGGACGACCGCCGCCTTTACCGCCAACTTGCTCAGCAACCATCTTAACGAGGTCACCAGCTTTTACTTTACCGATAAGGTCTTTGGTTACGCCAGCAATTAAGCCAACTTTACCGTCGGCTACGTTCGCAATCAGGATGATGCCGCTACCTACTTGGTTTTTAGCATTATCAACCATAGTGCGTAGGTTCTTGTTGTCTGCGCCTTCAATTGCAGCAACCAGAACTTTAGTACCTGAGATGTCTTCCACTTTACCCATGATGTTTGCACCTTCAGCTGCAGCCATCTTTTCTTTAAGTAGTTGGATTTCTTTCTCTAGCGATTTCGCTTTCTTAGCCGATTCAGCCAATTTCTCTTCGTAAGCGTTATTCTGAGCATCAACTGCATCTAGAGCAGCTTCACCCGTTACCGCTTCAATACGACGAATACCAGCAGCAATACCACCTTCAGAAGTGATCTTGAATAAACCGATATCACCGGTGTTGCTCGCGTGGATACCACCACAAAGCTCAGTAGAGAAATCGCCCATCGACAGAACGCGAACTTCATCATCGTACTTCTCGCCAAACAGTGCCATCGCACCTTTTTCTTTCGCTGACTCGATGTCCATGATGTTCGTTTCAATCACATGGTTCTTACGAACTTGTGCGTTAACTAGACGCTCTACTTCTTTAATCTGTGCTGGTGTTACCGCTTCAAGGTTAGAGAAGTCAAAACGTAGGTTGTCTGGCTTAACTAAAGAACCTTTCTGAGCAACGTGTTCACCTAGCACTTCGCGCAATGCAGAGTGAAGTAAGTGAGTTGCAGAGTGATTTAGTGAGATAGCAGCACGACGCTCAGCATCAACGCGCGCTTCTACTTTATCGCCTTGAGCAAATACACCTTCAACGAGATCGCCGTGGTGTGCAAATGCATTACCTAGCTTCTGAGTGTCTTGTACTTTGAACAGACCCGACGCAGTGCTTAGCGTACCAGCGTCACCACATTGACCGCCTGACTCAGCGTAGAATGGTGTCTCTTCAAGGATGATGATTGCTTTGTCGCCAGCCGATAGTGAAGATACTTCTTCGCCGTCAACGAATAACGCAGAAATTTCACCAGCACCTTCAGTACCTGTATAACCACAGAACTCAGTGTTCGTGTCTACTTTGATCGTTGCGTTGTAATCAGTACCGAACTGACCCGCTTCACGTGCACGCTTACGCTGTGCTTCCATCGCCTTCTCGAAGCCTTCTTCATCGATAGTAAAGTCGCGTTCGCGAGCTACATCGTTAGTAAGGTCAGCTGGGAAGCCGTATGTGTCGTAAAGTTTGAAGACTGTTTCACCGTCAAGCTCTTTACCTTCAAGTGCGTCTAATGCGTCGTTTAGGATAACCATGCCGCGCTCTAGCGTGCGACCAAAGTTCTCTTCTTCGATGCGAAGTACTTTTTCAACAAGCTCTTGTTGTTTTTTAAGTTCTTCAGCTGCAGAACCCATCACTTCAGCCAGTACACCCACAAGTTTGTGGAAGAACACGCCTTGTGCACCAATCTTGTTACCGTGACGAACTGCACGACGAATAATACGACGTAGAACGTAGCCACGACCTTCGTTTGAAGGCATTACGCCATCAGCGATTAGGAATGAACAAGAACGGATGTGGTCAGCAATAACACGTAGAGATTGGTTAGATAGGTCGTCATGACCAACAACTTCAGCTGTCGCTTTAATTAGCTTTTGGAATACATCAATTTCATAGTTAGAGTGAACGCCCTGCATGATTGCAGAGATACGTTCAATACCCATACCAGTATCTACAGCTGGCTTAGGTAGCGGTTCCATAGTGCCGTCAGCGTGACGGTTGAACTGCATGAATACGTTGTTCCAAATCTCGATGAAACGGTCACCATCTTCTTCAGGTGTACCAGGACGGCCACCCCAAATGTGCTCACCGTGATCGTAGAAGATTTCAGTACATGGACCACAAGGACCTGTGTCACCCATTGTCCAGAAGTTATCAGATTCAAACTTCTTACCGCCTTCTTTGTCGCCGATGCGAACAATCTTGTCAGCTGGGATGCCCACTTTCTTGTTCCAGATTTCGAATGCTTCGTCATCTGTCTCGTAAACCGTTACTAACAGGCGATCTTTTGGCAGACCTAGTGTTTCAGTCAGGAATTCACAAGCAAACCCAATCGCTTCTTCTTTGAAGTAATCACCAAAGCTGAAGTTACCTAGCATTTCGAAGAATGTGTGGTGACGAGCCGTGAAACCTACGTTTTCAAGGTCATTGTGTTTACCACCCGCACGTACACAACGCTGAGCCGTAGTTGCTCGAGTGTAGGCACGTTTTTCGGCGCCTAAGAAGCAATCTTTGAATTGGTTCATACCTGCATTAGTAAATAGCAGGGTTGGATCGTTATGTGGAACTAACGATGAACTGTCTACGATTTGGTGTTCTTTGCTCTCAAAGAACTTAAGGAACGCCTTGCGAACCTCATCAGTGCTCATGTACATGCAGCTCTTCCTGAAAATAGTCGAGTTAGAATTTTGCCGTATTGTAGATCATGGTTAAGGCTTCGACTAGTTTTCTTGTAGAAAAGACACCCTTGGGCAGAATTTTAGTTGGAATTCGATAAAATGAAGAATATTCCACTAGCTTAGGTGGGAGACAAACAAAATAAATTGGCAAGCTACCTCAAACAACCAGGAACATTTAACTAGGCTCAGCAAGGATAGATATGGGCACTTCAATAAAAAAGCCCCGCATAACATATGCGAGGCCTTCTATTCTTTCAAAACGAATGTTTATTTAAAACACCCGCTCTATAAAACGTTAGCTTATAGCTCTTCGTTTTCTTCTTCTTTCTCTGCGCCTTTCTCTTCAAGAACAGCAGGAGTCAGTAGCAATTCACGAAGCTTAGTGTCAAGTTCCAGAGCGATCTCTGGGTTTTCACGTAGGTGCTTACAAGAGTTCGATTTACCTTGGCCGATCTTATCGCCTTTGTAGCTGTACCAAGCGCCCGCTTTCTCTACCAGCTTATTCTTAACACCTAAATCGATAAGCTCACCTTCGCGGTTGAAGCCTTTGCCGTAAAGGATTTGAGTTTCAGCTTGTTTGAATGGTGCAGCAATCTTGTTCTTAACAACCTTAATACGAGTCTCGTTACCAACAACTTCATCACCATCTTTGATTGCACCAGTACGGCGAATATCAAGACGAACAGATGCGTAGAACTTAAGTGCATTACCACCTGTTGTTGTTTCTGGGTTGAATGTAACATTAGCTAAAGAGTATAAATCTGTCTGAGACGGTAGATGAACTACACCGGATCAGGACGTAAAGAAAACTCCTACCTAATATTAACAAAGTAATAGCTAGTAGAGAGTAAACCTGCTATTCACTCAATTAATCTGTGGACGCTATATCACTATGTCGACCAAGTTTAGGCTTTGAGCCTTTACACTCAATTACACTCAATTATTTTGATGAAGTAGTCTTTCAACCCTAACTTAAACTCACGTGTGGACTTCGCGCCGTTTTTAAAAAGCCTGCCATTGGAATCTAACTGCATCACATCACAATTCTCCCAGTGCTTCGCTCGTTTTCCGTAATCAAGCTTGCCTAGTTGCGATCCTGCGTATGATATTTCATCTATTGTCTTCCCTTCCAAGGCTAACTCATTAATAACCAATGATAAGGCTTGCCATATCTGAGCAGATAACCTAAAACCTTGCCTGTTATACTCATGGTTTTCGTTAATCGGACTTAGCCATGCTCTAAAAAAGGTTTCCACGTACTGTTGGTATATATCTGAATAAGCCTGAACAAAGATACCACCATCTTTCAAAGTAATATCATCTGACATTTTAGCCCGCTCTTGAGCTTTCTCACCACATACAGAACCAACGAGCACTTTGAACAAAATATATTCCGTCGTTATGTATTTTTCTGAAGCTCGTACATGCTTTGTCTGATTAGATATACCGCCGAAGTCATCTAAGGCTAGGTTTTTACCTAACTGAGACACTACTTTTTGCAAAGGAAAGGAATCCGTATCTGCGAACTGCGTTAAATGAACTTCCGACTCTCGCCTATTATGTTTAAAGAATAACGATCTCACGTCATCTTCACTAAAGCCATTTTCTCTAAAAACAATGGTTAACATCAGATCTTGAGTCGCTAGTAGTTGTCGGAAAACACTATTTTTTTGCAAGTCACTTGAGCTGATCCTAGATGAAAACAGCGGGGCTTTTAAGCCTGTCAGATTAAGGAGTGCGTTATATGTCAATAGATTACCAATTACGAATGCTTTACTTCTTTCGAATTCAATTTCAGTAGCAAATTTATTCTCGCGCACTTCACTGTCACCACTAACGACGGCAGTCAACGATAGAGGAACTCCTAATTCACCAGATAGAACCTCATTTTTTATATCCCCTTGAAGGGTTAGTGTTTTTTTCTTATTGGTTGCGTTTTGCGCTGCATTGAACAACATTTTCAACGCTTCATGTGGCTTAGTTGTTTCAACGTAACTACTTAATTCAATTACAGGAATAAAGGTTACAAGAGCCTTTGTTGGCTGACTTCCATAGGAAATCACCTTCCCCTTTAACTTGACCTTAGACAATGAACCAATCTCATTAATTACATGTAGCTTTGCAGTGTAAAATAAAAATAATCATTGATCAGACAAATTGTCTGATCAATGATTAACAAGACCAAGAAAAAATACGAGAATTCAATATGATCGATAAGCACCCGATTGCAAATGATGCACTTGATTGTTCAATAGAAGAGTCCATCACTAATAAACTTGTAGATCACTACGATCAAGTGACTTCCAGAAGCTACCTCGCTAGCTCGACCAAGCTATTGGAGACAACTGGGAAAAACTTAACCGCTCAACAAACGGAAGCGATATTTAAGTCTAAAGCCAAGTATTACAGTGGATTAAGATCTGTTGAAACAGGGTTAAAGCATATTCATATTTACATAAGCCCTTCTTTAGCTCGTGATATGCTCCAGTTTTCTAGAAGAGGCGTGGTAAATACAAACAATAAAAATCGTCGGCTAAGCAAAACCAAAGTGAACAAATACGCAGAAGCAATGAAAAAAGGAGAATGGTGCCTCACAGGAGAGCCTGTAATCATCTCCCATGAGGGTGAAATTCTAAATGGCCACCATAGGCTAGAGGCAGCTTGTGAAGCTCAAGTCGGCTTTATTGCAACAGTGGCATACGATGTTATTGATGAACGAAGTTTTGCCAACATTGATGTAGGCAACACACGAAGTCGTGCGCAAGTTCTCGAAATGGCAGGGGTGGAAGTGAATGCGGCGTCTCTTTCTCGTGTTGCAATGTTAGCCAAAGCTTTTGAAACGATGCCTAATCCTTTTGCTTTCCGAGGCACTCAAGGCACATCATTTCAGCCTGAAGAGATTCTTAAATACGTTGAACAGAACCATGAACTCGCCCTGTCTGTAGATTTTGTTTCAAAAGTGCTAAAAAGAAACAAGCAGGAGAGCCAAGCATCGGAACCGATCTACGCTTTTGCGCATTACTTGATTAAGTTGAAGTTGCAAGAGTCTCAGTTAGAGCACTTGCCAATCACACCAGAGTTGTATTTAACGCGCTTGATTTCTTCAATTGGCTTAGAATCTGAGAATGATATCGAGTATCAGGTACGAAAATATCTTCAATCATTGGTTCATGAATCAACATCTTATTCATTATTGTGCCGTCTTTCTTCAATTTTCAAAGGCTGGAATACCTACTTAAACATTCCTATCGTGGGTAACAAGGTTTCAGTTAAGCGCATCGCTCGCTATAAAAAAGATGAAGATGGTAATAAACTCCCTTTACCGGGTGCGGGTAATATTAACGAAGCTTTTACGATCCCGTGTGTAGCTAAGGGACCAACGCCTAAGCGCATTCAAGACCAAGCAAATATTCAGATGATGTAAAAACAAAAAGGGTAACGACATTTAGCTGTTACCCTTCTTATTTCTGGCTACTTATACCACCCATCAGCCTGCTCTAACACAAGCTTAATCGCCTCTTCAGCCGCGTCAGGCGGGTACTTCCAACGGCGAAGCAATCGACGAACGAGGTTGCGCATGCGAGCACGAACACTATCTCTTTTTTGCCAATCTACTGTGGCTGACTTACGTAGTTGATGAGTCAATTCAATAGCAAGCTTACGCAAGTTGTCGTCACCAAGATCTCTAACCGAAGATTCGTTGTCGACCAAGGCACGATAAAAAGCAATTTCGTCAACAGAGAGGTCGAGCTTCTCTAATAGCTCTCCATCTTCTTGCATCTCTTTTGCCCATTGAATCAGCTCTTCGATAACCTGAGCCGTTTCAATGCTGCGGTTATGATACTTTTGCAGCGTCGACATAATACGTTCAGAGTATTTCTTCTCCTGAACCACATCATTCTTCATGCGAGCTTTAACCTCATCACGAAGTAGCTTCTCTAACAGCTCTACAGCGAGATTCTTCTCCTTCATGTTCTTCACATCTTCCAAGAACTCTTCAGAAAGAAGCCCGATATTCGGCTTATCAAGACCAACCATAGTGAAAATGTCATCAACACCATCGGCTACCACAGCATTATTTAAAATTTGCTTCAATGCTGTATTGCGCTCTTCATCGGTACGTTTCTTGTCTACCGTTGAGTGCTTGATGAAAGCTGTCTTTATCGCAGAGTAAAAAGCAATTTCATTCTTATAACCATGAGTTTCATCCATGGTGCTACACAGTGAATATGCTTTAGCTAAAGCAGCCATCACATCGAGGAATCGCCTCTTTCCGTCTCTGACTTGCTTTCCGTTAGCACCAGAATGAGACAAACCTGATAAATGGTTTACCGCTCCCGGTAACAAGCGCAATGCATCCGTTTCAAAGTCCGGACGGTAGTTGAATACCTTTGTATCAACGGGTGTTGCGAACATACCTCGAATGATATCAACCTTTTCCATTAGTACAGCAAACGCTTCTGCCGTATCGACGGTGGGTTGCCCCTTACCTTGGCTATTAGTGTAGGTTTTCAGTGCATTTTTAAGCTCATTAGCGATACCGATATAGTCAACTACCAGACCGCCGGGCTTATCTTTAAACACGCGATTTACACGAGCAATCGCCTGCATCAGGTTATGCCCTTTCATTGGCTTGTCAATATACATGGTATGACAACAAGGCGCATCGAATCCTGTTAACCACATATCTCGAACGATAACGAGTTGAAGCTCATCGTCAGTATCTTTGTAGCGCTTCTCGAATAGTTTTTTGGTTTTCTTATCATGGATGTGAGGCTGCATCTTTTCTTTGTCTGATGCAGAGCCTGTCATCACAATCTTGATTGCACCTTTAGCTGTATCTGGGTGATGCCATTCTGGTTTAATTGCCACAATAGCATTGTAGAGGTCAACACAGATTTCTCGACTCATCGAAACAATCATCGCCTTACCGGGAAATGTCGACGTTCGAGTAGTGAAGTGCTCAACCAGATCTTTGGCTACTTGTTCAATGCGAGGCTCAGCGCCTACCAACTTTTCTAACGTTGCCCATTCTGATTTTACTTTTTCGCGATCTGCCGTTTCTTCATCTTCACCGATTTCATCTTCAACTTTATCGTTAAGTTGCTCAATTTCATCTTGGTTAATATCAAGCTTTGCGAGGCGAGATTCGTAGTAGATAGGCACAGTGGCACCATCGTCAACGGCATCTTGAATATCATAGATAGAGACGTACTCACCAAAAACACCACGCGTGTCTTTGTCATCCATTGCGATAGGTGTCCCTGTAAAGCCTATGAATGAAGCATTAGGCAATGCGTCACGCACATACTTGGAATAACCATAAACGTACTTATGACCCGTTACAGTGCCGTTTTTGTCCTTCACTTCCACCATCTTTGACTTGTTGCCATACTGGCTGCGGTGCGCCTCATCAGAAACGACAACAATATTACTTCGCTCAGACAGCCTAGGGTGCTCTGTCTCTTCATCTAATAAAGCAAACTTTTGAATCGTCGTGAAGATGATGCCGCCAGATTGACGATTTAAAAGCAGATCACGTAACGCATCACGATCATCCGCTTGTTGAGGTATTTGCTTTAACGTTTCTTGCGCCATCCCAAAGGTGTTGTAAAGCTGACCATCGAGATCATTTCGATCAGTTACCACCACAATCGTTGGGTTATTCATGGATGCTTGCTGTAACAGTTTACTCGCGTAGCAAACCATAGAGATGCTTTTGCCACTACCTTGAGTATGCCAAACAACCCCAGCCTTACCACTGCCTTGCTTAATCTTTTCTAATGCAGGGATAGTGCTCTCAAGGAAGTTTCCTGAAGTATTAGCAGCGCGAACCGTTGCTTCAACCGCCGCTCTCACCGCGTGGAATTGGTGATAACCTGCGATTTTTTTAATAATTTTGTCACTGTCAGTTTCAAACAGTACAAAATAACGAATGTAATCGAGCAGCAAATCTTGCTTGAAAAAGCCTCGAACCATCGTTTCTAATTGAAACTCCAATAACGGTCTATCATCCTCTGTAGCAACTGTTTTCCAAGGTAAGAATCGTTCTTTATTAGCCGTTAATGAACCAACACGAGCCGTCCAGCCATCGCTAACAATCAACGCTTCATTAAAAATAAACAGATCTGAAATTTCATCTTTGTAGGTTTGAAGTTGATTAAAGGCATTCCAAATGTCGGCATGTTCATCGGCTGGATTTTTCAACTCAATAACAGAGATGGGTAGGCCGTTAATAAACACCACAACATCAGGGCGGCGATTGCCCTTGGTGCCAGTAATGGTGAACTGATTCACGATAAGGAATTCATTATTATTAGGCGTTGCAAAATCCATTAACTGAGCGTGAGTATGCTTTGTCTTCAATTCACCGTCTTCAACAGCCGTGTATTCGACAGGCACCCCTTCAATCACAAACTTATGGAAAGCGCGGTTGTTTTTAATAAGAATTGGCGTATCGGGGGAAGATACCGTGTTAACCACATCATTCAGTGCCTCTATCGGAAGCTCCGGATTGATGATTGCTAATTGATTTAATAGCCGTTGCTTCAAAACAACTTGATGGTAATCATCACGCTCTGGAAAATCTCCATCAGGTGCGATGTCATAGCCATTTTTATACAGATAACCTTGGTCGGTGAACCATCTAATACATTCTTGTTCTAACTGGTCTTCAGTGATCATTAAGCCTTACCCTTGTTATTTTTATTTATTCCATGCGCTCTGAATCAATCGTCCAGTTTGGTTATAAATTCCGACTTGCTCGATATAATGATGAAAGTCACTATTCTCAGTCACAATCCGATTTGCAGACTGCCAGTCAACGTTACTTTTTTCCTGAGCTGGAATCAGGATCTGGCTATCAAATAATGATTCAGTATCGAGGATGACGACCCCAATACCATGCAGACTTGATAACATTTGCAACTCGCCTTCAACATCACTGTTCAAGCCCGTCGCAACTAAGTAACCAAAATTAGCCCAGCTAGAGTTCGAGACTGCTTGAAAGAAATACTTCCTAACGTTGCCTTTTGTTAGGTGTTTCTTCACTTCAAAAGACCAAAGTCTCACCGAACTGTGATTACCACTTCGAACACAGCTTCGGACAATTTCATCCCAACCTTGCTCAAGAGGCTCTAAAGCGACAATATCAGGATGAAGCCAATGGTTACCGCCGTTACCATGTGAGTTTTTCGACTTTCGCTCGTCAATGCGCTGGCAGTACAGGCCAAGATCTTTACTCAAGTATTTGACAAGCATAGGGTAGAGATCGTGCTCACTGTAACTATGCGATGCGAATGGAGTATCAACCTCGACCTCTTCTTGTTCGTTTTCGTCCTTTACTATGACTCGTGACGGCTCTGTTACTGGATTAGCTTCCCAGTAATAAACGCGTGGCCTTGGTTTATCCCTTGTGATCACGTTGGGGCAAACGTTCTTCGCTCTTTCTGTTCTCTCCCCACCGATTTCAGCCGCCAATTGCGCAATCAACTTTTCTTCAGTGTTATAACGAGGGTTGGTTTGCTTTTCTGCAATTTCTTGTGGGTATCGAAGTACGAACTCTTTGGCTAAATCCCGAGCAGTAAACTTTTTCTCAGGATGCGATTTAAGCGTCTCGATGATCATTTCCACTCGGGTCGCCATTAGTTTACCTCTACCAATTCTTCGGTTGTATCTAAGTTGATTTCGTCCAAAAGTGACTGAGCTTGAATCTACGGTACTCACACTTCGCCAATCTCTAAGCGAGAGCGAATTAACCATCCAATCGCTGGTTGAAAAACTCAACCTAGCGCGGCGTAAACGCTTTGGTAGCACTAGTGAAACCCTGCCCCCTCAGGACTTAGAGTTCAATGAGGCGGAGACTCATGCCGATACGACAGGTGAAGAGGAAGCACCCGATAATCCGAATGATGACGCTTCGGAAGCGGAAAACACTTCATCCGAGACAAAACGTCGTGGTCGCCCAAAGCTTCCTGAAGACCTGCCACGAGAGCGAGTCGTGGTGGACATACCAGAATCAGAAAAAACCTGCTCGTGTTGTCAGTCGATACTCTGCAGGATGGGGCAAAGCACCAGTGAAAAACTGGTGTATATCCCGGCCAAGTTGTATGTCGAAGTCACTGAAAGACCCAAATACGTCTGTCGTCAATGTGACGCGTTAGGAGAGAAGGGTGTTGTTGCAATGGCTCTACCGCCAGCATCGATTATCCCGAAAAGCATCGCGACTCCCTCTTTGCTTGCGCAAATTATCACGAACAAATACCACTACGCCCTGCCTCTCTATCGTCAAGAATCGCTGTTCAGACAATATGGGCTAGCGCTCAGCCGAAAAACGATGAGTCAATGGATACTGCGTTGCGCTGATAAGGTAGAGCCGTTAATCGCCTTACTGAAAGAAACCCTCCTTGCACAAGATGTTCTGTTCGCGGACGAGACCACGTTGACCGTGCTCGATGACGAAAGAAAGAAAAGTTACATCTGGTTGTATGGGTGTGGTCCAGACCGGGGCGGTAATGCGCAATCTCCCGGTATCGTCTTGTTCGACTACCAGGAAGGGAGTCGGGGGCACCACTGCCCTGAATCGTACCTGTCAAACTACACTGGATACCTTCATGTTGATGGGTATAAAGCGTATGAAAAGACAGAAGCGAAGTTGGTGGGTTGCTGGGCTCATGCAAGACGTAAGTTCATAGAGGCAGAGCAGAGCCAACCAAAAGGCAAGCAAGGAAAAGGGGGTAAAATCCAGTGGGCAGTGAGTTGGTTCCAAAAGCTCTATCGTGTTGAACAAGCACTCAAAGATAAGACGAGGGAAGAGCGATATGTTACCCGCCAGTCAAAGACTCAGTCTCTGCTCAATGAATTCAAGGCGTGGTTAGATAAATCGGTCACTCAGGTGCCCCCTAAAAGTAAATTGGGTGAGGCGATTAGCTACAGTCTCAATCAATGGTCGAAGCTAGTAAGAGTTATCGATGATGGCCGGTTAAGCATGGATAATAACCGAGCGGAACGTTCAGTACGTCCGTTCACGGTAGGACGGAACAACTGGTTGTTCTCAAAGACTCATAATGGAGCCCGCGCCAGTGCAGTGTTGTACCCGTCATTCCGCAGCCAATTCTAGATTTTAATTAGTGTGATCCCACGATCATTTATCAATAATGATTGCAGTTGAGACTTGACGCAGATCCCCCGTTTTGATCTATTACTTTTATTTGCCGGTAACTTGCGATGTCTGCTCCTCAACCTGTCATAAAACGCTTAGATCATCTTGGATTAATCGCTGCATTCTGTCATGAGATTGATTTACCCGGGCTTATCGACCGCATAATTCCTAAGTATTCAGAGCATAATGTCTCACACGGTGATGCCGTTCTAGCCATGATTTTGAACGGTTTGGGCTTCCATAGTCGAACATTGCATATGTTTTCTGACTTTTTCGAGACAAAGCCAATATCAAAGCTGCTTGCTAAAAACATAGAAGCGCACCACTTAACTGATGATGTTCTTGGGCGCACATTAGATGCTTTATTTGAAGCTGATGTATCTATTTTATATCAAGTTATTGCAGAGCATACCGTTGAAAAATTGGGCCTCAAGACAGAGTCTGTCCACCTTGATATAACGAGTTTCCATGTTGATGGTGAATATGCTCAATCAGCAGAGGATGACATTAATTCTATTCAACTCGTCAAAGGTTATAGTCGAGATCACCGACCTGAATTGAATCAGGTTGTCCTTGAATTAATTTGTGAAAATCAAGCAGGGCTCCCTGTTTATATGCAGGCTCTCAGTGGAAACACGAACGATGCAAAAGCATTTGCAGAGGTCACTAAGCGCCATATTCACTGTCTTAAAGCCGCGCAAAATAGTCGTTACTTTATTGCTGATGCAGCTTTATACACGTCAGACAGTATTTGCTCACTTGATGAACAAAAGCAGAAGTTCATTACACGCGTCCCAATGACCATTAAAATGGCCAAACAAGCTCTACTGGCATTATCGCCAGCGCAATTAGAGCCTATCGGTAATGGTTATTCGGGGCACTGGATTGAATCTGATTATGGCAACGTGAAGCAGCGATGGTTGTTAGTGAACAGCGAGCAAGCGACAAAGCGAGAAGAAGCCACTTTTTATAAAAATTTGGATAAAAATCTGACCAAAGAGCTTAAATCTCTAGCTCAATTAGCTAAGAAACAATTTGCCTGTGCGACTGATGCACAAAAGGCTATGAGTGAATTTCAGAGTCAATGCCAACTGTTGAGTTTCGAGCAAAGTGAGATACGGCAAGTGCCCGAGTTTGCTGGCCGAGGGCGCCCTAAAAAAGATGAGGTTCCAACTGGATACCACTACAAAATTGAAGCAAATCCGTTCACTGATTTAGAAAAAGTAAAACTCGCGAAGCTTAAAGTTGGTATGTTCATTCTTGCGACCAATGATACTGAAAGTACCGATCTCGATATGGCTGCGTTACTGGAACACTACAAGTCACAACAGAAAGTCGAGCGAGGTTTTCGCTTCCTTAAAAGCCCTGAGTTTTTAACATCATCTATCTTCTTAAAAAAACCACAACGCATCGAAGCTTTACTCATGATAATGACCTTAAGCCTAATGGTTTATGCTGGACTCGAGCATAAGATACGTGAAGAGTTGGCTGTTACTGAAGAATTTTTTCCAAGCATGGTTAAGAACAAAACCACATCTAAGCCAACTGCTCGCTGGGTGTTTTTAAAATTTGAAGGGGTCGATACACTTGAGTTCGGCGAACAATGGTTTATCACCGGCATTCAAGACCATCAGAGGAGATTGCTTCAATTGCTAGGTAAGCTATATGAAGCAATTTATTCCTAAATGAGGTGCGGAATGTCGGTTGTACAGTCTTATCGAAACCGCGAAGGCTAACGACTGTGAGCCGTATGAGTACCTCGAATACGTGTTACGAGAAATCCCGAAACTGAAGAGTGAGGATGACCATGGTCATCTTCTACCTTGGAACATGCCAAAGACGGAATAGTCCGCCCCTACAGAATACCGCTCAGAATGACAGATACCGCCTTAGTTGGCGGTATCTGCGTAGATATTAGAAAGTCAATGAGTCGGTTCGTAGACGCTTACACTTATCCTTGAAACTGAAAGCTAGGAATGGTGATTTCTACTCGGCGATTTTTAGCTCGTCCTTCTGCAGTATTGTTTCCTGAAACAGGTTGAGATTCACCCTCACCTCTCCACTCAAGTTGCGTCGGTGTGGCACCCAATTCAATCAGTTTATTGACGACCGCTTGAGCACGATGCTCAGAAAGGTTTTGATTGTAGAGTGCAGAGCCTTTTGAGTCAGTGTGTCCAACAACCACAGCATGACCTTGTGGGTAAGAATTTAATACTGAAGAGACTTCAGTTAATTGGTCAATAAACTCTTGGCTAAATTTGACTGAATCAAAACCAAACAATCCATCTGTAGTTTTTGGTGAAAAGACCTGTATTTGAGGAGGTGCTTTTACAGTGGCTGTCTCTTTAACGGGAGTATCTTCAATAATAGACGTTGGCGCTGTTTCGACTAACGTTAGTTGAGTTGTACTGCCAAACGTATAGGTAAGACTGACTAACAATCCATTGCTATCATACCTTCCCGTGTTTGACTTACCAATACTGTCAATGTATTGATAGCCCGCTGATAATCGGACGTTAGGGTTAAAGTGATAGTTAATACCCACCTCACCGAGAGGAGAAAAACCTGTCGCATGGCTCTTACTTGAAGACAGTTGCGTTTTTCCCATGTCCCAATAAGTAGCACCAAGTCGACCGTATAAACTTAGGTCATCTTGTAGGGACCAATCGTAACGAAGAGCACTTTCAATCAGCCAAGTTTTAACATTAACCGATGTGGCGTCCGCCTTTATTTCATCGTGATATTGATAGCCTAAATCCCAACTCCAAGAGGGAGTGAATTGTAAGCCGCCATAGAGACCTAAAATTGTGCCCTCTGGATTTGAATGATTGTAATTGTCGTCTAGGGCCCATTGATACCCACCCTTTACGCCAACAAAAATCTGAGGGGATTCCGTCGCAGCCAGTACTGGAATACTGAACAAGCTAGTAAGTAATAGTATTTTTTTCATAATTTTCATATAGATAGATAGATAGATAGATAGATAGATAGATAGATACATAGATAGATACATAGATAGATAGTATCATTTTCAAGCAAATATTAGGTTCTACGTGTCTTTGCGTGGAATGCTTAAAAACCAATCACCCCAGGAGCAAAGCGAGTCATACCAGTGGTATCCACGAGTAACCGTTGAAATAGCTTAGTCGGCTCTGATAATCCATAGCATCGTCGTTTCAATACTTTTACTCGATTATTGAATCCTTCGACAAATCCGCTGCTATGTCGCGCGATAAAATAATTAGTAATTTGCTCCTGATAATTCACCAAAGTTCGAATAAACCGGTTAAAACAAGTAAGCTTAGAAGTTGTCACGCTATTCACCCACTCGGTCATCTTTTCCTTAGCTGTCTCAGGGGAAATGTGGCTGTCGAATATCCCACTGAGTTGGCGGCTAAACTCATATCCTTGCTTCAATTTCGGTGAGACTAAAAACAGGGGTTCAACAACCGTCTTCTCTTCATTAGTAAAATAATCTTTTTGTTTCCTCAGCAGGGATATAGCTGGTTTTAACTCTGCATACTCTTCCGCCGTAATTTCTTTTCTTAATCGTTTCACCTCGAACTTCCGTAAACTAACGAGACCCTTTCGATACAACTTACGAACATGAAAACGGTCAGCGACAATGGGAATAATCTTATTGAATACAGCGTTACAAGCATTCATATAACCATCGTATCGAGCCCTAAAACACCCAGTGTTTTAATTGTCGAAAAATCGATATCGGTTTCAATATAGCGATCAATTAAGGCATCAACTGTATGATAATCCACATCAGCTTTCGACTGACATCTGAGACGGTCGAATTGACCATCTCAAACAGCAAGTGATGCTCTAATGGTTTAGTTAATTTGCCTTTAGTATCATACCAATCCAGTTTTTCAGTGGTGGTAGGGCCCCCATCACAATGTTCACATCGACCTCTGCGAGGAATAATTTTAATGATTGTATCTCTGCCAAACATGGGCAAATGTCGCAATCGTAATTTACGGCCCAAACCATGTGATTTAGTCGGCTTACCGCATTGACGACAGAGGAGGTGTTTTCGTGTACTTTCAACTGCAATAGTAATCTCACGAATTGATAAATTAGTGTGGACGTCGATCACTTTCACATCTGGTAACCCTAATAGTTCCGCTGTAATATTGAGTGAACCTGAAGGAATACCGAACATAGAAAATACCTTTTTGTATCATGATTGAAAGTGACAAAAGTTTACTAAAATTAATTATTCCACGCAAAGAAGCGTAGAGCCAATCTTTAACGATCAAGAGTATAGTATATTCTTTTTTTAAATTTTTTTGATTTTCAATACTTAAAATTATATTAAAGTGCCAGATATTAATCTGACACTTTATAGTTATGAAATCTATGCTTTATTACTCTGAAATACAGGAAGCAAAATATGCCACGGATTTTCCATCAGCGTAGGCAAATCCACTGTTAAGATCTATTCTTGAATAAAAATCGGTATTAGTTCCGGATGTTGAAGTCCACCATCCATACCCGCCACGTGTCGGCCAATTACGAGATTCTAAGTCACCAAATTTATCATACAATTGAGTAAGTTCATCTAATGATGGAAGTCTCCAATTATTTCTACCACCTACAAAATAAGTATTATAACTATTACAAATATTATTTGCTTTATCCCAATCGAAAGTATAGTAATCATCTCCACGCACATTGAGAGTACTACTAAAAGTAGGAGAGGGGCTTATACTATTTAAGTATGCTACTGATGGTGTACCAGTAATTAATACATGTTCACCCATATTGACAAAATCAAGACATTCATTACCGAAATCATTACAAGTATTAAAAGTAGCTGAATCTGAAGCAGTATCTGACGTTACAGTTATATTTGCTTGTCCGACACTGATGTTAGTGACTAACCCTGTATCGCTTACAGTCATAATACTTTCGTTATCACTTTCGAACTTTGACAGTTTAGTTATATCTATTCCATCTTGGTTTAAAACTATTAGTTGAAGAGTTCCTAACCATGGGAGTACTTCAGATTTGTTTGAAATTGATAAAGATATAACATCTGATACAACATCTACGCTAATTGTGTCCTGAAATTTGTCATCTATCGATGCGGTGATATCAAGCTTACCCGCTTTATATGTAGTTAGATTACCATAAGGATCAATGGTAGCAATTGATTTATCAGATGTTAATAAATCAGTAAAGGTTGTAATTTCAGCAGTATGATCGTCTTCCCAAGTTCCTATTACCACTACCTGTTCTATAGTTCCAGCTTGTAATGTAGTATTTCCAGATTTAAATTTAACATCAATTGATTTAAGCGATGCTGGCTTAACTTCAACAATAACTTCATCACTTAAATATCTAATATTATCGGTAGCTTTAATAGTTGTATAACCGACTGATTTTGGCGTAAAAATACCAGCATTATCAACGATACCAATGTTTGGATCTGTACTGATAAATGATACCTTATCAGTATCCATTTTATTTCCATCACTGAATTCAGCTTCCACAGTGAATTGAATCGGCACTCCGACTCTAGTTTGAACGTTACCTTCTTTAATCTTAATGGCCGTTATTTCTGAAGGAGTAACTTCTAAAGTATAGTTTGAACTTGGTGTTACTCCTGATAAATCACCGGTAATTGAAATTTCAACAGTACCTGCCTGCTTTGTAGTTAATACCCCAGTGTTAGCATCTATAGTTGCGATATTAGTATCACCACTAACCCAAGAAAAACTTGGACTCGAATATATTTTTGACTCTACACCTGTTGAGCTTGTCGCCATTAAGTAAAATTTAGCATCAATTCCGACAGGCAAAGTACTTGATTGATCACTTACGATATCAAGTGTTACGATGTCTGATGAAGATAAACCAATAACACTTAAATAAACACTATCGGTATAGCCATTATAGTTAGCTCTAATTATTGTTTGGCCTGGCGAATTACCCTTCACAATACCAGATGAAGTGATTTCTGCTATAGAAGGATCATCAGAAGTCCAAGATATTTCTTCTGAACGAGTTACGTCTACGGTTTTAGAATTAGATAGCGTGACTTCACCTAGTAACTGTAACGACTGAGTTTCAGATAATACATGATTACGAGGTGTAATTATCAATTCATTAATAACAGCATTATTTACGTTTACTGCGATTGTGTCATCGAATACTTCGCCATTGAAAGTACCTGTAATTGTAATATTTGTCGTACCAAGAGATTCAGCAGTAACAAGACCCGCTTTATCTACACTTGCAATAAGAGGATCATTTGAGAGCCAATTAATAGATGAATACGAAGAAACATCTAGAGATTCACCTGATTCGAATATTAAGAACGCTTGTAGCTTTTCAGTAAGACCATTAGATAAACTAATATCTCTAGGGGAGATAGAAATATATTCAATAGGTGATGATACAATAGTTATAATCTCTTTCGCAGTCTGTTCATTATATGTAGCAGTAATTTCTAAAGTTCCAGTTTCTCCATAGATCGTCAGTAAACCGGAATCATCAATAGATGCTAAACTTGTATCATCAATGCTCCAATTGGTATCATTAGAAACATCATAGTTGCTGCCATCATCATATATGGCTGTTGCTGTAATTTTATAATTGGAAAAAATTGGAAGTACAGGATCAACAAATATACCAAAGCTATTAATGTTTGAAACATTATTATCCACGACTACATATGCATCATCGCTGAATGATGTATCTATTGAAGAGTAACTAGCACTAATTTTTGCTTGACCTGACTGAGTTATACCTGCGGTAAGAAGACCGTTGATATCAATAGTGGCTATGCTCGGATTATCTATATTCCAAGTTACAAGCTTTGTTATATCAGAAGTATTATTATCAGAATATATAGCCATCGCGGTGTATTGCTTTGTTTCTCCACCATTCATAAACGAATTCTGTGGAGTTATGGCAATTCGAGTAACAACAGCGTTTGTAACTGTCAATGTGTCAGTAGCAGAAAAATCTATCCCATTAGCTTTACCAGAAAGACTGATTTCTGCTGTTCCAGCTGAAATAGTAGTAAATTCTCCCGTTATTTCGTCTATTGATACAACATATGGATCACTACTTTTCCAAATAGAGTTATTCTGTTGGGTAATATCCAGAGTTGAGTTATCAGAGAAAGTTGCTGTAGCATTATAGGAACCGACCTCTCCAATACTAAATGAGCTTTTTCCCGAATTGATAACAATTGATTGAATGATCGAGTCTTCGGCTGTTAACGCTGTAAATGCAGAATAATTAACACCTAAATATTCGATCTGAGATTCTAAATCAACTCTACCGGGACTTAAAGCTACAGCTCTATTTCCATCTATAATCTCGATCACTGATTCTTTAGATGATTTGAATGAAACTTCATTTGTAACATCTTTACTTAAACCTGTTTCATTTGATATCAACTCAGCTGTTAATGGAATTTCGAAATCGATAGGTATTTTTTGCTCTTTAACAACCAGCCGATAATCACTGTTAATAGACCCAGAACCAGAGTCTGAATCTAGCCCGTAATCGGAATTACAACCATTTAAAATAAAGATAACGAGCAGTAAAAATGTAGATATAACTTTATTCTTCATATTTTATAACTTATATTAATACATTAACTTAAAGTTAATGATTTTGATGATAAAAAAAGTCCCGAATTCAAGTACGAAGTATGACACTTCCTCATTTAAGTACCCATGCACATTTCTTTGAATATTGTGACTAACGGTTTAAAGCCTAAACACTTCTTTGGCCTGTAATTTATTCTCTCCATGCAAGATATATCACGTTCAATACAGCTTAATCAGCGCGATAACCACCCTCACCAAAAGCAAAATCAGTGCCAACTTTTAAAATCCCCAACATTACTTAACTTTGCACTCAAAACCTCTTTTATACAAGAGTTAAAATGACCTCTTTTCGTGTCAATATGACTGCATTGGGTCCTATTGACACGCTCATAAATTCGTCAATTTTGATTTGAGCGTGCCTTACTTTATCATTGCCATCTATCTTCGTGTCCAGTTCAAAAATCATGCCTTACAAATACAACGAATCCAGACGTCATCACTTCAAAAAGCACACCTATCGGCAAACCAATTATGCTGAATACAACCAAAGTCTTCGTGATCGTGGGCGCATTGATATCTGGTTATCTGACGATATCATAGAGAACTGGCAAACTGAGCAACGCTCTTACGATGGCACAGGGTCATCACCAAAATACCCAGACAGCACACTCATGGCGTGCCATTATTTGAGACTCGTATTCAAACAACCTCTCCGCCAGACTCAAGGCTTTATCGATAGTCTCCGAACCGGCGACGGGGTCGCCTGAGCGGCCTAAGGCCGAAAACAAAGAGACTCAACCGACTAGGGTGCTTTACATAGATCGTTTGTCCTATAGGTCATGCATCCGAATAAGCCCATCAAACAACTCTTCAATGCCAACGATACTTGGCTGAACTACCTCAATAAGTACCGAGAAACCCTCCGAACCGTCGTCATTGAAAACGTCACCAAGATGCTCGCTTGCAGTACCGCTGCTTTTGGCTCTAAAGAGTATCGATGCACTCATGCTGACTGCACCCATCACAAATACATTCACCAGACGTGTAAATCTCGCTTTTGCAGCAGTTGTGGCATAAAAGCCACAGAGCGGTGGATACGAAAGCAACAACATGTCTTTCCTGAGTGTGAGTATCAACACGTTACGTTGACGCTACCACACACGTTGTGGCCCATCTTTCGGGATAATCGTTTTCTTCTCAATCATCTCTTTAGCTGCGCAGCCAAAATCTTCTTAGGATGGGCAAAGCAACTCGATATCGATATTGGCGTGTTCTGTGCACTTCATACCTACGGCAGAAAGCTGAATTGGAATGTGCACATCCATTTGTCTGTCACCCGTGGGGGTTTATGTAAGAAAACTGGTCTATGGAAGCCGATTTTCTTTAAAGCTAAGACCACTGAGAAGTGTTGGCGAGGTGCCATCACTCAACTTCTCAGTTCCCATTACGCAGAGTTAGACTTAAGTGGAGAAAACTGCCCTTTTATTCGCAATGAGCAAGATTGGTCCCGATTTTTAACCAGCCAATATTGCCGTCGATGGAAGCTGCACTTTGCAAAGAAAACAGC
This sequence comes from Vibrio sp. nBUS_14, assembly GCF_051201655.1. Classification (NCBI taxonomy): domain Bacteria; kingdom Pseudomonadati; phylum Pseudomonadota; class Gammaproteobacteria; order Vibrionales; family Vibrionaceae; genus Vibrio; species Vibrio sp. nBUS_14. The sequence continues at coordinate 3,138,839 of NZ_CP179206.1, forward strand.
CAACGTGACGCCAACCATGACTTACCTGGGTCGATACCTAAAACGGCCACCGATATCGGCGTCGCGTTTACGACATAACTTCCAGGGAGGCTTGGTGACGTTTGATTACCTCAACCATAGGAATGGTCGAACGGAATCCCTCATTTTGAGTCCAGAAGCTCTGATAGAGCGCATGATTGAGCATATTCCAGATAAGCACTTCAAAATGATTCGATACTTCGGTTTTCTATCAAACCGACGTCGTGGTGAGATGCTCCCTAAGGTCTACGGTGCCTTGGGTGTCGCACCTAAAGACGCACCTGAAATGCCCGGTTACGCAGCTATGCTGAAAGGGTATGTGAAGGTTGATCCGTTTGAGTGCATTCTTTGTGGGCACCGTTTAACGTTTCTTCGCTTTAGGGCTGGGGAGCCGCTGTCAGAGCTGGTCCACCATGCTCTGGTTCAAGCCCAAATCAGGTCAATTTAGGCGTTTCAAAGGATGGGTGTATCTGAAATAGCGAAAACAGCATGAAAGTGTTCAACAAACATCCGTGTTTAGATTGTAGAGCAGAAGTTAGATCAATCAGCGACTCATTCTGACGTGAGTTATGCCGCGATCATCAAGGTAAGGAATCATTCAGATTCCTTACCTTTCAATAGCAACCTCTGCCGCTAGCTCTTCTTCCGAGAAGTCAGCAGGATCTAAGTAGTATTCGTGCTCAGGGTTAGCGATGTCAGCTTTGATCTCATCCTGACGCAGCTTAAACGCATCAGAGACGTACTTAACGAAGATTAGACCTAATACTGCATGTTTGTACTGCGCGGCGTCTAGCGTTGAGCGTAGCTTGTCTGCTGCGTTCCAAAGCTTGCCTTCAAGCTCTTTCAAATACTGTTGTTCTGTTTGATTCATTGGAAGTTTTCTTGTTATAGAAATATTCCGTCAATCATACCACTGGATGCAGCATTGTCTTTGATTTCTGCCTTACTTAAAGAGCATTTTTATGAAGTAAGGAGCACATTATGGAAGCTTGGAATAAAGGAAAGCGTATAGGTCAGAAGAAAGCCTTCAAACTAGAAGACATTTGGCGCATCCGTATTCGGCTTGAATTGGAAGAGCGCTTGTTTGAGTTGGCATTGTTTAATCTTGCCATCGACTGCAAGCTGAGATCCTGTGATTTACGTAACTTGAAAGTCCAAGATGTCAGTCGCAGTGGTTGTGTGATGTAGAGAACAATCGTCAAACAACAGAAGACCCAGCAGGAAGTACACTTCGAGATCACACCCAAGACTCAACAAACATTATCGCAGTGGATCATTCAAAATTCATTGTCACCAACAGACTACCTGTTTCCAAGTCCACGCCGTGAAGGACAACCCATCTCGTACCATTACTACACCACCATGGTTAACCGATGGGTTACTGATATCGGGCTCGATAAAACGCAATACGGCACGCATTCACTGCGAAGAACCAAGGCTTCTTTGATCTACGCCAAAACCAAGAACTTACGTGCTATCCAGTTGCTTCTTGGTCATGCTATGTTAGAAAGTACGATTGAATACCTTGGTGTCGAGATTGAAGATGCGCTAAGGATTTCAGAGAGTTGTGAGACCTGAGGCACCTCCTCAACACTGCTTAAAGTAGATACCAAATTTGTCACTATACTGGTGTCCCATAAAATATTGTATTGTAGGGTCAGCGATAACGTTCTTAACTAAAGTGATATCCGACTCATCAACCTTGCATCCAAAGTATACCGCTTTCAAAGGCGCGGGCCATGGGTGCAACTTATTCCCATCCTCAACAATATGCCGCCACTCTTGCTCATGCTCCCAATGCTTTGATTTTGAATAAAGTATACGTCGTTTACTTGTGAGGGCATCGGTTTTATCAATTAAGGACTTTGTATTTAAAGTCGGGTGATTATCGATGTAGTTAACTGGATTGCAGCTTTTTGAATCACCTAACGCTGAGTCCGGATGACGCTGAAACTCTAAACACATACCTTTATGGTCTGCCGCATAATGAGACCACATTAAAAGATTTTTCATTACTATCAGCTAATGACAGTATTCCAAGCTCTTCAACTCCCTTACGAAACTCATCTAAGTGTCCATCAAGTGATACTTTTTTCATAACGATCGCACTACTCATATCCTCGTCAAAAAAATGCTGGAGCTTTTGAGAATCGGTTTCCTGTGCATATGCGAATTTTTCACCCTTTACAGAAAATCGAGTATCGAACGGATCATTAAAACCTGCCGGCTTTGAGTACCACATTTTCTGTTGGGAAAGCGCACTTAATTGATTCTTACCGATGGGACAGTATTTAAACAAGGATGTAACGTCTGGATGTTTCACTAATTCTTCATCTTAGTCGAACAGAGTAAATTGAAATGATGCTACGTGATTGCTCTGATGAACAGAGCTACGAGTGAGAAATGTGATTAATGACTGAGTCGCTTTTGTCCCGTAGCGAAAGACCGCGGACGAACCAACACTATCTCAACGAAAAAAGAAAACCACTGCTAGTTCTTCAACATCAGGTGTGAATGAAATTGAGTAATTCACCTCTAAAATGATCGCTTACAGGGCAAAAAACTTTGCCCTTACATTGAAAACTATGAATGTATGGGCATAGCATAGGCAAGTTCATGAACTAATTGTCTAAACAACGATTCTTTGCCCTCTGGGATAATTAACTGGTCTTTTCCTACGCGTTGGCACAATTTCTGTAATTTTGTTGCTGACGCTGTGTTCTTTGCTATCGACTCGGTATCGCATTTCAAAAGTAAAAAACGCCCCTCTAATCGTACTTCATTCTTATTGCTCTCCAACGTTTTGAAGAGGTGCTCAATTTGAGTCGGGAAATATGGTTGTTCATCTCTTTCAGATAGGAAAGATTGTATTTCTTCTAAGTCACCACCATTTTCGAGGTGTGAGAGTATCCTGCTTGTGCATAGCTGCCAGACTTGGTCGGTAACTTCATCCGCATAATTAGTAAGAAATACTCGCTCACTTGTAGTGGGTGGCTGCATAAACTGAACACGATTCTTCGGCAATAATGCGATCGATGTTTTCGTTGATTCGGATACATCGATGTAGGTATCAACCACTCCAAGCACATAGGCTCCGAGCTTTGTAAGCCTGATATATTTTAAACCATCATAAATGGACAAATAATCTAGGTCATATTGCCCCCAACGGTCATAGTAATTATCTTGAGCGCTCTCCGGCGTTACGTAAGCTATATCGACGATCCCTAGAGTCGCGAAATACTCCATAATTAAACAGCGAGAGTAAGCATTAGTAAGAAAGGTACCGTCATGAATGCGGCCATACGTGGAATCACCGATATACAAGCTATAGGGTTCAAACGTAATATTAAAGAATTGCCCCTCAACCGCCATTAATCTCAGATAGTCATCAAAAGAGACCCATTCTTCAGGTGGGCAAGATCGCAATGTTTCTATACAAGCATCCCTGCGGCTCAGAACATTGGTAAAATATTTCTGACCTTTTCCTTTTTGCCCTTTAATCTGATTGATACGTGAGAACTCGTCAAATTTGCTTCGATCTTTCCAGTCCAAGAAAAGCTGTTTAATGACGTCACAATGTCGTTGTTGAAGAGCGGCTTTTTTTAGGTTGATTTGCAATTCACCATTTGTCTCTTTGAACCATAGAGCAGCTCTTAGAATTTGAATCCAACCAAAAGCCTTTATACTTTTCGCTGATTCGTCATCAAGTGATGTTGCCTTTTGATACGGTTCATTGAGTTTGTTGCACAGTTGGTTGAGCAATGCTTTAGAAGGCTGCCCAGTTTTCGGACTGACTTTTAACTTCTTAACCTTAATAGTATTAAGAAGAACGTTAAGCTCCGCTTCCGTGTATTGTGGTGTTTCTGACGTTTCAATCTCGTCACCATCGACAATTGCCGTTGGCACAGAAAAATGTGGTGGCAATGGAACATGAGGTTTCAAAAAAGCTAATAGGTCATTAGGTATTCTGCGTGAAGATCCGTAACGGCGGTCAGGATAAAAGAACGGAGATAAAGCTTTGTCACCGTTATCTTTATCTCGACTTCGATACAACGACCAGTCTTCTGTACTAGGTGGTTCTTTTTGATATTTTGACCAGAATACGAAACCGTCCATATAACCTGCTTGATTGTGAACGGCCTCTTGCAAAGCAAGTTTCTGAACCTCTGAGAGGTGGTTCCAAATTGACTGTAGGTTGTCTGGGTTCATCAATGCATTAAAGAGTACACTTGCAACTTCTGCTTTGCGACTGGGGATAGCACAAGAAAAGGGTAATGACTTGATACGAAACTTCAGGTCATCAACGGTGCTGTAATCAATAAGGTTTTGAAAATTATCCATGCTGTTCCTAGCTCTCTTGATATCTTCAGGAGATTTTATACTATCCCCCTTAGCTCTTTTTCCTTATTTTCGAAAAGGCGTACTTTGCATGGCTTGAATAAATGCAAATTCAATGGAAAGTGTGATTTTGCTAAGGCGCTTTTGTCCCGAAGCGACCTTAACAAAATAAAAAATCACTTTTACTGCATGAGTCTTGTTATCATCACATGTGCAGCGATTTGCTAAACCACGCACAGAAAGATCGATTCTTACAACAAAAATCGAGACACGAAAAACAGCGTGATAGCTGGTTATTCCTCTAGAGTCTTATTTTTCAGCTCGTCAAGCTCCCTCATCAGCTTTTCAAGCTGGAAATCCTTGGCGATAAGTTCGGCTTTTAATGAACCAATCGAACCCATTTTGTCTCGCTGACACATCTCAAAGGCTAGTGTGTAATGGTACTCAGCGGTTTCGCCTCTTGAACGTGCTGAGTGCCCTAGAAACTCACCAATCAATAGCAACGATGTTGGTTTGTCGAACCCTGCATTAATGCAGACCATTCCGTACTCTGTAGCACTAAGTTTTCGTAAATCATGAGGGCTTAGATCAAAAGGTTTTAGCTTCTTATTTATTGCTTGGCGTTGCAATGGTTTACCCGTTTTGCTGGAAGGAAATAGGTACTCTTTGTCGGCTTTGGATATCTTGCCTGATCTGGTTTTAGGGATTAGATCATCAGAAACATCTTCCTCAATGTAGTCCCTAATAGCTATGTATAAATCTTTTGAAACCTCTAGTGGTCGAGAATACTTTCCTCTGCCTTTGGTCACTGATGTGTCAATTAAGACAATATTGCCAGTCTCGTCATACTGTGGCTTTTCTAGGAACGCTGACTTTTTCAATGTGATCGCTTCCGAAACACGCGGCCCTGCCTCTCTCATGAGTCTTAGTATGAGAAAGTCACGTTCGGCTACGACGTTGGAACGTTCACTGAGGTTTTCATTTTCAGAGCGCTCAAACGTTGACTTAAGGGCGAGGTCAGTTTTGTTTATGATGGCTCTCTTTTTTCTTGGTGTAGAAATTGGTTCATCCAGAAGCCAAGGGATATGATAATCAGCTCTAGTGACAGACTTTTTACTGGATTTCGGCTTTTCAACTGGTACAGGGTAAGTTGGAGTATCCTGATCATGGATTCCAATTAAATTCTGGGAGTAACCTTTTTTGTTAGTCCACCATAAAAAACGAACGAATGCCCTGATATAGCTGTTCAGTGTACTAGGGTCGTAGCCATCTTTTTCTTTCTCGACTTTCCAAGTCTTTAGTATTCTTCTGAATCTTGATCTTGAACTGTTAAGCCAGCAATCATGAAACTTGTTCGAAGCTGAAGCGATTGTGATATCACCACCACGCACAGACCACCTCGTCTCAATCCCACTCACCAGCCGAGCTAAAATGTTGTATGTTATAACAATATTAAGCGTTTCTTGATAGATAGTGCTATTAATATCCATTCTTTGCACAACAGCTCTGTGCCGAATATAGGCGTTAATTACCTGATGCGGCCTTCCATCCTGATCTAGAACGAAAGGCAACCTTGGAAGCTCGGTTCCACCTATCTGAAAATGCTCGGACAACCTAATAGTCTCCAGCCTGAAATGACGTGGATTGTGACTCAGCTTAAGTTCCTTATCACTAGAAGATGGATGTAACATTGCTACTCCTATTCGCAAGCATAGATTCTAAGCGTTCATTCTCCTCAAGCAGCTCCGAAATCCGGGTCTGCAACTCCTCTATGTGCTGTTGGTACTCATGTTCAATCTGAGTGTTTAATTCAGCAAGGTTTTGAGTGCGGATAGTAAGTCTCTCAATTTCAGCCTCTGAAGCTTTTTTTTCTTTGGCTACATTTTCCGGATTTTTGACGGCCTTACATAGATTTGTGACTTCATTCAGTTTAGAAATGAATTCATCTTCTTTTTTGTATAAGGTTGCTCTGGATACCTTTATTGCAGTGGGGTCGATAGCTTCTTTGGAGTCGGTAACTTCAGGTAACCAGTTATCTTCCAAGAACTTCGTCGGATTAAGTGGCAACCCCTCCATTGAAATAAGGTTTTCCTTACGTTCATTGATCAACCTCTTGAAGATTGCAATTCGCGCTTTTAACCTACCTAGAGATTGATTTCTGGATTCTTCTGCATGCTTACGAACGTTCTCATGACCTTTGTTAAGTTTACCTTTCGCAGCCATTACATACCTCCATTAAGATGTCTGATTGCCCGTTGTCTTCGAGTAATTTGATATGTCCCTTGCCAATTTCTGGAACCGTCAACTGCGCTGGACATCCTGCACACATATCATTAGAAGCTTTATGGATTAAAGCCTTGCCAAGGGCTTCATCGTGGCAATTACAGCTACCAGAATCTGATAACGATGGCGTAGCACCGAAACAAATACCAGTGCTAATAAAATCGATGACATAGCTATGCTCTGCAATCTTCCGAATTGCACGATCTCGTTTGTTCCTGACGTCTGCTACAGATTTTATCGATTCCGCCACCTCTGCTTTGAGTCTAGGAAGCATCTTGCCACCAACGTTCTCTCGCACAAGATAATCATATATCCTGTCATTCATTACAGAGCGACTGGCTTCAACCTGCTTCTTCTTCATTGCTCCAGCGGCTTTTAACGTTAGATAAACCTCTGTCATACCCCAATCAACATGTTTAAACTCATGCATTAGAGCGTCGGCTTTTGCATCCTCATAGTGATAAAAGTACATCACGGCGAAAAACCGCCTAAACTGGTGCTCTGATAGCTTCCAGTGCTGACCATTTTCATCTCGTTCTGCACCGATAAAATCAAAGAACCTATCAGCAACTTCATTGATTCTGTTTAGGTTTCTAGGCGCATCTCGCTGATAGGTATCTTCGAAGACAAAAAGTGAATCGGCTCCAAGCTTTTTGCGAGCAGAGGCACTAAGCTTTTCCAGAATTTTTACGGCCTTCTCTACCAAGGAAACAGTCGAAAAGTTGTATTCATCCTGTAGTGTTTTGGCAACGTAGCAGTTTATCCATAGCTTATCGGTGGCATCACTGGAAACACAGCCAGCCTTCAAAGAGTAAACCTCTGACTCACGCCTAGCTGTCAACGCAAAAATGATGACCGTGCACGAGAAGATAAGGTACTGGTAAATAGCCTTTTGCAATGACATGCCGCCGTTGTCAGGGTTTCGTACAAGCCTCCTCAGTAATGAGTCATACTGTGACTTTGATAGCTTAAATCGCTCTCGCGTAGTCACTGCCTCTTCACCAAGCAAAATAGCTTCCTTAATTAGAGAAATAACTTCTTGTGGATACCTTTGGCTTGCCAAATTCCCTTTTTGCGCGTGTTTATATGCTCCTAATGGAAATGGGGAGTGCTTCCTATCATCATGAGGCTTCCAACTTCGAGCATCTGAGTTAATTCTGTTACTGGAGCTCTAGTGCCTAGCCCTAACTGCAAATAAGATTCATACTGTTTGTCTAGGTATGACTTTGCATCAAGTAACTCATCCGCATAATCCAAAACGAATCGAGCCGCTGCATCCATCATTTGCAGGAAAGTTAGCGGGGGGATATCACGAGTCCGTCCAGCCAGATCCAACTTCTCATCAAAGTTCTGATTTTTTAATAGATCATACCTATCAAATGTGTACGGAGAAAAATCGTAGTTGAATAGATGAGGCAAGAACCTGTACGCCTTATGTGCACCTTCAACTGCCGATAGAAAATCTTCATATGTTGCTCTGTTTGTTTTGGTCGAAAAAGCTGTTTTCTCAAGCGCAGCCGCATACCGTGGCTTGAAGCCCTTTATTGTAAGGGCACCTATCATCTCTTGCTCTTTTCGACCAAGAATCGCCTTTACGTTATCATCAACCCTGTAAACTTCTGGGTCTAAACCCAGCTCTTTCTTTAGGTACGCAACATCCAGTTGCGGAGGGTTTTTATTGGCAGGTGTATACTGAACTGGAATATCATCAAGTTTGGTTTGTTCGAAATAACGTTTGATGATGTCCGCGTAACCCAAAGTTATCGACCTCTTGTTAGATGCCTCCTTCATAACTCTGTCAAAGGTAGTCCTCTTTAACATCGACGGGTTCAGCATGTGTGGTGCCATCATTACGTCTGTTACATATCGCTTTAATGAATATGCAAATGATCTGCAACCACTAGCATTATCGAGGGATAGTTTGATATTAGATTTTGTCATTTTCACTATGACAAAAGCAGTTTTCATATCCTCGATAATCAATGGGTTATCACTGAGCTTCCGCCCTTTCCCTAACAAAACCGTGTTTTTGTTATCTCTACGCTTAGGGGCGGGGAAAGTGGAGTCCCAATTAATGGTCTCCTTCTTATTTCCTATTTTAATCACCCAACGATGATCTTCGAAATCCCCCTCAATAAGCCAGTCAAACTCCATTGAGATAATACTACTCAACTTAAACCCACTACGTTTAACAGAAGTCTTTAGTGCTTCTTGTTCATGACGGGGCAATTGAATGTAATCACTGAACTTCATCTGTGAAACCACTTAGACAACCTCCTTGAAATCGATAACCAAATACGGGTTAGGCGTTGATGCCACAATGCTTTCTGCTTCAGCCAGCATTGCCTGTTTTCTTCCGCTTGCTATATCGTCCTCTGTCATTCTACGGAGCATTTCTTTGATAAAAGCCATCCAGAAAAACCAGTTCGGTGCTTTTGGGTCTATCTCTTTACGCTCAGCACCAAGAGTTAGCGCTTTCTCCCATTGCAGCAGGTGAACTAAATTTTGAACTGTCTCAATGAATACATTTCTGCGTTGCGGACAAAATAAGCACCGAGCTATTTTGTTACATGTAACCCCCTTCACTGTACCTTCTTGGGTGCCTGCTTTCGGGTCATTGCAGCCCAACCCTCCGAATCGATACCTAACGGTCATCTCTGCACGTTTTTTGTAGTCATCAGGATCGACACCAAGTTTTTCAGCAGCACCCTCAATATTTAGTGTAATGATGGTTTGGAGCCACTCTTTGAATTCACGCATGGACTCGTTGTGTTGCAACTGTACTAATGCTTTGTCTGCATATCTGGTAGATACCGCTGAACTCCCATTGTCGTCACTGTGTAGAGCTTCTTCCTTAAGCCCTTCAACCCCATCATCTAAGGCTATAAGTAAAAGAATGCTGTTTCTCAATTGATTTGCAGTAGATGTCCAATCAGCGCTACTAGCCTTAGACAACGCGCTTTTCGTATATCTAGCAAACGTTGCCCATTCTGGCTTACGTGGAATCAACAGAGCTGTCTTTTGCTCTTTACTGCTGTGGTAGTTGAGGAAAAGATACTTATCATTGATATTAAATTCATCCAAAAGATACCGTCGGTACACCTTCGTAGCATTAGCTACAACCCTAATTACCTCATCTGTACTTACAGAGATATTTATTGGTAAGAACTTGAATAATGAGCTTTTTGCCCGCTTCTTTACCCAGTGAAGAACAGGTACTCCAAATTCATTAGAAAGTGGTTTGTTCTCAATATCATAAGCTGATGTTGGATTTACACAGTGGTCAAATACAAGCATCAAAGTAGCAGATGCAATGAGGCTTTCACCGCATCCTAATCGGTCTGCAAACCATCGGTCATCCCATTTGAACTCTCCGACTGGTAGATTCTCAGCTAACCTTACCTCGTTGAAGTTCTTGATGGCAGTCCTGTAGTGACCTGTGTTTAGGGTTTCTTTTAGCTGTAGCTTGTTGTTTTGATACCAAAACCATGAAAGCAGCGCATTTCTGAAAGCTTCATACCCCAATGCATGTACATCACTTTTATATGGATTAGATTTTCCTGAGCCGCCACCTTTTCTCCAACTTAGTAGGTTGTCAATTAAAGGAACTAAGTGACGGTGTTGTCTAATTGTTCTAAGACCTTCAAGTCGGAGCTGTTTGGCTTCTAAGAACTGGCTCTCAATACCTTCTCTTAAGGTGGCTAGTCTTGTTTCCAAAACCCAGCGCGATTGCTCGTGAAAAGATAGTCCATCAAAGCCACTTGGTTTATCCTCAAGTAGGCTGATTTCATATCTTGTATGGGTATAAAACCGCTTGATTTCATCTGGCTCTTCCACATTCATGGATCCCAAAGCCTTCAATACATGCTCAGGAAGGTGAGTGTCGATAATGGTACTCGGCTTTTTTCTATTTTTGACTTTCGGAGTTGGGTACCTTGCAACTCCATCAAAGAATGGAATGCTCTTTGCGGACTGCAACCGACTTATCCACCAATTCAATGAGGATAGCGACTTGTTGGCACGCTCCTTTGTTTCTCGCTCTTTTAATAACCATTGGCGATAAGCAAGAAGAGCTGTCGTCCAAGTGTATGTATCTTGAACAGGCAGGTAAGGGGAGTTAGAAAATTTGATTGAATTGAATAGAGTAGGGGCCTCTTCGACTAAATACCTGAGAAATAGTCTTATCCCTTGCCAGTGTCCTCCGAAGGTCGAGTTCTTAAGCCCGTCAATTAGGTCTGGGACGTTACATAGTGAACTTATGAAGTCAGGGTGGTACAGGGTAGAGAACCCTGCTTTTTTAAAGCAGTATTCTCTACCTTCAACAATGAAGTTAACCTTCTGCATTAAAAGGCTTCATCCTCAGTTTGGTCGGCCACATCGTCACCTTCAGACTCAAGGGTCGCTGGAGTCAATAGTAGCTCACGAAGTTTAGTGTCGATCTCTAGAGCAACCTCTGGGTTTTCACGCAGGTATTTACCAGCGTTAGCTTTACCTTGGCCGATCTTGTCGCCCTTGTAGCTGTACCAAGCACCCGCCTTTTCTACCAGCTTGTTCTTAACACCTAAGTCGATAAGCTCACCTTCGCGATTGAAACCTTTGCCGTAAAGAATTTGAGTTTCAGCTTGTTTGAATGGTGCAGCAATCTTGTTCTTAACCACCTTAATGCGAGTTTCGTTACCAACGACTTCATCACCATCTTTAATCGCACCAGTTCGGCGAATATCAAGACGAACAGATGCATAGAACTTGAGTGCATTCCCGCCAGTAGTTGTCTCAGGATTTCCAAACATGACCCCGATCTTCATTCGGATTTGGTTGATGAAGATAGCCATACAGTTAGACTGCTTTAGGTTACCTGTTAGCTTACGCATTGCTTGAGAAAGCATACGTGCTTGAAGACCCATGTGGCTATCGCCCATTTCGCCTTCGATCTCAGCTTTAGGTGTTAGTGCAGCAACCGAGTCAATAACAAGAACATCGATAGCACCTGAACGAGCCAGTGCATCACAAATTTCTAGAGCTTGTTCACCTGTATCTGGTTGAGACACAAGCAAAGCGTCGATATCAACACCCAACTTTTGAGCGTAGATAGGATCAAGTGCGTGTTCCGCATCAACGAATGCACACGTTTTGCCCACTTTCTGCGCTGCTGCAATAAGCTCAAGCGTTAGCGTTGTTTTACCTGATGATTCTGGACCGTAAACTTCAACGATACGTCCCATCGGTAGGCCACCAGCACCTAGTGCGATATCTAGAGATAGAGAACCTGTAGAAATAGTTTCTACGTCCATTGTACGGTTATCACCAAGACGCATGATCGAACCTTTACCAAATTGCTTTTCAATCTGACCAAGGGCTGCGGCTAACGCTTTTTGTTTATTCTCGTCCATTTCTATCTCCACATAATCGGTTGTCTCAACAAGCGACTTAGAATCTATTTCTAACCCACAAAGGGGTGACTAATTGGCTTTTATTATACTGTTGATTCATACAGTGTCTATACCTGTATGAAAATAATTTGTACAAATGTTACTTGTCTTCCATTGATAGGTAATCATAAATAACTTGCAGGGCATGGTGCGTGGCTTGTTGGCGTACTTGTGATCTATCGCCTGTAAATACATGCGTTGCTACTTTGTTCCATCCATTTGCAGCCTTCCAAGCAAAACACACGGTCCCTACCGGCTTATCTTCCGTGCTACCGCTAGGGCCAGCAATGCCACTGATCGATACAGAAATAGTGCCGTTTGAATGATGCAGCGCCCCGTGAGCCATTTCTATAACCACCGGCTCACTCACGGCACCAAATTCAACTAAGGTTTCAAGCTGAACACCGATCATCTCTTGTTTCGCTTCATTACTGTAGGTCACGAAAGCACGGTCAAACCAAGCTGAGCTTCCAGCAATATCCGTTACCGCGCTAGCAACACCACCGCCAGTGCAAGATTCAGCCGTCACTAATACATGTTTATGTTTCGCAAGTAAGTGTCCAAGTTTTTCACTAAGAGCTTGAGTCATCTGCATCTTTGGCTTCCCTTATCTGGATGTATATCATTTGGATTTGCATCTTTTCGCATGTGTCGCTTTTCGCACGAAACGCTTTCACGTATCCTAAGCCGCAATAGAAATAAACGAAAGAAGTTAACTGTGAAAGCCGATCAAAAACATACTCCTATGATGCAGCAGTACCTAAAACTAAAAGCAGAAAATCCAGAAATTTTGCTGTTCTACCGCATGGGAGATTTCTACGAGCTTTTCTACGATGATGCTAAAAAAGCCTCTCAACTCCTCGATATTTCGCTAACCAAGCGTGGCTCTTCAAACGGTGAGCCTATTCCTATGGCTGGCGTTCCATACCACGCTGTTGAAGGTTACCTAGCGAAGTTAGTGCAGTTGGGCGAGTCCGTAGCGATTTGTGAGCAGATTGGTAATCCAGCAACTTCAAAGGGCCCGGTTGACCGCGCTGTCGTAAGAATTGTGACACCGGGAACTGTAACCGATGAAGCATTGCTTTCTGAGCGTGTTGATAACCTGATTGCCTCCATTTACCACCACAACGGTAAATTCGGCTATGCGACGCTTGATATTACTTCTGGCCGATTCCAGCTATGTGAGCCGGAAACCGAAGAAGCAATGGCGGCAGAGCTACAAAGAACGTCACCACGTGAGCTGCTATTCCCTGAAGATTTCGAACCCGTAAATTTGATGGCAAGTCGTAATGGCAATCGCCGTCGCCCAGTATGGGAATTTGAATTAGATACAGCGAAGCAACAACTCAATCAACAATTTGGTACTCGTGACCTAGTTGGCTTTGGCGTTGAAAGCGCAAAACTAGGTTTATGCGCTGCGGGCTGTTTGATTCAATATGTAAAAGACACGCAACGTACTGCTCTTCCACACATCCGTTCACTCACAATGGATAAGCAAGATCACTCTGTGATCCTTGACGCGGCTACTCGCCGTAATTTGGAGATCACCCAAAATCTTAGTGGCGGTACAGACAACACCCTAGCCGAAGTACTCGATCATACTGCGACCGCTATGGGCAGCCGCATGCTTAAGCGTTGGTTACATCAACCAATGCGTAATATTTCAGCTCTTGATCAACGCCTAGATGCGATTGGTGAGATGAAAGATCTAGCTCTATTTACTGAGTTACAACCAACGCTGAAACAGATCGGTGATATCGAGCGTATTCTTGCGCGTCTTGCACTTCGTTCTGCTCGTCCACGTGATATGGCACGACTTCGCCAAGCAATGGAATACCTACCAGAGCTTGCAGAAACGCTGACGCAACTTAAGCACCCATACCTTACTCAGCTTGCTCAATATGCATCTCCTGTGGATGAAGTATCAGAGCTGCTTGAGCGTGCGATCAAAGAAAACCCACCAGTGGTTATCCGCGATGGTGGCGTGATAGCTGAAGGCTACAACGCAGAACTCGATGAATGGCGCGACCTTGCGGCTGGCGCAACCGAGTTTTTAGATAAGCTTGAGCAAGAAGAGCGTGAACGTCACGGTATCGACACGCTTAAAGTTGGCTACAACAACGTACACGGTTTCTTCATTCAAGTTAGCCGCGGACAAAGCCATCTTGTGCCACCACACTATGTTCGCCGTCAAACACTGAAAAATGCAGAACGCTACATTATTCCTGAGTTGAAAGAGCACGAAGACAAAGTTCTCAGCTCTAAATCGAAAGCCCTAGCTATCGAGAAGAAATTGTGGGATGAGTTGTTTGATTTGTTACTGCCTTATCTAGAGCGACTACAAAACATCGCTTCTTCAGTGTCTCAACTGGATGTTCTACAAAACTTAGCTGAACGTGCAGACACCCTTGATTACTGTCGTCCAACCATGACTGAGTCTGCTGGTGTACAAATTCAGGCGGGCCGTCACCCTGTTGTTGAACAAGTGATGGACGAACCGTTTATTGCGAACCCTATCGACCTCAATGATCAACGTAAGATGCTGATCATCACGGGTCCAAACATGGGTGGTAAGTCGACCTACATGCGTCAGACCGCACTCATTGCGCTGATGGCTCATATCGGTTGTTATGTTCCAGCAGAAAGCGCAACGATTGGTTCTATCGACCGTATCTTTACGCGTATTGGCGCATCCGATGATTTGGCTTCGGGTCGTTCAACATTCATGGTTGAGATGACAGAAACCGCGAATATTCTGCACAACGCAACACCAAATAGCCTTGTGCTAATGGATGAAATCGGTCGTGGTACCAGTACTTACGATGGTCTGTCACTAGCTTGGGCAAGTGCTGAATGGCTAGCCAATCAAATCAATGCGATGACACTATTTGCAACGCACTACTTTGAGCTAACTGAACTACCTAACCAAATTCCAACCTTAGCGAACGTACACTTAGATGCGGTTGAACATGGTGACAGCATTGCCTTTATGCACGCAGTTCAAGAAGGTGCAGCAAGTAAATCTTATGGTCTTGCGGTTGCTGGATTGGCAGGTGTACCTAAAGCGGTGATCAAAAACGCACGTGCGAAGCTGACTCAGCTAGAAGCATTGAGTATCGACTCTCCGACATCAAAGCCAAGTGGCGTTGATATCGCGAACCAACTGAGCCTGATACCTGAACCAAGCGAAGTAGAACAAGCACTTGCGAATGTTGATCCAGATGATCTAACCCCTCGCCAAGCATTAGAGGAACTCTACCGCTTGAAGAAGTTGCTTTAGTCTCTTTCCAAATAGCTGGTTATTGTCGCTTTGTACTGTCGTTTAAGTCGGCAGCATCAAATACAAAAGCCACAAACAAAAAAACGCTGACTTAAAGTCAGCGTTTTTATTTGTCTTCTATTCAAAGAAACATCATCAGTTCATTTAGTCGTTTTCTACGTTGAACAGATTTTCCATGTTCAAGCCTTGCTTGATTAGAATCTCACGTAGACGACGAAGGCCTTCAACTTGGATTTGACGAACACGTTCACGAGTCAGGCTGATTTCACGGCCTACTTCTTCTAATGTTGACGGTTCATAGCCAAGTAGTCCAAAGCGACGCGCAAGCACCTCTTTCTGCTTAGGATTCAGCTCATCAAGCCAGAAAATTAACGAGTTTTTGATATCGCTATCTTGAGTTGAAACCTCAGGATCTGAGTTGTTGATGTCCGGAATAATATCCAGTAGCGCTTTCTCACCATCACCACCAATCGGCGTATCAACGGAGCTCACTCTTTCGTTTAGACGAAGCATCTTACTCACATCACCAACTGGTTTATCTAACTTAGAAGCGATCTCTTCAGCCGTTGGTTCGTGGTCAAGTTTTTGTGATAACTCTCGCGCAGTACGCAGGTAGATGTTCAGCTCTTTCACAACATGAATTGGCAAACGGATAGTGCGAGTCTGATTCATTAGCGCACGTTCAATGGTTTGACGAATCCACCATGTCGCGTAAGTTGAGAAGCGGAAGCCACGCTCTGGGTCAAACTTCTCTACGGCGCGAATCAAACCTAGGTTGCCTTCTTCAATAAGATCGAGAAGTGCAAGACCACGGTTGCTATAACGACGAGAAATTTTTACCACCAAACGCAGGTTACTTTCGATCATGCGTTTGCGTGCTGCTTCATCACCGCGTAGAGCTCGACGTGCATAAAGCACTTCTTCTTCAGCGGTTAATAGTGGTGAGAAACCGATTTCGCCTAAGTAGAGTTGAGTAGCATCTAAACTCTTAGATGTAACTTCAGTCTCTTCTTTCGTTTCGGCTTTCTTTTTGACTGTTCGTTTTGCTTTTCCAAGAGCTTCCGGTTCCGTGGTTGCTTGGTTAAGATCGAACTCTTCTTTGGTTACTGCATTGCTTATACTCATAACGCCTCCCCCTGGCGAAATTAGCATGACATTACAACTTCATATGTCGCTAAATGACTGTGTCACTCCATACAATACGTAATTTTGCATACTGTATTTAAGGTAAATATCGTTTTGGATTAACGGATTTGCCTTGGTAACGAATCTCAAAGTGCAGCCTAACACTGCTGGCTCCAGAGCTTCCCATTGTTGCAATCTTCTGCCCTGGTTTCACACTTTGCCCTTCAGATACTAATAGTCGGTCGTTGTGCGCGTATGCACTTAAGTAATTATCATTGTGCTTCACAATCACTAGATTGCCGTAGCCTCGTAGTGCATTACCCGAATAAACAACCGTTCCCCCTGCAGTAGATACTATTGGCTGACCTCGCTGTCCTGCTATGTCTATGCCTTTATTTCCTTGTTCGCCTACCGAGAAATTCTTGATTACTCTCCCTTTAGTTGGCCATAACCATTTGGATACTTTATCATTTGTTGGTTTGGTGGACGGTGTAACATTCTGTTTACCTTTAGACCCAACATACTCCTTTGATTTGGATTGTTCAACCTTCTTTGGTGGATCTTTTTTCACCGGTTTGGCGGAAGTTTGCGCAGGCTTGGAATTAGAGTTTTTACTCTTTGGCGGAGTAGTTTTAGGCTTACTGCTCGCAGACGCTGTCGTGGCAGCGGCTGCAGGAGCTACCACAGCTGCCGCAACGACCGTTGATTTACCATACGCTGGCGCGCTATAGCTAGGACGCCATAACTTAAGCTTCTGTCCGGGATGAATAGTGTAAGGTGCTGCGAGGTTGTTATAACTCACAAGGTCTTTAACGTCTTTATTGGTGACATAAGCAATGAAATAAAGGGTATCGCCTTTTTTGACTTCATAGTAACTGCCACGATAACTACCACGATCAATCGATGAGTAATTTTTGTTTAGGCTAGAAACTGGCGCAGGCGAGTTAGCCGCACACCCAACAAGTGCACAGCTAAGTAACAAAGTACTTCCTTTAAAAACCTTCGAACGCATCGACTATCTATCCACCTACACCATTAGTCTTGTTATTAAGCTAGCTCACCAGGAACAAGAGGTACAAACCTTACCATTTCAATCACGCTGGATAAGAACTCATCACCATGGCGAACGATTTTCAGCAACTGTTGTTCATCATCACCAACAGGAATCAACAAGCGACCACCATCTTTTAGCTGCTGCAGGAGTGCTTGAGGGATCGACTCCGCTGCTGCTGTTACAATAATGGCATCAAAAGGCGCTTTTGCTGCCCAGCCTTGCCAACCATCGCCATGTTTGGTTGATATGTTGTAGAAATCGAGCTGCTTGAGGCGACGCTTAGCATCCCATTGCAATGATTTAATTCTTTCAACCGAATACACATGATCAACCAGTTGAGCCAAGACGGCCGTTTGATAGCCAGAACCCGTACCGATTTCTAAAACACGGCTATTTTGCTGTAATTCTAGCAACTCTGTCATCTTAGCGACAATGTACGGCTGAGAAATCGTCTGGCCCTGTCCGATAGGAAGCGCATTATTATCATAGGCTTGATGATACATCGCCTGTGATAAAAAGCTCTCTCTCGGCAGTTGATAAATAGCATCAAGAACCTTTTGTTCCTGAATACCATTTTCAATCAGAAAAGTAATTAAGCGCTCTGCTTGAGGATTACTCACTTACTTCTCCCCTAACCATGCTGTCATCGCACCTAGCGACTCATGCGCTGTCAGGTCAACTTGTAACGGTGTTACTGATACAAAGCCATGCTCGATAGCATAAAAATCGGTGCCTTCACCGGCATCTTGCTCTTTGCCAGGAGGGCCAAGCCAATAGATATCATGACCACGTGGGTCTTTTTGCTTAATCATATCTTCAGCATGATGACGAGCACCTAGGCGTGTCACCTGAGTGCCAGACAACTGCTCTAAAGCTAAATCAGGGATATTAACGTTTAACAAGCGATTGGTTGGGATTGGGGTTACTAAATGTTGTTCGACGATACGACGAGCAATGGCCGCCGCTGTCTTAAAATGTTTTTTACCCACCAGAGAAAACGCCACCGATTGAACGCCTAAAAAATGCCCTTCCATGGCTGCAGCCACTGTGCCTGAATAAAGCACATCATCACCTAGATTAGCACCATGATTAATACCCGTTAATACCAGTTCGGGCATATCATTCTTTAGCAATTCATTTAATGCAAAATGTACACAGTCGGTCGGTGTTCCTTGTACCGAATATGTATTTTCAGTAATTTCTTGAACACGTAAAGGCTGCTCTAAAGTTAATGAATTTGAAGCACCTGAGCGATTACGGTCAGGTGCAACAATGATAATTTCAGCAAGATCACGTAATTCATTGGCCAACTCATGAATACCCTGAGCATGCACACCATCATCGTTACTGAGTAAAATCTTCATCTTGTATCCTTTCTTTTGTTCCAATGCCAAGTCACTTAATTTCCGATATCAAGTGACTTCGCTCCAAGCAGAATCGTTATTGCTCGTAGCTTCTCTCTACGTGAACTTCTTCAACCAATTCACGGACAATAGCGGTTGCGAAACAACCCGCATCAAGAGAGAACTTAAGAGTGACATTGTCTTCGTTCACTTCCCACGCTAAACCCATCGGCTTCAATGAAGCTTCACGGCGATCATGACGCATACGGTTGCCACAAATAAGAGCCATTAGATCCGGTTCAGCATCAAGGTGTTTCTGCTCTAGAGCTTGAGCCTCATCGGTCGTCGGTAACGCATTATCTCCAGCTAAAGCAACGGTAATAAACGCAGAACCGTTCGCGATATCTTGATTTACCGTTTCGATGTTATCTGCCGCCATAGCTAATTGAGCGCCGTCTTTAACGACGATATCGCCAACCAATGCCGACGTAAACGCATCTTGCTCAATACGCTCAGAAAGGATTAAGTTGTAGATCCAAGAACGAGCTGCAGAGAGATACAAGCTGCGCTTATTTTGATTACGCGTACGAACGTTTTCACGCCCCCAACGACGAGCCTCAGATAAGTTGTTACCTTCATTACCAAAGCGCTGAGCACCAAAGTAATTTGGCACACCGACTTGAGCGACTTTTTCTAAACGCTTTACCACATCATCACAGTCCGTTACTTCAGACAAAGTAAGCTCGAATTGGTTGCCAACTAAATCGCCTGGACGTAACTTTTTGTTGTGACGTGCTGTCGCCAAGATCTCAATGCTTGGGTATTGTGCGAGAAAAGCAGAAAAGTCAGGTTCACCTTTTGGTAGATGCACGCTCAACCACTGTTCTGTCACAGCATGACGGTCTTTCAAACCAGCCCAGCTAACGTCTTTCGACTTAACACCACACGCTTTAGCCAGCTCGTTTGCTACGAAGCTCGTGTTCTCACCAGTTTTACGAATACGCACCATCAGGTGTTCGCCTTCACCAGTAAACTCAAAACCCAAGTCTTCATTAACGACAAAGTGTTCGGCTTTTGCTTTTAGTTTTGCTTTCGCAGTTGGTTTACCGTTTAGGTAAGCCAATGAAGATAAAATATCTGACATGCTGTTCTTTTCGTGTTGGTGCTTACGCACTTTTAGTAATTAGGACCACCGCTTCACATGCGATGCCCTCTTTGCGACCTGTAAAACCTAAACGTTCGGTAGTCGTGGCTTTTACATTCACATTGCTAATGCTTGTTTCTAAATCTTGAGCAATGGCTTGGCACATAGAATCTATATGAGGAGCCATCTTTGGAGCTTGCGCCATGATAGTAATATCCGCATTACCAATCACATAACCTTGCTCTTTTACTCGACGGTAAACATCTTTAAGTAATTCGCGGCTATCTGCGCCTTTCCATTCATCGTCCGTATCAGGGAAATGACGACCAATATCACCGGCTGCAATCGAACCCAGTAAAGCATCGCATAATGCGTGCAAGGCAACATCACCGTCAGAGTGTGCGATAAGACCCTGCTCATAAGGGACACTCACGCCACCAATAATTACCGGGCCTTCGCCACCAAATTTGTGTACATCAAAGCCATGACCAATACGAATCATCTTTATTCCTTATTCTGACTTAAATAGAACTCAGCCAAAGCCAAATCTTCAGGCTGAGTAATCTTAAAATTATCTGAACGCCCAGCAATCAATGCTGGTGATAAACCTTTCCACTCAAACGCAGAGGCCTCATCGGTAATCGAAACGCCTTGTTGTAAGGCCTCATTTAAGACTGTCCGTAAAGGCTTAGATCGAAACATCTGAGGGGTAAGCGCATGCCAAAGATCGACGCGATCGACCGTGTGTTCAATTTGTCCCTGAGCCCCACGCTTCATTGTATCGCGAACCGGCGCTGCTAAAATTGCGCCCACATCATGGGTCATGGCCCCAGAGATCAGTTTGTCGATATCGCTCAATTGGATACAAGGCCTAGCGGCATCATGTACCATCACCCAATCACTGAGTTGCTGTCGGGCAATATAATCCAGAGCCGAAAGCACCGAGTCGGCTCTTTCCGTTCCGCCGAAAACTCTGATCACCTGTGGATTAAGGTTAAGCGGTAATTCAGGGTAATAAGGGTCATCGTCGCTGACCGCTACCACGATTTTAGACACCTGAGGGTGAGACAACAGTTTCTCAACAGTGTGCTCTAAAATCGTTTTACCGTGAATTTGAAGATATTGCTTGGGACGGTCTGCCTTCATTCGGCTGCCGACGCCCGCAGCGGGGACCACTGCAATAACGCTTTGAAGTTGGTTCGACATTAATGAGATTCCTCACCAATAATACGATAAAACGTTTCGCCTTCTTTCACCATTCCAAGCTCATGACGTGCGCGCTCTTCTATCGCGTCTAAGCCTTGGCGTAGATCGTCGATTTCCGCAAACATCTCAGCATTACGCAGATGAAGCTTTTCATTTACTTGCTGCTGAACTTGGATTTCGTTGTTCACACCGTAGTAATCAGAAATACCATTTTTACCGAGCCACAGTGTGTGTTGTAGCCAGCCAAACACTATGAGCAGTACTAAAGCAAAAATTCGCATAACACCTTTCGCCGGTTGAAAAAGAAGGAACTAGAATAAGGCACATATATACCATAATGAGCTTATTGGTGCGAGATATGTGGTGTCTGGGAATCAATAAGTCGGGGAATTATTGGACAGAATAGTGAGTGGTAACAATGAAGTTCCCCACTCCTTTCTTCGTTAGTCTAAGGAATGACGAATTTGAGGCAAAAAAATGCCCCGCATAAGCGAGGCATTTAAAATGCTTAGATTAACAATTCCGTTGGTTTAAAACCAAAAAGATTATTGACCTTTAACTTATTTGAGACCGCTTTCGTTGTAAAAAAGAGGAGCTTTAGAATCTAGAGCTTCTTTCCACCATTTTCTACAGGCAAAAAAAACGCCCTACCGAAGTAGAGCGCTTTCAAAAGCTTTAAGCTAATAATTCAGAGTGAATTATTGACCTTTAACTTCTTTAAGACCGTTGAAAGGAGCTTTAGAACCTAGAGCTTCTTCGATACGGATAAGTTGGTTGTACTTAGCAACACGGTCAGAACGGCTCATAGAACCAGTTTTGATTTGACCTGCAGCTGTACCTACCGCTAGATCAGCGATAGTTGCATCTTCAGTTTCGCCAGAACGGTGAGAGATTACTGCTGTGTAGCCAGCGTCTTTAGCCATCTTGATAGCAGCTAGAGTCTCTGTTAGAGAACCGATTTGGTTGAACTTGATAAGGATAGAGTTAGCTACGCCTTTCTCGATACCTTCAGCAAGAATCTTAGTGTTTGTAACGAACAGATCGTCACCAACGATTTGAAGCTTGTCGCCTAGAAGTTCAGTTTGGTGCTTGAAGCCATCCCAATCTGACTCGTCAAGACCGTCTTCGATAGAAACGATTGGGAAGTTGTTAGCTAGTTCAGCTAGGTAGTGGTTGAACTCTTCAGAAGTGAAAGTTTTACCTTCGCCCTTCATGTTATAGATGCCAGCTTCTTTGTCGAAGAACTCAGATGCTGCACAGTCCATAGCAAGAGTAACGTCTTTACCTAGTTCGTAACCAGCAGCTGCAACAGCTTCTGCGATAACTTCTAGAGCTTCAGCGTTAGATTTAAGGTTAGGAGCGAAACCACCTTCATCACCAACAGCAGTGCTGTAGCCTTTAGACTTAAGAACTTTAGCTAGGTTGTGGAATACTTCAGCGCCGATACGCAGACCTTCTTTAAGAGTTTTAGCGCCAACGGGTTGGATCATGAACTCTTGGATGTCAACGTTGTTATCAGCGTGCTCGCCACCGTTGATGATGTTCATCATAGGTAGAGGCATAGAGAACTGACCAGCAGTACCGTTTAGCTCAGCAATGTGCTCGTATAGAGGCATACCTTTCGCAGCAGCAGCAGCTTTTGCGTTAGCTAGAGAAACAGCAAGGATAGCGTTAGCGCCAAACTTAGACTTATTCTCAGTACCGTCTAGATCAAGCATAACTTGGTCAACGTCAGCTTGTGCTTTAGCGTCTTTACCAACTAGAGCGTCTGCGATTGGGCCGCTTACAGCTTCAATTGCTTTAAGAACACCTTTACCTAGGAAACGGGATTTGTCGCCGTCACGTAGCTCAAGAGCTTCGCGAGAACCAGTAGATGCGCCAGATGGAGCAGCAGCCATACCTACGAAACCGCCTTCTAGGTGTACTTCAGCTTCTACAGTTGGGTTACCACGTGAATCGATGATTTCACGACCTAGAACTTTAACGATCTTAGACATTGAATGTTTCCTTCTCGTTGAATATATAAATGTCAAATTTAAAGGTAGCAGCACAACTTACGCAGCTACCTGTATTCCTTTTTACTTTTCTAATTCGCCGCGCTGGAATTCACCAGCTGCTTTAACGAAACCTGCAAACAATGGGTGACCATCGCGAGGTGTTGAAGTGAACTCTGGGTGGAACTGAGCAGCAACGAACCATGGGTGGTTCGGGTTCTCGATAACTTCAACCAGCTTCTTGTCCGCAGATAGCCCCGATACTTTTAGGCCCGCTTTTTCGATTTGTGGACGAAGATTGTTGTTCACTTCGTAACGGTGACGGTGACGTTCATGGATCGTCGCGCTACCGTATAATTCGTAAGCTTTCGTCCCTTTCGCTAGGTGACAAAGCTGTGAACCAAGGCGCATTGTGCCGCCTAGGTCTGATTTCTCAGTACGCTCTTCAACTTTACCTTCGCCGTCAATCCACTCAGTGATTAGGCCAACAACAGGGTATTTAGTTTCTTTGCAGAATTCAGAAGAGTGTGCACCTTCCATTTTCGCAACGTTACGAGCGTACTCAATAAGAGCAACTTGCATACCTAGACAGATACCTAAGTAAGGTACTTTGTTTTCACGAGCGTATTGTGCAGCAAGGATCTTACCTTCAACACCACGATCGCCAAAACCACCAGGAACTAGGATTGCATCTAGATCTTGTAGAATTTCTGTGCCTTTAGATTCAACATCTTGTGAATCTACATATTTAATTGTGACACTTAGGCGATTTTTCAAGCCTGCATGTTTCAACGCTTCATTCACTGATTTGTATGCGTCAGGCAGTTCAATGTACTTACCAACCATACCAATCGTCACTTCACCCGTAGGGTTAGCTTCTTCGTAAATGACTTGTTCCCACTCAGACAGATCAGCTTCTGGTGCATTGATACCGAAACGCGTACATACAAGATCATCAATGCCTTGAGCACGGATTAATTGTGGGATCTTGTAGATTGAATCTACGTCTTTCATAGAGATAACGGCTTTTTCTTGTACATTACAGAAAAGAGCAATTTTCTTACGTTCGTTTGCAGGGATAACACGATCTGAACGACAAACTAGGATGTCAGGCTGGATACCGATAGACAGCAGCTCTTTTACAGAGTGTTGCGTTGGCTTAGTTTTCACTTCGCCCGCAGCTGCTAGGTATGGCACTAGAGTAAGGTGCATGAACATTGCGCGTTCACGGCCGAGTTCTACTGCTAGCTGACGAATCGCTTCCATGAATGGTAAAGATTCGATATCACCTACAGTACCACCAACTTCAACAAGCGCGATATCGTGGCCTTTAGCACCAGAGATTACGCGTTCTTTGATAGAGTTAGTGATGTGAGGGATAACCTGAATTGTTGCACCTAGATAGTCACCACGACGTTCATTGCGTAGAACATCAGCATAAACACGACCTGCTGTGAAGTTGTTACGCTTAGTCATCTTGGTGCGAATGAATCGCTCATAGTGACCAAGGTCAAGGTCTGTTTCAGCGCCATCTTCCGTAACGAACACTTCACCGTGTTGAGTCGGGCTCATAGTGCCTGGATCAACGTTGATGTAAGGGTCAAGCTTCATCATAGTCACTTTAAGACCACGAGCTTCTAAAATAGCCGCAAGAGATGCTGCTGCAATACCTTTACCTAGAGAGGATACAACCCCGCCAGTAACAAAAATGTAATTTGTCGTCATGTTTAACCTGAAATTGGTTGAATGAGGGAAATGGATTACTTCTGGACGGGATGAAAATATACCAGAAGCCCCTTATCGCCACAACGTGAAATCTATCACACTGCAATTTTTTATTTTTTGCTTCAAATCAATTCATGATAAAAGCTTTGATGATCTTTTCTCCGCCACTTTGACTTCATCCCACATGGAATCAAGCTGTTGTAGAGAAAAATCGGTCAACATTTTATCTTGCTGACGAACTTTTTGTTCCACACCTTTAAAGCGGCGTGAAAATTTCAGATTGGCTTTATTGAGAGCCGTTTCTGGATTTTTACCTAAATGTCGCACTAAATTGACGGTAGCAAACAACAAATCACCCAGTTCTTCTTCAACTAAATCTTCGTTTGGCGTTACTTGAAGCGCTTCTTCTAATACCTCATCAACTTCCTCTAAAACCTTATCGGCAACTGGGCCAATAGAGTCCCAATCAAAGCCAAATTTCGCGACTTGCTTTTGAATTTTTGTAGCACGCGAAAGTGCGGGTAGAGAGTTTGGTATTGAGTCTAGAATACTTTCCTGAGTTTTTCCTGCCTGTGCTTTTTCTTTGGCTTTTTCAGCTTCCCAGTTGGCATGAATTTCTTCATCACTGGCAAACTCTTTATCAGAAAAGACATGAGGATGACGGCGCGTCAGCTTCTCATTAATACCATCGACCACATCAGAGAACTCAAACAAACCCAGCTCTTTCGCCAGTTGGCTGTAGAAGATCACCTGAAACAACAGGTCACCCAACTCTTCTTGTAGGTTTGGCCAATCTTTATTGTGGATCGCATCCACCACCTCATACGTCTCTTCGATAGTATGCGGCACAATTGTTTCAAAATTTTGTTTCAAATCCCAAGGACAGCCACCTTCTGGATCACGCAGCTTAGTCATAATCTGTTCAAGTTGTTCAATCGGGTGATTCATCTATTCTTCCTATCCACTGTCTTTGATTGTTAAATTTAAAGCTTCACTAAAACTAAAAAAGGTGAGCAGCCAAAACCACTCACCTTTGTTGATACTGTCTAATTCTCTAAATAATTGAAACTGTGGCTAGGCGACAAGCAAACGAGACTCCTGAGCATAGCTTGTCTATGTGATGAGCCTGGGCCGGCACTCCGGAGTGCGCGCAGGCAACAACACCATCAGCTTCAAGTATGACGAGAATTTTAGCCGAGGCGTTTTACGCTCATAACATCTTTGATCTGCTCGACTCGGCTGGTCACTCGGCTCAGAATCTCAATGTTGGTCACTTCCAAATCGAAATCCATCACCGACAGCTGACGTTTATAATCAATACGGCTCTTCATTGTCGTCACACTGACTTTTTCGTTCAAGAACAGGGATGTTATGTCCTTCAACAAACCGGTACGTTCCAACGCCTCTACACGCAGCGTTAAGATATACGAGCCTACAAAACCATCGCCCCACACGGTATCGATGATACGTTCGGGAGCATGCAGGTTAAGCTCACTCAGCTGTTCGCAATCGCTGCGGTGTACTGAGATACCACGCCCTTGAGTAATGTAACCTTTGATCACATCGCCAGGGATTGGCTGACAACAACGAGCCAAGTGGGTCATTAGGTTATCAACACCTTCAACAACGACCGCATCCTTTTTCGGGCGACTTTGATGCGCGGGCTTATTGTCAGATTCAAGCAACTTCTCTAGCGCTTTCTTATCTTCTTCTTCCGCCGTTGGCTTATTGACCAAAGCATTGATGTGATTAACGACTTGGTTGATACGTAAATCGCCGCTACCAATACCCGCATACAACTCATCTGGAGTGTTGACGTTGAATCGTTTCAGCGCGTATTGCTCTGCATCTTTCAGTGTTGCGCCGACTCTACCTAGCTCGACTTCTAAAATATCTCGTCCAGCTTCGAGGTTTTTCTCACGACTCTGAGCACGGAACCAAGCGTTAATTTTTGCACGAGCTCGACTTGAATGAACAAAACCTGTGGTCGGGTTTAGCCAATCACGTGATGGATTCGGTTCTTTTTGAGTGATGATCTCAACTTGATCCCCCATCGCCAACTTATGAGTAAACGGAACGATTCGACCTGCCACTTTGGCACCGATACAACGGTGTCCAACCATCGAGTGGATGTGGTAAGCAAAATCCAACGGTGTTGCACCCATTGGTAAATCAACCACATCACCGCGTGGTGTAAAGGCATAGACACGGTCATCAAAGACTTGGCTACGGACTTCATCCAGCATTTCGCCAGAATCCGACATCTCTTCTTGCCAGTCGATAAGCTTACGCAACCAGGTGATTTTCTCATCGTAGCCACTGCGTACGCCGCTAGATGCGCCTTCTTTGTATTTCCAGTGCGCAGCAACGCCTAATTCAGAGTCTTCATGCATCTGCTTGGTTCTAATCTGAATTTCAATAGTCTTGCCTTCAGGGCCAAGAACTATGGTATGAATCGACTGATAACCATTTGGCTTAGGATTCGCCACGTAGTCATCAAATTCACTGGGTAGGTGTTTATATTTGGTGTGAACCACACCTAAGCCGGCATAACAGTCTTGCAGCTGGTCTGCGATAATACGCACCGCACGCACGTCAAAAAGCTCATCAAACTCTAAGCCTTTTTTCTGCATTTTACGCCAGATACTGTAGATGTGTTTTGGCCGACCGCTGACTTCAGCATTGATGCTTGAACGGTTCATTTCTGACGTGAGATCGTCGACAAAGTCAGTAATGTATTGTTCGCGCACGATACGGCGCTCAGACAGCTGTTTAGCAATCTGCTTATAGGTATCTGGTTGTTGGTAGCGGAAAGCGTAATCTTCAATTTCCCACTTTAGCTGACCAATACCAAGACGGTTTGCTAGAGGCGCATAGATGTTGGCACACTCTTTTGCTGCCGCACGGCGCACAGCATCAGGAGCCTTTTTCACTTCTATGAGGTTACAAATTCGCTCTGCTAGTTTGATGACTACGCAGCGGAAATCATCCACCATTGCCAATAGCATTCGTCGAACATTATCGACTTGACCCGAGGCTGCACTGCCTTCAAGGGTCACATTTAGCTGGCCCAAAGCCGCCATTTCTTCCACGCCATCAATCAGCTTTACGGTTTCCTTTCCGTAACTTTCTTCAAACGCTTCACGCTCAAAAACACCGCTTGATACGACAGGGAAGAGTTGTGCCGCAACTAAAGTAGCGCGATCCATCGACAAGGTGACCAAGATTTCGATCATCTCGCGACCACGCCAAAGCAAAAGTTCACCTTGCTCGTGATCTTTTAATAGCTCTTCACAGTGACGATAAACTTTGGTCAGTTTATTCGAGGTTTTTGCGTCTTGATTCAGTGACGCAATCCAATTATCTAGCTCAAACTGTTCGCTTGGGTTTAAATGTGCGCTTCGTACCGCAACCATCATGCCTTCCTAGTTATTATGTTTTATACCCAATTCAATATGACTAACTGGTTCCACATTAGTTCGACTCATATTGATATCGGTGCAGGCAGTCCCGCACCTTTGTAATACATTTTTAAGCCTTATTTAAGGACTTCTAAGCCTTAATAAAGAGAGCCATCGATTCGAGATGACTGGTATGAGGGAACATGTCCAACATGCCTAGCTTAGCCAATTGGTAGCCTTGTTTTTCCAAGCTCTCTGAATCTCTAGCTAGAGTAGCAGGATTACACGAAACATAAACCACACGCTTCGCTCTTAACCCTGAAATTTGATCAACGATCCCACTCGCTCCTGCACGTGCTGGATCAAGTAAGATTTTATCAAATCTTTCTTTTGCCCAAGGTTGTGAAGACAGCTCTTCTTCAAGGTTCGCTTGGAAGAATTCTGTATTACTTAATTGATTCAAAGCTGCGTTAGACGTTGCCTGTTGAACCATTTCATCGACACCTTCAACACCCACAACAAACGCAGATTGCTGTGCGATAGGTAGGCTGAAGTTTCCTAAGCCACAAAACAAGTCGAGCACTCGCTCATCAGCTTGAGGCTCCAACCATTCAATCGCTTGAGTGACCATCTGTTGATTGACCTTTTGATTCACTTGAATGAAGTGGTTTGGCTCAAAAGGCAAGGTTACGCCAGTTTCGCTATAGCTTGGCGTATCACCCATCAAACGAATCAACTTGTCAGTTTCTGGCATAGAATACAGCGTAGCGCCTTCTGTCTGAGCCAGCTCAATCAAAGATTGCTTATCTTTTTCAATCAAAGGCTTAAGGTGGCGTAGCACCATGACTGGACCAGTATCCCCGATCACTAATTCAACGTGTCCTAAAGAAGTAAGGTTGCTGAAAGTATTCAGTAAACTTTTCAGCTTTGGCAGCAAAGTATTAAGGCGAGGGTCAAGCACCGCACAATCGGTAATATTTTCAATCTGCTTGCTTTGCTTTTTGCGGAAACCAAACTGAAGTTTCTGTGTTTTCTTATCAACAAACAAGCTGATGCGCGCACGGCGGCGATAACCTGTTTCATCACCAATAATCGGTTCAACAACGTCTGTTTTATCCGTTTGATATTGGCTCATTAAATGGCTCAAAGACTGCGCCTTATGCTCTACCTGAGAGGAGTAGCCGAGATGCTGGAGATGGCAGCCACCGCACTGATTAAAGTGTTTACAGAAAGGCTTCAAACGCAGTTCGCTTGGCTCAAGTAATTTAATCAGTTTTGCTCGCGCAAATTTACTCTTACTCTCGATGAGCTGAATAACAACCTGCTCACCCGGCAATGCACCATCAATAAAAACGGGCTTATTTTTCTGATAAGCAATCCCTGCCCCATTGTGATCCATTCGTTCAACCAAAACCGATTGGTGCTTGGTCTCGAATTGAGTTTTCTTTTTTGGTTGAAAAAAACGTGCCATTGCTTGTGCCTAATGTATCTTTTAATAAGTAATTTGTATCCAGGACTCACTATTATGTCTTGGAATCATTGTCGAACGTCACGGCTTTGATTAAGCTTACCGTTCACTTAACCGCCATTGTGCGCGTTATTTTCCCATATCCAGACCTCGATGTAATTAAAGAACATGACCAGATATGGCTTAAGAGCCCGTGTAATTACCTTAACTCTAGCTCCAACCCTAATTATTGGGCTGCTATTGAGTGCATTTTTCTCATTTAACCGCTATCAAGACCTTGAGGGTCAGGTGGTTAACACTGGTACTAGCATTATAGAACCGCTTGCAATTGCGAGCGCATCTGGCATGCAACTCGAAAGCCGAGAGTCTGTTCGCCAGCTCATCAGCTATGCGCATCGAAAAAACTCTAACCTTGTGCGCAGCATCGCGGTGTTTGATGAACGCCATGAGTTGTTCGTAACCTCAAACTTCCACCCCGACTTTGAAAGCCTCACTTATCCCAAAGATAAGCCGATACCGCATTTGAGCTCGTCGAACCTGCTCGATAACACGCTGATTCTCAGGACGCCCATCATCGCTGAGGGGCAATACATCAACTCAGCCAATGGGCAATCGCAAGCGAACCAAGCGATCGGTTATATCGCAATTGAGCTCGACTTATCTTCATTACGATTACAGCAGTATCAAGAAGTATTCTCTGCTTTCTTGGTGTTGATTCTGGGACTTGGTTTATCGGGCGTGTTTGCGTTCCGCTTAATGCACGATGTAACTCAACCGATCACACACATGAAAAACATGGTTGACCGGATTCGACGCGGTCATCTCGATGTACGTATCGAAGGCAAGATGCATGGTGAGCTAGATTCACTGAAAAACGGTATCAACGCGATGGCGGTATCGCTGTCAGAGTATCACGTTGAGATGCAACACAGCATCGACCAAGCAACGTCTGATCTGCGTGAAACTCTAGAACAACTAGAGATTCAAAACGTTGAGTTGGACATTGCGAAAAAACGCGCTCAAGAAGCTGCGCGTGTTAAGTCTGAGTTCTTGGCAAATATGTCTCACGAATTAAGAACGCCGCTAAACGGTGTGATTGGCTTTACTCGCCAGATGCTTAAGACCCACCTATCGACCAGCCAAACCGATTACTTGCAGACCATTGAACGCTCTGCCAATAACCTACTCAGCATCATCAACGACATTCTGGATTTCTCGAAGTTGGAAGCCGGTAAATTAGCGCTCGAGAACATCCCATTTGAATTCCAAGCCAGCCTTGAAGAGGTTGTGAACCTTCAAGCGACCAATGCTCATGAGAAAGGTCTAGAATTGACACTTAAGATAGATCCGAAAGTGCCACCAGGCGTGGTTGGTGATCCACTGCGCATTCAGCAGATCCTAACCAACCTTGTTGGTAACTCAATCAAGTTTACCGAGCGTGGCAATATCGATATCAGTGTTGAACTTCGTTCTCAGACCGAAGACAACATCGAACTTCAATTCATGGTTCGGGACACCGGTATAGGTATATCGGAGCGTCAACAGGCTCAGCTATTCCAAGCCTTCAGCCAAGCAGATGCGAGTATCTCTCGTCGTTATGGTGGTACAGGCCTTGGTCTCGTTATCACACAGAAATTGGTAAGCCAAATGGGCGGTGAGATCAGCCTCACTAGCCGCCTGCACCAAGGTTCAACCTTCTGGTTTACTTTAAGGCTATCAACGACTGATATGCCAATGACCGAGCTTATCGAAACTCAATGCCTACAAGACAAACAGTTGTTGTTGATCGAGCCGAACATGCAAGCCGCATCAATCACTCAGCAGATCTTGACCCAAGCAGGGCTAGTCGTCACTTATCGTTCAGTGATGCCTGACGAAAGCACCTCTTATGACTACGTATTACTTAACCTTGCCGCAAATCAAGAGTACCAACTTGATACCGTCAGTGGTTGGGCGATTGGTGCTAAGAAGATTGCTCAGAACGTCATTATTGGTACACCAAGTACCGAACTTGCATTAGGTGAGCAATTGATGAAAGAGGTCGATGTTCAATGCATCACCAAACCTCTCTCTCGGAAGAAGCTGCTGCAAACTCTGATCTCTAATCAAGCACCAACCTTGATTGCACCAGCAATTGAAACGCACTCAGAAGAGAAGCTACCGTTAACAGTACTGGCGGTAGACGATAACCCAGCCAACCTTAAGTTGATTACTGCGTTATTGAAAGAGCGCGTGGAAACCGTGATCAGCTGTACTAACGGTCAACAAGCGATCGACAAAGCGACTAGCACACCATTTGATATCATCTTCATGGATATCCAAATGCCACAAATGGATGGGGTGACCGCTTGTAAGCACATTAAGAAACTCGCTAACAACGCCAACACACCGATTATCGCGGTGACCGCGCACGCCATGATGGGTGAGCGAGATCGACTGCTAGCTGCAGGCATGGATGATTACCTCACCAAGCCTATCGAAGAGCATGTCTTACAGCAGGTTCTGCTCCATTGGAGCCCAGCTTCAGAGGTTGAGCATATCAATAAGATAGACCCAGAACATCCTGCCGTCGCAGTTGAGATAGATAGTAGCCAACCGCAAGAAGCAGAAGCGAACGTGCACAAAAATATCATCATTGATTGGCAGGCCGCAATGAAGCAAGCCGCTAACAAAGAGGATCTTGCACGCGATATGCTGCGGATGTTAGTGGACTTTATTCCTGAGGTTTATGAAGCCGCAGAGAAAGCGATAGAAGACAATGACTTCCCTATTGAAGAACTGATACATATCATCCACAAAATGCATGGCAGTAGCTCATACAGCGGCGTACCAAGACTAAAATCAGTCTGTGCCACGATAGAGAAAGAGCTACGCTCAGGTACTTCCATTGAGGCGATTGAGCCAGAGCTATTTGAATTACAGGATGAATTAGACAAAGTTCAGGCAACAGCGATCCATTACTTATAGCCGACTTAGAGCTAAAAGTTAACGGTTGGTAGTTGGTAGTTGGTAGTTGGTAGTTGGTAGGAAACTGTAACGCGTTCAGATAATAAAAAAGCAGAGCCATGAGCTCTGCTTTTTATAACTGGAATATTTGGTCAGTGTTAGTCAGTTTATTCGTGGTCTAAACATGCTCGTAACTAAACATGCTCGTAGTCTAAACACATGGCTCAATTCAAAGCTTACGACTCAAGTAATACCGTCGCCACCGCGTAGTGGCGCTCATCGGAAATCGTCAGATGAATCGACTTTGTTCCATTCGCCAATGCGATTTCCTGAGCTTTTTTATGCAAGCTCAGCACTGGCTTACCATGCTCGTCGTTCGAGATTTCGAAGTCATGAAAAGTAACACCCAGTGCGATGCCTGTACCCAGCGCTTTTGATGCTGCTTCTTTAGCCGCAAAACGCTTCGCAAGGTAACGCCCTTTTTGCTTAAGCTGCTGGAATACTTCAAATTCAGAATCCGTCAAAATACGTTTAGCGAAAGCCTCACCACTTCGTGACAGTGCTTTTTCTACACGTTCTATTTCTGCGATATCTGTACCTAATCCAACAACAGCCATGTTTACCTTAATATCAAACTTCGATTTATTGATTCTATTGGTTTTTGATTAACCACTAACACTTAACTACTTACTAATTAAAAAGTTAAGCGTTGTTGCGTGCTGTTTCCATCACGGCTTTCATGTCTGCAACGGCTTTGTTCAAACCATCAAACACTGCGCGTCCCATGATCGAGTGACCGATGTTCAGCTCGTAGATCTCTGGAAGTGCCGCAATCGGTGCTACGTTGTGGTAAGTCAGACCATGGCCAGCATTGACGGTGATACCAAGATCGTCTGCGTAACTTGCGCCTGCAGCAATCTTTTTCAGCTCGTCTTGTTGATCTTCTTCTGTTTTCGCATCGGCATAATGGCCAGTGTGCAGCTCAATGAACGGTGCGCCACACGCTTTTGCTGCGTCGATTTGCTCACGATCTGCATCGATAAATAGAGAGACCTTGATACCCGCTGCCGACAGCTTTTGCGTTGCTGCTTTGATCTTCTCAAGTTGACCAACCACATCCAAGCCACCTTCAGTAGTTAGCTCTTCACGCTTTTCTGGAACTAGACAAACGAACTCTGGATTAGTATCGAGTGCAATTTGAACCATCTCGTCCGTCACTGCCATCTCTAAGTTCATGCGAGTCTGGATTGTCTCAGCAAGAATACGTACATCGCGATCAACAATATGACGGCGGTCTTCACGCAGGTGAATGGTGATGCCGTCAGCACCAGCGCGCTCAGCAATTTCAGCTGCGTGTACTGGATCTGGGTATTTAGTACCACGTGCATTACGCAGTGTTGCAATATGGTCGATATTAACGCCTAAAAGGATTGAGCTCATTTTCCAATACTCCGTGCTCTAGAGAGGGCTATTGTTGGCATAAATAGCTCTCTACTTTTTAATGGTTTACCGCCAAGATACGGCTTTAAGGCTATGCGTGTAAAGCGTTTTGCCGCTTTTAACTGCTCTTTAGTGATAAACCTACGTTCGCTGATTGCGATAAGTTCATCGCCCATAAAAGTTAGGTTATCTCGACGTACCGATGCGATAAAACCTTTCTGCTCTCGATAACGATAAGTCATGCTCGGATCAATCGGCTCACCGGTACCCGCACAGTGTAAAAAGTCGACGCCATACCCCATAGCGGAAAGTAGAGCCAATTCAAAACGACGTAGCGCTGGCTCAGGATTCTCATTATGAGCGAGTTCTGTTAAGGCATGAAGATAGTCATGAAAAAATGCGGGCATCGCCACTTCAGCCATCAACACTCGCCCAACTAACTCGTTAACGTACATTGCTGAATACAGATTAATACCGGCAAGAGGGAGTCCCAAGCTGATCGGTTCTGCTTGGCGCAACGTTTTCATTGAACCATTACCAGACCACTTAAGCAGCAGAGGCGTAAAAGGTTGCAATGCACCTTTCAAATTAGAACGCTTACTCCGCGCACCTTTAGACATCAACGTCACCCGACCGTATTCTTCACTGAAGACGTCCAGAATCAGGCTCGACTCACTGTATGGTCGACGGTGCAACACAAAGCATCGCTGTAACCCTTCGCTCAATATCTTACCCTTCTTACAGATACAAAAAGAGAGAGTTCGCACTCTCTCTTGTATTTATATTCAATTCAACTTTCTTAATATCAGAAAGTGACGTTCAATATATTATAGATCGTCGATGTAGCCTAACGAGCGAAGTGCACGCTCATCGTCAGCCCAACCAGACTTAACTTTAACCCAAGTCTCTAGGTAAACCTTACGACCGAATAGTTCTTCCATATCGATACGAGCTTCACGACCAATCGTTTTGATCTTCTCGCCCGCTTTACCAATCACCATCTTCTTCTGACCAGTACGTTCAACAAGAATCAAAGCATTGATGTGGAAACCATCATTATCTGGGTTGTAATCAAAACGCTCGATTTCAACCGTTACTGAGTAAGGTAGCTCTTCGCCCGTGAATCGCATCAGTTTTTCACGGATGATTTCAGAGGCCATAAAGCGCTGTGAACGATCCGTTACGTACTCTTCAGGGAAGTGATGCGTCGCTTTTGGTAAAGAATTACGAACGTGCTTACGCAGTACATCGATATTCTTACCTTGTTTCGCTGAGATTGGCACAACATCAAGGAAGTCCATCTTCTTAGACACTTCCATCATGTGTTGCATTACGTCAGTACGGTCTTGAACGTTGTCTACCTTGTTAATACAAAGGACGACTGGGAAATCTGTTTTTCTCAGCTTGTTCAGTACCATTTCATCGTCGTCAGTCCAATGAGTACCGTCAACAAGGAAAAATACTAGGTTCACATCGCTCAGTGAGCTGTTCGCCGCACGGTTCATCAAACGGTTGATTGCACGCTTTTCTTCGATGTGAAGTCCAGGAGTATCAACGTAGATCGCTTGGTAATCACCTTCAGTTTCTACGCCCATAATACGGTGGCGTGTCGTCTGAGGCTTACGTGATGTGATCGAGATTTTCTGACCCAAAATATGGTTCAGAAGCGTCGATTTACCTACGTTTGGTCGACCCACGATAGCGATGAAGCCACAGTGTTGGTTTTCCGGTAGGCCCGTTTTTTTGCTATCAGATGAAAAGAATGCATCGATATCGAAATCTTGATTGTTATCAGACATTGCTTAGTTGCTCTAATGCTGTTTCAGCAGCCGCTTGTTCTGCCTTGCGGCGGCTAGTGCCTTTACCGATAACAGGTTTATCCACACCTGCCACTTCACACTCAACCGTAAACTCTTGGTTGTGTGCTTCACCTTTAATATTAGTCACTGTGTAGACAGGTAGGGGATTTCTTCGACCTTGTAAAAACTCTTGTAGGCGAGTTTTCGGATCCTTTTGAGATACACCAGGCTGAATAGACTCTAGGCGAGATTGGTACCAGCTTAAAATAATGCGGCGAACAACCTCGGTATCACTATCCAAATAGACAGCACCGATGATCGCTTCTACTGCATCCGCTAGAATAGAATCACGACGGAAACCGCCACTCTTCAACTCACCTGGACCTAATTTTAAGTAATCTCCTAGTTCGAATTCACGACCTAGTTCTGCCAATGTATGACCACGTACTAATGTTGCGCGCATGCGGCTCATATCACCTTCGTTTACCTTAGGGAAACGGTGGTAAAGATCATCAGCGATAACAAAACTTAAAATTGAATCGCCCAGAAACTCAAGACGTTCGTTGTGTTTACCTGCGGCGCTGCGGTGAGTCAGCGCCAGATGGATAAGATCGGCATCATTAAACTGATAGCCAATCTTTCTCTCTAGTTTATCAATTGGAGAATTCATGCTCTCTCGATGTGTTATGTGATCGATTAGTGAATCCCACCGATGCGATTAAAACGCACACCAGTAGGAATCCATGTTGGAAGTACACTGTCTGAACCGCGTTCGAATTCGAAGCTGATCCAAATAGCAACGGCCTTACCAACAAGGTTTGCTTCAGGGACAAAGCCCCAGTAACGGCTATCAGCACTGTTGTCACGGTTATCACCCATCACAAAGTATTGGCCTTCTGGAACGATCCACTCGTTAACACCATTGCGGGGTTGATATGCTTGCACACGATCACGACGTAATGGGTTAACTAAAATTTGGTGCTCCACGTCACCCAGCTGTTCATTCAGCTGAATCAGAGGCACACCGTCTTGAATAAATTGGCTTTCTTCAACGTGACTTAGTTTCACTGGTTCACAGCTACTTGTACCCTTCGCTTGAATGCAAACCTCTTTGCGGCTGCTGTAGCGAATGGTGTCGCCAGGCATACCAACAACACGTTTGATGTAGTCGATATTCGGCTGAGGTGGGTACTTAAATACGATTGAATCACCGCGTTCTGGCTTGCCTGTTTCGACCAGTTGAGTGCGCCAAACTGGGTCTTTTAGACCGTACGCGTACTTCTCTACTAAGATGAAATCACCAACCAAAAGGGTTGGCATCATCGAACCAGATGGGATTTGAAACGGTTCATAGATGAATGAACGCAAGATCAAAACAAATGCAATTACCGGGAAAATGGACACACTGTTCTCAACCCACCAAGGCTGAGCCGTAACTTTTGCGCTGGTTGCAGCGTCTAGGCCATTCGATTGTGCTTCAACGTTAGCCAGTTTTTGTTGGCGCTTCTTCGCCCACACAAACTTTTCCAACGCCCATATAATGCCGGTCACTAGAGTTACGATCACTAAGATAAGCGAAAATGTATTAGCCATTGATATCCCTTAAATTTCATTTCTTTAAAAATAACGAAAGTGAAAGAGTATAACCCTTTCACTCTGCTTAATATTTCTAATCTGTATCAATCATGCTGACTAAATGCTGGGGAGATTACGCAGGAAGAATCGTTTAGTTCGAGGCGCAAAGTGCAGTGACTAGTGGGCCTAATTGCAATCTTTGCAACAAAGAAATAAACGATTTTAACCAGTAATGTTCAGCAGATAGTTAGTGCGATTGATACCTAGTCTTTACCAACATGAAGAATCGCTAAGAATGCTTCTTGAGGCAGTTCAACGTTACCGATCTGCTTCATACGCTTCTTACCTTCTTTTTGTTTCTTAAGAAGTTTCTTCTTACGACTGATATCACCACCGTAACATTTTGCGATTACGTTCTTACGCAGTTGTTTCACTGTAGAACGAGCAATGATGTGGTTACCAATCGCTGCTTGAATCGCGATATCAAACATTTGACGAGGGATGAATTCTTTCATCTTCTCAACCAATAGACGACCACGAGACTGTGCAATGTCTTTGTGCGTAATGATAGCCAGTGCATCAACTGTTTCGCCATTAAGCAATACGTCTACACG
Organism: Vibrio sp. nBUS_14; assembly: GCF_051201655.1. Lineage (NCBI taxonomy): Bacteria > Pseudomonadati > Pseudomonadota > Gammaproteobacteria > Vibrionales > Vibrionaceae > Vibrio > Vibrio sp. nBUS_14. The sequence goes on from NZ_CP179206.1 coordinate 3,177,021, forward strand.
AACCATGTTCGACATTTCAAAACGTTGGAAGTTGTAATCCAGTGACGCATAGCCACGAGATGTTGATTTCAAACGGTCGAAGAAGTCTAGAACTACTTCAGCCATTGGCAGGTCGTAAGTCACTGCAACTTGCTTTCCGTGATAAACCATATCAACTTGAACACCACGTTTTTCTACACATAAGGTAATTACGTTACCTAGGTAGTCAGACGGTACAAGGATATTACAACGAGCGATAGGCTCACGAATTTCTTCTACATCATTAGTCGCAGGCAGTTTAGCCGGGCTATCAACGTAAAGAATGCTGCCATCCGTTTTTACAACTTCGTACACTACGGTTGGTGCCGTTGTGATTAAGTCTAGGTCGTATTCACGCTCTAAACGCTCTTGGATGATCTCCATGTGAAGCATTCCTAAGAAGCCACAACGGAAACCAAAGCCAAGTGCTGCTGAACTTTCTGGTTCGTAGAACAGTGATGCATCGTTCAGGCTTAATTTGCCTAGTGCGTCACGGAAGTTTTCGTAGTCGTCAGACGATACTGGGAATAGACCTGCGTATACCTGAGGCTTCACTTTTTGGAAACCAGGTAGACGTTCAGTGCTGCCGCCTTTTGCAAGCGTCAACGTATCACCAACAGGTGCGCCAAGGATGTCTTTAATACCACAAACAACCCAACCAACTTCGCCAGTATTTAGCTCAGTTGTGTCGATTTGCTTAGGTGTGAAGATACCTAGACGGTCAACACCCCAAACTTGGTCTGTCGACATCACTTTAATCTTGTCGTTCTTCTTCAGCTTACCGTTCTTGATACGAACCAAAGAAACAACACCTAAATAGTTATCGAACCAAGAGTCGATGATCAGCGCTTGTAGTGGCGCTTCTGGATCACCTTCTGGTGGTGGGATAGCCGTTACGATGTTTTCAAGAACGTCGTCAACACCGATACCGGTTTTTGCAGAACAACGAGTCGCTTCCATCGCATCGATACCAACGATCTCTTCGATTTCTTCAGCAACACGCTCAGGTTCAGCCGCAGGTAAGTCAATCTTGTTCAAGATTGGCACTACTTCCAGTTCCATTTCGATCGCGGTGTAACAATTTGCTAGAGTTTGTGCTTCAACACCTTGACCAGCATCCACAACCAATAGCGCGCCTTCACAAGCGGCTAGAGAACGAGATACTTCGTAAGAGAAATCTACGTGTCCTGGAGTGTCGATAAAGTTAAGTTGGTAAGTTTCACCATCTTTCGCTTTGTAATCTAAAGTCACACTCTGCGCTTTAATTGTAATACCACGCTCGCGTTCTATATCCATAGAATCGAGGACTTGAGCTGCCATCTCACGTTCACTTAACCCTCCACAAACTTGGATTAAGCGGTCAGAAAGGGTCGACTTACCGTGGTCGATGTGGGCGATAATCGAAAAATTACGAATGTGCTTCATAGGCTTGGTGTGACTAAACTCTTTGAATAGGGATAATAAGAAAGCCGCGACGCGTCCAATCTACAGTCAGCATTGGTGGCGGCATTTCAATCAAGTTGGCAGATTCTACCCAATTTAAGGGCAAGAAGCATCATAAATTAGACGAGAGGCTCGCCTAGGATTCGAATCAAGACGACTTCTTGCTTGGATTTGTCTTCCATAGGTTTGGCTAAGCGCTTCGCTAAGGCAATACCACCAGCCGTAAACAGCGCAGCACTTAAGATAACAATGCCCTCGCCCTCTTGGAGTAAGGGTTGTAACAAGAGTTGCCCAAAACCAGCACCAATCATCAACATGAAAAGTGGAATGAGGTAAACAATCGCCGCCGACTGAAGTAGGCTTTTTTCTGGAAAGCCAATTTCTACGATTTGTCCTGTTTTAACTAAACTTTTGGTTTTAAGCCGCCAAAACAAAGATTTATTGCCGACAGCTTTAGTGACAATACCAGTTCCACAGCTTTTTTGAGAAGAACAGCTACTGCAACTGGTTTGTTGTTCGCAGCTCAGATGAACAAAAAATTGCTTACCTTTTTGTTCGACTGAGCTGACGGTAGCAAGCGCGGTCATCATTGCGCTGCAACCGAATTAGCAAACTTGATCGATAGAGCAATACGCTTAGCGGTTGCTGGCGGAATGTCACCCACCACAGAGATCTCGCGGTCTCCATTCACTAAACTGTGTAACGTTCTGCGTCCTTGACGCACCAACTGACCTTTCAATGAATGTTCATCTTTATCGGCAACGTACACCGAGAAACTGAATAATCCATCACTGAACAGTTGGCTCTCAACCATTTTATTGGTTGCCGCCATTGGATAACGACTGAGTTCTTTTGACTTAAAGCCTTCGGGTATCCAAGACACTTCCCAGTTCGTTTCACTCACTAAGCCTTCAGGTAATGACAGTACTTTCGGTAATTGAGCACTATTCAAGCCTCCCATCGCTTCTGCAATTTTGTCATTCACCACGTAAGAAATAGTGCGGTACTGTTCTAAAACTTCACCGTCACGATCAAGAAGATCGGCACGTAAAGGAAGATTGGTTTTTTCGTCAACCCATACGACATAAGAGTAGCGAAGCCCATCTTTCGGAACCACTCGCAATACTTGAGTGGTACTTCCAGCTTCACGAGCTCGACCCACTTTCACGAAATCGTAGTAGTCGTTAAGCGCGTCAATATCTCGGTTAATCATAGGAATGACAGGCGCAACCATACTGCCAGACTGGATAGTGAATGGTTCTGTACCCGGTTCTATATAGCTAACTTCGTCGCCACGTCGAATGACTTCGCGAACAGGGCCACTTAAGTAAGCAAGGTGTGCGAGTTGTTGGTCGTCGTTGACTGCATGACGATAAAGCAGAGGTTCAATACTGCTCTTCTTTATCAAAATATAGGAGAGTTCGTAATTTAGATGCTGACTGGCCTCGTTCATTTGATGCAATAACGCCTTTGCAGTAATTTCCTCTGCAAAGGCCGTTGGAGACATCAAGCTGAACAGTGTCAGTGCACTGACCAGAATTTTCTTCATTCAATGTCCGATTCTAGATGTGCATCTTGCATTGGCGATGCATCACTGTTTAATCTTAGCTGTAACTCATAATCTTCTAACAATGCATGAACGCGTTTGCGCTGCTCTTGCAAATTAGCTTCAGATGCTGGTTTCTCAACAGAGTCACGCGTTAAGCTTACTGGTTCAGCAGAACCCGCAAACGGAATCGTCTGGAGTACAGGCAGCTGTTCTGCTGCTGGGTCACTACCACCATATTGTTGAACACCTAACACAACAGCTAGAGAAACACAGGCTGCAACGGCAACTTGTCCAAACTGTTGTAACCAAGCAGGAAGCTGGCGCTTCGCTTGTTGAGGTTTCGGTTGTTCTTCAACTGGAGCAACAACAGGTTCTACATTCACTTGGTGCAAGTTCGACATTGAACCATGTGCTGGCTCGCTTTCAAGCGCAGCGGCAACACTGTTAGCAATGTTCCAACCTTGACTTTCTGGCGCATCCCCACGCATTACATCACCAATTAAATGGTAATTCTGCCAGGTATCCATGCTTTCTTGATCAGACTCCAACTCTGCAATCAGAGCTTTGTCGATCATTTCTCCATCCATGAGTGTCGAAAGCTTTTCTTTATCAGCCATTATTTTCACCATAATTATTACAAGTTCTAGCGTTGTAAAAGAGGTTTAATTTTCTTTTCCACTGCTTCACGAGCTCGGAAAATACGCGAACGTACGGTTCCTACAGGGCAATCCATTACTTCTGCAATCTCTTCGTAGCTCAAACCTTCGAGCTCACGCAGCGTCATTGCAGTTTTTAAGTCTTCTGGTAACGCTTCAATCGCACCAAAAACGACCTGTTTCAATTCTTTGGACAGCGTTAAGTTCTCAGGGTTCGATATTTCTTTTAACGCGCTGCCTGTTTCGTAATATTCTGCATCTTCTGCATCAACATCTGTTGCTGGCGGCCTGCGGCTCTGAGCAACAATATGATTTTTAGCGGTGTTCACGGCAATTCGGTACAACCATGTATAGAAGGCACTTTCGCCACGAAAATTAGGTATCGCGCGGTAAGCTTTAATAAAAGCTTCTTGTGCTACGTCAGGTACATCACCAGAATTATTCACGTATCGAGAGATAAGGTTACAAACTTTATTTTGGTACTTAACCACTAGTAAGTTAAATGCCTGCTTATCTCCACTCTGCACTCGCTCAATCAACACTTGATCGGTTAGCTGCTCGTTCATTCGAGCGGGTACTCCTATTGTTATAACCCTTACCTTCGCAGATATGGGTACTAATTATGCAAAATGTAGTATTGACACCACCGTCTACAAGAGCACTATTGTGACTAAGCCAAATACTGAAAGTTCCAACTTTCTTAAAATTATTTGCCATTATTGTTTCACAATGTGATGTAATAAAAATAGCTATCCCTATTAATTTGGGGAAACTTGAGCAAAAGCAATGGTATTGAGCAATTAAATATTTCTAGATAGCTGTCTATATCTTGATTTTGCATAGCGTTTTAGGATGGTACTCTGGGGATTATAACAGTCTTACCCCAACTCCTAAAACAAGACAGAGTCAATTGAGAGTGGACAACTCTACTATAGCCCGGGATTTAATAAGTTTTATGAACGCAAACCGTGAACATCAGTGTGATGTATTAGTGGTAGGAAGTGGTGCGGCCGGCTTGTCATTAGCCTTACGTGTAGCAGAACATGCAAAAGTAATTGTATTAAGCAAAGGACCACGTAGCGAAGGATCGACGTATTACGCACAAGGTGGTATTGCCGCGGTATTCGATGAATCAGACAGTATTGAGTCTCACGTAGAAGATACTCAAATTGCGGGTGCTGGGCTATGTGAAGAAGATACAGTTCAATTCATTGCTGAAAATGCAAAAGAGTGTGTGCAGTGGCTAATTGATGGCGGTGTTCCATTTGATAAAGATGAGAACAGCACTGAAGGCCAACCTAAATATCACCTCACTCGTGAAGGTGGACACAGCCACCGTAGAATTTTGCACGCTGCCGATGCAACTGGCATGGCAATGCAAACCTCACTACAAGACAACGTCAATAATCACCCAAACATCGAGATCTTCGAACGCCATAATGCGCTTGATTTGATCACAGAAGATAAAGTCGGTGGCTCTAAAGACAAAGTTATCGGTGCCTACATCTGGAACCGTAACCAAGAACACGTAGAAACCGTGCGCGCTAAATTTGTGGTACTAGCAACTGGCGGCGCTTCCAAAGTTTATCAATACACTTCAAACCCTGATGTCTCTTCAGGTGATGGGATTGCTATTGCTTGGCGTGCAGGTTGTCGTGTCGCAAACCTCGAATTCAACCAATTCCACCCAACGTGTCTATTCCATCCAGAAGCACGTAACTTCCTTCTAACGGAAGCATTGCGTGGTGAGGGTGCTTACTTACGTCGCCCTGATGGTTCAAGATTCATGAAGGACTTCGACGAGCGTGGTGAACTGGCACCTCGTGATGTGGTTGCTCGTGCGATTGACTTCGAAATGAAGCGTTTAGGCGCAGACTGCATGTATGTAGACATCAGCCACAAGCCTGAAGAATTCATCACCGCGCATTTCCCAATGATCCACACGCGTTTGATGGATTTGGGTATCGACATGACCAAAGAGCCGATCCCTATCGTACCGGCTGCCCACTATACCTGTGGTGGTGTAATGGTGAATAAGCAAGGTCAAACCGATCTCACTAACTTATATGCGATTGGCGAAGTCAGCTATACTGGCCTGCACGGTGCAAACCGTATGGCTTCAAACTCACTGCTTGAGTGTGTGGTATACGCATGGGCAGCAGCGAAAGATATTGTTGAGAACATCGACCAATCTCAACTGTGCGCTGAACTGCCTGCATGGGATGAAAGCCAAGTCACCAACAGCGATGAAGAGGTGATCATTCAGCACAACTGGCACGAGCTAAGGCTGTTCATGTGGGATTATATGGGTATTGTTCGAACGGATAAACGTCTAGAACGTGCAATGCGACGTATTCAGATGCTGCAGCAAGAAACTCATGAGTACTACAGCTACTTTAAGGTTTCGAACAACCTACTTGAACTGCGCAACTTATTGCAAGTGGCTGAACTGATGGTGCGTTGTGCGATGCAACGTAAAGAGAGCCGAGGTCTGCACTATACGTTGGATTACCCAGAGCTTGCAGAAGACTGCAGTCCAACCATTCTCACACCAGAGAGAAACCAGTCATAAACATTGGTTAAAAATTGTTAGCGACTTAATACGTTAACCAAAATCAGTAGATACCCCCGTGCATGCACGGGGTACTTACTGTTACAACTCCATGCGGAGTTGACCAGAATCCTTTTCGCCCTGGTGTCTAACGTAATTCGCTATAACTTGTTCATTCACGCCTACGCTACTGACAAAGTAACCTGGCGACCACACAATGTTCTCTTTCCAGTAAACCTTACTTAGCCAACTGAACGTTTTTCGCATGTGGTGCGACGATTGGCTTTTTAGTTTACCCATGACGTCTGAAATACTGTATTTCGGTGGGATAAGCATCATCATATGCAGATGATCTTCATCAAAGCCTATCGTCTCAATCTCAACGCCAGGTAAACTTCGCAGTAACTTTGGCATAACCTTCCGTAGGTAGCTGCACATACCAGGATTCAGGATTTTCCGACGGTACTTAGTTACCCAAACTACGTGATACTTCGTGTAGTAGACACTATGGGATGAGGTGTAATATTGCATTTATCCATCGTACCGTCTCCAAAGGCATTCATCCACGGGTAAACCCGTGGTTTTCTGTATCCACAGAATAAAATGAAAGGGAGCCAAGTGCTCTCTTTTCTTTTATCTACGCTTTCTTTTATTTGATGCTCTAGTTTATCTCGCGGGAGCGTTGTAGGTTTGCCAGAAAATGTCGATACTCACGCTCATCACAACTATCTCGCCATAACAGGACTGAATGTCCACATTCAAAACTCAGCTTAACGAAAAATTGCGCCCAAACCTTATCGACGGTCTTGAGAACATAACGTTGGTCATTCAATCTAACTTCCCCATCGAGCTTGTAATCGAAACAGCCTTGAGCCGCATTAACCACAACCGCATCGGTTTTGAATAAAGAAATCATGAGATACAAACAGTAGAGGCTGGCAACAAGAGGGATAGAAGAGAATACGATGAAAAACAAAAGGCACCCAAAAATAGTGCCTTTTGCAAATAATGCGGAATATGAAGGGTTAAGCTGAAGCCTAACGAACCTTGCTGAGATTATGCGCGACAATTTTATCAACCATTGATGCATGACCTAGGTTTTCACTGCGCCCGTGTCCCATCACCCAAGTAAACAGATCTGGGTCATCACACTCTAATAGAGAAACAAACTCGCGCTGTTCCTGCTCTTGCAATGAATCAAAACACTCTTCAAAAAATGGCATGATGACTACATCAAGTTCTAACATGCCGCGACGGCAACCCCATTTAACTCGTGCTTTCTGCTCTGCAGTGTACATTGGCTATCCTCACCTATAGTTTTTCTTTTTCGGAGTGTAACAAGTCATACGCTCTGCAACTACTATGTGAGTCACAGTCCCTATCAAAGCTCACAAAAAAACCTTGGCTGACAAAGAAACAGAACCGGATTAACATAGAGCCAAATAAAATTCTTAGGAAAGATAAAATGGATTGGAAAAACACATTTCAGCCGCTCGCTCATACGCAAAATGAATCGCTGCCAAAACTGATGATGACACACGTGTCAGATTGGAGCGCAATCACCATGATAGGCGATGACAAAAAGTCGTACCTACAAGGTCAAGTTACGTGCGATGTCGTCACTCTTCCTAATGATGAATCTACATTAGGTGCGCATTGTGATGCGAAAGGAAAGGTATGGAGTATCTTTCGCTTGTTCCACCACAACGGTGGCTATGCACTCATGCAGCCTAAATCGGCAATTGAAGTCGAGCTAGTTGAAATCAAGAAATACGCCGTATTCTCTAAGGTTGATATCGAGCAAACGTCTGATGTTGTTATCGGTGTGATGGGCGCGTCAGCTGCTCAATACATTGACTCGATTTCAGAAAGCCAAGGTAAAGTGCGTGTTATTTCTGGTGGTACAGCGGTTCAAGTCTCCGACAACCGTTGGGCTCTACTTGTTACGCAAGAAGCAGCCGAAACTTTGGTATCAAGCAGCACAGCAGAAAAAGTATCGGAAGCGCTTTGGCAGTATTATGAAATTCTTGATGCTCAACCGAACCTATCGAAAGCAGAGCAAAACGAACACATCCCTCAAGCACTTAATCTGCAAGCAATTGGCGGTATCAGCTTTTCAAAAGGCTGCTACACAGGTCAAGAAACGGTTGCTCGTGCTAAGTACCGTGGCATGAACAAGCGTGAAATGCGCATTGTTTCTGGAACGACTTCAGATGTACTGTCTCTAGAGAATAAGATTGAACTAGAACGCAGCGTGGGTGAAAACTGGCGCGGTACAGGCCGATTATTAAACGTGTATCAGTTTGCTGATAGCCACGCGATTGGTTTGATGGTATTGCCAAACAACCTTGATGACGATGTTCAGCTTCGATTGGCTGCGCAGCCTGATCAAGTGTGGAACATTCTGCCACTGCCTTACAGCCTTGATGAAGAGTAACCACGTGGAAACACTGATTACACAATGGTTAGATCAACAGCAGGTGGACTATCGCCTGCTGATGCAAAGTAAACCAACCACCAGCATCGAAGAGACAGCGCAAGAACGAGGCATCGATTCCTCTCAAATGGTCAAGTGCATCCTGCTCAAGGATATGGGAAACCAATATGCGTTAGCTTGTATTGCAGGTGATCGCTCTGTCGACCCTAAGAAAGTACGCTCGGTACTGAATTGCCGCCGAATGACCTGCGTATCACTGAAAGATGTTGAATCCATCACTGGCTTTAAAGCTGGGTGTGTTGGGCCGCTTGCTCTGAAGAGACACATGCCGATCATTTTTGATCCTTCTCTACAGAACAACACCTTCGTGACGATCAGCTCTGGCGATCGAATGGCTGGCGTCGGACTGGATCTCGATGATCTTATGGCGTTGTGTGCCCCTATCGTCGCAGAGATCAGTCGATGATCGACTCTAAGGCGTAATTGATCGCAAACCTCACTTAAAGTTTTCATTAAATACATATTTTGTGTGAAGTTCGTCATAAGAAAAACACTCCAACATTAAATATTTAATCAAATTAAATGCATGGGTAGTCACAACATAAAATCTGCGTTATTGTTAATTTACTGACTAGCCTTTGGGTAAATCAGTACAAGTGAATCCACTGAGTAATATCAGTATCCACTTTTGTGTAATGCATCTGTGACTATTCGCCCGTTTTAGACGGGCTTTTTTTATGTCTAAAATTTACAATTTGATTACACAAATAGAAAAATCCCGCCTATTCTTATACTTGTAACATTTCTACTGCTTAATACCGAACAGGAAAGTTCACGGCAGTTTCCCTACTCACTATTATTTTGAGGAGAAGCTCACGTAAAAATAGATATTTACTATAGGAAGTGCTTAGAACAGCACAAATATCTAATAAACGTCAACTCTGCTGCATATTAATCCACGCTTATCACAATTATTATCACGGATTTTTCTATAATATGCAGGCTAGGTAAATATAAGGATAATTAAGAATGAGACTGTTTAAGCGCTATACACCGGGTATGATTGCTAAACATGTAAGTCGACTTTTCAAAGGACGAATCTACATTTACGGCGTCGGCAAATTTGAGTTTGATAATGGCAAGCTCGTACTACCGGAGCGAGCAGAGAAACGTCATTTTCAAACAGTGAAAGAGATCAACAGTGAAATCATGAAGCTGCGTTGTGCATACGCCTAATCTGATTATCTAAAGAATTCGAAACAAAACGGGTTGGCATATTAATGCCAACCCTTTTTTAGTGCTTATGATTCTGAAACCTGTTCTGCCGCGAGTGATTCGTTATGAATACTCAACAACTTAGCCATTAAATCACTATCGGTGAGTTACGGGGCGTTTTGCTAAATAAGGAAGGTTTCCTGATAGGCCGAGTGCTCTTTTCATGATTTCATCTTTCGCGCCAGGCAGTTGACCCGCAAGCTTCATACCGATGCCGCGAATCAACTTCTTGGCTGGATTGTTACCTTCAAACAGATCTTTAAAGCCTTGCATAGACGCAATCATTTTAGCCGCCTCCGCTTTTCTCCAGCGCTCGTAGCCACGAAGGTTACGCTTAGTACCAATGTCCTCGCCAGCAGCCCACAGCGTTAACAGCTCTTGCGCTAAGCTTGCAGCATCTAATAGCCCTAAGTTAACACCCTGCCCCGCTAACGGGTGAATCGTATGAGCAGCATCACCAACTAAAGCTACACGCTCTACCGCGAAATCGCGCGCGTATCGCATGCGCAGCGGGAAGGCAAAACGCTCCCCAACTACTTCGCACAATCCAAGCTTGGCATCAAACTCAGCCGTTAGCTGTTTATTGAAATCAGCGTCCGACATGGATACAAGCTTCTCGGCACGATTTGGTTCCGTAGACCAAACGATAGAGTTCATATTCGTTGGCTGCATTGGCAGGAACGCCAGTGGCCCTTGCGGTGTGAATATTTGACGAGCAACACTGTGGTGAGGCTCTGTTGTTTTAATGTTCGCGACAATCGCACTGTGGCCGTAATCCCAATGTGTCAGCGGGATATCTTGTTGTTTGCGAACCCAAGAGTTTGCACCGTCAGCGCCAACAACTAACTTAGCGGTCAGAGCTTGGCCATTGTCTAACGTTAACCATGCTTCACTTTCACCAATCGCCATCGTTTTGCACGTAGCTGGCATGTATAAGCTGACATTGTCTTGTTTCTTAACCTGCTCAAGCAATGCTAATTGAATCACGCGGTTCTCAACAATATGGCCTAGGTTAGGCTGAGCTAAACGCGTCGAGTCAAACTCGATACGAGCAAAGCTGTCTTGCTCCCACACTTCCATCGCTTGATAGGGCGCAGCACGCCTTTGTTCGATGCCTTGCCATGCGCCTAGATTACGCAGAATAACCTCACTCGAACGGCTCAGGGCCGACACTCGCACATCGGGTAATTCACTAAGCCCTTCAATGGGTGCTTTGCCTTCAATCACCGCAACTCTTAAGTCACTATCTTTCAATGCGGCCGCAAGCGCTAGGCCAACCATGCCACCGCCGACAATGGCGATATCAACACTTTGCATCATCATTTTTTTACCTTATCTATCTACTAGGCCAAGCGTATGACGCAAAAGTGGACCTTTAAGAGATGGGAGGTTATCGATTACGGCTAACCCAAGATTTCGCCCAATACGAGCGGTCAAAAAATCGTTTGAGAACAGATGAACGAGGCTTGAAGTCAACGTAATCGTTGTGTCTCTGTCTTGTTCTCTACGCTTTCTAAAGTTAACAAGACCAGTGTAACGGCCCACATCATCTGATTGAGTACATAACTCTTCCGCTAAAGAAGCGACGTCACGAATGCCGAGGTTAAAACCTTGACCCGCAATGGGGTGAAGCGTTTGAGCGGCATTGCCTACGATCGCAAAGCGATGAGAAATATTCTGCTGGCGGTGACGAAGGATTAATGGGTAACTCGCACGCTTGCCAACTTTTTCTAATCGGCCTAATCGCCAGCCAAAATCTTTCTGCAGTTGCTCAAGAAATTCATCATCGTTTAAAGCGATGACTTGCTGTGCTTGCTCTGGTGATAAACACCAAACCAGAGATAAACGATTGTCACTCATCGGTAACAGAGCAACTGGCCCATGATGGGTAAAACGCTCAAAGGCTCGACCTTGATGAGGTTCACTAGCGACAATATTGGCAATCACCGCAACTTGTTCAAAGTCATGTTCGCTCAATGGTATATTCAGTTGCTGACAGCAGGTTGAGATAGCACCGTCAGCTGCAACCAATAACTTAGTTGTTACTGTTTTCCCACTTGTCAGCTCAATCGTCGTTAACGATTCATCACGTTCAACGGTTCTAACAGACTCAGGGCAAAGCATCGTAATTGCAGCTTCTAATTCTAATTTCTGCTGGTAGATCCGACCAACATCCGCCAACTCGACTACATAGCCAAGCGCATCAACAGCAAGTTCTTCACTGTAGATGTCCGTCATCCCAGCATGGCCTCGATCTGATACATGAATATCTTTGATCGCGGTGGCGACTGGAGCGATAGATTGCCACAACTGCAAAGAGTCAAGGATCTGCACTGTGCCATAAGACAAAGCGATAGAGCGAGAATCGAATCCAGGATGAGCTTGATGATCAACCAGATAAGGCTCCACTACTGCAATAGATAGAGAGCCTTGACTTAAGTGGTTCAGAGCAAGGGCTAAGGTTGCCCCCGCCATTGCACCACCAGCAATTACAACATCATACTGAGCCATCATAACCTCAAGCGAGCAAACGAATTAGTGAATGGTTGGAGCGGCATCTTCAGATGGACGAGCACCAAACTCAGCATGAATCGTTAATGCACACGCTTTAACATGCTCGATAACGTGTTCTAGAAGCTGTGCTTGTTCTTCTAAGTCGTCTTCTTCGTCAATACCCAGCTTCGCCATCTCTTCCAGATCAGCCAAGGCTTCTTTGGTGCCATCAGACGCTTTGTTTAACGGAGCGCCCACTAAACCCAAACCAGAAATAAAGTGGTTAATCCAATCAGAAACACCGTCAGCAAGATCAAACAGACTTGCACTTGCGTCTTCATCAGGCAGCAACATAGATAATTCCATGCCAGAACCGGTAATTTCGCTGGTCGTCACCTTTAATGTCGCTTCAGCTAACGTTAAGACACGATCAGGCCAACCCATGCCTTCATTGGTGTAATCAAAGATCAGTGGTTGCCAGCTTTTATCTGTAAGGTTTAAACCTCCACTTAACATACCCGTTAACAAACCATGCATTTCAGCAGGTGTTAAGGCTAGACTTGCCGATTGAAGTTCAGTCGCAACCGTTAGGTAATCAGGTAAAGTAGTTTCGCTCATCAGTAGCTCGCTCAGTTATTCTTTATATCGATAGTATAATCGTACCACTTCACCCCAATTCTGGTAAGCATCGATCCCCAGCAATTGAAGGATGACTGACTACCAAACGTTCAATTTGCTGAATTACTGTGTGCTCAAGCTCTCATTTACAAACAGTCACTCTGAAAAGCTTGAATCTTAATAGCGGTTTACCTATAGTTTCTCCCTCAGAGGAGATTGCTTCCTCAGCGGTGTTTGCTCTTTTTCTTTTTCAAAAATGAGAAAGTGCAACAGCCTTAAAAATAGCGCGTTAAAGAGTTCATCCATCATGAGTAATCAAGCGGTAGACGTTGAAATATTAGGGAAACTGACTCGAGTTAATTGTCCTCCTGGGCAAGAAGAGTCATTAATTGCAGCGGCGGCCGATCTTGATAATCGATTGAAAGAGATGGCTGAACGTACTAAGGTAACCAATGAAGTGAAGCTGCTAACGATCGCAGCTCTGAATATTTGTTATGAGCTACAAACTAAGAAGTTTGAAGCAAGCGACGAACAAGACGCACTGACCGAGCGAATGGAACAGCTCACGACATCACTTTCCGATGTCCTCAGTAAAGTTAAGCACGGACAGCAATAGCGTACACAAAATTTACCCTGGAGTGTTTGTCAGAGGATTCACGTCCCCGAGCCGATAAGCAATCCCTAAGGGTTAGTACTTGAGTGCTATTGAGCATGCTCGGTCCGCCGAGAAGCCTACGGTAATCATTGCTGATCCGCCTTGAACTCGCTGGTTCAAGGGCCATCTATTCTCAACGGCACTTTGGGGTATCCCTTCTTATGAAGACGCTCACACGCAGCGAATTTCGCAAACAGATCCGTATCAAACGTAATGCCTTATCTGGCGAACAACAAACTCAATCCGGTTTAGATTTAGTCCAGCAGTGCGCTCAGCTTGATGAAGTTCAGTCTGCTCAGCATATCGCACTCTATATATCCATCGATGGCGAACTCGATACCCAACCGTTAATTGAATGGTTATGGGCGCAAGGTAAACAAACTTATTTACCGGTATTACACCCCTTCTCTGCCGGACACCTGTTATTTCTTCACTATTCTCCAGATACACCGACCGTCCTCAATAAGTACGGAATCGTTGAACCTCAGCTAAATCAATTACTCGTCAAACCCTGCCAACAACTTGATCTTATTCTCACACCACTGGTGGGCTTTGACTCTCAAGGGCATCGATTGGGGATGGGCGGCGGGTATTACGATCGCACTTTGGCTCGATGGTTTGAGAGTGGCAACGGTGCACCCCCAATTGGTTTAGCTCATGATTGCCAACATGTCGATACCTTACCGACTGAAGAATGGGACATTCCGTTACCTAAAATCGTGACTCCGAGTAAAACTTGGCAATGGGAAAACAACCATTAAAGCGCTATAATCGCGCCCGCAAACGTTAACCTCGTTATCCAAACGTTAACTTTAATACGCGAACGATTAATTCAAAGCGCACGACCTTATTCAGGAGAATGGCATGACTCAAGATGAAATGAAAAAAGCAGCTGGCTGGGCAGCACTTCAATATGTTGAAGAAGGCAGCATTGTAGGTGTAGGTACTGGCTCTACAGTAAATCACTTCATCGACGCACTTGGCACAATGAAAGATAAAATCAAAGGTGCGGTTTCAAGCTCTGTCGCTTCTACTGAAAAACTAGAAGCACTAGAAATCAAAGTTTTTGAGTGCAACGACGTTTTCAAACTAGACGTTTATGTTGATGGTGCTGACGAAATTAACGGTTCACGTGACATGATTAAAGGCGGCGGCGCTGCTCTTACTCGTGAAAAAATCGTAGCGGCAATCTCAGACAAGTTTATTTGTATCGTAGATGGCACGAAAGCGGTTGATGTTTTAGGTAAATTCCCTCTTCCTGTTGAAGTTATTCCAATGGCACGCTCATACGTAGCTCGCGAGCTAGTCAAACTTGGTGGTGACCCAGTTTACCGCGATGGTTGCACAACGGATAACGGCAACATGATCCTAGACGTGTACGGCATGGCGATCGAAAATCCAAAACAACTAGAAGATATTATCAATGGTATCGCTGGTGTGGTAACGGTTGGTCTGTTTGCTCACCGTGGTGCTGATGTGGTTATCACAGGCACGCCTGAAGGTGCAAAAATCGAAGAATAAATAATAGAAGATTGAGTTTTTCTGTTACTTCATTACATACGGTGCCCAAGTGCGCCGTTTTTTTTGCTTTATACCTGTAAAATTATGTCTTATTCCGTAATTTTCTTACCCAAAACATTTTTTTTTTGTTACTTTATTGTTCAGAAGACGCACAGGGAAAACGTTTGTCTCCTGACAAAGTGGTGAATTTGTTCCCCTTTCAGCCATTTTGTAGCACGTGCGCCGCATTTGCCCAACCTTTCCATTTTAAGGACGAGAACAATGGCCAAAGTTTCACTGGAAAAAGAAAAAATCAAAATTCTACTTCTAGAAGGTCTTCACCCTTCTTCTGTAGAAGTACTGCAAGCTGCTGGTTACACAAACATTGAGTACCACAAAGGCTCGCTACCTGAAGATGAACTTCTTGAAGCAGTTAAAGATGCTCACTTCATTGGTATCCGTTCTCGCACAAACATCTCCCAAGAAGTTATTGATGCGGCTGAAAAGCTGGTTGCAGTTGGTTGTTTCTGTATTGGTACCAACCAAGTAAACCTTCAAGCGGCAGCAAAACGTGGTATCCCTGTGTTCAACGCACCGTTCTCAAACACTCGAAGTGTTGCTGAGCTGGTTCTTGGTCAGGTTCTATTGCTACTGCGTGGCATTCCAGAAAAGAACGCTCTTGCACACCGTGGTATTTGGAAAAAGAGTGCAGACAACTCTTACGAAGCTCGTGGTAAGCGTTTAGGTATTATTGGTTACGGTCACATTGGTACTCAGCTGGGTATTATTGCGGAAAACCTTGGTATGCGCGTTTACTTCTACGACATCGAAAACAAGCTATCTCTAGGTAACGCAACGCAAGTTCATACCATGACTGAACTGTTGAATAAGTGTGATGTGATCTCTTTACACGTCCCTGAAACCAACGAAACTAAGAACATGATGGGTAAAGAAGAGTTCGAGCGCATGAAGCCTGATTCTATCTTTATCAACGCAGCACGTGGCACAGTGGTAGACATTCCAGCTCTGTGTGGCGCTCTAGATTCTGGTCACCTTGCAGGTGCAGCGATCGACGTTTTCCCAACAGAACCAAAAACCAATGCAGACCCATTTGAGTCGCCATTGATGCAGTTCGACAACGTGATTCTTACTCCTCACGTAGGTGGTTCAACTCAGGAAGCGCAAGAGAATATCGGTGTTGAAGTGGCTGGCAAGCTAGCGAAATACTCTGATAACGGTTCTACGCTATCAAGCGTTAACTTCCCAGAGGTATCTCTACCGCTGCACACGGGCACGTCTCGTTTGCTGCACATTCACGAAAACCGCCCAGGTATCCTAACTCAGATTAACACCATCTTCGCTGAAGAAGGCATCAACATCGCGGGTCAGTACCTACAGACTGCGGCTGATATGGGTTATGTAGTTATCGATGTAGAAGCGGATCGTTCAGAAGAAGCACTGCTTAAATTGAAAGAGATCGAAGGCACAATCCGTGCTCGTCTACTTCACTAATCATCGAACTCGATATTAGTAAAAACAAAAAGGCTCTCCTTATGAGAGCCTTTTTAGTATTTTTTTTATCATAGGTAATTAGATCATCATGATCCAAAAGCCTCTATAGCGCTGTCATTACTCTTCGATCTGGTAGATCACATTAACGCGATCACGAATGGTGATAGTTGAGTCTTCATAAGAATTCGACTCTGTTCTCGCATCCATCGCCATTGAACGCATTAGCACAGGCTGAGAAGATTGTGTGTTGTAATCAACACGCCAAACATCACCTAGCTCACGCTCAAAACCACTCGCTAATGATTTCGCTTTCGATCGTGCATCCTTGATGGCTTCTAAACGCGCTTGTTCTTGATACTTAGCTTGATCACGAACTTGAAGCTGAATGTTGTCGATCTGATTAATGCCCTCTCCAATCGCAATATCCATGTACTCATTGAGATTGGCTAGCTCGTTCACTTGAACGGTCACATTACGTGACGCGCGGTAGCCGACCAATTCTGGTTTACCATCTTTTGGATAATGATATTGAGGAGATAGATACAGGTTAGAGCTGTGTACGCTCGCCTCTTCGACACCGGCTTGGTGCAATTTATTGAGGAAGCCAGTCACTACTTTATCAACGGTATTTTTAGCTTGTTCAGCAGTCATCGTCGATTCCACGACTCTAACAGAGAATGTCGCCATATCTGGTGTTGCGATCACTTCACCATAGCCCGTCGTTGAAATATACGGGAAGGATGGAGAGTCAGCCAATGATGGGAAACTCACAGAACTCAACGCTGCAGTAAGAGTAAGAGACGTTGCTAACATCTTTGGTGCAAACTTCATTAGGTAGACCTGTGCTAAACAAATGTACTTTCATCATAGAGCAATTTGCCGTTTCGCCAATCCTGATGCAGAACTTCTAACAGAACTTTGACGCTGAAAAAACCACAATTTACTGAGGTAAGTGGTTGTGAGCAAAACCTAATATCGCTTGAGATATCTCTTTGAGTACCCCACTTTCTAGCTGCCAGTGGTGCCAATAGATACGATAAGACAACAAAAAACCGGGCGTAATATCGATCAACGCACCAGACTCTAGCTCATCGATGATCTGTAATCGAGGGATCAAGCAATAGGCCACACCCGATAATGCCAAACGCACAAACGCCTCTGAGCTGCCGACCGTATGATTAATCACGCTGTCCCTTGGTACATTAAAATGGTCATGCAGAAACTTCTTATGTAAATCATCGTATTGGTCATAAGAAACAGCCGGTGCCTTGCTTAATGTGGCGTAGTTTACACCTTCAGAAAAATATCGCTGGTGAAAGTCAGGGCTCGCCACACACACATAATCCATCCTGCCAAGATAGTCAGCACTGCAACCAGGAATTGCTTGAGACTCTAAACTGATTGCACCAGCAACCTCACCACTTTTAATCTTATCAATGGTTCTCGCCTCACCATGAATCGCAAGGTTTAATTCCACTTGGCGAAACTTCATCACATCTGATAATGCAGGCAACAACCATGTCGCTAAGCTATCGGCATTGGTGGCAATAGATATTGATAAAGGTTGCGCACTATCTTCATTCATCAACTCAGGCACCAGTTCATGCTCTAACAAACGAACCCTGCGATACAAACCCAATAATTTTTTCCCCGCAGGGGTTGGCCTAGGCGGGTTTTCTCTCACCAAGGCAGGCTGGGCTAACCACTTTTCTAGCTGTTTGATGCGTTGAGATACCGCAGACTGGGAGATATATAACTGCTCCGCAGCCCTTTCAAAGCTACGTTGTTTCACCACAGCATCCAGTGCTTCTATCCACTTATAATCCAATCCACGCATCAATTTGCTTCCTTTTTAAGCTAACTCAACACCACATTAGTAACTCTAATAATATATTAAAATCATTAATTATACTTATTTAAAAGGTCAGAGTATCTTCGCCATATAGCACGTAAATATCGTTAAATAAGTGGAGATTAAAATGAGTTTTTGGGTTTTATTACAAGGTTTTGGTCTAGGGGCCAGCATGATTATCCCTATTGGTGCTCAAAATGCGTACGTCCTAAATCAAGGGATAAAGCGCAACCACCATTTAACCACAGCGACAATCTGTAGCCTGCTCGACGCTCTGTTTATCTCATTGGGTATCTTTGGTGGCGGTGCAATTTTGTCGAAAAATGAATTGCTACTCACCTCGGTGACGTTAGGCGGCATCGCTTTTCTAATCGTGTATGGTTTGTTATCACTGCGCAGTGCCTTTAAAGCGCCCTCAAGCGAAGAATCAAAAGGAGAAATACTGGCTCGTGGTAAGCGCACCGTTATTTTGGGCGCCTTGGCGGTGACAGTATTAAACCCACACCTCTATTTGGATACCGTGGTGATTCTTGGTTCGATTGGCGGACAGTTTGAAGGTAACGACAGAATTGCTTTTGCTATGGGAACCATCTTGGCTTCATTTGTTTGGTTTTACTCTTTGTCATTGGGTGCAGCAAAGTTAGGACCAACGCTATCTAAACCGAATGTTAAGAAAGGCATTGATATAGCAGTAGCAACTATGATGTTCGCAATTGCTGCTGTGCTTACCAATGGACTGATTGAGCAATACTGGTAAGCAATTAAAGAACAAAGACTGCCAACCAAGCCAGAGATGACATCAGTAAGTCATTAATATCATAAGCTACGCTAGAATGACTCGAATTTTACTGTTCAGTTCACTCAGCGCAGCTTCAAGACTTGGTTCAAGTTGGCTCAAGTGACTTATCAAGGTCATGAAATAGCTATCCATAATCAATGGCATTTTTTCAGAAATAGATGCATCGACATTAACCGTCTGAAAGAGTCCCTGATCAAAGGTTCGGTAATAGTCTAGATCCCAAATGACCTCTTTGAGTAACGCTCGACTTAACTCAACATTCTCAAAATAATAGCGATAGTAATGTTCAATCAGCGAGATACCGACATCCACAGCACGTTTATCTTGCTCAGCAGCTAACACCTCCTGACCAACCTTTTCCAACTGCGATAGCATTCCTGCTCGAAGAATCGTCAACTTGGTTTCAAAATGACTAAACACCGTGCCATCAGCTACACCCGCGTGGCGAGCGATCTGTCGAGTTGTGGTATTGTCATAACCATTTTCCCCAAACAACTCCCAAGCAGACGCTAAGATCTTCTGTTTTGTTATCTCTCTCTTACTCACGAAAATACACCCTTCTCAAATCAAGCTTGATCATACTCTTAGTACTCTAATTTGACAAATTGAGCATGCTCAATTATAAAATGAGCGCGCTCAATTTAACTTGGAGATACGGACATGATGAATTTATTAAACCGACTGGGACAAGTGTTGATTTTTCTGCCCACGATCTTTTGCTTCTCTTACCTACTTCGACCACTACTGATGATGATTTTGATTCCTGGCGGTTTATGTTTATTGGCTATTTTGGGAGGACAAGAAGTAAGAAAGCCCTTATATGCGATGTTGAAAACATTGATGTGGCCAACGTCGAGTAGAACGCGAAATAGAGATATACAAAGAAAAGAAGCTAAGCAGTAACAACAATTAACGAGTAAGAGGAATGATATTGAAGACAACAAAAAAGGCGGACAACCGAAGTTATCCGCCTTTCGTTATAAAAGCTTACCGCTGTAAAAGCCGATTAAAAAATTAAGCTTCTACTTTATTCATGTGCACATCCATTTGTGGGAATGGAATTTCGATACCTTCTTTATCCAAGCCTTCTTTGATTGCTTGCATCAGGTCGAAGTAAACATTCCAGTACTCTGCAGTACTAACCCATGGACGAACCACGAAGTTAACTGAAGAGTCAGCAAGTGTGTGAACACCTACTTGAACACCTGGTTCTTTCAATACGCGCTCATCAGATTCACAGATCTTAGCCAGAAGTTCTTTAGTCTTTTGAAGATCAGCACCGTAAGAAACACCAATCATTAGGTCGATACGACGTGTATCATGACGAGAATAGTTCGTGATTGGGCTACCGATAACGCTGCCGTTTGGTACTACAACCATTTTGTTGTCAGGTGTTGTTAGAACAGTTTGGAAGATTTGAATTGAATCAACTGAGCCCGCTACACCACCGATTTCCACGTAGTCACCAGACTTAAATGGACGGAATGCAACAATAAGTACACCAGCAGCAAAGTTAGATAGTGAGCCTTGTAGTGCAAGACCAACGGCTAAACCAGCCGCACCAATAACAGCAACTACAGATGCCGTTTGAACGCCTAAACGACCAAGTGCAGCAATTAAAACAATAACAAACAATAAGTAACGAACTAAGCCATGAATAAATTCCACAACCGCTCGGTCCATCTTCTTCTTCTGAAGAACCTTAGCCACGCTATTCGCTACAGCTTTAACAATTAGGTTGCCAATAAATAAAATTATCAGTGCTGAAATAATATTTACGCCATATTGGATAAATAGATCTGAATTATTTGTTAACCACTGCTCTGCTTGAGATAAACCATCCACAAGCGGAGTTTCAATTACTATCGAACTATCAGCCATAATGTGCATCCTCTATATAATATGCTATGGGCTAAACAAGGGCACGAATGTACTTTGTTAATTTGATGTAAACAAAACCGAAGCTCTGTAATCTTTGTCCCATACCGCTTTATTCATCTTCCTGGGTACTGACAAGTTCCCTTCGGATTTTCTAAACAAGTTCTGAACAAAACGTCTGCAACAAGCCATATTTAGTGCTGAATCTCCAGCATAAATACATTGTTCATCTTCTTTGAAAATAACGTCCAACGCCCAGTGCTGCTGGTTCTCGATGTGCCAGTGTTTTCTGGTCGCTTGTAAGGCTAACTCTAACGACAAGTGATCTGTGCAAATATAATACGATGTTTCATAACTTCCTTTCCCTTTGACACTTCTATCTCTCACCACTGCAACAACACTTTTAACGACAGACCACTTTTCTCTGAGTGCTTCACTGAAGGCTGCTGGGAGAACGTAAACCTCACGAACCTCTTTTCTGCCATGCCCTTTATCTTCGGTGATGTATGACTCTTGTTTATCTTCAGGCAAAGACCAATAGTCTTGGAATTGTGCATCCACTTCTGCAAGCAAACTGGGCTGATTCAGTTTGACTTGCACTAAGAAATCGCCACCTTTATCAACCACTTTATTCAGAGTTTCAACCTGACAATGCAGGGCATCAGCCGTTAATAGACATCCTTTTATATCTAAAGTATCTAACAGGTTTTTTATCGCTGTTAGCTCCGTCCCTTTGCCTTTACAGGGTTGATGTGTGAGGGTCAAACCTTCATCAACATCGAATGCCGAGACCATATAAAGGGGGTTATCTTGTTTGTTTGCTTTAGCACCTTTTAGTACCTTCCCGTCAACACTGATGATAGGTTGAGCATGCCTCTCTCTATGCAAATTAACCCAGCCCACCATAGCTTCTAAGAGTGTTTCAGGAACAATAGTCCTCATAATTGCTGCAATATTATGACGAGTAGGAAGGCCATTTTCGTAGGGGAAATACTCACGTAACCAGTCGATATTTCCTTCACCAAAATCCTTGATATCCGTCCACTTGTTTTGACCACAAAGCATGGCTGTTATGACAACAAAAGCGACTTCTATAACAGGGTAGACTTGGTTGATGTGCGAACGGGTATCTTTCACTTTTTTTAGCTGTTCAATGATAATCATGCGAGTTTCTCATATTTTTTATTTCATGATCTGATCGTGACTATCAGGAAAAGTTCCAATTGAAAATAAAGTTATTTATTTTCAATAACTAAAGTTCGATCCCGCCCTTGGGCTAAACTGCCTTAAGCCTAATTTACTCTGCAATGTAACAAACAGTCCAATTACCGTTAAATCATTGTATTAAAAGCAAATTAAATCCAAGTCCTTTTTTATAAACTGAACCAAGTCCAGTTTTTCGGCACGATATCCTATCTTTGACAGATTGCAAAATCATATTTATGTAAGCTTTTGAAATAATAAAACTTACTGATAAACACAAATACCGATACCTAAAAGACTACGAAATTTATTCACCGCACGCTAGTTTTTTCACATAATTAATACAAGTTTTTATCAGACATAAAAAAACCCGCTCAATGAGCGGGTTTTTAAAACTTAAGAGTGCTTAATTCAAAGAATTATAGTACGTCTACAGCGTTAAGGTCAGCAAATGCTTTCTCTAGACGAGCAACCATTGAAGCTTGACCAGCACGTAGCCATACGCGTGGATCGTAGTACTTCTTGTTTGGAGCAGCTTCGCCAGTTGGGTTACCGATTTGACCTTGTAGGAAATCGAAGTTGTCAGCAGAGTACTGACGGATACCGTCCCAAGTTGCCCACTGTGTATCAGTATCGATGTTCATTTTGATAACACCGTAGCCGATAGACTCTTGGATTTCTGCTTCAGAAGAACCAGAACCACCGTGGAATACGAAGTTTAGAGCGTTAGGATCAATACCGAACTTCTCTGCACAGTATGCTTGAGAATCACGTAGGATAGTTGGAGTAAGTACAACGTTACCAGCTTGGTAAACACCGTGTACGTTACCGAAAGAAGCAGCGATAGTGAAACGTGGGCTAACAGCCATTAGTTTCTCGTATGCGTATGCTACGTCTTCAGGAGAAGTGTAAAGCTCAGATGCATCCATATCAGAGTTATCTACGCCGTCTTCTTCACCACCAGTACAACCAAGTTCGATCTCGATTGTCATGTTCATTTTAGCCATGCGCTCTAGGTACTTAGCACATGTTTCGATGTTCTCTTCTAGAGACTCTTCAGAAAGGTCTAGCATGTGAGAAGAGAATAGAGGCTTACCGGTTTGTGCGAAGAACTCTTCACCAGCGTCTAGTAGACCGTCGATCCATGGAAGAAGTTTCTTAGCAGCGTGGTCAGTATGTAGAATAACTGGAACACCGTAAGCTTCAGCTACAGCGTGTACGTATTTTGCACCAGCTACTGCGCCAAGAACTTGTGCGCCTTGACCTTCAAGTTTAACGCCTTTACCTGCGAAGAATGCAGCGCCACCGTTAGAGAACTGAACAACTACTGGAGCTTTAACTTTAGCAGCGGCTTCTAGTACTGCGTTTACAGAGTCAGTACCAACAACGTTTACAGCAGGAAGAGCAAATTTGTTTTCTTTTGCTACTTCAAATACTTTCTGTACGTCATCGCCAGAAATCACACCAGGTTTTACAAAATCGAAGATCTTAGACATGGAAATAGTCCTATTTATTCTATCGTTTTAAGATTAAAAAACTTAAGTTCAAAAACTTGCAATCGTTTGCTCACAACTTACACCATTCTAGCAAAAAAGTGTGATATGCAGCAAATGTTAAAAGGCGAGATTCGTATCTCGCCTTTCTAAATCAATTATGCTTTAGCGCGCTCTTCAAGCATTGCTACTGCAGGAAGTACTTTACCTTCAACGAACTCAAGGAAAGCGCCACCGCCAGTAGAGATGTAAGAAACGTCAGCTTTGATACCGAACTTGTCGATGGCTGCTAGCGTGTCGCCACCACCTGCTACAGAGAAGCCTACAGACTCAGCGATTGCTTTAGAGATACCAGCGGTACCCGCTTCGAAGTTTTTGAATTCGAATACGCCTACAGGGCCGTTCCAAAGGATAGTTTTAGCGTTGCCGATGATTTCAGCTAGTGCAGCAGTTGAATCTGGGCCAAGGTCGAAGATCATATCGTCGTCTTGAACTTCAGAAACGTGCTTGATTTCAGCTTCTGCGTTTTCGTCGAATGCTTTAGCACACGCAACATCAGTTGCTACTGGGATAGCACACTCTTTCATTAGTTTTTGAGCCGTTTCAACTAGGTCAGCTTCGTATAGAGACTTACCTACGTTGTGGCCTTCAGCAGCGATGAATGTGTTCGCGATACCGCCACCAACAACAAGTTGGTCAGCGATTTTAGATAGGGACTCAAGAACTGTTAGCTTGGTAGACACTTTAGAACCACCAACGATCGCAACTAGCGGACGCTCTGGGTTGTCCATTGCTTTACCAAGAGCTTCAAGCTCAGCAGCAAGAAGAGGACCAGCACATGCTACAGGAGCGTGAGTACCAACACCGTGAGTAGATGCTTGTGCACGGTGAGCTGTACCGAATGCGTCCATCACGAAGATGTCACATAGCGCAGCGTACTGCTTAGAAAGTGCTTCTTCGTTCTTCTTCTCACCTTCGTTGAAACGAACGTTTTCAAGAACAACCAGTTCACCAGCGTTTAGCTCTAGGCCATTTAGGTAATCTTTAGCTAGTTTAACTTCGCAGTCTAGTGCATCGTTTAGGTAGTTAACTACAGGAGCTAGAGAGAATTCTTCGTTGTATTCGCCTTCAGTAGGACGACCAAGGTGAGAAGTAACCATAACTTTTGCGCCAGCTTCTAGGCAAAGTTTGATAGTTGGTAGAGATGCTAGGATACGTGCATCTGAAGTTACTTTACCGTCTTTTACTGGTACGTTTAGGTCAGCACGGATAAATACGCGTTTACCTGCAAGTTCCAGGTCAGTCATCTTGATCACAGACATGATTTGTCCTCTCAAATTTAAATAAAAATAAAGTTTTGGAAACTCAGCAACCCTGCTAAGCCTATAAATTATTCAACTGGTAATTCTTTAACTACTAGTAATATGTGGACACTTAGAATTTATTTCAAGCTAAAAAATAAATAATCCGCACATTTGCTTCTAGGTCTTACTTCTTGCCTTCAGAAGCTTGCATTGCGAGAACCGTATCCAGCATTCGGTTCGCAAAGCCCCATTCATTGTCACACCACACTAGCATTTTTACTAAGTGGCCGTTGCTCACTCGAGTTTGTGAACCATCAACAATTGCGCTATGAGGATCGTGATTAAAGTCGATGGAAACGAGCGGTGCTTCAGTATAGTCAACTATATTGTGTAATGTACACTGGGATGCATTAACAATGGTTTGATTTACGTCATTAACTTTCACATTTGCATTAATTGTGACACTTAAATCCATCGCAGTGACGTTTACCGTCGGCACACGCACAGATATCGCTTCAAATTTGTTGGAAAATTTCGGGAAGATTCTTTCAATACCTTTATGCAATTTGGTATCGACAGGAATGATGGATTGGCTTGCAGCTCGAGTACGGCGAAGGTCGCTGTGGTACGCATCGATCACTTGCTGATCATTCATTGAAGAGTGAATCGTTGTGATAGTACCGGACTCGATGCCAAAGGCATCATCAAGAACCTTAATGATAGGAACAATACAGTTGGTGGTGCATGAACCGTTGGAAACGATTCGATGGTCAGCTTCGATGGTATCGTGATTCACGCCATAGATAATGGTGTTATCAAGGTCGTTAGCACCTGGATGTGAAAACAGCACCTTTTTCGCCCCAGCAGCAATGTGTGCTAGACCGTCAGCTCGGCAACCGTAAACACCGGTACAGTCGAGTACAATATCCACCTCAAGATCACGCCAAGGCAACAACTCGATATCAGCGAGGTGCAAGATACGAATTGTATCGAACTCTCCTTTGTCTTCAGCACCAATACCATGATGAACATAGATGTGCTCTTGATCGTTAGAGATTTTCTTGCCGAAACGGCCGTGACTGGTGTCGTATTGCAATAGGTGAGCCATAGCGTCAGGCTGAGCAAGCTCATTGACAGCTACTACTTTGATTTGTTGGCTTTTGCCACTTTCATAGACAGCGCGTAATACATTACGCCCTATTCGTCCAAATCCGTTTATCGCGACTTTTAGCATAGTTCCGCACATCTAACCAAAATTTCGTGCAACAGATAATAACTTAATCTGAGGTAAAACGCATTAATTGAGTGGACAGAGATGAAAGCCCACAGGATGCATCTTGACTCATATCTGGGCGATATATATAGTCATTATGAATAAATTATTTTCTATTGGCTGTTTCTTACCTACTTTTACCAACCAAAGGAAATGATTATGTCTGGATACCCAGCAAACCACTTTTGTAAACAATGCGAACAAAAAACACCGCATAGTGAAATGCTTGTAAGAAAAACCAGCAACTACGACACAGACACTTCTCTGTTAGGTAGGATCAGACTTTTTGCTCATACCGTTATTAATGGTGGCCAATACTATGACATGGACAGATACGTCACCTGTAAGGTATGCGGTAACAAAGAGAAGGATAATTGGGGCAAGGAGTTTGACTAAACAATTGCTCTTAGCTTAAACGCACAAAAAACCGAGCTCAACGCTCGGTTTTTTTGTTTCATTTCACTGTTAGTACAAGGCTAGCAATCAATGATTAAGCAAGAAGCTCTTTCGCTGTGTTTACTACATTTTCAGTAGTGAAACCGAACATCTTGAATAGCTCGCCTGCTGGTGCAGATTCGCCAAACGTTGTCATGCCGATAATCTTGCCACCGAAGCCAACGTACTTGTACCAGAAGTCAGCGATGCCAGCTTCTACTGCGATACGCGCTGTAACGTCAGATGGAAGTACAGACTCGCGGTATTCAGCGTCTTGCTTGTCGAATGCGTCAGTTGCAGGCATAGATACTACGCGTACTGCTTTGCCTTCAGCGGTTAGTTGTACAGCAGCTTCAACTGCAAGCTCAACTTCAGAACCTGTTGCAATGATGATTAGCTCTGGCTTGCCTTCACAGTCTTTCAGGATGTAACCACCCTTAGCGATGTTAGCTACTTGCTCAGCGTTACGATCTTGTTGTGCAAGGTTTTGACGAGAGAAGATTAAAGATGAAGGACCATCTTTACGCTCAATAGCCAGCTTCCAAGCCACTGCTGATTCAACTTGGTCACATGGGCGCCATGTGCTCATGTTTGGCGTCAGACGTAGAGATGCGATCTGCTCAACCGGTTGGTGAGTAGGACCATCTTCGCCTAGGCCGATAGAGTCGTGCGTGTAAACTTGGATGTTCTGAACTTTCATCAGAGCAGCCATACGCATTGCGTTACGAGCGTATTCCATGAACATTAGGAACGTTGCGCCGTATGGCACGAAACCACCGTGCAGAGCGATACCGTTCATGATAGCCGTCATACCGAATTCACGTACACCGTAGTGGATGTAGTTACCAGAGAAGTCAGTTGCTTCAAGAGACTTAGAACCAGACCACATAGTTAGGTTAGAAGGCGCAAGGTCAGCAGAGCCGCCCATGAATTCTGGAAGCATTTGACCAAACGCTTCTAGTGCGTTTTGAGATGCTTTACGTGAAGCGATGTTGGCTGGGTTAGCTTGAAGATCAGTAATGATTGCATTTGCTTTTTCTTCCCACTCAGCTGGAAGTTCACCGTTAGTACGACGTTTGAACTCTGCTGCTAGCTCTGGGTAAGCAGCTGCGTATGCATCAAACTTAGCATTCCATGCCGCCTCTTTCATTGCGCCTGCTTCTTTCGCATTCCACTCAGCTGCAATATCAGCTGGGATTTCGAAAGGACCGTGTTCCCAACCCAATGCTGCTTTAGTTGCTGTGATTTCATCAGCGCCTAGTGGAGCACCGTGACAGTCGTGCGTACCCGCTTTGTTTGGAGAACCAAAACCAATGATAGTTTTAGTACAGATAAGCGTTGGACGAGGATCCGCTTTAGCCGCTTCAATAGCCGTGTTGATAGCGTCAGCATCGTGGCCATCTACCGCTGGGATTACATGCCAGCCGTATGCTTCAAAACGCTTTGGTGTATCGTCAGAGAACCAACCTTCAACTTCACCATCGATAGAGATACCGTTGTCATCCCAGAAAGCAACCAGCTTACCAAGACCTAGCGTACCTGCTAGCGAACATGCTTCGTGAGAGATACCTTCCATCAGACAGCCATCACCCATGAATGCATAAGTGTAGTGGTCTACGATGTCGTGGCCTTCTTTGTTGAACTGTGCAGACAGTGCTTTCTCAGCCATTGCCATACCAACAGCGTTAGTGATGCCTTGACCTAAAGGACCAGTTGTTGTCTCGATACCAGGAGCGTAGCCGTACTCTGGGTGACCTGGAGTCTTAGAATGCAGTTGACGGAAGTTTTTAAGGTCTTCAATTGAAAGCTCGTAACCTGCAAGGTGAAGCAGAGAGTAAATCAGCATTGAACCATGGCCGTTAGATAGAATAAAACGGTCGCGGTCAGCCCACTCTGGGTTTGCAGGGTTGTGGTTCAAGTGGCCACGCCAAAGAACTTCAGCGATGTCAGCCATGCCCATAGGTGCACCTGGGTGGCCTGAATTTGCTTGTTGAACACCATCCATGCTGAGTGCGCGAATTGCATTGGCTAGATCTTTACGAGAAGGCATGTCTGCTCCTGAGTACATAAGCGATTTAAAAAAGATTGATGCTAAAATTTTCATTTTTATTAGCGCGGGTATTCTCTCAAACGACTTTAGCGACTGCAAACGTTTTACTGGCATTTTAACGGTCATTTTTCGCAATTTTCGAACATTTACATCACTTAGGAATGCCTTATCTCGACCGATACGCAAACGTTTAGTTATGACATATCATAAAAAAGAGCTTGTAATTCGACCGCTGGAATTTAGAATAGCCGTCTAGATGTAGAAACACCTACGAAATATACTGTATTTAATGGCGGCGCTTTCTAGCTTGCGACGCCTGAAATTATTTGCATTTAACTATTTGCAACTAAAAACTAAACTAAAAGTGGAGCTCTCATGGCTAAGCACCTATTCACTTCTGAATCTGTTTCAGAAGGCCATCCAGATAAAATTGCAGACCAAATCTCTGATGCTGTTCTTGATGCCATTTTGGAACAAGATCCAAAAGCACGTGTTGCTTGTGAGACTTACGTAAAAACCGGCATGGTTATGGTTGGCGGTGAAGTAACAACGTCTGCATGGGTTGATATCGAAGAAATCACTCGTGAAACAGTACGTGAAATTGGTTACGTTCATTCTGATATGGGCTTTGACGCTGACTCTTGTGCTGTACTAAACACAATTGGTAAGCAGTCTCCAGACATCAACCAAGGTGTTGATAAAGCAGACCCTAAAGAGCAAGGCGCAGGCGACCAAGGCATCATGTTTGGTTACGCGACTAACGAAACACCAATCCTAATGCCAGCTCCAATTACTTACTCTCACCTTCTTGTTAAGAAGCAAGCTGAAGTACGTAAGAGCGGTAAGCTTGACTTCCTTCGCCCAGATGCGAAATCCCAAGTTACGTTCCAATACGACCAAGGTAAAATCGTTGGTATCGATGCTGTTGTTCTTTCTACTCAACACTGTGATTCAGTAACAACACCTGACCTACGTGAAGCGGTAATGGAAGAGATCATCAAGCCAGTACTTCCTACTGAGTGGATCAACAAAGATACTAACTTCTTCATCAACCCAACCGGCCGTTTTGTAATCGGTGGCCCAATGGGTGACTGTGGTCTAACAGGCCGTAAGATCATTGTTGATACCTATGGCGGCGCAGCTCGTCACGGTGGCGGTGCATTCTCTGGTAAAGATCCATCAAAAGTTGACCGTTCTGCAGCTTACGCAGCGCGTTACGTTGCGAAAAACATCGTTGCTGCTGGCATGGCTGACCGTTGTGAGATTCAACTGTCTTACGCTATCGGTGTTGCAGATCCAACATCTATCATGGTTGAAACGTTTGGTACTGAGAAAGTAGCTCACGAAATCATCATTGAAGCCGTTCGTCAAAACTTCGACCTACGTCCATACGGCCTTCAAGAGATGCTGAACCTTCTTCAACCTATCTACAAGCAGACTGCTGCATACGGCCACTTCGGTCGTGAAGAATTCCCTTGGGAAGCGACTGACAAAGCAGCAATCCTTGCGGACTTCGCTGGCCTAAAATAATTTAGCTACTGCTATTTATTTCTTTAAAGCCCTTACTGCTTAGTAAGGGCTTTATTTTTATGCACTTACCAAACCTTTCCTTACTAGAACACCCTGCCCAAGTCTTCTTTACCGTTAACCACTTAGTATAAAAACTCACCGATAATTTGTGTTTTCGAACACTACTGACAATAGTTAAGGTAGCTCCTAAGAGATCAAGCTCACATTTAACTCAAAGTAATTCAGTCTGATAGCTCTCGTTAAATGCACGCTAGAACAGTAACTGGGACGAAAAAGAGCATTTTAGCTCAACACCATAATCCTCATATGATCGCAAATACTGAGCTTTATGGAACTATAACTAGGACGTTATTTAACTAGGGGGATATATGCCTCGTACTGTACACCCATCCGAACTGAACGATAAGAAACACAAGGTCAGCGATCAGGATTATGCTCGCACCATTCCTTGTAACCAAGTAAGCATATCAGCCCCATTCCATTGGTTATCGCTTGCACTGTATGACTTAGTGAAAATGCCATTAATCAGCGCATTTTACGGTTTGTGCTTCATGGCTGCGGCCATCGCCATCGTGCAACTAGTGCAATGGCAAGGAACACACCTAGTCATCATGCCAAGCTTGATAGTCTATATGTTGATAGGTCCATTCCTTGCTTTGGGTTTATACGATGCGAGCTGGGAAAGAGAGAAAGGACATTCCCCAAGCTTGTTCCACTCAATGAAAGCAATTACTCGCAACTCCACCCACCAATGGGCCTTTGCGATTGTGTTAATGGTTGCAATGATCTTTTGGATGCGGATTGCTGCGTTATTGCATGCACTCTACCCTTCCGTACAAGGCGCACCATTAAGCGAGTTTGCACCATTCCTGATGACGGGTTCGGTGATTGGGTTGGTTATCGCGAGCCTGATATTTAGCATCTCAGCATTTTCGATTCCATTGATGATGGAAAGACGTGTAGATGTAATGAGTGCCATTTTTACTAGCTTCAACGCTGTTAAATCAAACATCCCTGCGATGGTCGTTTGGGCGGGTATCATTGGTACAGGTATCTTAGTCGGCTTCGCGACCTACGGTGTGGGTATGATTGTCACGATGCCATTACTTGGCTACGGAACATGGCATGCTTACCACGAAGTCATAAAAAAGAAACATCACGTTTAAATCGTTTCACGATCGATGAGCAATGTTATGATGAGGCCTTAGCTTAAACGCTGAGGCTTTTTTTGGAGTTAACAACGCTTGTCTTACCCCCCTCAACAACATCGAGTAAATAAAAAACTGGGCGAATGCCTAGCTATTGCTAGTCAACATTTTTCTCGTGAATTTCCATGCCCAACCGTCACTTACAAGTTAAGAGGAAAGGCAGCGGGAAAAGCCTACCTCCAATTAAACGAGATAAAACTCAACCAAGTGCTATTCAGCGAAAATGAAGACGCCTTTATTAACGAAGTCGTGCCTCATGAACTCGCACATCTGATCACACATCAGGTCTTCGGACGAGTTAGGCCTCACGGGAATGAGTGGAAATACGTGATGGAAAAGGTATTCAATGTACCGGCCAAAACGACTCACAGCTTAGAAATTACCTCAGTGCAGGGTAAAACCTTTGAGTACCGCTGTGATTGCACCACTTACTCCTTGTCAATACGACGACACAACAAAGTCATCCGCAACCAATCAACTTATCGTTGCCAACAATGCCAACAAACCTTAGCTTTTACCGGTCTTCAATTGAGCTAACTCTTAAGCTCACAAAGTAACGAAAATAAATGTAATAGAGAGAACTAACATTTGAGTGATAGACTGTTGTTTATCATACTTTCATCAGTCTTCTTCTATGCAAAAAACCACTTCAAAAGCATTTAGCCTATCGGTGTATTTTTACCTATCAATAGTATTTGGCCTACTGGTAACCCAATGCGTTTTCGCCGCTCCACCAAGCTCTTTCTCCAAAGCAAAAAAAGAAGCCGTGAAGATTTATCTCGATCACCCGACTTCATTTTATTGTGGTTGTGATATTACTTGGAAAAACAAAAAGAAAGGTATCCCCGACCTCGATGGCTGTGGTTATCAAGTGAGAAAACAGCAAAAACGCGCTTCACGTATTGAGTGGGAACACGTAGTTCCAGCTTGGCAATTTGGCCACCAGCGTCAGTGCTGGCAGGATGGCGGACGTAAGAACTGTACTCGCAATGACAAAATATTCAAATCAATGGAAGCCGATCTTCACAACCTGACGCCAGCCATTGGTGAAGTAAATGGCGACCGTTCGAACTACAACTTCAGCCAGTGGAATGGAATGGATGGCGTGAGCTATGGCCAGTGTGAAATGCAGGTCAACTTCAAGCAGCGTAAAGTTATGCCGCCAGACAGAGCAAAAGGATCTATCGCTCGCACTTATCTTTATATGAGCCAAGAATATGGTTTTAAGCTATCTAAACAACAAAGCAACCTGATGATGGCGTGGAACAATCAGTTTCCTGTCGATAAGTGGGAATGTACTCGTGATGAGCGAATCTATGCGATCCAAGGTAATCACAACCCATTTGTTTTCCCTGCTTGTAAATAACACGACTCAGGCAACCAACATCTCCAATTGCCTCCATCTCAAACAAGAGTTTCAGAATTGCCTCTGAAACTCTCGCTCTACCCTTGTTTTTTCAACTAAAAGCATCCATGTTAGGCAGAGACAAAATACCCAAATGACACTATTTATAGGTTTACCAGCATGAGAATCCCTCGTATCCATCACCCAGAACGCATTCATCAGTTAGGTTCATTCGCTTTAGGCGAAGATGCCGCGGGTCATGTTGGTCGAGTCCTTCGTATGAAAGAAGGTCAAGATGTTCTTCTATTTGATGGCAGTGGCGCTGAATTCCCTGCGACAATTGCTGAAGTATCAAAAAAGAACGTCACAGTTAATGTTACTGAGCGTATCGAGCGTAGCAGCGAATCTCCGTTAGACTTACATTTAGGCCAAGTGATTTCACGTGGCGACAAAATGGAATTCACGATTCAGAAATCGGTTGAGCTTGGTGTGAACACCATTACCCCGCTGATTTCAGAGCGCTGTGGCGTTAAACTGGATACTAAACGCTTCGAGAAAAAGCTCGCGCAGTGGCAAAAGATTGCTATCGCAGCATGTGAACAATCTGGTCGCAATACGGTTCCGGTTATTCGCCCAATCATGCAACTTGAAGAGTGGTGCAGCGAACCGAGTGAAGCGTTGAAGCTAAACCTGCATCCTCGTGCAAAATACTCAATCAATACCCTTCCAGAACCCATCAGTAAGGTGCGCCTATTGATCGGTCCGGAAGGCGGACTGTCAGCTGAAGAAATCGGTATGACAGAACAATACAAATTTGAAGAGACGCTACTCGGCCCACGTGTACTTCGTACCGAGACAGCAGCTCTAACCGCAATTACTGCCTTACAAGTCCGTTTTGGCGATCTAGGCTAGGAGAAAAAAATGATCAAACTTGGCATCGTAATGGATCCAATTTCATCCATTAACATCAAAAAAGACTCTAGCTTTGCCATGATGCTTGAAGCTCAGCGTCGTGGTTACGAAATCCATTACATGGAAATGGATGATCTACATTTAGATCAAGGCGTAGCCATTGCTGACACTAAGGTTGTTGAACTAAAAGAAGATCCAAACGGTTGGTACGAATTCAAATCAGAACAAACTATCGCGCTATCCGATTTAGATGCGGTATTGATGCGTAAAGATCCTCCGTTTGATACTGAGTACATCTACGCAACTTATATTCTTGAGCGTGCTGAAGAGAACGGTGCACTGATCGTCAACAAGCCACAAAGCCTACGTGACTGTAACGAGAAGTTGTTCACGGCTTGGTTCCCTGAACTGACACCAACCACCATCGTGACTCGTAAAGCTGAAAAAATTAAAGCATTCCGAGAAGAGCACGGTGACGTGATCCTAAAACCACTTGATGGTATGGGTGGCGCATCTATCTTCCGTGTTAAGGAGGGAGATCCAAACGTATCAGTGATCATTGAAACCTTGACTAACCACGGTCAGAACTACGCAATGGCACAGACCTTTGTTCCAGACATCAGCAACGGTGACAAGCGTATTCTTGTGGTTGATGGTGAGCCAATGCCTTACTGCCTAGCGCGTATTCCGGCTAAAGGGGAAACTCGAGGCAACCTAGCGGCTGGCGGTACTGGTGAAGCTCGCCCTCTAAGTGAAACTGATTGGGCTATCGCACGAGCGGTTGCTCCAGCACTAAAAGAGAAAGGACTAATCTTCGTAGGACTTGACGTTATCGGTGACAAGCTAACTGAGATTAACGTGACGAGCCCAACTTGTATCCGTGAAATTGAAGCTGCTTTTGATATTTCAGTTACAGGTAAATTAATGGATGCAATCGAGCGTCGAGTTAACGCTAAATAGCCTAAACTTAAGAAAGTCTTAGCTATTCGCAAATATTTAGACACAGAATCAATGAGCGGCTTTACGCCGCTCTTCTTCCTTTACTGGGAACACACTGGCAGGAGGCTCTATGAATTTAACGAACCACTTTCTGGTCGCTATGCCCGGAATGAAAGATCCGTACTTTCAAAATTCGGTGATCTACCTTTGTGAGCACAATGACGAAGGCGCGATGGGTTTGATGATCAACGCACCTATCGATGTCACTGTCGGCACTATGCTCAAACGAGTTGAGGTTGATTCTGAGCAACCAAAATCCAACCAAGCAAGTCTTGATAAGCCCGTATTAAATGGTGGGCCTGTAGCAGAAGACCGCGGGTTTATTTTGCACAAACCTAAAGGCAGCTATCAGTCTAGCATTAATATGACGGACCAAATTTCGGTAACGACCTCAAAAGATATCTTGATGGTGTTAGGAACCGAAGATGAACCTATCAATTATCTGGTTGCACTTGGTTATTCTGGGTGGGAGCCTGGCCAGCTGGAGACTGAACTGACCGAGAATTCATGGCTAACCGTTGAGGCCGATCCAAAGGTCATCTTCGACACGCCAATCTCAGACCGCTGGAAAGTTGCGGTACAAATGTTAGGTATTAATGCTACTCAGCTTTCAGCAGACGCAGGCCATGCTTAACTCAACTCAATAAACACTCTCAAACACAGATAAATTTGGAAGCCCCATGTCACGAACAATTATGGCATTTGACTACGGTACGAAAAGTATCGGCAGCGCGATCGGACAAGAAATTACTGGCACAGCAAGTCCTTTAAAAGCCTTTAAAGCCAAAGATGGCATCCCAAATTGGGACGATATCGAGAAGCAAATTAAGGAATGGCAGCCAAATCTTATTGTGGTTGGCCTTCCTACCGACCTTCATGGTAAAGATCTAGCATCCATTACACCCAGAGCGAAGAAGTTCGCTAACCGTCTTAAAGGTCGCTTTGGTGTGGATGTTGAACTGCATGATGAAAGACTTTCTACGACAGAAGCAAGGGCCGACCTTTTTGAAATGGGTGGCTATAAAGCGCTAAGCAAAGGTAATGTCGATAACCAGTCTGCAGTCGTCATTTTAGAGAGCTGGTTTGAAGCACAATATTCTTAACGAAAATAATGACAATTGAATACGCATCTGCAAACGCCTGAGTTTTTAATCTTAGGCGTTCTTCTTTAGAGCCTATAGCTTCTACCCCATATCAATCTTAACGCCAGCCAACGCACCAGTTCCGTAGTCATCATCGCCACGTCTGGTTTTTAACATCAAGCGCAAATCATTAGCCGAGTCGGCACTGTGGAACGCACCCTCTTCGCTAATCTTGCCAGCAATGACCAGGTCATACAAAGCTTGGTCAAAAGTCTGCATCCCAATCTCTTTCGATTTCGCCATCGTTGCTTTTAGCTCATGTAACTCACCACGGCGAATCAAGTCAGACACTCGTGGGCTGTTGAGTAGAATCTCAAACACACCATGACGACCGCTGCCATTCTTATCTCGGATTAATTGCTGAGCGACCACACCACGTAGATTCATCGACAGATCAAACAAGAACTGTTCTTTTTGTTCCTTCGGTACCAAATGGAGAATACGTTCTAACGCTTGGTTAGCGTTATTAGCGTGCAAAGTTGCCATACACAAGTGACCCGTTTCAGCAAAGGTCATCGCGTATTCCATGGTTTCACGGCTACGGATTTCGCCAATCAAAATCATATCAGGTGCTTGGCGCAAAGAGTTCTTAAGCGCGACTTCATAGCTCTCGGTGTCTAGCCCAACCTCACGTTGAGTTACGATGCACTTTTTATGTTCGTGAACGAATTCAACCGGGTCTTCAACCGTCAATATATGCCCCGAGCGGTTGGTATTGCGATAACCCGTCATTGCAGCCATTGAGGTTGATTTACCAGAGCCCGTCGCCCCAACCACCAGCACAAGTCCACGCTTTGCGATTGAAAGGTCTTGCAGTACATCAGGAAGCTTTAGTTGCTCAAAGGTTGGGATGTTAGTCTCGATACGTCGAATGACTGCTCCAGGTAGCTCTCGTTGAAAGAATGCACTCACACGAAAACGACCAAAATCACGCACTATGGCAAAATTAGCCTCACGCGTTTGCTGATATTCATCACGTCGGTCTTGATTCATCATCGCGTCAAGCAACTGTGCGACCTGAGCCGAATTCAATTTCTCGCCTTGAGATCGCAGTTCACCATCCACACGAAACAGGATTGGCGCATCAACAGTGATATAAAGATCCGAAGCCTTTTGAGATAGCATCCCCTCAAGGATTTGATTCAATTCCATTTTGTTCACCTTGATTAAAACATTGAGGTTTCAATTTCGATCTTTTTCTCGACCTCTTCTGAATCAACCAAGCCTTGAGCCATCAGCTGCTTCGCATTTTGCTCCATGGTCTGCATACCATGTGCCGCGCCCGTTTGAATAATCGAATACATCTGCGCGACCTTGTCTTCACGAATCAAGTTTCTGATCGCAGGTGTCGCCATCATAATTTCATGACAAGCCACACGACCGCCACCAACACGCTTTAACAGCTTTTGGGCAATCACCGAACGTAACGATTCAGACAACATTGAACGCACCATGTCTTTGTCGCTACCTGGGAATACATCGATAATACGGTCTATGGTTTTTGCCGCAGAACTGGTATGCAAAGTACCAAAAACTAAGTGGCCTGTTTCTGCTGCGGTTAGCGCTAAGCTGATCGTCTCTTGGTCACGAAGCTCGCCAACAAGGATAACGTCTGGGTCTTCACGTAACGCACTGCGCAACGCCGCTTTGAAGCTATGAGTATCGCGATGCACTTCACGTTGGTTGATTAAGCATTTGTTGTTGGTATGAACAAATTCGATCGGGTCTTCAATCGTCAATATATGCTTATTATGGTTACGGTTAACGTAATCTACCATCGCAGCCAAAGTTGTCGACTTACCCGAACCCGTCGGCCCTGTCACCAAGACTAAACCTTTTTCGTAATTAGATATTCTTTCAAAGATCTCAGGAGCCCCTAGCTGTTCAAGGGTAGGAATCTCTACTGGAATGGTACGAAATACAGCAGAGCAGCCACGAGATTGGTTAAAAGCATTAACACGGAATCGACCAACGTTAGGTAATTCAAAAGAGAAGTCTACTTCCAGTTTTTCTTCAAACTCACCGCGTTGTGAATCACTCATGATCTCAAAAACCAAACGATGCACATCAGCATGACTCAAAGCTGGTATTCCAAGCTTCCTTACTTCACCATCTATACGTACCATTGGAGATACACCCGCAGAAAGATGTAGATCTGACGCGTTATGCTTTACACTAAAATCTAGTAACTCAGTGATATCCATTTATTTTCCCTTAAGTAAAGTCAGCTATGAGCAGTATTCAACAAAATATCGAACAAATCACCTCACAGATTCGTAGTGCTGAGCAAAAGTGCGGACGAGCTCCAGACTCCGTGCAACTTTTAGCCGTCAGTAAAACGAAACCTATTGATGCGATTCTAGAAGCCGCACTCGGAGGCCAAGTTGCCTTTGGTGAAAACTATGTTCAAGAAGGTGTCGATAAAGTAAAACACTTTTCAGAACAACATTCTAACCTAAATTTAGAATGGCATTTTATTGGCCCAATTCAATCCAATAAAACCCGCCCTATCGCAGAAAGCTTCCAGTGGGTGCATTCTGTCGATCGCGATAAAATCGCGCAAAGGCTTAATGATCAGCGACCAAACGAGCTTCCACCTCTACAAGTACTCATTCAAGTAAACACCAGTGGTGAAGATTCGAAGTCAGGAACGTCAGAAGAGACAGTTTTTGCACTCGCAGAGTTGATTTCGTCGCTCCCTAACCTCACCTTAAGAGGATTGATGTCGATTCCTGCAAACGTATCTGACTATCAATCACAGCTTAATGCATTTTCGCAACTGGCAGAGCTTAAAGACAAGCTAGCCGGGAAGTATCCAAACATCGATACCCTTTCGATGGGCATGAGTGGTGATATGGATGCGGCAGTTGAGGCTGGTAGCACAATGGTTCGTATTGGAACGGCTATTTTCGGTGCTCGTCATTACGCGAAATAGCAAATAGTCAGCGACCAAAAGTCGATGATAAGTATTGATACCGCTTCGCTTTAACTGCGCAGCGACACGCTCAGGATTTTATATATGGAACATAAGAACATCGCCTTTATTGGGGCGGGAAATATGGTTCGCTCAATTATAGCGGGCTTAGTGGCGAGTGGTTACCCAGCGCAAAAGGTTACTGCAACAGCACCTTCAGACACCAGAAGGCTGCCGTTAGAGCAAGAATACGGCATCAATACCACCAGCGATAATATTGCCGCAGTAGAGCAAGCAGACGTTGTGGTGTTATCAGTGAAACCACAAATGATGGCTGATGTATGTAAACCCTTACAAAGCATCGACTTTAGCAACAAACTGGTTATCTCAATTGCAGCGGGTATTAATGCGAATAGACTCAATGAGATGTTAAACTGCCAACTGAACCTGGTACGTGTGATGCCAAACACGCCATCACTGCTTGGTAAAGGGATGAGCGGCCTTTATGCTGATTCAACGGTCAGCCAAGATGATAAAGACTTTGCTTCTCAGCTAATGCAAGCCGTAGGTGAGGTAAGCTGGGTTGAACAAGAGTCTGGTATCAACAACATCATTGCGGCAGCGGGGAGTGCTCCGGCTTACTTCTTCCTGTTTATGGAAGCGATGCAAGCTGAAGCAATTAACCAAGGTTTTGACCAAGAAACCGCTCGTAAATTAGTGCAGCAATCTGCATTAGGCGCGGCAGAGATGGTAGTAGCAAATCCAAATACTGAATTATCAACACTGCGTGAGCAAGTAACTTCAAAAGGCGGAACGACCGCAGAAGCATTGCGAACGTTTAACGACCATCAACTATCAGACATCGTAGCGAAAGCCATGCAAGCGGCGGTTGCTCGAGCTGAAGAGATGGAAAAACTGTTTTAATACTCGTTACAGTACAAAAGCATTGTGTCGTTCGGGTTATACCTAGCGGCAAGTAAATCCGAAAAAGGAAACAATATGAATTCGATGAGCTTTCTGATCTCGACCGTTTTTGATCTTTACATCATGGTTGTGATCTTGCGTATCTGGCTACAAGCATCACGTGCAGATTTCTACAACCCATTCTCACAATTTATCGTAAAAGCGACACAACCGGTTGTTGCCCCACTACGCCGAGTGATTCCATCAATAGGCAGCCTTGACCTGGCGACTGTTGTTTTCGCTTACGTGCTGTGTGTACTTAAGTTCGTCGCCCTAAACTTGATTATCTCTGGAGGTGCGGCTGTATTTGATATCAGCTTCCTGATCTTTGGCGCACTATCTCTGCTCAAAGCGGCTGGTGGGTTAATTTTCTGGGTTCTGCTAATCCGTGCAATTCTGAGCTGGGTTAGCCAAGGCCGTAGCCCAATCGAATACGTATTCCATCAGTTAACAGAACCAATGTTAACGCCGATTCGCCGTATCCTTCCTGATATGGGTGGCTTCGACCTAAGTGTGCTCGTTCTGTTCATTGTTCTACAATTTGCGAACTTCCTAATGGGCGACATGATCGGTCCTATTTGGTATCAGCTATAATTCAAGCACGAACATCAGGTACTTTGACGATGCCAAAAGCAGTTTGGGCCGAAGAAGACGATATTATTCTTAGGCTCTATATCTAACCCAAAGCAAGCCGAGACAAGATTGTCGGCTTGCACGGAGAGGAACTGAAAATTGCCATTACTGCACCACCGGTTGATGGCAAAGCAAATGCTCACTTAGCGAAATACCTTGCGAAACAATTTAAGGTCGCTAAAGGGCAAATTAAGATAGAAAAGGGAGAGCTCGGTCGGCATAAGCAAGTTCGAATATGCTCACCAAGCCAGATCCCAACTGAAGTCAAAGCCATCCTATGATGGCTTTTTGCTATTTATTGGAGTCATTATGCGTCTATGGATAACAGCACTACTCACCGCTCTGATTGCCCTACCAAGCTCGGCAGGACAATTTAAAAGTATCAAGGATGTCGAGGTTCATTACTCGGCTTTCAATTCCACGTTTTTAACTGCGCAGGTTGCTAAGCAATATAAATTAAAACGAAACGGATACTCAGCGATTCTAAATATCAGCGTGCTAGACAACGCTTCTTTAGGCAAGCCTGCAACAACGGCTAAAATTACGGGAACAGCACGCAACCTAGTAGGTAACACCCGCACGCTTAACTTCCGTGAAATAAAGGAAGGCGATGCGATTTATTATCTTGCTGAGTTTCCGGTCACTCACGAAGAGAACATCACTTTTAATATTGATGTTAACGCAGGTTTGAAAGGCACAGGTCCACTGCGTTTCACACAAAAATTCTATATAGAAGAGTAGCTTCAAAGCTCACTTTTCTAGTCATTAACTTATTAGAGCCACATCCCTATGACTAAGATTGTTTTAGCAACAGGCAACCAAGGCAAAGTTCTCGAGATGGCAGATATTCTGTCTGAGTTTGGTTTCGACGTTGTCGCGCAAAGTGAGTTTAACGTTTCAGAAGTTGCTGAAACGGGAACAACTTTTATTGAAAATGCCATCATCAAAGCTCGCCACGCTGCGAAAGAGACGGGACTACCAGCCATTGCTGACGATTCTGGCTTAGAAGTTGATTACCTTAATGGTGCACCCGGTATCTACTCAGCGCGTTACTCAGGTGAAGGAGCGACTGATACGCAGAACATCGAAAAGCTGTTAGATGCAATGCAAAGTGTGGAAACTGAAAAGCGTACCGCCCGCTTCCACTGTGTGTTGGTGCTAATGCGTCACGAAAACGATCCAACACCATTGGTGTGTCACGGTAAATGGGAGGGCCGCATTCTTACTGAAGAACACGGTAAAAATGGCTTTGGCTACGATCCTGTATTCTTTGTACCAGAAGATAACTGCGCCTCAGCAGAGCTTAAATCGTCACGCAAGAAGCAACTGTCACACCGTGGAAAAGCCCTCGCGTCATTATTCAAGACTCTCAAGGAGCAAGCTCTGTAATGCACAATGCAGCGCTTATACCACCCGCACTTAGCCTTTATGTCCACATCCCATGGTGTGTACAAAAGTGTCCGTATTGTGATTTTAACTCTCACGCTCTCAAAGCCGAGATTCCTGAAAAAGAGTACATTGATGCACTGCTTGAGGATCTCGATACCGATATCGAAAAATACCAACTCAATAGCGCACCTCGCCCATTGCATTCGATCTTTATTGGTGGCGGCACACCGAGTCTATTTTCTCCAGAAGGAATAGGTCGATTACTACAAGGTATTGAACAACGCATCCCGTTCAAACCTGAAATAGAAATCACCATGGAAGCCAATCCGGGTACTATAGAGGCAGAACGTTTCGCTGGTTACCAAAAGGCAGGAATCACTCGAATCTCGGTAGGCGTACAAAGTTTTGAGCAAGAGAAACTGGAAAGGCTTGGTCGTATTCATGGTCAAGATGAAGCGGTCAACGCAGCTCACTTAGCGCATAAAATCGGATTGAACAGCTTCAACCTAGATCTAATGCACGGCTTACCCGATCAAAGCATTGATCAGGCCTTGGTTGATTTGGACAAAGCGATCGAGCTCGATCCTCCACATTTGTCTTGGTATCAGCTAACAATAGAACCTAACACCATGTTCTATTACAAAACGCCCAAACTGCCTGACGATGATGACCTATGGGATATCTTCGACTTGGGCCATAAGAAGCTTGCAGATGCAGGTTATGTACAGTACGAAATTTCAGGCTACAGCAAGCCAGGATATCAGTGTCAGCATAATCTCAACTACTGGCGCTTTGGTGACTACCTAGGTATTGGTTGTGGCTCTCATGGCAAGCTGAGCTTTGCAGATGGACGTATTGTTCGCACCACTAAGGTTAAACACCCTAGAGGCTACCTAGCAGCGTATCAGAATCTGGTGAAGCCCTATCTGTCGGATGAACTTGAAGTCCCTAATGAGGACCGCCCTTTTGAGTTTTTCATGAACCGCTTTAGGCTAATGGAAGCATGTCCAAAACAAGACTTCATTGATACAACTGGGTTAGAGTTTGATTCGATTCAGCCAACGATAGAGTGGGCCAAAGAGCTCGGTTATCTTAATGAAACCGACAGCCATTGGCAGATCACTGAAAAAGGAAAGCTGTTCCTTAATGATCTGCTTGAAGCCTTTATGGCTGAGGAAGACGAGTAGTTCGATATTCGATATTCGATATTCGATATTCGATATTCGATATTCGATATTCGATAAGTATTGAGTAAGGGTTGGCTTTAGGGTCAGCCTTTTTCTAACCGGTGCGCCGAAAAAAATAGAGTTAAAGCGAGAGCGTCGAAATTACAAACAACACCGTCATCCTCAAGAGCGAAGGATGAGTGAGTTGAGGATCTCTTGCAAATGTAGAACCCCAACGTAAAAGCGCTTTTAGAAAATAGAACGACCAATGCGCTCAGAGAGTAATTCTAAAGCCTGAGTTCCCGCCAGTGAATTACCCGAAGCGTCTAATTCTGGAGACCAAACCGCGATCGTCATTTCACCAGGAACAATCGCAATAATCCCGCCACCGACACCAGACTTTCCTGGCATACCAACACGATAGGCAAACTCTCCCGCCCCATCGTACAAACCACATGTCGCAAGCAAAGCATTCAGCTGTTTGGTTTGAACTGGCGTGATGATCTCTTTCTTGGTCTGAACTGACACACCTTTGTTTGCCAAATAGCTAAAAGTCTTCGCTAAATCCACACAGGTCATTTTAAGCGCACAAGCATGAAAGTAATTGTTGAGTACGGGGATAACATCGTTCTCAAAATTACCAAATGAACGCATCAAATAAGCGATAGCAGCATTACGATCGCTGTGCATCATCTCAGAAGCCGCTACAACCTTGTCATACACAATATGAGTATCACCTGATAACTGACGCACAAATTCTAATAAACGGTGTCTTGGTGCTGATAGACGGCTTTGTAATAAGTCAGCCACGACAATCGCGCCAGCATTAATAAACGGGTTACGGGGGATGCCGTGCTCCATCTCAAGCTGAATCATCGAATTAAAGGCTTGCCCTGAAGGCTCCTTCCCTACTCGCTGCCATATTTCTTCAGGCTTATACAACACCATAGCCAACGTCAGGCTTAAAGCTTTAGAGATTGA
Source organism: Vibrio sp. nBUS_14 (assembly GCF_051201655.1). Classification (NCBI taxonomy): domain Bacteria; kingdom Pseudomonadati; phylum Pseudomonadota; class Gammaproteobacteria; order Vibrionales; family Vibrionaceae; genus Vibrio; species Vibrio sp. nBUS_14. Next base: position 3,221,197 of record NZ_CP179206.1, read on the forward strand.
TTGCACAGAAAAGGCTTCATTGGCATCGCCAGCTTGAATAACTTCACCTTCATTGGTGTATACCGCAATCGCCAGTTTCTGGTTTGATACGCGAGCCAATGCAGGAATATAATCTGCGACCTTTCCCTGACCAATTAAAGGGCGAACTTCATCTAAAATCTCGGCCAAAATAGCTTGAGTTGGTTTCATGTGTACTTACTTCTTTATTGTTATTCTTCTAGGGGGTGTGACATTATTTTCTGTCCTTAAACCTTTATCGCAATAAAAGCCTAAGGACAAAAAAGCCAACATTACAATAATGTTGGCTTTAATCAATCCCATAAAGTGTAGGGTTTAATCCTAAGTCGGATCCACCTTCACTTAATTTGATTCAGAATTACTTAGTACGCTTAAACTTAATGTCCCAAACGCCATGACCTAAACGGTGGCCACGCGCTTCAAACTTAGTTAGCGGACGCTCGTCTGGACGAGGAATGTAATCCCCATCTTCAGCGATATTCTTGAAGCCTGGAGCTACGTTCATCACTTCAATCATATGTTCTGCGTAATTTTCCCAGTCTGTTGCCATATGGAAAATACCAGTATCAAGTTGCAGCTTACCGCGAACCATTTCTGCAAACTCAGCCTTAACAATACGACGTTTGTGGTGACGAGCTTTATGCCATGGGTCAGGGAAAAACAGTTGCAGTGAATGCAGGCTGCTGTCTGGGATCATGTGTTCAAATACTTCAACTGCATCATGACACATTACACGCAGGTTAGTTACGCCAGCATCGCGAGCTGTACCTAAACACGCACCAACTCCTGGGCTATGAACTTCAATACCTAAGAAGTTTTTCTCAGGCGCATTCTTTGCCATTTCAACCAGTGATGCACCCATACCGAAGCCAATTTCTAGTACAACAGGGTTGTCGTTGCCAAACACTTCTTTCCAATTAAGAAGTTCTGGGTTGTAGTCGATACCCATTGTTGGCCAACATTCGTTCATTGCGTTTTCTTGGCCTTTTGTTAAGCGGCCTTCGCGGCGAACAAAACTACGGATCTTACGAACCAGTTTGCCGTCTTCAGTATATTCGTTAGTGGTCACTTCACTCATTGATTTTTGCCTGCACATTGATTAATCAAAGCGGGGATTATCCAAAGAATTGCCTCCGGTGCAAGTCTTTCCGTGGATAAATTCCCACACAATTTGTCTGTTTTACATCCAACCGTAAGTGTGGTGCAATTTCACTCCTAATAATAGCAAAGCATAGAGCATGTCGTGACTCCTTTCGCAACCGCCATATTAAAGTGGTATGACGCCTTTGGGCGTAAAGAATTACCTTGGCAACAAAACAAAACCGCCTACACCGTTTGGCTATCTGAAATCATGCTTCAGCAGACTCAAGTCGCCACGGTCATTCCATACTACAAACGCTTCTTAGAACGTTTCCCAACGGTTATTGACCTAGCGAACGCCGAACAAGATGAGGTGCTTCACTTATGGACAGGGCTTGGCTATTACGCGCGAGCTCGTAACTTACATAAGGCTGCCAAAATTGTTGCCGAACAATACGGTGGTGAGTTTCCGCTTTCTATCGAAGAGATGAACGCGCTACCGGGCATTGGACGCTCTACTGCCGCTGCAGTACTATCTTCTGTTCACAAGCTTCCTCACGCGATTCTTGATGGTAACGTCAAGCGCACCTTGGCGAGAAGCTTTGCAATTGAAGGTTGGCCGGGGCAAAAGAAAGTCGAGAACCAGTTGTGGGAACACGCAGAAGCACACACTCCCAATCAAGATGTTGATAAGTACAATCAAGCCATGATGGACATGGGCGCGATGGTTTGTACCCGTAGCAAGCCTAAATGTACCTTATGCCCGATTGAAAGCATGTGTGAAGCTAAGAAGCTCGATAGACAGCTCGATTTTCCTGGCAAGAAACCAAAGAAAGAAAAGCCAACAAAAGAAACATGGTTTGTGATTCTGTACCACAACAATCAAGTATGGCTCGAACAACGCCCTCAATCGGGTATCTGGGGAGGACTATTCTGTTTCCCTCAAAATGAAAACGCAGAGATCGAACATCAGTTAGATCTTCGTTCAATCAAAGACAATGAAACAGATTCGATCAAGACCATGATTGCGTTTCGACATACTTTCAGCCACTACCACTTAGATATCACGCCTGTATTAGTAAAATTAGATAAACAACCAGTTTTGATAATGGAAGGGACTAAAGGTCTCTGGTATAACTTATCAAAACCGGAAGAAATTGGCCTAGCCGCTCCTGTAAAGCAGCTTATTGAGAGCCTACCCTTTGAACTGAACGACGACGTTTGAATCAACGAACATGATAAGAGGAACCACTATGAGCCGCACTGTATTTTGTGCTCGCCTTCAAAAAGATGCTGAAGGCCTAGATTTTCAACTTTACCCAGGTGACTTAGGTAAGCGTATCTTTGACAACATCTCTAAAGAAGCTTGGGGACAATGGCAAAGCAAACAAACCATGCTTATCAATGAAAAGAAGCTAAACATGATGGATCCTGAACATCGTAAACTTCTTGAAACTGAGATGGTTAACTTCCTTTTCGAAGGTAAAGATGTCGTTATTGATGGCTACACTCCACCAAGCGAATAAGACATTTATTTAAGCAAATTTTAATGACATCATGGTTAACGCTGCGATGTCATTTTTGTATGAGGAACTATGAAAAAGCTAAGTTACTTCCTAACAGCCATGTTGTTAACTGGGTGCAGTCGTGAATTTGTCGAAAGCATATATGATGTTAACTACGAACCAACCAACCGATTTGTCAGTAATTTAGCGGAGCTACCCGGTCAATTTGAAAAAGACACTGGGGCGTTAGATTCTTTAATTAATAGCTTTTCTGGTAATATCCAAAAACGTTGGGGCAGCAGTGAAATAAAGATGGCGGGCAAGAGTAACTATGTGAAATACATAGATAATTACTTGAGTCGTTCAGAAGTAAACTTTAGCCAAGGTCTAATCACAGTTGAAACCGTCTCTTCAACGGATCCTAAAAAGCACCTCAAAAATGCAATAATGACGACACTTTTAACGCCAGATGATCCTGCGAATGTCGATCTATTCTCTTCCAAAAACATCAAGTTAGAAGGTCAACCTTTCCTCTATAACCAAGTCGTTGATCAAGATAAGAAGCCTATCCAATGGACATGGCGCGCTAATAAGTTTGCTGATTACCTAATCGCCAATAATCTAAAAACCAAGGAAGTCGACTTTAAAAAAGCGTATTACGTCGAGATTCCAATGGTGGCCGATCACGCCAGCAAACGAAGCTATAAGTACGCAGACATCGTTCGTCGCACATCTCAACGTTATGACATTCCTGAAGACTTGATTTACGCAATCATCAAAACAGAAAGCAGTTTCAATCCATACGCCGTGAGCTGGGCGAATGCTTATGGTCTTATGCAGGTGGTCCCAAAAGCGGCAGGCCGAGATGTCTTTAAGCTCGTCAAAAAGAAACCTGGAGAGCCGAGTCCTGAGTACTTATTCAATCCAGAAAACAACATAGATGCTGGCACTGCGTACTTTTACATCCTTAAAAATCGTTATTTGAAGGACGTGCAACACCCAACCACACTCGAATACAGCATGATCTCAGCATACAACGGTGGCACTGGTGGGGTACTCAATACCTTCAGTAAGGACAGAAAACGGGCAATGCGTGACTTAAACTCATTGCAACCCAGTCAAGCTTACTGGGCACTGACAAAGAAACATCCAAACAAAGAGTCGCGTCGATACTTAGAAAAAGTAACAAAATTCAAGAAAGATTTTAACCAAGGTAAACGTAAGCCTCACTTTTGAATAAAAAAACAACTAACGAACGTTTTTTTTAATTATTTTCAAAAAAGGTGTTGACGGTTATGCAGAAAATCCGTTTAATAGCGCTCCGTTGCCCGGATAGCTCAGTCGGTAGAGCAGAGGATTGAAAATCCTCGTGTCGGTGGTTCGATTCCGCCTCCGGGCACCACAATTTGATTTGTTGGTGTCATGACTCTTTAACAAGGAGTAGCAACACGAACGAAAGCATAAAGAATTTAGTGTGCCGACTTAGCTCAGTAGGTAGAGCAACTGACTTGTAATCAGTAGGTCACCAGTTCGACTCCGGTAGTCGGCACCATTCTTTTGCCTCGATAGCTCAGTCGGTAGAGCAGCGGATTGAAAATCCGCGTGTCGGTGGTTCGATTCCGCCTCGAGGCACCATTATTTGGCACTTGACAAATAATGGTCTTTACAGACCTGATGTTGAGACAAGTAATTCCCCTTTAGTTCAGTTGGTAGAACGGCGGACTGTTAATCCGTATGTCGCAAGTTCAAGTCTTGCAAGGGGAGCCATTTTCAAGAACTTCATTTTATATGAGGTTTTAGTTAGAGAGTTTACTCTCTAAAGCAAAGAATTTAGTGTGCCGACTTAGCTCAGTAGGTAGAGCAACTGACTTGTAATCAGTAGGTCACCAGTTCGACTCCGGTAGTCGGCACCATTCTTTTGCCTCGATAGCTCAGTCGGTAGAGCAGCGGATTGAAAATCCGCGTGTCGGTGGTTCGATTCCGCCTCGAGGCACCATTATTTGGCACTTGACAAATAATAGTCTTTATAGATTATTCATATCTTAAAGAACATTGTTAAACACAAATAATTCCCCTTTAGTTCAGTTGGTAGAACGGCGGACTGTTAATCCGTATGTCGCAAGTTCAAGTCTTGCAAGGGGAGCCACATTCAAGAAAGCCAAGTCGAAAGACTTGGCTTTTTTTCATTTGAACAAAAGTTAAAACTCTCTTCGACATACATATCAGCTCGGCTCTAACACTCTATAAGTCCCAATAAATTAAAATTCATGCTTCCAGCCTTTCACTACAGCACCAGTTTCTTCACTCTGTAAATCATACCTAAACAAACTGGACCAACTCCTGCAAAAATTCATTGTCTTTAATCCCTTAAATCACCACATAAAATAACAGAACTCCATCTTGTTATTTTTTCTTCGAAAATTTAATCTCTATCATGTTTTGATATCTTTCTAATATCTGCCCCACACGACTTAGATTGAGGTTCGATGAATTATATCTAATACTAATTATTGAATCGCTACGCAGGAAAATATTAAATTAAAAACGCAAGCTTACTTATTATCGAGCATCACCTTGATCGCTCTGCTGGCGCTAACTGCTACTGGTTTATGGACCTGAGAGTCGCTTAGTAACATGGACAACAAAGCTCCTGTGACAGAGCTATTTAAGAGCGCATACAGCATTCTTACTGAAGTCGACTGAGATGATCGCGACAGCTATGACGGAAATGGTCTCTTCAGCCAACAACGTTGCTGATTCAGCTGGCGATACTGCTCGTAATACCGATGAGGCCGATAAACAGAGCCAACATACTCAGCGCCTGATTCACAACCGGTAGATAACATCCAAGGCCAGCACAGCAAGTGAAGCCGTCGCTAACTTAGACTGCGATGTACATAACATCGTGAAGGTATTAGACGTCATCGGTGATATTGCGGAACAAACTAACCTTCTAGCGCTAAATGCGGCAATTGAAGCTGCGCGCGCTGGTGAACAAGGCCGCGGATTTGCCGTTGTAGCAGATGAAGATCGCCACTTTGCTGGTCGAACACAATCAAGCACGAAAGAAATCCAGCTAATGATCAATAACCTTCAAGAAGGCTCTCGTAACGCGATAGAAACTATGGAAGTGTGTGAAAGCACCGTAACGGAGTCCCAGAATGCCTCTGAAGCACTACAACAGATAGTTGTAGTGTTAGAGTCTATTTCATCAATGAGTCATCAAATCGCGATAGCCGCCGCTGAACAGACTCAGGTGAGTGATGATATTTCGAAGCGTATCAATATGATCGAAGAAAGTGGCAACCAATTGAGTAATGTAGTGACAGAAAGTCATAACAGCACTCAAACACTAGCCTCTCTTTCTAACGAATTAGAAGCTTGGGTTAATAGGTTTGAAGTAAAACACTAAACTCTCAGCAAAATTCTTAAATATAAAAGCACGTTTTCATACGTGCTATTTTTATTTCGACGCCCATTCAGTGTAGTTAACCGTACTTTTACTATCTTTTAGAGCATGCTAGACCTAGGTTTTTCGCTCTAAATGAACAAAAACAACCCACTAAGTATAGAAAAACATCAAACAATACTTTTTTTGCAATTTAATGTTGACCCAGAACGCGAAAACACGTTTAATACACCTCGTCGCCCGGATAGCTCAGTCGGTAGAGCAGAGGATTGAAAATCCTCGTGTCGGTGGTTCGATTCCGCCTCCGGGCACCAAAATTTATTTGTTGGTGTCCTAGACAACGACAGTAAAGCACAAAAAAATATTATGTGCCGACTTAGCTCAGTAGGTAGAGCAACTGACTTGTAATCAGTAGGTCACCAGTTCGACTCCGGTAGTCGGCACCATTTCTTTAAAGCTTTAAGAATAATTCCCCTTTAGTTCAGTTGGTAGAACGGCGGACTGTTAATCCGTATGTCGCAAGTTCAAGTCTTGCAAGGGGAGCCAAGTTAATCATCAAGCATAAGCTTTTTGATTCATGATGCCGACTTAGCTCAGTAGGTAGAGCAACTGACTTGTAATCAGTAGGTCACCAGTTCGATTCCGGTAGTCGGCACCATTCTCTTGATTAGAGACTAAACAATCAATTCCCCTTTAGTTCAGTTGGTAGAACGGCGGACTGTTAATCCGTATGTCGCAAGTTCAAGTCTTGCAAGGGGAGCCAATTAAAAAAAGCCGCATCATTGATGCGGCTTTTTTGCATCTGAAGATCCTACTTTATCCTACACTTCCTATTACCTCCTATCATTCAAACCTAGCCAATATAGCGCTCTTTTACAGTTATCAGATCTTACTCTTTAGCTTCCTTTGAATCCTTGAAACCTCAAACTGAACATCTGTGTCACGAACTTACTTATAACGTTATCTATGAAGCGTTCTCCAGAACAATTCAAACCATAAGTATAAGGATAAGAAAGCTATCGGACTAATCGAATAAGCTATCTAGAGGTTCTGTTAGCTACTTCAATTCAAATGCTATGGTAATTCACTCTTTATCAAAACTATCTACCACAATCGCTCCCATCGATGCTGGCATTGAAATAACAATAACCCTTTTGATCGATACAATAGGATCACTCAGTAAAGGCAGTTTATCTAAACAAGTCAGCACCAAAGCAACGACCATTGCAGTCATCACATAAGCAATCACTATTCTGAAAATAAACACCGGTAACCGAGCAACAACGTCTTTTTGAAAGACACTCTCATACGTATAAAAGCCAAGGAAAACAGCAGACAGCAGAAATAGCAACAGTAAGTTAGCGGTAGGTAAAGTCTCCCCTAACTTCCACGCCTCTTCAGAAAAAGAAATCGGGACAGCTAAAGCAAAAGATCCTACAAAGATCTGGCTCGCATCTTCAAAGTTAAAGCTTAATTTCATCGAGTTACCTTTAATGCTTTGGGACTTAACCGATTTATCAAAGTAATCCCAAAACTATCAGTTCATGGCTACAAAAGTTTGAGGCTTACCAATTAACAAAGATAACCTTATGTAGCTTTATATTAGTCACATTAACCAAAACATAGCTTGAGCTAGTAGGCACTAAACTAACTTATATACAAAGATATTTGGTAATCAAGTAACTCATGGAATTTCGATAACTGATATCGGGTAAATAAATACGATTCAGTCAAAGAGAATCTTTAACGCAACTAAGGAAAGTATCGATGACCTCTCTAAGCAAGATCACCAGGGATCTTATATTTATTTGGTTAATTGCATATTTCGGAGCTATCCGACCGCCTATTTCGGTTTTAATCGACCACCAAATCCGTTTTTAACCGACCACTCATTTCGGTTTTAATCATCCACTTTTCGGTGTGTTTCCGAAATCGATGGTCGATTTACCGAAATAAACCTCTTTTCTCTTTTAAATCAATAGGTTTAACCTGAGTCTTTCATGTTGAGAGCACTAAGGATAAATCATGCCGAAAAAGAGAATGCCAATGAATAAAATTAAGGAAATATTACGCCTCCGATACGAGTGCAATCTTTCTAATCGACAGATCGCCGCTTGCCTCAATATTGCTCATTCCACTGTATCCCAGCATCTATCCCGATTTAAATCCAGTGGCCTCACGTGGCCACTGGAAGAGACTCATCATGAAAATCAAGTCACCCAAGCTTTGTTTGATGGTCGCTCATCTTCTCAGCATAAAGTGATGCCTGATTTCACTCTCTGCTACTTAGAATTGAAGCGTAAAGGGATGACTAAAGCTTTGCTTTGGGAAGAGTATTGTCATCAGCATCAAGACAAAGCCTATGGCTATACACAGTTCTGCGAACTGTATAGACGTTGGCTAAAGACACAAAAACGCAGTATGCGCCAACTTCACCATGCTGGTGACAAGCTCTTCATTGACTACTGTGGCCCAACGATCCCTGTTGTGAATCCAGATACAGGAGAATGCAGACATGCTCAGGTATTTGTCGCCACTTTAGGGGCGTCAAATTACACCTATGTCGAGGCGAGTGAGAGCCAAGGGCTTGAACACTTCCTCATGGCTCATGTGAATACCTTTAATCACTTTGGTGGTGCTCCGAATCTACTTGTACCTGATAATCTGAAATCTGCTATAACGAAAGCAGACCGTCATAGCCCTATCCTCAATGAGAGCTACCGAAAACTGGCACAACATTACGGCGTTGCTGTGATGCCAGCCAGGCCCTACAAGCCTAAAGATAAAGCCAAAGCTGAGAACGCAGTTCTCATCGTAGAGCGCTGGATAATGATGCGCCTTCGCCACCAAGTGTTCTATACAATGGCTGAGCTGAACCTGGCTATCCGAAAGCTGATGCATGACTTAAACCAACGAGAGATGAAGCAGCTTGGTGTCAATCGACATGACTTGTTCAACAAAGTTGACCGTCCAGCGTTAAAACCACTGCCATCGCAACCATATGTGTATATCGAAACTAAACGAGCAACCGTCTCCCCTGATTATCACATTCAATATAAAAAGCACTTCTACTCTGTGCCGCACCAACTTGTTGGGCAACAAGTTGAGCTTGAAGCAACGCATCAAATAATACGTATCTACCACAAAGGGAGCATTGTTGCTCACCACTGCACAAGCCAAAAAGAATATGGTCTCTCTACCGTTTACGAGCATATGCCAAGCAACCATCAATACCAATCATGGACACCCGAGCGTTTTATCCGTTGGGGAAAATCTATTGGGCCAGCCACAGGTGAACTGACTCAGATGTTGCTCAAACGCCCAGAGCATGAAGCATTGGCCTTTAGAAGTTGCTTTGGGTTACTAAGTCTTGCCAAAAAGCACTCAGACGCACGGTTAGAACAAGCTTGCCGAGATGCCTTAGTGACAGAGAAGCCATACCTTGGCTTCGTCAAAAACTTATTGAAGAACCATCGTGAAGGCACTCTCTCTCAGCCTTCCACTGATACACCAAACCTTAAACACACTAATGTTCGTGGTTCCAACTACTACCACTAGGAGAAACAATATGGACGCAATAATCCAACAGTTAAAATCACTACGCCTAAGTCATGCTTCTGATGCACTGGAACAGCAAAGAATACACCCCGCGACCTATGCTGAACTTGGCTTTGAAGAAAGGTTAGGACTCATCCTTGATCATGAGATAGTGAACCGAGATCAAACCAAAATCCAACGACTTAAACGGCAAGCCAAGCTGCGCCTAAGCGCTAGCGGTAATCAACTGGACTACCGCCCAGAACGAGGCTTAAAAAGAGCAATGATGGGAGAGTTATTATCAGGCACTTATTTACAAAAGCGACAGAATGTCCTGATTACAGGTGCAACAGGTGCAGGTAAAACCTATGTTGCTTGTGCGCTCGCCGAGCAGGCGTGTGAGCAACACTGCCCAAGTCGTTATTATCGCCTAAATCGTTTACTTGATGACCTGAGTAGTAGCCGCCTTGATGGCAGCTATCAAAAGCTACTACTGAGCTTGTCTAAGAAAAAACTGTTGGTTATCGATGACTGGGGAATGGAAAAACTCAGCCAAGAGCATGCAAGTAATCTTCTCGAAGTGCTAGAAGATAGATACCAAGAGTGCAGTACGATCATTATCAGCCAACTACCTGTAAAAGAATGGCACGAGATGATCGACAACTCGACGATCGCTGATGCGATCTTAGATAGGTTGGTTCATCAAAGTCATAGAATCGAGTTACGAGGGGAATCAATGAGAAAACTGGCTTAAATCGACCACTTGGAGTAAAACTAAGGAAGAGAAAAGAGAGGCTTAAAAAGGTGGTCGATTAAAAACGAAACTAGGGGTCACATCAGCCGAAATACGCAGTTAATCGCACTTTGTAATTTCAAACCTAAGCTAATCACATCATTAGCATCAGCCTAATACATGGCTAGTCACTTAAATAATACAGTTTGAGTTGGTAACCTTTAAGTCTATTAAATAAACGCTCTTGACGCATGCTAAGAGGCGTAAAGTGATAGCAAGCAGTCTAGCACTCTACTCTCTAAAGAGGTTTCTTAAGCACGGCGAGATAAAGAATCTCATATTAAGGGATAGTAGACTAGCATATGCCCAATGCTGGATTAACAATACTCATAGCCTAAACGAAGTCATGGCTGCACAAACCAAACAGAATTAGACTATCCCTCTATTTCATATAGCGGCAGGCCGCTAGGGTAACTGCATAGGCTAGTCGCCCGACTTTGTTTACCAAGGGGGAGAATACCAATAAAGATCGAGCTATGTGGCATCGCAACCTATTGAGTTTGTACGTCGAATCACAAAATTTCATCTAAGAAATGGGAAAGGCTAGGTGTTCTGAGAAGGACTGAAATGGTAAAAATTGACACGATAGACCAATGAGCAGAGCTCCCGGTCGATAGGTAAACATCTATAGGACTAAGTTGGTTGAAGATCAATATATGATGCCAGAAACGACGAAAGCCTAGTCGTGAGACTAGGCTTTCTAATAAGTGGCGGAGTGGACGGGACTCGAACCCGCGACCCCCGGCGTGACAGGCCGGTATTCTAACCAACTGAACTACCACTCCGCAGTGTCTATTCAGCATAATGCAATTTAAGCCTGACGATGTCCTACTCTCACATGGGGAAACCCCACACTACCATCGGCGCTATTGTGTTTCACTTCTGAGTTCGGCATGGAATCAGGTGGGTCCACAATGCTATGGTCGTCAAACAAATTCTGTTGTTAACTTGATGAATCAAATCAACTAAATAGTGGTGCTGATACCCAGACTCGAACTGGGGACCTCACCCTTACCAAGGGTGCGCTCTACCGGGCTGAGCTATATCAGCAATTCAGAAATCGCTTAAAAACGATTCTGAAAGATTTTGTCTTCACTTTTAAAAAGTGAAACTAAATTTGGAGCCTGGCGATGTCCTACTCTCACATGGGGAAACCCCACACTACCATCGGCGCTATTGTGTTTCACTTCTGAGTTCGGCATGGAATCAGGTGGGTCCACAATGCTATGGTCGCCAAGCAAATTTTGCTTTACTTTCAGTTTTTAAAAACTGAAGGCAAAATAATCTGGAAAGCTGTTCTCTATTCAATAGAGCAATAAAAGTTGTATCTCTTCAAACGCATTCAAGGTCTGTCTTTGAGTCCACAAAACCCCTTGGGTGTTGTATGGTTAAGCCTCACGGGCAATTAGTACAGGTTAGCTCAATGCCTCGCAGCACTTACACACCCTGCCTATCAACGTCGTAGTCTACGACAACCCTTTAGGACACTTATAGTGCCAGGGAAAACTCATCTCAAGGCTCGCTTCCCGCTTAGATGCTTTCAGCGGTTATCGATTCCGAACTTAGCTACCGGGCAATGCCATTGGCATGACAACCCGAACACCAGAGGTTCGTCCACTCCGGTCCTCTCGTACTAGGAGCAGCCCCTTTCAATTTTCCAACGCCCACGGCAGATAGGGACCGAACTGTCTCACGACGTTCTAAACCCAGCTCGCGTACCACTTTAAATGGCGAACAGCCATACCCTTGGGACCGACTTCAGCCCCAGGATGTGATGAGCCGACATCGAGGTGCCAAACACCGCCGTCGATATGAACTCTTGGGCGGTATCAGCCTGTTATCCCCGGAGTACCTTTTATCCGTTGAGCGATGGCCCTTCCATTCAGAACCACCGGATCACTATGACCTGCTTTCGCACCTGCTCGAATTGTCATTCTCGCAGTCAAGCGGGCTTATGCCATTGCACTAACCACACGATGTCCAACCGTGTTTAGCCCACCTTCGTGCTCCTCCGTTACTCTTTGGGAGGAGACCGCCCCAGTCAAACTACCCACCAGGCACTGTCCGTAACCCCGATTCAGGGGCCAACGTTAGAACATCAAAACTACAAGGGTGGTATTTCAAGGACGACTCCATCACATCTAGCGACGCAATTTCATAGTCTCCCACCTATCCTACACATGTAGGTTCAATGTTCAGTGCCAAGCTGTAGTAAAGGTTCACGGGGTCTTTCCGTCTAGCCGCGGGTACACTGCATCTTCACAGCGATTTCAATTTCACTGAGTCTCGGGTGGAGACAGCGTGGCCATCATTACGCCATTCGTGCAGGTCGGAACTTACCCGACAAGGAATTTCGCTACCTTAGGACCGTTATAGTTACGGCCGCCGTTTACCGGGGCTTCGATCAAGAGCTTCGACCGAAGTCTAACCCCATCAATTAACCTTCCGGCACCGGGCAGGCGTCACACCGTATACGTCATCTTACGATTTTGCACAGTGCTGTGTTTTTAATAAACAGTTGCAGCCACCTGGTATCTGCGACTCTCGTCTGCTCCATCCGCAAGGGACTTCACTGATAAGAGCGTACCTTCTCCCGAAGTTACGGTACCATTTTGCCTAGTTCCTTCACCCGAGTTCTCTCAAGCGCCTTGGTATTCTCTACCCGACCACCTGTGTCGGTTTGGGGTACGATTCCTTACAATCTGAAGCTTAGAGGCTTTTCCTGGAAGCATGGCATCAATGACTTCACTACCGTAGTAGCTCGACATCGTATCTCAGCGTTAAGAAAGTCCGGATTTACCTAAACTTTCCGCCTACATACTTGAACCTGGACAACCGTCGCCAGGCCCACCTAGCCTTCTCCGTCCCCCCATCGCAATTGTAAGAAGTACGGGAATATTAACCCGTTTCCCATCGACTACCCCTTTCGGCCTCGCCTTAGGAGTCGACTTACCCTGCCCCGATTAACGTTGGACAGGAACCCTTGGTCTTCCGGCGAGGGAGTTTTTCACTCCCTTTATCGTTACTCATGTCAGCATTCGCACTTCTGATACCTCCAGCAGCCCTTACAGACCACCTTCAACGGCTTACAGAACGCTCCCCTACCCCACATACCCTAAGGTACGTAGCCGCAGCTTCGGTGTATAGCTTAGCCCCGTTACATCTTCCGCGCAGGCCGACTCGACCAGTGAGCTATTACGCTTTCTTTAAATGATGGCTGCTTCTAAGCCAACATCCTGGCTGTCTGAGCCTTCCCACATCGTTTCCCACTTAGCTATACTTTGGGACCTTAGCTGGCGGTCTGGGTTGTTTCCCTCTCCACGACGGACGTTAGCACCCGCCGTGTGTCTCCCGGATAGTACTTACTGGTATTCGGAGTTTGCAAAGGGTTGGTAAGTCGGGATGACCCCCTAGCCTTAACAGTGCTCTACCCCCAGTAGTATTCGTCCGAGGCGCTACCTAAATAGCTTTCGGGGAGAACCAGCTATCTCCAGGTTTGATTGGCCTTTCACCCCTAGCCACAAGTCATCCGCTAATTTTTCAACATTAGTCGGTTCGGTCCTCCAGTTGATGTTACTCAACCTTCAACCTGCCCATGGCTAGATCACCTGGTTTCGGGTCTAATCCTAGCAACTGTACGCCCAGTTAAGACTCGGTTTCCCTACGGCTCCCCTAAACGGTTAACCTTGCTACTAAAATTAAGTCGCTGACCCATTATACAAAAGGTACGCAGTCACACCACAAAGGTGCTCCTACTGCTTGTACGTACACGGTTTCAGGTTCTATTTCACTCCCCTCACAGGGGTTCTTTTCGCCTTTCCCTCACGGTACTGGTTCACTATCGGTCAGTCAGTAGTATTTAGCCTTGGAGGATGGTCCCCCCATATTCAGACAGGATATCACGTGTCCCGCCCTACTCGATTTCACTGATTATGATGTGTCGGTTACGGGGCTATCACCCTTTATTGCGCCACTTTCCAGAGGCTTCACCTGCATCATTAAAAGCTTAAGGGCTAATCCAATTTCGCTCGCCGCTACTTTCGGAATCTCGGTTGATTTCTCTTCCTCGGGGTACTTAGATGTTTCAGTTCCCCCGGTTTGCCTCCTGTTGCTATGTATTCACAACAGGATACGTGCTTATGCACGTGGGTTTCCCCATTCAGAAATCCCAGACTCAAAAGGTTATTACTACCTAATCTGGGCTTATCGCAAGTTATTACGTCTTTCATCGCCTCTGACTGCCAAGGCATCCACCGTGTACGCTTAGTCACTTAACCATACAACCCGAAAGGGTCTTAGTGTATGGCAACTAACCAAGGTTTTTGGTTGTCATTAAGAAGGGTTAATTCCTGATGACTGTTTGCCGGACTCAATTTACTTTTTGTTTCCACTTTTTAATAAAAAGTAGAATCAAAAAATGAACAATCATTTCTGATCATTCGAATACAAGACACTTGAATGTGTTTGTTGTGTTTATACCGTTCTTAATAAATAAGAGCAGATAAACATTGAGAACTTTTAAATTTGATTGAATTACTCGTAAGTAATCAATCAGTCAGCTTTCCAAATTGTTAAAGAGCATAAAGCAAAAAGCTTTAATCAATAACTTACGTTATTAATTAAAGCTCTGGCTTTAACTAAATCTAAACCATCAATCTGTGTGGACACTCATCGTGACTATCTTCGTATAAGGAGGTGATCCAGCCCCAGGTTCCCCTAGGGCTACCTTGTTACGACTTCACCCCAGTCATGAACCACAAAGTGGTGAGCGTCCTCCTCGAAAGGTTAAACTACCCACTTCTTTTGCAGCCCACTCCCATGGTGTGACGGGCGGTGTGTACAAGGCCCGGGAACGTATTCACCGTGACATTCTGATTCACGATTACTAGCGATTCCGACTTCATGGAGTCGAGTTGCAGACTCCAATCCGGACTACGACGCACTTTTTGGGATTCGCTCACTATCGCTAGCTTGCTGCCCTCTGTATGCGCCATTGTAGCACGTGTGTAGCCCTACTCGTAAGGGCCATGATGACTTGACGTCGTCCCCACCTTCCTCCGGTTTATCACCGGCAGTCTCCCTGGAGTTCCCACCATTACGTGCTGGCAAACAAGGATAAGGGTTGCGCTCGTTGCGGGACTTAACCCAACATTTCACAACACGAGCTGACGACAGCCATGCAGCACCTGTCTCAGAGCTCCCGAAGGCACACCTGCGTCTCCGCTGGCTTCTCTGGATGTCAAGAGTAGGTAAGGTTCTTCGCGTTGCATCGAATTAAACCACATGCTCCACCGCTTGTGCGGGCCCCCGTCAATTCATTTGAGTTTTAATCTTGCGACCGTACTCCCCAGGCGGTCTACTTAACGCGTTAGCTCCGAAAGCCACGGCTCAAGGCCACAACCTCCAAGTAGACATCGTTTACAGCGTGGACTACCAGGGTATCTAATCCTGTTTGCTCCCCACGCTTTCGCATCTGAGTGTCAATGTCTGTCCAGGGGGCCGCCTTCGCCACTGGTATTCCTTCAGATCTCTACGCATTTCACCGCTACACCTGAAATTCTACCCCCCTCTACAGCACTCTAGTTCACCAGTTTCAAATGCAGTTCCGAGGTTGAGCCCCGGGCTTTCACATCTGACTTAATGAACCACCTGCATGCGCTTTACGCCCAGTAATTCCGATTAACGCTCGCACCCTCCGTATTACCGCGGCTGCTGGCACGGAGTTAGCCGGAGCTTCTTCTGTTGCTAACGTCAAGAGGTAACGCTATTAACGTTACCCCCTTCCTCACAACTGAAAGTACTTTACAACCCGAAGGCCTTCTTCATACACGCGGCATGGCTGCATCAGGCTTTCGCCCATTGTGCAATATTCCCCACTGCTGCCTCCCGTAGGAGTCTGGACCGTGTCTCAGTTCCAGTGTGGCTGATCATCCTCTCAGACCAGCTAGGGATCGTCGCCTTGGTGAGCCATTACCTCACCAACTAGCTAATCCCACCTAGGCATATCTTGACGCGAGAGGTCCGAAGATCCCCCTCTTTGGCCCGTAGGTATTATGCGGTATTAGCCATCGTTTCCAATGGTTATCCCCCACATCAAGGCAATTTCCTAGGCATTACTCACCCGTCCGCCGCTCGACGCCCAACAAATCCTCCGAAGAGTCAATGTTGTCGTTTCCGCTCGACTTGCATGTGTTAGGCCTGCCGCCAGCGTTCAATCTGAGCCATGATCAAACTCTTCAATTTAAAGTTTTGATTACCTAAATTAATAGGTGTGACTCAACGAATACTGACTTCAAAACTATTCTTTATAAATAAAGAGTGTAATTTTAAAGCTATTACCTCTCTCTTCTTAAATAAATAGGAACAGAATGGTAATGAATTGACTGTGCCGCTAGTTGTTTTCACTTTTTAATAAAAAGCAAAACCAAAAAGCATTCGAACTATTTCTAGCTCAGGTCACTCAGCTCATTGAAATCATTGTGTTACCGAAGTAACTGCTATTACGCTCTTTCGAAAAAGAACCAATAACGTTTTGATATTCATCAACGAGTGCCCACACAGATTGATAGGTTTAAATTGTTAAAGAGCTTCACTTGTTGAGCGTTCCTTTTAAGTAAGGAGCCTCTCGAAGTGGACGGTCATTCTAGCGTTTTAATTCTCAGTGTCAAACACTTATTGGGAATTAATTTCTACTTTTTAAAAGTAGGAGCGATTAAACGCTTTAAGCTAGTTGCCTTACCAACATTCTGCGCTGAAGCCTTGTGGCGTCTGCCGTGTCAGTGATGCGGCATTATAGAGATGCCGCTCATATTGGCAAGCATTAAATACGTTTTTTATTGAAAAAAGAGGTTAAGTGAAGACAATTCCACCAAGGGCTTATTTATACTACTTTCAACCCAAGTTTCGAACAGATTACCCACAACACCCTGTGGATAACTACTCGCCATTATCAAAAAAGTAAGATAAACGAGCCCTTGGGTTTAGATATTCTCTAACTTGTTCCGGTAACTTGCTTGGATTAACCGCATTGACAATTTTTATCTCTTTAGTAAAGAGGTCAATGATCGGGGCTTGGGTTCTTGGAACGCTAGGATCATAGATCAGTACATTCGGGTAAAGCATGTGTTTGGCATTAACCGAAATCACGATTCCAATCGATTCATTTGAAAGATGCACGACAGTACCGGGTGGGTACACTCCCATAAACTTAACTAACAAGCTCAAGTTGTCCTTGCTATATAGGTGTTTACAGTTCTTATATAAATGAGAGAGTGCTAAGTAAGGAATCTTTTGTTGGGATTGCGCTTTACCATGGCAAAGGTTATCAAATGCATTAGCTACTGCAACTATCTTGGCAAACTCATCTATGTCTTGCTCTTTTAAGCCTTCAGGATAACCAGAACCATCATTCATCTCATGATGTTGAGCAATCACCTTTTTAGCACGGTCAGGAAAGTTATCAATTCCTGAGACAATATCTGCACCATATTTGGTGTGAAGCTTTAGGTAATTCTCCTCTGGTGGCGTCAGTGCGCTCTGCTTTCTTAATATCGCAACTGGTATTTTGATTTTGCCTATATCGTGGAACAATGCGGCCAATGAAAGATCTTTCAACTTTTGCGTACTGTAGCCTTTGGCTTTACCTATCATTAGCGCAACAACAGAGACATTTAATGTATGAAAATAGAGGTCTTCAAAGTCAGCTTTTGCATTCATGAGATGCAAGGTTACGTTATCGTCACTCACTAGCGTTTCGACAATGTCATCAACAAGAGCCTTAACCTCCCCTACCGCATCTAATGGGCGATTACGGATTTTAGTCATCACTGAACGCATTCGGGCAAGCGAACGTTCGAATTCTTTCTCGCAATGACTCACCCTACGACGGTAAGAACTTAGAGTTTCGATACGCTCATGCTTATCTTTCCACATTATTTCCGCATCAAGACTTACCTGTAAATCAGTATCAAGATCTTGTTCACTCACATGGTTAGCGGGTAAAGGTGATCTATCACTTTGGTTCGGGTTTATATAGACGTGCTTAATCCCAAGATGTCGAATGACCTTTACTTGAGCATCATCTTTGATTTTAAAGCTGTTGAGTAGAAATGGGTGTTCATTCCATTTTACTGGGAGTCGTATATGTAGACCGGGCTGAATGCGATCTACGGTAATCTTTATGCTGCCCATTTTTATATATGATATTGATTATTTATCTCTATTTATAATTCTAATAAAACCAAGCCGTAATTTCACTATCCAATTTCACAGGTTCAACTTAAAGAATCACAATTCACCATCCAACGTATACCGAACTTGTCTTCGACTTTGCCAAACCGGGCGCCCCAAAACGTATCCGCTAGCGGTGTCATTATACGCCCGCCTTGCTTAAGCTTTTCAAAGATGTGTTCCTGAGTCGCGCTATCTTCGGTAACAAGCGAGAGTGCCAGATTGTTACCTTCGAGTTCCTTGGCTTTAACACCATCAGACATCATGAGCTTCATACCGAACGCTTCGAACTCAGCATGCATAATCCAATCAGGTTGAGCTCCCTCTATTACTTGTGGCGCATCACTAAAAAGTTGTTTCGATAAAACCACACCGCCAAAACACTTATGGTAAAAATCCAACGCTTCATTACAACGGCCATCAAAAAACAAATAAGGGGTTACTGTCAGCATGTCTCTCTCCTCTGCTATTCCTTTAAACATAGACAATAGAAGACAGAATGATAGGTAACATTCTGATTTAAGATGATTAATTCACTAGGAATTTGAATTACGAAAGGAAACGGTGAGATTTAGGGAGGAAACATAAAGATCTGACTGATTAATGAAGTATTCCTACCGCCACAGCGAAGGCAACGTTTTCTGCTCTCCAGATACAACAAAGCCCCGACTTGAGTCGAGGCTTTGTCATTTAAATATGGTACCGGTAGGCGGACTTGAACCGCCACGCCCGAAGGCAACGGATTTTGAATCCGTCGTGTATACCAATTTCACCATACCGGCATTATCTTAGGGCATTGCCCTTTCGATGTCTGGCATTATACGTATGCGAACTGATGTGGCAAGTATAAAAACTTGAATTCATGTGTGTTTGCCGATAATTTCGCCACTAAGTCATAAGCTGTGCGTCATGTCTCTTTTCACGCTCAGCCTTAAACTATATTCTGACGCCTAAATTTTTGAAGAAGTAATAACACCATGACATCTACCAACACATTGCCACCAGCAGGAATGATACGCCGATTCGGTGCTTTGTTCTATGACGCCCTTATCGTAATAGCTATTGAAATGATGGAAATGCTACCGCAGAGCTGGCGACGGAATTGATAAACCATATATAGCCCCTCAAACAGTCCTCCAATCGCTTCAACACACTACCTCTTCAAAATCTCGTTGCTTCGGGCGTGACTGTTCAGTACAGGGACACATCAACCATCTCACCTTACTACAGTCTGGCTCATTGCAAACTCCAATCTCGCCTTCAAAGCTAGCTGCTTTTCTTCTTTTGTTTGAATTCCCAAGAATTTTCTTATCAGTGTCATGGTATCTCTTTGCCGCTTCTATGTTTTTTTAGTAAGACATAGCAATTAACGAGCCACAATAATAATTAATACCAATGGGTTTGATGAATTTGATACAAATCTGTGATTCATGACCATCATCGGTAATGCGATCATCTAACCAAGTTGTCAACTAACCACTATCAATCGGCAAATCGAACATTAGAAAATCATGAATAACAAAGGTATGGCAAAGTGAAAAAAAAGCCCACTATCAGGAGCGAAAAAGTGGGCAAAGTGTGGGTGACGTGATGTTATTCCAAGTAAGCAAGTAAACTATATGCATGCAAAGTCACACTAGCAACAGTATTTCTATGATCTATAGCTCGCTTTTGGACATCTATTTGTCAGCGCTTTTTGCTAAATTAGCAAACTACGAATAATCACAGGTATGGCAAATTATGTTTTCAGCAGTGAGCCTGAAGCAAAGACCGCACTGATAGGAAGCTAGGGTAAAGTGCAGGCCAAGAAGATTTACGTTAAACTCGGTTTACTCAACAACCAATGCTAATCTTGCCAGTGCCTAATCTAACAAATATGAATGACCATCTATCTCCTATCAATAAGAACCAAATCCAAAAGCTTATCCGAGAAGAATTAGCGCCGACGTGGTTTGATAGTAAATCAGCGTCACCTGATATGTCTTGGGTAACACCAACGGTACTTGATGTATTATTTTCCGAGTTGATAACGCACACACGTGGCAACCAATCAAAAGCGGCAAGAATTTTGGGTGTCAACAGAGGCAACTTCAGTAAAAAATTAAACCAGATTATAAGCCGAGAATTTGATAGTCATGAGGCACAGTAAGTATCACGCCTATTGGTACTCTGCGGATGGTGCAGAGCTTGCGACAACTCCTAAATTTCTCTCTATAGACTGTGGCCCACACTTACTGTTTCTCAATGATCGAATGAAATTATTCAAAAAATACGTTTAGTGAGGGTTACTTCGCCATTTTCTTCTGAGTAACTCAAATCGAACGGAGCCCTCTTAAATACATATATGCATTTATTTCCTAATCCAGCTCCTACAGGAGCTGGATCATCGTAGTCTTCAGCAGTGAACCCAGAATCTGGCAATAAATTTTCTAAAATTACTTTACAGCCTTGTAATGATTTAATGATTCTAGGATAACCAAATTTATTATAGTGGAGATTATAGATAGTGTATCCCCAGTCACCCTCACGATTTTTAGAAATGTCTGGATTTGGTTCGCCGTCAACTAACCACTTAGCATGAAATAGCGAGACGGCTGATTGAAATGCCCCTTTAAGGTTTGAATATGTTGCACTTCTGGCATCGTCTTGCACATTCATGAATCGAGGTGCTAGGCTTATCGCTAAAACCCCCATGAGGACAGTTACAATAACCAATTCAAACAGCGTAAAGCCACCCATACGTTTCATTATTGACCTTTCATAACGCTAAAAGCGATGTCTACCAATGTACAACCTGTAACATACCAAAAAGTTAGAGGAACGAGAACAAGAACAAGAACAAGAGTATATGTATTGCCGTAATACTTAATCCAAAATTGTTAAGCGTCATGGTTCTTCTCCGCTTACAAATCTCTTGGGATAAGACTGTTCAGGATTACCCTTAGCAAGGAAAGGACATTTTCGAACTAGAAAGTGCCACGAGTAAAAAATCAACCTGAAAAGTTTTTGGACAAAAATGCGTTTAAGAAAATAGAACATTAGCGAAACATGAATAACTAAAAGTATGGAAAGTCATTTAACTTTGTATCCACTGTTGATGGAACAGGCCATTATGGCAATAAACCTGATTAAAACTGCTCGATAAGTACTTGCAATTCTTGTTCTTGGTTCATGCTCGCTTACGATTCATTCTGCCTATCACCACTCCTTATGCTGTCATTAAAATTCTTTATTATTCAGTGAGTTAATTTATCCGTATTCTTTGGTATCTATTTGAAATACTGAGGGAAACAAAAATGAAAAATGGGTTAGTTTGCACTTTATCGGTGATGTTAATTGTAGGATGTAAAGAATCGAATGAGCCAAACGCTGCTGTAGTGGAACAACCGAGTGTCATCTCTCACATAGAGAAAACACCGGAACTAAGTGCAGAATTAAAGGCACAGCCGACCATTGATGATCAACTTAGGCTTCTATATGAGCGTTTTGAATCCATGCTTGACCGCAGCGACTCTCTCACTGGTACTGATGCAAACAATGATGGTATCCGCGATGACATTGAGGCGTTTATCGATGCGTTAGAAGTGACCGAGCCAGTCCGAAAAGCCTTAAAACAAAACGCTCGCTACTCACAAGAAAACCTGTACCACGACTTCTCGAAAAAGACTAAAGCCAATATCGACAAGGCAATGGCGATGGGTAATAGATATAACAAAGTTATCGCCTGTAAGAAGTTTGTTGGCATTCCAGTCAGAGATAGAACAAATACAGGAAAAACCATTAGAGCTCTCACCTACAACACCAAAGCACGCACCATGGCCTACCTTGCTTATAGCCATTTACAAGACGGCGCGATAAGTGCATCCCTGAATGCAGAGGCCAAATATTGTGAATAAACAAGCAATAATACTTATGGCTAGTGCCTTACTTTCCGTTAACGCCAATGCAAATTCCTGTAAAATCGAAGGCTATACCATAGGTTTCTTTAACGGGGTCGCAACAACGATAGACGAAGCCAACGACGGTCGAGATGAATTAGAATCCACTATAGATATCAACCAATACAACGGTGAGTCTGTCGAATACCAGCTTTTCTACAACGATTCTTATATTGAAGGAAGTGGGCTTAACGTACTGGCTGATTTTGCTGAAACCTTTGACCAAAGAACTTACGAGTTAGAGCAGAAACAATTCGACCGGTGGGAGGCCTTTTGGGACATTGTGAGCGGTCGGCAAAACAGCTCTATCATCCAAAAATTCAGCGCCACTTTTGCTTGGTTTGCTGGGTTTGTTCTCGACTTCACAAACCAAACCATCAATGCAACCATCACGACATATTTAAAAGAACTAGCCTCACTTATTGATGCCCCCGAAACCAGCCAAACTAGAATGCAGCATCATCTTTTAAATGACTCTCTTACGTGGAAAGGAAAAAAGCTCATTTACATCGCGCATTCACAAGGGAACTTATGGGTAAACGAATCATACAAGCATGTGACATCTCAATACGGTTACAGTGCCGATAACATTCGCGTCGTTCACATCGCTCCCGCTTCCCCAACCCTTAGCGCGGACAGTGATTATATTTTATCGGCCTCAGACCTTGTGATTAATGGACTTAACTTTACAGGGATAGGCAGCGTTCCGCCTCCCAACACCATGATAGCACCGAGTAAATTAGACTTTTCAGGACACGGACTCATTCCTATTTACCTCACTCACCCCAAATCCATTGAGAAAATCAAAGCGTCGGTCAATACAGCTTTCACCTCTCTTACTAAACCTGAGATGGAAGATTTTTTGTTTAAAATTGAGTTCGATTATAGTGTTAGCTATGACGCACTTCATGATAATCCTGTTTATGAAATTGTTGACGCAAGTAAAACTGACAATTTGGGTTCTTACCTAAATCGTCCTGCTTTTTATCTCAGCCCAGAGAATGATTCTTGGTTCAAGAGGAATGTGGATTCTTATATACAAGATGAAGATAGATTGCCATTTAGAGTTGCGGGCAATGATGTGGTTTTTTTGATACTTGTAAAAGCCCGAACGAGGCAATGAATGACATACCATCGATTCCCTCGCAAGACACTTATATGTTCGTACAATGGCGAAATTTAAAAAGCTTTGAGCGAGGTACATTTAAGGATATTTGGAGGTCGAGAAAGATGACTGATAGATATGGATTGGTAGATGAAAACCCAATAGCGTTTCAAGATATGGACGACGACTATTTCATTTGTGCTGGGGATGGAGATGCCATTGAACTAGAGGCAACACAGCACTTTTATAGTGAAGAACAACGTCAATATTTAGCCACTCAGCATTTATCAGGACGTTATGATGTGTCGGCACGTTATGCAGTACGTTTTCAAAGTTTTCATCCCAATAATCTCTGCCAAGGTCATTGATTGCTAGCTTTGTCAATATAATCAATGCATTATTGAAAAATCTCATCAACTAATCGCTAAATGACTAGGGCATGTTGACCTTTTGCGGTTAATTTTTTTCGAGATAAAAGCGTTTTAATCGCGGCGAGGGGTAAGTAGCCTAGTCATTATAAGCAAATCTTCCTCAACAAAGAATAAAACGCTTTTAGCCGAACCCTACGGGCTGTGTTTGCTGCAAGAATCAGCTCGAAAGATCAACACGCCCTAATAGTATGTAGTCATGATTCAGATAACTATTTTTTAAGGTTATTAAAGTAAAAGGAAGGCAATAGGGTCACATCTTGCGTTTTGCCACACATTACTTTTGATAGGGTAAACATACATTAACAGTATGTGAATGAGTATTTACTCTGACTGATAATGGGGCACTTTCTAGCTAGAAAGCGCCAAGGGTAAAATGCCAAGGGTAAAAATTTATGTTTGTGAAGCCTTTGTACAAAAGCGCGATAGGTGTTACCACCCAGCCTCCATAGGTTGATAATAACTCACCCACTCATCTTTATTTTCTTTTATAATTTCAAGTAGTTCCGAGTATTGAAAGGGAGAAACAAGTTCTTGAGATAAAAGGTATTTGTAAAACTTTTTAAGAACTGTAATTGTTGCCTTTACTGATTCTGGACTCGACCACATTGCTTTTCGAGGAAACCAACCCTCAAAGAAATATCCAATTTCCTCGACACCACCATTTTGAGGCTCAATAATTTCTTCATACAAAAGGTAGTGGTTCACATAGAAATCAAGATTATTAAGGTGCTTAGACACCGTTTTCTTGGACAGTTTTTCACCTTTTAAATGTGATTCAAATTTATCTAGCAATTGATTGTTCTTAACCCTTTGTTGTTCAACTAACAACTCGTACTCTTCGTAGTCCATAAAAATCCCGTCGACGCTATTTTTTATGATGATACAGAAGTTTACATCAAATGGGTTATGTTGAACATGAACGGACACCTAACGCTTATTAGACCAAACTTAGCCGTCTTTCATCCTTCATTAGTGCAACCTTTTTTATATAATTAGCTCATATGACTATCAATAAGTTATACCACATGAAGGGAAGTTAGACTGCAAGATGCCTCCTAATGATGAGAATGAACAATTATCAACTCCATCGAATTAGTTTTAGTAGGGCAAACGCACGCACCCCATATGTGTAGAGTAGTAGCTCTGAACGATTTTGGTCGGGTAGACGACACTTGTTACCAAGTGCCGTCCCCCTAAGAACCCAGCGTGCAACTTTCACTGCACTAGGCTCAAGCCCTCACGAAGGCATCGTTTGATACCCAGCAACTTATAAAGCAGTGAGAATAGGCTCCTTCCAAGAGTTGCGAGCTTGCCTTTTTGACTTTCTCTTAGCCAAGTATTCTTGGTGTTGAGGGTCATATGGTGTCGCTGCACTTCGGATTTTTACATGCCTCTCGATCGGTACTTTGGCTATTTGGAAGAGATTGAACTGGCAATCCATATCCATGACCTTCTGCCAACCATGAAAATGCCATTGGCCTTTTCGATTGACGAAGTATTTAAGGGCCACCCAAGTTTTGGATTTTGTCGGATGACGCCTCACTGCCCAGTGCCATAATGCTAGAAATAGCTTATGACCAACATATCCGAATACCTGTTTAGCCACGCAATGGCGATAATAATTAGCCCAACCCCTTAATTTCGGATTTATCAGTTTGATAAGATCGTTTACAGAGGTTGTTGCATGCTTTTTGATGAGTTCGCGCAGATTACTCAAGAACAGCAATGTGTTAGATTTACTCGGTTTAATGAGCAATTTCCCTTTGTACTTCCTATGGTTGAATCCTAGAAAGTTAAAGCCGTTATCGATGTGTGTAATGTGCGTTTTCTCTTCGGATAATGTTAATCCTCTTTCCGCTAAAAAGTCAGCGATCAACGGTTTAATATCGTTCTCCAACACTTCCTTTGAAGTGCAGGTGACGACGAAATCGTCGGCGTATCCAATGAAATTGGCTCTACTACCCTTTTTGAGGGCCGTAGACTTAATATGCTGCTCAAGTCCAGCAAGAGTCATTAGCATCAAGGTTGGTGATATTATCCCACCTTGTGGTGTTCCCTCATCGGTGCGATAAAACAGACCTTTGTCCATAAAGCCAGATTTTAGCCATTGTTCCAACATTCTCTTATCAATAGCGATGTTATCAAGAAGCCATTGATGGCCGATCTTGTCGAAACAAGCTTTAATATCCCCTTCAAGTACCCATTTAGCTGATTTCTTTAATGCCAAACATTTGAAACACTGCCCAACTGCATCGGCAGTACTGCGATTTGGCCTAAATCCATAACTGTTAGGGTCAGCAAACGTTTCCGATATAGGCTCTAATGCAAGAAGATGGAGGGCTTGTTGCGCTCTGTCTATCATGCATGGAATGCCTAATGGTCTGAGCTTGCCGTTCTTTTTAGGGATGTAGATACGCTTGAGCGGTTGGGCTTTGTACGCCTTTCGACTCAATTGATTAACTGCTTTTATGCGGCGTGCATCTGTGTTCCAGATGACACCATCTATTCCAGGCGTTTTACTACCTTTATTTTGAGATACTCGCCTTACCGCAAGAAGCTTGGCTGAGCGAGAATGAGTTAGTATCCACTGCAAGGCTTTCGCTTTACCGTGTTTACCTTCTCTAGTTGCCTTTGCGATACGCATCTGAAGCTTTAATACATGCGATTCAATAGGTTTCCAGTCGATAGACTGCCATTGAGCACTGTCAGGAGAGGCACTAATCTCTTTAGAAATCATCATTTGCGTTTCTCCTTAAATAAAGTTCTTCAAACTTTCTCGCAACGAAAGACCAGTCGGAAGTGGGCTCACTTTCGTGACCAGACACGGGTCTGTATCTGCATCGTTACAATGCAGCCTTCGCTTTCTCCGACCTCCTTTACCCGCATCGCTATCGGCCACAAGGGCTTTCCCATAGGGAACGATACAGGCTTACCCTGTTCCGTATGTTACGTAAAATGTCAACTTAGATGCCCACTCTAGTGCGGAGAGTACTTTGATCACGAAAGGCCAATGCCCAACTCCTTTCCGACTCTCGTTGCCGTTTTGGCTACAGCGTATTAACCACTTCCGCTGCTTCATCGTATAACGCACCTTACATGGATTCACATTACATTCATCATATTGACTCCCTAGCACTCACCCGAGCTGTGGTTCTCAGGAGGAACATCTTCTCACGATTCCGTTCCCACTCAGCTAACGACTGAGTTTCGTTACATTGTCGGTTCCGCTGCTTTATTCAGGAACCTAGGGTCATCTGGTGATACAGATGGTTCACTCTTGTCGTGGTGAACAACGCTTCATACGACTTCAGGTCGCACGGGCATTTTCAAGTTAGGAAGCACTTCGAGTAAAGCACTTCGAGTAAAGTGATCACCAAGCTATTCTACCCACTCCCTACGATTGCACTTTGCACTTTGCCCTATGCACATATATCAACAATCACAGGTGTAACGACACTTCGGATAAGTCGAACAGCCATAGAAACTCTTACCCGAATTAACTCCCCTTTTAGCAACACGCATCACAAGCCCAGATTGGCAACTAGGGCAAACTCTATGTTCAACTGCCGATACTTTCTCAGATGCAGGTAATAACTAGCTTATGCAGAAAACTACGTCCATCCTCGACCATGTGAACTAATTCACTGCCATTAACCAACCACAAGCGCTTATCAACAGCGAATGCAATCGCTTCAGAAGTGAAAACAATAAATCTACCGTAGATAGATGTTACCCAATCCTAATCAGGGATTAGGCTTTTTTATAACTCACATAGGCTCCTAGGATTTTCAGACTCAATCACCCAACACTCACTACTAGAGTAAATCATATTTAAATCGGACCTCTTAGCAGAGTTATTTATTAGTTTAGTTACGTTCGACGAAAAACAGCATCGTTTTCAAAGTTCTGAGGTGGGATAAGGGCTCTTGGTTTCGGCGGAATTGAAGTTTCTCTTACACCAAATGGTCAGCGTTAAAATCACCAGACTAGACAATCAACTCCCAAGACCACCAATGCATCATTACAGCAAAGCTTCAAGAAACCATGCTTACTGGAAATTTTCCACCATAGTATTGTAGATACAAGGAAATCAGTATCACACGGGACCAAGCATTACAGAAGGTGGAACATTCGCTTACAAACACACCCAGCAATCAAGTTGCCATGATGACCAACTAAGTAGAAACGTTCAGTCCTGTTGCTTTCTTCTCATTTTCATACATATCGCCACCGATCAAGAGGCAACACGACACCGACCAAGATTTAATACTTATCCCACATACATACATGATTAAGGCAGACTATACATTCACCAGACACCGAACCTAAGAGTACAACACCAATCACCACAGAGAAGCGGCTAGAAAGACACGTAGGGTGAATACTTCCAATTTATTTACCCTACGAACCCATTTATAAAGCCAGTTTACTACGTTCAGCTTCCATCAACTTCAACACTTCTGCGTATTCATCTTCCACAAAGAACTTCTCAACTTGCATATCTGGGAACTGATCTTTTACCCACATCAACATAGGAACAAGCTTAGGTGCAGCAGGCAACATATTTTCATACAATTTCCGACCTTTAGAGTTCTCGACATCTTTCTTCGTAATTGGATAACCAGCATCAGTAAACATCTCAGCAATAGCAGCATAAGTGATTCTCTTTCCATCAGAACCAATACGACTCAACCCCCAAGCATCATTAGTTAAAGCAGTCAGGAAATGACGCTTAAAGATACCCTCAGAACTATTGTTCTCGTAATTCTGGCCTTTAACCGTCATAACGGCTTTAATCTTGTAAAAGTCAGTCCAATCATGCCAGTCGTCCATTGTTTTAAGGCAACGAGCATCAATCCGCTTATACTCTTTCGACTTAGCTTGCTCAGCTTCACCAGTCTCATCTTTTGGTTTCTTAGGCGCTTTTCCTTTACGCCACGCATCAAACGTAGAGCGAGCAAGCTGACCTTCATCACTGTTAAGCCAAGGAACAGTATCGAAAGCAAGATGTTCCATTACTTTGCCATCTTTCGGGTTTAGCACTTCCATCATTCGTGGGTTCACTGGTTTGCGCTTAAAATCGAACTCTAGGTTCAGGAACTTGTCCCTCGTGATTTCCACCATATCCAACTCATGCAGATACATGTCTCGCTCAGATACTAAGGAATTGTTAGATATGCGCTGAGAAGGTTCACGATTAAGGAACAGGTCCACCATCCATTGATTTTCATCCTTGCAATTCCTCGGTGGTTTAACTCCAGCTTTAGCTGTAACAGGCTTTTTACGAAGTTCTACTAAATCAGGTCTACTACCATCATTAGGAAGCATTTCAGCGGTTAACTGTCCTCTCGTCTTCATAGCAATGACCTGCTTAACTTGATGCTTCAAAGCCAGCATGTCCTCATCACCAAACTTACGACATAAATCCCGAAAGCGTGAGGTAACGGAAGGATAGGTTTCTCCATCCAGATGGTATTCATTAATAATCATCTGGCTTCCATCTTCTAAATCAGTAAGCATTCCATCTGTAGTAGCACTGTATACAGTCGCATCACCTACGTTAGCCAATAGCTCAGACAAAACGCCTCTTATAAAACCAGTTACATGCGAAGCGAAATAAGAGTTAGTCACAGGTGAGCTGGTAGACGGTCTGCTCAACCCTGTTTTGGTATCAAATTTGTTCCGTTGAAATCCAACCTGCTGGCCAATTTTTCCGTAGAGTGTATTTCCTACGTCTTTAGCGATCTTCTCTTTAAATGTCCCTTTATGCTCTTTCCGAAGCTTACGGATAACCTTGGTAAACGGCTCAAAGACAGGTTCAGCGCCCTCTACCCAAGGAATAATATCGCCATACAGGATTTCAATCTCACATCCCATATTATAAGCGACCGCAATTTCAGGCGCAGTACAGTAAGTCTCACCACTCAATGGGTAATACAAACCATAAGTCTCAGTTCTCACTGGAAGGGATGGAAATCTTATTCCCTCTTTGAATCTGAAACGCACATAAGCAAATCCCATCACATGACCAAGGTAATCTTTAATATTGGTTGATGAAAACGCCCTACGATAATCAACAGGTAATATGTCAACTAACCCCGTGGTATACGCTCCAACCAAATCCCAGTCACTTATCACGCCTTTAGGTGATGGACCATAAACATAGTCCTCATTACGACCACCAAAAAAACAACGTCGAGCTGTCGCTTCATTTCGGTCTCGTTCTCCAGACAATACTAATAGAGACTTAGGAACAGAACGTTTTGACTTGTCATCCCATTTGTACGTGATGACCTCTTCCATACCAAATACTTTATTCAGCGCTAGATTCGGCTTTATCTCGGCTTTTTCCCTCTTTTCGTACAGGTCAGCATAAACATTCTTAAACAGCGCAACGGATAAGTTTCCTAGCGTATTCGGTAGATACTTCAATCTATTACGCGCTTTTCTCTTCCCATTAATATTAGACTCAGGTGCAATGACCTCATTTAACTCATTTAATGCAAACTCTTCTGCGAAACGACCATATTTCACGGCAATTTCTGCATCGGTTATGGCGTAAAGCTCATAGGTTCCTTGGTCATCCCGAAGCAACTCACTCATTCGCTCAATGGAGTAGCCTTTTGGTATTTCCACTTTAGGAATACCAATAGCCTCACCGATAACATCAAGTGATGTCCTCCCAGGAGACAAAAACAATGTATCTTTCAGGTGAATAGAGGTCTTTTCTGGCCTCTTATTATTTCCGGTAAACGTTACTTCTTTCGGTTTATATTGAGATGCGCCAATTGACCTCAAATCCAGTCCGTAGTCCCCTCTAGCATTACTCACCGTAGTCATAGCAGCATCGTGTTTTTTGCTGCCTTTTATATTCCAGTAAGCAGCAAATGACGCTAGATCAGCTCGCATAAAGTGGCAATACACAAAGGTGTTAGCGGGGTACTCATCTATCCATCCATGCCGTTTGGCTCTATTAAGGATCTGGAAGAGGTAATTATTAAACTCGAATCGGTCTTCCTTGGCGGTGCTCTTGGGGTAATCAACGCCTTTATACTCATTACCATCAGGGGTCAGTAAGCAGTACTGATAAGAAAGAATCTTGTTGCACTCATTTTCCTCATCGTATTCCCATTCAGAATCGATTCCGATGTGAACATTGCCACCCTTCGCCTTAAGAAACTTAAATCGACTCTTTCGATCAGTTAGATATTGATCTAGTTCTTGCGACACTTCACCACCAGAGCGAACAGAATCAGATCGTTTCCGTTTCTCTAAATATGCTTTGAGTTCATCAGCACTGTTTTTCTGATTCTCAGGTTCAAAACGGTTATTCCATGTCTCAATCAAGTTATTCAGCTGTGCGGTTTCAGTCGCTCTTTTAGTCGCCTGAACACCTAAAATAGGGGAAAAGGAGGTTGTGTCTGTGATATCTAAATTCGTAGTCATAGTTTTTTTTGTTATCCATAAATTAAAAAGGAGACCCGCCCAATACCAAGTGGATTACCCCAATAACTTCTTCCATTCAGGTTGATAACCTTTCGCCCTTCCGGTCTTCTCCTCTAATGACTTCAATAACTCAGCTTTAATGATCTCACGTTTACCCACGTCA
The DNA here is from genome assembly GCF_051201655.1 of Vibrio sp. nBUS_14. NCBI lineage: Bacteria > Pseudomonadati > Pseudomonadota > Gammaproteobacteria > Vibrionales > Vibrionaceae > Vibrio > Vibrio sp. nBUS_14. The sequence continues at coordinate 3,252,851 of NZ_CP179206.1, forward strand.
CTTTCCGCCACAAAATCAACAATCTGGTCTTTCCTATTCCTTAAGATGAAACCTTCATATGTATTGGTAATCAGCTCTATCGCCATAATTTGCTCTTTTCGAAGAAGATTTCCATTTGGAAGCTCGATAAAGCGGTTACCTTTGACAACCTCACCTTGACTTAATGCATTAACTAACTTTCTAAAGACATCACCAGCTTCCTCAATAGAGTCATACTGTTGAAAATCGATATTCTGAGAATCACTACCAGTCAGTACAATCGTTTCCTCACACAGCAAAGCACCATGTATCGTTTGAATAGATCGCTCATCACCACTTGGAGTTGTAATAAAACCTTTCTTTACCTTCGTTGCCATTTTTTCTTATAGTCCTTATTTAGAGAGAAAAGCATCTTACTACTTTAAAAGAAGCCCACCAGAGTGACATTCGAGAGTAAAGTCATCAACTTGCGACATTTTATACCTATTACCGCAATTCAAAAACCATCTCACACCTTATGTATCAGTGGCTAGAGAGAAACCCTAGAAGTTATATATGGGTAAGGAGATTTAGGCTAAATATTTGTGTTCGTATTTACCCTCCTGAATTTTTTGCTGTGATAGGGCATCAATATTCACTTACCACAACCGTTTCCAATGTATTAGAGGGTAGAATCAACAAGCAAGAATTAACCTGTGATATAGGAACAAGGAATCTTGATGCCAAGACATCGGTATCAAGAAAAATCACCCCTCGATGATTGCACAGGGATATCACGCTCCTAATCTCTTACCCATACGCATCATTTAGGACCACCAGTATACACATTAAAATTCAAACACTTAGTTAAAATCAAATTGCGACCACGAGTTAAAAAGTCGCATCTAAAGTACCAGTGTGTATCGAAAAAAAGAGAAGAAGCAGAGTTACCTCCACTCCTTCAATCATTAGAGAACGTCTAGCTCATCCAGAACACCACCGATTAAGGCTCCACTGACAAACCCGATTGCACCACCAAGGACAACACCCTGAGCCCCAAACCTAGCGCCTAGAGCCGTTCCGTATTGTGCGCCTTTCAATCCGGTTGAAACGCTAGGCTTAAACCATCGTTGTTGAGGCATGATTCGATCATACGCTTTCATCATGATTCTCCTTTCCTATAGATATGAAAAAAGGCCATGCTCAATTAAGAACATGACCCCTTAGATTTTTACCAATACAGCTTTAGTGAGAGTGACCACACACCTGACAGCTACCATCATCATAAGCACGCTCACCACATGCAGGACAGGTTGTAACGAGTGTTGTAATTGATTTAATCGCCATGTTAAGGCTCCTTGTTGTTGGTTGATTGGGTGTTGCGGAGCTCACTGATACCTCAGCCTAGAGAGTTCCAATTTCGAAACTGAGGCATCGTGAGTCAAGCTCCGCAACAAAACTTATTGTGCTTTACCTTTCGGGGTGTCTGAGGTGCATTTCGTCGTATCAGTGACATGACCATTCATGGTTCCACAGACATCCGCTTTCCATTGAACGATGACACCGTAAGACGTTGTATTCTGAATACCTGCTTTACCATTCCATTGCGGCTCTAGCAGTTCTTTCATTTTCGAAATATCAACAGGATTACCACCGAACGTACCACCTGCAAATACTGAAGATGCGAAAAGCGAAGTTAGACCTAGCAGGACAATTGATTTTTTCATTGTTGTTTTTCCTTAAAGACGTAATGACGCCACCGATAAAGACGGCGTTAACGTGATTGATGATTAGTTTAAAGAGGGTTAGGGACAGGGTGTGTCGCTCAGATGTAGAAATATTGAAATGATTGATGAATGCCTTGTAAGACATACCTTGAGATAACTAATGAAAGCTATAGCAATATCAGTAACCTTATGAAAATTAGCTAGAAATAATCAGGTTCTTTCTCAGTGCGACACCACCTGACGAGCGACCTATCTACAATGCGTAGAATGAAAGAGCATGACAAACTAGCGAAACGACTTGGCATCATCCTGACCCGTTTGAATACGGGTGAGAAGTTACATCTAGATGATTTAAGTCGTGAATTTGGAGTAGCAAGGAGGACGTTAAATCGGGACTTCAATGAACGGTTAAATTACCTACCTATACAACGTGACGGTGCTTGTTACTCGTTAGACCCTAAGTTCTTAGGCAGACAGACCAATAACGAGCTATCTCTCCTGCTGTTAAACATGGGATTCGATACTTTGTTTTCGGGTAAGCACTATCTAAGCAATGGCGTATTGAACAATAAAACCACACCACCTTTTCTCTTCAAGAACCCACAAGTCGAGGACATCAGTGAATGTGCTTCGGTGTTCGAGAAACTTATCGAATCGATACAACGACGAAACGTGATCAGCTTTAGCCATGAAGGGAAAACCTACGATGAGTTCCACAGCTACAAACTGTTGAATGAACGTGGATTGTGGTTCATTGTCGGGACACACAGAAACCACCTAGAGTCACTCAGAGTGGCTAAGATTCGTGAGTTAGTGCGTTACGAGGATAAATACTCTCCTGACCCTAGCGTTGAGCAGAAGCTGACTGGTTGCGGATATGAGGATGAACTACTCAATCCCGTTGAAGTTCTTATACAGATGAGCGCTAAAGGCGTGGGAGCTTTCTTAAATGAAGGTAACGCCGATGACTTCCGAGTATTGAAAGAGCTAGATTCAGGGGATGTGTTCATTAGTCACCAAACTAAGAACATTCCAGAGTTAATACGCCAACTTAAAACGTGGCTACCTCATGCAGAGGTGCTCTCACCAGATTGGATACGTTACTTGTTGAAGCAAGAGCTCCAAGCGTATCTAGACTCAACCAAGTAGAAGGCAGTGAGCAGATTGAAGTACGCCGTTGGGTTTGTTGATGGTTCGTTGAGATGAAATGCAACCACCAAGACATAATGTCGTTTCGGTTCTCTGTTGTAGTCGCCCCATGTCATAAAGAAACCACTATGCAGAGGTTTGTAAGCTTTGGATGCTAGATATAGGAACTGGGGTATTTTACGAAACTTCGAACCGATACCAGTTAAGGGAAGACTCAAAACGATGCTGTTTTTCAGCGAACGGTGACTAACTAATAAATAACTGCGCTTTGAGCAGGTTGAATATATAGGGGTATTACTATGAGAACTGATGCTAGAAATCTGCTTCAAATCACTGAATTCAGCCCATATTTGTTTATCGTCGATATTACCAATGTGGCTGTGGTGGTTCTCTTGAGCCAGATAACTTGGTTGTTTTAGCGAGAGTGGTTTTAATGGATTAAACTTGTCATTGAGCTTATAAAGGGCAAGTTTCTATTCCAATCAATGCTTATCTCGGTGTCGTGGTAAAACGCCCGTTCTGACCTTGTTTCTCATACCAAAAGTGAAAATGGCCAAGTTGTCACTCCGAGCTGTAAACATTGAATTAAGGTGCGCTCTTGGCGCTGTAATTAGAACGGATGACTATAGAAAATCTCCGGGGAAGTCGTTCCCAATACCTCTATACGTTACGCGCCATAGCTAAACCTAAACACTCGCTCCCATTGCTTCCAGATAGCAATGGGAGCCTTTAATAACAAAACACCGGCTACCCTAATGAAAAAGGCTTCCCATCACACCATGAGTTACATGGAGCAATAGGAAGCCTTGGTTTCACTAGGAAGTGAGAGGCGGATTTTATGGTCCATACATGGTGCTTTCAACTTGATTCGTTAGTGATGGACTAATCCACCGTGACTTTTACCTCATCAAAGCAGTCCATTCCGATGTAGCTTAGAAAGTTGGTTTCCCACATCGAATAGAACTCAGCGACACTGGATTCAGTAATGGGAACTTCACCCATGTAACGGATGTAAGCCACACCATGACCAAAATCAAAGTCGATTTCTTTCTCAAGTTCAGGCATCAATCCACAGTAACTAAAATCCGTGATGTAATCGAAAACCCATTGATCATTAAGCCTAGTGATACGAACCTCGACAGGGTGGTAGCCACCGTTCTCAGGACTGTATGATTTTTCTCGAAAGTTAATCACGACCGATTGGATCATGGGTGTCCATTTGCCTGATTCGTTGATCACTCGGTTTAAAGTATCTTGAAGATCGACACTGACAGGTAAAGTCAGCTTATTCTTTGAAAAGCATAGTTTCATAATAAATTCTCTTTTAGTTTGTTAGGGATGCACACTTGTGTGGTGCGAGGTATGAAAACTAGGAAATGGCTTGGTTCGAGGTGAGTATTCTGATCTCGTCATTAACTCTTCCAGTGATAACTCAAGAAATTTGAAATCCGTCGAGTAGTGATATCAGTGATGACCGTATTACTCATCGTCCGTTGGTGGTAATTACCTGATGAAGTAAACAAGTTACGACTCATCGACCTAGCAAATTTCTTCTGTCGTCTTACTGTCTAGTAGAGTTATTTTTTCTTAGATGTGGTTTGAGATTTGGTGAGTGCCAGTAATGCACTTTTCTTATCTTCGAAGTCTGTTGAAAGTACATGTAAGTAGCGTGATGAATCCGTTTTTGATGCTAAACCTAAGTCCCTAATTATCACGGAACAGAACGAATGGTTGTTTGCTGAGCCTCCATTAAACAACTGCTTGTACAGCTGACTTTTCCATGGTTTATCTTTCTGCGCTTCTATCAGTTCAAGCATGGCTGTAACGGATAGCCACTCTTTTGAATGAAGTCCTGCGCCACCTTCCTGCCCTGCAATCCTGAAGTAGAGTTGCTTTTCTTCATTATGCAACGCCACTTCGTACAAGACCTTGCCAGTCCCTGCTAGTTTCGATGCTGCACCTGTTAATACGATTTGTTCGAAATGATTAATCTCTTGGCGTTGCTCGTCTTGAGTGTCAGCATTAGGAAAGTCTGGGTCTACTTTGTGTTGGTTCATAGATATTCTCCTGTCGGTAATAATGTGAAATATTGCTGCGTGAGTGACGACTAGCTATCAACCTGGGTCAATAGCGTCTGAATTGGATGGAGCTGAGTGCTGGTGTATCCGGCTAGGTAACAACCTGAGCCATGGTCGTTAAGTACACCTAACGCTATGACCATAGAGCCGATAAGCAGCACGTACTCTGGGTGATTAGTGACGAAATCAATCAGGTACTTGGTCTGTTCATCCATATGATCGAGGTCTTGATTGGTATCGCTCTCATCGAACAAAATCAGGGTGATGCCTATTTCGTCCCAACTTTTCTCCAACTCATTCAAATCGCCATCCGTTACTTCAGTTAAATGTGTCATGAGATTAGCCTTATCAGAGCTAGGTAAATTCAAGCCCATCAATTCCGTAAAAGTTTTTATTACTTGCATGTGTTTTTCCTTGTTCCAGATACGAAAAAGCCCCTACTAGCGAGAGCCAGTAGGGGCATATATGTAATTTTTATATATGTTTGATTTTAAGGTTAAAACTATTTAACTGATGCGGTGCGCCAGCCTTGGAGCTTGTTCTTTCAGTACCGAGGACAATGTATCCGAACTATTGAGCAGCTTTTGTTTGGAGTGTTTTACATACCTTTGGGTGCTACTCAGGTCTTTATGGTTCATTAGACGCTGCACTGTTAAAACATCAACACCGTTCTCTATTAAATTTGTCGCGAAGCTATGACGTGCCACATGAAAACAAACTTCATGAGGGTTCTTGATCCCAGCCCTCTCTTTGATACGCGTAAAAGCATTGCGCGGTTGTGATATGTAGCTTCTCTCCTTTCGACCAAAGAAGATGTATGGATTGCCTTTTTGTCTCATGTTTAATAGCTCCCGGAACAGTTCGACCATAAATGGCGTCAGCGGCACCGTCATACTAGATCCGTTCTTGGTATCAGGAACGAACATGGTTTTATCAATGAGGCTGATATCTTTCCACTTTCGGGTTCGAAGTTCAGAGTCCCTACATCCGGTAAGAAACAGAAGCGCTATGAAGTTTCCAGTCACACGACAATAGTAATCTCGTGATGTACGTATCACTGCGGCTGTTTCTTCCATGGTTAAGTAGCGAGTCCTCATGTTATCTGGATTGATAAGCGACACCTTATCGCCAATGTAGGGTATGTCTAAAAGGCGGTATGCTTCCTTTAGAACAGTTTTCATCAGGGCAATGGTGCGGTCTACAGTGGCTGCTGCGTACTTCTTACCAGGGCGATACTCCGTTGCTAATAGCTTTGCTTGAACTTGATGAAGATGGACGCCAGTTATCTTATCGATAGGTTTAGTATGTAGGTGCTTCCAGTGCTCAAACCTAGCGATATCATCACGCCACGTTTTCTTACCTTTGCTTCTCTTAGAAACAATAAAGGTATCGTGAAAGAAGTCGTATAAGGTCGGTACTTGAGTTTCGACTTGCTTATCCCTTTCAAGTTTAGGGTCGATACCATCGGCAATTTGTACCTTTAACTTACGAGCTTTGTTTCGAACAGTGGGTAAGTCGATATCTGGCCATTGACCGAGTGCAATGCTGGATTTTTTCTTTGAGATTGGCGATATAAACCTTAGTAGGAAGCGCTTCTTACCAGATTTGCCGATAAGCAATTTCAAGCCCTGCACTTCGGTATCAGAGACTTCATTGTTGGTGGATTTAGACCGTCTATCGTGGGGTGGAATATTGTTAAGTTTGGTTGGGGTAAATTTGAATAGTTTACTCATGTGAATACCTCAGTGATTAACTAAGGTATTCATATATATTTTCAAGTTATGAAGGTGCGGGAGACTTTAGTTTGAGGTTGTGATTCGTTTTTCCCAAAAAACCATTCAGAGCTTATACTCTAAAAATTTGGGGCATTGATTCTCCATAATAAAAGTTATCCAAAATCAGCGGGAACTAGTGGAAATGCGGACCAAGAGAACCTCTATCTAGTGCTTTTCTGTTGTAATAACTTATTATTCTAAACTTTAAAGAAATCAAATTCTTTTTTAAGTTCCTCAGTGACAACCTTGACCTCATCACTAGATGAAACTATCTTTTCCATCACTTGAATATTTTCTTTAACCTGGCTGTTTACGTCTTCAAGTTGTTTAGAAATATCAAAAGTAACCGCGCTTTGCTCTTCAGAAGCAGTAGCAACAATAGCATTAACATCTGAAATGTTATCTACATATTTAGAGATTACATCGAATGACTGAACTAGCTGTTGACTGTCTTTCACTGTCGTTTCCATTAATTCAACATTAACTTGCATCGATTCATCAGCTTTTTGGGATTGCTCTTGAAGCTGGGTAATGATTGCCTGTATATCAATAGTTGATTTTTGAGTTTTAGCTGCCAAGGCACGAACCTCGTCAGCAACAACCGCAAAGCCTCGCCCTAGGTCTCCGGCTCTAGCTGCTTCAATTGCCGCGTTTAAAGCAAGTAAATTAGTTTGCTCAGAAATGGTATTGATAACATCAATGACGCTATTAATATTTTCAGTGTGCTCCCTAAGTTCATTTATAGTCTTTTGTGATTCAAGTATTGAGTCTGTAATTAAAGTTGTCGTTTTTCTAGACTTTTCTATCACCAAACGGCTGTCTGAAATGGTATTGCTCGCATCTTTTGCTGCTTGCTCAGCTTTCTGTGCACTATCAGCTACATCTGTCGCGGTTGACGATAGTTCAGTTGAAGCAGTTGCAATTTGCTCTACAGCCGATAGCGAATGTAACGCATTTTCCATACCTAAGTTTACAGCCGATATAGATTCTGTTTGCTTTATTGATACAATGTCAGCCGATGATTTACCCTTTGAGATAACATTGTTTAGAGTATTGGATGTATGCTGTATTGCATTCAACAAGTCACCAATTTCATCTTTTCCACCTTCAACGTTAACTATTAAATCACCTTGAGATATTTGTTTTGCGGCACTAAGTGCTTTTCGAATGGCCCTAGTAATCGCACCGGTTAAAACGTAGGCTAGAATAAGTCCCAATATGATAGCTATGATTGCAATAGTAAGAGTAATAGTTTCACTTGATAAGACATTTGATGTAACTTTCTCACCAATTTCTTTTTGGTCTCGGATTACGGATAGTTTCATATCGTCGAGATTCTTTGCTACTCGGGGGCCTATTGCATCGAGTTTATTTTTAATTAGATTGTTTTTTTGTTCTATTAAAGAATAAACTTCTTTCATCGACTCAGTATAAGATTCGTGTGCTTTTTTAAAGTCACTAAGTAACTTTCTACGTTCAGAGTTTTGCAGTTCAGCGTCTAATGTAATGATAGAACTACGAAGTTTGCCATTCATAAAATCTAACGCTTTCTTGTAGTCATTTTCGATATTAGACTGAAGAAACTTGACTACGTACAAGCGTCCAACAAGCACTTCTTTTTGTACTCTACTTGCATAAAATACAGCTCGTGCATCATTATCCTCATTTGCAGATGTAAGAATATTATCAATGACCAACCTCATGTCTTCTCCCTTGGGAGCCAATGAATTGTTCTCAATCACAGTATGTTGCTTACTTAATTGTACAACTTTTTCAAATGAGTCTTGATAAACACTTATAAGCTGGATTGTCTCCTTTAATAAGGAAGCACGTTCAGGTTTGTTGATCTCAGTTTCTGCACTATTAAGTAGCCTTTTAGTTTTATCAAAATAATCGTGATACTGCTTAAGGTCCTTATCACTCTGTGTTATGAGATAATCCTTTACATTCATACGCACCATCAACATATTAGATTCTAAATTGCTAGATAAGTTAGAGTCTGAAGACAGTTCATTGTATTGAGAAAGGCTACTATCTATTTTCTCTAAGCCATAAAAAGAAAACCCAAAGACTATAGATGTAAGTAACAATATAGAGCCGAAGCTTAGGAATATTTTTGGTGCGAGTTTCAAATTTTGTCCTCAAAAAAACACCCCTCCAGTACAAGTTGATTTGTAGCGTAGAGGGAATAGGTTAGCAATAACTGTTAAGGTAAATTACAAGTCCCTTAAAGTTTTGTTAGAGTTTAAATATAGTGTCCAATAAGTTGTGAGCATTGACTTAAGGCGACTTGAAAATATCGTTTGAGACGTAGCAGATCTACTCTCCCCCGATATGACCATCCTGCGGGATTATAAAGCCTGGAAGTGCAATGTCTATATTTTCTATTAATCCAGCTGCGTCATTCCACCAAGATATTATCAATCAGGGAGAGCATACAGAACCTATAAACCATGTTTCGCCATTGTCTTATCGCAAAAGTTTTAGCTGTGTATCTACCGCGATTAGCGCATCGGGTAATAATTGATAATGATAGTAAATTTTCCCTAATCCTTTAAATAGACTAAGCCTTTTCCTTTGATTTTAAAATTGGTTTTATATGGAAATGATATGTTTATTCCTATAATAATAACTCTCCATGTGAACCCGAATGCACATTTATACCTACTGCCTTATTACATATTCTCATCATGTCTGCTTTACTCAATTTCAACCCATCTAAAAGTTTATTTTAGCCAGTAATACTTGACGATATTTATGAGCCACTAATGTTTCCCATTTTCCGAAACTGATTTTAGTCCAGAAACTTGCTAGACCACCTGAAAGCATCACCATCCGGTACATTTTAAGTTAAGTAGCTCTCCGACTAACATGGGAACTCCTCGGCTGTCTTTTCTCGACATACGACAGTAGCGTGACAGTACCTTTTCGGTTTTGCTGTCTTGAGTATCTAACCATCAAGCTTTGAAGATATTCTAAATTGGAGACACACTAACGCTTTTCGGTTTACCGCTTTGACCGCAGTGACCAGTAAAACTTAGGTTCTGTTTTTGCTGTTCTATGATTAAGTTGGACAGGAAGTTGTCCGTAAGGAAAAGATAAAAGAAATTAAGAAGGAATATTTTGAAGTGTGATGGAGGTTGTATTTTTGCATATTCTGAATGTAGAAAAGCCTCGATAAAAATCGAGGCTTTTCATAAAAATTCTTTATAAATTAGTAACTTAGGAATTTTTGAATCCGTCGTGTATACCAATTTCACCATACTGGCATTATCTTAGGGCATTGCCCTTTCGATGTCTGGCATTATACGTATGCGAACTGATGTGGCAAGTATAAAAACTTGAATTCATGTGTGTTTGCCGATAATTTCGCCACTAAGTCATAAGCTGTGCGTCATGTCTCTTTTCACGCTAAGCCTTAGCCTATATTCTGACACCTAAATTTTTAAAGAAGTAATAACACCATGACATCAACAAATACAATGCCACCAGCAGGAGTAATGCGCCGATTTGGTGCCTTGTTCTATGATGCCCTTATCGTAATCGCTATTGAAATGTTGGCGGCTGGCGTCATTGTCGCTCTGCTGCACGCTCTCATGGCTCTTGGCATTTTTAACCATAGCGGTTATGCCGATGTTAGTGACTTCTTAACGAACCACCCTATCTGGAGCCCTGCATATACTTTCTACTTAGTCGTGGTTTGGGTGTACTTCTTTGTTTTCTTCTGGACAAGAGCAGGCCAAACGCTAGGAATGAGAGCTTGGAAACTGCGTGTTCAAAACAAAGATGGCTCAGCAATTACCGTAACCCAAGCGCTGATTCGTTTAGGAACCTCAGGATTTGGATTGGCAAACTTATGTGTTCCATTCGATCCTCAGAAGCGTGGCTTTCACGACATCTGGGCGAAGACTGAAGTAGTAGTGCTACCACAAGCACGATAACGCTATTAATCTCACTACAATCAAGATCAAAAAAGGAAGGCGTTATGCCTTCCTTTTTCTATTTACAGTTTCCGTCGCAAGAGCATGATGGCAATTCCGAGGAACACCACGCTCGGAGCGAGCGCACCAAAGGCCGGTGGTATTTGATAAACCAAACTGACAGGACCAAAGAACTCACTGGATATATAGAAGGTGAAACCTGCAATAACCCCCGATAGAATCCTTGCTCCCATAGTCACACTTCGCAATGGACCAAAGATAAACGACAGTGCCATCAACATCATGACCGCTATCGAAATAGGCTGAGTTATCTTTCTCCATAAAGCGAGTTCATAGCGTGATGCATCTTGCTCCGACGCTTTAAGGTAGGAAACATAATCATACAGTCCACTTAAAGAGAGCTCTTCTGGCTTAACCGTTACAATCGCAAGCTTATCTGGAGCAAGTGATGTCTTCCATGAGTATGTCGGTAGACTTTCTTTGGTAATTTGAATCTCATTTTCGAACGACGTGATCTCGACATCGTTCATTGTCCAAACGTTGTCTCCGACGTAATCGACTTCTTCAGAATATATCGCCGTCTTAAGTACCTTATTTTCATCAAAGCGCCACATGTTCAAACCATATAACTTTTCATCGTCAATTTTGACAACGAATATAAAGTCATTAGCATCACGCGCCCATACCCCACTTTGGGTAGAGATGATATTGCCACCAGCAATCGATATGGTTCTTAAGTCACGAGCCATCTTCTGTGCTTGAGGAGCTCCCCATTGACCAAGAAGAGTCACGACGATCATTAATGGAATAGCGGTTTTGAGTACCGATAGGCCAATATCTAACTTAGAGAAACCCGCAGCCTGCATCACCACCAGCTCAGAACTCGCAGCAAGCATACCCAGTCCAATCAGTGCACCAAGTAATGCAGCCATTGGAAAGAACATTTCGATATCACGAGGAACACTCAATAGAACGAAATACAGCGCTTGTAATAGATCATAAGTACCACGACCAACCTTTCTCAGTTGCTCTACGTACTTGATAATCCCAGAGAGACCAACAAACGTCACCAATACCAGTGACGTAGTTGCGATGATGGTTCTGCCTATATATAAATCGAGAATCTTAAACACGGCTTAAGCTAACCTTTTATTCTTGAATTTTTCTTTCAAACGCCTTACTGGCACGCTATCCATAAAGTTTGCACCAATCGCAACAAATAACAATAACGCATTAACTGGCCACATGCCGACTACCGCAGGCATACTCCCCTCTTCAATCGAAGATTTAGTTGCACTGATTGCTAAGAAATAGGTTAGGTAAATTAGAATGGCTGGGCCAATTTTAGCGAAACGACCTTGTCGAGGGTTCACCGCAGACAGTGGCACAACAAGCATGGTCAACAATGGAATACAAAGCACCAATGAAATTCGCCACTGTAATTCTGCTTTCGCACTGTTTTCTGAATTACCAATCAGTTCGAGCGTAGGAATGGCTTCCCAGTCACGGCCTTTTTTCTCGACCTCACGCTGACCAATTAAACCTTCGTACTCTTCAAAGTGCGTCACCATATAATCGAGGCGCGTTGGAATCCCTTCATGACGAGTACCATCGTACATCACAATCACTTGGCGACCATCACTAAGTTCTTTTACATCACCCGACTTAGAGAACATTACACTAGGCAATACCGAATCACGTGGGCGCATTTGAGCAACGAACACATTTTCTAACTTATTACCGTCGATATCATCAATGAAAACGACAGAAGAACCATCCGGCGTACCTTCAAATTTACCTTTTGGCAGCAAATCAACACTGTTCTCTGCAGCCACTTCTTCATACATTTGCTCAACTTTATCTTGAGACCAAGGAGATAACCAAAATGAGTTAAAGGCAGCAACAGATGCAGTAATCAAAGCCAAATAAAGCGCAGATTGGATAAGAAATTTATTACCAATCCCCGTAGCGTTCATTACGACTATTTCACTTTCAGCGTAAAGGCGACCAAAAGTAAGTAAAATACCAATATAGATACTGAGTGGAAGCATCAATAAGCCCATCGCTGGCATATTTAGACCAACAATCGACAATATAAGGCTCGCAGGAATATCACCATCAGAGGCGTCCGCTAAAACACTGATGAATTTTTGGCTGAGAAACACGAGAAAGAGAACAAAAAAGATCGCAAATTGGCTCTTGATTGTCTCGCGGATCAAATATCTAACAATAATCACGCTCAAATTACCTATACAAAACTTGTTTTTTTGATTGAATCACTATAATTTCCCGTTGAACCTTTTATTTTTTTAAATTTTTAGCTAAGTGTTAGCGTGCTTCTTTAAGGTTAGTTCCATTATAGGATCCAACAAGTAAGAACTCATTATCTAACATTTAGTTCGATTTGTCTTCAGGATGTAGGAGTACGCATGGAGTTCAGTGTAAAAAGTGGCAGCCCAGAGAAACAGCGCAGCGCATGTATCGTTGTCGGTGTATTCGAACCGCGCCGCCTTTCTCCAGTAGCCGAGCAATTAGATAAGATTAGCGATGGCTATATTAGTTCACTGCTTCGTCGCGGTGATCTAGAGGGTAAACCTGGCCAGATGCTGCTACTGCATCAAGTACCAGGTGTACTTTCAGAACGTGTTCTATTGGTAGGCTGTGGTAAAGAACGTGAGCTAGGCGAGCGTCAATACAAAGAAATTATCCAAAAAACCATCAGTACACTAAATGAAACAGGTTCTATGGAAGCAGTATGTTTCCTTACAGAGCTTCACGTTAAAGGTCGCGACACTTACTGGAAAGTTCGTCAAGCGGTAGAAGCAACTAAAGATGGTCTTTACACATTCGACCAATTTAAGAGCAACAAACCAGAGACTCGTCGCCCATTGCGTAAATTGGTATTCAACGTACCAACACGTCGCGAACTAAGCCTTGGTGAAAAAGCGATCTCTCATGGTCTTGCTATTGCTTCAGGTGTGAAAGCATCTAAAGACCTGGGCAACATGCCACCGAACATCGCAAACCCGGCTTACCTTGCTTCTCAAGCTCGTCGTTTAGCTGACGATTATGAGACAGTAAAGACTAAGATCATCGGTGAAGAAGAGATGGAAAAGCTGGGTATGACTTCATACTTAGCAGTAGGCCGTGGCTCTAAGAACGAATCTATGATGTCTATCATGGAATACACAGGTGCTGCTGACCCAAATGCAAAACCTATCGTTCTAGTGGGTAAAGGTCTTACTTTCGATTCAGGCGGTATCTCACTTAAGCCTGGTGAAGGCATGGATGAGATGAAGTACGACATGTGTGGTGCTGCATCTGTATTCGGTACAATGAAAGCATTGGCGAAACTGAACTTGCCAATCAACGTTGTAGGTATTCTTGCGGGCTGTGAAAACATGCCGGGTAGCAATGCTTACCGTCCAGGTGATATTCTAACAACCATGTCTGGCCAAACAGTTGAAGTACTAAACACGGATGCTGAAGGTCGCTTGGTTCTATGTGATGCTCTAACTTACGTTGAGCGTTTTGAACCTGATTGCGTTGTTGACGTTGCAACACTAACTGGCGCGTGTGTTATTGCTTTAGGCCACCACATCAGTGGCGTTCTATCAAACCACAACCCTCTTTCTCATGAACTTGTTAATGCTTCAGAGCAAGCAAGTGACCGTGCATGGCGTCTACCTATGGCAGACGAGTACCATGAGCAGCTAAACAGCCCGTTTGCTGATATGGCAAACATTGGTGGCCGTCCTGGCGGTACTATCACCGCGGGTTGTTTCCTGTCTAAATTCACCAAAAAGTACCACTGGGCTCACATCGACAGTGCAGGTACAGCGTGGAAGTCAGGCGCAGCGAAAGGCTCGACAGGTCGTCCTGTCTCAATGCTAGTCCAATTCTTATTGAACCGCAGCGGCCATGAGACTGAAGAGCAATCTTCAAAATAATGAAAAGGGCCTACGGGCCCTTTTTTAATAAGCGCTATTTGTTAGATCCTGTTAATTAAGTAACATTGATATCCACGATTTTCAGTTCGAGTGTTAAATATGCAGACTGCTACGTTTTACATTGTGTCTCCAGACAGCCCGCAAGCCAGTGAAGAGGGTTTTGCTCACTACGTGTTGTTTCTTGCGCAGCATTTTGCAAAACAAGGCGCTAAACTTTATCTCAACTGTAACGATAAAGATCATGCTGAGCGTATCGCTGAAGTTTTTTGGCAGGTAGAGCCTACTGAATTTATCGCGCACAACTTGGTTGGCGAAGGTCCAAAATATTCAACGAATATTGAGATAGGCCATCAAGGTGTCAAACCTAATTGGAACCGCCAATTGGTAATAAATTTGGCCGATAATCATACAACCTTTGCGAACGCCTTTGCTCAGGTGATAGACTTCGTTCCTTGCGAAGAAAAACCTAAGCAACTCGCTCGAGAAAGGTATAAAATTTACCGTCAGGCTGGATATCAGCTACAAACTATCGAGATTCAACATCCATAGTCAAACCTCATAGTTAAAGCTATCTTTGGATTTAGATTCAAGAAGCTTCACTTATGAAGTTTGACCACGATTAACCATTCACAGTATCCGTTTAAGAGCACTATGGAAAAGACATACAACCCAACATCAATCGAACAAGCTCTGTATAAGACTTGGGAAGAGAAAGGCTACTTTAAGCCACACGGTGACACATCAAAAGAAGCTTACAGCATCATGATCCCGCCACCGAACGTCACTGGTAGCCTACACATGGGTCACGCGTTCCAAGATACGATCATGGATACGCTTATCCGTGCTCAACGTATGAAAGGCAAAAATACACTTTGGCAAGTGGGTACTGACCACGCTGGTATCGCAACTCAAATGGTTGTTGAGCGTAAGATCGCTGCTGAAGAAGGCAAAACAAAACACGACTACGGCCGTGAAGCTTTCATCGACAAGATCTGGGAATGGAAAGGCGAATCAGGTGGCACGATCACTCAACAACTTCGTCGTCTTGGTGCATCTGTAGATTGGGATCGTGAGCGATTCACTATGGATGACGGCCTATCGGCTGCGACTCAAGAAGTATTTGTTCGTCTATACGAAGAAGACCTAATCTACCGTGGTAAGCGTCTAGTAAACTGGGATCCTAAACTGCACACTGCAATATCTGATCTTGAAGTTGAAAACAAAGACAAAAAAGGTTTCATGTGGCACTTCCGCTACCCGCTAGCGAATGGTGTTAAAACCGCTGATGGCAAAGACTACATTGTCGTCGCGACTACGCGTCCTGAAACCATGCTTGGTGATACAGGCGTAGCGGTTAACCCTGAAGATCCTCGCTACAAAGATCTTATCGGTAAAAAAATCCTGCTTCCTATCGTAAATCGTCTTATCCCTATCGTAGGTGATGAGCACGCTGACATGGATAAAGGCACGGGTTGTGTGAAGATTACGCCAGCTCATGACTTTAACGATTACGAAGTGGGCAAGCGCCATAGCCTACCAATGATCAACATCCTAACGTTCAACGGTGATATCCGTGATGCGGCAGAAATCTTCACAACAAACGGTGAAGAAAGCAATGTGTACTCAACAGAGCTTCCAGCAAAATACCAAGGTATGGAGCGTTTTGCCGCTCGTCGTGCAACGGTTGCTGAATTTGAAGAGCTAGGCCTACTTGAAGAAATCAAAGATCACGATCTAACCGTTCCTTACGGTGACCGTGGTGGCGTGGTTATCGAACCAATGCTGACGGACCAATGGTACGTACGTACAGCGCCTCTTGCTGCTCCTGCTGTTAAAGCCGTTGAAGATGGTGAGATCCAATTCGTACCTAAGCAGTACGAAAACATGTACTTCGCGTGGATGCGTGACGTGCAAGATTGGTGTATCTCTCGTCAACTTTGGTGGGGGCACCGTATCCCTGCATGGTACGACAACGATGGTAAAGTTTACGTTGGTCGCACTGAAGAAGAAGTTCGTGAAAAGAACAATCTTTCACCAGTAATTGTTCTTAAGCAAGACAACGACGTTCTTGATACCTGGTTCTCTTCTGCACTTTGGACGTTCGGCACGCAAGGCTGGCCTGAAGATACTGAAGCAATGAAAACATTCCACCCATCTGAAGTACTAGTATCTGGTTTTGATATTATCTTCTTCTGGGTTGCTCGTATGATCATGATGACCATGCACTTCGTGAAAGACGAAGATGGTAAGGCTCAAGTACCTTTCAAAACAGTTTACATGACGGGCCTTATCCGTGATGAAAACGGCGACAAGATGTCTAAGTCGAAAGGTAACGTACTTGATCCAATCGATATGATTGACGGCATCGGCCTTGAAGAGCTAGTAGAAAAGCGTTGTGGCAACATGATGCAACCTAAACTGGCTGCTAAGATCGAAAAAGCAACACGCAAGACTTTCGAAGATGGTATCGAACCATACGGTACTGATGCACTGCGTTTCACTCTTGCTGCTATGGCTTCAACTGGCCGTGACATCAACTGGGACATGAAGCGTCTTGAAGGTTACCGTAACTTCTGTAACAAGCTATGGAACGCAAGCCGTTACGTACTGATGAACACAGAAGAGCACGATTGTGGCATGTCACTGTCTGTTGAAGACCGTGCAAACATGGAATTCTCTCTAGCAGACAAATGGATTGAATCTCAGTTTGAAGTTGCAGCGAAAGAGTTTAACGCTCATCTAGACAACTACCGTCTAGACATGGCAGCAAACACGCTTTACGAATTCATCTGGAACCAATTCTGTGACTGGTACCTAGAGCTAACGAAACCTGTTCTTTGGAAGGGTACTGAAGCTCAACAGCAAGCGACTCGTTACACGCTTATTACGGTTCTTGAGAAGACTCTACGCCTTGCTCACCCTGTTCTTCCTTACATCACTGAATCTATCTGGCAGAGCGTTATTCCGCTGTTCGACGACGTTGAAGGCCCTGATGCAGAAGAAAGAACTATCATGAATCAAGCACTTCCTCAGTTTAATGAAGATAACTTCAATGCTGAGATCGTTGACGACATCGAATGGGTTAAAACCTTTATCACCGCTATCCGTAACCTACGTGCGGAATACGACATTGCCCCAAGCCAAGGCTTAGAAGTAATGATCAAAGTCGCTGATGAGAAAGATGCAGCTCGTATCGAAGCAAACAAGATCGTTCTTACTTCTCTGGCTAAGCTAGACGATATTAAAGTTCTAGCAGACGGCGAAGCAACTCCGGCTTGTGCAACCAAACTGGTTGGCAAATCTGAGCTGATGATCCCAATGGCTGGCCTTATCGACAAACACGCTGAGCTTGCTCGTCTAGATAAAGAAGTTGCGAAGACTCACGGTGAGATTAAGCGTATCGAAGGCAAACTAGGTAACGAAGGTTTCGTTGCTAAAGCACCTGAAGCGGTTATCGCGAAAGAGCGTGAAAAGCTTGAAGGCTACCAAGAAACTCTTGTTAAGCTAGAAGAGCAAAAAGCGACAATCGCAGCTTTATAATCCATGCGATAGTTTTTAAGTAAGAAAAAGGGCAGATAATAATCTGCCCTTTTTATTGTCTAAAATTCGGTGATAATGGTTTGATTAATATAAATTACAATTAGATAACAATGATTTAGGTATTAACACAAACCTTTTTCACTAAACAACTAACGTACGTCCCTCAATGATTCAATCCGTTCACCCAATTCAGGATGAGAACTGAGCCATGTGGGTAGTTCAGCATGTCCACCAGAATCTTTTCCTAACAATTCAAACATCTCAATCATAGCTTGATTAGAACCATGCAGCTCGATCATCGAATAGGAAGCAAATGAATCCGCTTCTCGCTCTGCATCTTGTGATTGACCATTATTTGCAACAAACACACCAAGACCAGTAAGGTTATCAATGATCCCAGAGCTTTCACCAGTCAAAGCCGCTACAGTTACTGACAACAAACTTGATCGAACCAATACTTTCATTACATGCTGGTGCTGAACATGTCCTAATTCATGTAACAAGATACTGTCTAGTTGCTCTTCCGTTTGAGTCAATCTAACGAGATCATCTAATACAATGATTGTCCCCGCACTCAGCGCAAAAGCATTGGCGCCAAGTTCTGAAGAACGAAAGACCAACTGTACATCGCCCTCAATATTCATTTGTTGCAACTGCTTTTCAAAGCGCTGACGAATATGATGCTGTCGTTCTTCCGGCAGAGTAGAACTCTCGAAGAACTGTTCATCTAAAGACTCTAAAACCTGATTTTTAACCAGTCTAGGTACCGAGTCAGGTAGATAAGTGACTATTTGATGAGTTAACCACGGGATCCCATGAGTGAACATAGAAATAGTAAGTAACACGAGAACAACACTACTAACTAAGATAGCCGTGATGTTCTTCTCTAATTTACCTATGAAATTATGTTTACCTCTGTCTCTCAAATAGGCGTCCAGCTCATCACTTTCCTCCGAGATAAATTGCCATCCACCTGGGAATTTGAGCTTTGTTGGAGCGGATCCAACGCCTCGCATAATTTCAACACGTTCAAAATATGCAGAAACAAAAGAACTATCCACTCTCAGGAGTAGTTTATTAGGGTGAGATATTTCTAAAATGGCCTCACAGCGTTCAGAACTGCGAGGCGGGTGTGCAACACCAGAGATCATTTAGCCAATACCAAGATCAACATTAAACGCTTGAGCTATTTCATCAGAAATAGCCGATTCCACATCAGACGGTTGGTCGTTTGCTACTAGTAAATCTAAGTTACCTTGAACATACGTATTCTCCGACAAGTAGTTCATCGTTCTTACCATCACCCATGGTCTAGCTAACCCGAGGGTAATCACTTGAAGTAAGAAGTTAGTTAATACTAAAAGCATGTAGCTTTTTATCGTTAATGTCGAAGCAAAACTTAACGTTGAATCGGCCTCATTTTCTTTTCCTTCAAGCACTAATTCAGAGAAGGTGTAATTTCTAATTTTTACTTGAATGTAAGCAGCAATCGCAATACTCATAACAATGAAAGCAAAGTAATAAGCCACCATCATTGAAGTCAAACTTCCGTTGTTAACGATTTCGGATAACGACTCAGGGTTGCTGATCATGTTGAA
The DNA here is from genome assembly GCF_051201655.1 of Vibrio sp. nBUS_14. Lineage (NCBI taxonomy): Bacteria > Pseudomonadati > Pseudomonadota > Gammaproteobacteria > Vibrionales > Vibrionaceae > Vibrio > Vibrio sp. nBUS_14. The sequence continues at coordinate 3,272,567 of NZ_CP179206.1, forward strand.
GCCAACGGCACTGAAGAGAGCCAAGACGGCAACAATAGAGACAACCAGCCATGCAATCATACTGGTTAAGTATACTTTGAAATAAAAGCCATCTTGGTAATCAGCTTTAAACTGACGATCGCCATAGCGATAACCATTAGAAAAATAATTGGCGATACCGGCAAGTAACCAGGATTGTAAATAAACATAAGAAGGTATGGATATTAAAATGGCGATGCCACCAGCAATCATGTTCATTTGCATAGTAAATATTATTGCCATGATTGCCGTAAATACGCCGACACCCACAACAAGACCGCGCCCAAGAATTGCCCAGTAGGCTCCAGAAACAGTACCATGGAAAGAGAAGTGAACATTTCGAAAGCTTGTCATTGCAGAATCAAAACGAGCATTACTGCGAGATAACAATGGTAACAATGCAAAAAAAACCAGTAATAAAACCAATGCCATCTTAGGGGCAAACTGATTACTGACTCCCCAAGCGACGACACAAATCAACGCAATGATTCGCCCTTTCAATATTTGCATAGGCTTACCATGATATTCAAAGCTATCACTGCCAATAAATGTATTCCCATAAAAGTAACGTTTATTTCGAACTTTCGCCCAAGCCGAGTAAATACCCAATGTGATAACGGATAAAAGGATATTAACAATCCAAATACCAAAATATTCGTTCCCCTTTCCCTTAAAATTCACCCTAGTTTCTAACTGTTTTGTTTCCATTTCTCTATTCCATTTGACGTTTCAAAAACAACCATGTACATCTGCGCGCACATAAACAAAGTAAAAGTATAGAAACACATCATTCTGATCAATTGATAATTAATATAAAAAGAGAGCTAACCATCAACATTAACCCTTGGATCTCTAATTTATTCCCACCCTTCCTACGATAACCTTATTGACATGGTTGCGGATCGCAATTAATTTATAGTTGTACATCACAATTGATTTATAGTTGTATATCGCAACTACATTGAGAGGCAACATGACTTCAACACAACTTAGAGAATTATCACGTCAACTCGTTCGACAGCTTGGAATGCTCGACAAAAATTGTGGTGACATTGCCCTACCTCCAATTCAAGCTCATACACTGATCGAAATAGAACAGCAGCCATTAACCGTGAATCAATTAGCGGATAAGCTCAATATTGATAAGTCCAACGCCAGTAGAGCAGTCAACAATCTAGCGAAGAACTCGTTAATCCAAACCTCGCCACATCCCAGCGATAAGCGCAGTGTTGTTGCTTCAGTAACAGAGCAAGGGGTAAATACTCTTGCCAAACTTCACAGTCAACAAAATCGATTTTATGACTCGGTACTTGAACGTTTAACGGAAGCGGAAACTCAACAAGTTTCGGGGGGAATGGAGTATTACCTTAAAGCACTGCAACAAAGCCACGCTTCAAGTAATGTGGTAGTTCGTCCCCTACAACAGCAGGACAACACCATAGTGGCCAATGTGATTCGCCAAGTTTCTTATGAGAACGGGCTAACTGAAGATAAAGGTTATGGTGTGGCTGATCCCACCTTAGAAGACATGTTCAGCGTTTATAACAATGAAAGATCTCAGTATTGGGTCATTGAACTTGATGGAAAGGTTGTCGGTGGTGGTGGATTTGCACCATTATCAGGTATGCCAGAAGTCTGTGAACTGCAAAAAATGTACTTCTTGCCAGAAACCAGAGGCAAAGGCTTAGCGAAGAAGCTGGTTAATATGTCGATGGAGAAAGCTAAAGATCTGGGTTATCAACATATGTATTTAGAAACGACCGAATGCCTTAATGCCGCCGTTAAACTTTACGAAAAATTGGGCTTTGAACACCTTGATTCAGCCTGGGGAGCAACAGGCCATGACGCTTGTGAGGTTGTCATGGCCAAAACGCTATAATGTGTTTATGAAATAGGGCTAGCGTCGGCAGTTCATTAGATGACAAACGAGTGAACAAATTAATTCCTTGCGCAAAGGGCTAATCGAATAACCGCTAGTTACGCAAAAAGTTGCTCACGCAAGAGGCTGGATTCAAGGCAACGAAAGAACTCTCTTTTTGCACATCGAGTTCCACTTCTAACTGATATAAATGCTTAGGGTTGGGCTTTTCAAGGTTAAATACCATTGGAGCCTCAACCTGAAACACAACACCAGTATGCTCAGCTCGTACATCTATTGGCATGACTAGTGTCATACCGTTGAATTTGATTGATGCAGAGACTAGCCCTGCTTTTAGTGTCTGGTAAATAACATCCACTTTAAACTCACAGCCACCACCGTGATGCCAGATTTGCTCGGTGACGACTTGTTCAAGCTTCACATTACGAACAAACTGCAAATACGGTGCGTGCCAAATCCCAATACGAGAATCTGATTTAGCAACGACCTGTGAAGAGATAGAGTCATCCATATCCTCTTCAAGCAACAGGCTCTCCTCTTCTTCAAGGAAAAGGATCTCAAAACGATTTCGACCAGGCTGCATATAAGGACGGATGTCTTTACGATATTCAGCTTCGCTGCCATCACAGTCAAACACGGCAACGCCATTAAGCCGCACTTCTGCGAAGTAATCGACGCCTGCAACCACTAACTCAACAAATGGACACGCCAACATGGCATCATCAACTTCAATGTCATGCATCAGGTGCCACTCTTGCTCTGCGATTTCCTCTTCACTCAGGTTATCAGGGAGTTTAGAGCTTAACGGGGCAGGAAAAGTAATGTCATCTTGTGGGATAGAGAGATCCGTCAGTGGCGAAACTTGCCAAAGACCATCGAGAGGTAGCCGCATACCATTCCTTGAGCTAGATCAATTTTGACCGCATTATAATGAATGAATGCATATAAAGACATTTATTTTTCTGAGGACAAAAAAATGCCAGCTCAAGGCTGGCATTCTTTAAAACTGGGAGAGATTACTCTTCGTCTTCATCATCTTCGTCAGGGTAGATAGCATCTTCACCTTCGCACACCCTTACACTTAATTATTCCAAAAACATGAGAGCAACCAATTAGAATAAGGCTTCATAATAATTCTCACATTTTACAAAAAAACTAAAGAAATGTGAGAATAACAAGCTATAAATTCACACATTTTATATAGAACTTCTATGGTCGAAAAGTGGTTAAGAATTTTACTTTACATAGTAAAAACTGCTTTGTAACCAACGCCTCTTTCTAGTTATCTATTCCATTATTTAGATAAACAAGCTCAAGCGCTTCGGCTTATTCGTCTGATGAACAGCCAGTAAATTTGAGTGTCTACTTAATTTTAGTCACATCTTATCACTGTATAGGTCAAGCTGTAGTAGGGGAACCATGTATCACTAGAGCTGCTCACAATGCGATACCACTAAACCAGATCACATAATTTATTATAAGAAACAACTACCCACTTATTCAATATTCAGACTTAAGCGCTGTATGCACAGCCGCTAATCCTTATCTTTTATCAGTTTTGCCCTAGTATACGTTTAGCCCTTTCTAACACATGATCAAAAGTCATAATGGTTAAGTTATGATAACTTGAGTTTAAGATTCTAAATGCTTCTTGTTGTTCAACATTCCACTCATTCGAACGACCATAAATTAATGTGCATCTTGGCTTGATTGTAGTCACACCACCAACCCTCTTAAAGAACTTTTGACTATCTGCTTCTCTCTCTACTTCATGGATATATGTAGACGATTGGGTAATAGCTTTAATCAAATCAGAGTGCGGAATATAATTGCCATGATCTAATGTTGACTGCCAAAATTTCAACCCACCTTCAGGACGTTTAATTTCAACAATATCAAGAAAGCCATCGTAACTTTGCATTAAAAAGTCAGATATATTGGCAGTATCAATAGTACGTTCATCAAGTACCTTTACAAAATCTGTACCTAACACCCATGAGTTTTCTTCAAACCATGCTTGCCAATTATTCTCTGTAAGATCTAGCTCTAACATCGCATTGAATTGATCTATCGCTCGTGAACGTTTAGCATGAACTAAACCTATTTCTAAATCACTTGGGATAACTTCATTATCAATGAGAAAGTTAAGCATTCTTTCTCGATCATTGAGATTCAATAGTTGCTTAACTTGATGAGCAACACTCTGATCATATGGATTATCGAGTGGTATAAATGCTTTTGTTCCATTTTTGAATGGTTCATAGTTTTCTTGGATAAAACTAATTAGGTTAACAAATTCATCACCTGTTAAAGTCAACTCACTTTTAGGCTTATCAAGTTCTGCAACCTCACTTTCAAACCATTCTTTGGGCTTAAGGTAACGACCAATTTTCAGATGTACTTCATCATCACGTGTATTATGCGGAACCTTCCACATACCAGCACGTGTAATTACTGTTTTTTTATCTTTTAATACTGTGAATTTTTGACCGTTAACTTTTGCCACTGAACTCTCCAACTTACTACACTGCTGATAAATACGTTAGATCCCCTCGCGCCCTGCTCTTGACTTAGTTTGCCATGCTTGTAATTCGGGGTCATCACGTTGCGACTCAAAATCCGTATTAGCCATTAAGTCTTTGATGTCAAAATTTGGTTTTTTATCCAATGCCTTAACAAAGACCCCATCCTCTTTGCGGATTAGCGTGACTTTAGAACCTGGTTTCAGTTGCATCTCTGCTAAGAATTCGTCAGGAATAACAATTCCTGTCGAACTTTCAATTTTTATGAGAATTGTTTCCATATCAATCTCCATTAACAGCAAGGTACGCATTGTACAATTGTATTAAATACTTCAACCCACTTTCAAGTTCGTATGCAATCGTAGAGCCTAAGGCTCGTATTTACTGTTCAGACTCTTCTTGTATTAACTCAAAGATCTCATCGTCATTCGGTAACAAGTCTTGTACAGAACACTCCAAAACGTAAGCGCACAAGTAAACTTTTTCTAACGTTACGTTACTCTCACCTCGTTCTAACATTCCTACATAGTTCTTACTTAAACCACATAATTTTGCGAGATCACCTTGCAGCCATCCCTTTTCTTTTCTTTTATCGGCAACTTTAATGCCGAAGCAGATCGCTATTTCTTTTTTCATTTTAATCTCAAAACCAAATATATTTGGTTTTACTCTAAAAAACAATTATACTTGGTCTGGTTGTTAGTTTTGGAGTTATCGTATGCAAGATTCATTTGAAGAAACAATGTTAATGGCACTATGTACCAAGATGCCTCAGGTCTTCTATTTGAATGATCTCGTTAAAAAAATTGAAAAAGATTATCAGGGAAATTTACCTCAACGTTCTATCAAGCGATTGGTCGAACGCTTATTAGAGTCATATGAATCTGAAGATCAGCCAATCATTCAATCACTCGGCATTAAACCAGCCGCTGGCGCTGTTTACAGAAAGCTCTATACTGAAAATGAGAAAGGCGAACTCATTAAGAGTTATCCAATATTGCCAGACTATTTTGAGATCGAGCACATCAAAGAAGTACGCAATAGCATAGATGAAAAACTAGACTCGCTCGAAAATCAAATTCACGCATATCAAAGATTGAGTTATAGCTTCCCTAAAACTGAAGATTGGTCTGATGCAAAGTTAAGCCGACTTCTAAAACAAAAAGCATTTCTCACTGAAGATCTTGATGTCATTGACGAACTTCTAGCAGAAACACAGCATCTAGAAAACGAGTGTGATTCGTAGAAATCACACTTTTAATCTTTCATCTCAACTCATGATTACAAGAGTTTGTCATAGTATAGAATAGAAATTGTTTCGATATTCTATGTAGCTACTCTTAAAGTTAAGGATTCACTAGCTCAGCTTGCTCTAACACAAGTTCAACTGCATCGGCTTGCTCATCTGGCGGGTAGCCTGTACGTTTAAGTATCTGTTTGATTTTGAGGCGCATCTTAGCTCGCAAATTTTTGCGCTTTGCCCAGTCTGGCTGAGCGCTTTTACGAATTTCCTCGGCAAGCCTACGAGCGATAGTCAAGATGTCTTCTTGCTTCATAGCTTCACGAGCAGAATCGTTAGCAACTAAAGCATCGAAGAATGCTAATTCCTCTTTGGTTAGATCTAATTCTTCCCCACGATCTGCTGACTCTCTCAATTCTTTTGCAAGTTTGATCAGCTCTTCGATTACCACGCTAGTTTCTACTGAGCGATTACGGTACTTATCAAGTGAATTGCGTAACATCTCTGAGAAGGTCTTGTAAGCTACAGCGTTCTTAACAGTACGAGTTTTGATTTCATCTTGAATGAGCTTTTTAAGCATTTCTACTGCTAAACTCTTGTGCTCACTCTTCTCAACTTCAGCTAAGAACTCATCGTCAAGAATGCTAATGTTTGGCTTATTCAACCCTGCTGAATCAAATACATCTACGATATCACCCGAAACAATTGTCTCAGAAACCACTTGCCTTAGTGCCGTTTGAACCTTTTCATCAGACATACGCTGTTTTGAAGTCGTAGACTTTTTAATAGCAGCACGCAGAGTCTCGAAGAAAGCAATCTCTTCTTTAATTTCCTTAGCCTCATCCATGCTTGAACACAGACTGAAAGCCTTGGATAGAGATAAAGCTGCTTTATCAAAGCGCTTTTTGCCATCCTCTAAGTTAAGAATGTGGTTCATTGCGCCAGCAAGCAGTCCAAGCGTATTCGTCTTGAAATCGCGGTAATCAAAGCCATGCATGATCCCACGACAAACATCTAGTTTTGTCTTAGTCACTGCCATAGCTTCGCTTAGGTCGATGGTTGGAGAACCATTACCACTTGCTGTGTAGTTTGCGATAGCATTGCGTAGCTCAGGCGCAATACCTAGATAATCAACAATTAGACCACCTTCTTTGTCTCGGAACACACGGTTAACACGAGCAATTGCCTGCATTAAGTTATGTCCTTTCAGCGGTTTGTCGATATACATGGTATTTAAACAAGGAGCATCAAAACCCGTTAGCCACATATCACAAACGATGACCAACTTAAGCTCATCATTAGGGTTCTTAACTCGCTTAGCAATTTTCTTCTGAATAGGCTTCTTGTGAATGTGTTTCTGGTATTTCTCAGGATCGTCAGAAGTCCCTGTCATGATCACTTTCATGCAACCCTTTTCAGGATCGTCATCAGCCCATTCAGGTTTTAGCTCAGCAATTTTATCGTAAACCTGAACGCAGGCTTCACGACTGATGCAAACCATCATCGCCTTAGATAGAGACGTTTCTTCACGATCAGCAAAGTGATTGAGCATATCTTTCACAAGGCGTTCAACACGGTCTTCCGCACAGATAAGCGCTTCTAAAGCTGCATTACGAGACTTAGTTTTAGCTTGATCATCTTCATCATATTCAGACACCAGATCATCAACTTTTTGGTCAACGTCTTCTTCTGTGGTGTTTTTATCCATATCTAGCTTGATAAGACGACTCTCATAATAGAGTGGTTTTGTTGCTCCATCCTTCTGAGCCTGTTCAATATCATATACAGAGACATCTTCACCAAATACGATACGAGTATCTTTGTCTTCCATCTCGATAGGTGTACCAGTAAAACCAATGAAGCCAGCATTAGGTAGCGAGTCTCTCAGGTGTTGAGCGTAACCATACTTCATTTCGCTCGTCTTCTTGTCTACACGAGCTTTTAAGCCATATTGAGTACGATGGGCTTCATCTGCCGCTACAACGATATTATGACGTTCTGTGAGTGGTTTACAGCGAGTCTCGCCTTTCGGTGGTGAGAACTTTTGCATTGTTGTAAAGATAATGCCGCCAGATTGACGATTATTGAGTAGGTCAATCAAATCGTCTCTATCTTTGGCTTGTACTGGCGTGTCATTTAAAAGCTCAGCATTTTCCGAGAATGTTTCGAACAACTGCTCATCTAAGTCATTACGGTCAGTAACAACGACAATCGTTGGATTATTCATTGAAGGAGAAGCCATCAGCTTCGCACTGTAGAACGTCATCGACAGAGACTTACCAGAGCCTTGCGTGTGCCAGTACACGCCACAGCGTTGATCACCATCGTGCCTTGTCGCTCGAATAGTGCTTTCTACCGCAGCACGAACACCGTGGAATTGGTGATAACCAGCGATTTTCTTAACCACCTTTTCGACATCAACTTCATACGAAATGTAGTATTGAAGGTAATCAAGCAATAGCTCTTGATTAAAGAACCCACGCACCATGACTTCTAGGGCTAACGTATCTTCTGTATCATCACGAGAGCCATCAATGGTTCTCCAAGGTGTAAAGCGGTCACGGTCAGCAGTTAAAGAGCCAATATAAGCTTCAGTACCGTCTGAGATAATGAGCGACTCATTGAAGATGAAGAGATCTTTAATAGCACTCTTGTAGGTTTGTACTTGGTTGTACGCTCGCCACACATCAGCTTTTGTATCGGCAGGATTTTTAAGCTCTAGAACCGATATTGGTAAGCCATTCAGGAAAACGACAATATCAGGTCTACGATTGTCCACTTCGCCATTTGTCACACCGTTGACTGAGAACTGACGGATTGCTAACCAGTCGTTATCTTCATTCTCAAAATCAACGAGCATGACTCTATCACCGACAGGCTGACCATCTTCATCTTCGTAATCGACTTGAATGCCTTCGATTAATTGACGGTGAAAAATATGGTTAGCACGCTCGGTAGACGGTACGGTGGTAAGTAAGATGTCTATAGCTGTGTCAATACAAGCTTCAGGAAGGTGTCCATTGATATCAATAAGAGCCTGACGCAAACGAGGTTTAAGCACGACATCCGATAGCGATTCTCGCTCTGGTGTACCACCTGTAGGCTCTAGTTCGCTACCGTTGATGGTTTGGTAGCCTATTTGGTTAAACCAGACCATACAATGGTCTTCTAGCATTTCTTCAGTTATTTTCATTGTTATATCTATTCTTTGTTATTATTTTTATTGTTCTAAATAGTAATAAGCCTAGCCCTCTGACGAGAGCTAGGTCTTCTAGTTATACCGCTTCTGCAAGCTCCTGTTGAGCCTCACTTACAGAAATTTGACCTGAGATCAATTTTGGGAGTAATCGGTCACGAATGCCAACTAAGGTTTTATTCTGTCGAGCGTTTGTTTCGCTCTTTTCAAGTAAAGGGGTTATTAGCTCATTGTATGCATTGGCGATTTCGTTTCCGCTGAATGCAAAAGAGTAAGTGTCAAAGGTATTAGTAGTAATTGTGTCAAAAACAGCACCATGTACATTTTGCTTCAATGTCAAGATAGCTTGCTTGAGGTTGAAGTAATTAAAGTAATCTCCTACTTCCCTTCCTCTTACACCATAGCAAGATTGATTCATACACATGTCGGTTGCAACTAATGCAAGCTTACCGACAGTACCACGAGAAGTGATAATTGTAGTCCCACGGGGAAGTACTTTTGTCGAGGATTTCTGTAAACCAAGTTCTGTAATTTTTTCTTCTGTATCAATAACAAAAACTTCTCCACGTTCTGGAGCATCCTTCATTGAAAACCAAGGTATTTCACCATTCCAATATCTAGCCTCAGAACGCTTAGGCGTTCCACCGCCAGTCAGTTTTACTACTTTTGAAAGTAACGTTACTTCCCACCCCTTCGGAATCATCCCTAACTCTGAGCTTTCAAATTCACTTGGAAACAACGCTTGGATCTCAGGAGATAGCCCATCAAAAGGGATTCCTTCTTTATTCGCTTTAACAGGGTCAAAGTCGATGAACCACGACTTAAAGATCCGCTGGGCGATCTTTTCGAGGGTTTGGTTCATGGCTTGGTTGTTGGCGATTTTGTTATCAAATAACTCTAAAAACTGTCCAGTAGCAATTCTAGATTCTTGTGATTTCGGTATTGTCACATCAACAGATCTTAAGGTTGTCTGATTTAGCAATGGCTGTCCAGAACCTCCACGGTGCTTATTCAGGTTTAGGTGAATTAGGCAATGTTTCCAGAAATGACTTTCATCAGGATTTTTTGCATGACATGCAATAGCGTTATCTGAAACCCAACAGTTGTCATCTGAAAAATGTACGCTGCCACAATATGTACCTACACGGCCAATGACGATTGTTTTTCTTGGGTTGTTACTTTCTTGAGAAAAACCAATTTGTCCATTCGACCCAAAAACAGGCACACACCAGCTATCGTTTCGCTCTGGAGAAGTTTTGCCATTTTTGAATGTTAGATGCTCACCAAGGATGGTTTTATAGCTCATACCCAACCTCCGCAAGCGAAGCCTTGATTTTCTCATCAAGAGTCACTGACTTAGCAATTTGACCTGAAAGTTGCTCAGTAAGAATTGCCATATCTTCTTGATAAGAAGCTTCATCTTCCTCAACTTCAGCAGCGCCAACGTAACGACCTGGTGACAGAACAAACCCTGCTTTCTGAATATCTTCAAGTTTTGCTGACTTACAAAAGCCTGGAATATCAAAATATTTACTGTCTTTTTCAGCAAATTCAGTCTTCGCCCACGTATGGTACGCTTGTGAGATTTCCATGATGTGTTCATCATCAAAAACAAGTTGAGCACGAGTCTCTAAGCGACCTAGATGACGAGCATCGATGAATAGAGTTTCACCTTTACGCTTCTTGTCTTTGTTGTAGATGAAGAGACAGGAAGGGATTTGTGTATTGATGAATAGCTTTGGTGGCAGAGCTACCATACATTCAACTAGGTCATCCTCGATGATAGCTTTACGGATATCACCTTCAGTGTTTGCTGTTGAAGTCATCGCACCGTTCGCCATAACCACACCTGCACGACCTGTTTCTTTCAGGTGATACAGCATATGTTGCATCCAAGCATAGTTAGCGTTGCTGTCAGTCGGTGTACCCCATTTCCAACGTACATCATTGGCAACTTTGCTTGCGCCCCATTTTTCTTGGTTGAATGGTGGGTTAGCTAGGATGTAATCAGCGCGAACGTCTTTGTGTAAATCGTTTAGAAGTGTATCGGCATTTTCTTCACCAAGGTCGAAATCAAGACCACGAATAAGCAGGTTCATCGCTGCCATCTTCCAAGTCGTGTGTGTATATTCTTGACCGTAAACACTGATATCACCACGCTCACCACCATTGCGCTCCATGAACTTCTCAGACCATGCAACCATACCGCCAGAGCCGATAGCTGGCTCGTATAGAATACCTCGTGTTGGTGCAATGATTTCTACAAGCGTTTTAACAATAGATTCACTAGTAAAAAATGCGCCTGCATCAGAGCCTTCGGCAAGAGCAAACTTACCCAAAAAGAACTCATAAGCCATACCAAGAACATCAGCAGAACGGTGCTCAGCATTTTTGAAGCTAAGGGAGCTAAGTAGATCAACTAGCTCACCAAGCTTACTTGGTGGGATTTTCAAAAGACCAAAACCACGATAAAGCATGCCTTTTAATTCAGGGTTGTGCTCTTCAATCGCTTTTGATGCGTCATCTAGAACTTTTGCGTAATTAGTTTGTTTAGCGTTATCAACTAAGTATTCCCAACGAGCAATTTCAGGAACCCAAAAGATGTTCCCAGCTTCGTATAAATCACGGTCTTCCAAGTCCATCTCGAAAAACTCATGGTCTTCATCTTTTACCCATTCTTGAGCGTCTTCACGGAATTCCACAAAGGAGTCGCTAACATACTTAAAGAATAGAAGAGCAAGCACAGGGTGCTTGTACTCGGAGGGCTGCAATGCACCACGTAACGCTACGGCTGATTCCCACAACGTGTCAAAAAACTCTTTGTCACCAACGTTTTTAACCATTTTTTAGTTCTCATCATAATCTGGTTTTAATTACCAAACATCTTATCTGAAATTGATTGAAATGTCCAGTTATGTTATGTAACATAACAACCATAATAATATTTAGAATCAGTATATTATGAAGAAAATGAAAGGCGAGTCAGGACGTATCGTTTTAGAAATAGACCCTAAGATCAAGAAGAAGCTTTATACCAAAGTAAACAAGAATGGGTTAACGATGAAAGATTGGTTTTTAGCCAAGGCTGAGCAAGATTTTCCAGAGTTATTTCAAAGTGCAAAAAAGGAGGTGTAAGACATCAAAGATATTACTCCTGTAATGAGATGTAGACTCCCCAAATTTAGAATAAAAAACAGCCTCCTTTGAGGCTAGTTTTTATTTGATAAGGCTTCATAATAGATATGCCACTTCCTGTGTTGTCACTTCTTACGATGACCTGACACTTCATAAACTCGTTCACCAAATTCTTCTTGTAGTTCGTATACACGAAACATTAGAGACTTATTTAGCCCTTCAAGGATTTTATTTTGCTCTTTTAGATCATCACGCTCATTGGCATATTTTTTTTTGAGATTTTTTTCTCGACTTAGCTCTTTCTTTAACTTATCAACATCACTCATATCTTCTGGGTTCGAGGCTTCTTGGCTAACTAGTGAAGGTGCATCTAACTCTTTGTTGTACTTTTCGATTGCAGGATTTGCGACATCATTAATAAATGGCTTGAATTTATGGATATAGCTATGCCCCAAACCAGCTTCTTGATTTATTTTATTTAATGATAGACGGCCTGTTGCCTTAACTCTTTCAGGCTTTCCCTTGACTAATCGATCCAATGCATCTTGTAATTGCATTACTGCTTTTGGGTTATTCAAAATCACTCCCCCCTATTTAACTGCCAAATGCGCTTAACATATTCAATTGTCTGTGGACACTATCTGCTGCAACCACAGGAACATTTATCGCTCTAGGTTTAACTAAAGATGATTTCATCTTTAAACGATACATAAGGAATTTCGTGCTTCTTCAGAGTCAACTCTTCTGATTGGATTTTCTGTTTTAGCCCAGTCAAAATAGAACTCTTCAGCTTATCGCCAGTATTCATAGCTTTAAACTTTGTAATCAAGCGCTCTCGTTGCTTAGCCACTTTTTTTGCACCTTTATCAGTAACAACCTTGTGCGCACACTCTTTAATCTCAGCTCTAAACGGCTGACTGCCACAAACTCGGTCACACGATACATTAGTACAATAAGCTCCATTTGGAAGCTGAATGATATTAAAATCTCCTGTACGAATATGTTCCTCGATTTCAGCACGAGTCATGATGATACCTTCACCATCATCGAGCATTTTTAATCGGTCTTGCTTTATCTCTTCGCCTTTACTACCACTCAAGTTTTTACTCTCATTATAGATCTCATAATATTGATCCACGCCTAGATCAATTCCAGCGTCCTTGAGTTCAACAATCAATTCACTATCCATTACAATATCATTCATTTGCGCAAGAACAGCATTGTTGGCGTAGTAGCCAGACATGTTGATATTCTGGTGTTTAAATTGGAATTTAATCCCAGAAGCAGTACCAAATCCGTAACGAACAAAAAATACAGCAAATGTCCTTCTAAGGTCGTGAGAACTCAACTTATTGTATGTCCCTCCAACCTTGAGTTGACCTTCTCTTGTTGGGTTCAATAAATTAAACTCTTCCACATCCTCATAAGTTACTTTGTAATCTAGTTTTTTAATAAAACTTTTGAGGTGTTTGTCAGGCATGTACAAATAATTATCAGAATTTTGGTAAGATGAATTCGTCATTAAGAAAGCAGATGCTAATTGTCTTCTCATATGGTTAACCATCCCTGCACTTTCGCCTTGCCTTTCTTTTTCATCAATGCTCTCACCATAGAGTATGCGAGTTGACTCCATCATGTCATAAGCAAGCTCTAATGCCGTTTGTGCTACAGGGTGCGATTGCCATGTGACGATCTTAGGTATTCCATCATTACCCTTAGTTGTTTCTCCTTGCAGCAAGACTATCAGGTTATCATTTAATATTTTTGACTTAGCACTGTGTTTGTTGAAGCTCAAAGCCTCTCCAAACCTTGTTCCAGAAAACCCCATTACCACCACAAAACAGCTAGTTAAGATCTCCGTTAACGTTGTAGAACGAAAGCTAACTTTAAAGTCAGGAATGTCATGAGAAATATTCTGTATTGCATATCTAATTCTCTGTTCAACAGATTCATTTTTCATGCATAGTTTTCTACCAGATCCCTTGCCTTCGACAATTACTTTTTCCCCACTTTTAATCCTTTTGCGCAAATCATAAGCCTCACCCATAGCTTGTGAAATTTCGTGGCGATATTTATGATATTTTTCCACGACCTTAAGTGCATGGCTTAACATAGTCTGATACAGCTTATTAGGGATAGCTGTGTGTTGCTTGGCACTTCCTGGAGCTGCACATTTCCTCAAATCTTCAGTATCTAGATATGAATCAAGTACCCCAAGAGAAGTGAGTCGATTTATCGCTGTAACAATATGACCAATAAAGTTGAGTTTTTTATTTTTCAACCTTCGAGTAAACGCATTCCACTTCCTAGCTGTATTCAAATCATTCCATTTTGTACCACCTAAGGAGTCAGCTATGATCTGCAAAGCACTCTTCATTGCATTGATCTGAGTAACTGACATGGGCAAGGTCTCTGTTTGCTTTGAATCATGGTAAAACTTATACAATACGTCTTGTATTTCTTTTACATACTCAGCTTGAGTTGATCTGAATGAAACCTTCAGACTAGCGTTAAGACCCACGATGTGTGATGTCGAAAAGTCCCACTCATCAACATAGTAAGGCTTGTCGGCTAGCTCAAAGTCATCCAACCCTTCAATTAAGAACGCTGTCTTCGACTTTTGATACAAATTTATCGAGGCTACTTTTTTATGTGTACTTTGCATATCTAAAATACCTCTAACAAATCAACTAAGCTGTAAGCATCGCTATAAAGTGGATGGGGCGCGTTTTTTGACTTTTCTAATGCGTTAGCATAGTTGTTTGGAGAAACCTCTTTAAAACGCTTTAAAACAGCTTCTACTGTATTGCACAGTTTGTAATACTTCTCTGTAGGGAGGCTATTTATTGCTGGATAATCTTTCATCTCTTTCAAAGTGTCGCTAAAGGACAGCATCAACCAAATATCTTCTATTTCAGCAACCAGTCGATGATACGTACACTCAAAACAGCTCAAAAAGTCGGTACACGTTATTTCATTTGGTTGCTTAACACCTTCTTTTTCTAAATTTTTCTTGATAGTGTTAGCTGCTCCTTGGGATGAATCCATACAACGAGATCCTATCGGTGTTTGCTTATCATTCTCTTTATCTTCTCTACGTAACCTTTTATAGTCATAATCACTTAAAACGTTGCTAAAATTAAATTTAGCTTCCTTTGCTGCATTATGAATATCCACACCATTTTTCGCAAAGTTATACATAGCCTCTTGAGATGCAGCCAAGCTATGTCTATGGTCGCTTTCATTCCCATGAGAGTAATGGGCAGAAATGACACTAATTGAGTTATTAGCAGACATAGATACAACCCAGAGATCCTCTGTAACCTTCATTAAGGTATCTATTTTAGTCTGCCTTGAAATTGACGCTGTTATGTGAGCAAGCCCTAGTGATTTAGTAAGTTTATTTACTGGTTCTTGAGGAGACCTTCCAGCATCAATATAACTTATTGCATTTCCCGACTCCGTGAAATATGGAAAAAGCCAATCACTTCCAGAGTCTTTTTGAAGTTTTGTTGAAATTGCTAACCACTGATGAAAAAACTCTTGAACTTTCGTATGGAACCCAAGCGTAGTATCAAAGCTTAAATAATTAGCTCTTGCTTTATCCATGTCAAAATACACCTTGCCATTCGACTTAGCTGTGAACCTTATGTCACCAAATCGCATTTTGAGTATTGGAGATGTATTTTGACCTGTAAAACAGAAAGTTAGCATTATAGCCAATCGAGTAAATTGATTAAAAACAGCATTAGAACCGTATTTATTGACTACAGATTGAACAAAAGCTCGCTTTTTATGCGCTGTACTCCTTGCACTCCAACCTTCCAGCTCTGCCGTTTGAGCAAATAATTTTTCAGTATTTTTATTCCAAAATGGATGTACGTCTGGCAAAGTTCCTTCATTAATGTGCTGCCTAAATTCTTTAAATGCAGATAAAAACAGCTTGATTAAGGGTCTCAACTCATCTTTAACATCGATACCTTTATATGAATTAGTACTTCGTTTTATGCCTTTTATCGATGGCAGTCTCTTTGCTTCAAGCTCACGACTTTTAGCCTTAAGAAAAAAACTCATCATGTTTTTTGCCGAAGACCAAGTTGCTTTTGACTCATCACCTCGATTCACTTTTTCTTGATGATGAGTCATATAAGACTTGCATAAATCAGGATGAAAGAAGTCTTGTTCAATCGGCTTTAAGTTATTTTCATCAAGCCAACGAACATATATTTTCAGCTCGTCAAAATAACCTTTTTTAGTTCTATTAAAGTCTGGCTTAAGGATTCGATATACTTCTCTGACAAAACTCTCCCTCCCCATAGGAATGTAGTCAGTTCCCTTCTTCATTCTGTTGTTACCACTTGAATAACTTGGTACATACTTAAAGTTAAGCTGTTCAACATAGCTTGTAAGCGCATTTACTTTCAGAACCAAAGCCCCCAAGCTAAGTGGTTCAATAGAAGCTATTTTTTCTTCATAAAAATCATCATCAATAACAGCAGGCTTTCTTCGGCTCATGATGACGGCTCCTCAAATGCCTGTGTCTTTAAATCAGTCTGTAGTGGTAAATCATCCAATACTCCTTCTTCCTCCATTTCTTGGAACACACCAAGATAGTCTAATATATCCTCCCAGATCTCATCTCCCGTGGGTTCACCTTCAGCTATTTTCAAATAGAGTAATGTAGTGGCAATATCTTCATGACCAAGAAATTCTGATACCATTGCTAAAGCCTTTTCAGAATCAACTCCTCTCTTTAATAAGGCTCGAAATGTAGATACTGCAAATGTAGAACGCAGATTGTGAACTACTGCATCAATCTCATTTAAGAGGTTAATGCTCGCTGTTTTTCTTACCTCATTCCACCTAGTGTTAATTTCTGATAACTTTCTAAAAAATGGAATACCAGTATTGCTAATAAACAAATATCGTTTATTTTCATCGACACCATCTACCCCGTCAAAGTATGCTTCATTACCTGAATTTCTTTCTAATTTGCATCTTTCTTTGAACTTATCTAAGCGATGTTTATAACGCTCACTTTGACTATAGTTATACAAGTCAAGCATTAAGGAACTTGGGATAATTGTTTGTCTATTTTTATTGTGGTATCCGCCCTTGGGATCTTTGGTCAATGAGCCATACTGATTTCCTACACCAAGCCTTAGCATAGGTTTTGCCATATTCGGGGGGATAATTTGATTTAAGTGTAAGCTTGCACCTTCCTCTTTTCTAAGTCCTGTATAACGGTAAATACGGAATAAAAGGCAATATTCATCAGGTAAACTCACCCATTTATCGTCACCTTTTACATTTTTAATTACTTTCTTGAGCGTAGTTAAAATTTTATTTATTTCTAACCATTCCGCATTGGTTAGTGGTTTTAAATCTCTCCTTGAGGTAGGTAAACTACCTCCATTATTTTTCCTTGATTTCGAAAACTTCAACCGAAGATCAGTCGTTTGGATAGCTTTCGTTTTATGTGACCTCATATCAGTCCCACTATTATCAATAGAGATTAAGACCTCCTCATATTCGAATGGAGAATTATTAAATCTCATACCAAGTTTAAGATGATATTTATAAAAATTAACCACTTCACGCATGTAAGCAGTAGCTGTTGTCTTTGCTAGACCAGTTCCATCAATTGCCCCTCTTTCAATAGATTTGTGATACATATAAGTAATGCGCTGATTTTTTCTAACACCAAACTTATTCCAAGCAGGTCTAGGGGGATCTATATATGAATCATGAGAGTCATTATCATACCTTCGATCCCATGCAGCCTGAGCAGCCAAGACAAATGAAAAATAATGAGTTAGAGCTTTAGAGGATTGCTTAGACTCTTCTTTTTCGTCTAAAACATGCTTTGAAAGGATATATTGATTTGCGCAGTCCAAAGGTTCATAGGAAGTTAACTTACCTTTATTTATAACGAGGGATTCTCCACTTTTCCCTCGCTTTTCAACCTTTTCGTAACCGACAAGATTTAAGAAGACAATCTCCTTAATATGAACGTGAGCATCTTTGTCTTTGGAGTAAACCACTTGTGGTTCTCCATTCTTATCGATAGAAACTAATGGCTTCTTATATGTGAAATCTTTAAGCGCTTCAGTCTTAATCTCATAAATTACCTCAGACATATAAACTCACCAATTCATTCCGTTGCATACACTCAATGTATCACACATTCTCACATTGACAATGTGTAGGGTTATATTTTATTTTTTTAGATATAAAAAAACCTTGCTCTTAGGCAAGGTTTCTCATGTTTTATCTTATTCAGAATCGTATGGTTCGTCATCGTCTTCAAAATCGTCAGGGTGTTCGTAGTAAGTGCCCCAACCGTCGTAGATAATGTCAAACTTCTCAGCAAGATTTACAAGCTTTTCAACTTGCTCATCAATCGCTTCTGCGTTCAGAGTACACTGCATCGTCGCATCACAACAAAGTAACTTGTTGCCATCTTCGTCTTCTGTCTCTTCAGCTTCAAGCACTTCAAAGCCCATTTTGAATGCTTCAACAACGGCTTTCTCAAGTACTGCGAAATCTTCAGCGAATAGGTGATGCTCGATATCGTATAGAGCTTCAGGATCGCTACCATCTTCGATTAGTGCTTCAATGATGTCGCGAGTCTCTCCTTTTTGAAATTCAATTAATTCCGCTACTGATAGATATTCATCTTCGTGAGACATGTGTCTGCTCCAGAGTGTTGACTATGAAAAGATCAAATTTGATTGCCACGAAATATGGCACGGATCGCCTAGAAAAGCCACCTAGATCAAGTGTAGAAGAGTAAGTTTATCGCTAGATAACAGAAGGGACATCAATTAAAAAGTGAAATCAAAATCACAGAAACAAATTTTCAACATATTATTAACCATCGTGTGTTTTAGCATTTCATCTTTATTGTTACTTTTAACCTTACACCCTAAAAATTGAGTGGATAGTCATATCAGATGCATACTGCCGATTACTCCACTGATGCATAAAACCTCACTTATAAGGAAGTAACTGCATAAATTTTGAATGAAAAATCACGTTCACCAAGCAAAGTGGATTATCTAATCACTGAAATTGGAGCATAGAACCGCAAAAAGTTTGTTCCAGAACTTACCCTTTTGATTGAATTTTAATATCACAAAACCAAATTAAATCAGCATTTAAAACCAAAAATATCAAAATAACATAACCTTTACACAAGTATCAAAACTTGCATATTACGAATAAGCTTGTCATAAATAGACGCTGGATTAATAGTAAGGATGCAAAATGAGTAAGCTGTACGTTGGCTCCGAAGTCGGTCAATTAAGACGAGTTCTCCTAAATAGGCCTGAAAGGGCACTCACCCACCTCACCCCTTCTAACTGTCACGAACTACTCTTTGATGATGTACTTGCAGTAGAAGCAGCAGGTGAAGAACACGATGCCTTTGCGACAACACTTCGTAACCAAGACGTTGAAGTGTTATTACTGCATGACCTACTGGTTGAAACGCTTGCTGTGGCTCAAGCTCGTGAGTGGCTGCTTAATACTCAAATCTCTGATTTCCGTTACGGCCCTACATTCGCACGTGATTTAAGAGAATACCTTGCTCAGATGGACAATGAGCACTTGGCTACGATCCTACTTGGTGGTTTAGCCTACTCTGAGCTTCCTATTAAATCTTCTTCAATGCTACCGAAGATGCACCGCCCACTTGATTTCGTTATTGAGCCGCTGCCTAACCATCTATTTACCCGCGATACTTCTTGCTGGGTTTATGGAGGCGTCTCTCTTAACCCTATGATGATGCCTGCTCGCCAACGAGAAACTAACCACTTGCGAGCAATATACCGCTGGCACCCTGTATTCGCAGGCCAAGATTTCATTAAGTATTTCGGTGATGAAGATCTTCACTACGACAATGCGAATATTGAAGGTGGCGATGTACTGGTTATCGGTAAAGGCGCCGTTCTTATCGGTATTTCAGAGCGTACTAAACCACAAGGTGTTGAAAACCTAGCGGCTAGTTTATTCAAATCAGGTCAAGCTAAAGAAGTGATTGCGATTGATTTACCGAAGCATCGCTCTTGTATGCACCTGGATACAGTCATGACGCACATGGATATCGACACATTCTCAGTCTATCCAGAGATCGTTCGCAAAGACCTAGATACTTGGCGCTTAACGCCGAAAGAAAATGGCGAAATGCGAGTAGAGAAAGCTGAAAACTACCTAACAGCGATTGAAGGCGCGCTGGATCTCGATCAACTTAAGATCATCACAACTGGTGGGGATAACTACGAAGCTGAACGTGAACAGTGGAATGACGCTAACAACGTACTGACGGTGAAACCGGGTACGGTTATCGGTTATGAACGTAATGTTTACACCAATGAGAAATACGACAAAGCAGGCATCGAAGTTCTGACAATTCCAGGCAATGAACTGGGGCGCGGTCGTGGTGGCGCTCGTTGTATGAGCTGCCCTATCGAAAGAGACGGTATCTAAGCTACAAAACTCAATAAAGCGAACACACTAACTTATCTAGGCCAGTACTATTGTACTGGCCTTTTTTATTAAATAAATAAAATAAATATTCACAAATATAGCATTTTTATGTTTAAATAAATTCTTCATTGATTCTATATACCCAAGGAGTGAGAGATGGCCTTTAATCTTCGCAATCGTAACTTTCTAAAACTTCTCGACTTTACTCCTAAAGAGATTCAGTTTTTACTCGACCTGTCTTCCGATCTAAAAAAAGCAAAGTATGCAGGTACAGAGCAGAAGAAGCTCAATGGTAAAAACATCGCTTTGATCTTTGAAAAAGCATCAACTCGAACACGTTGTGCTTTTGAGGTAGCCGCCTTTGATCAAGGTGCTCAAGTCTCTTACCTCGGTCCTTCTGGCTCTCAGATTGGTCAGAAAGAATCAATGAAAGATACCGCGCGTGTATTAGGTCGTATGTACGATGGTATTGAATATCGTGGTTTTGGCCAGAGTATTGTCGAAGATCTTGGCGCTTATGCGGGTGTACCGGTTTGGAATGGTCTAACCGATGAGTTCCACCCTACTCAGATCTTGGCTGATTTCCTGACTATGATCGAACATAGTCGCGGTAAACATCTGCATCAAATCAGTTTTGCTTACCTAGGAGATGCACGTAACAACATGGGTAACTCTCTGTTAGTGGGTGCAACTAAAATGGGTATGGATATTCGCCTTGTCGCACCTAAAACGTTCTGGCCAGAAGAACAGCTTGTCGAAGATTGCCAAGCTATTGCACAAAGTACTGGTGCAAAAATTACCCTGACAGAAGACGTTGCCAAAGGCGTGAAAGGCTGTGATTTCCTTTACACCGATGTTTGGGTTTCTATGGGTGAAGCGCCAGAAGCTTGGGACGAACGTGTGGCTGTAATGAAACCTTACCAAGTGAATATGGATGTCATAAAGCTTACAGGGAACCCTCAAGTGAAGTTCATGCATTGCCTGCCGGCTTTCCACAATAATGAAACCGTAATCGGCCAACAAGTCGCAGACAAATATGGAATGAACGGTTTGGAAGTCACTGACGAAGTGTTTGAGTCAGACTACTCGATTGTGTTCGATGAAGCAGAGAATCGCATGCATACCATCAAAGCGGTCATGGTCGCGACACTTGGCTAATAGAGAATAATGAAAGTAAACAAAGCTTGATGTAATCGCTTGCGCTCACAAATTGAAAGCGTATAATTCTCGGCAATTTGTCTTAGAGTAGTGAAAATGACGCCAAGCAATGTTGTGATAAAACATAATGATATTGTGAAAACACACAATAAAATGGTGAAAACACCAAATATTGCTCGCAAGCTAGCATGCTTGCCAGGCCGTCTATTCTGCTTTTTAGCACTTTTTTAAAGCCTCCCATTATGGGGGGCTTTTTTATGGCCAATACATTATTGTGGGGAAGAAGATCATGGCGAATTCGCTCTATCAAAAGCACATCATCTCAATTCCAGAGCTTTCTCGTGAAGAGCTAGAATTAATTGTTCAAACGGCAGGTCAACTTAAAGCTGAACCAAACCCAGAACTCATCAAGAACAAAGTTGTTGCAAGCTGCTTCTTCGAACCTTCAACACGTACTCGTCTCTCTTTTGAAACGGCTATTCAACGCATAGGTGGTGATGTGATTGGTTTCGACAGCGGTGGTAACACGTCACTGGCGAAGAAAGGCGAAACCCTAGCGGATTCAGTACAGGTTATCTCTTCATACGTTGATGCTTACGTAATGCGTCACCCTCAAGAAGGTGCAGCGCGTCTGGCTTCTGAGTTTTCTAACGGTGTACCTGTTATTAACGCGGGCGACGGCGCAAACCAACACCCAACACAAACGCTATTAGACCTGTTCTCTATTGCCGAAACTCAAGGCCGTTTAGACAACCTTAACGTTGCATTCGTTGGTGATCTTAAGTACGGCCGTACGGTTCACTCGCTGACTCAAGCACTCGCGAAGTTCGACAACATCTGTTTCTACTTCGTTGCTCCAGAAGCACTGGCGATGCCTGACTATATTTGTGAAGAGCTGGATGAAGCGGGTATCAAGTACCAACTACTGACAGACATGGAAGATGTGATTCCTGAGCTGGATGTTCTGTACATGACTCGAGTTCAGAAAGAACGTTTTGATGAATCGGAATACGCGCACATTAAATCAGCGTACATCCTGACTGCTCCTATGCTGGAAAATGCACGCGATAACCTAAAGGTTCTGCATCCTCTGCCTCGCGTTGACGAAATTACAATTGATGTCGATAAAACGCCTTACGCTTACTACTTCCAGCAAGCTGAGAACGGTGTTTACGCACGTGAAGCATTGCTAGCCCTTGTTCTTAACGAAACGCTGTAGAGGAGAGATATCATGTCTAAAGAGACTCAATTAAAAGTTGAAGCAATCAAAAACGGAACGGTTATCGACCACATCCCAGCCAACATCGGGATCAAGGTACTCAAGCTGTTCGACATGCATAACTCGAATCAGCGAGTGACGATAGGCCTAAACCTACCGTCCTCTGCACTAGGTGGAAAAGACCTACTCAAGATTGAGAATGTGTTCGTCACCGAAGAACAAGCGAGCAAGCTGGCTCTTTACGCACCTCACGCAACGGTAAACCAAATCGAAGATTACGAAGTGGTTAAGAAGCTAGCCTTGGAACTTCCTGAGCAAATCAACGATGTGTTCGAGTGTCCAAACACCAACTGCATTACTCACAACGAGCCCGTTGAAAGCAGCTTTAAGATCTTTGAAAAAAATGAAGATATTCGATTGAAGTGTAAGTACTGCGAAAAAGTATTCTCTCGTGAGATCGTGACAGAAAGATAACGTCATACGGCAACGCCGATCGAACGCAAAAACTATTCAATACCTCGCCTGTGCGGGGTATTTTGCTCTTTACCTATCCTAAGTTTGAAGGCACACTGAAAATCGCTTTTTATCTAATAACTGACGGAATAACCAATGACTAAAGTACTTCACACAGAATCTGCTCCAGCTGCAATCGGCCCATATGTACAAGGTGTTGACCTTGGCAACATGGTTCTGACTTCTGGTCAAATCCCAGTAAACCCAGCAACTGGTGAAGTATCTGCTGATATCGCAGAGCAAGCTCGCCAATCTTTAGACAACGTTCAAGCGGTTGTTGAAGCTTCTGGCCTTACTGTAAAAGACATCGTAAAACTAACGGTATTCGTTAAAGACCTAAATGACTTCGGTACAGTAAATGAAGTTTACGGTAAATTCTTTGATGAGCACGGTGTTGCAAACTACCCTGCACGTTCATGTGTTGAAGTAGCGCGTCTGCCAAAAGATGTAGGTATCGAGATCGAAGCTATTGCGGTTCGCAAATAGGTTTTAATATCTAGAATAAAAGGTTTATCGTAAACAAGTTAGCATAATGCTGAGCGTTTATCAGATACAAAAAAGGTTGCCCAATTAGCAACCTTTTTTATGGTTCATCGTTTTGCTTAGATGATTACTTCTTATTAAGCTCAACCACTTCTTTGTCTAACTCTTCAAGCTTCGCAGCCATCTGCTCACGAGCTAGGTTAGCCAGTTGACGAACATTAGACTTATCGTAATCTTCAGTGCTGATTGGTGGCAGCATTTCAACAATCACATAACCATTGTTCCAACGGTTCAGCTTAACGCCACCTGTTGAGCTACATACGATAGGAACAATAGGTAAACCCGCGCCAATTGCAGCATGGAAAGCACCAGTCTTAAATGGTAACAAGCCACGGCCACGAGAACGAGTGCCTTCAGGGAACATCCACACTGAAACATCACTCTCTTTAAGGCTAGTGACCACTTGGTCAATCGTACCTACCGCTTTGCTGCGGTTAGCTCGGTCGATTAGGATATTACCCGTCAGCCAATATAGCTGCCCAAAAAGAGGCATCCACGCTAGGCTTTTTTTACCAACCGTCACGACTTTAGGCGTTACCGCTGATGAAATCGTGAATAGATCCCAGCTATTTTGGTGGTTCGCAACGTAAACGTGTTGACCACGAGAGTAGGCATCTTCCGGGATGCGAAGCTCTAGTTTCATACCGAAGATCTTCGACATGCGACCGAAATAGCGGCCAAAGGTAAATACGTGCTTTGGATTACGTGGACTAAGTAGACAGTAACCACACCCAAATACAAACATAAGAATCGCAAATATCGCCAATGCGAAAATACGTAATATTGCTATCATTTTGTTCCTCACAACCGCCAAGTTGATTCCTCTATTCGCCCAAAATAGGCAACAGATTCACTGGCGGTAAATACAGCTATAAAAAAGCCGAAACCAAGGTTCCGACTTTTATGTTTTCATCTTACTGATTCATGAATCCACTAACCTGAGTTAGTTCGACTCACTAAACCGTGTAATGTTTGCGCCTAAGGCTGACAATTTATCTTCAATCTTATCGTAGCCACGATCAATGTGATA
This sequence comes from Vibrio sp. nBUS_14, assembly GCF_051201655.1. Classification (NCBI taxonomy): domain Bacteria; kingdom Pseudomonadati; phylum Pseudomonadota; class Gammaproteobacteria; order Vibrionales; family Vibrionaceae; genus Vibrio; species Vibrio sp. nBUS_14. The sequence continues at coordinate 3,297,510 of NZ_CP179206.1, forward strand.
AATACGGTCAACAATGGTTTCACCTTGAGCAATACAGCCAGCAATAACAAGACTCGCAGATGCGCGAAGATCCGTTGCCATTACTTGAGCACCGCTCAATTTTTTCGTTTCACCACAAATAGCAGTGTTGCCTTCTATTTCCGCTTTTGCACCCATTCGCTGTAACTCAGGGATGTGCATAAAGCGGTTTTCAAAGATAGTCTCAGTGATAACACCACTGCCCTTCGCCATCATGTTAAGCAGAGTAAATTGTGCTTGCATGTCGGTTGGGAAACCTGGGTGAGGTGCTGTTACGATTTTCACTGCTTTCAGCTCACAATCTGTCATATCAAGGCTGATCCAGTCTTCGCCTGTTTCAACCTTCGCACCCGCTTCTTCAAGCTTCGCTAATGCAGCCTCAAGAAGATGAGCATTAGTATTGCGACAAACCACTTTACCACCAGAAACAGCAGCAGCAACCAAGAAAGTACCGGTTTCAATACGGTCAGCAACCACAGAGTGTTGGCCCCCATCAAGACGCTCAACGCCTTCGATAGTAATCGTGTCTGTACCTGCGCCAGAAATCTTAGCACCTAGTTTGTTTAGGAAATCAGCCGTATCAACAATCTCAGGCTCGCGCGCTGAGTTATCTAATACTGTTATTCCTTCAGCTAATGTTGCTGCACACATGATAGTAATCGTAGCTCCAACGCTTACTTTATCCATCACGATATGCGCGCCTTTCAGACGGCCATCAACACTTGCTTTTACATAACCATCTTCCAATTTAATAGTCGCACCTAGTTGCTCTAGGCCATGGATATGCAAATCAACAGGTCGAGCACCAATTGCACAACCACCAGGAAGTGACACTTGGCCTTCACCAAAACGAGCAACTAGAGGACCTAAAGCCCAGATAGAAGCACGCATTGTTTTCACTAAATCGTAAGGCGCACAAAATTCATTAATTTCGCTGCCATCAACATGAACACTACCGTTGCGTGATACTTTTGCACCTAAACGCTTAAGCAATTCCATCGTAGTATCGATGTCACGTAGGTGAGGAACATTACTCACTTCAACCGGCTCTTCAGCAAGGATTGATGCGAATAAAATAGGTAGCGCTGCATTTTTTGCGCCTGAGATCGTCACTTCACCGATTAACGGCTTATCCGATCCAATAACTCGAAACTTTTCCATCATAAACCTTAAAGAGACATCAGTTTCTTATCACGTTCCCACTCTTCTGGCGTGAAAGCCTTAATAGAAAGAGCATGGATGTCATTGCGTTGAATGTATTCCATTAGTGGGCCGTAGATTAGCTGCTGCTTCTTAACTCGATTCATGCCATCAAAACATGGATCAACGGCAACAACTTCGTAATGACTGCCTTCGCCCTTCACGAAAATCTCCTGAAGGTTCAGTGCTTCTGCTAATAATTCTTGTACTTTTGTGCTGTCCACAAATAGCTCCTGCCTAATTTTTTATGTGTTCTGCCATCATTGGCTGGATATTGCTCAATTGGAACAACGTTCGTAATTGTTCTGGCACGAAACTGAGCATTATATGACAGTTTTGATTTTTTGCATGCTCTAATAAGTGAATTAGCATCACCATTCCTGCTGAATCAACTCGATTTATATGGCTAAGGTCAATTTCAACGTCTGATTCCGTCGTTCGCCACTTTTCCAATATACGCCAGATTGCAGGGACACTGTCTCGATCGATATCACCGAGCAGCTGATACTCTTTAGAGCTTAGTGCTTGCCATTGAGAATGGCTCATTATTTGTTACTCTCGAAACGAATAGGTTGTGCAGCCAGCTTTTCTAGTTCGTCGGCAACTTGTAAGATGCCTTCTTGACGAATCTTAGTATTCCACTCTGACTGCTTGCTTGAAAGTAGGCTAATGCCTTCAGCAACCATATCAAATGCCTTCCACTCGCCCGAATTCTTGTCTTTGCGAAGCTTAAATTCAAGTTTAATGTTAGGTCGCGGCGAATCAATGATATCTACCTTAATACTAGTAATACGACTATCTGCTTTGATTTTTGGCTCAGGACCAAATTGAATCGTCTGATCCGAGTACTGAGTCAGTACTTGAGCATAAGAAGAAACCAAGTACTTACGGAATGCATCTATAAATACACGTACGTCTTTTCTGTCCGCCCCTTTCAGGTTAGGCCCTAACAACTTAAGTGCCGCATATTGCGCGTTCACATAAGGCATTAATTCTTCTTCTACAATAACCTTCAATAATTCAGGATCATTGTGGATGTTTTCTTGCTCGTTCTTCAGCCGTTCAAAAGACACTTCAGCGACTTGAGTCATCATCTGGTAAGGCTGAGTGCGATCAATCGATTCTTCGGCAAAGACTTGAGTTGCCATCAGCAAAGCAACCGCTGTTATAAACCATTTTTTCAATAGGCTATGAGTCTTCAGCATGAGACTACTCCTTAGCTTCGTTATCATCAGAACCGCCAACGCTATAAAGCACTTGGCCTATCAAATCTTCGAGCACTAATGCTGATTTGGTGTCTTCAATAGAGTCACCATCAACCATCGTCTCTTCATCGTCAAAAATGAAGCCAGGAACAAGACTGACGTATTGCTCACCAATTAAACCAGACGTTAAGATTTGAGCACTAGAGGTATCAGGAAATTGTGAGTACTTCGCATCAATAGATAGCTCAACCACTGGGAGATAGCTTTCCGTATCAAGCTGAATACTCTGAACTCGGCCAACAACTACGCCACCCACCTTAACCGGAGAGCGAACTTTTAGGCTACCAATATTGTCAAAAGTCGCTTTTAAGTTGTAAGTATGATTTGAACCGAGACCTTTTACGTCAGCGACTTGAAAGATCATGATTAAGATTGCGCAAATTCCGGCAATAACAAAGGTGCCGACCCATAATTCTAATTTTCGAGTTTGTTGCATGATTAATTCCCAAACATCAATGCGGTAAGAACAAAATCTAGCCCTAACACCGCTAGAGAAGAGTGCACTACAGTGCGTGTGGTTGCCTGACTAATACCTTCTGAGGTCGGTACTGCGTCGTAACCATTAAAAAGTGCGATCCAAGTTACCGTTATAGCAAAGACCATACATTTGATTGTGCTGTTGCCAATATCTCGCCCCAGCTCCACAGAAGATTGCATTGCAGACCAGAAACTACCGTGGTCAATACCTTTCCAATCAACACCCACTAACTGACCACCCCAGATACCTACAGCCATAAAGATCATAGCGAGCAATGGCATTGAGATAAGTCCAGCCCAAAGACGTGGTGCAATAATTCGTTTAAGAGGATCGACCGCCATCATTTCAAGGCTAGAGATTTGCTCCGTCGCCTTCATTAAGCCAATTTCCGCAGTCAATGCTGAACCAGCACGTCCGGCAAATAAAAGCGCTGTGACCACAGGGCCGAGTTCACGTAACAATGAGAGCGCAACCATTTGCCCAAGGTTACCCTCCGCGCCGTAATCAATTAATACGACATAACCTTGTAGGCTGAGTACCATGCCGATGAACAGACCCGAAACTAAAATGATAGCCAATGATTGAACGCCAACGCTATAAAGTTGCTTAACAAATAAAGGGAAGTTTTTTAGTCTCGGGATGCCAAACAAAGCGCCAAATAACATCAGGCTTGCTCGACCAAATGATTCACAGACCGCAAGTGTACGTCTGCCGACACCCGCAATAGTTTTCGCAATCATATTAAAACAAATCCTTTTCTAGACTCTTTGCCGGAAACCTAAATGGCACAGGGCCATCTGCATCACCTTGCAAAAATTGTTGTACTCTTGGATCACTATTGTTGTAAAGCTCGTCAGGCGATCCACTTGCTATGATTTTTCCATCAGCAAGCAGATAAACTAAATCAGCAATACTCATCACCTCTGGCACATCATGAGATACAACCATAGAAGTTAAACCCAAAGCCTGATTAAGGCTTCTTATTAGCTCAACAAGCACACCCATAGTAATAGGGTCTTGGCCAACAAACGGCTCATCGTACATGATAAGCTCAGGATCCAATGCGATAGCACGAGCCAGCGCAGCTCGTCTCGCCATCCCACCGGAGAGTTCACTTGGCATCAATTGAGCCGCACCACGCAACCCTACCGCTTCAAGTTTAAGCAAAACAACAGTTCGAATGAATGCCTCGTTAAGCTCAGTGTGTTCACGAAGGGGAAATGCCACGTTATCAAAGACGTTGAGATCCGTAAAAAGCGCCCCCGACTGGAAAAGCATGCTCATTTTTTTACGGGCTTGGTATAACTTACGGCGTGACAACGCTGGGATATTATCGCCATCAAACCACACTTCTCCAGCATCTGGAGGCAGTTGACCGCCAATCAATCGCAGTAAGGTGGTTTTACCAATCCCAGACGGTCCCATGATTGCAGTAATTTTGCCTTGAGGTACCTTTAAACTAATGTCATCAAAGATAACTCGCTCACCTCGAGAGAAGCTAAGGTTTTTAACCTTCACAAGCTCAGTATTCAACATGTTTTTGTTGTTTCCTTGCTTTTAAAAACGCCAATTATGGCTGCAATAATAATGAGTCTACTTTAGAATTAAAAGCACTGTTCGATTAATTACGTAGATACCCCCGTGCATGCACGGGGTACTTACTGTTACAACTCCATGCGGAGTTGACCAGAATCCTTTTCGCCCTGGTGTCTAACGTAATTCGCTATAACTTGTTCATTCACGCCTACGCTACTGACAAAGTAACCTGGCGACCACACAATGTTCTCTTTCCAGTAAACCTTACTTAGCCAACTGAACGTTTTTCGCATGTGGTGCGACGATTGGCTTTTTAGTTTACCCATGACGTCTGAAATACTGTATTTCGGTGGGATAAGCATCATCATATGCAGATGATCTTCATCAAAGCCTATCGTCTCAATCTCAACGCCAGGTAAACTTCGCAGTAACTTTGGCATAACCTTCCGTAGGTAGCTGCACATACCAGGATTCAGGATTTTCCGACGGTACTTAGTTACCCAAACTACGTGATACTTCGTGTAGTAGACACTATGGGATGAGGTGTAATATTGCATTTATCCATCGTACCGTCTCCAAAGGCATTCATCCACGGGTAAACCCGTGGTTTTCTGTATCCACAGAATAAAACAAAAAAAACAGGCAGGGATTTGAAAGCATTGAAAAATTCACCTTTCGAGTGCATTTCTTTATCACTAACCCTGAATTAATTTGTAGAGTGACTTCCCTTTTATCTATCAACAAGTCAAAATTAGCGGTTAATTCTCCGTTTTTTATTAATTTTTAGGAATCATCATGCTTGAAGCGATTGCGTTTCTCATTATCGGTCTAGGTCTTTTGGTGTGGAGTGCAGATAAACTGGTTTATGGAGCCGCTGCTCTTGCCCGCAACTTCGGTATTTCACCTTTAGTTATCGGTATGACGATTCTTGCAATGGGATCTTCTGCGCCAGAAATGATGGTTTCAGCAACAGCGGCTCTCGACGGAAAAACAGATACTGCAGTGGGTAACGTTTTAGGTTCCAACATCGCTAACATCGCTCTGATTTTAGGTATTACAGCGCTCATCAAGCCACTATCTATTAGCTCTGGTGTGATTCGCCGTGAACTACCATTGATGATTGGTGTCACTCTACTTGCAGGCGCTTTGCTGTGGGACAACCATTTAGGGTTCTACGAAGGCGTGTTGTTGTTTGTTCTTTTTGCCGCATTCTTATTCGCAATGCTACAGATCAGCCGCAGTGAGAAAAAGAATGGTGATGCCTTTCTTGAAGAGCAAGAATCAGAAGTTCCTGAAGGCGTAAGCAACCCCAAAGCCGCAATGTGGGTTGTGGTTGGTCTAATTATTTTGCCTCTATCTGCCAATATGTTGGTTGATAACGCGGTTGTTATCGCAAAGTTCTTTGGCATGAGCGACCTTGTGATTGGTTTAACCATTATTGCCGTTGGTACAAGTCTGCCAGAGCTAGCAGCATCACTAGCCGGCGTTATGAAGGGTGAAGATGACATGGCCGTGGGTAATATCATCGGTTCAAACGTATTCAACATTCTTGCGGTTATGGGTATTCCAGGCATCTTAAATCCATCAATACTGAGTGAATTTGCGATAGGTCGTGATTTTTGGGTAATGCTAGGCGTCTCCCTACTGCTTGTTGTAATGGCACTCGGTAAATCTCGTAGTGTGAATCGTATTGAAGGTGGCGTATTGATTGTGACGTTTGTGGCGTATCAAAGTTACCTACTAATGAACATGTCAGCTTAATTATTGATTTAACTTCCCGTATTTGGAGTATTTGATGTCTCAGTCATTCGATTATCGCAGTGTTGCCAAACAAGTTTTGGAAACCGAAGTTGCAGGTCTCACTCAATTAGACCAATATTTTAATGATGACTTTTGCAAAGCTTGCGACCTTATCCTGAACAACAACGGAAAAGTGGTTGTGATGGGCATGGGGAAATCTGGCCACATCGGCAACAAAATAGCAGCAACCTTGGCAAGTACAGGTACATCGGCTTTCTTCGTACACCCAGGGGAAGCCGCGCACGGTGATTTAGGTATGATCGGGGTTGGCGATGTTGTAATTGCGATATCCAACTCGGGTGAATCAGGGGAAATCCTGAGCCTATTTCCAGTCTTGAAGCGTTTGAACATCAAGATCATCAGCATGACAGGTAAGCCAGCTTCAAACATGGCGACGTTATCTGATATTCATTTACAAATATCCGTGCCAGAAGAAGCGTGTCCACTAGGACTTGCGCCCACAACCAGCACCACGGCAACCTTAGTGATGGGTGATGCATTAGCCGTTGCACTTTTACAAGCCAGAGGCTTTACTGCGCAAGATTTTGCTTTGTCTCACCCTGGCGGCGCTTTGGGTCGACAACTATTATTGAAGCTTGAAGATATCATGCACACTGGTGATGCACTTCCTGTCGTTGCACCTAACGCCCTAGTCAGAGATGCTCTACTAGAGATATCGCAGAAAGGTCTCGGTATGACCGCGGTTGTTGGCGATGACGGTCACATGGCGGGTATTTTTACCGACGGTGATTTACGTCGTATTCTAGATAAGCGCGTGGATATTCATAGCACGCAGATCGGTGATGTAATGACACAAAACCCAACTGTTGCCGAACCAAACATGCTTGCGGTTGAAGGCTTAAATCTAATGCAAGCAAAAAGCATTAATGGTTTGATGTTATGCCATGAAGGCAAACTCGTCGGTGCCTTAAATATGCATGACTTACTCAAAGCAGGAGTAATGTAATGACAAACACAGTAGAAACCTTATACGGCACAGCAGACGCAGCCGTATTCGAATTAGCAAAAGATATCAAGCTGCTGATTTGCGATGTCGATGGTGTGTTCTCAGATGGTCGCATCTACATGGGTAACAACGGCGAAGAACTGAAAACCTTCCACACTCGTGATGGTTACGGCATTAAATCACTGATGAACGCAGGCATTGAAATCGCGATCATCACTGGTCGTAAATCTCAAATTGTTGAGAACCGTATGACGGCTCTTGGTATTAAACTTATCTACCAAGGTCAAGATGATAAAGTTAAAGCCTACCAAGATATTTGCGATAAGCTTTCTGTAGACCCAATCAATACGGGTTACATCGGTGACGATCTGATCGATTGGCCAGTGATGGAAGAAGTTGGCTTGAAGGTATGTGTGGCAGATGGTCATCCACTGCTTGCTAGACGAGCGAATTACGTGACAACCATTAAAGGTGGTCATGGTGCGGTGCGCGAAGTGTGCGATCTTATCTTACAAGCAAGAAATGAACTCGACATGCATAAAGGTTTAAGCATATGAGTTTTACTCGTATTATCTATTTAATACTCATATTTATTGCTTCTTGGTCAACCTATTACTTGTTCGACAAAGAGCAACAATCAACGATACAAGTGGCTCCAAACTTAGAGCTGCCGGCTTTTAGTGGCAAAAGTTTAGATAACATCAGTTATGACGAAAGCGGTATTCGTAGCTATCAGGTTGAATCAACCTACTTGGATCACTATTCCGTTGTTGGCGATACACATTTTCAAAACCCCGTTCTCTCTGTTTTCCGCGAAGGACATACGATTGAATGGCAGGTGACCGCAGATCGCGCGATCATGGATAAAAATCAAGTCGTTACTTTTTATGATAACGTGGTAGCCAAGAACCTATTGCCAGAGGCGAGCTTCGATACCATGACAACCGATAAAATGGTTGTTGAGCTCACTAGCCGAGATTTTTATTCAGAGACTCCGGTCCACATGATCGGTACATTTTTTGAAACTGAGGGACAAGCAATGAAGGGTAACTTCGGTACCAACAATGCAACCCTCTTTAATTCTGTTCAAGGTAGATATGAAACTCTTACCCCTTAGTTTACTTGCTTTTGCCTTTGCTGCGCCAAGCATATACGCCCTATCTTCGGATAGCGAGCAGCCTGTCTACATTGATTCAGACAGTCAGCAATTGGATATGAAAAGCAACAAAGTCACATTCATAGGCGATGTTGTTCTTAAGCAGGGCAGCATAAATATCAATGCTGATAAAGTGATTGTTACTCGAAACGCGATCAACGGTGAAATTGAAGAAATTCAAGGCTTCGGCAAACCTGCAACCTTTTCTCAGCTTACTGACGACGGGAAGACACTCTACGGTGAAGCTGACGACTTACATTACCAGCTTGTTGCTGACAGATTGATCATGACTAAGAATGCAATGCTATCTCAAGATGGTAGTATCATTCGTGGTTCTAAGATCACTTACCAGATCGGCTCTCAAAAATTAGTCGCTGACAGTGGTGAGAACAAACGTGTATCAACGGTTTTACAACCTAATGAAGTGAACAAGTAATCATGGCAGTCCTTACAGCAAAGAACCTAGCGAAAACATACAGCAAGCGTAAAGTCGTTACCGACGTAAGCTTACAGGTAGAGTCAGGCCAGATCGTAGGATTACTTGGGCCCAACGGTGCAGGTAAAACCACGTCTTTCTATATGATTGTTGGCTTAGTCGCGCGTGATGAAGGCACTATCAGCATTGATGACCTCGATATCAGTATCTTGCCAATGCACAGTCGTTCACGCCTTGGTATTGGTTACCTGCCTCAAGAAGCGTCGATTTTCCGTAAGCTCTCGGTAGAGAACAACATCATGGCCGTTTTACAAACGCGTGATGAGCTGACTCACGAACAGCGCCAGGATAAGCTAGAAGACCTGCTTGAAGAGTTCCATATCCAACATATCCGAACCAGTAATGGTATGGCTCTGTCAGGTGGTGAGCGCCGTCGTGTTGAGATTGCCCGCGCACTTGCAGCCAACCCTCAGTTTATTCTATTGGATGAACCGTTTGCTGGTGTTGACCCAATCTCGGTTATTGATATCAAAAAAATCATTGTTCACCTGCGCGATCGCGGCTTAGGCGTTTTGATTACCGACCACAACGTTCGCGAAACATTGGACGTGTGTGAAAAAGCTTACATTGTGAGCCAAGGACACCTGATTGCAGAGGGCACTCCTGAAGATGTTCTCAATAACGAACAAGTTAAACAAGTTTATCTAGGCGAACAATTCCGTCTATGATTATATAGAGAGTATCGAGAGTTCTTAGAATAATAACTAGGTAAGTACCACTGAATGAAACCCTCATTACAACTTAAGCTAGGCCAACAGTTAGCAATGACTCCTCAATTGCAGCAAGCGATCCGTTTGTTGCAATTGTCTACATTAGATTTGCAGCAAGAGATTCAAGAAGCACTAGAATCCAACCCACTACTCGATGTCGAAGAAGGCAATGAAGAAGCGCCTACATCAGAAGAAAAACCTAGCAGTGACGAGAAAGAAACAGTTGAAACCGCAGAACCGGACTTACCTGATAGCTCCGAATTAATCGAAAAATCAGAGATTGGCAACGAACTAGAAATCGATACCACTTGGGAAGACGTTTATAGTGCGAATACCGGAAACACGGGGATTGCGATTGACGACGATATGCCCGTCTACCAAGGTGAAACAACTCAAAGCCTGCACGACTACCTACTTTGGCAACTCGACCTCACACCGTTCTCTGAAACAGACAGAACCATAGCCTTTGCACTGATTGATGCCATTGATGACTATGGGTACCTCACCGTAACGTGCGAAGACATCCTTGAAAACTTCGACAACGAAGAGATCGAGCTTGATGAAGTAGAAGCCGTACGCAAAAGAATCCAACAGTTTGATCCGCTTGGTGTGGGTTCTGTGAACCTTCAAGATTGCTTGCTACTGCAACTGGCAACTTTCCCTCAAGACACGCCTTGGCTCCACGAAGCTAAGTTAGTGCTTACTAGCCATATCGATCAACTCGGTAATCGTGATTACAAACTGGTCATAAAAGAGACCAAGTTGAAAGAAGCAGAACTACGTGAAGTTTTGCAGCTCATTCAACAACTGGACCCTCGTCCTGGCACTAAGATAACCCCAGACGAAACTGAGTATGTCGTTCCCGATGTATCGGTATTCAAAGACCTGGGCAAATGGTTAGTGACCATTAACCCCGACAGCGTACCTAAACTAAAAGTAAATCAGCAATACGCTGACTTAGGTAGCAAAGGTAATAGTGCCGACAACCAATACATCCGCTCAAATTTGCAAGAAGCGAAATGGTTAATTAAAAGCCTAGAAAGCCGAAATGAGACGCTACTCAAAGTTGCACGATGTATTGTTGAACATCAACGCGGTTTCTTCGAACATGGCGCAGAAGCCATGAAGCCGATGGTACTGAATGATGTGGCTTTAGCTGTCGACATGCACGAATCGACTATTTCTCGTGTAACGACTCAGAAATTCATGCACACCCCTCGTGGCATATTTGAACTCAAATACTTTTTCTCTAGCCATGTCAGTACTGACAATGGCGGTGAATGTTCATCGACAGCAATTCGCGCGCTCATTAAGAAGCTTGTCGCGGCTGAAAATACCGCAAAACCTCTCAGTGATAGTAAGATTGCTGCGTTACTGGCTGACCAAGGAATTCAGGTAGCTAGACGTACGATAGCGAAATACCGAGAGTCTCTGGGCATTGCCCCATCGAGTCAGCGTAAACGTCTGCTGTAGCTTATTTAGTTAGCTATTTAAGTGATATATCAGGCAACAAACTGAAAAGGAAAGTCTATGCAAATCAATATTCAAGGCCATCACGTTGATCTTACCGATTCAATGCAAGACTATGTTCACACCAAATTCGACAAACTTGAACGCTTTTTTGACCATATCAATAGTATTCAAGTTGTTTTAAAAGTTGAGAAAATCAATCAAATTGCAGAAGCGACCCTTCATATAAATCAAGGTGAAATTCATGCAGCAGCAACAGATGAAAATATGTATGCTGCGATTGATTCATTGGTTGATAAACTCGTCCGCCAACTCAACAAACACAAAGAAAAGCTAAGTAGTCACTAACATGCAATTAAGCGAAGTACTTTCATTGGACTGCACCAAAAGTGCAGTCCAATGCACAAGCAAAAAAAGAGCCCTTGAGCTCATCAGTCAAATCGCCGCTGAAAGCTGCGGTCAAGATTCAACAGAACTGTTTGAGTGTATGTTGAGTCGTGAAAAGATGGGCAGTACCGGTATAGGTAATGGCATCGCTATTCCGCATGCTCGTATGAATGTCAGTGATAAAGCGATTGCTGTATTACTGCAATGCCAAGAACCCATCGAATTTGATGCGATTGATAACCGTCCTGTCGACCTATTATTTGCTCTGCTTGTTCCTAGTGAACAATGTAAAGAACATCTAAAAACCCTTTCTTGTATGGCAGAACGACTTAACGATAAGCAGACCCTTAAACAGTTGCGTAATGCTCAGAGTGATCAAGAGCTTTACGACATCATGATTCAAGTGCCAACTTGCGAGCAATAGCATGCGATTAATCGTTGTTAGTGGCCAATCTGGGGCCGGTAAAAGTGTTGCGCTACGAGTCCTTGAAGACTTGGGGTATTACTGTGTTGATAACCTACCAGTAAATCTACTCAGCGACTTTGTCGAATCAGTACGTGAAATCAATCAGAACGTTGCCGTCAGCATTGATATCCGTAACCTGCCGAAAGAGCCAAAATTGGTCACAGATACGCTAGAGCAGCTAGAATCTGCAACCGACATCGACGTCAATGTGTTATTCCTAGATGCAAGTAAACAGACGCTACTGAAACGCTACAGCGAAACGCGCCGAATCCACCCTCTTTCGATTGGCCAAGACAAGTTATCACTTAAACAAGCTATCGACTTAGAGAAAAACCTGCTGACACCTCTCGCAGAGCAAGCTTGCATCGTCATTGATAGCAGTGACTGCAACCTTTACGAGTTGAGTGAAAAGGTTCGATTTAAAGTTGAAGGAAAAGAGAAGCAAGAGTTACTCATTGTCTTTCAATCTTTCGGTTTTAAATATGGTCTACCCAGTGATGCTGACTATGTGTTTGATGTTCGTTTCTTGCCAAACCCTCACTGGGAACCGGCTCTTCGACCATTGACTGGACTTGATGCGCCTATCCATTCTTTTCTAGAAAAACACTCTGAAGTGCTTGAACTCAAACAGCAGATCCAAGGCTTTGTTGAGCAGTGGTTGCCGATGTTAGAGAAGAACCATCGCAGTTACCTAACGGTCGCGATTGGTTGTACCGGTGGCAAACATCGCTCAGTGTATTTAACTCAGAAAATTGGTGAGTACTTCGACCAACTTGGACACCAAGTTCAAATTAGACACGCCTCCCTAGAGAAACAACAGCAGGTTTAACCATGGAATTAACTCGAACTGTACTGATCCAAAACCGTTTGGGTCTTCATGCTAGAGCGGCGGTAAAGTTAGTTGAACTCGCACAAAGCTTTGATGCCACTATCACTATCCATAGTGAAGAAGACAAAGTCGCGACAGCCGATAGTGTTATGGGGCTGCTCATGCTGGAATCAGCACAAGGGCAACATATCACCATTCAAGCCGCGGGGACTGATTCGCAGCAAGCCTTGGATGCTGTCTGCCATTTAATTGAGGACAAGTTTGATGAGGGCGAATAGCTCGAAATCACGACGCCAAATACCCAATTGTCTAGAGCAACTACCGGACATGATTAAATCTTAGTTCTACCTAAGTTAATGATTTAAATAAGCCCCAGAATTAAGTTACTATTCCAGGTATTGTTAGAATAATGAGATAGGAGGAAAATATGGCAGAGCAATTAGAATTCGACCAAGCTCACCAAACCCTCCAAGAAGTCAGTGAAGCCCTAGAAAACGGCCGATTTGTTCACGTACGCCGACTACTTCAGGACATGGAACCTGAAGATATTGCACACCTTTTAGAAGCCTCCCCTCGCAAAAGTCGTGATGTACTCTGGCAACTCACCGATCCTGAAGACTACGGTGAAATTCTTGATGAGCTAAACGAAGACGTCAAAGATGCTCTTGTGTCAAAAATGGCACCTGAAACCTTGGCAGAAGCAACCGAAGGTATGGAAACCGATGACGTCGCGTACGTACTTCGAAGCCTACCCGACGATGTTTCCCGCGAAGTCCTTTCTCAAATGGACTCCGTTGATCGTGCGTTAGTTGAAACGGCACTATCGTACCCAGAAGATTCAGCGGGTGCGTTAATGAACACCGACGTAATCACGATCCGTGGTGATGTCGATGTTGAGGTCGTCCTGCGTTATTTGCGTATGCGTGGTGAATTACCTGACGCTACCGATGCATTGTATGTTATCGACGATGATGAACGCCTCATTGGTAACCTATCGCTCAGCACGCTGATTACGACGCAACCTGATGTTGCGATTTCCGAAGTGATGGAAGATGCCGACGAAGCTATCGCGGTTGAAACCAGTGCCTCTGATATCGCCAGCCTCTTCGAACGTCGTAATTGGGTTTCTGCACCAGTGGTCGATAGTAATCAACACCTTGTCGGTCGTATCACGATCGATGACGTGGTTGATGTCATTCGTGAAGATGCTGAACACTCGATGATGAGTATGGCGGGTATGGACGATGACGAAGATACCTTCGCTCCGGTCGTCAAATCCGCTCGTCGCCGTAGTGTGTGGTTAGGTGCAAATGTTTTAGCAGCACTCGCCGCAGCGTCTGTGTCTAACATGTTTGAAGCGACACTGAATGAGATGGCAGCCATCGCTGTTTTGATGACCATCGTACCGTCCATGGGCGGTGTTGCTGGTAACCAAACCGTCGCTCTGGTCATTCGTGGTTTAGCACTTGGTCACATCGGTGACAGTAACAAACGCGAACTTCTGCTCAAAGAAGCCTCTATTGGCTTCCTTAACGGCATTCTATGGGCCCTTATCATTGGCGGTATAGTCGTAGCTTGGAAAGGCAATTGGATCTTGGGAGGCATTATCTCAGCAGCGATGATGACTAATTTAATTGTCGCGGGTATTGCAGGTGTAACCATCCCTGTGATGCTAAAGAAGATGAATATCGACCCCGCGCTTGCTGGCGGTATGGCTCTCACCACGGTAACCGATGTGATTGGCCTATCGGTGTTCTTAGGCTTAGCGACCATACTCATCTAAACTATGCTTATCTAGTGTGAATACACAGATAGCCTATTTTAAGTTAATACGCTGAATACAAAAAGGGAGCTCAAGGCTCCCTTTTTTAATGCGTCAAATTTAAGCTTCAGGCTTGAGCTTCAGATTAAAACTAAAGCAAATTAAACAAATCACTCACCCGCGACTTTCATCGACTCAAGCAAGATAGAACCGGTTTGAATTTGCGAACGTGTTTCAACGTCGTTACCTACCGCTACAACCTGAGTGAACATGTCTTTTAGATTGCCAGCGATCGTCACTTCCGATACTGGGTATTGGATCTCTCCATTCTCAACCCAGAAACCTGCTGCGCCACGAGAGTAATCACCGGTGACGGTGTTCACACCTTGACCCATCACTTCAGTTACAAGGAAACCTGTGCCTAGTTCTTTTAGCATTTGCTCAAAGTTTTGACCGGTAGATTTAACGAACCAGTTATGGATACCACCAGCATGGCCTGTCGGTGTCATTTCCATCTTACGTGCTGCATAGCTAGTAAGAAGGTAAGTTGCTAACACACCATCAGTGATAATTTCACGATCTTGAGTGTAAACACCTTCGCTGTCGAACGGGCTTGAAGCCAAACCACGCAGGATATGTGGACGCTCAGAGATATTGAACCAATCTGGTAGGATTTTCTGACCTAGGTGATCCAGTAAGAACGAAGACTTACGGTAGAGGTTACCACCGCTAATTGCCATCACAAGGTGGCCAATTAGGCCTGTAGCGACGTCGTTAGCGAACATTATTGGGTATTGACCTGTTGGAAGCTTCTTCGCATCCAAACGGCTAATGGTCTTTTCTGCGGCTTCTTGACCTACTCGCTCAGGTGTCCATAGCTCATCACGGTGGCGTGCAACGGTGTAGCTGTAGTCACGCTCCATTTCGCCGTTAGCACCTTCACCAATCACACAACAGCTTGTACTATGACGGCTTGATGCGAAGCTGGCCAATAGACCGTGGCTATTACCATAAACCTTAACGCCATAATGGCTGTCGTAGCTTGCACCATCACTTTGTTTGATCTTGTCGCTGTAAGCGAGTGCTTGTCTTTCAGCAGCAATCGCAATCTCAGCGGCATAGTCTGGATTCGGCTCATCAGGGTGAAAAAGATCCAAATCAGGAATTTCTTTCACCATATATTCTTTAGGTGCTGGACCTGCAAATGGGTCTTCAGAAGTGTATTGAGCAATATCGAGCGCGGCTGCGACGGTTTGAGCAATCGCCTTCTCACTCAGATCAGATGTAGATGCGCTGCCTTTCTTTTGGCCGCGGTAAACAGTAATGCCTAGAGCACCATCACTATTAAATTCAACGTTTTCCACTTCACACATACGTGTTGAAACACTTAAACCCGTTGACTTAGTAATAGCGACCTCAGCTGCGTCTGCACTCACTGATGCCATATCCAACGCTTTAGCTACTGCGGCTTCTAGCTCAACTCTTTGCTGGGCGACTTGCTGTTTTACATCCATATCTATTCTAATTTTTGAGGTCAATATTACGTAGGATAACAAGAATTTCGCTTTCTCCCCAAGATTCTTGCTAAAATAGGCAATATATTCGTTTGAGATAGTGACATAGGCAGAAAAGATGGCTCGCAAAAACCAAAAAGCCCCATGGGAACCCGAAGAAGAAATCATCTGGGTAAGTAAGACTGAAATGAAAACGGACATGGACGCCCTGCAAAAGCTGGGAGAAGAGCTTGTTGAACTAAAGCCTTCTATTCTTGATAAGTTTCCTTTGTCTGAAGATCTGGCTTTAGCGATTAAAGATGCGCAGCGCTTTAAAAATGAAGCAAAGCGCCGTCAGCTTCAATACATTGGTAAAGTAATGCGCAATGTAGATCCAGAGCCGATTCAAGCGGCTTTAGATAAGATTCGCAACAAACACTCTCAAGCAACAGTTGAACTGCACAAACTAGAGCAACTGCGTGACCGCGTTGTTGCTGAAGGCGATGCTGCCATTTCAGACGTTATGGATATGTACCCTGAAGCAGACCGTCAACGTCTTCGTCAGCTAGCTCGTCAAGCTAACAAAGAGAAAGCGGCAAATAAACCGGCTAAGTCTTCTCGTGAAATCTTCCAAATCTTAAAAGAGCTAAAGCTAGGCGACTAATTTTTGCTTCCCTTACTCAGAAAGATAATAAAAGACCTAGCACATGCTAGGTCTTTTTGTATTCGACGCTCTCAATATCAAAAAATGCTCAATATCGAGACTCGCTCGTTATTCTCCTGCTCGAACAAAGGAACTCAATTCGCCTTGTGGATGATCGACAGTTAGCGCATCTATCGAGTCTTCGACTAAAACCTTACCCAGTGCCACAAACACAAACTTGTTCGCGATACTGCGTGCATCACCTAAGTGGTGTGTCACCATCAAAACAGTAATGTTTCGCTCTGCTGCTAATCGCTTCACTAAGCTCAGCATCTCTTCACGAAGCAAAGGGTCAAGCGCTGAAAAGGGCTCATCAAGCAGCCAAATAGCATGCGGCTGTACAAAACATCGAGCTAGCGCAACACGCTGACGTTGCCCCCCCGATAAATGCTCAGGCAATCTATCCAAATACTCCGCGACCCCAACTTGTGCGGCAGCTTGCTCAACTTCAAGCTTTTGGGTTGCAGTAAGCTTTAACCCTGGATGCAGCCCTAAACCAATATTTTCACGCACGGTAAGATGGGCAAACAGATTATGTTCTTGGAACAACATAGCCAATGGGCGTTGATGCGCCTCTTTACCTATCAAGGATTGCCCTGCTACAGAGATCTCACCCGAGGTAGGCTCAATAAAACCAGCAACCAGCGCCAGCAGTGTTGATTTACCCGCACCACTTGGCCCCATCAATGCAATAATGTCGCCCTGCTCTGCTTGAAAATCAAAACGAAACAACTCTTGGTGATAGTGGTAGTCCACATCTTTCATCACTAACATCATCGGTTCCTTAACTTTTTAGCATTGAGATTTGAGGTTCGAGTAAATAAAAATTCAATCAGACTAAAACTGCCCACACTCAACAACAGTAGACTGACCGAAACAACGGCGGCGGCTTCCATCTGATAGCTGCCTAACAATTGGAATAGATACAAAGGCAGCGTTCTAAAGTCTTGGCTACCAAATAAAGCAATCGCACTTAAGTCGCCCATCGCTAACATGAAGCTAATCGAGAATGCGTGCGCCATAGGTTTGCGTAATGCTCGCCACTCCACGAGCCTGAATCGGGTGAAGCCAGTTACCCCTAAACTCGCACACACATACTGATACTGCTGAGAAAGGTGCAGCATAGGTTGAGCTAAGGTTTTAATCACATAAGGTAGTGCCATCAAGCTGTTCACGGCGATCACAATAAAGAAAGCTAAGCTGAACACATCGGTAAATGAACGCAGCAATAAGAAAAGACCAGTACTGATCACTAGCCCCGGCGTCACTAAAATAATAGTGCCTATCAACTCGATTTTATCGGCTCTAAAATTCTTGTTCTGCAAGCGCCACGCACGACTGGTCAGCAGTATCGCAATACCAATAAAAACGGCGATAACGCTGGCCAAAGAAGCGACACGAACCGAGGTCATTAACGCAGCCCAAAAAGGGTCACTGCTAAGCACAGTTAAAGCTTGTGAGTTAATGCCACTAAAGATAACCATAGTTAAAGGCGGTAATACCAGCATTGAGACAACGATGATCCAAAAGCTATCCCAAGCTTTTGACCACCAGCTGTCCTTAACCAAATATTTCTCTTCCGACAGCTGACTGGCTGTCACGGAGATAGGCTTAGACAAGCGCTGAATACTCACCGCTAACACACCACACAGCAGCATTTGCCATATTGCAAGTAACGCACCCGCCTGCAGGTCAAAATCAAACTTAATCGCTTGATAGATGGCTAGCTCGATAGTGGTCGATTTCGGGCCGCCACCAAGAGCCATTACAGTAGCAAAGCTAGTGAAGCACAGCATGAAGACCAAACCACAAACATGTGGTAGTTGTTGCCTTAAACGAGGCCATTCGACCGATTTAAATTTATTCCAATGACTCATACCCAAATGAGCACACAGTTTATGTTGCTCGGCAGGCACGGTATCCAAAGCTTGTAAAAGTAAACGGCTAGCATAAGGCAGATTAAAGAAGACATGCGCGAGCAAAATGCCATTCAAACCATAAATCGAGAATGGCAATTCAATGTCGAAGTTAGCCAAAAATTTAGCTAACCAGCCACTGTTGCCATAAATCGCCAGCAAACCAAATACACCGACCAACACCGGCAGAACCAAAGTCGACGCGAACAGTCTTAACAACAAAGCTCGCCCAAAAAATTGTCTACGGCACAGAGCGTGTGCAATAGGTATAGCAAAGCCAACACTAAGCACCGTTGAGAGTGTTGCTTGATAAAAACTAAATTTCGTTACATGCCAATAGTAAGGATCGGACCACACTTGGCTGATATCAAGAGAAGGGGCATTGCTAAGCAATGCCCCAACTGCTGAAACCACGAAGGCGGTAATGAGTATCGCAACCCAGATCCCGACCTTAGGTGTTTTCTTTATCATAAATTGATTTTTTACCGTAAATAATTCGCTCAAAGTATATCGAACGAACCTTTAAATACAGAAAGCTAGTTTTTAAATACTACGTTAAAAAGTAAGCGCACTCTGCCATTCGCGGATCCAAGGCTTGCGCTTAGCGGCGATTTCTTCAGGCGTAAAGCTCAGAGCTTTCTGCGGTACTGTTAACTGCTCGAACCCTTTTGGTAGTTCGATGTCAGTCACTGGGTACATCCAGTTACCCGTTGGCATCGCTGATTGGAACTCGTCACTTAAGATAAATGCCATAAACTCATCAGCCAGCTTTTCGTTCTTGTTGCCTTTTACCTTAGCTGCCACTTCGACTTGAGTGTAATGACCTTCTTCAAAGCTTGCTGCTGCATACTTAGAATCACTTTCTGCAATGATGTGGTAAGCCGGAGAAGTCGTATAAGACAGGACTAAGTCCGACTCGCCTTCTAGGAACATAGAGTAAGCCTCAGACCAACCTTTAGTCACAGTAACCGTTTTCTGAGCGAGCTTCTTCCACGCGTCTGTCGCTTCATCACCATAAACAGACTTCATCCATAGCATCATGCCTTGACCTGGCGTTGAAGTACGTGGGTCTTGGTAGATAACCTTGAGGTCGTCACGCTGCTCAACCAATTCTTTCAAACTCTTAGGCGGATTTGCTAATTTTTCTTTGTTATAGATAAACGCAAAGTAACCAAAATCATAAGGTACAAAAGTACTGTCGTTCCAGTCGTTAGGAAGTGTCACTGATGACGTATCAACATTGTGCTCAGCTAATAAGCCCGTCGCTTTCGCTTCAGCCATTAGATTGTTATCTAGGCCTAATACGATATCAGCTTTGCTGTTACCACCTTCAAGACGTAAGCGATTTAAAATAGACACGCCATCCTCTAGCGCGACAAAATTCACATCACAGCCACACTTTTCTTCAAATGCTTTTTCGACGGCAGGACGAGGGCCCCAATCCGCAGCAAAAGAGTCATAGGTATATACAGTTAGAGTATTGTCTGCAGCAACGGCAGAAAAAGAGATGGCTGTAGTAACAGCAAGGGTTGTTAATGTGAATTTCACTGGACGCTCTCCATGGTCTGAGCGGCACAGGTTTGAGGGAGGAGAACGGTAGAGGTTGTTCCTAACTCAATTCCTACGCCAGCATTATCTGGTTCAGGTTTACGGGTCCCAAGCACTTGCTTGATCTCAGCTCGCATTCGTTATTTGAATGGTTCGCTCCCCGATGAGTGTCCGGAATTGTAATTCGATTTTTAACAATAAGCTATCAAGTTTGGATCAATTACGTTGATCGTAACCCCAACGAGGCACTAAACCTTGCTCGATACTGAGATGATCCAGAATGCGCGCCACCATAAAATCGACCAGATCTTCGATCGACTTAGGTTGGTGATAGAAACCCGGAGCAGCAGGCATTATCGTCACGCCCATGGTCGAGAGTTTGTGCATATTCTCTAGATGCAGCGTAGAAAATGGCGTCTCCCGAACCACCAACAACAGCTGACCTCGCTCTTTCATCACTACGTCTGCAGCTCGCTCGATCAGGTTATCTGATAGGCCATGAGCAATTGAAGCCAAGCTTCCCGCAGAACATGGACACACCACCATCTGCTTCGGCGCTGCTGAACCAGAGGCAACCGGAGAAAACCAATCATCTTTACCACACACCACCAACTTTTCTGGGTCGCAACCTAAATGCTTCACCAAAACTTGTTTCGCTGCGTCAGGCCCAGCAGGTAACTTAAGTGCATGCTCTGTCGCCAACACCACTCGCGCTGCCGACGATATCAGTAAATAGACCTGATAATCTGCCGCCAATAAGCATTCAAGTAAACGCAGTCCGTAAGGCGCACCAGATGCGCCAGTGAAAGCGAGGGTTATAGCTTTATCGTGTTTTGTCATGTTCTCAATTACTTCAAATTGTAAGGTCTTGGATCGGTTAAGCTTTTAGTGCTAACCCATCCAACAGTTTCTGGTGAATACCACCAAAGCCACCATTACTCATTACCAAGATTTGGTCTCCCGCATGTGCCTCTGAGACAATTTTAGCAACGAATGCGTCCATGTCATCACTCACGTGTGCGGGTTGATGGCACGCATTGGCAACGTCTTGTACAAACCAATCAATGTTATCCGGTTGGAATAAGTAGGTAGAATCCGCCTGCTTGAGCGAATCAGCCAAAGTTTCTTTGTGCACACCACGCTTCATGGTGGCGGAACGAGGCTCTAAAACGGCAATGATTTTTTTCGAGTCGACCTTATTACGTAAACCACCGAGCGTAAGTTCAATCGCAGTTGGGTGATGTGCAAAATCGTCATAGACAGAAACACCAGCTACTTCGCCTTTAAACTCTAAGCGACGCTTGGTATTAATGAACGTCGCCAGTGATTCGCACCCTAAATCAGGCGTAACACCAACATGTCTTGCCGCCGCAATCGCCATCAAAGCATTGCTTACGTTATGATCGCCAACCAAACCCCAGCACACGGTTCCAACACATTCGCCTTGGAAATACACCTCAAATTTAGAGCCGTCTTTAACTAATTTATTGGCATCCCAATCACCGAGTTCACCACTCAACTCAGTTTCACTCCAGCAGCCACGAGATAACACATCTTGGATCGCGGTATCTTGCTTTGGTGAGAAAATACGGCCATTACTTGGCACTGTGCGAACCAAATGATGGAACTGTCGCTTGATCGCTTCAAGATCATCAAAAATATCTGCATGATCAAATTCGAGATTATTCATCACTAACGTTCTTGGGTGGTAATGAACAAACTTAGATCGCTTATCAAAGAAAGCACTGTCGTATTCGTCGGCTTCAACCACAAAGAACATGCTTTCACCAAGGCGAGCAGAGACACCAAAATTACCAAGCACACCTCCGACAAGAAAGCCCGGTGCATAACCGCAGTCTTCAAGGATCCAAGCCAGCATGCTCGATGTTGTTGTCTTGCCATGCGTTCCGGATACCGCCAAAACCCAACGGTCATGCAGTAAAAACTCTTGCAACCACTGAGGGCCTGATGTGTATCTAAGGTTGTTATCTAAGACATACTCAACACACGGGTTACCACGGCTCATCGCATTGCCAATGACCACTAAGTCAGGTCTTGGTTCTAATTGGCTCGGTTCGAATCCTTCAATAATCTCAATCCCCTGAGACTCCAACAAGGTGCTCATTGGAGGATAAACATTCGCGTCACTACCCGTAACCTTGTGACCTAATTGACGAGCCAATACCGCAGCACCACCCATGAAGGTGCCACAAATTCCTAAGATATGAATATGCATATATTGCTTCCAAACGCTTGGCTAAATGAGCCGTGTCTAAATCAAACTACTTGCACTCATTATCATTAAATGGCGATTAAAAGCGAGCCACAATGCAAAACAAATTTAGTCGACATAGTAAGTGAGATCTGTGTCGCTTAGTTCATTACCATTAAAAAGATCTAACCTTTAGAATTTAGGTAAGCGTCTAGATGAATAAAGTCCATATAAGAGGCTAATTCTACAGTGCTCAAATCCCCCCTAATATTCAGAGAAGTTTAAGGAAATAACATGTCTGAGATGCGCACCCTTGGTGAATTCATTGTTGCAAAACAAAATGACTTCCCCCATGCAAGCGGTGATCTATCATCCCTTTTGTCATCAATTCGTCTTGCTGCGAAAATTGTTAACCGCGAAATTAACAAAGCAGGTCTTGTCGACATTACTGGCGCCGTTGGTACAGACAACGTTCAAGGTGAAGAGCAACAAAAGCTAGACCTATACGCGAACGACAAGTTTAAAGCTGCACTTGAAGCCCGAGACCAAGTTTGTGGTGTTGCGAGTGAAGAAGAAGACGAAGCCGTTGCCTTCAATAAAGAGCTCAACAAAAACGCAAAATACGTCGTATTGATGGATCCACTTGATGGTTCTTCAAACATCGATGTGAATGTATCGGTTGGTACAATCTTCTCTATCTACCGTCGAGTATCACCGATTGGTACTCCGCCAACACAAGAAGATTTCCTACAACCTGGGCACAAGCAAGTTGCTGCGGGTTATGTAATTTACGGTTCTTCAACCATGCTTGTTTACACAACAGGCGCTGGCGTAAATGGTTTCACCTACGACCCATCACTAGGTACCTTCTGTCTATCTCATGAAAACATGATCATCCCTGATGAAGGCAAGATCTACTCGATCAATGAAGGTAACTACTTCCGCTTCCCAACGGGTGTTAAAAAGTACATCAAGTACTGCCAAGAAGATGAGCCGAGTGACAACCGCCCTTACACCTCTCGTTACATCGGCTCTCTAGTATCAGATTTCCACCGTAACCTGCTGAAAGGCGGCATCTATTTATACCCAAGCACACAAAGCCACCCTCAAGGTAAGCTGCGTTTGCTTTACGAGTGCAACCCAATTGCTTTCCTTATGGAACAAGCGGGCGGCATCGCTTCAGACGGTGCTCAACGTATCATGGATATCAAACCGACTGAGCTACACCAACGTGTACCTTTCTTTGTTGGCTCAACAGACATGGTTCGCAAAGTAGAAGAGTTTCTTGAACTTAACCAAGACTAATCCTCTCGTTTATTTCTCAAAATAACGCCATTAAAAAAGCCAGCATTCACATGCTGGCTTTTTGTTTGATCACTCAAAACACATAGCTACTGAGGGTTGTCCCGTTTACACCAGTCACCCGAAAGTATTTCTTTATTAGCTGTTAGATCAAGCTGATACAAATATACCCATGCTAATCCAAATATAGTCTCTATTTGCTCGCGACGATACTCAACAGGAACATCTTCTAGCCGATCAAGCGACTCCAAAATTTCGTCGTTAATGATATAGACCTCGCCAGCGACACTTTTCTTTCCAAAAATCATCGCCGGATAGGCACCTAAATCAAAAAGGGCAAATGCCTCTGGTGTATCAAAGCATCCCAACAACTCACAATACTGCAAATAGTGGTGATTAGACTGGTCTTGTCTCAATGTGCCATAGACGAATACAAGATGCTGCATAAACCCTCCACAAGCCATTCATACTTGTACTTCGATGAATGGCTGAAACATTCTCTACTCGAACTCAAATTGATAGAGAAGATCTACAGCACTGTCTAAACCCGAAACGGCTTCAACATAGAGATCCTGCATCAGTCGGTAACGAACGGTAAACTCACCTAACGAGTTAAAGATACCCACGCCATACTTCACCTGTAAGCCAGGCAGAATGTAGCCACTTACCGTAACTTGTGAGTCATCCCCAGAACCTGCGGTATCCAGTTGTAAATCTTGCACACCAAACGCTTCACCAATTGCGCCGACAACCTTACCACTCTTCGCCAAGCTTAAACCAATTAAAGTGGTAGTCATTGAACCGCTCGACTCACCATCGATATCTTGGCCACGCAAAATATAAGACAGTGCATTCGCTTGAGGCATTGCAGGGTCAGAATAAATCTCAATCGTCGGCTCTGTCGCCGGGCCAGTCACTCGAATACCGGCGGTCACATCATCCTGAGTATTATCAGGGTTACGTATTGCATTAATTGCTACGTATGGCTGGTCCGGCGGACCATTCATTAGAATCTTACCCTCTTTGATCAACAGGTCTTGCCCGAATGATTGGTAAGTACCATCGACGATATTCACTTCACCAGTGATGAATGGGCCTTGATCTTTTTGAGCAACATTAAGCTTACCCACCAGTTCGCCTTCAAGGCCGAAAGCAGATAGTTTAAAGTCATCGCCAATGGAGATATTAATATTGGTCATCACATTAAATGGAATCGTGTCTTCACTTTCTGGCTCAAAATCTTTATTCAAGATAACTTGATCAGAGGACACACCAACCGCTGACGGCGGCAAGTCCTCGACAACAATACGCCCCCAAGGCAATGCAATATCACCAGTAATTTTCGCAAGCTCAGGCGTGATATCAATGGTCATGTCAGGAACAACCTTAACCTTGACCATCGGTGGGATATCAACCATCAACTCGTCAGCAAAGACTCTCACATTAGAGTGCCATACTTGAAGATCCTGCCAGTCCCCGGAACCCTCAATATCAAGATGGCCATCCGGTGTTTCAACATTGGCATCCAGCTTAGCGCTGTAGCCGTCAAAATCGAGGTCAATACGACC
The DNA here is from genome assembly GCF_051201655.1 of Vibrio sp. nBUS_14. NCBI lineage: Bacteria > Pseudomonadati > Pseudomonadota > Gammaproteobacteria > Vibrionales > Vibrionaceae > Vibrio > Vibrio sp. nBUS_14. The sequence continues at coordinate 3,322,792 of NZ_CP179206.1, forward strand.
ATCTTTAATATCCACTGGCGTGACATCGCCTTTGACTTGAATACCATCAACAGATAATTGACCAAAGACTTGAGGATGCATCAAAGAGCCTTTTACTTTTAAATCACTCTCAAGATCCGCCTTCAATAGGCTGTATTCACCAAGAATCGGCTGTAAGAAATCCAGATGGAACGTTGTCAGCTTAATGGCCGCATCGACCATTTTGTCTTGAGCGAGAATATCCGGTAGCGACACAGTGCCAGACAGGTCGCCATTATCAGACACATCCAGCTTAAAATCGGCGTTCAGTTGGTTGTCTTTTAGCTGTGCATTCAATGCAACGCTTTCCCAACCTAGTGTGATTGGTTCTCCAACTTGCTGAACAACCTGACCTCTCGGCATATTGACGCTAACCGTCACCTCAGGTTCACCTTGTTCCGACCACTTGGCATGAGCGGTCGCATTCACTAAGCCCTGTAGTTGCGTCTCTTTAGGCACAAAGACTTTAATCTGTTCGAAGTCGAATTGGTTGATAGCCAATTTCGCCTCACCTGATTTCCCTACACGAACGTCTTCATCCAGACATACACTCGAACCCGATTGATTCCAACAGTGTGCTTGTACATCGGCAAACTGCTTATCGACATCCGCCTTAATCGCAACAGGTTGATCTAACACCCAAGATCCCTGTTGAGTGGTAATTTTGACTCTGTCTAACGACCCATCCCAAATAAGAGATGGCTTTTGAATCAACTCACCGGAAATAGCTAAGCTTGTAGACACGACGTCGGATATCACATCAAGTGTCACAATATGCTTCTTCTCACCACCACTCACCGTTAAATCGATAGTCTCAACGCTTTGCTCCTGGTAGGTTAAGTTTTTGGCTTTTAATACAAGAGCAGCTTGAGCTTCAGGCAATGGCAGTGGCACCACAGAGCCATTAAGCGACAAGGATTCCAGTGTCGCTTCGTTATTCCAATCAACCTTATCAACATTTAAAGCAAGATCGAATTCAGGCTCTTTCGTTGGGCCGCTCATTTGGATGCTACCGATCACTTTGCCTTTCAACTCAGGAATACTTTTTGCGAGCTCAGGGAAGAAGATCTCAACTCCCATATCCCATTGCTTATCAAGCTCACCCAGCGCCTTAATCGAGTTAACACCGTGAGCTAAACTCAAACCACTGGTTTTCAGTTTAGGTTCGCCGCTCGCGCTACGATCCGATACTGACAACTGCCCTTCGATATCCAGAGGATATTCTCGCAAGATCCCTTCGATATCCAGCTTAGGCAGTTCAATCGCCCAACCACCCGCTTCGGTCAACTTACCCGAAGTGACGATGCTTCCGCTAATGTTACCTTCCGCTTCTGGCCACTGCAGACCCGGTTGAATGTCTTTGAGCGTTAAATCGGCTTGCCAATTAACGAGCTTCTTCCAGTTCGCTTTGACTACACCATTTAGTTCGCCACCCAAGGTATTCAGTTTCAAGCGTTCAAGTTCAATTTTTTCCGTGGTGCCTTTGCCTTGCAGATCTATTGTTAAGGCCGGAATTTCCTTACCATCCGCTTCGCCTTTGAGCTGCATATTAAAACCATCTAATGAGCCATCGGCTTTGAATTTCTCAATTGCAGCTTGGTAGTCACTTTTACCAGTAAGAGGCCATTGCGCTTTACCCCCCTCTAGAAGAAGGTCAAATGACAAAGTTGGCTCTAAAGGTTGAATATCCCCAGACAGTTTTGCCTCAATTAATTCAGAAAACTGAGACTCTAGACTTAACTTGGCCACACTGCCTTGTGCTTTTAGCGATAACTTCTGACCAGCGAGGTCGGTTTCTTTCACCAAAGCATCTAAAGAAAGATCTAACGGATAGCCACCTTTAAGCTCAACCTTAGAAGCAAGGTTCACGCTTGCTTGCGGCATATCGAGCTCTAGAGTGGAAACTTCTACCGTATGTTTACCTGCTCGAGCTTCTAGTCTAAGGTGATTCAGTACAATTGGGGTTTCTTGTTCTAAGGTGAAACGGTTTAAGTCAAAACGCTCCAGTACAACCTGTAAAGGAATCCAGACTTCAGGTAGCTCGATTGCTGTTTTAGCGGTTGATTCTGGCTCTACTGTTTCGGTTTGCGGTTCTTCTGTCGACTCAGCAAGCTTAACCTTTAAGTCATTGAACAAAGTTGGCGATACCGTCAGCTTTTCACCCTGCATGCTCAGAGCGGTCGAGAACAAGCTCCATTCGATCTCATGACCTAAGATATTCAGTTTGATATCAGACAAAGCGATGCGGTTAATCACGATTGGTAGTGGTGCTTTCACCGATGTCAATGGTGGAGTCGGTTCTGTTTCTTCTGAAGAGACAGGAGGCAATTCAGTAAATGCGAAGTCCAAACCTTGAATCGCTAAGCGGTCGACACACAACTTAGGATCGAGTAAGCAGCGAGGATTAATCGCCAAGTTTAGCTTTTGAACCTTGGTGTCGATATGCAGGCTGTCATCTTTAAACTGAACATTATTAAGCGTAAAGCTTGGGAAAAGAGCCCCTTTGGCGCTTTCCACTTTAAGTTGTGGCAATGCTTTTTCAGCGCCCCATAGCACTGTGTTCAACCCTGGGTTGGTGAATAAAAAAAAACCGAGCAGGGCTATCAACAGCAGCAAAATAGACGTCAACGAAATCGACGTCCATTTAATGCATTTGCCAATCACTTTGATCATAATTCTGGCCCTAAACTAAAGTGCAGTTGGAACTCATCGCCTTTCTTCGCATCTAGACCCCAAGCAAAATCTAAACTCACAGGACCGACAGGTGACGCCCAACGAACACCAACACCTGTACCACGTTTCCACTCTGGTTTATCGTTGAACGCATCACCTATATCGTAAAAGGCTGCACCCCACCAGTTTCCAACTAAACGGTATTGATATTCAAACGAGCTGGTTGCGATGAACTTAGCACCCGTTAATGCGTTACTTTCATCACGAGGAGAGATCGATTCGTAGCCATAACCACGGATACTGTTGTCACCACCGGCGAAGAATCTTAGTGAGGGAGACAGTTTCTCAAATTCATCAGCAAAGTTACCACCAAACTGTAGGCTGGTTAGACCGCGGTGATTGTTACCGATGCTTCTGATCCAAGCCGTTCGTCCTTGAAAGCGTACCACCTTGGTTTCCGACAATAAGGTGTCATCACCCGCTTCAACCATGATGGTTTGCTTGTCACCCCACATTGGCATCGCACCACCACGCGTTCGGGTTCGTGAGAAAGAGATACCCGGCAACACGAATTGCGCTAAATCATCCTGCAAACCTTGCTCATAGTTTTCGACCAAGTATCGAATGAAGATAGTACGTTGCCAGCCGTTATCCAGACGCCAATACCTTTCTAAGGCTAAGTTCGATTCCAGACTCTTAGTATCACGGTTATGTAAGTTCTTCATACCGTACTTAATTTTATAATAGTCATTAAGCACGTCATCTAAGGGAATCTTATAAGTCGCAGTAATCGTCTGCTCGGGCTTAGAAATCGATAGGCTGCTATTGAAGCTATGACCTCGGTCGTTAACCCAAGGCTTCTTCCATTTGAGGGTACCTCTTACACCAAGATCGGTTGAAACACCGATACCGGTTTCGATTTGATTGCGCGCTTGCGGTGCAAGGCTAACCTTCATCGGAATTTCTCGGCCTTCACCCAGCGCGCTTAAATCCGGTTCAACAAATACAGAAGAGAACCAATCCGTATTAGACAGGTTTTGGTTATACTCGCCGACTTTGGTAATCGAATAGGGTTCGTCATCTTCAAAGGGTTTGAGTGATTGCACCTTATCATCTCTGATCTGGCTGCCAGTAACCTGAGTCGTGCCAAAATGATAACGAATACCACTGCTGTAATGAAGACGAACGTAAGCACGGTTTAATTCCGGGGCAACCTCTAACTTGCTGACCTCATACGCACCATCAAAATAGCCTTTCGCTAATCCAAGGTTACGCATTGACGATTTCAAAGAGTCGTAACTACCATGATTGAGAACCGAGCCTTTAGAAAGCTTGCTCTTAGTGATCAAAGCCAAAAAGTCAGGATCATCTTTTGCTTCGCCGCTAAGCACAATATCAGATGTATAAATGAGAACAGGTTCGCCCGGCTCAACAGAAACAATGAGCTCAGAATCATCTTGAGAGTGAGAGAATTTGATTGTAGGTTGGTAGTAACCCAACGCATTGAGGGCTTCTTTTATCACAGATTCCAGACGAGATTGGAACCTTAGTGAAATTGCATACTCTTCTTCAGGAATGGCACTTAGATAAGCATCAACATTGTCCTCAAGCGCTCCATCAAGCCCTTTAATCTCAAGGGATACGTCGGCATAAGCAAGCGTCGATGACAGTAGAGTGCCAATCAGAACTGGTAAAGTTTTTCTTATCATGTTTAATTGGTTGAAGAAGTTATCAATACGTTAATAAGTGAAAAGAAATAATACCGCTAAAAAGGCATTGAGTCTGTAACAAATCTGGTAATAACACGGTCTAATTTAAAGACTTAGTCAATATTAACCAACCGTTAATATGAACCTAGAGTTAAATTAAACCAACGCGGTAAACGTATGCGAAAAGGAATATAACATGCTAAACAAACAACAACTGATTTCTGCAACAACCGCTTTACCGGGAAATGCGAACCCAATCCAAATCACTGAGCGCCATTTCGTTAATCAAACGGATCTACTTGATCCGCCTACGGGTTCTCAACAAGAAGTTCTGCTCGGTATGGGGTGTTTCTGGGGAGCTGAACGTCTGTTCTGGCAATTAAAGGGCGTTGTCTCTACCTCAGTTGGTTACGCAGGTGGATACACAGTAAACCCGACCTATGAACAAGTATGCTCAGGACAAACAGGCCATACTGAAGTGGTTCGTGTTGTTTTTAATAGCGAGCAAACCTCATTAGCAACATTGCTTAAAACCTTCTGGGAAAGTCACGACCCCACTCAAGGTATGCGCCAAGGTAATGATTTAGGCACTCAATATCGCTCCGCTATCTACACTTTCAGTGAGCAACAACAATTGGTTGCTGAACAATCTAAGCAGGAATACCAACGAGCGGTCACTGAATCATTAGGCAACGAGATCACGACGGAGGTTCTGCCAGCAGGAAAGTATTTTTTTGCGGAGACGTACCACCAGCAGTATCTAGCAAAAAATCCTAATGGCTACTGTGGTTTGGGCGGAACTGGTGTGTGCTTTCCACCACAATAAACGGTGCTAGGCCGTAAACGAAAACGAAAACGACATCCATTAAAAAAGGGCTTCTATTAAGAAGCCCTTTTTCATTGCTATCTATTAAGAGTGAGGCAAATCGATAAGTGTCAATTACACCGGCAACGCAGCAATCGTGCCGTTAACTTCTTTAAAAATGGTGAGCTTTTGTTTGTCTGAAACTTCAGGGAGAAGTACTTTGCCTTGGTCGAAGCGAAACTCTCCGATACCTTCAATAGCAAACCGGCCTTTAAATAAGACTTTAACGAAACGCGCCACCTGATGTGGACGGTAAGTAGAAAATTTCCTTAACATAATACAACCTCAATTCCATTTGAGTACAACAGTTACCTGCCTGAACATAGCCTTGTTCAAAGCACATATAATCGCTAAATCCTTTAGCAAACAGCAAGATAATCTATTGTTCATCTCGATATTGAAGTATTATACCTTTTGATAACAAGCTTGCAACTTATTACTACGCCGTACAATAAAAAAGTTAAAGAGGCATTTTTCAAATTTCATATTATACTTCCAGTGCAAACCAATAAGCGGAACAAAAATATAATGAAAAACATAACTCTACTGGCTTTTTTAGCCGCAGCCTCTCCACTCTTCGCCAATGCTCACAACCTCTCTGTAGGTGAAACTCTGCCTACTGTCGATGTTAGCAACTATGGTGAAATCGTACTAAACGATGGAAATACCGGATATCAAGCTTGGGCAACCAACGATCTCCTAGGTAAAGTTCGCGTCGTTCAAGCTATCGCTGGCCGTAGCAGCTCTAAAGAGCTCAACGCACCACTGATGGCAGCCATTACAGCATCCAAGTTCTCAGAAGACAGCTACCAAACCACTACCATCATTAACCAAGATGACGCGATTTGGGGCACAGGTTCTTTTGTGAAATCGTCTGCCGAAAGCAGTAAAGAAGAATTTCCATGGTCTTCGATGGTGCTAGATGAAGACGGAATAGTAGCTTCATCATGGGATCTGAAAGAAGAAAGCTCAGCGATTATCGTTCAAGACAAGCAAGGTAAAATATTGTTTGTTAAAGAAGGTGCATTAAACGAGTCAGAAGTCACTCAAGTCATTGAGTTGATTAAAGCGAGTCTTTAATAATATATTCGCGTCTTTTTCGAGACCTAACCAAAGGATATTGTTATATTATAACAGTATCCTTTTTTAATTCTGTGGTTAATCATCCTCATGTGGAAAAACACACCTAACAATGTGAAACGCAAAACAGGCTTCTTGCTTGGGCTGATGCTCATGTTAAGCGTGTTAGCTGCAACACATATGGTGGATATTGACCCCGATCACCACACCTCGCATCATTGTGAGCTGTTTTCGATAAATCAACTCATTACTGCGCACTCACTTCCACAAGTTCCAGAGTCCCATTCAGAATTTACTGCCACGATTACAGAGTCAGTAATTTCGTTACAGCGCCTGTATTTCGCTTATTTAGCACGTTCACCTCCTGTAAATATCGCTTAATTACCACTACTTTTAATTAACCTTTATTCAGGAAAAAAACATGAAACCTACTATTTTAGCCGTTGTTATCGGCATGACTGTCTCTACTAATGTTCTAGCTAACGAAGAATTCCGCTCTCACAGTGCACACGTGCATGGTCAGGTTGAAGTAAACATTGCTCAAGACGGACAAGAACTGCTTGTTGAAGTGACAGCCCCGGGTGCAGACGTAGTTGGCTTTGAGCACGCTCCAGAAACAGCAGATCAAAAGAAAATATTTGAGCAAGCTATTGCGCAACTGAACAAGCCAGAGGAGCTATTTAGCTTTAACAACGCGAACTGTACGCTGAAGTTTAAATCAGTGTCGAACACGTTAGAAGGCGATCATGATGAGCATGAAGGCCATGACCACGCTGAACACGGTCATGATGACCACGAAGGCCATGACCACGCTGAACACGATCATGACGACCACGAAGGTCATGACCATGCTGAGCACGATCATGATGACCATAAAGACCATGACCACGCTGAACATGATCATGATGACCATAAAGACCATGACCACGCTGAACATGATCATGATGACCATAAAGACCATGACCACGCTGAGCACGATCATGGCGACCACGAAGGTCATGACCACTCTGAAGGTGGCCACGGTGAGTTCACTGTTGAGTACCACTACCAATGTTCAGATGTAGCTAAGCTAGACACAATTAGCACTCAGTGGTTCTCTAAATTCAGCAACACTGAAAAAATGACTGTGAACCTACTAACAGACAACGCTCAAGTACAAGAAGTACTTAACGCAGAGCGTATTAGTTTCCGATTCTAATCACTCCTAGATCGGATTAAACGTAAAATAAACAGCCAAGTAAGTGCCTACTTATTTGGCTGTTCAAATCGGTGTGCTATGGGAATTTATGTCGCTAACTGCTGTCCAGTAGATACACCGCTTTAATTATTGGAGCTAGCATGTCTTTTGACAGTTCATCACTTGTGGTCAAACTCGAAAATATCAGCTTTCGTTGGAAACCAGAATTACCCCCAACTCTAGAGATCCCTTCTCTGCATATCCAAGCCCAAGAACACCTCTTCATAAAAGGGCCAAGTGGTTGTGGCAAGTCAACATTATTAGGGTTACTGACTGGCATAAACCAAGCAGAGCAAGGCGAAGTCTCTATTTTAGGTCAAGATCTAACTCAGCTAACACCTCGCCAAAGAGACACGTTTAGAGCCGATCATATTGGTTATATTTTCCAACAATTTAACCTTCTTCCTTATTTATCAGTGATCGATAACGTCACGCTTCCTTGCCAATTTTCAAAAACACGTAAGCAGCAAGTTACTGATAGCAAAAATAGTTTGCAAGAAACAGCCCAAGAACTACTGCTCCGATTGAAGCTCCCCCAAGCTTTAATGGATAAGCCAGTGACTGAACTTAGTATTGGCCAGCAACAGCGTGTTGCTGCTGCCCGTGCTCTTATGGGGCAACCTAAAATCATCATTGCCGATGAACCAACATCGGCTTTGGATCACGACAACCGAGAAGCTTTTATCGAGCTATTGCTAGAGCAAGCCAATCAAGCAGGCTCTACTCTGATATTTGTCAGCCATGATCCAACATTAGAAAAACTGTTCACTCGAACCATAGATTTAAAAACCGTTAACCAAGCTAAGGTTGTCGTATGAAAGTAATTACTCACTTAGCCCTAAAAAGCGTACTCAACCGTAAAGCCACGGCTATTCTGACCATTCTTACAGTAGCAGTGTCTGTGATTCTATTGCTCGGCGTAGAGCGCTTGAGAACCGAAGCCAAGAGCAGCTTTGCCAATACCATTTCAGGCACTGACCTTATCGTTGGTGGCCGCTCAGGTCAGGTAAACCTTCTGCTCTACTCTGTATTTAGAATCGGTAATGCGACCAACAATATCGACTGGAAAAGCTATCAAGAATTTAGCCAGCACAAAGCCGTAAAGTGGGCGATCCCTATTTCATTGGGTGATTCTCATAAAGGCTTCCGTGTGATGGGTACTAACCATAGCTATTTTGAAAACTACCGCTATGGAAGTAAGCAACCACTTACTTTCCAGCAAGGTAAAGAATTTAATGAGCTATTTGATGTGGTGATTGGTGCCGATGTCGCGAAGAAACTGGACTACACGATAGGTGACCAGATCATTCTTGCACACGGTATCAGTGATGTGGCGTTCAGCCGTCACGAGAACCTGCCCTTCAAGATTGTCGGAATACTCGCACCAACCGGAACGCCGGTAGATAAAACCGTACACGTATCACTAGAAGCCATCGAAGCGATTCACGTTGGTTGGGAATCGGGGGCTAACCTAGGCCACACCCCAGACGCTGAAATCTTAAAGACCTATGACTTCCAGCCTCAGCAAATCACCGCAATGATGCTTGGATTGAACTCGAAGATTCAAACCTTCGCACTGCAAAGAGAAATCAATAACTACCGTCAAGAGCCGTTGAGCGCAATTATGCCGGGCATTGCTCTGCATGAATTATGGGGCATGATGGCCGTAGCAGAGCAAGCATTGCTGATTGTTTCAGGGTTTGTTGTCGTTGCCGGTTTACTGGGGATGCTAAGTAGCCTACTGACTAGCTTACAAGAGCGACGTCGAGAGATGGCTATTCTGCGTGCGATGGGCGCAAGGCCTCGCCATGTGTTTGGTCTATTGATTAGTGAAGCCAGTTCCCTGACCTTCTTAGGCATAACATTGGGCGTTGCAGTGTTGTTTGCTCTGATCGCAGTAGTTGCTCCTATTGTGCAACAAAGTTATGGTATCAACATCTCGATATCTGCGATTACACCGCATGAGTGGAAATTGCTTATGCTGGTACAAATTGCCGGAATAATTATCGGCTTCATTCCCGCTTTCAGGGCTTACCGTCAGTCATTGTCTGATGGCATGACAATTCGAATCTAAATAGGAAACTACGATGCAACGCAAATTTCTACTGATACTTGGGCTACTAATGTTCCCATTTATGAGTACAGCTCAAGCTGAAACACCTCAGAATGAGGAATCAGTATTAACACTCGAATGGATTGATTTGATTCCAGAATCAGAGCGCGCTCAACTAGATTCGTTTGGCATGCCAATGGTTGACCATAACAGTATGGAAAAGCCTCAGCAGTCGACACTTGGTGCAGTTCGTCCAGAGTTAAACGGCAGTAAGGTTAAGATCCCAGGGTTTGTGATTCCATTGGAAGGCGATGAGAATATGATCACTGAGTTTCTTTTAGTGCCGTACTTTGGTGCATGTATCCACGTACCACCACCGCCACCGAACCAAATCATCTACGTTAAGTTTCCTAAGGGAGCGCCAATACAGCAGTTGTGGGATGTTATCTATTTGGTCGGTACGCTAAAAACGGAATCGATCAGTCACGATCTAGCGCAAACGGGCTATTTGATTGAAGGGACTGCGATAGAAGAATACGACGACATGTAGTCGTTTGGAGGGTGGCTCAGCAATGAGTCCCCGTCACTGAATAAAAAAATTATTCAATAACAGTTTAATAACGATATTGTTCCTCTAAATTACGCAATGTAATTAGATAAATAAGCTAGTACACCCACATAAGTCGCGAGTAATAAACCTATACCAAGCTGCTTTTTCAGCTTGTTATCATTGACTTGATTCATAACTCCTCCTTGATAATTACAACAAATTTAACATTTTATTATCATTATCAAAAGTAAAATTTTGTTGAAGTCTTCAACTCTGCACGCAAAATCTAGCCACCAATCAGATAAAGAGTTACATTTTAGACAGTTATACCAATCACAGTAAGTAATAAGAAATAGCGTTCTAACAAACTAGGGCGAGCAATTAATGACTACGATTGGTATTGATTCGTCTCCTAACGGTACTCTTATGTCAGAAACCAAACAGCCAGTGATCATTGAGCATGCTAGCGATACACAGCATAAGCATGAGAAAAAGCCTCATATTGCCGACAGTGCTAGTCGAATGCTGCACATTGCCCAAAGCTTCGGTTTAGACTCCTTAATTAGCCATAATGAAAAAGCGAGCGATAAAGCCGCCAGCCCCCTGATTGAGCGAGCGTTATTGCGAGAGAAGAAACGCAAGGAATTACGCCAAAAGAACTTAGAGCAAATCCTAAAACTGGCACACTCTTCATGTAAAGATGAAGCGGCTGGCGACCCGGATCAGGACTGGTTATATCGCTTTTTCGATATGGCACAAGAGATCCACAACACATCGATGCAAAGGCTTTGGGCTCAGGTACTGAAACGAGAAGTTACCAACCCAGGTTCAACCTCGATGAAGGCGCTGCAAATCCTAAAAAATATGACACCAAAGGAAGCTCTGACCTTACAAAGAGCCGCTTCACTGGGTTGCAGCTTTGGTAGCGACAACAGTAAAAAGCTGTTGCTTGGCTTTAAGTCTCACGCAGGACTGTTTAGTTTTGGTAAAAGAGACACCACCAACACCATTAACCTTGGTGGGCACAACCTGCCCTACTCTAGCCTTCTCCACTTAATTGAACTTGGCATTATTCTAGGCACGGAGTTAGAGTCTGGAGAGATCGACTTCGACCCGGCATTACATCTAACGTATCAAGGTAAAAGTATGTCACTGGCGCCGTTATCAAAAGGCGTAAAGTTGGTGTATTACAGATTCAGCCCTACAGGTAATGAGCTGTGTGCGCTACTAGGCAATAAACCTAACATGCTTTATTACGACCAATTGATTGCCCTATTGAGCCAGAAATTCACGGTACAAACCGAAGTGAAAAGCAGTGTGAACTACACCGTCTAAAGGCTAGACGGTGTTAAAAATAGACGGTGTAAAAAGTGAAGAGTATTGAGAGGAAAAAAGATAATCTAGAGGATAGGTTTCTTGTCTCGGTAGAGTAAGGCTGCACTGCTTTTAGCGGACATGCCCATACGCAGCCTTAGTCATACCAGCGGTCTCAATTAGCTAAAATGTTACGATTCTCTAGCGCATCAATGCACAGCTCGACCAATTCATCGATCGTCTTCTCTCCTGCAGGTAGATCGATCTCAGGGTTCTGTGGCGCTTCGTAAATAGAGCTGATTCCGGTGAAATTAGGAATATCTCCAGCACGTGCTTTCTTATACAAACCTTTAGGGTCACGCTGTTCGCAAACCTCTAATGGCGTATTAACAAACACCTCTAGAAACTCACCTTCCGGCAATAAATCACGCACCAACTCTCTCTCCGCTTGATGTGGAGAAATAAACGCTGACAACACGATCAAACCCGCATCCGCCATCAATTTAGCGAGTTCACCAATACGACGAATATTCTCTCGACGGTCTTGCTCAGAGAAGCCGAGATCGCTACATAAGCCGTGACGAACATTATCGCCATCCAATAAGTAAGTATGGTAACCAAGCTGTGCTAAGCGGTTTTCTAATGCTCCAGCGACTGTCGACTTCCCAGAACCAGATAATCCCGTGAACCAGAGTACGGCTGGCTTTTGTGATTTCAGATCCGCGCGGAATGCTTTATCAATCGAGTGTTGATGCCACACAACATTCTCACCTTTTGGTTTGAGTACTGCGATCATAATTAGTCCTTTAAATAAACAGCATTAAAATGGGAAAAAATAAGGAATTAGGGTCAATACCAAACCCGAATAGACAATCGAGATTGGGATACCGATACGTAAATAATCCGTGAGATGGTAATTACCTACGTTATAAACAAGTAAATTGGTTTGGTAGCCGTATGGCGAAATAAAGCTGGCACTGGCACCAAACAATACCGCCATGATGAACGGCATTGGATCAACGCCATAGCCCACGGCCATACTGTAACCAATCGGAAATGAGAGTGCTGCTGCCGCATTATTAGTAACAAGCTCGGTAAGAACCAGCGTCATGAAATAGGTCGCGACTAACGCGCCAAATACGCCCCAGCCATTAAAAGCTTCGATGAACATCAACCCCATTTGTTCAGACAGACCTGACGAAATCATCAGTTGAGCGATAGACAGTGCCGAGCCAACAATCACCACAATATCAACTGGGAAACGGCGGCGAAGTTCACCAAGCTGCACGACACCAAAGGCCACCAGCAACAGTAAAAAACCTGCCAAGCCTTTGATAATAGGCACTGCATCTACTAACGCTAGACCAATCACGCTAGCAAAACCGAGCAATACGAACGTCGACTTATCAGCATCAAGCTTGGCACTCGAATCCAAATCATTCATCAACACAAACTCTTTGTTGTGTTGCTGGCGCTGCTCTTCAAAGCGTTTTCCGGGAACCAAAATCAAGGTATCACCAGCGGTTAGTGTAATGTTTCCAAGACCACCTTCAAGTCGCTCATGGCCACGACGAATGGCGACCACAACCGCATCAAAACGATCTCGAAACTGGCTGGTTTTAAGGGTTTTATTACAAAAGCTTGCCGACGAGCTCACCACGACTTCAACAAAACTTTGACCATTAAGGTGGTGTTGGCCAAACAAGGTAAGTCCTTGGATTTCTTGCAATGTCGCTACGCTCTCAACGTCGCCACAAAACAGCAGTCGGTCACGTGCTTGAAGTATGAAGTCTGGGTCGATAGATGCCGTTGTTTTCCCGTCTCGAATCACTTCCGCTAAGAACAGTTTTCTCAGAGCTCTAAGATTATTTTCGCTCACGCTACGACCAACTAACGGTGAGCCTGGTTCTACTATTGCTTCTAGAAAGTAAGGCAAATCATCTTGGGAACCATCATCGTAGCTTGGTAAGAAGTAACTCAGCGGAATAAGGATCAACACGCCACCAACCAAGACGGCGAAACCGATCAATGTTGGTGTGAAAAAGTTTAAGCTCGGTAATCCCGCATCTTCAACAAAGCTATTGATGATCAAATTGGTTGAAGTGCCGATCAATGTCAGTGTTCCACCTAAGATGGCAGCGTATGACAGAGGGATAAGTAACTTAGATGGCGCATGTTGTTGATTACGTTTGATCGCACCGATCAAAGAAACCACCACAGCGGTATTATTGGTAAAAGAAGAAAGTAACGCTGTGGAAATACCTAACTTCGCAACCACAGTACCTAGCCTACCTTCTGATATATTACGGCTAACCCAGCTGATTAAGCGAGTTTTCTCCAACGCACTCGATGCGAGGATCAAAAGAATTAACGTCAGTAACGAGGTGTTAGTGAAGTTATTAGCTAGGCTCGACAAGTCGATCATGCCAGCCATAAAAGCAATAAAAGCCGCACCAGCAAAAATAAAGCTTGGCTTAATACGGGTAACGAGCAGGCAAGTAATGATGCCGAGCAAAATCGCTAATACAAATCCTTGTTGCCACATATACCCGTCCTTTATGGCGGAAACGATGCGTTTCCGCCTGATTCAATAAGCTGTTACTTAGCCGTTTATGACTTCAGTAGTTGGCTTAGATCTTTGGCATCCCAATGAGGGAAGTGTTTGCGAACCAATGCGTTGAACTCAAGTTCAAATGCAGAGAAGTTACCGACTTGCTGTTCAACAGAGTCCAAACGGTCTCGAATCAAACCTGCACCAATCGTAACGTTGGTTAGACGGTCGATAACGATGAAGCCGCCAGTATCGGCACTCTCACGGTATTTATCCAATGCGACAGTCTCGTTCAATGACCATTCACACAAGCCAATACCATTCAGTGGTAATTCATCAACTGCGTAGGTCGACAGGTTATTGATGTCATATTGGTGACGAACCGTTTCAACCTGGCCGACGGTTTTCTTGCCTGCGATCTTGATATCGTAAGATTTACCCGTTTGCAGTGGTTGCTCCGTCATCCATACGATGTCAGCCAATACATGATTGGTGGATTCAATTTGCGCGTTTTCCAACACAATCAAATCGCCACGACTGATGTCGATCTCATCTTCAAGAGTCAGCGTTACCGCCAAGCCCGCTTGTGCTGATTCAAGTTCACCATCAAAGGTCACAATGCTTGCCACCTTAGAAGTTTTACCTGAAGGCAACGCCTTGATTTCATCCCCCACGCCGACACGACCAGAAACCACGGTGCCGGCAAAGCCGCGGAAATCTAGGTTAGGACGATTAACGTACTGCACTGGGAAACGGAATTCACCCGCAGAGCGTTTTTGGTCAATGTCTTCGTTCTCTAGCACTTCTAATAGCGATGGGCCTTCGAACCATGCAAGCTCTTTACTTGGTGCAGCAACGTTAATGCCTTCAAGCGCGGAAACAGGCAGAATTTGAATGTTAGTTTCGCCTTCTAGGTTTTCTGCAAACTCTAGGTACTGATCGCGAACCTCTTCAAAACGATCTTGTGAATATTCCACAAGATCCATCTTATTGACTGCAACGATGAAATGCTTCAAGCCAAGTAGGTTAGAAATAAACGAGTGACGACGCGTTTGATCCAGAACGCCCTTACGAGCATCAATCAAGATCACAGCCAGATCACACGTTGAAGCGCCTGTTGCCATGTTGCGCGTGTACTGCTCATGCCCTGGGGTATCAGCAATAATGAATTTACGTTTTTGTGTCGAGAAGTAGCGGTAAGCTACGTCGATCGTGATGCCTTGCTCACGCTCAGCCTGCAAGCCATCAACAAGCAGTGCCAAATCAGGTTTCTCACCCGTCGTACCCACTCGTTGGCTATCCGAGTGAACCGCTGCTAGCTGATCTTCATAAATCTGTTTTGTATCATGGAGCAAGCGACCGATTAACGTACTTTTACCATCGTCTACCGAGCCACAAGTTAAAAATCTAAGCATAGATTTATGCTGATGCTGACTTAGATAACCTTCAATCCCTAGTTTAGCCAATTCGGTTTCTACTGCACTATTCATTTTTCTTTCCTTAGATTCTTAGAAATAACCTTGGCGCTTTTTCAGCTCCATAGAGCCCGACTGATCATGGTCAATCGCTCGACCTTGACGCTCACTGGACGTTGCCACCAGCATCTCTTCAATAATGCCTGTTAGCGTGTTCGCCTCAGATTCAACGGCTCCGGTCAGTGGGTAACAACCCAAAGTACGAAAGCGAACGCTTTTCTCTTCAATTACTTCACCTTCTTGCAATTCCATACGGTCATCATCAACCATGATCAGCATGCCATCACGCTCAACCACAGGACGCTTGTCTGAAAGGTAAAGTGGAACAATATCGATGCTCTCTAGGTAGATGTACTGCCAGATATCGAGCTCAGTCCAGTTAGATAGTGGGAATACACGAATGCTTTCGCCCTTATTAACCTGGCCGTTATAGGTGTGCCAAAGCTCTGGACGCTGGTTTTTTGGATCCCATGTATGGTTCTTATCTCGGAAAGAATAAACACGCTCTTTCGCTCGAGATTTTTCTTCATCACGACGCGCCCCACCAAAAGCGGCATCGAACCCGTACTTGTTTAACGCCTGCTTGAGACCTTGAGTTTTCATGATGTCAGTGTGCTTAGAAGAGCCATGTACAAACGGGCTACACCCCATCTCAATACCTTCAGGGTTCTTATGTACTAAAAGGTCGAAGCCATACTTTTTAGCCATACGATCACGAAACTCAATCATCTCGCGGAATTTCCAATCCGTATCAACGTGCAATAGTGGGAATGGAATCTTGCCTGGATAAAACGCTTTGCGCGCTAAATGAAGCATCACAGAAGAATCTTTACCGATGGAGTACATCATCACTGGGTTATCAAACTCAGCAGCAACTTCACGGATAATATGAATACTTTCCGCTTCAAGCTGTTTTAGGTGGGTTAAACGTTCTTGGTCCATTTCAGTGCTTCCTTTAAGGCTCGCAGTACGAGCAATTCATTACTTGATCTTGCCAAGCAAGGGATTTAACTCATCCACCTGAGTGAATGGGAGTATTGGCACTAGAAGAAAACAGAAGCTTCGTTTTGAGCTGTCCTTGCTATTCATCTGCCTGATACGTCCTTAATATAGGCATTATGACGAGCCTCTCATATTACTGGAAATTCTAAAATTTCATTTTTTATTCGAAAAGCTGATAAGGGATGAGATTAATCGATAAATAGGTGAAATGAATGGACTAATACTATCGATGTGATTTGTACATTGATCGAGCAAGTTTGGGAGGCGTCTTGCAGAACACCATAAAGTAATCGATCTAAGTCACGAATTAACATTCGTTGTAATCATTGTTTCATTCAGTTTTGTTACATTACGCAACGAATTTTCGCCTATCCACTTTGGAGCTAAAAAATGAAAGTTGCGATAAAACCTTTGTCATTGGCTGTACTTGCAGGTCTTGGTTTGACTCTAGCTGGCTGCACAACAACACCAGATACCGATGAAGTGATTAAGTTACGTGTCGTAGAAACGACGGATATCCATACCAACCTAATGGATTACGACTACTACAAAGACAAGCCATCGAAAAAAATCGGCTTAGCACGTACTGCAACTCTAGTAAAAGAAGCTCAAAACGAAGTAACCAACAGCGTATTAGTTGATAACGGTGACTTGCTACAAGGTAGCCCAATGGGTGACTACATGGCAGACAAAGGCATCGAAGCGGGAGAAGTTCACCCTGCATATAAAGCAATGAACCAACTAAGCTACGACGCTGCAAACCTAGGTAACCACGAATTCAATTACGGTCTTGAGTTCCTAGAAGAATCGATCAACGACGCTGATTTCCCATACATCAGTGCTAACGTGTACGACGCAGAAACTAAAGAACACTACTTCACGCCTTACATCATCAAGACGCACACGTTTGAAGATACTGCTGGCGTAAAACATGAAGTAAAAGTCGGCTACATCGGTTTTGTTCCACCACAAATCATGACGTGGGATAAGAAGAACCTTGAAGGCAAAGTGATCGCTCGTGACATCATTGAGACAGCTAACGAGTTAGTGCCTCAAATGAAAGCGGAAGGCGCAGACGTTATCGTTGCAATCCCTCACTCTGGTGTATCTCAAGACCCATACAAAGCAGGCGAAGAAAACTCGACGCTTTACCTATCAGAAGTAGAAGGCATTGATGCGATTGCATTTGGTCACTCTCACGCCGTATTCCCGGGTAAAGGCTTCGACAATATCCAAGGCGTTGACAACGAAAACGGCACCATGAATGGTGTTGCGGCGGTAATGCCTGGTCGTTGGGGTAGCCACGTAGGTGTTATGGACCTAACACTGGTGCAAAAGGACGGCAAGTGGGAAGTGGTAAAAGGCCAATCTGAAGCTCGCCCTATCTACGACAAGGTTGAGAAGAAATCACTGGCTGCAGCGGATGAAGGCATCGTTTCTGCACTAGAAAAAGACCACGCAGGTACTCGTGATTTTGTGAACCAACCAATTGGTAAAGCAGATGACGTGATGTACAGCTTCCTATCGCTAGTTCAAGACGATCCAACGGTTCAAATCGTTAACCTTGCACAAAAAAATTACGTTGAGCAATTCATCCAAGGCGACCCTGATCTAGAGGGTACACCAGTACTTTCTGCAGCGGCACCATTCAAAGCAGGTGGTCGTAAGAATGACCCAGCAAACTTCACTGAAGTTGAATCTGGTCAACTGACATTCCGTAACGCTGCTGACTTGTACCTCTACCCGAACACGCTAGTTGCAATGAAGATAACAGGTCACGAAGTAAAAGAGTGGCTTGAATGTTCCGCTGGTCAATTCAACCAAATCGATGTGAATTCAACAGCACCACAACAGCTGATTGAGTGGGATAACTTCCGCACTTACAACTTCGATGTTATCGACGGTGTTGATTACCAAATCGACGTAACTCAACCTGCGAAATACGATGCAAACTGTAAAATCGTTAACCCTGACTCACAGCGTATTGTTGGCCTAACTTACCAAGGTAAGCCAATCGACATGAAGCAAGACTTCCTGATCGCAACCAACAACTACCGTGCTTACAGTGCTAAATTCCCAGGTACAGGTGAAGACTTCATCGCATTTGATGCACCAGATGAAAACCGTACTGTACTGGCGAACTACATCTCTCGCGCAAGCAAAGAGCAAGGTCAAGTAAGCCCAAGCGCGGATAACAATTGGTCATTTGCGCCAATCAAAACGGATAGCAAGCTAGATATCCGCTTTGAAACGTCACCAAGTGAGAAAGCTGCTCAGTTCATCAAAGATAAAGGTCAATACCCGATGAAACGCGTTGCGACTGACGATGTTGGTTTTGCTGTTTACCAGATTGACCTAACTAAATAGATTACCCAATAATCCATAGTTAAATCGAGTAGGAGGAGGCCTCGCAGCCTCCGTCCTCTCACACCACCGTACAAGCGTGGGTCGCATACGGCGGTTCCGAATATACTTTCAGTGACTCGTACCCATCTCTTAATGAGTACAGCCCCAACCCCTCGAACCATTTTATTGGCATGGCGTGATTAACCTGTGGCGTTAAAGCTAGATGCCACCAACCCTTATCTGACATCGCTAGCTTCCACGCATTACGCTCCGTTACACCTTGTCGCTGTAACCATGTCGCTATGCTGTGTCTGCGTTTGCGCTGCTTTAGTCGGTAGCACCTTAGCCTACGCCGTATCCATTCATCTAAGCGCTGCATTGCACTTTTACGAACAGTAAGCTTGAAGTAGTGTTGCCATCCTCTTAGATATTGAGTTAACTCCGTGATTATCACCTGTAACTCTCGTCCTCGATTTCGCTTCGTTATCTGACGTACTCGCTTCTTCATTTGAGCTTGTGCCGTCTTCGATATCCCGATTGTTCCGTCTATCTGGAAGCGATGGCTTAGGTAAGTTCGCTTTGTCACTCTCGTTGCTGCACTTTTCTTACGGTTTACCGTCAGCTTTAGTTTCTGCTCCAAGAACTCCGTTATCGACTCTTTGACTCGATGAGCGGCTTCCTCACTACGCACGTAGATTTGGCAGTCATCTGCATATCGACAGAACTTATGCCCTCTACGCTCTAACTCTTTATCCAGTTCATCTAATACAATATTTGATAGTAGCGGAGATAATGGCCCACCCTGGGGTGTGCCTCGTTGTCTCTGCTCAACTAGTCCATGTCGCATTATGCCTACCTGTAGGTATGACCTAATTAGCTTTAACACGCGTTTATCAGCAATATCTTGTGACAGCCTGTGCATTAGCCTATCGTGATTCACTGTATCGAAGTATTTTGCTAGGTCTATATCTACTACATAACCTCGACCCTCTCGGATGTAGCGACTGGCGGCCGCCAATGCATGGTGCGCACTGCGGTTGGGTCTAAACCCGTAACTATTGTCGGAGAACTTCGGCTCATAGATACATGACAGCACTGATGTGATTGCCTGTTGGACTACCCTATCAAGGACTGTTGGGATACCTAATTGCCTTACGCCACCACTAGCTTTGGGGATTTCTACACCAAGAACAGATTGAGGTTGATAGCTTCCATCCAGAAGAATCTGGCGAAGCTCTTGCCCGTTTGATGCCTGTCGAAGTCTTGAGATAGTGGCGTTGATGTCGAGCTTGTCGACTCCTGCACACCCTTTGTTCTTCTTCACGCGTCTAAGAGCTTGATTCAAATTGGTTGAAGAGCAAATTTGCTCCATCAACGAAGTTGAGGTCACCAAGACTCGCCCTCCTGTCTACGCCGACCATGCTTGTCATTCTTCGTATCCATGAGCTTTACTTGCGGTATTGCCCTTTGGGACGTAGAGATGAGTTTCATCTTGCTATGACTCCACATGATTGAGTGTCTAGTGACTGCTTCTTGATATATTCAGTTCAGGCCTTCCTTTGAGTTGTACATTCTCAAAGTACTATGCCTTCTGCTGACTTCTTATTGTCCATCACACAACATCACTGCTGTATTAGTCTCTATTGAGACAAACAATAAGATCTCCCGAGGTAAGGCGTTGTTCTTTCCCTTGGCTGTGCCTGATTTACCACTACACACTTCCCGTCGAGGCATTGGACTATTCTATCTATGGCTAGGTTGCCCAAGTTGTAATGGCCTACTATCAGATTTCTGTTCGTCACAACCAAGTTTTGCCATTTGCTTCCTTCAGATTTCACCTCACGGTGAACACCCTTGCATAGGCTAACGGTTCTCGCTCGACTGAGCCCGTAGAGGACTTTCACCTCCTAGATCAACGCCATGCTCGGCGCACCATTCTGAAAGGCTGAGTTTAACGACTCAGCCTTTTTCTTTTCTTATCTAAATACACAGTCTCAAGCCTTAACTTTCGAACCTTAAACACCTGTTCATTCTTCATCTAAATCGCCCACCTCAAACCACCCATAAAGTTCAATCAACGTAAAAAATCAGCAATTCGCTGTAAGTTTTTCAGAACTCCCCCTGTCTATTTAGTTACTACACTCAATGAATGGCTAATAAGCCATTCGTCTATAGGATAGATAAGGACATTTGATGGGCATCGTCGAGAGCATTCAAGCATGGTTAAATTCAGGGGAGGAGTCGCTACTATGGCTGATGCTTGGCGTTATCGCGCTTTCTTACCTGCTTGAAGATCTGGCAATCGTTACGGCCGCAGGTTTAGCGACTCAAGGGCTCATACCACCTCAATATGCGTTACTTGCAATTTTCATTGGCATTACCACTGGTGACTTAGGCCTCTATTACCTTGGGAAATCAGGACATTACTTCCGAGGTGTTCGATATAAAGCCCTCACTAATAAGTACTTTCGTTCGCTTCATACCAAATTACGTCAGAACGCATTCAGCAGCCTTTTTGTTATCCGCTTTATTCCTGGGCTTCGCACAGTCGGATTTACCTTGAGTGGCTTTTTCGCCATACCAATGTCTACCTTCTTGTTTGCTGTCATCAGCGCCACCGCGATCTGGAGTGGTATTGTCTTCTCTGCCATCTACTATTTAGGGACATCAACGTGGCTGCAAGCCTCTGAATATCAATGGATCATCACCTCGTGTGCCATCGCTTTGCTGTTTATCGGCAATCGATTAGTGAATAGAACCTACTCTAGAGGATTATCATGAGTTCACCGCAAGATATTCGCATCATTCCAGCACATCAAATCAATGCAGGCATGCCCTTGCTTGAAAAAGATACCGTGCGCAGTGTCTCTCCTTATGAGTTTCTTCCAAGTTGGTTCTTCTACACGCCAGTGGTGATTCAAAGCCTGATGCAAGGGTTACGGCACTTTGACTGGACGCTGCCGCTCATCGCCAACCCGAGTATTAAGTTAAGCGGCATGGTAGGCGAATCAAAACACGAGATACTGAGCCTTGCCGGATCATCGAGTCAGCGTTGGATCTCTCCGTTTATCACCTTAACCAAAACTGACCTTAGCAGTAAGAAACAAGCCGAAGATGCGCGCAGCGCACTCATACAGTCGGATCTCGATTTCCCGATTGTGGCTAAACCGGATCTTGGTTGTCGAGGTGTTGGCGTTAAGCTGATCAACACACAAGATCAACTTGAGCAGTATGTTGAATCTTTCCCAAATAATGCTCGCTTTCTATTGCAAGAAAAGGCGCCTTATCAAGCCGAAGCGGGTGTTTTCTATGTTCGCTACCCAAACAAAAAGCAAGGCGAGATCATCTCGATCACACTCAAGTATGCGCCAATAGTCGTGGGTGATGGCAACTCGACACTCGAACAGTTAATTGAAAATAGCCCGCGTGCTGGGCAGCTTAGTCACCTCTATCTGCCGAGACATGAGGATAAATTGGATCGAGTGCTCGCAGAAGGCGAAGAGTTCCAACTTGCGTTCGCAGGTAGCCATAGCCGTGGCTGTATCTTCCGAGACGGCAATCAATACATCACTCAGGCTTTAACCGAACGCTTAGACGAGATATTCGACGACTTCGATGGCTTTCACTTTGGTCGACTCGACGTCAAATTTAAGGACATGCACAGCCTAATGAACGGCGAGGACTTCACGATCCTTGAGGTCAATGGCGCAAGCAGTGAGGCCGGGCACATCTGGGATCGCAACACACCGCTGCGAGAGATATTTTCGACGCTACTCCTGCAATACCGCATTCTTTTTGATATTGGCGCTCAACAGAAACAAAGAGGCCACCAGCCTCCTTCTTTTAAGAGCTTATTTAACGCATGGCAAGAAGAGCGACGCCTTGTTCAACAATATCCGATCACCGATTAACTTTGTACGAGGATCATGAATGAACCCTATAGCCCAACCGAGCGCCCTCACTTCTTTATCTCCTAGTATCAAGGGAGCGGTAGAGATCTTGAATCAGGGTTTAGAGTTTTTGTTAGCCATATCTGACAGCGACTATCTGACACGAGCAAAGCCGCACGTCACAAGTTCTATTGGTGAGCATACCCGTCACACGCTCGATCTTTTTCACGCTCTGATTTTAAAAGAAAATGCGACCGTTGATTACAACACTCGTCGTCGTGGTCACCCCCTCGAATTCGACAGGTCGATTGCGTTGAAAGAGATCCATGACGTGATCAACTGGCTTGAGCGATTAGACCGCAGAGATCTCGAAGCGCCCATCATGATCCAAACCGAAGTTTCAATGGATACACAAGTGTTCGCCAGCCTGCCTTCTACGCTAGAAAGAGAGGTCACCTTTGCCGCGCTGCATGCCAATCATCATTACGCGATGATCAAGGTGATCACGACCTTTCTTGATGTCGAAACATGCAATACCTTCGGTTATGCCCCAACCACCAGCAGCTATTTGAGGGAGCAATAATCATGTGTTCAGTATCTTGGCTGCTTGAAGACAATGGCTATCAGGTCTTCTTTAATCGTGATGAACAAAAGACACGGGCACTGGCGATGCCACCTAAACAATATCGAGTTAACGGCGTCGATATCATCATGCCACTCGACCCAACCGGCGGTGGTAGCTGGATCAGTATCAATGAGTTCGGGCTTTCGTTATGCCTACTCAATAACTATCAAGGCATCGTGCCTGATGGCCTTTTAGTCAGCCGTGGTTTGTTACTCAAGAACCTATCATCAAGTCGCAACATCAATCAGCTCTCTGAAGCATTTCATAAGCTCGACCTGCACTCTTTTGCCCCGTTTACCTTGCTGGCTTTCGCACCGAACTTAACTCAACACCATGGTTTGGTTATCGCCTACATGTGGGATGGTATTCAACAAAAAATAGTTGAAACCGATTCTCCGCTCTTCTCATCCGGTATTGAGTTAGAGCGAGTACAAGCCTATCGACAAGCAAAATACGATCAGCTTATGGCAACGGGCAAGAATCAACAGAACTTACTTCAGTTTCACTCTCACCATCACAGCGAACAACCTCATTTAGCGACCTGTATGCATCGTGAAGACGCGCACACCGTGAGCTTTACACACTTACGCAATCTACACGGCCAAGCCTCTATGTTTTACGCGCCCGGCTCGCCTTGTGAACCCATTAAACCATGCCAGATAAATCAACAGCGTTTTACCTTCGATTTATCACCAGCAATCAATCTATAGATGGAGTCCATCATGAGAAAACTATTAACCATGGTCATGCTACTTGTTAGCCCTTACGTATTTGCCGCCGATGAAATCTACACCGGATTCTTTAGCAGCAAGGCGCTCGATGGCTACGACACTGTGGCTTATTTCACTTCAGGTAAGCCTATTGAAGGCAGTAAAAAATTCAGCACCGAGTACAAAGGTGCAGACTGGTATTTCTCTTCTGAAAAGAATCTGACTTTATTTGTTAATAATCCTGAAAAATATGCCCCTCAATATGGTGGCTATTGCGCTTGGGCTGTTTCAGCAAAAAGTGACTTTGCACCCGGTGACCCGAATCGATGGACGATTGTTGATAACAAGCTTTACCTCAACTATGACCAAGAGATTAAGCAGCGTTGGGAACAAGACCGAGCACAACATATTCAAAAAGCCGACACCGTTTGGCCGCAACTGATCAAATAAGGGAATAACTATGACATTCATCCCAGCTAAACATATCCCTGCGGCATTTATCGCTTTCGTATTTATTCAGTCGCTGTTTTTTAAGTTCACAGGGTCATACGAGACAGAACATATCTTTGGCACCTTGGCGACATGGTCTGGCCTGAGTTGGTTCGGTTCATTTGGCGGCTACTTGATTGGGTTCGCTGAATTGATTGCTGCCATTTTGTTGTTTACTCGTTGGCATGGGCGGGGGGCCATCATGAGTGTGGGGATCATGAGTGGCGCAATTTTCTTCCACCTGTTTACGCCGCTCGGTATTCAAATGCCTGAGTTTAATACAGCAGGAGAAATTGTCGGTTATGACGGTGGATTATTGTTTGGTATGGCATGCCTAGTGTGGTTATGCAGTGCGTTTTTAAGTGTGAAAGATTTCAAGAATCAAGACGGTTTCCCAAACAACTTTAGTCAATAAGGTAGCTTCATTATGATTGATAGTCCTTTTAGTTTACCACGTTACACGCCTTTTGGTTTAGGTGAGTCTGTTGTCGAGTGGGCAACTGGGCTATCTAAGCTAGATAAACTCTATCAAGATAGACCTGATGATTTATCTAGCTTTGAATTCATGCATCACACCCTGTCGGCACTCAATATCGACTATTCTGTTTCCGCAGGTGCCACTGATAATATCCCTGAGGAAGGACCTGTAGTCATTGTGGCTAACCACCCGCTTGGCGCAATTGAAGGTGTGATCCTTGCTGATCTCGTAGGATCGGTAAGGAAGGATGTGAAGGTGTTAGCGAATGAGTTGCTCAAGCGAATGCCTGAACTGGATGATCTTTTCATCGGAGTCGATGTCTTTAATAGTAAAGAATCGAAACGCACCAACGCCAAAGCCATTCGAGATGCGAATCGTCATTTGGCAGACGGTGGATTGGTGATTGTGTTCCCTGCGGGCGAAGTATCGAGTTACCGTAAAGGGGCAAAAACACTGACAGACATAGAATGGAGCAAGTCGGTTGCCAAGTTCGTCAAACGTCATCAAGCCACCACAGTGCCTATCTTCATCAATGGTAAAAACAGCGAGCTTTTCTACCAAGCCGGACGAGTTCATCCACTGCTACGAACTGCTTTACTTGGGCGTGAACTTCTTAATAAACGAGCGACTACCATCTCTATTTCTATCGGTTCTTCAATCCCATACTCAGAGATCAAATCGTTTGAACAAGAGATGGATATCGTCAACTATCTGCGACTCAATACCTATCTGATGAGTCAACAAGATAGCCCTAGCACGCCAATCCATGCACCCTCTTTTGACACTCAGGTTATTGCTCCTATTCCATCAGAAGTACTCTCTATAGAAGTCGCGTCACTTCCTCAAGAAATGAGGTTACTTGAACAGGGCGATTTTGAGGTGTATTGCACACCGAGCCAGTCGATCCCCAATTTAATGCGCGAGATTGGTCGAGTAAGAGAAGAGAGCTTTAGAGAAGTTGGCGAAGGCAGCGGGCTTGCCTGTGATTTAGATGAATATGACCTTTACTACCATCAACTGTTTGTGTGGAACAAAGCCAAGGCTGAACTGGTCGGGGCGTACCGACTTGGTATGGTCGACAAATTAATCGCTGAGCACGGGCTTGATCAACTCTATTCCCGCAGCCTGTTTAACTACAATCAAGAATTCATCGATACCTTAGACAACAGTATCGAGCTTGGGCGTTCTGTAGTGAGCAAGCCTTATCAAAAGAGCCTTAACTCACTATTACTATTGTGGAAAGGTATCGCGGCCTTCGTGTATCGTCATCCTCAATACACTCACCTATTCGGCCCAGTCAGTATCAGTAATGATTACAGTCATAATGCTCGCCTGTTGATTGCGACAACCTTATCGATACATCATTATGACGAAGAAAAAGCAAACCTGGTTTCTCCTTCGTCACCACTCAATACCAGTAATCATGTGTTCTGGCAGAATCACCTGTTATCTTCATTGGCTAGTGTTCCTCTGCTCTCTAAAGTGTTAGCACGTATGGAGCAAGGAAAAGGCCTACCAGTACTACTGCGCCAGTATCTAGGGATGAACGGTAAGTTAGTGTGCTTTAACGTCGACCCATCATTTAATGATGCTCTGGATGGCTTGATTGTGGTTAACCTTAAGAAAGTACCACTAAAAACTCTTGGTAAATACATGGGTAGAGAACTTGCTCAAGATTATCTAGAACAGCACGCTCGCCGCTGATTTAGCCTGCTCTGTACCTATACTCAAATAAGTGCGATGATTTCGACACTTATTTGGGTTAGGTTATTTCCATGCACACCTCTTTTATCGAACAACTACAAAGCTTCGACTTCTCTGAAAGTCAGATCGAATCTCTATTAGCCGTCGCGAAACCGCTTGAGCTACCAACCAGACACATCCTGATCAATCAAGGTGAGATGGCGAGTTCAATCTACTTTGTACTTGAAGGCTTGTGCCACGCTTGTTATCTCACTAATGACGGTAAGCAATACAGCAAAGAGTTCTACTGGGAACAGGATTGGATCATCGGCTTTGAGAGTTTGATAAAAAACCAAGCGTCCCCTTACCTGTTAGAAACGCTCACACCAATTATTATGTTAGAGCTGCCTATGAACGCGGTTATCGAGTGGCGCGCATCAAACAATCCTCTGTATTTAAAGCTATTAGAAACTCAGCTGATGCACAAGGAAAACAAAGAACGCTTTATGCTGCTCTACACTCCAGAGCAACGCTATCAGCTTTTCTGCGAACACTTCCCCGACCTGGAGCAACGCTTGAACGATAATCAAATTGCGGCCTACCTAGGAATAACCGCGATCAGCCTGAGCAGAATTAAAGGTCGAATTAACAATAGTTAATGCCAACAATCATCGCACATAGTACATTCAGAATATCGATAACCTCTGGATGTAAACATGATCACTTGGCACTCAATTCCCTTCTCTGAACTTTCAACACAACAGCTTTATCAACTACTTAAATTACGAGTCGATGTGTTCGTCGTTGAGCAAAATTGCCCTTATCCAGAGCTCGACGGTAAAGATACACTCGCAGGTGTTGAACACTTGCTTGGCTATGCTGATGCAGAGTTAGTGGCGTGTGCACGCTTGTTACCACCAGGTGCGTCTTATGACAACACAAGCATCGGCCGAGTAGCGACTCTGCAATCGGCAAGAGGTGATGGTTTAGGTCATCAGTTGATAAAAGAAGCGTTAACACGCTGTGAGGCTCTTTGGCCGAGCACGACTATCGATATTGGTGCGCAACAACACCTAGAAAATTTCTATGCGAGCCACGGCTTCAAAACCATCTCTGAGATGTACTTGGAAGACGATATTCCGCACGTTGATATGAGGTTAAAGAAGTAATGTCGAATGTCACTGTCGGTATCCTATTGCTGATTGCAGGCAACCTGTTTGCCTCACTTTCGGACGTAGCGGTAAAACTATTAAATGGCGAAGTGCCACCTCTTCAATATATTTTTTTCCGACAGTTGATATCTCTGCTTATCATCACCCCTTTGTGGATAAAGCAGAAAAAGGAACAACGACGCTTACAGCAAGCCAAAGTGACCATCATACGCGGACAGCTGATATTAATTGGCAGTGGATGTATGGTTGTCGCGATCACCCACCTTTCTTTGGCTACCGCCAACGCAGTATTTTACGTCGCGCCCTTGTTGATGCTACCGCTATCTATGTTTCTACTCAAAGAGCAACCTGCACTTGGCAAGGTCATCGCCACCACTATCGGTTTTATTGGTGCATTGATTGTCTTGAGGCCATCGCAATTTCATTGGGCAGCATTGTTTGCATTAGGCACAGCGCTGACACTCGCACTGTTCAATGTATTAGTAAGAAAGATTCCGAATGAGCAAACAGTCGTCACAACACTGTGGTGGACAACATTATTTTCCCTGCCAATCTCTGCACTATTAGCAATACTCAAATGGCGGCCCATAACAGGTGAAGAGATGGGGTTAGTGTCCATAAGCGCGGTTTGCATTTTAGCCTACAATGGCTTAGCGGTAGTCGCTTACCAAAAAGCACCAGCTGGAGACGTTGCTTTTGCTGAATATTCGGGCTTAGTATTTGTTGTACTATTTGGCATACACTGGTTTGATGAAATACCGGATATTTTGAGCATCATTGGGATGGCGATGATCCTCATGCCGATAATTCTAAAAAATACCATTTCCACCCGCTGGAGATTAAAATATGATAAAGCACAAAATAAAGCAT
Organism: Vibrio sp. nBUS_14; assembly: GCF_051201655.1. NCBI lineage: Bacteria > Pseudomonadati > Pseudomonadota > Gammaproteobacteria > Vibrionales > Vibrionaceae > Vibrio > Vibrio sp. nBUS_14. The sequence goes on from NZ_CP179206.1 coordinate 3,351,582, forward strand.
TATGACATAGAAGAACATACGGATTATCACTCTCACCAAGAACATCAACTAGTCTATGTCCACAGTGGACTATGCGTTTCACAAACAGAGGGAAAAAACTACTATGCTGTTAATGGTCAGGCTCTTTGGATACCTGCAAATGAATCGCATTCAGCGATCTTCTTTCAAGACTCCAGATTGAGCTTACTATTTTTTGACCGACCTCCACCGTCGCCCTTAACGACAAAACCAGCGTTACACAGAGTCACGAACTTTTGGTCTCTATTAATGTATGAGTATTCGCTACATCACCTAGGCTTCGATAACAATACTCAACATGCTTACAACGATGTTCTTTGGGATCAAATACAATATTTAAGCCAAATACAAGGATCTCAAACTCACACAAATCATTTCGACAAGCGGCTCAATAATCTCATTCATACAGTATGCCTTAAACCAAATAAGAATATTACTTTGCAAGATTTTGCCAAACATTGCGGCGCTTCAGAAAGGACATTGAACCGACTGTTTTACAAACAATTTCATCGTTCGTTTGGTGAGTGGCGAAATATGATCGTAATGGAGCGTGCCAATCAAATGCTTATACAAGGCCTTAGCGCAACCAATATCGCTCTCGAACTGGGATACCAAAGCCTTCCAACCTTTTCTTCTGCACTTAAACGTTATAACACAAAAGGAAAATGACAAAGAAAATGCTAACTTTGTCATAAATCAATAAGTCATATTTTAGCAGAACTTTATAATCAATTTAATGAATGAACTGAAGGTAAAGTATTATGCTACAAAGAAAGAAAACCACACCACTTCTGATAATCAGCAGCCTACTGGTATTAACATCAGGAGTAATGCTGTTCTTCGACATTATTCCACAAAAAGTGATTTTGATGCATGAATGGATAGGGCTTATTCTTGCCCTAGCAGTCGTGAGCCATGTATTAATGCATAAGAGATCGGTTCAAATGCACTTAAAAAAAGGCAGTAACCTGGTGTTAATGGTCTGTGTCTTATTACTTGGTAGCAGCATGTTACAACCTGAAGATGGCGCGGGTAACCCTGCAGCAAACCTATTTACAGCCATAGATAATGCCTCAATGGAAACCATTGCTTCGTTAAAGCATATGTCATTCGAGGAAATAGAAGATGTGATGCAGGCCAATCACATTACAATTACCAGTAATAATACGACAGTCACTGAAGTGGCTAATCAAAACAATGTAACAACGGAGCAACTACTAGAATTGGTTTTTAGATAAATATCTTAAGCGCCGTTGGTACAAATATAGTAAAGATAAACACAATATTTACCGGAGTACTCTCAAAGAGCTTGGGTGAACATTCTTTGAGGAACAGAGACAATTCTCTATTATTTACTTCGGCCAAAGCCGCCATCAGATAAACGGAAGAACATGACAGATGTGTCGCCCTTCTCTAACTGTAGGATATCCAGTTGTCCGGTCTCAGCTAATTTGAATCGAACTAACTGACCTTTGCGGATTTGGCTGAGTGGTTTGTCTGCTCCTTCAATTCGGACTAGCGAATTTAAATCAGACAGTGATAGATCATTGTTTCGGAAAACCTGGGCCAAGGTATCACCTTGCTTAACCAAGTACTCCTGCCAGCTGTTGATACTCGGTTCTGATGAAATGCTCTTAGTATTTTGCTGTTCGCTTAAGCCAATAGTGTTAATTTCAAGCTCAACGCGCGATGTGGTTAAGGCAACGCCTACTTTAGGTTCTGGTAGCGGGACAAAAAGTAAGATTAATATGATCGGCGAAATCACCATCAATAGTCTCTGGTGTAATTTAGGTAATGATCCCAAAGTGTGTACTATTGAGGTTTTCATGTTCTTTATATCGATCGAACTTAAGTTCTTTTTGACCTGATTCAGTCGATCCTTAAATTCTGCTAAGTGGTCTACTTTCTGTTTTTTCTTTTGACGACGATTCATGCCACTGTGTCCTATACATTGAATAACTACAGTATAAAAACCAAAGTACCAACAGTATAGATCTTTCCGCTACAACAGAGACCAAAGCAAAAAAATTGACACAGCTGTGATTTGGACACAGTAAAGCGTAAGTGATCAAGGGCTAGCCGTTTATTCAGGCTGCTAATACTGGTATTCTTACCCTTTTCGTACTGACAAAAGAGTGACTTTTCATGTCTGAAGTAAAATTTGAAACTGTAGAGCAAAAAGCTAGCTACGGTATCGGTCTACAAATGGGCCAACAACTTGCTGGTTCTGGTCTTGAAGGCCTAAACGTTGACGCAATCGCTGCTGGTATCGCAACGGCTCTAGTTGGCGATATGCCAGCTATCGAAGTTGACGAAATCAACAACGCACTACAAGAGCTACACACTCGTGGTGAAGCTGCACGTCAAGAACTAGCTAAAGCTGCTGCTGCTGACGGCGAAGCTTTCCTAGCTGACAACGCTCTTCGCTCAGAAGTAACGGTTCTTGAGTCTGGTCTTCAGTACGAAGTACTAACTGAAGGTACTGGCGACATCCCAACTGCAGACAACCAAGTACGTGTTCACTACCACGGCGAACTAACTGACGGCACTGTTTTCGACAGCTCTGTATCTCGCGGTCAACCAGCTGAATTCCCAGTAACTGGCGTAATTCAAGGTTGGGTACAAGCTCTACAAATGATGCCTGTTGGCTCTAAATGGAAGCTATACATCCCTCAAGATCTAGCATACGGTGAGCGTGGCGCAGGTGCTGCAATCCCACCATTTGCTGCTCTAGTATTTGAAGTTGAACTTCTAGCTATTCTTTAATTTTTATAAAAACCTACAGTAAAACAAAATACTATAGGCAAATAAAATTGAAATAACTCAACGGCGATGTGACTACATCGTCGTTTTTCGTTTATAGTGAATAGGTCGATTACTTTATTACTTAAGGAAGAATAATGAAGAAAATACTCATCACTATGCTCAGCAGCCTTGCTGTAGTCTCTTGCGCTAGCACGAGCGATTCTGAACAAACCAGTCCATCATCAGATACTAACTATTCTCAACTATCACAAACTGCACTGATGGCAGCGGTGAATATGTGGTCTCAACAAAATGAAACAACGCCACTTGCTGATACCGTTGCTGACAAAGCATCTGTAACAAGCGATCAAGCTATCGGCGGCATCGGTTCAATGTTGGCGCTTGCACAAAATTCACTTGGCTCTGCCGACAATAAAGAGCTCGCGTCGCTTATTCCTGGGATGTCTTCACTTGAATCAACTGGCTTATCATCGGTTCTGAACTCACAAGGTGCTGTTGAAAGTGCGTTTTCTGGGTTAGGTATGGATTCGTCAATGATTACAACATTCGCACCAATCATTCTTCAAACACTTCAATCTCAAGGTGCAACCAGCGGATTGATGGATTCACTTGCCGCTATTTGGCAGTAGACCTTCGCGATTAGTTGAAGAATATTGTAAGGGAACTTCAGTGCTCTTTTTTGTGCATGGAAGAAAAGGGATTTGAGATACGAGATACGAGATACGAGATACGAGATACGAGATACGAGATACGAGATACGAGATATTTTTGAAAAGTGAAGCAGAGAAGGCGAGAATAAATGCCAAACATCGTGGTGCAAGTTTCATTCTTTAAATACGTAAAGTCCAGATACAAAAAAGCCGAGCTAATGCTCGGCTTTTGTATTAAGAATCTAGTATAGATTACTCAGCAGCTTCTTCAGCAGCTGGGCGGTCTACAAGCTCAATGTAAGCCATTGGAGCTTTATCACCAGTACGGAAACCACATTTAAGAATGCGAGTGTAACCACCTTGGCGAGCCGCGAAACGCGGGCCTAGTTCATTAAATAGTTTTGCCACAACTTCGTTATCACGAGTGCGAGCAAATGCAAGACGACGGTTAGCAACACTGTCTGTCTTAGCTAGGGTAATCAACGGCTCAATTACGCGACGTAGTTCTTTTGCTTTAGGCACGGTAGTTTTAATAACTTCGTGACGAACAAGAGAGCTAGCCATGTTGCTGAACATCGCTTTGCGATGACTGCTGTTGCGGTTGAGTTGACGACCACTTTTACGATGGCGCATGACCTAATCCTTCTAACTTTTCGATTAATCTTCAGCGATTGACGCTGGTGGCCAGTTTTCTAGGCGCATGCCTAGAGAAAGACCACGTGAAGCAAGCACATCTTTAATCTCTGTAAGAGATTTCTTACCAAGGTTTGGCGTTTTAAGTAGCTCAACCTCAGTGCGCTGTACAAGATCACCGATGTAGTGAATCGCTTCTGCTTTCAAACAGTTAGCAGAGCGAACTGTTAGTTCAAGATCGTCTACAGGACGCAGTAGGATAGGATCGAATTCTGGCTTCTCTTCCTTCTCCTCAGGTACACGTACATCACGAAGATCTACGAACGCATCCAGTTGTTCAGCTAAAATAGTAGCTGCACGACGGATTGCTTCCTCAGGTTCAAGAGTACCGTTCGTTTCCATATCGATAACAAGCTTGTCTAAGTCAGTACGTTGTTCTACACGTGCCGCTTCTACAGCGTAGGCGATTTTATCGACCGGGCTGTAAGTAGCGTCAACAAGTAGACGACCGATTGGACGCTCATCTTCTTCAGTATGGATACGAGCTGAAGCTGGAACGTAACCACGACCACGTTCAACTTTGATACGCATAGCGATCTCAGCGTTGTCATCCGTTAGGTAACAAATAACGTGCTCAGGGTTAGCGATCTCTACATCACCATCGTGGGTGATGTCACCTGCAACAACAGGGCCTGAGCCTGATTTGTTCAGTGTAATAAACACTTCATCTTTGCCTTCAGCAACGCGTACAGCCAAACCTTTAAGGTTTAGAAGGATTTCTAGGATATCTTCCTGAACGCCTTCTTTAGTGCTGTATTCGTGTAGCACACCTTCGATTTCAACTTCTGTTACGGCACAACCCGGCATAGAAGATAGAAGAATGCGGCGAAGAGCATTACCTAGAGTATGGCCGAAACCGCGCTCTAATGGCTCAAGAGTTACTTTCGCGTGTGTCGTATTGATCTGTTCAATGTCAACAAGACGCGGCTTAAGAAATTCTGTTACAGAACCCTGCATTGTGTCCTCTCTTTTTTTAACCTTACTTAGAGTAAAGTTCGACGATCAAGTGTTCATTGATGTCAGCTGATAGGTCAGAACGCTCAGGCATACGCTTGAATGTACCTTCCATCTTGCTAGCATCTACTTCAATCCAAGTTGGCTTTTCACGTTGTTCAGCAACTTCTAGAGCCGCTTTAATACGAGATTGCTGTTTAGCTTTCTCGCGGATAGAAACAACGTCGTTTGCCGCTACTTTGAAAGAAGGAACGTTTACAACTTTACCGTTAACTAGAATAGACTTGTGGCTAACTAGTTGACGAGATTCAGCACGAGTAGCGCCAAAGCCCATACGGTAAACTACGTTATCAAGACGACCTTCAAGAAGCTGAAGCAGGTTTGCACCTGTGTTGCCTTTAAGACGTGCAGCTTCTTTGTAGTAGTTGCGGAATTGTTTTTCTAGAACGCCGTAAATACGACGAACCTTTTGCTTCTCACGAAGCTGAACGCCATACTCAGATAGACGACCGCGACGAGCGCCGTGTACACCTGGTGCGTTATCAATTTTACACTTGGTATCGATCGCACGGACACCAGACTTAAGGAATAAGTCAGTACCTTCGCGACGGCTAAGCTTCAGCTTAGGACCCAAATATCTTGCCATGATCTTTCTCCAATATTCCTAGAAACGAAACTTAAACGCGACGTTTCTTAGGTGGACGACAACCGTTATGAGGGATTGGTGTCGCATCAACAATGTTAGTGATACGGAAACCAGCAGCGTTCAGTGCACGAACAGTAGATTCGCGACCTGGACCTGGACCCTTAACCATAACTTCCAAGTTCTTTAGGCCATATTCTTTAGCCATTTCACCACAACGCTCAGCTGCAACTTGTGCTGCGAACGGAGTAGATTTACGAGAACCACGGAAACCTGAACCACCAGCTGTAGCCCATGCAAGAGCGTTGCCTTGACGGTCAGTGATAGTTACGATTGTGTTGTTGAAAGAAGCATGGATGTGCGCTACGCCATCAGCTACTTGCTTGCGTACGCGCTTACGCGCGCGAGTTGGTTGTTTTGCCATTGTACTCTACCTTATCCGACTATTTCTTGATCGGCTTGCGCGGACCCTTACGGGTGCGAGCGTTGGTTTTAGTACGCTGTCCACGTAGTGGTAGACTGCGACGATGACGAAGACCGCGGTAACAGCCAAGGTCCATAAGACGCTTGATGTTCATCGATACTTCACGACGTAGATCACCTTCTACAGTGTACTTAGCTACACCATCACGCAGTTGATCGATCTGCTCTTCAGTTAGTTCACTGATCTTAGCATTTTCAGCAATACCCACTTCAGCTAGAATAGCTTGAGAGCGAGTTTTACCGATACCGTAGATTGCAGTAAGTGCAATTACAGAATGCTTGTGATCAGGAATGTTAATGCCGGCTATACGGGCCATTATTCACTCCTAAGGGGTTCATAAAAGAATTATCCGCAGCAAAGCCCGTGATGGATACGCTGCGGCATACTACTTCTTTTGCACGCAAAAGGTAGGCCGAGGAATATACTCGACTCTACCTTGTATTTCAAGTAAAAATTTCTGCTAATTAGCCTTGGCGTTGCTTATGCTTTGGCTCACTGCAAATCACGCGAACGACACCGTTACGCTTGATAACTTTACAGTTACGGCAGATTTTTTTAACGGAAGCACGAACTTTCATTGCTAAACTCCGTAATGGAATCTAAATGCTACAACCGGATTAACGGCCGTAACCTTTAAGATTCGCTTTCTTTAACACAGAATCATACTGTTGTGACATCAGATGAGTCTGTACCTGTGCCATGAAATCCATGATAACAACCACTACGATTAGTAGGGATGTGCCGCCAAAGTAGAAACGAACGTTCCACGCGACCATCATGAACTCAGGAATCAGACATATAAAAGTAATGTATAGAGCGCCCGCTAGGGTTAGCCTAGTCATCACTTTATCGATATATTTCGCTGTCTGCTCACCTGGGCGGATACCGGGTACGAATGCACCAGACTTCTTCAAATTATCAGCTGTTTCACGTGGGTTAAACACCAACGCTGTATAGAAGAAACAGAAGAAGATTATAGCTGCTGCATAAAGCATTACATACAAAGGTTGACCTGGGCTAAGAGCTAATGACACGTCAGTTAACCAACCGAACGCGCTGCTTTCACCATTTTGACCGAACCATTGCGCTAATGTTCCTGGGAACAAAATAATACTTGATGCAAAAATCGCTGGTATAACACCTGCCATATTAATCTTAAGTGGCAAGTGAGAACTTTGTGCTGCAAACACTTTACGACCTTGTTGACGCTTCGCATAGTTAACAACGATACGACGTTGACCACGCTCCATGAAAACCACGAAGTAAATTACAGCAAAAGACAATACCGCGATAAACAACAGAAGAAGCACATGCAATTCACCTTGACGCGCTTGCTCGATTGTTTGACCGATTGCAGAAGGCAATCCAGCAACAATACCTGCAAAAATCAGAATGGAAATACCATTACCGATTCCTCGCTCAGTGATTTGTTCACCTAACCACATCAAAAACATGGTACCAGTTACTAAACTCACGGTAGCAATAAGCGTAAACATGGTTTGGTTGATAACAACCAGATTGTCGACCATGTTTGGTAAGCCTGTTGCGATACCAATAGCTTGGAATGTTGCAAGTACAAGCGTGCCGTAGCGTGTATATTGGCTTATCTTACGACGGCCTGCTTCACCCTCTTTCTTGAGTTCCGCTAACGCTGGATGAACTACAGTTAGCAATTGGACTACGATCGATGCCGAAATGTACGGCATGATACCCAATGCTAATATAGATGCACGCTCAAGAGCACCACCGGAGAACATGTTAAACATTTCTACGATGGTACCTTTTTGCTGATCGAACAAATCGGCAAGTACAGCTGCGTCAATACCAGGGATCGGCACAAAAGAGCCGGCTCGGAATACTAAAAGTGCACCAATTACGAATAACAAGCGCGACTTTAATTCACTTAAGCCGCTCTGAGCACTGCGAAAATCTTTTCCTGGTTTCTTAGCCATCTGTACCTCGTTCCTCGAGATTATTCCTCGATTTTACCGCCTGCAGCTTCGATTGCAGCTTTAGCGCCTTTAGTCACGCGTAGACCTTTAACAGTCACAGCTTTGCTTAGGTCACCAGAAAGAACGATCTTAACAAACTCGATGTTCTTAGTGATAACGTTAGCAGCTTTAAGGCTGTTAAGATCAACTACGTCACCTGTTACTTTCGCTAGCTCAGCTAGACGAACTTCAGCAGACACTAGACTCTTACGAGAAGTGAAACCGAATTTAGGTAGACGTTGTTTTAGAGGCATTTGACCGCCTTCAAAACCTGGACGAACAGAGCCGCCAGAACGTGACTTTTGACCTTTGTGACCGCGGCCACCTGTTTTACCAAGGCCAGAACCGATACCACGACCTACACGCTTCTTAGAAGGTTTAGAGCCAGCAGCCGGTGATAGAGTATTCAAACGCATTCTGATTACTCCTCAATCTTAACCATGTAGTAAACCTTGTTGATCATACCGCGTACGCACGGTGTATCTTCAAGTTCTACTGTATGGTTGATGCGACGAAGACCTAGACCTTTAAGACACGCTTTGTGCTTAGGTAGGCGACCAATTGAGCTTTTAGTTTGAGTTACTTTAATAGTTGCCATCGTGTTCTTACTCCGAAATAGATTCAACAGTTAGACCACGTTTAGCAGCAACCATTTCTGGTGACTTAACGTCTACTAGAGCACCAATCGTTGCGCGAACAACGTTGATTGGGTTCGTTGAACCGTATGCTTTAGAAAGTACGTTATGTACGCCTGCAACTTCAAGTACGGCACGCATTGCACCACCGGCAATAACACCTGTACCTTCAGCAGCTGGCTGCATGTAAACTTTAGAGCCCGAATGACGACCTTTCACCGGGTGGTGAAGAGTGCCTTCGTTAAGCGCAACAGTAACCATGTTACGACGCGCTTTTTCCATTGCTTTTTGAATCGCAGCAGGTACTTCACGAGCTTTGCCGTAACCGAAACCTACGCGACCATTACCGTCACCAACTACTGTTAGTGCAGTGAAGCTCATGATTCGACCACCTTTAACCGTCTTAGATACACGGTTAACAGCGATCAGCTTTTCTTGCAAATCATTAGCTTGTTGTTGTTCTTTAGCCATCTTCCAACCCTACCTTAGAATTTCAGACCAGCTTCGCGAGCAGAGTCTGCTAGCGCCGCTACTCGACCGTGGTATTGGAAACCAGAACGATCAAATGCAACTGTAGCTACGCCTTTTTCAAGAGCGCGCTCAGCAACAGCTTTACCAACTGCTTTAGCTGCATCAACGTTACTAGTGTTCTTAACTTGCTCACGGATCGCTTTTTCTACAGTAGAAGCAGCTGCGATAACCTCAGAGCCGTTTGCCGAGATAACTTGAGCGTAAACATGGCGAGGAGTACGGTGTACTACCAAGCGAGTTGCGCCAAGTTCTGCAATCTTACGACGTGCACGTGTAGCACGACGGATGCGAGATGCTTTCTTATCCATAGTGATACCTTACTTCTTCTTAGCTTCTTTAGTACGCACATTTTCATCTGCGTAACGAACACCTTTGCCTTTGTAAGGCTCAGGAGCACGGTAAGAACGAATGTCAGCCGCAACTTGACCTACTACTTGCTTATCGCAACCGGTAATGATGATCTCAGTTTGGCTAGGGCACTCAGCTTTAATACCTTCAGGTAGAGCGTGCTCTACTGGGTGAGAAAAACCAAGAGTTAGAGCTACAGTATTGCCTTTCATAGCAGCACGGTAACCAACACCCTTAAGAGTTAGCTTCTTAGTGAAGCCCTCAGTAACACCCACAACCATGTTATTAACTAGAGCGCGAGCTGTACCAGCTTGTGCCCATGCGTTAGTAACACCTTCTTTCGGACCGAAAGTAAGGTTGGTTTCTTCCTGTGCAATAACTACGGCGCTGTTAAGAACGCGAGTAAGCTCACCTTTGCTACCTTTTACAGTAACTTCTTGGCCGTTTAGTTTCACCTCTACGCCAGCTGGAATAGCGACAGGTGCTTTAGCAACACGAGACATAATCTACTCCTTAAGCTACGTAACAGATGATTTCACCGCCAAGACCTGCTTTACGAGCAGCACGGTCAGACATCAGACCCTTGGAAGTAGAAACAACTGCAATACCAAGACCACCCATCACTGTAGGTAAAGAGTCTTTATTCTTATAAACTCTTAGACCAGGACGTGATACACGCTTGATTTGCTCGATTACAGGTTTAGCTTGAAAGTACTTAAGAGTAACTTCTAGCTCAGGTTTTGCTTCGCCGTCAACAGCGAAGTCTACGATGTAACCTTCAGCTTTAAGTAATGCAGCAATTGCAACTTTAAGCTTTGAAGAAGGCATTTTTACAGCAACTTTGTTTGCTGCCTGACCGTTGCGAACGCGGGTCAGCATATCCGAAATCGGATCTTGCATGCTCATAAGATTTACTCCAAATGATTAAGTGGCAATTACCAGCTAGCCTTACGAAGACCCGGAATCTCGCCTTTCATGCAAGCTTCGCGAACCTTAATACGGCTTAGACCGAATTTACGTAGGTAACCGTGTGGACGACCAGTTTGGTTGCAACGGTTGCGCTGACGTGATGCACTTGAATCACGTGGAAGAGATTGCAGTTTAAGAACCGCATTCCAACGATCTTCTTCAGATGCGTTTACATCGCTAATGATAACTTTTAGCGCAGAACGCTTTTCAGCGAACTTAACTACTAGTTTTGCACGTTTAGCTTCACGTGCTTTCATTGATTGTTTAGCCATAACAGTAACCCTACCCTTACTTACGGAATGGGAAGTTAAAGGCAGCCAGCAGAGCTCGGCCTTCCTCATCGGATCCCGCAGATGTCGTGATAGTAATATCAAGACCGCGGACACGATCGACTTTATCGTAGTCGATTTCCGGAAAGATGATTTGCTCGCGAACGCCCATGCTGTAGTTACCGCGTCCGTCAAAAGACTTAGCGCTAACACCACGGAAATCACGTACACGTGGAAGTGCGATAGAGATTAAACGCTCTAAAAATTCCCACATGCGCTCACCACGCAAGGTTACTTTACAACCGATTGGGTAGCCTTCACGAATCTTGAAACCAGCTACAGATTTACGCGCTTTAGTGATAAGTGGCTTTTGACCAGAGATCGTTGCCATATCAGCTGCTGCGTTTTCTAGCAGTTTCTTATCGTTGATTGCTTCACCAACGCCCATATTTAGGGTGATTTTCTCAATCCTAGGGACTTGCATGACGCTTGTGTAGCTGAACTCTTTGGTAAGCTCAGCGACTACAGACGACTTGTAGTAATCATGCAGTTTCGCCATAGTAGAACTCCAAATTACTTCTAATTAGTTAGAAACAGTTTCGCCGTTAGATTTGAAGAAACGAACTTTCTTACCATCTTCGATACGGAAACCGATACGGTCTGCTTTACCAGTAGCCGTGTTAAAAACTGCAACGTTAGAAGCATCAATAGCTGCTTCTTGTTCAACGATGCCACCTTGTTGACCTAGAGCCGGAACCGGCTTTTGGTGTTTTTTAACAAGATTGATGCCTTCAACAACAACTTTACCAGTTGTCAGAACCTTAGTTACTTTACCTTTCTTGCCTTTATCTTTACCAGCAAGAATGATTACTTCGTCATTACGACGGATTTTAGCTGCCATGTTGCCGCTCCTTACAGAACTTCAGGTGCTAGTGATACAATCTTCATGAATTTCGCGTTACGAAGTTCACGAGTCACAGGACCAAAGATACGTGTGCCGACTGGTTGCTCAGTAGTGTCATTTAACAATACACAAGCATTACTGTCGAAGCGAATGACAGAACCGTCTGGGCGACGAACGCCTTTACGGGTGCGCACTACTACCGCCTTCAGAACATCACCTTTCTTTACTTTACCGCGAGGAATCGCTTCCTTCACTGTAACCTTGATGACGTCACCGATATGTGCATAACGGCGGTGAGAGCCACCCAGAACCTTAATACACATTACCTTGCGCGCGCCAGAGTTATCTGCTGCGTCAAGTGTACTTTGCATCTGGATCATTGTTAGTGCTCCGCTAAATATTAAAACTAGACCCTCTCGGGTCGGGCTGCCTCTTTAAAAGGGACGCGAATTGTACCACCCTTTTTTTAAATTGGGTAGACAAAAAACAAGCGGCTCCAAAAAATTATTTGGAGCCGCTTTAAGTCATAGAATTACAAAGATTAAATCTTCGCTTTTTCTAGAACTTTAACCAATGTCCAAGACTTAGTCTTAGACAGAGGACGACACTCAGCGATTTCAACTTTGTCGCCTAGGCCACAAGTGTTGTCTTCGTCGTGTGCGTGTACTTTAGTCGTGCGTTTGATGAACTTACCGTAAATAGGGTGTTTTACAGTACGCTCAATAGCAACAACGATAGACTTGTCCATCTTGTCACTTACTACACGGCCTTGCTGGATGCGGTTAGTTTCGCTCATTATGCGCCTGCCTTTTCAGTCAAAACAGTTTTCACACGTGCGATGTCACGGCGTACAGCTTTTAGAGTATGAGTTTGCTGTAGTTGACCAGTTGCAGCTTGCATGCGCAAGTTAAACTGTTCACGTAACAAATTCAATAGCTCAGCGTTAAGCTCTTCAACGTTCTTTTCGCGTAGATCTTGTGCTTTCATCACATCACCTGCTTAGTTACAAAAGTAGTTTTAACAGGCAGTTTACGTGCCGCTAGGCGGAACGCTTCACGTGCCAACTCTTCAGGTACGCCATTCATCTCGTACATAACTTTGCCTGGTTGGATTTGAGCAACCCAGTACGCAACTGAACCTTTACCTTTACCTTGACGAACTTCAAGAGGCTTTTCAGTAATCGGTTTGTCTGGGAACACACGGATCCAGATTTGACCTTGACGCTTAATGTGACGTGTCATAGCACGACGTGCCGCTTCGATTTGACGTGCAGTCAGACGACCACGGCCAACAGCTTTAAGACCGAATTCGCCGAAGCTCACTTCAGTACCTTTAGCTAGACCACGGTTACGACCAGTCATAACCTTGCGGAACTTAGTACGTTTTGGTTGTAGCATCGTTCGACTCCTTACTTACGGCCTTTACGCTGCTTCTTAGGCTTATCGCCTTTAGGCTCTACTGCGTTAGCAGCTGGCATACCGCCTAGAATCTCACCTTTGAAGATCCAAACTTTAATGCCGATCACACCGTATTGAGTGTGAGCCGAAGAAGTTGCGTAATCAATGTCTGCACGTAGAGTGTGTAGAGGCACACGGCCTTCACGGTACCACTCTGAACGTGCGATTTCAGCGCCGCCAAGACGGCCGCCTACTTGTACTTTGATGCCTTTAGCGCCTAGACGCATAGCATTTTGTACCGCACGCTTCATTGCACGACGGAACATAACACGACGCTCTAGTTGAGACGCGATGCTATCAGCTACAAGCTGACCATCTAACTCAGGTTTACGTACTTCAGCGATGTTAATCTGCGCTGGTACACCTGCGATTTTAGCTACAGCTGCACGTAGTTTCTCTACGTCTTCACCTTTCTTACCGATAACAACGCCAGGGCGAGCAGTGTGAATAGTCACACGGATGCTCTTAGCTGGACGCTCGATAACGATACGAGATAATGATGCTTTTTGTAGTTCCTTAGTAAGGAACTGACGTACCTTGAAGTCGCCGTCTAGGTTGTCAGCGAATTCGTTGGTATTAGCAAACCATGTAGCATTCCAAGGCTTAACGATGCCAAGACGAATACCATTAGGATGTACTTTCTGACCCATTGCTTAATCTCCTAGTCTTTAGCGATCTGCTACAACAATAGTGATGTGGCTTGAACGCTTCAAGATACGATCCGCACGACCTTTAGCACGAGGCATAATGCGCTTCATGATAGGGCCCTCATCTACGAAGATTTTAGCGACATTTAGATCGTCGATATCTGCACCTTCGTTATGTTCCGCGTTAGCGATAGCTGACTCAAGAACTTTCTTAACTAGTACAGCAGCTTTTTTGTTGCTGAAAGTTAGAATTTCTAGAGCCTGGTCTACCGACTTACCGCGAATTTGGTCTGCAACTAAGCGAGCTTTCTGTGGAGAAATACGAGCAAAGTTATGTTTAGCTAAAGCTTCCATCATCTACTCCTTATTTCTTCTTAGCTTTCTTATCTGCAGCATGACCGCGATAAGTACGAGTTGGTGCAAATTCGCCCAGTTTGTGACCGATCATTTCTTCGGTAACGAAAACTGGAACGTGCTGACGACCATTATGGACAGCGATGGTCAAACCAATCATTGTTGGGATGATCATTGAGCGACGGGACCAAGTCTTAATAGGCTTTTTGTCTCCGCTTTCCACCGCTTTCTCTACCTTCTTCAGCAAGTGTAGGTCAATAAAAGGACCTTTCTTGAGAGAACGTGGCATGGCGATTCCTCTTTATAGATTATTTATTACGACGACGTACGATGTACTTGTCAGTGCGTTTATTCTTACGAGTCTTGAAGCCCTTAGTAGGAACGCCCCAAGGAGAAACTGGGTGACGACCACCAGATGTGCGGCCTTCACCACCACCATGTGGGTGATCCACCGGGTTCATTACTACACCACGTACGGTTGGACGTACGCCGCGCCAGCGTGAAGCACCAGCTTTACCAAGTTCACGTAGCATATGCTCAGAGTTACCAACTTCACCGATCGTTGCACGACCTTCAGAAAGTACTTTGCGCATCTCACCAGAACGTAGACGGATAGTTACGTATGCACCATCGCGAGCGATGATTTGTACATATGCACCAGCCGAACGAGCTAGTTGAGCACCTTTACCAGGCTTAAGTTCAACACAGTGTACAGTAGAACCTACTGGGATGTTGCGCATCGGCAGAGTGTTACCTGCTTTGATTGGCGCATCAGAACCAGATTGAATCTGGTCACCTGCGTTAACACCTTTAGGTGCAATGATGTAACGACGCTCACCGTCTGCGTACAGAACTAGAGCGATGTTAGCACTACGGTTTGGATCGTATTCTAAACGCTCAACTTTCGCTGGGATACCGTCTTTAGTACGTTTGAAGTCAATCAAACGGTAATGGTGCTTATGACCACCACCGATGTGACGTACTGTGATACGACCGTTGTTGTTACGACCACCGTTCTTAGAGTTTTTCTCTAGAAGTGGTGCGTATGGCTTACCCTTGTGCAGGTCAGCGTTAACAACTTTAACGACGTGACGACGACCAGGGGAAGTCGGCTTACATTTAACAATAGCCATTTTTACTACTCCTGTTATTCCGCGCCGCCAACGAAGTCAAGATCTTGACCTTCTTTCAAAGTAACGTAGGCTTTTTTCACGTCTGAACGACGGCCTTCACGCATACCTTGACGTTTGGTCTTACCCTTTTGTACAAGAGTATTTACTGACTTAACTTCAACTTCAAATAGCTTTTCTACAGCTGCTTTGATCTCTTTCTTAGTTGCATCTTTAGCTACTTTGAAAACGATAGTGTTCGCTTTCTCAGCCGCCATAGTTGCTTTTTCAGAGATGTGCGGAGCACGTAGAACTTTTAAGATACGTTCTTCAGTGATCATGCTAGCATCTCCTCAACTTGCTTAACTGCGTCAGCAGTCATTAGAACCTTGTCGAATGCAATTAGAGATACTGGATCAATACCAGCAACGTCACGTGCGTCAACTTTGTACAGGTTACGAGCAGCTAAGAATAGATTTTCATCTACTTCGCCAGTTACAATCAGAACGTCGTTAAGCTGAAGCTCATTAAGCTTAGCTAAAAGTTCTTTTGTTTTTGGTGCTTCTACAGAGAAGTTATCAACAACGATTAGACGCTCTTGACGAATCAACTCAGAAAGAATGCTTTTCATAGCACCGCGGTACATTTTCTTGTTAACTTTTTGGCTGTGATCTTGTGGTTTCGCAGCAAAAGTAACACCACCTGTACGCCAGATTGGGCTACGAATTGTACCAGCACGTGCACGGCCAGTACCTTTTTGGCGCCATGGCTTAGCACCGCCGCCTGATACTTCAGAACGAGTCTTTTGAGCACGAGTACCTTGACGAGCACCTGCTGCATACGCAACAACTACTTGATGTACTAGAGCTTCGTTAAAGTCACGTCCGAAAGTAGTCTCGGAAACAGTTAGTGCATCAGCACCTTTAACCATCAATTCCATTACTTACTCCTAGACGTTATGCTTTAACAGCAGGTTTTACGATCACGTTACCGCCTGTTGAGCCTGGTACTGCACCTTTAATAAGGAGTAGATTGCGCTCAGCGTCAACACGTACGATCTCTAGGTTTTGAGTCGTTACACGCTCAGCACCCATGTGACCTGCCATTTTCTTGCCTTTAAACACGCGGCCTGGAGTTTGACATTGGCCAATTGAACCCGGTGCGCGGTGAGACAAAGAGTTACCGTGAGTCATATCTTGAGTAGAGAAGTTCCAACGCTTGATAGCGCCTTGGAAGCCTTTACCTTTAGATGTACCAGTAACGTCTACTTTTTTAATTTCGTTGAAAAGTTCTACGTTTAGCTCAGCGCCAACTTCAAACTCTTCGCCGTTTTCTAAACGGAATTCCCAAAGACCGCGACCTGCTTCAACACCCGCTTTCGCGAAGTGACCAGCTTCAGGTTTAGTTACACGGTTAGCTTTCTTAGCACCAGTAGTTACTTGGATTGCTGCGTAGCCGTCTGTCTCAAGAGTTTTAACTTGAGAAATACGGTTCGCTTCAACCTCAACAACAGTTACTGGGATAGAAACGCCTTCTTCGGTAAATACGCGGGTCATACCCACTTTACGTCCGACTAGACCAATCATTATTCTTATCTCCCTTAACCTAGGCTGATTTGAACATCAACGCCAGCTGCAAGATCAAGACGCATTAGAGCATCAACAGTTTTATCTGTTGGCTCAACGATGTCGATCAAACGCTTGTGAGTACGAATTTCGTACTGGTCGCGTGCATCTTTGTTGACGTGTGGAGAGGTAAGAACAGTGAAACGCTCTTTACGAGTAGGAAGTGGAATAGGACCACGAACCTGTGCGCCAGTACGTTTTGCTGTTTCAACGATTTCCGCAGTTGAAGCATCGATTAACTTGTAATCAAACGCTTTAAGGCGGATACGAATACGTTGGTTCTGCATGAGACAGAGCTCCAATTATTAAAAATTACACAAACAATATCGCCACTCAAGCTCGAAATAACGAGAGAATGCCGATTGATTTATGTGAAACCGTAGCATCCAAAATCAGGACGCATTGTCAGTTAACTTTTGAAGTAAACACAAGGCTTACTATTTTTATTAACCGCGAACATAAGCTGAGTATACATTACTAGGTAAGACCTACTCCTCAGTGCTCATTGGTTCACAAACCGGCGTTAGCCAGTGCGATGCATTATACAGATCACATTTTGCTATGCAAGTGTCGTTGGAAAAATAATCGAAATATATTTGATGGCGGTAATCGACGATAGTTGAATGACGCAAGTCGAATAGCAAAGAACGGGGGAACGCTGGGGAATTGAAGAAACAAAAGAGATTAGAAAAATAAAAGGGAAGCCGAAGCTTCCCTTTTTCACTGCCGTTCTTCTAATGAAGAATGTGCAAAATCAATTCGCGATTAAGCGAAGATTTTAGCTACAACACCAGCACCAACTGTACGGCCACCTTCGCGGATTGCGAAACGTAGACCTTCGTCCATTGCGATTGGAGCGATTAGCTCGACAGTCATTTGAACGTTGTCACCTGGCATTACCATTTCTACGCCTTCAGGTAGAGTGATATCGCCTGTTACGTCAGTTGTACGGAAGTAGAACTGTGGACGGTAACCCTTGAAGAAAGGAGTGTGACGGCCGCCTTCGTCTTTAGAAAGTACGTATACTTCAGACTCAAACTTAGTGTGTGGGTTGATTGAACCTTTAGCAGAAAGTACTTGGCCACGTTCAACGTCATCACGCTTAGTACCACGTAGAAGTGCACCAACGTTCTCACCTGCACGACCTTCGTCAAGCAGCTTACGGAACATTTCAACACCAGTACAAGTAGTAAGAGTAGTTTCTTTGATACCAACGATTTCTACTTCGTCACCTACACGTAGGATACCGCGCTCGATACGACCAGTAACTACAGTACCACGACCTTGGATTGAGAATACATCTTCAATAGGAAGTAGGAACGGTAGATCAACAGCACGCTCTGGAAGTGGAATGTAAGAATCTAGTGCTTCTGCAAGCTCAACGATCTTGTCTTCCCACTGCTTTTCGCCGTTTAGAGCGCCAAGTGCAGAACCTTGAATTACTGGAAGGTCGTCTCCTGGGTACTCGTACTCAGAAAGAAGTTCACGAACTTCCATTTCTACTAGCTCAAGTAGCTCTTCGTCATCAACCATGTCACATTTGTTCATGAATACGATGATGTAAGGGATACCAACTTGACGACCAAGTAGGATGTGCTCACGAGTTTGTGGCATAGGGCCATCTGTAGCAGCAACAACTAGGATACCGCCGTCCATTTGAGCAGCACCAGTGATCATGTTTTTAACATAATCGGCGTGTCCAGGACAGTCTACGTGTGCGTAGTGACGTTCAGGAGTATCGTACTCAACGTGAGAAGTTGCGATTGTGATACCGCGCTCGCGCTCTTCTGGAGCGTTATCGATAGATGCGAAATCTTTAGCAACACCGCCGTACACTTTTGCAAGTGTAGTACAGATAGCAGCAGTTAGAGTTGTTTTACCGTGGTCAACGTGGCCGATAGTACCAACGTTTACGTGCGGTTTCGTACGTTCAAATTTTTCTTTAGACACAATCGTGTTCCTTCCTAGTTATGATTCGCCACGTTCATTATTGAGCGAGACGCGCCAGAAATTGCTATTTTATGCGCCAACTCTCGTTAGCGCAATATTTGGACGCATTGATCTTTCAAAAAATGAAAAAAATGCATCCCTTTTGTTTAACCACGCTCTGCAATGATTGCATTAGCAACATTTTTTGGCACTTCAGCGTACTCACTAAACTCCATAGAGTAAGAAGCACGACCTTGTGTCGCAGAACGCAAATCAGTTGCGTAACCGAACATGACAGACAACGGAACTTGTGCACGAATTATCTTCAGGCCAGCTGTCCCCTCGTCCATACCTTCGATGATGCCGCGACGACGGTTAATATCGCCAACAACGTCACCCATCCAGTCTTCTGGAGTAGTTACTTCAACTTTCATCATAGGCTCAAGCAAAACTGGTTGCGCTTCTAGTGCACCCGTTCTGAAAGCCATAGAGGCAGCGATTGTAAACGCCATCTCACTTGAATCTACTTCATGGTAAGAACCATCATATAGTGTAGCTTTGATATCCAAAACTGGATAGCCCGCTAATACACCATTGTTCATTTGCTCTTCAACGCCTTTAGCGACAGAAGTAATGAACTCTTTTGGTACGATACCATTGGCAATTTCATCTACGAAGACAAAGCCTTCACCGGCTTCTGATGGTTCCAGTTTTAGCCACACGTGGCCGTACTGTCCTTTACCACCATGTTCGCGGATAAATTTACCTTCAGCTTTCGCTGTACCACGAATGGTTTCACGATAAGCAACTTGCGGATTACCAACGTTGCAGTTCACACTGAATTCACGCTTCATGCGGTCAACGATGATATCTAAGTGCAGTTCACCCATACCAGAGATTAGTGTCTGGCCAGTTTCGTCATCCGTTTCAACACGGAACGATGGATCTTCTGCCGCTAACTTACCTAACGCGATAGTCATTTTATCTTGATCGGCTTGAGAGCGAGGCTCTACAACGATCTGAATAACTGGGTCTGGGAATTCCATTCGTTCAAGAATAATTTTATGGTTCTGGTCACATAGAGTTTCACCAGTAGTCACATCTTTAAGGCCGATAATGGCTGCGATGTCACCTGCTCGTACTTCTTTTACTTCTTCACGTTTGTTTGAGTGCATTTGAACAATGCGCCCTAAACGTTCACGTTGTTTCTTCACAGAGTTGTAAGCTGTTTTACCGCTTTCAACAACACCAGAGTAAACACGGATGAAAGTTAAAGTACCAACAAATGGGTCTGTTGCAATTTTAAATGCTAGCGCTGAGAACGGTTCTTTGTCGTCCGCGTGACGCTCAATTTCATTCTCGTCGTCATCGATACCCTTAATTGCAGGTACATCGACTGGAGAAGGAAGGAAATCAACAACTGCGTCTAGAACAGCTTGTACGCCTTTGTTTTTGAAAGCACTACCGCAAGTTGCAAGTACGATTTCATTGTTAAGGGTACGAGTGCGAAGACCTTGTTTAATTTCAGCTTCTGTCAATTCACCTTCTTCAAGGTACTTATCCATCAGTTCTTCATTTGCTTCTGCAGCAGCTTCAACAAGTTCTATACGATATTCTTCAGCCATTTCTTGCATGTCAGCTGGAATGTCTTCGTACGTAAAAGTCATGCCTTGGTCAGCTTCGTTCCAGTTGATTGCCTTCATCTTGATAAGATCGACAACACCCTGGAAGTTTTCTTCAGCACCGATGTTAAGTTGAATAGGCACAGGAGTCGCACCTAGGCGGTCCTTAATCTGTTCAACTACGCGCAAGAAATCTGCGCCAGTACGGTCCATTTTATTAACGAAAACCATACGCGGAACTTGGTATTTATCAGCTTGACGCCATACTGTCTCTGACTGAGGTTCAACACCAGATGAGCCACAGAAAACAACAACTGCACCATCAAGTACACGCAGAGAACGTTCTACTTCGATAGTGAAGTCAACGTGTCCAGGAGTGTCGATGATGTTGATGCGGTGGTCAGGATACTGAGCTTCCATACCACGCCAAAACGTAGTGGTTGCTGCTGAAGTGATCGTAATACCGCGCTCTTGCTCTTGCTCCATCCAGTCCATGGTTGCTGCACCATCGTGAACTTCGCCGATTTTGTGAGAAAGACCGGTATAGAACAGAATACGTTCACTTGTGGTTGTTTTACCTGCATCTACGTGAGCAACGATACCGATATTACGGTACTGCTCAATAGGAGTTTTACGAGCCACGGTTGAATCCTCTTATTAGAGACTTAGGGACTATTGCTATGTCTAGATTATGCGTTAAAAGCGATGTTTCGCTAAAAAGCTTTGTCCTAGAAATAGCAATAGTTCCTAGCATAAGCATAGGAACTAAAGAAGTGCTGCAAGGAACCTTGCAGCACTGAAAAGGTATTACCAGCGGTAATGTGCGAACGCTTTGTTTGCGTCAGCCATGCGGTGAACGTCTTCACGTTTCTTAACCGCAGTACCTTTGTTCTCAGACGCGTCTAGCATTTCAGCAGCTAGGCGTTGAGCCATAGATTTTTCACCACGCTTACGCGCAGCTTCAACTACCCAACGCATAGCAAGAGCGTTACGGCGAACCGGACGAACTTCTACAGGTACTTGGTAAGTTGAACCACCCACACGGCGAGATTTAACTTCTACCGCTGGGCGAACATTTTCAAGAGCTTCTTCAAATACAGCTAAGTGATCTTTACCAGATTTCTCAGCCATAGTTTCTAGTGCAGTGTAAACAATCTTCTCTGCAGTAGATTTTTTTCCGTCAACCATAAGGATGTTAACGAATTTTGCCAGCAGTTCAGATTTGAACTTAGGATCTGGAAGGATCTTACGCTGGCCTATTACGCGACGACGTGGCATGGAATTTCTCCGTTGTCTTCTTCAGGTTTTTTCCAAAACTTTTCAGAATAATAAATAAATAGTGTTTGGCCTTACTTAACGCTTTCTTTTTAAAAAAGACGCATTAAGACTTAGGACGTTTCACACCATACTTAGAACGACCTTTCTTACGGTCGTTAACGCCTGCACAGTCAAGTGCACCGCGAACAGTGTGGTAACGCACACCTGGTAAATCTTTAACACGACCACCACGGATAAGAACAACACTGTGTTCTTGAAGGTTATGACCTTCGCCGCCGATGTATGAAGTAACTTCAAAGCCGTTAGTTAGACGAACACGACATACTTTACGTAGTGCTGAGTTCGGTTTTTTTGGAGTAGTAGTATATACGCGAGTACATACACCACGTTTTTGTGGGCACGCTTCTAGTGCAGGCACGTTGCTTTTAACAACCTGCTTTACACGAGGAGTACGTACCAACTGGTTAATAGTTGCCATTAACTAGCTCCTGATTTACTTGAAAGTAAGCTTGATGAAAAATCTAGCCCTATTACACATAGTGTAAATAGGGACGCAAAATTCTATTCAGCAGTGGGATGTGTGTCAAGAAATATACAGATCTTTTTTAGCCGTCTAGAGCTCAGGATGGTCTTTTTTTAACCATCCTGATAAAACACGGCTACCAAGTCACTGATTTGTCGTTCAAAACCGTCAGTTTGACGAATCCATCAAAGTCCACTTGATTCAGAGTGCTTGAAGCAAGTTGTTGTAAACCTCGGCTATCGAGATCTGTTTTTAATACCGACACATGTTCAACGGTTGAGGTTTGATTGAATAACTCATGATTTGGCAGGCAAACATACACCGCATCTTCAACCAAAAGGATATGATCCTGTTGTTGCGAGTACGCCAATGCAAGCTTGAGTTTGTCTACTGATTTTACAATATGAAGCATAACGTTCCCTAGAAAGTCAGTATTTTTTGGCTCTGAGCTAACTTCTGCGTCAACTCATTCACTTCTAGCGCAGTCACCTCGATCAGTAAGTTAGCTGTCGAGAGGCCGAACTGATTGAGGCTATGTTGGCACGCGTAAACCTGCTCGATGTCGTAGAGGTCCATGAGCTTGAATGCAGAAATATAGTCACGTGATAGGGATTCATCTGGCTGTTGAGCCTTGAGAAGCTGTGTAACGCCATCACCGACAAAGAATACGGTAATGTCTTCACTATAGGCTGAAGCCGCTAGCAGCGCATCTAGCCCTTCCCTACCCGCAGCCGTCGTATGAGGAAAAGTGTTAAATACAAAGGCCAATTTACTCAAAACTGCACAACCCTGTCTTGCGTTAAAAGTGCTTCAGATAAGCTCCCTAAACCAGCTTGGGTAAACCCAGCCGCCAAATTAGAGGCACTCAATTGATGTTGCGTCGCTTCTTCTGTGCTGATCACTCCGCGTCTCAACGCAGCAGCCACACATGTCTCTAGGCTAACATTGTGCTCATCCGCCAGTTTTTGCCAAGCAGAAGCCAAGTCAAATTCATCATTAGCAGGTACAGTAATGCCAGAGCCATTGCTAACACCATCTTGATAGAAGAACACACTGTGGAGTTTGTGGCCCTGTTTCAATAGAGCCACGGCAAACTGATAAGCACTTCTTGCGGATTGTGAGCCGTAAACCGGCCCATTAACTAGGAGTGTGTAGTTTAACAACCCTCTTCATCCTCTGTTTTGCGTTGACGGATGTATAAGTAAACGGTGTGCTTCGAGATATTCAATCGCTCAGCCACACGGTTAATCGCGTCTTTAATATCGAAAATACCTTTGTCGTAAAGCTCCATCACGATTTGACGGTTCTTGGTATTGTTTGATACTGATTTGTCTGCATTGATTTCTTCAATGGTGCGCTCAACCGTTTGGTCGACAAGCTCTTCGACATCACTGGCAAAGTTTACTGATGATGCAGCTTCGTCCGCATCTTGTGTAGGCATGAAAGATTGCAGTACTTGTGAGAATGGCGCATCTAGGTTGACGTTAATACACAGCAAGCCAATCACTCGGTCTTCACCATTGCGGATAGCAACCGTGATCGACTTCATCAATACTCCGCCTTTCGCACGAGTAAAGTATGAACGTGAGAAGTTACGCTTAGAACCTTCAATATCTTTCAGCATCTTTAATGCAAGATCGGTGATCGGCGAACCAACCTGACGACCTGTATTTTCGCCGTTGGCAATTTTAATCGCAGAAGTATTGAGGTCTTCTAAAGAGTGTAAAACAATTTCACAAAACGGACCGATAAGACTCGCAATACCGTCAACCACGGCCTCATAAGATCTTAAGATAATTTTATCGTGTTCACTGAATGGCATAACGTGGACTGATTCCATTTCAAGTAACACATCCGCATTGACTGTTTCTGTAGTAGTCACTTATTCCTTACCTTCGTGTGAAAAATCAACAAATTTATGTAAGTTTATCAGAAAATTTTAATTGCACACCTAGCTAACATTGTAACTAGTGATTTAGAACAACTTTAAAAATCAAATACTCACTTAAAAAGCAAAAAAAAAGCCCAACTCAACGTTAGGCTTTTTATTCAATCCGCGTATTTTAATACGAGAGATTCATTCAATACTTTCGTTCGATATTACTGAGCAGGAGCTGTTTCAGCGTTATCGATTTTCAGTAGCTCAACTTCAAATACTAGTGTTGAGTTAGCTGGGATAGTCGGTGTGTCTTGCTCACCGTATGCTAGCTCTGGCGGGATTACGAATTTGTACTTAGAACCAACTTGCATTAGTTGTACGCCTTCAGTCCAGCCTGGGATTACGCGGTTTAGTGGGAATGTTGCTGGTTCGCCACGATCGTAAGAGCTATCGAACTGAGTACCGTCTGTTAGCGTACCTTTGTAGTGTACTTGAACCGTATCAGTGTCTTTTGGAGATGCGCCTTCGCCAGCTGTCATTACTTGGTAAAGCAGACCAGATTCAGTTTGCTTCACGCCTTCAGTTTTAGCGAACTCAGCGCGGAAGTCATCACCCGCTGTCTTCACTTCAGCTGATTTCTCTGCCGCTTGTGTTTGCATTGTTTCAGCAACACGCTTGTCTAGAGCTTCAAGTGCAGCGCGCGTCTCTTCTTCATTAAGTGCAGTTTTCTCTGCAAATACGTCTTCGATACCTTGAAGAACCATATCTTTGTCTAGGTTGATGCCTAGCTCGCTTGGCTTATCAATGCTTGTGCTTAGGTAGTTAGCGAAAGATACACCGATTGCGTATGCCGCTTTGTCGTTTTCTGTTTTAAAGTTTACTGCTGCAACTTTAACTTCTTCTACCTGTGGAGCTTCTGCCTTTGGTTCTTCTTTCTGACAACCAACTGCTAGCATAACCGTTGCGGCAAGCAGTGATACTTTTAAAACTGATTTCATTGAATTCTCCAATTAATGGCCAAGCCATTGGTTATTGTGCACAAATCTAATGATTAGATTGGTGTGAATACGTTAGTTATAACAATATACTAGTCATATGTCTTTCGACAAAAACCGGATTATTAGACGTGATGCAAATATTTTTCCATTCATTGCTATGCGCAATTGTCATCACCTTGTTAAATGGATGTTTTTTCTTCCAAGATGATGAGCAACGTTGGGAAATTGAACCCAATGGTGCCACCAGCTTTGCCCTAAGCAGAGATGGACGCTTCGCTCTACTCTACTCTCAGCAAAAACACTTACTGCTCTGGGACTTAGACCAAAACAAAGAGCTCGCTCAACTCGGCCCACAGGACCAATCCGAAAACCAAATATCGCGAATTCGCATCTCTGACAATGGTCGCTTTGCGATTACCGCAAGTCAGATGAATTTCGCCGTTTGGGACCTGTCTTGGACTCAAGCTGAAGGGCTTTGGTCTATTTCCGATGGCTTGATTCGCGATGTCGACATATCCAGCAATGGTGAAAAAGTCTTACTTGGCCTGTCTAACGGCAAAGCCATCTATGTGGACTTAGTCACCGGACGCCGTCTGGAGTTCCTCGCTCATCGAGAAAAAGTTAATTCCGTCTCCCTATCTTCGAATGGGCGTTACGCATTATCAGGTGGTAACGACTACAAAGCTTACCTTTGGGATACCGAATCAGGCTTGGTGTTACGTACCTTCGAGCATGAACAAAGAGTAGTACGAGTTGCACTACAACGGGATGGAGAATTGGCTTTTACTTCCGATGGCGGCAACCAAGCGATGATTTGGGATCTAGAAACAGGTGAACCTCAAGCACAATTGCAGAGCTGGTCTCGACAGCTGATATTCTCTAGTGCTCGCTTTTCTGACGACGGCAGTATGTTAGTGACGGGTACGCCATCAAGCCAAGTGAGCGTGTGGAATACTCAAGATGGAAAACGAATTTTTCGTCACGATGCCGAGCCATTAAAAGATGCTCGCCCTCCCCGTTCGGTAGTGTATGATGCAGCCTTTGATGAAAAGAACCGTGTGATATCGGGCACCTCTGCGGGCATCGCCCAAGCTTGGAATGTGGATGAAGAACGATGACAGAAAAGCGAATTGAACAACTAGAAAGCCGCGTGAATGACCTAGAATGTCAGTTGGCTTTCCAAGAACAAACCATTGAAGAACTCAATGAAGCGCTTAGCCAACAACAGATGTTGATCACGAGAATGCAAGATCAAATGAAGTTCGTGGTGGGTAAAGTGAAAAATATGGATGGCTCAAACCTCGCTGACGCATCAGAAGAGACGCCACCTCCACACTATTAAGTGCGGTTCCAAATAACGAATGGGTTCTAGTGACGCATATAGCTAGTCTCTCGTCCTCGATGTGTCAGTACATTTCAGGACGGGACATAGAAAACTAAAAGGGCGACAGATGCTTATCTGTCGCCCTTTTGTTTGTTTAGTCTGAACTAATACAACTAAAGTCAGTTAAACCAATACAAGCTTAGTCATCGGCATAAATCTTCACTTCCACACAGCCGTTAGTATCAACACTCGCGCGGTACATTCCTGAACTGTTCATACCGAAGTGAATATCACCTTGGCCATCGATAGCAATCAGGCCACCTTCGCCGCCCATGGTTTTCAGTTCACCTTGAATGATGTGTTCACAAGCGGTATGCACATCTTCTTTGAGATAACGCATTCGTGCTGCTACATCACTCGCGACCATCTTTCTAAGGAAGAACTCACCCATACCTGTCGTTGATACGGCCACGTTGCCATTTTCAGCAACAGTGCCTGCTCCAATGATTGGAGAATCCCCCACACGGCCGTATTTTTTATTGGTTACGCCACCAGTGCTGGTTGCGGCCGCTAAATTGCCTGCTTGGTCTAACGCCACCGCGCCAACCGTGCCGTACTTTTTATCATCAGAGTATTTCTGTGCTTGTTGCTCATCGTATTTTGCTTCAGACAGAGCAAAGATACCTTTCTCTTTCATTGACTGAAGTTGATCATAACGACGCTCAGTAAAGAAGTAATCCTGCTCGGTGAAAGTGTACTCATGCTCAAATGCAAACCTCTCTGCGCCTTCGCCAATCAGCAGTACGTGGTCGCTTTTAAGCATTACGTCACGTGCCAGCTCTATCGGATTTTTAATATGACGGACACCGGCAATAGCGCCTGCGTCCATTTCGCGACCATGCATAACAGAAGCATCCATCTCAACAAATTCATCATGAGTCAGAACCGAACCTTTACCGGCATTAAAGTGTGGGCTGTCTTCCATCACTTTAACCGATGCCACCACCGCATCCAGAGCATCACCGCCCGATTGCAGTACTTGATAGCCCGCTAAAACTGACTTTTCCAAAGCCTCGGTAATACTCGTTTTTAATTCATCGCTCATTTGCTCTCGTAAGATGGTGCCAGCACCGGCATGAATAGCAATTGAAAAAGGCTGTGACATGCGAACTCTCCATTGACGTCGTCTTATAATGTTGTGCTATAAATACCACATTCATGGTTTGATGTCTGATAGCGAAAACCAAACTTTTTACGAACGCTTAGATTTACGGACACTTAGTTCGGTAGATAAAAAGTCCGCTCAAAAAGCTCGGCTCCTAAACGAAGAAAGCCTCCACAAGGGAGGCTTTCAATATTCTTAAACTAAACCGTTAATTCGGTATTAGTGAGAACCACAGCTACCGCCGCCGCAGCAGTCGTCTTTTTTCTCTTCATCGTGGTCGTGACCGTGGCTGCCACAGCCGCCTTCTTGATGTACGTGACCGTGTTGAACTTCTTCTTCAGTCGCTTCACGAACAGCTACAACTTCAACGTCAAACGTTAGAGTTTGGCCAGCAAGCATGTGGTTACCGTCAACAACAACTTCGTCGCCGTCTACTTCAGTAACTTCAACTGGGATTGGACCTTGGTCAGTATCCGCTAGGAAACGCATGCCAACTTCGATTTGCTCAACACCTTGGAACACGTCAGCAGGAACACGTTGAACTAGGTCATCGTTGTGATCGCCGTATGCGTCTTCTGGAGTAACAGTTGCTGAGAACTTGTCGCCAGCTACTTTGCCTTCAAGCTCTTTTTCAAGACCTGTAATTAGGTTGTTGTGACCGTGAAGGTAATCTAGTGGAGCTTCTGCAGTTGATTGATCAACTACTACGCCATCTTCAAGTTTCACTTGATATGCAACACTAACTACTACGTTCTTTTCAATTTTCATGAGAGCTCCAAGGAGGTTTGGACTAAGCTCGAAAAGTTGAGCTTAGGAAAAATTCTGTACCGGGATATTATGGGGATCAATTAACGAAACTCAATCATTCTGGCTTAAAAATACCGATCATTTCTTGATTCGCGTGTTCAGATTTCTCTACAGTTTTCGGTTTACGCTGCTCGGTGAAGTCACAATCGACGCATTCAACCAGCTCGATATTATTTTCAACCCACCAGCGGAGTGTGTCTTGAGTACTGCAGCTTGGGCAGCTCGCCCCAGCGATAAAGCGTTTTTTCTGTTTCACGTTCATATCCTTTACTACTCTGGATTCGCAGTTCTTCTACTCGTCTCTGAGTTAAAGACTCTGTAGAGACCGCGTTTATTATTAGGGTGTATTGTTGTTGGTTATAATATCTGGGTTATCAGTTCTGAAGAGCTATTGACTCCAGACTATTGCCAGTAATTTCGAGATTGGTGATCGTTTTCCATCTCGTGCCCAAAAATCTCTTCGAGCTCTTTACGAGCCTCTTTCGCTCGCTGGGCTAACTCGGCATCTTCGTTATGCTGAGGAAGTAACTCTTTCAGCATACCATTATCCAATTTCCTAAAGTGTGCTTCTGCTCGCTTCGCTTTATATGGATGCATGCCAAGTTCGGTCAATGTTTGACGACCTAAATCTAATGCCCCAAGGAAGGTTTCACGCGAATAGTTACTCACACCGTGGTTAAGTAATTGATACGCTTCAACACGGCTTCGAGCACGCGCTAAAATCTTTAACTGTGGGAAGTGCTGCTTACACAAATCGACTGTCTTCATGATTTCATCGGGAGAGTCGGTACACAACACAATGGCCTCTGCCTTATCAGCTCCCGCCGCTCGTAACAGTTCAAGGTGAGTTGAGTCACCGTAAAATACCTTGTAGCCGAATTTTCTAAGGATATGTATTTGGCTGGCATCACTTTCAAGGACGGTGATACGAATCTTGTTGGCATACATCAGACGACCAATGATCTGACCGAAACGACCAAAGCCCGCAATAATCACTCGAGGGCTACGATCAACCACATCGGAAGACATCGCGCTTTCACTAATTTGATTAAGTTGACGAGCAAAGAATCGGTCTTGCAGCTTAAGCATCAATGGTGTGGTCACCATAGATAGGCTCACAACCACCAGTAAAAACGACACTTGGTCAACGCTTAAGATGCCTTGTGCACTCGCAGCGGTAAAAATAACGAAGGCAAACTCACCACCTTGACTGAGAATCATCGCCATTCGGCTACGTGCTTTAGCTTGAGTGCCAAAGATACGAGCCAGCGCATACAGCACCAAACCTTTCAATACGACCAGAGACGACACTGCGATAAGTATTGCGAATGGGCTTTCTGCCAGTAGACCGAGGTTTACAGCCATACCCACAGAGATAAAGAACAGACCAAGCAGTAACCCTTTGAATGGGTCAATCGCGATTTCTAACTCGTGTCGATACTCACTTTCAGCCAGAAGTACGCCCGCTAAGAAAGTACCGAGTGCCATCGACAAACCAATCTGTTGCATGATGACAGCAATACCAATCACCAATAACAGCGCTGCGACAGTAAACAACTCACGCACACCGCTCATCACTACATATCGAAATAGTGGTCTTAATAAGAAGTGACCACCGACAAGCAAGCCAATCACACCGCCCAGCATCCACAGCATGTCAACCCAACTGCCTCCGGTATTACCAGCGAGTAAAGGCAGCATCGCCAACATAGGGATTACGGCAATATCTTGAAAAAGTAAGACTGCAAAGCCTGACTGCCCCGCTTCTTTACCACCAAGTTCTCGCTCTTCAATAACGCGTAAAGCAATAGCGGTCGAAGACAGCGCTAAACCCATACCTATTACCAGGCTGGTTTGCCAAGTTAATCCGAACATACAGGCGATGGCGGTAATAATCAGAGTAGTGATCAACACTTGTGCGCCACCCAATCCGAGAATCGGCGCTCTCATCTGCCACAGCTTTTTAGGGTTAAGTTCTAAACCGATGAGAAAGAGCAGCAGTACCACCCCGAACTCGGAGAAATGCAGAATCGCTTCGACATCACTGATTAAACCAAGCCCCCAAGGACCAATCGCTACGCCAGCTAATAGATAGCCAAGTACTGAGCCTAAGCCAGCTCGCTGCGCGATAGGAACCGCGACCACAGCAGCGGCTAAAAAAATAACGCTACTTTGTAGAAAATCGTTAGTCAGAGCCATCATTCGCTCCTATATATTGTAGCGGGTCTCGCAACCAGTTTCGATACGCTTCCGCGTGTTGATAACGCGTCATATCCGAGACGTTTCTTGCCCAATGTAGAACTAAAGGTGATATCCAGTGCATCTGACACAAAGCAGCGGTGAGTTCGAATGGTTGCAAGATCTCTTGTAATGGATATTTATTATAGCCTGCAGCACCAAACGCCTCTTCTTTACCACCGGTTGTGATAACGCTACGCCAGTGTTTACCCTTAAGCGCGCTTTGTTCACCAAACGCAAAACCTTTACCCAGTACGCGGTCAAACCACTCTTTTAATAATGAGGGACAGGAATACATAAACAGAGGATGTTGAAACACAATCACATCGTACTCGAGAAGTAATTCATGCTCATAAGGCACATCGATGAAGAAGTCTGGGTAGATGGCGTAGAGATCATGAATTTTGACATGACCAAGCGACTCTATCTTTTTAATCATCATCTGATTGGCAATAGAAGTTTGCGGCTCTGGGTGTGCGTAGATGATCAACACCTTTGGCACGACTTTGTCTGTCGAGGGAGTATTACTCATTCCTTTGAAACATTCCTTTGAAGGCTAAACGGTGGCAAGGCCACAAGAATTTAAGCAAAAGTTATTAATATGTTATTGGCATCATAACGCAAATTGCATTGTGATCGACTTTTATCTGTTTTCAGCCTACTATGCAGGCGTCTGTTCACCTCTAATTTCTATGCTATCTCTATATGATTACTTTCTCCGATATTCAATTGCTACGCGGCGGTAAGCCACTCCTTGACCAAGCATCTGCAACTCTTCACCCTAGCGACAAGATCGGTTTGGTTGGTAAAAACGGCTGTGGTAAATCTACGCTGTTCGCCTTAATCAAGGACGAACTGTCTATTGATGCAGGCTCATTCAGCAAACCAGCTCATTGGGAAATGGCTTGGGTTGCTCAAGAAACGCCTGCATTAGAAAGAACAGCAATTGAATACGTGATCGATGGCGACCGTGAATACCGAGGCCTTGAAGATCAACTAGAGGAAGCGGAAAAAGCTGACAACGGCACCTTGGTCGCAGAGATCCACGGCAAGATCGAAACCATTGGTGGTTACAGCATCAAGGCACGCGCTGCCGAGTTGTTGGATGGCCTAGGCTTTAGCCAAGAACAAATGACATGGAACCTGACTAAGTTCTCTGGTGGTTGGCGTATGCGTTTGAACCTAGCGCAAGCTCTACTGTGTCGCAGTGACTTATTGCTGCTTGATGAGCCTACCAACCACTTGGATTTAGACGCAGTAATGTGGCTAGAGCGCTGGTTACAAACCTACCCGGGCACGCTAGTGCTTATCTCGCACGATAGAGACTTCTTAGACCCTATCGTCAACCGTATCGTCCATGTTGAAAACCAACAGCTTAACGAATACACGGGTAACTACTCATCGTTTGAAACTCAACGAGCGCAAAAGCTGCTTCTGCAACAAGCGATGTTCCAGAAGCAGCAGAAGCAAATGGCTCACATGCAGAGCTACATTGACCGTTTCCGCTACAAAGCTTCAAAGGCTCGCCAAGCGCAAAGCCGTATTAAAGCGCTTGAGAAAATGGAACAAGTGTTACCTGCTCAGTTTGATAACCCATTCAGCTTTGAGTTCAGAGAGCCAGATGCGCTACCAAACCCAATCATGATGATGGACGAGGTATCTGCAGGCTACGACGACAATCTTATACTAGAAAAGATTCGCCTAAATCTCGTTCCGGGTAGCCGAATTGGTCTACTTGGTCGAAATGGCGCAGGTAAATCAACGCTCATAAAACTGCTTTCAGGTGAATTGAAGCAGCAAGGCGGTGAACTGAGCTATTCGCAAGGCATTAAAATTGGCTACTTCGCACAGCACCAATTAGAAACGCTGCACCCAGAAGAAACACCGTTGCAACACATGATGCAGATTGCGCCTAAGCACACAGAACAACAACTGCGTGATTACCTAGGTAGCTTTGGCTTCCAAGGTGAAAAAGCACTGGATAAAGTGGCGCCATTCTCAGGTGGTGAAAAAGCGCGTTTGGTATTGGCGCTACTGGTATGGCAAAAGCCTAACCTATTGCTACTCGATGAACCAACTAACCACTTGGATCTCGACATGCGTCAGGCGCTGACTTTTGCATTGCAGACGTTCGAAGGCGCGATGATTATCGTATCGCACGACCGTTACCTACTGCGTGCTACCACCGATGACTTATATCTAGTACATGATCGCCAAGTGGCACCGTTTGATGGTGACCTAAGCGATTACTACAAGTGGCTAACTGAACAACAAAAAGTTGAGCGCAAAGAAGCGCAAGCATTGGTACCAGCGAAAGACGGCACCAACAGTGCAGCTGCGAAAAAAGAGCAGAAACGCAAAGAGGCCGAGTTCAGAAAACTAACTGCACCACTTCGTAAAAAGCTAACTCAATTTGAAAAGCAAATGGATAAGCTGACGCAGGCTCTTGAAGAAGCCGAGCAAGAATTATCCGACACTTCACTGTATGAAGCTGAAAATAAGGCTAAACTGAACAAAGTGCTCGCTCTACAAGCGAGCAGTAAGTCACAGCTAGAAGAAGTTGAAATAGATTGGATGTCCACTCAAGAAGAGCTTGAGCAGATGGAACAGGATATGGATAGCTTATGAGCCCAGAGCACGCCCCAATATCACTAACACTGGAACGACTATGGCAATTTAGCCTTCAGTATTACAGTGTGCGCGGTGTAAAGGATGCGTGCCTAGCTTTGCAAAACCAGTTCCACGGCAACGTCAATCTACTGCTGCTTCTCAAATGGCTTGATGAGCAACAATTGTCTTTTTCCGAAGAAGAGTGGCACAAGGTACAACAGTGCTTAAGCCGCTCTGAAACCCTGCTTCATAGCTATCGAGAGCTGCGTAAGCACCTCAAACCTCAAGTCGTCGATTCCCTCTACCGTGAAGCTCTCCAATTTGAACTTCAGTTAGAGAAGCAACAGCAATCTGATCTCGTCGACTGCATTAACTCTCTTCAGCTTACGGCTAACCAGCAATCACCACTCGCTTTTCAATACTGTCGTTTATTGGGGGCTGAAAACCTCTACGACGCTTTTTCTGAACCAGCACCTCAACCCTAACGCGTTTACTTTCTCTTATCTTCAATCAAGATCCAAGCTTACCTTGGTAGTATCGCTCTTCATTTTCACACGGGATTGGCGCGCATGATTGGCAATATGTTTGAAGCTCAATCTCGAAAATATTCAACTAGTTACCTACGCCCTGTTTTTGTAACCCGTATCAGTGAAACCCTTGCACTTATACCGAGAATCAACCAAGCTCAAATAAAAACGTGGGCGTTTCGCCAAAAGCTCAATACTTTACAAAGCCCATAAAAGAAGCATGGACTGTTTTATGACAATATTTACCGCAGCCGCTGGTTTATCGAATCCGCACTTACAAACCTTAGTGCCACGGTTTATTAGAAAGCAGGCATTGTTTGACCCTCAATGGCAAACCTTAGAAACACCCGACGGTGACTTTCTCGATCTTGCTTGGAGCGAAACGCTAGAGGGTGACACCCCAAGTAATGAGGTTCGAAGTAACAAGCCGATATTCGTTCTATTCCATGGCTTAGAGGGAAGCTTTGAAAGCCCTTATGCCAACGGACTGATGAATGCCTTTGCTAAAGATGGCTGGCTATCAGTGATGATGCACTTCAGAGGCTGCAGCGGAAAGCCCAATCGCTTGGCTCGCGCTTACCATTCAGGTGAAGTCGAAGATGCGCGCTTTTTCCTAAGACATCTACACGCCCAGTTCCCCAATAACCCTAAGGTAGCGGTTGGTATCTCTTTGGGCGGTAACATGCTGGCGAACTATTTGGCTGAGTACGCGGACGACCCATTGCTGTCGGCGGCGACGATTGTCTCTGCACCTTTTGATCTGGCTTGTTGCTCTAGTCGTATTGAGCGAGGTTTCTCTAAGCTCTATAAAAAGTACCTGCTCAACTCTCTCAAATCTAATGCCTTGAAAAAGATTAAGCTGCTGCAAGAAAAGCTCGGTATCACCGCCGAAACCATTAAGAAGATAGACAAGCTGTATGAGTTTGATGAACGGATTACTGCGCCTCTGCACGGGTTCAAGAATGCTCAGGACTACTATGCCCAATGTTCTGCATTGCCTAAATTGAATCGGATTAAACTGCCCACACAGATCATTCATGCGAAAGACGATCCTTTCATGACCGATGATGTAATTCCAAAATTCGTTCTACCGGACAATATCGATTATCGTCTGTTTCAAAAAGGCGGCCATGTGGGGTTCATTACTGGTAGCACGCTCAAACCAAGGTTTTGGTTAGAAGAAGCATTACCCGCCTACTATGAAAGTATTCAAGATTCGGCATAATGGCGAAGCCTTTGTTAAGGGCTGAGTGGTAGACACACTGATCAACACATCAATAAACCTATTAATGAACATATCCATGAACATAAAAGAGAGAAGTATTTATGATCATCCCATGGCAAGACATCGCACCAGAAACGCTGGAAAACCTCATTAAAGAATTCGTGCTGCGTGAAGGCACAGACTACGGTGACGTAGAGGTTTCACTGCAAAACAAGATTGACCAAGTGAAACATCAATTAGCCTCAAAGGAAGTCAGCATCGTGTTTTCTGAGCTCCATGAAACCGTTGATATTCAAGTCACAAAATGCTTCTAAGCTGCGCTCATACAGGAGCCGTGTTATAGTGGTAAACGATTGCTAACAAGTAAGTTACTCAAAAGACAAGGGTTGTCATGTCCGCTAAACATCCAATTATTGCAGTGACGGGTTCATCTGGAGCCGGCACCACCACTACCTCAGAAGCCTTCCGTAAAATGTTCAATATGATGGACGTGAAGGCAGCTTGGGTTGAAGGGGATAGTTTCCATCGCTTCACTCGACCAGAGATGGATGTCGAGATCCGTAAGGCACGCGAACAAGGTAAGCACATCAGCTACTTTGGTCCACAAGCTAACGATTTTGGCGCATTAGAAGAGTTCTTCCGTCAATACGGTAATGAAGGCACGGGCAAAGTCCGCAGTTATCTACATACCTTCGATGAAGCCGTTCCTTACAACCAAATGCCTGGCACCTTTACGCCATGGCAAGAGATCCCTGAAAACTCGGATGTGATGTTCTATGAAGGCCTTCATGGTGGTGTAGTCGATGGAGACATTAACGTCTCGCAATACGTCGACCTGTTGATCGGCATGGTACCTATCGTAAACTTGGAGTGGATCCAGAAATTCGTTCGTGACACACGCGATCGTGGGCACTCTCGCGAAGCGGTGATGGACTCGATTGTTCGCTCAATGGATGATTACCTTAACTACATTACCCCGCAGTTTTCGCGCACTCATATCAACTTTCAGCGTGTTCCAACCGTAGATACATCGAATCCACTGAACGCCAAAGGGATTCCAAGTTTAGACGAAAGCTTCGTGGTTATACGTTTGCGCGGTATCAAAAACGTCGATTTCCCTTATCTTTTGGCTATGATTGATGGCTCATTTATGTCACGTCATAACACGCTTGTAGTGCCAGGAGGCAAAATGAGTTTTGCTATGGAGCTCATTGTAAGGCCAATCTTGCAACAACTCATCGAAACCGGAAAAATAGGTTAACAAAACGACATTCTGGTTGATTACTTTTCATACCGTGATCATGTGCACAATTTTGCGTAAAAAATCGTAGCTTGGCCACGATTAAAATCAAGAAATAGTACCTGAAAAAGGATACTATTCTTAAACGAGACACAAGATAGCTTGCAGCACTCAACGAGTGCTCTTATCCTAACTGAGTCAATTCAGGCTTAGCTAAAATACGGAAAGCGGCAAGCATACCCTGCAGAGGAAGTGAGATATTATGGTTCTAGGTAAACCTCAAACCGATCCAACATTAGAGTGGTTCCTTTCACACTGTCATATTCATAAGTACCCTTCAAAAAGTACTTTGATTCATGCTGGTGAAAAGGCAGAAACCTTGTACTACATCGTTAAAGGTTCTGTGGCTGTTCTTATTAAAGACGAAGAAGGTAAGGAAATGATTCTTTCTTACCTAAACCAAGGCGACTTCATCGGTGAACTTGGACTTTTCGAAGAAGACCAAGAGCGTACTGCATGGGTTCGTGCAAAATCTCCTTGTGAAGTAGCTGAAATTTCGTTCAAGAAATTCCGTCAACTTATTCAAGTGAACCCAGATATCCTAATGCGCCTTTCAGCGCAAATGGCAAACCGTCTACAAGTAACTAGCCAAAAAGTTGGTGACTTAGCGTTCCTTGACGTAACAGGTCGTATCGCTCAAACGCTACTTAACCTAGCGAAACAGCCAGATGCAATGACTCACCCTGACGGCATGCAAATCAAGATCACTCGTCAAGAGATTGGCCAGATCGTTGGTTGTTCTCGTGAGACAGTAGGACGTATCTTGAAAATGCTTGAAGAGCAGAACCTAATTTCTGCACACGGTAAGACTATCGTGGTATACGGCACTCGTTAATCTCGATTAGCTGAGCCAAAAATTTGAAAGCCACCAAATGCAAATTTGGTGGCTTTTTTGTTTTCCAAGGTCTAGAGAGCAGATACAAGATACAAGATACAAGATACAAGATACGAATGGGACAGTTACTGCTTCCAAGCGCAAACACTTTCGAAGCGAAGCGTAACCGTATCTCTAGGGCAAAGCACATGCTCGTATCTTTCTTTAACCGTTGGTGCTTTCGAAGATCTTATCCGCTGATGCTGCAACGAATCCTGTATAAAGCTCACCATTGGCCATCGCATAACGCTTAGCGAACTCATAGAAACCACCGGGAATCATCTCATTGCCTTCAACAAATGAAACTGGGACTTTGTCTGCCATTGTTGATGATTGCTCTAATAAGACCTCTGGAGAGCCTTTAACCTCACCACCAGACGCATTGACCGTGAAGCCTGACTCGCTCAGGTAATCATTCACTGACTGCACTTCATCAAAAGCGTCGAGTTGATTAACACTCACCGTAAAGTGGTTTGCACCGTAACCATGAGCTGCGAGCCAAGAAGCGTATTCACTCTCTTTTGCTAGCACTTGGAAATCTGCGAAATTCAAATCCCAAAGACGACCACCAAACAAGAATTCATGGCCTTGAAGCTTACTTGCGTCAACTTGCTCAACCAACTTAGCAACAATCTGTTGCAGATCACTTGAACACTCTTCTACTTTCAACTCACTAATGAACACTTTTGGTTGGTTTGGATCTGGGTGCTCGTAGTGCTTAGCCACTAGCTTCTTGCTCTCAAATAAGTAATCGCCACACGCCTTGTAACCTAACTCAAAGAAAGGTTTAGCCAATGTTTCAATACCTAGCGGTGCAACATTGAAAGTACGCAGTGCAATGTGATCATTAATCAGAGCTTCGTCTTCTTTCAGCAAGTGATGCACTTTCTCAGCCGATGGACACAGCCTGTGAATATAATCGTCCCATAGTGATTTAAAGAGTAGATCGGGCGTCATGGTGACTCCTTGTTAGAGGTTCTAGCAAGCTAGTAATTTGGATTAGAAAGGAAGAGGCTGGACATAGAGTCAGCAGCCATCAGCCTGTGACATACTTGTTCTATTATTATCTACCGCCCAATCGAGGTGTCGGACGTGGGTGAAAAGAGGAAGCGATAACACCGCTTCCTTATTACACAATTAACCAATGAATCTGTTATTCATGAACCTAGAGCTCATAAGCTTGTGATTCATCAAGTTATAGCTTAAAAGCCAAAACTACAGCTCAATACCAGGGCTAAACGTAGCTGGCAGTTGAGTTTCACCACCTTCCATTGACGCCATTGGGTAAGCACAGTAGTCCGCCGCGTAGTAAGCACTTGGGCGTAGGTTGCCTGAAGCACCCGGGCCGCCAAATGGTGCATCACCACTTGCGCCTGTTAGCTGGCGATTACGATTAACAATACCCGCACGGATATGATCAACGAAGTATTCCCACTCTGAATCGTCTGTTGATACTAAACCGGCAGACAAACCAAAGCGCGTGTCATTAGCCAATTCAACCGCTTGCTCTAGCGATTGATAACGAACCACTTGCAGCAATGGGCCGAAGTACTCTTCATCTGGCAACTCAGCAATGTTGGTTGCATCGATAATACCCGGAGAAACAAACGCCGCTTCGCCCGCTTTTGCTTCGACTAGGCTTACACCACCTAGTGATTGCAGATTAGCTTGCGCGTCCAGAATGAACTTAGCTGCCGCTTCAGAGATTTGTGGGCCCATGAAGGGTGCGGGCTCAGCGAATGGCTGCTCAACACGAATCTTCAAGGTAGCCGCAACGAGCTTATCGAGCAATTGATCGCCCTTCTCGCCAACAGGAACATACAAACGACGAGCACATGTACAACGTTGACCCGCACTGATGAAAGCCGATTGAATGATGGTATAAACCGTCGCGTCAGCATCACCAAACTGGTCACTGATCACCATCGGGTTGTTGCCACCCATCTCTAGCGCCAGCATCTTGCCCGGTTGACCTGCGAATTGACGGTGAAGGATATGACCGGTATTAGCACTACCCGTGAATAGCACGCCATCAAGACCTTTAGCATCGGCTAGTGCAATACCTGTCTCTTTCGCGCCTTGCACTAGATTGATCACACCAGCAGGAAGGCCAGCTTCTTGCCATAGCTTCATCGCAAACTCACCCGTCCAAGGTGTCTGCTCTGACGGCTTAAATACCACGGTATTACCCGATAATAGAGCTGGAACAATATGACCGTTTGGTAGGTGACCAGGGAAGTTATAAGGGCCAAATACCGCCATTACACCTAATGGACGATGGCGCAATACGATTTGGTTACCTGCCGCTTCACGCGAAGCTTCGCCCGTACGTTCGTGGTAAGCACGAATAGAGATAGCGATCTTACCCGCCATTGCGCCCGCTTCAGTGCGAGTTTCCCAAATCGGTTTACCCGTCTCTTTTGCAATAATCTGTGCAATCTCTTCGCTGTTCTCTTTTACCTTCTCAGCAAAGTTCAACACGACCGCTTCACGCTCAGCAAAGCTCAGTTTTTTCCAAACTAAGAACGCGTCACGAGCCGCTGTTACTGCAGATTCAACCTGCGCTGGTGTTGCACTATCGCCTTGCCACACGACTTCATTATTGTATGGACTTACTGATGTCATGGCATCGCCTTGACCTGCCACCCACTGTCCTGCTATCCACTGAGTCATACTTCTATCCTTAAAATCTTCGACAGATAATCGCCGCTCTTATTGAGCCAACATGCGAACGAATTCGCCTTCTTTTACTTCAAGAGCGCTTGCTACTTCAGATGATAAAATCACTGTGTCGCTTGCTTGGTCATACGCGCCTTTCGCGGCTACTGCGCGGAAGTTCTCAAACGAGGTATTACCAATTAGGAAGTCTTTAGAGCTGGAGTGCTCTGCAATTTTCACCTGAGCTCGAATCGCATGACGCACTGATTCAATGTTTCTTAAATCACACTCAACCGTTGGGCCTGCATCAAAGATGTCGACATAACCGCGGTTAGTGAAACCTTCACGTTCCAACAACTTAAGTGCTGGGCGTGTATTATCATGTACCTCTCCAATCACCGCCTGAGCCTCTTTGCTCAGTAGGTTCACGTAGATAGGCAGCTTCGGCATTAGGTCAGCAATAAA
The DNA here is from genome assembly GCF_051201655.1 of Vibrio sp. nBUS_14. Classification (NCBI taxonomy): domain Bacteria; kingdom Pseudomonadati; phylum Pseudomonadota; class Gammaproteobacteria; order Vibrionales; family Vibrionaceae; genus Vibrio; species Vibrio sp. nBUS_14. The sequence continues at coordinate 3,392,051 of NZ_CP179206.1, forward strand.
GCCTTTCTTACCGATACCGGTTAGGTAATCTGCAAGCGTGAAATCAATTGAGAAGAAGTGCTCTTGCAGCCATTGCCAGAAAGGTGAGTTACCTTCCGCATCCGATACACCACGCATCTCAGCAAAAATCGTTTTCGAGAAACGCTCTGGGTGCTCAGACATGATCAGGAAGCGACACTTCGACATCAAACGACCATTCAATCCACCACGGAAAGCTGGGCGCAAGAACAGTGTGCAGATCTCACTGCATCCTGTGTAGTTATTACCGAAAGTCAGTAACTTCACGACGTTATTCACGCCAAGCTTTTGCGATGAGTGAACCACTTTGCTGATGTGGTAAGAGTAAAACGGAACATCCCAGCCAATTGAGGCTTCGATGCCTGTCGTGCCAGCGACTTCTTCCGTTTCAGTGTCGAAGCCAACCATTAGGTAGCCTTCATCACCAGGTTCAGTCACGTCTTGCTTAGCAAAGCTGTATTCAGAATGAGTAATTCGGTTGGTTAACAGTTCTTCGTTAACCGGAAGAGATGTGAATCCGTGACCAGATTCAACCGCGCAAGTATGCAGCGCATCGTAATCAGATAATTTTATTGGGCGAACAACTAGCATCAATATTCCCTCCAGATGCAAAACAGGCCCAAAACCAGAAGCTTGGGCCTTTAGCAGTACGTCATGGGATCGCTCTAATGGCGATCATTCCTATGACGCCGCTCAGGCTAAACTAACGTAGCGATTGCTTTGTCTAGTTTTGATAAACCTTCTTCAATTTCTTGCGTAGTGATAACCAGTGATGGTGTGAAACGAACCACGTTTACACCCGCAACCAGTACCATCAAGCCTTGTTCGCCTGCTGCTACTAACACATCACGAGCACGACCTTGCCATGCTTCATTAAGCGCAGCGCCTAATAATAGGCCTTTACCGCGAACTTCACTGAATATTTGGTATTTGTCGTTAATCTTAGCTAAACCATCACGGAACATAGCTTCACGTTCTTTCACACCAGCCAACGTTTCAGGTTGGCTTACTACGTCAACAACTGCTTCTGCAACGGCACACGCTAGTGGGTTACCACCGTAAGTAGAACCGTGCGTACCCACTTTTAGGTGTGTCGCCAGTTCAGACGTTGTTAGCATTGCACCGATAGGGAAACCGCCACCTAGTGATTTCGCTGTGCTTAGGATATCAGGTGTCACACCTAGACCTTGGTAAGCGTAAAAGTTACCCGTACGGCCATTACCCGTTTGCACTTCATCAAAGATAAGCAGCGCATTGTGTTTGTCACACAGCTCACGAACCGTGTTCACGAACTCTGATGTTGGAGAAATGATACCGCCCTCGCCTTGCAGAGGTTCCATCATGATTGCACATGTGCGATCTGAGATGTGCGCTTCTAGCGCTGCAATATCGTTGTAAGGCAGGTGAGTTACATCGCCCGGTTTAGGACCGAAGCCATCAGAGTAAGCCTCTTGACCACCGACCGTTACGGTAAAGAAAGTACGACCGTGGAAACCTTGTTTGAATGCAATGATTTCAGATTTCTCAGGACCGTGAACATCTGCTGCCCAACGACGAGCTAGCTTCAATGCGGCTTCGTTCGCTTCTGCACCAGAGTTGGCAAAGAATACTTTTTCTGCAAAACATACGTCTGTTAGCTTCTTCGCTAGACGCAATGCAGGTTCATTGGTCATTACATTACTTAAATGCCAAATCTTGTTTGCTTGCTCAGTAACTGCGTTAACCATTGCTGGGTGACAGTGACCCAAACAGCTCACAGCGATACCACCAGCAAAGTCGATATACTCTCGGCCTTGTTGGTCCCAAACGCGTGCGCCTTCCCCTTTTACTGGGATCATTTCCATGGGGTTATAACAAGGTACCATCACCTCATTAAACAGACTACGTTCTACTTTTTTTTCCACTGTCATCGTACATTCCTTCTCGATACCGCAAGCTTCGCAAATAAGCGTACTGGTTCATAAGTGAGACAAAGATATTTTCTCTCGCCATAATCCCGCTGCAGCATTATATTTACATTTAATTAACGTTTTCAATAGTGGATTATTCTTTAGCCATCCCTAACAGCCAGCTAAACGTCACTACCCATGACTATTTATGCATCAATTAATCTGTTTTATGAAGCTTTTTCTACCTAAACGCATAACCAGTAATAGCAAAGCCTTACTGGCATTGCGGTATATAGGGTTCGAGACGAAATAAGGCGAATAATTTTGCATAGGCTAAAAACTTAGCCTGAAGAGAGAGAAATGTTATAAAAAGTGATCGGCGTCAGAGGAGTAAGAGACGCGTAGCGCCCGAATTTAAACGCTTAACGAATAGGCTAACAGGTTCAACTGGCTTATTTAGACGCAGAAAGAGTCAAATTTAAACACTCAACGCGCTAAGAAGTTAGCGAGAAGCTGGTGTCCTTGCTCTGTTTTAATCGACTCAGGGTGAAATTGCACGGCATCTATCGGCAAGGTTTTGTGTTGATAACCCATGATCTCATCCATACTGCCATCTTCAAATTCCGTCCAAGACGTCAGTTCAAAGCAGTCAGGCAGCGTGCCATTTTTCACCACTAGAGAATGGTAACGTGTCACGGTTAGAGGGTTATTAAGCCCTTGAAAAACACTCTTGCCATTGTGGCGTATTGGAGAGGTTTTACCATGCATCACTTGTCTGGCTCGCACTACTTCACCACCAAACACTTGAGCAATGGCTTGATGACCAAGACACACACCTAAAATAGGCAGCTTGCTAACGAAGTGTTCAATGACTTGCAGAGAGATTCCCGCATCATCTGGCGTACAAGGGCCTGGCGAGATAACAAGATGGCTAGGATTTAACGCTTCAATACCCGCAATATCAATCTCATCGTTGCGAACAACTTTCACAGTGACCCCTAACTCACAGAAATACTGATACAAGTTATAGGTAAAAGAGTCATAGTTATCGATGATAAGTAACATGGGTCGAAATCGTTTGCTAAATACTAAATGATTGGGAGATATAGGGGCGGTATTGTGCAATACCCATGGCGAAAGGCAAGTGGAAACTGCAATTCGCTAATAATTAAGGCCAACCTAAGTTGACCTTAATTGTTTACAGATAACTGTCAATTACCTGAATCAGGTAGCTTGCATGGTTAACGATGTCGCTACTTACGACGACGCCACATTGCTAAGCCAAACAATGACATCAGTGCACCGAAGCCAAATGAACCGCCCACTCGCAGTTCAAGAACCGCAGGATCATGATCCGATGAACGGAAGTGATCTTGGTACTTAGGTAGGTCACCTTTGAACTCTTCGTTGTAGTCAAACAACGTCGACTCACCACCATTGATGTGCCAATCGGTCGCATCGACAACCCTATCTTTAAGGCTGTCACTGATCAACAAATGATCCAAGGCACCAACTTCATCATTGTATGAGTAGCTCCAGCTGTCTGGGTGCTTTTGAGCCACAGCATTAATGTAGCCGTAGTTTTTAGTAATCACCGCACCGCTGTCACCAAACTGCTCAACGCCGTCAATGTAAGTGTTACGCGCCGCTTTGATTTGCTTGCCGTATTTCTCTTCAGAGTAATCCGTCAGTACCAACATTGGATCTTCCATGCCGTATGAGTTCATATCACCCAGAATCACTTTATGGCCTTTGATGCCGTCTAGCGCTTCACCCAGTGCAACCGCAGCTGCCACACGGAAGTTCTCACATGAACCTTGCTTGTCGGCATCAACGCCACCTTGACCACCCTGCTCAACCGGCGCTGCATCTTCCCAACACTTAGAACCTTTCGATTTGAAGTGGTTGATCGCTACGGTGAGTTTCTCTTTGGTGCCTTTAACTTTAAAGGTTGGCGCCAATGAGTCGCGTTGGTAGTTTTTACCGTCTTCAATCACCTTGCCAGAATCGTCTAACACTTCTGGGGCTTGTTGACTTGGCATCGCGATAACACGGCTGTCTTTAAGCTTAACCACCTTCTTACGGTAGATAACGCCCGTTGTAATCACGTCAGTGCCGATCGAGTCCATCTCGTCGGTTACTCCATCCTCATTTGAATCGACAGCCACAAAGGTATAGCGGTCTTTCTTACGCTCAATACGATCGTTCAGTTGATTCACAAGCTGTTGAATTGCCGAACCTTCACCAAAGCCGTTGTTCTCAATTTCCATCAAACCAATGATGTCAGCGTCTAAGCGAAGAATCGCGTTCACAATCTTCTCTTGCTGCATCTCAAACTCAGTCATGGTATTCGCGCCACGATTGTTACCATGTTGATTCGCGTCGCCACCAAAAGGAGAGTTAAAGTAGTTCAAGACATTAAAGGTCGCGATACGCAGGTCGCCTTCATCCATATCAGGTTTGCCGGTACGTGGGTCATTACGTACAAAGTTTTCAGCCGAGATCTGGTTAGTTGTCACTAAGCGATACTCGCCGTAGCTGTAGGTCAGCACGCCTTCTAGGCCAACGATGGTGTCATCTATACGGATGTAGTCTTCCGTCGAGCCATCTTGGTCAATATCAGTACGGCCAAAATCTGAATAGAAAGGAACTTGTCCATCACCCGCTTTTTGATCGGTTTCAACGAAAAGACGACGGTCTGCGTTATCTTCCATTTGTTGTTTCGCGTCTTCAGAACCTGCTGCGAAAAGCTGGTTAGGTTGCATGTTAATACGCTCATGGGCCAGTACCATATTGTTACGACGACCTGCGTAGTCATAACCAAAGGTACGAGTGACACGCATATCAAGCGCTTCTGTTGTTTTCACCAACATGCCTTCATAGCGTTCAAGCGTTGCAGCGAAGTTTTCATCACTGTCTAGAGCTTCAATCGCCGTTGCTTCAGGCGCTTCTTGTTCGCCCTGTTTTAGCCATTGGTTGTTTTCAACTTTAAGCTGAGTATGGCCGTAGTATTCTTGAACCTTACCTTTCACACACACTACATCGCCCGCAGCCAGTTCTGAGCTCGATTGATTCGTATAGATAAATAGACCTTCAGAAGTGCTTGAATTGAAGTCATCCTCAAGTGCTTGCAGGTAGAAGCCTTTGGTTATGCCCGTTGTCACGGCACTCACAACACCTTTTAAGAAGTACTCATCGTCAGTGATGTACGGGTAGCCATCAATGAACGGTGATGTTAGGCCCTCGCCTTGGATCTCTTGAATGGTTGTGAATACTGGATCAGAGCCATCTTGTGTACAAGTGAACGCTTCTGGTAGTTCAACAATGTCTAGTGAACCTAGCCCTTCAATACTGTCTTTTGGTAACGATACCCATTGTGAAGCATCGAATGTTGCCGAAGGGATTTGTGTCGCTCGAACCAAAGTAACATCTTTACCCCAATCCACATCGCCCATTAAACCAACAACATCATGTACCGAACCATCTGAATTCAAGATAGCTAGCGGGTCGTCACCGTTATGATTAGCGATAGAAGCATTAATGATGTCAGCTTTAGCTTTAATCTCATCACTCGCACTAGAATGCGCGACCACAAGTACTCCACCGGGCGCTAAAACGTGGCCATCTAAAGGTAAAGTGGCGCCCCATAATCCGTTGCCATTCGCAGACTTCGCCAGCGAGTAACCATCTAAATTCATGCTGCTATCGCCGTTATTAGCAATCTCAACCGCTTTGTTGTAGCTGCCGCCTTCCACATATTGTGAAATAAACAAATCAGCGTGTGCACTTGCTGTTAGCAAGCTACCAATTGCCACTGCTAGCAATGAAGGTTTGTGTAAAAGAGCCATCCGTTTCACCTGAGTTCATCGATTTATAATTACTGCCGTCTATGGACAGTCATGTATTTTGTGGTAACTATCAGGTTTATTTATGAAAGGAATAAGTCAGTTAGCAAGAAAATGAGGAACTTATCACTTAATAATCATCAATTGTTTGGCACGTTATGTATTTCCAACATATATAGAAACGAGTTCAATTTTATAAAGCTTGAGAGCTGTGAATAAGATCAATAACACAGCATTAATAAATTAAATGTGTTAAACGGAAATGTATAAATTCTCAATTCAAACAAGGTTTTTGGGGCAAGTTCAAATAAGACGGGCACTAAAAAGCCCAAAGTAAACAAAGTCTACTTTGGGCTCAAATTCTCAAACGAGTTGTTTTAGTTCACTCTAAGGGCGAGTAACAAAACCTACCGCTTCGTATGCTTTTTTCAGAGTCACTGCAGCACGCTCAGACGCTTTTTCAGCACCCGCTTTCATTACTGCGTCCATGTAAGCACGATCAGCACGGATACGGTGGTATTCAGATTGAATCGGCTCAAGCATCTCAACCAATGCTGCGCCTACATCTTTCTTAAATGGACCGTACATTTCAACGCCTTGGTATTGCGCTTCGATCTCTTCAAACGTTTTACCCGTCGCCGCAGAGTACAGACCCATTAGGTTAGAGATACCCGCTTTGTTTTCCCAATCGTGAGCAATACGTGGTGGTGTTTCTGCATCCGTTTGCGCTTTGTTGATCTTCTTGATAATCGACTTAGGCTCTTCTAGCAGAGTAATCACGTTCTTACGGTTATCGTCCGACTTAGACATCTTCTTAGTCGCGTCTTGCAGGCTCATTACACGTGCATTCACTGTTGGAATGTAAGGTTCTGGCACTTGGAAGATTGGCGTTTCAGGGCCGTAAATGTTGTTGAAACGAGTTGCGATATCACGCGCGAGCTCTAGGTGTTGTTTCTGGTCGCTACCTACAGGCACTTGATGTGCACCGTAAAGCAGGATATCTGCGGCCATTAACACTGGGTAGTCGTATAAACCTACGTTTACGTCGTTTGAGTGACGTGCAGACTTATCTTTAAACTGAGTCATACGGCTCAGCTCACCCATTTGTGTGTAACAGTTAAGAAGCCAACCAAGTTGAGCATGCTCTGGTACGTGTGACTGAACAAATAGCGTGCTCTTCTTTGGATCAACACCGACGGCAAGACAGATTGCTAGTGCGTCTAGAGTCGCTTCATGCAGTGCTTTCGGGTCTTGGCGAACCGTAATTGCGTGAAGGTCTACAACACAGTATTGGCAATCGTAATCATCTTGCATCTGTTGCCATTGACGTAGAGCACCCAAGTAGTTACCGATACTTAGTTCACCAGATGGTTGAACACCACTCAATACGATGGGCTTGCTCATGGTTTTAATTCCTTTGCTTATTCGCTTAGCGTCTTAACAACTCAGTTTTTAATAACTTCGTCAAAACATAGCTTCTTAACTTTAAAATAGAAAAGCCGCACAGCTCTTCTGTACGGCTCATCCAGTGTACTCATTGATAAGTATTTTGCTAGTAGGTTAGCTAACTTTTGTCCGCTTTATGCTGAAACTAGAACGACATCTAGTAATTGCGCGACGTTATCCGCAACATAGTCAGGGTTTGATGCTGAAATAGGCTCACCGTGGTTGTAGCCGTAAGTCAGACCAAACGAGTGACAGCCTGCATTCTTAGCGGCTTTGATGTCGTTGCTTGAATCGCCAACCATTAGCATCTCGTCAGCCTTAACATTGTGCTTTTCTAGCAACCAATTCAGCGCCACTGGGTTCGGCTTTTTCTCTGGGAAAGAGTCGCCGCCCAACACATCAACAAAGTACTTATCGATACCGTGCTGCGCCAGAACGTCTGGTACAAATTTCGATGGCTTGTTGGTAACAAGTGCCATAGTGAAACCCGCTTTGTCTAGCTCTGCTAGCGTCTCTTTAACCGATGGATAAAGGTGACTTAGTTTGTGGCCGCCCTGCTCGTAGAAATCATCAAACAGGATACGCGCTTTCTTTAGCAGCTCAGGCTCTAGGCTTGGATCTACGGTAAGGTTGCGGCTCAGTGAGCGTCCGATAAGAACATCAGCACCATTACCCACATAGTCGCGAACTTGTTCTTCACTTACTGAAGAAAAACCCAGTTCCTGACAAGCTTGGTCAGCGGCGACAGCCAAATCAGGCACGCTATCTAACAAGGTTCCATCCAAATCAAAGGCGATCAGTTTTATTGAGCTTAATGACATCTTACTTTCCTATTTATAATTGTCGTCTTATGAGTTGAGCTATAAGACGTAAAAAAGGGGCCAATGAGCCCCTTAATCTAAATTTTTTGATTTTAGGTCAACAGACCTTAGTTCTACTTTTATGCGTTAACTTTTGCAAGCTCTGCACGCATCTCATCAATCACTTCTTTATAATCCGGTTGATTGAAGATAGCGGAGCCTGCAACGAACATATCTGCGCCCGCTTCTGCGATTTCACGGATGTTATCAACCTTCACGCCGCCATCAATCTCAAGGCGGATATCACGGCCAGATTCGTCAATAAGTTTACGTACAGCGCGTAGCTTATCAAGCGTGTGTGGTATGAAAGATTGACCGCCAAAGCCAGGGTTCACTGACATCAGTAGAATCATGTCGACTTTGTCTAGGATGTAATCAAGGCAAGAAAGTGGCGTTGCTGGGTTAAGTACTACACCCGCTTTACAGCCGTGCTCTTTGATTAGCTGCAGAGTACGATCAACGTGCTCAGAGGCTTCAACATGGAAGGTAATCATTGATGCGCCGGCTTTAGCAAACTCAGGCACGATGCTATCTACAGGCTTAACCATTAGGTGAACATCGATAGGAGCAGTAATACCGTAGTCGCGCAGCGCTTTACAGATAGGTGCGCCAAAAGTCAGGTTAGGTACGTAGTGGTTGTCCATCACATCGAAGTGCACAACATCAGCACCGGCTGCGAGTACTTTCTCTACATCTTCACCAAGACGAGCAAAATCTGCAGACAAAATCGATGGAGCGATTAGAAAATCTTTCATACCAAACCTCTTAAGAGTGAGTAAATTGCGAATATCACCGCCTTGCTGACCTCTCATATACAAATACAAGACTCAATCCCAAGGCTATTTGGTGTGCAATTCTACCTAAGCACCTAAGCAGATCCTAGCAGTTCGAAAGATTAGTTTATGAAAGTACCCGTTAGACACTTAATTTAATGAGTTCGAGGGTTATGCTGACCCTACAATTCTGCTGAAGCGTGTTGCTGGTTTTTCTCTTTATGAAAAAGTGCCAGTAGCTCATCGACTTTATTGCGCCCTGCGCCATTACGGCTAATGGTACGTTTAACCTTGACCACGTTCAGTTCTGCACCATGGTATAAGCGGCGCGTTAAGGTGGTGTCATGGTTTGAGATCAAGACAGGGATACCTCGCTCCATTGCCGCTCTTTCTGCAACATCAGCCAAGGCTGCTTGGTCATCTAAGCTGAAGCCATTACCCGCATAAGAGGTAAAGTTAGCGGTGCTAGACAATGGCGCATAAGGAGGATCACAATAAACCACACAGCCTTTACGGGCGCGGCTAAAAGTCTCACTGTAGCCTTCACAAACAAACGTCGCTTTTTTCGCTTTCTCAGAGAAAAACTCAAGCTCAGCTTCTGGGAAGTAAGGTTTTTTGTAAGAACCAAACGGAACGTTAAAACCACCTTTCTTGTTGTATCGACACAGGCCATTGAAGCCGAATCGGTTCATATACAAGAAAGCAAGCGAGCGATACATGACATTGTCGGTGCCATTGAACTCAGCTCGAATATCTAAAAAGACTTCTTTACGATTATTCTCAGGACAGAACCAGCGCTTCGCTTCAGATATGTAGGTTTCAGGGTCAGTTTTAAGAAGGTTGTACAAGTTGATAAGATCGGGATTGATATCCGCTAGCAAGTACTGTTCAAAATCAGTATTCAAAAACACCGAGCCGGCACCGACAAACGGTTCTACCAATTTTCGAGCAGGTGGCAGGTGACGCTGGATGTCTTCAACTAGGCCATATTTACCACCAGCCCATTTTAGAAAGGCACGCTGCTTTTTCATTTACTGCTCTATCTATCAACTCAAAAATAAGGCTGCGGAATGTAACATATTTTGAGGCTAAGCTCAGGGTTATTTCGCACGTTCTATCTCTCGATGCACTTGATTCATCGATTTTGCCCAAGGTTCCAACTGTTGAAGTGGTTTTGATAAAGCACTTACCGCGTCTCGCGCCACTTGAATCGTCGGGTAATCTTGATAAGTGATGATAAACCACTTGGTGTCATTACGAAGTGTCGGGTAAATACGAACCTTGCCCTCAACTTCATATTTTTCAATAAAAGACTGAACATCTTCTAATGACGTCATCGCGCTCAACTGTAAGGTGTAAGCGCGTGGCGAGATAGCTTGTAACTCTTCGCGAGCAAATGAGAAGGTGATCTTTTTCGTCGGCGGTGTTGATTCCGTGAGGTCAGCATCTTCATCAACCGAAGCTTGTGACTCATTTTTCGCCGCATCAGGTTGCGAGCTAACCTCTACACCTGTGTTTTCTTCAACGGCAGCATCAATCGCACTGGTATCGGCACTTTTCGGCTTATCATCCAGTAACGCATCAACCACATCAGAGGTAATAACCACGCGCTGCTGCTCTTGTTTCACCTCGCCAACACTGGCTGTACCTTCCACGACAACCGGTGGTAAAGATGAACTGTCATCGTCAGCACCTTGGTAGCTCATGTCACTATCAGCTTCAGAATCAACCGAGCCGTCGATTCCAGTTTGTTCTGTGCCACTTTCCACTTCAACCGTCGGGATAGCGGTCTGTTCTATCGGTACAATAAGAGACTGCGCTTTATCATCAGGGGTTGGCTGACTGAACATCCACCAGTAACCGCCGCCGATAACAACCAACAATAACGCCACCAAAATCGCGATATTGATAGGTGAACCAATAATTGAGCGAATAATAATCCTTTTTTCCACTTTCAATTCTCCTAAGGCCATTAACTCACCGGGCAAAGGTTGCGCTTTATTAAACGCACGTCGCACACGAGCTTCAGACTCATCATCAACATATCGAATCACCAGTGATTCAAAGAAATGTTCAGCTTCGGGTTGGGATAGGTTATCGATTTCTAGACCGATAGGCTTGTGTTGTTGACCGTAGCTCAGACGTGTTAACAGCGGGTCTAAATGGTCAGGTTCCGAGAAGAGAACGATATTGATCGTCCATTGAGGATTAGATTGAGCCTCAAGTACCAGCATCCACAGTTCGGAGACCAAGAGCTCTGAGAGTCGGTGGGCATCATCGATAACGATAACCACATGACACGAATCTCCATCCAGTAACCGTGCAAGGCTATCTGATAAAGAGTCATGTTGATTAAAGAGTGGATCAGAAACGATCTGGTTAAGAATTAGAGCTCGGTGTTGCTGATCATCTTGGCTTGGGTGACAAAGCAGTAAACACTGATTCTTTTCTGTCGACCACGCCTCTAGATAACGCTGAGCTAACCATGAACGGCCAGAGCCAGTTTTACCAGCGACCGTGATTAGGTTTGAGCCAAAGTTAGTCAAAAGCTGCAAGCGTTCTAATAGCTCAACTTGAGATTCTAACTCTAACACTCTTAATTCATGAGCCAAACTCATTGAGGATCCCTACTGATAAAATCGATCAGTAAAACGCTTCAGTTGCCTAGGGGTTAACTAGACAACATCACAACCAAATTTAAAGAGTACGGCAGAAATCAATCGCTTGTTTAATGATGTCTTGAGGCACATCAGCGACCACTTCAGCAGTACCAACACTTGTTGGCAATACCAAACGTAACTGACCAGACAGCACTTTTTTATCGCGCATCATATGCTTCATAAAGTCTTCAAAAGACATGCTTTCTGGCGTATGGATTGGCAGTTTCGCATTCTTGAGTATAGAAATAATTCGCTCAAGCTGCTGCTGGGAGATCAGTCCCTGTAATTGAGCCGTTTTGGCTGCCATTACAGTCCCTGAAGACACAGCTTCACCATGTAGCCAATTACCATAGCCTAGTTCTGCTTCAATCGCATGACCAAATGTATGACCTAGGTTCAATAACGCTCTGATTCCTGACTCTTTTTCATCGATAGCAACCACTTCAGCCTTAATTGCACAGCAACGAGCAATTGCGGTGATCAGTGCTTGTTCATCAAGTTGATAAAGTTTCTCTAGATTCAGTTCCAACCAATCAAAGAAGGTTTCATCATAGATGATGCCGTATTTGATGACCTCAGCAATACCCGCTGCAAACTCACGCTCAGGAAGCGTTGATAAACAGTTTGTATCGATGATGACAGATTTTGGTTGATAGAAAGCGCCGATCATATTCTTGCCAAGGGGATGGTTCACTGCGGTTTTACCACCTACAGAGGAATCCACTTGAGAAAGAAGGGTCGTCGGGATCTGAATGAAATCAATACCGCGTTGGTAACAAGAAGCAGCAAAACCGACCAAATCACCGATAACACCGCCGCCTAAAGCAATCACCACCACATCGCGGCTGTAATTTCCTTCAAGCATGTAGCTCATCACTGAGTTGAACGTTTCAAGTGTTTTGTACTGCTCACCGTCTGGCAACTCTAGAAGAGAAGTTTGACAGCCTACTTGATCCAATAAAGATAAAATTTTATCGGCATAAAGAGGCGCTACCGTCACATTACTGATAACTACAACTTTCTGTTTGCCAGATAAAAAAGAAAGGTACGCCGGGTCTTCAAATAACCCGGCACCAATAGAGATAGGGTAGCTACGCTCAGCTAGATTGACCGTAATCCGTTCCATGGGTTTGCTCTCCGAAAAAATAAACTTAACGTTCTTCTAGCATTTTTACGATCTGGTTGGCTACCACTTTTGCACTTTGATCGTCAGTACGAACTGTGTAGTCCGCCACTTCGTCGTATAGTGCGTTGCGAGATACAGCTAGATCTTCTAGCACATCACGCGGGTTGTCTGTTTGAAGTAGAGGGCGTTTCTTGTCGCGGTTAGTGCGAGCAAGTTGCTTTTCAATTGTTGTCTCTAGGTATACAACAATGCCTCGTGCAGATAGACGGTTACGGTTCTCTTTGCTCAGTACTGAACCACCACCTGTCGCAAGAACAATACCTTGTTCTTCTGTCAGATCGTTGATTACAGATTCTTCGCGTTTACGGAAACCATCTTCGCCCTCAACATCAAAAACCCATGCGATGTCTGCGCCAGTGCGCTCTTCGATCACAGTGTCAGAGTCTAAAAACTCCATATGAAGTTGGGAAGCTAGGTGTCTACCAATTGTACTTTTGCCGGCGCCCATTGGGCCAACAAGAAAAATATTGCGTTTCTCAGCCATGTTTTTAGCAGTAATTTACAACGTTAATTCAATGACATCGCCACAAGGTAGGTCAGTACAAGTACTGAAATTAAAAGGCCCGTGGCACCGATTCCTCACAGATAATTCGTGATAAGACCCGAAATTATCAAGGTTAGGTGCCACTAATGCAACTTTATTTTTAATCTAATTGTTCATTACTGAATCACAACTTTAGGTGTAACAAAAATAAGCAGTTCACTTTTACCTACATTTTCATAGCTGCGACGGAACAAAGCCCCCAAAACTGGCAGGTCTCCCAACAGAGGAACTTTGTCAACTGTGCTGCTAACACTGTGTTGAAATATCCCGCCGAGAACAACCGTTTCACCATTATTAACAAGCACTTGCGTGCCAATTCTTTGGGTGTAAATTGCCACAGCCTCACCCGTTCCCGTTTTCACAACCTGGCCAGGTCTGTCTTGAGTGACACTCAAATCTAGTACCAGACGATTATCAGGGGTTATCTGCGGTGTGACCTTAAGACTCAAGACCGCTTTTTTAAATGCGACGGAAGTTGCACCACTGGAAGAGGATTCTAAATAAGGGATTTCAGTACCTTGCTCAATGTAAGCGGGCTTTTTATTGGTGGTAATTAAGCGTGGGCTAGAAATAATCTCAGCTTTTGATTCTTGTTGCAGTGCCGACAATTCAAGATCAAGCAAGGTATCTGAACCCAGCTTAGCCACCTGAAACGCAATGCTTGATGCATTAAGCGATGTCACCCCTAGATTAACGTTGAGGTAATCGTCAATCGCACTATCCCCACCATTATCGTGATACGGTGCAAATTGTGATGGGTGGTTACCTTCTATTGAGCCGCCGACTTTGAAGCTTCCGTTGGTCGAAGAAACGCCCCAGCGTACCCCTAACTCATCAAGATTACCCTCAGTAACAGTGACAATACGCGCTTCTATCTGTACTTGCTTCACGGGAATATCTAATGATTCAATGATGCCTCGTATCACCGCAATGTTTTCTTCCAATTCACGAATGAGCAGTGAGTTGGTTCTCTCATCAATGGTCATCGAACCGCGGTCAGACAGCATACTCACCGCCCCTTCCCCACCAATCATATCGGCTATGTCGGTGGCTTTAGCAAAGTTAATCTTGATGATTTCCGATTTAAGCTCGCCCAACTCTTCTTCCAAACGAGACTTTTCTAGGGCTTGCTGCTCTCGAAGATCAAGTTCAGCTTTCGGCGCAACCAAGATGACATTGCCATCAACACGCTTATCCAAGCCTTTAACTTGCAAGATAATGTCGAGAACTTGCTGCCAATGTACACCATCTAACCGCAAAGTGAGGTTCCCTGAAACCGAGTCAGACACCACAAGGTTAAAATCGTTATAATCGGCAATGAGCTGAAGAACATTACGAACTGGAATGTCTTGAAAATTAATTGAGATGAGTTTGCCCTCTTTCTCTAAGACACTCTTCTCTGCGGCGCTCTCTTTAACCAGCGGCTTACTCACGATGACCTCGATAAAGCGACCTTTTAGGTTGTACTCGTATTGGTAATCATCGGCGATCGTGGCTAACAGTCGGGTACTCGGCGTTTCTCTGAAGACCTCAACTCCTTCAACTAAGGTGGTAAAGTCTTTTACATCAAACAAGTAGAGCTTGTCGTCATCAACCTTAGTATTGAGCAGTTCAATGCTCAGCCCTTCTTGGACCCTTTGAACATCGATCACCGCAGTGCTGGTTGCTAATTCAATAATGATGACCGCATCTTTGTTCTTGTTGACCCTGAAATCGATGTTGTCCAAATTATTGGATGATGCCTCTGCGTAACTCAGTACGTTAAAAAACAACATCACAGACAGCAGTGCAACCTGTAGCCCTTTGTTCATTATCTCGCTTATTCCTTTAATCATCGTTACATCTCATATCCACATCATGTGGTATTGGTTTACTTCAGAGCCAGCCTAACGTTGCGCTTATGCCAACAACCTAAGCCATCTGGAAGAGTTTCATTAATCTGAACGTACTGGTTCGTCACCTTAGTCACTCGGCCATTGTTTAGGCCAATAAACTGGCCTTTCTTGACGTTTACCACGTTGCCTTTTGGGGTTTGCACTAGCCCAAACACACTTGAGCCACTGCCCATCACGCCTCTTAAACGCAGCTTACTCAGCGGGTACTTCTCTAACTTGCCATTGCGAGAACGTACGCTCGGTTGCCAACAGTCTTTCTTAACCAGAGGTTGGTTTTGCACAATGGCTTCTTTGGGAAGTTCAAAGGGAGGACGAAAGGCTCGGTGCTGATAAGTCGCAGCCAGGAACTCGCTCGCAGGGACAAGTTGCTCAACGTCTTTTCTCGCCTTGGCTTCAATCTGCAACACAAAGTCTTCGAGTGAATCTTGATTGGCTTTGCAGCCTGATAGTGCAAGCAGCAACAAGATTGAATAAAACGCGCTATTGGCTTTCATCATTGACCTCCGACTTAAACTGATAGGTATAAGCTCGAACCCTAAAGTGCAACGTGCTGCTTTCTTGGCTGACTCGTTGCCAATTCACATCATCAAAGCTGATGATACGCGGCAGCTTGGCGATAGCCGCAGAGAAGTCGCCTATCTCGTGGTATTCACCTGTCAACTCGATATTGAGCGGTAAACGATAGAGAAACTCCTTGTTCTGCTTTTGTCCCCAATCGATTCGTGTGAAGTTCAGCGAATTATCCAAGCCGAGTTCATTCACAGACGCCAACATACTGGCTAGTTCTTTTTGAACGGGTAATTGCTCTAACAGATAATCGTAGCGGATGGTTAGCTCATCCAACTGGCTCTGCAACTTAGGTAAGGCCGCAACCTTATTGGCCTTTATTCGCAAGGTCGTCTTTAAAGTTTGTTCTTGTTGCTTCATCTGTTGCAATTCATCGTCGAGTGGCAACACATAAAGCCAAGTGCCGACACCTTGGATTAACACCATCAATACAAGAATGACTAAGAGCTGGGGCAGCAACGGCCATTCCGTGATCTCATCGACATCGAGGCCTTGCAAACTGGCCATATTTTGAAAACTAGCCATGGTTCGCCCCCTTCTCTTTTATCTTCGCGGTTGTGTTGTCTAAAGAAACAGGGCTGAACACAAAAGAGACCTTGAAGGTCTGGAAGTCCTTATTGAAGCGCTTGCGGTTATGAACAATTGAGTGCATTTCGACACTTTCAAGTGACTCGGAGCGCTCTAAATTATCCAACATAGTCGCAAGGCGAGCGGTGCTGTCGCTGATGCCAGACATTTCAACTTCCTGACCATTCATCTTTATCTCGTCAACATAGACGCCCTCAGGAATCAGCTCCGGCATCAGGTTCATAAAGTCGGTGGTCTTGTTACGACCAAGCTGTAAGGATTCCACGACGTCGAGTCGAGTCAGGATCGCTTTATGTTCTTGCTCCGCGACTTTCAGTGACTGAATTTGTTGGTCGAGCTCTGCAATGTATTGATTGAGGTAGTTGAGGCGTGCTTGCTGCTTGGCTTGTTGGTCGTGAAAATAGTTACCGACCGCCCATTGCCCACCAAGCGCAATGATGACGCCAAGAATAACTAAATGAACAAAACGCTTCTCATGCTGAGCACGAATCTCATCGCGCCAAGGCAGTAGGTTAATTTGATGCAACATGCTTTTCTCCCTGCCACTTGAGTCCACTGATCGCCATACCCGCGGCAATGCCAAAATGTTGCCAGTCCATTGGCAGTCGACGTCTCTTGGCGACCTTGTTCTCAAATAGAGACAAAGGACTAAATGACTGACAGCTCAGCTGAAAATGGCGCTCTAGTTCTTCGGTTACCATAGGAATGCTGGCTCCCTCACCCATCAGCCAGATCCCAGAGATAGGTTGCTGCGCATTTCCTGATGAATAGAGCTGTAATTGACGCTTGAGCTTCTCAATCAAATTAACAATGAATTGATGGGTTTCTTCAGCCGTGCCGGACACACCTTCTATATCACTCGGGTTATCTGAGCTGCGAAGATCTTGAGTTCCAAAAGCGATGTCTTTATAGAAAGGCGCTGAATTCTGCGGGATAATCCCTAGCGACGTTTGGTCGATTCCAACATCTACCAGCAGCCAGTTATTCTTATTGGGATACAAATGCGAAGCCAATTGCCAGATATTAAGTAGCCCATGCGCCTTCGTATCCACCACCACAGGTTTAAAGCCAGCCTTAGTTAATGCATCCGCTCGGCTATCCACCACTTCCTTACGAGTAGCGTATACCTGATAACTGCTTATCGATCCTTTACCAAATCGTTTGTCTTCCAGCTTTACAAAATCTAAACTCAGCTCCTCGATAGGAAAGGGAGATTGATGAGCGAAGGTTTGATAGATAGAAAACTCTTTTTCTCTGTTTTCTAACTCACTCTCTATTTGCAATACTTTGCTGATCACCGTGTTATCAGGTACCGAAATGGCGACGTTGCGACAGCCAAAAGGCAATCCTTTCCTAAGTTCTTTAAGTTTCTTAACAGTTTTCTGATACTCCAAAGTATGGTTAGCTGTAAAAATGTCGTCCGAAATCGGCAGCTCTTTGTATCCCACTAGGGCATACAACTCCCCCACGGGTTTTAGTACCACGGCTTTGATGCTGTGATGATTGATATCTATACCTGTAATTAATGATGAACCCATGTGACCTAGCTCCTGAAGTGCCAAGCATTTCGTTGATTATCTAGGGGTTGTGATTATTAGTTAAATAAGCGTTAATAAACGAAAGCTAAGTTTTTAGCCTAGAGTACAAGGGTTTGCTGCTTATCAGCCTTAACTAATCAGGGATTATCCGGTGAAGTTCATAAAGCGATTATTCATATTTACATTGATTTGCATGATTCTTGGAGTCAGTACAATTTTCGGGTTTTATTATTACGTAAAACCCGAGTTGCCTGATGTTGCCACTTTGCGCGACGTAGAACTCCAAACGCCAATGCAAGTCTTCAGTCAAGACGGTAAGTTGATCTCTCAATTTGGCGAAAAGCGTCGTAATCCAGTGACATATGACGAGATTCCTCGCCACTTAGTTGAGGCTCTGATTGCCACCGAAGATAGCCGTTTCTATGAGCACCCTGGTATTGATCCAATCGGCATCACACGAGCAGCACTCGTGGTTGCCATGTCGGGTTCAGCAAAACAGGGGGCGAGTACCATTACTCAGCAGCTTGCGCGTAACTTCTTCTTATCTAATGAGAAAAAGATCATGCGTAAGATCAAGGAGATCTTCATTGCGATCCATATTGAGCAATTGCTCAGCAAAGAAGAAATCATGGAGCTGTACGTAAACAAGATCTTTCTAGGCCACCGTTCATATGGCTTTGGCGCTGCTGCACGCGTTTACTTTGGTAAAGACCTCCCTGAACTGACTCTGAGTGAAATCGCTACGCTTGCGGGTATGCCAAAAGCACCATCAACCATGAACCCTATCTATTCTCTTGAGCGCGCGACAAACCGTCGTAATGTGGTATTACGCCGTATGTTAGACGAGCAATACATCACTCAAGAAGAGTACGATGAAGCGCGTAATGAAGTACTTATGTCCAAATACCACGGTGCTGAGATTGAACTCAGTGCGCCGTATGTTGCTGAAGTGGCACGTGCTTGGATGGTGGAACGCTACGGCGAAGCTGCTTATACGTCAGGCATGAAGGTCTACACGACCGTTGATTCAAAACTGCAAAAAGCCGCTAACCAAGCCGCGATTAAGAACCTACTTGGCTACGATGAACGTCACGGCTACCGTGGTGCTGTAAAAGTATTGTGGCAAACCGAGCAATCAGCTTGGGATCATGAACAAATCGTTAAGCACCTTAAGTCTCAACCAACTTACGGTGACCTTGTCCCTGCCGTTGTAACAGACGTTGATTCGAAAAGTGCACAGATTTGGGTTAAAAACCAAGGCGAAGGATCTATCGAATGGCAAGGCATGAACTGGGCGCGTAAATTCCTAACAGATAATCGCCAAGGGCCTGACCCATCTCAAACAAAAGAGATTCTTGCGGTTGGTGAACAGATCTGGGTTCGCCATGAAGCGGTAACAGGTGACGAAGTCTCTGAAGAGCCAACAGAAGAAGCAACAACGGAAACTGGGACACCTGTTGTATGGCGACTAAGCCAAGTACCAAACGCGAACACCGCTTTTGTTGCAATGAACCCGAACAACGGCGCTGTACTGTCGATGGTGGGTGGCTTTAACTTTGTTCACAACAAATTCAACCGTGCGACGCAATCTATTCGTCAGGTTGGTTCTGGTATCAAACCATTTATCTACTCAGCGGCGATTGATAAAGGCCTAACGTTGGCATCACTGATCAACGATGCGCCTATCAATCAATGGGATAAGAGCCAAGGTACGGCATGGCGGCCAAAGAACTCGCCACCAACTTACTTTGGGCCAACTCGCTTGCGTATAGGCCTCGCAACGTCTAAAAATGTGATGGCGGTACGTGTACTGCGTGAGGTTGGCCTCCATGAAACACGCAACTATCTAACTCGATTTGGTTTTGATATTGACCAAGTACCCAACTCTGAAACTATTGCACTAGGTGCGGGTAGCTTAACGCCAATGAAGGTAGCGCAAGGTTACTCAGTATTCGCTAATGGCGGTTACTACGTTGAACCTTTCTACATCAGCCACATTGACACTCCATTTGGCGAGACTGAATTTGAAGCAACGCCAAAAGTCGTCTGTAAAGAAGATTGCAAACAAACCATCACAACCGATCCAATGGCAGATGAGTTTTCCGAGCAAGATGTAGATACCAAAGTTCAATACGCACCTCAGGTTATCTCTGAGCAGAATGCATTCCTTGTTCGTGAAATGATGTACAGCAACATCTGGGGGGGCGGTGATTGGAGAAAAGGTACAGGGTGGAACGGTACAGGTTGGCGTGCGCAACCATTGAAACGTCGTGATATTGGTGGAAAAACAGGTACCACCAACGACGCAAAAGATACATGGTACAACGGTTATGGCCCAGACATAGTTGCAACGGTATGGGTTGGCTTTGATAATCATAACCGTAAGCTAGGACGAACAACAACCAATGCTAACCTTGGTAAAAGTCAAGTTTCTGGAGGTGAGTTTGGAGGCTCAACAGCGCAACCGGCTTGGATTGAATTTATGGGTACTGCGCTGGCTGGTGTTCCAACGCAGCGCAAAAAAATCCCAGAGAACATCGTTCGTGTGCGTATTGACCGTGATACAGGATTACTAACTAACAAGTCCGATAGCTCGTCAATATTCGAATACTTCGAGAAAGGTACAGAGCCGACTGAATACGTCACTGAAGGATTCAATGATGACATCTACTCCACCTCTTCAGGTGAAGCGGTAGAAGAACTGTTCTAAATAGTTTTTTGAGACTAGCAACATGGACCAATAAAAAGGGTTGATATGAATTCATATCAACCCTTTTTTATATCTATATCTGACCAGACTAAACTCAAGCGCTAAGCCGTCTTCTCCAGTTGAGTTCGAATCGTTTCAGCCAGTTGCTCGAAACGTCCCTTCAATGGAGATCCCGGACGGTAAGCCACGACAATTCTACGTGAAGGTGTTGGATTCACCGCAGGTACGTAACACACTCCATCTTTCTGCTTTTCCTTTGGCACAGATAACTGAGGTAGCAAGGTAATGCCTGCCCCCGCCGCGACCATGTTACGCAGAGTTTCTAAGCTGGTTGCTTTAAAACGTTTGTCATCTTTTGCACCCGCAGCAAAACAGAAGCCCAAGGCTTGGTCTCTTAAACAGTGACCGTCACCTAGCGCCAGTACGGTTTGTCCATTGAGCTGCAGCATATCGACAGTGTCCTGCTGAGCCCATTCGTGACCGCACGGTACAGCAACACTTAACGGCTCGTCATAAACATCAATTTCTTTGAACGCTGCCGTTTCATCAACCGCAGCTAATACCAAGCAATCGAGTTTGCCATCTTCCAACTGACTCACCAATTGATGAGTCTGAGCTTCGTGCAGGTAAAGCTCAAGATCGGGAAAGCTCTCTTTCAGATGAGGAATGATTTTTGGCAGAATGTATGGGCCAACGGTCGGGATAAAACCAATGTGCATTGGCCCCGTCATCGCTTCACCGTGTCCACTCGCCATATCTTTAAAGGTCTTCACCTCGTTGAGAATGCGTTTGGCTTGCTCAACAAGTTGTAAGCCTGATTCTGTAAATATTACCTTTCTTGGACTACGCTCGGTTAACTGAAGACCGATTTCATCTTCGAGTTTGCGTATCTGCCCACTTAAAGTAGGTTGACTGACGAAGCACGCCTCTGCCGCTTTTCTAAAGTGCTTATGCTCTGCGAGCGCCACTAAGTATTCAAAGTCACGAATGTTCATGATCAGTCTCTTACCTCAGGTTTTAATAAGAACAAGGGTTCTAATAGAAACATTTTAAAAAAAATGCTCTTGATAGGATTTACCTATCAAAACCATAACATCAAACGATTAGAACTATCAAAGGATTTATCTAATAATGGGCTCAACGAAACGAAACAGAGCAAAGAAAAACGTTAAGCTCTGATAGAGCAAAATTAAAAATACTATTTAAGGAAATCAATATGTTTGCATCTAAAGAAGGTCAATCAATCCCTCAAGTAACATTCCCAACTCGCCAAGGCGATGCATGGGTTAACGTAACGACGGAAGAGCTATTCAAAGACAAGACAGTTATCGTATTCAGCCTACCAGGTGCGTTTACACCAACATGTTCGTCAAGCCACCTACCTCGTTACAACGAACTGCACTCAGTGTTCAAAGAAAATGGCGTTGATGACATCCTTTGTGTTTCTGTAAACGATACGTTCGTAATGAACGCATGGAAAGCTGACCAAGAAGCTGAAAAAATCACATTCATCCCAGATGGCAACGGTGACTTCACAGACGGCATGGGTATGCTAGTTGAGAAAAACGACATCGGCTTCGGCAAACGTTCATGGCGCTACAGCATGCTGGTTAAAAACGGCGTGGTAGAAAAAATGTTCATCGAAGAAGACGTACCAGGCGACCCGTTCAAGGTTTCTGATGCTGATACTATGCTTAACTACCTTGCTCCAGAACACAAAGAGCAAGAGTCAATCACAGTATTCACTAAGCCAGGCTGTCCTTTCTGTATGAAAGCGAAACAAAACCTAATCGACAAAGGTCTAAACTACGAAGAAGTGGTTCTAGGTAAAGACGCAACAACAGTAAGCCTACGTGCAATCTCTGGTCGCACTACCGTTCCTCAAGTATTCATCGGTGGCAAACACATCGGTGGTAGCGAAGAACTAGAAGCTTTCCTAGGTTAATCACTTAGTCGCTAATAAACGCTTAGTAATACCAGCTAACCCACCCTCTTGTGGGTTAGCTATTCCAAATCACTCTTATCTGAGCTTTGGAAAAAGATGCAGCTTCTGACTCGCTAACTTTTAACTAACCTATAGTTAGTAACAAGAAGCAGTTAGTAACAAAAATCTGAATCACAAGCTAAACCTAATAAAACAGAATCACAAAACTGACCCGCTATCCTAACTCTCAAAAAAATCACCAGAGTTGGAGGGGTTCGTTCACACTAAATTTAGCCATTGCGAGAAAATTATTATGAAACAAGTCAATGTAGATGTAGCAGTTATCGGGGGCGGTACGGCAGGTCTAGGTTCTTACCGCGCTGCAAAAGCACACACTGACAGTGTCGTGATGATTGAAGGCGGCCCTTACGGTACAACCTGTGCTCGTGTTGGTTGTATGCCATCTAAACTGCTGATTGCAGCTGCAGAAAGCGTACACCACATCGAGAAAGCTCCGGCTTTTGGCGTTCACCCACAAGGCGACATCGTGATTAACGGCCGTGAAGTAATGGACCGAGTGAAGTTTGAACGTGACCGTTTTGTTGGTTTTGTTTTAGAAGGTGTTGATGAAATCCCAGAGCAAGACAAGATCTCTGGCTACGCAAAATTCTTAGACGACAACACGCTACAAATTGATGACCACACGGTTGTGACCGCTAAGCGTATTGTTATCGCGACAGGTTCGCGCCCTGCATATCCTGCAGTTTGGAATGAACTTGGCGACCGCCTGATCATTAACGATGACGTGTTCAGCTGGGATGATTTACCAGAATCGGTTGCCGTATTTGGCCCTGGCGTTATTGGCCTTGAGCTTGGTCAGTCACTGCACCGCTTAGGAGTGAAGACCAAACTGTTCGGTTTGGGTGGTCAAGTTGGCCCAGTAACCGACCCAGAGATCATGGCTTACGCAGACAAAGCCTTCAATGAAGAGTTCTATTTAGATGCTGACGTGAAAATCGAAAGCATGAAGCGTATTACCACTGAGTCAGGTGAGGCTCGCGTCGAAATCCAGTTCATCAATAAGCAAGATGAACTAGAAACTAACATCGTTGAATACGTACTGGCAGCAACAGGTCGTCGCCCTAATACAGATAAACTTGGCCTAGAGAATACCTCTCTAGAGCTTGATGAACGTGGTGTGCCAATCGCTGACCACTACACGCTACAAACATCGCTACCATCAGTTTTTATTGCTGGTGACGCAAGTAACCAACTGCCTCTGCTACATGAAGCAGCAGATCAAGCACGTATTGCAGGTGATAACGCAGGTCGTTTCCCCGAAATTCGCGCAGGCCTACGCCGCTCTAAAATCTCAGCGGTATTCTCTGACCCGCAAATCGCGATGGTTGGTGAAACATACAAAGAGATCATAACCCGCTTAGGCACCTGTGGTTGTTTCGCAACCGGTGAAGTGTCTTTCGAGAACCAAGGCCGCTCACGAGTGATGCTACGCAACAAAGGTATTCTGCACGTTTACGGCGAGCAAGGTACAGGTCGTTTCCTTGGTGCTGAAATGATGGGACCAAACGCAGAACACTTGGCTCACTTGTTAGCATGGGCACACCAAAACAAGATGACAGTTTCTGAAATGCTAGATATGCCGTTCTACCACCCAGTAATTGAAGAGGGTGTACGAACAGCGCTACGTGACCTCAATGCGAAACTTCACCTTGGTCCAGAGATGGTGAAACACTGTCTAGATTGCGGCCCTGGCTGTTAATCTCAGATTATCGTTAGCAATGAGCAAACGCTAGATACTAAAAAGGAAAGCCATTGGCTTTCCTTTTTGTTTTTGGCTAAGAGCAACGTCATTCCAGAACCGAGGGACGAGGTATCTGGAATCTCTTAAAGCCATTGCTTGTATCTAAAGACTTAGCTATTACTTCTCAGCGGCAATCACAGAGATCTCAACAAGTAGCACTTCACGAGCCATGTCGCCGGTTACACATGCGCGAGCTGGGGCGTGACCTTCAGGAACCCATGCGTCCCATACTGCGTTCATTTCTTGGAAGTCTTTCATGTCTTTCAAGTAAATCGTTGCTGACAGCATGTGCTCTTTGTCGCTGCCTGCTTGTTCAAGTAGCGCTTCAACTTTATCTAACATTGTCTGTGTTTGTTCTGTGATGTCTTTGGTTGCATCAGCACAAACTTGGCCACATAGGTAGATAGTACCGTTGTGTTTAACAATACGGCTCATGCGTTGCTTAGTTTCTTGGCGCTCAATCATCGATCTTCTCTCTCTATGTCACCGTGATCCAATATCTTGTGACGTGGTATTATCAAGGCAACAAGCATAACGCGAATTAAGCCTAAGATGACATGTGTTCATTGCAATAAAAATGAAAAAATCTTCAACAAACTCGGTCGCTGCCAACGTTGTATGAACCAACTGATGGTGTTGTCGCTAGTAAGTTGGGGAGCATGGTGGTTATTTTTCAGAGAAGACCCTAAAACCATCAATGCCATCGCCTTGATGATGGCCGCGTTGGCATTCAGTAGTTTGCTGTCACTGCATTGGATAATGAAGTTTTTGGTGCTGCCTTTAAGGAAAAAGAAGCGTTAACTGATGGTTTTTTTGAGATAAGTGTTAACGGCTAAATACCGATTCAATGACCCGATAGTACCTCGATTTAGCTCCCCATACTCATTTCCCAAACAGCAGATAGAAAAAAGCCCCAGAACCAATCGATTCTAGGGCTTTCTTAGAAAATTCTAAGAAAAAGCAGTGGTACTTTAATAGACCGGACTTTTCTTAGTTTGTTCCCAAAAAAGATCAGATTTTTGATCTTTTTTTTAGGAGCTATAAAATCAATGCCTTATGCAACATTAACCTTAGCGATAATCTGCTCTACCAAGTTCACTTCCAACGCCACTTCATCACATGCATGTTGACGAGGACACTGGTCACAATCTTTCAGTACCTTTTCAGGTAGCAGAGATTTCGATGTTGGTAAGAAATCATGCTTCATGAAGAACTCAGGAGTACGAGTCAGCACAAACACCTTCTTAATGGCCATTTGTCGTGCTTTCTCAACCAAGTGCTGCACAATCGCGGTACCCTGCCCTTGACCTTGCCAGCCAGCTTCAACACCCAACGAACGAATTTCCGCTAAACCAGAGTCATACACATAGAGTGATGCACAACCCGTTACCTCACCATGATGCTCAGCGACCGCAAACGAGCCAATATCACGCACCAGCTCATTACGAGAACGAGGTAGGTTTTCACCGAGGTTCGCCCAATAAGCCACCATGCCTTCCAGCGATTCGATATCGGTCAAACGAGCCGGACGAACTTTAACAATGGAAGTATCACGCTGTGATAAGCGCTTCTCAGCTTGGTCAACCGCGTAAGCGACTTGCTTCGGTGATACACCACCCAGCGCGCTACGTTTTTCAAGGCAAGATTCAATGGTCAAGATGTCATACACATCATCTTCAATCACCTCAGAGAACTCTTTCATTTCTGCGATGGTTAATTCTTCTAATGCGCAGCCTTTAGCAATCGCAGCAACGACCGTCACACCAACAATATGGTGAGCTTCACGGAAAGGAATGCCTTTCGCTACTAGGTAATCAGCCAGTTCTGTTGAGTTTGCATAACCTTGCTTCGCCGCTTCAAGCGTACGTTCACCGTTCACTTTAATGCCGTCAAAACAAAGAGCTGCCATTTCCATACAATCATTCCAAGTATCTAAAGCGTCAAACAGACCTTCTTTATCTTCTTGCATATCTTTATTGTAAGCCAAAGGCAGTGCTTTAACTGTCATCATCATTGCGGCTAACGAACCGTATACACGGCCAGTTTTGCCACGGATAAGCTCTAGCGCATCCGGGTTTTTCTTTTGTGGCATCAGAGATGAACCTGAAGTCACGGTGTCTGCTAACTCGATGAAATTCGATTCACCTGAGTTGTAGAAAATCATATCTTCGGCAAGACGTGAAAGGTGAAGCATTGAGATAGATGCAATCGACATCAGCTCCATCACATGGTCACGGTCAGAAACTGAATCTAGAGAGTTACGCGTTGCACGACGGAAACCTAAGTTGTGAGCTAACTCTTCACGGTCCATCGGGTAAGCGGTTCCTGCAAGGGCACCAGAACCCAGCGGACATGTATCTAGACGCTTAATCGCATCATTCAAACGCGAGTAATCACGCTCAAGCATTTCAACGTAAGCCAAGCACCAGTGAGCAAAAGTTACCGGCTGAGCACGTTGTAAGTGAGTGTAGCCAGGAAGCACGGTTTCTTGATGCTGAGAAGCAACATTCACCATTTGGCTTTGCAGACGATCAAGCGCTAACAGCAGTTGATTACCTTGCTGACGACACCAAAGCTTAAGGTCAGTCGCTACTTGGTCATTACGAGAACGGCCAGTATGAAGTTTTTTGCCCAAATCACCGACTTTGCCGATCAGTTGTTGCTCAACCCAGCTGTGAATATCTTCTGCATCAGAACGTAAGATCTGTTCAGGGTCTTCCATCACTTCGAGTTTTAGCTCGTTCAGTGCAAGCTCTAGTCTTTGTTGTTCTTCTTCAGTTAGAACATTGACCGATTGTAGAGCCTTTGACCAGGCAATAGAGCCCACAATGTCTTGCTCAGCCAATCGGTAATCAAAACGAAGAGAATCGTTAAAATCTTTGAACCGCGTGTCTGCTGCTTGGGTAAATCTACCGCCCCATAATGCCATTGTGTATCTCCTAATTGCACAGTGCTCACTGTTTTTGCAAATGATAATTCTGATTAAGATTCAGTATTTTTCTGATGGTTTAAACTTACGGCAATTCAAAATGAAAATAAAGTATTAATTCATTATTTTCACATATTTATTCACCAAAAGATCATTCCATTGATTATTTTCAGCGTGGAGCGCGAATTATATGCCATTCATCGGTAAAAGCTGAAGCTGATTTATTAAGCGAATAGAAAACAAAAAAGCCCATTCACTGTTTAGTAGTAAATGGGCTTTGCATAATAATGTCGGTTTACTGGCCTTTAATCTTTCGCTAAAGGCTAGCTCGCTAACTCATTGTTAGGATTACTTTTGGCTATTTAAAGCACGGATACGGCTTGATAGCGAGTAAAGACGGATGAAGCCTTCAGCGTGGCTTTGGTCGTAAACTTCATCTTCACCAAAGGTTGCAAACTCTTCTGAGTACAGGCTGTTGTCAGAACGCTTCTGAGTCACCGTTGCATGGCCTTTGTAAAGTTTGATAACCACTTCACCATTCACGTCTTGTGCTAGCTCATCTGTTGCTGCAAGAATTGACTTACATAGCGGAGTGAACCAACGACCGTCGTATACAAGGTGAGAAGCCTTAACACCCAGCTCTTCACGGAATTCGAATGCCGCTTTATCAAGAACCAGTTGCTCTACTGCACGCAGTGCTTCCATCATGATTGTGCCACCTGGAGTTTCGTAACAACCACGAGACTTCATACCAACAAGACGGTTTTCTACAATATCGATACGACCAACACCGTGCTTAGCACCTTTCTCATTTAGGTAAACCAGTGCGTTGTATGGCGTCATTGTTTCACCATCAACCGCTACTACTTCGCCTTTTTCAACTTTAAGCGTCACAGTTTCAGATTCGTTTGGCGCTTGCTCTGGGTCTACAGTCCAAGCCCAGCAATCTTCATCCGGTGCGTTCCATGTATTTTCTAGAACGCCACCTTCTGTAGAGATGTGCCATGCGTTTGCATCACGCGAGTAAATCTTAGTAAGAGAGGCAGTACAAGGGATATTACGCTCAGCTAGGTAATCTAGACACTCTTCACGGCTCACTAGATCCCATTCACGCCAAGGTGCAATTACGTGTAGGTCTGGTGCTAGTGCAGCAAATGCACCTTCAAAACGAACTTGGTCATTACCCTTACCTGTACAACCGTGACATAGCGCGTCAGCACCGACTTTACGTGCAACTTCAACCTGAGCTTTCGCAATGATTGGACGAGCCATTGAAGTACCTAGCAGGTATTTACCTTCGTAGTAAGCGCCAGTTTTTAACGTTGGGTAGATGTAATCTGCCACCATCTCTTCTTTGAGGTCAGCGATGTAACACTCAGAAGCACCAGAAGCTTTTGCTTTCTCTTCAATACCAATCAGCTCTTCATCGCCTTGGCCTACATCAGCAACAAATGCGATAACTTCGCAGTCATAGTTCTCTTTCAACCATGGAATGATTACTGATGTGTCTAGACCGCCAGAGTAGGCTACTACAACTTTCTTTACGTTAACTTTGCTCATTTTCTTTCTCCTAATTTCCATACTGCACATGGCGGTCAGCGTTGGAAATGACTTCATAATTATATGTTTATTTAGTTTGTCTAAATTATTTAAGTAGTCACTCGTAGTGAGGCCTACTGAGGTAAAAACTGTGTTCCTATGCTCTTACCTGAAAAAAGTTGTGTCAGTTTGTCTGGGTATCGCCAAGTAGCGACTTCGATTGGTCGTCCGAGGTCGTTAGCGGCTTCTAATGCGGCTTTAACCTTAACGATCATGCCGTCAGTAATAACTTTGCCTGTGATGAGGTCATCGGCTTGTTGTTGATTAAGACTTGGAATCAAGTGACCTTTACCATCCAACACGCCACTTACATCAGAAAGCAGCACCAGTTCAGCATCAAGTGCGCCTGCAACAGCAACCGCGGCTTGATCGGCATTAACGTTCATCAGTTGTCCTTGCTCAGTAAGACCAATAGAACTAATGATTGGTAATGCACCAGCATTAAGGATGGCTTGCAGGACGCTTGAGTCGCCCGGCTCAGCTTTACCTACGGCACCCAATTCAGGGTTCAGCTCACTAACTTTACATAGGCCACCGTCTGCTAGGCTCAAACCGACGGCGTTGATACCATCTTTAATCGCCTGACCCTGAAGTAATTTATTGGCTGTGCCCGCTAGTGCACCAGCAATCACTGGGATTTGATCATAAGGAGTAACACGTAGCCCCTCTTTCTTAACCGTTTCGAGGTTCAACTTATTCATCAAGTCATCAACAAGGTAACCACCACCGTGAACAATCACGATTGGTCGTTGTGCCTGTTGTTGGTAAGCAGAGATAGCACCAAATAACTTGCTAAGTGTTTCACCACAAGATAGCGCAGCGCCACCTAACTTTATGATTAATGGTTGATTATTAAGGCTCATATCTAGATTTCCTTACACTAACGCAGTTAATGGCGCAAAACCATAACGTAAATTCAAACACTGCATCGCTTGGCTAGATGCACCCTTTAATAAGTTATCAATCGCTGAAACAACGATGATGTGTTGACCTTGAACCTTCCAACCTAAGTCGCAGAAAGGCGTCTGTTCTACATCTTGAATTCTTGGTAATGTCTCTTCGAGTAATCTCACCGCTGGCTTACCTTGATATGCTTGCTCGAAGGCATCTTGTATCTGCTTTTCTGTCACATCGTCAGCCAGTTTCATGGTAATGGTCGCTAAAATGCCACGCTTAAAGTTGCCTAGGTGCGGGGTAAAAATTACATCACACCCTAGGTGTGCAGCCATTTCAGGTTGATGACGGTGGTTAAATACACCATAAGCTTGCAGGCTTACTTCGCAGAAGCTGTTGACCATAGTCGCCTTGCGCCCTGCCCCACTAACGCCACTAGTCGCGTTAATCACTGGCCATTGGTTCTCATCCAGTAACTTTGCTTCAACTAAAGGCTTAATCGCCAGTTGTGATGCGGTTGGATAACAACCCGCGACTGCAACAAGCTGAGCTTCTTTTATTTCTTGTTCGTTCCATTCAGCTAAACCGTAAGCCGCTTTGTCTAGCCATTGTTCGTGTTGATGTTCAAAACCGTAAAACTCTTGATAGAAGTTTTCGCCTTTAACTCTAAAGGCACCTGATAGGTCGAAGACTTGGCAATCGTTCTCAAGGAAGATTGGCGCTAGGTCGTGACTGACTTCGTGTGCCGTTGCTAGAAAAATCACATCAGACTGTTTAGCTACTTCTTCTGGATTCATTAATGGCTGTACTGGCATATCAACCAGACCAGCTAACTTACCGTGCAGTGCCGCGATAGGTTTACCTGCGTCTACACTATTGGCTGAGACATATAAACCTGATAGCGTGAGCTCAGGGTGTCTGTTTATCATTAGAGCCAGTTCTGCTCCTGTATAGCCGCTTGCGCCAATGATCGTGGTTTTCAACATCTCAACACATCCATTTTTGAGGTAAGTTACATTTCAAATTTGACTATTAATACTTAATTCTTAGCTTTATTTGATTTCTTATGCATTAAATATGATTTAATATGTGTTTTACCGACTTATGGTTTTCCTGTCAATAGTAGAAGTGAAGTTATTATGCAATTACCGAGTTTTCTTGAGGTCTATAAAGGCCTAATTACCACCGACTCCATTAGCTCGACCGATCCAAGCTGGGATCATGGCAACGAGAAAGTGATCGAAAAAATGGCTCAATGGTTTAAAGATGTAGGCTTTAGTGTTGAGGTGGTAGAGGTCGAACCCGGCAAGCATAATATGGTCGCAAAGATGGGTTCTGGCGAAGGGGGCTTACTGCTTGCAGGACATAGCGATACTGTGCCATTCGATGAAGGACGTTGGAACTTTGACCCTCACGCCCTGACAGAACACAACAACCGCTTCTACGGATTAGGCACCGCCGATATGAAAGGCTTTTTTGCCTTCGTGTATGAAGCCGCGAAGAAGATGGACTGGAGCAAGCAAACCAAGCCGCTTTATGTATTAGCAACCTGTGACGAAGAAACCACTATGCTGGGTGCTCGTCATTTCACTGAAAATGCACCGTTTAAACCGGACTACTGCATTATTGGTGAGCCAACCAGCCTTGTGCCTATTCGTGGTCATAAAGGCCATGTCGCTAATGCCGTGCGAGTAACCGGTAAATCAGGTCACTCTTCAGATCCCGCTTTAGGCGTCAACGCTATCGAGATCATGCATGAAGTGCTGTTTGCTTTAATGCAGCTGCGTGACAAGTTAGTCAAAGAGTATCACCACCCAGGTTTCGCAATTCCAAGCCCTACCCTAAACCTTGGTCATATCCACGGTGGCGACAGTGCTAACCGTATTTGTGGTTGTTGTGAACTGCACTATGATGTTCGTCCTCTACCGGGTATCAGCTTAGATGGCTTGGATAACATGCTGCGTAGCGCACTGAAAGAAATAGAAGCAAAATGGCCGGGCAGAATCGAGATTACTCCACTGCACGAACCTATTCCGGGTTACGAGTGTCAGCACGATCATCCATTTATCGGTGGCATGGAATCGGTATGTGAAACTGAATCACAAACCGTGAACTACTGTACTGAAGCACCTTTCCTTCAAGAATTATGTCCAACACTGGTGTTAGGTCCAGGCTCAATTGACCAAGCTCACCAACCGGATGAGTTCTTGAGCTTTGACTTTATTGACCCAACAATTGATGTTCTGAGTAAATCTATCCGTAAATATTGTTTCTAGTTATTACTTCTCAATCCGAACATTCACATAAAAGCCACCCTAAAAAGTGGCTTTTATTCTGCCATGCCTGATATAGCCGCAATCTTGTAATTAAATTTCACTTTATTCCGAAGTCTTGGAAAATTTACTTCTCCCGCATTTCGAAAACTAATAATTGCAAACTTAGAATGCTTTATTTGACTAGATACAGCAGTTTTCGCTAGATTGTGTACTTAACAAGGAACAATGGATGTAATTTTTTTACGAGGCAGGATGACAATGAACGAGAAATACGCCGCTCTCAAGAGTAACGTAAGCATGCTAGGACGCTTGCTAGGTAACACAATACAAGATGCACATGGTGACGTTATCTTAGAGAAAGTGGAAACTATCCGTAAACTTTCCAAATCCGCCCGCGCAGGCAACAAAGCTGACCGTGACAGCCTAGTTGAAGAAATCAAAAACCTGCCGAACGAACAACTCACTCCTGTTGCTCGTGCATTTAACCAATTTCTCAACCTCACCAACATAGCAGAACAGTACCACACGATCTCTCGCCACTGTGAGGAGCATGTTTGCGAACCAGACGTGCTGCAATCTCTATTTTCCAAATTAAACCAAAACGATATCAGCAAGCTAGATGCGGCTCAAGCTGTTCGCGACCTGAACATCGAACTCGTTTTGACGGCTCACCCAACAGAAATCACTCGTCGCACCATGATCAACAAGTTGGTTAAAATCAACGAGTGTCTGTCTAAATTAGAATTAAGTGACCTATCACATAAAGAGCGCGTGAAAACCGAGCGTCGCCTAGAGCAGCTTATTGCTCAAGGTTGGCACTCTGATGTGATTCGTCAGCAACGCCCAACACCACTTGATGAAGCTAAGTGGGGCTTTGCGGTTGTAGAAAATTCTCTTTGGGAAGCCGTGCCTGATTTCCTTCGTGATATGGATGGCCGACTCAAAGGTTACCTTGGTGAAGGCCTACCAATCGATGCACGCCCGGTACACTTCTCATCATGGATGGGTGGCGACCGCGATGGTAACCCATTCGTAACGCACACCATCACCAAAGAAGTACTTCGCCTATCTCGCTGGAAAGCCGCTGACCTGTACCTAGGTGACGTGAACGAGCTGATTACCGAACTGTCGATGACAAAGTGTAATGATGCCGTTCGTGAATTGGCTGGCAATGAGCATGAAGCTTACCGTGCAATCCTGAAGAGCCTACGTACTCTGCTGAACAACACGCTAGAAGTGCTTGATGCAAAACTGCACGACGCAGAAGTACCGAAGAAAGAAACACTACAGAACATAGACCAACTTTGGACACCGCTTTACGCATGTTACCAATCGCTGCACGAATGTGGCATGGGCGTAATCGCAGACGGTTCTCTACTTGATACCCTGCGCCGCCTGAAAGCATTCGGCGTGCACCTGGTTCGTCTTGATGTTCGTCAAGAAAGTACCCGTCACTCAGATGTGCTATCTGAACTGACTCGCTACCTAGGCATTGGCGATTATGACCAGTGGAGCGAGCAAGACAAGATTGCTTTCTTAACCAATGAATTAAGCTCTAAGCGCCCACTTCTTCCTCGCGATTGGGAGCCATCTGAACAGGTTAAAGAGGTTTTAGACACCTGTAAGGTCATTGCAGCTCAACCTCGTGAAGCCTTCGGTGCTTACGTGATTTCTATGGCGCGTACTGCATCAGATGTACTGGCTGTTCACTTGCTACTTCAAGAATCTGGCTGCCCATACCGCATGGACGTGTGTCCATTGTTCGAAACGTTAAACGACTTGAACAACTCAGAAGCAGTAATGAAACAGCTAATGAGCATCGATTTGTACCGTGGCTTTATCCAGAACCACCAAATGGTGATGATCGGATACTCTGACTCAGCGAAAGATGCGGGCGTAATGTCTGCAGGCTGGGCTCAGTATGACGCGATGGACAAGCTGGTTAAGGTTTGTGATGAAGAAGGCATTGAACTGACTCTATTCCACGGTCGTGGCGGTACAGTTGGTCGTGGTGGTGCTCCGGCTCACGCAGCTCTTCTTTCTCAGCCACCTAAGAGCTTGAAAGGCGGTTTACGTGTAACTGAGCAAGGCGAAATGATCCGCTTTAAGCTTGGCTTACCAGATGTTGCTGTAAACAGCTTCAACCTTTACGCAAGTGCGATTCTAGAAGCAAACCTTCTGCCGCCACCTGAGCCAAAACAAGAGTGGCGCGACCTAATGGAAGTGCTGTCTCAAATATCTTGTGAGGCTTACCGTAACGTGGTTCGTGGCGAAGAGAAATTCGTACCTTATTTCCGTCAAGCGACACCTGAACTGGAGCTAGGCAAACTGCCGCTTGGTTCTCGCCCAGCAAAACGTAACCCGAACGGCGGCGTAGAAAGCCTACGTGCGATTCCATGGATCTTCTCTTGGAGCCAAAACCGTTTGGTACTGCCTGCATGGCTAGGCGCCGGTGAAGCGATTCAATATTCCGTCGACCAAGGGCATCAAGCCTTGCTTGAAGAGATGTGTCGCGAGTGGCCGTTCTTCTCTACCCGTCTAGGTATGCTGGAAATGGTATACTCGAAGTGCAACATGGAAATCGCTAAGTACTACGACCAACGTCTTGTTGACGAAGAGCTATTGCCGTTAGGTGAATTGCTGCGCGAACAGCTGCAAAAAGACATCAAAGCCGTCCTAAATGTTGAGAACAACGAGAACCTAATGCAGAGCGACCCATGGGGACTTGAGTCAATCCGCCTACGTAACATCTACGTTGAGCCACTAAACATGCTTCAAGCTGAGCTGCTTTACCG
The DNA here is from genome assembly GCF_051201655.1 of Vibrio sp. nBUS_14. NCBI lineage: Bacteria > Pseudomonadati > Pseudomonadota > Gammaproteobacteria > Vibrionales > Vibrionaceae > Vibrio > Vibrio sp. nBUS_14. The sequence goes on from NZ_CP179206.1 coordinate 3,426,809, forward strand.
TACTCGTAAATGTGAAACACCACCAGCAGAGCTTGAAGAAGCACTAATGGTGACGATTGCAGGCATTGCAGCAGGCATGCGAAACACTGGTTAATTAACACTGGTTAATTAGTGATTCCTACTATACAATAGACAAAAGGTCGCCTAGTGCGACCTTTTTATTTCACAAAATAAGCAATACTGAGTTTTTTGTCAGTTTTTTGGGTTATTTTGTCCATGTATTCTACTTTATGCTTATTATTTAGATATACTATTGCTCGGCTGCGGAAACACTCCCAAAAAATAATCTGCAGCAACTTGACCAATAAACTGGTCAACCTAGGTGATAAACGGCTTTGTAAGGTGACATAACCAACCGATGAGTTGGTGCTACTTAAACATAACCAATATAACGTGCCATTAGAAGCACACTTGTTGTTTAAGTATTTGTTTACTGTTTACCATTTGGATTTCAGACATGTCATTACCACACGTAATTCTAACCGTTTTAAGTACACGCGATGCTACTGGTTACGATATCACAAAAGAATTCTCCGCAAGCATTGGTTACTTCTGGAAAGCTAGCCACCAACAAGTTTACCGCGAGCTAAATAAAATGGCTCAGAACGACCAGGTAACTTGCGTGCTTGAGCCTCAAGAAGGCAAACCTGATCGTAAAGTTTACTCTATCACTGATGCTGGCCGTGGCGCGCTAGGTGAATGGTTTGAACAACCAACTGCACACCCAACCGTTCGTGACGAGTTCTCAGCTAAGCTAATGGCTTGTGCTGTACAACCTTCTGACGCTTACCGTGTACAACTTGCTGAGCTAGTAGAAGAGTCTCGCAAACTGGTTTCTCACTACCGTGAAATCGAAGCGGCTTACTACGCAACGCCATCAACACTAGACAAGCAAGCACGCCTTGAGCGTCTTACTCTTCGTCGTAACCTACTTATCCGTGAAGCATGGATTGTATGGGCTGAAGAAGTACTGCTTGAACTTGGCGTTCTTGCTTAAGTTAAGCTAGAAGCTAGAAGCTAGAAAAGCAAAAGGCTTGAACTCTTAGAGTCTAAGCCTTTTTTGTATCTATAGAATTTGAAATTTTACAGCCAGAGGCTTTTTACAAGCGCTTAGGCTTTACTTCTTAGGTTTTACTTAAAGCGCAGCGACTTGTGGACGAACACCTAATGTGTGGCAAAGTGCGTAAGTCATTTCTGCACGGTTTAGCGTGTAGAAGTGGAAGTCTTTCACACCTTCACGGCTCAGTGTACGAACCATATCAATCGCTTGGCTAGCACCAACAAGCTGGCGAGTCGTTGGATCATCATCCAAACCTTCAAACTGCTTCGCCATCCAACCCGGTACTTTTACGTTGTTCATCGCAGCAAAGCGAGATGCTTGCTTGAAGTTAGAAACTGGCAGAATGCCCGGTACAATCTCAACATCAACGCCAGCCGCTACACAGCGGTCACGAAAGCGTAGGTAGCTCTCTACATCAAAGAAGAACTGAGTGATGGCACGGTTAGCACCGGCATCCACTTTACGTTTTAGGTTAATAAGATCCGATTGAGCACTTTTTGCTTCAGGGTGAACCTCTGGGAATGCCGCTACTGAAATATCAAAGTCGTGACGAGATCTAAGCAGCTCGACTAGGTCAGAGGCATACATATCTGGAGCACCGCCGCCAGCAGGAATATCACCACGCAGTGCAACAATGCTTTCAATCCCATTAGCCCAGTAATCGTCGGCAATTTGAATCAGCTCTTCACGGCTAGCATCTATACACGTTAAGTGTGGTGCTGCCACTAGGCCAGTTTGGTTTTTGATTTCTTTAATGATTGAGTGGGTACGATCACGCTCGCCCGAGTTTGCACCATAGGTTACCGATACAAATTTTGGTTGAAGTGTTTTAAGACGGTGAACAGAGTTCCACAGTGTTTCTTCCATCTTATCATTGCTTGGTGGAAAGAATTCAAATGACACATTGATGTTGTCAGAAAGCTCAGCGATATTCTGATTCAAAGCGTCGATATGGCCTGCGTGTGTGTATCCCATCTTACTCTCCCTGTGGCAAAAGCAACCACTAAAAAATCTTAAATCCTTCAAGCGACGTTTAGACGTCTATATGTCTGTAGAATGTATTGAATACGATTTAATGTCAACAGATCCATTATGAATTTTTCTCAAGTAAATCATGAGTAAAATTCAAGTAGTTAGATGGGGCGAAAAGCAGAAATAATGTAGAAAAAAGGCTGAAAAACACATCGTGCTTTCAGCCTTATTTATCTTAGTGAATAGTATGCTATTTACGAACTAAAACACTTGATCTGAGTATTAAACCAACCAATCTGAGTATCAGAACAGGCTAGACATTCTGTTTAGATCCGACTGAATCGCACCAGCCGTCACTTCACGACCGGCACCTGGGCCACGAATAACTAATGGATTATCTTTATACCATTTACTCTCAATCGCAAAGATGTTGTCGCAAGGCAGTAAGTTCGCCAGTGCGTGCTCTTTCGATAGAGCTTCAACACCTACCGTTGCCTTACCATTCTTCTCTAGACGCGCTACATAACGTAGAACCTTCTGTTGAGAATGCGCTTTCTCTAAACGCTCAGCCAACTCTTCGCTTAGAACAGAAGCTTTATCGAAGAAGTCATCCACCGATAAGTCTTGCAGCTCTGCAGGTACCAGTGATTCCACTTTCACGTTTTCAGGTTCAATGTCTAAACCCGATTCACGCGCCAGAATCACCAGCTTACGCATCACGTCTGAGCCATCAAGGTCAGCACGAGGATCCGGTTCCGTCAGGCCTTGTTGCCATGCAAGGTCAACCAATTCGCTGAATGGCACCGTGCCATCGAACTGTTGGAACAACCAAGACAAAGTGCCCGAGAAGATACCCGATAGTGCGATGATGTCATCGCCGCTTTCACGCAAGTCACGTACCGTGTGATTAATCGGTAAGCCAGCACCTACTGTCGCGTTGTACAACCAATGACGGCTGATCTTAGCGAAAGCATCTTGCACTTGATGGTAATACTCGCTTGATGCAGAGCCTGCCACCTTGTTAGCCGAGATCAGGTGGATACCTTGTTGTGCGACTTGCAGGTATTTTGCTGCAAGCACCGGGCTCGCCGTAACATCTAAAACAACTGCTTCATCGTAGCCCTGAATAGAACCCAAACGTTCTAGCCAGTCGTTGCCGTTGTTGGTAATCGCTTCGTCATCAAAGCGTCTACTAACTAAAGTCGCATCAATGCCTTGGTCGTCGAACCAATAAGTTTGGCTATCAACCACCGCAACCAATTCGAAGTTCATTCCACGACGCTTTTCAAGTTCCGCCTTTTGCTCGGCAAATAAGCTTAACCAACTTGAACCAATGTTGCCCTTGCCACATAAAGCAATCGCAACACGCTTCTGCGCTTGGAACAGTTGAGAGTGAATGCCTTTCACTAGACTTGATGTTTCACTCTTACGAATCACAGCCACTAAGCTCAAGCCTGAGTTTGCTTCTGAGATGAATTCAACCGGTGAGCTCTTGAGCTGTTGGTAAAAGCCGTAGCAATGGTTAGGGTTTTTAGTCACCCCCGCACCCACCGCAGCGATCAGAGAGAAACCTTCTTTGAGCTTAATCTCAGCTTCAATTGCGTGGTCTTGTAGATATTCCAGAGCGCCACCAGCAATCTCTTCTGTATAAGCAAGACGCAAGCAGTGCTGATCCGGTTCAAGTTCATAAGCAAGCGGGTCTAATTGAGCACGCTTAAGCCCTTCAAGAGCTTCACTCTTTAGACGATCGAAATCATGACCGTGACCAAAAGTCAGCTGCACGATAAGAACTTCATCTAAAGAGGTAATAATTTTTGCACCACGACCGGATGCCAGTACACGCTCTATCTGTGTAGAGCCCGCTTCTGGCTGATAGCTGCAACGTAAGCTTAAGTCCATAGCACTTTGAGCAACAGGCTGTAACGTTCGGCTATGGAGCACTGGAGCAGCTAAACGAGCTAACTCACTCGCTTCATCAAGACGGAGCAGAGGCAGTAAACACGCATCTGAAACCAAGCGAGGATCTGCGCTATATACACCCGCCACGTCGCTCCAAATCGTCACGCGTTCAACTTCAGCCAAAGCACCAATCACGGTTGCTGAGTAATCCGAACCGTTACGACCAAGTAGTACCGTTTCACCTTCGCTGTTCTGAGCCATAAAGCCTGTAATCACCACGCGACAATAGGCATGCTGCGCTAGGGATTCTTTAATCAGAGGATAAGAGCGCGCGCGGTCGACTTCAGGTTGAGCACCCGCTTCTGCACGTAAAAAGGCACGCGCATCTTGAGCAACCGCTTGTAAGTCATGCTGGCACAACAAAGTCGCCAACAAACGTGAAGACCAAACCTCACCATGACCAAGCACTTGCGCTTTTTGTGCTTCGCTCAAGGGAGAAGTGAGCTCACCCAAAGCAGTAAATTCTTGTTGAATGGTTGCCGTTAGTTGAGAAGCGGCTTCACCCTCAAGTAATGTTTCAATCAGTTCAAGTTGGAACTGACGAAGGGTTTGTAGGCATTCATGAGCAATGCGGCCATCTTTATCGAGCGCTTCAACAAACTCAATCAAACGGTTGGTCGTTTTACCTGCTGCCGATACAACGACTAAGTCGGTTGCTGATGAGTATTCTCTAAGAATGTTGACCACGCGTTGGTAACATTCAGGGTTCGCTAAACTGCTGCCACCAAATTTATGTAGCTGGCGAAAGGTTGTCATTATTAACCCTCCCCTTCAACGATAAAGGCTTGTGTTCTTTCGAAGGCTTGCTTGAGATCGTCAATTAGGTCTTCTGCATCTTCAAGGCCAACAGAAAGGCGCAGTAGTTGTTGAGAAACACCCGCTTCTGCTAGAGCGCCTTCACCCATAGCACGGTGAGTCATCGACGCAGGGTGACAAATCAAGCTTTCAACACCACCCAGTGATTCAGCCAAAGAAAATAGCTCTAACTTATCGACAAAATATTTAAGTGCTTCAAAAGAGCCCGCAAACTCAAAGCTCAACATGGAGCCAAAGCCCAACTGCTGTTTCTTGGCAATCTCGTGACCTGGATGTTCAGGAAGGCTTGGGTGGTAAATCGTACCCACTAGAGCTTGTTGTTGCAGATCCGTCAGAATTTCACGTGAACTTTCTTCGTGAACACGCATACGCGCACCTAGCGTACGAATACCGCGGAGCGTCATGTAGCTATCAAATGGTGTGCCGGTTGCACCAATACAGTTGCCCCACCATGCTAGTTCTTCAGCGTGCTCTTCAGTTTTCGTCACAACAACGCCACCAATAACATCCGAGTGTCCGTTGATGTATTTAGTGGTTGAGTGAATAACAAAATCAGCCCCCAGCTCTAAAGGCTTTTGGAACACAGGCGTCAAAAACGTATTATCGACAGCAACCAGAGCACCCACTTCTTTCGCTTTGCGGCAAGTTTCTGCAATATCAACCACACGAACTAATGGATTCGATGGTGTTTCAATTAAGATCAACTTTGGCTTAAGCGCGATCGCGGCATCCAGCGCGGCTTGATCCGATTGATCAACAAAAAGAACTTTGAAGTCACCTTTAAGTGAGCGTGTATTAAACAGACGGTAAGTGCCTCCGTAGCAGTCGTGCGGTGCGATAATAAGATCATCGCCACCTAAGAAAGCGGAAACCCATACGTTAAGCGCCGAAGTACCACAGTTAGTAACAACCGCGCCTTTACCAGATTCAAGCTCAAACAGTGCCGTTTCTAATAAACCACGGTTTGGGTTACCGGAACGGGTATAGTCATACTTTGGCACTTCACCAAAAGCGGGAAATCCATAGTTAGTCGAAAGATAAATTGGTGGGACAACGGCATGGTGTTGCGTGTCTGACTCGATACCAGTACGTACTGCGATGGTTGCTGGCTTCCGGCTGCTCATAGGTGTTTCCTTACAAGTTTTACGTCTGAGAATCACAGCTGCTTGTCGGCATTTTTCGGCTGTGTTAGATATATGTTATTCACTTTACTTTCACAAAACCGAGACGTCAACACTTCTAGACGTCTATATGTCTTTGCTTATGGCAGTAAATCCCGCTAAAATCAGCACTATTAATTTATTCTAACAACTAAAGTGATGAAGGTACGCAATGGCCGACTGGAATGGTGAATACATAAGCCCATATGCTGAGCATGGAAAGAAAAGCGAACAAGTAAAGAAAATTACAGTTTCTATCCCTCTAAAAGTGTTAAAGGTTCTTACTGACGAGCGCACTCGCCGCCAGATTAATAACCTACGCCATGCAACAAACAGTGAGCTACTGTGCGAAGCCTTTCTACATGCGTACACAGGCCAACCACTACCAACGGATGAAGACCTTCGTAAAGACCGTCCAGACGATATTCCTACTGAAGTGAAAAAACTGATGACAGAGATGGGTATCGAATTCGAAGCGTTCGACGAAGAATAAAAACACCTCAGTCACTGCCTTCAATATTGATTCGCGATAACTGAACCCTATTTGTCACATCTACCACTACGCCCTCTATAACTGCGCAGTTAATAATAGACATAAAATAACCGACTCCTAATGGGTCGGTTTTTTATTATTCTTTTCACTCAATAGAGCAACCGCTATAAAGCTATAACAAACTATTAAGCCATATAGTTAGCAGGCATCTCAATACGAGCAACACCAGACTCAACCGCCGCTTGCGCAACTGCTTTTGCAACGCGAGAAAGTAGACGTGGATCCATTGGCTTAGGAATGATGTAACCTGTACCAAACTCCAATGCAGTCTCACCCGCAGCGGCTAATACTTCAGCTGGAACTTCTTCTTTTGCTAGTTCACGAATCGCTTTAACTGCCGCTAGCTTCATCTCGTCATTGATTTCGCTTGCACGCACATCGAGTGCACCACGGAAAATGAATGGAAAACAAAGTACGTTATTTACTTGGTTAGGGTAATCACTACGACCTGTACCCATAATAAGGTCAGAACGAACTTCGTGAGCAAGCTCAGGCTTGATCTCTGGATCTGGGTTTGAACATGCAAACACAACTGGCTTATCAGCCATCAGCGTTAGTGCTTCAGCTGGCAGCAAGTTAGGGCCAGATACGCCTAAAAACAGATCAGCGCCTTCAATAACATCTTCAAGTGTGCGCTTATCCGTGTTATTTGCGAACAACGCTTTGTACTCATTCAGATCTTCACGACGAGTATGAATTACACCTTTGCGGTCCAGCATGTAGATTTTCTCACGCTGAGCGCCACACTTAATCAGCAATTCCATACAAGCAACCGCTGCTGCGCCAGCACCCAAACAAACGATTTTACACTCTTCAAGTTTCTTACCTTGAAGCTCAATCGCGTTCAGCATACCTGCTGCCGTTACAATCGCAGTACCGTGTTGGTCATCGTGAAATACAGGCACATCACAACGCTCAATTAGACGACGTTCAATCTCGAAACAGTCTGGTGCTTTAATGTCTTCTAGGTTAATACCACCGAATGTATCTGCAATATTCGCAACCGTATCAACGAACTCATCGATTGTGCGGTGTTTTACTTCAATATCGATAGAATCTAAACCAGCAAAACGCTTAAACAGTAGCGCTTTACCTTCCATTACAGGTTTAGAAGCAATAGGACCAAGGTTACCTAGGCCAAGAATCGCAGTACCGTTAGAGATAACAGCAACCATGTTGCCTTTACCTGTGTACTTATAGACGTTATCAACGTTCTGTGCAATCTCGCGAACAGGTTCAGCCACGCCTGGGCTGTATGCAAGTGCTAGATCTTCTGCAGAGTTTGCAGGCTTCGTCAGTGCTACGGCAATTTTGCCTGGAATTGGGAACTCATGATAATCAAGAGCTTGCTGACGGAATCGTTCTTGAGGCGATAATTCTTGAGAGGATTGATCTTGGCGGCTGTCTTCAGACATAGGTGTAGGTTCCTAGGATATTATTATTTGGGGGATCATGTTCATGTTAATGGATGTACTTCAAAGTTCCTAGGTGGTTGGAGCCTCTGTCTCATTAAAAAACGAGATTTCACTACTAATAAGACCAGTGAGCAGTTGAAATTACTGTCGCTTGTTGAACTTTCGAGCGGATTTACAGGGAGGAACGTTTGAGGAAAATGATGGAGAAAAATTCAATTCGTTAGTTGACCGTCAAGATGAATTGATAGTTGCATCAAATTCACGGTTTTCTCAAATGACAGGCAACAAAAAAGGACACCGAAGTGTCCTTTTTATGTCTAAATAGCGAGAATTACTTCTTGCTAGAAAGAGCACCGAAACGCTTGTTGAAGCGATCAACACGGCCGCCCGTATCTACGATACGTTGCTTACCAGTGTAGAATGGGTGACATTTGTCACATACGTCTAGGTGGATAGATTCTTTTGCAAGCGTTGAGTTGAACTCAAATGTGTTGCCGCAAGAACAAGTTGCAGTAACTGCTTTGTATTCTGGGTGGATACCGACTTTCATGGGAAAACCTCAGTTAGGCCGTGTCGCTATACGATTCTATGCCGCACACCACACGTAGTTAAAAAATAAAATAAAGATACCGCAACATCACTAAAAAGCGATAAGGCCATACCTTTAAGGCGCGATATAGTAATGAATCTGTGAGATAGGATCAACTGATTTGATACATTTTTCGCCAACACAGTCCTTAAACCCTCTGTTAAGCGTTATTTCCTAGCTCCACTAACATTCACGACTCAAGTAAGCTCTGTCATCTAAACTGCTCCTCGAATTTAACGCCCTTATCCTTTAGACTGTTCGCTCTCGTCAACTCAGATAAAGCCGTCCCTTTATGCGTCCAATGATTGCCCGTGTGGCACTGCCTGTTCCACTCGACAAGCAGTTCGATTACAAGATTCCTAGCCACCTATTTCCGATTATTGGTGGGCGAGTCTCTGTGCCTTTTGGACGACAAACCTTAACTGGTATCGTGACGGCTCTGGTTAATGAATCTGAATTCGAGCTCGACAAACTCAAGCCGATCAAAACCTTATTAGACAACCAACCTGTTTGGCCTGAATCGGTCTACTCACTCTTGGTCTGGTGCAGTCAGTTCTATCAGTATCCACTGGGTGAAACCTTAGTGAATGCCCTACCTAGCGCTTTACGAAAAGGCAAAGCTGCCGACTTCGCAACGCTTGTCGAGTGGCAACTGACCCCATCAGGTAGAGACCAACTGATGCAAGGCTTTGGTCGCGCGGTCAAACAAGCCAAAGTAATGCACATGCTTGAATACGGCGCAGTTCCTCATCAAGAGTTCATTGATGAAGAGGTGGGCAGCGCAGTACTGAAGACATTAGAAGAAAAAGGCTGGATTGAGTCGGTAGAAAAAAAGCCGAAGCGCAAACCATGGCCAATTGAACTCGAAAACGACCAAGACAAGCCTAAACTCAATGCAGAGCAAGCCATCGCGATTGCGACCGTAAATAGCCAGACCGACTTTGGTTGCTTCTTGCTAGAAGGTGTCACTGGTTCAGGTAAGACCGAGGTCTACCTGAATATGATCAAGCCGATTCTCGACCAAGGCAAGCAAGCGTTGGTCTTGGTACCTGAGATTGGTCTCACTCCACAAACGATTAACCGCTTTAAGCGGCGCTTCAACGTACCTGTTGAGGTTATCCACTCTGGATTAAACGATTCTGAGCGACTCAATGCATGGCTATCAGCCCGCGATAAGATTGCAGGTATCGTGATTGGCACCCGTTCGGCTCTGTTCACGCCGTTTGCTGATTTGGGTATTATCATTGTTGATGAGGAGCATGACGCCTCTTATAAACAGCAAGATAGCCTGCGCTACCACGCTCGTGACGTCGCGATCATGCGTGCTCATAAGGCGCAGATCCCAGTGGTTCTTGGGTCAGCAACACCGGCTTTTGAAACGCTACACAATGCCCAGATAGGTAAATACAACTACCTAACTCTGACCTCACGCGCTGGTGTCGCACTGCCGACCACCAATAAAGTGCTGGATGTTAAGGGCGAATATCTAGAAAGTGGTTTATCTGCATCATTAATTGCAGAAATGCAAAGACACTTAAAAGCGGGCAACCAAGTGATGTTGTTCCTCAATCGCCGTGGTTTTTCCCCAGCATTGATGTGTCACGACTGTGGTTGGACAGCCGAATGTAAGCGCTGTGATGCCTACTACACCTATCACCAATACAGTAATGAAATGCGCTGCCATCATTGCGGCTCGCAACAGCATATCGTGCACAATTGCCAAGGCTGTGGTTCAGCGAACTTAGTGACGGTGGGTGTCGGCACCGAGCAGCTTGAAACACAACTTGGTCAACTGTTCCCGGAATACAAAACCATTCGTATTGACCGCGACAGCACCCGCCGTAAGGGCAGCTTAGAAAGTGCGCTAGAGTCGATTCGTAAAGGTGAATACCAAATACTGATCGGCACACAGATGCTTGCCAAAGGGCACCACTTCCCTGACGTGACACTTGTAGCGTTATTGGACGTTGATGCCTCTTTATATAGTAGTGACTTCCGTGCCTCTGAAAGACTGGCTCAGTTGTTCACTCAAGTTGCAGGTCGAGCAGGACGTGCCAGTAAGCCAGGAGAGGTTATCTTACAGACTCACCACCCAGAACATGGCTTGTTACAAGCACTTCTGCACAAAAATTATAATCACTTTGCCCAAACGGCTCTGGCTGAACGCAAACAAACGATGTTGCCGCCTTATACATTCATGACTCTGTTTAGAGCCGAAGCGAACGATACGCGCTTGGTGGAAGAGTTCTTGCGTCAAGTTCGTTACACATTGGAATCACATCCGTTGTTTGACCAATATTGTATGGTGCTCGGCCCAACCCCTGCACCATTGGCAAAACGAGCAGGTAAATCTCGCTGGCAGCTGATCTTGCAAACACAGACTCGTTCATTAATGCAGAAGCTATTAATGAGTGCTAAACCTGCGATCAATATGTTACCCGCTGCGAAAAAAGTCCGCTGGTCACTCGATATTGAGCCGCAAGATCTGAGCTAAACCCACTCGGGTTAAAACTAATGATAAGTTTGTTCACAAATATTTCATATTTCTCGTGAGCAACTTCACACTAGTCATGTGATTTTTGTTAATCTAGCCGTAACTTTACACGGATGAAACGAATAAAATATTGCAATAAAAAAAGTATTAGCAACACTTTCACAATATCTATCCGATTGTATTAATCATTCATGCCTTAGATACTTAGGCAGCAAAGGAACTTAAAAGAGGGTTTAATTTATGGCGACAATGAAGGATGTTGCCCAGCTAGCAGGCGTCTCAACCGCAACGGTATCACGTGCATTGATGAACCCTGAGAAAGTCTCAGTTTCGACTCGTAAACGAGTAGAGACAGCAGTACTTGAAGCTGGATACTCACCCAATACATTAGCTCGAAACTTACGTCGCAACGAATCAAAAACCATCATCACTATTGTTCCTGATATCTGTGACCCTTATTTCGCTGAGATCATCCGTGGTATCGAAGATGCTGCAGTAGAAAATGATTACCTAGTCCTGCTTGGCGACAGTGGTCAGCAGAAGAAACGTGAATCATCATTCGTTAACTTGGTGTTCACCAAACAAGCTGACGGCATGCTGCTGTTAGGCACTGATCATCCATTTGATGTCAGTAAGCCAGAACAAAAGAATCTACCGCCAATGGTTATGGCGTGTGAATTTGCACCCGAGCTTGAATTGCCAACGGTACATATCGACAACCTAACCTCTGCATTTGAAGCCGTGAACTACCTAGCTCAATTAGGTCATAAGCGCATTGCTCAAATCTCTGGGCCAACGACTGCTACCCTGTGTAAGTTCCGCCAACAAGGTTACCAACAAGCACTGCGCCGCGCTGGAGTATCAATGAACCCAGCTTACAGCACAGTGGGCGACTTTACCTTTGAAGCTGGCGCGCAAGCAGTTCGTCACTTATTGGCACTTCCAGAGCAACCAACTGCAATTTTCTGTCACAACGATGCGATGGCAATTGGTGCGATTCAAGAAGCGAAGAAGCTAGGTTTACGTGTTCCTCAAGACTTATCGATTGTTGGCTTCGATGACATCCAATTCGCTCAATACTGCGATCCACCGCTAACGACGATTTCTCAACCTCGTTACGAAATTGGACGCCAAGCGATGTTGATGATGCTCGACCTACTTAAAGGTAACGATGTACAAGCAGGTTCTCGCCTACTTGAAGCCAAACTCATAGTTCGAGGCAGTACAGCACCACCTCGAATTTAGACAAGATAAATACCCATACAAACCTGCGGCACATTTTGATGTGCCGCTTCCATTTCTACACTATTATCCTCGCGCAATCTGGATTACCATGAGAACAGAACTATCAACTATCGAATTGTCTTGTGGCTAATAGAGATTATGTAAAGCGCGGTCGTGGCACGAAAAAACCGACCAAGAAACAAGCCCCTCGCCGTAAACCTTGGCGCAGTGGTCTTTTGGCGATCCTCCTTGCCGGTGGTTTTGGTTACGGACTTTACTTACTGAGTAACGATCCTGAGCCGCCAACACCAGTGCCAGAGGTGAGCAAGCCGAAACCTAAGCCAAAACCAGCGAAAGTGATTCCACCTCCTCCAGAAGAGAAGTGGGACTACGTTGAAACGCTGCCGAGTCGTGAGATTGAAGTTAAGGCCAAAGAGCAAGAGATCTCGAAGATCCCTTACATCATGCAGTGTGGCGCTTACAAAACCGCTTCCCAGGCAGATGCTCGTAAATTGGATATTGCTTTCCAAGGTATCTCGAGTGAAATCCGTAAGAAAGACGGCAGTAGCTGGTACCGTGTGGTTCTAGGTCCATACAAGTTTAAGCGTGACGCCGAGCGTGATCGCCACAAACTACAGCGAGCAAAAATCGAACCTTGCGCTATTTGGAAAGACACCGAGTAGTTTTAGATTTTGCGATAGTCTCAGTCTTAATCTTAACAAAGGCCGAAAACCAAACACCGAAAGCCTCCCATTGTGGAGGTTTTCTTTTATCCCCTCCCCTTTAACCAAATTTCCTTACAACTTCCGCCGATAAGTTACGCGACATCGCTCGACCTTCCTTGAATTATCCGAGTGCCATCCTCATATACTTTTTATACCCAAGGATAAGAAATATTAAGAGGCCCTACTCGTGACTACCATTGTATCTATACGTCGTAATAATAAAGTCGTCATCGCGGGTGATGGACAAGTATCTCTAGGCAATACTGTAATGAAGGGCAATGCCCGTAAAGTACGTCGCCTATACAACAACAAAGTACTGGCTGGTTTTGCTGGCGGTACGGCTGATGCTTTCACGCTATTCGAAAAATTTGAAAGCAAACTGCAAATGCACCAAGGCCACCTAACCAAAGCTGCCGTTGAGTTGGCGAAGGATTGGCGTAGCGATCGTGCTCTACGTAAATTAGAAGCACTACTAGCAGTAGCGGATGAAACCGCTTCATTGATCATCACTGGTAACGGTGACGTAGTTCAACCAGAGAACGACCTGATTGCTATCGGTTCAGGCGGTAACTTCGCTCAAGCAGCAGCTACTGCACTATTAGAAAATACAGATTTAGATGCGCGTGAAATTGCAGAAAAGTCGCTGAACATTGCTGGCGATATCTGCGTATTCACCAACCATCACCACACTATTGAAGAACTAGAGAGCACCGTTGAACTGCCAAAGCCAGAGTAGCGACCGCTTCCATCAATAACGTTGTATTCAACAGTGATTAAAGAATTAAGGAAAAACCATGTCTGAGATGACTCCTCGCGAAATCGTTCACGAACTCAATCGCCACATTATCGGCCAAGACAACGCTAAGCGTTCAGTAGCCATCGCGCTGCGTAACCGCTGGCGCCGTATGCAGCTCGAAGAAAGCCTACGTGTTGAAGTATCACCAAAGAACATCCTGATGATCGGTCCAACTGGTGTGGGTAAAACTGAAATTGCTCGCCGCCTAGCGAAACTGGCGAATGCGCCGTTCATCAAGGTAGAAGCGACTAAGTTCACTGAAGTGGGCTACGTAGGTAAAGAAGTTGAAACCATCATCCGTGACCTAACGGACGTTGCGATCAAGATGACGCATCAGCAAGCGATGGAAAAAGTACAATACCGCGCTGAAGAACAAGCTGAAGAACGCATTCTTGATGCTCTTCTACCACCAGCACGCGATGCTTGGGGTCAGAACGAGCAATCGACGGAAGAAACAACCTCTTCAAACACTCGTCAGGTTTTCCGCAAGAAACTGCGCGAAGGTAAGCTAGACGACAAAGAGATCGAAGTTGATGTAGCCGCGCCGCAAATGGGCGTTGAAATCATGTCACCTCCTGGCATGGAAGAGATGACTAACCAGCTACAAGGCATGTTCCAAAACCTAGCTGGCGACACCAAGAAAAAGCGTAAGATGAAAATCAAAGACGCATTCAAAGCACTGACTGAAGAAGAAGCTGCGAAGCTTGTAAATCAGGAAGAGCTAAAAGAGAGTGCGATCTTCAACGCTGAAAACAACGGCATCGTATTCATCGATGAGATCGACAAAATCTGTAAGCGTGGCGACAGCTCAGGTCCAGACGTATCTCGTGAAGGTGTTCAACGTGACCTACTTCCTCTTATCGAAGGCAGCACAGTTTCAACTAAGCACGGTATGGTTAAAACTGACCACATATTGTTTATCACTTCAGGTGCATTCCAAGTGGCTAAGCCATCAGACCTGATCCCTGAATTGCAAGGTCGTCTGCCAATCCGTGTTGAACTGGAAGCACTTTCTGCACATGACTTCAAACGTATTCTTACTGAGCCAAAGGCATCACTGACAGAGCAGTACATTGCCCTTATGAAAACAGAAGATGTCGGTATTGAGTTCACTGAAGATGGCATAAACCAAATTGCTGACGCAGCATGGCGTGTGAACGAAACCACTGAAAACATCGGTGCGCGTCGTCTACACACCGTCATGGAGCGCCTAATGGATGAGATCTCATTCGACGCAACAGACCGAGCAGGCAGCAAATTGGTGATTGATGAAGCTTATGTAACATCTAAGCTTGGTGAGCTAGTAGAAGACGAAGACCTAAGTCGCTTCATTCTGTAGCACAGGAAACTCCAACTTATTGCTCTGCCTCAAAGAAATAGCAGCTAGTAAGCGAATTCAAGGCCCACTTTCGAGTGGGCTTTTTATTACCCGAAAAATGGGCGTATACTCAAAACACAGTTTGAAACCAAGACTTACAAAGAATTAGACATACGATGAAACAATCTCTACTGATTTGGCTTGATGCCGCACGACCAAAAACTCTGCCTCTCGCACTTGTCTCTATTCTTACAGGAAGCAGTTTAGCTTTCGCTAACGACCAATTTTCTTTGTCGATAGCCCTGCTGGCATTTTTAACTGCCACGCTATTGCAGATTTTGTCGAATTTAGCGAATGACTATGGCGATGCTGTTAAAGGCACGGATAACGACAAACGCCTAGGCCCGATGAGAGCCATGCAATCGGGCACTGTCACCGCCCAAACCATGAAACAAGCAATCATTCTCAATATCGTATTTACGGTAATCGCTGGGTTGATTCTTATTTTTCATGCACTGAGTTCACTCGAAAGCATATTATCTTTTATTGCTTTAGGTGTTTTAGCGATTGTCGCTGCGATTGCCTAT
Source organism: Vibrio sp. nBUS_14 (assembly GCF_051201655.1). NCBI lineage: Bacteria > Pseudomonadati > Pseudomonadota > Gammaproteobacteria > Vibrionales > Vibrionaceae > Vibrio > Vibrio sp. nBUS_14. The sequence goes on from NZ_CP179206.1 coordinate 3,442,477, forward strand.
ACCGTGGGTAATAAGCCTTATGGTTATATTGGTCTTGGCGACTTGTCGGTGTTTATCTTCTTTGGCTTATTAGGGGTTTCAGGTACTTACTTCTTGCACACAGGTCATGTAGAACCAAGTTTGTTCCTCCCAGCGTTAGGTTGTGGACTGATGGCCGTAGCTGTTCTCAACATCAACAATATGCGTGATATTGAAAACGATAGCGAATGTGGTAAACGCACCATGGCCGTTCGCCTAGGGCAACGTAAAGCTAAGCAATACCATTTCGCGTTACTCGGTTTGGCGCTTGCGTCTTTCGCCATCTACCTACTGATTCAAGAAAAACCGGTCTGGATTAGCCTGCCGTTTTTACTCAGCATTATTATTGTGTACAAGCATGGCAAGGCCGTTTGGGAAACCGAGAAACCGGCTCAGATTGCACCAATGATGCCCGTTATTGTGAAATGTTCACTGGTGACTAATCTACTGTTTGCAGGGGTTGTCGTAGCTCAAACTCTATTGAGTTAATTAAGACTAATCATTGCAAAGGGATCAAGCATCGATATACTCAAAGTAAGCTCATTGTTCAAAAGGTATGCTAATGGAATACAACACTTCAGCACTGTGCGACATATATTTGGATCAAGTTGATGTCGTGGAGCCAATGTTCAGTAATTTTGGTGGACGAGCGTCATTCGCCGGACAGATCTCGACGATAAAATGTTTTGAAGACAACGCATTAATTCGGTCTGTATTAGAACAAGATGGCCTGGGGCGGGTGTTGTTGATCGATGGTGGCGGCTCACTGAGAAAAGCGCTGATCGATGCTGAAATAGCACTGCTTGCCGAAGACAACGAGTGGGAAGGTATTGTGGTTTACGGCTGCGTACGCGAAGTCGATGAACTAGAAGACATGAACCTTGGTATTCAGGCTTTGGCCTCTATTCCCGTTGGTGCGAGCCAAGAGGGTGTGGGCGAATTAGACGTACCGGTTAACTTTGGCAGCGTAACCTTCTTACCGGAAGATTACCTCTACGCAGACAACACGGGCATCATTCTTTCTGCTGAGCCTTTAGATGTTGAGCTTGACTTAGATGTTGAAGAAGAAGAGCCAGAGTAACGATTCGAACGAGTCACACCCAAGCTAACATTCGCAAACCAACAATTTTTTAATTAGTACTTTTTAAATTAGCACTGTGCAAATTAGAACAACAATCGAGTAGGAGGAGGCCTCGCAGCCTCCGTCCTCTCACACCACCGTACAAGCGTGGGTCGCATACGGCGGTTCCGAATATACTTTCAGTGACTCGTACCCATCTCTTAATGAGTACAGCCCCAACCCCTCGAACCATTTTATTGGCATGGCGTGATTAACCTGTGGCGTTAAAGCTAGATGCCACCAACCCTTATCTGACATCGCTAGCTTCCACGCATTACGCTCCGTTACACCTTGTCGCTGTAACCATGTCGCTATGCTGTGTCTGCGTTTGCGCTGCTTTAGTCGGTAGCACCTTAGTCTACGCCGTATCCATTCATCTAAGCGCTGCATTGCACTTTTACGAACAGTAAGCTTGAAGTAGTGTTGCCATCCTCTTAGATATTGAGTTAACTCCGTGATTATCACCTGTAACTCTCGTCCTCGATTTCGCTTCGTTATCTGACGTACTCGCTTCTTCATTTGAGCTTGTGCCGTCTTCGATATCCCGATTGTTCCGTCTATCTGGAAGCGATGGCTTAGGTAAGTTCGCTTTGTCACTCTCGTTGCTGCACTTTTCTTACGGTTTACCGTCAGCTTTAGTTTCTGCTCCAAGAACTCCGTTATCGACTCTTTGACTCGATGAGCGGCTTCCTCACTACGCACGTAGATTTGACAGTCATCTGCATATCGACAGAACTTATGCCCTCTACGCTCTAACTCTTTATCCAGTTCATCTAATACAATATTTGATAGTAGCGGAGATAATGGCCCACCCTGGGGTGTGCCTCGTTGTCTCTGCTCAACTAGTCCATGCCGCATTATGCCTACCTGTAGGTATGACCTAATTAGCTTTAACACGCGTTTATCAGCAATATCTTGTGACAGCCTGTGCATTAGCCTATCGTGATTCACTGTATCGAAGTATTTTGCTAGGTCTATATCTACTACATAACCTCGACCCTCTCGGATGTAGCGACTGGCGGCCGCCAATGCATGGTGCGCACTGCGGTTGGGTCTAAACCCGTAACTATTGTCGGAGAACTTCGGCTCATAGATACATGACAGCACTGATGTGATTGCCTGTTGGACTAACCTATCAAGGACTGTTGGGATACCTAATTGCCTTACGCCACCACTAGCTTTGGGGATTTCTACACCAAGAACAGATTGAGGTTGATAGCTTCCATCCAGAAGAATCTGGCGAAGCTCTTGCCCGTTTGATGCCTGTCGAAGTCTTGAGATAGTGGCGTTGATGTCGAGCTTGTCGACTCCTGCACACCCTTTGTTCTTCTTCACGCGTCTAAGAGCTTGATTCAAATTGGTTGAAGAGCAAATTTGCTCCATCAACGAAGTTGAGGTCACCAAGACTCGCCCTCCTGTCTACGCCGACCATGCTTGTCATTCTTCGTATCCATGAGCTTTACTTGCGGTATTGCCCTTTGGGACGTAGAGATGAGTTTCATCTTGCTATGACTCCACATGATTGAGTGTCTAGTGACTGCTTCTTGATATATTCAGTTCAGGCCTTCCTTTGAGTTGTACATTCTCAAAGTACTATGCCTTCTGCTGACTTCTTATTGTCCATCACACAACATCACTGCTGTATTAGTCTCTATTGAGACAAACAATAAGATCTCCCGAGGTAAGGCGTTGTTCTTTCCCTTGGCTGTGCCTGATTTACCACTACACACTTCCCGTCGAGGCATTGGACTATTCTATCTATGGCTAGGTTGCCCAAGTTGTAATGGCCTACTATCAGATTTCTGTTCGTCACAACCAAGTTTTGCCATTTGCTTCCTTCAGATTTCACCTCACGGTGAACACCCTTGCATAGGCTAACGGTTCTCGCTCGACTGAGCCCGTAGAGGACTTTCACCTCCTAGATCAACGCCATGCTCGGCGCACAACAAAAACGCCCGCTACTGAGTAGCGGGCGTTTTTTAAAATCTGAAGAGTTGATTACTCTACGTCATCCATTTTACCTAGAAGGTTACGGATGCGATCTTGCCATGCAGAGTGCTCTTCCTGCATTTGCTGAGTTTTTTGCTCTAGGTCGTGACGGCTTGCTTTTAGCTCACCAGCTTCTGTTGCTAGTGCTTCTTTCTCTTCTTTAAGCTCTTCCACTTCCATTTGAAGAAGTGCAATTGTATCTACTGCTGTTTGAATTTTTGCTTCTAGCTGCTCTAGTACTTCAAAAGACATTCTGGCCTACCTTTAAGTTATCCGTTTGATGGTGAAGGTCTACTCCACTTATTTCCCCATTCTACTCAGCAGAGCAAGGATAAACACTCTATATATTCGATATTTTGCGCCATTCGATGAAAAAAACAGCGCTTTTTACCGAATATTGACGTGAATTATTACTACCGCGACAACAGACTGATTATTTTGATGAATATTGCCTGTTTTCACCTGCAAATTGATCAAGAGCAATCCCCAAAAAATAAAAAAGCAAACGCTCCCTTTGGGATATGGTAAAATTTGCCGCGAAATTTCTATTCCCCCCTTTGAAAATGTTGGAGTCCGCATGAAACGCGATTTAGCAATGTCATTCTCTCGTGTCACTGAAGGTGCAGCACTAGCTGGTTACAAGTGGCTTGGCCGCGGCGATAAAAACGCTGCAGATGGCGCTGCTGTAGAAGTAATGCGTAGCCTACTGAACAAAACCGAAATTAGCGGTGAGATCGTTATTGGCGAAGGTGAAATCGATGACGCACCTATGCTATACATCGGCGAAAACGTCGGTATTGGCGGTGATGCTGTAGATATCGCCGTTGACCCAATTGAAGGGACACGCATGACAGCAATGGGCCAGTCAAATGCATTGGCAGTATTGGCTGCAGGCGAGAAAGGCAGCTTCCTTAAAGCGCCTGACATGTACATGGAAAAATTGGTTGTTGGCCCTGGCGCAAAAGGCGTGATTGACCTAGAACTGCCACTAACAAAAAACCTAGAAAACATTGCGAAAGCACTAGGTAAAACACTCGATACACTAGTAGTAACCACTCTTGCTAAACCACGTCATGAGCAAGTGATTGCCGACATGCAGGCGATGGGCGTTCGTGTATTCGCAGTGCCAGACGGTGATGTTGCTGCTTCTATCTTAACGTGTATGCCAGACAGCGAAGTCGACGTAATGTACTGCATCGGCGGCGCGCCTGAAGGTGTCGTTTCTGCTGCAGTTATCCGCGCACTCGACGGCGACATGCACGCACGTCTGCTTCCTCGTCATGAAGTAAAAGGCGATACAGAAGAAAACCGCAAACACGGTGAGCTTGAATTAGAGCGTTGTGCTGAGATGGGCGTAACAGCAGGTATCGTGTTGAAGATAGAAGACATGGCTCGTAGCGACAACGTTGTGTTCTCTGCAACGGGTATCACTAAGGGTGACCTGCTAGAAGGCATCACTCGTACAGGCAATATCGCAACCACAGAAACACTGCTTATCCGTGGCCGCTGTCGTACTATTCGTCGCATCAAGTCGATTCACTACCTAGAGCGTAAAGACCCAGAAGTGATTGGTCACATCCTGTAAACCTAAACTAGGTTCAACAGAAAACGCGAAGGCTGATACCAAGTATCAGCCTTTTGTTTTATTGGCCATCAATAACCCGTGCATTTCACCTACACCATAGTAAATGGTTTGCTTTATAAACACCTTGCCTCATAATAGTAAGGTTCATTAGGTAGAGATAGTATGAAAACAAGCGACAAAATCTTGCAGACCATTAAGCGTCAAGGCGCGGTAACCGCGAAACAACTGTCAGAAGAATTTGGCATGACGACAATGGGTGCCCGACAGCACCTACAAAGTTTGGAAGATGACGGTATTCTTGCGTTTCATGACGTCAAAGTAAAAGTAGGTCGCCCAACTCGTCATTGGTCACTGACTCAACAAGGTCATGGTCAATTTGCAGATCGACACGGTGAACTCACGATTCAAGTGATAGATGCTGTCGAGAATCTGTTTGGTAAAGAGGGGCTAGCTAAAGTGGCTGCTGAACGTGAACAACACACGTTAAAGCAATACCAAACTGCCCTATCTGGCTGCGACAACCTAATGAGTAAACTTGAAAAGCTAACCCAACTTCGAGAAGAAGAAGGGTATATGGCTGAACTTCAAGATCAAGGCGATCACTACATCTTGATCGAAAACCACTGTCCTATCTGTAAGGCTGCGATTCGCTGCCCTAGCCTGTGCCAATCAGAACTCAATGTTTTCAAAGAATTACTCAAAGATGAATGTCATGTGAGCCGAACAGAGCACATCATTACTGGCGAACGTCGTTGTACTTATACTCTAACGCCAAGTTACTAATTCCGTCTCAATATTGAGAAAACAAAAATAGAACAAAATTTGCACATATTTCTTTCTTAAGCTTAAAGCATATGAAACATGCTTAATTCTAAGGAAGGAATGATGGGACATCCACAGCCAAATCAAAAACTGCCCCCCTTTGATGAACTTGTCCAACTCGCGAAAAGCGATCCGAAAGCATTCAATCAATTCAAGCATGAGATGTGCGAACAGATGATATGTTCAGCATCAGAAAACATGCAAGACAGGCTTCGTGCCCAACAGAGCCACATCGATTTAGTGGTTAGCCATTGTAAAAACCCGCATCATACTAATGTAGTGTTGATGCAAGAATTAAGCTGCCAAGTGTGTAAGTTCCAAGACGCGCTACAAGGTCGTTGCGGCTTTGAAGAGTCTCAGACTGAAAATGTCGTACCTTTTAGACCCAATATAGAACCCAAAATGTATTAAATCGTATATGAGTTAAAAGCAGACAAGTAAGCTGTCTTAAAACAAAGAAGGGAACGCATGTTCCCTTTTTAATGATGAATCACCCAATTTTTATACTGGGTCTTCACCGTAATCGTTACGACCTTCTGTGCCTTTCAATAAACCACATTCAATCAGAATCCATAAGCCACACACTAATGCAGCAACCGTTGCCGCCATATGAATAAGCGATACCGACTCTGTCGTGGTCGCTGCTATTGGTGAAGCAAGGCGCCCTAACACGAGCGGCACATTTAGCAATAGCCAGTAGTTCGACTTGTTACGGTCGTGCCAGCGCTTAGCCGTGACTGCAAGATCTGGAATAACCAGCAGCAGTAGAAAGATTGGTAGTAGGATGTAAGAGTACGTAGGAAACAAAACAGAGATACCGGAAGCAAAACCCGTAATCGCTATATAGTAGAAAATATTCCAAATCCAGTAAGTCTTACGACCAATTCTCCCCTTGAAAGAGAGCAGTAAATCTTTCATCGACATCTTAAATACTCAAAAAATTAATACGCTACCAAAAAGTTAGCAGCAAATAGTCAGTTAATCACTTTTAGTTAGTTGATTCTTTTTAGCTAATTAATCACTTTCTGAAAGCAACTTTTATCCATATCTCGTATGTTGACCGTTAGGCTTCGGACATGGCTTGCCTGTTCTTGTAGGGTTTGCATCAACAAACGCGACAATTCTCTTTTCTGTTCTTCGGTACGCCCTGCAAGTAACTCGAAGCTGATATGAACAAAATCCACATTGTCCTCTTCATCACCGACCAACCAGTTATGACAGCGCAGTGAACGAGACTTCACAGAAGGTACATCAAACAAACCACAGTTTAATGTAACTTGATGAAGGTCTTCCAGTAAACCTTGGATATTCACTCGCTCATCCACTGAATTTGAGTACTCTAGAACTAGATTCGGCATTATTACTTCCTATTGTTAACGCAATCGTTTGTCCCTTAATAACAACTAACGATGAAAAATCCGAGAAGTTAGCTGTTATTCTGTCTGCCGGATCACTGATATGTGCTCAAAATCTACTCTGACCATTGAGTAAGATCCAAGAAAGTCATGACCACAGTCATGATCTGTTGATATTATTCTGTTATATTATTTCGTAATAAAGTTTACTTTTTTACATTCGATTTATTTAAATACTTTGGAGATATTCTTATGCGTCATCCTGTAGTTATGGGTAACTGGAAACTAAACGGCAGCAAAGAAATGGTTGTTGATCTACTAAACGGTCTTAACGCTGAACTTGAAGGCGTAACAGGTGTAGACGTAGCAGTTGCTCCACCAGCACTTTTTGTTGATCTTGCAGAGCGTACGCTTACTGAAGCGGGCAGCGCGATCATCCTAGGTGCTCAAAACTCTGACCTAAACAACAGCGGTGCATTCACTGGCGACATGTCTCCAGCAATGCTTAAAGAGTTCGGCGCATCTCACATCATCATCGGTCACTCTGAGCGTCGTGAATACCACGCTGAGTCCGACGAATTCGTTGCTAAGAAATTCGCATTCCTAAAAGAGAACGGCCTAACTCCAGTTCTTTGTATCGGTGAATCTGAAGCACAAAACGAAGCAGGCGAAACTGTTGCTGTATGTGCACGTCAACTTGACGCTGTTATCAACACTCAAGGTGTTGAAGCTCTTGAAGGCGCTATCATCGCTTACGAACCAATCTGGGCTATCGGTACTGGTAAAGCAGCTACAGCTGAAGATGCACAACGCATCCACGCTCAAATCCGTGCACACATCGCTGAGAAATCTGAAGATGTTGCTAAGAAAGTTGTTATCCAATACGGCGGTTCTGTTAAGCCAGAAAATGCAGCAGCTTACTTCGCACAACCAGACATCGACGGTGCTCTAGTTGGCGGCGCAGCTCTAGACGCGAAAAGCTTTGCAGCTATTGCTAAAGCAGCAGCTGAAGCAAAAGCTTAATTTAGACATCACCGTTTAAATTGAATGAAAGGTCAACTTAGGTTGGCCTTTTTTATTGTCTGTCGTTTGGGGTTCAAGCTTCAAAATCAAACGATAGACAAAAAAACCGCTGATAAATCAGCGGTTTTTAAATTCTTTAAGCGAACGCTAAGCGTGGCTTAGAACAGCTCTTCTGCAACGCGGAACAACTCAGAACGGTCTGGGTTCTGCATGTTCTCGATACAGTCGATGATGTCGTGGTGAACAAGCTCTTCTTTCTCGATACCAACACAACGACCACCGTGGCCTTCTTGAAGAAGGTGAACAGCGTAGTTACCCATGCGAGAAGCCAGTACACGGTCAAATGCAGTAGGACGACCACCACGTTGGATGTGACCAAGAACCGTTGCACGAGTTTCACGACCTGTTGAAGATTCGATCTCTTTAGCCAGCTCGTTTGCGTCCATCATTAGCTCAGTTAGAGCGATGATTGCGTGCTTCTTACCCTTCGCAATTCCATCTTGGATATTGCTGATTAGCTGCTCTTTATCTAGACCAGTTTCAGGAGTAATGATGTACTCACAGCCGCCTGCAATTGCTGACATAAGCGTAAGGTCACCACAGTGACGGCCCATGATTTCAACAATAGAAATACGTTGGTGAGAAGAAGACGTGTCACGTAGACGGTCGATTGAATCAATAACTGTGTTAAGCGCAGTTAGGTAACCGATTGTGTAGTCAGTACCTGCGATATCGTTATCGATAGTGCCTGGAAGACCGATACATGGATAACCCATTTCTGTCAGTTTCTTAGCGCCCATGTAAGAACCGTCGCCACCGATAACAACAAGTGCCTCGATACCGTGCTTCTTAAGGTTTTCGATGCCTTTTTCGCGAACTTTAACATCTTTGAATTCAGGGAAACGTGCAGAACCTAAAAAAGTACCGCCGCGGTTGATGACGTCAGATACGCTTGAACGGTCAAGCTTTTCAATACGGTCTTCAACAAGGCCTTGGTAGCCATCGTAAATGCCGTAAACTTCAATGCCAACTGATAGTGCGGTACGAACTACGCCGCGTACTGCTGCGTTCATGCCTGGAGCGTCACCACCACTGGTCAAAACACCGATCTTCTTAATCATGCTCACCCTCGATTTTTGGGAATCTATTATTCAATTCTTTTGCTTGCCGATTGTATATCAACAAGATTTTAAATCTATATATGTGCTTTATGTTACATTTCCTCAATAGGAATAGCACTTAAATCGCGTAAATTTATGTAACATTTCTACTTCTGTAAGAGTATTACAGTTTTACTCAGTAACTTTGTTGATTCACATCAGAATCAACATTAATTGTTATGCGGTGGTTTTTGTATCACCAAAGAATTCGCAATTTTTACTAACTTTAGTTCAAAAGCTACCCACTTACCATTTGCAGACTGCTTTTCCTGCTCATTACCAAGAATGAAATTTCTGCTGCTTCTCGGGTCCAAATACGACCGAATACGGGTCTTGATGAATTAATACATCCGCATCAGGGAACACGGAGATAAGCTTGGCCTCTACTTCGTCAGAAATGCGATGCGCTTCAATAAGTAGGATATTATCTTCCAATTCTAAATGCAGTTGGATAAAGCGAACCGGCCCCGAACGACGCGTTCGTAATTGATGCACACCCAACACGCCTTCAATGCTTAATGATGTCTCTTTAATCTGTTTCAGCTCTTCATCTGGCAGCTTATGATCAAGCAGAGATTGCACCGCTTCCATCGCCATTTGGTAAGCGCTGTACAGAATGTAGATACCAATACCGACCGCAAACACTGAATCCGCCTGACCAATACCAAACCAGCTCAACGCCAATGCCAGCATGATCGCGGCATTCATATAGAGATCGGTTTGGTAGTGCAGTGAATCAGCCGCAATGGCTTGGCTACCGGTTTTTTTTACGACATGCTTTTGGAATCGAACCAGACCGAAGGTCATCATCATCGCGAATAAGCTGACGTAAATACCCATTTCTGGGGAGTTCAGTTCATGGGGTCTAAAGAAGCGCTCAATACCGTTAAGAATGAGGAAACAAGCCGAGCCGGAGATAAACATCGCCTGCGCTAAGGCAGCAAGGGATTCAGCCTTACCATGACCAAAGGTATGTTCTTTGTCGGCGGGCTGTAAAGAGTAACGAACCACGATAAGATTGACGACAGAAGCCGCGATATCCAGCATTGAATCCACAACAGAAGCCAAGAGACTCACAGAACCTGTCACCCACCACGCTGCGACTTTCACTATCAATAAAATAGTGGCGATGGCTGTGGCAGCCCAAGCGGCGAGCGTAACTAAACGTGCGTATTCTTGTTTCATAATTTGGCTATAAAGTGACTGATAGCACAAAGTATAACCTGCAAACAATCAATTGAATATGACAGCTAGGATGTAAAACATTCATTTATAGGGATCAAAAAAAGCGGCACTCGGCCGCTTCTTTCTCAACACTTTCATTCAATCTGGCTTTATCAAGCCATGAATTACTTGTCTTTGTTCATGCGTTTTTCCATTTTGTCAGTACACTTAGTCATACGATCTTGCTGGATTTCTTTCAGTTGAGTTTTTTGCTCAGCCGTTAGTACGCTCATCATTTGGTGTTGCTTCTTAAGCATTGCTACGCGACGCTCAGTTTGCTTCTCAACCATTTGGCTTGCTAGTTCGTTTGCTGCAGCTTCATCAAAATTGTCAGCCAGTACCAATGTTTGAACTTTCTCTTGGTGCGCTTTCATTTTCGCTATTTTATCGGCTTTATTGCCAGCGTGCTTTTCTTTCATCTCTGCACGATTCGCTTCGCGCATCTCTTTCAATTCTGTTTTTTGTGCATCAGTCAGGTCTAGTTGACGCATCACTTTCTTATCGAAGCCGCCACATTTACCGTGCATGCCTTTGTGGTCGCCTTTATCGCCGCCGCCATATGCGAACGCGCTTGCTGTACCTAACATTAGTGGAAGTGCCGCAGCTGCTAGTACAAGTTTCTTAGTCATTTTCATAATTGTTGCCTCAATTCGGTATAATAAGTCATGTGTTGCGTCTGTTTCTCAGCGCTTGAATATAGATTAGTCTTTCCCTCGTAAAGCGACGTTTAGAAAGCGTAAAGAATCGTAAAGAGTGAAAGTTGACGAATAATTAGCAGTATTATTAACCTATAAATCCCCAATTAAGGCTTCCCAATGGCGAACATTCTTCTGATTGATGACGACACCGAACTAACCGGCTTACTTAAAGACATTCTGAGCTTTGAGGGGTTTACTGTTTCCGAAGCCAATGACGGCTATGCGGGACTTGATACCATCAATGATGAGATAGACCTGGTTCTTTTGGACGTGATGATGCCACGCCTTAACGGTATGGAAACGCTAAAGAAATTGAGAGAAAATTGGGAAACGCCAGTATTGATGCTGACCGCCAAAGGTGAAGAGATCGACCGTGTGATTGGTCTTGAACTTGGCGCAGATGATTACTTGCCAAAACCGTTCAGTGACCGAGAGTTACTTGCTCGTATTCGAGCGATTCTACGTCGTACACAAACCGCTGCTGCACCTAAAGCAGCCAGCGATAGCATTCAATACCAAGACATCGAAGTGTTCCCCGGTAAACAAGAGGCTTACTGCAATGGTCAGCAAATCGACCTCACCACCACAGAATTCGCACTGCTTAGCCATCTGATTCAGAATCCGGGGCAAGTAATCACCAAAGAAGCATTGAGCTTAGATGTATTAGGTAAAAGGCTGGCGGCATTTGACCGCGCGATTGATATGCATATCTCTAACCTACGTAAGAAGATTCCAGAACGTAATGACGGTAAGTCTCGCATCAAAACCTTACGTGCCCGTGGCTATTTATTGGTAGAGGAAGGTTAATGCGTATACCTAAAATCACTAGCTTATATGGACGTATCTTTGCCATCTTTTGGTTCACCATGTTACTGGTGCTTTTATCCGTATTATCTCTACCTCACTTAGACCCGCGAGTCGCACGCGATGTGCCTGCAGATCACTTCGATAAATTAGAACGCATCGCCAAAGGCACCGAAAAACGCTACGCCAAAGAGCCGAATCTAGGAAAGATCGTCTTCCAACTAGAGGCTCCACGTAGCCGCAAGGATTCTCGTACTCGCATTTATTTAACCGATCTTGAAGGTGCAGTCTTAACCTCGAAAAGGCATTCGGACTACAAACTTAAGGCAATTCGTAACTTTGTTACCTCGATTGATAACCCAGAAGTACCAAAACAAAAGCTTTACGGACACTACATGGTCGCAGGGCCAGTACCGATTACACTCGCCGGTGAAGAACTGTTGATGTACGCCGGAGTGAAGTGGAACCAACCACCGCCATTTTTGCTGCGACTGTTTGATAGACCTTTGCAGCTATTACTTGCCGTCATGTTAGCGAGTACTCCGCTATTACTTTGGTTAGCTTGGGCATTGAGCCAACCGGCTCGCAGACTTGAACGCGCCGCGCAACGTGTGGCGAAAGGTCAGTTTGAGGTCGATCCTCAGCTCGAGAAAGGCACATCAGAATTCAGACAAGCGGGTGAAAGCTTTAACCAAATGGTCGAAGCGGTAAACCAGATGATCTCAGGGCAACAACGCCTACTCTCTGATATTTCACACGAACTGCGCTCACCACTAACTCGTCTGCGTATGGCCAATGCTCTTGCGATTCGTAAACAGGGTGAGAGCCAAGAGCTAGAACGTATCGATATGGAAGCACAGCGATTAGAGCAGATGATCAGTGAACTGCTGACACTCTCTCGCATGCAGGTCGACAGCCACATAACTCGTGAGGTTCAACCACTCTCAAGTCTATGGGAAGAGATATTAAAAGACGCACAGTTTGAAGCCGAGCAGATGGGCAAACAGCTGACGTTCTGCGATATCCCAGATCGTTCTATTTCTGGTAATCCCAAACTCTTAATGAGTGCGTTCGACAATATTACGCGTAATGCCATCTATTATGGTAAAGACCAAGTCGATGTACAATTCAGCGTTTTAAACGATCAACTGACTATTCGAGTCAATGACAATGGCGATGGTGTACCTGATGACGAACTGGATTCGATTTTCAGACCGTTCTATCGTGTTTCAACGGCGCGAGATCGTAACTCAGGCGGTACTGGACTTGGGTTAACCATTACTGAGAGTGCAATTCGCCAACACAGCGGAACCATCACGGCAAGCCGTAGCACGTTAGGCGGATTACAGCTGGAAATCACCTTACCTATCCTACCGGTGTAATACCCCCACAAAGATCACAGTTGATAATGATTGCTATTATCATTATGGTAAATCCTCTAGTTAAGGAGGATTTATCATGTCACACACTTTCCCTGCTCTACCCTACGCTTACGATGCTCTAGAACCTTACATTGATGCGAAAACGATGGAAGTGCATTACAGCAAGCACCATAGAACCTACTACGATAAGTTTGTTGCGGCTGTCTCTGGCAGTGAACTTGAACAGCAATCTCTAACTGAAATCTTCGCTAATATTTCTCAGCACAGCCCTGCCGTGCGCAACAATGGTGGCGGCTACTACAACCACATTTTGTATTGGAATTGCATGTCTCAAGATGGCGGTGGTGAACCGACTGGCGAACTGGGTGAGGCTATCAAAAGTACATTCGGAGATTTCAAAGCGTTCCAAGAGCTGTTCGCGCAAGCGGCGATCAATACCTTCGGTTCCGGCTTTGCTTGGCTGATAGTAGAAGAAGGACAACTGAAGATCATCTCGACGTCGAACCAAGACAATCCGTTGATGGATACGGTTGCCAGTAACGGCAAACCGATTCTTGCGCTCGACGTTTGGGAACACGCCTACTACATCAGCTACCAAAACCGTCGCCCAGATTACATCAATGCATGGTGGAACGTGGTGAATTGGGATGTAGTTTCTGAAAACTACGCACAAGCACTGACTAAATAAGTTTAACGACTGCATAAGCCTAAGCGAGTCTTAATACCATCACTCGCATAACCAGAGGTGGTGAACTGTACTCACTCAGCTTGCCACCGTATACTCTGGCTATCTTTGATTACTCTTGTGAACCAACATGTTTGACATCGCTCTATACGAACCAGAAATTGCGCCCAATAATTGCAGACATCATCCGCCTATGTGCTAACTGCGGCGCAAATCTACACCTGATTGAGCCACTTGGCTTTGATTTTGAAGAGAAGAAAGTTCGTCGTGCTGGCTTGGATTACCACGACCTAGCACGTGTTAAGCGTCACAAGAACCTAGAAGCCTTCCTTGAGTATCTAGAGAATGAACGCGAGGGTGATTTCCGTATCTTCGCTTGCACGACTAAAACTACGGGTCACCACGTTGATGCGAAATTCCAACAAGGTGATGTGTTGATGTTTGGCCCTGAAACACGCGGCCTGCCTGCCGAATTCATCGAAAGCATGCCAATGGAACAACGTATTCGTATTCCAATGATGCCAGACGCACGTAGCCTAAACCTGTCTAACGCGGTTGCTATTATTGCATTCGAAGCGTGGCGACAAATGGGCTTTGAAGGCGCGGTATAAGCCAATCTCAGTAAATCAATCTCAGTAAATAACTGTTCACATGGCCTGTTACCTGCTCCTGCGAGCAATCGTAAATAGCAGGTAACATGCAATAAAAAGGCTCTTACCATTATCACTTTCTTGCGAAGGATAAAGGTAAGAGCCTTTTCTGTTTTTTCCTCTATATAGATAAGAGGGAAAACGGATTAGTTCAAACGGTTACGATCGTTGTCGTCGTCTTTCTTCTCAAACTCACCCTCAAAGGTGTTGCCGTCTTTTGATTGGTCAGAGGGATCACGATTAAATGGGTCTTGTCCAAATGGACTCTGACCAAAACCAGCCTGTCCACCCGCATGGAAACCGCCAGACATATTGGTAACCACCATCTTTTCCATCATTTTCTTAGCAATCATCGCTCTTGGTGCTGGTAGCAATACCAACATACCGAGTGCGTCCGTCATAAAGCCCGGAGTCAGCAGCAATACCCCTGCAACCGCAAGCATCACGCCTTCAAGAATCTGTTGTGCCGGCATTTCACCTTGTTGTAGTCGACCTTGCACAGACATAAGTGTCTGAATACCTTGGCTACGAACAAGCGATGCACCTACAAATGCAGTAATCAAAACTAACGCAATAGTTGGCCACAATCCTAAGAAGCCACCAACTTGAATAAATAGACCAATCTCAATAATAGGTACGAAGATAAATAGTAATAATAAGATAGGAAACACACGCCCTCCTTTGTTACTCCCAGTTTACGCTGAAAGCTCTATCAATCTCAAATTTATCCTGTAAATAGGCGTGTTTATTGACCGAGAATAACTTTGCAAAATATTAACGAAACAAAAGCGAAAAAGGTGATCAACTTACTATTTTTATGTGCTAGGTACAGTATCATGTGCGACATAAGTCAGGACGGATTTATCAGCCCAATATTCTAGCGAACGGAGTATTTGCATACAGAATAGGCTAATAACTAACTATATAATCAGAATTATTCTCTAAGGATCCTGTTATGGCTAATCTATCAGAAGCTCAAATTGATGCTCCTCAAGCTACTCGTCTCGAAGAAGATCTTTTAGGTCAACGTCATGTTCCGGCTGATGCTTACTACGGCATCCACACTCTACGCGCAGTTGAAAACTTCAACATCTCAAATGTAACGATCTCAGATGTACCTGAATTCGTTCGAGGTATGGTGATGACAAAAAAAGCAGCGGCTTTAGCAAACAAAGAGTTAGGTGTAATCCCAAGCGAAGTGGCTAAGTACATCATTCAAGCTTGTGACCTCATTCTAGACACTGGCAAGTGCATGGATCAGTTCCCATCGGATGTATTCCAAGGTGGTGCTGGTACTTCTGTAAACATGAATGCTAACGAAGTAGTGGCAAACGTGGCGCTTGAACTTATGGGCAAAGAAAAAGGCCAATATGAATTCATCAACCCAAATGACCATGTAAACCGCAGCCAATCAACTAACTGTGCTTACCCAACGGGTTTCCGTATCTCTGTGTACAACAGCGTTCGTAAACTGATTGATGCTATCGAATACCTAAAAGGTGCATTCGAGCTTAAAAGCCAAGAATTCAATACAATCCTGAAGATGGGTCGTACTCAACTTCAAGATGCAGTACCTATGACGGTTGGCCAAGAGTTCCACGCTTGGGCTGTAACCATCAATGAAGAAATCAAAAACCTAGAATACACTTCAAAACTACTGCTTGAAGTAAACCTAGGCGCAACGGCTATCGGTACCGGTCTGAACGCAGCACCGGGTTACCAAGGCCTAGCAGTGAAACACCTAGCGGAAGTAACTGGCCTAGAGTGTGTAGCGGCTGAAGATCTTATCGAAGCAACGTCTGACTGTGGCGCATACGTAATGACGCACGGTGCACTTAAACGTCTAGCAGTTAAACTGTCTAAGATCTGTAACGACTTACGTCTTCTTTCTTCAGGCCCACGCACTGGCTTCAACGAGCTAAACCTACCAGAACTGCAAGCGGGTTCTTCAATCATGCCTGCTAAAGTAAACCCAGTTGTACCTGAAGTAGTAAACCAAGTTTGCTTTAAAGTTCTAGGTAACGACAACACGGTTTCTTTCGCAGCAGAAGGCGGTCAGCTTCAACTGAACGTAATGGAACCGGTTATCGCACAAAGCATGTTTGAGTCTTTAGACATCCTAACAAACGCATGTGTGAACCTACGCGACAAGTGTGTAGACGGCATTACTGTGAACAAAGAAGTATGTGAATCTCACGTATTCAACTCTATCGGTATCGTAACTTACCTAAACCCATACATTGGCCATCACGAAGGTGACATCGTTGGTAAGATTTGTGCAGAAACAGGTAAGAGTGTTCGTGATGTAGTTCTAGAGCGTGGTTTATTGAGCGAAGAAGAACTTGATGACATTTTCTCTGTTGAAAACCTGATGCATCCTCAGTACAAAGCGAAGCGCTTCGAATAAAGTTAGCGAGAAAGGGCTCCAAGCGGAGCCCTTTTTTAGGCTCCAATACGGTTAACCCTGCTTATTTTATGGACTTCCGTTGGTTGCACTTTTGCTTAATCGAATCTAAACCATAGAACTATTATCTGAACATTCTCTCAATGAGTAGTCACATAATAAAATCTAAATGAGGTGTTACTTATGATTGCAGTAGAACTATTTATCGTCCTGCTCTTTATCTTTCTGGGGGCCAGAATTGGCGGTATCGGTATTGGTTTTGCCGGTGGTGCTGGTGTTATTGCCCTTTCACTTATTCTTGGTGTTCCAACAAGCCAATCTTTCATCCCGATCGATGTAATCTTGATCATCATGTCGGTTATCACCGCAATTGCAGCAATGCAGGTTGCTGGCGGTATGGACTGGTTGGTGCAAATTGCAGAAAACTTTTTGCGTAAACACCCTGAACGCATCACCTTTTACGCGCCAATCGTGACCTTTGTAATGACATTAATGGCGGGTACTGGCCACACAGCATTCTCAACGCTTCCTGT
The DNA here is from genome assembly GCF_051201655.1 of Vibrio sp. nBUS_14. NCBI lineage: Bacteria > Pseudomonadati > Pseudomonadota > Gammaproteobacteria > Vibrionales > Vibrionaceae > Vibrio > Vibrio sp. nBUS_14. The sequence continues at coordinate 3,459,929 of NZ_CP179206.1, forward strand.
AATCGCAGAAGTAGCGAAAGGCCAAGGCGTGCGTCCTTCTCGTCCACTGTCTATCGCAGTAGTAGCTTCTCAAATTGCTATCACAGCTTCTCCAATTTCGGCAGCGGTTGTAGCATTCGCAGCAATGCTGGCACCATTTGGTGTTGATTACCTAACGCTATTGATGGTTTGTATCCCAACAACCTTTATCGCTTGTATGGTTGGTGCGGTTGTCGCGAACTACATGGGCAGCGAACTAAAAGACGATCCTGTTTACCAAGAGCGTCTAGAAAAAGGTCTAATCAAACTGGCAATAGAAGAGAAGCGCGAAATTCTACCAACAGCGAAGAGAGCAACGTACATCTTCCTAGCGGCGATTGGTTTCGTGGTTTGTTACGCAGCGGCTATCTCTAGCTCTGTTGGCCTAATTGAAAACCCAGCTCTGGGCCGTAACGAAGCAATCATGTCTGTGATGCTGGCAGCGGCTGCTGCAATTGTTATGTTCACTAAGATTGATGCAGCGAAGATTTCTTCAGCGCCAACATTCCGCTCTGGTATGACAGCATGTGTATGCGTACTGGGTGTGGCTTGGTTAGGTTCAACGTTCGTAAACGCACACGTTGCTGAAATCAAAGACGTAGCAGGCGCTCTACTGGCTGACTATCCTTGGATGCTGGCTCTTGTTCTGTTCTTCGCTTCTATGCTGCTTTACTCTCAAGGCGCAACAACGGTTGCACTGATGCCTGCAGCTCTAGCGATTGGCGTAGCACCACTTACAGCCGTGGCTTCTTTTGCTGCGGTAAGTGCACTGTTCGTACTTCCAACTTACCCTACGCTACTGGCAGCGGTTGAGATGGATGACACAGGCTCAACGCGTATCGGTAACTATGTATTCAACCATCCATTCTTCATTCCAGGTGTGGTAACAATCAGTACTTCGGTTGCACTAGGCTTCGCATTCGGCGGTCTGTTCATCTAACATTCGCTGATGTTCAAAACTTTAAAAGGAAGCTTCGGCTTCCTTTTTTGTTTTCTACTCAATGTGTTATTTGATACACGTCAAATAACCATTATAAACTTTAAAAACCGCTCAAAAATAAAGTTTGAATAAAATTCCAGGATTATTCACGCGATTAATTAGGAATGCCTACCCAATCAATCTCCTTTTGCTTTTCCCTCTTCCATACCGAATATTAATCCAAGCTAACCAACCAAAAAACTTTGCTGTTTTTATGCCATTTTCAAGCCCTCTTATTGGACACTATTTTTGTGAACAAAACCAAACTTAAATATCTAGGCAAGGAATAAAATAACCGAAGCTAAATTAAATCTAACTTCATTTGGATCAGTAAATATAAAAACGAACTTAATTTAAAGTCAGCAATTTTATATCGCTGGATACTTTATAATAATCAGTATATTTACAATCTATAAATCATTAGTCGCTAATTCACATCACTTTTATTTAAGATGATGTAAGGAGATAGCTATGACGACTCAGACAATGCCAAGCGAGAAAAAAAAGGGCGGCTTCTTTGCCAATTTTAAATTCCCTTCAGCCTACACCATTTTATTTATTCTTATTGCGTTCGTAGCGCTCCTTACCTGGGTTGTTCCGGCAGGCCAATACGGCCGAGCCATGAATGAAGAACTCGGTCGAGAGGTCCCTGTAACCGGAACCTATCAAGCGGTAGAAGGTAACCCTCAAGGGGCTTTGTTGCTTAATTCAGAGAGAAGGCATGCCTGCCCCATTGTGCTTAATTCTTAATCGATATACTGTGTTTCAGGCATACCAAGCCCTGTAAGCTTATTCAGGGCTTTAATCATAGCGTAAGTCTCGCCAACTTGAGCGTTGTAGTTCCTCAGGCTTAATTTCCCACCTAGCAGCTGTTTTACTCGGTACATCGCGGTCTCTGATAGAGAGCGCTTATGATAGCCATACCGCTCTTTCCAATACTTATTTGAGCCATATAACTTCTGGCAACCCACGGCGAGATTTCGGGGGTGACCACGCTCCCAGAAGGCAGCCCCTTCTCTTGGTGGGATGAGCGGAACAGCTCGCTTGATCCGTATGGCATCATGGCAATTCCTTGTGTCATAAGCGCCATCACCTGATATCTCAATGATTTTCCGACGTGTCTGATTGAGTAAGTTGGGGAGCACTTCGGCATCGGTTACGTTAGATAAGCTCAGCTCTGCTGCGACTATTTCGTGGGTGCTTGTATCTACTGCGATGTGCAGCTTACGCCAGACTCTTCGCTTCCCATCAGTTCCATGCTTCTTGACCTTCCATTCACCTTCGCCATAAACCTTGAGACCAGTGGCATCAATGGCTAGGTGTTGTATCGCACCTCTGGTTTTAGTTTTAAATGAAACCTCAACATCCTTAGATCGACGACTTATACAGGTGTAGTGTGGGCAAACCAGAGGGATGTTAGCCAGCTTAAAGACGGAGTCTAGAAAACCTTGCAGCGCTCTCAATGGCATAGAGAAAACGCGTTTCACCATCAGAGCGGTAGTAATGGCTAAGTCGCTGAATCGGCGAGGTCTACCACGCTTGCCTTGTTTGTTTTGCTTCCACTCGGCTAACGTCTCCTCATCAATCCAAAAGGTCAGAGAGCCACGGTTGATTAAGGCTTTATTATACTGCTTCCAGTTAGTTGTTTTGTAACGAGGTTTAGGCATGAGACTACGACGATTGATGGGTGTATCCGATCAGATCGTAGCTTCCTGATTTAGTTCCATCGATTTAAGCAACAAGGCCCCCTCAAGGTATAATTGACGTACTGCTCGCGCCTATTGACGGCTTCTACGACCACAATAGCTATGAAGCTGCGGCCATCGACGTTTCGCTGTTCATTTTAATCATTGGTGGCTTCTTAGGGCTAGTAACCAAGACTGGCGCGATTGATGCTGGTATCGAACGCGTCACCGCCCGCCTCGAAGGGCGAGAAGAGCTGATGATACCAATACTGATGGCACTGTTTGCTGCAGGCGGCACTGTCTACGGCATGGCAGAAGAGTCACTCCCATTCTATACGCTGCTAGTGCCTGTAATGATGGCCGCTCGCTTTGACCCTCTAGTTGCAGCTGCGACGGTATTGCTTGGCGCAGGCATTGGGGTACTAGGTTCAACGATTAACCCATTCGCGACCGTTATTGCTGCCAACGCATCTGGTATTCCATTTACTGACGGTATCGTGTTGCGTATTGCCATGCTCGTCATTGGTTGGATCATCTGTGTCGCATACGTCATGCGATACGCAAGAATGGTTCAAACAGATCCATCAAAATCAATTGTCTACGACAAATACGAAGAGAACAAAGCGCATTTCCTTGGTAACGCAAATGGTGAAAAACTTGAATTCACCGCGACTCGTAAACTGATTCTGACCATTTTCGGTGGCTCTTTCGCTGTGATGATTTACGGCGTATCCGTTGCTGGGTGGTGGATGGCTGAGATCTCTGCGATGTTCTTAGCAGCTACAATCATTGTTGGTATTGTGTCTCGTATGAGCGAGGAAGAGTTTACCACTAGCTTCATTGATGGTGCTCGGGACCTACTGGGCGTTGCGCTTATCATAGGTATCGCACGTGGTATCGTTGTCGTAATGGACCGCGGTATGATCACCGACACCATTCTTTTCTCTGCAGAACAAATGGTTACCGGGTTATCTTCGGTTGTCTTTATTAACGTGATGTTCTTCTTAGAGATTCTATTGTCATTCTTAGTGCCGTCGACCTCCGGTTTAGCGGTACTGACTATGCCGATCATGGCACCGTTGGCTGACTTTGCAGGCGTAGGTCGTGACCTTGTTATCACCGCTTACCAATCGGCATCAGGCTTGGTTAACTTAATCACTCCAACCTCTGCGGTGGTAATGGGTGGCTTGGCGATTGCTCGTGTCCCTTACGTACGCTGGGTTAAATGGGTGATGCCATTAATCGGTATCTTGATGGTGTTCTGCATCATTGTGCTAAGTATTGGTGCGCTTATCTAGACAGCCCTAACCAACAAGCTTCAGATAACAAGCTTCATCTTCTCGTTCAAAGCCGCTTTCCTTAGCGGCTTTTTTTATCGCTATTGAATCTAACTCCAACTCCGGTCTCCGAAACAGCCTCACGAGGTGCGCACACCTCATCTAAGCCTCTCTATTACCTACTCAGTAGCAAAGCTTAAACGAGCAAAAACCACTTGCGATAAAGAATAAGCCAACGTTTAATCATCAAGGTTAAAGCTAATAAAAAGCCAACTATTCTTCGTTATTATATTTATACAAATATTTAGTTATTTATTAGCGTTAATTATATTCAAAGTAATTCACTCCATAATCACCAAAGGAAAAATAGTAGTGATTTTTATAGGAAACCGGCTTAAAACACCCAATTATAAAGTGTGACCACAATAGTTTTATTCGCATTTAATTTGTTAAGGAATAATTAATTCCATGTGCAAAATTAAATATATAAATACTAACATTGCATACTTCCAATCTAAGCTCATTCTTATCAATAAAACCATTTTGCATATAATCCCTCACAAATTGGATTCTAGCTAGGCGAATGAAAAAAGCATGCATAATATTCCCAAGGAGTTAACTATTTAGAAAGGGCTGACAATAGTTGAAAGTGCATAAAATTTGTTAAAACTCTTGATTTTAAAGGGCTTCGGGATAAAAAACGATTTGTGATAGATCTCTAAGAATACCTGACTAGCAGGCGTAATATTAATTCCAGACAAGAGATATGAATAAAATAATTAATTCTTCTCAACTGAAAACAAATAATTACTCTTAGCAATAAAAGTAATTCAAATATATAAGAGAGAGACGATCATGAGTAAGTTCTATGTAGGTTCTGAAATAGGTCAATTACGCCGTGTTCTAGTTCACCGCCCAAGACGCGCACTGACTCACCTAACACCCTCTAACTGTCACGATTTGCTGTTTGATGACGTACTGGCTGTTGAGCGTGCAGGTAAAGAGCATGACGCGTTTACTCAAACGCTACGTGATCAAGGTGTTGAAGTTCTTCTTCTTACTGACTTGCTAGCCGACACATTAGCTGTGCCAGAAGCTAAAGATTGGCTACTAAGCTGCCAAGTATCTGATTACCGTTTGGGTAAAACATTCGCCAATGATGTGCGCTGCTACTTGGGCGACTTACCAAACCTAGAGCTAGCAAAAATTCTAACAGGCGGTTTGTCTTACGCTGAGATGCCAATGAAATCATCTTCAATGGTGCAAGGCATGCACGCACCAACCGACTTCATTATCGAGCCTCTACCAAATCATCTATTTACTCGCGATACATCTTGCTGGGTATACGGCGGTGTCTCTATCAATCCAATGGCAAAACCTGCTCGTCAACGTGAAACCAACCACGTTCGCGCTATTTACCGCTGGCACCCAACATTCGCAGGCCAAGACTTCATTAAGTACTTCGGCGATGAAGAAAAGATCAACTACGACAACTCAACGATTGAAGGTGGTGACGTACTTGTACTCGGTCGTGGCGCGGTGCTTATCGGTATGTCTGAGCGTACAACAGCACAAGGTGTTGAGCACTTAGCATCTAGCCTATTCAAACACGGTCAAGCGAAGCAAGTTATCGCAATGCAGCTACCAAAACACCGCTCTTGCATGCACTTAGACACCGTTATGACGCACATGAGCGAAGATACCTTCTCTGTTTACCCTGAAGTGGTGAGTAAAGATGTGCAGTGCTGGAACCTAACTGGCGATGAATCAGGCGCTGTGAAAGTGAAAGAAGAAGGCTACTTCGTAACGGCTATCGAGAAAGCACTTGGCGTAGACAAGCTAAACCTAATCACAACGGGTGGTGACAACTTCCATGCAGAACGTGAACAGTGGAACGATGCGAACAACGTGCTGACTGTTAAACCAGGTGTTGTGGTTGGCTACGAAGGCAACACCTACACCAACGAAAAATACGACCAAGCAGGTATCACGGTTCTTCCGATTCCAGGCGATGAACTTGGCCGCGGTCGCGGTGGTGCACGCTGCATGAGCTGCCCAATTGAGCGTGATGGTATCTAATCACTAAGACGAAACGGCCAAGTTGAACAATCTTAAATAATCTCAGCTTGGCCAAAATGAGAGAACACAATTATGACTAAGCAAACTGTTGTTGTTGCACTCGGCGGTAATGCCCTACTTCGTCGCGGTGAGCCGTTAGAAGCCGATGTTCAACGCCGTAATATTGAAACTGCGGTTAAAACCATCTCTGAAATCGCAAAAGTATACAACGTGGTGTTAGTGCACGGTAATGGTCCACAAGTTGGCCTACTTGCTCTGCAAGGTTTGGAATACAAAAAAGTAAATCCGTATCCGCTGGATGTATTGGGTAGTGAAACTCAAGGCATGATCGGCTACATGCTGATGCAAGAATTCAAGAACTATCTGCCTGATCGCAATATCTCGTGCATGTTGACACAAATGACGATTGATCCAAACGATCCTGCCTTTGCGGATCCTACTAAGCCGATTGGCCCTATCTACGAAGAAGCAGAAGCGCGTGAATTGGCAGAAAAATTCCACTGGATCGTAAAACCCGACGGCCAACATTTCCGCCGCGTAATACCAAGCCCAAGCCCTACCGGCATTGTTGAACACGAAGCGATCACCCAGCTTATCGGTGCGGGTCACCTTGTGATTTGTACTGGCGGTGGTGGCATCCCAGTGAAAAAAGAAAATGGCAAATTAGTCGGTGTTGAAGCGGTTATCGACAAAGACATGTCAGCGGCTTTCCTAGCAAAACAATTGGATGCAGATGCACTGCTTATTCTGACCGATGCTGAGGCTGTGTACCTTGATTGGGGCAAACCAACTCAACACGCACTGCGCAGCACCACACCAAGCGAATTGGCGAAGTTCACATTTGATGCAGGCTCAATGGGGCCAAAAATTGAAGCATCGTGCGAATTCATTAAGCAAGGCGGCAAAGTAGTGGGTATCGGCGCACTCGAAGATGGTTTGCAAATCCTGCAAGGCCAAGCGGGCACCAATATCACCAAAGGTTAACGCACTAGCGAGCTTTATCATCTTGAAAAACTTAAAGCTTGAGAACCTTAAACCTGAGAGCTTTTAAAGCTTGCGAAAACAGAATTAAACGAACAAACAGAACCGAACAAATTTAACTAAATATTGAATCGCGCTTTCTTGAATTTTCTTTCCCTGTAACAAGGAAGCGCCTAAATCTAAAAAGGAATACATCATGGCTTTTAACCTACGCAATCGTAACTTCCTAAAACTACTAGATTTCACTCCACGCGAAATTCAACACTTGTTAGATCTTTCTATGGAGCTAAAAAAAGCGAAGTACAACGGTTACGAACAGCCAACACTGACTGGCAAAAACATTGCGCTTATCTTTGAGAAAACCTCCACTCGTACTCGCTGCGCATTCGAAGTAGCGGCATTCGACCAAGGTGCTCGCGTTTCTTACTTAGGCCCATCTGGCTCTCAAATTGGCCACAAAGAATCAATGAAAGATACAGCTCGCGTTCTTGGACGTATGTACGATGGCATCGAATACCGCGGCTTCGGTCAAGAAATCGTTGAAGAGCTAGGCGCTTACGCTGGCGTACCAGTATGGAATGGTCTGACTGACGAATTCCACCCAACACAAATTCTTGCTGACTTCCTAACTATGACGGAATACGGCCGTGGTAAACAACTACATGAGATCAGCTTTGCTTACCTAGGTGATGCGCGCAACAACATGGGTAACTCTCTGATGGTTGGCGCTGCGAAAATGGGCATGGACATTCGCCTTGTCGCTCCAAAACAGTTCTGGCCACAAGAAGAGCTATTGGCTCAATGTCGTGAAATTGCAGAACACACAGGCGGCAAAATCACGCTAACAGAAGATGTTCAAGAAGGCGTGCAAGGTTGTGACTTCCTATACACCGATGTTTGGGTATCAATGGGCGAAGCGAAAGAAGCATGGGCTGAGCGCATCAACCTAATGATGCCTTACCAAGTCAACATGGACATGATCAAAGCGACGGGCAACCCACATGTGAAATTCATGCACTGCCTACCGGCGTTCCACGGTGAAGACACCACAGTCGGCAAACAGCTTGCTGCTGAATATCCGCAGCTTAAAGACGGCGTTGAAGTAACAGATGAAGTGGTTGAATCTGAATACTCTATCGTGTTCGATGAAGCAGAAAACCGCATGCACACCATCAAAGCTGTAATGGTTGCGACATTAGGCAGTTAATAAGCTGAGCAACTAAGAATCTAGATAACCAATAATCTAAATAGTTAAGCACTCACTTGTTTGCAAGGCATTAACAAGTTAAGTGCAGTAGCAGGGAAATGCGGGTGGCATACTTGGGGTTTAACCTTTGGATAAAGCCCGCATTTTTTTTCATTCGATTGAAGAGGTTTTCGCCCCAAAAAACATAAGTTTTTCAGTTTCAACAAAGGCTTAAATGGAAGTTAAAAACGGATGTTATTTCGCATAAAAATCCATTAAATGAATACTTTACAGAAAGTATTGCATGGCGTTTTTATCTGAGTATAATCCTCCGCAATTTGTCTTAAGAGAGCAAAAAATGAACTGCAATTTTGTCGAACATGATTGTCAAACTACACGCCAAAGAGTGGCGGTGGTGTCATTTTTATTTTGCTCTATTGATCGTTTCGAAGCCTCCTATTTTTAGGGGGCTTTTTTTTGTCCGCAATTTGACTGTATGCATAAAAAAGGAAGACCCGTTATGGCGCATTCGTTATTTAACAAGCACATCATCTCCATTCCAGAGCTCTCTCGTGACGAACTGGAGCTTATCGTCGATACTGCCGCAAGACTTAAAGCAGAGCCAAATCCAGAGCTGCTGAAAAATAAGGTTGTCGCGAGCTGCTTCTTTGAACCTTCAACTCGGACTCGCCTTTCATTTGAAACCGCCGTTCAACGCCTTGGCGGCACTGTCATCGGTTTTGATAATGGCGGAAACACATCGCTGGCCAAGAAAGGCGAAACACTTGCCGATTCGGTGCAGGTCATTTCTTCTTACGTCGATGCTTTTGTAATGCGCCATCCACAAGAAGGGGCAGCGCGTTTAGCCTCTGAATTTTCTAAAGGTGTTCCAGTGGTAAACGGCGGCGACGGTGCCAACCAACACCCGACTCAAACCTTGTTGGATCTGTTCTCGATTTACGAAACGCAAGGCACGCTTGATAACCTCAATGTGGCGTTCGTCGGCGACCTAAAATATGGCCGCACTGTGCACTCATTGACTCAAGCACTATCAAAATTCAATAACGTGCGTTTCTTATTTATCGCGCCAGAAGTGTTAGAGATGCCAGATTACATCTGTGAAGAATTAGAAGAGATGGGCATCCAGTACAGCACACACACCAGCATTGAAGAAGTGGTGCCGGAACTGGATGTTCTGTACATGACTCGCGTACAGAAAGAGCGTTTTGATGCGTCGGAATACGCACACATGAAGTCGGCTTACATCCTAACCGCCGATACATTGAAAGACGCACGCCAAAACATGAAGGTACTTCACCCACTGCCACGCGTCGACGAGATCACCACCGACGTTGATAAAACGCCACACGCTTACTACTTCGAACAAGCTGAAAACGGTGTATACGCTCGCGAAGCCCTATTGGCCCTTGTTCTTAACGACACTTTATAAGCAGGAGAAACAGTCATGGTTAAACAAACTCAGCTACAAGTAGAAGCGATCCGTAACGGCAGCGTCATTGACCACATCCCTGCTCACCTTGGTATCAAAATCCTTAAACTATTTAAGCTACACAAGACAGAACAGCGCATCACTATAGGGTTAAACCTGCCATCATCGGCACTTGGCCATAAAGACCTAATCAAGATTGAGAACGTCTTCCTGACCAAGGAACAAGCCAACCAATTGGCTCTTTATGCTCCCCAGGCAACGGTGAATCAGATTGAAAAATATAAAGTGGTTAACAAGCTAACCCTTGTGCTACCAGAACAAATCCACAGTGTGTTCTCTTGCCCAAATAGCAACTGTATTTCACACGGTGAACCTGTCGAAAGTCACTTTAAAGTGCAGCTAAAACACGAAAACGTACAGCTAAAATGTCACTATTGTGAAAAAGTATTCTCTCGCGATATCATGAATGAAATTCGCTAACCCTTAGCGGTATTACCTTCGCAGAAAAAACCACCTAGATAGCATGGATATTTATTCCCAAGCCGGAATAAATATCCATTAACCAAAGAATAAAAACCCAAAATAAAGTCAATTAACCAGAATATTATTTGGTGATCGCCTTCAAAAAGATAACTATCCTTTAGTGGTAGACTCAATGCATAGATGATCATACATCTCGCATACCCTCCCTTCTTTACTTCGGGATTCATCGGTAAGCCCTATTAATAATCGTACTCTACGGCTTTGGGAGTGCGTTCGGCGCTATGGACAAGCGATATCCACACGTTGACCTTAAGGAGTTGTTCATGAACCAAATCACTGAGCACGGTTGCTTGTATTCAGCTGAAGATAAAACACTGACTGCGGCGTGCAAACGCTTACTACAACAAAGCTTCTCGACCCAAAATCAACTGCGCGAGAAACTGGTTGAGATCGGTTATACCGGCATTAGCCAATCAACCGTATCTCGCATTTTGTCGCAGCTTGGCGTAGTAAAAATCCAGAACGCCTGTGGCAAAAAGGTGTACTGCATCACTGTTGAAAGTGCACCGGTTCGTGTCGATGCCTCAATATCATCACAAATCGAATTAATTACTCATAACCAAGCGATGGTGATAGTAAAAACCCACCCTGGTTGTGCACAGTTAGTCGCGCGATTGGTTGATATCGACCCACATACCGAGATTATCGGCACCGTTGGCGGCAACGACACCGTGTTAATTATCCCGAAAGACACGACCAACATTAATGCTTGCGAACAAGTGGTAAAAGCACGCTTGGGCGTTGCCTAAATGTCTTATTGGCAAGGTCTGTTCACTGCAGTTGCGCTGCTAACTCTCTCTCGACTGCCTACGAAGGTGGCTCACCCGCCCTAAGGGATATTTGTTTGCTAATGAAACTAATCACAAACTATTACGGTCTGATTGAGTTAAGATACCTTTAACTCCATTTAGATGACTAAATAGTATGCGACGACTTGCCACATTACTTTTTGTTTGTATTTCCCTATTCACTCAACCTGCGTGGGCGCTTTTTGGGAATGACAACGCCGAGCCAAGCTTCGGAGGCAATAACAATGGTTTTGTCCCTGTAGACCAAGCTTTCCCCTTCAATTACTACCAGCAAGATGGAGAAGTCCTTCTCGACTGGCAAGTAAAAGAGGGCTACTACCTCTATCAACATAGCCTATCTTTCAGTGGCCAAAATCTCACGATCGGTAATGTTAAGATGGAAGACGGCCAACCACACCAAGATGAATTCTTTGGTGAGGTGAGCATTTATACCCAGCCGCTATTCGTGCAAGTTCCGCTACAGAGTTACCAAGAGGGCTCACAACTGATCGTTAAGTATCAAGGCTGTGCGGACGCTGGTTTCTGCTATCCACCTGAAACTCGCGTGATCGACATTGAACCATTTACAGGTTCCAGCGACTCTCAAGCTAATGCAACGTCGCAAGGCTCATCGGCTGCAAAAAATGAGACAGATGTTTCAACACAGCAAGCTTCTCAAAAAGCTGACGTTGCAAGCAACACCACTCCGCAGACAAGTGCGCCCGTTTCAAAAGAAGCGAACCTAGCCGATAAGCTCGGTGACAGTTGGTGGACGCCATTATTATTCTTAGCACTCGGTGTTGGCTTAGCTTTTACACCTTGTGTTCTGCCTATGTACCCAATTCTAACGGGTATCGTATTAGGTGGCGGCAAGCTCTGCCAAGGTCGTGCGCTGATGTTGTCCTTCATCTACGTGCAAGGCATGGCGTTAACCTACACCTTATTGGGTTTAGTGGTTGCCTCTGCGGGCATGCAGTTCCAAGCTGCGATGCAACATCCTTACGTATTGATTGCGTTGAGCGTTCTATTCGTGGCGTTAGCCATGTCGATGTTTGGCGTTTATAACCTGCAACTTCCAAGCAGTATCCAAACCTGGCTTAACAACCAAAGCAACAAGCAACAAGGTGGCAATACCTTAGGCGTATTCGCGATGGGTGCTATCTCTGGCCTAGTGTGTTCACCTTGTACCACCGCTCCATTGTCGGGTGCGCTGCTGTATGTGGCTCAAAGTGGCGACCTATTAACGGGGGCAATTGCTCTGTATGCGTTAGCGATGGGTATGGGTATCCCGCTGATCTTGGTTGCGGTATTTGGTAATAAGCTGCTGCCGAAATCAGGTAGCTGGATGGACAAGGTTAAGATCGTATTTGGCTTTATCTTGCTGGCAGCACCTATCTTCCTACTAGAGCGTATTATCCCTGAATTATGGGCAACCATGCTTTGGTCTGGGCTTGGTTTCATCGCCTTTGGTTGGCTTTACCATAGCAAGAATGCACTGCCATTCGGCGGTTGGAAGCAAAGCGCAGTGGGTATCATCGCAATGCTCGGCCTATTCGCTTCAGCGCAACCTGCCTTAAATGGCTGGTTTGCAGAAAAGAGCGTTGTGGTTGAACAGCAAATCCAATTTGCGCGCGTCAACACGGTTGAAGAGTTAGAAATCCAGCTCGTCGAAGCGAAGAAACTCGGTAAGCCAGTGATGCTCGATTTCTACGCCGATTGGTGTGTCGCATGTAAAGAGTTTGAAAAGTACACCTTCCATCAAGCTGATATCGAGAACAAACTTTCTGATTTCGTCCTGCTTCAGGCAGACGTAACGAGAAACATGCCTCAAGATATTGAACTGCTTAAACAATTGCAGGTACTCGGCTTACCAACCATTGAGTTCTGGGACGACAAGGGTAACCATGTTCCAAATGCTCGTGTAACCGGTTTTATGCCTGCCGATGTATTCTTAAAACACATGCAAGATCACCAGCTATAACGACGACATTCGTCTAAATACAACCTCGAATAAAAGCCGCACCGCCCCTCATCACAGGATGGCAGTGCGGCTTTTTTGTGATTATAGGAAACACTTTCCAAGAACAGGGATAAAAGTCGATATGGTTCAGACTTTTAATGCATAGATATTGTCCAAATACTCAATCAGGATGATAATAAATATTAACTAAATTGTTAAAAGTATGAACGTCATGGACTCGACCTATACCATCATCATTGCTGATGACCACCCTCTCTTTCGCAACGCCCTGTTTCAGTCAGTTCATATGGCGATCAGCGGTGCGAACCTGCTTGAGGCTGATTCTCTCGACGCCTTACTGACTTTACTAAAAAAAGAAGATGAACCTGACCTGTTACTGCTCGACCTTAAAATGCCGGGAGCAAATGGAATGTCGGGCTTGATTCAACTGCGTGCTGAATATCCAGATTTACCGATTGTGGTGATCTCAGCCAGCGAAGATGCCAGCGTTGTTACTCAAGTGAAGAGCCACGGTGCCTTTGGCTTTATTCCTAAGTCGAGTGATATGCGTGAATTGGTGAGTGCACTTAATCAAGTACTGAATGGCGACCCATTCTTCCCTGAAGGGCTGATCACAAACAATGCAGCCTGTAGCGACCTTGCGGAAAAGCTTTCCACACTGACGCCTCAACAATACAAGGTGTTAGGGATGCTTTCAGACGGCCTGCTGAACAAGCAAATCGCGTATGAACTGAATGTTTCGGAAGCGACCATCAAGGCACATATGACAGCCATCTTCCGTAAACTGGATGTAAAAAACCGAACTCAAGCGGTTATCTTGCTACAAGAAGTCCACAACTAAGCTTCGCTTATCTCCTCTTCTAACGTCGTCTTAGGCAAACATAAACCCAGCTTGACCACTTTATGATCATCAATCTCTGCAACCACCCAAGTAATGTCATGCCACACAAAACTATCACCTAATACAGGGTGGGCACCAAGCTCTCGCTCAGCCAATTGTTTTAGAGTCATTTCTCGCTCTTCTTCCGAGCCTAGTTCAATGCCATAACAATCACTCACCGCGGCAACCGATAGTCCTACATCCAAAAAGAAATCACCAAAGAATCGAGCAGCCTCTTCAGCTAAAGGAGCCTCACTAAACAGCTCACTTAGGCTATCTAGGTCTTTATCCTGACCAAGCACACAGAGAATATCATTCGCCTCTAACACGGTACTGCCCGATGGGTGAAGCAAAGCATCTTTTCTAAACAGTGCGGTAATTCTCGTCCCTTCTGGCATAGACAAACGCTTCAGCGGTTCGCCAATACACCACTTTTCTTCTTTCAACTTATAAACAAACATCTCCCACTCACTGGTAGGGTAGATCTCAATACCAGTACGAGAAATCGGTGTCGGCGTTGGTGGTAAGGTCACTTTAGCGAGTCTTGCGACTTTCATTAAGCTGCCACCCTGAACAATCAGCGAAACCATAACCACGAAGAAGGCGATATTGAAGTACAACTGAGCATTCGGTAGGCCCGCCATCATCGGGAACACCGCCAGAATGATCGGCACTGCGCCACGTAAACCCACCCAAGAAACAAACCAGCGTTCCTTGGTGGTAAAGCTTCTGAATGGAAGTAAACCCAACCAAACAGACAGTGGACGAGCAAACAAAATCATACCAAACGCCAGTGCCAACGCAGGAAGTGCAATGTCCATCAACGTTGATGGCGTAACCAATAACCCAAGCACCAAGAACATCACGATCTGACTTAGCCACGTCATGCCATCAAGAACATTGAGAATAGAGTGTCGGGAGCGCGTCGGACGATTACCAATGAACAAGCCCACTAAGTAAATCGATAAGATACCGCTTCCGCCAAGCATGTTAGAGAACGCAAACAGAGCCACACCACCGCTGAGCACCAGAATCGAGTAAAGGCCATCGGCCAGTTGCACTCGGTTGATTAGGCTCCATAGAACCCAACCACCACCGATGCCAACAAGGGTGCCGATACCAAACTGCATCGCAAAGCTTTTGAGTAGGAAGTTCATTCCCATCTCGGCATCAGGGTTACCCAGCAGCGCAATTAAGGTTACCGTCAGGAAAACCGCCATTGGGTCATTGGTACCGGATTCGATCTCTAGGGTTGAGCCAACACGTTCATTGAGGCTCTGCCCTTTCAACAAAGAAAATACCGCAGCTGCATCGGTCGAACCTACAATCGCACCAACCAAGATTCCCTGCATCAGTGACAGATCGAACAACCAAGCGGCCATAAGTCCGGTTAAGGTCGCGGTACATGCCACGCCTATCGTTGCTAGTGAGAGTGACGGCCAGAAAGCGACTTTGAAGCTTGCGACCTTGGTTCGCATACCACCATCAAGCAAGATCACGGCAAGCGCCAAGTTACTCACCAAGTAGGTCAGCGAGTAATCATTGAAATTAATGCGACCGGGGCCATCTTCGCCCGCCAACATACCAACGAACAAAAAGATCAAAAGAATCGGAACGCCCAATCGCGAGGACACTTGCGAGAAAAGTACACTGATGGCGATGAGTACGGCACCAGTCAGAAATAAGTGATTAATGGTTATTGCGTCCAATTCGTTCCCTCAAAGAATAAAACTCGAGCTTTAAGCCTGTTGATCTTTTGCAACTAGCTTGTTGATCTTCTGCCGTTAAGCAAGGCACGGCCAAAGAAAGTACCGCAGTTACTATAACAAACTAATGTTTCGCTTCGTGTCATAGGCAGGACTAAATACAGTTTCTCGGTCATTTAGTTGTTAAATTTTATGACTCGCACTCTAATTAATCCCTTTTTGTTAGACCTTTGGCTAATTTAACATCATTGCAACATCACGTTTTTCTATGGTTCTGTCTCCTAGCTCCCATAATTCAGTACATTAGCGTGAATGCCGTCCCGACTAAAGTTGCACAGCTCCCTTGAATCATCCTTGCTACATTCTAAACCGTAACATTACGTTAACACGCTATTTTACAAAACGGTTTCTACGAAAACGGAATAAAGGAGAAGGCAATGGCGTTCGAATCTACGGAACATGCTCAAGCCTACTGGAAGGAAAACTTGGGAATAATGGGAACACTACTCGCAATATGGTTTGTGGTGTCTTATGGCGCTGGCATCTTATTTGTGGATGTCCTAAATACCATTCAATTTGGCGGATTTAAGCTAGGTTTTTGGTTCGCTCAACAAGGTTCAATTTATACCTTCGTGGCGTTGATATTTATTTACGTTGTTCGCATGAATAAGCTGGACAAAAAATACAACGTACAGGAAGACTAGAGGCTAGAATATGGATATTCAAACTTGGACGTTTATTCTCGTCGGTATTACTTTCGCAGTATATATCGGCATCGCAATCTGGGCTCGCGCGGGGACAACCAGTGAATTCTACGTTGCTGGCGGCGGTGTACACCCAGTAGCAAACGGCATGGCAACAGCCGCTGACTGGATGTCGGCAGCATCATTCATTTCAATGGCAGGTATCATCTCATTCGTTGGTTACGACGGTGCGGCTTACCTAATGGGTTGGACAGGTGGTTATGTACTACTTGCGCTATGTTTAGCACCTTACCTACGTAAATTCGGTCAGTTTACGGTTCCTGATTTCATCGGTGAACGTTACTACTCGAAGACAGCACGTATGGTAGCGGTATTCTGTGCAATCTTCGTATCATTTACGTACGTTGCAGGCCAGATGCGTGGTGTTGGCGTTGTATTCTCTCGTTTCCTAGAAGTTGACATTAATCTAGGCATCATCATTGGTATGGGTATTGTGTTCTTCTACGCAGTACTTGGTGGCATGAAAGGCATCACTTATACGCAGGTAGCTCAATTCTGTGTCCTCATTTTCGCCTTCCTTGTTCCAGCAATCTTTACATCAATCATGATGACAGGTAACCCGCTTCCACAAGTTGGTATGGGGTCAACGATTTCAGGCACAGACGTTTACCTACTCGATAAACTGGATGGACTAACTGAAGAGCTCGGATTTACCGCCTATACCGAAGGTAACAAGAGCATGGTGGATGTATTCTTCATCTGTGCAGCTCTAATGGTAGGTACTGCAGGTCTTCCACACGTAATCATTCGTTTCTTCACGGTACCAAAAGTACGTGATGCTCGTGTCTCAGCAGGTTGGGCACTACTGTTCATCTCATTGCTATACACAACAGCACCAGGCGTTGCAGCGTTCGCTCGTGTAAACATGATCGAAACGATTAACGGCCCAGACATGCAAGGTGTCGCAGCAGCAGACGCACCAAGCTGGTATAAAAACTGGGAAAGCACTGGTCTGGTCGGTTGGGAAGATAAGAACGGCGATGGCAAAATGTTCTACTCGGGCGATGAACGCAACGAGATGAAGATTAACCGTGACATCATCGTACTGGCTTCTCCAGAGCTAGCAAAACTACCAAACTGGGTTGTAGCACTACTTGCAGCCGGTGGCCTAGCAGCCGCACTATCAACAGCTGCTGGTCTACTATTGGTAATCTCAACGTCGATTTCACATGACTTGTTGAAGAAAGGCTTCAGACCAAACATGACCGACAAACAGGAGCTATTAGCCGCTCGCTTGGCCGCCATGGTCGCGATTGTCGGTGCTGGTTACCTAGGTATTAATCCACCAGGTTTCGTAGCTCAGGTAGTAGCGTTTGCCTTCGGCTTAGCCGCAGCATCCTTCTTCCCTGCCATCATCCTAGGTATCTTCTATAAGAAGATGAACAAGGAAGGCGCGATTGCAGGTATGTTGTCAGGTATTGCCTTCACAGCAAGCTACATCATCTACTTCAAGTTCATTAACCCAGCAGCAAGCACACCGGAAAACTGGTGGTTTGGTATCAGCCCAGAAGGCATCGGTACGCTAGGTATGTGTCTAAACTTCGTAGTATCAATTGCTGTAAACAAAGTAACAGCTGAAGTACCACAAGACGTACAAGAGATGGTTGAATCTATCCGTTACCCTAAAGGTGCAGGTGAAGCTCACGACCACTAAGCAACAAAAAAAGCCACTCATAAGAGTGCGACACAATAAGATAAATCAGTACTTACATTGTAGGGATTAGGTACTGATTCCAAGAAAGCCGATACGTTATGTATCGGCTTTTTCTTTTGCCTTCAAATTTTATAAAAAGAAATAATAAAGGGTTGTTTTTAAACCTTTAATTGATAATACTTATCATTAACATCCAATAAAGAGATGCAAATAATGATGAAAGAGCAGCAGGTTATCTATTCAAGGTTTTATAAGGCACAGGATCGCTTTACTTCAATAGAACAAGTTCAAGGCAACGAACCTAATATCATTCGAGACTATATTCAATGTGGCCTAACGCTTTCGGCTTACTATGAAAAGCATGCCGCCCAAGAAAATATCTTGTTATGTGAGTTGTACCTGCGCCAAGTTTTCTTCCATTTAATTGAAGCTATTGAGTCTCCTGACCGTAGTTTCACCTTTCGTCATATCTGCCTAGACTCTATTCACTCTCCACTATTTTATTTGAAACGCCACTACTGCCAACAACCACAAGGCCAAGCGCGTTTTTTGAACCTCAGCCAAACACTACAACAAGTCCAAGCCCCACTTGGCTAACAAGGATAGAATATGACCCTACAATTTCGGATTGAAAAAGACAGCATGGGCGAAGTGAAAGTGCCTGCCGAAGCGCTATACCAAGCACAAACTCAACGTGCCGCAGATAACTTCGCTTTTAGCTCGCTCAAGATGCCAACCAGCTTCATTCAAGCACTGGCGTTAATTAAGCTGGCCGCCGCCGATACTAATGCTCAGTTAGGTTTGTTAGAAGGTGATATTGCCAACGCGATAGCCGAAGCCAGCCAAGAGATCATCGATGGTAAACACCTCGACCAATTCCCGATTGATGTCTTTCAGACGGGCTCAGGCACAAGCTCTAACATGAATGCTAACGAAGTGATTGCGACACTCGCGTCAAGAAGCCTACAAGGAGACGTCAACCCGAATGATCACGTAAACATGGGGCAAAGCAGTAATGACGTAGTGCCAACGGCCATTCAAGTCAGTGTTGCTCTGATGGCAGAAAATAAGCTACTGCCTGCACTTACCCACCTTTCTACAGCGCTTACCGTCAAACAACATGAGCTTGCTAAAGTAGTCAAAACTGGACGTACTCATCTAATGGATGCAATGCCGATTACCTTTGCTCAAGAGCTGGGTGGTTGGAAATTTCAGATTGAACATGCCAAGCAAGCGATAGAACGCAGCTTGCCAGCAGTCAAGGCGCTTGCTCAAGGTGGCACAGCGGTTGGTACGGGAATCAATGCCGACCCACGCTTTGCCGATAAGTTTGCAAGTAACCTGTCTCAATCAACAAAGATCAGTTTTACCTCGAGTGAAAACTTCTTTTTTAACCTCAGCAGCCAAGACGCGATCGTTGCACTATCTGGTCAGCTCAAAACTGCAGCAGTTGCGATCATGAAGATCTCAAACGATCTTCGCTGGATGAATTCAGGACCGTTAGCAGGCTTAGGGGAGATTGAGTTGCAAGCGCTACAACCGGGTTCATCGATCATGCCGGGCAAAGTGAACCCTGTAATTCCAGAAGCAGCTGCCATGGCGGCTGCACAAGTGATTGGTAATGACACCACCATTACGGTGGCTGGGCAGTCTGGCAACTTCCAACTGAATGTGATGCTGCCTGTGATTGCTCATAACGTGTTAGAAAGCATAGAACTATTAGCCAACAGCTCAGTCGCATTGGCTGATAAAGCGATTGCTACTTTCACGGTGCGCCAAGACAATCTCGATCTAGCGCTTTCAAAGAATCCTATTCTAGTGACAGCACTCAACCCTGTGATTGGCTACCTAAAAGCGGCGGATATTGCCAAGAAGGCCTATAAAGAAGGCTTACCGATTCTTGATGTTGCAGAAAGAGAAACTGATCTCAGCCGAGAAGAACTTAGCAAGCTGCTTGATCCAAGCACACTGACGCAGGGTGGAATCGCAGGTTAGTTAATCAGTAAACAAGAATTCATGCTCCTTACCGAAACCCAAAAGGCCTCATCCGAGGCCTTTTCACTATCCGTTCACAAATCCGAACCTGTTAATTCAAGCTAGCTCACTCGATTCAAAACCGCTCTTAACTTGAGTGGCTTTACTGGCTTAGCAATAAAGTTGAAGCTGTTGGCCTTTATCGCTGCCAACATTTCATCAGTTCTATCAGCACTGATGATGACACCTTCAAAAGAATCCCCAAGACGTAAACGGCATTGCTGCAACACCTCCAGTCCTGTCCGACCATTATCGAGGCGATAATCCGAGAAAATCACATCCGGGTGCCAATCACCATCGAGACACTGCAAGCTTTCGACTAAGTCGACGGCGGTCTTAACCTCACACCCCCAACGTCCTATCAAGTTTTCCATACCAACTAAGATTTCTCGCTCATTGTCGACACACAGTATTTTCAGATGCTCGATGTCGCTGGTCGCCATTAGCGTAGAAGCTTGCACAACCTTAGCGACCTGTTCTGCTCTCGCTAAGGTGATGGAAAAGACGCTGCCTTGCTCTGGCCATGAACGCATCGATATTTGATGACCAAGAACATGGGCAATGCCTTTCGAGATCGCTAACCCTAATCCCAGGCCTTGATCGGCACGAACTTGGCTACCACGTGTAAACTCTTCGAAGATCTCTTGTTGTTTGTCTTCGTCGATACCGGTTCCGTTGTCCCACACATCAATTCGAACCTGACCATTCACTCGTCTCGCACCGAGGACCACTTTTCCTTCAGGGTTATAGCGGAACGCATTAGTCAAAAAGTTCTGAATCACACGTCTCAATAATTTAGGATCCGAGTGAATAAACAGTGACGAAGGGATCATCTTAAATTCAATCTTTTGCTGCACAGCCAACGCACTGAATTCAGCATTCAAATGGGTTAATACATCGTGCACCGTAATTGCATGAATGTGGGTTTCTAACTTTCCTGATTCCAATCGAGAGATATCCAACAGGTCCCCAATCAGATCTTCAGCCGCACCCAACGCACTTTCAATATGAGATGAAAGCTGCTTCTCCTCTTGCTCTTTTGCCACCTCAGAAAGAGAAGAAGCAAATAGACGCGCGGCATTGAGCGGCTGCATCAAATCGTGACTCACCGCAGCAAGAAAACGACTCTTAGATTGAGATTCTTGATCCGAAATTTGCGTCGCTTTAACTAAACGTTGGTTAAGCTTTTCGAGCTCTTGAGTTCGCTCATGCACTCTCGACTCCAAGCTTTCATTGGCATCTTTTAGCGCTTGTTCTGCTTGTCTGAAGACCGTGATGTCGGTAAAGCTCATCACAAACCCGCCACTTGGCATCGGGTTACCTTGCACCTCAATGACTCGACCATCAGGACGAATACGAGATGAGGTGTGTCGAGTGCCTTGTTCAAGGTGATAAACACGGCGTCGAACGTGATCTTCTGGGTCGCCAGGACCACACAAACCTTGCTCAGCATTGTGGCGAATCACATCTGAAATGGGTCGGCCGACTTGAATCAAGCCAGCAGGGAATTCAAACAGCTCAAGATAACGTTGATTCCACGCCACCAGCCTCATTTGTTTGTCTATTACTGCAATGCCTTGCCCTATGTGTTCAATCGCACCTTGCAGTAAACCGCGACTGAAGTCGTACAGTTCTGAGGCTTCATCAACGATGGTCGCAACTTCCTCAAGCTGCATGTTTCTGCCTTGCAAGGCCGAAGTGAGTACTAACTTAGCAGACGAAGCACCGAACACCCCTGCAAGTACGCGCTCTGCGTGTCGAATCAAACTCGCGGGCGCTTGTTGATTGGGAAGTAACGGCTGGCCGTGTTGCTGCCAATAGCTGTGTAAAGCACTTTTCGCTCGCTTACGACCCACAAAACGCGAGGCGAGCATCTCTAATTCAGCCACCGTTACGCGGTTCTGATAGAGACTAATATTCTCATTTTCAGGCAATGGCGTACCAACGAATGCTGCCGATTGTAAGCGCTCACTTAGGCTTGGTCGTGTCGTCATCGAGACCAGCACATAACACAAGGTATTGAGTAAGATACTCATCACGATACCCCAGTTTGAACTGCTGACATCCCATCTACTCAGCAGCTCTGGCGGCGTAATAATCCACAGCAGTAAATTACTGTCGCTATCGCCCGCCAACATACTGGTTTGGCTCATCAAGGTGATCAGCCAAATCACTGAACCAACTAATAAGCCAACATAGACACCCTTTCGATTGCCCAGACGCCAATACAAACCACCGATCAAGGCGGGGGCAAACTGCGCAATCGCCGCAAAAGAAAGAAAGCCGATCGCCGACAGGGAATGAATGGTATCGAGCGCCTGATAAAATGCCCAAGCACCCAACAGCAATAATAGGATCAGTCCACGACGAATCACCAATAACAAGCCCGAAAAATGTTTATGCGTTCTTTGCGTCAAGCGCATGCGGCGCAGCAACAGTGGCATCACAAGATCATTCGATACCATGATCGCCAATGCGATGGTTGAGACAATCACCATACCACTCGCCGCAGAGGTTCCTCCAAGAAAAGCCAGCAAGGCAATATGATTGGCTCCTTCTGCCATCGGCACGCTGATCACATAGGTATCAGCCGGCATACCCGTAAGTAACCCCTGACCAGCCCACGCAATCGGTAGAACAAACAGCCCCATTAGAATGAGATAAAGAGGAAATAACCAACGAGCGGTGTGTAAATCTTGCGGTCGTTCGTTTTCAACCACCATCGTGTGAAACTGACGCGGCAGACAGACAATCGCCAACATCGTGAGAATGGTGTGAATCACTAACGTGGGAATATTGGGCGATTCATAAGTGGAAGCCGCCACATCAAGCAGGTCGATTTTATCGCTACTCATCGCGAGATAAATGATAAACAGCCCAACAATCAAGAAGGCGGCCAGCTTAACGATCGACTCAAACGCCACCGCCATCATCATGCCACGGTGATGTTCTGTGTTATCGATGTGCCGAGTACCAAACAGCATCGTAAAAATCGCTAATGCACCGACCACAAACCAAGAGACGTGATAATTCTGATATCCAAAATCTTCCGCGAGATCGGGGGCGACAATCTCCAAGCCCATCGTGATACCACGCAACTGTAGCGCGATATAAGGAAGAATACCGACCACGGCAATCACGGTAACAGCAACAGCCAGGCCCTGAGATTTTCCATAACGAGCCGCGATAAAGTCGGCAATAGAGGTGATGTGTTCACGCTTCGCGATGAGGATCAGCCGAGCTAAGATCCGCCACCCCAACGTGAAAACTAAAATAGGGGCGAGGTAGATGGGTAAGAATGACCAAGGGTTATTACTGGCCTGCCCGACCGTTCCGTAGAAGGTCCAAGAGGTACAATACACCGCAATAGAAAGACTATATATCCATGGACGCCAGCGTGATAGCCAACGAACTTGCCTGTCTCCATACCACGCGATCAGAAATAACACGCCCAAGTAAGCTAAAGAGACTGGAATTACTACCCATCCTTGCATTAAAAACCCTTTCTTCATCCATAAAAAAACTCTCCATAAGGGAGAGGTTTCATTTAACTAGGGAAGTGCGTTTAACTCAATCGCATCGCTTAAATTCTGTGCTTTGGGCTTTAATTCTGAGCATCAGATTGAGCTGAGGCTGTTTGATTGACTTCAACGACTGAACTTCTTTCATCCAGTTTAATGAATAAGGCCAATCCGCCCATCGCTGCCATACCCCAGAAAATATTCGCACCCCAAAGCTCATAGCCCCAACCACTTAAGGTCGTCATTAGCGCGATAAAGGCACCTAATGGAATCGCGTTGTACAGAGCTTGTAGGGCAACCATCTTGTTCTGTTCTTCAGATTGGATATATTGAATCGCAGCGATGTGCGCCATGGCAAATGTCACGCCGTGAAGCAATTGCACAAGAATCAAAGCCGCGATCGCGGTGGTCGATGCGGTAATACCCCAGCGAGCCATCACACCTAATGCTGCTATCACGAACAGAGTACGTAATGTGATTCCAGAAAACAGTCGCTTGCTCAAAGCAAACACAGCCACTTCTGCGACAACACCTAGACTCCACAAGTAACCAATAATCGCTTCAGAGTGACCCGCCTCTTTCCAATAAATCGCACTAAAGCTGTAATAAGCTGCATGGCTACCTTGCAGCAGCGCCACCAAGACTAAAAATTTAACCACTGACGACTCTCTTAATAACTCACCTAATTTTGGTCGTACTGCCTGTTGCTCAGAGTGTGTCACTGGCATCACGTTAGGGTTTCTCATCGCCAACACTAATGACATCAGCACACCAGCAAACGCTGTATACAAAATCATGTCAGTCCCGAATTGCGCGACCAAATAACCAACCACAGTCGAGCCGGCAATAAAGGCAATCGAACCCCATAAACGAGTACGTCCGTAGTCGAGCATATTAAGACGGCTGTAGTGGTTAGCCATCGCATCCGAGAGTGGAATGATTGGCCCATAACAGAGGTTAAACAAAACCGTTGCCAACAACATCAATATGAAGCTGCCGCCAGTGAAGAAGTGGAAGCCAACAAACAGCAGTGCCGCGAAACTCAAGCAACGCAAAGCCGGCATTAAATGCTCAACTTTATGGATACGTGGCGTAATCACGAGGTTAGCAACACAGCGCGTCGCAAAACCAATACCAATTAGGACACCAATGTCACCCGCAGAAACGCCCTGGTCTTCAAACCACAGCGCCCAGAATGGCAAATAAACGCCATAAGCAAAAAAGAAACCAAGAAAATACTGGGAGATCCAGCCATAAGGGGAAGGACTAAACATAGGCAACCTATAAAAATGTGCAAACAAAGGCAGAACCAATTATGCCTAGGTCGCATACGATGAAAAAGGGAATTATTGAGGAGATAGCATTCCTGTATTCAATGAATACCGATATCCCATTTGACTCAGGTATTCAGCGATCACCAACACCCACGATCGCATTTAGACTAAAGTCGTCTGGAGCTTCGCTGGTAATTTGTCAGACTGAAAAGAGACTCCTACTTCTTTCGATGCTTATGCCTGATAAATTTAATATGCAGCACCCGCCTTTCGATAGCCTATCCGACACGGAGCAGTTAACGCTGCGTTCCTCATTGGATGTGGTTTATTACCGAGCACACGAGGTGATATTGGAGGCAGACCGCCCAAGTCGCCATCTGCATATTCTGATTAAAGGCGCTGTTGAAGAGCGCGCGAGCAGCGATGGAGAGATCTACGCACACTATGCCAATGACGATATCTTCGATGTACGCAGTCAGTTTGAGCCTCACACCAAACACCAATATATCGCGCTTGAAGATACGTTAAGTTATCTACTGCCAACCGATACCTTTCTCGAGCTGTACCACGCCAATGGCCAGTTTGCCGCTTACTTTGATAGCAACCTTTCGACACGAAAAGCCTTGATAGAAGCCGCTCAACAGCAACAGAATCTTGCCGAGTTCATACTAACCAAAGTGGACGAGTCGATCTATCACCCTCCACTGATACTGGAACCCAGTAAACCTATCAACCAAGTCACTCAAACCCTTAAAGAACAAGGGCTGGACTCGGCCCTTATTCATTTAGAACATGATAATCCAAAAGCTTTTGGATCATCATGTACCTTTCCGTATGGAATCGTCACAAGAACCAATTTATTGCACGCGGTGATGCTCGATAATCATCCGCTCGATACCGCGGTTGGCGAGATAGCAACGTTCCCGGTACTGCACGTTAATCAAGGGGACTTCTTGTTTAACGCCATGATCACCATGACCCGAAATCGCGTAAAAAGGCTGATGGTTTGTGATGGTCCCAATGCTGTTGGTATGGTGGATATGACGCAGATTCTGAGTGCATTCTCTACTCATTCTCACGTTCTTACTTTGCGTATTGCGCGATCCACCAGCATTGAAGAGCTGGCATTAGCCTCCAACAAACAACGTCAATTGGTCGAGAGCTTGCTCAGTAACGGCATTCGCACGCGCTTTATCATGGAGCTAATTTCAGCCGTTAATGAACAGATCATAGAGAAGGCTTTTGAGTTGGTTATTCCACCAGCATTGCAGAATCACTGCTGCCTGATCGTGTTGGGGTCTGAAGGTCGCGGAGAGCAAATCCTTAAAACCGACCAAGATAATGCGCTGATTATTCAGGATGGCTTGGAGTGGCACCAATGCCAGAGCGCCATGAACGACCTAACTCATACATTACAGCAATTGGGCTACCCACTCTGCCCGGGCAACGTGATGGTTAACAACCCTAAATGGGTTCATTCACAACAAGAATGGAAACAAACGCTCACCCGTTGGGTAAAAAAAGCAACGCCCGATACCGTGATGGATATTGCCATCATGGCGGATGCACATGCCGTTGCGGGTAACAGAGAACTATTAAATCCAGTCAAACAACACCTGAGTGATTTGATACTAGGACAAGAGTTAATTCTGACTGAATTCTGCCGCCCAGCTCTTAACTTTTCAGTTCCCCTCACCCTGTTTGGTAATGTAAAAAAATCCAAGTCAGGGCTCGATATCAAACAAGGTGGTATTTTCCCGATTGTGCACGGTGTGAGAGCACTTTGCCTTGAGCATGGTGTGACGGTGAACAACACCTTTGAACGCATTGAACAGCTGGTTAGCAAGAAGGTGTTAGAGCAAAGTACCGCGGACAACCTCAATGAAGCACTCAGACAGTTCTTTAAGTGGCGCTTGGCGCAAAGGC
Source organism: Vibrio sp. nBUS_14 (assembly GCF_051201655.1). NCBI lineage: Bacteria > Pseudomonadati > Pseudomonadota > Gammaproteobacteria > Vibrionales > Vibrionaceae > Vibrio > Vibrio sp. nBUS_14. The sequence goes on from NZ_CP179206.1 coordinate 3,486,655, forward strand.
TTTCACAGCAACACAGCAGCAATAAAATCGACGTCAAACTGATGGAACGGGCTGACCGAGACTTACTTCGTCATAGCCTGCATGTGGTCAAGAAGTTCAAGCAATGGCTTGGCTACCATTATCAGATAAGGGATTAGACGACTGAACGATGAATAGATTGGTTCGCTATTACTGGCATCACAAACTCAAAGGCTCTCCTTATCAGCCTCTGTTTGCTGCGCCTGTTGATCACGAATACGTATCTCTTGATTGTGAAACCACCAGCCTCGACCCCAATCAGGCCGAACTGGTCACCATTGCCGCGACCAAGATCATCGGTAACCGAATCATTACCAGCCAACCTTTTGAAGTCCGGCTACGAGCCCCTCAATCGCTCGATTGCAATTCAATCAAAATTCATCGTATTCGCCATCAAGATCTAAAACACGGTATTGAAGAAAAACAGGCCTTAATCGAACTGCTCGACTTCATTGGTAATCGTCCTTTAGTCGGTTACCACATCCGCTATGACAAGAAAATTCTCGACCGAGCCTGTTTAAAACAACTCGGATTTCCACTGCCTAACCGATTAGTCGAAGTGAGCCTGCTCTATCAAGACAAACTCGAAAGACAGCTTCCCAATGCCTACTTCGATCTCAGTATGGACGCCATCTGCCGCCAGCTCGATTTACCTATCCCAGTAAATAAACATGATGCATTACAAGATGCTATCTCCGCTGCGCTGATCTTTGTTCGCCTTAAACACGGTGATTTACCTCGTTTCAATTCTTCTTATTCCTAATTCAACCATTGCCTCTCTACATAGAGAGCAATATCGCAAAAATGAACTTAACTCGCTATTTTGTAAGTGAAAAGCGCCGTCTCATCCTAAAGTCTAATTGTGGAAATCGCCGTCCTAGCCGAGAGTGATAGCACAACGACGGTCCTGTAATAGACTTAGAAACTGAACACAAAGGAAGTTGCCAGTTCATTAAGAATGTAGGCACAAGGAGAGATGCAATGAGTGAAGCCCACGTTTATCCGGTAAAAGAAAGTATTAAATCAACCACACACGCGGATAATGACACTTACCTAGCCATGTACCAGCAATCTGTTTCTGACCCTGAAGGCTTTTGGGGTGAACACGGAAAAATCGTTGATTGGATTAAGCCTTTCACACAAGTAAAAAATACCTCTTTCGACCCAGGTCACATTGATATTCGCTGGTTTGAAGATGGCACGCTTAACGTTTCGGCTAACTGTATCGACCGCCACCTTGCTGAGCGCGGTGATGAAGTCGCTATCATCTGGGAAGGCGATGACCCTGCTGATGATAAAACCCTAACCTTTAACGAACTGCACAAAGAAGTATGCCTGTTTTCAAATGCTCTAAAAGAGCAAGGCGTACGTAAAGGCGATGTGGTTTGTTTATACATGCCAATGGTTCCAGAAGCTGCAGTTGCGATGCTGGCATGTACCCGTATCGGTGCGGTTCACACAGTGGTATTCGGTGGTTTCTCACCTGAAGCACTGTCTGGTCGTATTATCGATTCAAATTCTAAAGTCGTTATCACTGCCGATGAAGGCGTGCGTGGCGGCCGTGCTGTTCCACTGAAGAAGAATGTCGATGAAGCACTGACTAACCCTGAAGTGAAGAACATCGAGAAGGTTGTGGTATTCAAGCGTACTGGCGGTGATGTTGCTTGGCACGAACACCGTGATGTGTGGTGGCATGATGCTATCGCAAACGTATCAGCTGATTGCCCACCTGAAGAGATGAATGCGGAAGATCCACTATTCATCCTTTATACATCAGGCTCAACAGGCAAACCTAAGGGTGTAATGCACACCACAGGTGGCTACCTTGTTTATGCAGCCATGACCTTCAAATACGTATTCGACTACCAAGAAGGCGAAACCTTCTGGTGTACTGCGGATGTGGGTTGGATTACTGGTCACACTTACCTTGTCTACGGTCCACTTGCCAATGGTGCAAAAACCATTCTGTTTGAAGGCGTGCCGAATTACCCGAACACAAGCCGCATGAGTGAAGTGGTCGATAAGCATCAAGTTAATATTCTTTATACTGCACCAACGGCGATTCGTGCCCTAATGGCAAAAGGCAATGAAGCGGTTGAAGGGACTTCTCGTGACAGCCTAAGAGTCATGGGATCGGTAGGTGAACCTATCAACCCTGAAGCGTGGGAGTGGTACTACAAAACGATTGGTAATGAGCAGTCTCCGATTGTCGATACATGGTGGCAAACAGAAACAGGCGGCATCTTAATCGCACCACTACCGGGCGCAACAGATCTAAAACCGGGTTCAGCGACTCGTCCATTCTTCGGTGTGCAACCCGCGCTTGTCGACAACATGGGCAACATCATTGAAGGCGCGACTGACGGCAACCTAGTGATTCTTGACTCTTGGCCGGGCCAAATGCGTACAGTTCACGGCGATCATGACCGTTTTGAGCAGACTTACTTCTCTACCTTTAAAGGCATGTACTTTACCAGTGATGGCGCTCGTCGTGATGAAGATGGTTACTACTGGATTACGGGTCGTGTGGATGACGTGCTTAACGTGTCAGGTCACCGTATGGGTACCGCTGAGATTGAATCGGCACTAGTAGCATTCGATAAGATTGCAGAGGCAGCGATTGTGGGCATTCCTCATGATATTAAAGGCCAAGCAATTTACGCTTACATCACGCTAAATGATGGTGAGTTCCCAACCGCAGAACTTCATAAAGAAGTGAAAGACTGGGTACGTAAAGAGATTGGCCCAATCGCAACACCAGATGTACTGCATTGGACAGACTCTCTGCCAAAAACTCGTTCAGGTAAAATCATGCGTCGTATCCTACGTAAGATTGCCACAGGCGATACTGGCAACCTAGGCGATACGTCGACACTGGCCGATCCAAGCGTGGTCGATAAACTGATTGCAGAGAAAGCTGAACTGGCATAAGCAACCCGTCACATTAGCTTGTCACTTTTTAAAACAGTCATTAATAAACCGTCACCTATGTGGCGGTTTTTTTATGGCTGATCTTGATCTCAAATATCTTCGATAAAATTAAGGCAATCGCGGTTTTTTGTTAAGTTGATAACAATTCCATGCCGTACTTATAGGAGATTAGACCAGTAAATTGCTGCGATTTGCGCTGAATTAGCTATAATCTGGTTCTAATTTTTAAATTTGGGTTTTTCTTACTGGAAATTAACCCTAAATTTTCAATAAAATGGCAATATTCACATTCGTAAACACGATAAAGGAAGATAGCCCCACAATGTCTACAAAGTTTCGCATTCTAGTTTTAAATGGCCCAAACCTTAACCTGTTAGGCCTTAGAGAGCCTGCACACTATGGTTCTCAAACACTTGACCAGATTATTAGCTCTTTGACTGAGCAAGCGAAAACACAAGATGTTGAGCTGTCTCACTTACAGTCAAATCGTGAGTATGAACTGATTGAAGCTATCCATAGTGCTTATCAAAATGTTGATTTCATTATTATCAACCCAGCGGCCTTTACACATACCAGTGTGGCGTTGCGTGATGCACTACTTGGTGTTGCTATCCCATTTATTGAGGTTCATCTATCGAATGTTCACGCACGTGAACCGTTCCGTCACCACTCTTACCTATCTGATAAAGCAGAAGGTGTGATTTGTGGCTTAGGTGCCCAAGGTTATCAATTTGCTTTGACGGCTGCGCTCAACAAGCTCAACGCAAAATAAATAAAAACAACGAACTATTACTAACCTACTCAGTCAAAGAGTAAGTTCAATCAACAGATAAAGAGAAAGAAACAATGGATATTCGCAAAATCAAAAAGCTAATCGAATTGGTTGAAGAGTCTGGTATTTCTGAGCTAGAGATCTCTGAAGGTGAAGAGTCAGTACGAATCAGTCGTAACAGCCCTGTATCTGCAGCGCCTATTCAATATGCAGCGGCTCCAGCTCCTGTAGCGGCAGCAGCTCCTGTAGCGGCAGCAGCACCTGCGGCGGCACCTGTAGCAGCAGAAGCAGCAGCTCCTGCGGTTCCAGCTGGTCACCAAGTTCTTTCTCCAATGGTTGGTACGTTCTACGGCGCTCCAAGCCCAGATGCAAAACCATTCGTTAAAGTTGGTCAATCTATAACTGCTGGCGAAACTCTATGTATCGTTGAAGCAATGAAAATGATGAACCAAATCGAAGCTGATAAGTCTGGTGTTGTAACGGCAATCCTAGTTGAAGACGGTCAACCAGTAGAATTCGACCAAGCTCTAGTAATTATCGAATAATAGAGAGCACTTATTATGTTAGATAAATTAGTAATCGCGAACCGTGGTGAAATTGCACTGCGTATTCTGCGAGCATGTAAAGAGCTTGGTATCAAAACGGTAGCGGTTCATTCAACTGCTGACCGTGATCTTAAGCACGTACTTCTTGCTGACGAAACAATTTGTATTGGTCCAGCTCGCGGTATCGATAGCTACCTGAACATCCCTCGTATCATCAGCGCAGCTGAAGTTACCGGTGCAGTCGCTATTCACCCAGGCTACGGCTTCCTATCTGAAAATGCAGACTTTGCAGAACAGGTAGAACGCAGTGGTTTTATCTTCGTTGGCCCTAAAGCTGAAACTATTCGCATGATGGGTGACAAAGTGTCAGCTATCACGTCAATGAAAAAAGCCGGTGTACCTTGTGTACCAGGTTCTGACGGTCCTCTTGATAACGATGAAGTAAAAAACAAAGCGCACGCTAAGCGCATTGGCTTCCCTGTAATCATCAAGGCATCTGGCGGCGGTGGCGGTCGTGGTATGCGTGTTGTTCGTTCTGAAGCAGAACTAACAGAAGCTATCGCAATGACGCGTGCTGAAGCAAAAGCATGCTTCAATAACGACATGGTTTACATGGAAAAATTCCTAGAAAACCCACGTCACATTGAAGTACAAGTGCTTGCAGATGGCCAAGGTAATGCTATCCACCTAGGTGAGCGTGACTGTTCAATGCAGCGTCGTCACCAGAAAGTTGTGGAAGAAGCGCCAGCACCAGGTATCACTGAAGAAATGCGTAAATACATCGGCGACCGTTGTACTCGTGCATGTCTTGAGATTGGTTACCGCGGCGCAGGCACATTTGAATTCCTATACGAGAACGGTGAGTTCTACTTCATCGAAATGAACACTCGTATCCAGGTTGAGCACACGATTACTGAAATGGTAACGGGTATCGACCTAGTGAAAGAGCAACTTCGCATTGCTGCTGGTCAGCCTCTATCATTCACACAGGATGATATTAAGCTGCGCGGCCACTCAATCGAATGTCGTATCAATGCTGAAGATCCTGTTCGCTTCCTACCTTCACCAGGTAAGATTGAACGTTTCCACGCACCAGGCGGCATGGGTGTTCGTTGGGAATCTCATATCTACACTGGCTACACAGTGCCACCGCATTACGATTCAATGATCGGCAAGCTGATCACTTACGGTGAAAACCGCGATGTAGCGATTGCACGTATGAAGAACGCACTGGCAGAAATGATTGTTGAAGGTATCAACGTCAATACTGAGCTGCAATTAGCGATTATGAACGACGAAAACTTCCAACACGGTGGTGCAAACATCCACTACCTTGAGAAGAAGCTTGGTCTGCAATAGAAGCTTGGTCTGCAACAGAAGCTAGTCTTCCGTAATACGCTCTCTGTAGAACAGTAGTAAATGCTCACTTCGGTGGGCATTTTTGTTTTTAAACACTCGCAAAAATCAATCGATAATCCTTCTTATAATCCGCGGTGTTTTGGTGAATTTGCTCATATTTTCTGCTAGACTCCCCATCCAATTTTTCTCATATAGAAGATGCAGCCATGCCTTGGATTCAAATCAAGCTTAATGCGACCAATGAAAATGCCGAACAAATCGGCGACATGTTAATGGAAGAGACTGGTGCTCTTTCTGTAACTTTCCTGGATGCACAAGATACCCCTGTATTTGAGCCTCTGCCGGGTGAAACTCGCCTTTGGGGTGATACTGACATTCTCGCGCTATACGACGCTGAGATTGATACCGGTGTCGTTCTAGCGCAGATTAAAGCCAGCAACATGTTCCCTACAGACTTTGCTCATAAAATCGAGCAGATTGAAGACAAGGACTGGGAACGTGAATGGATGGATAACTTCCACCCAATGAAGTTTGGTGAGCGTCTTTGGATCTGTCCGAGCTGGCGTGATATCCCAGAACCTGACGCCGTTAACGTTATGCTAGACCCTGGTCTTGCATTTGGTACAGGTACTCACCCAACAACGGCATTGTGTCTTGAGTGGCTTGAAAGCTTAGACCTTACAGGCAAAACCGTGATCGACTTCGGTTGTGGTTCAGGCATTCTTGCGATCGCTGCGATCAAACTGGGTGCTGCAAAAGTTGTCGGGATCGACATTGATCCTCAAGCTCTGCTTGCTTCAAAAGACAACGCACAACGCAATGGTGTTGCTGAGCAGCTAGAGGTGTTCCTACCTCAAGATCAACCTCAAGGTCTGATTGCTGACGTTGTTGTTGCTAACATTCTTGCAGGTCCATTACGCGACCTTTCAGGCATCATCAAAGGCCTAATTAAGCCAACTGGCGTGCTTGCGATGTCGGGTGTTTTGGATACACAAGCAGAAGATGTTGCGACTTATTATCGTGATGAGCTTCACATTGATCCAATCATTGAACAACAAGAATGGTGTCGAATCTCTGGTCGCAAGCAAGGCTAAACAAGACTTTGGACGCTAATTGATTGAATTTTAAGCAAATTACAAAAACAAATTGTAAATGCTCAAATATTAGTCTTTTCACGCAGCGAAAAAATGCGTAAAATGCGCGCCCTTGCTGGTACAGAACTGTGATGACATTTTTGAAAATCGGAAATTATCAACTTAAGAACAATCTAATCGTCGCTCCTATGGCTGGCGTAACGGATAGACCATTCCGTGAGTTGTGTCTTCGTTACGGTGCGGGGATGGCAGTCAGTGAAATGATGTCCTCCAATCCGAAAGTTTGGAAAACGTCAAAGTCTCAGCAGCGTATGGTACATGAAGGCGAATCGGGCATTCGTTCAGTACAAATCGCTGGTGCAGATCCACAGCTTATGGCCGAGGCTGCTCAATTCAATGTTGCTAACGGTGCGCAAATCATCGATATCAATATGGGTTGTCCAGCCAAAAAAGTGAATAAGAAGCTTGCGGGCTCAGCCCTGCTTCAGCATCCAGAACTCATTGAAGATATTCTGAAAGCTGTGGTAAATGCTGTCGACGTTCCAGTAACGTTGAAAACGCGCACAGGCTGGGATACAGAAAATAGAAACTGTGTCCAAATCGCTAAAATAGCCGAAGACTGCGGCATACAAGCTCTTGCCCTTCACGGGAGAACTCGCGCTTGTATGTACAAAGGTGAGGCAGAATACAAACACATTAAAGCAGCAAAACAAGCAGTATCTATTCCGGTTATCGCTAACGGTGATATCGATAGCCCGGAAAAAGCTAAGTTTGTGCTGGAGTACACTGGCGCTGATGCTTTAATGATAGGTCGACCTGCCCAAGGACGCCCTTGGATTTTTAACGAAATCCTACACTATTTGGAAAACGGCACCACGATGGACCCGCTTCCGACTTCGGAAGTGAAAGACATCATGCTTGGCCATGTGAACGCTCTACATAAATTTTATGGCGAGTTTTTAGGCCCCCGTATTGCTCGTAAGCATGTGGGTTGGTATCTAAAAGAACATGAACAAGCGAGTGAGTTTCGCCGTACCTTCAACGCATTCGAAGCAGGTGATCTGCAGCTTGAAGCGCTTGAAGGTTTTTTTGATAACGTTGCACCATAATTACGAGAAGAGCTAGACCGAATATGTTCGAACAAAATCTGACTTCAGAAGCATTGACAGTAACTACAGTTACATCACAAGACCAAATCACGCAGAAGCCTCTACGTGACTCAGTTAAAGCATCATTGAAAAATTACCTTGCTCAATTAAACGGTCAAGAAGTCAGCGAGTTATACGAATTAGTATTAGCTGAAGTTGAACAGCCACTACTAGACACTATCATGCAGTACACTCGCGGTAACCAAACTCGCGCAGCAACCATGATGGGTATTAACCGCGGTACTCTTCGCAAGAAACTTAAAAAATACGGCATGAACTAATCGTTCTTTCGTAATTAATTGAATTGAAAGCCAAGCTCATTTATTGAGTTTGGCTTTTTTTTGCCTATTGATTATGTCACTGAACAAAACTGCCTCGCTGAGTAACAAGGATATAAGGCAATAAGTTATAAGGTCGTAAGGCAATAAGACAGCAAGGAAACAGACCTAACGAATGCAAATCAGCTGCTATCGGCTTGGTTAGCTACAACACCGCCCCTTCTCAAGGTTTGCTGAGTCCAAGGCAGCCAGAATCGAACAATGGCTCGCATCGTCATCAATATGGCCACAGCAGGCATCATTAATCTTTTTGAGTGCCGTTCGAATCTTAGTAAGCTCCTTTATCTTTTCATCAATCATCTCTAACTTAGAAGAAGTAATCGACTTCACTTCAGCACAACTGTGTTGAGTCGCTTCAAGACGAATCTCTAACAATTCTTTGATTTCATCTAAACTCAGCCCTAACTCTTTGGATTTGAGAATAAACGTCACCTGCTTTTGGTTATTTTCATCATACAGACGATAACCCGACTCACTGCGACTGGCTGGTGCAATCAGGTTATTCTTCTCATAAAAACGCAAGGTATCGGCTGTCACACCGCATCTTTTCGCCAATTCGCCAATCTGAAACATGCTTTTTCCTATTTCTTTCATCCATTCCACTATTAACCTTGTTGTTACTTTTCAGGCTGAAATGGCACTTTTCATAATTAATTTTGAGATGCCAAACGATTGCGCGAGCTTTTTTGTAATAAATTAGTTAGAATCTGCGCCATCAAATTTGGAGTTGGTTATCTTATAGCTTGATTATAAGAACACCCAAAAGGTCTTTACCAAAACTGGCCAATATTTTATCTCTTGCTGGTATCTAAGATACTCCACGCTGAGAAGATAGAAACAAGTTCTTTTTTGGCAAATATCTTTATTTTAACCCCATGAATTTGAGGAAATGGAAGCATGAATAACGCTCGTCCAATTCGCCGCGCTCTCATCAGCGTATCAGACAAAACTGGTATCGTTGAATTTGCACAAGCTCTTGCTAACCGTGGTGTAGATATCTTATCTACTGGTGGCACTGCTCGCCTGCTTGCTGAAAAAGGCATCTCTGTAACAGAAGTATCTGACTACACTGGCTTCCCAGAAATGATGGATGGCCGTGTTAAGACTCTGCACCCAAAAGTTCATGGTGGTGTTCTAGGCCGTCGTGGCCAAGATGATGACGTGATGGAAACTCACGGTATCAACCCTATCGATATGGTTGTTGTAAACCTATACCCATTCGCAGAAACCGTTGCTAAAGAAGGTTGTACCCTTGCTGACGCTGTTGAGAACATCGACATCGGTGGCCCAACAATGGTTCGCTCTGCTGCTAAAAACCACAAAGACGTAACGATCGTTGTAAACGCACACGACTACGAGCGTGTTGTAGCTGAAATGGACGCGAACGAGCAATCTCTAACACTAGAGACTCGCTTCGACCTCGCTATCGCAGCATTCGAGCACACCGCTTCTTACGACGGCATGATCGCAAACTACTTTGGCACTATGGTTCCATCTTACGGCGCCTCTTTACTTGATGAAGAAGGTAAGAAGGCTGATGAAGAGAGCAAATTCCCTCGTACATTCAACCAACAGTTCGAGAAGAAACAAGACATGCGCTACGGTGAGAACAGCCACCAAGCAGCCGCATTCTACGTTGAAGCGAGCCCTGAAGAGGCATCAGTTTCAACGGCTCGCCAAATCCAAGGCAAAGCACTTTCTTACAACAACATCGCTGACACTGACGCAGCACTTGAGTGTGTGAAAGAGTTCGACCAGCCAGCATGTGTGATCGTTAAGCACGCTAACCCATGTGGTGTAGCACTAGGTGAAGACATCCTAGGAGCTTACGACCGCGCATTCAAAACAGACCCAACCTCTGCATTTGGCGGCATCATCGCATTCAACCGTGAACTAGACGCTGCAACAGCAACAGCTATCACTGAGCGTCAATTCGTTGAAGTTATCATTGCACCTTCTATTTCTGCTGAAGCAGTAGCAATCGTCGCAGCTAAGAAAAACCTTCGCCTGCTGGAGTGTGGTGAGTGGACAACGAAGACAACTGGTTTTGACGTGAAACGCGTTAACGGCGGCTTGCTAGTTCAAGACCGCGACCAAGGCATGGTCTCTGAAGATGACCTTAAAGTGGTTTCTAAGCGCCAACCTACAGCGGAAGAACTAAAAGACGCGCTATTCTGCTGGAAAGTAGCGAAGTACGTTAAGTCTAACGCGATCGTTTACTCGAAAAGTGACATGACGGTTGGTGTTGGCGCAGGCCAAATGAGCCGCGTTTACTCTGCAAAAATCGCAGGCATCAAGGCGGCAGACGAAGGTCTACAGGTTGAAGGTTGTGTGATGGCATCAGATGCATTCTTCCCATTCCGTGACGGTATCGACGCGGCAGCAGAAGCGGGTATCAAGTGTGTTATCCAACCGGGCGGCTCTATGCGTGATGACGAAGTTATCGCAGCAGCAGACGAACACGGCATGGCGATGATCTTTACGGGCATGCGTCACTTCCGCCACTAATTTCCTCTTCGTATTTGGCACTGTGGCGTCGTTAGCTGCTTTCGCCCCCCTCCGGTCACATAGCGAGCTATGCTCCCGGGGATGGGCTCAATTGCTGCCTAGCCACATCACCAACTACTTTGAGCAAAGCTTATAATTTTGTTTTTTAAATATTCCGATATTTGAAATACGTAGAGCAACTCAGTGACTTTAGTTCAAGGAAAACACGCGGAGCTTATGACCATAAGTGAGCATGTTTGACACAGAAATAAAGGCTCTGAAGCAGCTATAAGGATTTTAAAACATGAATGTATTGATTATCGGTGCCGGCGGTCGTGAGCACGCACTAGGCTGGAAAGCTGCACAAAACCCAAATGTTGAAACGGTATTCATTGCTCCAGGTAACGCAGGTACTGCCCTTGAGCCGAAACTTGAGAACGTAAACATCGGTGTTGAAGACATCGCAGGTTTAGTGGCGTTTGCTCAAGATAAAAAAATCGAACTGACTATCGTTGGTCCTGAAGCACCATTGGTTATTGGTGTAGTTGATGCCTTCCGCGAAGTTGGCCTACCAATCTTCGGCCCAACTCAAGCGGCAGCACAGCTTGAAGGCTCTAAAGCATTCACCAAAGACTTCCTAGCTCGTCATGAGATCCCAACAGGCTACTACTCAAACTTCACTGAGATTGAGCCAGCTATCGCTTACGTTCGCGAGCAAGGCGCTCCAATCGTAGTAAAAGCTGACGGCCTTGCAGCAGGTAAAGGCGTTATCGTCGCGATAACCCTTGAAGAAGCTGAAGACGCAATCAAAGACATGCTAGCAGGCAACGCATTTGGCGAAGCAGGCAGCCGCGTAGTGATCGAAGAGTTCCTTGAAGGCGAAGAAGCAAGCTTCATCGTAATGGTTGACGGTTCTAGCGTACTGCCTATGGCCACCAGCCAAGATCACAAACGTGTTGGCGACAAAGATACAGGCCCTAACACGGGCGGCATGGGTGCTTACTCTCCGGCACCAGTTGTTACTCCAGAAATCCATAACCGTATCCTTGAAGAAGTTATCTACCCAACGGTACGTGGTATGGATGCAGAAGGCGCACCGTACACAGGTTTCCTTTACGCAGGTCTAATGATCGATGCTGATGGCACGCCAAAGGTTATCGAATACAACTGCCGCTTCGGCGACCCAGAAACGCAACCTATTATGATGCGTATGGAGTCGGATCTTGTCGAGCTTTGCCTAATGGCTATCGACGAGAAACTGGATGAAGCAGAATCTAAGTGGGATCCACGCGCTTCTATCGGTGTTGTTCTTGCGGCTGGCGGTTACCCTGCTGACTACGCAAAAGGTGATGTAATCTCACTGCCGACAAGCGAAGTTGAAGGCCAAAAAGTTTTCCACGCGGGTACCACAAATAACGAAGCTGGCGACGTTGTGACAAACGGCGGCCGCGTGCTGTGTGCAACCGCACTGGGCAATACGGTTTCTGAAGCTCAGGAGCGCGCTTACGCGTTAACTAAGCAAGTTAGCTGGAATGGTATGTTCCACCGCAATGACATTGGTTACCGTGCGATTGCGCGCGAACAAGAGCAGTAATCTCTCTCGAACAATATCTCTAACTCATTGCCGTTAGCTGAATCAAAAAAGGCGCCTAAGGCGCCTTTTTTAATATTTAAAATTCATTATGTTCGCTGACAAAGCATTTGGCCTATCGTAGGTCAAAAGCTCTCTACTCACTGAGGAGTGATGGCCTTTGAATGCATTGATGGTTTTCATCGGCTAATACCAATAACTCCGCGACCGACACTTTACGTAGCGAAACCTTCCCAATAAGAGCACCATAACTCTCTACTGAAGCGAGACGATTGACAACGATTCTTGGTAAGGTCTTGTTAAACTCAAAGTACTCGAATTGATCGCCTGAACACGTCTCAAATATCTCACCGTTCCAGTAACCCTGAAGAAGTTCTAACCCTTCATCATTTTGCTTCTCTGTGATATCGAGGACCGAAATCGCCTGCTTTTGGTAGTTTTCCAGCTGCTCTGATTGAAGTGGCAAGATTTTGCTACCGATACGGTATTGTTGATACACGGCCTCGCCAGACTGATTAAAGCGTACATGGACACGATAAGGTGCTAACGCTTGTGAGTCGTCACGTAGCTCGCCTTCACGAATAAATTCACGCAGTACACCATCGGACCAAGCATAGTCGGTTTTGTACCAGCCATAGTCGCCCATTGTGACGTAATCAGCAGAAGTGTGTGGTTGTGTTAGCTTGTTGGTGACCCAGAAGAAACTTGTCGCGTCGCCCATGACTTGGCCGCCGGTATAGGTTTCAAATTGCTCTAGGTTTTTGCCGGGGCTTGTTGAAGAACAGCCGATAAGAAATATAGATAACAGTGAAACGAGAAGAAATGCTTTTTTCATAAAACCTGTACCGAGGTGAGAGTAAAACTACCTCGGTACAGTTTAGATTATTTCACTGAATCTTTCAGCGCTTTACCTGCAACAAATGCTGGAACATTTGCAGCAGCGATTTGGATCTCATCACCAGTTTTTGGGTTACGACCAGTGCGAGCTGCACGGTGGTTTACTTTAAAAGTACCAAAACCAATTAGCTGAACTTGATCGCCATCTTTAAGAGTCTCAGTCACGCCGCCAAGAGTTGCTTCAAGAGCCGCTTTAGCCTGTGCTTTCGAAAGGTCCGCTTTTTCAGCAATAAAGTCGATTAATTGAGTCTTGTTCATTTTAGGTTTCCCTTCTTAGTATTTTCGAATTCAATTAACTCTAAAACATAAATGCCCTATCTGGCAAAGGTTTGTCGTCGATCTTTAGCTCTAATGCCGTAGTTTTAGCCATAATATGAGTAATAACTCACAATTTGTTACTGATTTTATTGAGTAAGCCCTTGTTTAAAAGGGGCTGAGAGTGAAATTAATGATGACCTAGCCACTACTTATTCTCTATAATCCACCTTGAATCGCTGACAAAGCGTACAATTTAATTTAAGGGCAAACATGCTGCTGCTAACTATTTACGTCTCCATTGCTATTGGAGTTTCTTTCATTTGTTCTGTTTTGGAAGCTGTACTTTTGAGTATTAGTCCGAGCTACATTGCTCAACTAAAACAAAATGGGCACCCTGCAGCCGCGTCTTTAGACAAACTGAAAACAGATATTGACCGCCCGCTCGCGTCAATTTTAACGCTCAACACCATCGCACATACCATTGGTGCGGCAACCGCAGGTGCACAAGCCGCTGTGGTTTTTGGTAGCCAATGGCTAGGTGTATTCTCTGCCGTGCTCACACTGGGCATTCTGGTGTTGTCTGAAATTGTTCCAAAAACGATTGGTGCGACCTACTGGCGTCAACTTGCTCCAGCATCGTCAACGGTACTGCGTTGGATGGTATTCTTCCTAACTCCGTTTGTTTGGTTCTCAGAGCAAATTACTAAGCGTCTAGCTCGTGGTCACCAAGCACCTAAGATGCGTGACGAACTATCAGCGATGGCTATTTTGGCAAAAGAGAGTGGCGAGTTCGCAGAAGGCGAATCAAAAATCCTAAGCAACTTATTAGGCATTCAAGATGTGCCAGTTACCCAAGTCATGACACCTCGACCGGTTGTATTCCGTGTAGATGCAGAGATGAGCGTCAATGTGTTCCTTGAGAAACACAAAGACACGCCGTTCTCACGCCCATTGGTCTACAGCGAACAGAGTGACAATATCATTGGTTTTGTTCACCGTCTGGAGCTGTTTAGATTGCAACAAGCGGGTTGCGGCGAAAAAGCGTTAGGCGAAGTCATGCGCCCTATCCACGTATTATTGAACAACATGGGTCTAGCTAAAGCCTTTGACCAAATGATGGCCAATCGCCTGCAATTGTCTTTGGTTGTTGATGAATACGGCACAATTCAAGGCATCATCACCCTAGAAGACATCTTTGAGCATTTGGTTGGTGAAGAGATCGTTGATGAAGCGGACAAGACCACAGACATGCAAGAGCTTGCGTTTCAACGTTGGGAAAAGTGGAAAGAGACACACGGTGTTATCGAAAACCGCGATGAAGATGAAGAGGACGAGCTAGAGCAAGAAACTCCAGCAGACAGCGAAGCCTCAGATTCAAAATCAGCGGATGATGACGACGCAGCAAAAGATAATGCATCCAAAGACAAAGCTCAGAACTAAAAGCTAAGAAACAAAAAAGACGCTTAGTCAGAATTTGATAGCGTCAGATACAACAAAGGCTCCCCAGGGAGTAATGCCGATCAGTTAAAGCCAAAGTGATCGGTTGAACGATCCTCCAGAACTGTCAAAATCCAAGTGTATTTAATGCACTTGGATTTTTTTATGGATGTTTCCCAAGCTCTAAACATAATTAATGATTGGAAACCTAGCAACGTTGAAACTTTGTCTGACTTGCTTCCAATTGACCTCATCGATGAAGCTTATTCTCTTACTGATACTGTCACTATGAGAAAGAGGAAATTAACTCTAGAATCCATGGTTTGGTTACTTGTTGGAATGGCTATCTACAACAATAAATCCATGAAAAACTTAGTTAACCAGCTCGATATTGTCGACCGTACAGGTAAAGCTTTTGTCGCACCGAGCGCGTTGACTCAACGACGAAAGACGTTGGGTGAAGACGCAATTAAAGCGGTCTTTGAGCGAATGACAACCTCATGGTTAAAAAGTGCAAAGTTACCCCAGTGGAATGGATTAACGCTGCTTGGCGTCGATGGAGTTGTTTGGCGAACGCCCGATAATCCACAAAATGAAAATGCATTTTCTCGACAAAAAGGGACACAATATCCGCAAGTGAGAATGGTCTGCCAAATGGAACTAAGCAGTCACATAATCACGGCCAGTGCCTTTGATAATTACAATACAAACGAAATGGTATTAGCTGAAAAACTGATAGAAAAAACACCGAATCATAGTGTGACAATGTTCGATAAGGGTTTCTATTCTTTAGGTTTATTACATAAATGGCAAGACTCTGGCTCAGAGCGCCATTGGCTTATCCCCCTCAAGAAAAATACACAATATGATATTGTTCAATCTTTAGGGCGAAATGACAAACTGGTTCAACTACATAGTAATCCAAGAGCGAGAAAGCTATGGCCTGATTTACCAAAGTCGATAACCGCTCGACTTGTCACTCGTAAAATTAAAGGAAAAGACTACCAAGTATTAACTTCCATGACGGACTCTCTGCGTTACCCATCAAAAGATATTGTAGGCCTCTATGAGCATCGTTGGGAAATAGAGTTAGGTTACCGAGAACAAAAACAATACATGCTTGGAAACCGTCTTACGCTGCGAAGTCGTTTACCGGAGCTGGTAAAGCAGGAGTTATGGGGCATCTTGCTTACTTACAATTTAATCCGATATCAGATGGTCGAGCTTTGCTTCAATTTAAAGGGAAATTATCTTCCCTATCAACTGAGTTTTAACGGCACATTGGCTCATGTATCAGCGTTACTTGTAGGCTTACCTTACTCAACACCAGGCGCAATACCTCGGCAGTTAAAGGGGTTCCACAACATGGCTGAAAGCTTAATACTTGAAGGGCGAAGGGAAAGAACATTCCCTAGAAAAGTTAAACCTAGACCACAACGATATGCTAAGAACAAAAATGCCGTTCACTCTTAAGTGAACGGCATTACTCCCCAGGGAGCCTTTGTTTTTTATTCTATTCGCTACAACTCAAAATCCGTTATAACGCAACACCAATGTTGCTCACTGGGTCTTCACGCAGTTCATGACGCAGGTCTTTAATCAGTTCAAGGTCGCGCTCTGTCGTTTCACGAAGTGGTCGGAAGATCGCCCATTGAACGTCCCACTCTTCGCATACCGCTTCATTTTCTTTCTGGTTTGCATTCGTGACTTCTTCAGCACCTTGAGCGAATTCAAGCTCTGCAACCGTCTTAACCGACTGTTGGCTCACTTTAATTACCGATTCAAGCATGTGTTCACGATCAAGCAGGCCGTGTATTAACGTTGCTAAGCCTTGGCATGCGTCCATTGCTGGATAAACACCATAAAAATCAAAATCATCACCGCTAGGGAATAGCTCTTCTACTTTCTCAAGTTGACGCTCAAAGTTCACCTTTGCCGTTTTAACCGTTAGGATTTCCCAAATGCTATCCAAAACATCACGATAGATTCGAGCTTCGGCAAATTCTGTATTCTCACAAAACATGGCATAGTTAGGATACATACGTTCACACAGACACGCCATGAAGGTAATTTGTTGCCAAGGTTCTAACTTTTCAAGACGAACCTGCAGTGGATTCTGAAGCATAGTCACTCAATAATTGCAGAAAAAGACAGCGAAAGTGTACTTGATAAACCCTGGGGGGAAAAGGTAAGCCGATGAACAATTTTACTAATAAGCTCTATATTGCTACTGAGCATGACGATACCTACGTACAACTGATTCTAAACCAAGATTTACCCGACCTAGAAATCACTCAAAACCCAAAGTCTGCAGAGATCGTATTAGCCTCACCTCCCCTCATCGCTGACCGTTTGGATGAATTTACGCAGTTAGATTGGCTACAAAGCACCTACGCTGGTATCAATAAACTTACTCAGCCCAATCTGCGCCATGATTACACCCTAACTAACGTGAGAGGTATCTTCGGTCCAGCGATCGCAGAGTACGTACTAGGTTATACCATTAGCCACTTCAGGCACTTTTCCCACTACCACCAGCAACAACAGCAACAAAATTGGCAACCTCAGCTTTATACTAGCCTTACCGATAAAACCATGGTGGTTTTAGGTACGGGTTCAATTGGCAGTCATCTAGCGCAAGCCGCATCAGCCTTTGGTATTCGCACCATAGGAGTCAATCGCACTGGCATTCCCCCAAAGCAAGAAACCTTTAAAGACACTTTCCATATCAATGAACTGGAGGCCGCTCTCAAACAAGCGGATATTGTGGTGAATACACTGCCATCAACGGATGAGACCTACCACCTACTGAATCAAACCACCTTAAGCTACTGCTCTAACATATTGCTGTTTAATGTGGGGCGTGGGGAAAGCGTAGACAATAAAGCGTTACTGCTTGCGATTAAGAACAAATGGGTTGAACACGCTTTCTTGGATGTTTTTGAATGCGAACCTCTCACGCAAGAACACCCGTTTTGGAAATTACCGCAAGTCACCATCACCCCGCACATTGCGGCTCTGAGTGAGCCAAGACAGGTTGTGGAGATCTTCGCCAATAATTACCAACAATGGCGAGATGGCTTTACACTGAATCACATCATTGATTTTGATAAAGGCTACTGATGTTCTCATCACTGCTCACCGAGATACGACAATGCACCGCTTGTGAACCTCATTTGTCACACGGTGCAAACCCAGTGATTCAGGCACACCCAAACGCGCGCTTGTTAATCATAGGGCAAGCGCCCGGCATCAAGGTTCATGAATCATCTATCCCATGGAATGATGCCAGTGGGGAAAGATTAAGAGAGTGGCTAGGGATAGGCAGCGATACCTTTTATGACGAAAAAAAGGTCGCGATTGTACCTATGGGTTTCTGCTACCCTGGTAAAGGAAAGAGTGGCGATCTACCACCACGCAAGGAGTGCGCAGAGCTCTGGCATAAGAAAGTACTGCAATCACTGCCCAATATTCAAATGACACTTTTGATTGGTCAGTATGCGCAAAACTATTATTTAAAGGAAAGAACCACCAAAACACTGACAGAGACCGTCAAAAACTGGCAGGATTGGGCTCCAGAATTTTTGCCACTACCGCACCCGTCACCACGTAATAATATCTGGCTCAAAAAGAACCCATGGTTCGAAAGTGAAGTTCTTCCCTATATCAGGAAGCACGTATCAGAGTATTTGGCCTACCATGATCCAAATACCAAATTAGCTGCACATTCACGATTATTAAGCCGATATTGAATACGGATAAAAGGTAATAAAAAAGCGCTGCAGATTTCTCGACAGCGCTTTTTCTAAAAACACATACTGAATTACTTATGGTATGGCTTAGATAGATCGTGAACTGCGTCCACAAATACACCAGCATTTTCTGGTGGCACATCTAGGTGAATACCATGGCCAAGGTTAAATACGTGGCCAGTACCATCGTCACCGAAACCTTCAAGGATAGTGCCGACTTCTTCACGAATACGCTCAGGTTGTGCGTAAAGTACTGATGGATCCATGTTGCCTTGTAGAGCCACTTTATTGCCAATACGTGCTTTTGCATCAGCAATATTGATTGTCCAGTCTAGGCCAACTGCATCACAGCCAGTCGCTGCGATAGATTCTAGCCACATGCCACCGTTCTTAGTGAACAGAGTAACCGGTACACGGCGACCTTCGTTTTCACGGATTAGTCCATCGACAATTTTGTGCATGTACTGCAGTGAGAACAGGTTGTAGTCACGCGGAGTCAGTACACCACCCCATGTATCGAATACCATTACCGATTGTGCACCCGCTTTAATTTGCGCGTTCAGGTATTCAATCACGGTGTCAGCAAGCTTATCTAGAAGTAAGTGCAGTGTTTGTGGCTCTGCATACATCATCTTCTTGATCTTAGTAAATGCCTTCGAGCTGCTGCCTTCAACCATGTAAGTTGCCAGTGTCCAAGGGCTACCAGAGAAACCAATCAGTGGCACTTCGCCTTTCAGGTCTTTACGGATCTGACGAACGGCATTCATTACGTATTGAAGCTCGCCTTCTGGATCAGGTAGGCTAATCTTCTCTACGTCAGCTTTACAAGTAATCGGACGCTCAAATTTAGGGCCTTCACCTGTTTCGAAGTACAAACCTAAACCCATCGCATCTGGGATAGTTAGGATGTCAGAGAACAAGATTGCCGCATCAAGAGGGAAACGACGCAAAGGCTGAAGCGTTACTTCTGATGCTAGTTCCGCGTTCTTGCACAAAGACATGAAATCGCCTGCTTCTGCACGCGTTGCTTTGTATTCAGGAAGATAACGCCCCGCTTGGCGCATCATCCATACTGGAGTACAATCAACAGGCTGCTTTAAAAGTGCGCGTAAATAGCGATCATTTTTTAATTCGGTCATTCCGTTCAATTCCAATTCAATCTTGTCTAGTTTTGATGGCAAGTATTCTAACACTGATTGAGGGGTAAAAGCTGTGTGCTTTGCAACCTAGATCAAGTTATTAACTTTTAAATCAATGCTTAATTTGCACCCAATTGCAGACGTATGTTAAAAATTTGTTCGCTAGCGCAAATTACAATTATAACATCTGAGTAGTCACTACTCAGCATCTCATAACGACATCTTACTTACCCCCTCCACTTGTGGAGGGTTTTTTTTAGCTTTTGACCACCCATGGGCTAAATACTATCACAGGCTAATTAGTGCTCGAGCGCCTGCTCCGTCATTGCACCTTTCATCACATCATCGACTGTTTTCTCAATCAACTGTCTCGCAATGGTTCCAACTGGAGCGACATCCGGCAGGCTTGTTACATCAAACCATTGGGCATCCGACAGTTCACTGTAATCTGGTTTGAGCGTTCCACCAGCATAGTCAGCAAGGAAGGCCATCATCATACTCGATGGAAACGCCCATGGCTGGCTACCAAAGTAACGAATATTACTCACATCGATACCCGTTTCTTCTTTGACTTCTCGCGCTACACACTGCTCTAAGGTTTCTCCAACCTCTAGGAAGCCCGCTATCACGGTATACATGCCTGTTTTATGCCTTGGGTGCTGCGCAAGTAATATCTTGTTGTCGTTTCGCACAGCGACAATGATGCACGGGAAGATACGAGGGTAATGAAGAGTTCGACAGTCACCACACTGCATCGCAACCTGATTGTGATTCAAATGATTGCGACCGCCGCACTGTGGACAAAAACGCATACTTTGAGTCATGTGTCCGTACTGGATAGCCTTACTTGCCATAAGAAAACTCGATTCAGACCAGTGCAATAACTCACGTAGATTAATCATGGTCAGTTCACTCTCGACATCGCAGTAGTTGAGCCAATAGGCCTGACGACCTTGATGCTGACCAATACAGATAGCGTGTTCGACACTCAGCCCTAGCTCTTCAGCCGAGCCATAAGGAAACTGATCATTATTAACCCAAATATCACTACCAGAAACGACGCACCAGTAAGCTTGCTCTGTCATTTTTGTATCACTTTTTTTTAACATCCCTATGCCTCATTGCTTGCAGTTCGTTCATTTTACTGGCAATCTAATTTCATACTAGAGTTGTAGCAGAGAATATTTCAAGCTATTACTTTTAGTAGTTACCAATAAACGGACCTTGCTTAGGCAATTACCATGATCACAAGGTTGTGATCAGATCATGAGGACATGGTCATGCTAAATAAATTCAAACAAATACAGGAACAATGGGGTGGCTCTAATGAGGTCATCGATCATTGGCTCGAAACTCGACAATCTCTAATCGTTGAGTATTGTAAGCTTGCCGCTCTACAACCTTCATCGTCGAAAGCAACGGCAATCACTGAACTACCTTCTCCAGAGGCGCTCCAAAAATTCAGCCAACATCTTGTTGATTACATCTCCGAAGGTCATTTCAAAATTTATGACATGGTGATGGACAGGTGGCAGTCTACTGGCTTCAAAGCAACAGACGAAATTAACCAATCTTATGGTCATATTGTCCTTACCACAGAACCACTACTCAACTTTACGGATAAGTACGCCGCCATCGAAGCCAGTGATGCATTGGAAAGCTTTGACAGTGATTTGTCTTTGATTGGCGAGATTATTGAGGCGAGGTTTGAGGTTGAAGATCAACTGATACAGCAAATTGCCGATAGCCTAGCGGTTCCGCCAGGAGCATAGTTGGCTAACTATCTTGTAAGCTTGCCTCTGTGCAAGCTTTTTGTTTTGTCTATGAATCATGAATACCATCTACCTTCAGAAGCCTAGGGCTTGATAGCATTCAACACATTGATACTCTCTTTTCGCTATCTATCCGCACACATTCCTGCACCTCAGCAACCTACACACCCAGCTTACGGTTCTCTATATAAATCCGTAGAGACAGCAACGTCATTAACTCCATTCCAGAAATGAAACACATAACTCACTTGAAACTTGTACCAAAGATACAAGTCTGCCCCTGCAAGATTAATCCGATTTAAGTCAAACGACAGATACAAAAAAGGCACCCGAAGGTGCCTTTTTTCTTATTTCTTAGAGACTACTCGTAGAACTTACTCTTCTGAAGAGAAACCAGCGTTTAGAAGTGCTGCTAGATTGTCAGTAGCTTGTTCAGCTGAAGGACCTTCTTGCTCTTCTTCACGTTGCTTTTGACGCTCTTGGTGGTATGCGAAACCAGTACCAGCTGGGATCAGACGACCAACAATTACGTTCTCTTTCAGACCGCGAAGGTCATCACGCTTACCAGAAACCGCAGCTTCTGTTAGTACGCGAGTCGTTCTTGGAACGATGCAGCTGAGATAAATGACTCAGTTGCAAGAGATGCTTTAGTAATACCTAGTAGATCACGTTCGAAACGTACTAGTTCTTTACCTTCAGCTTCTAGCTTACGGTTAGCAATCTTAACATTGTGGTACTCAACTTGTTCGCCAGGTAGGAACGGAGAGTCACCAGAATGAGTGATTGTACACTTACGTAGCATTTGACGAACGATAGTCTCGATGTGCTTATCGTTAATCTTTACGCCTTGTAAGCGGTAAACTTCTTGAACTTCGTTCGCGATGTACTGAGTCACAGCGTGGATACCACGTAGACGCAGGATATCGTGTGGAGTTTCAGGACCGTCGGCGATTACATCACCACGTTCAATCTTCTCACCTTCGAACACGTTCAATTGACGGTGCTTAGGAATCATCTCTTCGTAAGCGTCACCGCCTTCACGAGTGATGACTAGACGACGCTTACCTTTCGTTTCTTTACCAAACGACACAGTACCTGTGTGCTCAGCAAGGATCGCAGGCTCTTTAGGCTTACGAGCTTCGAATAGGTCAGCTACGCGTGGTAGACCACCAGTGATATCTTTGTTTCCGCTCGATTTTTGAGGGATACGAGATAGTGTGTCACCAATGCCAACTTCAGCGCCATCTTCGATGTTTACAATCGCTTTGCCAGGTAGGAAGTAGTGAGCTGGCATATCAGTACCAGGGATCATTACGTCGTTACCTTGCTCATCAACAAGTTTGATAGCTGGACGCATATCTTTACCTGCTGCTGGGCGAGCTGCTGCGTCTGTTACTTCACTTGAAGAAAGACCAGTTAGGTCGTCAGTTTGACGAGAAACTGTAATACCATCGATCATATCTACAAATTGGATACGACCTGCCACCTCAGTAATGATTGGCATGGTATGCGCTTCCCAGTTAGCTACAACTTCACCAGCAGTTACTGCGGCGTTGTCGCCTTTGGTTAGCATCGAACCGTAAGGAAGTTTGTGCTTCTCTTTCGTACGGCCGAATTCATCAATAATCGTCATCTCAGATGCACGAGAAGTGATAACCAGCTTCTTATCTTTGTTGATTACAAACTTAGCATTGTGAAGTTTCACAGTACCAGTTGTCTTAGCTTGGATGCTGTTCTCTGCTGCTGCAGTAGATGCCGCACCACCGATGTGGAACGTACGCATCGTTAGCTGTGTACCCGGTTCACCGATAGATTGTGCAGCGATAACACCAACTGCTTCACCTTGGTTCACTAAGTGACCACGTGCTAGGTCACGACCGTAACACTGCGCACAACACCCGAAGTCTGCATCACAGGTAACAACAGAGCGCACTTTCATGCTATCTACTGAGTTGTCTTCCATGATCTGACACCACTTCTCATCAATCAGAGTATTACGTGGAATCAGTACATCTTCAGTACCAGGCTTAAGAACATCTTCAGCAACTACACGACCAAGAGCAAGCTCAGAAAGTGCAACTTTAACGTCACCACCTTCGATGTGAGGCATCATGTCGATACCTTCATGTGTGCCACAGTCATGTTCGTGTACTACAACGTCTTGTGCTACGTCTACTAGACGACGAGTTAGGTAACCCGAGTTAGCTGTTTTCAGTGCTGTATCCGCAAGCCCCTTACGAGCACCGTGCGTTGAGATAAAGTACTGAAGGACGTTTAGACCTTCTTTAAAGTTCGCAGTGATCGGCGTTTCGATGATAGAACCATCTGGACGCGCCATCAGACCACGCATACCTGCTAGCTGACGAATCTGAGCTGCAGAACCACGTGCGCCCGAGTCGGCCATCATGTAGATGCTGTTGAACGATTCTTGCTGTTCTTCTTCGCCGTCACGGTTAATAACAGTTTCAGAAGAAAGGTTATCCATCATTGCTTTCGCAACACGGTCATTCGTAGATGCCCAGATATCGATAACTTTGTTGTAACGCTCACCCGCAGTAACAAGACCAGATTGGAATTGCTCTTGGATTTCACGAACTTCTTCTTCAGCAGATTCAATTTCATCGTATTTCGCTTGAGGTACAACCATATCGTCGATACCTACAGAAACACCAGAAAGTGCAGCGTATGCAAAACCTGCGTACATGATTTGGTCAGCAAATACTACCGTATCTTTTAGACCAAGCTTACGGTAACACTCGTTAAGAAGAGTAGAGATCTGCTTCTTACCTAACTTTTGGTTAACGATGCTGTACGGTAGGCCAGCTGGAACGATTTGCCATAGCATTGCACGGCCGACAGTTGTATCAACCATCTTCGTTTCAGTAGTGCTGTTACCATCTTCGTCTACTACAGTCTCGGTGATACGTACTTTAACGCGAGCGTGTAGCTCAGCAGTCTTAGTACGGTATGCCTTTTCAGCCTCTGCAGGGCCAGCAAGGTACATACCTTCACCTTTCACGTTGATCTTGTCACGTGTCATGTAGTAAAGACCCAATACAACGTCCTGCGAAGGAACGATGATCG
This sequence comes from Vibrio sp. nBUS_14, assembly GCF_051201655.1. Classification (NCBI taxonomy): domain Bacteria; kingdom Pseudomonadati; phylum Pseudomonadota; class Gammaproteobacteria; order Vibrionales; family Vibrionaceae; genus Vibrio; species Vibrio sp. nBUS_14. Next base: position 3,511,277 of record NZ_CP179206.1, read on the forward strand.
GATCACCTGATGCTGGCGACAGAATGTTATTCGTCGACATCATTAGGGTACGAGCTTCTAGCTGTGCTTCTAAAGTTAGAGGCACGTGTACAGCCATTTGGTCACCATCGAAGTCGGCGTTGTATGCCGCACACACTAGTGGGTGAAGCTGAATCGCTTTACCTTCGATTAGTACTGGTTCAAACGCTTGGATACCTAGACGGTGAAGTGTAGGTGCACGGTTAAGCAGTACTGGGTGTTCGCGGATAACTTCGTCTAGGATATCCCAAACGATCGCTTCTTCGCGTTCTACCATTTTCTTAGCAGCTTTGATTGTCGTAGCCATGCCACGAGTTTCTAACTTGCTGTAGATGAATGGTTTAAATAGCTCAAGTGCCATCTTCTTAGGAAGACCACACTGATGTAGACGAAGGTATGGACCAACTGTGATTACAGAACGGCCAGAGTAGTCTACACGTTTACCTAGAAGGTTCTGACGGAAACGACCTTGTTTACCCTTGATCATATCAGCAAGAGATTTCAGAGGACGCTTGTTAGAGCCAGTGATCGCACGACCGCGACGACCGTTATCTAGAAGTGCATCAACAGACTCTTGCAGCATACGCTTTTCGTTACGTACGATGATGTCCGGAGCAGCTAGCTCTAGAAGACGCTTCAAACGGTTGTTACGGTTGATCACACGACGGTAAAGGTCGTTCAGATCTGAAGTCGCAAAACGACCGCCATCTAGTGGAACTAGAGGACGTAGATCAGGCGGTAGCACTGGAAGTACAGTTAAGATCATCCACTCAGGCTTGTTGCCTGATGAGATGAATGCTTCAACTAGCTTCAAACGCTTAGTCACTTTCTTACGCTTAGTTTCTGAGTTAGTTGTTTCTAACTCTTCGCGCATTTCTTCCACTTCTTGATGAAGGTCCATTGTTGAAAGCAGATCTTTGATCGCTTCAGCACCCATCTTAGCAGTGAATTCGTCACCCCACTCTTCTAGACGATCCAGATACTCTTCTTCAGTAAGCATCTGAGATTTTTCTAGATCAGTCATCCCCGGTTCAGTTACTACGTACATTTCGAAGTAAAGAACACGTTCGATATCACGCAGAGGGATATCCATTAGTAGGCCGATACGAGACGGTAGTGATTTTAAGAACCAGATGTGAGCAACTGGTGAAGCTAGCTCGATGTGGCCCATACGGTCACGACGAACTTTAGTCTGTGTAACTTCAACGCCACACTTCTCACAGATAACACCACGGTGCTTCAGGCGCTTGTATTTGCCACAAAGACATTCGTAGTCTTTAACTGGACCAAAAATACGTGCACAGAACAGACCATCACGTTCAGGTTTGAACGTACGATAGTTAATTGTTTCTGGCTTTTTAACTTCACCAAAAGACCACGAACGGATCGTGTCTGGTGAAGATAGACCGATTTTGATTGCATCAAATTCTTCGGTCTTATGCTGTGCTTTTAGAAAGTTTAATAAGTCTTTCACGTTCAGCTCCTGTAAGGAGTTAAAGGAGCTCACCGACTAAAGTGAGCCCCCTTTACCAAGTAATCCAATCTTCTTTTAAAAAATAGGGATTACTCTTCGTCTTCTAGCTCGATGTTGATACCTAACGAGCGAATCTCTTTCAACAGTACGTTGAACGACTCTGGCATGCCAGGTTCCATGCTATGGTTACCATCTACGATGTTCTTATACATCTTAGTACGGCCGTTAACGTCATCTGACTTAACTGTTAGCATTTCTTGTAGAGTATATGCAGCACCGTATGCTTCTAGTGCCCATACTTCCATCTCACCGAAACGCTGACCACCGAACTGAGCTTTACCACCAAGTGGTTGCTGAGTTACTAGGCTGTAAGAACCAGTTGAACGAGCATGCATCTTGTCATCAACCAAGTGGTTCAGTTTCAGCATGTACATGTAACCAACAGTTACAGGACGCTCAAACGAATCACCAGTACGACCATCAAACAGTTTAAGCTGACCAGATTCTGGCAGATCACCCAGTTTAAGTAGTTCTTTGATTAACGCTTCTGACGCACCGTCGAACACAGGAGTAGCAATCGGTAGACCGCCACGTAGGTTCTTGATCAGTGTACGAACTTGATCATCAGACAGTTCAGCAATATCAACTTTCTGACGAGTATCACCAAGATCATAAACCTTCTGTAGGAACTCACGGAACTTATGCAGTTCTTGTTGTTCCTTAACCATTTGGTTGATCTTGTCACCGATACCTTTAGCAGCCAAACCTAAGTGTACTTCTAGGATTTGACCGATGTTCATACGCGATGGTACACCCAGTGGGTTAAGTACGATGTCTACAGGCTGACCTTTTTCATCGTATGGCATGTCTTCAACAGGGTTAATCTTAGAGATTACACCTTTGTTACCGTGACGACCCGCCATCTTATCGCCAGGCTGGATACGACGTTTAACCGCTAGGTAAACTTTAACAATCTTAAGAACGCCAGGCGCTAGATCATCACCTTGAGTGATTTTACGACGCTTAGTTTCAAACTTCTTATCGAAGTCTGCTTTTAGCTCATCCCACTGCTCAGCAAGTTGCTCAAGCTGTGTTTGCAGCGCATCGTCTTCTAGAACTTGCTCTAGCCATTGCTTACGACCGATCGTATCAAGCTTAGCTTCAGAGTAACCACCAGACAGAAGTACAGCTTTAACGCGGTTAAGAAGGCCACCCTCAAGAATTTGGAACTCTTCAGTAAGGTCTTTCTTAGCTTCTTTAAGCTGCATCTGTTCGATTTCAAGTGCACGTTTGTCTTTCTCTACGCCATCGCGAGTGAAGACTTGTACATCGATGATAGTACCCGAAACAGAGTTTGGTACACGTAGAGAAGTATCTTTAACATCAGATGCTTTCTCACCGAAGATAGCACGTAGTAGCTTCTCTTCAGGAGTCAGTTGAGTTTCACCTTTAGGCGTTACTTTACCAACTAGGATGTCGCCACCCTTAACTTCAGCACCAATGTAAACGATACCTGACTCATCTAATTTAGACAGAGCAGACTCACCTACGTTTGGAATATCAGCTGTGATCTCTTCAGAGCCCAGCTTAGTATCACGAGCCACACAAGATAGTTCTTGGATGTGGATTGTCGTGAAACGGTCTTCTTGAACTACGCGCTCAGATACTAAGATCGAGTCTTCGAAGTTGTAACCATTCCAAGGCATGAACGCGATACGCATGTTTTGGCCAAGAGCAAGTTCACCAAGGTCAGTTGAAGGACCATCAGCAAGAACATCGCCGCGTGCAACTGGTTCACCAGGAAGTACAGTTGGACGTTGGTTAATACATGTGTTTTGGTTCGAACGCGTGTACTTAGTTAGGTTGTAGATATCAATACCAGCTTCGCCAGGTACCAATTCATCTTCGTTAACCTTAACTACGATACGAGAAGCGTCAACAGACTGAACTTGACCCCCACGTTTAGCAACCGCTGTAACGCCAGAGTCAACTGCGATGTTACGTTCAATACCGGTACCTACTAGAGGCTTATCAGCTCTCAGTGTTGGCACAGCTTGACGTTGCATGTTCGCACCCATCAATGCACGGTTCGCATCATCGTGTTCTAGGAACGGGATAAGCGAAGCAGCAATAGATACTACTTGGTTTGTCGCAACGTCCATGTAGTCAACGTGATCGCGTGGGTGAAGACCAGATTCACCTTTTTGACGAGCAGTGATTAGCTCATCAGCAAACGTCGCTTCTTCAGTAAGAACCGTGTTTGCCTGTGCGATAACGAATTGACCTTCCTGGATTGCAGACAGGTAATCAACTTCTTCTGTTACTACACCATCTACAACGCGACGGTACGGAGTTTCTAGGAAACCGTAATCGTTACAACGCGCAAACGCAGATAGCGAGTTAATCAGACCGATGTTTGGACCTTCAGGCGTTTCGATCGGGCATAGACGACCGTAGTGAGTTACGTGAACATCACGTACTTCAAAGCCTGCGCGTTCACGAGTTAGACCGCCTGGACCTAAAGCAGAAATACGACGTTTGTGCGTAACTTCTGACAATGGGTTGTTTTGGTCCATAAACTGTGAAAGCTGTGAAGAGCCAAAGAATTCTTTAACTGCAGCAGAGATCGGTTTAGCGTTGATAAGATCTTGAGGCATGATTGCATCAAGGTCACCAAGGCTTAGACGTTCTTTAACGGCACGTTCTACACGAACTAGACCAACACGGAATTGGTTTTCTGCCATTTCACCTACAGAACGGATACGACGGTTGCCAAGGTGGTCGATATCGTCCACTTCGCCTTTACCGTTACGGATGCCAATCAGTTTCTTCATCACTTCAATGATGTCTGATTCATCCAGAGTACCGCGCTCTTCTTCTTCTTCACGCTCGATAGAGCTGTTGAATTTCATACGGCCTACAGTTGATAGGTCGTAACGATCTTCAGAGAAGAATAGGCTTTCGAATAATGATTCTGCAGCTTCTTTTGTTGGTGGCTCGCCAGGACGCATCATGCGGTAGATTTCTACCAATGCAGAGATGCGATCTACTGTGCTATCTGCACGTAGAGTGTCTGACATGAATGGACCATGGTCTAGGTCATTCGTGAACAGAGTTTCTAGAGATTTGTGACCTGCTTGAGATAAGTTAGCAAGTGCCTCTAGGCTGATCTCTTGGTTTGCGCCAACGATGATCTCGCCAGTTGCTTCGTTGATGTAATCTTTCGCAGCAATCTTTTCAACGATGTACTCTACAGGTACTTCGATGTGCTCAACGCCATCTTTTTCAAGCTGACGGATATGGCGAGCAGTTACACGACGACCAGTCTCAACGTAAGTCTTACCATTTGATTCGATGTCGAATGATGCAGTTTCACCACGTAGACGATCAGGAACCAACTCCATAAGTAGAGTCTGGTCTTTCACTTCGAAGTTCACTTTGTCGAAGAACAGATCTAGGATCTCTTCTGTCGATTTACCAAGTGCACGAAGGATAATCGATGCTGGTAGCTTACGACGACGGTCGATACGTACGAATAAGTTATCCTTAGGATCGAACTCAAAGTCTAACCATGAGCCACGGTAAGGAATTACACGTGCGTTATAAAGAACTTTACCAGATGAGTGGGTCTTACCCTTATCACTGTCGAAGAACACGCCTGGGCTTCGGTGCAGCTGGGATACGATAACCCTCTCGGTACCATTAATTACGAAAGTACCATTGTCTGTCATAAGCGGAATTTCGCCCATGTAGACTTCTTGTTCTTTAATGTCTTTTACAGTACCTGCAGGCGCATCTCTATCAAAGATAACTAGACGCAGTTTAACGCGTAGTGGCTTTGAGTAAGTTACACCACGAATTTGACATTCTTTAACATCAAATACTGGCTCACCAAGACGGTAGCTAACGTATTGCAGCTCTGAATTGCCGTTGTAGCTCTGAATTGGAAATACAGAACGAAAAGCAGCCTCAAGACCGTATTGACCTTCTGGATCCTGTTCGATGAATTTATCGAAAGAATCAAGCTGGATCGATAACAGGTATGGAATGTCCAAAACTTGTGGACGAGTACCAAAATCCTTACGGATGCGCTTTTTCTCGGTATAAGAGTAAACCATGGGGTTCCTCAGCTCGCTGATAAGTGACCCAAACTGTCCAAACGCTCATTAGAGTGGGACAGTGACTAACAGCTGTTTATTGTGGTTAACAATTATTTCGAAGAAATAACTGTTTTTTTGCTCAGACGATGACGCTTAAACAGCGGGAAATTCATCATAGCCCTACAGCGCAAAAAAGCCGGTGGTTAATAAACCACCAGCCAATAGCCTTGCGGCTAGGAAATTAAGTAATAATTACTTGATTTCAACAGAAGCGCCAACTTCTTCTAGCTGTGCTTTAAGAGCTTCAGCTTCAGCTTTGTCAACGCCTTCTTTAAGCGCTGCAGGAGCTGAGTCTACAAGACCTTTAGCTTCTTTAAGACCTAGGCCAGTTGCGCCACGTACAGCTTTGATAACTTGTACTTTGTTTGCGCCAGCGCCAGTAAGGATAACGTCGAATTCAGTTTGCTCAGCAGCAGCTTCAGCTGAAGCACCACCAGCTACAACTGCAGCAGCAGCAGTAACACCGAATTTTTCTTCCATAGCTTCGATAAGCTCAACAACTTGCATTACAGACATTTCTGCAACTGCGTCTAGGATTTGCTCGTTAGTAATAGACATAACAATTCTCTTTTAAGTCAACAATAAGTTTAAATAGCAACCAGTGAAAAGCAAGGCTTATGCCGCAGCTTCTTCTTTTTGGTCGCGAACAGCAGCGATAGTACGAACCAGCTTGCCAGCAGAAGCTTCTTTCATGCACATCATTAGGCGTGCGATAGCTTCGTCGTAAGTTGGTAGTGTCGCTAGTACTTCAGCATCAGTAACTGCGCCTTCAAATGCAGCAGCTTTGATCTCGAAATCTTTATTCTCTTTAGCGAAGTCTTTGAAAAGACGCGCAGCAGCACCAGGGTGCTCATTAGAGAATGCGATCAGAGTTGGACCAGTGAAAGTGTCTACTAGACACTCGTAGTCTGTACCCTGAACCGCACGGCGTGCTAGTGTGTTACGAACAACTTTCATGTAAACACCCGCTTCGCGAGCTTGTTTACGTAGAGAAGTCATTGCGCCAACTTCAACGCCACGAGAATCAGCTACAACTGCAGAAAGTGCACCACTGGCAGCTTCGTTGACTTCAGCAACAATTGCTTTTTTGTCTTGAAGATTTAAAGCCATTTGGATTAACCTCTGGTTGTGATTACAGCACTCAATACAAAATGTACTGAGCGTTTACGATGTTATTTAAAAAAGAATAAATTCACTTCAAACCACAACATCGCCTACGTAGGTTTTATTAAGCCATCAATAATCCAAGGAAAATCGACAGCGCCTACGGTCTTGGGATAGACGATTATGAATTGCTTCAAAAACCACCCAACCACAAATATTAGGCGCAGAAGTATACACTAAATCTGCGCCCAAGCAAATTAGTTTGCTTGTGTGTCAAGACTAGCTTGATCAACAGCAACACCAGCACCCATCGTAGTAGAGATGCTTACTTTCTTCAGGAAAGTACCTTTCGCTGAAGAAGGCTTAGCTTTCTTAAGAGCAACTAGAAGTGCTTCTAGGTTCTCTTGAAGCTGGTTAGCTTCGAAAGTTGCTTTACCGATAGTAGTGTGGATGATGCCGTTCTTGTCGTTACGGTAACGAACCTGACCGGCTTTAGCATTTTTAACTGCTTCAGCAACGTTAGGAGTTACAGTACCAACTTTAGGGTTTGGCATTAGACCGCGTGGACCTAGGATTGTACCTAGTTGACCAACAACGCGCATTGCATCTGGAGAAGCAACAACAACGTCAAAGTCCATTACGCCTTTTTTCACTTGCTCAGCAAGATCTTCCATACCAACGATATCTGCGCCAGCTTCTTTAGCTGCTTCTGCGTTTGCACCTTGAGTGAACACAGCAACGCGGATTTCACGGCCAGTACCGTGAGGTAGCACAGTTGCGCCACGTACGTTTTGGTCAGATTTACGAGCATCGATGCCTAGGTTAACAGCAACATCTACAGACTCAACGAATTTAGCAGTTGCTAGTTCTTTAAGAAGAGCAACAGCTTCGTTGATTTCGTATTCTTTAGTTACTTCAACTTTGTCGCGGATTACGCGCATACGCTTAGTAAGTTTTGCCATGATCTTATCCCTCTACCACTAGGCCCATTGAACGAGCAGTACCAGCAATAGAACGCTTCATTGCTTCGATGTCAGCACCAGTCATATCAGCAGCTTTAGTTTCTGCGATTTCCTGTACTTGAGCGTCAGTTACTGTGCCCACTTTTTCAGTGTTTGGACGACCAGAACCAGACTTAACGCCAGCAGCTTTCTTAAGAAGAACAGCAGCAGGTGGAGTCTTAGTTACGAACGTGAAAGAACGGTCGTTGTATACAGTAATAACTACTGGAGTAGGTAGACCTTTCTCAACAGATTCTGTTTTTGCGTTGAACGCTTTACAGAATTCCATGATGTTCACGCCGTGTTGACCTAGAGCAGGACCAACCGGTGGACTTGGGTTTGCCATACCAGCTGCAACTTGCAGTTTGATATAAGCTTCAACTTTCTTAGCCATGATATTTCCTAAATATTTGGGTACGTGCGCTAGCCTTTAGGCGAGCTCCCCTTAATTTCATTAATTACTTTTCACTTCCTAAGAAGTAAAAAGGCGCGAAATTATAATCATAATTCGCGCCTTTAACAACCCTAAAAAGGTGGTTTTTTATACTCTTTGATTTTGAACAGCTTGTTAAATAGTTATCAACAGCTTACTCAAACTAACCGAGTCTTAGTCTAGTTTTTCAACCTGACCGAATTCAAGCTCAACAGGTGTTGCACGACCAAAGATCGATACAGATACCTTAATACGGCTCTTCTCGTAATCCACTTCTTCAACGGTACCGTTAAAGTCAGCAAATGGACCATCGTTCACACGAACCACTTCACCTGCTTCGAACATTGTCTTAGGACGTGGGGACTCGCTCGCTTTCTCTAGACGGTTCAAGATAGCATCAGCTTCTTTGTCAGTGATTGGTGCAGGACGATCAGAGGTACCACCAATGAAGCCCATAACACGAGGAATGCTGCGTACTAAGTGCCATGATTCATCATTCATGATCATTTGCACTAATACGTAGCCAGGGAAGAACTTACGTTCGCTTTTACGGCGTTGACCTGCACGCATTTCCACTACTTCTTCAGTAGGTACTAAAACGTCACCAAAGAATTCTTCCATGTCGTGCATTTTAATATGTTCGCGTAACGATTGAGATACACGACCTTCATAGCCTGAAAAGGCTTGAACTACATACCAACGTTTTTTTGGAGCTTCACTCATGAATCAGAACCCTCTACACCCCAGTCGCTAGAGAAACTAAACGGACCATAATGCCGTCAATTCCCCAAAGCACTAGAGACATAACAATACATACAGCTAAAACGATCAATGTAGTTTGCATAGTTTCTTGGCGAGTAGGCCAAACAACTTTACGAATCTCCATACGAGATTCTTTTGCAAAATCGATCGCAGCTTTACCTTTAGTTGTTGTTGCTGCAACGCCTAGTGCGGCAGCAATCAGCACAACTACACCTGCAGCGCGAATTACAACAGACAATTCACCATACAGGTAATTACCCACAACAGCAGCAGCCAACAGTACAAAAGCGACTACCCACTTCATTGTATCTGCTGCACCTGAGCTATCAGGAGTTTCAGCGTTTGCTTTCATAAAACCAACCTGTGATAAGTCTTAAATATAGACGACAATAACCCCGCTGTTGCAGGGCACATTCCTTTGCGTTGCAAAACAACACATCTAACAGTCATTTTAGTCAAAAAGACCGTTTAATTCTTTGCTAAGAGCTAAAATTGGTGCCAAAACACCCAACTCTTTTTTCAGCGCAGAAAAAGGGCATCAAATGATGCCCTTTTTACTAGTGGTTCGTCAAATCTTATGCAAAGATTTTAGCTACAACACCAGCACCAACTGTACGGCCACCTTCGCGGATTGCGAAACGTAGACCTTCGTCCATTGCGATTGGAGCGATTAGCTCAACAGTCATTTGAACGTTGTCACCTGGCATTACCATTTCTACGCCTTCAGGTAGAGTGATATCGCCTGTTACGTCAGTTGTACGGAAGTAGAACTGTGGACGGTAACCCTTGAAGAAAGGAGTGTGACGGCCGCCTTCGTCTTTAGAAAGTACGTATACTTCAGACTCAAACTTAGTGTGTGGGTTGATTGAACCTTTAGCAGAAAGTACTTGGCCACGTTCAACGTCATCACGCTTAGTACCACGTAGAAGTGCACCAACGTTCTCACCTGCACGACCTTCGTCAAGCAGCTTACGGAACATTTCAACACCAGTACAAGTAGTAAGAGTAGTTTCTTTGATACCAACGATTTCTACTTCGTCACCTACACGTAGGATACCGCGCTCGATACGACCAGTAACTACAGTACCACGACCTTGGATTGAGAATACATCTTCAATAGGAAGTAGGAACGGTAGATCAACAGCACGCTCTGGAAGTGGAATGTAAGAATCTAGTGCTTCTGCAAGCTCAACGATCTTGTCTTCCCACTGCTTTTCGCCGTTTAGAGCGCCAAGTGCAGAACCTTGAATTACTGGAAGGTCGTCTCCTGGGTACTCGTACTCAGAAAGAAGTTCACGAACTTCCATTTCTACTAGCTCAAGTAGCTCTTCGTCATCAACCATGTCACATTTGTTCATGAATACGATGATGTAAGGGATACCAACTTGACGACCAAGTAGGATGTGCTCACGAGTTTGTGGCATAGGGCCATCTGTAGCAGCAACAACTAGGATACCGCCGTCCATTTGAGCAGCACCAGTGATCATGTTTTTAACATAATCGGCGTGTCCAGGACAGTCTACGTGTGCGTAGTGACGTTCAGGAGTATCGTACTCAACGTGAGAAGTTGCGATTGTGATACCGCGCTCGCGCTCTTCTGGAGCGTTATCGATAGATGCGAAATCTTTAGCAACACCGCCGTACACTTTTGCAAGTGTAGTACAGATAGCAGCAGTTAGAGTTGTTTTACCGTGGTCAACGTGGCCGATAGTACCAACGTTTACGTGCGGTTTCGTACGTTCAAATTTTTCTTTAGACATGGGGTGTCCCTCTAGGTACGGATTAGGTGGCTTGAAATAAGACCACGCAACCAAAAAAAAATGGTTTTTTTATTAAAAGGAGAAGAAGCTTTAGACTGGTGCTAATACCCAGAGTCGAACTGGGGACCTCACCCTTACCAAGGGTGCGCTCTACCGACTGAGCTATATCAGCACACAAAATGAGTTGGAGCGTGCAGCGGGAATCGAACCCGCATCATCAGCTTGGAAGGCTGAGGTAATAGCCATTATACGATGCACGCAACACGTAACTCTTTTGAGCTATTTAACCTTTAGAATATGGTGGAGGGAGACGGATTCGAACCATCGAAGGCAGTGCCGGCAGATTTACAGTCTGCTCCCTTTGGCCACTCGGGAACCCCTCCAAATTTTGATCTTTCTCTCGCACTCTATAAATAGAAGGGAGAAAGTGGTGCCGACTACCGGAGTCGAACTGGTGACCTACTGATTACAAGTCAGTTGCTCTACCTACTGAGCTAAGTCGGCACAAGTGGGGCGCATTTTATTGAATGATTTTCCACCTTGCAATAGTAAATTGCAAAAAAGTGAAAAATTCTCTTATCAAATTCATATATACGGTTATTTAGCTCAAGGTTTCTGCCTTTAATCTGCATCTAGTAAAGGAAGATATTTTATTTATCTATCGCTTGATGTATTTTCCATGCACTTGTTTTGTTACCCACTATAGAGTTTTGTATGAGCCCATTTATGTCATTTGACCGCGCGCAGTGGTCTGAACTAAGGAATTTAGTTCCAATGACACTTTCTGAGAGCGATTTGAAAGAGCTTCAAGGCATCAATGAAAAGCTGACAATGGAAGAAGCAGTAGAGATTTATCTACCGCTATCGCGCCTGTTGAACCTCTATGTGGCCGCTCGACAAAATAGAAACTCAGTACTACATCAATTTCTGGATAAGAAAGAAACTGCACCACCATTCATTATTGGTATCGCGGGTAGTGTCGCGGTAGGGAAAAGTACAACAGCTCGTCTACTGAAAGCATTGTTATCTCGTTGGGAAAACCACCCTAAAGTTGAACTAGTTACGACAGATGGCTTCTTATATCCCAATGAAATACTGGAAGAAAAAGGGTTAATGAGTAAGAAAGGGTTCCCTGAGTCTTATGATATTAAAGCGCTAGTCAATTTTGTATCAGACGTGAAAGCATGCAAGCGTAATGTGACAGCACCTGTGTACTCCCACCTCACCTACAACATTACCAAGGAAGTAAAAGAGGTCGACTTACCCGATGTGCTTATTATTGAGGGACTCAACGTTCTACAAAGCGGTATGAATTACCCACATGAGCCTCATAGAGTCTTTATTTCAGACTTCCTCGACTTCTCATTATATGTCGATGCTGAAAGCGCTCAAATTCAACAATGGTATGTAAATCGCTTTATGAAGTTTCGTGAAGGTGCCTTCGCTAAACCAGGGTCATATTTCGGACACTACACTAAATTATCAGACCTAGCCGCTAAGGAAAAAGCAGAAGGTATTTGGCAATCAATCAATGGCTTGAACCTAGAGCAGAATATCCTTCCGACCCGAGAAAGAGCTCACCTTATTTTACGCAAAGGCGCAGATCATATGGTTGAGGAAGTATTACTAAGAAAATAATAACCTCTTAGTCCCCTTTTCTTAGGGATATCTCTCCACCGATATAGCTCTCAACACCGTTCTCAGTTTTGAGTAACACGGCACCTTGTTCATCGATACCCTGTACAACACCTTCAATTTCTCTAGGTCCAATGATCAGTCTAACATTGCGACCTAAGAAGTTATCTAAACGATTCCAGCGTTCGACAAAATTCGACATCCCTTTCAATTCATAGTCGACGAGCGATTTGTCCCAAGCATTAATCAAAGCCTGAGCTAAGTCATTACGATCTGGCACTTTCCCATCACACACTTCTTTGAGAGAGGTCCATGGCTGGCCAATACCTGATGTTGTTGGATCCATCGATAGATTAAGCCCCAAACCAATCACAATATGAGCAGCACCACCAGATTGCCCTGACAGCTCTACCAAGATGCCTGCAAGCTTCTTATCATTATGATAAAGGTCATTCGGCCACTTTAGTTTAACGCCCTCAACCCCCATATCCTCCAACGCCTCTGCAACGGCTACACCAACGACGAGGCTCAGCCCCATAGCCGCTGCCATACCGGCATCGAGTCTCCAGTACATTGAAAGGTATAGATTGGCACCGAATGGCGATACCCATTCACGTCCACGCCGTCCACGACCCGCAGCCTGATATTCAGCAACGCAGACCGAACCTGACTCAAGGGTGCTAGTACGCTCTAACAAGTGTTGGTTTGTTGAACCTATGATTGGAATCAACTCCAGAGAAGCGTCACTGCTGACAGCAGATAACCTCTCCTGATCGAGCATATCCAAACGACTGGCTAACTTATATCCCTTACCCTGCACTCGATAGATATCCAAACCCCACTCTTGAATACCTTTAATATGTTTGCTGATAGCGGCTCTCGACACGCCCATCATTTCACCCAGACCTTCACCAGAGTGAAACTCGCCATCAGCAAGACATTTTAGTAATGTGAGCTTGGTACTGTGTTCTCTCATGCTATTGCCTCCAAGGCCTTGTTTAAGTTTGTTTCACTGTCTTGCCCCATAAAGCGAACTTCGTGTTCCAATGGAATGTCGAACTTTTCCAAGACAGCTTGACGTACTCGTGATGCAAGTCTGACGATATCCGCAGCAGACGCTTCATCGTAATTGATGATAACCAAAGCTTGATTTGGATGAACTTGAGCACCACCTTCAATCACACCTTTGAATTGGCATTGATCAATGAGCCATCCAGCGGCGACTTTGATCATATCGTTACTCTCGTAACCGACAATATTTGGGTATAACGCAGACAGCCGATCAAAATGATCTTTGCTGATCACAGGGTTTTTGAAGAAACTTCCCGCATTACCCTGCAAGGAAGGGTCTGGTAGTTTACTTGAGCGTATAGCACATACTTCATCGAATATAGAACGAGGAGAAAGTGTCTCTAAAGGTAAACCTTTAAGCGGGCCGTAGTGGTTACATGGCTTCCACTCTTTAGTTAATGTTAAGCCAATCGCGACAACAATCGCTTTGCCGTAGAGAGCGTGCTTAAAAATAGAATCTCGGTAACCAAAAAGACATTCATCTTTGCTTAATCGCTTAACTGTATAAGTATCCAGACAAAGGATATCAACATATTCACATACATCTTGTAGTTCAACGCCATAGGCGCCTATATTCTGAATAGGCGCAGAGCCAGAGCAACCAGGGATCATGGCTAGGTTCTCTAGACCACCCAGTCCATGGTCAACACTCCACTCAACAAGGCTAGGCCAGTCTTCCCCACCAGATACATGTAGAGAGTAACTTTTTGAGCTTTCTGTTAACTCAATACCACTTAATCGATTAATAATGACCAAGCCAGAAAAGTGCTGAGTAAAGAGCATATTACTCCCTTTCCCGAGCATTAATTTAGGCAAGGCAGACCATTGAGGGTCTTGATATACGGAGATGAGTTCATCAACAGAGGTGACTTCGATAAGTACATCGCAAGTCTGCTCTATCGAAAAAGTATGAACATTTTTTAAGCTAGCATTGAGATAAGATTGCATGGCGATATTTAATTAAATTACACTGCCGATATTCTAACGCAGATAAACAAATGGCGCAGTGACTGAATGAACAATGTCATCATTACACAATTAGACTCCGTAAAGGCTCCCCTCGTTAAGCGTTTTTACAAAGAGCACTACCCAACAGGTAAAGCCAATAAAAGCGAGCTGATCTACTCATTAGAACTAGATGGCCAGCTATGTGGTGTCGTTCGCTTTCGAACGATCGAAGATGCACGCTTATTGACAGGAATGGCTATCTCTAAGGAATACCGCGGCAAGCAATTAGGTTCAAAGCTAATGGATTATTGTGTTCTTCACACGCTAACGGAAAAAGATTATTGTTTCGCCTATTCCCATCTGACTAATTTCTACAATCGTCATCAATTCACACAAATCGATCCTAATGAACTACCAAATGGTTTAAGAGTCTTATATGAGCGCTATTCGAATAGCGGAAAAGATCTCATTCCTATGCATTATCAGCAAAATTGTTAGAGAATGACTCGATTATCTAGTATTTAATGCTAACCCTTTGGTAAAATTGAAGGTTCGCAATTTTGCATATTTTTAAGGTAAAACAGTCAATATGATTGCTAGTAGGAATCCATTCATACAGTTGCCAACCATAGCGCAGAATCCTGACAAGTTTGAAGTACTGCTATCAGCGCAAGAGTTCCGAACTCGCTTACTTGATGAGATATCTCGTGCAACTACTCGTATTAGTTTAGTTGCTCTGTATCTTGAGGATGATGACGCTGGCCGTGAGATCCTAACTGCCTTATACGAAGCAAAGAAAAATAACCCAGAATTAAACGTAAGCGTTTGTGTCGATTGGCATAGAGCTCAGCGTGGATTGATTGGTGCGGAGTCCTCTGAGGGCAATGCAGCAATGTACAACGAGTTTGCCGATAAATACCAGCATACCGTACCAGTTTATGGCATTCCTGTTCGTGGCAAGGAAGTGTTTGGTGTATTGCATCTAAAAGGCTTTATTGTCGATGATAGCGTGATATACAGTGGTGCTAGCCTTAATAATATCTATTTGAGTTATCATGATCGTTACCGTTTCGATCGCTACCATGTTTTAAACAACGCAACACTTGCGGACTCAATGTTCTCCTATGTCCAAGAACAGATGATCTCAGACATCGCTGTTTACGATCTTGCTGATAAGAACAAACCGCTTACTAAAGAGTTAAAGCCAGCAATCCGTCAATTCAGAGCGTCGTTAGCACGCTCTCAATACAAGTTCGATTCTCAAGAAGTCTCAGCAGATCAAGTTGCTGTAACCCCTTTAGTTGGTATAGGTAAGAGACGTAATCGCCTAAATCAGGGAATTAACCAACTGGTTGCTCAAGCTAAAGATGAAATTTTCATTTGTACGCCATATTTCAATTTCCCTCCAAGCCTAGCGAATGAAGTGAAGAAAGCACTTAAGCGTGGCGTAAAGGTCACGATTGTTGTCGGCGACAAAACAGCGAATGATTTCTTTATCTCACCGGAAGAAGAGTTTAAGACAATTGGTGGCTTGCCTTACTTATACGAATTGAACCTGCGTCGATTCGCGAAGGCAAATGAAGCAAATATAGCAAGTCGTAACCTGTCTATCCGACTTTGGCAACACGATTCCAACAGCTTCCATTTGAAGGGGATTTGGGTTGATAAACGCTACATGCTGCTAACGGGTAATAACCTAAACCCACGCGCATGGAAGTTGGACTTAGAAAATGGCATATTCATCCAAGATAACTATCATCACCTAACGGACAAGTTCCAAGTAGAGGTTGATAATATTGTTCAACACACACAGCTTATTTGCACCTATAAACAGTTAGATAAAGTAGATAGCTACCCAATGGAAGTACAGAAACTGATTCGAAAAATTACTCGAGTTAAAGCAGACAGAGTTCTTAAACAAATACTCTAAATCGTCGTATTTTCCATAATCTGAATGCCTAGCAATTGCTGGGCATTTTTATATCTACGTTAGAACCTCAAACTTAACCCCGAGAGCCTATATCTCTTCTGAAATTACTTATCTAGAACCTACTAACACCTACTCATAAGATAACTTTTGGCAATTCTCTGATGAGATATTCAAGTAATATATCTAACAACCAGATACCAAACCTACCGCCCTAGCGATATTCACTGATAGACCAAGAAAAAACTAGCAGGCTAGTTTGATCTGGAATCGCAGTCTACCTTACAAAACAACAAACCTTACTATTACTCACTCGTTTTCTTGCCAATTATATCCCTAATGCTCCGAAGAAGCTTATTTACTGCGTATTTCGGCTGATGTGACCCCTAGTTTCGTTTTTAATCGACCACCTTTTTAAGCCTCTCTTTTCTCTTCCTTAGTTTTACTCCAAGTGGTCGATTTAAGCCAGTTTTCTCATTGATTCCCCTCGTAACTCGATTCTATGACTTTGATGAACCAACCTATCTAAGATCGCATCAGCGATCGTCGAGTTGTCGATCATCTCGTGCCATTCTTTTACAGGTAGTTGGCTGATAATGATCGTACTGCACTCTTGGTATCTATCTTCTAGCACTTCGAGAAGATTACTTGCATGCTCTTGGCTGAGTTTTTCCATTCCCCAGTCATCGATAACCAACAGTTTTTTCTTAGACAAGCTCAGTAGTAGCTTTTGATAGCTGCCATCAAGGCGGCTACTACTCAGGTCATCAAGTAAACGATTTAGGCGATAATAACGACTTGGGCAGTGTTGCTCACACGCCTGCTCGGCGAGCGCACAAGCAACATAGGTTTTACCTGCACCTGTTGCACCTGTAATCAGGACATTCTGTCGCTTTTGTAAATAAGTGCCTGATAATAACTCTCCCATCATTGCTCTTTTTAAGCCTCGTTCTGGGCGGTAGTCCAGTTGATTACCGCTAGCGCTTAGGCGCAGCTTGGCTTGCCGTTTAAGTCGTTGGATTTTGGTTTGATCTCGGTTCACTATCTCATGATCAAGGATGAGTCCTAACCTTTCTTCAAAGCCAAGTTCAGCATAGGTCGCGGGGTGTATTCTTTGCTGTTCCAGTGCATCAGAAGCATGACTTAGGCGTAGTGATTTTAACTGTTGGATTATTGCGTCCATATTGTTTCTCCTAGTGGTAGTAGTTGGAACCACGAACATTAGTGTGTTTAAGGTTTGGTGTATCAGTGGAAGGCTGAGAGAGAGTGCCTTCACGATGGTTCTTCAATAAGTTTTTGACGAAGCCAAGGTATGGCTTCTCTGTCACTAAGGCATCTCGGCAAGCTTGTTCTAACCGTGCGTCTGAGTGCTTTTTGGCAAGACTTAGTAACCCAAAGCAACTTCTAAAGGCCAATGCTTCATGCTCTGGGCGTTTGAGCAACATCTGAGTCAGTTCACCTGTGGCTGGCCCAATAGATTTTCCCCAACGGATAAAACGCTCGGGTGTCCATGATTGGTATTGATGGTTGCTTGGCATATGCTCGTAAACGGTAGAGAGACCATATTCTTTTTGGCTTGTGCAGTGGTGAGCAACAATGCTCCCTTTGTGGTAGATACGTATTATTTGATGCGTTGCTTCAAGCTCAACTTGTTGCCCAACAAGTTGGTGCGGCACAGAGTAGAAGTGCTTTTTATATTGAATGTGATAATCAGGGGAGACGGTTGCTCGTTTAGTTTCGATATACACATATGGTTGCGATGGCAGTGGTTTTAACGCTGGACGGTCAACTTTGTTGAACAAGTCATGTCGATTGACACCAAGCTGCTTCATCTCTCGTTGGTTTAAGTCATGCATCAGCTTTCGGATAGCCAGGTTCAGCTCAGCCATTGTATAGAACACTTGGTGGCGAAGGCGCATCATTATCCAGCGCTCTACGATGAGAACTGCGTTCTCAGCTTTGGCTTTATCTTTAGGCTTGTAGGGCCTGGCTGGCATCACAGCAACGCCGTAATGTTGTGCCAGTTTTCGGTAGCTCTCATTGAGGATAGGGCTATGACGGTCTGCTTTCGTTATAGCAGATTTCAGATTATCAGGTACAAGTAGATTCGGAGCACCACCAAAGTGATTAAAGGTATTCACATGAGCCATGAGGAAGTGTTCAAGCCCTTGGCTCTCACTCGCCTCGACATAGGTGTAATTTGACGCCCCTAAAGTGGCGACAAATACCTGAGCATGTCTGCATTCTCCTGTATCTGGATTCACAACAGGGATCGTTGGGCCACAGTAGTCAATGAAGAGCTTGTCACCAGCATGGTGAAGTTGGCGCATACTGCGTTTTTGTGTCTTTAGCCAACGTCTATACAGTTCGCAGAACTGTGTATAGCCATAGGCTTTGTCTTGATGCTGATGACAATACTCTTCCCAAAGCAAAGCTTTAGTCATCCCTTTACGCTTCAATTCTAAGTAGCAGAGAGTGAAATCAGGCATCACTTTATGCTGAGAAGATGAGCGACCATCAAACAAAGCTTGGGTGACTTGATTTTCATGATGAGTCTCTTCCAGTGGCCACGTGAGGCCACTGGATTTAAATCGGGATAGATGCTGGGATACAGTGGAATGAGCAATATTGAGGCAAGCGGCGATCTGTCGATTAGAAAGATTGCACTCGTATCGGAGGCGTAATATTTCCTTAATTTTATTCATTGGCATTCTCTTTTTCGGCATGATTTATCCTTAGTGCTCTCAACATGAAAGACTCAGGTTAAACCTATTGATTTAAAAGAGAAAAGAGGTTTATTTCGGTAAATCGACCATCGATTTCGGAAACACACCGAAAAGTGGATGATTAAAACCGAAATGAGTGGTCGGTTAAAAACGGATTTGGTGGTCGATTAAAACCGAAATAGGCGGTCGGATAGCTCCGAAATATGCATTTACCAAGACTTACCCAACCGGCATAGCAAAACCTACAAATGTGAAAAGCTCTGCTATTTCTAAGTGAGTTTCTTGTTAATGGTCGATTCAATTGATTACTGAGCGTGAACAACCTTTGTACGAAAGTCATAGCCAAGAGTTAAAACTCAGTCCCAAAAACGAGGAAAGCCTAGTCGTAAGACTAGGCTTTCTGATAAATGGTGAAATAGCCGAGATTGCGAACTTTGGGCAGCCCCTTTGTGGGACTCATTCGACTGAAGGGTAAACACTATTACTTAGATGTAAAAAAGCCCCGCTATTTCTAGCGGGGCTTCTTAATAAGTGGCGGAGTGGACGGGACTCGAACCCGCGACCCCCGGCGTGACAGGCCGGTATTCTAACCAACTGAACTACCACTCCGCAGTGGTCAACTCACTAAGTGAGCGTCCATATCTTCAGGTTGGTCAACCTAAAGATTTAATTTAAAGCCTGGCGATGTCCTACTCTCACATGGGGAAACCCCACACTACCATCGGCGCTATTGTGTTTCACTTCTGAGTTCGGCATGGAATCAGGTGGGTCCACAATGCTATGGTCGCCAAGCAAATTTTGCTTTTACTTTCAGTTTTTAAAAACCGAAGGCAAAATAATCTGGAAAGCTGATTCTCTATTCAATAGAGCAATAAAAGTTGTATCTCTTCAAACGCATTCAAGGTCTGTCTTTGAGTCCACAAAACCCCTTGGGTGTTGTATGGTTAAGCCTCACGGGCAATTAGTACAGGTTAGCTCAATGCCTCGCAGCACTTACACACCCTGCCTATCAACGTCGTAGTCTACGACAACCCTTTAGGACACTTATAGTGCCAGGGAAAACTCATCTCAAGGCTCGCTTCCCGCTTAGATGCTTTCAGCGGTTATCGATTCCGAACTTAGCTACCGGGCAATGCCATTGGCATGACAACCCGAACACCAGAGGTTCGTCCACTCCGGTCCTCTCGTACTAGGAGCAGCCCCTTTCAATTTTCCAACGCCCACGGCAGATAGGGACCGAACTGTCTCACGACGTTCTAAACCCAGCTCGCGTACCACTTTAAATGGCGAACAGCCATACCCTTGGGACCGACTTCAGCCCCAGGATGTGATGAGCCGACATCGAGGTGCCAAACACCGCCGTCGATATGAACTCTTGGGCGGTATCAGCCTGTTATCCCCGGAGTACCTTTTATCCGTTGAGCGATGGCCCTTCCATTCAGAACCACCGGATCACTATGACCTGCTTTCGCACCTGCTCGAATTGTCATTCTCGCAGTCAAGCGGGCTTATGCCATTGCACTAACCACACGATGTCCAACCGTGTTTAGCCCACCTTCGTGCTCCTCCGTTACTCTTTGGGAGGAGACCGCCCCAGTCAAACTACCCACCAGGCACTGTCCGTAATCCCGATTCAGGGACCAACGTTAGAACATCAAAACTACAAGGGTGGTATTTCAAGGACGACTCCATCACATCTAGCGACGCAATTTCATAGTCTCCCACCTATCCTACACATGTAGGTTCAATGTTCAGTGCCAAGCTGTAGTAAAGGTTCACGGGGTCTTTCCGTCTAGCCGCGGGTACACTGCATCTTCACAGCGATTTCAATTTCACTGAGTCTCGGGTGGAGACAGCGTGGCCATCATTACGCCATTCGTGCAGGTCGGAACTTACCCGACAAGGAATTTCGCTACCTTAGGACCGTTATAGTTACGGCCGCCGTTTACCGGGGCTTCGATCAAGAGCTTCGACCGAAGTCTAACCCCATCAATTAACCTTCCGGCACCGGGCAGGCGTCACACCGTATACGTCATCTTACGATTTTGCACAGTGCTGTGTTTTTAATAAACAGTTGCAG
This sequence comes from Vibrio sp. nBUS_14, assembly GCF_051201655.1. Taxonomy (NCBI): domain Bacteria; kingdom Pseudomonadati; phylum Pseudomonadota; class Gammaproteobacteria; order Vibrionales; family Vibrionaceae; genus Vibrio; species Vibrio sp. nBUS_14. The sequence continues at coordinate 3,532,376 of NZ_CP179206.1, forward strand.
CCACCTGGTATCTGCGACTCTCGTCTGCTCCATCCGCAAGGGACTTCACTGATAAGAGCGTACCTTCTCCCGAAGTTACGGTACCATTTTGCCTAGTTCCTTCACCCGAGTTCTCTCAAGCGCCTTGGTATTCTCTACCCGACCACCTGTGTCGGTTTGGGGTACGATTCCTTACAATCTGAAGCTTAGAGGCTTTTCCTGGAAGCATGGCATCAATGACTTCACTACCGTAGTAGCTCGACATCGTATCTCAGCGTTAATGAAAGTCCGGATTTACCTAAACTTTCCGCCTACATACTTGAACCTGGACAACCGTCGCCAGGCCCACCTAGCCTTCTCCGTCCCCCCATCGCAATTGTAAGAAGTACGGGAATATTAACCCGTTTCCCATCGACTACGCCTTTCGGCCTCGCCTTAGGAGTCGACTTACCCTGCCCCGATTAACGTTGGACAGGAACCCTTGGTCTTCCGGCGAGGGAGTTTTTCACTCCCTTTATCGTTACTCATGTCAGCATTCGCACTTCTGATACCTCCAGCAGCCCTTACAGACCACCTTCAACGGCTTACAGAACGCTCCCCTACCCCACATACCCTAAGGTACGTAGCCGCAGCTTCGGTGTATAGCTTAGCCCCGTTACATCTTCCGCGCAGGCCGACTCGACCAGTGAGCTATTACGCTTTCTTTAAATGATGGCTGCTTCTAAGCCAACATCCTGGCTGTCTGAGCCTTCCCACATCGTTTCCCACTTAGCTATACTTTGGGACCTTAGCTGGCGGTCTGGGTTGTTTCCCTCTCCACGACGGACGTTAGCACCCGCCGTGTGTCTCCCGGATAGTACTTACTGGTATTCGGAGTTTGCAAAGGGTTGGTAAGTCGGGATGACCCCCTAGCCTTAACAGTGCTCTACCCCCAGTAGTATTCGTCCGAGGCGCTACCTAAATAGCTTTCGGGGAGAACCAGCTATCTCCAGGTTTGATTGGCCTTTCACCCCTAGCCACAAGTCATCCGCTAATTTTTCAACATTAGTCGGTTCGGTCCTCCAGTTGATGTTACTCAACCTTCAACCTGCCCATGGCTAGATCACCTGGTTTCGGGTCTAATCCTAGCAACTGTACGCCCAGTTAAGACTCGGTTTCCCTACGGCTCCCCTAAACGGTTAACCTTGCTACTAAAATTAAGTCGCTGACCCATTATACAAAAGGTACGCAGTCACACCACGAAGGTGCTCCTACTGCTTGTACGTACACGGTTTCAGGTTCTATTTCACTCCCCTCACAGGGGTTCTTTTCGCCTTTCCCTCACGGTACTGGTTCACTATCGGTCAGTCAGTAGTATTTAGCCTTGGAGGATGGTCCCCCCATATTCAGACAGGATATCACGTGTCCCGCCCTACTCGATTTCACTGATTATGATGTGTCGGTTACGGGGCTATCACCCTTTATTGCGCCACTTTCCAGAGGCTTCACCTGCATCATTAAAAGCTTAAGGGCTAATCCAATTTCGCTCGCCGCTACTTTCGGAATCTCGGTTGATTTCTCTTCCTCGGGGTACTTAGATGTTTCAGTTCCCCCGGTTTGCCTCCTGTTGCTATGTATTCACAACAGGATACGTGCTTATGCACGTGGGTTTTCCCATTCAGAAATCCCAGACTCAAAAGGTTATTACTACCTAATCTGGGCTTATCGCAAGTTATTACGTCTTTCATCGCCTCTGACTGCCAAGGCATCCACCGTGTACGCTTAGTCACTTAACCATACAACCCGAAAGGGTCTTAGTGTATGGCAACTAACCAAGGTTTTTGGTTGTCATTAAGAAGGGTTAATTCTTAATGACTGTTTGCCGGACTCAATTGTGAATCAAACTAAGTTTGATTCGAATACAAGACACTTGAATGTGTTTGTTGTGTTTATACCGTTCTTATTAACTAAGAGCAGATAAACATTGAGAACTTTTAAATTTGATTTGAATTACTCGTAAGTAATCAAATCAGTCAGCTTTCCAAATTGTTAAAGAGCTTAATTCAAACTAATGAACCATTTTTAAATACTCTGATATAAGAGAATACTTAAAGATGGTATCCCGTAGGGGAGTCGAACCCCTGTTACCGCCGTGAAAGGGCGGTGTCCTAGGCCTCTAGACGAACGGGACACTGGATATTGAAGAACTTGGGAGTTCTTCATCTCTTTACTTTTCTAAACCTAATCAATCTGTGTGGACACTCATCGTAAGTATCTTCGTATAAGGAGGTGATCCAGCCCCAGGTTCCCCTAGGGCTACCTTGTTACGACTTCACCCCAGTCATGAACCACAAAGTGGTGAGCGTCCTCCCCGAAAGGTTAAACTACCCACTTCTTTTGCAGCCCACTCCCATGGTGTGACGGGCGGTGTGTACAAGGCCCGGGAACGTATTCACCGTGACATTCTGATTCACGATTACTAGCGATTCCGACTTCATGGAGTCGAGTTGCAGACTCCAATCCGGACTACGACGCACTTTTTGGGATTCGCTCACTATCGCTAGCTTGCTGCCCTCTGTATGCGCCATTGTAGCACGTGTGTAGCCCTACTCGTAAGGGCCATGATGACTTGACGTCGTCCCCACCTTCCTCCGGTTTATCACCGGCAGTCTCCCTGGAGTTCCCACCATTACGTGCTGGCAAACAAGGATAAGGGTTGCGCTCGTTGCGGGACTTAACCCAACATTTCACAACACGAGCTGACGACAGCCATGCAGCACCTGTCTCAGAGCTCCCGAAGGCACACCTGCGTCTCCGCTGGCTTCTCTGGATGTCAAGAGTAGGTAAGGTTCTTCGCGTTGCATCGAATTAAACCACATGCTCCACCGCTTGTGCGGGCCCCCGTCAATTCATTTGAGTTTTAATCTTGCGACCGTACTCCCCAGGCGGTCTACTTAACGCGTTAGCTCCGAAAGCCACGGCTCAAGGCCACAACCTCCAAGTAGACATCGTTTACGGCGTGGACTACCAGGGTATCTAATCCTGTTTGCTCCCCACGCTTTCGCATCTGAGTGTCAGTGTCTGTCCAGGGGGCCGCCTTCGCCACTGGTATTCCTTCAGATCTCTACGCATTTCACCGCTACACCTGAAATTCTACCCCCCTCTACAGCACTCTAGTTCACCAGTTTCAAATGCAGTTCCGAGGTTGAGCCCCGGGCTTTCACATCTGACTTAATGAACCACCTGCATGCGCTTTACGCCCAGTAATTCCGATTAACGCTCGCACCCTCCGTATTACCGCGGCTGCTGGCACGGAGTTAGCCGGTGCTTCTTCTGTTGCTAACGTCAAGAAATAGCGCTATTAACACTACCCCCTTCCTCACAACTGAAAGTACTTTACAACCCGAAGGCCTTCTTCATACACGCGGCATGGCTGCATCAGGCTTTCGCCCATTGTGCAATATTCCCCACTGCTGCCTCCCGTAGGAGTCTGGACCGTGTCTCAGTTCCAGTGTGGCTGATCATCCTCTCAGACCAGCTAGGGATCGTCGCCTTGGTGAGCCATTACCTCACCAACTAGCTAATCCCACCTAGGCATATCTTGACGCGAGAGGTCCGAAGATCCCCCTCTTTGGCCCGTAGGCATTATGCGGTATTAGCCATCGTTTCCAATGGTTATCCCCCACATCAAGGCAATTTCCTAGGCATTACTCACCCGTCCGCCGCTCGACGCCCATTAACGCACCCGAAGGATTGTTAGTGTCGTTTCCGCTCGACTTGCATGTGTTAGGCCTGCCGCCAGCGTTCAATCTGAGCCATGATCAAACTCTTCAATTTAAAGTTTTGATTACCTAAATTAATAGGTGTGACTCAACGAATACTGACTTCAAAACTATTCTTTATAAATAAAGAGTGTAATTTTAAAGCTATTACCCCTCTCTTCTTAAATAAATAGGAACAGAATGGTAATGAATTGACTGTGCCGATTAACTACAAGTAGTTAAACGTATTGGTCACTCAGTTCATTGAAATCATTTGATTCCGAAGAATCTGTTTTATCTAACAATAAAACGTTTTGATATTCATCAACGAGTGCCCACACAGATTGATAGGTTTAAATTGTTAAAGAGCTTATTCTCTAAAAAGAGAACGCTTTCAGTGCCTTAGCACGTAAGCAGGACGCGCATATTACGCTTTCCACTTTGAAAGTCAACATAAAACTCTAAGAAACTTAGAACTCTATGGTGACTTGTCTATTCAATAGACAAAGTCGAACTTTTGTCTTCACTTTTAAAAAGTGAAAATAAATTTGGAGCCTGGCGATGTCCTACTCTCACATGGGGAAGCCCCACACTACCATCGGCGCTATTGTGTTTCACTTCTGAGTTCGGCATGGAATCAGGTGGGTCCACAATGCTATGGTCGCCAAGCAAATTTTGCTTTACTTTCAGTTTTTAAAAACTGAAGGCAAAATAATCTGGAAAGCTGTTCTCTATTCAATAGAGCAATAAAAGTTGTATCTCTTCAAACGCATTCAAGGTCTGTCTTTGAGTCCACAAAACCCCTTGGGTGTTGTATGGTTAAGCCTCACGGGCAATTAGTACAGGTTAGCTCAATGCCTCGCAGCACTTACACACCCTGCCTATCAACGTCGTAGTCTACGACAACCCTTTAGGACACTTATAGTGCCAGGGAAAACTCATCTCAAGGCTCGCTTCCCGCTTAGATGCTTTCAGCGGTTATCGATTCCGAACTTAGCTACCGGGCAATGCCATTGGCATGACAACCCGAACACCAGAGGTTCGTCCACTCCGGTCCTCTCGTACTAGGAGCAGCCCCTTTCAATTTTCCAACGCCCACGGCAGATAGGGACCGAACTGTCTCACGACGTTCTAAACCCAGCTCGCGTACCACTTTAAATGGCGAACAGCCATACCCTTGGGACCGACTTCAGCCCCAGGATGTGATGAGCCGACATCGAGGTGCCAAACACCGCCGTCGATATGAACTCTTGGGCGGTATCAGCCTGTTATCCCCGGAGTACCTTTTATCCGTTGAGCGATGGCCCTTCCATTCAGAACCACCGGATCACTATGACCTGCTTTCGCACCTGCTCGAATTGTCATTCTCGCAGTCAAGCGGGCTTATGCCATTGCACTAACCACACGATGTCCAACCGTGTTTAGCCCACCTTCGTGCTCCTCCGTTACTCTTTGGGAGGAGACCGCCCCAGTCAAACTACCCACCAGGCACTGTCCGTAATCCCGATTCAGGGACCAACGTTAGAACATCAAAACTACAAGGGTGGTATTTCAAGGACGACTCCATCACATCTAGCGACGCAATTTCATAGTCTCCCACCTATCCTACACATGTAGGTTCAATGTTCAGTGCCAAGCTGTAGTAAAGGTTCACGGGGTCTTTCCGTCTAGCCGCGGGTACACTGCATCTTCACAGCGATTTCAATTTCACTGAGTCTCGGGTGGAGACAGCGTGGCCATCATTACGCCATTCGTGCAGGTCGGAACTTACCCGACAAGGAATTTCGCTACCTTAGGACCGTTATAGTTACGGCCGCCGTTTACCGGGGCTTCGATCAAGAGCTTCGACCGAAGTCTAACCCCATCAATTAACCTTCCGGCACCGGGCAGGCGTCACACCGTATACGTCATCTTACGATTTTGCACAGTGCTGTGTTTTTAATAAACAGTTGCAGCCACCTGGTATCTGCGACTCTCGTCTGCTCCATCCGCAAGGGACTTCACTGATAAGAGCGTACCTTCTCCCGAAGTTACGGTACCATTTTGCCTAGTTCCTTCACCCGAGTTCTCTCAAGCGCCTTGGTATTCTCTACCCGACCACCTGTGTCGGTTTGGGGTACGATTCCTTACAATCTGAAGCTTAGAGGCTTTTCCTGGAAGCATGGCATCAATGACTTCACTACCGTAGTAGCTCGACATCGTATCTCAGCGTTAATGAAAGTCCGGATTTACCTAAACTTTCCGCCTACATACTTGAACCTGGACAACCGTCGCCAGGCCCACCTAGCCTTCTCCGTCCCCCCATCGCAATTGTAAGAAGTACGGGAATATTAACCCGTTTCCCATCGACTACGCCTTTCGGCCTCGCCTTAGGAGTCGACTTACCCTGCCCCGATTAACGTTGGACAGGAACCCTTGGTCTTCCGGCGAGGGAGTTTTTCACTCCCTTTATCGTTACTCATGTCAGCATTCGCACTTCTGATACCTCCAGCAGCCCTTACAGACCACCTTCAACGGCTTACAGAACGCTCCCCTACCCCACATACCCTAAGGTACGTAGCCGCAGCTTCGGTGTATAGCTTAGCCCCGTTACATCTTCCGCGCAGGCCGACTCGACCAGTGAGCTATTACGCTTTCTTTAAATGATGGCTGCTTCTAAGCCAACATCCTGGCTGTCTGAGCCTTCCCACATCGTTTCCCACTTAGCTATACTTTGGGACCTTAGCTGGCGGTCTGGGTTGTTTCCCTCTCCACGACGGACGTTAGCACCCGCCGTGTGTCTCCCGGATAGTACTTACTGGTATTCGGAGTTTGCAAAGGGTTGGTAAGTCGGGATGACCCCCTAGCCTTAACAGTGCTCTACCCCCAGTAGTATTCGTCCGAGGCGCTACCTAAATAGCTTTCGGGGAGAACCAGCTATCTCCAGGTTTGATTGGCCTTTCACCCCTAGCCACAAGTCATCCGCTAATTTTTCAACATTAGTCGGTTCGGTCCTCCAGTTGATGTTACTCAACCTTCAACCTGCCCATGGCTAGATCACCTGGTTTCGGGTCTAATCCTAGCAACTGTACGCCCAGTTAAGACTCGGTTTCCCTACGGCTCCCCTAAACGGTTAACCTTGCTACTAAAATTAAGTCGCTGACCCATTATACAAAAGGTACGCAGTCACACCACGAAGGTGCTCCTACTGCTTGTACGTACACGGTTTCAGGTTCTATTTCACTCCCCTCACAGGGGTTCTTTTCGCCTTTCCCTCACGGTACTGGTTCACTATCGGTCAGTCAGTAGTATTTAGCCTTGGAGGATGGTCCCCCCATATTCAGACAGGATATCACGTGTCCCGCCCTACTCGATTTCACTGATTATGATGTGTCGGTTACGGGGCTATCACCCTTTATTGCGCCACTTTCCAGAGGCTTCACCTGCATCATTAAAAGCTTAAGGGCTAATCCAATTTCGCTCGCCGCTACTTTCGGAATCTCGGTTGATTTCTCTTCCTCGGGGTACTTAGATGTTTCAGTTCCCCCGGTTTGCCTCCTGTTGCTATGTATTCACAACAGGATACGTGCTTATGCACGTGGGTTTTCCCATTCAGAAATCCCAGACTCAAAAGGTTATTACTACCTAATCTGGGCTTATCGCAAGTTATTACGTCTTTCATCGCCTCTGACTGCCAAGGCATCCACCGTGTACGCTTAGTCACTTGACCATACAACCCGAAAGGGTCTTAGTGTATGGCAACTAACCAAGGTTTTTGGTTGTCATTAAGAAGGGTTAATTCTTAATGACTGTTTGCCGGACTCAATTGTGAATCAAACTAAGTTTGATTCGAATACAAGACACTTGAATGTGTTTGTTGTGTTTACCTAATGAAAGATAAACATTGAGAACTTTTAAATTTGATTTGAATTACTCGTAAGCAATCAAATCAGTCAGCTTTCCAAATTGTTAAAGAGCATGAGATTTAAGAACTAATGTTCTAAATTCACATTTTCTAAAGACTCTCACAGTCGAAAAATCCAACCAACGACATAAGAAGTGGTTTGGAGTTTTAACTTCCAAGAATATTTAGAGAATGGTGGGCGATACCGGGCTCGAACCAGTGACCCCCTGCTTGTAAGGCAGGTGCTCTCCCAACTGAGCTAATCGCCCACTAAAAGTTTTAATTCCTTCGTGGAGAAAGAATGGTGGGTCGTGCAGGATTCGAACCTGCGACCAATTGATTAAAAGTCAACTGCTCTACCAACTGAGCTAACGACCCAATGGTATCCCGTAGGGGAGTCGAACCCCTGTTACCGCCGTGAAAGGGCGGTGTCCTAGGCCTCTAGACGAACGGGACACTGGATATTGAAGAACTTGGGAGTTCTTCATCTCTTTACTTTTCTAAACCTAATCAATCTGTGTGGACACTCATCGTAAGTATCTTCGTATAAGGAGGTGATCCAGCCCCAGGTTCCCCTAGGGCTACCTTGTTACGACTTCACCCCAGTCATGAACCACAAAGTGGTGAGCGTCCTCCCCGAAAGGTTAAACTACCCACTTCTTTTGCAGCCCACTCCCATGGTGTGACGGGCGGTGTGTACAAGGCCCGGGAACGTATTCACCGTGACATTCTGATTCACGATTACTAGCGATTCCGACTTCATGGAGTCGAGTTGCAGACTCCAATCCGGACTACGACGCACTTTTTGGGATTCGCTCACTATCGCTAGCTTGCTGCCCTCTGTATGCGCCATTGTAGCACGTGTGTAGCCCTACTCGTAAGGGCCATGATGACTTGACGTCGTCCCCACCTTCCTCCGGTTTATCACCGGCAGTCTCCCTGGAGTTCCCACCATTACGTGCTGGCAAACAAGGATAAGGGTTGCGCTCGTTGCGGGACTTAACCCAACATTTCACAACACGAGCTGACGACAGCCATGCAGCACCTGTCTCAGAGCTCCCGAAGGCACACCTGCGTCTCCGCTGGCTTCTCTGGATGTCAAGAGTAGGTAAGGTTCTTCGCGTTGCATCGAATTAAACCACATGCTCCACCGCTTGTGCGGGCCCCCGTCAATTCATTTGAGTTTTAATCTTGCGACCGTACTCCCCAGGCGGTCTACTTAACGCGTTAGCTCCGAAAGCCACGGCTCAAGGCCACAACCTCCAAGTAGACATCGTTTACGGCGTGGACTACCAGGGTATCTAATCCTGTTTGCTCCCCACGCTTTCGCATCTGAGTGTCAGTGTCTGTCCAGGGGGCCGCCTTCGCCACTGGTATTCCTTCAGATCTCTACGCATTTCACCGCTACACCTGAAATTCTACCCCCCTCTACAGCACTCTAGTTCACCAGTTTCAAATGCAGTTCCGAGGTTGAGCCCCGGGCTTTCACATCTGACTTAATGAACCACCTGCATGCGCTTTACGCCCAGTAATTCCGATTAACGCTCGCACCCTCCGTATTACCGCGGCTGCTGGCACGGAGTTAGCCGGTGCTTCTTCTGTTGCTAACGTCAAGAAATAGCGCTATTAACACTACCCCCTTCCTCACAACTGAAAGTACTTTACAACCCGAAGGCCTTCTTCATACACGCGGCATGGCTGCATCAGGCTTTCGCCCATTGTGCAATATTCCCCACTGCTGCCTCCCGTAGGAGTCTGGACCGTGTCTCAGTTCCAGTGTGGCTGATCATCCTCTCAGACCAGCTAGGGATCGTCGCCTTGGTGAGCCATTACCTCACCAACTAGCTAATCCCACCTAGGCATATCTTGACGCGAGAGGTCCGAAGATCCCCCTCTTTGGCCCGTAGGCATTATGCGGTATTAGCCATCGTTTCCAATGGTTATCCCCCACATCAAGGCAATTTCCTAGGCATTACTCACCCGTCCGCCGCTCGACGCCCATTAACGCACCCGAAGGATTGTTAGTGTCGTTTCCGCTCGACTTGCATGTGTTAGGCCTGCCGCCAGCGTTCAATCTGAGCCATGATCAAACTCTTCAATTTAAAGTTTTGATTACCTAAATTAATAGGTGTGACTCAACGAATACTGACTTCAAAACTATTCTTTATAAATAAAGAGTGTAATTTTAAAGCTATTACCTCTCTCTTCTTAAATAAATAGGAACAGAATGGTAATGAATTGACTGTGCCGCTAGTTGTTTTCACTTTTTAATAAAAAGTAAAACCAAAAAGCATTCAAACTATTTCTAGCTCAGGTCACTCAGTTCATTGAAATCATTGTGTTACCGAAGTAACTGCTATTACGCTCTTTCGAAAAAGAACCAATAACGTTTTGATATTCATCAACGAGTGCCCACACAGATTGATAGGTTTAAATTGTTAAAGAGCTTATTCTCTAAAAAGAGAACGCTTTCAGTGCCTTAGCACGTAAGCAGGACGCGTATATTACGCTTTCCACTTTGAAAGTCAACATAAAACTCTAAGAAACTTAGAACTCTATGGTGACTTGTCTATTCAATAGACAAAGTCGAACTTTTGTCTTCACTTTTAAAAAGTGAAAATAAATTTGGAGCCTGGCGATGTCCTACTCTCACATGGGGAAACCCCACACTACCATCGGCGCTATTGTGTTTCACTTCTGAGTTCGGCATGGAATCAGGTGGGTCCACAATGCTATGGTCGCCAAGCAAATTTTGCTTTTACTTTCAGCGTTTTAAAAACTGAAGGCAAAATAATCTGGAAAGCTGATTCTCTATTCAATAGAGCAATAAAAGTTGTATCTCTTCAAACGCATTCAAGGTCTGTCTTTGAGTCCACAAAACCCCTTGGGTGTTGTATGGTTAAGCCTCACGGGCAATTAGTACAGGTTAGCTCAATGCCTCGCAGCACTTACACACCCTGCCTATCAACGTCGTAGTCTACGACAACCCTTTAGGACACTTATAGTGCCAGGGAAAACTCATCTCAAGGCTCGCTTCCCGCTTAGATGCTTTCAGCGGTTATCGATTCCGAACTTAGCTACCGGGCAATGCCATTGGCATGACAACCCGAACACCAGAGGTTCGTCCACTCCGGTCCTCTCGTACTAGGAGCAGCCCCTTTCAATTTTCCAACGCCCACGGCAGATAGGGACCGAACTGTCTCACGACGTTCTAAACCCAGCTCGCGTACCACTTTAAATGGCGAACAGCCATACCCTTGGGACCGACTTCAGCCCCAGGATGTGATGAGCCGACATCGAGGTGCCAAACACCGCCGTCGATATGAACTCTTGGGCGGTATCAGCCTGTTATCCCCGGAGTACCTTTTATCCGTTGAGCGATGGCCCTTCCATTCAGAACCACCGGATCACTATGACCTGCTTTCGCACCTGCTCGAATTGTCATTCTCGCAGTCAAGCGGGCTTATGCCATTGCACTAACCACACGATGTCCAACCGTGTTTAGCCCACCTTCGTGCTCCTCCGTTACTCTTTGGGAGGAGACCGCCCCAGTCAAACTACCCACCAGGCACTGTCCGTAACCCCGATTCAGGGGCCAACGTTAGAACATCAAAACTACAAGGGTGGTATTTCAAGGACGACTCCATCACATCTAGCGACGCAATTTCATAGTCTCCCACCTATCCTACACATGTAGGTTCAATGTTCAGTGCCAAGCTGTAGTAAAGGTTCACGGGGTCTTTCCGTCTAGCCGCGGGTACACTGCATCTTCACAGCGATTTCAATTTCACTGAGTCTCGGGTGGAGACAGCGTGGCCATCATTACGCCATTCGTGCAGGTCGGAACTTACCCGACAAGGAATTTCGCTACCTTAGGACCGTTATAGTTACGGCCGCCGTTTACCGGGGCTTCGATCAAGAGCTTCGACCGAAGTCTAACCCCATCAATTAACCTTCCGGCACCGGGCAGGCGTCACACCGTATACGTCATCTTACGATTTTGCACAGTGCTGTGTTTTTAATAAACAGTTGCAGCCACCTGGTATCTGCGACTCTCGTCTGCTCCATCCGCAAGGGACTTCACTGATAAGAGCGTACCTTCTCCCGAAGTTACGGTACCATTTTGCCTAGTTCCTTCACCCGAGTTCTCTCAAGCGCCTTGGTATTCTCTACCCGACCACCTGTGTCGGTTTGGGGTACGATTCCTTACAATCTGAAGCTTAGAGGCTTTTCCTGGAAGCATGGCATCAATGACTTCACTACCGTAGTAGCTCGACATCGTATCTCAGCGTTAATGAAAGTCCGGATTTACCTAAACTTTCCGCCTACATACTTGAACCTGGACAACCGTCGCCAGGCCCACCTAGCCTTCTCCGTCCCCCCATCGCAATTGTAAGAAGTACGGGAATATTAACCCGTTTCCCATCGACTACGCCTTTCGGCCTCGCCTTAGGAGTCGACTTACCCTGCCCCGATTAACGTTGGACAGGAACCCTTGGTCTTCCGGCGAGGGAGTTTTTCACTCCCTTTATCGTTACTCATGTCAGCATTCGCACTTCTGATACCTCCAGCAGCCCTTACAGACCACCTTCAACGGCTTACAGAACGCTCCCCTACCCCACATACCCTAAGGTACGTAGCCGCAGCTTCGGTGTATAGCTTAGCCCCGTTACATCTTCCGCGCAGGCCGACTCGACCAGTGAGCTATTACGCTTTCTTTAAATGATGGCTGCTTCTAAGCCAACATCCTGGCTGTCTGAGCCTTCCCACATCGTTTCCCACTTAGCTATACTTTGGGACCTTAGCTGGCGGTCTGGGTTGTTTCCCTCTCCACGACGGACGTTAGCACCCGCCGTGTGTCTCCCGGATAGTACTTACTGGTATTCGGAGTTTGCAAAGGGTTGGTAAGTCGGGATGACCCCCTAGCCTTAACAGTGCTCTACCCCCAGTAGTATTCGTCCGAGGCGCTACCTAAATAGCTTTCGGGGAGAACCAGCTATCTCCAGGTTTGATTGGCCTTTCACCCCTAGCCACAAGTCATCCGCTAATTTTTCAACATTAGTCGGTTCGGTCCTCCAGTTGATGTTACTCAACCTTCAACCTGCCCATGGCTAGATCACCTGGTTTCGGGTCTAATCCTAGCAACTGTACGCCCAGTTAAGACTCGGTTTCCCTACGGCTCCCCTAAACGGTTAACCTTGCTACTAAAATTAAGTCGCTGACCCATTATACAAAAGGTACGCAGTCACACCACGAAGGTGCTCCTACTGCTTGTACGTACACGGTTTCAGGTTCTATTTCACTCCCCTCACAGGGGTTCTTTTCGCCTTTCCCTCACGGTACTGGTTCACTATCGGTCAGTCAGTAGTATTTAGCCTTGGAGGATGGTCCCCCCATATTCAGACAGGATATCACGTGTCCCGCCCTACTCGATTTCACTGATTATGATGTGTCGGTTACGGGGCTATCACCCTTTATTGCGCCACTTTCCAGAGGCTTCACCTGCATCATTAAAAGCTTAAGGGCTAATCCAATTTCGCTCGCCGCTACTTTCGGAATCTCGGTTGATTTCTCTTCCTCGGGGTACTTAGATGTTTCAGTTCCCCCGGTTTGCCTCCTGTTGCTATGTATTCACAACAGGATACGTGCTTATGCACGCGGGTTTCCCCATTCAGAAATCCCAGACTCAAAAGGTTATTACTACCTAATCTGGGCTTATCGCAAGTTATTACGTCTTTCATCGCCTCTGACTGCCAAGGCATCCACCGTGTACGCTTAGTCACTTAACCATACAACCCGAAAGGGTTTCTATTTGCTTTCACTTTAAAAAGTGAAGACAAATAAGCGTATGGCAACTAACCAAGGTTTTTGGTTGTCATTAAGAAGGGTTAATTCTTAATGACTGTTTGCCGGACTCAATTGTGAATCAAACTAAGTTTGATTCGAATACAAGACACTTGAATGTCTTTGTTGTGTTTATACTGTTCTTATTAACTAAGAGCAGATAAACATTGAGAACTTTTAAATTTGATTTGAATTACTCGTAAGTAATCAATCAGTCAGCTTTCCAAATTGTTAAAGAGCATAAAGCAAAAAGCTTTAATCAATAACTTACGTTATTAATTAAAGCTCTGGCTTTAACTAAATCTAAACCATCAATCTGTGTGGACACTCATCGTAAGTATCTTCGTATAAGGAGGTGATCCAGCCCCAGGTTCCCCTAGGGCTACCTTGTTACGACTTCACCCCAGTCATGAACCACAAAGTGGTGAGCGTCCTCCCCGAAAGGTTAAACTACCCACTTCTTTTGCAGCCCACTCCCATGGTGTGACGGGCGGTGTGTACAAGGCCCGGGAACGTATTCACCGTGACATTCTGATTCACGATTACTAGCGATTCCGACTTCATGGAGTCGAGTTGCAGACTCCAATCCGGACTACGACGCACTTTTTGGGATTCGCTCACTATCGCTAGCTTGCTGCCCTCTGTATGCGCCATTGTAGCACGTGTGTAGCCCTACTCGTAAGGGCCATGATGACTTGACGTCGTCCCCACCTTCCTCCGGTTTATCACCGGCAGTCTCCCTGGAGTTCCCACCATTACGTGCTGGCAAACAAGGATAAGGGTTGCGCTCGTTGCGGGACTTAACCCAACATTTCACAACACGAGCTGACGACAGCCATGCAGCACCTGTCTCAGAGCTCCCGAAGGCACACCTGCGTCTCCGCTGGCTTCTCTGGATGTCAAGAGTAGGTAAGGTTCTTCGCGTTGCATCGAATTAAACCACATGCTCCACCGCTTGTGCGGGCCCCCGTCAATTCATTTGAGTTTTAATCTTGCGACCGTACTCCCCAGGCGGTCTACTTAACGCGTTAGCTCCGAAAGCCACGGCTCAAGGCCACAACCTCCAAGTAGACATCGTTTACGGCGTGGACTACCAGGGTATCTAATCCTGTTTGCTCCCCACGCTTTCGCATCTGAGTGTCAGTGTCTGTCCAGGGGGCCGCCTTCGCCACTGGTATTCCTTCAGATCTCTACGCATTTCACCGCTACACCTGAAATTCTACCCCCCTCTACAGCACTCTAGTTCACCAGTTTCAAATGCAGTTCCGAGGTTGAGCTCCGGGCTTTCACATCTGACTTAATGAACCACCTGCATGCGCTTTACGCCCAGTAATTCCGATTAACGCTCGCACCCTCCGTATTACCGCGGCTGCTGGCACGGAGTTAGCCGGTGCTTCTTCTGTTGCTAACGTCAAGAGGTAACGCTATTAACGTTACCCCCTTCCTCACAACTGAAAGTACTTTACAACCCGAAGGCCTTCTTCATACACGCGGCATGGCTGCATCAGGCTTTCGCCCATTGTGCAATATTCCCCACTGCTGCCTCCCGTAGGAGTCTGGACCGTGTCTCAGTTCCAGTGTGGCTGATCATCCTCTCAGACCAGCTAGGGATCGTCGCCTTGGTGAGCCATTACCTCACCAACTAGCTAATCCCACCTAGGCATATCTTGACGCGAGAGGTCCGAAGATCCCCCTCTTTGGCCCGTAGGCATTATGCGGTATTAGCCATCGTTTCCAATGGTTATCCCCCACACCAAGGCAATTTCCTAGGCATTACTCACCCGTCCGCCGCTCGACGCCCAACAAATCCTCCGAAGAGTCAATGTTGTCGTTTCCGCTCGACTTGCATGTGTTAGGCCTGCCGCCAGCGTTCAATCTGAGCCATGATCAAACTCTTCAATTTAAAGTTTTGATTACCTAAATTAATAGGTGTGACTCAACGAATACTGACTTCAAAACTATTCTTTATAAATAAAGAGTGTAATTTTAAAGCTATTACCATTCCAACAGAATGGTAATGAATTGACTGTGCCGAATAACTACAAGTAGTTAAACGTATTGGCCACTCAGTTCATTGAAATCATTGTATTACCGAAGTAACTGCTATTACGCTCTTTCGAAAAAGAACCAATAACGTTTTGATATTCATCAACGAGTGCCCACACAGATTGATAGGTTTAAATTGTTAAAGAGCGCTAGCGTTTTGTGATTTACATCTCATCTGCTAGGGGTGCGTACTATACCTGCACCACTTAGAGAGTCAAGGGTTATTTTTAACTCCTTTTTCTCTACCGATTTCGCTGTGTGACTTTCGTCTCACTCCGTGTCGGTGAGGCGGCATTATAGAGAGATCGGCATAGAGCACAAGGGCTTTTTTGAATAAAAGTTTTGTTCGCCTAAAAAGCCACCAGATCCGCATTTTTCGAATAAAAACTAAACATTTGAGACGTATCACAGCAATACATTGGCAAAATGGAAACCATGAACGTAAGATTCATGTATCTATTTTGTTAAGAGTAGATGCGTCTATTTCGTTTATTAATATGTAGTATTCCGATATGAACTCAAAAAAATCGATGTTGTTAATTGTCGCACTAGCTGTTCTAGGTGGCATTGTTTTCTCTCAGGTAGATATATCGCCTGCAATTACCTTTATCCTTGGTGTCTTGGCTTCCGCTTTTGTTGTTAACTTTTCAAGCACCGACTCAAAATCAGATTCAGAACCTAAGGCATCAACAAAAACACTTTATGTAGGTAACCTTCCATACAAAGCGAATGAGTCACACGTACGTGAATTATTCTCAGAGTATGGTGAAGTATTTGCAGTACGCTTAATGAAAGACAAACGTACTGGTAAAAGAAGAGGCTTTGGATTTGTCGTAATGGCTAGCAATGATGTGAATCATGCTATTTCAGAACTTAACGATAAAGATTACATGCAACGAACTTTAAAAGTGCGAGTTGCAAACGATCCTAAACATCCAGAAACGGACGAAGCTGAACTGAGCTAAATCCTAACTGCTTCAACATGCTATTTAGTGCACTTTCTTTCTTAGGAAGTGCACTACAAAAAACCTCACGCACTCCCCCTTCTTCATTAATACTTTCCAAACCCAACAAATCTTGAACCCGTTTAGCTATCGCTTTACCAGAATCTATCAGCACTACGCTTTCACCTAGTACTTGTTGAATCTCTGATTTGATCAGTGGGAAATGAGTGCATCCTAATACGGCCACATCAACCATGTTGATCATCGGTTGAAGAATCTGCTGCAGCTCTTCAAGGTCAATCGTCTCCCCCCTGAGTTTATCTTCGGCCATATCCACCAGCCTAGTAGAACCTAAAAGTTCGACCCTTTTATTACTCGAGAAGTTTTGGATGAGCTCGTGTGTGTATTCACGAGTAATCGTTGCGGGAGTAGCAATGAGACCCACTGCTTTATTGGCAAGTAGGGATGCAGGCTTAATTGCCGGAACAACACCAACAATTGGGATTTGATTATTAGCACGGAGTGTAGGTAAGACAATCGTACTTGCAGTATTACAAGCTATCACTACGATATCTATTGCGTGAGTAGCAACAAAGCTAGCGACGATGCTTTGGACTCTGCGGACAAGAACTTGTTGATCGAGTTCACCGTATGGGTAAGCCTCGTTATCGAATACATAAGTATAGTTATGATTCGGTAGTAACTGGCTTATCTCCTTATATACAGATAGGCCACCCACTCCAGAATCAAAGACCAATATATTTTTTTGCAGACTATCCGACACAACGATTACCTATAATAAGTTTCGCTGCAATAATACTCCTTCACTTAGTTTTCGCCAATCCTCACTCTATATAATGCAAGCTTGATAACGTTGATGAACAAAGCGGTCACCTTGCTCTACATTTTCGAATTCAATATTAAGCTTTCCTTTAAAGCATGGCGCTGACGTCACTAAGGTATAGAACTCGCCATCTTCGCCACATGGATCTACATGACTCGGTAAGCTGCCTATTAGCTCAAGTGTGTATTTCTTCCCGCAATAGCTCATATCTAATACATCGCTATCGACCGTGATGAGAAAGGTTTCGATTCCTCTGTCGATTATTTCACTCGCAAGTGCCTGACTGCTCTCTCCCATTAGGGGAAACACACACTCCTAACCCGCTGGTTCTATATAGCTTCTTCGATAATCGGCAATGCCATTACAAAACATGTCTCCAAACGCGACCGCATCAATTGATAAGCCAGAACCTTTAAGTGCAGAGACAATAGTACTTTGATAAGTCTCATTACTAGGAAACACTTCTGGAAGCTCAATCGTGATTAATGGTAAATCGACTAATTGCGCCTGCATTGCAACAACATCAATAGGAGTCACTTGGAAAGGAACTTCATCTCCAACATACGTCGTATAGAGAGCAACAACTTCATACTCGGAGCTTTCAAGTAGACGCTCCAGCGTTAATGTCGAGTCCTTACCATTATGACCAACTTATGACGACTTTCTTTTTCATTGATATACCCAATAAGAAAAAACCGCCCGGAGGCGGTTTAATATTCTAGAAATCATATGTCGCATTTAAGTAATAAGCTCTCTCGTTACCCGAATACCAATCACTATAGAAGACATAACTTGCATATTTTTCATTAAACAAGTTTTCCGTACGGAAACTCAATGTTAAATCGTCATAATTGTAATTAACCGCTAGGTTTACCAACCAATAAGCATCAAGTTTATCTAAGCTATTAGAATTATCACCGTCTCGATATTTATCACCCGTGTATACCGCGTCAGTATAAAGGCCTAGGCTCTCTGTTAGCGAGTAATCAAGCGCCACTCTACCTGTATGATTAGCCACCCATGCTACATCTTTTCCATCATTTATACCTTCGGTAAATTCGGCATCAACATAACTATATTCAGCACTTAATAGAAGGTCATCAAAAACATAGTAATCACCAGCAAGCGTTGCGCCATTGCGTGTTGAAGCATCAGCATTAGCATTGCGCCCGGAACCAGAGCTAGGATCGGTTACGTATACGATTTCATCCTCTAGTTGGAGGTTGAAGAAATCTGCTCTGAAAGAAAATATATCGTCATTCCAATTCCAACCGAACTCATTAGATATACCAGTTTGCGGTTTTAAGCCAACAACACCAGGGAAGGTATAAGATTGCTCAGAAACTTTTGCGAATCGAAAGTTGCTTTCGGTACGGATATAAACTCTAGATTTATCGTTGATACGATAATTGGCAGATAGCTCATAAGCTGGCGCATCATTATCTAAATCTTGCCCATCTGGGTACTGCACCATATCTGTTACACGATCTTCAACTTTCGCGTAACGGCCACCAATGTTAACAGTTAGATCTTGCGTCAGCGGGTGACTATAGCGGGTATAAATATTTACAGACTCTTGTTCATTATCTCTATCAGTCCAAGGGCTAGCATAATCGTAATGACTCTTTAACAAATCTAAGCCGACAATCAGATTTCGGGCGCCACTTTCAGAATCGAAGGTTCCTTCAAACTGACCGGCATAAAATAGCTGTCCGCTTTCTGTTTTCTTATCCGTACCATACACCAAACCATGACCACTCATATCATCGAACATAATTTCATTCTTTAGCGTCCAAGTTTGGTTAAGCTTTTGGTCGTAGCCTAATCGAACAGTTCTAGTTATCTCATGATTGAAGTCATCAGGATACGCAGTATTCGCTTGCGTAGGATCTTCCTTAAATTGATCTTCAGTTAAACTGCCTGCATATTGTCTTTCTGTGTCGTAATATCCAACCTCTACAAACAACTTACGCGTCTCATCTCGATACTCAATTAAGCCTAAGATTGAGCCATTCTCACTATCGTTATGATCTCTGTAGTTATCTGAGTTATTTTGCGTTGCCGAAAAACGATAGCTGACTTCATCTGTCACACTACCTGACGTACTCGCACTAAGTATTGTGGTATTGAAACTACCGTAAGTCGCACTTACAGACGTGGCATTTTCCGAAGGAGTTCGAGTAACGATATTAATTACACCACCGACAGCTTGGTCACCATAGAGCACACCAGCACTCCCAGATAAAACCTCAATTGTTTCAATATCTTTAATTTGAATAAAGTTTAAGTTTGGAGCTACTAGATCTTGAGAGTTTAAACGACGACCATCTAGCAATATTAGTGTATTACTTGAAGCTTGCTCTCCACTAAATCCACGTAAAGAAAAAGCAGCACCACTATTTGAGTCAGATATTTGAATACCAGCTCTGCCGCGCAATAAAGATTCTAGCGAGTTAGCACCACTTTGTTCGATTTCAGTGCGGTCTATAATCACAATGTTCGATGGAACATCTGCAATAGTATTAACATTATTACTACGAGCTAAAACCACCATGGTTTCGTCGACAGAGGCTTCTTGGGCGTGTAAATTGGAGATAGGTGAAAGCAGCGATGCTACAGCTATCGCTAAAAGGGATTTGTTCATGTTGTTATCCTAAATCGCGTAAATTCCTACCAAACCACATGTTATGGTTTAGCTACTGGCAGGTATTCGGACTCAAGAGCACAACCTTATGGTTACCTTGTATTCGACTTCCCACAAAAAGCTATTTGCAGTGTCTTATGAATACTTGTTCTCTTTTACCGCTGCGCGTCAGTTCTGGATTTACACCAGATTCCCTTTTCAGCCATCTATACATCCAAATGGCACCAGCTTGCGGGAGATAGTATTAACCTATGAATCATTTGTCTAGTCTAAGATAGTTATAAGCTATAGTTTTCATGCTCGATTTACATTGAATAGCTCTCAACACTGGACAAGCGCCTGTGATTGAATAAAATCTGCGCTCTTGATTTAAAAGCACGACAGCAAAAAGGCATAACAATGGCGAATTTAGATGTAAACCCGCAACGCTACCAAGAACAACTGGCAGAAAAGACTGAGCGTCTTACTGAAATGTTCTCACAATACGATGTGCCTGAGTTGGAAGTGTATGAATCTCCAGAACAACACTACCGCATGCGTGCTGAGTTTCGCGTGTGGCATGAAGGTGACGATATGTATTACGTCATGTTCAATCAAGAGACCAAAGAAAAATATCGTGTAGACCAGTTCCCAGCGGCTAGCCTTCTTATCAACGACTTAATGCCTCTACTAACAGATGCAATGAAAGAGAACCATTCTCTACGCCACAAGCTATTCCAAGTAGATTTTCTTTCTACGTTGAGTAGTGAGATTTTGGTATCACTGCTTTACCACCGCCAATTAGGTGAGCAATGGATTCAAGATGCTAAAGCACTGAAGCAGCAATTGAATGATGAAGGTTTTAACCTAAACCTGATTGGCCGTGCGCGTAAGATGAAAATTGTCCTTGATCGCGACTACGTCATTGAAAAGCTAGACGTGAATGATGACAGCTACATCTACCAACAAGTAGAGAACAGTTTTACTCAACCAAACGGTAAAGTAGCAGAGAAAATGCTGGAATGGGCTGTCGACTGTACTCAAGACAGCAAAGGTGACTTATTAGAACTTTACTGCGGTAACGGTAACTTCTCATTAGCACTGGCACAAAACTTTGAGCGTGTACTTGCAACTGAGCTAGCGAAGCCATCTGTTGAGTCTGCTCAATACAACATTGCGGCGAACAAGATTGATAATGTTCAGATCATTCGTATGTCTGCGGAAGATTTTACCGTAGCAATGGAAGGTAAGCGTGAATTCCGCCGCCTGCAACAAGCAAACATCGATCTAAAGAGCTACAACTGCAACACTATTTTTGTTGATCCACCGCGTTCAGGTATGGATGTTGATACTTGTAAGATGGTTCAAGGCTACGAGCGTATCATGTACATCTCTTGTAACCCTGAGACATTGAAAGAGAACCTAGACATTCTAAGCGAAACACACGACATCACTCGTTTTGCTCTATTTGACCAGTTCCCTTATACACACCACATGGAAGCAGGTGTATTCCTAGAGCGTAAAGCGTAAATCTCGCTCTCTAGGCCGTACAACAGATACAAAAAAACGAGCCAATTGGCTCGTTTTTTTATTTATACATTGGTTTAAGCGGTTTTACCGATAAAGCCTAGCTTCTTACCTACCCAAGCGAGTAGCAGCATCGCGACAATAATCGCAAAGAAGTTTGAACCTGCATCAGGGTGTTGTGCTTTCACAAAAGCCGAGTGGCCAAATGCACCCACAAAGAAACAAGCTAAACCTACTAATGGAATATCTTCAGATACTGGATTCGTTAGATATTCTTGGTAAAGCGCTTGTACAGCCAAAACTAAAGCAATCAGCGGAAAAATAGAGAAGCCCACTTCGCTCATTGTTACCCAAGATAACAGTGCATCACCACACACACCAGCAACAACAGCAAGTACGAGTGTCTTTCTTTCAGAACCACGGTTTACAGTATTATTTTCATTCGACATTATTCAATCCCGCCTTTTAATCGGTTACGTTCACGTTCTTTACGATACCAAAAAGCCCCTTTGGCCATCATTCGCAATTGCATGATCAAGCGATCAGCCAATTCATCTCGCTGACGTCGATCTAAATCTAATGCTTCTGCCCCTGAGTTGAAGACCAAAATGACAGAGGCTTCAGCTTGAGTAAAAGCTTCATCTCGTGTCATGCCAGTCGTTATCAAATATTCGGTTAACTCAGCAGAGAAGTGCTGTATCTCACGAGCTACCGCTGCACGAAACTCGAATGAAGTTCCTGAGCGCTCTCGCAATAACAGTCTGAATACGTTTGGACTGCTTTCAATGAATTCCATAAAGGTTTCAACCGATGTGCGAATCACACTGCCTTCTTTTACTATGCGTTGCCTAGCTTGTCGCATTAGCTGGCGCAACAGTAAGCCACCTTCATCAACCATGATTAAGCCAAGCTCATCCATATCTTTGAAGTGACGATAAAAGGAAGTCGGTGCTATTCCAGCCTCACGAGCGACTTCTCTCAAGCTTAGATTGGAAAAACTACGATCCGCACTGAGTTGGCTAAATGCCGCATCGATTAAGCTACGACGAGTTTTTTCTTTTTGCTGTGCGCGAATGCCCATTGGTTTCATACTTTATCAACATCTTCTTTTACAGCCTAAACAGGCATGTCTAATACTCTCTTCAATATAACGCGAATCACATATTTATATAAGACACTCTGGCTATATAAGACACTCAACATACCTCTTTGTTCACGTACCAAAGTAAATACGTTCGAAGAAAAAATTTCAATCTCCACACGGCCATTTGGAGACATACGACATACCAAATATTATTTTTTCGATAACACTGCGTGATCCCACCGACTCTCTGATGTCCTTTTCATGTACCCAAGAACAGAATCAGTTAAAATCTCGCTAAAGCAATGTTAATCAAATATAACAAGGAAGATATCTATGCCACACTCCAACCACTTTGATGTAATCGTAATTGGTAGTGGCCCCGGAGGCGAAGGGGCAGCGATGGGATTAACCAAAGCCGGGTTGAACGTTGCAATCATTGAGAAAGAGAGCAGCGTTGGTGGTGGTTGTACTCACTGGGGAACCATTCCTTCAAAAGCACTGCGTCATGCCGTGAGTCGTATTATTGAATTCAACAGCAACCCGCTGTTTTGTCAGAACAACAAAAGCATTCACTCAACCTTCTCCAACATACTGGGTCATGCTAAATCAGTCATCGATAAGCAAACTCGACTGCGCCAAGGTTTCTACGATCGCAATCAATGTACACTGGTATTCGGTACTGCTCGTTTTATCGATACTAACACTATCTCTGTCATGCAGAGCGATGGTACTGAAGAACACTACAGCGCAGACAAGTTTGTTATCGCGACAGGCTCTCGCCCTTACCAACCAGACAACGTCGACTTCCTACACGAACGTATCTACGATAGCGATTCTATTCTTTCTCTTAAACACGACCCTCAACACATCATCATTTATGGTGCTGGCGTTATCGGTTGTGAGTACGCGTCGATTTTCCGTGGTTTAGGCGTAAAAACCGATCTTATCAATACGCGAGACCGGTTACTGTCATTCCTAGACAATGAAACTTCAGATGCGCTTTCATACCACTTCTGGAACAGTGGCGTGGTAATTCGTAACGATGAAACCTTTGAGAAAATTGAAGGTACTGACGATGGCGTGATCATTCACTTAGAGTCTGGTAAGAAAATGCGTGCCGACTGTCTACTGTATGCCAATGGCCGAACAGGTAACACAGACAAACTCAACCTTGGTGCTGTGGGGCTAGAATCGGACTCACGTGGCCAAGTGTCGGTTAACAGCAACTACCAAACCAGTATCAGCCACGTTTATGCCGTGGGTGATGTGATTGGCTACCCTAGCCTGGCAAGTGCTGCCTATGACCAAGGTCGTTTCGTGGCTCAAGCAATAGTGAAAGGCGAAGCGGAAGGCCATCTGATTGAAGACATTCCAACGGGCATCTACACCATTCCGGAGATCAGCTCCGTTGGTAAAACAGAGCAAGAGCTTACCGCTGCTAAGGTTCCTTACGAAGTAGGACGCTCTTCATTCAAACACCTCGCTCGTGCACAAATCGCAGGCAAAGACATTGGTAGCTTGAAAATCCTATTCCACCGTGAAACCAAAGAGATTTTAGGTATCCACGTGTTTGGTGAGCGTGCTGCTGAGATCATCCACATCGGTCAGGCGATCATGGAACAGAAAGGCGAAGCCAACACCATCGAGTACTTTGTGAATACGACCTTCAACTATCCAACAATGGCCGAAGCGTATCGCGTCGCAGCGCTTAACGGACTTAACCGTTTGTTCTAAACAAAGAACCAATAGGACTATTTTACCACCTGTAGGCCAAATACATAAACAGCAAGCCATGAGCTTGCTGTTTTTATTTAAACCACCGAGTTAAATATCTATTTTAGCAATAAGATCATAATATTCTAAATACCCTGTTACCTGCATAGCTTCTATTTATCGCTCCCGGAACTAATCTATCTAAGCTTAGCTAAGCGAGAAACTCTCCTTTCTTCCACTGAGAAACAAATAAAACACCAAGACCAATCCCACGCATCGCCATAAAACTCAACATTGCTAGCCACAGCGCATGGTTTTCTAAACCTGATGCTAAGTAGAAAATCGCAAAGAAACTGCAGGTGGCCACAAACATACTGTTACGCATATCTTTGCCTTTGGTCGCGCCCACGAAAATACCGTCCAGCAAGAAGCACCACATAGAAACGAGTGGCATCGCAATCAACCATGGTAAATAAACTTCAGCCTGAGTTTTAACTGCTGGGATTGTGGTGATCATATTAATCAAACTAGACCCAGCAATCGCGAACACTATGGTTAGGGCGTGTTGATCTTTGCTGTACATTCCGTGTTCAACAATACATCGGTAGCCACATTAACATGAATGCCAGTGATAACATGCTGGCATAATTCCTTTCTAGCTTGTCATATCTACTTGAAATAGCTCGATAATGCTTAATTCTCCCAAAGGCATTTTCGACCAAGTGACGATACTTGTATAGACACCAATCCATACTGTCTTTGTCTATATCTTGTCCGTAATTGCGTTTAGCAATTACTGTTTCTCCGCCACGTTCCTTAACAAAAGTACGGAAAGGTTCGCTGTCATATCCTTTATCACAAACGATGGTATTAACTTCATCGAGTTGCTCAACTAAGCTTTTCGGCATGCACTATATCGTGGCGTTGTCCCTCTGATAAATCAAAGCAAATCGGCAGGCCACCACTATCTACAGCTAAGTGAATTTTGGTTGAGTTGCCCCCGCGACTTTTTCCTATTTGCTCTGAACTTTCAGTAGCTGCACCTGTACTATGCTGATGCGCTCTAACTATAGAGCCATCAAGAAATACCCATTCAAAGTCAGCCATGCTAGATAAGCTTTTGAAAAGATTATCTAAAATCCCTTTCTTTGACCAAAGATTAAATCGTCTGTAAACGGTACTCCACTCTCCGAACTCAGAGGGTAGATCTCGCCAAGGAATACCTGTTCTCATTCGATAAAGTATTCCTTCAAATGTCATTCGATGTTCAGTTTTATCGTAAATACGACCTGTACTTTTCATAACTTGGAGTAGCAGTTCCCAGCGAATATCAGTTAGCATTGTTCTTGGCATGGTATTGGTTATGGTTTTACTTTTGGCGAAGCAAATTATAACTCTTTACCATGCTGTTCAAAAAACACTCACGAAAGATCAACGCGCCCTAGTATCAAACAAATATTGAAGCTCCAGAAGACGGTGCCTATCAAAGACTGATTGAGCTCATCTTTATCTTTCGCGCCGATCGCTTTACCGACCATGGCTTCCATTGCGTAGGCAAAACCATCCATCCCATAAGAGATAATCATCAAGAAACTCATCAATACTGCATTGGCTGCCACCACATCATCACCAAAGCTTGCACCTTGGAAAGTCATAAAAGTAAAAGTGGCTTGCAGACATAATGAGCGCAGAAAGATGTCGCGATTCAATTTCACAAAGCGACTCAAGCCTTGGCTGGTTTTCTTAAGCAGCTCCCATGGGGATGGCAATTGCCTCTTCATCCAGATTCGATAAACACAAATTAAGCCAAACGTTAGACCCGCATAGTCCGCAATCACCGATGCTAACGCAGCGCCTTCAACTTGCCAGCTGAGGCCAATCACAAATACGATATCTAAAACGATGTTGGTGATATTAGTAATGATCACCATCCACATGGGTGCTTTGGCATTTTGGGTTCCGAGTAACCAACCTAACAAAACAAAGTTAGTCAACGCAGCAGGCGCACTCCATGCTCGGATAGAGAAATATTGCTGACCATAGTGTTTCACTTGTTCACTGGCACTACTCAGAGAGAAAACCGCATCCGCAACAAAGCTATACAATAGCAAAAAGGCACCAGCAAACCCTAGTGCCATGGTCACGCCTTGCACAAACACTAAGCCAAGCTGCTTGCCATCATTCGCCCCATAAGATTGGGCAGCCAGTCCGGTCGTCGACATTCGGAGGAAGCCAAGCAACCAAAAAGTCACACTGATCATAGTGCCACCCAAGGCCACACCACCTAAATACCAAGAATGCTCTAAGTGACCGATAACCGCAGCGTCGACTAAACCCAATAGAGGAACCGTAATATTGGAAAGAACCATCGGGATCGCGAGCAACAGCACTTTTTTGTGTATCGCTTGATTGGATAGAGTTTGGAAAATAGTTTGGAGATTAAATAACTTCACGATCACCTCTTTGATTAGAGACGATAGTTTAACCTAGTGGGTGTGCTTTCACTATGTTGTGTACTTTATGTCTTGCTTAGCTTTTGCCAAGCTATCTGTTGATAGAAAAAGCTAGCATTACCATTTAACGAGTACTAATTGAGGCGTTAAACGCTTTTTAAACTGAGAAATTTTACACAACAATCGCTGCCACAACTTCCAACGATTACATTGCTGTTCTAAAGGTGAAAACGATTTAACCCATTGCGCCCATGGCAACCAGTTAAGGACGCTGTCTATTGGTGAAGACAACCCGTGAGCATACTCACCAGATCCCAGCTTCTGCCCCAACGTACTTGAGCTCTTATCTCCAGCCAATACTAAGCAGGCGTGGGCGTGAGTAAAATAACGACTGAGAGACTGAATAAAATGTGCCGTCTGCTGTTCATGGCAATCAAGCAGAGCGTGTTCACATACCACCATTACTGAGGCTTGCTCTGGGATGTTCAGTTCATCGAGCCACGTCAGATCGTCAACCGAGCCACACTCCAGACGATAGCGTTCATTTTTGTGGAACAAGCGTTGGCGCCAAACTAAGTTCTCTGTGACATCCAATTCAACCCAATGACAACGGCCATTATCTAAACGGTAGAAACGCGTATCAAGCCCAGCACCAACATTAATGATCCAAGCATCTGGGTTATGAGATAAAAACTGCTGTACCTGAGAATCGCAAAGCTGAGTCAATGTGGCATAGAGAAGTTGTTGTTGGTCGAGTTCACCAGTAAGACATTCAGGGGCTAGTTGGCAACGCTTGCAGGCTTGAGCTGCAATAGGATCATAAACTAGACCATCATCGGCAAGACTTTCGCGACTGCGAAACCAAAGGTGTTGAACGAGATTGGTCGGAACTTGAAATTCTTGATGTGCAGACCCTCGATCAGAAGAAGCCTTTTGATCAGAGGAGCGCGGCTTACGAACAAGCGGCTTCATTTGAGGTTTGGTTGAGTTTGGCATCATCATCTTCCTTGTATCTCGACAAAGAAGATGATAATGAATATCAATTACAATAACAAGTTATTGAGAATAAATATCAATAAGCTGCTTGTAATGACTACATCCAGTCCGTATTACGAATAATACCAACCGCAAGTCCTTCAATAGACAGGTGTTGGGATTCTAAGTCCACGTGAATTGGAGAAAACTCTTCATTTTCAGCATGTAACAGAACGGTAGAACCTTTACGTTCTAGACGTTTTACCGTTACATCATCGTCGACGCGAGCAACAACCACTTGTCCATCACGCACGTCTTGTGTTTTATGCACGGCCAATAAATCGCCATCCATAATACCGATGTCTTTCATACTTTCGCCATTTACGCGAAGTAAGAAGTCAGCTTGTGGCTTAAACATACCTGGGTCAACTTGGTAATGCATTTCTACATGCTCTTGAGCCAAAATAGGCTCGCCAGCGGCAACCTGACCGATTAATGGTAAACCTTGCTCTTCGTTCGCTGCATCTTCAAGCAAAATACGAATACCGCGAGACGCACCCGGGATAATCTCAATCGCTTCTTTACGAGCAAGAGCTTTCAAATGTTCTTCTGCAGCATTAGCAGAACGGAAGCCTAGTTCGCGTGCAATTTCTGCGCGTGTCGGTGGCATACCGAAATCGTCAATCTTACTTTTGATAAGATCGAAAACTTGTTGTTGGCGGGGCGTTAAGGGCTTCATGATTCACCTGTCTTTTTATACAGTTGACTGTGAGTATATCCAGTAACCGAACAAAAGCAAAGCAATTGGTTGTTTTTAGTTCATTTTTCAAAAATCACAAACATAAAATGTCTAGCCAAACATAACCCGCCAAGCCTAAACAGACAAAAACCGCAGCAGAACCGGCATCTTTAGCCATGCCCGCTAACTCATGATGTTCACTGCCAATCCGATCAACGACCGCTTCAATCGCCGTATTGATCAACTCGACAACCATCACCAACACGACTGCTGAAATCATCAAGATTCTCTCAACTTGGCTTACATCTAAGTAAAACGCCAACGGAATAAGTACTGCGGCCATGAATACTTCTTGTCGAAATGCCGCCTCGTTTTTAAACGAGCTCGTGATGCCTTGCCATGAAAAGCCCGCCGCTTTCACGATACGTTTGAATCCGGTGTTTGATTTTTTGGTCATTTTTAACCCTATACTCAATCAGTCGATGAATGATTTTCCACAAACTTAACGGCAATATGACTATTTCCATTAAAAGGTTAGACCAGTTTCTGGTATTCTTGCATCGATTAAATTTACGCCTAGGCTTATCCCTATTTCACTCACAGGATTTATCCTTTCATCATAGAAATAGAAATACGCTTAAGCACATTGAAATAACTATTGAGGCAGTGAACCTATATGTCTTCTGGACAATCTTTTTCACGTTCATTAATGAAGCTACCTTTATCCGTTTTGGTAAAGGGCACATCAATACCTTCAAATCCAGTTGAGGATTTGAACATTGATTTAGGCAAACCGATTGTATACGCCTTACCATTTCGCTCAAGTGTCGACCTACTTACGCTGCAAAAGCACGCGCTGGAATTGGGCTTACCCGATCCTTTTAGCAAGCTTGAAATAAACGGCAAATCACTGCAACGCTTCGTGTTCATCTCTTCCCGCAAAACATTGCTGCAAGATGATGACTATGTTCCAAGCTCTTCAATTGAAGTTTTCTCTGAGCTGCTTTCACTGCATGCTGAAGACTCAGAGCTTGATGTTCAAGTTATCCCAGCGACGGTATTGTGGGGACGTAAGCCGGGTAAAGAGAATAACCAGAAACCTTACCTACAAGCAATGAACGGCTTAGAAAAATCAAAAGCCGTATTGCTGGCTGGTCGTGACTGTCTGGTTCGTTTTAGCCCAGTTGTCTCTCTACGCTACATGGCTAACTCACACGGCACCGATAGCACTATCGCGCATAAGCTTGCTCGTGTGGCACGCATTCACTTCTCACGTCAAAAGCTTGCAGCATCAGGTCCTAACCTGCCAAGCCGCCAAGCACTGTTCGATCGCCTATTAAAATCAGCAGCAATCAAGAAGGCGATAGAAGACGAAGCTGAAGCAAAAAATATTTCCATAGAGAAAGCGAGCAAAGAAGCTCAGGACATCATGGATGAGATCGCAGCTAACTTCTCTTACTCATTAATTAAACGCGGTGAGAAGATTCTTGGTTGGTTGTGGAATAAGTTGTACCAAGGTCTGCATATTAGCAACGCTTCAACGGTTCGTAAGCTAGCTCAAGACGGACACGAAATTGTTTACGTGCCTTGTCACCGTAGCCACATGGATTACTTACTGCTTTCTTACGTACTTTATCATGAAGGCATGGTTCCTCCGCATATCGCTGCGGGTATCAACCTCAACTTCTTCCCTGCCGGTCCTATTTTCCGTCACGGCGGTGCGTTCTTCATTCGTCGTAGCTTTAAAGGCAACAAACTGTACTCTACGATTTTCCGTGAATACCTAGCCGAACTGTTCGCTAAAGGTTACTCAGTTGAATACTTCAGTGAAGGTGGTCGCTCTCGTACGGGTCGTCTACTGCAAGCGAAAACGGGCATGCTAGCGATGACCATTCAAGCCATGCTGCGTGGCATGAACCGCCCTGTTACTTTGGTTCCGGTGTACATCGGTTATGAACACGTAATGGAAGTGGCTACTTATGCGAAAGAGCTTCGTGGTAAGCGCAAAGAGAAAGAGAATGCGAGCCTTGTGATTCGTACTCTGCGTAAGCTACGCAACTTTGGTAAAGGTTATGTGAACTTCGGTGAGCCGATCCAACTTAACCAATATCTGAACGAGCACGCACCAGAGTGGACTAAAGACATCGATCCAATGGGCACCAGCAAACCACAATGGATGAATCCTGTGGTTAACGATCTGGCGACTAAGATGATGACGCACATTAACGATGCAGCAGCGACTAATGCACTGACACTCTGTGCGACCGCGCTACTCTCATCTCGACAGCGTGCATTGTCTCGTGATTCTCTAGTTTCGCAAATCAACTGCTACCTGTCTCTGCTTAAGAACGTTCCTTACTCGGATACTTTCACAGTGCCTAAAGACAGTGCTGAAGACTTAGTCAAACACGCAGAGTCATTGAACAAGTTCTTGATTGAATCAGACACGATGGGCGACATCATTTCACTTGATCGTCACCAATCTATTCTAATGACTTACTACCGTAATAACATCATCCATTTGTTTGCACTGCCATCACTGATTGCTCAGATGACAATTCGCCAGCGTGGTATCTCAATCGCGAATATTCAAAAGAATGTCGCGGCGATCTACCCGTTTTTGAAGAAAGAGCTGTTCTTAAGCTATGACGAAGATCAGCTTGAAGATGTGGTTGCGAACATCATTAATGAACTAGTCAGCCAAGGCATGATTGTCGTTTCTGACGGTGGAGTAACGATCAACCAATCAAATAGCCAAGCACTGATGCTATTAGGTCGCACGATTTCAGAAACTTTACAGCGTTACTCAATTGCGTTGAATCTGTTGGCAGAGAACCCTGATCTTGATAAATCCGATCTTGAACAGAAGAGCCAAGACATCGCGCAACGACTGGGGCGTTTACATGGTATCAACGCTCCAGAGTTTTTCGACAAAGGTGTATTCGCCTCGATGTTTGCAACACTGAAACAGCAGCAATACCTTGATAACGATGGTAACTGTTATATAGAAAAGACTCAGCAATTCGCTAAGCTTCTTTACTCGATGCTTTACCCAGAGGTCCGTCTGACTATTCAAGAGAGTATTCACCAAGCAGAGTAATCTCTTGCTATACCGTGAATATCTGTTCAAGGTTTGATTGAACACGATCGAAAAAGGCACCCAATGGGTGCCTTTTTATTTGGAGCTGATTCAATGACCAAAACTTACCAGAAGGTAATGAATAAGCCTGCTGTCACTGCCATTCCAACGTAGTTATTGTTTAGAAAAGCTTGGAAACATAAGTCTCGGTCACGATGACGCATCAAATGTTGTTGATACACAAACAAACTGCCTGCCACTAACAACGCCCAATAGAAGGTATCACCCAACTGGTAATGCATGCCTAGCGCAATCAACATTGCCAGTGTCACTAATTGTAAGAAGCCAACGATAAGCTTGTCGAAGCGGCCAAATAAAATGGCGGTCGATTTGATACCAATTTTAAGGTCATCATCTCGGTCAACCATCGCATATTGTGTGTCGTAGGCTATTGTCCAAAGCGCATTAATCACGAAAATAAACCACACTACACTTGGTAGTTCATTGGTTTGAGCAGCCCATGCCATTGGAATCGCCCAACTAAAAGCTAACCCAAGAAACAGTTGTGGAAGATGTGTAAAGCGCTTCATAAAAGGATAGATAAAGGCTAATCCAACACCGATAACAGAAAGCTTAATCGTCAACGGGTTCATGGTTAACACCAACAAGAATGAAACCACCGCCAGCACTAAGAAGAGTAATATCGCTTCTTTACTGGAAACTAAACCTGAAGGCAATGGGCGCTGCTTGGTACGTTTTACATGACCATCGACTTTACGATCAGCAAAGTCATTGATCACACAGCCCGCCGAGCGCATCAACACGACGCCGAGTACGAAAACAACCAAGACATCAAAATCTGGCATGCCTTGTGCGGCAATAACCAGAGACCATAAGGTCGGCCAAAGGAGTAATAAGGTACCAATTGGGCGATTCATTCGCGTTAACTGCCAATACGCTTTCGCTTTGGTGGCCAGCATTTACACATTCTCCTTAGAGTAAATTGGGGCTGTGAGTAAAAACAGCTCTGCCACAAGCATTGGCTTGTGGTTCATCCATAATCGAGAGCGGCGTGCGAGCAATCGTTCATCGCCAGCAATAACCCAACCGACTTGCAGCGCATCTCGCTTCACGTTCTCTGCGCTGAAAACCGTTAAACCAAGCGGAATATTACCTTGTTGAGAAAGGTCTGAATGCTGATCGTCTAACGTGACTCTGGGAATTAGGGTACGACCTAACACCCACGGGGTATCATCACCCTTTAAAATTACTTTACGCAGCAAGCAATCAAACGATGATAAAAGATGTTCCTCGTCTTGTTGTAGCCTTGAGCGTTCTACAACTTG
Organism: Vibrio sp. nBUS_14; assembly: GCF_051201655.1. Lineage (NCBI taxonomy): Bacteria > Pseudomonadati > Pseudomonadota > Gammaproteobacteria > Vibrionales > Vibrionaceae > Vibrio > Vibrio sp. nBUS_14. Next base: position 3,565,195 of record NZ_CP179206.1, read on the forward strand.
GTTATGAAGCAACTCAACAGACAGGTGCTGACAGCTCTTGGCCAACTTACGGGAAAGAGAACCTTGCTCCATCAGCCACTCTTTGGTGGTTTCATTAGGAAAATCAAATGTTTCTGTACTTTGCCAATCTACATTCATTAACGAATTAAGATACAGCGATATTGGCTGATTCATACTAGTATTCAATAGGTGACTTTACACGTACAATAAAGCTTCAACTTTCGAACAAAATTAAAGCGTTCTTCGAATTGTAAACGTATTTAAATTTAGACCGCTCATTGTAACAAGACAAACGCGTTTCGAATATCGCGAATAAACTAAAGAAAAATCACAAATATGCACAAACGTTATGTAACCCAAATATTTCTTGCGATTACCCTACTCTTTTCAGCATCAAGTTTTGCAGAAGAAGAGTCTGGACCTAAACTCGCCTACTTCACACTAGAGCCTGACCTCACTACCAATTTTTACACTAAAGGTAAAAATCTTGGCTATATTCAGGTACGCCTCGACATCATGGTAGCAAACAGTGATGACCTTGCGGCCATTGAGCATCATCAACCTTTAATTCGTGATGCAGTGATTGAATTACTTGGCAAACAAAACGAAGAAACCATTAAATCGCTGTCTGGTCGTGAAGATTTAAGAAAAGGCCTAGTTGAGCATCTCAATAAGATTCTGCTTCCGGAAACAGGCAAAACGATCATTGCTGACTTACTGTTTACCAAGTACCTCTACCAGTAACAGTCATCGCAAATAGATTCCCAATAAAAAAGCGGCCAGTGGCCGCTTTTTTTGTTTTTATCGTTTCTCTATCAATGAGAGAGCATTATTTAACTTCTTGCTGCGTTCGGCGCTTTAATTGCGTCAATCAAACCAATAATCACACCGGCAGCTAAGCCAGCTAGATGCGCAGTATTGGCGATGGCCATGAATGGCTGCATATAACCTAAGACTAACCATACCAACATAAAGCCGACGATTTGTCTTGGGATACCTAAGCCAAGCTGAGGTGCTTTTGCACCCACTACCCACAAGTAACCGACCAACGCATATACTACGCCAGAAAGACCACCAAAGTTCGCACCCTCAACCCAGTATTGCCCAGCACCAGAAAGTGCAGAAGACACAGCAAAGATCTGAAGTAGTTTGAGACCGCCTAACTTTTTCTCAATATCTCCGCCCAGTTGCCACCACCACAAGATATTAAATGCAATGTGCATAACAGAGAAATGCAAAACAGCGTGACTTAACCAGCGCCAAAGCTGCCATTGTTGCCCATCAACCGCAGGAAAGTGCAAGGCGTTAAAGATTGCCTGACCAAAACCTATCTGCTGCAGAGCAAAAATAACGACACATACCAGTATAATACTGAGCGTCACTGGGCCAGCTTTTGCTTTTATCATGCCCATGAAACTCGGGGTGTGATAATGAAAGTTGCTCTTTCTAGTTTCCGCCATATCCCAAGACGCTGCTTGGTAGCGTTTATGGTTTGGCTCAGACAAGAAACGATTGAGCTCTGATTCCGTCTCGACCTGATACTGATCATCCGTCAGCCAAAGAGCAAAACGCCCCTCACCTTCAGGAGACATTTGAATAGGGATCTGGCGAGAAGCCATGTAATCAATAAATGCTTGAGCAAGACGCGGGTTATCTAACACCATCAGTCTAATCATTATCACTTCCTATTCATTCTACTGAGAAACGTTTAACGCCACTAACCAGCGTTCACTGGAAGCTCTGCGCGATGCCAGGCTTCAAACCCACCATCAACACTATATACCTCTTCGAAGCCTTGGTTCACTAAATATTGTGCAGCGCCTTGGCTACTAATGCCGTGATAGCACATCACCAAAATAGGCTGTTCAAACTCAACTTCATCCATAAACGACACCATCGTATCGTTCGTTAGGTGATAAGCGGTTTTAGAGTGAGCGACCGCAAAAGACTGCGGATCGCGGATATCGACAAGTCGAGCTTCACCTTGCTCTATAAGGGCTTGAGCACCTTTAACATCGATATGTTTAAACTGGTCCATGACTTTCTCTTTTATGCTGATTTACTTTGCTGCCATTGTAACCTATCCCAAGGCTAACAATCACATCCACTTAATAAGGTTATCCACCAGCGATCACTTTTACACCGATTGTGGATAAACCTGTGAATTGCGTGAATAAAGTGTTTTTTGGAGAATGGATCCACAACATATAGTAATGATCCTGATCTAGCTGTGGGTTACTTAAAACATATCCCCACACCAAAAACCCTTCCAAAGCCTTACTACACCCTGCTTTTAGACAGCTGACGAATAAACTTCTCACAGAGTTATCCACAAAATCACAATGCAAATATCGATCGCAAAAGTTGATAATTCGATCCAAAATAAAAAGGCCGAGATCTCTCGATCTCGGCCTTTTCAAATTCTAACTTTTTATGCTGCTGTTAGTTTAGTGCTTAGAAGTCGCCAACGGCTTGTTTCAACTTCTTCATGGCATTCTTCTCTAACTGACGTACACGCTCAGCTGAGATGCTGTAGGTATCCGCTAAGTCTTGCAAGGTCGACTTGTTATCATCCAACCAACGTGAACGCACAATGTGCTGGCTGCGTTCGTCTAAGCTCTTCAAAGCGAGCCCTAAACGATTATTGGTATGAGATTCCCAGTTAGCCGCTTCAACCGTTTCAGCAACGTCTGACGCTTTGTCTTCTAGGTAGTAAACCGGAGCCGTGTAAGCAGAACCGCCTTCGTCGTCATCCATCGGTGCTTCAAAGGTCGCATCTTGTGCCGCTAAGCGAGATTCCATTTCACGAACTTCTGAGGGCTCAACACCCAGTTCACGCGCAACAGCCTCAACTTCACCATTATTGAACCAGCCTAAACGCTTCTTAGATTTACGTAGGTTAAAGAACAGTTTGCGCTGTGCTTTGGTTGTCGCAATCTTAACGATACGCCAGTTACGTAGTACATATTCATGAATCTCAGCTTTGATCCAGTGAACAGCAAAAGAAACCAGTCGAACACCCACTTCAGGGTTGAAGCGCTTCACCGCCTTCATTAGGCCGATGTTACCTTCTTGGACGAGATCAGCCATTGGCAGCCCGTAGCCAGAGTAGCCTCTTGCAACGTGCACCACGAATCTTAGGTGTGAAAGGATCAAACCTTTCGCAGCATCGATCTCACCTTTGTAATGTAATCGCTCTGCAAGTCCACGTTCCTCTTCAGGCGTCAGCATTGGGTAGCTGTTCGCTGAGCGGATATAGCTATCTAAGCTATCTTGTGTGACTAAAGCCATTTGATACGATTGGTTTGCCATTCGGTTCCTCATCAATCTCTGATCTGGAGTAATATATCTATTAAAACCCGACAATCTTGAACCTAAAATGAACAGGATTCAAGAAGGGGGAAGTAATTATGCATAATCAATTCGTCTATACAAGGTAAAAACTGATTAAAAAGTGCCTATTTATCGTCTAAATATGACTCTATTCAACTAAACAGGTTCAATTTCTTTTAGGTGGCGCTGTGCGGAAAGCTTCGCAGCCACGCTACCTAATAGGGTTCCAACGATCAAAAGCAGTAATGATTCGTCCCAACTTAAGCCAATCAATCTAAAGTGACTATCGTAAAGCTGAGCTAAATCATCAACTGCACTGTTAAGTAAAACAGTAATCAGCGCCGTCATTACCCAAGCGCAGATCGCGCCTAACACACCAAACCACATTCCAGAATATAGGTATGGGCGTAAAATGAAGCTATCGGTGGCACCAATCAGCTTCATAGTTTGAATCTCTTCTTTATGCGCCAACACATTAAACCGTAATGTATTGCCAATAATCAAAAACACAGCGCCCAACATAAGCACGGTTAATGTAATCACGATGACGGCCGCCAGTGTTTTAATCGCATCCAGCCTTGCAAGCCAATCTTCATCTAAACGAACATCGGTCACGAGCTCTTGCTTCTTAACCTTACTCGCCAATTCTTTGATTTGCTTGTCGTTGTGTACACTTGGCGTAATCACCAACACACCTGGCAACGAGTAATCATCTAAAATAGTCAGTGCATCATCAAAACCAGAATACTTGCTCAAATCAGCAAGGCCTTGTTGTGGTGAAATGTATTCAACCAACTCGACCTGATCCCAGCCTTCTATCTCATCTTTCAGCACTATCACTCGAGGCTCAGGAATTCCATCCTCTACATAAGCACTGATTTGTGATGGGCTGGTGACGTCTTTCGCCACTTCTCCAACGTTTTTACCTAGTAGATACAAACAGGCAGGCATCGCCAAAGCCATTGAGATAACAGCCAACGTCAGTAAATTACCCAGTGGACGCTGCCACATTTGCGAGAAAGACGATTTGGCTTGTTTCCAGTGAACAACAAAAAAGCCGTCACTGGCGGCTCGCTTAGAGTGAGGTTTCTTGATGCGCTTATTAGCGGTCATAATCTTCAACCTCACTCAAAAATCCTTGGTTTAATTCAAGATGACGGTATTGGGGGCGAGTGTTCACTAACCCGATATCGTGCGTCGCTAGGATGATCGTTACGCCCGCGCGGTTAAACTCTTCAAACAAGCGCAGGACACGGTTCGACAATTCAGGGTCTAGGTTACCGGTCGGCTCATCCGCTAAGAGCAGAGTTGGACGGTTAACCACAGCGCGAGCAATACCCACGCGTTGCTGCTCACCACCAGAAAGTTGGCTTGGCAAACAACAGGCTTTATCTAGTAAGCCGGTTTTATCCAACGCGGCACTGACTCGGCGCTTTATTTCATTTTCAGAAATAGATTCAATACGCATAGGCAGTGCGACGTTATCAAAGATAGAGCGATCCATCAGCAAGCGATGGTCTTGAAAGACAATCCCAATATTACGGCGTAAAAAGGGAATGTCTTTGGCTGGTATACGAGTGATATCGTGGTCGTTAAACCAAACGCGGCCATCCGTTGGACGCTCGATGGCGCAAATCAACTTCAGCAAGGTACTTTTACCAGCACCGGAGTGCCCGCCTAAAAATGCCATCTCTCCACGTTTGAGATGAAAGTCCACTTTTTGGAGCGCCTGGCGTCCGCCTCGGTAGGCTTTACTCACTTGCTGAAATTTGATCACCGAAAATTCCTCTTACGATCACTCATGTCAAACTTAAAACGGTAGCAGGTTAAGGATAAACCACTTTGCTACACGAGTTACTCTTCACGACTAAATAGTGCTTCAATAAAGTCTTTCGACTCAAATGGACGTAGGTCATCAATGCCTTCACCCACACCAATGTAACGAATTGGAATCTGGAACTGGTCAGCAATTGAGAAAATCACACCACCTTTCGCCGTACCATCTAGTTTAGTTAGCGTAATACCCGTTACCGGCGCGACTTCACTGAACAGTTTCGCTTGGCTGATCGCATTCTGACCAGTGCCTGCATCTAGCGTAAGCATGATTTCGTGCGGTGCAGAGTCATCAATCTTCTTCATTACACGAACAATCTTACGTAGCTCTTCCATCAAGTTGCTCTTGTTCTGTAAACGACCTGCCGTATCCGCAATCACGACATCAACACCACGTGCTTTAGCGGCTTCAATCGCATCGTAGATAACAGAAGCACTGTCTGCGCCAGTGTGTTGAGCAATCACAGGAACGTCATTACGTTGTCCCCAAACTTGAAGTTGCTCTACAGCAGCCGCACGGAAGGTATCACCGGCCGCCAGCATCACTTTTTTGCCTTCGCCTTGGAATTGTTTCGCCAGCTTACCGATAGTGGTCGTCTTACCCACACCGTTCACACCCACCATTAAAATAACATAAGGCGTTTTCGTTGTATCAACCATAAGAGGCTGTTCAACTTGGCTTAAGATTTCTGCCATCTCTTCTTTGAGCAGACCATATAGAGCTTCACCATCTTTTAGGTCATTGCGAGATGCTTTTTCTGTCAGGTTTTCAATGATCTTAACGGTAGTATTCATACCCACGTCAGCGATCAGAAGTTGCTCTTCTAGCTCTTCAAAAAGATCTTCATCGATTTGCTTCCCCTTGAACAAGCCAAAGAAGCCAACACCGATATTCGCTTTAGTACGGCTTAGGCTGCGCTTAAGACGCGCAAAAAAGCTTTCTGTTGGCTTCTCTTGAACTTCTTCAATCTTAGCTTGAGGAACAACAACTTCTTCCGGTTCTGCTTCTGCTTCTGCTTCTGCTTCTGCTTCTGCTTCTGCTTCTGCTAGGACAGGCTGCTGCTCTTCTTGAGTCTCTTCAAGCGCTTGATCTGATTCAGCAAGCTCAGATTCAACTGACTGAGTTTCAGTTTGCTTAGCTACTTCAGCTTCAGCCTCGACTTGTGATTCAACTTCAGTTTGCTCTTCAACGTTTTCTACGTTCGCTTCATTCTGAGTTTTTGGGCTTTGTTCTTCTTCACCAAAACCAAGCCACGATAATAATCCGCGCTTCTTTTTTTCCGTCATCAGAGGAGTTTCCTAGATCTACTAATTAACTGCATTGACTTAATGCACGTTGACTCTTTGCTATTGTTATACAATACAAGCTTGTACAAACGAATAGTAAAGAAAAATGACAAAGCAGTGATAAGTTTGCTTTTAGCTTGATACACTTTGTCATTGCAAATTTATCTAATACCCGAACCCAACTAAATTGGGCTCGGTATAGTATCACTTTATTAGCGGTCAAAAAATCTATGGTAAGACGTCGCCAGCAAAACACATCACAAAAAAAGCCATCCGGAGGCTTTGTTCGAATTATTAGTGGCTCATGGAGAGGTCGAAAACTGCCTGTTCATGACTTAGAAGGCTTACGCCCGACCATTAATCGAGTAAAAGAGACTCTTTTTAACTGGGTAGCACAAGATATCCCACACTCGACCTGCTTGGATGTATTTGCTGGTTCTGGTGGCCTAGGTTTTGAAGCGGCTTCTCGCCAAGCAAAATTAGTGACACTACTAGAAATGAATCAGAAAGCCGCTAAACAGCTTGCTGATAATGCAAAAGAGCTCAAAGCAGATAACATCAACGTGGTGAACACCGATGCAATCTCTTTCCTCAAAAAGCCGGGTACTCCTTACGATATGGTCTTTCTTGATCCTCCATTTCGTAAAGGCTTATTAGCTGAAACTGTAGAGCTTCTTGAGAGCAATGGCTGGCTTGCCGACAATGCCATCATTTACGTTGAGACAGAAAAAGAATTACAACTCGAAGCGATGCCAGAGAACTGGGAGTTGCACCGCGATAAGACCACGGGCCAGTCGAGCTACCGTCTGTTTAATCGAACCACTGAAGACTAGGAGTTATTGAATGAAGTTCTTACTTCCACTAGCAAAAGCAGCCATTGCCTTTGTTTGGTTTATCTTAATCGTCAACATTGTCTACCCATTCCCGGGTAATGCTGCGATTGCGCTTTATATCATGACAGCATTCTTGTTCTTCATGCACGGCCTGCAGATGCTGATCTTTATCGGTGCTTTCGGCGATAAGATCGAAATGTCACGTTGGGAAAAGTGGTCAATATTGATTTTCGGAGTCTTTGCCCTCCTCGATATCCGACGCAAACACATGATGTAATCGAGCTAGAGCCTAGATATACAAGCTTCAGTACACAGTACTCGATGCAGAAAGCCTAGTGACGAGAAAGATAAATACAAAAACGCCGCTCATTTGAGCGGCGTTTTTTTATTGTTCGAGAATAAATTGAACGATAAGAAAATGCTAAGACATGTAGCTTTTCACACCATCTAAGAACATTTGAGTCGACAGCATAACCAACAGTAAGCCCATTAGACGTTCTATCGCTTTCAAGCCTCTCTCACCAAGAATGCGTAGGAAGAAACCATTAAACATAAGAATGAAGAAGGTTACGCCCCATGCCAGTAAAACCGACAGAGACAACTCAAACATCTGGTCTGGGTTTTGAGTCGCCAAAAGAATCAGCGCAGCGATAACCGATGGGCCCGCAATCATTGGAATGGCCATCGGCACGATAAACGGCTCTTCACCCGCGGCTAAGCCTGTAATGCTGCCTGCACTTGGGAAGATCATCTTAATCGCAATAATAAAGAGAATGATACCGCCAGAAATACTCAGAGTTTCAGGCTGAACGTGCAAGAAGTTCATGATGCTTTGGCCAGCAAACAAGAACAGCAACAAGATAACGAGTGCAAACATCAGTTCACGAACGAGAACAATACGACGACGCTTAGGATCGATATGCTTAAGGATTGAGAGCACAATTGGCAGGTTGCCAAGCGGGTCCATAATAAGAAACAGCATGGTTGCTGCAGATAAAATTTCCATAAGTTTGTCTCGAAAAGCGTAAGTGCGCGGAGTATAGCAGCCTCAACATTGATTTTCGAACGCAGTAATAAACGAGTTAAATTATGCTATTTAAAAGGGAATTAACGAGAGCAAGTAGAAAAGAGAATTTAAGGAGTGGAACCGAAACATAGCATCCACTCTTCTTATCTATAAAAGCCAAAAGGCTCTAAAAACCAAATCATTGGTAATTAGTGGTTACACACACGTTCGCGATTGGTGCAAAGCTTATCATCGACAACCACAACCTTTTCCATCTTCAGGAAAAACTTAAGCAGGTCATCCAAATCTAAACCATTTAGCTTACAAGTATGGAAACGAGCTTCTGCGCCATACGTTTGAGCGAGTTCTTGTGTTAGCTCTTCGCGAGTCAGTGACTTCTCACTAAGCAGGTTTAAAACGTTGTGTGCGTGAATTTCAGTCGTCATAACTCTATCTCAATATTTAATGAATCAAACGTAGAGTACCGATTTTCAGCAAGCCTGCCTTGATGTAGCTCAGAGTTGAGAGTGCTCTACCCTAAATGGTTAGAGATGCCACGATAAGAGCGTGCGCTAGGAAGTAACTGCCCGTTACCCAAAGATAAGCGCCCTTGATTGGACTACGATAGCAATTGAGAGCATACGCCAATGCAGAAAGCAGCAGCACGCTACAGCCAGCAAAACCAACCGCGTGTGATAGCTGAGGCTCAAGTAACCAAACCTCACCAGATGCCCAAGCCAGCTGGATAAGCACAATGCCCATAATGACCACGGGAAAAACCAATCTATCTAAGCGTGGAAGAAGTAAGAAGAAAGCGACAACGCAGGCAGCCAACAATAATGCAAACAACCACCAAACCATCTCTCCTGAGAGTTGTAGCCAAAATGCCTTGCTATAACAGAGTTGAGCCAATAAAAAACAGACAAAATAAAGCGGTCGTTTTTGAGTCACCGTATGTAGAACATCAGCCACAGCCGAGATCGCTAAGCCAGCGATAACCCAATAAGTATATTCAGCAACGATCGATTGAGTGACCGCCACTACCGCCAACAAAACAAAGGTAAACACCTTGTACACTAAGGCCTGACCGATATGTCCATGTTTCGTCCCTGATATCGCTCCGATACCAGATAAAGAAACCGCTAACCAACTCCACATACCCATTGCCCTATTGCTTTAAAACGTCGCCAGTCTAGGCACACGAGTGTTGATGTAAAGCCTAAGCCCCTCAAAATTGGATCTTGATTACGCTTCCACTAAAAAGAGTCCTTTTCAGTTAAAGCAATGACAATTACGCGGAGATAGCAGTGATTCGTTTAAAAATAAAGCGATTCGCCGTAAAACCCCTTTAAAACGGCGTTACACGACTCAGATTTAAATTTTAGACACTTCTTGATCATTTAAATCCCAACAAACCACTAAATACTGCCAAAAATCACGACTAAAAGTGAAAAATCAACACAACAAAAAATACAAAAAACAAACACTTAATATCAAAAACCCAGACTTAACTAGCGAATAAAAAACTCCAGGCAACTCTAGGTTTGTAAAGTGAGAAACTTGTTTTTCTCATACCTAGAACTGTCATAATTTCCCAAGCCTCGAGTCAAAACAACCACCAAAACCGAGCTAAAAACCCAGAAACAAAACCAAATCAAACCTCACCACCACCAACCCCTATTAATACAGTTTAACAACCTTTAACAATATAAATCACAAATAAAAGCCAACACAAAACAGTAACTTAAAAAAAATAAGAACAAACATGAATCACAACGAACAAAATAAGAACACACCAAAACACACAGTTAAACAGAGCCAAAAAAGCCAAAAACCAATAGTTTCCTACTACTTTTGGAGCTTTCGAAAGTAATTATTGATCTAAACCTATAAGTGGGCTATTCTTTAAAACATAGCGAGAGACAACCCAATTTAGGAGTAGTGTTATGATTTCATCTTCGCAAAGACAAGGACTTGTAATGATCGCGGTAGTTGTAGGTCTTATGACACTACCGATGATGTACTAAGCAAGTTACAGATAAAAAAAGGGACGCTCATGGCGTCCCTTTTTTTGTTCAATTTTTCACTTCGAAAACAGATGCAGTGTTAACACATCCCAGTTCGCATAATAGAAACCCGCTGCGGCTAAAGTCATCGTCATCATCAGTAAGATCGCAACTCGCCAGATAAAACGACCGCTTCGTGGAGTCAGTTCCTTCTCACAGTCGTTACACATCATGATGAATTTATGCTGGTCTTCCAGTTGAGCGTCATGCTCATTCACTACCTTATTGCGACACGTTGCGATATAACGCAATTTGATTACCATATCGTGCGGTAGCCTTTCTTCACAGCTTGTCACAAGCTCGTGTAATCCTTCGCCTTCAGCGTGGTATTGAAGTCTCAATAATTTTTCAATATTGCGAGTTCTTGTCACCACTTTTTCAATATCGGTCATCTTAGCCCTCCCACTCCACACTATAATTCTAGTCGAGCATTTCCCTATTTTTATACAAATTCATTGCTATTTACTTAAGAAAGAGACAATAAATAACAATGCTTTATCCCAAGATTGCCATTAAATGTGATATCAGCCGAAAAATAATCAGCTTAGCTTACAGCAGTTCACGAATAGCGGCTTTAAACACATATCCCTATTGCCCGAAAGACTAGAATAACCATCACGACTACATGGAGGTTCTATGCCTAATTCACTCTTTCTTGCCATCTTTGCACTTGCTGGCCTTGCTGCTTGGGTATTTCTTGGTTTCTATCGAAAACACATGCAGGGTGATAACGCGCCAGAAAAGAAAGTGAATGTCACTGTACTAGACAAACAGTCGATCGACCTTCCTGACGCAGAGCCTGGCCAAGAAGATCAAGAGTACTGGATTTACGTTCAACGTGGTGTTGTTGGACCGAAGCGAGAATTCCAAGTCGGTATCCATTACTTTCATGCTCTTAACCCTGGAGATAAAGGAACTCTAACCTACCAGGGCGATAAGTTCTTACACTTTGCATTGAAACGTTAATCACTTCAATACAACCATCCTCAGCAGCACTAAGGCAATAGCCAACTCGTTTTCTCTGATTTAGAAACCAGCCAGCTCATCCATAAAGCCCCTGCACCACTGATCACTATCCATAATGGAATCACCCATGCAGGGTGTCCTTGGTACCAACCGAGCTCTTTCATTGGCCACAAGAAGATAGGGTGCAGCAGATAGATACCTAAGCTATGTTTACTGATAAAGCCAACCACTTGGTTACTTTTCTCAGATAACCCTTCTCCGTAGTAACGACACAGCATAAACACCATGCTCGCGGCTAATACGGTATTCAGCGTTTTGTAAGATAACCAACGACCAACCGTGTACTCCTCGGCAATTAAGCTCGCATCAACCACCATGTAGACTGTGGTTAACAATGCCAATGCGCCAAGCCCCACACTCACACCAACGGTTAACTTGTCAAGTGGCACCTTCTTGTACAACAGGTAACCCAGTGGCAAGTAGCCAGTGTAAAGCCACAACTCGTGACTCCATGGGCCATCTATCCTGAGTAAGAACAGTAAAGTCGTAAATAACCAAACCGCAGTGAAACCATAAACGGCCTTGTCTCCATACTTTCTGACCATGACCTGTAAGAAAGGAATCACGAAGTAGAGCGGGATAAAGTAATAGAAGAAACCAAGGTGGTAATAGGTGTAGTGATGGTAGCTGTTGAGCAACACCTCCCAACTCACGTCGGCATCAAAGCCCATCGCAGACCAACCAGACAGGTAGGTATAGAAAAGCGACCAGACAATAAAAGGTATCAGTACCTTACCTAGGCGGCGCTTGAGGTAATATTTGGCGTCAAACGGGCGCTGATCGCTCAGCATCAACGCGCCACTAATCAAAATAAACACTGGTACAGCCCAGCGACTGAAGCCATTGACGGTGATCGCCGTTAACCACTCGCCGAAAGGAATGGTTCCTAGCTCATTTCGATAAGGAGCTAAAACATGAATCGCAATAACCGCTACAGCCGCGACACATCGTGCTAAATCAAAAAAGAGAATTCGCTGCTTCATGTAAATGCCTGATTAATATTCAATCATTCTACTATAGCAATAAAAAAGCTGACCGGAATAAATACCAAGTCAGCTTATTGTTAAAGGAGAAGCATATCGCGAATTAAGATCGTTCGACTTTAGCTCTTGCGAATGAGGATCATGCGGCTGACGCTTGCGGCAACTTAGGTAAGCGCAAAGAGATTACCGTCGTTATAGCTAAGAACGCGAACGATACCCACAAACACGCAGACAAACCGGCCATTTGAAATACCAAGCCCGATAGAATAGTGCCAATCAGACGGCCCATCGCATTCGCCATGTAGTAAAAACCGACGTCAAGCGACACACCATCGCCCTTCGCATAACTGACAATCAGGTATGAGTGAAGTGATGAGTTCACCGCAAAAATGGCGCCAAATACCATCAAACCACCGATGATAACCAGCTCGGGTTGCCAACCAATCTGTACCGCATAAGCAATACCGGCGGTCACGATAGCCAATGCACCCGTCCACAATAGCGCTGCATGGCCATCAGGCACCTTGCCTTGCGCTTTACCGGTAATCTTAGGTGCAATGCCCTGTACAAAGCCATAAGCGATGGTCCAAGCCGCTAAGAAGCCACCAACCCATGAGTGATCCCAACCAAACACGCTGCCTAGATAAATCGGCAGAGCAATTACAAACCACACGTCACGAGCGCCAAACAGGAACATACGCGCTGCCGATAAGATATTGATGGATTCAGACTTAGAGAAAATCTGTTTGAACTTGGGTTTGGTTTTCGCTTTACCCATGTCCGCTTCTAAGCTCACCAAACTGCCAATGAAGACCAATGTCAGCACAGCAGCCATCGCTAGCACTGCGTATTGGAAATCAATCGTCGAAAGCAGTAAGCCACCGATAAAGAACCCGGCACCTTTCAGTGCATTCTTAGATCCGGTCAGAATCGCAATCCACTTATAAAGCGCGCCTTGCTGCTCGTCCGGGACCAAGGTTTTGATTGAGCTCTTGGCACTCATCTTATTGAGGTCTTTAGCGATACCAGACAACGCCTGCGCGGCCATCACCCAAGGGATGGTCAACATTGCGCTTGGCACCGCCAGCATACCCAAGGCGACAACTTGCATCCCTAAGCCGATGTTCATGGTCTTATTGAGTCCAAGACGAGCCCCTAACCAACCGCCGATGAGGTTAGTCACCACACCAAAGAATTCATAAAAAAGGAACAGTGAGGCGATCTCTAACGAACTGTAGCCAAGGTCGTAGAAATACAGAACCACCAGCATACGAAGTGCACCATCAGTAATGGTGAAATTCCAGTAGTTGAAAGTCACCAACATGTATTGGCGAACGCTCTTACTTAGATTTGAAAACATAACGCTATCTCTGCAATCTAAACAAAAAGAGCTTTTGGATCATGATAAGTTCAATACTCCAGATACCAAAAGCTCCTTGTATAACAACCATGGCTTACTAGCTATTCGCTACGCCATTAATGTACTCAACCTGAATGGGTTTAGTAAAAGCACCTGGACGAAGCGCCTGAACTTCTTGAACAATCTTATTCAGGTCCCAACTCTTCTCTAACAGCAGATGTGCAGCCAACAAACCAGTACGGCCAGAACCGCCCATACAGTGCATCGCTACCTTGCCACCGTTATCCACGACTTGGTGTAGTGCAGGGCTCGCTGCTTGCCATTTCGCAGCAAAATCAGCACCCGGTGCACAGTCGTCTTCTATTTCGATTTGGAACCATTGCATGCCTAGTGCTTGCGCTTTCTCGCCTAATTCAGCAACGTTCTTGCTCGCCAGTTCTTCACTGTCTAAAGCTGTCACAATCGCTTCCACACCTTGCGCTTTAAGTTGCGTTAAAGATGCATCTAAGTCAGCTTCTTTAGTACCTGGACACGGAGTAAGCACTAACGCACCAGTGTCTAAATCTAGTTGCCATGTTGGGTGTACTTGAGAATTTGTCATCATCAATCTCTTAAAATTCTTTTATATATAGACCGATACTCAAAATAATTGGAGTTGCAGCTAGGTAACGTTTTCCCTACAAAGAAATGAAGTTCAGCCCTATGAGCATAGATTTCCTATGTAATTAGGGCGGCCGGCGATCCGGTGAACTTACGCAGTTAACAACGCTTGCAGCTTCAAGTATGAAGAGTATTAAGCGAGGCCGACTGTGCGTGCTAACTCAGCGGTGCGCGTTGCGTAGCCCATCTCGTTGTCGTACCAAGCGTAGATCTTAACCATGCGCTTACCAACTAACATGGTTGATAGTGCATCTACGATCGTTGAACGTTGGTCGCCTTTGTAATCGATAGAAACCAGCGGACGCTCTTCAAAACCGAGAATGCCTTTCAGTTCGTTCTCAGAAGCTTCTTTCAGCATCGCGTTAACTTCTTCTGCTGTTGTGTCTTGCTTCACTTCGAAAATGATGTCAGTCAGAGAAGCGTTCGCTAGTGGTACACGAACTGCGTGGCCGTTGATGCGATTTTCAAGCTCTGGGAAGATCTCAACAATCGCTTTAGCGCTGCCCGTCGTTGTCGGGATAAGGCTCATGCCACATGCACGTGCACGGCGTAAGTCTTTATGGGGCGCATCAAGAATAGTTTGCGTGTTGGTTAGATCATGAATAGTAGTGAAGGCTGCGTTTTCGATACCTAACTTCTCATTGATCACTTTAACCACAGGCGCGAGACAGTTGGTTGTACAAGACGCTGCGGTTACGATTTTGTGTACAGCTGGGTCGAAGATGTTGTCGTTCACACCAACAACAATGTTTGCAATGCCTTCTTCTTTCACTGGTGCCGATACCACAACGCGCTTCACGCCTTGCTCAAGGTATTTGTTCAGGAAAGATGCCTTACGGTGAACACCGGTCGCTTCAATCACCACATCACAGCCAGACCAATCGACCGTGTCGATGTCGCGCTCTTTGGTGGTTTTGATGCGTTGACCGTTGATGATCATCTCATCGCCTTCAACAGACACTCCGTGGTTCCAACGACCTTGAACTGAATCGAACTCTAGAAGGTGAGCCAGTGTCGCTGTATCGCCAGCAACATCGTTGATTTGAACAAATTCTAGCTCAGCCCAATCGAATGCTGCGCGAAGTGCTAGACGGCCGATACGGCCAAAACCATTAATACCTACTTTGACTGTCATTTTCTGTTCTCTCAGTTAATTGCTTTCATATTTGAAGCCGCAGCGTTGTTGACTGCGTTCACTTACCGGAACACCGGCCGCCCAAATCACATAGGATATCTATGCTCATAGGGATAAGTTCACTTGTCGCCTAGCTGCAACTCCAACTATTTCGGCAATAAGTTTTAATGTATTTAAACGCAACATTGAGGGCGTGAAGTTATCGCTTCTAAACGCTCAATATCTTGTTGGTATTCAGTTTTCAAACAGTTCGATGCGATAAGGTCATCAATTAACTTTAGCATCCAACCCGGTAAATCTTTGGCAAGGCGGTAGAACACCCACTGTCCTTGGCGAACATCCGTCAAAATGCCATTTGAGCGCAACTGTGCTAGGTGACGGGAAACCTTTGGCTGACTTTCTTGTAATGCCTGAGTGAGTTCACCAACAGACAAGCACTCATTGCGCACTATCAACATTAAGCAACGCACTCGCGTTTCATCAGACAGTAATTTAAAAAATTGGTGAGGAAGCATAGCTATATACTCATATATGGATATGCGTATATATTAGTTATAAAAAAACGCACGTCAAGGCGTGCGTTTCAATTGTCATAAAAATTTAACGAAGAGAAATCAGAGCTGATTGGTTACGTTATGACTCCAGCGTTGAGCTTCAGTGAGTTCGGTTTTGACCTGCTCAACATTCAGTCCCAAATGAGCACAGTGCTTATCAATCTGTTGCCAATCAGCATGTTCAAAGCTCTCTTCAAGCGCTAAAAGCGTTCCATATGGCCCTTCTCTGCGTAACAAAGCGACCTTGATGGTTTTAGATAATGGGAGTTGTTCAACAAGGTTTTCTAGCGATAAATCTAACAGAGCGTCGAGCGACGAAAACAAGCCAATCATAAAGGCTTGTTCAGCATGCCCTGAAAATGGCTGATAACGAGACATACGCTGACAGAACTGAGCTCTCTGAAGCGATAAGCTGTATAACTCTTTCGGTTTCTTATCTGACACATAAGAAGCCACCGCCAACGAAACAAACATTTTGAGTTTTTCTTGCCCTAGATAAACCAAGGCCTGACGGAAAGAAGAAATTGTCACTTCAAGACGCGGCGACATGGAATTTACGAAGCGTAAAAGCTTGTATGACAACGCCACATCTTTGGCTACGATATTTTCAACTCGTTGAAAATCGACGTTGGCTTTACACACTTCTTGAAACAGCTCCATAGCAATCACCTGCTCTGGGCTGATGTATTTGGTTTTAACTATCTCTGGCTTACTGAAGAAGTAACCCTGAAAAAATCGAAAACCCGCTTCTTTGGCTTGTTGGAATTCTTGTTCGGTTTCGACTCGCTCAGCCAGAAAGCTAAACTTCTGCCCTTGGTGAGCCTTAACTAACTCACACGCTTCATCCAAGCCCATTTGCATAATATCGAGCTTCACAATATGCGTGTATTTTAGGAAACGTTCCCATTCTGGCGTCGAAGTAAAATCATCTAGGGCAATCATGTAGCCCGCTTGGTAAAGTTCTTTAACAGCTTCTAATAACTGGTCTGTCGGTTGGCAGGTTTCAAGGATCTCAACCACCACCTTGTCTTTAGGCAAGCTCAAAGGCAGCCGACGGATCAAACTTTGATACGGGAAGTTAATAAAGCAGCGTGAAGATGGGATCGAAGGGTTGAGTCCAACCGATAAGAAGTTCTCAACAATCAGACGATACGTTGCTCGATTAGACTCAATATGCGCAGGATAGGCATTCCTTTCTCCATCGCGAAACAACAGCTCATAACCAAGCGTGTTCTTGTTACGATTTAAGATAGGTTGTCTAGCAACGTAGGTAGCGGTCATTTATTGATAACTCTATTGGTTTAACGATAACTCTATTGCCTAAACTAAGCTTTCGCGGCAGCCAGCAAAGCCCCGCAGCCCATGAACATACCACCAAATATTTTATTTATCTTACCCATTACGCGATCAGAACGAATAAAACGCCCCATTTGTGAAGCTAATGAGGTGTAACCCAACATAACCACGCTATCAATGAATACAGTCGTTACACCAAGCACTAATAGCTGTGGAGCCTGAGGCTGTGTCGGATCGATAAATTGAGGAAACAGTGCCACCAAAAATACGATAGATTTCGGGTTGGTAAGATTAACCAGCACGGCATTTCTCAACAATCTTCCGCTCGATAATGTTGTGCTCTCTTCTGAAGCCACCAAGCTAGAATTATCACGCCACTTTTGAATGCCCAACCACAAAAGATAAGCCACACCGACCCATTTGATGATAGTGAACGCCAACGCGGATTGAGCGACTAATGCACCAATGCCTGCACCCACCAGCATGATGTGAAATGCTAGACCGAGCTGTAAGCCTGCGATCGACACGAGCGACTTCTTGGTGCCATAACTTAGCCCATTGCTGATTGAATTAACGGTACCAGAGCCCGGAGCCAAACTAAACAAAATCGCCGTGACGACATAAGCAAGCCAAACATGAGTATCCATTTGCATTTCCTTACTAGTTCTTTAATCTAACAACATTAGTAGCGCTAACGCTCTCACATGCATCAGTTCAGGTAGTTTCCCATGGAAAACCACAGTGCCGCCCTGTTTTCGTACACGCAAGAACCTGAGTTCGAGCAAGCGATTAAACACCCGATCCCTGCCCTTTGGCAACAACGAAAAGATGGGTATGTCACATCATCTGGTAAAAAGAAGCTGTACTGGTGTAGCCTAACCTCACCGAAGCACACCAAAGCCATTGTAATTTCAAATGGTCGCATCGAGTGTTGCTTGAAATACCAAGAACTCTTTTATGACTTCTATCAACAAGGCTATGACGTTTATTCATTTGACCACCAAGGTCAAGGCCTGTCGGAACGTATGGTAACAGACTCTGACATCGGTCACATTCATGAGTTTGATGATTATGCGTCAGATATGTCCGACATCATTGCCAGTTTTGACCTCAACCGATATTCCAATCGTTATCTACTCGCTCACTCAATGGGCAGCACGATAGCCACTCGCTACCTGCAAACTCACCCCGACCACCCATTTGACAAAGTCACGCTGTGCGCACCCATGTTTGGGATCAATACTGAATGGTACTTCAAGCCCATCGCGATAGTTGTTGGGCAAGTACTCACGGCTTGCTATGCCAAGCCGACTTATGCCCCAGGCCAACAAGCGTATTACTCGAAGCCCTTCGAAAATAATTTATTAAGCCACAGCAAAATTCGTTACCAATGGTTCCGTCGCCTGTATGACGAGTCACCCTCTTTGCAGGTGGGTGGACCAAGCACACGCTGGGTATGGCAAGGATTAATGGCGGCCAAGCAGGCAATCCAGCAAACTCGTCAAATCAAAATCCCTCTGCTATTGATTCAGGCTGGAGAAGAGAAGATTGTGAGTAACGATGCTCAAATGAAGTTCATCAATAAGCTGAAGAAAACCAACTCAGCCAGCCAGTTTAAGGCCATTGAAGGGTCTAGACATGAGGTGTTGTTTGAGAAGGATGAGTATCGCAATCAAACACTGGATGCTATTAACCAGTTTTTTGTTTAACGCTCGCACACCAATAGAAAGTAACGAATAACAAAATAAGCGCTAAAGAGGAAGAGAAGTTAGTGAGCTTTGCCCTCTTTTCTTGCATGAATTTGGCATACAATTTCTAGATAAAGATATTGTATTTCAAAGGGCACTGACATTGGTTGGTGTCGATATTGGTTAAGCATTTTGCAATGAGGGTTAAATGACTATTCCTGCACTCAAAGATTCCGTGAAAATTGTTGCCTCTGATCTAGATGGTACGCTTTTGGCTCCCAACCATCAGTTAAGCGATTTTACCAAGCAAACACTCACGAAGTTACACGAACAAGGTTATACCTTTATCTTCGCAACAGGTCGTCACCATGTTGATGTTGCCGGTATTCGTAAGCAAACGGGCATTCCTGCTTACATGATCACCTCGAATGGTGCTCGCGTGCATGACCAAGACGACAATCTAATGTATGCCAAGAACATCCCTGCCGAATTAGTGCAAAGTGTTGTGGATGTGTTTAAGAAAGACCCTGAAATCTTCATCCATATCTATATGAACGATGAGTGGTTACTGAATCGTGATGACGAAACAATGAAAAAGTTTCACGATCAAACAGGTTTCACATACGGACTGTACGATGCAGATAACGCACCGAGTGAAGGCATTGCTAAAATCTTCTGTACTCACCCAAATAAATCACATGAACACCTTGTTCCTTTTGAAGATGAGCTCAATGCTCTGTTTGGTGAAAAATTGAATGCCGCTTTCTCAACACCTTGGTGCTTGGAAGTGATGGCTGCAGAAGTATCTAAAGGCGATGCGCTACAAGCCGTGGCTCAATCTATCGACCTTGAGCTAGAAAACTGTATTGCTTTTGGTGATGGCATGAACGATGTCGAACTATTATCAATGGCAGGTAAAGGCTTAGTGATGGGTACATCCCATGAAAAAGTACTTAAAGCACTGCCTGATAATGAAGTGATTGGCAGCAACGCCGACGATGCAGTTGCGCACTACTTAGAAAAGCACCTGCTTTAATCTAGTCAAAAAAATCTGAATAAATAAAAAGGCAGCCAATGGCTGCCTTTTTTGAACCTTACGCTAAAAGCTTCCTCTAACGCTAACGAGAGCCGAGTACTTCTTTTCCTAATATCGCCTGCCACTCCTGTTCGGTAACAGGCATGATGGATAAGCGGTTGCCTCGTTTAACCAGCGGCATTTCTGCGAGCTCAGGTATAGCTTTAAGCGTTGCCAGAGGGATCAAGCGCTCAGTCACTCGCACAAACTCGACATCAACCATAATCCAGCGAGGGTTATCGGGTGAAGACTTGGCATCATAGTAATCACTCTCGGGATCGAATTGAAAATGGTCTGGGTAGGCTTCTCTGGTTACCTTTGCGATCCCTGCTACGCCAACTTTTTTGCATGATGAATGGTATATCATCACCAGATCGCCAAACTTGACGTCATCACGCATCATGTTTCGAGCCTGATAGTTGCGAACACCCTCCCAACAAGAGGTTTTTTGCACTCTAAGAGTCTGAATAGAGAAGGTGTCGGGTTCTGTTTTAAATAACCAATATGCCATAATAAATCCAATTAACGGTTGCTCCGAGGAAGATATAACATGAAGGTAATGAAAAACCCAGTGACATGGCTAGTCGCATTCGCTTTACAAGGCTGTGTAACGGTACCAGATACGCCGCAACAACCTGAATTACCACCAGCAATCTTAGATGAACCACTGAGCATTCAACCGCAAACCTTCATCATGCGTGGTCAGGTTGTGGTTGGTCATGAAAGCCGAACTTTCACGCCTTGCGGCAGCCAACAACAATACTGGTTAGATTTATCACCCGAGTTAGCGCTAGAAGCACAAGGGCTGGCAACCAGACCTTATCAAGCCTTATACGGCGAGCTTATCGGCCATCTCACCGTACCGAGCCAAACGGGATACAATGCCGATTTCATCGCACGCTTCGTCGTTGACCAAGTCAATGTGCTAACGTCAGAGAACCCTGTTCGTTATGACCAACCACTTCGCGCAACACGCGCTTTTGGTAATGAACCATACTGGTCAGCAACCTTCGATAAAGACCAACTCAAATACACTAAGATGGGCGAAGAACCTCAGCGCCTCAATATCGAATCTAGCCGCACCACACCAAGCACCCGCGACTACCAGCTTAAAGGTAACCAGACACAAGGTGAGTTAAATCTTAAAAAAGAGCGCTGTAGCGATAGCATGAGTGACTCTATCTATGGCTGGCACGCCAAACTTAATCTCAATGACAGCAGTTACAATGGCTGTGCAATGGTGGCCAATCAAGACCCAACTCTCGACTGGAGTGGAATCTACTTCGCAAGCTCAACGCAGAACACTGGCTTCTCTATCAACCTAGAACTCAACGATGACCACAGCGCTATGACGACTTACTCGTACAACAATGGCGATCCTTCCATTGTTGAGCAAGGCTTTTGGCAACAGCTCAACCAAAATCAAGTTCAAGTAGTGATGACTCGCCACCAGCAGCAATATCTAATATCAGAACGCATCTTTACACTCGATAACGGCAAACTGGTCGCAGAGAAGGAAAAAGTGGGCAATGTTGTCTACCCTATTGCCAATGGCGGTCTAGTGCTATTTGAAGCCAAGAGTGAACAGGCACAAGTGAATACGACCACCAAGGTTGATCTAACCGCAAAGCAGGTAAACTCGCATGATCAACTTGATCAAAACGTCGACCAAGCGATCCGTGAGTATTTTAAGACCAATAACACCTCACCAGACAATACTCAGTACCGCTGGCTAACCTACGATCTGAACGGTGATGGTAAGGAAGAATTGTTTGCTCAACTGGACTGGTGTGGCTCGGGTGGCTGTACCTTGCTTATCTTTGAAAACAGCCAAGACAACTGGCGCTTCAATAGCCGCGTGACACTGGTTAAGGGCGATATACGCTTAGGCAAGTCACAAAATCATGGCTGGCAGGATCTGATCTTCAATGTTAGCGGCGGCGGAGCAACACCTGCGAAGCACACACTGTCTTACACCGGTGTTAGCTACCCACTAAACCCAAGCGTTGCTCCAGTAGCAGATGATACTGATATCAGCGACGTGGTTTTGTTTGCTGATGGCGTATCTCCAGCACAAAGCGGAGTTAAGCTATAACCATGAGTAATCAACAAGCTTGCGGTGGTTGTGGCTTCACTCATCAATGTATTTGTCATCGTATACCAAATGTTGAAAGCCAAACTGATCTTGTACTGCTGACTCATGAGAATGAACTGTTGCGAGACACCAACACCGGAAAGTTGCTTCAGCAATCCCTTGAGCAGTGTCGGTCCATTGTGTGGCAAAGGAAAACACCACCAGCAGAGCTAATGGCGCTGCTTAAAGATGAAACACGACAACCGTTTCTTTTATTCCCGAGTGATCAAAGCATCGAGTGTCAGCAAGCAGTGATGACCCAAGCCATGAGTCGAAAACCGCTATTCATTATCTTGGATGGCACATGGCAAGAAGCGAAGAAGATGCTTAACAAGAGCTCGTGGTTACAAGCTGTCCCACAAGTTCACCTCGACATCACCAGCGAATCCTCTTACACCTTGCGCCGCAATCAAGACAGTGGCCATCTGTGTACTTGCGAAGTGGGTATTGAGTTACTCAAATCTTTAGGTGAAAGCGAACCTGCCAAGCTCCTTGATGACTACTACCAACAGTATCTAAAAGTATTCCACGCCGACAAATGTGGCCACGCCCTCAAATAGATCAAGCAGGTGCGCGGGAAAGTAATATGCACATTTCAGGACGGGACCGATACTAAAAACAAAAAGGGTGATCCATAAGCTCACCCTTTTTACATTGTACATTCGTTATTGAACCAACCAGTGTTTCACGTGAAACTCTCGATCCATCAAAACAAACGCTGAGGTTGACCAAAGTAATACCCTTGCAGGTAATCGACCCCCATGTCTTCTGCAATACGACACACCTGTTCATTATGTACGAACTCCGCCACCGTCTTAGCATTCAGAATCTGACATAAGCTCACCAGCTGTCGGGCTATTTTGCGTTGCTTTCTATCCTTATCGATATTGCTAATTAAACTGCCATCAAGCTTTATCACTTGTGGTTCCAGCTTCAAGATCTCATCAATGTTCGAATAGCCTGAACCAAAGTCATCGACAATAATATTCACACCAAGATCTCGGAAGTGATTACACACCTCGATCAAGCGACCGTAATCCTGAATTTGCTCGGTTTCCAACACTTCTAAACCAATACGCTGTGGGTGACTGATTTTTTTGATGGCTTGTTCAAGGTGAAGAATGGTTTTCTCATTGCTGAAATCTTGCGGCGCCAAGTTAATTGAGAACGAATCGGTTCTCTGACTCATAAAATCAAAGGTGCGCGTTATCATCTGGCGACTTAAACGCGTATAGAGATGAGTTCCCTCAATGATCGGTAAGAACTTACCCGGCGCAATCAACTGACCGTCCTCTTCAATTCGAACTAAGCACTCATAGCTTTCTACCTGGTGGCTATGCGCCGATACAATAGGTTGAGAGCACGCAACAATATTTTGATTGAGCACTGCGCGGCTCACACACGACAGCCAGCCGAGTTGCTCTTGGCGATGCTTCTCGAGTTGAATTAACGTCTTGGCACTCACCAGATGTTTATTCTGGCTCACCGCACTGCGTCGAGCTTCAATCGCTTTCAGTAACAAGTCATCAGTCGAGGTCGCAGGAAAATCTCGACGACTCGCGATACCCGCACAAATTGAAACCGAAAGATAATCGATATCGGGTAGCCCCATCGGCTCAAAATTGACATGCTCGGTTTGGTCTGAAAATTCAGAGAAACGCTGATGAATGTGTTCTTGGCTGGCCCAACTATCAAACACCACCGCCCACTCACCAATACCAATACTGTAGAGCTGGCAACCCTCATCAAAAAACTGCCACAGCGCTTTCTGAAAGTAATCACTCAGATCATGCAGAAGTTTGTCACCTACTCGATAACCATACTTCTCATTGATTTGACCAAATGTGGTGATCTTCAAAGCCAACAAATGACTGTCAGAGCTCATTTGTGACAGCTTCTCACGCAGTACACTTCTATTGGGTAGCCCAGTGCGACGATCGATTCGGTAGCTCGCCGTTAATGCGGTCGCTTGTTGCTGAATCTTACTCGCCATGCTGTTGTTCATGTCATCAACATCAAGCAGTGCATTTCGAATCAATGAAAACAGAGGCGATATATTGGTCGCGGGTTGTGTCTCTAATGTCTGTACAGCCTTGCCTTCACCTTCTCTAAGCGCGAGATACGTGAGGCTATGATGCAGGATTCTTTGTTGGCCACGCTCTTGATAAAGTTCTCCCATGCAGTACACACCATAGGTGTCTGTGAGCTTCTGGAAGACTTCTATTTCTTGGTTACCATCAATAAAATCGATACGAGAGGTGCAGTTGTAGATAAAAAACTGCTCCGGTTTATGAGAGGCAATCTGTTGAACACCGAGTCGGATCTGCTCCAGGGTCAGTGAAGGATGGTCGTAACAAAACCTGACCTCATCACCAATCTGAAAATGACCACTAAATTCTATCTCTCCACATTCTCTCACCTTGAGTGGCAAGTGAATGTTTTGCTCTTTCGGGTCACCGACCATCAAGGGGAAATTATGCAGTTGCTCGAAAGGCACTTCGAGGCCATCAGCAAGGTAGCGATTATAAAGATCGAGAACAGGCATACCATCCAATTCAGCCAACCGATTATCTTGAGCACCCGTGACACGGAAGGTGCGGCCAATAGGGTTCCATTCGGTGTAATAGCCTTTGGTTACTGCTAGCTCAGAGCTGTGTAAGGCCAACATTACGTAGGCATTTTCGTAGCAATTGCCGTTCAGCATAACCCACCGTCCACTGTCGGTAATGGTCGATGCGCCTCCACAAATAGGCAGCGAGTATCTAGATTGTTCAAACGCAGCAAACAAGGCTCGGTTATTTATCTGCAAGCGATCGGCAAAACAGATAATATTTTGAGTCTGAGCATTACACCCCAACTGTTCCCACATCGATTGGCTATCAAGTAGTGGCTGCTCGCTATACTCTACAACACCACAAGAAAATGAGGTGCTGTCGAAGCGAGTAACAATAAGGAACAAGCCTTGATGTAAAATGACAGCTTGGCTAATGTAATGATTCGCACTACAACCAATGAGCTGTGCGTTGGGGAAAGTCGATTGAATTACTTGGCAGGCAGCCAAAACCAAACCTTTCTCGAAAGACGAAAACACCTGAATCATTAGGCTTTCATGTGTATGAAAATCTATCTTTTCCAATTCACGTTGGGTTTGCTCTATGTCTTGTATCAGGAGAGAGGTCGACTGCATATTCACATTAATCGTTGTGTTAATGATTTGTTATTGTGCTTGTTGTAGATAAGGCTTGCACGGAATACTTACTATCGTCTTATAAATAATGTGACGTTAGTTAAACATCATTCCTTTCACTAAAAAAACAGTCATTAATGGTGGCTGAGCACTTTCAAAGTAAGGAGTGAAAGAGTTTTACGAACTTTAATAACTAAAACAATCGCTTAGGCTCGCCAAAATAATAGCCTTGCAGGTAATCGACACCCATTTGCTCCGCTATCTCACAAACCTGTTGGTTATGAACAAATTCAGCGACCGTTTTAGCATTAAACACTTGGCACAAACGAACAAGCTGAGAAGCAATATTTCTTTGCTTTTGATCTTTGTCTATGTTGCGAATCAAGCTGCCATCGAGCTTGATGATCTGCGGCTCGAGCTTGATGATTTCATCAATATTGGAATAACCTGCACCAAAATCATCAACAATGATTCTCGCCCCAAGGGAGCGGAAGTGATCACACACTTCAATCATACGACCGTAATCTTTGATCTGCTCAGACTCTAGAACTTCTAAGCCAAGCCGAGTGGGATCGTTCATTCCACTAATCGCAGCCTCGAGAATCTCTAGCGTCTTATCGCTCAATAGGTCTTGTGGAGACAGGTTGATCGAGAACGGACTCTGCTTATCCGCCATATAACCTATGGTGTTCTTAATCATGTGTCGGCTAAGGCGAGTGTAAAGGTGCGTGTCGGCAATGATAGGTAAGAACTTACCTGGTGGCACAATCGTTCCATCAGCTTCCATTATTCTCACCAAACATTCTTGACCAATCAGCTCATGTGTTCTCGCCTCAACAATCGGCTGCGAGTAGGTAATGATATTCTGATCTAAGATTGCTCGGCTTACACAGCTCAGCCAACCAATCCGCTCTTTACGCTCTTCTTCACTCACCAGAATATCTTTGGCGTTAGTTATGTGGGTGTTGTTACGCACACCATAACGTCGTGCTTCAATCGCTTTTAGAAGGATTTCATCACCATTATCAGTCAAAAAGTCACAGCGACTGGCAAAACCGCCACACAGAGATACCGAAAGGTAGTCAATATCGGTTAAGCCATACGGTTCGAAGTTAATACGTTCAACTTCATCTGCAAATTCGACGAAGCGCTCCTTTATCTTCGCTCCTCCTGCACTGGCATTGAAGATAATCGCCCATTCACCAACCCCAATACTAAATAGTTCAACTTTGATCTTAGATCTCTTAACTACACGAAGCTGCAAACGCTCTACGAGGTGATTGGAGAGATCTAAGAGTAATTTATCGCCAACTTGATATCCATACTTGTCATTCACCTCATGGAAATTAGTCAATTTCAAAGTCAACAAATGTTCAGTAAAGAGAATCGTGTTGAGTCGTTCTTTTAGTACGATACGGTTAGGTAGCTCAGTAAGAGAGTCAATCCGATAACTCTCCGTTATACGACGCGCCTGTTGATGAAGTTTCTTCTCCATCTGGGTATTAATGCTGTCTAAGTCCGCAACCGCATTTCTCACTAAATTGAGCAGTGGTGATACCGTGGAATCACAATGGAAATCATCACAACGAAACTCATCAATTTCATCCGACTCTCTCATCGCAATGTAGGTAAGGCTGTGATGAAGTATGTCTTGACGATCTTCATTGCGATATAGCTCACCCATGCAGTAAGCACCGCTGGCCTTCACAATGCCTTCAAATGGCTTTAGTTCGAGCTTACTGTCGATGAATTCAAGTCGAGAGACACAGTTATAAATGATCACCGATTCCGGTTGATGCATCGCAAGCACCTCGGCACCATGACGCACTTTCTCTGCGGTCAAAGACGGGTGGTTATAACAGAATTGTGCTTCCTCTCCAATATGCCAAGGGCTATCAAACTCAATACTGCCATCGTCATTGATACGAAGAGGCGTTGAGATCCCCTTCTTTCTTCCGAGCTCACGATAAAGCGGGAAACTCATCAATTGACTGAATGGGAGGTCTTTGCCGTCAGCAAGGTAATGTTTGAACACATCAATGGCTGGCTTGTCATTCAATGCATATAAACGGTTGCCCTCGGCTTGAGTAACTCTCAACTTCATTCCGATAGGATTCCATTCAGAATAAGCATCCGACCAAACCTTTAACCTGGGGTTGCTCAAAGCAACTGCAACACAGGCGTGCTGATAGGTCTCTTCGTTATGCATAACCCAACGGCCAAAATCATTCTCATGGCATAGGCCACCAGCCACCGGCAAGGTATAAGGCAGGTTTTCAAAAGCACCATAAATGGGATAATCGCGCCCTTCAACCTGATCACATAAGCTAATCACTGTTTTAGTATCTTTGGAAAGAGATAATTGAGCTACCAGAGCTTGGCTATCGTGGTTAGGATTGCCAGTAAAAGGCTGCACAGCAGAGGTTAAATGTGTTTCATCAAACTCGCTGATAATCACTAAGGTACACGCGCTTTCAAGGCTGTTATCACAAATAACATGACGTGCACTTTGTCCTATCAATATGGAATGATCTAAATGCTTGAGAGCAACACTCGCAATGCGTCGAGCAATATCGGGTGATTGAGCTGAGAAGAGTTGAATTAGGTATTGCTTGCGGTCACACCATTCTCGCTGTTCAAATTGAGATCTAAATAATTCCTCAGTATTTGCGAGAAATGTAAATGTTTGCATACCAACCCTTGTTCAAAATCGAGTGAAGTGAAAACCCGCAACCACTGCTATGATTGAAATGAATCGATAAAAAGTAGTCGCCAATTATCCTAGCCTAAACAGGCAATTAATTACGACTAATGTAACAATTCAATATCATAAATGCGACCCAATAGATTACCGTAGCCATTAAATTAGTCGCATAAGATCGCTAAGTTGCTCTATTTCAACATCAGGTAGCACACTCGCCTTCGAGGATAGGTATAAATTGGAACCAGTGTCATTAAACCAGCACGCTTGGAAACCATTTTGCTTAGCTCCGTAAACATCCGTTCTAAGATGATCGCCGACATGAAGAATGTTGATGGCATCAACATCTAAGTATTGCTGCGCTTTATCAAACATATCTGGGTAGGGTTTTGCTCTACCGTTTGGGCCAGCTTTAAGAATTCGTTGAAAATACTGCCCTAAACCAATTTTATGTGGATCGACATTGCCATTGGTAATCGCAACCAAAGGAATGCGTTGGCTAAGTTCTGCCATCACTCGATGCGTTTCTTGAGGAACATCGACTTGATTGCGCAACCACAAAGTATGTTCTATCCCCTCACGAGCCGCCTGTTCAGCTTGCTGCTGAGAGTAGCCCAACTGCAGTAAGCCACTCTTAATCTGTGTTTCACGCCAAACGGTAACATCATGCTTTAAAGCTGGGTTTTCAGAGGCGACTTGCTGCTTAATGCCCTGCCACTCTTCAAGCGATAAAGAAGCCGACACTGGGTGCTTTTGGTAAAGCCACTGCGCCATCTCTTTTTCTACCTTCATGATCACAGGCCAGTTATCATACAGGGTGTCATCCAAGTCAAAGGTCATGGCTTTGATGGGCTTCAACCCTCGATAAATTCGCATAGTAAAACCTTTAATCTAATCTTTATTCTTCTTACGTGCTCGAGGGTGAGCCTCATCGTACGCTTGAGCTAAATGTTGGAAGTCCAAGTGAGTATAAATTTGGGTTGTCGAGATGTTTTCATGCCCCAACAACTCTTGGACAGCACGAAGATTCTGGCTCGATTCAAGCACATGAGTTGCAAAGGAGTGACGCAGTTTATGCGGGCTAATATGACTCGCGACGGATTGCTTCTTACCCCACTCTTCCATGCGCTTTTGCACACTGCGATGAGAGATCCGGGTCCCTAACTTGGACACAAACAGGGCCTTTTCTCCCGGAGAAGCAAGATCACCGCGAACTTTGAGCCATTTATCGACCCACTCTTTAGCCAGTCCTGAAAACGGTGCTTTGCGTTCTTTGTCGCCCTTACCAATCACTCGGATTTCGCCTTGCCGGCCCAGCACATCTTTAAGATTGATGCCAACCAGTTCAGCGAGACGTAAACCTGCACCATACATCACCTCCATCATCGCTCGATCACGAATAGATAATGGATCGTCTTCATTCACGTCAAGCAACTGTCCGACTTCATCGACATCGAGATTTTTAGGTAAAGGACGCTGTTTGCGAGGTGCAGAAACCCCTTTGGCTGGATTTGCAGTCATTTCGCCACGTAACACAAGGAAATCAAAGAAGCTGCGTAGTGACGATAAGCGCGTCGCGATACTGCTCGCTTTCATTCCTTCACGCATGCCTTTACTGGCAAGTTGTCTTACCCACGCCGCGTCTACTTGGCCCCAATCTTTCAGTCCAAGTGTGACCAAATGAGAAGCCATAGTTTCAAGTTGTTGTTTGTAATTACGTTGGGTGTGCAGGCTGAGTCCCTTCTCGCTTCTGAGATATTCATAGAAGCGAGAAAGTGGCTTTTGAAGGCTGTTAGGAAGAGGTATTTTGGGCTCTAGGCTCATTATTTATCTGCCAAGGTAAGGTGTCCGCCAAATGAGACACAACAAGTGCTAAATGGCGTAAAAATAGCGTATCCATATGAGGTTGGAAATGTCCGCCATCTTCGCTAGAAAAGGCGAGCAAGCCCAATGGAGACTGCTTAGCAAGCGGAAGTACTACATAAGAGCCTAGCTCTGTAACTGGAAAATCACCAAATAAATCTTGTCTATCTGCTTTTCTCAAGCGCCCCAAATAAGCATCTTTACCGTTGAAATGGTTCAATGAAAACTTCGAATAACGCTCTCCGTTAAGCTGAAAAAAGCCCAACGGAGACAGTAGGCGAATATGAGCTTTCAAACCTAATTCAATCGCCTTTTGTTCAACCGCCTTAATAACTTGCATGAAATCACTGCATTTCAATACCTGAGCTTGCAGATCCATAAACTCATAAAAAGTTTTGTCGTTATTCGCAGCCAGTGACATCAAACCAGTGATCTCTTCCTCTAACTCTTCGATTCTCTGGCGTTGACGCTTAAGCTGAACCTCAACCAAAGAAACCGCGCCCTGCTCAACATTGTTAACAGCAAGGCGATCAACCAGATTTCTTCTGTCTTGAAAAAAGTCTGGGTTATCACGTAAATATTCCGCGACCACTTCTGCGGTGAGTGCGTCGGCTTCAACGTAAGACAAAACCTATCCTTTATTTTTATGAATCTATTTGTTATCAGTCATTATTAGCAAGAAAGTTGACCATCAAACACATGCGTTGCAGGGCCAGTCATAAACAGAGGTTTATCCGGACCTTGCCAGCTAATGTGTAAGTCACCGCCAGGTAGACGAACTTTCACATTCTCAGCCAGTAAGCCTTGAGTAATACCAACCGCAACTGCGCCACATGCGCCGCTACCACATGCCTGAGTCTCACCCGCGCCGCGTTCATAAACACGTAAGCGAACCTCTTCACGGTTAACCACTTGCATAAAGCCAGCGTTAACACGCTCTGGGAAACGTTCATGTGATTCAAGAAGCGGACCTAAGGTCTCCACATCGGCAGTATCGACGTCATCAACAACGGTAACCACATGCGGGTTACCCGTGCTTACAGCACCACAGAACAAGGTGTGTACATCCGTTCTCAGGATATACGTCTTCTCTGGCTGCTTCGCCTTGAATGGAATCTTGCCGGGTTCGAACTCAGGAATGCCCATGTTCACCGTGATCTGGTCATTGTCTTCAATCTTGAGAACCATTTTTCCTTTCTTGGTGCTCACGTTGATGCTGTACTTATTCGTTAAGCCTTTCATGCGAACGAATCGTGCAAAACAACGAGCGCCATTGCCACACTGCTCCACTTCACTGCCATCCGCATTGAATATGCGGTAATGGAAGTCAGTTTCCGGATCATAGGGAGCCTCAACCACAAGTAGCTGATCAAAACCCACACCAGTGTGACGATCCGCCAAACGACGGATCAAATCTGGAGAAAAGAAAATATTTTGAGTAATGCAGTCCACGACCATGAAATCATTGCCCAAACCATGCATTTTAGAAAAGTGGAAGTGCATAACGCTTAAAATTACTCCGGAAGAATGTTTTCAAGTTCCCACAGACTCGTAAGCTCTTCACGCTGACGAACCAAGTGAGTTTTATCGCCATCAACCATAACTTCAGCCGCACGCGAACGAGTGTTGTAGTTAGATGACATAGCGAAGCCATAAGCACCTGCAGAACGAACGGCCAGTAGATCGCCTTCTTCAAGAACAAGGTCACGATCCTTACCTAGGAAGTCACCCGTCTCACATATAGGACCAACCAAGTCGTAAGTAACGGCTTCACCCTGACGCGGGCTTACAGGAACAATATCCTGCCAAGCTTGGTAAAGTGCCGGGCGCATCAGATCGTTCATTGCTGCATCTATGATGGCAAAGTTCTTATGCTCAGTAGGCTTAAGGAACTCGACTTTCGTTAATAATACACCAGCGTTAGCAGCAATCGCTCTTCCAGGCTCGAAAATCAGCTCTAGATCAGAATGATTATCTAGGCGAGCCAACAAGGCTTTCGCGTAGTCTGAAGGTTGTGGTGGTAATTCATCGCGGTAAACCACGCCCAAGCCGCCACCGACATCAAGATGTTTGATGTTGATGTCATTAGCACGTAGTTGATCGATCAGTGCAAGCAGGCGGTCAGTTGCATCGATAAAAGGTTCGATATCCGTTAACTGAGAACCGATGTGACAATCAATACCATGGATAGACAAGTTATCGAGTGTATTTGCAAACGCATAAACAGCAGGAGCACGGTCGAAAGCAATGCCGAATTTGTTATCACGCAGACCCGTAGAAATGTAAGGGTGAGTGTTCGCATCAACATCTGGGTTAATGCGCAGTGAAATCGGCGCCTTAACACCAAGCTCACCAGCAACTTTATTCAGTCGCTCTAGTTCTGGCTCAGACTCTACGTTGAAACATTTAATGTTCAACTCAAGCGCACGCTTCATTTCAGCGGCTGTTTTACCGACACCAGAGAACACAACTTTCGCCGGATCGCCACCGGCAGCAACCACACGCTCTAGCTCACCGCCAGATACAATGTCGAAACCAGAGCCCAAGCGAGCCAAAGTGTTCAACACGCCAAGGTTTGAGTTAGCTTTAACGGCATAACACACCAAGTGTGGATGCTCGCCAACCGACGAATCAAACGCATTCCAATGGCGTTCTAATGTGGCACGAGAATATACATACAACGGTGTACCATATTGCTCTGCTAGTTGTGAAAGTGCGACGTCCTCAGCCCAAAGCTGGCCATCTTCCTGATAGTTGAAGTAATCCAAAGTTCTTATCCCTTATAAATAACGATTTCTGCGTGTTTCACTTATTGTGATTGTTCAGTCTGCTGAACTTCATCAGGATCGTACAACGGACCCGTTTGACCACAACCAGAAAGTCCAATAACGGACACCATAAACAGAGCGGTAATTAATTTTTTCATTTTGCATATCGTGATTATTAACTCAATGCCCCCTATAATCGCACCACACTCAAGAAAAGCAATAGGATAGAAAGGATGAACGATACTGAATTTCATCAGCTGGTCGATATACAGATGCAAAACATCGAAGAAGCTATCGATGAATCAGAGGCAGATGTTGATTACGAAGTGACTGGTAACGTGATGACGCTGGAGTTTGAAAACCGCAGCCAAATTATCATCAACCGCCAAGAACCAATGCGTGAGATCTGGCTAGCGTCTAAATCTGGTGGCTTTCACTTCAAGCTAATTGATGACAAGTGGACATGCTCAAAGACGGGCATGGAATTGTTTGAGATGGTAAAAGAAGAATGCGTAAAGCACGCAGGTGAAGAGATCAATTGGGTCTAATCATTTGTAAGCAAAACTAAAAAGGAGTGAATCAATCACTCCTTTTTTAATATCAATCAGTCTTAATAAGACTAGATGTTAGCTATCTTTGAACTCCGAGAAGCTAACGTCGCATCGTTACGGTAAGGCACAACATAAGAGTTACCCTCTTCAGGGTGCACGATCTGATAGTACTGAGGGAGATTGAAGTTAATCAACTTAGACGACATCTTCGACTCATCTTTTACCGACGTGTAGAAAGAATTTACGCTCGCGATCATCTCATCTTTTTCACCGCTGTACTGCTGATACACCTCAACCTGATTCGACTCGTCCAATACATAAATATTGAAACCTTTGTCGGTATCTTCGAAGAAAAATTGAATTAACCCTTCACTGGCAAAGCCATCAACCACATCTGGCAGTTGATACTCTTGCTCTTTATCAAGCATCAGTAACGGTGAGCCCTTCAGCTTATTGGTTGAGATACTACGGTAGAAATCGACCGAGTTTTCCAACATCTGCACCGACACACCACGACGTTCAAAGAATAGACCAAACATCTTGTTGGCTAAGCGAATAGCTTTAAAGCGACGACGTTTCTCTGGTTCGATCGGTTTCAAGCGTAAGTCGATACACTCAGCAAGCAGTTGATAGACCATGTTACGCATAACACCGCGTAGGTTTTTGCTATAACAGAAAACATCGACCGATTCTGGCGGTAAGGCATCTTGGTGCATCTTACCCAGTACCGTCTTAAGCGCGTCGAGCATCGCAGTATCACCTTGGAAATGAAGCGTACGCACTTCATGCCAAGAGTTACGATAAACCAGATCGACACTTCCGACTAAACTCTTACCCTCTTCACCAAAACTGAAGATATTGACGTTCTTTAGATCAACCTTCAATGCACGACCACTTAATTCAGACGTCGGGTCATTTTCAAAGTTGATGAACATCGCCAGTTGGCTTATCTCACACGGGCTCGCCAGTGCTTGCATACTCGGACGACGTTTACGTAAAGAGAAGGTGTTACGTAGGTCACTCACCATTTGATAGAACTTATCGATATCAATGTGAGCATCACGAACCACAGAGTGCAAACGCGTCGATTCTGTAATCAAGCCATTAAAGAATGACCAAGCAACCAGCTTACTCAAGTACTCATGGTGCTCTAGTGAAGGCTGACCAAGAATACGATGCGCTACCAGCGGCTGTTTATACAAATACCAACCGGCTTTGTTAGACTGACCCTGACGAACTTCGATAAAGCTCAAGTCTGGCTCATGCAGGTCCGGGGATATTTGTGGGTTCAATAGCGTCACTTTGCCGGGCAACACCTCGAACGCAGCATAAAGCTTACGCGCCAAAATACTGATATCTTGTGGGCTGATAGCCGAAGTGATGTCGTTGCGACGCGCAAATTGAATCAGGTTACGGTAGCTCAGCATCAAGGCATCAAGCAGCGCATGGTGCACCACTTTAATCTGCTCAACCTTCCAGTTACGGCGGTTGTCGAGCTCAGCAATGGTTTCCTGTCCCCAGTTCCAAGATTTAGTCATCTCAGTTAAGGCTTCACGACGCCATGCTACAGAGCCAATACCCGCTTCACGCGACAACTTCTCATGGGTCTTAAGGTAGAAACAACGTCTCACCAGATCCAAACGAGTGTGGTCATTAATGCGTTCTAGATAGCGCGTTACCTTCTCTAGCATCAGATAGTAGCTATCCATACCATACAGATCCGGTTCATCGGCAAAGAAGCGACGCTTGGTATCAATACTCAGCAATTGGGTATTTGGGTATTCCCATGAATACGCTTCTAATAGGATCGCCTTCAACACCGATTTATACGGTGAGTCGATACTCTTATAAAGCTGCCACAGGTTTGAACCAAAGTACTCTTCAGCAGGAATGCGATTCAACTTGCCGAAATCGATCCACTGCGAACAATCAAGATAACCATCCTGACACAAGCCTTGGACATACTCGTCGTAACACTCTTCCATTTCTGGCGGAATTATTTGCCACAACAAACGTTGGCCAGCCAAGCGAACCGCAGAGCGATAAAACTCATCAAGCAACAACAAGTGCTGTGAAGAACCGCAGTTATCACCGGTCATCTCTTCAGAATAATTCGAGCGAAAACGCTGTTCATCCATCAAGAAGAAATTTGCCTCAACCCCTAAGGTTTCCGCCCAATCAGTAATAAGCAGACATTTGTTGGTCAGGCTATCGCGAGCTGCGCCATCCATATCCGGAGAAACACACACCCAGATATCAAGATCACTTGAGGTGCTTTGACCAATAGAGGAAGTACTACCCATAGTGTACAGACCAAGAATTGCCGGTTCAGCAGCCTCAGTGAGTTTGCCACCAAGCGTTAATTCGGTGTCAGACACAAATTGCTTTTGGAATTCATTAAGCGTGAAGCTACGAATTCCAAAAGGAACTTGTTGGTCATAGTAACCAGGCATCATGGGATGATTGAAGTGAAGCAGTGCGGGGATAAGGTTGAAAACTCGCTGACCTTGGACATTCATCAACGCCAACGCACGATCAATGCGCTGCTGATTTAGATTGTCTAATCGTTGAATCAAAGTCTGAGTGTAAGCCTGCAAGGTAAGTCCTTGGTTTGAGATTAAATGCACTTCTGTTTAGTTACTGAACGAAAGCAGCAACAAAACGTGATCAATTTAACACTTTTACTCTTAATGGTAAAGCAAAGGAAGCCGTCATACTGGCCTATTCCTCAATGACAAAAAGTTAAACTCACGGCGCTGTAGTGTCCTCTTTATTGACCATTTCTAATAATAGCCCATGTTTCAAATGAGATACCAATCACACTATTTTGGTGAACTCATGAAAATCTCTCAGCTATCAAAGCATGGAATGATCAAACAGTAAGAATTTCCGTCTCACAATGGTAGGATTAGGCTATTACAGAACCTATATCGGAAACACCATGACAAATTCAGCACCAATCCGTATCGCTACCAGAAAAAGCCCTCTTGCCCTTTGGCAAGCATACTTTGTAAGGGATGCACTGCAAGCTGCTCACCCTGGTTTAGAGGTTGAGTTGGTAACTATGGTGACCAAAGGTGACATCATCCTAGACACTCCGCTTGCTAAAGTGGGTGGTAAAGGACTGTTCGTTAAAGAACTCGAAGTGGCGATGCTAGAAGGTCGTGCTGACCTTGCAGTTCACTCAATGAAAGATGTGCCTGTCGACTTCCCAAAAGGTCTAGGTCTGGTGACGATTTGTGAACGCGAAGATCCTCGTGATGCTTTCGTATCAAACACTTACAACAACATCAATGAGCTACCACAAGGTGCTGTCGTGGGTACATGTAGCCTACGTCGTCAGTGTCAGTTACTGGAATACCGCCCTGATTTAATCATCAAAGAGCTACGCGGCAATGTAGGTACTCGTTTAGGTAAACTCGATGACGGTCAATACGATGCGATCGTACTGGCTGCAGCTGGTCTTAAGCGTCTAGAATTGGAAGAGCGTATCCGCAGCTTTATCGAACCAGAACAGTCTCTACCAGCTGTAGGCCAGGGCGCTGTTGGTATTGAATGTCGTCTTGATGATGATCGTCTGATTAAGCTTCTTGAACCACTGAACCATAAAGATACAGCCGATCGCGTGCTATGCGAACGTGCAATGAACCTAACTCTGGAAGGTGGTTGTCAGGTTCCTATCGGTAGCTACTCACTATTAGACGGCGACAACATCTGGTTGCGTGCGCTTGTCGGTGAACCAGACGGTTCTAAAATGGTTCGCGGCGAGATCTCTGGCTCTCGTAAAGATGCTGAAGCGCTTGGCGTTACTCTGGCAAATCAACTGCTGGATGACGGTGCGAGAGAAATCTTAACCAAGCTATACGCAGACCAAGAATAATTATGACAGTGTTGGTGACTCGTCCTGGTTCAGAGGGACAATCGCTTTGCCAACAACTAGCGGATGAAGGGATTCAAGCAATCCATCATCCGCTGATTCGTATCGTTGATAATCCAGACTCAGTGGATTTAAGCACCCAGCTTAATAACAGCGATATTATTATTGCAGTCAGTCACCGTGCCGTGACCGCTGCCCAAAGTATTCTTTCGAAAACCTCATCTATTTGGCCTACTTCGCCGCTTTATCTTGGCGTTGGTCAAAAAACTGCGCACGTTTTAAGCAAAGTCTGTAAACAAAAAGTAAACTATCCTCAAGTCAGTGATAGTGAACATCTTCTTAAACTTGCTGAACTTAATGGCGTAGATAATAAATCCATTTTGATACTACGGGGCAATGGTGGGCGTGAGCTCATTCGAGATTCTTTACTCAATCGAGGTGCACAAGTCTCTTATTGTGAGACCTACCGTAGAGAATATATTCCCATTAGTGACCACAATACCTATCAAAAATGGATAAACAAAAACACGTCCAAAGTTGTCATCACTAGTCAGGAGCAATTGGAGTATCTCTGCTCAATTACCCCTGATGAGTATTTGGCTTGGCTTTCAACAAGACAACTACTTGTCCCAAGCCAGCGCATAGCAGAACGAGCACAACAGCTCGGCTTCTCGAACGTGACCAATACTCAAAGTGCTACGAACCAAATATTACTGGCTGCTCTCCGGCCTTAGCTAGAAACAGGAAATAAGCATGACAAGCAAAAAAAATAATGAGCATATTGAACCTGAACAGAAACAAGACACTCAGCCAGTAGCTGTTGAAAACGAAAAAGCTGAATCTACAGAGACAAAGCAGCCTGAACAAAAACTTGATGCTTCTGCTTCAAATACCGCTCAAAATGTACAGCCTCAAGCTGAACATAAAGAACAAATAGAGAAAGCTCAAAAGCAAGGTAAGCGCGGCGTCAAATTAGGCGCTATTGCGATCGCTATTTCTATTCTTTTCAGCGGCGGCATCGCGTTTCAAATGCAGCAAAAGAGCGCTGAGTACTCAGCTCAGATCGCGGCTCTTCAAGCACAACTGCAAACTACCCAATCTGCAGTAAATAAAGACCTACAAACCATCAAGCAAGAGACTGTCCAAGAAGCGTCACACGCAGTGGAGAAAACTCAGGTCGTACAATCTCAACAACAGAAGAGTATCCAAAGCCTACAGTTAGCAGTAGCTGACGTAAAAGGTCGCCGTCCGAATGACTGGTTGCTTGCTGAAGCCGATTACCTTGTGAAACTTGCTGGTCGTAAACTGTTCCTAGAGCATGATGCCGTTAGTGCAACCAAACTAATGGAAAGCGCCGATCAACGTATCGCCGCACTGAATGATCCAAGCTTGGTCTCTCTTCGTCAATCAATGACTAATGACATTACTAAGCTTCGTACTATCCCTCAGATCGACCGTGATGGCTTAGTTCTGCGTATCACAAGCCTACAACAACAAGTCGATACTCTACCTCTTGCCAATGCGATTCTCCCAGAAGCTGAAGTTGTAGAGAGAAAAGCCGTATCGCAAGACATCAATGATTGGCAGAACAACCTGATGACGTCGATGAAAGACTTCTCAGAAAACTTCATCACCTTCCGCAGTCGTGATGGAGAAGTCATTCCTCTACTATCACCAGAGCAACATTTTTACCTGCGTGAGAATATCAAGGGCAAATTAGAGACAGCCATTCGCGCAGTCTACAAAGAGCAAGGCGATATCTATAGTGCCGCACTACAAACAGCCAACGAATGGTCGAAGTCGTACCTAAACCAAGATAACAACTCAGTGATTGAGTTTGAGAAAGCAATTAAGCAGCTGAGCGAGCAGAATATTTCTGTGAAATATCCTGTGAAACTTGAATCTCAACATGAGTTGTCTGACGTGATTCGTGAACGCCTGCGTCGTGAAGTAACCGTTATCACCACGGAGGAAAAATAATGATTCGTTGGATTTTTCTTTTTCTCGTTCTAGGTGCTGGACTCGTTGTTGGTACCCAGTTCTCAGGTCAGCAGGGTTATGTCCTAATCTCAATTGCGAACAGGACGATTGAGATGAGTGTGACAACTCTAGTTATTTTTGTGATTGCAGTTCTAGCGGCTTTATTCGGCTTAGAATACCTCTTTAAGAAACTTATTTACGCAAGTTCAACAACTTGGAACTGGTTCAGTGTTCGTAAACTAAAACGCTCTCGCCGCTACACCAATGAAGGCATCATCAAACTTCTTGAAGGTGATTGGAAAGGTGCAGAGAAGAAAGTCACACGTTGGGCTAACCACCACGACATGCCTCTGCTTTGTTACCTAGTGGCTTCTCAAGCAGCGCATGAGCAAGGCAACACTGCTGAACGCGATAAATACATCGAACTGGCTAGCCAACAAGATGATTCGCTGCTAGCAGTTGAACTGACAAAAGCGAAACAGCAAATCAATGAGTCAAACTATGAAGCTGCTTTCGATACGCTTTCTAGCTTAAAAGGTTCGTACCCTAACAACACTGCTGTCCTGGGCTTGCTAAAAGTGACCTACATGCAGCTTAAGTTATGGCAACCATTGCTAGAACTAACGCCTAAGCTCACTAAGAACAAGCTTATAACGACAGAAGAACAGAGTGAATTAGAGAAGAAAGCACAATGTGGTCTGCTTCACGATGTCGCACAGCAGCAAGGCAGCGAAGGCCTAATCAGTCACTGGAACAAGCTTCCAAGAAAACACAAGCAAAGCTCACACCTTGTCTCTTGTTTCGTCAAACAGCTGATTGCTCGTAAGGCTGATGCTGAGGCTTTCACTGTAATCAAAGAGAATATCGCTAAAACGTGTTCGAACGAGCTCTACATACTACTTCCAGAGCTGAATCTTGCTGATCACCATCCAGTGGTTGTTATGTTAGAGCGCGCTATCAGCAAAGATAGCAATAATGCAGAAGCGCACAGTGCATTAGCTCAGTTCTACTTAAGAGAACAGAAGTGGGCAGAAGCACAAAGTCACTTTGAAAAAGCATTGGCACTTCGCTCTAATGTTTCAGATTACGGATACCTATCTGATGCACTAGAGAAGCAGAACCTAACCAAAGCAGCCCATGAAGTTTCTCGTAAGGCACTCGCTCTAGTTCAGCCAGCTTAATCTAATACATCTAAAATGAAGCCGGTACCTAGCATCGGCTTTTTTTTGTCTGCAGTTTGGCCTAGATAACTTCCTAAGAACTGATAAGCCAACACTAGAGCATGAATCACGTCCAACTTGATAGTGACCAAAGCTTACGCGTAAAAAGTCCATTCTTTATTAAACCTATCTAGCCCTTAACCACTCATAGCTAACACACCTGAATCATTGGCCTTCACATACTACCAACGATCTATTAGTGCTGATTTAAAAATCACACAGTTAAATCATCCTGAAATCGCTCACAAGGTTTACAAAAAACACAGAGAGATACTTTAGGTCAATGCGTAGACAAGTTCAGTAAATTATGAAAAAAGCACTGTAGAAGCCGTTAGAGTTGGCTGAAACCTATGTATAAGTTCTTAAAGGAATAAGGAACCGGTAACTTGGAGGGATTGTAGCGAAAGAAATAGAAAACGTTTTGCGGTAGTTGTCACTTGATTGAAGTGAGGTCGATATTAGAGTGGGCTTAGCTATTGTAGTCACTAGATGAAAGTCCACACCCCAGCAAGAAGCCTCAAAGCGATGGATCTTTTAATCCCGAACTATCTTCGTAGCTAACCTATTGATTAAAAAATAAAGAAGGGATATATAACAGCGGACTTCAAACTCTAGACAAAACCAATGCTGAGATACAACAAAGCCTCCCAGTTTAAAGCGAGGATTAGTCATAACGCAGAGTACGCTTAACGTAGGGTTTCAATGTGTAAACACATTTTAGGTCAAAGCCTTGCTATTCCTAGCAGGGCTTTCTAATCAATGATCAAAGGTTATTGCCCATGAACAACTTGTTACGAAAGTCTTAACCAATAGCTAAAACTCATACCCCAGAAACGACGAAAGCCTAGTCGTAAGACCAGGCTTTCTGATAAGTGGCGGAGTGGACGGGACTCGAACCCGCGACCCCCGGCGTGACAGGCCGGTATTCTAACCAACTGAACTACCACTCCGCAGTGGTCAACTCACTAAGTGAGCGTCCATATCTCCAGGTCGGTCAACCTAAAGATTTAATTTAAAGCCTGGCGATGTCCTACTCTCACATGGGGAAACCCCACACTACCATCGGCGCTATTGTGTTTCACTTCTGAGTTCGGCATGGAATCAGGTGGGTCCACAATGCTATGGTCGCCAAGCAAATTTTGCTTTTACTTTCAGCGTTTTAAAAACTGAAGGCAAAATAATCTGGAAAGCTGATTCTCTATTCAATAGAGCAATAAAAGTTGTATCTCTTCAAACGCATTCAAGGTCTGTCTTTGAGTCCACAAAACCCCTTGGGTGTTGTATGGTTAAGCCTCACGGGCAATTAGTACAGGTTAGCTCAATGCCTCGCAGCACTTACACACCCTGCCTATCAACGTCGTAGTCTACGACAACCCTTTAGGACACTTATAGTGCCAGGGAAAACTCATCTCAAGGCTCGCTTCCCGCTTAGATGCTTTCAGCGGTTATCGATTCCGAACTTAGCTACCGGGCAATGCCATTGGCATGACAACCCGAACACCAGAGGTTCGTCCACTCCGGTCCTCTCGTACTAGGAGCAGCCCCTTTCAATTTTCCAACGCCCACGGCAGATAGGGACCGAACTGTCTCACGACGTTCTAAACCCAGCTCGCGTACCACTTTAAATGGCGAACAGCCATACCCTTGGGACCGACTTCAGCCCCAGGATGTGATGAGCCGACATCGAGGTGCCAAACACCGCCGTCGATATGAACTCTTGGGCGGTATCAGCCTGTTATCCCCGGAGTACCTTTTATCCGTTGAGCGATGGCCCTTCCATTCAGAACCACCGGATCACTATGACCTGCTTTCGCACCTGCTCGAATTGTCATTCTCGCAGTCAAGCGGGCTTATGCCATTGCACTAACCACACGATGTCCAACCGTGTTTAGCCCACCTTCGTGCTCCTCCGTTACTCTTTGGGAGGAGACCGCCCCAGTCAAACTACCCACCAGGCACTGTCCGTAACCCCGATTCAGGGGCCAACGTTAGAACATCAAAACTACAAGGGTGGTATTTCAAGGACGACTCCATCACATCTAGCGACGCAATTTCATAGTCTCCCACCTATCCTACACATGTAGGTTCAATGTTCAGTGCCAAGCTGTAGTAAAGGTTCACGGGGTCTTTCCGTCTAGCCGCGGGTACACTGCATCTTCACAGCGATTTCAATTTCACTGAGTCTCGGGTGGAGACAGCGTGGCCATCATTACGCCATTCGTGCAGGTCGGAACTTACCCGACAAGGAATTTCGCTACCTTAGGACCGTTATAGTTACGGCCGCCGTTTACCGGGGCTTCGATCAAGAGCTTCGACCGAAGTCTAACCCCATCAATTAACCTTCCGGCACCGGGCAGGCGTCACACCGTATACGTCATCTTACGATTTTGCACAGTGCTGTGTTTTTAATAAACAGTTGCAGCCACCTGGTATCTGCGACTCTCGTCTGCTCCATCCGCAAGGGACTTCACTGATAAGAGCGTACCTTCTCCCGAAGTTACGGTACCATTTTGCCTAGTTCCTTCACCCGAGTTCTCTCAAGCGCCTTGGTATTCTCTACCCGACCACCTGTGTCGGTTTGGGGTACGATTCCTTACAATCTGAAGCTTAGAGGCTTTTCCTGGAAGCATGGCATCAATGACTTCACTACCGTAGTAGCTCGACATCGTATCTCAGCGTTAATGAAAGTCCGGATTTACCTAAACTTTCCGCCTACATACTTGAACCTGGACAACCGTCGCCAGGCCCACCTAGCCTTCTCCGTCCCCCCATCGCAATTGTAAGAAGTACGGGAATATTAACCCGTTTCCCATCGACTACGCCTTTCGGCCTCGCCTTAGGAGTCGACTTACCCTGCCCCGATTAACGTTGGACAGGAACCCTTGGTCTTCCGGCGAGGGAGTTTTTCACTCCCTTTATCGTTACTCATGTCAGCATTCGCACTTCTGATACCTCCAGCAGCCCTTACAGACCACCTTCAACGGCTTACAGAACGCTCCCCTACCCCACATACCCTAAGGTACGTAGCCGCAGCTTCGGTGTATAGCTTAGCCCCGTTACATCTTCCGCGCAGGCCGACTCGACCAGTGAGCTATTACGCTTTCTTTAAATGATGGCTGCTTCTAAGCCAACATCCTGGCTGTCTGAGCCTTCCCACATCGTTTCCCACTTAGCTATACTTTGGGACCTTAGCTGGCGGTCTGGGTTGTTTCCCTCTCCACGACGGACGTTAGCACCCGCCGTGTGTCTCCCGGATAGTACTTACTGGTATTCGGAGTTTGCAAAGGGTTGGTAAGTCGGGATGACCCCCTAGCCTTAACAGTGCTCTACCCCCAGTAGTATTCGTCCGAGGCGCTACCTAAATAGCTTTCGGGGAGAACCAGCTATCTCCAGGTTTGATTGGCCTTTCACCCCTAGCCACAAGTCATCCGCTAATTTTTCAACATTAGTCGGTTCGGTCCTCCAGTTGATGTTACTCAACCTTCAACCTGCCCATGGCTAGATCACCTGGTTTCGGGTCTAATCCTAGCAACTGTACGCCCAGTTAAGACTCGGTTTCCCTACGGCTCCCCTAAACGGTTAACCTTGCTACTAAAATTAAGTCGCTGACCCATTATACAAAAGGTACGCAGTCACACCACGAAGGTGCTCCTACTGCTTGTACGTACACGGTTTCAGGTTCTATTTCACTCCCCTCACAGGGGTTCTTTTCGCCTTTCCCTCACGGTACTGGTTCACTATCGGTCAGTCAGTAGTATTTAGCCTTGGAGGATGGTCCCCCCATAT
Organism: Vibrio sp. nBUS_14; assembly: GCF_051201655.1. Taxonomy (NCBI): domain Bacteria; kingdom Pseudomonadati; phylum Pseudomonadota; class Gammaproteobacteria; order Vibrionales; family Vibrionaceae; genus Vibrio; species Vibrio sp. nBUS_14. Next base: position 3,609,397 of record NZ_CP179206.1, read on the forward strand.
TCAGACAGGATATCACGTGTCCCGCCCTACTCGATTTCACTGATTATGATGTGTCGGTTACGGGGCTATCACCCTTTATTGCGCCACTTTCCAGAGGCTTCACCTGCATCATTAAAAGCTTAAGGGCTAATCCAATTTCGCTCGCCGCTACTTTCGGAATCTCGGTTGATTTCTCTTCCTCGGGGTACTTAGATGTTTCAGTTCCCCCGGTTTGCCTCCTGTTGCTATGTATTCACAACAGGATACGTGCTTATGCACGTGGGTTTCCCCATTCAGAAATCCCAGACTCAAAAGGTTATTACTACCTAATCTGGGCTTATCGCAAGTTATTACGTCTTTCATCGCCTCTGACTGCCAAGGCATCCACCGTGTACGCTTAGTCACTTAACCATACAACCCGAAAGGGTCTTAGTGTATGGCAACTAACCAAGGTTTTTGGTTGTCATTAAGAAGGGTTAATTCTCAATGACTGTTTGCCGGACTCAATTGTGAATCAAACTAAGTTTGATTCGAATACAAGACACTTGAATGTGTTTGTTGTGTTTATACTGTTCTTAATAAATAAGAGCAGATAAACATTGAGAACTTTTAAATTTGATTTGAATTACTCGTAAGTAATCAAATCAGTCAGCTTTCCAAATTGTTAAAGAGCATGATTTTTTTCGAAACCATTTTTAAAGATTCTTAGGGAAAAACCCTTAAAGATGGTGGAGCTATGCGGGATCGAACCGCAGACCTCCTGCGTGCAAGGCAGGCGCTCTCCCAGCTGAGCTATAGCCCCATCTAGGTATCTAGTCGATATTGGTGGGTCTGAGTGGACTCGAACCACCGACCTCCCGCTTATCAGGCGAGCGCTCTAACCAGCTGAGCTACAGACCCAATATCGTCTCTTTTACTTTCTAAACCTAATCAATCTGTGTGGACACTCATCGTGTATATCTTCGTATAAGGAGGTGATCCAGCCCCAGGTTCCCCTAGGGCTACCTTGTTACGACTTCACCCCAGTCATGAACCACAAAGTGGTGAGCGTCCTCCCCGAAAGGTTAAACTACCCACTTCTTTTGCAGCCCACTCCCATGGTGTGACGGGCGGTGTGTACAAGGCCCGGGAACGTATTCACCGTGACATTCTGATTCACGATTACTAGCGATTCCGACTTCATGGAGTCGAGTTGCAGACTCCAATCCGGACTACGACGCACTTTTTGGGATTCGCTCACTATCGCTAGCTTGCTGCCCTCTGTATGCGCCATTGTAGCACGTGTGTAGCCCTACTCGTAAGGGCCATGATGACTTGACGTCGTCCCCACCTTCCTCCGGTTTATCACCGGCAGTCTCCCTGGAGTTCCCACCATTACGTGCTGGCAAACAAGGATAAGGGTTGCGCTCGTTGCGGGACTTAACCCAACATTTCACAACACGAGCTGACGACAGCCATGCAGCACCTGTCTCAGAGCTCCCGAAGGCACACCTGCGTCTCCGCTGGCTTCTCTGGATGTCAAGAGTAGGTAAGGTTCTTCGCGTTGCATCGAATTAAACCACATGCTCCACCGCTTGTGCGGGCCCCCGTCAATTCATTTGAGTTTTAATCTTGCGACCGTACTCCCCAGGCGGTCTACTTAACGCGTTAGCTCCGAAAGCCACGGCTCAAGGCCACAACCTCCAAGTAGACATCGTTTACGGCGTGGACTACCAGGGTATCTAATCCTGTTTGCTCCCCACGCTTTCGCATCTGAGTGTCAGTGTCTGTCCAGGGGGCCGCCTTCGCCACTGGTATTCCTTCAGATCTCTACGCATTTCACCGCTACACCTGAAATTCTACCCCCCTCTACAGCACTCTAGTTCACCAGTTTCAAATGCAGTTCCGAGGTTGAGCCCCGGGCTTTCACATCTGACTTAATGAACCACCTGCATGCGCTTTACGCCCAGTAATTCCGATTAACGCTCGCACCCTCCGTATTACCGCGGCTGCTGGCACGGAGTTAGCCGGTGCTTCTTCTGTTGCTAACGTCAAGAGATAACGCTATTAACGTTACCCCCTTCCTCACAACTGAAAGTACTTTACAACCCGAAGGCCTTCTTCATACACGCGGCATGGCTGCATCAGGCTTTCGCCCATTGTGCAATATTCCCCACTGCTGCCTCCCGTAGGAGTCTGGACCGTGTCTCAGTTCCAGTGTGGCTGATCATCCTCTCAGACCAGCTAGGGATCGTCGCCTTGGTGAGCCATTACCTCACCAACTAGCTAATCCCACCTAGGCATATCTTTACGCGAGAGGCCCGAAGGTCCCCCTCTTTGGCCCGTAGGCATTATGCGGTATTAGCCATCGTTTCCAATGGTTATCCCCCACATCAAGGCAATTTCCTAGGCATTACTCACCCGTCCGCCGCTCGACGCCCATTAACGCACCCGAAGGATTGTTAATGTCGTTTCCGCTCGACTTGCATGTGTTAGGCCTGCCGCCAGCGTTCAATCTGAGCCATGATCAAACTCTTCAATTTAAAGTTTTGATTACCTAAATTAATAGGTGTGACTCAACGAATACTGACTTCAAAACTATTCTTTATAAATAAAGAGTGTAATTTTAAAGCTATTACCCCTCTCTTCTTAAATAAATAGGAACAGAATGGTAATGAATTGACTGTGCCGAATAACTACAAGTAGTTAAACGTATTGGTCACTCAGTTCATTGAAATCAATTTTGATTCCGAAGAATCTGTTTTATCTAACGATAAAACGTTTTGATATTCATCAACGAGTGCCCACACAGATTGATAGGTTTAAATTGTTAAAGAGCTTTGCTATCAACACTTTAGCGTCGAAGCGGATGCGTATAATACGCGACTGACTTTTGAAGTCAACATAAAACTCTAAGTTTATTTAGAACTTTATGGTGACTTGTCTACTTAGTAGACAGAGTCGAATTTAGAGCCTGGCGATGTCCTACTCTCACATGGGGAAGCCCCACACTACCATCGGCGCTATTGTGTTTCACTTCTGAGTTCGGCATGGAATCAGGTGGGTCCACAATGCTATGGTCGCCAAGCAAATTTTGCTTTACTTTCAGTTTTTAAAAACTGAAGGCAAGATAATCTGGAAAGCTGATTCTCTATTCAATAGAGCAATAAAAATTGTATCTCTTCAAACGCATTCAAGGTCTGTCTTTGAGTCCACAAAACCCCTTGGGTGTTGTATGGTTAAGCCTCACGGGCAATTAGTACAGGTTAGCTCAATGCCTCGCAGCACTTACACACCCTGCCTATCAACGTCGTAGTCTACGACAACCCTTTAGGACACTTATAGTGCCAGGGAAAACTCATCTCAAGGCTCGCTTCCCGCTTAGATGCTTTCAGCGGTTATCGATTCCGAACTTAGCTACCGGGCAATGCCATTGGCATGACAACCCGAACACCAGAGGTTCGTCCACTCCGGTCCTCTCGTACTAGGAGCAGCCCCTTTCAATTTTCCAACGCCCACGGCAGATAGGGACCGAACTGTCTCACGACGTTCTAAACCCAGCTCGCGTACCACTTTAAATGGCGAACAGCCATACCCTTGGGACCGACTTCAGCCCCAGGATGTGATGAGCCGACATCGAGGTGCCAAACACCGCCGTCGATATGAACTCTTGGGCGGTATCAGCCTGTTATCCCCGGAGTACCTTTTATCCGTTGAGCGATGGCCCTTCCATTCAGAACCACCGGATCACTATGACCTGCTTTCGCACCTGCTCGAATTGTCATTCTCGCAGTCAAGCGGGCTTATGCCATTGCACTAACCACACGATGTCCAACCGTGTTTAGCCCACCTTCGTGCTCCTCCGTTACTCTTTGGGAGGAGACCGCCCCAGTCAAACTACCCACCAGGCACTGTCCGTAACCCCGATTCAGGGGCCAACGTTAGAACATCAAAACTACAAGGGTGGTATTTCAAGGACGACTCCATCACATCTAGCGACGCAATTTCATAGTCTCCCACCTATCCTACACATGTAGGTTCAATGTTCAGTGCCAAGCTGTAGTAAAGGTTCACGGGGTCTTTCCGTCTAGCCGCGGGTACACTGCATCTTCACAGCGATTTCAATTTCACTGAGTCTCGGGTGGAGACAGCGTGGCCATCATTACGCCATTCGTGCAGGTCGGAACTTACCCGACAAGGAATTTCGCTACCTTAGGACCGTTATAGTTACGGCCGCCGTTTACCGGGGCTTCGATCAAGAGCTTCGACCGAAGTCTAACCCCATCAATTAACCTTCCGGCACCGGGCAGGCGTCACACCGTATACGTCATCTTACGATTTTGCACAGTGCTGTGTTTTTAATAAACAGTTGCAGCCACCTGGTATCTGCGACTCTCGTCTGCTCCATCCGCAAGGGACTTCACTGATAAGAGCGTACCTTCTCCCGAAGTTACGGTACCATTTTGCCTAGTTCCTTCACCCGAGTTCTCTCAAGCGCCTTGGTATTCTCTACCCGACCACCTGTGTCGGTTTGGGGTACGATTCCTTACAATCTGAAGCTTAGAGGCTTTTCCTGGAAGCATGGCATCAATGACTTCACTACCGTAGTAGCTCGACATCGTATCTCAGCGTTAATGAAAGTCCGGATTTACCTAAACTTTCCGCCTACATACTTGAACCTGGACAACCGTCGCCAGGCCCACCTAGCCTTCTCCGTCCCCCCATCGCAATTGTAAGAAGTACGGGAATATTAACCCGTTTCCCATCGACTACGCCTTTCGGCCTCGCCTTAGGAGTCGACTTACCCTGCCCCGATTAACGTTGGACAGGAACCCTTGGTCTTCCGGCGAGGGAGTTTTTCACTCCCTTTATCGTTACTCATGTCAGCATTCGCACTTCTGATACCTCCAGCAGCCCTTACAGACCACCTTCAACGGCTTACAGAACGCTCCCCTACCCCACATACCCTAAGGTACGTAGCCGCAGCTTCGGTGTATAGCTTAGCCCCGTTACATCTTCCGCGCAGGCCGACTCGACCAGTGAGCTATTACGCTTTCTTTAAATGATGGCTGCTTCTAAGCCAACATCCTGGCTGTCTGAGCCTTCCCACATCGTTTCCCACTTAGCTATACTTTGGGACCTTAGCTGGCGGTCTGGGTTGTTTCCCTCTCCACGACGGACGTTAGCACCCGCCGTGTGTCTCCCGGATAGTACTTACTGGTATTCGGAGTTTGCAAAGGGTTGGTAAGTCGGGATGACCCCCTAGCCTTAACAGTGCTCTACCCCCAGTAGTATTCGTCCGAGGCGCTACCTAAATAGCTTTCGGGGAGAACCAGCTATCTCCAGGTTTGATTGGCCTTTCACCCCTAGCCACAAGTCATCCGCTAATTTTTCAACATTAGTCGGTTCGGTCCTCCAGTTGATGTTACTCAACCTTCAACCTGCCCATGGCTAGATCACCTGGTTTCGGGTCTAATCCTAGCAACTGTACGCCCAGTTAAGACTCGGTTTCCCTACGGCTCCCCTAAACGGTTAACCTTGCTACTAAAATTAAGTCGCTGACCCATTATACAAAAGGTACGCAGTCACACCACGAAGGTGCTCCTACTGCTTGTACGTACACGGTTTCAGGTTCTATTTCACTCCCCTCACAGGGGTTCTTTTCGCCTTTCCCTCACGGTACTGGTTCACTATCGGTCAGTCAGTAGTATTTAGCCTTGGAGGATGGTCCCCCCATATTCAGACAGGATATCACGTGTCCCGCCCTACTCGATTTCACTGATTATGATGTGTCGGTTACGGGGCTATCACCCTTTATTGCGCCACTTTCCAGAGGCTTCACCTGCATCATTAAAAGCTTAAGGGCTAATCCAATTTCGCTCGCCGCTACTTTCGGAATCTCGGTTGATTTCTCTTCCTCGGGGTACTTAGATGTTTCAGTTCCCCCGGTTTGCCTCCTGTTGCTATGTATTCACAACAGGATACGTGCTTATGCACGTGGGTTTCCCCATTCAGAAATCCCAGACTCAAAAGGTTATTACTACCTAATCTGGGCTTATCGCAAGTTATTACGTCTTTCATCGCCTCTGACTGCCAAGGCATCCACCGTGTACGCTTAGTCACTTAACCATACAACCCGAAAGGGTCTTAGTGTATGGCAACTAACCAAGGTTTTTGGTTGTCATTAAGAAGGGTTAATTCTCAATGACTGTTTGCCGGACTCAATTGTGAATCAAACTAAGTTTGATTCGAATACAAGACACTTGAATGTGTTTGTTGTGTTTATACTGTTCTTAATAAATAAGAGCAGATAAACATTGAGAACTTTTAAATTTGATTTGAATTACTCGTAAGTAATCAAATCAGTCAGCTTTCCAAATTGTTAAAGAGCATGATTTTTTTCGAAACCATTTTTAAAGATTCTTAGGGAAAAACCCTTAAAGATGGTGGAGCTATGCGGGATCGAACCGCAGACCTCCTGCGTGCAAGGCAGGCGCTCTCCCAGCTGAGCTATAGCCCCATCTAGGTATCTAGTCGATATTGGTGGGTCTGAGTGGACTCGAACCACCGACCTCCCGCTTATCAGGCGAGCGCTCTAACCAGCTGAGCTACAGACCCAATATCGTCTCTTTTACTTTCTAAACCTAATCAATCTGTGTGGACACTCATCGTGTATATCTTCGTATAAGGAGGTGATCCAGCCCCAGGTTCCCCTAGGGCTACCTTGTTACGACTTCACCCCAGTCATGAACCACAAAGTGGTGAGCGTCCTCCCCGAAAGGTTAAACTACCCACTTCTTTTGCAGCCCACTCCCATGGTGTGACGGGCGGTGTGTACAAGGCCCGGGAACGTATTCACCGTGACATTCTGATTCACGATTACTAGCGATTCCGACTTCATGGAGTCGAGTTGCAGACTCCAATCCGGACTACGACGCACTTTTTGGGATTCGCTCACTATCGCTAGCTTGCTGCCCTCTGTATGCGCCATTGTAGCACGTGTGTAGCCCTACTCGTAAGGGCCATGATGACTTGACGTCGTCCCCACCTTCCTCCGGTTTATCACCGGCAGTCTCCCTGGAGTTCCCACCATTACGTGCTGGCAAACAAGGATAAGGGTTGCGCTCGTTGCGGGACTTAACCCAACATTTCACAACACGAGCTGACGACAGCCATGCAGCACCTGTCTCAGAGCTCCCGAAGGCACACCTGCGTCTCCGCTGGCTTCTCTGGATGTCAAGAGTAGGTAAGGTTCTTCGCGTTGCATCGAATTAAACCACATGCTCCACCGCTTGTGCGGGCCCCCGTCAATTCATTTGAGTTTTAATCTTGCGACCGTACTCCCCAGGCGGTCTACTTAACGCGTTAGCTCCGAAAGCCACGGCTCAAGGCCACAACCTCCAAGTAGACATCGTTTACGGCGTGGACTACCAGGGTATCTAATCCTGTTTGCTCCCCACGCTTTCGCATCTGAGTGTCAGTGCCTGTCCAGGGGGCCGCCTTCGCCACTGGTATTCCTTCAGATCTCTACGCATTTCACCGCTACACCTGAAATTCTACCCCCCTCTACAGCACTCTAGTTCACCAGTTTCAAATGCAGTTCCGAGGTTGAGCCCCGGGCTTTCACATCTGACTTAATGAACCACCTGCATGCGCTTTACGCCCAGTAATTCCGATTAACGCTCGCACCCTCCGTATTACCGCGGCTGCTGGCACGGAGTTAGCCGGTGCTTCTTCTGTTGCTAACGTCAAGAGATAACGCTATTAACGTTACCCCCTTCCTCACAACTGAAAGTACTTTACAACCCGAAGGCCTTCTTCATACACGCGGCATGGCTGCATCAGGCTTTCGCCCATTGTGCAATATTCCCCACTGCTGCCTCCCGTAGGAGTCTGGACCGTGTCTCAGTTCCAGTGTGGCTGATCATCCTCTCAGACCAGCTAGGGATCGTCGCCTTGGTGAGCCATTACCTCACCAACTAGCTAATCCCACCTAGGCATATCTTTACGCGAGAGGCCCGAAGGTCCCCCTCTTTGGCCCGTAGGCATTATGCGGTATTAGCCATCGTTTCCAATGGTTATCCCCCACATCAAGGCAATTTCCTAGGCATTACTCACCCGTCCGCCGCTCGACGCCCATTAACGCACCCGAAGGATTGTTAATGTCGTTTCCGCTCGACTTGCATGTGTTAGGCCTGCCGCCAGCGTTCAATCTGAGCCATGATCAAACTCTTCAATTTAAAGTTTTGATTACCTAAATTAATAGGTGTGACTCAACGAATACTGACTTCAAAACTATTCTTTATAAATAAAGAGTGTAATTTTAAAGCTATTACCCCTCTCTTCTTAAATAAATAGGAACAGAATGGTAATGAATTGACTGTGCCGAATAACTACAAGTAGTTAAACGTATTGGTCACTCAGTTCATTGAAATCAATTTTGATTCCGAAGAATCTGTTTTATCTAACGATAAAACGTTTTGATATTCATCAACGAGTGCCCACACAGATTGATAGGTTTAAATTGTTAAAGAGCTTTGCTATCAACACTTTAGCGTCGAAGCGGATGCGTATAATACGCGACTGACTTTTGAAGTCAACATAAAACTCTAAGTTTATTTAGAACTTTATGGTGACTTGTCTACTTAGTAGACAGAGTCGAATTTAGAGCCTGGCGATGTCCTACTCTCACATGGGGAAGCCCCACACTACCATCGGCGCTATTGTGTTTCACTTCTGAGTTCGGCATGGAATCAGGTGGGTCCACAATGCTATGGTCGCCAAGCAAATTTTGCTTTTACTTTCAGCGTTTTAAAAACTGAAGGCAAAATAATCTGGAAAGCTGATTCTCTATTCAATAGAGCAATAAAAGTTGTATCTCTTCAAACGCATTCAAGGTCTGTCTTTGAGTCCACAAAACCCCTTGGGTGTTGTATGGTTAAGCCTCACGGGCAATTAGTACAGGTTAGCTCAATGCCTCGCAGCACTTACACACCCTGCCTATCAACGTCGTAGTCTACGACAACCCTTTAGGACACTTATAGTGCCAGGGAAAACTCATCTCAAGGCTCGCTTCCCGCTTAGATGCTTTCAGCGGTTATCGATTCCGAACTTAGCTACCGGGCAATGCCATTGGCATGACAACCCGAACACCAGAGGTTCGTCCACTCCGGTCCTCTCGTACTAGGAGCAGCCCCTTTCAATTTTCCAACGCCCACGGCAGATAGGGACCGAACTGTCTCACGACGTTCTAAACCCAGCTCGCGTACCACTTTAAATGGCGAACAGCCATACCCTTGGGACCGACTTCAGCCCCAGGATGTGATGAGCCGACATCGAGGTGCCAAACACCGCCGTCGATATGAACTCTTGGGCGGTATCAGCCTGTTATCCCCGGAGTACCTTTTATCCGTTGAGCGATGGCCCTTCCATTCAGAACCACCGGATCACTATGACCTGCTTTCGCACCTGCTCGAATTGTCATTCTCGCAGTCAAGCGGGCTTATGCCATTGCACTAACCACACGATGTCCAACCGTGTTTAGCCCACCTTCGTGCTCCTCCGTTACTCTTTGGGAGGAGACCGCCCCAGTCAAACTACCCACCAGGCACTGTCCGTAACCCCGATTCAGGGGCCAACGTTAGAACATCAAAACTACAAGGGTGGTATTTCAAGGACGACTCCATCACATCTAGCGACGCAATTTCATAGTCTCCCACCTATCCTACACATGTAGGTTCAATGTTCAGTGCCAAGCTGTAGTAAAGGTTCACGGGGTCTTTCCGTCTAGCCGCGGGTACACTGCATCTTCACAGCGATTTCAATTTCACTGAGTCTCGGGTGGAGACAGCGTGGCCATCATTACGCCATTCGTGCAGGTCGGAACTTACCCGACAAGGAATTTCGCTACCTTAGGACCGTTATAGTTACGGCCGCCGTTTACCGGGGCTTCGATCAAGAGCTTCGACCGAAGTCTAACCCCATCAATTAACCTTCCGGCACCGGGCAGGCGTCACACCGTATACGTCATCTTACGATTTTGCACAGTGCTGTGTTTTTAATAAACAGTTGCAGCCACCTGGTATCTGCGACTCTCGTCTGCTCCATCCGCAAGGGACTTCACTGATAAGAGCGTACCTTCTCCCGAAGTTACGGTACCATTTTGCCTAGTTCCTTCACCCGAGTTCTCTCAAGCGCCTTGGTATTCTCTACCCGACCACCTGTGTCGGTTTGGGGTACGATTCCTTACAATCTGAAGCTTAGAGGCTTTTCCTGGAAGCATGGCATCAATGACTTCACTACCGTAGTAGCTCGACATCGTATCTCAGCGTTAATGAAAGTCCGGATTTACCTAAACTTTCCGCCTACATACTTGAACCTGGACAACCGTCGCCAGGCCCACCTAGCCTTCTCCGTCCCCCCATCGCAATTGTAAGAAGTACGGGAATATTAACCCGTTTCCCATCGACTACGCCTTTCGGCCTCGCCTTAGGAGTCGACTTACCCTGCCCCGATTAACGTTGGACAGGAACCCTTGGTCTTCCGGCGAGGGAGTTTTTCACTCCCTTTATCGTTACTCATGTCAGCATTCGCACTTCTGATACCTCCAGCAGCCCTTACAGACCACCTTCAACGGCTTACAGAACGCTCCCCTACCCCACATACCCTAAGGTACGTAGCCGCAGCTTCGGTGTATAGCTTAGCCCCGTTACATCTTCCGCGCAGGCCGACTCGACCAGTGAGCTATTACGCTTTCTTTAAATGATGGCTGCTTCTAAGCCAACATCCTGGCTGTCTGAGCCTTCCCACATCGTTTCCCACTTAGCTATACTTTGGGACCTTAGCTGGCGGTCTGGGTTGTTTCCCTCTCCACGACGGACGTTAGCACCCGCCGTGTGTCTCCCGGATAGTACTTACTGGTATTCGGAGTTTGCAAAGGGTTGGTAAGTCGGGATGACCCCCTAGCCTTAACAGTGCTCTACCCCCAGTAGTATTCGTCCGAGGCGCTACCTAAATAGCTTTCGGGGAGAACCAGCTATCTCCAGGTTTGATTGGCCTTTCACCCCTAGCCACAAGTCATCCGCTAATTTTTCAACATTAGTCGGTTCGGTCCTCCAGTTGATGTTACTCAACCTTCAACCTGCCCATGGCTAGATCACCTGGTTTCGGGTCTAATCCTAGCAACTGTACGCCCAGTTAAGACTCGGTTTCCCTACGGCTCCCCTAAACGGTTAACCTTGCTACTAAAATTAAGTCGCTGACCCATTATACAAAAGGTACGCAGTCACACCACGAAGGTGCTCCTACTGCTTGTACGTACACGGTTTCAGGTTCTATTTCACTCCCCTCACAGGGGTTCTTTTCGCCTTTCCCTCACGGTACTGGTTCACTATCGGTCAGTCAGTAGTATTTAGCCTTGGAGGATGGTCCCCCCATATTCAGACAGGATATCACGTGTCCCGCCCTACTCGATTTCACTGATTATGATGTGTCGGTTACGGGGCTATCACCCTTTATTGCGCCACTTTCCAGAGGCTTCACCTGCATCATTAAAAGCTTAAGGGCTAATCCAATTTCGCTCGCCGCTACTTTCGGAATCTCGGTTGATTTCTCTTCCTCGGGGTACTTAGATGTTTCAGTTCCCCCGGTTTGCCTCCTGTTGCTATGTATTCACAACAGGATACGTGCTTATGCACGTGGGTTTTCCCATTCAGAAATCCCAGACTCAAAAGGTTATTACTACCTAATCTGGGCTTATCGCAAGTTATTACGTCTTTCATCGCCTCTGACTGCCAAGGCATCCACCGTGTACGCTTAGTCACTTAACCATACAACCCGAAAGGGTTTCTATTTGCTTTCACTTTAAAAAGTGAAGACAAATAAGCGTATGGCAACTAACCAAGGTTTTTGGTTGTCATTAAGAAGGGTTAATTCTCGATGACTGTTTGCCGGACTCAATTTACTTTTTGTTTCCACTTTTCAATAAAAAGCAGAATCAAAAAATGAACAATCATTTTTGATCATTCGAATACAAGACACTTGAATGTGTTTGTTGTGTTTATACCGTTCTTAATAAATAAGAGCAGATAAACATTGAGAACTTTTAAATTTGATTAACTTAATCACAGCCTTGGCCGTTTTGTTTTACTTTTTTAAAAGTAGAAATAATTAAGCTAATCAGTCAGCTTTCCAAATTGTTAAAGAGCATAAAGCAAAAAGCTTTAATCAATAACTTACGTTATTAATTAAAGCTCTGGCTTTAACTAAATCTAAACCATCAATCTGTGTGGACACTCATCGTGTATATCTTCGTATAAGGAGGTGATCCAGCCCCAGGTTCCCCTAGGGCTACCTTGTTACGACTTCACCCCAGTCATGAACCACAAAGTGGTGAGCGTCCTCCCCGAAAGGTTAAACTACCCACTTCTTTTGCAGCCCACTCCCATGGTGTGACGGGCGGTGTGTACAAGGCCCGGGAACGTATTCACCGTGACATTCTGATTCACGATTACTAGCGATTCCGACTTCATGGAGTCGAGTTGCAGACTCCAATCCGGACTACGACGCACTTTTTGGGATTCGCTCACTATCGCTAGCTTGCTGCCCTCTGTATGCGCCATTGTAGCACGTGTGTAGCCCTACTCGTAAGGGCCATGATGACTTGACGTCGTCCCCACCTTCCTCCGGTTTATCACCGGCAGTCTCCCTGGAGTTCCCACCATTACGTGCTGGCAAACAAGGATAAGGGTTGCGCTCGTTGCGGGACTTAACCCAACATTTCACAACACGAGCTGACGACAGCCATGCAGCACCTGTCTCAGAGCTCCCGAAGGCACACCTGCGTCTCCGCTGGCTTCTCTGGATGTCAAGAGTAGGTAAGGTTCTTCGCGTTGCATCGAATTAAACCACATGCTCCACCGCTTGTGCGGGCCCCCGTCAATTCATTTGAGTTTTAATCTTGCGACCGTACTCCCCAGGCGGTCTACTTAACGCGTTAGCTCCGAAAGCCACGGCTCAAGGCCACAACCTCCAAGTAGACATCGTTTACGGCGTGGACTACCAGGGTATCTAATCCTGTTTGCTCCCCACGCTTTCGCATCTGAGTGTCAGTGTCTGTCCAGGGGGCCGCCTTCGCCACTGGTATTCCTTCAGATCTCTACGCATTTCACCGCTACACCTGAAATTCTACCCCCCTCTACAGCACTCTAGTTCACCAGTTTCAAATGCAGTTCCGAGGTTGAGCCCCGGGCTTTCACATCTGACTTAATGAACCACCTGCATGCGCTTTACGCCCAGTAATTCCGATTAACGCTCGCACCCTCCGTATTACCGCGGCTGCTGGCACGGAGTTAGCCGGTGCTTCTTCTGTTGCTAACGTCAAGAGATAACGCTATTAACGTTACCCCCTTCCTCACAACTGAAAGTACTTTACAACCCGAAGGCCTTCTTCATACACGCGGCATGGCTGCATCAGGCTTTCGCCCATTGTGCAATATTCCCCACTGCTGCCTCCCGTAGGAGTCTGGACCGTGTCTCAGTTCCAGTGTGGCTGATCATCCTCTCAGACCAGCTAGGGATCGTCGCCTTGGTGAGCCATTACCTCACCAACTAGCTAATCCCACCTAGGCATATCTTGACGCGAGAGGCCCGAAGGTCCCCCTCTTTGGCCCGTAGGCATTATGCGGTATTAGCCATCGTTTCCAATGGTTATCCCCCACATCAAGGCAATTTCCTAGGCATTACTCACCCGTCCGCCGCTCGACGCCCATTAACGCACCCGAAGGATTGTTAATGTCGTTTCCGCTCGACTTGCATGTGTTAGGCCTGCCGCCAGCGTTCAATCTGAGCCATGATCAAACTCTTCAATTTAAAGTTTTGATTACCTAAATTAATAGGTGTGACTCAACGAATACTGACTTCAAAACTATTCTTTATAAATAAAGAATGTAATTTTAAAGCTATTACCTCTCTCTTCTTAAATAAATAGGAACAGAATGGTAATGAATTGACTGTGCCGCTAGTTGTTTTCACTTTTTAATAAAAAGCAAAACCAAAAAGCATTCGAACTATTTCTAGCTCAGGTCACTCAGTTCATTGAAATCATTGTGTTACCGGAGTAACTGCTAATACGCTCTTTCGAAAAAGAACCAATAACGTTTTGATATTCATCAACGAGTGCCCACACAGATTGATAGGTTTAAATTATTAAAGAGCTTCACTTTTTGAGCGTTCCTTTTAAGTAAGGAGCCTCTCGAAGTGGACGGTCATTCTAGCGAATTAACATTCAGTGTCAAACACTTTTTGAAAATTAATTTTTGTCGCTTTCCGTCTAACTGATTCTTGCTGAAGCCTTGTAGCATCTGCCGTCTCAGTGTTGTCGCATTATAGGGAACCCACTCAGCTTAGCAACTACTTTTTCATGAAAAATGAATAAATAGAGGTTAAGCGCCTAATAGTTCACCTAAACGGAAAAAAGAGAGCATTTCTGCTCTCTTTTTGCTCTAAATCTAAAAGTATTCTTAGATAAATGCGTAAGCATCTGCGTACATATGGTCACGCTTTGCTTGTTTATTCTGAGTAAACAAGTCTCTTGCAGCACCTGCCATTTCGAAACGACCCGCAATGTAGATATCGAAATCAGCTAATGATTCGAAACTTTGCGTGATTGCTTCAAGTACATTGCCCGTTTGACCGTGCCAAACTTCAGGTGCTTCTTCTACTACTGGTACAAAATGTACATTGCTGTGTTTTGCTGCAATGTCGACAAGCTCTTCTTTCGCATACAGCTGGCACTCATCTTTTGCGCCCCAGTATAGATGAATCTCTTTTTTACTGTTCTGCGCGATGCAGTGATCGAGAATAGAGCGCACATAGCTAAAGCCAGTACCACCAGCAATGAGTAACAGAGGACGATCGCTTTCTTCTTTAACCCACGCATTACCGTGCGGAGCATCAATAGCTATGTCGCCATCTTCAGCTTGCGCTTTCTTCATTGCCTCAACAACTTCTGAAGCGTAAGCATTGTGCTCCGCTGCACCAATGTGTAACTCAAGCTCGCCTTCATGGCGACAAGGGCTGCTTGCAATCGAAAATGGACGCTTATCTTTTTCGCCCATTTCAACCATCAAGTATTGGCCCGCTTTAAAAACTACTGGCGTTTCTGGGTGAAGTAGGATTTGGTAAGTGTTACAAGCCAATGGCTCGATAGACTTCACTTTACATTTAATAGTCATGTTCTTCCTCTCACTAACCCTTAATCGGCAAAGGTTAGAACTAAATTACTTTCTGCAAATGCTTGGCAAGCAAAAATCCAACCTTGTAGCTGCTCTTTCTCCGTGAGCATGGGTTCAAGGTGGTAACTCACTTGGCCTTCTAATTTCTTGCACATACACATAGCGCATGCACCAACTTGGCAGCGGTTTGGAAAATTGATATTGCTGTTGAGCGCAGCATCCAAAACCGTTTGCCCTTTTTCTAAGGTAAAACTGATATTTTCTGGGTATAAGACTACTTGGAAGCTCATGAGATTCCTAGTTGTTCCCAGATGCTATCAATTTTTTTAACTACGTCTGGGTTCTTAGTGATTGGAACACCCCACTCACGTAGGCATTCACCTTCAAACTTGTTCGTCGCATCTAGACCCATTTTTGAGTGTCCAGTTTGGTTTTTCAGGAAGAACGTATCTCTTGCAGGATCCATTCTTGTCGTCACCGCCCAGATAATGTCATTCCAGTCACTAACGTTAACGTCACTATCACACACGATGATAAACTTGTTCTCATCGAACTGAGACCAGACCGATTCAATGATTTTCTTACCATTGCCTGCCGCTTGTTTATCGATAGACACAACGACCATGCACGCATTGTCATTCTGTAAGTGAATATCAATAATTTCAGGGAAGGTTTCGGTTAGCTGAGCTAGGCAACCTTCAATATGTTGATTATCTGTAGGTAAAGATGGAGTATCAGGTGATAGTGCCAGTTCCGCATCCCACTTCTTAGTAATGTCTAAACCCATTTTTGAGCCTAAACCTACCACTGGCGATGCAAAATCTAGTGAATCGATAGGTGTGTTCTCTATCATCAAGCTGTCACGAGACGGGTCCATATGTCCACACATGGCAGCGGTAACTTCAGACCAATCTCGAGCGTTAACATCCTCATCGCATACCAAGACAAATTTGGTGTACATGAATTGGCGTAGGAAAGACCATACACCCATCATCACTCGCTTAGCGTGACCTGGGTATTGCTTCTTCATGGTCACTACCGCCATTCGGTACGAACAACCTTCAGGTGGCAAGTAGAAGTCTTCTATCTCTGGGAATTGCTTTTGAAGAATAGGAACAAACACTTCATTTAACGCAACACCTAATACTGCGGGCTCATCAGGAGGACGGCCAGTATAGGTACTGTGATAGATCGGATTCTCGCGCATGGTTACATGA
Source organism: Vibrio sp. nBUS_14 (assembly GCF_051201655.1). Classification (NCBI taxonomy): domain Bacteria; kingdom Pseudomonadati; phylum Pseudomonadota; class Gammaproteobacteria; order Vibrionales; family Vibrionaceae; genus Vibrio; species Vibrio sp. nBUS_14. The sequence continues at coordinate 3,625,805 of NZ_CP179206.1, forward strand.
GTAATAGTAAACACATGATGCTTTTCTTTCTCGTTGTAGTAACCAGTATGGTCCCCGTATGGCCCTTCGTCTGCGAACTCATTCGGGTCGATGTAACCTTCCATTACGATTTCCGCACTTGCGGGTACTTCTAAGTCGTTGCTGATTGATTTAACGACCTCAGTTTTACTGCCACGCAATAAACCTGCAAACGCGTATTCCGATAAGGTATCTGGTACCGGCGTAACGGCACCAAGAATGGTGGCAGGATCGGCACCAAACGCTACCGATACAGGGAATGGCTTGCCAGGATTGGTTTCCATCCAATCACGCAGATCCAACGCACCACCACGGTGGGCTAACCAACGCATGATGATTTTGTTCTTGCCGATCTTCTGCTGACGATAGATACCTAAGTTTTGGCGTTTCTTGTTCGGACCACGAGTAACAGTCAAACCCCATGTTAACAATGGTGCGACATCATCAGCCCAGCAACTCATCACCGGAATTTTATCAAGATCAACTTCATCGCCTTGCCATACGATTTGCTGACAGGCCGCCTTACGAAGGTGCTTAGCTGGCATGTTTAAGACTTGCTTAAACACAGGCAGCTTATCGATAGCGTCTTTAAAACCTTTCGGTGGCTCAGGTTCTTTTAAGTAAGCAAGCAACTTACCCACTTCGCGTAACTCTTTAACCTCTTGACGTCCCATACCAATGGCTACGCGATCAGGAGTACCGAATAGATTGGTCAAAACAGGCATGTCATAGCCTAAGGGATTTTCAAATAAAAGAGCCGGGCCACCAGCACGTAGAGTACGGTCGCTAATCTCGGTCATTTCATAGTCTGGGTCGACAGGGTGAGAAATGCGTTTCAACTGACCAATGCTTTCAAGATGGTCGACAAAATCACGTAAATCTTTAAAACTCATAGGGCTTCTACATGCTGATTATTCTGCACTCAGTATATCAAAAAGGTCGACACTGAGGTCCCCCTTTTTAGTAAGGTTATTGAGAGCCAAAATCCACTTTAAGGTAATGCTTGCTCGATCAAAGAACTCTTAACCTGAGGGTTATCATTCACAAGATCTTGCAACCAGCGAGTGTGACCTTGTTTTGCCAGTTCAAGAGCAACTAATGAGGCTTCATCGGCTATCGCCATCCGAGAGACAAGAAACTGTTTCACCTCTTCTGAGAGCGGGTTCACCTTGGTCAATAACATTATGGCTTCATCTTTCAAACGAGGGTTCTTGGTCGCAGCCATAACCTGTTCAAGCGCGAACGCTTGCTTAGTCTCGGCAAGACGTACCAGCTCAGCTTGGCTATGGTAGTCGGCCTTCATGCGCCATAAAATCTTGTAGACTTCAGAGTCTTCACTGACTTGTGCCAGTCGAACCACCACTTCTGTTGAGGGTAACCAGCTTACAATAGAAGAATTGGTCAGTTGCTTAGTCAGATAATCAACGGCTTCAGGGGACAAACTATCGAGTTCTCTGATTAACAGCGCTTCTCGAGTCTGGGCTTGATGCTCAGGACCAGATAACCACTCTTTAAGATCGAGTTGTTGCTTCTCAGCATCTAACACAAAGACCAGTGTCTTTTGGTCTTGGCGCCATTGTTTGATTAATCGGTTAGCAATCGAAGGATAATTAAAGGCAGGTACCGTAAACTCATAGCCATCGCCACGCTCCAATACTTGGTAAGTTGGCGTTATAGCAAGTTGCTGCTCAATGAAGATTGACATCTTAGACGTGAGTACGACTTTTTGCTGTTCGAGTTTTTTCAAGAGTTGGTAACGAGCTACCTCTTGCTGAGGAAATGTCAGACGCTCGAGTGCGAAGCGCAGCGAATTTATTTCGTCACGTACGACAAATTCGAGTAATTCAGCAGTTTTCAGTTTTACTTGATCATTCTCAAGCCAAGACTCTACTGTAATTGGAGACATCTCGGTGGCATAGCTCATACCAACCGGGGAAAGTAACAGTGAAGTAGACAGGAGTAATGATGACAACAGTCCATGTTGCATTTTAACTTCCTTGTAACACTTTTGGTCATTCTGCAAGCTGTCGCTACAAAATGCAAATAAAAAGCGCCACCCGAAGGCAGCGCTTTTTAATAACTATCAGCTAATCAAGACTACTGACGACGCATTGCGTCAAAGAACTCATCGTTCGTTTTAGTCATTGCTAGCTTATCGATAAGGAATTCCATTGCATCGATTTCGCCCATTGGGTGAACAATCTTACGCAGAATCCACATCTTCTGTAGTTCATCGTTCTTGGTAAGAAGCTCTTCACGACGAGTACCAGAGCGGTTGAAGTCAATCGCTGGGAATACACGCTTTTCAGCAATCTTACGGTTAAGGTGCAGTTCCATATTACCTGTACCTTTGAATTCTTCGTAGATAACTTCATCCATCTTAGAGCCAGTATCAACCAGTGCTGTTGCGATGATAGTTAAGCTACCGCCTTCTTCTACGTTACGTGCCGCACCAAAGAAACGCTTTGGACGATGTAGAGCATTCGCATCAACACCACCAGTAAGAACTTTACCTGATGAAGGAATCACAGTGTTGTAAGCACGAGCTAGGCGAGTGATTGAGTCCAGTAGGATAACCACGTCTTTTTTGTGTTCAACAAGACGCTTCGCCTTCTCGATTACCATTTCTGCTACTTGTACGTGGCGAGATGCTGGCTCATCGAAAGTCGATGCGATTACTTCGCCTTTAACTAGGCGCTGCATTTCTGTTACTTCTTCTGGACGCTCATCGATAAGTAGAACCATTAGTTCACACTCAGGATGGTTGCGAGCAATACTTTGTGCAATATTTTGCAGAAGCATTGTTTTACCTGCTTTAGGCGGAGCTACAATCAGACCACGCTGACCTTTACCAATTGGTGAAGCAAGGTCAAGAATTCGAGCTGTGATATCTTCAGTCGCGCCGTTACCCGCTTCCATCACCATACGTTCGTTGGCGTGAAGAGGAGTCAGGTTTTCAAAAAGGATTTTGTTACGAGCGTTGTCTGGCTTGTCGTAGTTAACCGTATTTACTTTAAGCAGTGCAAAGTAACGTTCGCCATCTTTAGGTGGACGGATTTTACCGCCAATCGAATCACCTGTGCGAAGGTTAAAACGACGAATCTGGCTTGGTGATACGTAAATATCATCTGGTCCAGCAAGGTACGAGCTGTCGCCGCTACGCAGGAAACCAAAACCGTCTTGAAGAATTTCTAGAACACCATCACCAAAGATGTCTTCACCACTTTTTGCATGCGCTTTAAGGATGGAGAAGATAATGTCTTGTTTTCTTAGACGAGCTTGATTTTCAAGACCTAGGCTTTCGCTAAGTTTAACAAGTTCAGACACAGGTCTGTTCTTCAGTTCAGTAAGATTCATAGTGGTGGAAGTTTGTTTAGTCAAAATAGGATCTGTTTTCTTAAGTTAAGAAGGAGTTGGTCACAGGATCGACCAAGAAGAGAAATTCGTTCAATTAACGTGCGATAAACTAGCACTAAAACTAAGACTAGTCCATAGCTTAGAAAAAACAAAACCGCGCATTTGTTAACTGCGCGGTTTATTTTCAAAGGCTCACCTAATTAAAGGTTAGCGTCTAGGAACTCTTTAAGTTGAGTTTTAGACAATGCACCAACTTTAGTTGCTGCTACGCCGCCATCTTTAAAAAGAAGTAGCGTTGGAATACCACGAATACCAAACTTTGGTGGAGTTCCAGCATTCTGGTCGATATTTAATTTACCGATAGTGAGTTTGCCTTGGTACTCGTCTGCGATTTCATCAAGAATCGGAGCAATCATTTTACATGGACCACACCATTCTGCCCAAAAATCAACAAGAACCGGGCCTGCAGCGTTGATCACATCGTTCTCAAAACCGTCATCAGTTAGCTGCAAAATCTTATCACTCATCTTCCACTCCAATGTATTTTTTAGAACTGGTTGGATGATAACCAGTAAATAGATGCCCTATTGGAATGTATTTACTTTCGTATTGCAAGCTTAAGCTGATATTCTATACCAATGAAAAAGACGCATATCACAGAGCAAAAGTTCGCCGACTTGGATTTACTCCCGCAAGTCATTGAAGGATTGGAGAAAAAAGGGTTCGATTACTGTACCCCTATCCAAGCCTTGGCGCTCCCGGTACTGCTCACCGGCCAAGACATCGCAGGCCAGGCCCAAACGGGTACTGGTAAAACGCTAGCGTTTCTTACTGCTACATTCAACCACCTGCTAAAAACACCTGAGCATGAAGGTCGCAAGCCTAATCAGCCACGTGCGATTATTATGGCACCAACGCGTGAACTCGCGATTCAGATCTACAACGATGCTGACTCTCTGGTTGAAAGCACTGGTATCAAAGCAGCATTAGCTTACGGTGGCGAGAGCTACGACAAGCAGCTAGGTAAGATCGAAGAAGGCGTAGATATCTTAATTGGTACGACTGGTCGCATCATCGATTTCTACAAACAAAAGGTATTTAACCTTAACCACATTCAAGCTGTTGTTCTTGACGAAGCTGATCGCATGTTCGATCTTGGTTTCATCAAAGACATCCGCTTCTTGTTCCGTCGTATGCCAGAACCTAAAGATCGCCTGAACATGCTGTTCTCTGCGACGCTGTCTTACCGCGTACAAGAACTAGCGTTCGAACACATGCACAACCCAGAGCATGTCGTTGTTGAACCTGAGCGTAAAACTGGTCACCGTATTCAAGAGGAGCTTTTCTACCCTTCTAACGAACACAAAATGGCTCTTCTACAGACGTTAATCGAAGAAGAGTGGCCAGATCGCGCAATCATCTTCGCCAACACTAAGCACAAATGTGAATCAGTTTGGGGCCACTTGGCTGCCGATGGTCACCGTGTTGGTTTACTAACGGGCGATGTTCCTCAAAAGAAACGTGAAAAAATTCTTGAGCAATTCACTAAAGGTGATGTTGACCTGCTTGTCGCAACTGATGTTGCAGCACGTGGCCTACACATCCCTCAAGTAACACACGTATTCAACTTTGACCTACCAGACGATTGTGAAGATTACGTTCACCGTATCGGCCGTACAGGTCGTGCTGGTGAAAGCGGTCACTCAATCAGCTTTGCTTGTGAAGATTACGCAATCAACTTGCCACCAATCGAAGAATACATTGAGCACGCTATCCCAATGTCTGACTACGATGCTTCTGCACTACTGGAAGATCTGCCAGCACCTATGCGCTTACGTACACGTAACCCGCAACAACGTCGCTCAAACAACAATGGTCCACGCAACGGTAACCGTAAACCAAACCAGAACCGTCGCCCACGCCAACCGCGTCATAACAAGGAAGCTTAGTCGCTTATGAGTCAAACAGTGTCACCCCCGCTTTACGCTGCAATCGACCTCGGGTCGAACAGTTTTCATATGCTCGTTGTGCGTCATATCGATGGCAGCGTTCAAACCATGGCTAAGATTAAGCGCAAAGTGCGTTTAGCTGCAGGCTTAAATGAAAAAAATGCGCTTAGTACAGAAGCTATGCAGCGCGGCTGGGACTGTTTGAGTCTCTTTGCAGAGCGACTGCAAGATATTCCAAAAGAAAATATCCGCATTGTCGGTACCGCTACCCTGCGTACTGCGACTAATGTGGATATCTTTCTAGAGAAAGCGAACCAGATACTCGGTTACGACATCAATGTTATCTCTGGTGAAGAAGAAGCTGCGACTATCTATAAAGGTGTAGCACACACTTCTGGTGGCAGTGGGCGCCGACTGGTGGTTGATATTGGTGGCGCAAGCACCGAGATGATCATTGGTGAAGGCTTCTCAGCGAAAGCACTAACTAGCCTAAAGATGGGCTGTGTTACTTGGCTTGAGCGCCACTTTAAAGATCGCCAATTAACCGCAACTAACTTTAACAACGCCATTGAAGCGGCGAAGTCGACGTTGGCTCCTATCCTAGATAGCTACACTGATATCGGATGGGATGTGTGTGTTGGCGCTAGTGGTACCGTTCAGGCACTGCAAGAAATTATGTTGGCACAAGGCATGGATGAAGTGATTACTCATGCCAAGCTTAAGCGCCTACAGAAACAAGCCATGATTACAGAGCGGTTGGAAGAGCTGGAAATCGAAGGACTTACTCTTGAACGCGCATTAGTATTCCCGAGTGGCCTTTCTATTCTTATTGCTATTTTTGAGCTGCTTGAAATAGATTCAATGACACTCGCAGGCGGCGCACTCCGCGAAGGCCTAGCCTATGAGATGGTTGATGAGCTGCGCCAAGAAGATATCCGTGCACGTACCATTAAGAGTATTCAATCACGCTACCAGATGGACGTAATCTACGGTGAACAAGTTGCTGTAGTCGCACAAACGCTGCTAGAGCAAGCAGGCGCCGAAGCGTGGGTTTCAGAGCCTCAAGCTGGTGTGCTATTGCAAACGGCAGCGAAGCTTCATGAGATTGGTTTAACCATCGATTTCAAAAAAGGCGGTGAGCACAGCGCTTATCTACTGCAGAACTTAGATCTGCCTGGCTTTACTCGAGCACAAAAGTACTACTTAGGTGAGTTAACTCGTCGCTACCGTGAACAGTTAACTTCATTGCCAGAGCAGCACGCTATCTCAGGCACCAGCAGCAAGCGAATCTTACGTATTCTGCGCTTGGCTATTTTGCTGACTCACCGTCGTAACCCAGTGCTAGAACCTGAGTTCAAGCTGACGACGAATGACAACAATCTAACCTTAACGCTTTCTAAGCAATGGTTAGCTGACAATCCGCTGACCGCTGCAGAGCTAGAGATCGAGTCGAATAGACAAACCGATATTGGCTGGCCATTGAATATTGAATGCCTCTGATATTAGTATCTGACGCTAGGAATTAAAAAAGCCCAAGTTAGTAGACTAACTTGGGCTTTTTCTTATCTTTGCATTAATGCGTTTCTAATCTGACCCTTAAACGTTAACGCCCGTTGCTTTGAAGTCAGGGTTCACAGCGGTTAGCTTCTTCACCACGTAATTAAGAAGCACACCGTACATAGGTACGAACAAACCTAAGCTGATGATCAGTTTGAATCCGTAATCAACCAACGCAATCTCAGTCCAGTGTTCAGCCATGAATGGGTCTGGGCTTTGGTAGAAAGCAATCGCAAAGAACGCGATGGTATCAATGGCATTACCAAGAAGTGTCGAACACGTTGGGGCTACCCACCACTGTTTAAGCTGACGCAGACGGTTGAAAACATGCACATCTAAGATCTGACCAAGCAAGTAAGCCATGAAACTTGCCGCAGCGATACGTGCAACAAACAAGTTGAACTCACCTAGCTGGCCAAAGCCTTGAAATGAACCTTCAAAGAACACCACAGACAATAAATAAGAAACGGCCAGTGCAGGCAACATCACTAAGAAAATGATTTTACGAGCAAGCTGTGCGCCAAAGATGCGTACGGTCAAATCGGTCGCTAGGAAGATAAACGGGAATGTGAAAGCACCCCAAGTGGTGTGCATACCGAAGACGGTAAAAGGGAGCTGAACCAAATAATTGCTTGATGCAATAATGATCAAATGGAACAAAACTAATAGTGCTAGGGCTTTGCGCTGTTGCGCAGGGGTAAAGTTACTCATGCTGTACCTTTTTAGTTTGGTTTGGGGGTGAGGGAACCCAAATCGAGTCATTTCTTCGAATAAACGAAGAAAACTCTTACCAATAATGTGAATTAAAAATGTTTCTATAATTTGCTCTATTGAGCGGCGAGCGATTATACATTAATCAATATTGCCTGCAACGGTGAGAGCAGACGCAAACGTTTATTCTCACTTTTATTGATGAATGACGTTAGAAGCTGTGTTTTAAAAGCTAAGTTTTTAGAAGCAATGCTAAAAATTAAAAACCACGCTTGAAGTTAAAAACCGCGCTTGAAAAGCGTCGCTAAATAATCAAACTCTTCTCGGCTTTCTTCAGCGTTCAACGACTCAAACCAGATTGACTCACTGTAATGTTCAGACTTTAAGAACATTCGACAGTCTTCAAAATCAATCAACCAAGAGTGCATGTCAGCATCCCATTGTTTCTCTACAACAGAAGCGGACAGCAATGCCACCAGCTTTTCACCTAACACTTCGTAAGAATCAAAATCAAAACTTGGAGACGTAATCAATAAACGCCCTTCCTCAGCCAAATACTCTCTTAAGCCAAATTCTGTTGGTATTGTCATGTCCCTATCAACCTTATTCTTTTTCTATGAACTAATCGTTTTTATAAGCTAAACACTTTTGAAAACTAGCAATCAGCCAATTAACCGTGTGTGGTGATGTGTTCTTGAATCAAATCTAAGAATGGATCAGCGTACTTGTCGAGTTTGCGTTGACCAACGCCATTGACTGCCAGCATCTCGCCATAAGATGTGGGTAGGATTTCGGCCATATCAATCAGAGTCGCATCACTGAATACCACATAAGGTGGCAAACCATCTTCATCAGCGATCGACTTACGCAGCTTGCGCAGTTTGGCAAACAGCTTCTTATCGTAGTTCTTGCTGCTGAGCTTATCGGACTTAGCATTACGCACCGCGGTATCTAAACGAGGTACAGCCAACTCCAAAGACATCTCACCGCGCAATAACGGGCGGGCCTCTTCGGTTAACTGCAAAGTCGAGTTACGAGTGATGTTCTGGAACAACAAGCCTTTGTGAATCAACTGACGGAAGATACTGATCCAGTAATCATGGCTGTGGTCGCGGCCAATACCGTAAGTAGATAATTTATCGTGACCATTATCGCGCACACGGATGTTCTGCATACCGCGCATCACTTCGACTACATAGCCCATACCAAATGATTGGTTAACGCGGTACACACAAGACAACGCTTTCTGCGCCTCTTGGGTTGCATCAAAGTGTTTTGGTGGATCTAGGCAGATATCGCAGTTGCCGCATTGTTTCTCGCGATACTCGCCAAAGTAGTTAAGCAGAACCTGACGACGACAGGTTTGCGCTTCAGCAAAGGCACTCATCGCGTTCAGTTTGTGCATCTCAACTTGTTTTTGCGGGCCTTCTTCTTTCTCATCCAGCATACGACGCAGCCAACCCATATCAGCAGGGTCAAACAACATCATTGCTTCCGCTGGTAAGCCATCACGACCCGCACGGCCTGTCTCTTGATAGTAAGATTCGATATTGCGTGGAATATCAAAGTGCACCACAAAGCGTACATTGGGTTTATTGATGCCCATACCAAATGCCACGGTCGCCACAACGATCTGAATATCATCACGTTGGAAAGCTTCTTGAACGTAAGCACGTTCGTCGGTGTCCATGCCAGCATGGTAGCCCGCTGCGCGAATACCGTTATTGCACAGCTTCTCAGTCACCATTTCCACTTTCTTACGGCTACCACAATAGATGATGCCGCAATTGCCTTTCTGTGTTTCTAGGTAGCGAACCACCTGAGACACGGGCTTGTGCTTCTCAACCAGGTTGTAACGAATATTAGGGCGATCGAAGCTGCCTAAGTACGTGTGCGGCTCCACCAGCTGCAAACGCGAGAGAATATCTTTGCGCGTTGCATCATCGGCAGTCGCTGTTAGCGCCATATAAGGCACATGTGGGAAATACTGTTTAAGCTGGCCTAGCAAAGCATATTCAGGACGGAAATCATGTCCCCACTGAGAGATACAGTGCGCCTCGTCCACCGCGATCATAGAAAGCGGTAAGCCTTGCAAGCGCTCGATAAAGTCACGCATCAACACACGCTCTGGTGAAGCATAAACCATCTTCAATTGGCCGGAGTTCATGCGGTTGAATACACTCAACAGTTGATCGCGTGGCATCGATGAGTTGATGCACTCAGCCGCCACACCATTGGCTTTCAATTGGTCAACTTGGTCTTTCATCAAAGAAATGAGCGGTGAAATAACCAAAGTCAGTCCATCACGCACTAAAGCCGGGATCTGGTAACACAAAGACTTACCACCACCGGTTGGCATAATCACCAAGCTGTCTTTGCCTTCAACGGCTAGGTCTATGACCTCTTGCTGACCATCACGAAAGCTTTGATAACCAAAGACATCTTGTAAGATATCTTGCGTATCATTCGCGGGAGTTGGTGTTTGCTCAGCAATCAGAGTGGCGGTCATTGTGGTTCCTAATCAAGGTATAAAGTCAGCGTGCAGCATTGGCAAGCAAGGCGCACATTGTAGAGGGGAACGCTGGCGAATTAAACCGCAAATTGTTAGGTGAAAAGGGTTAACGCTCCTATACTGACCAACTCTCTTTATAAATCTTATTAATAAGCACTCAGTGCTAGAGAAAGTTACATGACACAAGACGAACAACAACGTACGCGACAGGGAATTTTGCTTGCCGTTGCCGCTTACACCATGTGGGGAATTGCTCCCATATATTTCAAATCTTTAAGTGAAGTATCCCCATTTGAGATTCTTAGCCACCGTGTAGTATGGTCTTTTTTCCTACTCGCTTTTCTACTGCACATGAGTCGTGGCTGGCGTAAGGTTCGAGACACCCTCACCTCCAAGCCCAAAATGCTTTATTTAGTCGCTACTTCGACTTTAGTGGGCGCCAACTGGCTTATTTTTATTTGGGCGGTGAATTCCAATCACATGCTCGATGCCAGCTTAGGTTATTACATCAACCCACTGATTAACGTGTTGCTCGGGATGTTCTTCCTTGGCGAGCGCTTACGCAAGCTTCAATGGTTTGCCGTCAGTCTTGCTGCAATTGGCGTGATAATTCAATTGATCGCGTTTGGCTCTGTGCCGATCGTTGCCATTGCCCTAGCCTTCAGCTTTGGTTTCTATGGCTTGTTACGTAAAAAGGTTAGCTTGGAAGCTCAAACTGGCCTATTTATTGAGACGCTGGTGATGCTACCCATAGCTGCAACGTACTTGTTGTTTATAGCAGACAGCGCAACATCAGATTTCTCGATGAACCCGATGCAGCTCAATCTATTACTGGTTGCAGCAGGTGTGATCACCACGGTTCCATTGCTTTGTTTTACTGGCGCAGCAACTCGCTTGAAGCTATCGACACTCGGCTTCTTCCAGTACATCGGTCCAAGCTTGATGTTCTTGCTCGCGGTTCTTATTTACGGCGAAGCATTTACCAGCGATAAAGCAATTACCTTCGCCTTTATCTGGGGTGCCTTGGTGGTATTTAGCTTTGACAGTCTGCGTAACAACAAAAAGAACAAACGAGCTAAACAGTAACACTGATCGTTTTTTACAAGACAATTTCTAGATACGAATATAAGCTTGGTTTAATTGATGATAATTTAACCAAGCTTTTTTATGCCATGGATAAAGTCCACTACTACTCAACACCCAGCCAAGATATCAGCCTGATCCAAGCTCAATACCAAGAGTTTGCCTTTCAGCGCCACTATCATTTGGACTTCCACATCGGCCTAATCACTCAGGGGCAGCAAAAGTTTGTCTATAAAGGGACGAGCTACCACGCTGGCGCAGGACAAGTGGTGATGATGCCGCCTGATGAATTACATGATGGTCACTCAAAACTAGAATCTGGCTACCAAGTCAGTGTCTTTGCTGTCTCCCCACAATGGCTGGGCGATCTTGCCGATCACGGCAAAAATGGTCACGCTTTAAGCTTTTCTGAGTTGATCCTCTCCGATCAAGCCACTTTCTTACAATTACGTAACCTGCACGGGCTGCTTATCAATCCAGACATCAGTCAACTCGCTCAGGATTGCCTGCCATTCGAAGGTTTTTCGACGATTGTTGATCGTTACGCGCACTTTGGATCAAAAACAGAGGTGCAGCTTGGTACCCAATCGATGTACACGCTCAAAGACTATTTGATGGCAAACCTTGATCAACCGGTACGACTCGAACAATTATCTGAGCTCTGCGATCTCACCGCCACTCAGTTTCAACGCCATTTTAAGAACAAGATGGGCATTACGCCTTATGCTTGGTTGAGTCGTTTACGAATGGAGCAAAGTATGCGACTGATTAAGTCCGGCGTTGGCGGGACAGAGGTAGCTCATCAAGTTGGGTTTTACGATCAAGCCCATTTCTCGAAGGCATTTAAGACCACATTTGGCGTTTCTCCTTCGAAAATTAACTAGATGTTGATAATTTACAATTAGCTGGTTTGAAATCGCGCTAAGCTGCGCTCAACAAAACAATCAAACAGAATAACCGAGTTACTGGAACAGATATGAATGAAGTTACCATCTTAGTCACCCTTGCCTCAATCCACTTTATCGCCTTGATGAGCCCAGGCCCTGACTTTGCGCTCGTCGTACAAAATGCAACACGTCACGGACGCCAGACCGGATTGTACATTGCGCTTGGTTTATCTTGCGGGATCTTGCTGCACTCATTGCTCAGCTTGACGGGCATCAGTTACCTCGTCCACAAGCAACCGACTCTATTTGCGATCATGCAGTTGGCAGGCGGCAGCTACTTGTTGTACCTCGGTTTTGGTGCATTAAAAGCCACGTGGCAGATCATCCAATATCATGACGATAACTCAGAGTTCGTTAACTCAAAGGATCTGATTCTCACCAACAAACGGGATGCATTTTCTAAAGGGTTTATGACCAATATTCTCAACCCTAAGGCTTTAGTGTTCTTTGTTAGTTTAATGTCGAGCTTAGTCCCTGCTGACATGTCTCTGTCAGGCAAAGGCTTTGCCCTGATCATTCTATTTGGCCTATCACTCTTTTGGTTCTCACTGTTGGCGTGGATGCTTTCAACCAAAGCACTGCAGAAAAAACTGCATGAAGCGACCGTTTACATCGATGCTTTGTGTGGCGCGGTATTCACCATTATCGGCTTCGGTATTCTTTGGCAGTCGCTGTCTGGTTTAATCGCTTAAATTCGAATCAAGATTACAATTCGTTAAAAACGCACTGGCTATCTTATCTTTCCACTGCCAATCTAGCTCTGCATATTAAAAGGAGAAGATCATGCAGTGGAAAACAAAACTAACAACCCTCGCCACTTCTACCCTACTTTTTGCCTCTCACGTCAGTTGGGCAAATCAAGCTGCCGATTCCGTCGCACCCGAACAAAGTAGTGGTTTAGAAACCAAACAACTCGTTAAAGCCAATGATTGGATGGTCACCGCAGCCAACCCATTAGCAACACAAGCTGGTGCTGATGTGCTTGCTCGTGGTGGTAACGCCATTGATGCCATGGTTGCCGTGCAGCTTATGCTTGGCTTAGTTGAGCCTCAGTCATCAGGTATTGGTGGTGGCGCCTTCCTTGTTTATTTTGATGGCAAGGACAAGCAACTCAAAACCTATGATGGTCGCGAAACTGCGCCACTTGACGCCACACCACGTCTCTTCCAAGACGAAAACGGCCAACCGCTTAAGTTTTATGATGCCGTTGTTGGCGGTCGCTCCGTTGCAACACCAGGCACAGTGCAATTACTGTGGGATACTCACCAGAAATACGGCAAGTTAGAGTGGGCATCACTGATAAAACCCATTGCTCAACTGGCTGAAAAAGGTTTTACCATCAGCCCACGTTTAGCCACCTTGATCGAAAACGACCAAGAACGTCTAAGCCGCTTTGCCACTACCAAAGCCTACTTCTTCAATGCCGATGGCAGCCCGAAAACCGCAGGCACGCAACTTAAGAACCCAGAATACGCGGCTACGTTAAACGCTATCTCGAAGAACGGTGCTAAAGCCTTCTATCAGGGTGAGATCTCTGCTGATATCATCAACACAGTGCAGACTGCCAAAGGTAACCCTGGCGTATTGACGCAGAAAGATTTCGACGCGTATTCAATTAAGCAACGTGAGCCAGTTTGTTCTGCTTACGAGAGCTATCAAGTATGTGGAATGGGACCACCAAGTTCGGGGGCATTAACCGTTGGGCAGATCTTAGCGATGACCGAGCAGTTTGATCTTAAATCATGGGGACCAAACAACGCAAAATCTTGGCAAGTGTTAGCAGACGCTTCTCGCCTAGCCTTTGCTGACCGTGGTATGTACATGGCAGACCAAGATTACGTGCCAATGCCGACCCAAGGGTTAGTGAATACTGACTATTTGCAGGAACGTGCTCAGTTAATTACCGCAGGCAAGGCACTAGAAAACGCGCCATCGGGCACCCCACCGTGGGATCACGCAATGCAAAGAAGCCAAGATGTGTCTATTGAACTGCCGTCCACCAGCCACTTTAATATTGTCGATAGCGATGGCAATGTCGTATCGATGACCACCACCATTGAGAACGCATTTGGCTCACGTCTGATGGTAAGAGGCTTCCTACTCAACAACGAGCTGACCGACTTCTCATTCAAGACTCATAACGATGGCAAGCCTATCGCGAACCGACTTGAACCGGGTAAGCGTCCACGTTCTTCGATGGCACCGACCATCATCATGCAAGACGATAAGCCTTACATGGCGATCGGTTCTCCTGGCGGCAGCCGTATCATCGGTTACGTAGCACAAACAATCATTGCGCATACCCAATGGGACATGGATATTCAGCAAGCCATCAACCAACCGCACTTCCTGAACCGTTTCGGCACTTTAGATTTGGAAAAAGGTACATCAGCGGAAAGCTTCAAACCTGAGCTAGAAAAGATGGGATTTGAGGTCAACGTTCGCGATCTTAACTCGGGTTTACACGCGATTCGTCTCACAAAAGACGGCTTAGAAGGCGCTGCAGACCCTCGTCGAGAAGGTGCAGCTATTGGTCAGTAGGGAATAATCATCCCTTTTTACTCACTGCCTTGTGCGAGATCTCTCACAAGGCAGTGAGTAAATATCGATATTTGATGACGAAATTAGTCACCTACATACCGTAACCAATTGAAACAAAAAGATACGTTCATTTATCACTCAAATAATTATATAGAAATTCGCTTATGCACCATTGCTGATAAATAAGGAATCGGTAATATCAATGGTGTCGGAAGGATGCTGACACGGAACAGGAAACGCCAAGGATTTGGTTATCTTCAGGATGAAGATTTGATTACTCAGGATGAATAATCGGCATGGATAGCGAAATGGACATTGAATGGACGTAATAGTAACTAGGATGGTTGCTACTAAGGAAAGACAATGGACACCTCTGGACGAGGAAAGGACTGAACATCAGGATGATGTACAAGGACACCGCTCAAGGAACAAGTGACGCGCGCTAACGAGGATTGTTGGCAGATCAGGATAAGATCAAGGACACCGCTAGGAAGGCGCGAAAGGAATACGCTGAAGGATAACAGCACACTATCATGGATTTGATGCATGGAGCACACTTAGTAGCCGGATTGCTGCGAGTAAAACTATAGACCCCGATGAGCGCAAGCTCTCGGGGTTTTTCTTTATCTGTCGTCCCATCTTTTCTTCCCCTAAAACAAATAAATCAAAGACCTTTGATTACAATTCTGACATTTAAACCATTCACTTCTTAACAACTTCCGAGTAACGTAAGTCTTACTAGGCTCAACTAGTTTTATAACCATAATTAAACCAAGGACAAATTCATGTCACACGTTACCTTCAAAGGCGCTGCTGTACCGCTAACTGGCACATTCCCACAAACTGGCGAACAGGCACCAAGCTTCGCACTGACTGCTGGCGATCTTTCTGAACTGACTCTTGCTTCTCTTGCAGGCAAGAAAGTGGTTTTAAACATCTTCCCAAGTATCGACACAGCAACTTGTGCGACGAGCGTACGTACGTTCAACGCAAAAGCGGCAGAGCTTGAGAACACGGTTGTGGTTTGTATTTCTGCTGACCTACCGTTTGCTGCGGGCCGCTTCTGTGAACTAGAAGGCATTGAAGGCGTTCAACACGCTTCAACTTTCCGTTCTCCTGCGTTCGCATCAGACTACGGCGTGGCGATTGCTGAAGGCCCACTAGCAAGCCTAACAACACGTGCCGTTGTCGTTGTGGATGAAAAAGGTGTGGTAACACACAGCGAGTTAGTTACAGAGATCACTGAAGAACCAAACTACGAAGCGGCACTTGCAGCACTGTAAGTCTCACTTTGAGGCAGAAATGTCTTCAGCTTGTATTAACCTAATTTAGGTCGGTACAAAGCAATAAAAAGAGCAGCCATTGGCTGCTCTTTCTGTTTTTAATAATGAACGATTTTTAGATGCCGAAGTAGCAGATCAAAGCTGTTCTAGGCGAGCGTAAGCCGTTACTAACCACTTGATGCCTTCACCGTTAAACGCGACTTGAACTCGGCTTTGTGGGCCACTTCCCTCGAAGTTGATGATGGTACCTTCACCAAACTTAGGGTGCTTAACGCGAGCTCCCAAGCTAAAGCCTGTTTCGTTGAAATTCTCTTTCACGGCGGTTTGGCTAAAACGACCACTGCTTGCCGGGCGGCTCACTTGCGCTTTCATACGCACTTCATCCAGACATGCCTCTGGTAGCTCACGAATAAAGCGTGATGGTTTGTGGTACTTGTCCTGACCGTACAAACGACGCATCTCAGCGTAGGTGATGTAAAGCTTCTCCATCGCACGTGTCATGCCTACGTAACACAGACGACGCTCTTCTTCTAAGCGCCCAGCTTCTTCGGCCGACATCTGGCTTGGGAACATGCCCTCTTCAACGCCAACCATGAATACCATTGGGAACTCTAGGCCTTTAGCACTGTGCAGGGTCATGAGCTGAACCGCATCATCAAACTCATCAGCCTGACCTTCACCCGCTTCCAAAGCTGCATGAGTTAAGAATGCCGTTAGCATGCTCATTTCATCGGCTTCTTCTGGCTTCTCGAACTGACGCGTTGCCGTTACCAATTCTTCCAAGTTCTCAATTCGAGCCTTCGATTTCTCGCCTTTCTCTTGCTCGTACATCGCAAACAAGCCCGACGATTTGATCACGTGGTCGGTTTGCTCATGAAGTCTCAGTTCTATGGTGTCATCTTCAAGTGCATTGATAAGCTCAATAAAGCGGCTCAAAGCACCCGCAGCACGACCTGGCAACACTTGTTCTTCTATCAGAGCAACACTGGCTTCCCACATGGTTGCACCACGATCACGCGCCGCAAGACGAATCGTTTCTAGCGTTTTATCGCCCAAGCCACGCGTTGGCGTATTGACGACACGTTCGAATGCCGCATCATTGCTTCGGTTACTCATTAAACGCAGGTAACTCAAAGCATCTCTGATTTCCTGACGCTCGAAGAATCGCATGCCGCCGTAGATTCGGTAAGGTAAACCACCTTGGATAAGCGCTTCTTCAAGTACACGAGATTGGGCATTATTACGATAAAGCATCGCGGTATCTTCTAACGCACCGCCTTTCTCTTGCCACTCTTTGATTTTACTGACTGTGAAGCGCGCTTCATCTAGCTCGTTATAAGCCGAGTAAACAGAGATTGGCTCACCATCGTTACCATCGGTCCACAGCTCTTTACCCATACGCTCGGTGTTGTTCGAGATAAGCTCGTTCGACGCCTGCAGAATGGTTTTGGTTGAACGGTAGTTTTGTTCGAGTCGAACCGTTGAAGCTCCTGGGAATTCATCCAAGAACTTTTGAATATTTTCAATTTTAGCGCCGCGCCAGCCATAGATAGATTGGTCATCATCACCCACGATCATCACACGACAATCCGGGCCTGCCATCATACGTAGCCAAGCGTATTGGATGTTGTTGGTATCTTGAAATTCGTCGACAAGAATGTGCTTAAAGCGAGCTTGGTAGTGTTCGCGGATGTGTTTCTTATCGCGCAATAGTTCATGCGATCTTAACAATATTTCAGCAAAGTCGACCAAGCCAGCACGATCACATGCTTCTTGGTAAGCCGAATAAATCTTTAACCACGTTTGAGTTATTGGATCATGGTAGGCGTCAATGTGACTTGGGCGCAGCCCTTCGTCTTTCTTGCCATTGATCCACCAAGAAGCTTGCTTGGCTGGCCACTGCTTTTCATCAAGGTTTTGCGCCTTGATTAAGCGACGTAGTAAGCGAATCTGATCATCTGAATCAATGATCTGGAAGTCTTCTGGCAGTTTTGCATCTAGGTAGTGAGCACGAAGAATGCGGTGACAAATGCCGTGGAAAGTACCGTTCCACATGCCTGACGAGCTGCCCATCATCAACTCTTCAATACGGCCACGCATCTCTGCTGCCGCTTTGTTGGTAAAGGTAACCGACATAATAGAGAACGGCGATGCTTGCTCTACGCTTTGTAACCAAGCGATACGATGCACCAACACTCGCGTTTTACCACTGCCAGCACCTGCCAGAATAAGTAGGTTTTCTAAAGGTGCTGCGACCGCCTCACGTTGTTTGTCGTTTAGGCCATCGAGTAAAAGCGAAGGATCTATCATTGGATATGCTCACTACTGGGTATTTATACATAAAAGTCGATTATAACCTAAACACTAAGCTGCGTTTAGGATAATAAGAAGAAAAAATAATCAAAAGTTAATATCATAAAATCAGTTATTTAAAAGATAACTCATCATTAATATTGATATTTCTTATAATGCCGTGAAATTATTTCCTGGTTCTTACTATCCTTTTTAGTAAGCAAGTTAACAATTCATTAACCTGCGATATAAAAATACTATTAAGTCCTAGAGGGAATGACTATGAAAAATTCTAATCTTGCTGTTACAGCTGCAATCACAAGTGTACTAGCGTTCGGCGGTGCAGTTCTTACATCAGCACCTGCGGAAGCAGCAGCAAAAGAAAAATGCTACGGCGTGGCAAAAGCTGGCCAAAATGATTGTGCAACTAAAACAAGTTCATGTGCGGGTACAGCAAAAGAAGACAACCAATCCGATGCATTCGTGGTCGTTCCTAAAGGACTGTGTGGCAAATTATCAGGTGGTGACACTCAATCATCATAATTGAGCTGCTTAGTATGGTGAGCTGATATTCAGCTCACCTCCACTTCCGATTAGGAGAATCGTTGTGACTCAAACTCTTAACCCCAACGCAGGGGTTGGCCTTAGAACACCGCACTTGGACTTCTTTAGCCAAAATCCCGCTTTAGTGAGTTGGTTAGAGGTTCACAGCGAGAACTACTTTTTAACTCAATCACCGCAACGTCAACAACTCCGAGAAATTCGTAACGCCCACAACATCAGTTGCCACGGTGTTGGTTTGTCTCTCGGTTCTGTTGAGCGCATCAACCCAAATCACTTACTACAGCTTAAAGAACTCACCGATGACATCGAGCCGTTCTTGGTTTCTGACCATCTCAGCTGGACTCAGACCGGCGGTCATTACTTCAATGACTTGCTACCGCTGCCTTACACAGAAGAAGCGTTAGAAGTCTTCTGTCGCAATGTCATCGAGGTTCAAGACAGCCTGCAACGCCCTATGTTGATTGAGAACCCATCGAGCTACCTAGCCTTCAAGCATTCAACCATCCCAGAGTGGGAATTTTTAGCCGAGGTACAGAAGCGCACTGAGTGTCGCCTATTACTCGATTTCAATAATATTTTCGTCTCATCTTTTAATCATGGCTTCAGCTGTGAAGAGTACTTAAGCGGAATTCCTGCAGATAAAGTGGAAGAGATTCACTTGGCAGGTTTTACCAAAAAGAAGCTTGAACAAGGTGAGATCTGGATAGACACCCACAGTAAACCTGTCTGTGACGAAGTGTGGTACCTCTACACTGACTGGGTAGCACAACATGGTTTGCGCCATACCTTGATTGAGTGGGATCTGAGATATCCCAGAGCCACAAATTTTATTGGCTGAAGCAGCCAAAGCCAGTGATATTTTGTATCAACACGACAAGTTCAACCAAAGGAGTCGCGCATCATGAGCCACTCTTTAGCTAATGTGCAATCGGAGTTTGCTAACGCCCTACGCTATCAAAACAATGGTGAGCACTGCGACATAGTGAGCGACCACTTTACCTATGAACAGCGCATACAGATCTACCGAAATAACTTTGTGATTAGCTTGAGCGAAGTACTGGCTGCTACGTATCCACTGACTGAAATGTTGGTTGGTGAAGAGTGCTTCCAACAAATGGCTCGTCAACATGTCTTAAGTTATCCATCAACCTCTGGTGATGTCAGTGGTTACGGTGAACACTTTGAACAAACTATCCAAGCCTTTCCTGCGGTTATCGAGGCTGCACCTTATCTCGGTCAAGTGGCTTTGTATGAATGGCAAAAAGATAGCTTAGTGAGATGCGTTTCAGAATCACATGTCGACCAACGTCCTCTTTCTCGTTTAGCTGATGTACCGCAAGAACAACAAGGCGCTTTGGTTTTCCATCTCAAAGATTCAATAACACTAATTCATTCTAGTTACACGATTATCGTGCTTGAACAAGCCATCTATCAGCAGCAACTCGACGGGTTAGACATCAACCAACATGAATTTGGGGTGTTAATCCGCGCCGAGAATTCACAGATTGAGAGTCATTGTTTGACAGAAGAATGCCACCAACTATTAACTGAATTGCAATCGGGTCAAACGCTCGCTGAGATTGACCCTTCACTACTACAACACCTGAATACTGTCATGGCGCTTAACGTCATCTCAAGCTTTTCAATCGATGCCGAACTGGAGACATAATATGGATAACAACACAGTCACGAACATGATGGCTCAATACGACAATTTGATTGAGAAATCACAGGCACTTTTTGTTCCACTGCTTCTGCTATTTTGTCGCCTTTGGGTGGCGTGGGTATTCTTTAATTCTGGACTGACTAAAATAGCAACTTGGGATAGCACTCTGTACTTGTTTGAGTTGGAGTACCAAGTCCCACTGTTACCTTGGGAGTTAGCGGCCTATATGGGTACTGCCGCTGAATTGATTCTGCCAGTATTCTTAGCACTTGGTTTATTAACTCGACCTATGGCTGCAGCACTATTCGTTTTCAATATCATGGCCGTCGTGTCATACCCTGTATTGTGGGCGCAAGGCTTCTACGATCATCAGCTTTGGGGATTAATGATTCTTATCGTCGTTGTATGGGGCGCCGGACCATTTTCATTGGATAGAATCTTGAAGAAGCAATTTAGCAACTAGTCCTCATCGCAAATCCAAAACGCAAAAAACCACTCAAATGAGTGGTTTTTTTTTAACTGGTGAAAAACTACTTGCTCAGAAAAGCTTGTAATTCCTCAGCTGAAATACCTTGCTCTGCCAGCTCTTTTGCTAGTAGCTGAACTTGTTCACCTTTACGAGATTCAACCACGCGTTGAAATTGGTAAATGATATCTCGCAAAGTGTCGATTGGAACTTGTTTTGCCGCACTGCGAATACGCTCTTCACTTTGGTTTCCTAGCTCTTTAAGCAATTTACCAAACATGACCTTTTCAGGTGCATCTTCCATTTGTTCTAAGACGCGCGCCATTTCGTAGGTTGTTAATGACATTACAGTATTTTCCGTTGGGGACTAACGTTTCAATGAGTGACAAATATACCATGTTTTAACGTTTCGCAAACCGCCATTTGTATATTTTGTCACCCTTGAGACTTATGCCTTAGCAAACGTCGTGTGCCACGACTTACCTGCTTTGCTCGCAAGTACTAACAATGCAGGAACAATCAGGAACATTTGTAGCGCAATCATCTCTTGTGACGTTACATCAAGACGCTGCATGGTACCAACAAGTAAGCCCGAACCACTCATTTGGAACAAGCCAAGCAGTGCAGCGGCTGTGCCCGCACGGTCACCGAAAGGTTCAAGAGCCTTACCAGCAGCCGCACCGAGAATCCAAGCAAAGCCAACAGATGATAAGAAGATAGGAAGCATGAATGCGATTGGAGTCGCATGCTCTGCAAGCACCAACATGATCACGCCTGCTAGACCGAGCATTAAAATACCGATAACAAGAGTTTTATAAGTCCCAAAACGGTCCATAAATTTTGGTGCGGTAAACGCAGCGGCAATATTGAATACCGCGTTAAAACTGAACCAAAAAGTAAATTCCTTCATAGTCAAACCGAGGTTTTCCATCAATACAACCGGTGCTGAGGTTACATAAGCCAGGATCACAGCCATCGCCATCAAACACAAAGTGGCGTGAAAAAGGAATGAAGGTGTTTTCAATATAGACCAGTAGCGCTCTAGTTTGAACACCGCAACCTTTTCCGTCGCCGGGTTCGACTCTTTCATTTGGAAGAATAAGATGCTGCCAACGACTACCGCAAAACCCGCCATAAAGCTGAAGTTCGCACGCCAACCAAATTGATGAGTTAGCCAAGCGCCAAGAATCGGAGCCAAGGCAGGAATAAAACAAATAGCGCCATTCAGGTAGCTAATCATTCGACCGCTCTTCTCTGGACCAAATAGATCGCGAACCGTTGCAAAGGCTGCCACAGAAGTCGCACAAGCTCCTAAGCCTTGTAGCAGCCGAGCTATTAGCATCATATCAATCGATTGAGCTGCCCACGCCAAGCAAGCACTCAATGCATAGATACCAACACCTCCCAATGCAACGGTTCGACGTCCTAGCTTATCAGCCAAAGGGCCTGCAAATAATTGCCCGACACCCATGGCGAATAAAAACCAAGTAATCGTATCTTGTGCTAGTGCGTGTTCCACGTGAAACGCTGTTGAAATTTGTGGCAGAGCTGGAAGATAAATATCTATAGCCAGAGGGCTAAATAGAACCAGCATTGCCAATAAAGCAACCTGCAGTTTACTAGGGATTGGAAGCGCGTTAGAAGGCACAAGGTTCTCCAAATGAGTTAATTTAGGTGCATAATAACCAACTAAAGATATGAACAAAAATGGCATATACTCATTAGCATTATTCCAAATAGGAAACTCACATGAATATCGAGAAACTATCACGCCTCGACCTCAATCTATTGGTTTGCTTACAGGTGCTGATGGAAGAGCTGAGTGTCACTCGCACCGCACACCGATTATGCTTGAGCCAATCGGCTGTGAGTAAGTCACTAGCCAAGCTTCGTGAGCAATTTAATGATCCCCTTTTTACGCGAAGTGCGCATGGCCTACGACCGACACCTAAGGCTGTATTTCTCAGGCCTCGATTGGAAACACTGATCAATCAACTTGATGTACTTACCCAACCAGAGACATTCATTCCAAACAACAGCGACCACAGTTTCCATATTGCTGCCGTCGAGAGTGTTTACCCGCTGATTCTTCCGCACTTCTTACCTGCAATATTTCGACAAGCGCCTAAGGTCAATATCAACACCCATGCTTGGACAGAGCAAACCTTTAAGAAGCTGCAGCTTGGCGAACTAGATATCGGACTCACTGGCAAAGACATCGACATCAACGATGCGCGTTTAACCATGCTGCCGCCAGACGACATCTGCGAACAAGAGATCTACCGCGATGCACAGATGTGCGTGCTAAGACGCAACCACCCTGTTCTGAGTGGTAAATGGGATCTGGAAACCTACCTTGCGCAGCGTCATGTACAAGTAAGGTGTGATGGTAACAACCGCTGGCTGCTCGACTACAAACTGGCTGATCTTGGTCATCAGCGCGATATCGCGATTTCTGTTCCAGACTTCAATAGTGCAGCAAGCTTGTGTACCTACACCGACTTTGTGTTCACCGCACCAAGCCACTTTACTTATCTTGTCGCCAAACAACTCGACTTAGTGGCTGTGCCTCTACCAATGGAGTTTCCTCCGATGGCATACACTCTGTTTTGGCACCGTGACAGAGAAAACGACCCAGCGTTAACTTGGCTACGAGATATCATCAAAGAAAAAACTCTGCACCTTAGATAAAAATGGCGTACAGCGTTTGCAGCAAACGAACAAAAGCGCTAGCTTATTGACCTAATAAGTCCCCTCACATGTATATCGACTGTGAGTGTTAACAAGGACCCTAACAATAAGGATAAACACAGATGCACAATATCACTGCGGAACACGTTACTGCGGTTCGAGCTTGGCTTGAAGCAAACCAACTAGATGCTGTTATCATCCCACACGAAGATGAGTACCTAGGCGAATACGTTCCAGCTCATAACGAGCGACTTCACTGGTTAACTGGTTTCACTGGCTCTGCAGGTGCCGCGGTTATCACTCGTGAAAACGCGGCTATTTTTGTTGATGGTCGCTATACCGTTCAGGTTCGTAAGCAGGTACCAGCAGAGTTATTTGAGTATCGCCACCTTATTGAAGAACCGGCTTTAGATTGGATCATCAATTCACTAGTACAAGGCAGTAAAGTTGCTTTCGACCCACGCATGCACACAGCAGCTTGGTTGAAAGGCGCACAAGCAAAACTCGCAGAGAAAGTTGAGCTTACGACACTCTCTTCTAATCCAATTGATGAGCTTTGGTCTGATCGCCCTGAGCCTGTCGTGTCTGATGTTCGCCTAATGGCAACAGACGCCGTTGGTCAATCAAGCGAGAGCAAGCGCGCTGAGATTGCTGGCTTACTAACAGCAAAAGGTGCGGACGCCGCTATCCTTACAGAGCTAGACTCAATCTGCTGGTTACTCAACATTCGTGGTTTAGACGTAGCTCGCCTACCTGTTGTGTTATCCAACGCGATCATTCACGCCGATGAAAGCGTCGATTTCTTCCTAGACCCAGCACGTATCCCTGCAGGCTTTGAAGCTCACGTTGGTAATGGCATTCGAGTTTCTCACCCATCAGAACTTGAAGCACGTCTTCAATCTTTAGAAGATAAGAATGTGTCAGTTGATTCAGGCACAAGCAACGCTTGGTACACGCTTGTTCTACAAAACGCTGGCGCTCATATCATTGAAGCAGCAGACCCATGCCTAATACCAAAGGCCGCTAAAAACGCAACTGAAATCGCGGGCATGAAAGCGTGTCACATTCGTGATGGCGTTGCTATGGCGAAGTTCTTGTCTTGGATTGATGCCGAAGTAGCGCAAAGTAACCTACACAACGAAGCAGTATTGGCTGAAAAAGTACAATCATTCCGCGAGCAAGATCCAACGCTGATGGACCTAAGTTTTGACACCATTTCTGCAGCAGGCGGTAACGCTGCAATGTGTCACTACAACCACGAGAACCAACCTGAACCAGGTCAGTTAGAGATGAATACTCTTTACCTAGTCGACTCAGGCGGCCAGTATTTAGATGGTACAACCGACATCACTCGTACTATCGCAATTGGTCAGCCAAGCGACGAAATGATTCAACAGTTCACTCTCGCGCTGAAAGGTCATATCGGCATCGCACGAGCTCGTTTCCCACAAGGCACTCGTGGTTTCCAACTTGATACCCTAGCGCGTCAGCACTTATGGGCGGAGGGCTTCGATTACGACCACGGTACTGGTCACGGTGTTGGTCATTTCCTAAGTGTTCATGAAGGACCGCAAAGCATCTCTAAGAAGCTAATCGACGTACCTCTTGTTGAAGGTATGGTGCTATCAAACGAGCCGGGTTACTACCGTGCTGATGAATTTGGTATCCGTATCGAGAACCTAGAACTGGTTGTTGAACTTCCAACTCAAGGTGACTTCGCAGTATTGACGTTTGAATCGCTAACACGTTGCCCTATCGATAAGCGCAACATCAATGTTGATTTGCTAACACGACCTGAACTGGCGTGGCTGAACGACTACCATCAGAAAGTATGGAACGATGTTAGCCCATTAGTTGATGGTGATACGCTGGAATGGCTACGCCAATCAACGACACCATTAGCTCACGTATAATGCTTCGTTAAGCTATTAACTGAACCAAAACGGGCTTGCTAGGTTAATAGGTTAAATAGCAAAACGGCTACCCAAAGGTAGCCGTTTTTATTTACCTGTATCAGGTGTTTCACGTGGAACATAAACCAAACATTGATTAACCAGAATAGGCACTGTGCCAATCACGCCACACTGGGTCGAACCCTCGCTGACGAATCATCGACTCAACATCGGCTGCACTTCTCTCATCGCTAATCTCAAACTGCTCGAGTTCTTCTTCACCAGAAGCATAACCACCAGGCTGGGTTTTAGAAGCCGCAGACATACTCGTGATTCCCAATGGCAACACATTATCGCGGAAGGTTGCAGACTCACGAGTAGATAGAGATAACTCGACCTCAGGGTTCAAGAGTCGATATGCGCAGATAAGCTGAACCAACTGTTTATCGTTCATGATCGACTTCGGCTGTAAACCTCTACTAGAGCCTCCCCCCTCGCACGGGCGAAGGCGCGGGAACGAAATAGAGTAACGAGTCTGCCAATAAGTACGCTCTAGGTAATCTAAGTGAGCAGCAACAAAGAAGCAGTCGGTTCGCCAATCTTCCAAACCAATCAAGGCACCAATACCTATCTTATCAATACCCGCCTTTGCCAAGCGATCAGGGGTTTCAAGACGATATTCAAAATCCATTTTATTGCCACGTAGATGATGCTCAGCGTAGGTCCTTGGTTGATAGGTCTCTTGGTAAACCATCACCGCATCTAAACCGAGATTTCTAAGTTCGGCGTAATCTTGTTGATCAAGCGGCTGCACTTCCATCGCAAGGTAGTTGAATTCCTTTTTAATATTCGGCAACACCTGTCGAAAGTAATTCATCCCGACCTTAGTTTCATGTTCACCGGTGACCAACAAAACGCTATCGAACTTCATCTTTTTGATAGCCGCACTTTCGGCATCGATTTCATCCAAAGTAAGCGTGCGGCGCTTGATGCGGTTCTCCATTGAAAAACCACAATACGTACACGCGTTAGCGCACAGGTTAGATAGGTATAAAGGAATATACAGCGACATCGTATTACCAAATCGCTTGCGAGTTAGTGCCAACGATTGCTGTGCCATCTGCTCTAAGTAAGGTTCTGCCGCCGGAGAGATCAGAGCCTTGAAGTCTTCTAAATCGCGTTTGGGTTTACTCAGAGCGCGTTCAACATCCGCTGCCGTTTTACTGAAGATAGACATACCAATGTCATCCCAGTTGAGCTGTTTAAATCGATCAACAAACGTCATAACAATACTACTCGTCTAGGAATGAAGTTAACGGGCTGGAAGCAACCGCGTGAGATACTTTTCCTGCAAGTCCAGCAAGGTAAGCCATTCGACCCGCTTCAACCGCCAACTTAAAGGCAATCGCCATATCGACGGGTTGTTGGGAAGCCGCAATCGCCGTATTTACTAACACAGCGTCTGCGCCCATTTCCATTGCACGAGCAGCATGAGATGGCGCACCAATGCCCGCATCAACAATCACAGGAACATTCGCTTGGTCGATAATGATCTCTAAGAAGTCTGCTGAAGCAATACCTTTGTTTGAACCAATAGGCGCACCTAACGGCATAACTACAGCACAACCCACCTCTTCCAAGCGTTTACACAAAACTGGGTCGGCATGACAATAAGGCAACACAACAAAGCCATCTTTGACCAGTTGCTCTGCAGCTTTAAGCGTTTCAATTGCGTCCGGCATTAAGTATTTTGGATCTGGGTGAATTTCCAGTTTAAGCCAGTTTGTACCCAGAGCTTCACGAGCCAAATGCGCAGCAAAGATGGCGTCTTTTGCATTCTTAGCACCTGATGTATTCGGCAGTAAGTTCACGCCAGCATCAATGATGGGTTGTAGGATATCGTCTTGCTCAGAGCGAATATCAACTCTCTTCAGTGCCATGGTTGCCAATTGCGAACCTGAAGCCTCGATAGCACTCGCCATCAAATGCTTATTGGCAAACTTACCAGTTCCAGTTAAGAGTCGAGATTGAAACGTTTTATCAGCGATAGTTAACATGGTTAGCCTCCTGCAATGGCTTGGAAAAGAGAAATAGCGTCGCCTTCATTAACGACCGTTTGTTGCCACTGGCTACGCGGGACAACCGCATTATTGATTGCAAATACACAACCTAGATCAGGTAATGATAAAGTTTGGATAATGTCAGCTAGAGACGACGAGTGCGCTACCTGTTCTGGTTGCTCGTTTATAGAGATCGTTATATGACTCATTGGATTTCTTCTTCTAAATACCTAACTATAGACGCACTGCACACAGGACATTCACTATCCTGAGTGAGCATTAGGTTTTGCCAATTCATCGTTTGGCCATCAAACCGTTTAAGCTGATGTGTTGCGACCTGAAACTCACCACAAGTTAAACGTTGAATCGCAGCTAAAGCTTGAAGGTTACCTATGGTGCCGACAACTGGACCTATGATGCCGCTATCGCTACAACGAGTCGTTTGTGGATGATGACTGAACGGGAACAAACAGTGATAGCACCCTTTCTGAATCTGATAATCAAATACAATAAACTGGCCTTTCCAGCCGATTGCAGAACCAGAAATCAAAGGGGTCTTCGTGCTGAAACATGCTTGGTTAACCTGCTGGCGTGACTCGAAGTTGTCAGTACAATCCAACACTAAGTCAGCTAGCATCACTTCAAGCTCAAGCTGACTTTCACTCATTCGTTGATTGATGGTTCTTACTTGGCTGCAACTATTGAGCTCGCTCAGTTGTTGCTTGAGAGCTTCAACCTTAGGCGAACCTAACTGACTTTCCCTGAACGCGACCTGTCGTTGCAGGTTCGATGAATCTACCCAATCATCATCGACCAGCACGATCTTTCCAACACCAGAAGCTGCGAGGTAAAGAGCAGCAGCATTACCTAAGCCACCACAACCAATCAACAGCACATGACTATTTAGTAGGTTGCGTTGCCCTTGCTCACCTACTTCAGGTAACGCAATTTGTCGTTGATAACGAATAAATTCAAAGTCACTCAGCATAACTAGGCTCCTGCATAACCTCTTCTTTGAGAGTTGGAGATTTAGGCGCCATCAGTTTTTCGAAAAATTCGATCACTTTCTGTGGGTCTTCCGCCAATGTAATCGCACGTACCACCGCTAAACTTGACACCCCACATTCCCACACCTGATCAGCTGTCGATTGCTCAATACCGCCAATAGCAACCGTCGGATAACCGGTGAGTTGTTCTGTGTATGGGATAGTATCAATCAGCTGTTGATACAGAGATAGACGCACTAAACCCTGAGGCTTCGATGGCATCTGTTTAGTTGTTGTTGGGAAGATATGCCCCAGCGCAATATAGCTTGGGTTAATTTGAACAATACGCAGCAACTCGTAATAACCATGAGTCGAGAGACCGATCTTAATACCTGCTTGGCTTAACTGTAAGAGGTTTGACTCTTCAATATCCTCTTGCCCTAGATGAACACCAAAAGCACCATGCTTGAGTGCAAACTGCCAATAATCATTGATAAAAACTTGAGCGTTATGCTCTCGACCAAGCTCGATTGATCGTGCGATTTGTTGTTCTAAGTCCGCTTGCTGCGAGTTTTTAATACGTAGTTGAACAGTGTTAATTCCAAGCTTGAGCAACCTTTCGATCCACTCGACATCGTCAACTACTGGGTATAGCCCTAGGCTACTCTTACTCAATTCAGGGAACGAAAGTGATGTTCCTTGGTGCGCCCAACCAACACTAATATCCAGTCGCTCATCTTCCAAAACTGGAATTGGAAAGTTTTGGTAATGTGCTGGCCATGTTCCACGTGAAACATCGGACGCTGCGCGAGCTAAAACCAGTGCGTCTTCTAATGGGAATTCCAGCGCCAACAAAGTAAGTAACCAAGCAAAGTGGCCGCGATGATCTAACTCCTGATGAGCTGTAGTTTGACTCTTGATAGCACGATTAGCATCTAGGTGTGACCAGGTGTCTAGTACAGCTGAATCATCTGAGACACCGATATAGATAGTATTCGGAGTTTGTGTAAATGCATCACAAACGTCAGTTAGCGCGATTGAATAACTGTAATCAACAACATGATTAAGTTCCGCTAGCTTACACTCCGCCAATGAATCAACATCATGAGCGAAGCCAATAGATAACGCCTGCTGAGCATCAACAATAGAGAAGTATTGAGTTGAGCTTACGCCCAACTCAACTGCATCGGTTGC
This sequence comes from Vibrio sp. nBUS_14, assembly GCF_051201655.1. Lineage (NCBI taxonomy): Bacteria > Pseudomonadati > Pseudomonadota > Gammaproteobacteria > Vibrionales > Vibrionaceae > Vibrio > Vibrio sp. nBUS_14. Next base: position 3,655,574 of record NZ_CP179206.1, read on the forward strand.
CAATCCTTGTCGCTTAGCAACCAATAGACAGTTCTGCACCTCTCCCGTTAACTCAATATTTTGAGATGGGATGAGTATCTTCACTGTCATTATTCCTCTAATTGAGCTTCTTTTGCACCGACGGCAGGGTGGTAAAGTTCAGAGCCAGTATCACGAAACTCTTGTGATTTCTGACGCATCCCTTCCAACGGGTTATCCAGCATCTTAATCTCGATAGCCTGATCAGCCGCCACTTGTTCGGTGTCTTTCGCATACTCTCTGACTTCTTGAGAAATCTTCATCGAGCAGAATTTAGGTCCACACATTGAGCAGAAGTGAGCAACCTTGCCCGACTCTTGTGGCAGGGTTTCATCATGGAAAGAACGCGCTGTTTCCGGGTCTAAAGCTAGATTAAATTGGTCTTCCCAACGGAATTCAAAACGTGCCTTTGATAACGCATTGTCGCGGATTTGTGCGCCCGGGTGCCCTTTCGCCAAGTCTGCAGCGTGTGCTGCCAACTTGTAAGTGATCAGGCCGGTCTTCACATCTTCTTTATTTGGTAAGCCTAAATGTTCTTTAGGGGTGACATAACAGAGCATCGCACAGCCGTACCAACCAATCATGGCCGCACCAATTCCAGAGGTAATATGGTCATAACCAGGGGCAATATCTGTCGTCAATGGGCCTAAAGTATAGAAAGGCGCTTCATGGCAATGTTCTAACTGCTCGTCCATATTCTCTTTGATTAAATGCATTGGCACATGTCCAGGGCCTTCAATGATCACCTGAACGTCGTATTCCCAAGCGACTTTAGTCAACTCACCTAGAGTCCGTAACTCCGAGAATTGAGCCTCATCATTGGCATCTGCAACAGAACCCGGACGTAGGCCATCACCTAATGATAGAGCAACATCGTACTTCGCACAGATCTCACAGATCTCTCGGAAGTGGGTATAAAGGAAGCTTTCTTGGTGATGAGCAAGGCACCATTTCGCGATAATAGAACCACCACGAGAAACAATACCAGTCACACGCTTAGCCGTCATCGGAACGTAGCGAAGCAACAAACCAGCATGGATAGTGAAGTAATCAACACCCTGCTCTGCTTGTTCAATCAAGGTATCACGCATCACTTCCCAGTTGAGGTCTTCGGCTACGCCATTCACTTTTTCAAGCGCTTGATACATAGGAACCGTACCAATCGGCACTGGACTGCTACGCAGAATCCACTCGCGAGTCTCGTGGATATTACGGCCAGTTGAGAGGTCCATTACGGTATCGCCCCCCCAACGAGTTGACCAAACTAGCTTCTCAACTTCTTCTTCAATCGAAGAGCTTACTGAAGAGTTACCGATATTAGCATTCACCTTCACTAAGAAGTTACGACCAATAATCATCGGTTCTGATTCTGGGTGGTTGATGTTTGAAGGGATAATAGCTCGACCTTCAGCAACCTCTTTACGAACGAACTCAGGGGTAATTTCTTTCGGCAGGTTTGCGCCAAAGTTATGGCCAGGGTGTTGATGGTTAAGCTGCTCATCAGCGAACTTCTGACGTCCCATGTTCTCACGTATGGCAATATACTCCATCTCAGGCGTGATAACGCCCTGACGAGCATAGTGCAGCTGAGTAACACATTGATCGCCAGTCGCGCGGCGAATTCTAGGTAGGTTGCCATAGCGAAGGTCGTCTAGGGTTTCATCTTCTAAACGTTCTTTGGTGTAAACAGAGCTTACATCGTCTAACAGTTCCGTATCACCACGCTCTTCAATCCATTGCTCTCGCAACTTAGGAAGACCGCTATACAGGTCTATCTCGTGTGTAGGATCTGTGTAAACACCTGAGGTATCGTAAACTTGAATGGGTGCATTAGGTTCGAATACAGGCTCTTTTTTGCTGCCACCAACTAGGCTATCAGCGAGTGATATTTCTCGTACAGGGACTTGAATGTCCTCTCGAGACCCTTGGACGTAAGCCTTTTTCGAATTTGGGTAAGGTTGTACGGATAAAGAATCAATGAAATTCTTCGCTTCCAGTCTTGCTTGTTTACGACTCGACATAGCATTTTTCCTTGGCTTTTAGCTATTATTTATAGGGATAAAAATGCTTGACGGATTAGATGCTACAAGAGGGATCACGGTAAGAAATACAGTTGTGATCTGGAGATAGATCTCTAGAAGGATTCTAGTTAGATATCTACTCTTGTTCCCTTCGCAGGTATTAGCCTGATCAGGTTCAACGGATCCCGAGTAAACGGTCTCAGCCATATGGCACTCCGACAAGTTCGATCGAGTATATAAAAACGGCTTGGATAAACCAAGCCGAGTTGTTTACAAATCGTAAGAAAGTTTTAAGACTTTATCAAAAGTTGGAAGCCGATCCATGCTGCTGAGATGCTGAGAACCACATTGAGTAGCACATTGAGCCCCATCTTAAAGAAAGCGCCCTGCTGCATAAGAAGGACGTTATCCATTGAAAATGTAGAAAATGTAGTCAGTGCTCCAAGAAAACCAAGACCGATGATCTGTCTCCATGGTTCTGTCGCCACCATCTCATTCTCAAATGCAGCGATGAGCAAACCCATAATTAATGAGCCAATCACGTTAACAGTTAGCGTACCGTAAGGAAAACCACGCCCTAGCATCACCACACATAACTCTGAAATCAAATAGCGCGAACAAGCACCAAATGCACCACCAATGGCAATAAAACCTAAAATAGATAACTGACCCATGAATCCTCCCAAACAATAATTCCTATATTCTAGCTTTAACGCCGATAAAAGCGAGGGTAGAAACTAAGAATGCATGTGCAAATATTAAACGTTACAGGTGTCACTTAACCTCAATATATCCCATCAATCCTGTTTTCATGTGTTCAATCACATGACAGTGGTACATCCAACGTCCTGGGTTGTCTGCAACAAATGCAGCTTTAGCTCGGCCGTTTTTTCCAAGTAACACTGTATCGGTATGGAAAGGCTCTTCAATTTTTTTACCATCAAGTTCCAATACAGTAAATGTATGACCATGAATATGAATCGGGTGATGATATTGAGTGACGTTCTTAAGATCGAATATGTAAGTCTTACCCAACTCTAAAGTCGCCAACGGTTCAGGAATATTGTCTTTGCTCATCCCCTCCCATGCTCTTTTATTAGTAAGCCAAAACTTAGGCATGGACTTCCCATCTTTAGATACTGGTGATACCGCACCTTCCCACTCGAACACAAAATCGATCTCTTCAGCATTAGCAAGATCTAGGTTAGGTACTGGATTCAATGGTAATACTGGAAACACTCGCTCTTGAGTAAATGCTGAATCTACGACTTCAAATTGACACAAAGAAAATGGGAAACGTCCCTTCATTTGGAGAACGTTAACTCGCTCACCAGCTTTAGGAGCGATCAGCCCGATATCTACACGCATCCCTGGACCAATTTTATGTTGAGTCAGTTTATAAGGCGTTTTCACAGGATTACCATCGATGGCAATCACCCATGCTTCAGCCCCTTCGACAGCAATAGGGTAAGTGATCGTGTTGTCGACATTAGCGATACGCAATCTAGTCGTTGCATACTGTTTCAACTGGTATACAGGCTCATGAACTCCATTCACACTACTCCACTCACCAGGAGTGCCCATACGAGCACTAAGACGGGGAATCATTAGGTCTTTCCATTGACCTTGCTTGTCGATATGCCAATGTTTAAGCATCAATGCGTGTTCTTCGTCAAACTGCACTGGTGTGCTTTCTTCTACGATAATAAGGCCAACCAAACCCATACCAAGTTGTTTAACGCTATTCATGTGTGGGTGATACCAAAATGTACCAGCATCTGGCGGCGTAAACTCATAAATAAATGTTTCGCCTGGCATGATCGGAGGCTGACTCAAAAAGGGAACGCCATCCATTTCGATAGGAATTCTTAAGCCATGCCAATGAATAGTCGTCGGTTCTGATAGCTTATTGGTAAAACGAATTGTGACCTTTTCACCCTGTCGACATCGAATCGTCGGAGCAGGAATCTGACCATTAAAGGCCAAAACATTGGTATCAAATACCGCGATTAACTCAGCCGTTGAAGGTTCAGCAGTTAAGTCATAAACATACTTTCCTTGTTCATCAACAGACCGCTTCATTGAACAAGCAGGTAGGACTGTTAGTGCAGATATAGCGAGGGATGATTGAATAAACTTGCGACGGGAAATATCCATATTTGTTGCCTTTTAGTAATAACGACCAAAATGTAACAAAATATTTAGAATAATTCTCATAAAGAAGTGTGGATTGTGCTGTTGATTGTTTATAAAAGAGGCAGGGATAAGTAAGCACTTACCTTTCTAAGGTCAAATATCATCTAAGGTAAGAAATAACAGCTTAAATATTCCAAATATAGAAAGCCCAAAGACCTCCCTCTTAGATTAGATCTTCAGGTAGTACGGAAGCGCTATGATTCGAATATCAGCATATCCAAATTAGAAGAATTAAGTGAAACCATTAACAAGTAGAAGCTAGTAAAAAAGGCTCCAGCATTTCTGCCGGGACGCGTAGTCTGGAGCCTTAAATTTCGCAGGATGGGCTGAGATGGCATTCAAAATACTTGATCGGACTGGTGTAAAAAGTAACAGGTATAAAAAAGCCCCAGCATTTCTGCTGAGGCTTCAAATATGGCAAGACTAGAGGTTTAGACTCCCAACACGCGCTGTTTTGGTAAGTCGGGTGAATCCGCTGCTCTGCCAATTGGAGCTACACCCCTAAAACTTTCATTACTTCAGATTCGAAAAAACCTCGCACTAGGCGAGGTTATCGAATAAGTGGCGGAGTGGACGGGACTCGAACCCGCGACCCCCGGCGTGACAGGCCGGTATTCTAACCAACTGAACTACCACTCCGCAGTGGTCAACTCACTAAGTGAGCGTCCATACCTTCAGGTCGGTCAACCTAAAGATTTAATTTAAAGCCTGGCGATGTCCTACTCTCACATGGGGAAACCCCACACTACCATCGGCGCTATTGTGTTTCACTTCTGAGTTCGGCATGGAATCAGGTGGGTCCACAATGCTATGGTCGCCAAGCAAATTTTGCTTTTACTTTCAGCGTTTTAAAAACTGAAGGCAAAATAATCTGGAAAGCTGATTCTCTATTCAATAGAGCAATAAAAGTTGTATCTCTTCAAACGCATTCAAGGTCTGTCTTTGAGTCCACAAAACCCCTTGGGTGTTGTATGGCTAAGCCTCACGGGCAATTAGTACAGGTTAGCTCAATGCCTCGCAGCACTTACACACCCTGCCTATCAACGTCGTAGTCTACGACAACCCTTTAGGACACTTATAGTGCCAGGGAAAACTCATCTCAAGGCTCGCTTCCCACTTAGATGCTTTCAGCGGTTATCGATTCCGAACTTAGCTACCGGGCAATGCCATTGGCATGACAACCCGAACACCAGAGGTTCGTCCACTCCGGTCCTCTCGTACTAGGAGCAGCCCCTTTCAATTTTCCAACGCCCACGGCAGATAGGGACCGAACTGTCTCACGACGTTCTAAACCCAGCTCGCGTACCACTTTAAATGGCGAACAGCCATACCCTTGGGACCGACTTCAGCCCCAGGATGTGATGAGCCGACATCGAGGTGCCAAACACCGCCGTCGATATGAACTCTTGGGCGGTATCAGCCTGTTATCCCCGGAGTACCTTTTATCCGTTGAGCGATGGCCCTTCCATTCAGAACCACCGGATCACTATGACCTGCTTTCGCACCTGCTCGAATTGTCATTCTCGCAGTCAAGCGGGCTTATGCCATTGCACTAACCACACGATGTCCAACCGTGTTTAGCCCACCTTCGTGCTCCTCCGTTACTCTTTGGGAGGAGACCGCCCCAGTCAAACTACCCACCAGGCACTGTCCGTAATCCCGATTCAGGGACCAACGTTAGAACATCAAAACTACAAGGGTGGTATTTCAAGGACGACTCCACCACATCTAGCGACGCGGTTTCATAGTCTCCCACCTATCCTACACATGTAGGTTCAATGTTCAGTGCCAAGCTGTAGTAAAGGTTCACGGGGTCTTTCCGTCTAGCCGCGGGTACACTGCATCTTCACAGCGATTTCAATTTCACTGAGTCTCGGGTGGAGACAGCGTGGCCATCATTACGCCATTCGTGCAGGTCGGAACTTACCCGACAAGGAATTTCGCTACCTTAGGACCGTTATAGTTACGGCCGCCGTTTACCGGGGCTTCGATCAAGAGCTTCGACCGAAGTCTAACCCCATCAATTAACCTTCCGGCACCGGGCAGGCGTCACACCGTATACGTCATCTTACGATTTTGCACAGTGCTGTGTTTTTAATAAACAGTTGCAGCCACCTGGTATCTGCGACTCTCGTCTGCTCCATCCGCAAGGGACTTCACTGATAAGAGCGTACCTTCTCCCGAAGTTACGGTACCATTTTGCCTAGTTCCTTCACCCGAGTTCTCTCAAGCGCCTTGGTATTCTCTACCCGACCACCTGTGTCGGTTTGGGGTACGATTCCTTACAATCTGAAGCTTAGAGGCTTTTCCTGGAAGCATGGCATCAATGACTTCACTACCGTAGTAGCTCGACATCGTATCTCAGCGTTAATGAAAGTCCGGATTTACCTAAACTTTCCGCCTACATACTTGAACCTGGACAACCGTCGCCAGGCCCACCTAGCCTTCTCCGTTCCCCCATCGCAATTGTAAGAAGTACGGGAATATTAACCCGTTTCCCATCGACTACGCCTTTCGGCCTCGCCTTAGGAGTCGACTTACCCTGCCCCGATTAACGTTGGACAGGAACCCTTGGTCTTCCGGCGAGGGAGTTTTTCACTCCCTTTATCGTTACTCATGTCAGCATTCGCACTTCTGATACCTCCAGCAGCCCTTACAGACCACCTTCAACGGCTTACAGAACGCTCCCCTACCCCACATACCCTAAGGTACGTAGCCGCAGCTTCGGTGTATAGCTTAGCCCCGTTACATCTTCCGCGCAGGCCGACTCGACCAGTGAGCTATTACGCTTTCTTTAAATGATGGCTGCTTCTAAGCCAACATCCTGGCTGTCTGAGCCTTCCCACATCGTTTCCCACTTAGCTATACTTTGGGACCTTAGCTGGCGGTCTGGGTTGTTTCCCTCTCCACGACGGACGTTAGCACCCGCCGTGTGTCTCCCGGATAGTACTTACTGGTATTCGGAGTTTGCAAAGGGTTGGTAAGTCGGGATGACCCCCTAGCCTTAACAGTGCTCTACCCCCAGTAGTATTCGTCCGAGGCGCTACCTAAATAGCTTTCGGGGAGAACCAGCTATCTCCAGGTTTGATTGGCCTTTCACCCCTAGCCACAAGTCATCCGCTAATTTTTCAACATTAGTCGGTTCGGTCCTCCAGTTGATGTTACTCAACCTTCAACCTGCCCATGGCTAGATCACCTGGTTTCGGGTCTAATCCTAGCAACTGTACGCCCAGTTAAGACTCGGTTTCCCTACGGCTCCCCTAAACGGTTAACCTTGCTACTAAAATTAAGTCGCTGACCCATTATACAAAAGGTACGCAGTCACACCACGAAGGTGCTCCTACTGCTTGTACGTACACGGTTTCAGGTTCTATTTCACTCCCCTCACAGGGGTTCTTTTCGCCTTTCCCTCACGGTACTGGTTCACTATCGGTCAGTCAGTAGTATTTAGCCTTGGAGGATGGTCCCCCCATATTCAGACAGGATATCACGTGTCCCGCCCTACTCGATTTCACTGATTATGATGTGTCGGTTACGGGGCTATCACCCTTTATTGCGCCACTTTCCAGAGGCTTCACCTGCATCATTAAAAGCTTAAGGGCTAATCCAATTTCGCTCGCCGCTACTTTCGGAATCTCGGTTGATTTCTCTTCCTCGGGGTACTTAGATGTTTCAGTTCCCCCGGTTTGCCTCCTGTTGCTATGTATTCACAACAGGATACGTGCTTATGCACGCGGGTTTCCCCATTCAGAAATCCCAGACTCAAAAGGTTATTACTACCTAATCTGGGCTTATCGCAAGTTATTACGTCTTTCATCGCCTCTGACTGCCAAGGCATCCACCGTGTACGCTTAGTCACTTAACCATACAACCCGAAAGGGTCTTAGCGTATGGCAACTAACCAAGGTTTTTGGTTGTCATCAAGAAGGGTTAATTCTCAATGACTGTTTGCCGGACTCAATTGTGAATCAAACTAAGTTTGATTCGAATACAAGACACTTGAATGTGTTTGTTGTGTTTATACTGTTCTTATTAACTAAGAGCAGATAAACATTGAGAACTTTTAAATTTGATTTGAATTACTCGTAAGTAATCAAATCAGTCAGCTTTCCAAATTGTTAAAGAGCATGAGATTTTAAGAACTAATGTTCTAAGTTCACATTTTCTAAAGACTCTCACAGTCGAAAAATCCAACCAACGACATAAGAAGTGGTTTGGAGTTTTAACTTCCAAGAATATTTAGAGAATGGTGGGCGATACCGGGCTCGAACCAGTGACCCCCTGCTTGTAAGGCAGGTGCTCTCCCAACTGAGCTAATCGCCCACTAAAAGTTTTAATTCCTTCGTGGAGAAAGAATGGTGGGTCGTGCAGGATTCGAACCTGCGACCAATTGATTAAAAGTCAACTGCTCTACCAACTGAGCTAACGACCCAATGGTATCCCGTAGGGGAGTCGAACCCCTGTTACCGCCGTGAAAGGGCGGTGTCCTAGGCCTCTAGACGAACGGGACACTGCAATTTATCTCTACTTTAAAAGTAGAAACAAACTTCGAAGAACTTGGGAGTTCTTCATCTCTTTGCTTTTCTAAACCTAATCAATCTGTGTGGACACTCATCGTGGTATCTTCGTATAAGGAGGTGATCCAGCCCCAGGTTCCCCTAGGGCTACCTTGTTACGACTTCACCCCAGTCATGAACCACAAAGTGGTGAGCGTCCTCCCCGAAAGGTTAAACTACCCACTTCTTTTGCAGCCCACTCCCATGGTGTGACGGGCGGTGTGTACAAGGCCCGGGAACGTATTCACCGTGACATTCTGATTCACGATTACTAGCGATTCCGACTTCATGGAGTCGAGTTGCAGACTCCAATCCGGACTACGACGCACTTTTTGGGATTCGCTCACTATCGCTAGCTTGCTGCCCTCTGTATGCGCCATTGTAGCACGTGTGTAGCCCTACTCGTAAGGGCCATGATGACTTGACGTCGTCCCCACCTTCCTCCGGTTTGTCACCGGCAGTCTCCCTGGAGTTCCCACCATTACGTGCTGGCAAACAAGGATAAGGGTTGCGCTCGTTGCGGGACTTAACCCAACATTTCACAACACGAGCTGACGACAGCCATGCAGCACCTGTCTCAGAGCTCCCGAAGGCACACCTGCGTCTCCGCTGGCTTCTCTGGATGTCAAGAGTAGGTAAGGTTCTTCGCGTTGCATCGAATTAAACCACATGCTCCACCGCTTGTGCGGGCCCCCGTCAATTCATTTGAGTTTTAATCTTGCGACCGTACTCCCCAGGCGGTCTACTTAACGCGTTAGCTCCGAAAGCCACGGCTCAAGGCCACAACCTCCAAGTAGACATCGTTTACGGCGTGGACTACCAGGGTATCTAATCCTGTTTGCTCCCCACGCTTTCGCATCTGAGTGTCAGTGTCTGTCCAGGGGGCCGCCTTCGCCACTGGTATTCCTTCAGATCTCTACGCATTTCACCGCTACACCTGAAATTCTACCCCCCTCTACAGCACTCTAGTTCACCAGTTTCAAATGCAGTTCCGAGGTTGAGCCCCGGGCTTTCACATCTGACTTAATGAACCACCTGCATGCGCTTTACGCCCAGTAATTCCGATTAACGCTCGCACCCTCCGTATTACCGCGGCTGCTGGCACGGAGTTAGCCGGTGCTTCTTCTGTTGCTAACGTCAAGAGGTAACGCTATTAACGTTACCCCCTTCCTCACAACTGAAAGTACTTTACAACCCGAAGGCCTTCTTCATACACGCGGCATGGCTGCATCAGGCTTTCGCCCATTGTGCAATATTCCCCACTGCTGCCTCCCGTAGGAGTCTGGACCGTGTCTCAGTTCCAGTGTGGCTGATCATCCTCTCAGACCAGCTAGGGATCGTCGCCTTGGTGAGCCATTACCTCACCAACTAGCTAATCCCACCTAGGCATATCTTGACGCGAGAGGCCCGAAGGTCCCCCTCTTTGGCCCGTAGGCATTATGCGGTATTAGCCATCGTTTCCAATGGTTATCCCCCACATCAAGGCAATTTCCTAGGCATTACTCACCCGTCCGCCGCTCGACGCCCATTAACGCACCCGAAGGATTGTTAGTGTCGTTTCCGCTCGACTTGCATGTGTTAGGCCTGCCGCCAGCGTTCAATCTGAGCCATGATCAAACTCTTCAATTTAAAGTTTTGATTACCTAAATTAATAGGTGTGACTCAACGAATACTGACTTCAAAACTAATATTCATGTAAACATGAACATGTAATTCTAAAGCTATTACCCCTCTCTTCTTAAATAAATAGGAACAGAATGGTAATGAATTGACTGTGCCGATTAACTACAAGTAGTTAAACGTATTGGTCACTCAGTTCACTGAAATCATTTGATTCCGAAGAATCTGTTTTATCTAACGATAAAACGTTTTGATATTCATCAACGAGTGCCCACACAGATTGATAGGTTTAAATTGTTAAAGAGCTTTTCCTTTTTGAGCTTCGCTCAAATCGGACGGCCATTTTAGCGATTTAAGTTTTAGTGTCAACCACTATTTTCAAAACTTTTTTCAAGCGCTTAGCTTGGCTAATTTGACCTGCTGATTCGTTTTGGTTTCTTAAGAAGCCTTCCCGTTTCAACGAGGTCGCATTATAGAGATTTCGATCACACTGGCAAGCCCTTTTTGAAGTTTTTCTTACTTTTTTGATTGTTCGAGCGTTTTTTGTTCAAAACACCCCATTTTCACTAGTATTCCCCTTAATTAAGGGCTTAAGGTGCCTATATAAAGGAGGATTTATGAGTTCAATACGTAGTTATAAAGGAATATCCCCTCAGATTGGGCAAGGTGTCTATATAGATACAAGTTCAGTACTGGTTGGTGATATCAAAATCGGTAACGACTCTAGCGTGTGGCCTTTGGTTGCAGCTCGAGGGGATGTGAACCACATTCATATTGGAGAGAGAACGAATATCCAAGACGGCAGCGTTTTGCATGTCACCCATAAGAATGCAGAAAACCCTGACGGTTATCCTCTATTTATAGGTAATGACGTTACTATCGGACATAAAGTAATGCTGCATGGCTGTACTATTGAAGATCGTGTACTTGTTGGTATGGGAACTATCGTGCTTGATGGTGTGATTATTAAAGAAGAAGTGATGATTGGAGCTGGTAGCTTGGTGCCACCGAATAAGGTACTTGAAAGCGGTTATCTCTATGTAGGAAGTCCAGTAAAACAAGCTCGCCCATTAAATGATAAAGAGCGAGCCTTTTTACAGAAATCAGCTGACAACTATGTTCAGAATAAAAATGACTATCTAGACTCTGTGCTTCCAGTCTAAAGCGCTTTGATCTGAATCCGATTAGAGGAGTCATACTCCTCTTCTTCTATTAACTCTTCCGCTAGCTCTTCAATATCGAAACGCAACTCTGAAAAGATAACTAAAGCTTGCTCGCCTTCTTCTATATATTTACCTGCCAATCGAGACAACTCTTCAATAGACATAATACACTCAATCAGCGCGCCCGACTGTTGTGCTGGGAAGGTGATTGATTGATTTTCTTCATCCCAATCTTGGATATCAGGAAATAGAATTGATTGATTCATTTTTTATAAACACCCCATTACATCTCTAGGTTTTTACGTAACTCTCTTAAAATCTGTTTTGTTCCCGGACGAAGACCACGCCAAAGCATAAAGCTCTCTGCTGCCTGCCCCACTAACATACCTAAACCATCATAAGCAGCGTGAACACCATTACCTAATGCCCATTGATTGAATACTGTGGTTCCCGATCCATAAACCATGTCATAAACGGCGCTAGTAGAATTGAAAATCACCTCAGACACTTCAGGAAGCTGCCCGCTTAGACCAGATGAGGTAGAGTTAATAATGACATCAAAGCCTTCATTAACATCACTTAGCCCCACCCCCTTGATGTTGCCATGCGACGAAAACATCTCAGCCAGAAGTTCAGCCTTAGAGCTGGTTCGATTAGCGACCACTAGCTGTTGCGGCTTTTGGTCTAGAAGAGGTTGAATCACTCCTCTAGCAGCACCACCAGCGCCAAGCAGAAGAATGCGAGCACCTTTTACAGCAACTTGATGTTGAAGCAGGTCTTGAACTAAGCCCTCACCATCGGTGTTATCACCAATGATCTCTCCGTCATCTAACTTCTTAAGGGTATTTACGGCACCAGCTAGTTCAGCTCTCTCTGTTAGGCGATTAGCAAACTGATAGGCATCTTCTTTAAAAGGTGCTGTTACGTTACATCCTCGACCACCTTCGCTGAAAAAGGCTTTGGCAGCAGTGATAAATTCATCATGCTCTGGCTGTAATGCTGTATAGGTAAGTTGTTGGCTGGTTTGGCGAGCAAATAATGTGTGAATGAATGGCGATTTGCTTTGCCCAATAGGGTTACCGAAAACGGCATAACGATCTACTTGCTGTGTCATATCCTTACCTAACAGAAATAAAAAAGGGTCATCTATATAGATGACCCTATCACTATCCCGATAAGGAAGGAAGAACTACCAAACTCGAGGCTTTAGGTAGTCGCTATAAAGCAGAGCTTCTGGTGAGCCCGCTTGTGGTGCGTAGCGGTATTCCCAGCGAGCCAATGGCGGCATCGACATCAATATAGACTCTGTACGACCACCGCTTTGTAGACCAAATAGGGTGCCACGGTCATACACTAAGTTAAATTCAACATAGCGACCACGACGATAAAGTTGGAAATCACGCTCGCGCTCACCATAAGGCGTCTCTTTGCGTCGTTCTACAATTGGTAAGTATGCGGCTGCAAAACCTTCACCGACCGCCTGCATATAAGCAAAGCTCTTTTCAAAGCCCCACTCGTTAAGATCATCAAAGAACAGACCACCAACACCGCGTGTTTCATCTCTATGTGGAAGGTAGAAGTACTTATCACACCATTCTTTGTGCTCTTGATAAACGTCATCACCAAACGGCGCACAAAGATCTTTAGCGGTTTGATGCCAAGATTGGCAGTCTTCATCGAAAGGATAAAATGGCGTTAAGTCAAAACCACCACCAAACCACCAAATCGGGTCTTCCCCCTCTTTTTCCGCAATAAAGAATCGAACGTTCGCGTGTGAGGTTGGGATATATGGGTTTTTAGGGTGGATAACTAATGAAACCCCCATCGCCTCAAACTTACGTCCGGCTAATTCAGGGCGATGAGCTGTGGCTGAGGCAGGCATAGCCTTACCCGCTACGTGAGAGAAGTTAACACCACCTTGCTCAAAGACCGCACCGTTGGTCATCACACGAGTACGACCACCGCCACCGAGGCGTTCGCCAGGCTCGCGCTCCCATGCGTCTTCTTCAAACAACGCGCTACCATCAGCTTGCTCAAGCTGTTGGCAAATCGAATCTTGTAGGCTCAGTAAAAACTGCTTTACTGCTTCTTTATCAATTGCTGACATTTTACTTTCCTTTGCAGGGTTTAACCCTGTCTTAATATTTTCGACGTTTTTGCATCTCTAATTTCGCTAGGCTTCTCGCGGCCACCCGTTTGACCTTCAAGAATCGCGACCAAGTGTTGGCCAAGTTGCTGTTGTACTTCTTCAGTCGTCATACAAGGTGGTTCGCCCGTAAGGTTGGCACTGGTAGAGGTTAACGGCTTACCGAATTCATTACACATTCTTTGAACCAAAGGGTGATCCGTCACTCGCACAGCGATTGAATCAAACTGCCCACTCACCCACTCTGTCACTTTAGCACTGGTTGGCATGATCCAAGTCACCGGACCTGGCCATGTCGCTTTCACTGTTGCCAACTGTTCTTCCGTCAATTGGCTTTCATCAATGTAAGGTAACAGTTGCTCGTAGTTCGCAGCAATTAAGATCAACCCTTTCTCGACTGGTCGTTGTTTTAAGTCGAGTAATTTCTTGATGGCCTGTGGATTATCGGGATCACAACCGACCCCAAAAACGCCTTCGGTCGGGTAAGCAATGACTTCACCTTGTTGTAATGCCTGCAAAGTATGTTGAAAGTTATCCACGGGTTGCCTCATTAATTCAGTTATCTAACTCACTAAGTGTACAAATTATCATTCACTGTGACTAAAGCTATTTGCTTATAAAATGTATCAATTAACAACTTAGACTGACGCAAACGTTTTCCTTGAGCAATTTTACCCGTATAATGCGCGCAAAATATCTAATCACTAATTAAATCGTACCTGAAGGAGTTTGAGATGACTGTCGGTATTATCATGGGTTCTAAATCTGATTGGCCAACAATGAAGCTAGCTGCAGAAATGTTGGATCAGTTTGGCGTGGCGTACGAAACAAAAGTGGTTTCTGCTCACCGCACACCTCAGTTGCTTGCAGACTACGCAACCAGTGCGAAAGAGCGCGGTATTAAAGTGATTATTGCTGGTGCTGGCGGTGCAGCTCACCTTCCGGGTATGGCTGCTGCTTTCACAAGCGTACCAGTTCTGGGTGTTCCAGTTCAGTCCAAAGCACTGAAGGGCATGGACTCTCTGCTTTCTATCGTGCAGATGCCAAAAGGTATCGCGGTAGGTACTTTGGCTATCGGTGAAGCTGGCGCTGCCAATGCAGGCATCCTAGCTGCTCAAATCATTGGTACACACAATGAAGAAGTAATGGCAAAAGTAGAAGCGTTCCGCTCTGAACAAACAGAAACGGTTCTGGCTAATCCAAACCCTGCAGAGGACTAATTTCCATGCATGTTCTTGTGTTAGGCGCGGGCCAACTTGCTCGCATGATGTCCCTAGCTGGGGCACCGCTGAATATTGAAATTTCTGCTTTTGATGTTGGCAGCAAAAATATTGTTCACCCATTAACGCAAGCGATTCTAGGTAACGGCTTAGAAAATGCGATTGAGCGTGCGGACGTCATTACTGCTGAATTCGAACATATTCCTCACGATGTACTTGAGGTGTGTGAACGCAGCGGTAAGTTCTTACCGACAACAGAAGCAATTAAAGCCGGCGGTGACCGTCGTCTTGAAAAAGCCCTGTTAGACGAAGCAAACGTGAAAAATGCCAAATACTACGTGATTAACTCTCGCGAAAACTTTGACGCTGCGATCGCTCACGTTGGCTTACCAATGGTATTGAAGAGCACACTTGGTGGTTACGATGGCAAAGGTCAATGGCGCTTAAAGACATTAGACAATGTTGACGCAACTTGGACAGAAATGGCCGAGTGCATTGCCGCAACAGACAACCAAGCGATTGTGGCTGAAGAGTTTGTTCCGTTTGACCGCGAAGTATCACTGGTTGGTGCTCGTGGTACTAATGGCGAGATTCAAGTGTACCCACTGGCTGAAAATGTTCACACCGACGGCGTGTTGAGCTTATCGACAGCGATTGATGACATTGAACTGCAAGAGCAAGCGAAAGCCATGTTCACTGCCATTGCTGAGCGCCTAGATTACGTTGGTGTGCTAGCACTTGAGTTCTTTGATGTTCAAGGTTCACTGCTTGTTAATGAGATTGCACCACGTGTTCATAACTCTGGCCACTGGACGCAACAAGGCGCAGAGACTTGTCAGTTTGAGAACCACCTACGTGCCGTATGTGGTATGCCACTAGGCAGCACCAAACTGATTCGTCCAACTGCAATGATCAACATTCTTGGTGAAGATACCCTACCTGAAGCTATTCTGGCTCAAGGTGGCTGTCATGTTCATTGGTATGGCAAAGAGAAGCGTGCAGGTCGAAAGATGGGCCACATTAACGTGAGCGCTGACTACAACGCAGAACTGCAAAGAACATTATGTTCACTAGCAGATATTCTCGATAAAAAAGCCTACCCTGCTGTGCATGAGTTTGCTGAGCAAATGAAGTAAGCCTACATTATGGATTTGATATAAAAATGGCGCTCAGTGAGCGCCGTTTTTTTGTTTATAACATCAGGTTATTGAGATTGAATGTGATGACACTTGCGATCAGCACATTGTTTCTTGGTTCCATTGGCTGTTTTCTTCTCAAGTAACAACGGAAACTGACACTCTTCACAACGACCGATAATAGGTGGTTGGTTTACTGCGAACTTACACTTAGGGTAGTTATCACACGCATAGAAGGTTTTGCCATAGCGAGATTTACGCTCAACCAAATGGCCTCTGCCACACTCAGGGCAAGCAACAAGTGGCTGTTCTTCAGGTTGTTCTTTTGGTTGATCCAAAGATTCGATGTGATTACACGTTGGGTAGCTGCTACAACCAATGAACATCCCAAAGCGGCCTTGCCTTAATACCAATTCGTTTTGGCATTTAGGGCACGGAACACCCAGCTCTTTCACCACATGACCATCATTTTGATGAAGAGGCTTGATGTAATCACAGCTCGGATACTGCTTACAGCCTAAAAATGGGCCGTGCTTACCATGGCGAAGCTGAAGCTCTCCACCACACTGTGGACATGGTTCATGCTCTAGTGCATGTTCATGTGCTGAAAAAAGCTGATTATCAATCTTACTACTCATGACAAGCCTGTATTAATGCAAGATACCTTGCTCTTTGGTGTACAACAGCTCTTCCATTTGCGTGTAAGCACTTTCATTACCCGGTACATTGAATAGCACCATTAAGATAATCCATTTCAGATCATCCAATTCAAATTCGTTGGTCTCAAGCCCCATCACACGATCAATCACCATTTCACGAATCTCTGTCGTGAGTACATTGATCTGTTCAAGGAACAGTAAGAAACCTCGACACTCCATATTAATGCGTGAAATCTCTCGACTGGTATAAATACGCATCGAAGTATTAGAACACACACTAATCGCCGCTTGGTTCTCGGTATCTTGCAATGCCGCAAGATCTTCTAACCAATGGAGGGCCTTATAAATATCATCTTGGTGAAACCCTGCTCGAAGAAGCTCATCTTCCAGCTCATCTTGATCCACCTGCAATTCAGAATCGCTATGGATGTAGGTTTCAAACAAGTACATCAGTATGTCCATCATCATAGCTTAGCCTCTCCCCTTTCGAATATAGCCACCGGAAACTGCAACAACATGCCCTGAGAGCTCAAGCTCTAAAAGCTGCATCATGACCTCATGCACAGGTATATGGGTTCTCTGTGCCAAAATATCAACGGGTGTCGCCTCTAACCCTACGTTAGCTAACAGCTGTGGAAATGGCAATTGTTCATTTTCCCCCATGCTGGGCGTAGATTCGAACAAGCTGAGTTGCTGATCGATAGACCAGTCTAACAGACTCTTTATTTCAATCAGAACATCTTGAGCATTTTGTACTAAACATGCTCCAGCTTTAATTAAGCTGTTGCCTCCGCGACTGGTTGGGCTGTGAATTGAACCGGGCAGCGCAAACACCTCTCGGCCTTGCTCCATGGCATATCGAGCCGTAATCAAAGAACCACTCTTTTCAGCTGCCTCAACCACCAAAGTTCCGAGCGACAACCCACTGATAATACGGTTACGGCGAGGGAAATGTTCAGGTCTTGGTTTTGCGCTTGGACGAAATTCTGAAATTAGCACCCCATTTTCACAAATCCTATCAGCTAGGTTTCTGTGCCGCGCAGGGTAAATGGAATCCAATCCAGATCCCAGCACCGCGAAAGTCTCTCCTCCTTTATCCAAAGCACCATCATGAGCATAGCCGTCAATGCCCAACGCTAAGCCACTGGTGACGATCAAACCATTTTGTACAAACTCTTTAGCGAAGGACTTCGCTGTCTGTAGCCCTTCAATACTCGCACTCCGACTGCCGACCATCGCGATTTGAGGCTCAATCAGTTTCTCAATGTGACCTTTAACGAAAAGAACACTTGGTGCAGAGGCGATCTCATTGAGCAGTTTGGGATAATGTGAGCAATTAGGAGTAATGATGTGATGGTTGGGTTGTCTTGCTTGCCATGCGAGACAAGCCTCAACTTCTCTTGGGGCTTGCTCTCTTAGATAGGAAATTTGCTTGGCAGACAAACCAAGTGCTTGTAGCTGCTGACTTGAGTAGCCAACAATATTAGAAGGATAATCAATACTCAGCAAACGAGAAAGACGCTTACCACCCAATTGCGGAACAAAACTTAGAGTTAGCCAAGCGCTCAGTTGTTGCTCATTCACTCGGTGCCCTTAACCTCTTCCGTAAAAGCAAGGTCCAAAGGCGATACCGCCAGAATGTCATTGCTTATAGGCTTAGAGCTCTGAGTGATCAACGCGAGGCTAAAATACTCATAAGGACGAATGACCATCAAACTACCGAGTGAGGTACTTGGCAATTGCACCTTATCGCTCGCTGCCGACTCTTCATAGCTGTATTCGCCTTGCTTACCAAACACCACCGCGCCGCTTTCGCTGAGCGTAAACATAGAGCCTTGGCGGAGATTGTCTTGCGAGCCTTTGTTAATAACCAAGACCTGATTCTTTGCGCTGTATTGGCTGCCATCTAACGAACCCAAGATATTAGCAAACTGACCCGCAGCACTAGGCGCAGGATAAAACGTGGTTGAGAGCTTCACCTGATCAACGCCAAGCTCTGGTAACACGAGGTCATTAAGTAACACCTCTTGCAGCTGAGTCTCTATCTGTAAACTACTGAACTCAGCACCCACCTCTTTCAGGCGCGCCGTGGCGACCAAACGCAAAGAAGTCATACTCGCTTGAGGTTGCTGTCGTTGGTAAGTTTCGACAGAACGGTAAATACCCCATTTTTGATGTTGCTGGTTGCCCGAGATAAGTAGTCGGCCTTCACCCGATAAGAAACGTTTACCATCACTTGTCCCCAACACTCGTTGAGCCGATTGGATATCTTGCTGCTCAACCAAGCGATCAGATTGTAGATATGGCAGAACAAGCCCCTCATTCACGGCAGGTACTGCTTTCTTCTCTGATACACGAATCTTAGGGCTTAGCTTGATGACGGGTTTGAGGCTTAATACAGGCTCGCCATCAATCCAAATCAGAGACAACTTGTCTCCGGGGTAAATAAGGTGAGGGTTTTCTATCTCAGGATTTACCTGCCATAACCTTGGCCACAGCCATGGGTTGTCGAGATACATCGCGGATATATCCCATAAGGTATCCCCCTTAACCACCACATACGCCTCGGGTGCGCCTTGTTTAATGGTTAAAGGTTGCTCACTATTTTCAGCCATCACGGCGAACGAAAGCGAGGCAAAAAGAAGAGATAAAGCGGGGAAAAAATGACGCATGACCTAGGTTCCTTGGTCTGAATATATGACATCTGATTAGAGAATTAACTTCAGGATGCTGTCATTTGACCTCTAAAATGTCTAGAATTGAGCCAACAAGGTTTAAGCTGTTTCGGCACAGTTCAATATTTCGAGTGTATATGTCTGTATTACAAGTATTAACATTACCAGATGATCGTCTACGTACCGTGGCGAAACCGGTAAAAGAAGTTACCCCAGAGATTCAAAAGTTCGTTGATGACATGATTGAAACCATGTACGACGAAGAAGGTATCGGCCTTGCTGCGACGCAAGTAGATTTCCACCAGCGCATCGTTGTTATCGATATTTCAGAAACACGTGACGAGCCTATGGTTCTGATCAACCCTGAAATTACCGACAAACGTGGCGAAGATGGTATCGAAGAAGGCTGTCTATCTGTACCAGGCGCTCGAGCTCTAGTTCCTCGCGCTGCAGAAGTAACGGTTAAAGCATTAGACCGTGAAGGTAACGAATTCACATTCGACGCTGACGACCTTCTGGCAATCTGTGTTCAGCACGAACTTGACCACCTAGAAGGCAAGTTGTTTGTTGATTACCTATCGCCACTAAAACGCAAACGTATTCAAGATAAGCTAGCGAAGATTAAACGTTTCAACGAGAAACAAGGTTAATCACCGCTGCTATTACTAAATAAAGAAGGAAGTCTACCTTGAGTCAATCTTTAAGAATTGTCTTCGCAGGTACTCCGGATTTCGCCGCCCGTCATTTGGCGGCGTTGTTGTCTTCGGAGCATGAAGTTATTGCTGTTTACACACAGCCAGATCGTCCAGCAGGCCGCGGTAAAAAGCTGACTGCGAGCCCAGTAAAAAACATCGCACTTGAAAACAATATTCCGGTTTACCAACCAGAAAATTTCAAGTCAGATGAAGCTAAGCAAGAGCTAGTAGATTTGAATGCTGACATCATGGTTGTTGTGGCTTACGGCTTATTGCTTCCACAAGCTGTATTAGATACGCCTCACTTGGGTTGTATCAACGTGCATGGCTCTATCTTACCGCGCTGGCGTGGTGCTGCTCCGATTCAACGCTCTATCTGGGCGGGAGATAAAGAGACTGGCGTGACGATCATGCAGATGGATATCGGCCTAGATACTGGTGATATGTTAAGTATCGCGACGCTACCAATCGAAGCAACAGACACCAGCGCATCAATGTACGAGAAGTTGGCTGGCCTTGGTCCTAATGCTCTTGTTGAATGTTTAGCTGACATAGCTTCTGGTAAAGCCGTTGCAGAGAAGCAAGACGACGAACTTGCTAACTACGCGAAGAAGCTAAGCAAAGAAGAAGCTAAAATTGATTGGAATGACAGTGCAGAACACATCGAACGTTGTGTGCGCGCTTTCAACCCATGGCCAATGAGTCACTTTGCGATTGTTGATAGCAGCTCTAATGATGAAAAAAGCATTAAAGTTTGGCAGACACGTGTTGATGAAGAATCGACATCTGCACCAGCTGGCTCAATCATCAAAGCAGATAAGACTGGTATTTATGTTGCGACTGGCGACAAAATACTGGTTTTGGAACAGCTACAAGTTCCAGGTAAGAAAGCCATGTCAGTTCAAGACATCTTGAACTCACGTGCAAGCTGGTTTGAAGTTGGCACTCAACTTTCTTAACCACTTTAAAGCTACTCAATATGTACTTAAAAGCATGTGGCTTATAAAATATGTAGCTTATAAAAACACAGTTTAGAAAACCTTTACGAGGGCAGAGATGCCCTCATGTATTCAAATAAATATTCGGTACCCCTCATGAATGTTCGCGCTGCAGCTGCAAATGTCCTATTCCAAGTTGTCGATAAAGGCCACTCTCTTTCACACGCTCTCCCTGCGGCTCAAAAAACGATCCGCCCGCGAGACCATGCTCTACTGCAAGAGATTTGCTACGGCGCACTTCGTTACCTGCCTCGCTTAGAGTCAATTGCTAACGAACTGATGGAAAACTCGCTTAAAGGTAAAAAGCGCGTATTCCACCACCTGATCTTAGTAGGCATTTACCAGTTGAGCTTTATGCGCATTCCTTCGCATGCTGCCGTTGCTGAAACTGTTGAAGCAACCAAAACCCTGCGCGGCCCAAGTCTCAGTGGTTTAATCAATGCAGTGCTTCGCAGCTATCTGCGCGATCAAGAAGAGCTAGATGAGAAAGCAGTTAGCCACAATGCGGGCAAATACAGCCATCCAAGCTGGATCCTAAAAATGCTTCAAGAAAGCTACCCAGATCAGTGGGAGCAATTGGTTGAAGCAAACAACAGCAAGGCACCAATGTGGCTGCGCGTAAACCGCCAACACCACACTCGTGACGAGTATGTTGAACTGCTTAGAAACGAAAACATTGAATACACACTGCACCCAGAAGCGGCTGATGCCATAAAATTAGCGTCACCTTGTGATGTTACTTTACTTCCTGGTTTCGACCGAGGCTGGGTATCAGTACAAGACGCTGCAGCTCAACTTTCTGTTGATTACCTAACACCAAAAGATGGTGAGCTAATCCTAGATTGCTGCGCAGCACCTGGCGGTAAAACTGCGCACATTCTTGAACATACTCAAGACACTGAAGTGGTTGCGATTGACAGTGATATTAAACGCCTAGACCGCGTTTACGATAACCTTGAACGCCTACAACTGCGTGCCGACGTAATCTGTGGTGATGCTCGCTACCCTGAAGAGTGGTGGACTGGCAGTCAGTTCGACCGCATCCTACTTGATGCTCCGTGTTCAGCGACCGGTGTAATTCGCCGTCACCCTGACATTAAGTGGCTACGCCGTGCCTCTGATATCGATGCACTAGCAGAGCTACAAAGCGAGATCTTGGATGCAATGTGGCGCCAGCTAAAAGAAGGTGGCACCATGGTTTATGCGACATGCTCTATCACGCCGCAAGAAAACGTGCTGCAAGTGAAAGCATTCTTAGAGCGTACCGAGAACGCAACGCTGGTTGGGTCTGATATCGAAAAACCGGGTCGTCAAATACTGCCTGGTGAAGAAGATATGGATGGCTTCTACTACGCAGTTCTAGTAAAACAGGCATAACAACTAACAGCGGCTAAGAATTTATTTCTTAGCCGCTGTTTCTTTCTAGTGCATTATCAAAGCGAAATGAGATCACTAGGATTACAACGGCAAAAAATAAGAGAAAGGCTATGAAGATCATTATTCTAGGTGCTGGACAAGTTGGCGGTACCCTTGCTGAAAACCTAGTGGGTGAAAACAATGACATCACGATCGTCGACCGTAATGCCGACCGACTGCGTGAACTTCAAGACAAATACGACCTTAGGGTTGTAAACGGCTATGCCAGCCACCCGAACACACTACGTGAAGCGGGCGCGCAAGATGCCGACATGTTGGTTGCCGTAACCAACATGGATGAAACCAACATGGCCGCATGTCAGGTTGCCTTCTCTCTGTTTAACACACCGAATCGTATTGCCCGTATCCGCTCTCCACAGTATTTAGAAGAGAAAGAAGCACTCTTCAAATCAGGTGCGATTCCGGTCGATCACCTGATTGCACCCGAAGAGCTGGTAACCAGCTACATCGAGCGCTTGATTCAATACCCAGGTGCACTGCAGGTTGTGAGCTTTGCTGAACAGAAAGTGAGCCTAGTAGCAGTAAAAGCTTACTACGGTGGACCATTGGTTGGTAACGCACTGTCTGCTTTGCGTGAGCACATGCCTCACATTGATACTCGTGTTGCGGCTATCTTCCGTCAAGGTCGCCCTATTCGCCCACAAGGCACTACCATCATTGAGGCCGATGATGAGGTTTTCTTTGTGGCAGCGAGTAACCACATCCGCTCAGTAATGAGTGAGCTTCAGCGTCTAGAGAAACCGTATCGTCGAATCATGATTGTGGGCGGTGGTAACATTGGGGCAAGCTTGGCGAAACGCCTTGAGCAGAGCTACAGCATCAAGCTTATCGAGCGCAGCTACACTCGTGCCGAGAAGCTATCTGAAGAATTAGAAAACACCATCGTATTCTGTGGTGACGCAGCCGACCAAGAACTGCTGACCGAAGAGAACATTGATCAGGTGGATGTGTTCATTGCCTTAACTAATGAAGATGAAACCAACATCATGTCAGCGATGTTGGCTAAGCGAATGGGTGCCAAGAAAGTAATGGTACTGATTCAGCGTGGTGCCTACGTCGATCTGGTTCAGGGCGGTGTGATTGATATTGCGATCTCTCCACAGCAAGCGACCATTTCTGCGCTGCTTACTCACGTTCGTCGTGCTGATATTGTAAACGTATCCTCTCTACGTCGTGGCGCTGCTGAGGCGATCGAAGCCATTGCTCACGGTGACGAAACCACATCTAAGGTTGTTGGTCGAGCGATTGGCGACATCAAACTGCCACCGGGCACCACCATTGGGGCGATTGTTCGCGGAGAAGAGGTGCTTATCGCGCACGATAGAACCGTAATCGAGCAAGATGACCACGTAGTAATGTTCCTAGTGGACAAGAAATACGTACCTGATGTTGAGTCTCTATTTCAACCGAGCCCGTTCTTCTTATAGCTTTGTTCTCGTAAGCTTCTTCTCACAACTTTCTTCTAGTGAGAACGACGCTCTGGCACAAAGCTGTAATCAATTAAAGCTATGGTCTATTAAGCTATGGTCAACTTTCGTCCGATATTATTAGTGATAGGGTTAGTGTTATCGAAGCTCGCCCTTTTCATGTACATCCCTACATTGGTTGCCTTTTTTACTGGCACCGGTGGCTTCCTCGAGTTTGGTCAATCGGTAGTGATCACTCACATTGTGGCGTTCATCTGCTTAAGCTTAGGCCGCTCCGCTAAGTTTCGATTAGGGGTGCGGGACATGTTCCTTATTACCTCTTTGGTATGGACTATTGCCAGTGCCTTCGCTGCACTGCCCTTTGTCTTCATCAACCACATCAGCTTCACTGACGCCTATTTTGAAACCATGTCTGGTATCACCACGACAGGATCAACCGTATTAAGCGGCTTAGACAGCATGGCACCAAGCATTCTGTTATGGCGTTCTATACTGCAATGGTTAGGCGGCATCGGCTTTATCGTGATGGCGGTAGCCGTTCTGCCAATGCTTAACGTCGGCGGTATGCGCCTGTTCCAAACCGAATCTTCCGATTGGTCAGATAAAAGTAGCCCTCGAGCGAAAACCGTCGCCAAAAACATTGTGGCGGTTTATTTGGTACTGACAGGCTTGTGCTTGGTGAGCTACCTGTTTGCTGGAATGAGCGTCTTTGATGCCATCAATCACGCATTCACAACGCTCTCGACTGGCGGTTACTCGACCTCAGACGGCTCAATGAATCATTTCTCTAACAGCGCCCACTGGGTCGGAACTGCGTTCATGTTCCTTGGTGGTTTGCCGTTCTTACTGTTTGTCAGTGTACTTCGAGGCCGAAAGCTCTCATTACTCTATAAAGACGCGCAAGTCAGAGGTTTCACTTACCTATTCTTATTCACCAGTGCTGTGATCTCCACATGGTTGGTGATGAGAGATGGGTATAGCGTGATGGATGCTCTGCGTGTCTCGATGTTCAACATCGTATCAGTCGTCACCACAACCGGTTTTGGCTTAGAAGACTTCACCGCATGGGGCGCACTACCAACCACACTGTTTGCCTTCCTAATGATGGCCGGGGCTTGTTCAGGCTCAACCTCTGGTGGTATTAAAATATTCCGCTTCCAGATCGCGATGACCATGCTCCACAAACAAATGATGAAGCTGATTCATCCGTCAGGTGTGTTTGTGCAACGCTACAACCAACGCCCAGTCAGTGACGACATTGTTCGCTCATTAGTCGCATTTGGTTTGATGTTCTTTATTACTATTATCTTAATCGCTGGTGGTTTGAGTGCGATGGGATTAGACCCAATAACAAGTATCTCAGGTGCGATTACAGCCGTAGCCAACGTTGGCCCAGGCATGGGCAGCGTGATCGGTCCAACGGGGAACTTTGCCCCACTACCAGACGCCGCTAAATGGTTATTAAGTTTAGGTATGTTGATGGGCCGACTTGAGATACTGACGCTAATTGTTCTATTTTTCCCAGCCTTTTGGCGACGCTAATTACGCGAATATTTAAGGAAGCACAGATGAAATCATACCTACTTATCGCAAGCGCACTGCTTAGCAGCTCTGCATTCGCCGACCAAATGGTGACTCTGCAAGATGGTAAACAGATACTGCTAAAAGATGACTTTACGTGGCAATACGTGGCACAGAAGCAAGCAGAAACGGCGACAACATCAGAAATCGCAGTCCCTGTTGCAGCAGCGCCGGTTGTAGCCGTCCCAATCGCGACTAATGTGCGTGGTACTACGATTGTTATTGATAGCAAGAAGCCAAGCTTACAGCTATCTCAATCGGGTGTGGATGTAGTATTGGGTGAGAGCCACTACGAAGATGGCGAACTGATCATCCCAACGGCGATTACCAACCAAGGTACGCAGGCTGTGATCTTAGTTTCTTTGAAATTAGGAGTGTATTCACCAAGTGGGGAATTATTAGAAGAGAAAACGGTAGCGGTTTGGAAATCGATAAAGCGTATGGCGGATACCTACCTTCGACCAAAAACCGATGCCGAAGGTACGCCGCTTAACCTAGCTGTTGATCAATACCCAGAGTATCAAATCAAAGCTGAAATCGTTGAGGTGCTGGCTCGTTAAACCGGAGTCACGTACAGATAAATAGCGAAGAAATGGCAAGCGCAGCCCGCCAATACAAACAAGTGCCAGATGGCATGGTTATAAGGGATGCGTTTTGCCACATAGAAAATCACACCCAGCGAGTAAATCACCCCACCCACCGCTAGCAACACCAAACCACCGATATCGATGTTCATCGCTAATTGATAAACCACAATCAAAGATAGCCAACCCATCGCTAAGTAAATGAACAGCGATAGACGCTTAAATCGGTACACGAATGCTATCTTCATGATAATACCGACCAACGCAATTCCCCAGATAACCGCCATCAAGCCCATTGCCAGTGGGGTTCTTAATCCGACCAATAAAAAAGGTGTGTAGCTGCCTGCGATCAATAAATAAATAGCACAGTGATCGAGGGTTTTCAGTAAGCGCTTGGTTTTTTCCGTGGTGATCGAGTGATAAAGCGTAGAAGCAAGAAACAGAAGGATAATGCTACTGCCATAGACCGTCATGCTGGTAATAGTCAGCATGTCAGCTTGATAGTCAAACGCACGAATCAGCAGCAGGATTAAACCAACCACACCAAGCACCACGCCTAAGCCATGAGTTATCGCATTAGCGCGTTCTTCGATGTCACTGTATTCGCTCGCCGATGATGCAGACATGATTATCCTACTAGAGTAAATGTTCGATTAGACTAGTATTGCACATTAAGCTTACACGTGTAAGCTTAAATTTTCATGGCAAAATGACTTATGAGGTGCGCAATAAAGCTAACCAATGTGATTAAGAAAATAAATGCGATTCAGCTAAGAGGCGCTTTCTAGATACTCGACCACCATTTTACCGGCATCTTCTGGTGAAGTATCAAGCGGGACGCTCAATTGGCGTTGTAGCTGACAAATACCAAGTAAGCTCGCTAACATGCCTTTGGCACCATCGCGATTTCTATCGATCTCAAACCACAGCTTGAGCTCTGTTTCATCGTGGTGTGCAACCACTTCCAATTCACGCCAGCGGCCATGATAAGGGCCTGTGGTTGGAACAAATTCAAACTCTTGTACAAACGGTAACTCAAAACCTTCCACCGCTTCACACTCGACTTGGCGAATGCGTAGCCCTTGAGCTTCAAGTTCGTTAAAAATACCATCGAGCAGCGGATCGGGGCGAACCGTCAAAACGTCTTTATCAGACGGGTCGATTGCCATCGCAATATCGAGTCCTGTCTCTAACCAAACCTTGGAATCACCAATCGTCACTGGGGTATTCAATGGCACATCGAACTCACATTCAAAATCGCGAGTTTCCCCCGGCTGAATAACAAAAGCATACGGTAGGCTCCATTTGGCCAACGAGTATGTTTGGTGCATTCGCCGTTTATGACTGCCTTCTTGCCTTTGCGAGTTCATCGTGACTTCTTTGACATAGCGGCAACACAGATTGAGATCGATATTGTCGATCTCCTGTGGCTGAGCGCCACCGTACACATGCACAATAATGCTCGCCTTCTTACCTGGGTAAAGCACTTCCTGTTGCAATACAGAGTCCACCTTGGCAGACCCAATTCCAAAACTTGCTAACGTTTTCTTCAAGAACGACATATGCACCTCCTTTAAAGCATCATCTTAAGCCTGAAAGAGGTTCAAACTCAAATATACTGCTCACACTATTTTAGCTCTAATATCGTCTATTTATCACTCAGACGTCGATCGATAACTGAGATAATGGTAATCTAGCCTTGATATGCATGCATATCATTATCCTGATTTATTATTCGGATTGGCGAGAGCCAGACGAGTGAAGCCTCAAGCAATTGGAGCCAAGCTCATAAGAAGTCAGGCCATTAGATTGGCAATGGATATGCCTGACCGTTAGGTTACTGAATGCGCCCAACAGCTGTCAGGATCTCGCACACCAACCGTAGTGCGATGCGTCGTCGTAGTGGCTTTGTTGCTGCTCCAATGGCAAAGAAATTGGCTCCAACAATGACTTTAGTAGAGAAGACTACTTTATTAGCACCGACTCCAACTAAAGTAATTAAAGCCGCTTAACAAAAAGCGCAGTTTTTACTGCGCTTTTTTCTTTTCTAGCACAGTCCCGTCCTGAAATGTGTTTACACATTGGTATTCCCTATCCGATTTGATACCTTAACCACAAATCATTATAAAATTTGTGGAGAATTAAAGTATGAAGTGTCACCGCATTGAAGAACTTCTTGAGCTTATGGAGCCTGAGTGGCAAAAAGATCAAGAGCTTAACTTATTAGAGTTCATCATTAAGCTATCAAAAGAAGCGGGCTACCAAGGTAAGCTTGAAGATCTGACTGATGATGTTCTTATCTATCATCTAAAAATGCGTAACAGCGAAAAAGATGAAATGATCCCAGGTCTAAAAAAAGACCAAGAAGATGACTTCAAAACAGCGATTCTGAAAGCGCGCGGCATCATCTAACCAGCTTTAAACGATCACACAGACTTTCAACAAGCGCCTACTCGGTCGCTTATTTTGTTTCTGTTCGCTATTTTTTCGTCACAACTGTTACCACTTTTGTTGTTAAAGGTTGATTGCGTTAAAGAAATGGCAACAAGATTGCCGTTATAATCGCCACCCATAAGAATCTTCTAAAATAATAAGAGTCAGTGCTAAGTCAGCCCATGCACCAAACTCGAAGCTTAGGTTCTCTAACATCATATTTTAAAGCAATGTCGTCAATACTCTCGCAGAAGGGTATAGCCACCAAAAGGATATTCCATGAGTCAGGATAAAATCGATATCAAAGATGTGACTCCTAAAACCTTTAACCCTAAGACACATAAAGGTAATGGAGATCGATTTAACCCAAGTAACCGCATCTATGTGCGAGAAAGCAAAGGTAAATTCCAACAGTTACGCCGCTATGGCGGTTGGTTCTTACTTTTACTTTTTGCGCTTATCCCATGGCTCCCATTTGGTGAACGACAAGCGATCTTGCTCGATATCGGCAGCCAACAGTTCAACTTCTTTGGTACAACTCTGTACCCACAAGATCTGACGCTACTCGCCATCCTATTCATGATTGCGGCATTTGGCTTATTCTTCATAACCACCTTCTTAGGACGTGTCTGGTGTGGCTATTTGTGCCCGCAAACCGTCTGGACCTTCATGTACATCTGGTTCGAAGAGAAACTGGAAGGCGCGGCTAACAAACGTAAGAAGCAAGATTCAAACAAACTCACCGCCAATTTGGCGATCAGGAAAACACTCAAACACATCGCATGGTGGGCTATTGCTATCGCAACCGGTCTCACCTTCGTTGGCTACTTCATTCCAATCAAAGAGCTGGTGATTGGCTTCTTTACCTTTAACTCCACTTTTTGGCCTGTGTTTTGGGTACTGTTCTTCGCAGGTTGTACGTATGCCAACGCGGGTTGGATGCGCTCGATAGTTTGTCTCCACATGTGTCCGTATGCGCGTTTCCAATCGGCGATGTTCGACAAAGATACCTTTATTGTGGGCTATGACAACGAACGTGGTGAAAGCCGTGGTCCTCGTTCACGTAAAGTGGATCACAAGCAACTCGGCTTAGGCGACTGTATTGACTGTAATTTGTGTGTGCAAGTATGTCCGACCGGGATTGATATTCGTGATGGCCTTCAATACGAGTGTATTAACTGTGGCGCGTGTATCGATGCCTGTGACAACACGATGGAACGTATGGGTTATGAGAAGGGCCTGATCAACTACACCACTGAGCATAGGCTTGAGGGGCACTCAACCAAGGTGATGCGTCCTAAGCTGCTAGGCTATGGAGCCATATTGATTCTTATGCTTGGTTTGTTCTTCGTCCAAATAGCAAGCGTTGACCCTGCAGGTTTAAGTGTTCTACGTGATAGAAACCAGCTGTTCCGAATCAATAGCCAAGGACTTGTTGAAAACACCTATACCCTAAAAGTGATTAACAAAACCCAGCAAGAGCAAGAATATAAGCTTGATGTGAGTGGGCTTCCAGAATCGATCTGGTACGGTAAGCAAACCATTACCGTCGAACCAGGCGAGGTTCTGAATCTACCTCTCAGTTTGGGAGTCGATCCAGAAAAACTCAGCTCACCAGTTTCGACAATTCAGTTTATACTCTCGGACAATGAAGAGTTTACGATAAAAGTCGAAAGCCGCTTTATCAAGAAGCTCTGATACCAATCATCTGAACGGTTGGTATAACACCCAAATAAATGGAAAAAGGCTCAGCAATGAGCCTTTTTTATTATATGACGATGCAAGCCTTTAACTTTGATAACCTAACCCCTGACTTCATGTGGTACGCACTGGAGAGCATTGGGGTTCGCGCTGAATCCGGGCTTCTCGCTCTTAACAGTTACGAAAATCGGGTCTACCAATTCACCGATGAAGACCGCAAACGCTATGTTGTTAAGTTTTATCGCCCTCAGCGTTGGAACAAATCACAGATCCAAGAAGAACACGACTTCGCGTTAGAGCTGATCGAACAAGAGATGCCAATCGCACCGCCAATGCGTATCAATGGTGCGACCTTACACGAATACCAAGGCTATCTGTTTGCACTGTTTGAAAGTGTCGGTGGCCGACAGTATGAAGTGGATAACTTAAACCAATTGGAAGGTGTAGGTCGTTTCCTTGGTCGAATCCATAAGGCGAGTGCAGGCAAAATATTCCAACATCGTCCAACCATCAGCCTACATGAGTATTTGTATCAGCCACGTAAGATATTAGAAAACTCTCAGTTTATCCCGACGCATCTAGAAAATGCGTTCTTCAATGACGTCGACCTTCTAATTAAAGAGTTAGAGAGCCAGTGGCCGAGCAATACTGATAATATCCGCCTGCATGGCGATTGCCACCCGGGTAATATTCTATGGCGCGACGGACCAATGTTCGTCGATCTCGATGACGCGCGTAATGGCCCTGCGGTTCAAGATCTGTGGATGCTGCTTAACGGTGAGCGCCAAGATAAGCTGATGCAACTCGATATTCTGCTAGAGAGTTATCAAGAGTTTTGTGATTTTAATCCCTCGCAACTGAAACTAATCGAACCACTACGCGGTCTACGTATGGTGCATTACATGGCATGGTTGGCTAAACGATGGCACGACCCGGCGTTTCCTTTGGCCTTCCCATGGTTTAATGACCCGAAATATTGGGAGCAACAAGTACTTGCTTGTAAAGAGCAAATTGCTACCCTGCAAGAGCCACCACTTTCGTTAATGCCTCAGTGGTAACCGCAATCGCAACATACAACTAGATAAAAATTCAAATATAATGGAGATTGGATAAATGAAAAAGCTATTCGCATTTTTCTCATTGATCATGTTGAGCCTTTCAGCTCACGCTGCGAAATTTAACGAAGGTGAACACTACAAAGTTCTCGATCTAGAAGCATCAAAGAAGCCAATGGTGGCAGAGTTCTTCTCTTTCTATTGCCCACACTGTAATAGCTTTGAGCCTATCATCCAGCAGCTAAAACAACAGCTACCAGCTGACGTGAAGCTACAAAAGAACCATGTATCATTTATGGGCGGCAACATGGGTCTGCCAATGAGCAAAGCTTACGCGACCATGATTGCGCTTAAAGTGGAAGACAAAATAGTGCCAGTGATGTTTAACCGCATTCATAACATGAACAAGCCACCACGCGATGAAGCAGAACTACGTCAAATCTTCTTGGACGAAGGCATCGACGCGAAGAAATTTGACGCTGCTTACAATGGCTTTGCAGTGGATTCCATGGTTCGTCGTTTCGACAAAGCATTCAAAGACAGCGGCCTTTCAGGTGTGCCTGCTGTCGTGGTTAACAACCACTACCTAGTAGAAGCTCAAGGTATTAACTCTCTTGATGAATACTTCGAGCTGGTTAACTTCTTGTTAAAGAAGTAAGGCAATGATTAAAGAAAGCTTCGGCTTCCTTTTTTCCCCTAGTTCAAAAATCATCATTGATAAATGATCAGCCACAAAACTCAGAGCTTTACTGACATTAATCGCCCACCCTAAGAGCCGGTGGGCAAGGAACTCTTAAATGAAAATAAAAATCACACTTCTCGCATTGAGCGTTGTTGCTTCGCCAGCCTTTGCCAAACTTGCAGACGAACAAGGTTTTAGTGGTGAAATCTCTATCAATACCGGGGTAACCTCTTCCACCTCAAATTTTAATACCGACGCTGATAGCACCCTCTCGTCAAATACACAGAAAGCCTCATCTGAAAGCTCATTTCTTGTCGTACCTTTAGGCAGTCTCGCTTACACCTTTGGTGAAAAACTAAATCACCAGGTGTACACAGGTACCGCTCGTGAAGATATAGCAACCGGTACTTTAGTGCTGGAGGTTGGCTATAAATACCAACTAGAGTCTGGCATGACTATCGACGCATCACTTCTGCCAACGATTATGTCTGGTGAGACTTGGGCTAATCCATACAAAGTTGGAGAAGCTCGTAGCAAAACGGACGAAACCGGTAATGCGTTCCGTCTAAAGCTAGACAGCATTGCTGGCTCTCCATTCTCATTGGACATGGCCTTCGCAACCAGAGATGTAGAAAACGATCTGGTTGGATACAAAGAACTAAAGCGTGATGCGGATACCTTCTACCTGAAAGGTCAGTACCGTCAGCCTATTAGCCGCACCATAATGCTGGTTCCGTCTTTGATTTATCAATCAACGGATGCAGAAGGTGATGCAGCATCATTCGAACAGTTAGGTGGTGAAGTCAGCTTATTCGGTAGTATGGGTCGTCACCAGTACGCACTAACTGCGGGTTACAACCAACGCTCTTACGATGCAAGTAACCCTATCTACGGTAAGAAGCGCAGTGACGACAACATCAACCTGTTTGCCGCGTATGAGTATGATAAATTCATGGATTGGGAAAACTGGTCGTTCGTTTCTCTTGCGGGTTACGGTACCAGTGAGTCAAACATTACCTTCTACGATGAATCACAATATATCGTCTCAGTTGGCTTGAACTACAAATTCTAGTTAGGCATCACTGCTCGCTAATAACCATCAGTTCACAACAACGAAAGCCTGCGTAAAGCAGGCTTTATTGCTTTTATACCAATCACAGTAAATAAATGACACGTTGTTTACTACGATTGGTATGACTACACAGCTTGAGCTGTGAGTTGCTTCAACAATCTGTCCATCGCTCGATAGCCTAGCGCCTCCGATAGATGCTGCTTTTCGATCAGCTCGTTACCGTCAAGATCGGCAATGGTTCGCGCGACCTTAATAATGCGATGATAGGCACGAATCGATAAGCCCAATCGATGCAGCGCTGTTTCTAAAAATTCCGCATCCTCGCGTCGCAACGGGCAATACTTTTCGATTTCTCGGCTGCCTAACAGCGCATTCGATTTATGGTTCCTAGACAGCATCAACTGGCGCGCTTGCTTGACCCTTTGTTTGACCACTTGAGTTGTTTCGCCACGATCGCCACCTTCAGCCAACATCCCTTTGGGCAGTAACGGGATCTCCAATGACATATCGAATCTATCCAATAACGGCCCCGATAATCGATTGAGGTAGCGCAATATGATCTGTGGATTAGCTCGCGCTTGATTACCTTCGTAGTAACCTGTCGGGCTGGGGTTCAGCGCACCCACTAATTGAAAACGTGCCGGGAAACGTGTCTTGCCTGCCACGCGTGAAATAATGATCTCGCCTGACTCCAGAGGCTCTCGTAATGAATCGAGAACCTTGCGTTCAAACTCATATATATCTCATCAAGAAACAACAATCCGTTATGTGCCAAAGATATTTCACCGGGGCGAGGTATCGAGCCACCACCGACCAATGCTGCCATCGAGCTCGAATGGTGTGGAGAACGGAAAGGTCGTTGTTTCCAGTTGTATTGATTAATCTCTTGTTGCGTTAAAGAAGCCACCGAAGCGGTTTCCATCGCCTCGTCGTCACTCATCTCAGGTAACAAATCGCGCAATCGAGAAGCCAACATGGTTTTTCCAGTTCCGGGCGGGCCCAGAAAAAGCAGGTTATGGTTACCCGCCGCAGCAATTTCTACACTCGCTTACCTTGCTGTTGACCAATAATATCTTGTAAGTCACGATTATCTGACACATCGACATGATGATGCTCGGTTCGATATAAACCAAGCTGAGCCTGGCCACACATATCCGCACAAACCTCTAGCAAGGTTTGCGCTGATTTATGAGCCCCCTTGCCGACTAAGGCTGCCTGATCACCATTGTGGTGTGGAACCACTAAACATCGCTCGACACTATCGGCCGCTAATGTCGCTGGTAGCACTCCTTTGACTGAGCGCAGCTCTCCCGATAACGCTAATTCACCAATAAACTCATGTTGAGCTATTTTGGATGTGGGTAGTTGATCGGATGCCACCAAGATTCCAAGCGCGATTGGCAGGTCAAAACGCCCTCCCTCTTTGGGTAAATCCGCAGGAGCGAGATTGACGGTGATTCTTTTCGATGGGAATTCAAAGCGAGAATTGATGATGGCACTCCTCACTCGGTCTTTCGATTCTTTAACCGTCGTCTCAGGTAAACCCACCAGCGTAAAGCCAGGCATTCCGTTGCTTATATGCACCTCAACGGTCACTTCTGGCGCCTCTACACCCACACTAGCTCGGCTATGAATTATCGCGAGTCCCATAACTTTCCTTTGTCTTTGATTTAAAAGTATTCACTCTGGATATTCATTGCTCACCAAAGCGATAAGATTGTTATATAGCGTGGTGGAATGGTGTTTTAATGTGAAAAAAGAATGACATTTTCCTTGTCATGCGGCAGATTTGTGTGATAACACTAGAGATGTAGACAATTACTTAAGACAATAAACGAGAAAACTCGAATTTTATGAACTTCAATGCTCGCATTTACGCACTGATTAACCTGATTATCGTAGTCATTATTAAGACTACGCGGGGGCGAGTGGGAAAAAAGTAACCACGAATTAGAAAAAACCCCCGCACTGAAAAGTCCGGGGTTTTTTCTAATTTGACGATTCGATTTTTATATTTGAAACACTTTCGGCTTTGCCGATTTACAGGAAGAATGGGAGCACAAGATGTGCATAGACAATGGAAACAGTTACCAAAATATAGGTAATACGGGGAAATTCCGATGAAAGGCGCAGAACTAGTTGTATCCGCATTAAAACAGCAGGGTATTGAAACCGTATTTGGTTACCCAGGTGGTGCCATCATGCCAATCTACGATGCACTTTATGACGGTGGGGTTGAGCATATCCTATGTCGCCATGAGCAAGGTGCTGCAATGGCCGCTATCGGTATGGCACGTGCAACACAAGACGTCGCTGTTTGTATGGCAACCTCAGGTCCTGGCGCCACTAACCTAGTGACAGGTCTTGCTGATGCCTTTATGGACTCTATCCCACTCGTCGCCATTACAGGCCAGGTTGCTAGCTCCCACATTGGTACCGATGCATTCCAAGAAATGGATGTGATTGGTATGTCTCTGTCATGTACTAAACACAGCTACCTCGTTACCGATATTGAAGATCTTGCTCCAACATTGGCTGAAGCATTTATCGTTGCAAAAGCAGGGCGTCCCGGTCCGGTTATTGTCGACATAGCTAAAGATGTTCAGCTAGCAGAATCCCCTGTAAAAATTCTTCCTGAATTTACACCACCAACAATTCCTGTTGTGACAACGGATGCCATTGAACAAGCACAGTACTTCTTGTCTCAAGCGACTCGTCCTGTTTTATACGTAGGTGGTGGCGTTCAACTGGCGAAAGCAACCGATGCAGTTCGTGAGTTTTTACGTCTAAATCCAATGCCTGCAGTAAGCACACTAAAAGGCTTAGGTACCATTGAACGTGACGACCCACACTACTTGGGCATGCTAGGTATGCACGGCACTAAAGCGGCTAACCTAGTAGTTCAAGAAAGTGACCTGTTGATTGTTGTTGGCGCTCGTTTTGATGACCGAGTTACCGGTAAGCTCGATACCTTTGCACCGCACGCTAAGGTTATCCATATCGATATCGATGCGGCAGAGTTCAGTAAACTGCGTCTGGCCAATGCGCCTATTCGTGGTGACATCAACAAGATCATGCCTCAACTAGAGCTAAGCCAAGACATCTCCTCTTGGGTTCACCACTCTGAAGGGCTGCGCAGCTCATTCAAATGGCGCTACGACCATCCAGGCGACCTTATCTTCGCACCTCTGTTGTTGAAGCAACTGTCAGACATGATGCCTGCGAGTTCTATGGTTTCAACCGATGTTGGCCAACACCAGATGTGGGCAGCTCAACATATTCAGCCTCGCGATCCACAAAACTTCATCACTTCAGCGGGCTTAGGCACTATGGGCTTTGGCCTACCGGCAGCGATGGGTGCATCGGTTGGGCGTCCTGATGACCAATCCATTCTAATCTCTGGCGACGGTTCGTTCATGATGAACGTGCAAGAGCTTGGTACACTGAAACGCCGCCAAATCCCAGTGAAGATGGTGTTGCTTAACAACTCTCGTTTAGGCATGGTTCGCCAATGGCAATCTCTGTTCTTTGATGGCCGACACAGTGAAACTATCTTGGATGACAACCCTGATTTCGTCATGCTAGCGAAAGCGTTCGATATCCCGGGCAAAACCATCACGCGTAAAGAAGAAGTAGAGCCAGCATTGAAAGAGATGCTTGAGAGTAAAACCGCTTACCTACTTCATGTCCTTATCGATGAAGAAGAAAACGTATGGCCACTAGTACCGCCAGGAGCTTCAAACAGCGAAATGTTGGAGAACACATAACATGAAAAGATACTTATTAGACATCAAAGCCGATGATAAACCAGTACTGTTAGAACGTGTTCTTCGTGTTATCCGCCACCGTGGTTTCATCGTTAAGCAAGTGGCAGGCACCCAAAACCACGAAAGCAAAGTCGCGAGCATTGAGATCATTGTCGACAGTGACCGCCCGATTTCTTTCTTAGTTAATCAGATCGAGAAGCTGTGGGATGTACGTACCGTTGACGTTATCTCCATCAGTCGTAATGAATTGCCAAACAATAACTTACAACAAAAAATTAGTGCATAAGGAACCGCAAACATGACAGCTAAAACGGCAGACTATATTTGGTTTAACGGTGAAATGGTTCCTTGGGCAGAGGCGAACGTTCACGTCCTGACTCACGCAATGCACTACGGTACTTCTGTATTTGAAGGTGTTCGTTGCTACAACACGCCAAAGGGTCCGGTTATCTTCCGTCACCCAGAGCACGCAAGACGCCTAAAAGACTCAGCGAAAATCTACCGCTTCCCAATTCCTTTTACTGAGGAAGAAATTATGGAAGCGACTCGCGAAACGCTACGTCAAAATAAGCTAGAGTCAGCGTACATCCGCCCTCTCGGCTTTGTGGGTAACGTTGGTTTAGGTGTTTGCCCTCCTGAAAACACAAAAATGGATCTGATCATCGCCGCTTTCCCATGGGGTTCTTACCTAGGTGAAGAAGCGCTAGAAAATGGCGTAGATGCGATGATCTCAAGCTGGAACCGTGCAGCGCCAAATACTATCCCAACCTCAGCAAAGGCTGGCGGTAACTACCTATCATCACTACTCGTTGGTGGTGAAGCTCGTCGTCATGGTTACGATGAAGG
This sequence comes from Vibrio sp. nBUS_14, assembly GCF_051201655.1. Taxonomy (NCBI): domain Bacteria; kingdom Pseudomonadati; phylum Pseudomonadota; class Gammaproteobacteria; order Vibrionales; family Vibrionaceae; genus Vibrio; species Vibrio sp. nBUS_14. The sequence goes on from NZ_CP179206.1 coordinate 3,693,262, forward strand.
TATTGCTCTGAGTGTTGATGGTTATCTTTCAGAGGGCGCAGGCGAGAACATTTTTGTTATTCGTAACGGCATTCTCTCTACACCACCAGCAACCAGCGCGATTCTACCTGGCATCACTCGTGACTCGATCATGACGTTAGCAAAAGACATGGGTTATGAAATCCGTGAAGAGAACATTGCTCGTGAAGCACTGTACCTTGCTGACGAAGTCTTCATGACAGGCACGGCTGCAGAGATCGTTCCGGTTCGCAGCGTAGACAAAATTACAGTAGGTGAAGGCAAACGCGGTCCTATCACTGAAAAAGTTCAAGCAGCTTACTTTGGTTTATTCAATGGCACGACTGAAGATAAGTGGGGCTGGTTAGATTATGTTTACCCAGCAAACCACGCGTCAAAAAGCCAAACACAAACCACTAAGTAAGCAACAGCCAAATATTTTATAAGGATTAAAGCAATGCCAATCTATCGTTCAGCAACGACTACCCACGGACGCAACATGGCTGGTGCGCGCGCTTTATGGCGTGCAACTGGCGTTAAAGATGATGACTTCGGTAAGCCAATCATCGCGGTTGTAAACTCTTTCACTCAATTCGTACCAGGCCACGTTCACCTTAAAGATATGGGTCAACTGGTTGCGGGTGAAATCGAGAAAGCGGGCGGTATCGCTAAAGAATTCAACACCATCGCTGTCGATGATGGTATCGCAATGGGCCACGGCGGCATGCTGTACTCACTGCCATCACGTGAGCTTATTGCAGACTCAGTAGAATACATGGTCAATGCACACTGTGCGGATGCGATGGTGTGTATCTCTAACTGTGACAAAATCACTCCGGGCATGATGATGGCTGCAATGCGCCTTAACATCCCAGTAATCTTTGTATCAGGCGGCCCAATGGAAGCAGGTAAAACCAAGCTTTCAGATCAGATCATCAAGCTCGACCTTGTTGATGCAATGATCCAAGGTGCCGATCCAACAATTTCAGATGAACAAAGTGAGCAAGTAGAACGTTCTGCATGTCCAACTTGTGGTTCATGTTCAGGTATGTTCACAGCCAACTCAATGAACTGTCTAACAGAAGCTCTTGGCCTATCTCAGCCAGGTAACGGTTCTATGCTGGCGACGCACGCAGACCGTGAAGAACTGTTCATCAATGCAGGTAAGCGCATCGTTGACCTAACCAAGCGTTACTACGAGCAAGACGACGAGTCAGCACTGCCACGCAACATTGCAAACCGCGCAGCATTTGATAATGCGATGGCGCTTGATATCGCGATGGGTGGTTCTAGCAACACCGTTCTTCACCTTTTAGCGGCCGCTCAAGAAGGCGACATTGATTTCGATATGGATGATATCGATGCGATGTCTCGCCGCGTTCCACACCTATGTAAAGTGGCACCTTCAACTCCGAAATACCACATGGAAGATGTTCACCGCGCTGGTGGTGTGATGGCTATCCTTGGCGAACTTGACCGTGCAGGTCTGCTGAACAACCAAACTCGCACCGTGCTTGGTTTAAGCATGCAAGAGCAACTTGCGCAGTACGACATCATGCAGACAGAAGACGAAGCCGTGCTTAAGTTCTTCCGTGCTGGCCCTGCGGGCATCCGTACAACTAAAGCTTTCTCACAAGATTGCCGTTGGGATCGCCTTGATGACGATCGCAAAGAAGGTTGTATTCGTACTAAAGAAAACGCATTCAGCCAAGAAGGTGGCCTAGCGGTACTTTCAGGTAACATCGCCGTTGATGGTTGTATCGTTAAGACTGCAGGTGTTGATGAAGAAAACCTTAAATTCCAAGGCCCAGCAATCGTATTTGAAAGCCAAGATACAGCAGTAGAAGGTATCTTAGCGGGTAAAGTAAAAGCAGGCGAAGTCGTGGTTATTCGCTACGAAGGCCCTAAAGGTGGTCCAGGTATGCAGGAAATGCTGTACCCAACGACTTACTTGAAATCAATGGGCCTAGGCAAATCATGTGCTCTACTGACTGATGGTCGTTTCTCTGGTGGTACATCGGGTCTGTCTATCGGTCACGCTTCTCCAGAAGCAGCAAGCGGCGGCGTAATTGGTCTAGTGAACACAGGTGATATCATCACTATCGATATCCCTAACCGCTCAATCACGCTTGATGTGGCTGAAGATGAACTAACAGCACGTCGTGAAAAACAAGATGCATTAGGCTGGAAACCAGAAAACCGTCAGCGTGAAGTGTCATTCGCACTGAAAGCTTACGCGAGCATGGCAACCAGTGCCGACAAAGGCGCAGTGCGTGATAAGTCTAAGCTTGAGGACTAATCTATGAGTGACGACACCTCCACTCCCAAAAAACAAAGTGGCGCAGATTATCTGCGCCAGATCCTGAGAGCGCCGATTTACGAAGCAGCAATCGTGACACCTCTGCAAGATATGCCGCGTCTGAGCGCTCGTATCGCTAATCAGGTTCAGCTAAAACGAGAAGACCGCCAGCCGGTACACTCGTTTAAGTTGCGCGGCGCCTACAACATGGTTTCAAGCCTTTCTGAACAACAGAAAGCCGCAGGTGTGATCGCTGCATCAGCAGGAAACCACGCACAAGGTTTGGCGCTATCTGGCTCTAAGCTGGGTATTCAAACCACGATCGTGATGCCAAAAACGACGCCGGATATCAAGGTCGATGCGGTACGCGGGTTTGGCGGTAAAGTGGTTTTGCACGGCAGTAATTTCGATGAAGCGAAAGCGGAAGCGGAACGCCTATCAGCTGAACATGGCTTCACCTTTGTTCCTCCTTTTGATCACCCATTGGTGATTGCGGGGCAAGGTACTATGGGCATGGAGATGCTGCAGCAAAACGGTCACATGGATTATATCTTTGTGCCGGTTGGTGGTGGTGGCTTAGCCGCTGGTGTTGCAGTGCTTATCAAACAACTGATGCCAGAGATTAAAGTGATTGCGGTAGAGCCTGAAGACTCAGCTTGCTTGAAAGCAGCACTGGATGCGGGTGAACCAGTGGTACTGGACCAGGTCAGCATGTTTGCTGATGGTGTTGCGGTTAAACGCATTGGTGAAGAAACCTTCCGCCTTTGCCAACAGTACATCGATGGCCATATTGCCGTTTCTAGCGATGAGATCTGTTCTGCTGTGAAAGACATCTTTGAAGACACTCGTGCGATTGCCGAGCCTTCAGGAGCGCTTGCTCTGGCTGGCCTTAAAAAGTTTGCTGAACAAAACCAACTGCAAGGTAAACAACTGGCGACGGTATTGTCTGGTGCGAACACCAACTTCCACGGTCTACGTTATGTCTCTGAGCGTTGTGAATTAGGTGAGAAGCGAGAAGGTCTGCTTGCGGTTACGATTCCAGAACGACAAGGTGCATTCTTAGAGTTCTGCAATCTGATTGGTGGTCGCGCAGTGACGGAGTTTAACTACCGCCACAACGACGAAAGCCTAGCGAATATCTTCGTTGGTGTACGCCTACAAGGTGGTCAAGAAGAACTGCAACACATCATCAATGACCTACGTGAAGGTGACTACGCGGTTGTCGACTTGTCTGATGACGAGATGGCAAAGCTGCACATTCGTTACATGATTGGCGGTAAACCATCGAAGCCATTAAAAGAGCGCCTTTACAGCTTTGAGTTCCCTGAATACCCAGGAGCATTGATTAAATTCCTTGATACCTTAGGCACTCACTGGAATATCAGCTTGTTCAACTATCGTAACCATGGTGCTGATTACGGTCGTGTGCTGTGTGGTTTTGAGCTTGGGGATGACGATTTGGCTCAGTTCTCTACGCACTTAGAAGAACTCGGCTACCAATGCAAAGATGAAACCGATAACCCTTCCTACAAGTTCTTCTTGTCTTAAGAGTTCGGCCTAAGCATCAAAAAGAGCGAGTTATGATAACTCGCTCTTTTTATTGGGCTGATTCAAACCTCACTCGCAAGATCCTTAACCGATCGCGATCGCATCATTAGATCGCTTTACGATGCTCCAACCAATCCTGGTGAAGCTGTTCACTCGATCCTAAATATTTAATCATCCACTCGATCAACTTATGGTTGTCGTCTTTTCGCCACACTAAGCAACAGTGACTCTGTGGACTAGGCTCGGGCAATATTTTTTCCACCAGTAAACCTTGCTCAATAATAGGTGCGGCAATATGCCTTGGCATGTAACCCACCCCTACACCATTTTTAAGGCACTCTATCGCGCTGTACCAGTTAGGTAATAGAAGACGTCTCTGACTCGCATAGTGGCCAGTATGACGCTTAGGCAGCACACTAGAGGTATCATCCAAACAGATCGCTAGATATTGACTGACAAAAGCTTCATTGAGGTTTTGCTCTCGCACACAAGGATGACTGGGTGACATAACAAATGCCCAATCTAAACATCCCATGTCCTTTACTTCAAAGTCACCGCCAACCGGAATCGCCGAAGTAGCGCCAATCACAATATCCGCCCTGCCCTGTGCAATAGCTTCCCAAGAACCGTTAAACACTTCCATGTTGATCTGTAACTCAGCGAACTCAAAGGTTTGATAAAACTCTTCAATCATTGGCTTCATCTTGTCGAGCTTCACCACGTTATCAAGGGTTAGGCGTAGGGTTTTCTTCCAACCACGCGCAGCGCGGCGAGTTTGTGCACTGAGTTCTTCCATTTGTCTCAGCAGCTGGCGAGCCTCTTCAATAAACAGCTCCCCAGCAGGCGTTAGCTCTACTTTTCTGGGTAAGCGTCTGAAAAGTAAAACATCAAGCTCTTGCTCTACCTGTCTAACCCCATAGCTGATCGCCGATGGTACTTTGTGCAATTGTTCTGCCGCCGCAGTAAAGCTGCCCAAGCGAGCAACAGTATCAAGCATTTCTAACGAGGATTTAGAAAACATAAGCCTTCAAATTTTTTGATTGATAACTACATATTTTAGCGTTTTATTTTATCAGTTCTGAAAAATAGAATGTCAGCATAAATAAACAGGAACTTTCATTCCTGATTATCTAACAATTTTTTTGATGATAAAAACATCACTACTTTTAGCTTAATGGCATCTTATGAATATTTCTAAATTTCAATTGGTCTACCTTGCAGTACTTTCAATGCTTGGTTTCATCGCGACTGATATGTACCTTCCAGCGTTCAAAGCAATGGAAGTCGACTTTGCAACAGGACCAGAGCAGATCGCCTTGTCTCTAACCGTATTCCTTGGCGGTATGGCACTGGGTCAGCTTCTTTGGGGTCTAGCAAGTGACAAATATGGTCACCGCATTACGCTGGCAGTCGGTCTAGTAATATTCACCGCCGCTTCATTTGGCTTAGCATTCAGTACCGAAGTATGGCACCTATTAACACTGCGCTTCATTCAAGCGATCGGTGTATGTGCGCCTGCGGTAATTTGGCAAGCAATGGTTATTAAGCGTTACTCTCAAAGCAGTAGCCAGCAAATTTTTGCGACTATCATGCCTCTAGTCGCGCTATCTCCAGCATTAGCACCTCAACTGGGTGTGTTGCTAGCAGACAGCTTTGGTTGGCACAGTATCTTTATCACATTGACGCTAATGGGCGCATTGTTGATCGCAACGACAATGGCTCAACCAAAAGAAGTGCCGGAAGTAAAACAGACATCGATCAAGACTGATATTAAAACGCTACTTAAGTCTAAGCCATACATGGGCAATGTGTTGATGTTTGCATCGGCGTCAGCAGCGTTCTTCGCTTACCTAACGGGTATGCCAGAGATAATGGCTCAGCTAGGTTATGAAGCAAAAGACATTGGTCTTAGCTTCATTCCACAGACAATCGCCTTTATGGCTGGTGGTTACTTCGGTAAACAAGCAGTGAAAAAGTACGGTGATGGCATCGTATTACGAAACCTGATTGGTTTGTTTAGCGTTGCTGCGTTACTTATTTTCATCGCATCACAATGGGAACTGACTTCAATTTGGCCTCTACTGGCACCGTTCTGTCTGATTGCAGTTGCAAACGGCGCACTTTACCCAATCGTAGTAAACCGTGCCCTATCAAGCGCAAAACAGAGCCCTGCAACGGCAGCAGGCCTGCAGAACAGCCTTCAGATCAGTATTAGCAGCCTATCAAGCGCACTCGTTGCCGCAATGGCGAGCCAAGCTCTAAGCGCGACAGGCATCGCTGTGGTGATTTGTTTAGGTACTTTGTGGATTGGCTACATAGTTTCAAACAAAGAACTGTCTGACCACTTTGTTGCGCCAGATAACTCTCGCGTAGTGGCAGAAGAGAAGCAAGACTAGCTTCTAGCTTCTAGCTTCTAGCTTCTAGCTTCTAGCTTCTAGCTTAAGAAAACAAAAAAAGAGCGAGATTACTCGCTCTTTTTTGTATCTAGATAAATACAAAAAAGCCAGTAGCGATGCTACTGGCTTTCATAAGAATATATTTTGGACGTTAGAGATTACTTCTTAGTTGGACGTTTCCAATCAGTAATCTTGCGTTCTTTTGCACGGCTGATAACTAACTCATTTTCAGCAACATCACGAGTTACTGTAGAGCCAGCACCAACGGTAGCACCGTTACCAATCGTAACAGGAGCGATCAGTTGGCTATCTGAACCAACAAATACGTCATCGCCAATGATGGTCTTAAACTTGTTCGCACCGTCGTAGTTACAAGTGATAGCACCGGCACCCACATTTACGCGCTGACCAATTTCAGCATCGCCTAGATACGTTAGGTGGTTGGCTTTAGAGCCCTCACCAAGTCGGGTGTTCTTCACTTCAACGAAGTTGCCTACATGCGAATTGTTACGCATGTCAGCACCAGGACGTAAGCGAGTGAAAGGACCAACCGTACAGTCTTCCCCAATTGTCGCACCTTCGATTATGCTGTATGGGCGAACGATAGTGTTGTCATCAATCTCACAGTCTTTCAGTACACAACCAGTGCCAATAACCACGTTATCACCAATGCTTACGCTGCCTTCAATGATGACGTTGGTATCAATCTCAACATCCATACCACATTGAAGCTCACCACGTAGATCAAAGCGGCTTGGGTCGCGCAACATTACGCCTTGCTTTAATAACTTGTCTGCTTGCTCAGCTTGGTAAGCACGCTCTAGGCAAGCCAGTTGAGAGCGATCGTTCACGCCTTCAACTTCAATAGGGTTGACAGGGTGAACCGCTTCAACCGCACGGCCTTCATCATGAGCGGCTGCAATAACGTCAGTCAGATAGTATTCACCTTGTGCATTGTCATTGCTTAGGCCTGATAACCAACGCTTAAGATCGCCGCCTGTTGCGACCATAACGCCAGTGTTGATCTCTTTGATAAGCTTCTGCTCATCGGTTGCGTCTTTCTGTTCAACGATTGCCACAACAGGGCCGTTGCGACGAATGATACGACCGTAACCCATAGGGTTATCTAGAACGACAGTAAGCAGTGCGATACCACCGTTTGGTTGAGCGTCTAATAGGTTTTCAATGGTTTCTGGCGAGATAAGCGGAACATCACCGTATAGCACAAGTACTTTTTCATCATCAGCGAAATGTGCAGAAGCCTGATCAACCGCGTGGCCAGTACCCAGCTGTTCTGCTTGCAGTGCCCAGTTTACTGTCTCGCTTGCTAACGTAGACTTCATCTGCTCACCACCATGGCCGTAAACCAAGTGGATGTTTTGAGCGCCTAAGCCGTTACAAGTATCGATAACATGTTTAACCATCGGCTTACCCGCAAGCGTGTGCAGAACCTTTGGTGTGTTTGAATACATGCGAGTGCCTTTGCCTGCTGCGAGAATTACCGCGCTAAACTTCATTGTAAACCTATCCAACATTATTTTTTATTAAGCCGATATTGTAACCGTTTTTGGCGAAAAAATTAAATCGCAATAACCATTTAACCGATATTGATATGTAAAAGGAACATTTTTGACAATCCAAAAATGCAAAAAGGCGACCCTTAGGTCGCCTTTATCTCAGAATCACTAATCTTATAAAAGATTAACGACGCTGTTTTGTCAGTTCGATAACTCGTAACTGAGCAATGGCTTTAGCCAGTTCACCGGCCGCTTGTGCGAAGTCTATGTCGCCATGCTGATTTTGGATATTCTCCACAGCCTTGCGTTTAGCTTCTTCCGCCTTTGCTGCGTCTAGTTCTTCACCACGGATAGCCGTATCAGCCAGTACAGTCGCTGTACCAGGTTGAACTTCTACCATACCACCAGAAACATAAATGATTTCTTCGTGGCCGTGCTGCTTAACAATACGCACCATACCAGGCTTGATAGCGGTCAGCAGTGGAGTGTGACCATGGAAAATACCAAGTTCACCCTCACTACCGGTCACCTGAAACGTTTCAACAAGACCAGAGAAAAGTTGTTTCTCTGCGCTTACAACGTCTAGGTGAAAGGTTATTGCTGCCATATCGCCTCCTAGTTAGCCTTATAGCTTCTTAGCATTCTCAATAGCTTCGTCAATTGCACCACAGTACATAAACGCTTGCTCTGGAATGTCATCGTATTCACCAGATAGAAGACCTTGGAAGCCACGTAGAGTCTCTTTAAGAGGTACGTAAACGCCTGGGTCACCTGTAAATACTTCCGCTACGTGGTAAGGCTGAGTTAGGAACTTCTCAATCTTACGAGCACGAGATACGACTTGCTTATCTTCTTCAGATAGCTCATCCATACCTAGGATAGCAATGATATCTTTCAGCTCTTTATAGCGCTGAAGTGTAGACTGAACGCCACGAGCGATGTCGTAGTGTTCTTGTCCAACTACCAATGGATCCAGTTGACGTGAAGTAGAATCTAGCGGGTCGATCGCTGGGTATAGACCCATAGATGCGATATTACGGTTAAGTACTACCGTTGCATCTAAGTGAGCGAACGTTGTTGCTGGAGACGGGTCAGTCAAGTCATCCGCAGGTACGTATACCGCCTGTACAGACGTGATAGAACCAGCTTTAGTTGACGTGATACGCTCTTGTAGAACACCCATTTCTTCAGCTAGTGTAGGTTGGTAACCTACCGCAGAAGGCATACGACCTAGAAGTGCTGATACTTCAGTACCTGCTAGTGTGTAACGGTAGATGTTATCAACGAACAGTAGAACGTCACGACCTTCGTCACGGAAGCGTTCTGCCATTGTTAGACCAGTCAGTGCAACACGTAGACGGTTACCTGGTGGCTCGTTCATCTGACCGTAAACCATCGCTACTTTTGATTCTTCAGGTTTTTCGATGTTTACAACACCAGCTTCCTGCATCTCAAAGTAGAAATCGTTACCTTCACGAGTACGCTCACCTACACCTGCAAATACAGATAGGCCTGAGTGTTGAAGTGCGATGTTGTTGATAAGTTCCATCATGTTAACGGTCTTACCTACACCAGCACCACCGAATAGACCGATTTTACCACCCTTAGCGAATGGACAAATCAAGTCGATTACTTTAACACCAGTTTCTAGAAGAGAAGTCTCATTAGACTGCTCTTCGTAGCTTGGAGCTTCACGGTGAATAGCGTAATGCTCTTCAGCACCGATTTCACCACACTCATCAATTGCGTCACCTAGGACGTTCATGATACGACCAAGTGTCTTAGTACCTACTGGTACCGAGATTGGAGCGCCAGTATTTTCAACTGTCAAACCACGACGTAAACCATCAGAGCTACCCATTACGATTGCGCGTACTACGCCACCGCCAAGTTGTTGCTGAACTTCAAGAACTAGACGCTCTTTCACTTCATTAACATTCAGAGCATCGTATACACGAGGTACTTCGCCCTGTGGGAACTCTACGTCGACTACCGCACCAATGATCTGTACGATCTTACCTGTAGCCATCGTTAATCCTCTAACTATTTAGTTTTACCTAAGCTTAAACCGCAGCTGCGCCTGAAACGATCTCAGAAAGTTCTTGTGTAATCGCCGATTGACGGGCTTTGTTATACACAAGTTCTAAGTCATCAATAATGTCACCAGCGTTATCTGTTGCTGATTTCATTGCAATCATTCGAGCCGCTTGCTCACAAGCAAGATTCTCGACCACACCTTGATACACTTGAGATTCGACGTATCGAACTAATAGTGCATCTAGTAATGGTTTTGGCTCGGGCTCATAAATGTAGTCCCAAGAATGACTGCGTTTCATTTCTTCGCTGTCTGATTTAGGCAAAGGAAGTAATTGATCGATCGTTGGTTCTTGAACCATAGTGTTTTCAAATCTGTTAAACACTACGAACAGGCGATCCAATTCACCTTCATCATATTTCTTCAGCATAACGCTCACAGAGCCAATCAAGTCTTCAAGGCTTGGACGATCGCCCAGACCAGAAACTTGAGCTGCTACTTTCGCGCCGCTGTTATTGAAAAATGCTGTTGCTTTAGAACCTACAATTGCAAGCTCTACATCAGCACCTTTCTCAGACCAATCTTTCATGTCATTCATAGCTTTCTTGAACAAGTTAATGTTCAAACCACCACAAAGACCACGGTCTGTAGAAACGATGATGTAACCAACACGTTTGGCTTCACGTTCCTCAAGATAAGGATGCTTATACTCGAGGCTACCATTAGCCAAATGACCGATCACTTTACGCATTGTTTCTGCATATGGACGAGTAGCTTCCATTGCGTCTTGAGAACGACGCATTTTTGAAGCTGCTACCATTTCCATTGCTTTCGTAATCTTCTGTGTGCTTTTAACACTACCGATTTTATTACGTATCTCTTTTGCGCCGGCCATCGTTACTCTCCGTTAATGGTATGAGGTGGCCCTAAGACCACCTACCAATTACCAGGTCTGGGTTGCCTTGAAATCGTCAACAAGCTTCTTCAGCTCAGCTTCGATTTCTTTGTTGAAAGCACCCGTTGCGTCGATCTGTGTTGCTAGATCAGCGTATTGACCACGAGCAAACGACAGTAAAGCAGCTTCAAAATCTAGAACTTTAGACAGTTCTACGTCTTGAAGGTATCCACGCTCTGCAGCGAAGATTACTAGAGCTTGGTCAAATACAGACATAGGAGCATATTGTTTCTGCTTCATCAGTTCTGTCACTTTTTGACCGTGGTCTAGTTGCTTTTTGGTCGCTTCATCAAGATCCGATGAGAACTGTGCAAATGCTGCAAGTTCACGGTATTGAGCTAGAGCAGTACGGATACCGCCAGATAGCTTCTTGATGATTTTAGTCTGCGCCGAACCACCTACACGAGAAACTGAGATGCCAGGGTCAACAGCTGGACGTACGCCCGCGTTGAATAGTTCAGTTTGTAGGAAGATCTGACCATCAGTAATCGAGATTACGTTCGTTGGTACGAATGCAGATACGTCACCAGCTTGCGTTTCGATGATAGGTAGAGCAGTTAAAGAACCAGTCTTGCCTGTCACTTCACCGTTAGTGAACTTTTCTACGTATGCTTCGCTTACACGAGCAGCACGCTCTAGTAGACGAGAGTGAAGGTAGAAAACATCACCAGGGAACGCTTCACGGCCAGGTGGACGCTTAAGTAGTAGTGAAATTTGACGGTAAGCTACCGCTTGCTTAGATAGATCATCATAAACAATCAGTGCATCTTCGCCGCGATCACGGAAGTATTCACCCATCGCACAACCAGCATACGGTGCAAGGTATTGCAGCGCTGCAGATTCAGAAGCAGATGCAACAACAACAACAGTGTTAGCCAGTGCGCCGTGCTCTTCTAGTTTGCGAACTACGTTAGCAATAGTCGACGCTTTTTGGCCGATAGCTACGTAGATAGAGAAAATACCAGAGTCTTTCTGGTTGATAATCGCATCGATCGCCATTGCTGTTTTACCAGTCTGACGGTCACCGATTACTAGTTCACGTTGACCACGACCGATAGGGATCATTGAGTCAACTGACTTATAACCAGTTTGAACAGGTTGATCTACCGATTTACGGTCGATTACACCTGGTGCGATAATTTCTACAGGCGAAGTTAGTTTCGCTTCGATAGGACCTTTACCATCAATTGGCTCGCCTAGCGTGTTTACAACACGACCAAGCATTTCAGGACCTACTGGTACTTCAAGAATACGACCAGTACCTGTAACTTTCATGCCTTCCTGTAGGTCAGCATACGGGCCCATTACAACAGCACCAACCGAATCACGGTTCAAGTTTAGTGCTAGCGCGTAACGGCCACCCGGTAGTTCGATCATTTCACCTTGCATCACGTCCGCTAGGCCGTGGATGCTAAGGATGCCATCGCTTACAGAAACGATAGTACCTTCATTGCGAGCTTCACTAACAACGTCGAAAGATTCAATACGTTGTTTAATTAGATCGCTAATTTCAGTGGAATTAAGTTGCATGCTCCAATCCCCATTAAGACTGCAATGCATCGCTCAGGCGGTCTAAACGACTGCGCGCTGAGTTATCGATGACTAGGTCTCCGGCTCGAATAATAACTCCACTAAGTAGAGTCTCATCTATACTGCAATTCAGCTGAACTTTGCGCGCTAGGCGCAGTTCCAATTTGCTGATGATGCTTGAACGTTGTTCTTCAGAAAGCTCAACCGCTGAAGTTACTTCAACGTCGATTTCTTTCTCATGCTCTTGTTTAAGCAATAAGAACTGTTTGCAAACATCAGGAAAGGCCATTAAACGACCATTCTCTGCCATCACTTTAATTAAGTTCTGGCCGAATTCATCAAATTGTTCGCCACAAATTACAATGAATACTTCAGCTAACTTTTCAGCAGTCATAGAACTGCTTAACAAATTATGAACATCATCATTTTGTGCCACTTCGGCAGCAAAAGTAAGCATTTGACCCCATTGGTCTAGCTCACCTTTATCTACCGCAAAGTCAAACGCTGCTTTAGCATAGGGGCGTGCGATTGTAGTCAAATCAGACATATACAGCCCCTTGCTTTAAAGTTTTGCAGTAATGTTGTTAAGAAGATCATTGTGTACATCTTTATCGATAGTACGCTCAAGGATTTTCTCAGCACCAGCTATAGCCAGAGTTGCGACTTGTTTGCGCAGGTCATCACGGGCACGTGTGCGTTCAGCTTCAATTTCTGCTTCAGCTTGCGTTAAGATCTTCTGGCGTTCTGCCTGAGCCTCTTCGCGCGCTTCATCAATAATTTGAGCTTTACGTTTGTTTGCCTGATCAATAACCTCAGTTGCAGTGCGCTTCGCTTCCTTCATTTGCTCAGAAGCGTTGGCTTGTGCCAGGTTCAAGTCTTTAGCAGCGCGTTCAGCGGCTACAAGACCGTCAGCAATTTTTTTCTGACGTTCTTCAATTGCTTGCATAATTGGTGGCCATACATATTTCATGCAGAACCAAACAAACAGCGAAAAAGCAATTGCTTGACCTAACAGAGTTGCGTTCATATTCACAACAGCTACTCCTCGTTAAGAATCAACTACAAAAATTTAATTAACTATTGAGAGTTAATTAGCCTGCTAGCTGACTTACAAATGGGTTAGCAAACGTGAATAGTAGTGCGATTACGATACCGATCATTGGAACAGCATCCAGTAGACCAGCGATGATGAACATCTTAACTTGTAGCATTGGAGCCATTTCAGGTTGACGCGCAGCGCCTTCTAGGAATTTACCACCAAGAATAGCAAAACCAATTGCAGTACCTACGGCACAAAGACCAACAATGATAGCAACAGCGATTGCTGAAAAACTTAGTACAGTTTCCATTTACGTTCTCCGATTAACATTAATAGTTAGAATAAAGCTTAAAAATTTTTTAGTGATCACTATCTTCATGGGCCATTGATAGATAAACGATTGTCAACATCATGAAAACAAACGCTTGAATCAAAATAACCAAGATATGGAAGATAGCCCAAGGTAGTGCACCTACCCATTGTAAGTACCACGGTAGCATTGCCGCGATAAGAATAAACACCACCTCACCCGCAAACATATTACCAAATAAACGCATACCGAGAGATAGTGGCTTCGCTAATAACGAAATTACCTCAAGTACCAAGTTAAATGGAATCATGATTGGGTGATTAAATGGATGCAGTGCCAATTCTTTAGCAAATCCGCCTAAGCCTTTCACTTTGATGCTGTAGTAGATCATCAGAGCAAAAACACCTAAAGCCATTGCCATTGTTATATTTACATCAGCTGTAGGAACCACTTTCAAGTAAGGGATACCTAGCCAATGCTCTGCAGGATACGGTAAGAAATCGATAGGCACTAAGTCCATCAAGTTCATAATGATAATCCAGCAGAATATAGTCAGTGCTAATGGAGCTACCAGAGGATTGCGGCCATGGAAAGTTTCTTTAACGTTGTCGCCAACGAATTCCACTACCATTTCAACAAAACACTGAAGCTTACCAGGTACACCTACTGTTGCTTTCTTAGCGACTGAGCGAAAAACCCAAAGGAATAACACCCCTGTCAGCACAGAAAAAAACAGACTGTCTATATGTACGTTCCAGAAACTTGTTTCCTCTACAAGACCAAACTTAGCTAAAGAAAGGTTTTGTAAATGGTGTTCAATGTATCCGGATGCTGTTGGCGCAGCCATAACTCATCCTATTTTTTATTGTTAATGAAAAGCACTGGCGCAAAGATATTAATACCTAGAACCAGTAAATAGGTCAGTTTGAGGGGAATTAATTCCACCTGCATATACATGTAGACAATAGAGAATAATAAAACTGTGATTAAGATTTTGAGCACTTCGCCAGCATAGAACGACGCCGCAACTAACTTAGTTGCGCGAGCTCCACAAAATAGGAAAGCACACACACAAAAAACTACATTTGCGATGACAAAAATACCGCCACCGATTAATGCAGCAAAACCCCAATCAGGATTAACAGCTAAACCTAACCCTATCGCCACTAATATAACCGCGCTAAGCTCGATCAATAACATTTGCTTTGCAAGCACTCGTCCTGGTCTTGCTAACGCCGCTACCATGTATTCGTTCCTCTTTAAGCCCACTTTACCACTCGCTTCAAAGCGTGCTGAGAAATTGGCGAAAATTATACGTTCAGCCAAATTGATTGCAATCACAATGCAGCAATCATTTACATTTTTGCATACAAACCGACAACTTTTGTACGAAATTACTTATTTATTACATAATTGACCTAAATCAATTATCTCATTTAGTACTCTAGTTTAGCAATAAGTTGCTCTAATTTGTGAGGCTCATCAAGAGTAATTGTTACTTTTGACTTACCGCTAACAGAACGTGTAACTGAAACGTTTGCTTGCAATTTTTCCGTAAGTCTTCGTGAAAGTTCGATGGCTTCTTTGTCCTCGGGCTTCGATTCAGACTCAACCTCTGGTTTTAAGCACTTTTTGACGAGTTGCTCAGTTTGACGCACGGTCATCTGTTTGCTTGCCGCGGTGTTAGCCGCTTCTATCTGAACATCGCCTTCAAGTGCTAATAATGCACGCGCATGACCCATTTCAAGCTGCTTTGACACAACTAACGCTTTTACCGGTTCAGCCAATTGATTAAGACGCAGTAGGTTACTCACAGTCGCGCGAGATTTACCTATCACATCAGCCACCTTCTGGTGCGTCAGTTCAAATTCGTTCTGTAAACGTTCTAGAGCCTGCGCTTCCTCGATCACATTCAGGTCTTCACGCTGAATATTCTCGATCAATGCCATAGCAATGGCGGCCTTATCTGTAACTTTCTTAACCAGACATGGAACCTGCTTAAGACCAGCTTGACGCGCAGCTCTCCAACGACGTTCACCAGCGATAATCTCAAACTGGTCCTGCGTTAAATGACGCACAACAATCGGTTGAATGATACCTTGAGATTGAATAGATACTGCGAGCTCTTCTAGCGCTTCAGGCGCGATATCCTTACGCGGTTGATATACACCTGGCTTCAAGCTACCGATAGCAATCTCTGTGAACTCACCATCAGCAGACAAAGCCTGGCTATGAGAAGCAACTTGTTGTTTTTCACGAGCCAACGAGCTAGTTGCAAGCAATGCATCTAGCCCTTTTCCTAAACCACGCTTAGACATTGAGTGAATTCCTTTGGTTAGACTTATACTGGGATTTCTTCACGACGCAACATTTCGCCTGCCAGAGCAAGATATGCTTTAGCCCCTGCGGAATATTTGTCGTAGTACATTGCTGGCTTGCCATGACTTGGCGCTTCTGCCAGACGCACATTACGAGGGATCACAGTTCGGTAGACTTTATTACCGAAGTGTTTTTTGAGTTGATCAGAGACTTCATTCGATAAGCGATTACGGGGATCATACATTGTACGCAGAAGACCTTCGATCTTTAGATCCTCGTTTACTACAGCGGCAAGTTTACTGATGGTATCCATCAATGCAGTCAAACCTTCCAGAGCAAAGTATTCACATTGCATAGGAACCAAAACGGAATCGGCCGCAGCCATCGCGTTGATGGTAAGAAGATTTAATGACGGCGGGCAATCAATAAAGATGTAATCATAATTGCCACGAATGGATGCCAGCGCGTTCTTTAGGCGAACTTCGCGAGCAAATACTTCCATCAACTTGATTTCTGCAGCCGTAACGTCACCGTTTGCGGCGATGAGGTCATAATTGCCAGATGTACTTCGGCAAACTACCTCATCAAATGGGCTGTCTTCAACCAGCAAATCGTAAGCCGTTGCTTCAACCTGATATTTGTCGACACCACTCGCCATAGTGGCATTACCTTGAGGGTCGAGGTCAACAACCAATATCTTGCGTTTAGTTGCCGCCATTGATGCTGCTAAGTTAACACAAGTTGTTGTTTTTCCTACGCCACCTTTTTGGTTGGCAATTGCTACAATTCTACCCACTATGGCCTCGCTGATTATCCCTGACGCGATAAAGTAACTAAATGACGCTCTCCATCAAGCTCTGGCACTTGCAAAGCTTTGATGTCTGTCACTGAACACCATTCAGGTAACAGGTCGACTTCGTCTCTAGGATGTTGTCCCTTAAGAGCCAAAAATACACCGGATTGCTCTTTAGGTAAATGGTGACACCACTCTACCATGTCTGTCATGGAAGCAAATGCACGGCTGAGCACAGCATCAAACTTTTCTTCTGGTTGAAATTCTTCAACACGGCTTTGTACTGGAACAACGTTATCGATGCCCAATTCATGAATCACTTGTTTAATAAAACGAATACGCTTGCCTAGGCTATCGAGCAAGTAAAACTCGCAGTCAGGGTTCATGATTGAGAGCGGAATCCCAGGAAGACCAGGGCCTGTACCTACATCAATAAAGCGCTTGCCTTGTAAGTGAGTACTAACAATGATGCTATCTAAGATATGTTTCACCATCATTTCTTGCGGGTCACGAACAGACGTTAAATTATAAGCCTTGTTCCATTTATTGAGTAACTCAACGTAGCCCACTAATTGGCTACGTTGTTTTTCCGATACTTCAAGTTCAGTCTGGCCAATCAGGTGATCCAGTTTTTCGCGTAATACGCTCATTATGCTTCCTCACCTTTTTTCAATAGGCCGTGCTTTTTCAGATAAACCAACAAAATAGAGATTGCAGCAGGCGTTATACCAGAGATACGCGAAGCAATACCGATCGAATCAGGTTTAGCGGTAGTTAGTTTTAGAACCACTTCGTTAGAAAGCCCTTTTACCTTGCTGTAATCGATGTCAGCCGGCAGTTTGGTATTTTCATGACGCAGTGATTTTTCAATTTCATCTTGTTGACGCTGGATATAGCCATCGTACTTAACTTGGATCTCAACTTGCTCAGAGGCTTGTTGATCTTCCAGTGCAGGACCGAAACGATCCAACGACGTTAGCTGTGAATAAGTCATTTCAGGACGACGAAGAAGATCTTCACCACTCGCTTCACGAGACATCGGTGTTTTAAGGATTTGGTTCAATTGATCTATATCTTCAGATTTTGGATTAATCCATGTTTCTTTAAGACGTTGACGCTCTTTCTCCATGTTTTCCATCTTCTCGTTGAATCGCATCCAACGAGCATCGTCGACCAAGCCAAGTTCACGTGACTTTTCAGTCAAACGGATATCAGCGTTGTCTTCACGAAGCAACAAACGGTATTCGGCGCGAGATGTAAACATGCGGTACGGTTCTTTGGTCCCCATTGTCGACAAGTCATCGATAAGTACACCCATGTAAGCTTGATCGCGGCGTGGGCTCCAGCCCTCTTTGCCTTGCGTAAACAAACTCGCATTCAAACCGGCCATTAAGCCTTGTGCTGCGGCTTCTTCGTAGCCAGTGGTGCCATTGATTTGACCGGCAAAGAACAGACCCTTAATAAACTTAGTCTCGTAAGTCAGTTTAAGATCGCGAGGGTCAAAGAAATCGTACTCAATCGCGTAGCCTGGACGAACGATGTGCGCGTTTTCAAAACCTTTCATTGAGTGAACAATTTTTACCTGAACATCAAACGGCAAACTGGTTGAAATACCATTCGGGTATAACTCGTGCGTCGTTAGGCCTTCAGGCTCAATGAAAATTTGGTGACTGTTTTTATCAGCAAAGCGCATCACTTTGTCTTCAATCGACGGACAGTAACGAGGGCCAATACCTTCAATTACACCAGCGTACATTGGGCTGCGATCGAGATTGGCACGAATAACGTCATGCGTATTTTCGTTAGTGTGCGTGATGTAACATGGAATCTGACGCGGCTGCTGAGCTCGGTTACCCATGAATGAGAAAACCGGAGTCGGATTATCGCCGTGTTGAACCTCAAGCTCAGAAAAATCAACGCTGCGTGCATCGATGCGAGGAGGTGTACCCGTTTTCAGGCGATCAACACGAAATGGAAGATCACGAAGACGGTCAGCAAGCGCGATCGATGGTGGATCACCTGCACGTCCACCCGATGAACTTTCCATACCAATATGGATCTTACCACCTAGGAATGTGCCTACCGTTAAGACCACAGCGTTAGCGCGGAATTTGAGGCCCATTTGCGTAACCACACCCACCACTTGATCTTGTTCAACGATCAAGTCATCAACCGACTGTTGGAACAGAGTTAGGTTTGGTGTGTTTTCAAGAACATTACGGACAGAGGCTTTGTAAAGTGCGCGGTCAGCTTGTGCACGAGTTGCACGTACCGCAGGGCCTTTTGATGCGTTTAATGTTCTGAACTGAATACCTGCATGATCAATAGCTTGCGCCATTAATCCACCCATAGCATCGACCTCTTTTACCAAGTGGCCCTTACCGATCCCGCCAATGGCTGGGTTGCAAGACATCTGTCCCAAAGTATCGATATTATGAGTTAGTAATAACGTACTTTGACCAGTACGTGCAGATGCGAGTGCGGCTTCCGTTCCTGCATGGCCACCACCAACAACGATGACGTCAAATTTTTCGTGATAAAGCATGAACCGACCTCAGGTACTCAAACGTTTCTAGATTGATAAAAAGGAGCGATATTCTACCTGTTTTCATAGCTTGAGAAAACGTTTTTGGCATTTTTCGAGAAAGCTGTTTTTAATTAATATAGATAAGATCTTTAAAGAGATCTTTTATTAGATCTATTATTAGGATCGAGGGTATCTGTGGGTAAGTCAAAAATGATCAACAAGATCATGGATCTTTTTTGGATCAAAGACTGTGATCTAACTTTGATCATAATGAGGATTAGCTGGGATCAAAATGGCTACTTATACACAAGGTGAAATTACCTAGAAAGTTGTTATTTGGATAACTATAGGTTAATCACCGTATATGTATGATCTTATCCACAGAGAATATTGAAAAAATGACATGTATTTCGATTTATTTTCAAAAAAGTTATTCACAATCACGATATTCAGAGACAAAAAAAGCGGCATAAGCCGCTTATTAGAAGATTGAGGAGTTAAAACTGGTCGCTATGATCGTTAAACCAGTCCTCTGCAGCATCCTCAGGAACCGGTGTTTCAAGAACATCGATGGTAAAACACGCTGAAATAGGCTGAGCACCAAGCTTTTCTAGAAGCAAATAAGCAGACTGACCTGCAGAACAGAAGGTGTCGTAGCTTGAGTCACCAAGAGCAACCACAGCAAAGCGAATCGCGCTTAAATCGGGAGATTCTTGATTCAATGACTTGATCAAAGGTTGGATATTATCAGGAAACTCACCCGCACCATGCGTCGATGTTACCAATAACCAAGTACCTTGCTGCGGAATATTGTCGTATTCAGGCTGATTATGAAGCTCGATCTCGTGCCCTTGAGCCACTAGAAGATCGTTAAGGTGATCGCCAACGTATTCAGCGCCACCTAAGGTGCTGCCAGTAATAATGTGGATCATTAAGCTGTCCTTACAAAAGAAAAGGCCAGCGTAAGCCAGCCTTTATGGTTATTTACCGATACAGAATGAAGAAAATATACGACCTAATAAATCATCTGAACTGAACTCGCCAGTGATCTCATTGAGGTGCTGTTGGGTGATTCTAAGCTCTTCCGCTAATATCTCTCCGGCCATGTAGCCTTCAAGCTGTTGTTGTCCAATATCAAGGTGTTCCGATGCGCGTTCTAGGGCATCTAAGTGGCGGCGACGTGCCATAAAGCCACCTTCGTTGCCACCAGCAAAGCCCATGCACTCTTTAAGATGGCTACGTAGGGCATCAACACCTTCACCTGTTTTTGCGGATAGACGGATGAGAGTTGGATCATTTACATGGCAGATCCCTAGCTCTTCACTGGTTTGATCCGCTTTGTTGCGGATCACCGTCATACCTATATTATTGGGTAGACGATCAACGAAATCTGGCCAAATTTCTTTAGGGTCCGTTGCCGTTGTCGTCGTGCCATCCACCATAAATAATACGCGGTCTGCTTGTGCAATTTCTTCCCAAGCGCGTTCAATACCGATTTTTTCTACTTCATCGGAGGCATCACGCAGGCCTGCGGTATCGATAATGTGCAGTGGCATGCCGTCAATATGGATATGTTCACGCAGTACATCACGTGTCGTTCCCGCAATATCGGTCACAATGGCAGACTCTTTACCCGACAGCGCATTCAATAGGCTTGATTTGCCCGCATTTGGGCGGCCTGCAATCACGACTTTCATGCCTTCACGCATGATTGAGCCTTGATTGGCTTCTTGGCGTACAGCTTCTAAGTTATCAATGATAGCTTGTAAGTCAGTACTTACTTTACCGTCAGCCAGAAAGTCAATTTCTTCTTCTGGGAAATCAATCGCGGCTTCAACGTAGATTCTTAAGTAAATCAGAGAATCTACCAGCGTATTAATGCGTTTAGAGAACTCACCTTGCAGGGATTGTAGTGCTGATTTCGCCGCTTCTTCTGAGCTGGCGTCAATCAGGTCGGCAATCGCTTCAGCTTGTGTTAAGTCCATCTTGTCGTTTAAGAATGCACGTTCAGAGAACTCACCAGGACGCGCGGCACGTACACCTGAGATGGATAGGATACGTTTGATCAGCATGTCCATAACCACAGGACCACCGTGGCCTTGCAGCTCTAACACATCTTCGCCAGTGAACGAGTGTGGGTTAGGGAAGTAAAGTGCAATACCTTGGTCGAGTTCGGTGCCATTGTGAGATTTAAAAGGTAGGTACTCGGCATAGCGCGGTTTTAGTACTTTGCCTGTTACTTCTAGAGCGACTTGAGCGGCTTGTGGGCCTGAAACGCGGATAATACCGACGCCACCACGCCCTGGCGCAGTCGCTTGAGCAACAATCGTATCTGTAGTCATAGTTGTGCCTGCTAGCATGTGAAGGCCAAAGGGGGCGTTCACGATTAATCAATTAGCTGAATTGTAATCAGCTCAAAACAAAAAGGCGACCTTTTGGTCGCCTTTCTTTTATCTCTTTCTGTTATCGAACTTACTTAGAGTGTAAGCCTTTCTTTTCCAGCGCGCGGTAGATAAGCGTTTGCTGAATCAGAGTTACGATGTTCGATACTAGCCAGTAAAGAACCAGACCTGACGGGAAGAACAAGAAGAAGAAAGTAAACATAACCGGCATAAAGGTCATGATTTTCTGCTGCATTGGATCCGTTACAGTAGTTGGGCTCATCTTCTGGATTAGGAACATTGAAGCACCCATCAGAAGTGGCAAGATGTAGTATGGGTCTTGTGCTGAAAGGTCAGTAATCCAACCGAAGAACGGTGAGTGACGCAGTTCAACAGACTCCATTAGTGCCCAGTATAGTGAAATGAAGATCGGCATTTGCAAGACGATAGGTAAACAGCCACCAAGTGGGTTTACTTTCTCTTTCTTATACAACTCCATCATTTCTTGGCTCATGCGTTGACGATCGTCGCCAATACGCTCACGCATTGCAGTCAGTTTAGGCTGAAGCATACGCATTTTCGCCATAGACGTGTACTGAGCTTTCGTTAGTGGGTACATAGCACCACGAACGATAAACGTTAGACAGATGATTGCCAGACCCCAGTTCACAACAATGCCCTGAATGAACGAAAGCAGAGTATGAAGTGGTTTAGCAATGAACCATAACCAACCGTAATCAACTACTAGGTCTAGGTTTGGTGCAACAGCAGCCATTTGGTCTTGAAGTTTAGGACCAACCCAAAGCGTTGCTTTGAAGCTTACTTCGTCGCCAGTAGCGATGGTCTTGTTCGGCATGCGGATACCGATGTCGCCAAGATTACCGATGACACGAGTGTAAAGGTTGCTGCCTGCTTCGTCGCGTGGGATCCAAGCACTTGCAAAGTAGTGCTGAATCATCGCTGCCCAACCTTGACCATTGGCTAGGTTAAGAGACAGGTTGCGATCTTGCATGTCGTCGAAGCTGTATTTTTTGTAGCGCGTATCTTCCGTAGAGTAAGCACCACCACGGTAAGTTGGCATTGTTAAGCTACCGCCGTCGTCCATAACGTTTTGACGTAGGTGAGCGTACATGCCGAATGTCGCGTTGGTACCAGAGTTGTTGACTACATCGTATTCAACATCTATTGCGTAGCTGCCACGCTTAAGGACGAATGTTTTCGTGTAATCAAGGCCGTTCGCTTGGTAAGTCATCGGGATGCGTAGTTCATCCTGACCATCAGCAAGCGTGAAGCTGTCTGCTGAAACTGTGTAGCTTGGGCGGTTTGTGCTGCTTAGGTCGATACCTTGAGGACCCACTAGACCGCTTTGTGCGATAAATTGGTGACCTGGTTCGTTCTTAAGAAGAACAAACGTATCTTCAGAATCAAACTCAGCAGAGTAATCATTTAGATTTGCTTTAACGACATCACCACCAACCGTATCAATTGACAGAGTCAGTACATCAGTTGTTACTGTGATAGTTTTTGCAGAAGCAACTTGACCCGGAGTTGGGTCTAGATCATCTGCATAAGATGGTGCTGGTAGGGTGCTGTCAGATTGTGCCTGCTCAACCGCTTGTGGTGCTGGGTTCTGAGCTACGTTCCATTGTTGGAACAGTAGAAAAGAAACCAATGCCAGTGCGATTAACAGGATATTACGTTGAGAATCCATCGTTATTTATCTCTGTCTTGTTTTTGGACCGGTGGAACGGGGTCAAAGCCCCCTTCGTTCAAAGGATGGCATTTTAATAGACGTTTGCCTGATAACCAACACCCTTTTACAAAACCGTGAGCTTTCAACGCTTCTATCGCATATAAAGAGCAGGTTGGAGTAAATCGGCAGCGTGGGCCGATGAGTGGACTAATAAACCATCTATAAAAATAGATGGGTATTAGCGCTATCCACGCGAAGGGCGAGACAGGCGAAGCCATAATTTGTCGAGTAGCTTGAACATTTCTTCATTGCTTAAATCTTGCGCGCTCTTCTTAGCGATTACAACAAAATCTTTGTTAGGAAGTTTGTGTTGAGTGTTACGAAAGCTTTCACGAGTAAGACGCTTGAATCGGTTACGACCCACGGCGGTTTTAATCTGCTTTTTCGGAACAGCTAATCCAAGGCGAGGATTTGAAAGAGAGTTATTTCGGGCAATGATGGTGAAATGAGGGGAGCCTGCTCGATGAGCTTGCTTGAAGACATTCTGATAATGTTCGGGAGTTAACAAGCGTAACTCCCGACCGAAGGCTAGCTTATTCAAAATAATCAAAGATTACTTAGAAAGACGCTTACGGCCTTTTGCACGACGTGCATTGATTGTTGCGCGACCGTTCTTAGTAGCCATGCGAGCACGGAAACCGTGTGTACGCTTACGCTTTAGAACTGTAGGTTGAAAAGTGCGTTTCATTGTAATTACCTTACTGATCAGTAGTTTTAGGTTTTTGTTAAACCCGGCGTGGGCATTTTTTCTCTTCTTTATATAAGAAAGGAAAACCGACGCCTCTCAACAAAGAGGCGGAATTGTAATCACTGTCACAAAAAGTGTCAATGATTGGGTTAACTAAAATTCCGGTCGGGGGATTATACGTAGAATAACTAAAATCACAAGGATCCTTAGTCGATCCCAACCTTATTTAAGAATTTTTGTAATTTAGGATCCTGTGGATTACCAAAAATATCCTGTGGAGATCCCTGTTCGACAATATGGCCATCAGCCATGAAGATCACTCGGTCTGCAACCTCTTTAGCAAATTGCATTTCATGGGTAACCACTAGCATAGTTTGATGCTGATTTGCTAATTTTTTCATTAGGTTAAGTACTTCACCAACCCACTCAGGATCGAGCGCTGAAGTCGGCTCATCGAACAATAAAAGCTCCGGTTGAAGGGCCATTGCTCGGCCAATACCAACGCGTTGCTGTTGCCCACCAGAGAGTGCAGCAGGGTAGCTGTCTGCTCTGTCACCTAAACCGATATCATCTAATATTTGTTGTGCTTTTTCATGAGCTTGCTGCTTTTTCCAACCACGAACGGTAATCAAACCTTCAGCAATATTCTGCTTTGCCGTTTGATGAGCAAACAAGGCGTAGTTTTGGAACACAAAACCGGTCTTACGGCGTAGTGCCAGTACCTCGGCTTTGGTGTGTTTTTTTACATCGACGTTAATATCATCAATGGAAATCTTGCCTTGATCGGCTTGCTCGAGAAAATTAACGCAGCGCAGCAGTGTAGACTTACCAGTACCACTTGAACCTATGATGACAATAATCTCACCTTGATTAATTTCTAGGTCGATTCCTTTAAGAACTTCGGTGTCACCAAACTGCTTGTGGATATTTTCTAATTTGATCATCGTACATACGCCTTATTCAGTTTCACTTCGGCCCAGATTTGAATGCGAGTAAGGATAACCACCACGCCCCAATAAATCAGCGCAACTGCTAGGAAGGCCTCAAAGAAACGGAAACTTGAAGATGCTTCCATTTGAGCTTTGGCCATGATTTCAGCTACACCTAAGGTGAAGGCAAGGGAAGTTGACTTGATCATGTCGATGAAATAGTTCATCAAAGACGGCAGTGCCACACGGGTTGCTTGCGGCAAGATCACTCGACGCATCGCTTGGCTGGTTGTCATACCTACTGAGAGGCTGGCTTCCATTTGGCTGCGATCGATACCGATAATAGCAGCACGAATACTTTCAGCCATGTAGGCAGCAAAGTGTAAGGTTAAGCCAATAACCGCAGCGCCAAACGCATCGAGTCCAACCATCCACGGAAATACCTGAGGTAGGCCGTAATATAGAAGGAACAGTTGCACCAGCAGTGGCGTGCCTCGGAAGAAGCTAATATACAGCTGGCTCAGTTGGTCGAGTACAGGGATTTTGAATACACGAATGTTCGCCAGTATCAGAGATAGAATCAGAGCGAAAAATAAGCCCCAGATTGCCATCTCCATAGTGGTGCCTAAATACTTCAGCAGTATTGGCAACAGACCTAGCATGTAGTTAAAGTCAAATCCCATAATCTATCTCATATTTTTATTGGTAGTATTGTTCGGAAATACTGTTATATCTGGCTTTTTAATCAGTACACGAAAGCAAAAAGCCCACCGCTGTATAAGCAGTGGGCTCTGAATGCATTGAGTGAGTAATTACTTCTTAGTAATGTCCGCACCGAACCATTTTTGAGAGATGCTCTCTAGCGTACCATCTTCACGCATTGCTGCGAGTGCTTGGTTTACTTCAGCTTGCAATTTTTTGCCGTTATCGTTGTTTACGAAAGGCCATGCATTCTCGATAGTCTCGAATGGTTGTCCTGCTAGCTGTAATGGTAGACCAGTCTTCTTAATAAGCTCTAGTGCTGATAGGCGATCCATTACGAATGCATCGGCACGACCCAGCGCAACATCATGCTCAATACCTGTATCGTAGGTTTTCACATTGATTTTGCCATCTTTATCGTAGCTGCGTAATAGTTGCTCAAAGTTTGAACCAAGATTTACTGCAACCGTCTTGCTATCAAGGTCTTCGATGCCTTGAATGCTGTCATTACCCTTACGAACGGTAATTTGTGCGCCGTCTACTACGTATGGGTCTGCGAATAGGTATTTAGCCTTACGTGCATCCGTGATTGTAATTTGGTTTGAAATCGTATCGATGCGACCTGTTTCAAGAAGACCGAATAGACCAGAGAAGTTTGCTGTCACGTATTCAACGCTATAGTCATTCCGTTTACCGATCTCATCCCATAAATCCACTTCAAAACCTTGCAGTTGATCCTGTTTTACGAAAGTGAATGGGAAGTAGCGACCAGACATGCCGACTTTAACTTCAGTCGCAGCTTGAACAGTAGCAGCAGAGAGTGCGATAGCCGCAATTGCAGCCTTAATCCAGTTATTCATTTGGTAACTCCTTATATTTATGGGATTGGATGTTACTGGGAAAATGCTCAATAGAATAAATAACCAGATGTTATTAACCATAACCAGATCGCATTCTCGATTTGGGGATAATTAGC
This sequence comes from Vibrio sp. nBUS_14, assembly GCF_051201655.1. NCBI lineage: Bacteria > Pseudomonadati > Pseudomonadota > Gammaproteobacteria > Vibrionales > Vibrionaceae > Vibrio > Vibrio sp. nBUS_14. Next base: position 3,719,956 of record NZ_CP179206.1, read on the forward strand.
AAGGATCCGGGCATAAGTCGATCGTTGTGTGAGTAAAGTAGGGGCAAGATGTGTGGATCCAGCCAAATTTACCCTATTTATTGTGAATAACTT